>CAJTVU010000001.1 GCA_910580235.1 uncultured Dorea sp.
CAAAGGGACTCGCATAAAGAAAATAACAATCAAAACAAACTGTACTCAGAACGCTCCACTTGAAGTCTTGCTTATGCAGCTATATATGCCCGGGGCGGTTTTACAGTACATGCCAAGACAGGCGTGTAATCCGCCGTTCCAGATTACATAGAGGATCGCTTAGATACTCATATGGCTCAGAGCGTATGACTTCCTTTTAAGCAAAATGTGGAGGCTGTAAGTATGTAGATTAGCGTGGGGATTGTAGATAGGATAAGCGAGGGTTAAGCGGGAGGCCCGGAAGATCTATCTTGGAAAATGTTAGCCCGGCAGATGGGAGGCGTTCTCGCCGACCGTTTTGGCCGGGCTTAGATTTTGCAGAAAGAGCTTGCGGGCAGAGAGCGTCCGAGGGTTCCTGTCTACGATCCCCACGCTGTCTACAAATCACTACGCGTCCTATCCGGGCTTAGATTTTGCAGAAAGAGCTTGCGGGCAGAGAGCGTCCGAGGGTTCCTAACTACAATCCCCACGCTGCCTACAAATCACTACGCGCCCTGTCCGGGCATAGATTTTGCAGATGGAGCTTGCGGGCAGAGAGCGTCCGAGGGTTCCTAACTACAATCCCCACGCTGCTTACAAACTACTACGCGCCCTGCCCAAACTTAAATTTTCTAGATAGACAATGAGTCTTTGTATTCTTCTCCCCAATGCCATAGCGCATCAAGAACCGGCTTTAAGCTATGTCCGAGATCAGTAAGTGAATACTCTACTTTTGGCGGCACTTCTGCATATACTTTACGATTGACAAGGCCATTCTCCTCCATATCCCGAAGCTGAGCGGTCAGCACCTTTTGAGATACTCCTCCAATAGATTTCTTCAGCTCCCCAAAGCGTTTTGTGCCGGGGAGCAAGTCGCGTAAGATCAATACTTTCCATTTATCCCCAATAAGAGAAAGCGTTGTCTCTACAGGGCAAGCAGGCAGCTCTTTTACTGTAGCCTGTGTTTTCATATGCATACACCTCCGCATAATAGTTTCTATTTGAAACTTATAGCATGATTATACTGTATTACCAAAATAGTGTCAATGTCGTTCCTCCCTGGCAGCTATCCAATAGTTTCCTTTTAGTGCCTATACCACAATATTGTGCGTTCTTTACAATAAAAAGAACCGCCAATATAATATAGTCAGGAAGTCCGAGGAACGGCCGCTCCGATACTTCAAGAAAGATTACCCTCAGTGTACAAGGGTAAAGTAGATAAATCTATATTTGTCTGATAACAAAGCCAATATTAAGGAGGAAACAAAAATGACGAACACACAGAAAGCGATTGCTCTTATCCACACTTTTGCTAATGGAGATACAGAACAGGCAGAAAGATTGCTAGCATCGGATTATATCCAACATAATCTTGCGTACGCTACAGGACGAGATGCCTTTGTAGGATCTGTAGCCTATCTTGCATCTGCTCCTGTCAGAACGACAGTAAAGAATATCCGTGCTTTTGAAGATGGGGACAAGGTATTCTTGCAGACGGTTTATAACTTTGCGGGGGCGGGAGAACAGGTTGCTTTTGACATTTTCCGTTTTGATAAAGACGGTCTGATTGCAGAACATTGGGATAATCTTGCAGCGGCTTCTGCCCCAAATCCTTCTGGAAGGACACAGATTGACGGAGCTATGGAAGTAACGGATATAGATAAGACTGAGGAGAACCGAGAGATTGTAAAGAGATTCCTTTACGACGTTATGCAAGGGAACCACTCTGAGAAGACGCCGGATTACTTTGACGGTGATATTTATATCCAGCATAACACTGGCATTGCAGACGGATTGTCTGGGCTAGGGGCGGCGCTGGCGGCTTTGGAGGAGCAAGGCGTCCAAATGATCTATACTACGGTACATCAGGTACTGGCGCAGGGCAATTTTGTACTGGCTGTAAGCGAAGGGACTTTCGGCGGCGCGTCCACGGCTTACTACGATCTATGGCGTGTGGAGGATGGTAAGATCGCAGAGCATTGGGATGTGATGGAAAAGGTAGCCGACAGAGCGTCCTGGCAGAACCAGAACGGAAAATTCTGAAGATAATCTTCCGGGAGCCTCGTAATCCCAGCTGCGAGGCTCCTGGATCCGCCAGATAGCTGGAGCCGTGGAAAGGATAAAGAGATGACACAGACAGAAAAAAGGATTTATTTGATTAAGGCTCTTTTGAGAGAACAGCCTGGATTTGCAAATTTGAATATACCGGCGAGTGAGCAGGGACAAAAGAACTTGCTTCGTTCGCTTTTTAATATCCGTATGCCAATATCCGTAAGCGACGATTTTTTAGAGGTGCAGGATTCTTATTTGCAGGAAGAAGCTGTAAGGAAAGGGATTGTTGCGCTTACCGATCTGCCGCCTATACAAAAAAATATTTATTTATGGAAAGGCGATATTACGACACTTGGTTGCGACGCGATCGTAAATGCTGCCAATTCCCAGATGCTTGGCTGCTTCTGTCCTTGTCATAATTGCATTGATAATCAAATCCATACTTTTAGCGGCGTACAGCTTCGCCTTGCCTGCGACAGGCTGATGAGAGAACAAGGATATGATGAGCCGACAGGCGGGGCAAAGATCACATCTGCTTATAACCTTCCCTGCCGCTTTGTGATCCATACGGTCGGACCGATCATCCAGGACAGAGTAACGAAGAATGATGAAAGGCTACTTGAGTCCTGCTACAGATCGTGTTTGGAGATAGCGGAGGGGAACGGCATAAAAAGTATCGCTTTTTGTTGTATTTCAACGGGGGAGTTCCATTTTCCTAATGAAAAAGCGGCTGAGATCGCAATACAGACGGTAAAAGAGTTTAAGGGACAGAAAAAAAGCGGGATAGAGGTGATATTCAATGTTTTTAAGGAGAGGGATTACGATATATACAGAAGATTGCTTAGAGCAGATAGATAAGCTGAAAAAAGAAGTAGAGGCCGCTGACGCGATCGTTATCGGCGCAGGCGCAGGCCTCTCTACTTCTGCCGGTCTTGTTTATACGGGAGAACGTTTTGACAGATACTTCCATGACTTTGCCAAAAAGTATCATTTCAACGACATGTATTCCGGCGGCTTCTACCCCTATGATACACTGGAAGAACATTGGGCTTACTGGAGCCGGTATATTTATATCAACCGGTATATAGATGCTCCGAAGCCAGTCTACCATAAACTGTACGGCCTGGTGAAAGACAAAGATTATTTCGTGCTGACAACGAATGTAGACCATTGTTTCCAAAAAGCCGGCTTTGATAAACACCGGTTATTCTATACACAGGGAGATTATGGCTTGTTTCAGTGCAGCAAGCCTTGTCATCAGAATACTTATGATAATGAATCCATTATTCGGGAAATGGTTGAAGCGCAGGGCTATGTCGTTGATACGGATGGTACATTGATCTTGCCAAAAGGCGTATCACCTAAAATGACGGTTCCGTCAGACCTTGTCCCCCATTGCCCGAAGTGCGGGGAGCCTATGAGCATGAACCTTCGAGCGGATCACACATTTGTGGAGGATAGAGGATGGCATTTGGCTTCAGAACGGTATGCACAATTTCTCCGTGGACATCAGGATATGAAAGTGATGTTTTTAGAGGCAGCCGTCGGATTCAATACGCCAACAATAGTAAAATATAGCTTTTGGCGTATGGCACACGAGTGGAAAGACGCTGTTTATGTCTGTCTGAACTATGGAGAGGCATATGCGCCTGATGAAATAAAAAACAAATCCATTTGTATCAATGGAGATATCGGAGAGATTTTGTATCAGCTTTAATTACCCTCAGTTTACAAGGGGACACACGCCTCAAAACGGGATAATTCAGCTATTTTCTGCGTTATCCTCAATCGGCGTACGTCCAGTACGCCTCCATCGTCTGCCTAGAAAATAGCTGAATTATCTCCGTTTGAGGTCGAAGAGTCATACAGAGATAAATTTTGTGGCCTGCAAGGCACTTGAACGACGCGTACAGGGCGTACGCGGAGCGAAAGTAACGAAGCAGGACGCAAAATTTACTCTGTATTGACCGTGTGTGCCCTTGTACACTGAGGGTACCCCCAGTGTACATATAGCTATAATACAAGACCAGTGCGCTCTACTTCGTCCGTTTGAGAGTGTATGGAAAAAGCGCCCCGTGCATATATAGCTGCACTGCAAGACCGTTACGCTTTACTTCGTCCGTTTGAGAGTGTTATGGAAAAAGCGCCCCGGGCATATATAGCTGCACCGCAAGACCGCTTCGCTTTACTTCGTCCGTTTGAGAGTGTTATGGAAAAAGCGCCCCGGGCATATATAGCTGCACCGCAAGACCGTTACGCTTTACTTCGTCCGTTTGAGTGATTGTAGATTTTCTTATATGCTCGTCCAAAGGGACTCGCATAAAGAAAATAACAATCAAAACAAACTGTACTCAGAACGCTCCACTTGAAGTCTTGCTTATGCAGCTATATATGCCCGGGGCGGTTTTACAGTACATGCCAAGACAGGCGTGTAATCCGCCATTTCAGATTATATAGAGGATCGTTTAGATATCACGATTCAGAGCGTCCGAGAGTTCCTATCTACAGTCCCCACGCTGCCTACAAATTACTACGCGCTCTGTCCTTGCTTATGCAACTATATATGCCCGGGGCGGTTTTACAGTACATGCCAAGACAGGCGTGTAACCCGCCATTTCAGATTACATAGAGGATCGCTTAGATCTTATATGGCTCAGAGCGTATGACTTCCTTTTTAGCAAAAATGTGGAGTCTGTAAGTATGTAGATTAGCGTGGGGATTGTAGATAGGATAAGCGAGGGTTAAGCGGGAGGCCCGGAAGATCTATCTTGGAAAATGTTAGCCCGGCAGATGGGAGGCGTTCTCGCCGACCATCCTGCCCGGGCATAGATTTTGCAGATGGAGCTTGCGGGCAGAGAGCGTCCGAGCATTCCTATCTACAATTCCTACGCTGCCTACCAATTGCTACGCGCCCTGCCCGGGCTTAGATTTTGCAGAAAGACATTGATTAATCCTTTTTTTCCATTTATAATAAATTTTGTGTGATTATAGAAGAGGGCAGTAAATATTATGGGAAATAAAAATGAGCTACTGAAAAAATTGGAAGACGGCTATCAGAAATTCAGCAAGGGACAGAGGAAGCTGGCGGATTTTATCCGGGAAGATTATGACAAAGCGGCTTTTATGACCGCGGCCAAGATGGGTGAAGAGGTGAGCGTCAGTGAGTCTACGGTCGTGAGGTTCGCCATGGCTCTTGGCTATGAGGGATATCCTGAATTCCAGAAAGCGTTAGGAGAGCTGGTCCGCACGAAGCTGAACTCCATCCAGCGCATGGAAGTGACATACGGGCGCATCAGCCAGGGGGAGATCCTCTCCACGGTGCTGCGGTCGGATATAGATAAGATCAAGCTGACAATGGAGAGCATTGACCAGGACGCGTTCGAGGTGGCTGTGGACACTATATTGAAAGCAAAGAGGATCTATGTCATCGGCATCCGAAGCTGCGCGCCTCTGGCCAGCTTCCTGTCGTTTTACCTGAACCTGGTATGCGACAATGTGACGGCAGTGCACACGAACAGCTCCAGTGAGATATTTGAGCAGATGATCCGGGTCAGCCCGGAGGATGTGGTGATCGGGATCAGCTTTCCGCGCTATTCTATGCGGACCCTAAAAGCAATGGAGTTCGCCAGCAACCGTAAGGCGAAAGTGATCACCCTGACAGACAGTATACATTCGCCTATGAACCTGTATTCTTCCTGCAACCTGATCGCCAGAAGCGATATGGCCTCCATCGTAGATTCTCTGGTGGCTCCTTTAAGCGTCGTGAACGCTCTTGTAGTGGCGCTGTGTATGAAGAAACAAAAGGAAGTCATCACGACCCTTGAGACATTGGAGGATATCTGGGACGAATATCAGGTGTACAGCAAAGATGAGCTGAATATGATCGGCGATACGGTGAAGCTTTCCGACAAATCTTGAAGATGAGGGTTTTTTGATGGCAAAGATATTGGTCGCAGGCGGGGGCGCAGCCGGGATGTTCTCGGCAGTGTGGGCCGCAAGGAACGGGCACGATGTGTCCATATATGAGAAAAATGAGAAGCTTGGCAAGAAGCTGTTCATTACCGGGAAAGGGCGATGCAACATCACCAATGCCTGCGATATGGACACGCTGCTCCAGTCAGTGGTCACGAACCGCAGCTTCCTGTTCAGCAGCTTCTATGGATATACAAATCAGGATGTGATCGGCTTTTTCGAAGATATTGGCGTGAAGACGAAGGTAGAGAGGGGAGGCCGGGTATTTCCGGTGTCCGATCATTCTTCCGATGTGATCCGGGGGCTTGAGAGGGAGCTCTTAAGGCTTGGCGTGAAGGTACATCTTGATACGGAAGTGAAGGCTGTAGAAACAGCAGGAGGCGTATTTGCAAGGCTGATGCTGGCAGATGGGCGCGCAGTGGAAGGCGATGCCTGTATCGTGGCTACGGGAGGGCTTTCTTATCGCACGACCGGCTCTACCGGGGACGGATATCGTTTTGCCAGGAGCCTCGGGCATGAAGTTACGGACTGTATGCCGTGTCTTGTGCCTGTGGAAGCGGCGGAGCCATGGATCTTGCAACTGCAGGGGCTGTCCCTTCGGAATGTAGAAGTCATTGTCTGGGATGGGAAAAAACAGCTGTACCGGGAATTTGGGGAGATGCTGTTCACCCATTACGGGGTTAGCGGGCCTCTGCTCATCAGCGCCAGCGCATATATAGGGAAGAAGCTAAGAGAGAAGCATCTTGTTCTTGAGGTCGACTTGAAGCCGGCGCTTGATGTGGAGGCGCTTGATAAAAGAGTGCTTCGGGACTTTGAGGAGAATCGGAACAGACAGTTTAAGAACGCGATTGGAAAGCTGTTCCCGACGAAATTAATCCCGGTTATGATAGAGGTAAGCGGGATCGATCCTGACAGAAAAGTGCATGGGATCTCAAGAGAAGAGAGAAGGGCGTTCGTAGAGCTGATTAAGCATTTTCGTCTGACGCTTACCGGGCTTCGGGGCTATAACGAGGCGATCATCACAAGAGGGGGCGTAAAGACGAAGGAGGTAGATCCGGGGACGATGGAGTCTAAGCTTGCAAAAGGCGTCTATTTTGCCGGGGAAGTGCTGGATCTGGATGCTCTGACCGGAGGGTTCAACTTGCAGATTGCGTGGTCTACCGCTTACGCAGCGGGGAATTCGGCCGGGAATGAAGAAAGGAGAGAAGGATATGGGATATAATGTGGCGATCGACGGCCCTGCAGGAGCAGGGAAAAGCACTATCGCGAAATTGGTGGCGAAGGAGAAGGGATATATTTATGTAGATACGGGGGCGCTCTACAGAGGCCTCGCCGTCCATTTCCTCGATATGGGCGTAAGCCCGGAAGACAGGACGGGGATCATAGGGGCGGTAAAAAGCGCGGATGTGACCATCCAATATGAGGATGGGGCGCAGCAAGTATATTTAAACGGGAAGAATATCACCGCCAGGCTTCGGGATGAGGCGGTGGGCAACATGGCCTCCATGTCTTCGGCGATACCGGAAGTCCGCGCACATCTTTTGGCATTGCAGCAGAACATGGCGAGAGAGAAGGACGTTATTATGGACGGGCGCGACATCGGGACATGCGTGCTTCCAGACGCGGACGTGAAGGTGTTCCTGACGGCCGGCGTAAAGACTCGCGCAAAGCGCAGATATGATGAACTTACGCAAAAAGGCGTTGCCTGTGACCTTGCTGAGATAGAAAAGGATATAAGAGACCGGGACGAGCGGGACATGACGAGAGAGACGGCTCCTCTTAAGCAGGCAAAAGACGCGGTACTGATAGACAGCTCTCATATGTCCATCGAGGAGGTGGCCGCGGCGATCGTGGCTCTCTGCAAATAAAATGCTCCCGGCAGACAGCAGGGAAGAAAGAGGATATAGTATGAAAGTTGAGCTGGCGAATACGGCGGGCTTCTGCTTTGGAGTAAAGCGGGCGGTGGAGATGGTGTATGAGCAGGCAGAAAAGCATAAGGGAGAGCGCGTCTATACTTTCGGCCCCATCATCCATAATGAAGAAGTCATTAAGGATATGGAAGAGAGGGGAGTATCGGTCATACATTCTGTGGAGGAGCTGGAGGATCTGAAAGACGGTACTGTCATCATCCGCTCCCACGGAGTGCCAAAAGCCATCTGCGATATATTGGAGGAAAAGGGGATCCCCTATGTAGACGCCACCTGTCCTTTTGTAAAGAAGATCCATAAGATCGTGGCCAAAAAGAGCGCAGAAGGGTATCATATCGTTATTATCGGGAACGGCTCCCACCCGGAAGTCGAGGGCATCAAAGGATGGGCAGGGGACGGGGCGACTGTGGTCCAGACTACGGAGGAGGCAGAAAGGTTTAAAATCGCGTCCAATAAGGTTTGTATTGTTTCGCAGACGACATTTAATTACAATAAATTCAAAGAATTGGTTGAAATTATATCGGAAAAGATGTATAATGTAATCGTTTTAAATACGATATGCAGTGCTACGAAAGAGCGTCAGGAAGAGGCGCGTGGCATTGCAAAGAGGGTAGAGGCGATGCTCGTCATCGGCGACAGGAGGAGCTCCAACACCCAGAAGCTATTTGAAATCTGCAGCAATGCATGTGCGGATACGTACTATATACAGACACTTGACGATTTGGATATGAATCAATTAAGGTCCGTGGAAACAGTAGGTATTACAGCAGGGGCATCCACGCCCAACAAAATAATTGAGGAGGTTCAAAATAATGTCAGAATTATCATTTGAACAGATGTTGGAAGAATCATTTAAGACGATCAGGAATGGAGAAGTCGTGGACGGGACGGTCATTGATGTAAAGCCTGACGAGATCGTTTTGAATATCGGATACAAAGCAGACGGCATCATTACGAAGAACGAGTACACGAATGACTCCGCGGCGGATCTTACCACTATGGTGTCCGTAGGGGACGCCATGACGGTAAAGGTGCTGAAGGTAAACGACGGAGAGGGACAGGTCCTGCTGACGTACAAGAGGCTTGCGGCTGAGAAAGGCAACGAAAGGCTGCGCGAAGCATTTGAGAGCCACGAGGTGCTAAGAGCGCCTGTGACACAGATCTTAGGCGGCGGCTTAAGCGTCGTGGTCGAGGAGGCGAGAGTATTCATCCCTGCCAGCCTGGTGTCTGACACTTATGAGAAAGACCTTGGCAAATACCAGGGACAGGAGATCGAATTCGTGATCAGCGAGTTCAATCCGAGAAGGAACCGCGTCATCGGCGACAGAAGGCAGCTGCTTGTAGCAGAGAGGGCGGAGAGGCAGAGAGAGCTCTTCGAGAAGCTCAATGTGGGCGATACTGTGGAAGGTACTGTGAAGAATGTGACAGATTTTGGCGCGTTCATCGATCTTGGAGGCGTAGACGGGCTTCTCCACATCTCGGAGATGTCCTGGGGACGTGTTGAGAATCCGAAGAAAGTATTCAGAGTCGGCGATACGGTGAAAGTATTGGTGAAAGATATCCATGATACGAAGATCGCCCTGAGCCTTAAGTTCCCGGAGACGAATCCGTGGGCGAACGCGGCGGAGGACTATGCGCCAGGCAGAGAGGTTACAGGAAGGGTCGCAAGGATGACAGATTTCGGTGCATTTGTAGAGCTTGCGCCAGGCGTTGACGCATTGCTCCACGTGTCGCAGATCTCGAGGGCTCATGTGGATAAGCCGTCAGATGTCTTAAGCGTAGGCCAGGAGATTACTGCCAGAGTCGTAGATCTTAATGAGAGCGACAAGAAGATAAGCCTCAGCATGAAGGTTCTGGAATCAGCATCAGAAGACGGCGCAGAGGAAGGCTTATCGGAAGAATAAGCTTCGGTCTATTTAAGTAGATAATCGTGAATTTAAAAACAGGGGCAGACCGCTCCTGTTTTTCATGCTGTTACCCTCAGCTTACAAGGGAACATGTTAAAAAAACGACGAGATGTTTTGCGAAATGTACAAGAAAATGTCGTACCAATACTGGATTAAACAGGCGTTTTCATGTATAGTAATAGAAGAGATTCTAGGAAGGGAAGGATAAAGGAATGGCATTGTTAACATTTAAGGGTGGGGTCCACCCGGATGACGGCAAGAGCCTGGCGAAAGACAAGGCGATTGTTGAAGTGAAGCCGAAAGGCGAGCTGGTATATCCGGTTTCACAGCATATCGGAGCGCCTGCCAGTCCGATCGTAGGAGTTGGCGATCGCGTTCTTAAGGGACAGAGGATCGCAGAGGCCGGCGGGTTCGTATCTGCGCCGATCTACGCGTCTGTCTCGGGAACGGTAAAGGCGATAGAGCCGCGCTTCAATCCGACGGGAGCCAAGGTCAACAGCATCGTGGTCGAGAATGACGGGGAATACGAAGAAGTCACATATCCGGAAGTAAAGCCTTTGGACGAGATGACAAAAGAGGAGATCTTAAACGTGATCGGAGAGGCAGGAGTAGTCGGTATGGGCGGCGCCGGCTTTCCGACGAGAGTGAAGCTTTCTCCGAAAGAGCCGGACAAGATTGAGTATATTATCGCGAACTGTGCAGAGTGCGAGCCATATATCACTGCTGACTACCGCCGCATGACAGAGAGCCCTGAAGAGCTGGTGGGCGGCATGAGGGCGGTCCTGAAGCTTTTTGACAACGCAAAGGGGATCTTCGGCGTGGAGGATAACAAGCCGGACTGTATCGCCGCGCTGAAGGAGCTGATAAAAGACGAGCCCCGCATGGAGGTGGCGGAGCTTAAGACGAAGTACCCGCAGGGAGGAGAGCGCCAGCTTATCTATGCTACGACGGGACGTGCTATCAATTCCGCGATGCTCCCTGCCGACGCAGGGTGTGTTGTGGACAATGTAGAGACACTGATCACGATCAACCGTGCGATCACAGAGGGCAAGCCTTCTATGGAGCGTGTGGTGACGGTCAGCGGAGACGCGGTGAACGAGCCGGGCAATTTCAAAGTGCCTTTCGGGATCAGCCAGGCTGAGCTTGTAGAGGCTGCGGGCGGGTTTAAGAGCGAGCCTGAGAAGGTCATCTCCGGCGGCCCGATGATGGGATTCTCCATGTTTACTTTAGACGTTCCGGTGACGAAGACTTCTTCATCCATCCTCGGATTTACGAAAGATGAGGTGGCGAAGTTCGAGCCTACGGCGTGTATCAACTGCGGACGGTGCGTAGACGCATGCCCGAGCCGTCTGATCCCGTCAAGGCTTGCAGACTACGCAGAGCATCACGATGAAGAGACATTTACGAAGCACGAGGGGCTCGAGTGTATGGAGTGCGGCTCCTGCAGCTATGTATGCCCTGCAAAGAGGCCTCTGAAGCAGGCCATCGGATCCATGAGAAAAATCGCGCTTGCGAACCGCAAGAAGAAATAAACGTAAAATTAGAGGAAGAGGTGAATAGTGTTGAGTGAAATTAAGCTGAAGATGTCGTCTTCACCGCATATACGCGATAAAGCTACCTCTGGGAATATTATGCTCATGGTCGCCATAGCATTGCTTCCGGCGGCAGGTTTCGGCGTATATAACTTTAAATTACCGGCGCTTATTATGCTGATCAGCACGACCGTGTCGGCGGTACTTACAGAATACATTTATGAGAGGCTGATGCACAAGAAGATTACGATCAACGATTTCAGCGCGGTCGTGACGGGGCTCCTCCTGGGGCTTAATATGCCGGCGAACGCCCCGTGGTGGATGGGAGCGCTTGGAAGCGTGTTCGGCATCCTGATCGTAAAACAGCTGTTCGGAGGGCTTGGACAGAATTTCATGAACCCGGCTTTGGGAGCAAGATGTTTTCTTCTGATCTCCTTCACAGGACAGATGACTACCTTTATCTATGACGGAGTGTCAGGCCCGACCCCTCTTGCCCTTTTAAAGAGCGGCGAGAGCGTGGATTCTATGAAGATGCTCCTTGGGACGATACCAGGCACGATCGGAGAGACTTCTGTGATCGCCATTATCATAGGGGCGATCTTCCTAATCCTCATGGGAGTGATCGATCTTCGGATCCCAGGTACATACATTGTTACATTTGCGGTCTTCGTCGGCATTTTCGGGCAGTTCCAGAATCCGTCGGTGGGATTCTTTGACCCGCAGTACATTACCGCTCATCTGTGCGGAGGCGGGCTGATGCTTGGAGCATGGTTCATGGCTACAGATTATGTGACCTCGCCGATCACAAAGAGAGGCCAGATCGTATATGGGGCGATCCTTGGCATCCTGACGGGCCTTTTCCGTCTCTTCGGCGGATCTGCAGAAGGAGTCTCCTATGCGATCATCATCAGTAACCTTTTAGTCCCGCTTATTGAGAGAGTCACTCTCCCAAAACCATTTGGTAAAGGAGGAGAGAAATAATGAATAAGATTATGAAGAATACGCTTATCCTTGCAGTCATCACCCTTGTTGCCGGCGTAGGGCTCGGGTTCGTATATGAGATTACGAAGGAGCCGATCGCAAAGGCGCAGGAGAAAGCCAAGAAGGAGGCGTGGCAGGCAGTGTTCCCGGAGGCGGGGATGGATGATTTTGAGCTCGCTGAGCTTGACGAAGCGGCGGCGTCCGATTCCGTGAAAGAGCTGGGCATCAATGCGACAGTCGATGAAGTCTGTACTGTTGGAGAGGAAGGCTATGTGATCACTACAACAGCAAAAGAGGGCTATGGCGGAGATATTAAGATTACGGTCGGCATTACGGCAGACGGCACGGTAAACGGCATATCTATCCTGGACATCAGCGAGACGGCGGGGCTTGGCATGAAAGCGAAAGAACCTGCATTTTACGGGCAGTATGAAGGAAAGCAGGCGGAGAAGTTCGTCGTGTCCAAAGACGGCGGCGACGGGGAGCCTATTGACGCGCTCAGCGGGGCGACGATCACATCCAGGGCGGTGACAGACGCAGTAAACGCTGCGCTTGGTTACTACCAGAGTGTATTTCAGTAGAGGAGGCGGCGAATATGAATACGTGTACGGAAAGATTATATAACGGTATCGTCAAAGAGAATCCTACCTTCGTGCTGATGCTCGGAATGTGCCCGACTCTGGCGGTCACGACTTCCGCCATCAATGGCGTGGGGATGGGGCTTTCTACGACGGCCGTGCTTGTGATGTCCAACTTGCTCATCTCCCTTCTTCGGAAAGTGATCCCAGATTCTCTTCGGATCCCGGCGTTCATCGTAGTAGTGGCATCTTTTGTGACAATTGTAGATTTCCTTCTGGAAGGATTTATCCCAAGCCTTTATTCTGCGCTTGGCTTATACATCCCTCTGATCGTAGTAAACTGTATCATCCTTGGCCGTGCCGAGAGCTATGCGTCCAAGAATCCGGTAATCCCGTCCATCTTCGACGGGATCGGTATGGGGCTCGGGTTCACGGTGGGGCTTACAGCCATCGGTATTGTCCGTGAAGTCATCGGGGCCGGACAGATCTTCGGCGCGCAGATCCTTCCGCTTGCAGACGAAGCGGCGGGCAAAGGCGGGTACGTCCCGGTCACGATCTTTATCCTTGCTCCTGGAGCGTTCCTTGTCCTTGCAGGGCTTACTGCTCTCCAGAATAAGGTGAAGAACAACGCTGCAAAGAAGGGCAGGAAGACGACGGAGGCCGCGGGCTGCGGCGAAGGCTGCGAGTCCTGCACGAACGGCTCCTGCAGCGGAAAAGTATTCCCGACGGGGAATGAGAAAGAATAGGAGGGGTACATAGATGAAAGAATTATTGATCATTGCAATCGGCTCCGCACTTGTAAATAATGTTGTACTCAGCCAGTTCCTGGGGATCTGCCCGTTCCTTGGCGTGTCCAAGAAAGTGGAGACGGCGGCCGGCATGGGCGGCGCGGTCGTGTTCGTTATTACGATCGCCTCTTTTGTAGCAGGGCTGATTTATAAGTATATCCTTGTAAACCCGGCAATCCCGGGGAATGGGGATGGAAAGCTTGCTTATTTGCAGACGATCGTATTTATCCTTGTAATCGCATGTCTCGTCCAGTTCGTAGAGATGTTCTTAAAGAAGGGGATGCCTTCTCTCTATCAGGCGCTGGGCGTGTACCTGCCGCTCATTACTACGAACTGCGCGGTTCTTGGCGTTGCGCTTACAAATGTGCAGAAAGAGTACTCTTTGTTACAGGGAGTGCTGAACGGCATCGGGACTTCTGTCGGATTCCTTATTGCGATTGTGATCCTGGCAGGTTTGCGTGAAAAGATGGAATACAATGATATATCAGAGTCTTTCCGGGGGACGCCGATCGTACTGATCACGTCGGCTCTTATGGCTATCGCGTTCTTCGGATTCTCAGGCCTGATATAGGGAGGAGCGTACTATGAGCGTGACAGGTATTATCATTGCTGCTATAATCGTAGGCGGCACCGGATTATTCATTGGTGTGTTCCTAGGATTTGCAGGCAAGAAGTTTGCAGTAGAAGTAGATGAAAGAGAAGAGGCCATCCTGGGCGTGCTTCCGGGCAACAACTGTGGAGGCTGCGGGTATGCCGGATGTTCCGGCCTTGCCTCCGCCATCGTAAAAGGCGAGGCGGAAGTGGGCGGATGCCCTGTGGGCGGCGCGCCCGTTGCAGCTAAGATTGGCGAGATCATGGGGCAGGAAGCAGGAGCCCAAGTGCATCAGGTGGCGTTCGTAAAATGTGCCGGGACTTGTGATAAAGCAGGCCAGGATTATGAATATCATGGCCTTGGTGACTGCGTTATGGTAAATATGATGCAGAACGGCGGCCCGAAATCCTGTAATTACGGCTGTATTGGCGAGGGGACTTGTGTTAAGGCCTGTCCATTTGACGCCATCCATGTCGTGAACGGTGTGGCGATCGTGGACAAAGATGCATGTAAGGCATGTGGCAAATGTATCGCCGCATGTCCGAGGAAGCTGATCGATCTGGTCCCTTATGAGCAGAAGCACCTTGTGCAGTGCAACAATAAGGACAAAGGTAAGGATGTTATGAAGGTATGCTCCGTGGGCTGTATCGGATGTAAGATGTGCGAGAAGGTATGTGAGGCCGAAGCAGTGAAAGTGCTTGACAACATTTCACGCATTGATCCTGAGAAGTGTACCAACTGTGGCGCATGTGCTGCGAAATGTCCGAAGAAGATCATTCAGTAATCTTAAGGAGCTATGAAGAGACGAAGCTTAAGACAGATATGCGCGGACGCGTTCCGACTGCTTCTAAACGATATAAAGTCAGCAAAATGGGCGATTGCGTTAGTCATCGCCTATTTTGTGTTTGGGCGTAAGATATTGCACAGCATGTGCCCTATGGTCGTGCTCACAGGATTTCCATGCCCTGCCTGCGGGCTTACCCGGGCGGGCTGCGCGATGCTTGGGCTCGACTTTAAAGGAGCCTGGCAGCTCCATCCGTTCATTTATCCGATCGCGGCGCTTCTCGTCTGTTGGTGCGCCGGGCGATATATCCTAAAGAAGCAGAAGATGCCTGCCCTTGTGTGGGCGGCGATCGTTACGCTGTCCTGCATGATCGCGTTTTATATGTTCCGTATGGCGACAGAATTCCCGGGAGAGCCCCCTATGAGCTATTATAAATACAACATGATACAGAGGGCGATTCATTTATTGCAATTGCAAAAATAGTATGATACTATATACCATATTAAGGAGGAGTATACTTATGGAGAATAATTTTGACAATGTACCTGATAGCACGGATGTAAGTACCGCCACAGAGCAAGATGCCCCTAATACCCTTTATGCAGATCCCAACGGCGCTGCGTATACGCAGCAGCAGGAAGGCCGCCAGAATACGAACTATCAGCAGCAGAATACGGGCTATCAGCAACAGGAAGGCTATCAGAATACGAACTATCAGCAGCAGTATCAGGATAACTACAGCTATAATACAGGGAACAATACAGGATATGCTAAGGAGTACAGTGTGGAGGCGGATAATGCTCCGATCTCTCTGGGAGAGTGGATATTGATCCTTCTTCTGATGTCCATCCCATGCGTTAATATTATATTATGTATTGTGTGGGGATTTGGAAAGCAGGGGAATATCACGAAGCGCAATTTCTGCCGCGCACAGCTGATCTTCGTTGCGATCGGGGCAGCGCTGTCGCTTATTATGGTGTTCGTCATGATGGCTGTGATCGGGATCGGCTCTTACAGCTATTATTAAAATCCTGAGAATATAGGAGAGAGACAAGGCATACTTATAGAGAAAGAAAGAGCAAGTCAGGAGCTATGCCCGAATGAATTCGTCTGAAAAAAGAAGAAAAGAGCTTTTAGAGCGTACAAGGATGATGTACAGCGACAGGAGAGAGCCTCCCGCCGTACATCCCAGGTTCGGCTCGGTATACGGCCGTCTGTATGACGGCGAGGAGGAGACGCCGCCGGTAGGTACGTTTGGGATGCGGCTGTTCCTATGCCTTCTTCTGTTTGCGGCTTTTGTGGCTATGGAAAAGCAGGAGTATGAAATATTCCATATGGACAGTGCACAGATCGCAGAGGAGATAGGCAGAGATTTTAATGTAAAAGAGAGCGTAAGAGAAGTCTGGAATAACCTGTAAGAAACGTCTTAAAAGAATGTCATAATTTGTTATTTGCAACGACAAATTATGACATTCTTTTCAAATTGTCCTAAAACAATCAGAACGATATTAAATATATCTTAGTTATTGTGTAATATACCAAATTTTAATCTATATATATTAAAAATTTGGGGAAATACTGTATAAAATTAATGAAAATTCTAAAATCCAGCCAGAACAATCATAAATTGTTCCAAGCAATCATATAATAAGTTGCAAACTTATTTCATATCTTACAAAATAAAAGTGTAAAGATAAGATATGGACAACCTCAAAAATGAAAAGAAAAGGAGATGATTTAAGATGTCCAAAGTGGATGAGATCACGAGGGAGAGCTGGATTATGAACACATTTCCCGAATGGGGGACCTGGCTTGTAGAAGATATCGAGAATGAGACAGTGGCTCCCGGCAACGTGGCTATGTGGTGGCTCGGCTGTACTGGCATCTGGTTCAAGACTCCGGGCAATGCGAATATTACCATTGACCTGTGGTGCGGGAACGGTAAACGGACCCACGGGAACGGCAAGATGGCTCCCGGACACCAGATGGCTAATATGTGCGGAGGACGTATGATGCAGCCGAACCTTCGGAATGTCCCGTTCGTTATCGACCCTTTCGCTTTTAAGCAGGTGGACGCGGTGCTGGCTACCCATTACCATCAGGACCATATGTCTGCAGAATGGGCCGCGCACGTGTTAAAGAGTGGTATGTCTACCACCAATGAGAAGGGAGATGTCGTTCCGGTCCCTTTCATCGGCCCGAAGAAATCCGTAGAGCTGTGGAAGAAATGGGGCGTCCCTGAAGATCGCTGCGTGACTGTGAAGCCAGGAGACGTTATCAAGATCAAGGATATTGAGATCGTAGCTTTAGACAGCTTTGACCGGACATGCATCGTGACGACGGACGATACGAGCGAGGATCGCGAAGAGCTGACAGGCGTCTGTCCTGTAGATATGGATGAGAAGGCGGTGAATTACTTGGTGAAGACTCCGGGCGGGAACATCTACCATTCCGGGGATTCTCATTTCTCTATCTATTTTGCAAAGCATGGAAAGGATCATGACATCGACGTTGCGTTCGGCTCGTTCGGAGAGAACCCTGTCGGTATGCAGGATAAGATGACTTCCATCGATGTCCTTCGTATGGCAGAGAACTTAAAATGCAAGGTCGTTGTCCCGATCCACTGGGATGTATGGACAAACTTCCAGGCAGACTGCGAAGAGATCAAGCTTTTGTATGATTTCAAAAAGGACCGCAATGAATACGGCTTCCATCCGTTCTTCTGGCAGGTAGGAGGAAAATATACTTATCCTCTGGATAAGGACAAGATCTACTATCACCACAGAAGAGGATTTGAAGACTGCTTCGAGCATCCGCAGAACATTCCTTTCCGTTCCTGTCTGTAAATCGTAGAGGAGGGCATATTGATGTTAAGAGAATTTGTAGAGAAGAAACATTATTTGTTTGCCGAGGAGGCTGCAGATTGGGAGGAAGCGATACTTATGAGCTGCAGATCCCTGGAGGCGGACAATACTGTAGAATCCAACTATGGGCGTGATATCGTAGAGTGCGTCAAAAAATACGGCCCATATATCGTCATCATGCCGAACGTTGCTCTGCCGCACTCGCAAGAAGGAGCGGTAGGAGTGAACAAGACGGCCATAGGGTTTATGAAGCTGGATAAGCCGGTCAGCTTTGACCCGGACGACCCGGAGAAAGATGCCAGACTGTTCTTCACTCTGGCATCCTGTAATCCGAACCAGCATCTCGACAATATGACGCGGCTGTCGGAAATGCTGATGAATGAGGAACTGGTGGAGGAACTTTTAGATGCCTCTGGTCCGGAAGATCTCCTGCGGCTCCAGGAAAAGTATCTGGATTAAGAGAAAACAACAAATATGGAGGAAGAAATTATGGAATTTTTAATGAATGCATGGTCCTATTTTGCCACGAATATTTTACAGCAGCCTGCATGGATGATAGGCCTGATCGTACTTCTCGGATATCTGCTGCTTCGCAAGCCGTGGTATGACGTACTTGGCGGTACGATCAAAGCGGTCGTAGGCTACATGATCCTGGCAGTCGGCTCCGGCGGTCTTGTCAGCAACTTCCGGCCGGTCCTGACAGGGCTTAAGGATCGTTTCCAGCTTGACGCTATGGTAATCGACCCGTATTTTGGCCAGAACGCCGTAACTGCGGGTGTGGAAGAAGTATTTGGGAAGCCGTTCTCACAGGTTATGATGCTTCTGCTCATCGCATTTGTAGTGAATATCATCCTTGTCCGTTTACGCAAGTACACGAAGCTGCGCTCCCTGTTCACGACCGGGCACGTACAGGTACAGCAGGCGTCCACGGCGTACTGGCTCATCCTGTTCGCACTGCCGGCACTGGCGACGAACAACACGGCGCTCCTGCTTGTTATGGCTCTCGTTCTCGGGCTGTACTGGGCGGTAGGATCCAACCTTACGATCAAGCCGACACAGGAGCTGACAGATGGAGCAGGGTTCTGTCTTGGGCACCAGCAGATCATCGGCGTCGCATTCTTCTCCTGGATCGCAGGGAAAATGCATGAAAGCCAGGTAAAGAAGGGCAAGAAAGTCTCCAAGAAGATCGAAGATATCGAGCTTCCGGGATTTATGTCCATCTTCAATGAGAACATGGTATGTACAGCGCTTCTGATGACAGGGTTCTTCGGAGTGATCCTTCTGATCCTGGGCAAAGACTATCTGATCGGCGCAGAGTTCATGAAGGAAGGACAGAGCTTCTTATTCTACATCCTGACGACTTGTCTTAACTTTGCTGTATATCTGGCTATCCTTCAGCTTGGCGTTCGTACTTTCGTAACTGAGCTGACACAGTCCTTCCAGGGTATCGCAAGCAAGCTCCTTCCAGGTTCTGTACCGGCAGTTGACTGTGCTGTTTCTTACGGGTTCGGTTCTCCGAACGCAGTACCGATCGGATTCCTGGCAGGCGCGGTAGGACAGTTCCTGGCGATCGGCGCGCTGATCCTGTTAAAGAGCCCTGTGCTTGTTATCGCTGGATTCGTTCCAGTATTCTTTGACAATGCTACTATCGCCGTATTTGCAAACAACAAAGGCGGCCTGAAAGCAGCGATCGTACTTCCGTTCATCTCTGGCCTGTGCCAGGTATTCGGCTCCGCCTTCATCGCAAGCTGGGTCGGCATGGCGGCGTACGGCGGCTACCTCGGCATGTGGGACTGGGCGGTAGTATGGCCGGTATTCACAGTCGCAATGAAGTTCTTAAGCTACGCAGGACTTGCCATCGTAGTAATCGTACTTCTTGTTATCCCGCAGCTCCAGTACAGGGCTGATAAGGAAGGCTACTTCATGATGACAGAAGACTGGGAAGCATATAAGGCTTTGAAAGCTAAAAAAGCAAAATAAATAAAACGTAAGGAATTTATGGAGGAAAATAAGATGTTAGATATTTTAGTATGTTGTGCGAATGGCGCAGGTACAAGCCTGATGATGAAAATGACTACGGAAAAGGTTATAAAATCCCTGAATATCAAAGTAGGGAAATTACATCATTGCTCTTTGTCTGAAGGGAAGAGCGCAGCCTCTCAGTTTAATGTAGTGTTCTGCCCGTTAAACTTTGTCTCTATGTTCAAAGACGCTGAGTCAAAAGGAACGACTGTGATCGGCCTTAAAAATGTAATGTCTCAGGCAGAGATGGAAGAGAAGCTGAAAGCATCCGGTATTCCTCTGGAATAGGCACAAAAAACAGGGAGGGCTTCTCCCGGACTCTCTGGAATCCGGGAGAAGCCTCTCATTTTGACATGGAAGCCACCGCAAGATAAGGAGGAGAGAACGTGAAAGTAAGCCGAACCATTGTGAACAGCAGAAGAGAAAAGATACTGGAAGCCGTACAGAACGACGGGAATGTCTCAGTCAATGATCTGGCGGCGCGCTTTTCTGTTTCCCTTTTGACAGTCCGCAGGGACTTACAGTATCTGGAGGATCATAATCTGCTAGAGCGATTCTATGGCGGCGCTAGGGCATCAACGAAGCTTACAGAGCCGAACGGGCCGAATACGAAGAGCATCCGAAGAGAGAAGATCGCAAGATATGCGGCGGGGCTATTGGCGGACGGGGACACCATCTTCATTAATACTAGTTCGACAGCGCTTTCTATGGTAAAATATATTACAAAGAAGAATATTACCATTATTACGAATAATGGTAATATCATCAACACGAAAAACCCGTCTCAGGCTACAGTCGTTCTCCTGGGCGGGGAGCTTCGCTATAAAAAGGGCGCTATGGTAGGGGATTTCACTATGAATAATCTGATGAAAGTGACGGTAAAGAAGAGCTTCATCGGCTGCGGAGGGCTTTGCCCGGAGACGGGGATGACGACAGAGCTGCTGAACGAAGTAAACTTAAATCAGACGATGTTCGAGCGGGTCACCAAGGCTTCCTATATTCTGGCCGACAGCGCTAAAATAGGAAGACGGGTCAGTTTTGTATCCTGTCCGACAGACCGGATCGAGAATATTATAACAGACAAGGACGCGCCGGCGGATATTATCAATGAATTCAGAGAACAGGGCATCCTGGTGCATCTGGTAGATTAGGAGAAGAACATGAAAATTACAAAGAAAAAGACACATGAGCTGGAAAAGTGCTATTCAATCTCCCCACTTTATTATAATGGGAAAGAGCATCTTCTCATAGCGGCAGAGAAGGTAAATAAATGTCTGCTGTTCGACCTTGACGGGAATCTGGAGGAGACGGTCTGGGACGGGCCTGGCGGAACGATGAGCATGGTGCAGGTCCCCGGAAGCAACGGAGAGTTCCTTGCCACACATCAGTTTTACTCTCCCAATGATTCAAAGAATGCGAAGATCGTCCTGGCCTCCCCTAAAGGAAAAGATGACTGGGACGTTCGGACTCTTGCACACCTTCCTTTTTTGCATCGTTTTGATATCCTTACCGCTGGAGGAGCGCATTATATCATCGCCTGCACGCTGAAGTCAGGCCATGAATATAAGGAAGACTGGACCAGCCCGGGGAAGATCCAGGTGTGCGAGCTTCCTGAAGATCTGAGCGAGGTCTGTGAGGAAAACCCGTTACAATTTACGGCCATCAAGAGTGGTCTCTTTCGGAACCACGGCTATTGCCGTGTTGAAGAAGGGGGCAAGATGTGGGCTGCAGTAGCTTCGGATAACGGGATCTTCAAAGTATCCCCGCCAGATAAAAAGGGCGGAGAGTGGACAGTGGAGATGATGACAGAAGATGCGGCAAGCGATGTGGCTTTCGGGGATCTCGACGGGGACGGCGTAACGGAAATGCTCGTTATGACGCCTTTCCACGGAGACATTATAAAAATCTACAAACCTGTGGACGGCAAGTATGCATGTATTTATACCTTCCCTGAGAAGTATGAATTCGCGCATGGGATCTGGGGCGCAGAAATCTGCGGAAAAGACGTGGTCATCGTAGGCCATCGGAAGGGGAAGCGAGATCTGCTTGCCTGCATGTACGAAGAAGGCCGCTATGTAATGAAGACGCTGGACAGCGACGTAGGGCCGGCAAATGTGCGCGTCTATGCCAAGGGCGATAAGACAGGGCTGGTATCTACGAACCGTGAGATCGATGAGATCGCATTCTATGAAATTGAGAGCCTGTAAGGGAGGAAAAAGCATGCGTGCATATACGATTGGATTGTATGAGAAAGCGATGCCGAAAGAGCTTAGCTGGCGAGAGAAGCTAGAAGCTGCGAAAAACGCCGGATATGATTTTCTTGAGATCAGTATCGATGAGACGGACGAGAAGCTGGCCCGTCTGGAATGGACGAAGGAAGAGCGTCTTAGGCTGGTGGAGGACATGTATGACGTCGGGCTCCCTATACGCACGATGTGCCTTTCCGGACATCGCAGATTCCCTATCGGAAGCAGCGATCCGGAAACATGCAGGCGGGGGATGGAGATTATGGAGAAAGCCATCTCTCTTGCGGACGATCTGGGGATCCGTATCATCCAGCTTGCAGGCTATGATGTATATTATGACGAATCTACGCCGGAGACTGTAGAACGCTTTGGGAAGAATTTAAGGCTCTGTACGCTGATGGCCGCAAAGGCCGGCGTTCTCATGGGATTCGAGACGATGGAGACAGAGTTCATGAACACATGTCAAAAGTCCATGCATTATGTGGATCTGGTGGGCTCTGCCTATTTAAATGTATACCCGGACTGTGGCAACATTAATAATGCAGCTGTCGCTTACGGCACAGATGTCCTGGAAGATCTTAGAAGCTGCAAAGGGCATATTACTTCTATGCACTTAAAGGAGACTGTCCCTGGAAGATTCCGTGATATGATGTACGGGGAAGGCCAGGTGGATTTCCCGGCAATGATCGACGCAGCATGGGATATAGGAGTACGGAAATTCGTAACGGAATTCTGGTTCCTCGGAAACGAGGGCTGGAGAGAGGATCTGTCCTTCGCGAACAGGACTATGCGTGCAATTCTGGATAAAAAGGAGAATTGAGCTATGGCAGAAGAACGGAATAAAATTATAGAAGGGAAATCGGCCTTTAGTGGTATCGCCATCGGGCCGATACGGGAGCTTACCAAGAAAAATAAAGTGGTGAGGAGAAACCATGTAGACGATGCCGACGCAGAGCTGAAGCGCTTTGAATCGGCAAAGGAACAGGCAATCGAAGAGCTGGGGCAGCTCTACGAGAAAGCGCTCGCCCAGGTGGGCGAGGAGAACGCGGCGATCTTTGAAGTGCATCAGATGATGCTGGAAGATGAGGATTACTGTGATTCTGTACACAATATCATTACGAGCCAGCAAGTGAATGCAGAGTATGCCGTTGCCTCTACAGGCGATAATTTCTCAGAAATGTTCGCCTCCATGGACGATGAGTATATGAAGGCCCGCGCAGCAGATGTAAAGGATATTTCGGAACGGCTGATCCGCGTGCTGGAGGGAAAGAGCGAAGATGTGGGCGACAGCCAGGAAGCCTCCATTATCCTGGCGGACGATCTTGCCCCCAGCGAGACGATCCAGCTGGATCGCTCCAAAATACTGGCTTTCGTCACTAGGGCAGGCTCTACGAACTCCCACACGGCGATCCTCGCCCGCACTATGAATATCCCGGCTCTTGTCTGCGTCCCGGCAGAGGAAGGGCTGGACGGGAAACAGGCGATCGTAGACGGAAAGCAGGGAAGGCTGATCGTGGATCCCGACGAGGCGACGCTTAAAGAGTATGAAGCAAAATTAAAAGAAGAACAAAGGCACAGGGAGCTGCTTGTCGCATTAAAAGACAAAGCGACCAGGACAAAATCTGGCCGGGAGATCCGTCTGTACGCCAACATCGGAGGCGTGTCAGACGTGGGGGCGGTCCTTATGAACGGTGCGGAAGGGATCGGGCTTTTCCGCAGCGAATTCCTGTACCTGGAGAAAGATGAGTACCCTTCAGAAGAGGATCAGTTCCAGGCCTACCGGAAAGTGGCGGAGATGATGGCCGGAAAACAGGTCATTATCCGAACGCTGGATATTGGGGCGGACAAGAAGATCGATTACTTTAGCTTAGATACAGAGGAGAATCCGGCTCTTGGGTACCGAGCCGTCCGTATCTGCCTGGATCGCCCTGAGATATTCAAGACCCAGCTTCGGGCTTTGTATAGAGCCAGCGCCTACGGGAATATCGCGATCATGGTACCGATGATCATCTCCAGGTGGGAAGTGCTTAAAGTGAAAGACATCATTGAGGAAGTGAAAGCAGAGCTTACAGCACAGAAGATCCCTTTTGGCAATCCGGAATTCGGCATTATGATCGAGACCCCGGCGGCGGTCGTAATAGCGGACGATCTCGCTCCTGAAGTAGATTTCTTCTCTATCGGGACGAACGATCTGACGCAGTATACATTGGCCATCGACCGTCAGAACGCAAAGCTTGACACTTTCTATGACGCCCACCATCCGGCGGTGCTTAAGATGATACAGATGATCATCGACAGCGCGCATAAAGCGGGCATCTGGGCGGGCATCTGCGGCGAGCTCGGGGCTGATACGGAGCTTACAGAACAGTTTGTAAATATGGGGATCGACGAGCTCTCAGTATCCCCGGCCATGGTCCTTCCGGTACGGGAGCGCGTGGTGGAGATGGATTAAGAAAAAGATAGGAGGACATAAAAATATGAAATCATTTGAGTATGTAGTAAAAGACGAGCTGGGGATCCATGCGAGGCCAGCAGGGCTTCTGACAAAGGAAGCAAAGAAATTCAGCAGTAAGATCATGCTTAAGAAAGAAGATAAAGAGGCCGACGCCTCGAAGCTGCTGGCAATAATGGCTATGGGCGTAAAGAAGGACATGACTGTCACCGTGACGGTGGAAGGCGAAGATGAGGACGCAGCGTTCACGGCCATGCAGGAATTCTTCAACGAGAATCTATAAATTAGGGACGGGGTAAAACGAATCTTACCCCGTCCCTAATTAACTTTTTCTGTAAAATGCCGATATTTAAAGTAATATAAAATGTCGCAGAGGAGGGTACGATATGGCGAGGATTATAGATTACAGCTTCTTGTTCCAGGGCCTTGCTGGGAGATCAAGGACGAATCTGATCGGCAGTTTTCGGCTTTCTCAGCTGAACAGCCGCTCCGTGCAGACGCAGCTGAAAGCGGCAGGGATCGATACGAGCAGCAACCAGTATAAAGCCGTAATGAAAGAAATGATGAAGCACGGGAACGGCGCAATGTTTACGAACCCCCAGGCAATTAAGAACCTGATGAAAAATTATGATAAAGATGGGGATTACATTTGTCCTACTAACGGTCTGGCGGGCCTTTTGCTGACGGAGGAAAATGCCAGCAGCCGCAAACGTATCATTTCTATTCCTGAGAGCAGCAAGGACGAGATGTTCGAACTGACGAAGAGGGAATTCCTGCGGGAGAACGGGATCCATAATGGAGATACGACAAAGCGTTCCGACGTATATACAAATCTGTATCGAAAGATGCCTAAAAAAGACCGTCTGGCAGCTGGATATACTATGGAGCAGTATGAGCGCCAGTATAACAGGGCATTTTATGATGCTGCAAAGAAAGCCGATCCTAACTGGGAGATTGGGAGGCCTATCCCGCCAGGAGCGCTGGACGGCCTTACGAGAGAGTCTGTTGAGAGCGCCTATAAATCAATAAATATGAAGGCGTAATGCTTATATTCCATAGCAAGAATAAGGCCGGGAACCTGCTTTTAGATTCCCGGCCTTATCATCTGTCCTTCCAGAAGTGATAAAAGGATGAGAAGAGATTATTGGATTTCTGTGCTTGAACTTATCTCATAAAATGTTTATAATATCATATTAGGGTCAAAAGGTCATGCGTTTCATGCGAGTATACAAGACAGCCGAAGACAGAGAGGGAATTATGAGAAGACTAGCTCTAAGTGATGATATATTATTGAAGATAGAAAAGCCTGCGCGCTACATCGGAGGCGAGATAAACAGTGTTATGAAAGACCCGGAAAGCATCGATATCCGATTTGCCATGTGCTTTCCGGACGTATATGAGATCGGCATGTCCCACCTGGGCATCCAGATCCTGTACGATCTGTTCAACCGCAGGGAAGATACATGGTGCGAGCGCGTCTATTCGCCATGGATTGATCTGGATCGGGTTATGCGGGAGCAGAAGATCCCGCTTTTCGCGCTGGAGTCACAAGATCCGATCAGAGACTTTGACTTCCTCGGGATTACGATACAATATGAGATGTGCTATACGAACATCTTGCAGATATTAGATCTGAGCGGCATTCCTCTGAAGGCGGCAGAGCGGGGAGAGGATGTCCCTATCGTCATTGGCGGAGGCCCTTGCGCTTATAATCCGGAGCCGCTGGCACAATTTTTCGACCTCTTCTACATTGGGGAGGGGGAGACTGTGTATGATGAGCTGATGGATCTTTATAAAGAGAATAAAAAAAATAGTGGTTCTAGAAAAGACTACCTTGAAAAAGCGGCAGAAATTGAAGGCATCTACGTCCCGGCATTTTATAATGCGTCCTATCACGAAGACGGGACGATCGCCTCTTTTACACCAAACAATCCTCATGCGAAAAGAGTGATACGCAAGCAGATGGCAACGGATATGGCAGGCTTGACATACCCGGAGGCTCCTGTCGTGCCTTTTATCAAGGTGACGCAGGATCGATGCGTTCTGGAGGTGATGCGGGGCTGCACCCGGGGGTGCCGTTTCTGTCAGGCGGGCATGATCTATCGGCCTACAAGAGAGCGGGATATTGATACATTAAAAGATTATGCGTACAAAATGCTGAAGAACACAGGGCATGAGGAGATCTCCCTTAGCTCTCTTAGCTCCAGCGACTATAGCGGCTTAAAAGAGCTGGTGCTTTTTCTTATTGAAGAATTCAAGGGCAAGGGGATCAATATCTCCCTTCCTTCGCTTCGGATCGACGCTTTTTCCCTCGATGTGATGGAGAAGGTGCAGGATATACGGAAAAGCAGCCTCACATTCGCGCCGGAAGCCGGCTCCCAGCGTATGCGGAATGTGATCAACAAGGGGCTTACAGAAGAAGAGATCTTAAAAGGCGCAGGGCAGGCGTTCGAGGGAGGATGGAATAAGGTGAAGCTCTATTTCATGCTGGGACTTCCTACCGAGACAGAAGAAGATATGAAAGCCATCCCTGAGCTGGCGGAGAAAATCGCCAGGCGCTATTATGAGATCCCGAAAGATAAGCGGAACGGCAAATGCCAGATTACCGCCAGCACTTCTTTCTTTATCCCGAAGCCGTTCACGCCGTTCCAATGGGCGCCCATGTTCCCCTACGAGGAGTATGTGTCCCGTGCAATGACAGTAAAGCGCGCGTTCCGGGAGCAGCTGAACCAAAAAAGCATGAAATATAACTGGCACGACGCGGAAGTGACTGTTCTAGAGGGAGCCCTCGCAAGAGGCGACCGGCGCGCCGCCGCCGTAATCCTTGCAGCCTATGAGGATGGATGCCTCTACGATTCCTGGAGCGATTACTTTAATTATGAGAAGTGGCGAAAAGCGTTCGAGCGGGCGGAAGTGGATATGGACTTCTACATTTTGCGGGAGCGTTCCTTAACAGAACTACTCCCATGGGACTTTATTGACATCGGCGTGACGAAAGATTTCTTAAAAAGAGAGTGGGAGCGGGCTGTTGCGGGCGAAGTGACGCCAAGCTGCCGCGAGAGATGCTCTGGCTGCGGCGCGGCTGTCTGGAAAGGGGGAGTCTGTATTGAAAGCAAGAATTAAATTCCGAAAATACGGCGCTATGAAATTCATCGGGCATTTGGATGTAATGCGTTTTTTCCAGAAGGCTATGCGGCGGGCAGAGATACCGATCGCGTTTACAGAAGGGTACAGCCCTCATATGATCATGTCCTTTGCCCAGCCTCTCGGAGTCGGTCTGACAAGCGACGGGGAATATTTTGATATAGAATTGAAAGAAGCGGTCATTTCCGATGAGGCTGTAAAGCGGTTGAATGCAGTGATGGCCGAGGGCATCGACATCGTGAGCTTCGTGTCGATCCCAGATGACAGGAAATGCAGCGGCATGTCTATTGTGGCCGCCGCGGAATATGAAGCAAGCTTTGTGGAGCCTCCGAAGAGCCCGGAGGCGATGAAGGCGCTCCCACCAGGCTTCGGGAAAGCGATTGAAGGATTCCTGGGCAGAGAGCAGATACTGGTTGTGAAGAAAACGAAAAAGAGTGAGCGGGAGATTGATATAAGGCCGCTTATCTACAAGATGGAGGCGGACGAAGGGACGCAGAAGATCCGCCTGCTGCTTGCGGCGGGAAGCGAAGAGAACTTAAAGCCGGATCTTGTTATGGGAACGTTTTTAGAGTTTGCCGGGCTGGGCGCGGCAGAGACTCCGATACATTATCACAGGGTGGAGCTGTATGCCAGACGCCCGGAATATAAGGGGACGGGCAAAGCGCCGTTCATTTCCCTGGAAGGGCTTGGAGAGCCTTTATGAGTAAGAAAGAACTGAAGACCAATGCTATGCGGATCCTGGACCGCATGAAGATCTCTTATAAATATGAAGAATATGAGTGCAAGGACTTTACGGATGGCATACAAGTGGCGGATCGGCTTGGATATAAGCATGAATATGTATATAAGACTCTCGTGGCTATAGGCAAAAGCGGCAGGCATTATGTATTCGTGATCCCTGTGAGGGAGGAGATCGACTTTAAGAAGGCGGCAAGAGCCGTGGGGGAGAAGTCTTTGGAGATGCTCCCGTTAAAAGATCTTACAAAAGTAACGGGATATGTCCGTGGAGGCTGCACTGCGATCGGGATGAAGAAATCTTTTCCTACAGTCATCCAGGAAGATGCCAGAGACATTCCTCGGATACATATAAGCGGCGGGAGATTAGGGATGCAGCTCACCTTGCTGCCGGAAGATCTGGCAAAAGCGGCCGGCGCGTCCTTCGCGGACGTGATTTCCCGTTGCAGAGCGGGCGAAAATACGATAAGATAGTAAAAGGCAAAAGACAGTTTGAGGAAGGACAGTTAAGATGAAAAAAGTCGTGAAATTTGGCGGGAGCTCTCTCGCCAGCGCAGAGCAGTTCGAGAAAGCCGGAAGGATCATTCGAAAGGAAGCTGAAAGAAGATATATAATCCCTTCCGCTCCGGGAAAACGTTACAAGGACGACACGAAGGTGACCGATATGCTCTACAGCTGCTACAGACAGGCCGTCCGGGAAAATTATATGGAAGAAGATACAGAGGATGCGGAGGCTTCAGGCGAGCAGAGCTTCTCGGCGCTTTTAGGGGCCATTAAAGAGCGTTATGATCGTATCATCGAAGGTTTAGGGCTTTCCCTGTCCTTAGAAGATGAGTTTAAGAAGATACGGGAAAATTTTTATAGAAAAGCCGGACGGGACTATGCGGCTTCCCGTGGGGAATATTTGAACGGCCTTATTATGGCGGCGTATTTGAAGTGTGAGTTTATTGATGCGGCCGACGTTATCTTTTTTGACGAAGAAGGCAATTTTGACGCCGGGAAGACCGACGAGACGCTCGGAAAGAGGCTGGAGGGCATAGAGCGGGCGGTAATCCCGGGCTTCTACGGCTCCGCCCCCGACGGGAGGATCGTGACATTTTCAAGAGGCGGTTCTGACATTACAGGCTCGATCGTGGCGAAAGCCGTCCATGCAGATCTGTACGAGAACTGGACGGACGTTTCTGGGTTCCTTGTAACAGACCCGCACGTAGTAAAGAATCCGAAAGTGATAGACGTAATCACGTACCGGGAGCTAAGAGAGCTGTCCTACATGGGGGCCACCGTCCTTCACGAAGATGCGATCTTCCCTGTGCGGGGAGAAGGGATCCCTATTAATATCCGCAATACGAATTCGCCTGAGAGCAAGGGGACGCTCATCGTGGAAGCGACCTGCCAGAAGCCTCGGTTCATCATCACAGGCGTCGCAGGAAAGAAGGATTTTGCATCCATCACTGTAGAAAAGGCTATGATGAACTCAGAAGTAGGATTCTGTAAGCGCGTGCTGGAAGTGTTCGAGGAGAACAATATTTCTATCGAGCATATGCCTTCCGGTATTGATACTATGACGATCTTCGTCCACCAGGATGAGTTCCAGGAGAAGGAGCAGAAAGTGATCGCAGGCATCCACCGTGCGGTTGCGCCGGATTTCCTTGAGCTGGAGTCGGATCTGGCTCTGATCGCGGTAGTAGGGCGCGGCATGAAGGCGACGCGAGGGACTTCGGGACGGATCTTTTCAGCCCTCGCCCATGCAAATGTAAATGTGAAGATGATCGACCAGGGCTCCAGTGAGCTCAATATTATCATCGGTGTCCGAAATCATGATTTTGAGGCGGCTGTACAGGCCATCTATGATATATTTGTAAAGACACAGGTATAGGAGGGTGTCAGACAGATGAATATTTTGTTTTTCCTGAAGCCAAAGAGCGAATTGGCTTATATTTATGACTATCATACACTTCGGCAGGCATTGGAGATTATGGAGTACCACAAGTACTCCTCTGTCCCGATCCTGAATAAAGAAGGAAAGTATGTCGGCTCTATCACAGAAGGCGACCTCCTGTGGGGGCTTAAGAAGCAGAATCTTCTGAACTTGAAGCATGCAGAGGACATCAGTATCATGAAGATAGAGAGACGGCTCGCTTACAACTGTGTCCGGGCGGACTCGGACATGGAAGATCTGATAGAAAAAGCAAAAGAGCAGAATTTTGTTCCTGTGGTAGACGATCAGGAGCATTTTATCGGGATCATTACACGGAAAGACATTATTACATACTGTTATGACAGGATAAAGGAGTGTTGCAGGAATGATCGTTGATTTTCATACACATATGTTCCCGGACAGGATCGCGTCAAGCACCATCCGCTTTCTGTCGGATGTGTGCGGGATCCGCGCTTATACGGACGGGACATACGGGGGGCTTTTTAATTCTACAAAAGCGGCAGGGATAGACTTAAGCATTGCTCTCCCTGTAGTGACCAAGCCTTCGCAATATGGTGCGATCGCGCAGTTTGCCAGAGAATATCAGGAGGGGAATATCCTCTCTTTTGCAGGAGTCCATCCGGCAGATCCCAATGCCGGAAGCGCCCTCGTCAATCTGAGCAAGATGGGGATTAAAGGGATCAAGCTCCACCCCGATTATCAGGATATGTATTTTAATGATATCCGTTATAAACGGATCCTTGCACGGGCATCAGAGCTTGGCCTGATTACAGTCGTCCATTCAGGATTTGATCCAAAATGCCCGGATAATGTCCACTGTACGCCCCAGATGGCCGCGGAAGTCATTGACGAGGTGAGACCTTCCAATCTTGTGCTGGCCCACATGGGAGGGAGCAGGATGTGGGATGACGTAGAAGAATATCTTGTTGGGAAGGACGTTTATTTTGACACAGGAGTCGTCCTTAACAGAATGCCCCGGGAGCAGTTCCTGCGTATTGTAAAGGATCATGGAGCAGACCGTATCCTTTTCGCCACAGATTCTCCCTGGGCGGGGCAGAAAGAATATATCGATATTATGCGGGACATGCCCATTTCAGAAGAAGAGAGAGAAAAAATACTCGGAGGGAACGCGCAGAAGCTGCTGCAATTGTAATTGGGAGTATTTGCGATGGTATGTCGTCCTGGTTTCATGCATTGAGGTATAGTTATGAAGAAATTCGCATGGCTCTTCGTCCTTGCAGCATCCGTGCTGTGGGGCGCGATGGGGATCGTAACAAGATATGTGGCGGGGATCGGGTTCCCTACAAGGCAGACTGCAGCGGTCCGTATCTGTTCGGCCGCGGCCTGCCTTGTCCTGTTCTTATTGCTTACAGACCGCGGGAAGCTGAAAATAGAGAAGAAAGACGTCAAATGGTTCCTTGGGACGGGCCTTGGAAGCCTTCTTATCAATAATCTGTGCTATGCAGAAGTCGTTCAGCGGGCGTCTCTGTCAGTGGCAGTGGTACTTCTCTATACAGCTCCTTTTTTCGTAATGATATTGTCTCTTTTGTTCTTTCATGAGAAGCTTACTTTACAGAAAGTGTGCGCTCTTTTTCTATCCTTTTCTGGGTGCGCCCTCGTCGTGGGGATCTCAGAAGGAAACGCGGGAGAAGAGCCTGTCATGACCCTCATCATTGGCCTGGTCACAGGGCTTGCCTATGGGCTGTACAGCATCTTCGGGAAAGTGCTGGTAGGGAAATACCATTCCCTTACAGTTACGACTTATACTTTTATCATTGCAGCGGCCGCTACATTTATTATTAGCGAGCCTTTGTCTATGTTCCGCCTTATAGGGGAGAATATGGAGAAAATGCCTCTTGTAGTCATCGGAAGCGTAGTTACGCTGGCGCTGCCGTATATTCTCTACTCTGTCGGGCTACAGTATATGGAGAGCAGCAGGGCTTCCATCATTGCTTCTTTTGAGGTCGTGGCTGCAAGTATGTTCGGAGTAGTACTATACAGGGAGACTATCGGCTTTTTCAACGCAGTCGGCATTGTCCTTGTAGTAAGCGCTCTGATCTTGCTGCAGGTGAAGCGCGGTGACGGAAATTCCTGAAAACTTTTGCAAATACCTTGATTTTCCTTGTCTCATATGCTATCATATACCAGTATGCCGCACAATGAGGTTAAAGTTCTGCCCTTTTTCTTTTTATTAAGGACAGACACCGTAATTGGCGAGTAATGATAATAGGAGGTGCCATATGTACGCGATTATAGCAACAGGTGGTAAGCAGTACAAAGTATCCGAAGGCGATGTCATTAAAGTGGAAAAGCTTGGCGTGGAGGCCGGCGAGACTTATACATTTGACCAGGTGCTTGCAGTGAACGGCGACGGGCTTAAGATCGGGAATCCGACCGTTGCGGGCGCGACCGTTGAGGCTTCAGTAGTTGAGAACGGCAAGGCCAGGAAGATTATTGTTTACAAGTACAAGAGAAAGACCGGATACCACAAGAAGAACGGTCACAGACAGCAGTACACAGCGGTCAAGATTGAAAAGATCAACGCTTAGTATTGGGGAACGGCCATGATTCATGCGGTTATCTGGCAGAATGAGAGAGAAGAGTGCGTAGGGTTCCAGATCGAAGGACATGCAGGATATAAGGAAGCGGGACAGGACATTGTATGCGCGGCGGTCTCTGTGCTGACGATCAATACGATCAATGCGATCGAACGGTATACAAAGGACGATCTCACCGTAATTTCCGACGAGGAGGCGGGACGGATCTCCTGTCGGCTTACAGGATCTCCTTCCTGCGGCACAGATCTTCTTTTCAAGGCTATGATCCTCGGGCTATCTGATATGGCCCGCGACGACAGCTATGCAACATACATTGATTTAATATTTAAGGAGGTGCAGCAGCCATGATGAACTTAAACCTTCAGTTTTTTGCTCATAAAAAGGGAGTCGGCTCTACAAAGAACGGAAGAGACTCCGCTTCCAAGAGGCTTGGAGCGAAAAGAGCCGACGGACAGTTTGTAAAAGCCGGTAACATCCTTTACAGACAGCGCGGGACGAAGATCCACCCGGGCGTTAACGTAGGCCGCGGCGGCGACGACACATTGTTCGCGCTTGTTGACGGTATCGTACGGTTCGAGAGAAAAGGAAGAGATAAGAAACAGGTTTCTATCTATCCGGTAGCTTAATAAGAGTGGAGAAGAGGGTGCTGACAATTCGCAGCACCCCTTTTTGTAAAGAAGGAGTATTCTTTATGTTTGCAGACAGGGCAAAGATATTCATACGGTCAGGCAAAGGCGGCGACGGGCATGTAAGCTTCCGAAGGGAGCTGTATGTGCCGAACGGCGGCCCCGACGGCGGCGACGGCGGGCGCGGCGGCGACGTCATCTTCGAGATTGACGAGGGGCTTAACACTCTGCAGGATTTCCGGCATAAGACGAAATTCGCGGCCAGGGATGGCGAACAGGGGGGGAAGCGCAGATGCCACGGCAAAGACGCCGAAGATATTATTTTAAAAGTCCCGGAGGGGACCGTCATCAAGGAGGCGGAATCCGGCAAGGTCATCGCAGACATGTCCGGTGAGAACCGAAGGCAGATCGTGCTGAAAGGCGGGCGCGGCGGCCTGGGCAATCAGCATTTTGCCACGGCTACGATGCAGATCCCCAAATATGCCCAGCCAGGACAGCCGTCGCAGGAACTTTGGATCTCTATGGAGCTCAAAGTCATCGCAGACGTAGGACTGGTAGGCTTCCCAAATGTCGGGAAGTCCACCTTCCTCTCCCGCGTTACTAATGCACAGCCAAAGATCGCAAATTACCATTTCACGACATTAAATCCCAATCTCGGGGTCGTGGATTTAGATGATGCGAAAGGATTCGTTATCGCAGACATACCTGGGCTTATTGAAGGAGCATCTGAGGGCGTAGGGCTGGGACACGAGTTCCTTCGCCACATTGAGCGCACGAAGATGATGATCCACGTGGTGGACGCGGCTGGAAGCGAAGGGCGCGACCCGGTAGACGACGTCTATAAGATCAATGCGGAGCTTGAAGCTTATAATGCACATATCGCAAGACGTCCGCAAGTCATCGCAGCCAATAAGACAGATCTGATCTACGAGGGCGAGGAGGAGAGCCCGGTAGATCGTCTGAGAGCAGAATTTGAGCCAAAGGGCTTTAAGGTATTTCCAATCTCCGGCGTGACGGGAGCCGGGGTCTCTGAGCTTCTTTATTACGTATCAGAGAAGCTAAAAGATATGCCCGATGCGCCGGTCGTATTCGAACAGGAATATTTTCCGGAGGAGGAGCTTTTCTATATCGACCTCCCTTACACTGTTGTAAAAGAAAAGGACGTATATGTAGTGGAAGGGCCGAAGATCGAGAAGATGCTTGGCTACACGAACCTGGATTCTGAGAAAGGGTTCGCATTCTTCCAGAAATTCTTAAAAGATACAGGCATATTAAAAGATCTGGAAGAAGCGGGCATCCAGGAGGGCGATACGGTAAAGATGTACGGCCTGCAGTTCGATTATTATAAATAGATCAGGAGAAAGACAATGACGACAAAACAAAGAGCATATTTAAAAAGCCTTGCTATGACGATGGAGCCGATCTTCCGGACAGGCAAGAACAGCATGACGCCGGAATTTACCGCGGCTGTCGCAGAGGCGCTTGAAGCGAGGGAGCTGATTAAGATCAGCGTTCTGAAGAACTGTGCGGACGACCCGAAAGAGCTGGCGGAGATGCTTGCGGAGCGCACGCGCTCCCAGGTAGTACAGGTCATCGGCAGGAAGATCGTATTGTATAAAGAGGGGAAAGAGAAGAACAAAAAGATCCAACTTCCCTAAAAACCAAGCGGGAGGCACAGCAGCTGAAACTATGAGAATCGGTATTATGGGCGGGACATTCGATCCGATCCACAACGGACATCTGATGCTGGGAGAGGCGGCTCTTTCCCAGTTCTCTCTTGACGAGATATGGTTTATGCCGAATGGGAACCCGCCCCACAAGGACAGAAGCTCTATTCAATCTGACGCGCGTGTGCGCGCTCATATGACGGCCCTCGCCATCGAAGGCAGGGAAAGATTCCGTCTGGAGCTGTACGAGGCAGAGCGGGAGAGCGTGTCTTATTCCTATGAGACATTGGAACATTTCCGGGACAGCAGAAGAGGAGACAAGTTTTACTTCATCATAGGCGCAGATTCTCTTCTGGCGATCGAGACATGGGCAAGCCCTGATCGGGTGCTGAGAGCCTGCACGATCCTTGCCGCCTATCGCGGAGATATGGACACACCTGAAGAAATGAACGTACAGATCCATTATCTGAATGAAAAATACGACGCGGACATCCGCCTCCTGCGCGCGCCGCTTATGGACGTATCTTCCCGGGAGCTGAGGGAAGCGATACGAAGGGGAGAGGACGTCGCAGCATACGTGCCTGAGAAAGTGGCCGCCTACATCAGAAAAGAGGGACTATATGGAAGAAAAGATCCGAAAGATGAGCCATAAGCTGAAAAAAGAGCTGGACAAGGAGCGTTATGAACATACGATGGGAGTCATGTACACGGCGGCGGCCCTTGCCATGCGGCACGGAGCGGACATAGGACAGGCGCTTACCGCAGGGCTTCTCCACGACTGCGCTAAATGCCTTTCCGAGGATAAGAAGATGAAGATGTGCGGAAAATATAATCTTCCCATCTCAAAGGCAGAGCGGGAGAATCCAAGCCTCTTACACGCCAAGCTTGGAGCCTGCCTCGCATGGAAGAAGTACAAGGTGGAAGATCGGGCCGTCCTGCGCGCGATCGCGAGCCACACGACCGGAAGGCCGGGAATGAGCCTCCTTGATAAGATCGTGTATATCGCCGATTATATCGAGCCGGGAAGAAAAGAGCTTCCCAACATGGCTCACATACGTGCGCTTGCTTTCCAGGACATTGATGAATGCCTTAGGGCTATGCTTAGAGATTCTCTTGATTACTTGAAGACAAGGAATCTTACGATAGACCCTATGACAGAAAAAACATATGATTATTATAAAGAGATAGCAGAAAATAGCTCTCAGTGCGCTTTTTAGACTGAGGGTGCGGACAGCTGCAGAAAAGAGGAGGGAACAAAATGGATAAGGCACAGGAGACAGCACGGGATATGGCGCGGATCGCCGTTCGGGCGCTGGAAGAGAAGAAAGGCGAAGACGTTTGCGTGATCGACGTATCACGGATCTCCGTCATGACAGATTATTTCGTAATCGCCCACGGGAGCAGCGACAGCCAAGTGCGTGCGCTCGTGGACAACGTAGATGAAAAAATGCAGGAGGCAGGCCATACGCTCCGGCAGCAAGAAGGAAAGGGCGGCACATGGGTACTTATGGATTATGGAGATATCATCGTCCATGTATTTGATAAAGAGGGCCGCGCATTCTATAATCTGGAAAGGATATGGAGCGACGGAACGATCGTGGAGGAGCCTTAAGGCTCCTCCAGTTTTAATATCTACAGGAACCGGAACACTCCGATCACCTTTCCCATAATCTGACAGTCCGTCACGATAATCGGATCCATCGTATCATTCTCCGGCTGTAAACGTATATAGCCGTCCTCCTTATAAAACGTCTTAACTGTAGCCCCATCCTCGACCAGCGCTACGACCATATCCCCATTGCGCGCTGTGCTAAGCTGCTCCACAAGGACCATATCCCCGTCAAGGATTCCGGCTTTGATCATGCTTTCTCCCTTTACAGTCAGCATAAAAGTCTGGTTGTTGGGCATGAACTCCAGCGGAACAGGAAAGTAGCTCTCAATATTCTGCTGTGCCAGAAGAGGCTCCCCTGCGGCCACGCGCCCGATCAAAGGGACATTGGCCATCTCGCGGCGGTTGAAGTTAAAAGAATCATCTAATATCTCGATAGCTCTCGGCTTCGTGGGGTCTCTTCGGATATACCCATTCTTCTCCAGCGTCTCAAGATGTGAGTGGACGGAAGAAGTGGACTTTAAGCCCACTGCCTCACATATATCCCGGACTGCTGGCGGGAAGCCCCTTTCCAATATCTGTGACTTAATATATTCTAAGATCTCTTTCTGTTTCGCGCTAATCTTACCCTGTGCCATCATCTTACCTCCTTTAAGAGCCATATCCATGTTCTGATTTTAATTTATTCTAACACATTTCAAAGAAAAAGACAAACAAATGTTTAGAAAATATGTTCGTAGTATCTATATGGAACAATATTTTTATCTATACGACAAATCTCAATTTTTCCAAAAGATATAGACAGGGATATAAGGATGTGATATAATATTAGCGAATGTAAAGATTTTACAGGGAGGATTTCATATGGCACAGACAAAGACATATCATGAACAGACACAAATCGACCAGACACTCCGGCTGCGGGATCTTCTGAAGACGCTTCCACCTTTTGCGAAAGATTTCTTCCGTGCCATTGAGCCCCGTTCATCTGCAAGGACAAGAGTGAATTACGCCTATGACATACGGGTATTCTTCCACTTTCTTATGGAGGTGAACCCGATTTATGCCCATTATTCTATCGACCGCTTCACTGTGCAGGACCTGGAACGTGTCGAGCCTGTAGATATTGAGGAATATATGGAGTATCTGAAGGTATATACCCGGGACAGCGGCGAGGAGCCGATCACCAACGGGGAGCGGGGCCTGAAGAGGAAGATGTCGGCCCTTCGCAGCTTTTATAATTATTATTACATCCGCCAGGCAATCTCCAGGAACCCCACTCTTCTTGTCGATATGCCAAAGCTCCATGACAAAGCGATCATCCGCCTGGATGCGGACGAGGTGGCTATGCTCCTTGATTTCGTAGAGGCCGCGGGCGAGCAGCTGTCTGGACAGGCGCTACATTATTATGAGAAGACAAAGAACCGCGATCTTGCGATCCTGACTCTGCTCCTCGGTACGGGGATCCGTGTGTCGGAATGCGTAGGACTGGATCTGAACGATATTGACTTCAAAAATAATGGGATCACAGTGACACGAAAAGGCGGCAGCCAGATGGTGCTGTATTTCGGAGATGAAGTCGCCAGCGCTCTTCTCTGTTACATAGAAGCCGACAGGAAGAAGATCGATCCCCTCCCCGGCCATGAGAACGCTTTGTTCCTTTCCATCCAGAAGCGCCGCATGGGCGTGCAGGCAGTAGAGAATATGGTAAAGAAATATGCCCGCCAGGTCACTCCTAATAAAAAAATAACGCCCCATAAGCTTAGAAGCACTTACGGGACTTCCTTATATAAGGAGACCGGAGATATTTATCTTGTGGCAGATGTCCTTGGCCATAAAGACGTCAACACGACGAAAAAACATTACGCGGCGATCGATGAGGACAGAAGGCGCCTGGCAGCGTCCGCCGTAAAGCTGCGGGAATCTTAAGCTTATTCTTTATAGCCAAATGAAATACAATCTGTTAAAATTATCCGTGGACAAAAAAATGTCTGAGGAATTTTGACGCGAAAGGATTATAACATATGAGATTACAGAAGCTTTTAAGCTGTACGAGGAAGGCTGTAGACGAATATCAGATGATTGAAGAAGGCGACCACATTGCGATAGGCATTTCCGGCGGGAAAGACAGCCTGACATTATTATATGCCCTCCATGGGCTGAAACGGTTCTACCCCCGGGCATTCCAGCTAAGCGCCATTACGGTAGACCTTGGGTATCCGCAGTGCGATCTCACTCCCGTGGCAGAGCTCTGCAAAGAGCTTGGAGTCCCCTATCATATTGTAAAGACGGACATTGCCCATATCCTGTTCGAAGAGCGCAAAGAATCCAACCCCTGCTCCCTGTGCGCCAAGATGCGGAAAGGCGCGTTAAATAAGGCTGTAAAAGAGATGGGCTGCAACAAAGTGGCGTATGCTCACCATAAAGACGACATTATAGAGACAATGCTCCTCTCTCTTCTGTTCGAGGGGCGCTTTTACTCTTTCTCTCCGCGCACTTATCTGGACCGCATGGAGCTGACCGTCGTCCGTCCTATGATGTTCGTGGACGAGGCGGATGTGATCGGCTTTAAGAACAGGTACGACCTCCCCGTCGTCACAAGCCGATGCCCAATAGACGGCTACACAAAGCGGCAGTATGCAAAAGAATTAGTGCGGGATTTAAACAAGGAGCATCCGGGCGCAAAGCAGAGGATGTTCACGGCCATCTTAAACGGCGGCATCAAAGGATGGCCGCCGCGCATTAGGGACGGGGCAAAATGAATCTTACCCCGTCCCAGATTTATATCGCTATCTTCCTGCTTCCAGCTTTCTCTTTCAGCTCGACAAGCTGCAAGATCGTCTCGACTGTGCCGTCGATGCCGAGCACGGAGCTGTCCAGGCATACGTCGAAGCTCTCCGCCGAGCCCCACTTTTTATTGCTGTAGTAGTTATAATAACTTGCGCGCTTCTTATCCGTCTTAACGATCATCTCCTTTGCCTTTGCGTCGGTCAGGTCATAGATGCGCGCGATACGGTGGATCCTCGCATCCATATCGGCATTGATGAAGAGGGTCAGGACATTGTCATAATCCTCCAGCGCGTAGTCTGCACAGCGCCCTACGAGGATACATGGGCCCTCGTCCGCAATCTTCTTGATGGCGTCGAACTGCGCCAGGAACACCTTATGATTAATCGGCATATCCGTGTAGTTTCCAGATGTATACCCCAGTGAATACGTGTCCATCACAAGAGAATAAAGGAAGCTGTTCGTCGGCTTCTCGTCATGTGTCTCAAACAGCTCCTGGCAGATGCCGCTCTCTTTCGCGGCGCGATCCAGCATCTCCTGATCGTAGAGCCTGATCCCGAATTCTTTCGCTACTCTCTCCCCTATCTCACGTCCGGCGCTCCCGAACTGTCTCTCAATTGTTATGATCGTGTTTGTCTTTGCCATATAAGTCACGCTCCTTCTACAATATCCGTTCCTACCATCAGGGTACAGTACCTGCATCTATGGATAAATATATTATACAACGATTCCCCCCAAAAGTATAGAGGATCTTACCCCATCCTCTCCAATCTTTCCAGTAATTGTGTGAAGTACGGCGGAAGCGGCGCGCATACTTCCAGCCACTCTCCCGTCCGCGGATGCCGGATGCCAAGGGTCTTCGCGTGAAGCGTCTGGCCTGTCAGAGAGGGGAATGGGCATTTCTTTGGCCCGTACAGGCCGTCCCCGACGATGGGGCGGCCGATGCTCGCCATATGCACGCGGATCTGATGCGTGCGCCCAGTCTCAAGGGTACACTGGATATAAGTATAGCTCCCGAAGCGCCTTAGCACTTTATAGTGGGTGATCGCTTCCCTTGCATTCTTCGCATGGGCGCTCATCTTCTTCCGCTCTGTCGGATGGCGCCCGATCGGCGCGTCCACAGTCCCTTCATCTTCTTTTAGATTGCCATGTACGATTGCCTCATAGACACGGAGGATGGAATGGCTTTTAAGCTGTTCGGAAAGCCCGGCGTGAGCCATATCATTTTTGCATGCTACAAGAGAGCCTGTCGTATCCATATCGATCCGATGCACGATACCAGGGCGGGCCGCTCCATTGATGCCGGAAAGCTCGTTCCCGCAATGATACAGCAGCGCATTTACAAGCGTTCCTGTGTAATGGCCGGGCGCCGGGTGCACGACCATCTGTTTTGGCTTGTTCACGATAATGATGTCACGATCTTCATATAAAATGTCAAGGGGGATATCTTCTGCCTGGATCTTCGGCTCTTCCACATCCGGGAATACGATCTCCATCTCATCGCCCAAAATAAGCCTGTAGTTCGGTTTTACAGGCTTTCCGTTTACTTTCACATATCCGTCTTTCATTAATTTCTGTAAATAAGAGCGGGATCTCCCCTCCAGCTCTTCCGCCAGATAACGATCTATCCGCTCCCCTTCGTCATTTTCCACCATGAAGTATTCGGTCAATGTCTTCCTCCTTATAATAAAAGCACAGCAAAACAATGAACAGCGCCGTAGATACCGTCACATAAATATCTGCCACATTAAAGATGGGGAAATCGATTAATTTAAAATAAAGAAAATCCACCACATAGCCAAGCCGGATCCGGTCGATGAAATTCCCAACGGCCCCTGCGGCAATCAGGACAGCGCAGGCTCTCAGAGGAAGATACTTCCGCTCCATCGGGGCTTTTAAAAAGAACCAGACGATCGCAGCGCAGACAACGGCCACGCTTAAAAAGAAGAAGAACCGCTGGTTCTGGAACAGTCCAAAAGCCGCGCCTCTGTTCTCCAGATATTCCAGCTGGAATACGCCCTTTACAATGACATGTGGCTCTGCACCCTTCAAGTTCTTTACTGCAAGATATTTTGTAAATTGATCCAATACCGTGGCGGCGACAGTCATGGACACGGCAAGTATATAATTCAGGCAACGGTTTCGTCGATTGTCCATAAAGCTCCTCATCATCTCAAATATATTTTCTGACGGCGATCATATACCGCCCTTTCTTCGTCTCAGACAGGATTCCCTCAAAGGCGATACGCCCCATCCCTCTTACAGATATAATATCCTCATCTTTCAGATGATATCCATTGCTTGTAATAAGCTTCCCATTGACAAAGACCTTTCCGGTCTCAATATAGGACACAAGCTTGCTTCTCGAGAGAGGATAGGCCACAGAAAGCACTGTGTCAAGGCGCACAGAAGCGACCGTCCCCTTGATCGCCTCATACCGGGGAGAATAGGACATCTCCTCTGCGTCTGTGACAGCGGCTCTCACGGCCGTATGACGGATCCGCGTCAGGTTCTGTGCAATATAATCTGCGATCTCCTCTTTCGCCACAATGAACGCCATGTCTCCGTCCACGAGTATATCTCCAAGCTTGGCCCGCTCTATCCCAAGGTTCATAAGCGCGCCCAGATAGTCTCTGTGGGAGAGATCTTCTGCAAAACGCTTATTAGCCGGGGCGACCTGTATCGCTTTTATAGGAGGCGTATATTCAAAATAAAGAGCATCAGGTAGAAATGCAGCCATCTGACGCTCCGATAAGCCATATCCCCCGAAAGTCTCGTACCTTGCAGGAAACAAGTCTTTGGGAGTGGTATGAAGTATATTCAGTTCATTCAGATTCAGAAAATCTGAAAAAGTCACGATATCACGGCTGTACGCCAGGTTCGACAGCTCGATCAGCCGCTTTTTTAACATATTCTCTTCTTTATTCATAGCTAGAACCTGGAACGCATAGACGACGCGTCAAAAGACGTATTCAGAAGATCCTGAAGATCTCCGGATATGTCGACGCTTGGCGGCGTCACGAGGAATATGTAGTTGGAGATCTTCTGGAGATTCCCCTTGATGATATAAGTAGCTCCAGATGTAAAATCAATGATCCTCTGTGCGATCTCAAGATCGAGCCCTTCCAGGTTCAGGATTACAGTGCGCCCGTCGTCCAGCGTCTCCGTAATCTCTCTAGCGTCCTCTACGGATGTAGGCTTGATCACGCACACCTCCATACCGACAGTATTCCTTCTTGCAGGCTGGCGCATCGGAGTTACTTTATTGTTGCCGCCAGAGCGGGAAGGAGATCTGGACGATGTTCTTGCGGGCAGCTCGTAAGCTTCTTCAAAATCATCCTCGTCGTCATAATCATAGCGCTTCCCTCTGCCAAAAATCCCTCTCTTTGGCCTCTCTTCGTAATCGTCCTCATATTCGTCATCATAGAAGTCGTCTTCATAATCGTCATTGAGCTTCATGATGTCCATAAACTTATCTAAAACACCCATTATTAATTCTCCTATCTTCCGTTGTCGTGAGCATAGCTACGCTCCCCGAAGACTCCGGTTCCGACACGCACTATGGTGGCCCCCTCTTCAATCGCCACACGATAATCGCCTGTCATCCCCATTGACAATATGCTCATGCTAATATTATGTGCGCTTTCCCGTGCAATGTCAACAGATAATTTTCGCAGGCTCGCGAAAACAGGACGATTCTTCTCGGGATCTTCTACATAAGGCGCTATTGTCATAAGCCCTTTTACACATATATGAGGAAATTCGACGATCTTCTCTGTAAAACGTCCTAATTCTTCCGGTTTAATGCCGAATTTGCTCTCTTCTCCTGCGACATTTACCTCAATCAGGATATTGGCCGTTATGCCTCGCTTCTTCGCTTCTTTCTCTATCTCTTCTGCAAGGCGCAGAGAATCCACTGAGTGGATCAGAGCCGCCTTGTCGATCACATGCTTTACTTTATTTCTCTGAAGATGGCCTATCATGTGCCACTTGATATCTTTTGGCAGGGCTTCATACTTCTCTGTCAGCTCCTGCACCTTATTCTCACCGAAGATACGGATCCCCAGACCGTACGCTTCCTTAAGCGTTTCTACAGGATGGGTCTTGCTCACCGCCACCAGCGTCACATCCTCCCGCTTCCTTCCGCTTTTTTTGCAGGCCTCCTGGATCTGTGCCTCTACGGCCTGAAGATTCTCTTTAAGCATCTGTTCTGTCATACATTTCCCACTCCTCTTTCCTGATTTAAAACACAATGTCATTCTCCTGCACATCTTTCCCTACAAGAGCTATATGATCGTAGCTGGCAAGCCCATAGTCGTTCCCCGTCTCCACAATATAGTACTCTTCACTCTCACAGAGGATCTGGATCTGCTTGAACACGGCATACCCTTTATTGATATTGTAGGCTCCTTTTAAAGGCTTCATCTCGCCCAGCCTGTAAAGCTCGCCGGAGTCCGGATTAGTGAGCGTCGCCCCTTTCTCGAAAATGTGGGGCTCCAGATAGACAAGCCCGTTCTCATTGTCCCGATAATATACGTCTGCTTTCTGGAATACAGAACCGTCGCCGTCCGACACAAGGACGCCTCTTCTCCCACTGCCCTCCTCCTGAGCCATGTACCCTTCCGGGACCGTGTAGAAATCTTTCTCCACCACAGAGGACTTGGGTATCTTAAGCCCCGATTCATCCTCCAGTATAAGCTCGATATCAAGATACCGATCTCCGGCATATCGGACCATAGATGAATCAAATGTCAGGAGTCCGATATCCGCCCCTTCCCCTTCCGTATTATAGATGGAAAGCCTGGCCGTGCTCATCTCATGGTCTTTGGAGAACTGCACCTCGACTTCCTCCTTGTCCGCTATAGCCTTTGACGTCTCTTCGTCCAGAACGATGGCAAGCGTCCACGTGTCATCTGTGATCACTTTGCAGACCGGATCGTCAGCTTTTACTTTAGAATTGTTCTCAAGGCTTGTCTTCTTATAATCCTGTTTCGCGATCATCTCTTCTGTCACATCACTGAGCGCGACGCCCTCGTAGCCGTCGGTAGAATAGACTACGATCCCCGGCGACGGCGCCCGGTACACGGACAGGCCGGCGGCTCCCGACGACAGCATCTCTTCGAGCTGCGCCCGGCGGCTTTGGTTAGATTTATTTTCCATGACGGCATTGATATTGCTCTTCAAGAGATATACGTCCTCGAACCGGGCGTCGTCAAAATTCTCAGTAAAGTCCTGCGTCTGGAGAAGGATCTGATTATGCTCCTCGTCAGACAGCTCCTGGGAGCCCTCTTCGTCGGCGTCTGCAAAATCCAGCTTTTCCGCGGACAGGGAATACACGCTTGTCCTCGCGCCCACCTTGCTCCCTTCCGGGGCAAAATAGTTCACATAGCCGTCGCTTTCTGCCGCGACCACCGACTCGCTCCTTATGGCAAGCCCCACGTAGGCATTGTCCTTTAAAATGCTTCCTTCTCGTACTTCATAGGCAGAGATATGATTCTCTGTCAGATACATAAGCACTGTAACTACAAGATATATGAACACGATGCCGAAAATAATGATCCCAATATTCATGTTCCACTTTTTCCGAAATACCATAATATTTGACTTGTTATTCCCGGCCGTTCTCTTCCCAGCCGTCTTCCTCTCAGACAAATCCATCTTCCTCCCTTTGTATATTGAAGGTATAGTTGTTATTGTACCATTTTTATAGGCTGCATACAATATTTTCAAATTATTATTCCCAAAAAGGAACACTATTTACATATTTGGATGCTCTTTCTATTTTCTATTCTTGTGTATAATCGCCCTCTTCTTTGGAATACTATACCTCAAAAGGAGGGATTTTTTATGAAATGGTTTGACAACACAGCCCTGACTCTCGTGATCATCGGAGCTATAAACTGGCTCTTAGTCGGGATCTTCCGGTTCGATCTGGTAGCATTCCTTCTTGGGAACCTGTCCTGGCTGTCTAGAATTATATACACCGTCGTAGGGTTATGCGGTCTGTATCTGATCAGCCTGTACGGAAGAATTGAAAACACACCGGAAGCTCAGTCATAAGACAGGCTCCAACAAAAAACGGGCAGGAAACGTTCAGGTTTCTTGTCCGTTTTTCTAAACCTGCGGGATGGAATCTATCATCGCCGTCATCCTGTCATACAGGATCCCCTTGGAAGAGGCTCCCATCACGACTGATATGTAAGGGTTCTGTCCCGCATCCATATCAAGCAGGATAAGGCAGCTTCCCGCCTGGTCTGTAAATCCAGTCTTCCCGCCAATGACCGACCCGCCTGTCGGCGCTTCTGCCTTGCCCGACGCATAGAAATGGGTCGGCTCCCACACCATCTCTGTTACGCTGCCATCCGCCCGCGTAACACTTGCAGTGTAGGAATCTGACTGGATGATATCTATAAATTCCTGATAGGTAATACACGCATTAAAAATGAGGTACAGGTCGTAAGCGGTCGTATAGTGATCTTCATTGTGAAGCCCGTTCGAATTCATAAAATGGGAGTTGGTAGCCATCAGCTCCATAGCCTGTGCGTTCATCATCTCAACGAAAGCCTCCTCGCTCCCGGCAACGTGCTCGGCGATCGCCACGGCATTGTCATTGCCAGACTGAAGGATAAGCCCGTACACAAGATCTTTAAGAGTCAGCTGATCTCCCTCCAGAATACCGCACACAGACTCGTCTGCCGCAAAGCTGGCAGACGACGCATTGGCCGACACCGTCGCCATATCTTCAAGATTCCCGTTCCTGATGGCCACAAGAGCCGTCAGGATCTTCGTCGTGCTGGCAGGATAGAGCCTTTGATGCATATTGTAAGCGAAATCAACCGTCCGGGCATTCACATCGAACAGCGCGCCTGCATAAGTCCCGGACATGTCAGGAACGCCTTCCCTGGCAACATCCCCAGAGGAGACGCAGAGATCTTCCGCAAATAGCGATCCTGCACGGTATAAAGCTGTATTGTAATTAGAAGATTCATAAGCCTGTACCTGGGGCTCTTCCTGGCCATCCGAATCCAAATAGCGCACATAAGCGGCTATAAAGCAAAGAACGGCAAGAAGGACAGACAAAAACGCTGCCTGCCTGTTACGTCTTCTTTTCCGCCTTCTGTAAATCTGTCTGTTATCGGTACATCTCACGCCAATCAAGGTCTCCTCTATCAATTGCTAGAATAATAAGCTCTGCGGTCGCTAGATTCGTTGCGATCGGGATATTATAAGTGTCGCACAGCCGTATGACATTATTGACTTCCGGCTCATGAGACTTTGGATTCATAGGCTCACGGAGAAAAATAAGAGCATCTATATCATTTTGAGCCACCTGAGCGCCCAGCTGCTGCTCTCCTCCGAGAGGCCCTGCAAGATATTTATGGATCGTTAAGTTCGTCACTTCCTCGATAAGACGCCCGGTCGTTCCTGTAGCATATAATTCATGCTTGCCCAAAATCCCGCGGTACGCGATGCAGAAATTCTGCATTAAAGTTTTTTTCGAATCGTGAGCGATCAGGCCAATATTCATTCTTCTTCTCTCCTTACTGGTATTTTTTCGGCTGCAAGCCTACATTTAATACAACTCCGATACCGATGTAAAGGCTTACAAGGGAAGTAAGCCCGTAGCTTACGAACGGCAGAGGGACTCCTGTATTCGGGAGGATATTCGTGGCTACCCCAATGTTGATAAAGCTCTGGAACCCGATAAGCCCGCCGACCCCGCAGCAGATGATCTTCCCCGCCAGATCCTGGGCTTTCACTCCTATCAGTATACATTGTATCACAGTCAATAACAATAGCGCAATAATTATACAGCTTCCGACAAAGCCTAATTCCTCTCCCACGATCGCGAAGATGAAATCTGTCTGCGGCTCCAGAATGAAATTCCCGTTCTTTACCGATGTGGTCGTGTTATTGTCAAGCCCCTTTCCCATCAGCTGGCCGGAACCGATGGCCATCTCTGAGTTGTTCTGCTGATAGGCGGCGTCGCTCGCATACTTCTCCGGTTCCAGGAACGCAAGGATACGCTCCTGCTGGTACGGCTTCAAAAAGGGCTGGTTCGGCTGCACCGCGATGGTCAGGAAAATAACCGTCGTGGGTATCAGGATGAGAAGGACTGTCCCGATGAACCGATAGCTTAAGCCCCCCACATAAATGAGCAGGCAGAGGACGAACGCTGTACATATCGTAGTGGACAGGTTCGGCTCCATAAGGATGAGCCCCAGAGGGACCGCGCACAGAATGGCATATTTAATAATCGTCAGCTTATCATTGATGTCATCCTTGTGATCCATAATAAACTTGGCCAGAAACAGGATCAAAAGGATCTTGGCAAGCTCAGACGGCTGGATCCTTGTAAAGCCCACATCTACCCATCTTCTTGCGCCGTTCACTTCATCCCCGATTACAAGGACTGCCGCAAGGCTTCCTATGGCGACTGCATAGATGAGCCAGTGCATATTCAAGATCCATACATAGTCTATAAAAGATGTGACGAGCATGACAGAGAAGCCGAATACGACTCCGAACATCTGTCGGCTCTGAAGGCTCTCCCTCGCGCTCCCAACAACCAGTATACCGATCACGGACAGCGCCATGACAAGCATGACAAGCATGATCTTATAATCTCTTACCCTGTAAGGCCTTGTTATAAGTTTTGGTAATCTCACGTTTCATCTCCTGCGAATGTAATTAATATATGTGTCCTGCATATGTCCACTTTCAGGTTATCTTCTGTAAGTTCCAGATATTTCGACAGAGCCGCGTAAAGCTCCCGGCACAGGTTGTCATAATCGCCCGGCGCACAGCTTACACGGTCCGATGTCACCAATGTGCGAAGGCGGCTCTTTGCCACCGCTACAGAAGACTTTCTAAGCATGGCGCGCCTCCTAACCTTTTCGGAACGCATCCGACAATTTTGAGAAGAACCCCCTCGTACTGTTTAAGTCCATAAAAGGGACTTCCGTTCCCATAATCCGTTTGCAGATGTTAAGATACGCCTTCCCCGCATTACAGTCCATCCCGATGACCGGCTCGCCCTGATTCGTTCCGATCACCACTTGCTCATCGTCTGGAATGGCTCCTATAAGAGGTATGGAGAGGATCTCCGTCACATCGTCCACGGACATCATGTCTCCTTTTCTGACCATATCCATGCGGATGCGGTTGATGATCAGAGCATTGTCCTTCACCTGATGGCTCTCCAGAAGGCTGATGATCCGGTCTGCATCTCGTATAGCCGATACTTCCGGCGTCGTCACGATGATGGCGCGGTCCGCGCCCGCGATAGCGTTTTGGAACCCTTGCTCGATCCCCGCCGGACAGTCCAGAAGTATGTAATCAAATTCCTCCTTCAGCTCCGAAGTCAGCTTCTTCATCTGTCCCGGGGAGATCGCCGATTTATCTTTCGTCTGCGCGGACGGGAGAAGATACAGGTTCTCGTAGCGCTTGTCCCGTATAAGAGCCTGCTTTAAGCGGCACGTGCCTTCCACCACGTCTACCAGATTATATACGATCTGATTTTCCAGTCCCATAACGACGTCCAGGTTCCGAAGCCCCAGGTCCGTGTCGATCACAATGACCTTCTTCTCAAACTGAGACAGGCCCGCTCCAATATTTGCCGTTGTCGTCGTCTTCCCGACCCCGCCTTTTCCTGATGTAATCACAATAACTTCGCCCATGAATAACTTCCTCCTCTAATTGGTTTCAGCCGTACGTCTCCGACTTTCAGCTTCCTCGGCCTCATGTGGAGAGCGGCTATGACCGCATCGTAATGATCCCCGGCGCCGGCTATGATAGTCCCTCTCACTGTTCCTGTCACAACAACATGCCCTTTGGAGACGACGGTCGCGTCCTCCTCCACGTCCCCGATGATTACGATACTCGTCTCTGCTTCAAGAATCTGCCGTCCTCTTAACGTACCTCTATAGAACATTCCGTCTTTTGCATGGAGCGCTTCTTTGCTGTCATCCAGCATTCTTTTGTGCATTGCTTCCGTATAAGGGTCTTTCTCTATAATACATAGTATGTGTACTTTCCCGGCCTCCTCGATGGCCTCTGCCATCCGGCGCTCTTCCTCTTTCGTAAAAACGCGGCCGTTAAACTCCACAAGCATGTCCGCGCGGGCGAAGAAATGCTCCGCTGACCGGAATTTATACTGTACTGCCATAAGGAGCTCCTCGTAAGGCACGTCCGGGTCGAAATAAAGGACGATGCCATACCGGCTGCTTTTCATGAAAACAGGGTCTCTCACATACACGCTTCCTTTCTGCCTAATCGCCGCTTGTAACCCCTACCTGGATCTCGGCCGCGACACCAGTGACCAGCTCTTCTTCCGTTGCCAGGCCGTAATAGTACTTCATTATATCTCTGGCAACCTCGCAGGTGTATACGGACGAATATCCATTGGCGATACGGGTCGCAAAGGCAATGTCTGGATTTTCACTTGGAGAGAAGCCGACGAACAATGCATGATCCGCATGGGCTTTGCTCTGCTGGGCAGAGCCTGTCTTCCCGTACAGCTGCACCTCGCTCCGGTTCAGCTCCGTAAACGTCTTACTATTCTCTACTCGCACCACTTCCCGCATCCCACTGTGGATCGATTCCCACGTGGAAGGGTCGAGCTTTGTTATCTCCTGTCTGGCTTCCGGCTTGAATTCCTCGATCGTATCGCCGTTCAAGTCAGTCACTTTATCTAAAAGGGTCAGATCATAAACAGTCCCTCTGTTGGCCACTGCGGTGACATACCTGGCAAGCTGGCTGACCGTATAGTTGTTCGTGCCCTGCCCAATGGCAGATCGCACAGAGTCCTGGTCTGAGATCTCAGGCTCGGCCTCCGGGATCTCAAGGCCGCTTACAGCGTCCAGCCCGAACATCTCCGCATATTCCGTCAGCACGCCAATGCCTCTGTCGCTGGAGTAATAAGCCTCTGTCGCATTTCCCTGCGCGCCGTCTGAGCCGACCAGTCCGAACCCTTCTGCATCCAGCCCCATACGGTACCCCGCCTCGTAAAAATAGCAGTTGCAGGAATGCTCAAGCGCGGTCTCCACATTCACGCTCCCATGGGCGTAAGGATGGATCCAGCATTTCGGGTTCGGCTCTACCTTCCCATAAGTCCCCTGGCAATACACCGTCTCGTCCGGGGCGATCAACCCTTCTGTGAGCGTCGCCGCGGCAGACACCATCTTATACGTAGAGCCCGGCGCTGTCTTCTCCTGGGTGGCGCTGTTATAGAACGGCCGGGAGCCCGCCGTCACAAGCTGGTTATAATAAGCAGAATCCATCGTGTTGGCAAGCCGGTTATTGTCATATCCCGGATAAGAGACGCAGGCCAGCACCTGCCCATTATCCGGGTCGGTGATCACCATAGAGCCTGTGCAAGGCTCAAGAGCCAGCTGGCCGGGGGTGAGCTCCAGCGTCTGTATCTTTCCTCTTACGAAATCATAGGGGTACATCTCCCCGGTAAGGAGCGCGCTGTACTGTGCCTCGTCGTATTCCAGTACCCCCTGCTCATATAGTATAAGGCAGAGCTGCCGCCCCGTCACTGTGCCAGAGCGGATCATGTATCGGTACAGCAATTTGTCAAAAGCCGTATTGTCCCGCAGACAGTCGATGATAAATGCTACAAGCCCCTGGTACAGCTCCCCGGAATCGGAATATTTCCCACCGTCCGATACGTAGTCCTGCAGCTTGGACGTGTCGATCCAGTTTTTGGAGATGGCATAATTCAGATACTCGTAAATATTTATAGACTCTTCCTTCGTCCATGCCCGGTACGTCTCGTCTCCGGCGTCGACCGCATCTGCCATCAGGACGCCTTCGCCGGAAGTGAGGATGTCGTTGACAATGTAGAGCATATATGCCTGCATCTCCCGGGACATGTCCCCGTACGCCGGGGCGCCGGGATCCAGGAGAGCGCCGGAAATATCAGAAAGACGCGTCTCTCTGTAAGAAGTAAGGATGGACGCGACTTCCTGCTCCATAGCCCCCGCCTCCTCGTCATAGAAATGGTTCATATCCAGGATCCCGTTCTCAATAAAAGAATTGTACACATCCCCGATCGGTATAATGACATCATTCCCATCCTCGAGATTTGTGCGGTCATAGTCAAGGGCATTCTGGATCTTCGCCAGGAGGATCCCTGCCAGCTCCTGTTCTATTACATGATAGACGACCCGCTGCAAGCTTGCATCGATGGACAGATACAGGTTGTCCCCCGCCTCAGACTCAGATTCAGATACTGTGTCGATGATCTTCCCAACGTTGTTCACATAGAGCTTGACCTTGCCCTTCTTTCCCTTTAAGGTGGAATCCATCTCCTTCTCGATCCCGGACTTGCCGACGGTGTCCGTCTTGTCATACTCTTTTTGCTGCGCCTTGCTCAAAGCGTCATATTCCTCGTTGGAGATCTGCCCCGTGTAGCCGATGATATTGGAAAAGCAATAGCTGTCATTGTAACGGCGCAGAGACGTCTCCTCTATGCTGACTCCCTGCAGCGTGTCCATATTCTCCATAATGTCCGCTACAGTCTTCTCAGACACATCTTCCGCTATCGTGATAAGAAGGAATTTCTGATAGCTGTTCAAAGAGATGGCATAGCGGATATTGATCAGCTTCAGCACTTCCTCCCTGCTCAGCTCTTCCTGGTCGATTCCATAGCCGTATACTTTATCCGTACAGAGATAATCGATCACTTCCCCGGCCGACTGTCCCTGCTGCTCCACAGACAGCTCCTCAATAGTCCTCTTCCCATAGATGTCGGCGATGAACCGAAGCCTCTGGGTATCGCTTTCCGCCACATATATATAATTCCCGTCATTGTCCAGGATAATCCCAAAATCGCTGATGACCGTATCGCCGTTAGATTCTACTATGTCGATGACGGTGGAGATGACCTTATTAAGCTCCTCGTTCTTATGCTGGGTAGAATCATACTCCCCGGTATCTTCAATAGTGACAGAATAAGCAAGCTCATTGTAGGCGAGAAGATTGCCGTTACGGTCATAGATATTCCCGCGCGTCCCCTCTACCGTCCTCGTCTTCTGGATCTGCAGCTCATACCGGTCCGCATAGTCCTGCCCCTTCACGATCTGAAGGTAGAAGACACGCTGTACTAAAATAGCCGACAAGATACAGAAAAAGATAACGACCATGAACACTCTTGATTTTACGATTTCATTTATGCCGGATTTGATCCGTTCCCACAAATTAGACAAATCTGCTTGCACTCCTTTGTTCTTCTGCTTCTAACTTTTTATTGATGTGCAGTATGATCTGATATAAGATCAAAGTTGCCAGTATCGTATATACAAGCTCCGGGAAGATAATAGACAAAAGGTGGCTGGAAAATGCAAAATCTCCCCGCAGCGCATACAGACAGAAATAAGTGACGCCGCCGTAGAACAGTTCGCTCGTGGCGATCAGCCCGATCGGAAGCTTAATGTCCTCATCATAGAACAAGCGCTTGAAACATCCGTTCCCATAGCCTATGACCGTGAACAGGAGCATATTGAACCCAAGGGAAGAGCCCCAGAACACATCCATAAAAAGCCCGGACACAATCCCCACTGCCATGCCTGCTTTCTTCCCTCTCATAAAGCCGAAAGAAGCCGTTACGATGACGAGCAGGTTCGGCCCCACCGACGCGAACAGGAAATACGGCAGCACCGTGCTCTGCAGCAGGAAAGAGATGAGGATTATGATAAATACCGTAATATTCCTTTTCATTCGCTCTCCCTCTCTCCTGTCATGTCCTTTTTCGTCGTCGTAATGACCAGTACTTCCTGCAATTTAGAAAAATCCACAGCGGGCGTAATATACCCCGAGCGTGTCAGGTTATTGGCGTCTACCTCAATGTCGCTTATATAGCCGATGAACAGTCCCTGCACAAAACGGTCGCTCACATGAGAGGTCACGATCTGCTCCCCCACCTGGATATCATTGTCGTTGTTGGCCAGCTTCTCAAACCTGATCCTCCCGTCCGATATGAGGCTTAAGTCTCCCCTGACCATACAAGTATCGGAAGTGGACAGCACCATACCGCTTACGTTGCTGGCATCATCAATGATGGATCTTACTCTGGCGTAATCCGGCCCCACTTCCGTCACAGTCCCTACAAGGCCGCTCCCCGCAAGCACATTACAGTCTACTTTAATGCCGTCGTTGCTTCCTTTATCAATGGTAAAATCACTGAACCAGTTGCTCCCATTGTTGGCAATGACATGGGCGCCGATCTTTTCATAGTCCGAATAGTTCTCATCCAGCTGATAAAGCTCTCTGAGCCTTTCCAGCTCATACTGTTCCTGCCGAAGCCTCGTATTCTCGATGTTCAGCTCATCCACTTTCGCCTGCAGGGCGTCTTTCTCGTCCCGCACATCCTGCAGTGTATCGAAATTATCAGAAAGGTCGCTTAAATAGCGCCCTACATAGCTGATGCCCTTCTGCATAGGTACTACCGTATAATTCCCAATGAACCGCAGCGGACCCCCTCCGTCAGTAAAACGCTCGACTCCCATAAGGAGAAGGCAGCCCGCTGACAGCACGATCAGCCAGTATTTACTTGAAAGCGAAGATTGCTTCTTAATTTTCATATTATCTCATCCACCTATATCTTTCATCCAGCATAGAATACGCCAGCTGGCTGAGTTCCTTTGACATAATGATCTTCTTAAGCCCGGTCACGGAACAGATCTCCGGGTTTTCCGCCGCCCGTGTCGGGATCCCGATATTCTTCTCAATGTAGGCGTCCAGCCCTTCCGTGTTGGCAATGCCGCCCGTCAGGAAGATCCCGTTCTGCCGGATCGATTTGCGTATCTCCGGCGGCGTCCGGTCAAGAAGGGAGCGGATCGCCCTTAAGCACTCCAGCAGCGGCTCCTTGATGGCGGCCCGCACAAGGTTGATCGAGATCGTCTTCTGGGTCGGCACTCCCGTAATGAGATCGCGCCCCGCTACCATGAACGCAGCGTCCGAATCCGCCTTAAATATCTCAAACCTGCGCCTTAATGCCTCCGCCGTATGGCTTCCGATTAAAAAATCATGGCTGTTCCGTATGAGAGTGATGATCGCCTGATCGTAGCTCCTCCCACCGATAGGGAGAAGGCGGTTCAAGATCATCCCTCCTGCGGCAAGGACGGACAGCTCCGTCGTCTCGCCGCCAAAATTCACGATGAACACGCCGTTCGTGTTGCGTGTGTCTATATCAAGGCCGATGGCGTCTGCGATGGATCGCTCCACGATATTTACTTCCTTCGCCCTCGCGGTAGAATGGATGACCAGATCGAAAAAGGCCTTTTTCTGCACTTCTGTGACGTCGGTCGGGACCGCGATGACATATGCGGAGCCATGTGCGAGCTGTCTGTTCGCCTTCAGCAAGTTCTGCAGAAGGAACTGCATATCATGGAACCCGGATATGACTCCGGCCTTCATGGGAAAAAGCACTTCAATAGAATCTGGAGTCTTCTCGTACATCTTATAAGCCTCGTCCCCGATAGCGAAGATCTCCTGTTTCTCTTTCATCGCAATGACGCTCTTCTCTGTCCAGATGGCGTCCTGCTTCTTATCGTAGACTTTGATTTCGTAAGAGCCAAGGTCAAGCCCGTATGTGTTTCTTGCCATATAGATAATCCTTTCTTTATAAAAGGCCCTCTCTGCGGAAGCTGATATAACGATTATTGCCAATAATAATATGGTCTAACAGCTCGATCCCGATCAGCTCCCCAGCCTTCATGATGCGCTTCGTAAGCAGCATGTCCTCCGTGCTTGGAGCCGGATCACCGCTTGGATGATTGTGCATGATTATAATGGATACGGCATTCTTCTGTAATGCCTCTATAAAAAGCTCCCTCGGGGTAATAAGGGAAGCGTTCACCGTCCCTTTGGAGATGTCCGTCTCGCCCATAAGCTTCGATCTGGAATTCAGCATCAGAAGCTTCATGCGCTCCTGTCTGTCATGACGCAGATCCTCCATATAGTACTGTGCAATGGAATCCGGATCCTTGAAGCTTAGCAGCTCGTGGGCGGACTCTTTTGCCAGCCTCTTTGCAAGCTCCGAGATGCACGATATCTGGATCGCCTTCACTTTGCCGATCCCACGGATCCTTTTTAATCGTTCTCTGCTGAACTGGTGGATGCTAAGAAGCCCTGTCTCTCCTGCATGGTACAGGATCCGCTCTGCGAGCACGAGAGCGTTCTCGCCCCTCGTCCCCGTACGCAGAAGGACTGCCAAAAGCTCTGCGTCGCTTAAGCTCTCTGCGCCCCTCCTCTCGCATTTCTCATAGGGACGCTCTATGGCCGGTATTTCTTTCATAGTATGAGTCTGATTCATATCTTCCTTTGGATTCAGGCGATGCTCTTTTGTAGGACTTAAGATGCCGGATGACGCCGGCGTTATAAGAAGCGGTAAATGATGATCGCGATGACTACGCCGATAATGCTGGCGATCGTAATCTTTATCGTAAGACCGAACGTAAGGACTAAAAGCCCCAGATTGAGGACGATCGGCTTCTCCAGCCCGAATGTCTGCCCGTAGCCAAGCCAGCTAAGCGCGGAGACCCCTTCTGCGAGCATGCCGATAAAGCCGCCCAGCACGATCCCTGCCAGAACAAGCAGGAACAGCGCCCATGCGTTCTTACTTCCCGTTCCCTTCATATGTACTCCTCCTCATATTTCTCTCTCTGAAAACTCAATATATTGTATCATATTTCCAAAAAAGTGTATATACCTATTGCCTTAAAAATTTCTTAAGACAGCCTCATCTTTGTCGAACGGACAGTATTTCCTGCTGACGGCTTCTGCCACTTTCAGTCCGTCCGTGGCGGATGATGTAATACCGCCTGCATATCCTGCCCCCTCGCCGCACGGGTACAGCCCTTTTATACTGCTCTCCATATCCTCGTCCCTTGGGATCCTTACCGGGGAGGACGTCCTGCTCTCTGCTCCTGTAATGACCGTATCTCCCGCCGCATAGCCTTGTATCTTCTTATCAAATGCCAGGATCCCTTCTTCCAGCGCTTCTGCAAGCGCGTCCGGGAATATGCTCCTTACATTCCCCCAGGCATAGCCGCCTTTTATCTGTGGGACAATGCTGCCGCCGCCAACAGACGGGACGTTCTTCCTGAAGTCTTCGAACCGCTGCGCCGGGACAGACCCTCTCCCCTCCCGGTAAGCCGCCGCTTCCAGCTCCCGCTGGAACGCGACGCCCGCAAGAGGGCCGTCCCCGAAAGCCCTATAATCTTCCGGGGAGACGGTGACGATCACGGCGCTGTTGGCATTGCGCCCGTCCCTTGCGCTGTAGCTCATGCCATTCACGGCGATCTTCCCTTCCTCAGAAGATGCGTTGACTACATAGCCCCCGGGGCACATGCAGAACGTATACACGCCTCTTCCACTTTCTAAATTGGCCGTCAGCTTATAAGCGGCGGCAGGAAGATCTGCCCCTGCCTCTCGCCCGTACTGGGCTCTGTCAATAAGCTCCTGCGGGTGCTCTGCCCGGACGCCCACGGCAAAAGACTTGGCCTCCATGTGCACGCGGCGCTCCTCAAGCATAGAAAATGTATCTCTCGCACTGTGCCCGATGGCAAAGACTGCGATGGACGCATTGATTACATACTCCCTTCCGCTTACAGTGTCCATTACCGTAAGCCCCGTAAGCCCTTCTATCCCATCCTCCACAGAGGTGGAGATATCGGTTGCTTTCGTATGAAAGCGCACTTCCCCGCCCATCTGGATAATGGATCTTCGTATATTCTTCACCACGTCTGCTAAAATGTCCGTACCTATATGGGGCTTGCTCTCGTACAAGATCTCTTTTGGCGCGCCGTGGGAGGCGAAGAGCCGCAGCACTTCTCTGTTCCGCCCTCCCCGGTCTTTTGTCAGCGTACTTAGCTTCCCGTCCGAGAACGTCCCTGCTCCGCCCTCCCCGAACTGGACGTTGGACTCCGGCTTTAGCGGGCCGCCGTTCCAGAACTCTTCCACGTCCTTTATGCGGGAATCCACGTCCATTCCCCGCTCCAGAATAAGGGGGCGATATCCCATGCGGGCCAGCTCGTACCCGCAGAACAGCCCGGCAGGCCCAGTGCCGATAATGACCGGGCGATGCCTCAATGGCTCCTTGCCGCAGGGCGTCACAGAGTAGGCGGCTCCTCCGCTCTTTTCTACATAGGAGATATGCCCGCCCTTCTTCTTTTTTAAGATCTGCTTTAAGATGCGCGCTTCCTCCCTCACTTCCACATCTACTGTATAGACGTGGAACAGGCATGGCTTTTTCCGGGCGTCTATGGAGTGCTTGCGTATCTCATAGGAGAGCGCCTCCCCCCTCGAGGCGCCCAGAGCCTTTTCTATTTTCTCTATAATCGCCTCACGCCCCGCAGGGTGCGGCACTTTTAACTGCTCAATCCGAATCATAACCTCGCCTTTCTTTAAGCCTCCTGGCCTGTCCCTCCGTCCGTGATCCCTGCCGCGCATCGCCCCGCTATATATCCGGTCGCCCACGCCCACTGGAGATTATAGCCTCCGCACATGCCGTCGGCATCCAGAAGCTCTCCTGTAATGTATAGCCCTTTCCGGATCCGGGACTCCATCGTCCCTGCGTCTATCTCCCGAAGCCGCACTCCTCCGGCGCATACCTGGGCGTTCTCAAAACCGTTCGTTCCTGCGATTTCAAGAGCCGTGTGCTTCACTGTCCCTATAAGCCGGAATATCTCATCTCTGGACACTTTATACATCCAGACATGTGGAGAGATCTCTGCTAGGCGCAAAAGCTCGGGGATCAGCTTGCTGTGGAAGATCCCTGTCAGATACTCCGCCGCCTCCATCTTCCCATCTCTCATCTGCCGCTTAAAGAAGAGCTCTTTGAGCTCCTCTTCGCTCCTCTCCGGTAAGAAGTCGATCTCCACCCTGACCGGCCTTTTCTCATATAAGGCTTTCGCCACATAGCGGCTGATCTGGAAGACAGGGATGCCCGAGATGCCGTAAGCCGTAATCTGCACTTCGCCTCTGTCCGAGGACAGCGCCTCTTTTCCCGCGAAGGCCGTCACAGCCGCCTCCACGCGCACTCCTGCCGCTTTTGCAAGCGGATGCTCTTTCACTTTTAGCTGGACAAGGGCCGGGACCACCGGCACAAGAGAATGTCCCAGAGACTCCGCCAGCGTGTAGCTGTTCCCTTCTGCGCCCGGCTTTGCCGCCGCCTTCCCCCCGGCGGAGAGGATGACGCGGTCTGCACAGAACTCTCCTCTGTCCGTAATTATACGGAATACTTTCTGCGCCGGACGGCTTTGATGTGAAGCCGCCAGGCATATTCCAGACACGCGCGCTCCTGTGTGCACTTCCACGCCAAGCCGCCGTGCTTCCATAAGAAGGACGTCCCGCACTGCCGCCGCCTGATTGCTAAGCGGGTATACATATCCGTCCCTCGATCGGACGCAAAGCCCCAGCCTTTCAAATACACGAAGCGTGTCTTCAAAGCCAAAGCCTTTCAGTACGGCCTCCACCTGATCCATATCCTCGCTTCGATAACATACGCTCTCCATACGCTCATTGGTCAGGTTGCATCTGCCGTTCCCGGTGGATAGGATCTTTTTCCCGGGGGACGCATCCTGCTCCAGTATAAATACATGGACGTCCCTGTCCGCCGCTGCAGTAATGGCGGCCATAAGCCCTGAGGCTCCGCCGCCGACAATCCCGATCGCTCTCATCGTCTTCATAGATCCACGATTCCCTCTCTCGCCATATATTCTAAGGACATTAAGATCCCATGCTTCGCGTGGTGCCATGTAAGCCCCCCCTGGAAATAGACCGCATAAGGCGGCTTCATAGGGCCGTCCGCGCTCAGCTCGATGGAGGAGCCCGCCACGAACGCCCCCGCCGCCATTATCACATCACTGTCATAGCCAGGCATGGCCCATGGCTCCGGCGTCACATAAGCGTCCACCGGTGCTGCCGCCTGGATGCCCCGGCAGAAAGCGACGACCCCTTCCGGCGTCCCAAGCTCCACCGCCTGGATGATATCATGGCGGCTCTCGGTACTGTTCGGGATGACCTTATATCCCAGCTTTTCATAAATACCGGCGGCAAAGACTGCGCCTTTTAACGCCCCCGCTACCACGGAAGGCGCAAGGAACAGCCCCTGATAGAAGGACTGCATCACTCCAAGAGAAGCCCCTACTTCCTTCCCAAGCCCCGGGGATGTGAGGCGGTACCCGCACAGATCGATCAGATCCTTCCTTCCTGCGATATAGCCCCCGATAGGAGCAAGGCCGCCTCCTGCATTTTTAATGAGAGAGCCCACGGTCATGTCGGCTCCCACATCGCTTGGCTCCTTCTCCTCCACAAACTCTCCATAGCAGTTGTCCACCATACAGATGACGTCAGGCTTTAGCTTCTTCACAAAGGCGATCAGCTCCCCGATCTGGCCGACGGAAAAGCTGGGCCGTGTGAGATATCCTTTGGAGCGTTGTATCGTCACCATCTTCGTCCTCTCGCTGACCGCCTTCGCGATCCCGTCGTAGTCGAACGTGCCGTCCGCGAGCAGCTCCACCTGGGAGTAGGTAATACCGTACTCAGCCAGCGATCCATGAGAAGGACGGATGCCAATGACTTCCTCCAGCGTGTCATAAGGCTTCCCTACAGGAGATAAAAGCTCGTCTCCCGGCCTTAGGACTGCGCCAAGAGCCAGAGACAAAGCATGTGTCCCACATGTGATCTGGGGCCTTACGAGGGCGCTCTCTGTGTGGAAGACGGACGCATATACGTCTTCCAGCACGTCCCTCCCCGGATCGTTGTACCCGTAGCCGCTGGCATAATAGTGGAGGCAATTCTCATTCACTTGGCTGTCCTGCATCGCTCCTGTGACTTTCATCTGGTTGTACTCAGCGATCCGGTCGATCCCATCGAACCGCTCCCGAAGGCCGCAAAGGATCTCTTCTCCAAATTCGTACACGCTCTTTCTTATGCCCGTCTTCTCATATAAATCTGTCAGCTCCGTCATCTTCTCTATCCTCTCTGCATGGCATCCATGATCTTCGTCTTCACCTGGGCGCATTTCGCGTCAAATTCCGGGTTGAAAGGCGGGATCTCCATCGCGATATCCGCCGCCTTCTTAAAATCCTTCATGTCATACAAAAGAGCGGCCCGGTTCAGCTCATAGAGGTACCTCTCCCCCTCCCTTCGGATCAGAGGCTCAAGCGCCTGCAGCTCCTTGTAAGTAGCCTCCGCGTTATGGCTGTAAGAATAGATCTCCATCAACATGTTCATCTTCTTTACAAACCGGGATCTCCCGAATAATCTCCTGAGCATAATACTCCCTCCAAATGTTTCAAAATCGTATTTAAAATTTCCTTTTCTTCATAGCGGCACGCGCTTTTATCGATCCAGACCACGTCCCTCTCCCTCTTGAACCATGTGATCTGCCGCTTGGCGAAATGCCGTGTGTCCCTCTTGATCTGGTACACGGCTTCCTCAAGGGTGCACATACCGTCCAGATAGTCCAATATCTCTTTATATCCAAGGCCCTGCATAGAGACAAGCTCCCGCCCATATCCCTTGCTTTTCAATGCGCGGACTTCCTCCACCAGCCCTTCTTCCACCATGTCGTCCACCCGCCCATTGATCCGCTCATACAGGCGGCTCCGCTCGTCGTTTAAGACGAAATAAGCGAAATCATAGGGCGACGTCTTCTCTCTTTCTCTCGCGTTGTGCTCCGAGATAGGCGTCCCTGTCTTTTCATAAAACTCCAGCGCCCGGATGACCCTTTTCACATTGTTTGGGTGGATCTGATCCGCAGACGCCGGATCCACCGATCTTAAACGCCTGTGGAGCGCCGCCGCCCCGTGGCCTCTCTCATAGGACGCAAGCTCCTTTCGGACGCCAGTATCTCCGTCGTCTGCCGTAAAATCAATATCGTACAGAAGCGCCTGGATGTAGAATCCGGTCCCCCCTACGACGATTGGGATATGCCCGTTGTCGCGGATGCGCTTCATGGCGCCTTTGGCCATCTCCTGGAAACGGACTACATGGAATTCTTCATCCGGCTCCAGCACATCTACAAGATAGTGCGGGATCCCTCCCATCTCTTCCGGCCGTACCTTCGCCGAGCCGATATCCATATATTTGTAAACCTGCATGGAATCCGCTGAAATAATCTCTCCGCCGACCGCCTTTGCAAGCGCTATCGACAGAGAAGTCTTTCCCGATGCCGTTGGGCCGGTCAATATTATAAGTGGGTCTTTCATCTTGTCTACACGATCCTTTTGAATTTCTTTTCCAGCTCCCGCCTGGACATGGCGATGATCGTCGGCCGCCCGTGAGGGCAGTGATACGGGTTGTCCAACTTTAACAATTCCCCGATCAGCGCGTCCGTCTCTGCCGCGGACATACGCATATTGCCTTTTACGGCCGCCTTGCACGACATAGACGCTATCTTCTCATCAATGAGGCGCTCCGGCATATTCCTGCTTATCTCGTCCGATAGGGAGTCCAGCATCTCCAGCAGCAGCTCTTTCTTCGCGATCCCGAACAAATTATCCGGCACTGCGCGCACTGCGTAGGAGTCCTGCCCGAACTCTTCGAACGTAAATCCGATCCTCGTAAACTGATCCATGTAAGCCTGAAGAAGAGCAGCCTCTTTCATCGTCAGCGTAAGGACGATGGGCGGGCTGATCATCTGGGAAGTAAACTCCCGCGTCCGCATGCCCGCCAGCGTCTTCTCATAGAGGACGCGCTCATGGGCCGCGTGCTGGTCAATAATGTACAGATTATTATGATACTCCACAAGCCAGTATGTGTCAAACACTTGTCCGATGATCTTATGTTCTTTCCTTGACTCTTCATGAAGAAGCCTCTCTTCGAAAAGATCCATCTGACGCGGCTTCTCTTCTTCCAGAGCCTCAGGCTTTGCACTCCTTTCTTCCTTTCTTCCTGACCCGGCCATGTAGGGCGAGGCGGCTTCCATGATCCTGTCTGCCTGTGCCGGCCTCCTGTACGCATCTATTTTGCCGCTCGCCTTCACAGAAGCGTTCTGCCCATGGTAGGACTCCACCCGCTTCCTCATCTCGTTCATGAAATAGGCGAGATCCCGCTGCGCCGGAGGCGGGACAGGGCGATCCTTAGGCGGGGCGGGCGCCTCTTTTGGCGCGGCAGGGACAGCCCTGTCTAGCGCCACGTGGGGGATCAGCTCTTCTGCGTGAAGCCCAAGATCCACCGCCTCATAAATCGCGTTGTACACTTCCTGCTGGTTGGAGAAGCGAACTTCCATCTTCGTAGGATGTACATTCACATCCACATTCTCCCCGGAAGCTTCGATGTGCAGCGCCACGAACGGATATTTGTGCTGCATTGTAAAATCTTTATAAGCGTCCTCGATCGCTTTCGAGATCATCTGGCTTTTGATATACCTTCCGCCTACGAAATAATTCTCAAAATTGCGGTTGCCTCTGGATATCAGAGGCTTCCCCATATATCCGGTGATCTTTATGCCGTTCTTCTCATAGTCTGCTTTCAGGAGATTCGACGCGATCTCCCGCCCATATATGTGATAGATGACATCCTTTAAATTCCCATTCCCGGAAGTGTGGAGCCTTACCTGCCCGTTATTCACAAAGCGGAACGATATGTCCGGGTGGGACAGGGCGAGCCTCGTCATCAGATCCCCTACATGGCTCCCTTCTGTCATAGCCGTCTTCAGGAACTTCTTCCTTGCAGGGGTATTATAGAACAGCTGGCGGACGAGGAACGTCGTCCCTTCCGGCGCCCCCGTCTCTGTAATCTCTTCTTCTTTCCCTCCGGCAATGCGGTACTTCGTGCCAAAATCCTCTTCCCTCGCCTTCGTCACAAGCTCTACCTGCGCCACGGCGGCAATGCTCGACAAGGCTTCCCCCCGAAACCCGAGGGAGCCTATGTGCGCCAGATCGTCCACCGAGCGTATCTTGCTTGTAGAGTGGCGCAGGAACGCGTTCCTCACATCTTCACGCCGGATCCCACAGCCGTTGTCTGCGATCCGCATAAAAGAGATGCCGCCGTCGGCGATCTCCACCGTAACGGCGGCGGCCCCTGCGTCGATGGCATTCTCCACCAGCTCCTTGACGACCGAAGCCGGGCGTTCGATCACTTCGCCCGCCGCGATCTTATCAATTGTAATCTGGTCTAATACTTCTATCCTGCTCATAAGATTACCACCTGTTCTTCAATTTGTTCTGCAGCTGGTACAGCGTATTCAGCGCGTCGATGGGCGTTAATCTGCTCACATCCAGGTTTTTGAGCTCTTCTAGCACATCGTCGTCCTTTACAGTGTCGAAAAGCGACATCTGGGCCAGATCCACCTCGTCATATTTCTTCGTCTGGATCTTCGGCGCCTGCCCCTGCACTGCGATGTCTTTGATCCTTCCCGTGATGTCTGTGTGGACAAGCTCTTCTACGATCTCTTTTGCACGGCTTATGACTGTGTCCGGCACTCCGGCAAGCCGGGCTACCTGTATGCCATAGCTCTTATCTGCCCCGCCCTTTACGATCTTGCGAAGGAAGATGATATCGTCTCCTTTCTCCTTCACAGCGATACAGTAGTTATTCACATTGTCTATCTTCCCTTCCAGCTCCGTCAGCTCATGGTAATGCGTGGCGAACAGCGTCTTCGCCCCTAAAAGCTTGCTGTTGCTTATATGCTCGATCACCGCCCAGGCGATGCTGAGGCCGTCGAACGTGCTTGTCCCTCTGCCGATCTCATCCAGTATAAGGAGGCTCTTCTCCGTAGCGTTCCTTAAAATGTTGGCCACCTCTGTCATCTCCACCATGAATGTGCTCTGGCCGCTTGCCAGATCGTCGGACGCCCCTACCCTCGTGAAGATACGGTCTACGATCCCTATATCCGCGCTGCCGGCCGGCACGAAAGAGCCGATCTGCGCCATCAGCACGATGAGCGCCGTCTGCCGCATATAAGTAGATTTCCCCGCCATATTCGGCCCCGTGATGATAGAGATGCGGTTCTTCTTATCGTTCAAATATGTGTCATTGGCAATGAACATCTCATTTGGTACCATTTTCTCCACGACCGGATGGCGCCCTTCCTTAATGTCGATGACGCCTTTCTCATTCATACGGGGGCGCACATAGCCTCCCTGCTCCGCCACCGCCGCGAGAGATACGGCCATGTCTACTTGCGCCACTGCGCGGGCAGTCTTCTGTACCCGCATGACTTCTTTCGCGATCTTGTCTCGGATGCCGCAGTAAATCTCATATTCCAGCGCATAGAGACGGTCTTCCGCCCCCAATATAGTGTCTTCCAGCTCTTTTAGCTCGGGTATGATATACCGCTCTGCATTCGTCAGCGTCTGCTTCCTCATATAATAGTCCGGCACCATGTTCTTAAACGAATTGGTCACTTCCAGATAGTAGCCGAATACTTTGTTGTATTTGATACGCAGGTTCTTAATGCCTGTCTTCTCCCTCTCTTCCTCTTCCAGCTTCGCGATCCAGTCCTTTCCGTCAGACTTTGCGTGGCGCAGCCTGTCTACCTCCTCGTTATAGCCGTCCCGGATGATCCCGCCGTCCCGCATGGCGACAGGCGGATCCTCCTTTATAGACTCCTGCACGAGCCGGCACAGATCCTCCAGCGCATCCATTTCCTCGTACAGTTCTTTTAAAAGAGGGCTTTTCATCTCACTTAATATGTAACGGATGTGAGGCAGCATGGACAGAGAGCTCTGGAACGCGATCATATCCCTTGGGTTGGCCGTCTGATAAGTAATCTTGCTTACAAGCCTCTCCAAGTCATAGACCGATGTCAGATATTCCCGGATCTCCTCCCTTGAGATCGCGCTCTCTTTGAGCTCCTCCACTGCGTCAAGCCGCCGCTCGATCTCTTCTCTCGATATCAGAGGCTGCTCGATGCTTTTTCGCAAGGCTCTAGCCCCCATCGCCGTCTTTGTCTTATCCAGCACCCATAGAAGGGAGCCTCTCTTCTGCTTCTCCCGCAATGTCTCGCACAGCTCCAGGTTCCTTCTTGTAGAGCTGTCCAGAAGCATATACCTCCCCGTCGTGTAAGGCGTAAGCCTCGCCATGTGGGACAGGGAAGTCTTCTGCGTCTCCTTCAGATAGATCAGGAGGGCGCCGGAAGCGATCACGCCGCAGTCATAATCCGATATGCCGAGCCCTTCCATGGCAGAGACCCGGAAATGCTCCTTTAAAGTACGGGTGCAGATAGCGTCGTCGAAATACCATGGATCCAGGGAATAGATCGTAATCCCAAGCCTCTCTTTTAGATCCTCCAAGTTCATGCCGCTCATAATGAACGCTTCATTACAGATGATCTCTGACGGCATGAATTTGTAGATCTCATCGTACAGCTTCCCGGAGCCGTCTATCTCCGTCACGAAATATTCCCCGGTAGTAACGTCCGCCACCGACATGCCAAAACGGTCGGCAATATAGACGACGCACATAATGTAATTGTTCTTCGTCTCGTCAAGCGCCTGCATGTCCAGGTTCGTCCCTGGGGTAGCCACCCGCACTACCTCCCGCCGCACGATGCCTTTGGCCGACGCCGGATCCTCCATCTGCTCACAGATAGCTACCTTGTAGCCCTTCGATACAAGACGGTTCAGATATCCGTCCATAGAATGAAAAGGAACGCCACACATAGGCGCACGTTCGGGAAGCCCGCAGCTCTTCCCCGTCAGAGTGATATCCAGCTCTTTCGACGCAGTGATGGCGTCATCAAAGAACATCTCATAAAAATCTCCCAGTCTATAAAATAAGATGCAGTCCTGATACTCTTCTTTCGTCTTCATATACTGCTGCATCATCGGTGTTAATTCCGCCACGTTTCCCCTCCATCTTTCGTAACCCTAATTAAATTTGATGCTGGGAGCAAGACGGATTTCTCAGCTTTATTTTTGAAAAACTTGTCTTACTCCTAACATCATTATACTTCATTATAACATTTCACACGTGTATTTTAAAGGTGAATTTTGGCCTCTCCTCCCCATAGACCCAGTGGAGGATGTAGCCGCTAAGAAGGATCCCGGCAGCGCTTAAGGCAGAGAATATCAGGGCAAAAGGCAGGCATATCTGCCCGAACAGATGGAATGGAAGGCTGCTGTAATCCCACACTCCAAGGTGAAGCCATTTATTTACGATAATGCCCGTGATGAACTCCATACCCGTCACAAAAACGATACATCTTACGATCTGCCTCCAGAACGGATCCTGCCATCGTACCATCCGCCCTTGCATGGCGAAGAACATAAGACATATGCCCCCGAGGACGAACATCGTCCAGTGGGAGAATCCCCGGAACAGGATCTCAAAGCCATAGTACAGGCAGCCGCCGACCGCCCACAGAAACGAATACTCACTTATCTTCTTCATGTAATCCATGTAAAAAATGCCCCCTCTATATGTCATTACACATAGTTTGAGCATTCTTGCACATAATATAGGTGGTATATATTTCTTTTCAGGCTTTTGAGCCGATAAAATAGAATCCTCTGCACACGTCCAGGCGCACTTTTACATACTCTCCCACCAGACTTTTATCTCCAACAAAATGCACAAGGAGATTGTTGCCAAGCCGCCCCGTCACCATCGAAGCGTCGTGGTCGCTCACCGATTCTACAAGAGCCTCCTGCACTGTCCCGGTATGCACGGCGCACATTTCCGCCGCGATCGTCTGGACTTCCGTCAGAAGGCGGTTGAACCGGTCTTTAACGGCCTCTTCTTCCACCTGCCCTTCCATGGCGGCGGCAGGCGTCCCTGTCCGTCTCGAATAGATGAATGTGAACGCGCTATCATAGCGCACTCTTCGCACTACATCGAGAGTCTCGAGGAAATCTTCTTCTGTCTCCCCCGGGAATCCTACGATGATGTCCGTCGTAAGGGAGATGTCCGGCACTGCCGCGCGCAGCTTATCCACCAGCTCCAGGTACTGCTCTTTTGTGTAACGGCGGTTCATCTTCTTTAATATCTCCGTGCTCCCGGACTGTACCGGAAGATGCAGGTGCTTACAGATCTTCGAAGATCCGGCCATCGCTTCGATCAGCTCGTCCGACAAGTCTTTCGGGTGGGACGTCATAAAGCGTATGCGGCGGAGCCCTTCGATCTTCTCGATCTCTTTTAACAGCTCTGCAAAAGACATCGGCACATCCAATGTCTTTCCGTAGGAGTTCACATTCTGCCCAAGGAGCATCACTTCCGTCACTCCGTCGGCCACGAGACGCTCAATCTCGCGCAGGATGGCCTCCGGCTCCCGGCTCCTCTCGCGCCCCCGCACATAAGGGACGATGCAGTAGCTGCAGAAATTATTGCATCCGAACATAATGTTCACGCCCGATTTAAACGGATATTTCCTTTCGCTGGGGAGATCTTCCACGATCTGATCCGTATCTTTCCAAATGTCTATGACTATCCGTTCGGACTCGAGCCGCGTCGCGATCAGCTCCGCGAATTTATAAATGTTGTGCGTCCCGAAGATAATATCTACAAAACGGTAGCTTTTCTTTAGCTTCTCCACCACTTCCGGTTCCTGCATCATGCAGCCGCATAAGCCTACCAGCATCTGAGGGCTCCTTGCCTTCCTTGGCTTTAGCTGCCCAAGCCTTCCGTATACGCGGGAATTGGCGTTCTCCCGCACTGTACACGTATTGTAGATGACGAAATCCGCTTCGTCTTCTTCGCCTTCCGCGTACCCGATGCCCTTAAGGACTCCCCTTAGCTTCTCCGAATCCCTGGCGTTCATCTGACAGCCCATATTTACCGTACACGCATATAGCGGGCGTCCCAGCTCCTCCGACTTTCTTTTCACGATCTCCCGGCACTTTGCAATAAAGTAGTACTGTCTGGCCGGCTCTTCGGCAGGAGGCTCTGAATTGATATCTATCTTATCCAGATCAATCTCATTATACATCTTCTTGGCTTTCTCCTTTATCTGGCATATAGTATGTAAAAAGAAGCAGGTTTTTAACCTTATCATTGCATCCCATTCTCTTCTCTCTTTTCTCCAATACGCCGTTTATTATAACATAACAAAAAACAAAAAGCGACTGTTTTTCGGCAGATGATGACGTCTAGCGGGACACAACAGGCACACGGCCGAAATGTGCATCTCGTGCTGACGGGGCAATATTCCGGTGTGCTAGATGGCTAACCGAGGCTACAGGCACACGGCCGAAACGTGCATCTCGCTTAGACGGGGCAATATTCCGGCTAACTAACTGGCTAACGGGAGGCTACAGGCACACGGCCGAAACGGACATCTCGCTCAGACGGGGCAATATTCCGGCTAACTAACTGGCTAACGGAATCTAAGACGTTCAGCAGAGGCTTCACGCCTAAGATTCTGTAAGCAGTGGATTTCGCCTTCATAAAAAAACGCCCCTGGATCGTCTGCACGAGATGTCCGTTTCGGCCGCTTAACTGTTCTCCGGTCAGTCTCTGGCCGCCCCCAGCTATAATAATCCACTCTTTTCCGAGCGTAGATCTCTTGACATGTTAAGAACATTTCAGACGATATAAAACGCCCGGCAGAGATACAGCTATATAAGCAAGACTTCAAGTGGAGCGTTCTGAGTACAGTTTGTTTTGATTGTTATTTTCTATATGCGAGTCCCTTTGGATGAGCATATAAGAAAATCTACAATCACTCAAACGGACGAAGTAGAGCGCAGCGGTCTTGCTTATATAGCTGTACCTCTGTCGGGCGGTATTCTATATGTCCCCCTTTGGACGAGCATATAAGAAAATCTACAATCACTCAAACGGACGAAGTAGAGCGCAGCGGTCTTGCTTATATAGCTGTATCTCTGTCGGGCGGTATTCTATACTAATCTCATATATAAAAGCGGATATGGATCGCCTTGTTCATCACGCTCCGTTCTCTTATAAACTTCAAATCCCATATGTTCATAGAACCCTTTTGCAAGAGGGTTCTGCTCATTAACCGCTAAATCATTCACCGAATATTCTTCTATCCCGTATTTAAGCAATTCTTTGCCTAACCCTTTCCCTCTTTCTTCGTGAGAGATAAAGAGCATTTCAAGATGCTGCTCTACAATCCCCATAAAGCCGACAGGAATTTTATCTTCATTTTCTGTGATAATTAAATAAGGTATTTCTTTTAATGCTTGTGGCACATACTTCTTAATGTTTTCTATTTCGTCTTCTGATAAAAAGAGATGCGTTGCTTTTACAGAACTTTCCCACACTTTTAATAACTGTTCCATCAACGGTTGGTTTCTGTCTTTTACCTCTATAATCTTCAAACCCTTGTCCCCTTTTTGATTAATCGTGGATCTTCCAACCGTTGAGCCATTTTGCGGTTTCTGCGGAGCTGTGGTCGATAATCTCACTGTGCCCCAAATCCAAGGCGTCAATAGCGGCCATATCCTCGTCGCTCAAAGTGAAGTCCCAAATGTTCAGGTTTTCTTCCATTCTTTCACGACGAACCGATTTCGGGATTATGACAACGCCACGCTGCGTATTCCAGCGCAGGGCGACCTGTGCGTTTGTCTTACCGTATTTCTCTCCGATAGAGGAAAGCGCTTCATGGGTAAAAATGCCATGCCTGCCTTCTGCCATCGGCCCCCATGCCTGTGGCTGGATGCCCAGCTCTTTCATTGTATGAAGCGCGCCGGACTGAGTGAAAAATGGGTGAAGCTCCACCTGGTTAACTGCTGGGATCACCTTCGCGTTGGCGCACAGATCGGCAAGACGGTCGGGATAGAAATTGCACACGCCGATCGCATGGATCTTGCCTTGCTCATATAATTCCTCCATCGCCCTCCAAGAACCGTAATAATCGCCGAACGGCTGATGGATCAGATACAAGTCGATATAGCCAAGCCCCAGTTTGTCCAGCGAAGTATAAAATGCCTTTTTCGCATTTTCATAGCCTGCATCCTGCACCCACAATTTCGTTGTAATAAATAACTCTTCACGTGGAATACCGCTTTTCCGGATCGCCGCGCCAACCGCTTCCTCGTTAAAATAAGCGGCGGCCGTATCGATCAAGCGATAGCCGACGGCAAGGGCGTCACTGACCGCCTGCTCGCATACTTCTGCTTCAGGTACCTGAAAGACTCCGAATCCTTCTATCGGCATTTTTACACCATTGTTTAAAGTAACAAACTCCATTCTCAGCTCCTCCTTATTTTCATAATTGATTTGTTGGAATAAGATGTACAATAATTATTCCCTTATGCTATAATAAATGTGTAGCAGATTATCCTTGCTACAGTTAACATTATATATGGATTTTAGCAGATGTACACTACACAGTTTTTATAGAGCATAACTATATAGCTATGCTATTGATAGGAGCTTCGAAATGGATGCCACACAGCTTGAGTATTTCAAAATCATTGCCGAGACAGGATCTCTTACGAAAGCGGCGGAAATGCTGCATATCTCTCAGCCTGCTATGAGCGCCATGCTCAAAAAGCTTGAGGAAGAATTAAATGCTCAGCTTTTTGACCGGACGCCCAACCGGATCAGTCTGAACGCAACAGGCGAGGCAGCGCTTGTCCATGTGGGCAACATTTTGCGAGATATTGAACATTTGAAAGCGGACGTCGCCGCCCTGTCGCAAAAAAGCCCGTCCTTATCCATCGCTTTTTGCGATCCTGGGCTTCGCTGGTTCTGCGTTCCTCGCTTTTCTCTTGCCTGCCCGGATGTAAAAGTGAACGACGAGCTATATGAAAAATCGGATATCGCAGAACAGCTTTTGAACAGGGCTTTTGATATCGCCATTATGCCCGAGGCAATACAGAGCACGAAGATACAGAGCATTTCCTTTTTGGATGACCATGTGTTCCTTTCTATCCCTTTCGAAAATAAGCTTGCTGACAAAGAAAGCATATACTTAGAAGAAATCCCCGCTCAGCCACTTTTAGTACCGCAGATCGGGGGCTATTTTATCGCTCAGATGGAAAAAATCATATCCGAAAAAAATCCGCAAGTCTCCATTGTCAAAAATGAATATAACATTACCCAGCACTTAATAAGAACCACAAATTTTTTGGCGTCTATCTCCACATTGTCATACGATCTACGCAACGACGGCACGGACAGGATACGCATACCTGTCAATAATCCTGAATTGAACGTAACCTATCATATCTCGTTCCTGAAGTCCAACAAAGAAAAGGTTAGAAAGTTTCTTGAATGGGCAAAAGAAATCTCTACTCTGTAAATATACGGATCCCTGAAAGCATTTTGTGCAGCCTATGCTCGTCAAACGGCAGGTATTCCGCAATAGTAAACCCAATAATATCCGAACTGGCTGCGACACAATGAAATATCTCTGCCAACTTTTCCATCGTCATCTTGCCGCCGCCAGAGCCATCCCCCGTTAACTCAGGATTTGCAAAGTAAGTTGAATGAAACTGCCTCTCATCCAGCACATCAATATCAAAATGGACAAGTATATGGTCGAACCGTCTGATAAAGGCGATAATATCCTCATTGGAAACAAGCTCTTTCGTTTGTATTTTATAGCTCACGCCGGTATCATCGAGAAACTGCTTTTGATAATCGTGCAGTTCTTGCAAACCGATATACAATATTTCATTCGGCTTGAATTTTTCATTTTTCATCATAGAAGATAAGGGCTTGGCCCCATATCCCATTAAAGAGCCAAGCACCATAGCATGTGCATTGGGATATCCGTCTTTTACAGCAGACACATCCGGATGTGCATCAATCCATACAATGCCTGTATTTTCATACTTTCCGTGCAAATAATCAAACGGCGATCTCCACCTTTATCAGTTCCTGACTGTCATTTTCCGGCAGAATATGCGACAGCAGATTTGCTCCAAAATAGTAGGTTTCCAGACCACCGCTGACATAATCAGGATATAATAATCGAATTGTCTTCATATCCTCACCTCCCTTTCGGCCTTCGTCTTACATGAAAGAGCCCTATGCCCTCACGTCAATGTGTAGATCCTGAGCAGACAAACTGGCGTATGGATCCGTCGTACTCATAATCTATCCCTTTCAATATATTTACAATGCTCTCTCGATCCGCCTGCATATCCTCGCACAGCGCATCCAATGTCTTATATTGATCCCGCAGCTTCATATTCACGGCACTTAAGAGCATCACAGGGTCTTTCGGCAGCTGCATCATAATATCCTCCTCTCCGTCACAATAATATCCGGCTTTATATCTGTCGCATCATGAGGCACTTCAGGAAGGATCTGGTACTCGAACGCCAGAGCCATCGTATGGAGCTGATGATGCACGCTTAAATACCGGTCATAATACCCTCCCCCATAACCGATACGGTTCCGTTCTCTGTCAAAAGCCACCCCCGGCACGATCATAAGGCTTCCTGCCTCAAAGGCCCCCACATCTTCACCAGGGCGCTTCTCCGGCTCCAGTATTCCAAATGCTCCCGCCTTCAATTGCTCAAAGCCATCCAGCCGGAAGAACTCCATCTGGCCGCCTTCCACGCGCGGTACGAACACTTTCTTACCGCGCCTCCAAGACTCCTCTATGATCCCTCTCGTCCCCGCCTCCCCGCGGAAATCCACGTAACAGCATATGGCCGGGGCTTTCAGGAACCACGCATGAGCTGTCGCCCGTCTCTCAATCTCCTGCGTTCCCCTCTGCCACACAGCAGCTTCTGTGCTGTCCCGCACGCTTAACATCTCTTTCCTAATTTCCTTTTTCCTGTCGTCTTTTATTCCCAAACTTCTCACCCAGATCCGTAATGCTCCCATCTGCTTCCACAATAGAAATATTGTCCAGCTGGCTTTTTAAATTCCGCTTAAAAGAATCAATATACTCCCGTCTTAACACTTGCTGCTCTTTGGCCTCTTCCTCTGTCAGCCCTTCCGCCTTTGATTTATGGTACAGCTCATTGATACGCGCGATCTTCTTCTCATCCATATCCGCACCTTCCCTTCTTAAACACTTTCTTCATCTTACATTATGAAATCCTTCTTTTTCCTCATATCATTTAGGAAAGTTGTTTTTTATAGTTTATCCCCCATTCTTCCATAGCCATGATGATAGGGCGCATAGACCGCCCTAAATCATTTAAAGCGTATTCCACACGGGGCGGTACTTCCGGGTAAACAGTGCGGGTAATAATTCCGTCTGCTTCCATAGAGCGCAAACTATCCGTTAAAACTTTTTGGCTGATACCCTCTAAAGATTTTTTTAATTCATTGAAACGCCACGGACGTTGTAAAAGGTTACGCAAGATAAGCAATTTCCATTTGCTTCCGATAAGCTGTACGGTTGTTGCTACCGGACATTCCGGCAGTTCTTCTTTTGTCAGCATAAAATAGCTCCTTTCAAAAGTTCAAAAAAGAATGTTGCACCCCAATTATAATATAATAATCGCTTCCATTCAAGAGAAGTTACAAAAAAGTGACTAAGTAATAGATTTGTGCGTACTTTTTCTCGTTCTCATCATGCCGTACAATGTACACAAGGAACAAGAAAGTTCCTAAATTCACAATGGAGGTATTGAAAAATGGCACTCTCAAATTTAACTGGTTGGAATGAAAAATCTGCTACATCTGCTTGTGGGGCTTCGGATAAGCCGGAAGAAAAGCCCGCCTCTTGCGGTTCTGCTTGTGGGGCTTCGGACAAGCCGGAAGAAAAGCCCGCCTCTTGTGGTTCTGCTTGCGGGGCTTCGGACAAATAAGGAGTTTGAATTCCAACGATCTCCGGCGGGGCTGCTGTCCTGTCGGAGATACTTTCAAATAAAATCCGATATTGCCCTCAGTGTACAAAGGCACACACGAAGGGTACCCTCAGTGTACAAGGGGACACACGGTCGGAAAAGAACCAATTTTTGTCCCTGCTATGTTGCTTTCATTCCGCATACGTCCAGTATGCGTCAATCAAGCGCCTTGCATGGGCAAAAATTGATTTCTTTCCGACTCTTCGACCCTGACCATGATATTTGAGTGAGTTTCAAGGCAGACGATTGAAGCGTACTGGACGTACGCTGATTGAGGATAACGCAGAAAATCGCTCAAATATCATGGCTCAGGGCGTGTGTCCCCTTGTACACTGAGGGTATCGGTTTTAGATAAATATTAAATGGCTATCAAACGGAGGAGACAACATGAAACGATACTTTGCTTTTCAGTGGCATATTACGGACGAGTGCGACCAACGCTGTAAACACTGTTACATTTTTTCCGAGGATAATTGTAAAAAACTGGATACAATGGATTGGGCGCAAATGCAGGAAACTTTTTATAACTGTCTTGATTTTTGTGAAGTTTATGGGAGGCTGCCTTATTTTTATATCACTGGCGGCGACCCTATTCTGCACCGGGATTTTTGGCGGTTTCTTACTCTGATAAAAGAGCATGAAATCCCATTTACGATTTTAGGAAATCCGTTTCATTTATCAGATGAGGTTTGCCAAAAATTAAAATCATATGGCTGTCAAAAATACCAGCTGTCCCTTGACGGAATGAAAGATACCCACGATTGGCTTCGTAAACCGGGTTCTTTTGATTGTACTCTTGAAAAAATTGCTTGTATCAAAAAGGCGGGGATCCGTTCTGTCATTATGACTACGGTATCTGGTACGAACATCAAGGAAGTTCCCGATATAATTGATACTGTTGTTTCTGCTGGCGCCGATGTGTTTGCTTTTGCCCGTTACTGCCCCACCAGTGAAGAAAAAGACACTGGTATTTCTCCGCTTGAATACCGGGAATTGCTTGATATATGCTATAACAAATTTCAGAAATATGAGGCGGAGGGCTGTCACACCTATTTTAACAAGAAAGACCACCTTTGGACGCTTTATGAGTATGAAAAAGGAATTTTCAAAATCCCGGAAGCCGAACAGGACGGCATGATATACGGCGGCTGTAATTGTGGCAACTGTCACATGACAATCTTACCAACGGGAGATGTTTACGCCTGCCGCCGGGTACAGGGCAGCAAAGTCGGAAACGTATTTAATGACCGTCTTGCAGATGTCTGGGTTTGCCAAATGGAAGCATATCGTGATTATACAAAATTTGAGAAATGTTCCAAGTGCGAGCTGCTTGCATTTTGCCGTGGCTGCCCCGCAGTAGCAAGTGGGAAAGACGGGAACTTTTATGCGGCTGATCCGCAATGCTGGAAGGAGGTTGTTTGATTATGAATGAAACAATGCAGACTATTCTACACCGCCGTGCAATCAGGCGTTTTGACGCAAGGCAGATAGATGAAGAACTTTTACAGCAGATATTACAGGCGGGGCTTTATGCTCCAAGCGCGGGCGGGAAACAGGGAGTGATTTTTGCAGTATGCCAGGACAAAGAAGTGAATGAACGGTTAGGGAAAATCAAACGGGCAAACTCTAATCCCCATATGGCAACGGCGAAAAACTATGTATCTAAAGAACAGCCGAGTATTGCAGACGACCCTAAGCTGGTAAATGCTTTTTATGACGCACCGACCGTTATTACAATGTTTGCCCCGAAAAATTTTCTCTTTTCTGTAGATGATTGTGCAGTTGCCGCTGAAAATATGATGTTGGCAGCGGACTCTTTGGGTATTGGTTCTTGTTATATCGGGCAAGGCTGGACGGCTTTTGCGGATAGCTACGGACAGGAAATCTTGCGTAAATGGGAAATCCGCACAGATTATTATGCCGTCATGCAGCTCTTGTTAGGCTATCCAAAAGCAGACGACAAGCACCCCGCAGCAAAAGCTCGCAAAAACGATAGGATTTTAAGATTTTAGCTTTCTGAAAGTTGGAATCAATGACGGAGTAGACAGCGCACGTAGTAGTTTGTAAGCAGCGAGGGGATTGTAGTTAGGAACCCTCGGACGCTCTCTGCCCGCAAGCTCCATCTGCAAAATCTATGCCCGGGCAGGATGGTCGGCGAGAACGCCTCCCATCTGCCGGGCTAACATTTTCCAAGATAGATCTTCCGGGCCTCCCGCTTAACCCTCGCTTATCCTATCTACAATCCCCTCGCTAATCTACATACTTACAGCCTCCAGATTCCTGTTAAAGAGGAATTTCTTCATTGATACCATAAGTAGTAAATGCACATCTACTGTCCTTATATAGCATCTTCTACCCATCCGGGCATCCCGTAATACACGCCCCTGACCGGAACGAGTGGACTTCGTTTAACAAGGCATACTTAACAAATATACCTTTAAGGCAGAAAATGCCATACGCTCTGAGCCATATGAGATCTGAGCGATCCTCTATGTAATCTGGAACGGCGGATTACAGGCCTATCTTGGCATGTACTGTAAAAACGCCCCGGGCATATACAGCTGCATAAGCAAGACTTCAAGTGGAGCGTTCTGAGTACAGTTTGTTTTGATTGTTATTTTCTATATGCGAGTCCCTCTGGACAAGCATATAAGAAAATCTACAATCACTCAAACGGACGAAGTAGAGCGTAACGGTCTTGCGGTGCAGCTATATATGCCGGGGCGTTATTTTCATACACTCTCAAACGGACGAAGTAAAGCGTAACGGTCTTGCGGTGCAGCTATATATGCTGGGGCGTTATTTTCATACACTCTCAAACGGACGAAGTAAGCGAAGCGGTCTTGCGGTGCAGCTATATATGCACGGGGCGCTATTTCCATACAAACTCAAACGGACGAAATAGAGCGCGGCGGTCTTGCTATTTATGCCACAGGTAGTAAACGCTCTTCCCGCTGTCCTTATGCAACATACTCTACAATCGCTACTTCCGTAAGCACGCCTTTCAGTTTTTCAATAATCTCCTCAATCTTTGCTACGACATCTCCACTATAAGATACTTCTCCACATTGGCCACATTTATGACAAGGTACATTCCTGATTATAATAAAATGTCCATTCAAATCGACCATATAATTACTGACGTCCTCTTTCATCGTACCTTTGCAATAAAAACATCTGCTCATACTATTCATTCCTTCCTATACTTAAATTGTCTATCCCACTTTTCAGCATCCGGCTCATATACTGTAACGAGCCAGATTTTATCTTCTGTAGCTCCTATTACGACATGTAATATTCTTCTGTTCATAGTCCTTCCCAAAACTAAACAGCTTGGATAAGGATAATCTGTTGGATATTCCTCTATAATCTCCCCGTTTCTAATTACTTCTTTAATTTCTTCATAAGTAATATTTCTTTGCTGAAATCGCATAAGGATATGCTGTGTAATTTCAATACAGGAATCATCACACCGTCTTCTTATTTCCTCCATATTCATATCTGTAGAATCTACCCTTCAATTTTCTTATTTATCTTGATACTATTTTATTATACATGAAATCACCCTCAGTGTACAAGGGCACACACGGTCAGTACAGAGCAAATTTAAATTCAATGCCATTAAAGTTGGTAGGCAGCATGGAGATTGTAGTTAGGAGCTCTCGGACGCTCTGAATCGTGATATCTAAACGATCCTCTATATAATCTGAAATGGCGGATTACACGCCTGTCTTGGCATGTACTGTAAAACCGCCCCGGGCATATATAGCTGCATAAGCAAGACTTCAAGTGGAGCGTTCTGAGTACAGTTTGTTTTGATTGTTATTTTCTTTATGCGAGTCCCTCTGGACGAGCATATAAGAAAATCTACAATCACTCAAACGGACGAAGTAGAGCGTAACGGTCTTGCGGTGCAGCTATATATGCACGGGGCGCTATTTCCATACACTCTCAAACGGACGAAGTAGAGCGTAACGGTCTTGCGCTACAGCTATATATGCCCGGGGCGCTATTTCCATACACTCTCAAACGGACGAAGTAGAGCGCAGCGGTCTTGCTTATGCAGCTATATATGCGCGGGGCGCTTTTTCCATACATCCTTAAACAGACGAAGACGCGTATAAACTGTCCCTATTTTGCCAATACTGTACTAAAAAAGGAGTTGTCCTTATGAAAAATAAGTACGGAATCGGGTTCTTCGTCATTACGATTACGGCAGTCTTCCTCATTACATGCGCCTACCAGCTAAGCTATTACAAAGCGAAGGAAAAGGCAGATACCTTGCGGGTAGAAAAAGAAGAGGTCCCGGCAGAGGAGCCAGAGGTATCTGTCCCTACCGAAGGCTCCGCCTTAAAAGAAGATTGCTATTACCTCATGGAAGTAAACGGCTACATCGTCGTCTACTTGAGCGATAAAAAGACCCCTTACGAGTACACAGACATCCTCTACGACCAGCTTCCAGAGAGGCTTCGGGACGAGATACGCAATGGCAAGTATGTAGAAGGACAGAAAGAACTGTACGGCTTCCTTGAGAATTATTCCAGCTGATCTGGAACAAAGCGGACAAGTCCGCTTCAGCTATGATAAAAAAATGAGGCTTTATCTAAAAAGCCTCACCTTATGGCATGCCCGCACAAGGAGCGTGCCTTTTGGCATATCGTAAAGCTCTGCTTCCGTGATCCCGCCAAGGAGGATCATGGAAATACCATATACGAGCATAGCGATAGGCAGGACAAGGACCGTTGCGATCCGCGCGCCGATGAACACCTCAAACAGAAGATGCACGGCCAATGTCACGACGCCCATAATGAGCGCCGCAAGAGACGGTATCATAAACGTCTTCTTCTGCTCCTGTACATACCCGATCTGCTCCCTTAAAGAATGGGCGTTCAAGATGCACGCAGAGCCAGAGAATACGATACGCCCCACAACGACTGCATAGATCCCCCACTTGAACACGACAAGCATGACGAAAAGCGACGCAGCATAGACTGCAAGGGAGATCGTCGCATTCTTCACGGGAGCCATCATATTGTCAAGCCCCTGGAGCACAGCGTTCGTAACCGTTGACAGGCAGTAGAACACGACCGATATGGCCCCGATCTGAAGCATGGCCCCGCCCACCTGGTTGTCCTGCGCGAAGAACAAGAGATCCAGGATCGGCTCCGCCAGTACGATAAAGCCGACCGCGCAGGGGATCGCTATGATCATATTAAACCGTGTGACCTGCTGTATCTTGCTGTAAACGACCTTCCGGTTCCCGGTCTGGGCCGCCGTAACGATGGCCGGGATTAAAGAGGAGCCGAAAGAATGGGCTACTGCAAGCGGGACATTGATCAAAGTATCATACTTTCCGTTCAGGATCCCGAGAAGGGACGTATAGCTGTCCTCACTGTGCCCCTGAGCCGCCATAATATTGGCGAACATAGCATTGTCGATCACGCCGCACAGGTTGTACACTGTAGAGCTTAAGATTACCGGCGCTACTGTAAGAAGCAGGATCTTGAATATCCTCCGGTAGCTTTCTTTCCTATGCCTCCTGTCCGCGCGCATCCTCCGCCCGAACAGCTTCTTATACGCCGAGAAGACCGCGGCCAGAAAAATCAGCGCAGACAGCGCGCCAACTACTGTCCCGAGAGTCCCTCCGGCCGCGGAATACGCCGCCCCGTAAGCTTCCTTCCCCCGCTTCTGAGCCACTTCCATGCCCATCTTCAGCAGGACGTATGCGCCTCCGATGCTGACCGCCGCATTGATGATCTGCTCCAGCACTTGCGAGAATGCAGTCGGTACCATGGAGCCGTTCCCCTGGAAGAACCCCCGAAGGACGCCCAGCACCGCCACGATAAGGATGCAGGGCGCCAGCACGCGCAAAGCATAGGAGCTGAATTCCATAGCCATGATATCCGTCGCGATAAAATCCGCGCCGAACAGGATCACAGCGGCAGCAAAGCCTCCCGTAGCGATGGCGAACGACATCGCTCCACGAAAGACACGGTACGCGTTCCTGTATTCTCCTCTGGCCACTCTTGCTGACACAAGCTTGGACACTGCAAGAGGCAGCCCATAGGACGTAAGAGTCAAGGCGATCGCATAGATCTGGAACGCTACGCCGTAGTACCCCATTCCCTTATCGCCCAGTATATTCACGAGGGGGATCCTGTATACAGCCCCGATTATCTTGGTGATCACGCCGGCAACAGCGAGGATCGAGCCCTGTATAAGAAAGTTCTTCCCTCTTTGCTTTTTATTTTCAGCCATATTCCACTCCGTTTTATCGAGTTATGTCAAGTTCTTTCAATATCTTTTCCTGAAGGCTCTCCATCTGAAGCCTCTCTTCCTCCTCCATATGGTCGTGCCCACATAAGTGCAGCACGGAATGGGCGACCAGAAAAGCAAATTCTCGTCTGACGCTGTGCCCGTACTCCTCCGCCTGAGCGCGCACTCTCTCCTTGGAGATCACAATATCCCCCAACAGAAGCTCTCCGCTGTCCGGATCAAAACATCCTGCCTGCTCTTCGACATATGAGAAATCTCCCGGCTGGGGAAGATCGGCTGCCGGAAACGACAGGACGTCCGTCGCTCTGTCTATGCCGCGGAACTCCCGGTTCATCTTATGGATCTCTTCGTCCCCCGTAAGGAGCATATTAAGCTCCGTCTCGTACGGACAGCCGACAGCTCCAAGCGCCGCCTCCGACACAAGAATGGCTAACGCCTCACAGTCAAGGCCGAGGCGTACGTCCCCCTCTTCTTCATAATAAAGTGTCATTGCTTTCTCCTTCTATCCCGCTTGTCCCGGCTCTTCCCGGCCGGCCTGCTCTCATAGTCCTCGTAGGCCTTGACGATCTTCTGCACAAGAGGATGGCGCACTACGTCTTTGCTTGTTAGACGGCATATGCTGATATCCTCAATATTCTTCACGACCCGCACCGCCACGTCAAGCCCGGAAGCCTGTCCAGGAGACAGATCTTTCTGCGTCTCATCGCCGGTGATCACGACCTTGGAGCCGAAGCCGATCCTCGTAAGGAACATCTTCATCTGTGCAGGCGTCGTATTCTGTGCTTCATCAAGGATGATAAAAGCATTGTCAAGAGTCCGTCCTCTCATGTAGGCAAGAGGAGCGACTTCGATAAGCCCGCGCTCTGAATTCTTCAGGAAGCTCTCCGCTCCCATAATCTGGTACAGCGCGTCATAGAGCGGGCGAAGATAAGGGTCGATCTTGCTCTGCAGATCTCCCGGGAGGAACCCCAGCTTCTCCCCGGCCTCTATGGCCGGCCTCGTCAGGATTATCCTGCCTACCTCATTATTTTTAAAAGCAGTGATGGCCATGGCCATAGCAAGGTACGTCTTACCCGTCCCAGCCGGCCCTAAGCCGAATACGATCATCTTCTCCCTGACAGCGTCCACATATTTCTTCTGGCCGAAAGTCTTCGGCTTGATGGGCTTCCCCTGCAAAGTATGGCAGATGACGTCCCGATCCATCTCAAGCACGTCCTCCGTGCTGTCCTCCATGGCCAGCGAAAGAAGATAATCTACATTCTGCTCCTGTATGACATTGCCCCTTCTGGAAAGCTCCGTCAGCTTGCCAAGAATGTCCCTCGCTTTCTCCACTCTGACGGCGTCCCCCAGGATCTTCACATTCTCGCCCCGCGCGATCAAAGTCACTTTTAACGTCTTCTCTATCTTTTTTGCATATATATCAAACTGCCCAAAGACATTCCCCTCATGTTCCGCTGGAATGTCAATCGCCGTTTCCATCATTTCCATCCTCTTCTCCTGTCTGTCCTTCCGCCCCGTCCTCCGGCAGCTCGGCCAGAGCCGACGGCTTCTTCGTCCCGACCGGCATAGCGACGGTCAGGATCCCTTTCGCTTCCGCGCTCTCTTTCCCTCTGTATATTTTAACATCATTCTCAATAATTTCTACCCCCTTTTTCTCTAAATCTTCACAATATTGGAAGAACCTGCCGCTCAAAAGCCTCTGGTACTCCTCTTGTTTATACGCTTTTTCCTCTGGCTCATAAGGGATTGCCCATCTGGAGCCAAAATAGATCGGAAGATAGAAATTATCGAACAGCTTCACCTGTTCCTCCCTGGAATACTGTTCAAAATGTTCATATTCATTTCGAATCCCCGCAAAGCAGAAGCGGAAATCTGCAATCCTCACATAATATTCCATTCTCTTTATATCATAACGCTTCTTCTCCTCGTAAGAAAGGCTCTGGCTGTCGAGATATTCAATGGATGCCTGCCCCGTAATATCTGCATCGGACTCCTGATAATGGTAAGAAACGGTCTCTCCTGCGTCATTGTTCACCGGCACCTGGCCGGACACCAGAATATCTCCTTCCTTCACCTGCGCCCCTTCTTTCACCATAGGGACGCCTTTCCTTGTAATTATATCTGTAATGACACAGTCCTTGTCTGCGACAATGTCCACAGGGTCTGTGAAGCCCTCTCCTTCCATCCCCTCTTCCCCGGAGGACCTTGCCTGTATAGCGTCCTGGTTCTCTTTAATCTGTACGATCAGCCGCGTCCCTTCCACAGAAGCCGACACCCATATAATATCATTGTACTCCTTACGGATATCTTTTACAATCTGCCCGCAGTTTATGTCCGAAATCCGCATACCGTTCTTCACATCTCTCGATTCAAGGAATTCAAGAAGAGTCTCGTCGGTGCGGGCCAGATTCCCGCGTATATCAATGCTCCATATAAAACGGGACAGAGCAAAAATAAAAAGAAGGCAGGCGGCCGCCCCTACAAAGAACAGCTTCCGCTTCCTGTAGCTGTACAGGAAAAAGGGAAGGCCGACGCGGCTCACTATGACGGCCTTCGTTCCGGTCTTCCTTACAATGGGCCTGATCCGCCGGAATCCCGAAATGCTTATGCTCATCTCATAAGAATCCCCACATGGCTTCATATCCCACAGTTTTATCCCCCTGTGGCGGCAGGCATTTAAGAACCGCTCCGTCCCATACCCGGCGACCCGGATCCTTAAGTACCCCCGCACATACTGAAAAGCTCTTTGCAGCACCTGATACCTTATCTCCCCTCTTCATTCATACTTTACTGATATTCAATCGATGTGATATGGCCTGTAACCTTCATATCATCATTCGTGTAGTACTCAATGTGTAGAGCCTTCCCCGCGATCCGTATCTGGCCCGCCTTCGTCTGGAGCCGTACAAGATCGTCTGTATACTCGATGATCCCTCTGTAATTTTCAATCCCGACTTCCATGCATCCCAGGACAGTAAGTATAGGCTGGCCTAAAAGCACGTCTTTGGGAAGGCCCGAAGCCTCTGCGATCCTATGTTTCAAAGAATTCATAAATAGCGCCATTTTCAGAATTTATCTAAGTCTATGAAATATCTTCTCCCGATATGCATCGTTTCACCGCTTCAATATCCCCGTCAAATACAGCCGCCCTCATCCCTGTCCGTCTGGCCGCCTCCACATTCTCCTCTCTGTCGTCCAGGAAAAAGCACTCTTTTGGCAGCAGCTGGTACTTTTCAAGGAGATATTTATAAATCCTCTCGTCCGGCTTAATCATATGGATGTCGCAGGACACTACGATCCCGTCAAAATACGAGAAATCGGCAAAGCGCGGGAAGTAGTTGTAAAAAGAACTACTGGCATTGGATAGTACATACAGACGGCGGCCCTCCTCCTTTTGCCTGTCGCAGAATTCCTTCATCCCCTGAACAGGCCGCATACACATCGTCCAATCGACCGCACAGCTCTTAAGCGCGCCGTGAAGCCTCTCCGGCACTCTCTCCCGCACTTTATAGAAGCGTTCCAGATCCGTAAGGCGCCCCAGATCTCCCTGCTCCCACTCCGGCCCTTCAAAGAGCTCCCTCCTTATGATCGCCCGATCGGCTTCTTTCTCAAGAAAATAGTCCAGGCATACTTCCGGATCATAATCAAGCAGCACATTTCCCATATCAAAAATAATATTCTTTATACTTTTCGACATATCTCCCTTCCCTTCTCCAGCATATATTTTCTTTCATTATAGCACGCAGGAGCAGCATTTTACATATGATATATGGAACAAGAAAAAGAAAGAAGGCACAAGAAATGCCAGACACTGTAAATTTTCATGAAGAGCTCGACGACGTTGATTTTAATGAGGATATGGATAAGGCCTGCCCTGCCGTCGGATACCAGAAAGTGCGAGTGTCCGTCCCGGTGACGATAATTCCTTTTGCCCATACAGGAACGACAAAAATCAAGTGCTGCGGCCATCCGATCGTGACAGCTGAAGATCCCTCCTGCACAGGGAAAAAGAACGGCCGATGCTCTTTTACTATAAGCCAGACTATCTGCGTGGAGATTCCCGTTGAATTTGGGGCGACTACGACTGTAGGGGACACTTATGTAGACTGTCTTACCGCCTCCGCCTACGACATATGCGAGCACTGCGAATGCGAGGAAGAGCTGGACGTATAGCATCTGTACGACAAGCCTGCGGAGTATCTGACCCTCGCGGCATTCGCCAAATATCCGCGCAAGCGCGGCTGCTTGGCTCATTGCTCACGGGAATAAAGGCGCCCACGTAAATGCTATGCATTTACGTGGGCGGAGTAAAATCATGATCTACATAACAAGACCGGTTCCTAATATTTACTGGAATCGAAAGTCAACGGTTCATCGTAAGGGCTGCTGTCCATAGACGGGGAAGAGATCCCACTGTTCGCTGCCGGGAACGGCGCGCTCCCAATACCGCCCTGCACGCTGTCACGCAGATGTACGGCGCTGACAAGGTTCTTTAGCACCTGTGCCTGTGAGGAAAGCTCCTGGCTGGCCGCCGCAGACTCCTCGCTTGTGGCAGAGTTGGACTGTACCACGCTGGAGATCTGGTCGATCCCCACCGTAATCTGGCCGATCGCGTTGGCCTGACGGTCGCTGGCCTCTGCGATCCGGTTGATGATCCTGGTCACTTCCTCTGCTCCCTCTACCGTCTTAAGGAGCGCCTGCGCTGTCTCATCAGCAATGTAAGTACCGTTCTCCACCGCCTTTATAGAACGTTCAATAAGAGTAGATGTATTCTTGGATGCTTCCGCAGATTTGCTCGCCAGGTTACGCACTTCATCCGCGACTACGGCGAACCCTTTCCCGGCTGTCCCTGCACGAGCCGCCTCAACGGCCGCGTTCAGCGCTAATATATTCGTCTGGAACGCTATATCTTCAATAGTCTTAATAATCTTCCCAATCTCGCTGGAGCTCTGGCTGATCTCAGACATCGCCTGGATCATCTCCTGCATCTTCTGGTTGCTCGCTTCCATCTCTGTCCCAACGTCGCCCGCCTTATCACTAGCCAGCTTCGCTGCCTCGGCGTTCTGCGTCACCTGCCCTGACACATCGTTGATCGATGCAGAGAGCTCCTCCACAGAGCTTGCCTGCTCCGTCGCTCCCTGTGCAAGCGTCTGCGCGCCGTTGGACACCTGCTCGGCCCCGCTCGACACCTGGTCGGCCGATGTAGAGATCTGGTAGAACGTGTCGTTCAGCTGATCGGCGATCGTATTAAAAGAGACAAGCACCGGATAAAATTCTCCTACATACTCTTCGGGGCAAAGAGACTCCACCCGATAGTCCCCGTCAGCGAGCTTCTTTAAGAAAGCATTCTCATCTGCGATGATAGATTTCAGCTTATGTACCATTTTCCGCACTTGATCAGACAGCACGCCAAACTCATCCTTCGACGTATAATCCAGCTGCGCGCTTAAGTCTCCCTGCGCCATCTTGACTGCAGCCTCTTCTATCTGCTCCACCGGGATCCTGATCCCACGGATGACCCTCACTTCGACCAGGACGCTGAGCAGAAGGAAGATTACCATAATCCCGACCTGGATAGCCGTCGACGTGCGGTAGAGCACGAAGCTCCCCTCCGTGGCGACGCGGGCTCCCTCGCCGTTGTAGACGATCAGCTTCGAAAGCGCCTCTTTCACAGCCGTATATCCTTTCAGCCCCTCATTATCCAAAAACTTGACCGCTCCGTCAAAGTCGCCTCTGTCAGCCCTCTGCATGAACTGTTCGTGAAGCGTAAGATACGAATTCCAGCTCGCTTTTACCTCTTCATAAATAGCCAGCCCGTCCGTATCCTCCGGGTCGACGGCAGCCATATATGTATCGATCGTAGACTCGATCTCATTGCTCAGCCGCTCCATCTCGCTTAAGCTGTTCGCCCGATCGGTCTGACTCTCAGCCGTCACATATGTCCTCTGATTCAGGCGGAAATCCGACACTTCCGCGTCAGACTGGCGGGATCCGTTAACGCCGGCCAGCCACGTACTTGTAATAACGCGGGTCGTATCATTCATCCGTCCCATCAGCACAAAAGACAAAACTGCGATAATCAGCATCCCCAGTATGGACATGCTCGTCATAAGAATCAGTTTTTTTCTAATCTTCATGTTCTTGATCAGGTTGTTCATTTCAATCATCATCCTCCATCTTATTGTTCGTAATTTCAGCCATATGTACACATTAAATGTATACATATTATTTTTAATTATAACACATCTGCCAGTAAAAATCCATATAGGGAATCTATCTTGCCACAAATTTCTTCCATTTCTGACAAAGCGCCGGCTCCTCTCCGATCAACATGATAGGCTCTCAGAGCAGGATAAGCAGCAAAATACCTGCGATCACTCCTGCAAGGCCCAGCATGAGAGCCCTGCTGATCCCTTTCTTTCCGAGGAGCTGCTGCTCCTCTCCTCCTTTTAGGATCCCCCACGGGCTGTATTTCTCCATATAACGTGTCAGATCCGCCCCCTTCTGCTGTCCGATGACGCGCAGGAACTGCTCCCAGTCTCTGTTTAGAAAGCGGGCTCCTGCGATCCACCCCTCCTGCTGCATGGCATACTTGATCCCCGCTGCAAGGGCTTCCTCTGGCTCTCCCGTCTTTCTGTAAATATTCATGATATAATAATACACATCGCGGACGCTTCTTCCAGGATTCCGGCCTCCTGCGGCGTCACCTGCCTCCTGCCTGAGAACGGCTCTCTCTCTTTGCTCCGCCTCCACAATATACCGGTCCACCATGCGGCCGACCATATCCCTCACTTCCGCGAAAATGCCTCCCGTCCGCCTTTCACCGGCTCTGGAAGATATGTTCGTAGAAGATGCCTTCACAGAATCATAAAAGACTTCCGCTTTTATATCCATAGCGGCGGCGAGCACTCCTTTTATCCCCTCTTCTCTCTGGGATCCCGGCCGGGCCATTACTGTTTCCGCCCGCCGCCCGGGATCCAGAAGGTTCCCGCTTCCACGGATATATCCGGCGAACCGGTCCGCCGTCTCTAATTGCCTTCCTGTATACAGCTCCCCTCTCTTTCCCTGGGAAGCCTCCATGACCCCCGCCGTCTCCCTTTCGGCAGGAGACATGGCGAACGCCGCTCTGTTCTCGCTTACGTAAGTACGGTAGCTCTTATCTACCTGTACTTCTCCTTTCCCAGAACGGGCGTACAGGACGGTCCCCTCGCTCCGCTCCGGTATCGTCCCTTTCTCAAAAAACGTTTTTGCCTCTCTTCCCGGGATCGATTCCTTTGTAACGTTCCGGTACAGGCTTCCCCGGATATTCCTGACGGCCTCCTTATCCCCGAACTCTTCCGCAAATTCCAGCAGATCTTTTACAGAGCGTCCAATAAGGAGATTGAGCTTCTCCGAGAGGACTGACGCAAGCCTCCTTAGCTGCTCCTGCTGCTGCGGCCCTTCCTCCGTATGTGTAAGGATGCTCTCTAACAGCTTCAGATAGAGCGTGGACAGCTCCTCCAGCTGATCCGAAAGGCTTTTCCCATCTAAAGGGAACCAGTTTAAGAACGCTTCCCACAGCTCAGACTCCATCTCCAGGACCCAGTCTTTGCATATGCCAATCCATCTCCCCTGTTCCGAGAGACGGGAGACGTCTCTGGACGCCCCTTTTGCGATGCTCTCCTGTCGTACCTCTTCCTTTTCCTCCTCTTTCTCCCTGACTTCCTTTTCCAAGATCTGCTTCTGCTCTTCCACTCTCTTAGAAAGCCCCTGTATCAGCAGATTCCCGGCCTTAAGACGCTCTGTCTTCTCTATATTCCCGGCGCCTATCCTCCCCGCGTCTATTGTCCCTGTGTCCGTCCTTGCTGCATCCAGCCGCCCAACATCCAGCCGTCCCTCTGCCACTCTTCCCTCGCCTCCCCCTTATCTTGTTACAATACTGTCTACCTTAAGTATCGGCAAGATCAGCAGAAAAATAAGCCGGACGGATGCTCCGCACGGCTTATCCTCTTCTGTATTATTCATAGTCCAGGCATGCCCGCTCCGTCACGTACGGGCGCACATAATCATCCGCCACTCTCACATGCTCCGGATGCACAGCGTAAGCCGCAATGTCCGATGCTTTTTCCAGTGTTGTCACCAGGGCGACGTCATGGGTGCTGGAAGACATCGGCTCTTCGACAAATTGTACGGTCAGAAGCCCGGGGACTTTTCCCACAAGGCTGTTAAGCTGCTCTGCCATCGCTTTTTTGAGCCCCGCTTTCTCGCTCTCCTCAATCTCCTCTTTGAATTTCCACATAACGATATGATGTACCATGATAGAACCTCCATTATATTTATTATATTTATTTCTTCAATTATAACGCAATCAGCCGCATGCGACAATCAGATTCTTCCATGATCCTTCCTCAATCGCCCGTCTTCTATTCAATATGCCTATAAACATATATGAACAAACGATAACAGACTGCTTTTTAGCCGTGCTATAATAACGGCATAATCATACTTTTAGGAGGAAGAATCTATGAACATCGGAGTAACAGAAATCAGTCCAAGAGCCGTGCAGCAAGTAGCTGAGCACAAGTTCAAGAATGGGTATTACTGCTGTGAGGCGCTTATAAGCGCTCTCCGCGACGAGCTGAAGCTTGACGCCCCTGAGGAAGTCATTGCAATGGCGTCCGGCATGGCGGTCGGCGCAGGCAAGTCAGGATGTGTATGCGGAGCGTTTAACGGGGGCATATTAGCCCTTGGGATGTTCTTTGGGCGCACGGAGCAGGACGGGCCTACGAACCCGAAGAGCGTGAAGTGTATGGAGCTTACAAAAGAGCTTCACGACTGGTTCAAGCAGGCAAATGAAAAGAATGCGATCTGCTGTCGCGTGCTTACAAAAGAATTTGATAAAGGGCGCGGAGAGCATAAAGAACAGTGCATCTTCTTTACAGGGCTCTGTACATGGAAGGTCGTACAGATCCTTTGCCGCGAGCTCGGCATCAAGAACCTGGATGAGATCGACGAGCCGGCTCCAAGACGCGCCCTTGCGGAAATCTAAACACAATAAAAAATAAAGGAAGTTATCGACATGAAAAAAATAATACAAAAAGTCCCAGTGCCTCTCTGCGGCGTTATGCTTGGATTCGCCGCCCTCGGCAATCTGCTGCAGAGCTATGGGGAAGGCATCCGCTATGTATGCGGAGCCGTATCTGCATTCTTATTGGTACTTGTCCTTCTGAAGCTGATCCTGTTCCCGGGAATGGTGGGGGAAGATCTTAAGAATCCGATCACGGCAAGCGTTGCCGCTACATTCCCGATGGGGCTGATGCTGCTTTCCACTTATGCAAAACCGTTCATTGGGCCGGCCGCGATGTATATATGGTTCTTCGCGATCGGGCTGCACATCGTGCTCATTATTTATTTTACAATGCAGTTTATTGTGAAGTTCCAGTTCCAAAAGGTATTTGCAAGCTATTTTGTGCTGTATGTAGGGATTGTCGTCTCCTCTGTCACGGCTCCTGTATTTGAGCAGCTTCGCGTTGGGACCGCCGCTTTCTGGTTCGGTTTTTCCGTGCTGCTCGTATTGCTCGTTCTTGTAACGATACGCTATGTGAGATTCCCGGAGATCCCGGAGCCCGCCAGGCCGATCATCTGCATCTATACGGCGCCGACCAGCCTGTGCGTGGCAGGCTATGTCCAGTCTGTAACACCGAAATCGAGAGAGTTCCTGCTGGCGATCTTTGCCCTTGCAACGGTCCTCTATGTGTTCGCGCTTATAAAAGCGCTTGGGTATCTGAAGCTGAAATTCTACCCAAGCTACGCTGCTTTCACCTTCCCATTTGTAATCAGCGCGATCGCGGCAAAACAGACGATGGCATGCCTTGCGAACATGCAGCATCCAATGCCGTCCCTTAAGTATGTCGTACTGTTTGAGACCATTGTCGCAACACTGTTCATGATCTATACGCTCATCCGGTTCATGCAGTTTATCTTTGCGGCAGATAAGTAAAAGCGGCCATATATAAAAAGATGCCGCAGAAGCATTTATCCTTAACGCTTCTGCGGCGTTTTTTATTTTACCGCCAATGCGACTTTCTCGCCCTTCTGCCTTAACACATCTCTCCCGGCGCGAAGGATGATCTCACTGCCGTCCGTCGTGCGTATATAATACTGTCGATAGAAGCCTAAGAACTCCCCTCGCAAGATCTCGCCATGGATCTCGCCGTCGGACGTAAATACAAGATCCTCCGGCCTGCAATATATATCCTTCCCATTATCGTCTTTGAAGCGGTTCGATATGCCAAGGAAATTTCCCGCGAACTCATTTGCGGGGCGTATATATACCTCCTCTGGGGCGCCGATCTGGACAAGATCACCCTGATCCATAATGGCGATGGAATCCCCCAGCACCATTGCCTCTTCCTGATCATGGGTCACGAACACCATCGTAATGCCAAATTCTTTTTGTATCTGCCGGATCTCCTGGCGCATCTTGACGCGGAGCTTTGCATCAAGGTTGCTCAATGGCTCGTCAAGAAGGAGCACCTTCGGCCTCGTGATAAGAGAGCGCACGAGGGCGACCCTCTGCTGCTGTCCGCCGGATATCTCATGGATCTTGTAGCCTGCATACTCTGCAAGGCCCACCGTATCCAGATACTCCATCGCCATATCCCGGATCTCTCCCCGCTTCATCTTCTGGAACTTAAGCCCGTAAGCCACATTGTCAAGCACCGTAAGATGAGGGAACAAGGCGTAAGACTGGAATACCGTAGATACAGGGCGCTCCTCCGGCTCCAGCCGCGTAATATCCTCCCCATCCACTCGTATCTCCCCCGCGTCAGGCTTCAGAAAGCCGCCGATCATCTTAAGAGTCGTCGTCTTCCCGCAGCCCGACGAGCCAAGCAGACAGAGCAGCTCTCCTTTCCCAAGAGAAAGAGAGAGATTCTTTACGACTTCTTTTTCTCCAAATCTCTTACTTAGATTTTTTAATTCCAGATACATGGCTCCTCCTTCCTCTTCCTTCTGAAAATCCAATATAAAAAATGACGTTGATCATGACTGTGATCAGTATTATGAATGTCGAGATCATAGAGGCTTCCCCATATTTTCCCGTATTGATGCTATCAAACAATGTAAACACTGCGATCTTCTGTCCCGGCGTAATAAGGAAGATGACCGAGCCCGCCGTAATCATCGCGCTCGTAAAATTATTTACGAACCCTGTCGCAAATGCCGGCTTTAAGTTCGGGAGCAGGATATCTTTGAACACCTGAAGCTTGTTAGCGCCCAGATCCCTCGCCGCATCGTCGATGTTCAGGCTGATCTGCGCCAGAGACGCAGTGACCGCCTTCGTCGTAATGGACAGCTGCTTGAAGATCATATTCGCGATAACGATAAGAGCCGTCCCCGTAATCTTAAGAGGGCCGTGGTTGAACGCCAGTATATATCCGATGCCAAAGCAGCTGCCGGGGAGCATGTACGGCATTGTCACGACAAAGTCCACAAAATTCCCGAACCGGATCTTCCGCCTCTCCACATAGTAAGAAAGAAGGATCCCGATAAACGTCCCCACAAGCGCGACAATAAGCGCATACACGACGCTTCGGATAAAAGTGTCCATATTCCGCTCAAAAAGCGCCTCCATATACTCGAATGTAAATCTGCGATCCCCGCGCACATTTTTGCTGAAGCTGTTCAGAAAGATAGATCCATACACCAAAAGCATCTTCACGAAGAAAACGGCGGCGGATAAGTATACGAGCGCCGCGCTCGGCCCCTTTATGCGGAAGTCCTCTTCCGTACCTGACGCCTTATTATTATTTCCGGCAAAGATCTTATCATTTTTCTTCATCAGATAACGGTACAGCACAAAGCCAAAAAGCGCCGGGATCAGAAGCAGCACGTTAAGCGCCGAGCTCCTGTGCAGGTCCGAGTAGCCGATGATCTGCATATAGATCTCCGTGGCGACCGTCTCAAACCTCCCTCCGATCACGATGGGCGTCCCAAAGTCCGCCATAGAACGGATAAAGGACAGAAGAAAACAGATGAGGAGGGACGGGCTTATAAGCGGGATCACAACTTTATATAAAGTCCTTCCCCTCGTCGCTCCCAGGTCTGCCGACGCCTGCAGGAGCGAAAGATCGATCCTCTCGAGCATCCCGATCAAAAGCAGGGCGTTCAGCGATGTAAAGAACAGGCTCTGCATGATCACGACCCCCTGCCACCCATAAGGGTTTAAGGACAGCCCAAGAAGCCCTTTCGATATCATACCATTCCTTCCAAAAAGCTGGATATACGCAAGGGATGAAATGAACGGGGGCGACACCATGCTGACAAGAAGGATGCCCATCAAAAGCCTGCCTATCTTTTTTGACGTAAACCTTACGCTAAATGCTACCGCTACCGCCAGCGCCGTAGACAATGCCGCCGAAAGGAGCGCTACAAATACGCTGTTCTTTAACAGATCCAGATTCTCCCCAAATATGCTCTCGTACACTGCGAGGCTGAACCCTTCGTCCCCCGTCACGCTCTGCTTTACAATACAAAGAAGCGGATAAAGGACGAATAAAAATACGATCGCAAGCAGGGCCGCCAGGATCAGCTTGTCTAATATATAGAAACGGGCACCACTGTGTGATGCCCCTGCTGTCTTATTCTTCACCTTTATCTCCTATTAAAGCATTCCACTGCTCTAAGATGTCCGTCCTCTCTTTTCCAAAGAGAGTAAGATCCTCTTCCATCAGCTTGCTCTGGTCAAAATCCAGCTCCAGCCCTTCAATATCCGGTTTTACAAGAAGACACGTGTTCTTCTGGTCGATCTCGGCCAGCTGCTTCATATTCTCGTCATCCGAGTAGAACCATTCAATAAACGCTTTTGCCGCCTCTGTATTCTCACCGTTGGCGAACGCCGCCACGCCTTCTGGGACATATGGCATCCCATCGGTCGGATAGATGATGCTTACGTCGGACGTCTCTTTAAGCTCGTCGAGCGTCCCGTCAATATACGTAATACCGATCCCGGCCTCGCCCGCGCCTACTTTTGTGCTTGGGTCGGCTCCTCTCTTAGCGTAATACGTGATGTTCTCATTTAATTTGCTAAAATAATCCCAGCCGTCGTCGCCCTTCGTCTGAAGGAGGGCGTTCACTACGGCATAATTTGTTCCTGAAATGGCCGGATTGGACATTAAGATCTCTCCGCGGTACTCTTCCTTTGTCAGGTCGTCCCATGACTTAGGAGCCTCCAGCCCTTTTTCAGCCAGTATCTCATTGTTTACGATAAATCCGACGACTGTAACGCCTTTTGAGAACCAGTAATTCTCGCTGTCTTTGTACTCTTCGGCCAGATCTTTTGCTGCGTCGAAGTCAACCTTTTCTAACAGATTATTGTCCTTCGCATCCATGAACGCGTCGATGCCGCCTCCAAACCAGAGATCCGCCGCAGGCGTGCCGCCTTCTGCTTTTAATTTAGAAAGCACTTCCCCGGATGACATGGAGATAAATTCCACTTCCGGGCCGACTTCCTCTGTGAATTTCTCAAATAATGGCCCATAGTTCTCGCTTGTAGCGATGACTTTCAGCGTGCCTTCCAGCTTTGGCGCCTCATTCTCCTGTGTCGTCCCTTCCTGTGCTCCCTGCTCTTTCTTTGGCTCTTCCTCTTTGCCGCATGCTGCAAGAGCACAGGCCATAACAAGGACTAAAAGCACTGCAAGTAAACGTTTTGCTTTCTGCATCTCATTCTTCCTCCCTAAATGTAATAAATAAATAACATGAACTTCATCAATATATCACAGAACAGTGAAGATGTCTAATTGCTTTTTTCAATATAGCCTTTCATTTATAGTTATTATCTACAGATCAAGACGATTTATTTATAGTACTGCTGTCCATACCCTCAGCGCAGCTCTTCCTCATCGTCTTCGATCAGATTCCCCGCCAGCGCATTCTGCGTCTTTCTGAATTCTTCCGCCCTGTACTTCTCCCATTCGGTGGCCTGTTTGAACTCTATCGGCTGATTGAGCACGATCTGCGGGAACGGGATATTGATATCATGTTTATCAAAGATCAGCTTTATCTCACGGTTTAAGTCACGCTCCATCTGTATTCTGTCGCTCTCATCACAGAGGACCATAATACGGATATTTACGCTGTTGTCTCCGAGAGAGACGACGCCTTTATAGAACGGCCCGTCAATAATATTCGGGAGATGCTTCTTAATATTTGGGAACTCTTTCTCCAGAACAGCTTCCACACGCTCCAGAGACTCTCCATATTCGATGCCTATATCGGCCCATGAGTAAGAGTAATCTCTTGTCATATTGACAACGCCGCACACCTCGCTGTTACTGATGATTTTTACGTTCTTGCTCCCGTCCCGGATCTTTGTCGTACGGATCCCGATCTCAATGACCGTACCGCGGTAATCGCCGATCGTAACGATATCTCCCACCTGGAACTCCCCTTCAAAGATGATAAAGAGCCCTGCAAGGATATCCGAGACAAGCGTCTGTGCTCCAAGCCCTACGACCAATGTTAAGATGCCCGCGGATGCAAGCAGCGTCTTCGTATCGACTCCGAATAAAGACAGGCAGTAGTATAGGACTATGATGCAGGAAAAGTATTTTACAAAACTGTGCAGCATACGGCAGATCGTCTCTCCCTTTGCACCGAATGTACGTGACAATACGGTCAGCGTCTTCTGTACGATCATCGTAATTACGCTTGCGATACAGATGATCAGGACAGAGCCTGTAAATGCAAATATATTAACTCCTCTTGTCCATTTCCCACTGAGGATATAGAGGAAGCTGGAATTGTAGGCAAAGAGCGTATCTTTCATAGCTACTGCCACGCAGAGCGCTATAGCAAGTAATGCAAGGAATCCCTTCAGCATGACGAACAGCTGCTGTTCTGCCGTCTTATCGCTCCAGTGGATCACCTCGTTGCTCCAGCGGCTTGCGGCAGACTGCGTCTTTTTCTTCCTGCCGTCCGGCATAGAGATATCAAAGCTGGCCGCGCCGATCTCCCCTTCTTCCCAAGCCTTGCTCTTCTCTGTCTTATACGTAACCGTAAGAAGGAGGAATATAGCTAAAAGCTCTGCAAAGCTTGCAATTCCTGTCGCAGCTGTGATTGGAGCCCTGCTCCCTTTGATCGCTCTTTCCGGGACAGCCGAGTATATGTAGTAATCACTTGTCTCTATAGAAGATGCATAGTATTTGTCATTCCCGATCGTCATGTAACCTACATGATCATCCACAAGCTGGATTTCCGTAATCCCTGCTCTTTTTGCATTTCTTCCGATGAATCTTTCATTCGGATGATATACGAATTTATGCCCCTCTTTGTCTATCGCGAACACGATCCCGCCTTTCCCTACTTTGAAGCCGGACAGGATCGTCTCGATCTTCATATCGGCGAGAAGATCTTCCAGCTTCTCTGGCGTTACGCCGATCTGTGTGAGCCCGTTCGCATATCCTTGTGCATCGTACCTTGCCACGCCAATGTACTGATAGTATTTTCCAGAGACATCGTCCGGCTGTGCCTCCTGGATCAGATATTCCATACCAAGGAGCAGCTTGTTAAATTCATAAGACTGGCTTTCCAGATCCTGGCTTAATGAAAACTTGATAAACGGCGTGCTTGTCGCTATCTGCTCCCCATTCTCATCAAATACATTGATCGAATCCACATCCAGTATGCCGGCAAGCTCTACAAGCTTCTCCTTGTCTGAGAGCTCCGGCTTTTTCTCTGTAATATAAGCAGCGATCCTTGCTTTATTTAAATAGCGGGCATCATAAAGCTCCGTCATCTCCTCCTTTTCATCCTGCAGCTTCTTAATCTCTTTCTCTATCTCCTGTACCCGCTGGCTGTTGCTCATAGACTGGCGGGAAAGGGAGAATAGCGTCTGCATATAGAAAGATACGAGAAGGATACAGACAAGCCCCAGGACAGACACTGCCCCGATCTTGCTCCCGATAGATCTGCTATAACGGAATTTCCCAAATACAGGCTTGTCATCTTCTTCGTCCTCTTTCTGCCTTAAAAGAAGCCCATATGTGATTACAAGAGTAAACACCGTAAATACTACAAACAGGATGATCGCTACCGTCGAATTTCTTGACGCAGTGATCTCCTCTTCCGATACCGCGCAGACCACGTAGGCGTCCCCGGCCATTTTCACACCGCAGTATAATCTTCTGCCGTCTACGTCCAGCCACCCATAATTCCCATCTTCCAGCTCTTCCGCCGGGATCCCCGCTGAAAGGGCGTCCGTTCCAACAAGCTCTTCTTCTGGATAGTAGAGGAATGTATAGTCCTTTGCAGAGATCACAAATGCATAGCCGTCTAAGCCGACCGTCACATGAGAGAGCATGCTCTTCCATGTAGACGTCCTGTCAAGAAGATGTTCCAGCTCTTCTGTATTCTGCTCCAGCACGGCCATTGTACTGTCGTCGATGGCGCTTGCGTAATAGCGGGATGTCTCGCCGTCAATAGACACGTCAAATCCGTCCGAAGCATTTCCAGTGCGGATCGACTCGCGGAGCTGGTTATAGCGGCTTAATGTAAAGTCTGCTCTTGTATCTTCCGCTTTTGCGACAATGTTCCCTTCTTTATCTACTACGGCTACATTGTCTACTTCTAAAAGCCTTTTCGCCTCCTGCATATTTGCGGCGGTATAGCCTGATAATACATCGTTCCTGAACATAAAGGAAAGGCTGTCTGCTTTTCCTTTATACACTTTATCAAAGGATGCGGTCGTCTGCTCTTTTGACCTCTCCCCCTGCTCGACGATCTCTCCCACCTGCTCCAGCTTGATCTTCGTATTGCCTTTTTGGTCATCCACCGAAAGGCTTGTCTGCATCGTGATAAGAAGCCCGCCAAGCAAAGCAAGGAATATAAGCTCGACCGCGAACATTAAGATAGCCCTTCTTTTAAGTCCTGTTCTCAAAACTGTACCTCTCTCTAATCCCATTTATCAATCAGCTCTTTGATCGTACCATCGTCCAGCATTTCCTGGATCGTTCCCGCGATCTCTTTGCTAAGCTCGGAGCCTTTCTGCGACGCAACGCCGTATTCCTGCTCAGAGATCGCCGTATCAAGGAACGTGCGGCTCTCATCCATGTATGTACTTGCAATAGAGCCGTCAAGACATGCCGCATCGATCGCCCCCTCCTCAAGCATGACGCTAAGCTGCTCATAGGACGGCGCTCTTGTTATTTTTACATTGTCAAAAAGTATCTCTCTGTCGTTTTCTGAAATGACCTGCCCGTCTATCATCCCCAGCTCCGTCATCTTCTGTACAAGCAGGGGCCCTGCGCTCGACCCTGAAAGCACGCCTATATTTTTATCTTTTAAATGTGCGAGGGTCGTAAACATCGTAGATCTTTCGACCATGACCCTCATTGTATCAGTATAATAGGCCGGTGAGAAATCGAAGTTCTCAAGCCTTGTATCAGAGATCGTATAAGCTGCCACAAGACAGTCCGCTTTCCCGTCAAGCAGCGTCTGTTTTCTGTTATCTGGCGTGACCTCTATAAATTCCACATCGCTATATCCCATTCTCTTTGCCATCTCGCCGGCAATATCGATCTCCAGCCCATAATATCTGCCCGTATCTTCATTCAGATACCCCAAATTAATAATGTCGCTTCGAACGCCGACCTTCAATGTCCCGGAGCCGTTTGCAGATTTGCCGCACCCGGCAAGGCTTATCGAAAAAATAAGCATTGCAGACAGCACAGATATGAAAAGACGGCCGCTCTCCCATAACCTTTTCATTATGCTTTTCCTCCTGTTCGCCGTGTGCCCCCTTGTACGATGAGGGTAAAAAAGACATTGAAAACCTCGCTGTCAATGTCTTTTTTAATATCATTATTAAATTATAGGATATCATACCCCATTCCCGTTTACAGGAATCTTACTTTTTTCGTCATTTTTTTACAATACTTTCAGTGTACAAGGATATCCTTACTTATGGTACGGCTCGCCGTTTATAATGCGGAACCCCCGGTACACCTGCTCCAGCAGTATGGCTCGCATCAGCTGATGCGGGAATGTCATCTTCGAGAAGCTAAGGGCCAGGTCGGATCTGGCCCTCACCTCTCTCCCAAGCCCGATGGATCCTCCGATGACGAAGACGACATGGCTTATGCCCTGCACGCCAAGCCTTCTTATCTTTTCTGCGAATTGCTCCGACGCCATCTGCTCTCCTTCGATCTCCAGCGTAACGACGTACGCGTCCGGCCGGATATGCTTTAAGATCCTCTGGGCTTCTTTTGTACGGACCAGCTCTTCTTCCGCCTCGCTCGCATTGTCCGGCGTCTTCTCATCCACCGTTTCAATAATCTCCAATTTACAGTATTTTCCAAGACGCTTGCTATATTCTGCTATAGCGTCTTTCAAATACTTCTCTTTGATCTTCCCTACTGCGATCACTGTAACCTTCATCTTAAGACGCTCCTTCTTGTCCCTCTACCCCAGAGCCACATCGAGGATCATCATCAGGACGAATCCCACGGCAAAGCCGATCGTCCCGATATTGCTGTGCTCTCCCTCTGCAGATTCCGGCACAAGCTCTTCCACTACTACATAGATCATTGCTCCCGCTGCGAAAGCAAGAAGATAGGGAAGAGCTGGGGTAATATATGCGGCAAGGAACACCGTGGCCGCCCCGGCGATCGGCTCTACGATCCCGGACATCACGCCTAAGAAGCACGCCTTCCCCCTCCCTCTCTCTGAGCGTACTGGGAGGGAGACAATAAAGCCTTCTGGGATATTCTGGATCGCGATTCCGATCGACAGCGCGAACGCTCCTGCCAGCGTCACATCTGCATTGCCGGTCACGATCCCTGCGAACACCGCGCCGCTTGATATCCCCTCCGGTATATTATGGATCGTGACTGCCATGATCAGCATCGTAGATTTCTTCAAAGTAGATCTCGGCCCTTCCGCCCCGGCTACTCCGATGTGCATATGCGGGATAGCGCGGTCAAGGAAGAGCAGGAAGCCGATCCCAAGCAGGAAGCCGACGGCGGCCGGCACAAAAGCAAACCTTCCCATATGAGCCGACATATCCATTGCAGGGATCAAAAGCGACCACACAGATGCGGCCACCATAACCCCTCCTGCAAATCCAAGCAAAGATTTCTGCACAAGCGCGTTCAATTCATTTTTCACGAAAAAAACGCACGCCGCCCCGGCCGAAGTTCCGATAAATGGGATCAGAAGACCCAAGAAAATTGTCATATTCATGCGAAAAACTCCTGTCTTCAAAATGGGGACGGGGTAAAATCCATTTTACCCCGTCCCAAATCTTATTTACTCAACATTTCGTGGATTCCTTTCGCCCCCGCTTTCCCTGCGCCCATGGCAAGGATAACGGTAGCGGCTCCTGTAACGGCGTCCCCTCCCGCGAATACCGCGGCTTTTGAGGTTTGTCCGTTCTCTTCCTCCGCCACAATGCATTTTCTTCTGTTCGTCTCAAGCCCTTTCGTCGTCGACGCGATGAGCGGGTTCGGAGATGTCCCGAGAGACATGATGACCGTGTCCAGCTCGATCTCGTACTCGGAGCCTTCGATCTCCACCGGGCGCCTTCTTCCGGACGCATCCGGCTCGCCCAGCTCCATCTTCACTACTTTCATCCCTTTCACCCAGCCGTTCTCATCTACAAGGATCTCCTTCGGGTTCGTGAGAAGGTCGAAGATGACGCCCTCTTCTTTGGCGTGATGTACTTCCTCCACTCGTGCCGGAAGCTCTGCCTCGCTTCGGCGGTACACGATATGTACCTCTGCGCCAAGACGGAGCGCCGTCCTCGCAGCGTCCATAGCTACGTTGCCCCCGCCTACTACAGCGACTTTCTTGCCTGCCGCAATCGGCGTATCATAGGAGTCGTCAAAGGCTTTCATCAGGTTGCTCCTTGTCAGGTACTCGTTGGCAGAGAACACGCCGTTGGCCGTCTCGCCCGGGATCCCCATGAACATCGGAAGCCCCGCGCCGGAACCGATGAATACAGCCTCGAAGCTCTCTTCCTCCATCAGCTGATCGATGGTGGTAGACTTTCCAATGACGACATTCGTCTCAAACTTAACGCCAAGCTCTTTTACCTTCTCAATCTCCTTCTTTACGACTTTCTCTTTCGGGAGACGGAATTCCGGAATACCGTACACGAGCACGCCGCCCAGCTCATGGAGCGCTTCGAATACAGTCACTTCATACCCCAGCTTCGCCAGATCTCCGGCGCATGTGAGGCCGGACGGGCCCGATCCGATGACGGCCACCTTGTGCCCGTTCATCTTCTCTGCCTTGGCAGGCTTAATGTCATTCTCCAGCGCGTAGTCTGCGACAAACCGCTCCAGCTTCCCGATGGAGACCGGATCGCCTTTGATGCCCCGGATGCACTTGCACTCGCACTGTGACTCCTGGGGGCACACGCGCCCGCATATAGCCGGCAGGGCGGAAGACTCGCCGATGACTTTGTAAGCCTCCTCGATATTCCCCTCTTTTACTTGTGAGATGAATCCCGGGATATTGATCGCTACCGGACAGCCGGTGATACATTTTGCATTTTTACAGTTAATACAGCGCGCGGCCTCTTCCATCGCCTCTTCTTTATTATATCCGTAGCACACTTCCTCGAAGTTTGCCGCCCTCTCTTTTGCATCCTGCTCTCTCACAGGAACTCTTGTCAATACGTCCGCCATTAGCTTTCACCTCCGCAATTGCCGCATCCACCGTGATGGGTGTCGCCCTCTTCTAATTTCAGCATAGCGCGGCCTTCCTCTGACTTGTACATCTGCTGTCTCTGCATCGCGTTGTCGAAGTCCACCAGATGTCCGTCGAACTCAGGGCCGTCCACACATGCGAACTTCACTTCACCGTCTACGATGATACGGCATGCACCGCACATCCCTGTCCCGTCGACCATAATAGGATTCATGCTGACGATCGTAGGAATGTCGTATTTCTTCGTCGTCAGGCATGTGAATTTCATCATGATCATCGGACCGATAGCGACGCATACGTCGTATTTATTCCCTTCTTCTACCAGCTTCTCGATCTTGGTAGTGACCATTCCCGCATGGCCGTAAGATCCGTCGTCCGTACAAGGATAATAATTGCCGGCGACAGCCTCCATCTCTTTCTCCAGGATGAGCATATCCTTCGTCTTCGCTCCGACGATAACGTCCACGTCGATGCCGTGCTCTTTCATCCATTTCACTTGCGGATATACAGGGGCTGCTCCTACGCCTCCGGCTACGAACAGGAATTTCTTATTCTTCAGTGCCTCAATGTCTTCTTCCACGAATTCAGAAGCGCATCCAAGGGGGCCTGTAAAATCACAGAACGCGTCCCCGGCCTGTAGATCCGCCATCTTCGTCGTAGATGCTCCTACTGGCTGGAATACGATCGTAACAGTCCCCGCTTCTCTGTCAAAATCACAGATCGTGAGCGGGATCCTCTCGCCCTTCTCATCCATCTTAACGATAACGAACTGCCCCGGCTCGCAATGCCTGGCCACACGTGGGGCTTCCACGTCCATAAGATAAATGTTGGCAGCCAGCTTTTCTGCCTTTAATATCTTGTACATCCCATTTCCTCCTAAATGATTTCTATTTCGTACTCTTTTTATCATAATGTATCTGCCGGAAAATATCAAGTAACATTCCGTTTGTTTTTTCACAAAGAGGCAGATTGCTTTTGTAAGCATCTGCCTCTCCTGGCCATATCTGGAAATCTCTTCTTAAAAATCCACTTCTGTCCCGTAATAGATACATGTGAACAGCCTCTCCATAGCCGCCGGATCGATAGCTCTTGGGTTGGATCCTGTACATGCGTCGCCTACTGCATTCTCAGCGATCTTCGCGATCTTCTCTTTAAACTCATCCTCTTTTATCCCAAAATCTTTCAGGGTCGCAGGGATCCCTAAGATTACGTTGAACTCATCGATCTTCGCGCACAGGCTGTTGATGAGCGCTTTCTCAGAGGCGCCTGCAAGCCCCGTCTTCCGTGCGATCTCTGCATAGCGCTTTGCGGCGGTCTCATCTTTTGCGTTGTATTTAATTACATACGGAAGATACATCGCATTTGCAAGGCCGTGCGTAATGTGCCCTGTGGAGAAGGCAGCCCCCGTCTTGTGAGCCATAGAATGGACGATCCCGAGGAGCGCATTGGAGAACGCCATCCCTGCCAGGCACTGTGCGTCGTGCATCTGCGCCCTCGCATCCATATTCCCCTTAAAGGATGCCGGGAGATAGTCAAATACCATCTCGATCGCCTGGACCGCGAGGGGATCTGTGTAAGCACAGTGGAGCGTAGACACATAAGCCTCGATCGCGTGCGTCAGAGCGTCCATGCCTGTGTAAGCGACCTGAGCGGCCGGAAGCCCCTCCACCAGCTCAGAGTCGACGATCGCCACATCCGGCGTAATATTAAAGTCAGCCAACGGATATTTGATCCCTTTCGCATAGTCCGTGATTACAGAGAATGCCGTAACTTCCGTAGCCGTCCCCGACGTGGAAGGGATCGCTGCGAACTTCGCTTTCTTCCTAAGCTCCGGGAAGTTGAACGGGATGCATAAATCTTCAAATGTAGTCTCCGGGTACTCATAGAATGCCCACATCGCCTTCGCAGCGTCGATCGGCGAGCCGCCGCCCATAGACACGATCCAGTCGGGGCCGAACGCGCGCATCGCCTCCGCGCCTTTCATAACAGTCTCTACAGACGGATCCGGCTCAACGCCCTCGAACAGCTCCACTTCCATCCCGGCTTCCTTTAAATAGGCTACTGCCCTGTCAAGAAATCCCTGACGCTTCATAGAGCCGCCTCCCACTACAAGGATCGCTTTCTTGCCTTTTAAGTTCTTAAGCTCTTCCAGGCATCCTTTTCCGTGATAAATGTCCCTTGGTAATGTAAATCTTGCCATCGTCGCACATCTCCTTTTCATCTTCATTGTTAATTATTTAACTATATATGATTATAACTATGTTAATTATTTAACGCAATACAAAAAAAGAAAAAGATTGCATTTTTTACAATACAATCTTTCTGTTCTTCACTTTTTTATTCTTTTGGTTTTACTATGAAATCCTTGAGATCAAGACCACCTATGAGATGGGGACAAAACGAGGTTTTCAATATTTGCACTGACAAATTGCATAAATGGTATTTTGATTTGTGACTGCGAAGAGCCTTAGAGCATCTTAATGTTCTGCCCGATACCCAGTAATCCGGCGGCATGGACGCCGACGGAAGCCCGATCTGCGCCATGGACGGCGCATAGAGGGCGGTTACGTCCATAGCCATAGCCTTTTGCCAGAACATTTAGAAGCTCTTAGGCTCGTAGCTTGGAACAAAGAAGAATACCATTTATGCAATTTGCAAGGCATTATAAAAAGCCTGTTCTGCTCCCTGAATCTTCTATTCACTATACTCAAGCGTGTAATTTCTTGTAGTGATCCCCGACAGCCGCCCGCCGCCGTTTACAAGGACTACCTTGAACAACGTCTCTCCTTCCGGCATGTCGACAGGCCCTATATATTTCGTGCTTGCCGTCGTCGGATCGACGCCGTTCGTCGTATAATACGCCACATATCCTTCCGGCACTTTCACCTCGATCGTCTGTGCAGTGTCATAATGCCCCGTAGAAGGCGACACTGCCGGCGCATTCTCGATCGGGAACTCCACAATATAATCCCGCTCTACTGTTATGCTGGGGATCCCTCTTTTGTCCACAGCGATCGCCTTAATGATATTCTCTCCCTCGCTCAGCTGGATCGGCTCCTCGTACTTCACACTGGCCGTCGTCGGAGCCGTCCCGTCCGTCGTATAATATATGTCCCCTTCCTCAGAAGAGATCTCAATCTGCTGCACATCCTCAAAGACTTCCCCATCATCCAAATCGAATTGCGGTTCAGGGACGATATAATCTGCCAGCTCTTCTCTCACACTGTCCTCCGCGTCGTCTAAAAGAGCCGGTATGGACATCTCTTGCTTCGTATCCATATAGAAGCTGATATACGCCTCATAGATCCCGGCGTTCTCCGGCTGGCTGTCGACAGCCGCGGCAAAGACGGCTTCCGCCCCGGAAAGGTCATCCTGGGCGATGTATGCTTTCGACAGGCCGACATAAGCATCCGGCTTCCTCCTGTCCTTTTCCATCGCACGGGTAAAATCAGCTTCCGCCCCTTTATACTCCTTCCTCTCAATAGACTTATACCCATGGTTTACGATCCCTGTATAAGAATTCTGGTACAAAAAGGCACATCCTGCCGCGATCGCGAACACGATGACCGCCATCACAAGAAGAAGGTTCCTGCGCTTCCTCTTAAGCTCTGCGCGCCGAAGCTCCGCCTGGCGTCGGCGCCTCTCCCGCTCAGACATCATCCTCCCGGTCGTATTCCTTCCGGCCGTATTCCTTCCGGCCGTGTTCCTTCCAATCGTATTCCTTCCGGCCGTGTTCCTTCCAATCGTATTCCTTCCGGTCATATTCTGGCGGGCCGTATTCCTTCCCGCATCCGCACTGCCGCGCCTGCGCGCCGTATCTTCCATACGTCCAGTGCGCCTTCTTGATGGCGTCACGCCTTTTATATCGTCAGAAAGATCATACAGATAATCTGTATCTACACTCTCTTTTCCGCTCACGCCGACTTTGATCTGCGCGGAAAGCATATCCTCAAGTGGATTATAATCCGGCACGGCATAGACTTCTTTGCCACAGTTCCCGCAGTACAGCTCCCCATCCGGTATCTCATATCCGCAATACCTGCACTCCATTATTTCCCCAACCTCCTGCTCCTCTTCCGATTCCTAGTCCCTTTCCGAAACATACTGTTCAAATTCTTCCATGGCCATAAGGATCTTCCGGGGCTTCGTCCCCTCTTCTCCTCCTACTACGCCGGCCTCGCACAGCTGATCCATAACTCTCGCCGCACGGTTGAACCCTATCTTAAAGGAACGCTGCAACATTCCGATAGATGCCTTTTCCTTTTCAATAATAAGACGCCCTGCGTCAGTGAAATACGCATCCCTCTCATTGCCTTCCGCAACCATGGAGGCTCCCTCCCCTCCTGCGCCTGCGGCGTCCATATGGCTTACGATCTCATCGTCATAGACCGCGTCGCCATTGTTATGTATAAGATAATCGACTACAGACTGCACTTCCCGGTCAGACACGAAAGATCCCTGCACCCTTGCCGGTTTCTGATAACCGGAAGGATAGAAGAGCATATCGCCTTTCCCGAGCAGCTTTTCCGCTCCGTTCATATCAATGATCGTCCGGGAATCCACCCCCGAAGATACGGAAAATGCGATCCGGGACGGCATATTCGCTTTAATGAGCCCTGTAATGACGTTGACCGACGGCCTCTGAGTGGCCAGCACAAGATGGATCCCCGCCGCACGGGCCAGCTGGGCCAGACGGCAGATCGCCCCTTCTACCTCGCCGGACGCCACCATCATAAGATCTGCAAGCTCATCTACAATAATAACGATCTGTGGCATAAGAGGCGGCTTCTCCTCCTCCGCGCCCGGGAGCGCTTTTATCTTTTCATTATAGCCGCTCATGTCGCGCACATTGTATTCTGCAAATGCCTGATATCTTCTTGTCATCTCGGCCACGCCCCAGTTGAGGGCCCCCGCCGCCTTCTTCGGGTCGGTCACGACCGGGATCATCAGGTGCGGGATGCCGTTGTACACGCTTAGCTCCACCACCTTCGGATCGACCATGATCAGCTTGACGTCCTCCGGCGACGCTTTATATAAAATGCTCATAATGAGCGTATTGATACAGACAGATTTTCCCGATCCGGTAGCGCCTGCGATCAACAAGTGGGGCATCCTGGCAATATCAGCCACCACTGCTTTCCCTCCGATGTCTTTTCCTGCCGCGAACGCGATCCTGGAAGGACTGTCCTTAAATTCTTTTGATTCCAGCAGGTCTCGCAGCATAACTGCGGAATTCTCTTTGTTGGGGACTTCGATGCCAACGGCCGCCTTCCCCGGGATAGGCGCCTCGATACGGATGTCCGCCGCCGCCAGGTTCAGCTTGATGTCGTCGGCGAGCCCGACGATCTTGCTTACCTTCACGCCCATCTCCGGCTGCAGCTCATACCGGGTCACCGACGGGCCGCAGCTTACATTCGTCACAGTGACGTTCACTCCGAAATTCTGCAAAGTCTGCTGCAGTTTTATGGCCGTCTCCCGAAGCGACGCGTCGGACTCCCCGCCGGACTTGCTCCCCTTTTTTAAAAGGCTGAGGGGCGGGAAGCGATATGCTTTCGGTTTCTTTGCCCTCTCCGTCGACGACGCTGTAAGCGCCGCCTCCTGTGCGGCCACAGCCTCCTCGTCCGACACGTTCCTCTCACGTTTTTCTTCGTATGCGGTCTGCCTTATATCCTCATCCTCCAGGCGGACGGGCGGCGCGGCCGCCTCTTCGCCTCTGTGGATGACAAGCCGCGGCTCTTCTTCCTTCTCCGGCGAGGCAGAGCGCTCTGGCTCCGCTATTAATTCTCTCACTTCCGGCGATCTCTTCGCAAGGGCCGTGTCAAAAGACACCCCCTCTACATGGCGGTCGCTCCGCTTCGTCCCAACTTTGGAAGCCGCGATGTACGCCATCTTCTCCTCTTCTTTCTTAAGGCGGCGCGCCCGGGCCTCCTCCTGCCTTCTGGCCGCGTCCTCCTTCGCTTTCGTATACGCTCTCCCGCCATGGCTCTTCACGCCCTTTAAGGCGGACTTCCCGGTAACGATAACGCCGCATATGATCATAAGGATAAGGACGGCCACATATGTACCGGCAACGCCAAAAGCCGGGACCATAATGGATGTAACAGATTCTCCCACAATTCCGCCCTCTCCTTTTATAAGCTCTGAAAATGTGCAGGCAAGAGCCAGGAACAGCGCTCCTGCGCCCGCCTTAAAATAAGCGGCGGCATTGCCTTTATTGGAGACAATGAACGCAACCGCCCCGAACAGTGCGAAAGGCACGGCATATGCCGCCCATCCGAATATATCCATCAGGACTGCCGAGACAAAGCCTCCCACCGCTCCCCCAAAGCCAAAATTGCTGATAAGCAGAAGTATGCTCACAGCAAGCGTCCCCCAGATCAGAATCTCATCCCCTAAGAAACTCTTCTCCTGCGCCTTTTTCTTTGTATTCCTTCTTTTCTGCCCTGCGCTCTTCTTTCTTTTTGATCTCGCAGCCATGCACTTTCTCCCCCTTATTGTTCAGAACATGCTATTTATAGTATAACATTTTAGAAGGAGCCTGTCATTATTTAATTTCGTCTGTCTGTTCTCCACACTCTTTTTCCTGATGCTCATCGATCATTTTATGCAGCTTCCTGAGAGCGTCGCTCATGCCCCCTACCTCGTCGATAAGCCCTTCCGCCACGGCCTCTTCTCCTTCAAGAAGGGTCCCTACGTCTTTCACAAGCTCTGTCGGGTTCAGCATCAATTCCTCCACCCGTTCCTTTTTCATCCGGGAATGCTTCGCCAGGAACCCTGTAATACGGTCCTGTGTGCGGAGCATATTCTGAAGGCTCTGCTTTACTCCTATAAACATACCGTTGGAGCGCACCGGGTGGATGATCATCGTCCCTGTCGGGACGATAAAAGAATATTGAGACGCTACCGCCAAAGGCCCTCCGATCGAATGGCTCCCCCCTAGTACGAGAGAGACCGTCGGCTTGCTTAAAGACGCTATCATCTCCGCGATAGAAAGCCCTGCCTCCACGTCGCCGCCCATCGTGTGCAGGAGGATCAGAAGCCCGTCGATCTCTTCGCTGTCTTCGATCTCCGCCAGCATAGGGAGAAGATGCTCGTACTTCGTAGCCTTCGTGCTGCCTGACACCGCCTCATGCCCTTCGATCTCCCCAATGATCGTAAGCAATTTGATCTTATGTCTTTTTTTATTCTCTCCTAAATCAATGCTTCCCGTCTCTTTAATCTGTTCCTGTTTCTCGTCCATATAAAAACACCTCCATACATGTTAGTATGGAGGCGTCCTACCGTTTTTATACGGGATCTACAGTCATACTTGCTCCAATGCCTGCTTAAGATCGGCGATAATATCTTCGCTGTTCTCTATCCCTACGCTGAAGCGGATCAGATCCGGCTGTACGCCCGCTTCTCTTAGCTCCTGCTCGTTCATCTGCCGATGTGTGTGGCTAGCCGGATGGAGGACGCAGCTTCTCGCGTCCGCCACGTGGGTGACGATGGCGATCATCTTTAAGCTGTCCATCATACGCACGGCCGCGTCTCTTCCGCCTTTTAAGCCAAACGTAATAACGCCGCAAGTCCCGTCCGGCATATACTTCTTTGCCAGCTCATACTGGCTGTCGCCCGGAAGCGCCGGGCAGCTCACCCACGCTACTTTCTCATGGCCTTTAAGATACTCGGCGGCTTTCACCGCATTCTCGCAGTGGCGCGGCATCCGCAGATGGAGCGTCTCAAGCCCGATATTCAGAAGGAACGCGTTCTGTGGAGACTGGATCGATCCCAGATCCCGCATCAGCTGCGCCGTTGCTTTCATAATATAAGCCATCGCTCCGAACTTCTCTGTATACACGATACCATGGTAAGTCTCGTCCGGCTCCGTAAGTCCCGGGAACTTCTTAGCATTCGCTGTCCAGTCGAATTTCCCACTGTCCACGATGGCGCCGCCTACGCATGTCGCATGCCCGTCCATATACTTCGTCGTGGAATGGGTCACAATGTCCGCGCCCCACTCGAAAGGCCTGCAGTTGATCGGCGTCGCGAACGTGTTGTCTACAATGAAAGGAACGCCGTGCCGGTGCGCCGCTTTTGCGAACTTTTCAAGATCAAGCACTACAAGCGCCGGATTGGCGATAGTCTCCCCGAACACCGCCCTCGTATTCTCTCCAAACGCCTCGTCCAATTCCTCCTCCGTACAGTGCGGATCCACGAACGTGGCCTCCACGCCCATCTTCCGCAGCGTGTGGGCGAACAGATTATATGTGCCCCCGTAGAGAGAAGACGCGCATACGATGTGGTCTCCTACCTCTGCGATATTCATGATCGCATAGAAGTTAGCCGCCTGGCCTGAAGAAGTAAGCATGGCGGCAACGCCTCCTTCGAGGTCGCAGATCTTGCCTGCTACCGCGTCGTTCGTCGGGTTCGCAAGACGCGTGTAGAAATAGCCGGACTCCTCCAGGTCAAAAAGCTTTCCCATATGCTCGCTGCTTGCGTACTTGAACGTGGTGCTCTGGTAGATCGGAAGGACTCTCGCCTCTCCGTTCCCCGGCTCATAGCCGGACTGGATACATTTTGTCTCAATATTGTAGCTGCTCATCCGTATATCCTCCTGTCTCTTTCGTTTTTTGTATATCTATCTTTTTAGCCTGATCCCTAAGATCGTATCTGCAAAGCCGCTCTCGATCGTCTCAAAAGTAGAAGAGCCAAGCCTTAAAGGCGTAATCCCCCTCTTGTTCCACAGCTTTACCATAGCCTCGCCGACCTTCTCACAATTCTCTGTCCTGACATACATGAACAACGGCACTATATAGACCGCCATCGTCATATTCAGATCCACCGTCTCCTTCCCTTTTCGGAGCTGGCGCATCTTTTCCGCCTCTTCCCTCCCATGGTCGGGAATGACAGACGCGATCTCCAGGACCGTCTGCTCCTGCTCCTCCTTGGAGCCTTCGCCGCACAGCGCCTCTATCTCGGCAAGCAGGTCTTTGTACTTTTCAAATGCAGCCTTGAATACAGTGGCATAAGTCTTACGGCGGAACTCTCCTAGCTGTCCCCTCATCTCATCAAACATTTCAGTAAGCTGTCCTTTTATCCTGTCCATATGCTCTCCATCCTTACTCTGCCCAATTGTGATAGACATTCTGTACATCGTCGTCATCGTCCAGCATATCCAGCGTCTTCTGGATCCCGGCAATGTCCTTCTCATCTGTGAGCTCTACATAAGTCTGAGGGAGCATCGTCACCTCCGCCGCTGCCATGGGGATCCCCTCGCTTTCCAGAGACTGGCGCACTGCGCTGAAATCCTCCGGCTCGGTCAGCACTTCGTAACTGTCCTCCTCCTCGTTAAAATCGGCAGCCCCGGCGTCAAGCGCGGTCATCATCAGCTCATCTGCATCGCGGCCGCACTCTTCCTTCGCTATAACGATCTGCCCTTTCTTATCGAACATAAAGGCTACGCAGCCCGGCGTCCCTACATTGCCTTTCCCTTTCGTAAACGCATTCTTTACGTTAGTAGCCGTGCGGTTCCGGTTGTCCGTCAGCGCCTCCACGATGATGGCCGTGCCCCCCGGGCCGTAGCCTTCATATGTAATGTACTCATAATTGGCGGCGTTCGCGTCCCCATCAGCTTTTTTTATGTTGCGCTCGATCGTCTCATTGGGCATGTTATTGGCTTTCGCTTTTGCGATGACGTCCCGAAGCCTGCTATTGTTCGCCGGGTCGGAGCTGCCGCCCTCCTTCACCGCAACTGCAAGCTCTTTCCCTATTTTCGTAAATATCTTGCCTTTTGCCGCATCATTTTTCTCTTTCTTATGCTTGATGTTGGCAAATTTTGAATGTCCTGACATAGCTGTCTTCCTCTCTCCTGATTTTTCCATGGTACATTTTTTTATTCTACCACGCGTCCTGGATTTTTTCAATCTTAACTCTCTGGATGGTATTGTCGTTGACCGAGAGGACGGTAAATCGGAATCCTTCATACTCTACCGTACACATCTCGTCCCCTGCGGGGATCCGGTCGAGCCTGGCGACAAGGAATCCGTTCAGAGTCTCATACCCGCCTTTCTCAAATGTGATCAGAAGCCGCTCTTCCAAATCCTCCAGCTCGCACATGCCGTCTGCGATATAGCTTCCGTCTGCCTGCAAAAGAATGGCCTCTTCCTCCTCATCGTACTCGTCCAGAATGTCTCCTACGATCTCCTCAAGAATATCTTCCAGAGCTACAAGCCCGGAAGTCTGCCCGTACTCGTCCAGCACGACTACAATCTGGCTCTTCTCTGCCTGCATCTCTTTAAACAGACGATCGATGCTCTTCGTCTCCGGTATAAATGTGACCGGGCGTATGTAGTCCTTTAGCTCCCTTACCGGGGCTTTCCTAAGCTCAGGGTCCAAATAGCAGGCCATAGCCTCCCTGAGATGGAAGAAGCCCGTAATCTCGTCAATACTCTCCTCATAGACCGGGAATCTGGAATATTTCTCTCCCAGCATGAACTTCAATGTACTCTCCAGATCCTCCCCGGCGTCGATCGCCACGATATTGCGCCTGTGGGTCATAATGTCCTTTGCGTCTTTACCAAGATATCGGGTAATATTGCGGATCAGTCTCGCCGCTTCTCTTTGTATATCCTGTTCCATCTCTGCTCCTTTGTTATGTATGAAGCTCAAGGCTTATCTTTAAGGCTTCATCTACTTTCCGCATAATCTCTCTGTCCAGGCGGCAGACAAACTCCTTAAGCCTCTGCTTGTCAATCGTTCTTATCTGCTCCATAAGAATGACAGAATTCTTTACGATCTGATACTTTCTGGCGTCAACCTCCACATGGGTCGGCAGCTTCGCTTTGTTCATACGAGATGTAATGGCCGCGCATATGACGGTCGGGCTGTGCCTGTTGCCCATGTCGTTCTGTATAATAAGGACCGGCCGTACGCCGCCCTGCTCTGAGCCGACTACCGGGCTTAAATCTGCATAAAATATATCTCCACGTCTTACTTGCACTTTTTATTCACACTCCGATTTCCTTAAGATAAAATAAGTATTTCCACCTTTTTCGGAAGTATTCTGTTAAAGTTTGAGTAAGACGAAAGAAGATCAGCTAAAAAAGTCCGTCTGCCCTACGATCTCCCCGTGGCGCAAGTATGTCCTGGGGACCCTCTTGCCGATACTACAGATGAATTCGTAGCTGAACCTTTCAGACAGGCCGCTCAACACCTCTACCGGGAGAGATTCTTCCCCGTCTTTTCCGATAAGAGTCACTTTGTCCCCGAATCTCACGTCTTCTATGCTGCTTCCGTCCACCATGAGCTGGTCCATGCACACCCTGCCAAGGATGGGCGCCCTCTTCCCATGGATAAGGACATATCCCTTGTTGGAAAGGCTTCTTGGATACCCGTCCCCATATCCTACCGGGATCGTCACGATCTTCGTCCTCCTGTCTGTGATATGGGTCCCCCCATAGCTGACGGGAGTCCCTGCTTCCACCCATTTCACATGGGCTACATGGCTGATCAGGGCCATGGCAGGCTTAAGCGGGACATCTGCTTTCTTCACCTCTTCGGACGGGTACAGGCCGTAGGTGGAGATCCCCGCCCGTACCAGATCCATATTGGCCTCTTTTATATCGATGATCGCCGCACTGTTAGAGCAGTGGTAATAGGTGAAAGAAGCCCCTCTCTCTTCCAGCGCCCGCTTCATATAGAGATATCTTTCTATCTGCTCCTGCGTATATGTCTTATCCGTCTCGTCCGCCCTGGCAAAATGTGTGTACATCCCTTCTGCTATGAGCCCGGGAAGCCCTTTTATCTCCCGGATCTCCTCCACGCTCTCCTTGCCGGGCAGGAATCCGATCCTTGACATGCCCGTGTCAAGCTTGACATGGATGTACGCGTCCTTTCCTATGGCTTTTGCCCGCTCCGCCAGATCCTCGGCCATCTCCTTTGTATAGACAGTCATACGTACGCCCTGTGCGATCAGCGCGTCTCTCTGGTCGGGGAAGACGCAGCCAAGGACCAGCACCGGCTTCTTAACTCCATATTTGCAGAGCGTCAGCGCTTCGTCGGCGGTGGCCACCGCATAGCCCCATATATAATCTTTCTCCTCCAGCATCTTCGCGATGGGAACGGCGCCATGGCCATATCCGTCCATCTTGACGACCGCCAGCATACGGACTCCCTCTTTAAGATTTTTCTTCATCATCTCTATGTTGTATTCTACCGCATCAAGATCTATATATGCACATACCCGGTTATACTGCTTCATGCTCCTCTTCCTCCCATCCTTTTATGACGCATCCTATGCTGTCGGCGATCTCCCTCGCCAGGATGCTGTAACGCCCTTTCTCTTCTGCCGCTTTCTCCCCGGCACATCCGTGGATGTATGCTCCAAGCGCCGCGGCCTCTTCACACGAAAGCCCTTGCGCCAGGAGAGCCGTCACGATGCCCGACAGCACGTCGCCCGCCCCTGCCTTTGCCATTGCCGCGCTCCCGGAACGGTTCACATATATCCTGCCGCCTGGGGAGAGCGCAAGCGACTTCGCGTCTTTCAGGATGCAGGCAATCCTGGCATCCTCTACAAATTCCCGCAGAGCCCCCGCCCTGTCTTCCTTTATTCTGTCCGTCCCTTTTCCCGTGAGCCTTGAGAACTCTTTTATATGGGGCGTGAGCAGCACCTCTTTTCCCGCGGCGTACTCTCTGAGGTCTTCATGTCCCGCCATAAGGTTCAGCCCGTCTGCATCCACGACGCATGGCGCCTGCACGTCCCGAAGGACCTGTCTTAAGATGCGCGTGGCCGTCTCCCCGGTCCCAAGCCCGGAGCCAATGCAGACAACGTCCGCCCAATCAAGAAGGAGCCTTACTTCCTCCTCATCATACCGGTCATAGGCAGTGACGACGGCCTCCGGCAGCTGGCTCTGGAGGATCGCTCTGTTCTCTTCTGGCGTGTAGATACGCACAAGCCCCGCTCCCATACGATAAGCCGCAAGAGCGTTCAGATACGCCGCCCCGGACATTCCTCTGCTCCCCGCGATCATCAATACTTTGCCAAAATCCCCTTTATTCGAGCCTTCCCCTCTTACTGGAAGGAGATCTCTGTACTCTCTCAGCTCCAGGGCGCAGGCCACCTCCTTATCCTCTTTAAATGGATCCTCTGCGATCCCAATATCCGCCGTAATGACCTCCCCTGCATATTCTTTCCCCGGATAGAGCACAAGCCCCAACTTCTCTGTCTGGAAAGTAACTGTGTAATCCGCCGAAAAAGCGGCTCCAAGAACCGCCCCTGTCCCCGCGCAGATGCCGGACGGGATGTCGACCGCCACTTTTACCGCTTTTTTTCCATTCATAGCCTTCAAAAGATCCGCATATCTTCCAGAAGCTTCGCGGCTTAACCCTACGCCAAAAAGAGCGTCTATGATGATACTATATTCCTCATTTCCAAATTGGTCACCCAGTATGCCGCCGGACTCTTCAAACCGTTCCTTCTGGTACAGAGCCTCTTTCGTCATATGGCTTTCCTGCCCTGCCATTATGGCCGTCACTTTAAGCCCTTCCTGAGCGAACATGCGGCCGATGGCGAGCCCGTCGCCCCCATTATTCCCTGAGCCGCACACGACACAGATGCTGCTTAAGTCATGCCCTCTCCTCTGTATCTCCTCCACACAGGCAGATGCCGCCCGCTCCATCAGTGTGAGCGAAGGGACTCCCAACGTCTGGATCGTATACCCGTCCGCCCGCTTCATCTGCTCCCCATTTGGTAAATACTGCACCGTCTCACCTCCTCGCTTTCCTGGTGCGATCGAAAGATCTTCTCTTATGTTCATCCAGCATCAAAAGAGTCTTTCAAATTGTGCCTGGCAAATTGCAAAAATTGTATTCCTCTTTGTTCCGGGCTTCGAACCTAAGAGCCTCTAAATGTTCCGAAGAAAAATAATGTGCATAGACATAACCGCCATTTCTATGGCATACGCCTCTCAAATAAGACTTAGCATAGCAATCAAAATACAGAAAAGCCACGCAAAATGTATACCTTATCGGACGAAGTCCGCCCGCCTCCTTTGGAGGCATGTATTACGGGATGTCCGGATGAGTATAGATAATCTATCGCAAAGAGCTTTCCTCAAAAGACCCGGATGCAAAAAGGTGCTTTCCAAAACTGACATTAGCAAATTACAAAGGTTGTATTCTTCTTTGTGACTGCGAAGAATCTTAGAGCGTCTTAATGTTCTGATAATCCCCAGTAATTCGTCGGCCTGGACGCCGACGAAAGCCCGACTTGCGCCACGGACGGCGCATAGAGGGCGGTTACGTCTGCACACATTACCTTTTACCAGAACATTTAGAGGCTCTTAGGTTCGAAGCCCGGAGCAAAAGGAATACAATCTTTGTAACTTGCCAGGCACGTTTTTAAGGATCCTTTTTAACACCCGGATTTTATAAAGCAAAAAAGCGCATAAAGATAAACCTGCCTGCACACGTCTCTCTTCACACGCCTCTATTCTTATCTGTGCTCCTCGTTGTAACGGCAGATATTGTAAGACAGCCTCATCAGGCTCTCTGATAAATGCACGTTCTCCACGATGATATGTTCCGGAAGGTTGAGATCCGTGTGGGCAAAATTCCAGATTGCCCGGATCTTGCTGTCTACCAGGACCCTTGCCACCTCGATCGCCTTCTCTTTCGGAATGGTAAGCGCCGCGATCTCCACATTATTCTCCGGCACAAAACGGCCCAGCTCCTCCATCATACGGATCTTCACGCCCCGTATCTCCTTCCCTTTAAGAGCAGGATTTATATCAAAAATGCCTTTCAGCACAAACCCGCGCTTTTCAAACGCCGCGTAATTGGCCAATGCCTGTCCCAAATTCCCCGCTCCGATGATGATCATATTGTGATCCTGCTCCAGCCCCAGGATCTTTCCAATCTCTGTGTACAGATGCTTCACATTATATCCATATCCCTGCTGGCCAAAACCGCCGAAATTATTCAGATCCTGACGTATCTGGGACGCCGTCACCTTCATCCGCTCGCTCAGATCATTGGAGGAAATCCGCTCGACGCCGTCTTCCAGCAGCTCGCCTAAATATCTGTAATATCTCGGCAGCCTGCGTATGACTGCCTGCGAAATCTCTTTGCCCTGCATGTATATTCCTGCCTTTCCAATCCATAACTTTACCAATTATTATAGTAAATCGCAGAAATAAAGTCAAATCATTTCCAAATTGACATTTTATCCTCAAAGTACCCTTGTACACTGAGGGTATTGTCAGCTTATTTTCAACTTGCGTCCCTTTGTACTCTGAGGGTATAATAAGATGGTGCATATTATCGGACAAAGCCCGCACGCCCCTAAACGGGGCATGAGCTTCAGGAGGAAAAGGATCATTATGGTATTCGCATGTCAGGGAATCAGCAAAGCATTCGGGGAGGACGTCATTGTAAAAGACGGATCCTTCCATATAGAAGAACATGAAAAAGCCGCTCTTGTAGGCATCAACGGAGCAGGGAAGACTACCCTGCTCCGCATGATCGTAGGCGAGCTCCCACTGGACGGCGGCGCGGTCGTGCTCTCCAAGGGCAAGACTTTAGGATATCTCGCCCAGCATCAGGAACTGAACAGCGGGAATTCCATTTATGCGGAAGTGCGGACAGCCAAATCCGCCCTCATCGACATGGAAGAGCGCATCCGCTCTATTGAGCAGGAGATGAAACATCTAAAAGGCGAGGAGCTGGACAGGTGCATGGAAGCCTATCATCATCTTACCACCTCTTTTGAACAGGCCAACGGCTATGCCTACGAAAGCGAGATTACAGGGGTATTAAAAGGGCTTGGGTTCTCACAGCAAGATTTCTCCAGAGCAGTAGATACGCTCTCTGGAGGCCAGAAGACCCGCGTCTCTCTTGGCAAGCTTCTTCTGACGAGGCCGGATATCCTGCTCCTGGACGAGCCGACCAACCACTTGGACTTAAATTCAATCGCATGGCTTGAGTCCTATCTTCTGAACTATCCGGGAGCGGTCTTAATCGTCTCCCACGACCGTTATTTTCTGAACCGGGTGGTGACAAAAGTCATCGAGATCGAGAATGGCCGTCTTATGACCTACATGGGGGATTACAAGGCGTATTCAGAAAAGAAGCAGATGCTGCGCGACGCAAAGCTCAAAGAGTATCTGAACCAGCAGCAGGAGATCCGCCGCCAGGAAGCGGTCATTGAGAAGCTGCGCTCTTTTAACCGGGAAAAATCTATAAAGCGCGCCGAGAGCCGCGAGAAGATGCTGGAGAAGATAACGCCTGTAGAAAAGCCCGTCGAGCTCCACACGGACATCCATCTGAAGCTGGAGCCGTCCAAAATAAGCGGAGGCGACGTCCTCTCCGTGGAAGGGTTAAGCAAAGCATTCCCGCCCCAGATCCTGTTCGAGGACGTCAGCTTCGAGATAAAGCGGGGAGAGCATGTGGCGGTCATCGGCGACAATGGGACCGGGAAGACGACCCTCCTTAAGATACTCAACCAGGTCGTTCCGGCCGACAGCGGGACATTCCGTCTCGGGACGAATGTAGAGATCGGGTATTACGACCAGGAGCATCACGTCCTCAATATGGAAAAGACGATCTTTGATGAGATCTCCGACAGCTATCCCGATCTCACCGGGACACAGATACGCAATATGCTGGCCGCCTTCCTCTTCACAGGAGACGATGTGTTCAAGCTGATCCAAAGCTTGAGCGGCGGCGAGAGGGGGCGCGTCTCTCTGGCAAAGCTTATGCTCTCCAAATCTAATTTCCTCATCTTGGACGAGCCGACCAACCACTTGGACATCACCTCCAGAGAGATACTGGAGCGAGCTCTTAACGACTACACGGGAACAGTGCTCTATGTGTCCCACGACCGTTATTTCATCAACCAGACCGCAAGCCGGATACTGGAGCTCACAGGCAGGACATTCGTAAGCTATATCGGGGATTACGATTATTATCTGGAGAAAAAGGATGCGCTGACGGCGGCTTACGCCCCGGGGAGCTCAGCAGGATCTGTATCAGGCTCCTCCTCTCCCGCCGCCATGTCCAGCTCCAAAGTAAGCTGGCAGGAACAGAAAGAAGCACAGGCAAAAGAGCGGAAGCGCAGGAACGACCTAAAGAAGACCGAAGCGCGCATCGCCGAGCTGGAAGATCGCAGCGCCGAGATCGACCATCTAATGACGCTGGAAGAAGTGTACACCAATTCCGTAAAATGCCAGGAGCTTGCAAAAGAAAAGACAGAGATAGAGACAGAGCTGGAATCATTATACGAGACATGGGTAGAATTGGGGACGGGGTAAAATTAATTTTACCCCGTCCCCAATTGCGTCTTGCCCTGTCCCCAATTACAGCTTTTCTGCGATGGCTTTAATAAATCCTTCACTGTCCAGCACTGTCGGATCCTCAAGCGTCGTGATCATCGCAAGATCTTTTGTCATTTTCCCTTCCTCGATCGTGTCAATGGTTGCTTTCTCCAGCCTGTCTGCGAACGCTGCCAGTTCTGTATTCCCGTCCAGCTCGCCTCTCTTTCTAAGGGCTCCTGTCCATGCAAAGATCGTCGCCACTGAGTTCGTGGAAGTCTCCTCCCCTTTCAGATGCTTATAATAGTGCCGCTGCACCGTTCCGTGAGCCGCCTCGTACTCATAATATCCTTCCGGGGACACCAGGACCGACGTCATCATAGCGAGAGATCCGAATGCGGAGGACACCATATCGCTCATAACGTCGCCGTCATAATTTTTACATGCCCATATGTAGCCCCCTTCTGACTTCATCACGCGGGCCACCGCGTCGTCGATGAGCGTATAGAAATATTCGATGCCCGCCGCCGCAAACCGGTCTTTATACTCTGCATCATATATCTCCTGGAAGATATCTTTGAATGTATGGTCATATTTCTTGGAAATCGTGTCTTTCGTCGCAAACCAAAGATCCTGCTTTGTATCAAGCGCATAGTTGAAGCAGCTTCTCGCAAAGCTCTCAATGGAGGCGTTCAAGTTGTGCATCCCCTGTGCGACTCCTGCGCCTGTATAATTGTGCACCAGCTCTCTTACCTCTGTCCCATCTTCGGCAGTGTAGACAAGCTCTACCTTCCCCGCTCCCGGGATCTTCATCTCTGTATTTTTGTACACGTCGCCGTAGGCATGCCTTGCAATGGTGATCGGCTTCTTCCAGTTCCGTACACAGGGCTCGATCCCCTTTACAACAATGGGCGCCCGGAATACCGTACCGTCCAGGATAGCACGGATCGTACCGTTAGGGCTCTTCCACATCTCCTTTAGATCGTACTCCTCCATACGGGCCGCGTTTGGAGTGATGGTAGCGCATTTCACCGCGACTTTATGTTTCTTCGTAGCATTGGCGGAATCTATCGTCACCTGATCGTCCGTCTCGTTGCGGTGCTCAAGCCCAAGATCATAATACTCCGTGTGCAGCTCCACAAAAGGCTCCAGCAGATGTTCCTTGATCATCTTCCAGAGGATCCTCGTCATTTCATCGCCGTCCATCTCTACGATCGGCGCCGTCATTTTAATCCTATCCATATGTCTTCCTCCTATTCTTCTATGTGAAGGTTCTCCATCACCTTCATCACATGCCTGTTTGCCAGCTTCTCTGCCAGGATCTTGTCCTTCTTCTTTATTGCCTCCAGTATCTCTCTATGCTCTTCCAGCGACTTTTCCGCCCGCTCCTTCGACCCGACGGAACGGGTCCTCGCCATCTTCACATATTTATGGAAGTCCGAAAGCACATGCTCCAGGATCCTACTGTCTGACGCCTCGTACAGCACCTGGTGGAACCTCCCGTCAAGAGCCGACATCTGAGCGGCTCTCTCTTCCGGCCTCTTTTTCATATGAAACTCCATAAGAAGGAGGATCTCCTCCAGCTCGTCCGTCTGTTCAGGCGTGATATGCTCCGTCGCCCATCTGGCGCACAAGCCTTCCAGCATAGAACGTATCTTATAAATATCTTTCACATCTCTTGGGGTAATCCCTGTCACATAGGCGCCCTTGTTCGGTATGATCTTCACCAGGCCCTCCAGCTCCAGCTGCCTTAACGCCTCCCGGACCGGCGTACGGCTTACGCCCATTTCCTCCCCGATGGTAATCTCCCGAAGCTCGTCATTCTCCCGGTAAGCTCCGGATAAGATATCTTCCCTAAGCTTCGCAAATACTCTTCCCCTCAAGGAGCTGTCCTCATATACTTCCATCTTTCACAATCCTCTTTTAATTTCTGCTCATCCGAGCTAAAAAGGGCTTTTCAGAACAATGCCGGGCAAATTAAAAAAATTGTATTCTGATCTGTGGCTGTGAAGAATACTAGAGCGTCTTAATGTTCTGAAGGATTCCAGTAATCCGACAGCATGGACGCCGAAAGCCCGACCTGCGCCATGGACGGCGCATAGAGGCGGTTACGTCCGTATCTATCGCCTTTCGCCAGAACATTTAGAGGCTCTTAGATTCAGAACCCGGAACAAAGAAGAATACAATTTTTGTAATTTGCCCGGCACAGTTTGAAAACTCCCTTTTTCACCCTAAAATTATATGATGTTGGGGTCAAAAGCCCCCAACTAGGATGCCTACGGATTGTTCCGTGCTATGCACTCCCACAATCCTGCCCACTTATGAGCAAACTCATGTGGGCTTAGACCTTTTGACCCTGGCATCATTATATTAAGCTAATCCCTGCATGAAATCAATCCCTAGTTTTTTGCAGCTGTCGTCTATCACCTTCAGAAGCTCTTCGTCCGTCAGCACAGTTACCCTTCCGCCCTCATACTCCTGATCGACCCAGTCTTTCACCTTGTTTACCAGCTCCGAGCTCTTGTCTACCTGTCTTCCTTCCGTCAGTCGGAAATATGTATTGATCCAGTGGGCGATCCCTGCAAGCCCCGACGTATTAGACACCGCCACAAGAGGCGGGCGGCTTAAGAACCTGCCTGTATCGAACACATTATAGATCTCCTCATTCTTAAGCAGACCGTCTGCATGGATCCCCGCCCGCGTCACATTGAAGCTCTTCCCTACGAACGGTGTCTGGGGCGGGATCGCATAGCCGACCTCACGCTCATAGTACTCTGCCATCTCTGTTATGACCGTTGTGTCCATGCCATCCAGCGTGCCCCTAAGCTGAGCGTACTCAAACACCATCGCTTCCAGCGGCGTATTGCCGGTGCGCTCCCCGATCCCGAAAAGAGAACAGTTCACTCCGCTGGCTCCGTAAAGCCACGCTGTCGACGAATTGCTCACCGCCTTATAGAAATCATTATGCCCGTGGAATTCTAACAGCTCGCTTGGAACGCCTGCATGTGCCTGAAGGCCGTATATAATACCCGGGATAGAGCGGGGGATCACTGCTCCCGGATAGCTCACCCCGTACCCCATCGTATCGCACACACGTATTTTGACTGGTATGTTATATTCGTCTTTCAAGCGCATCAGCTCCAGACAGAATGGTATCACGAAGCCATAGATATCCGCCCTTGTAATGTCTTCCAGATGGCATCTGGGGCTGATCCCCGTCTCCAGGCACTCCCGCACAACGGAAAGGTAATGCTCCATACACTGCTTCCGCGTCATTTTCAGCTTATAGAAGATATGGTAGTCCGAACAGCTTACAAGGATCCCTGTCTCCTTAAGGCCGATCTCCTTTACCAGCTCAAAATCTTTCTTACTGGCGCGGATCCAGCTGGTCACTTCCGGGAACTTATATCCTGTCTCCAGGCACTTGTACACAGCGTCCCTGTCTTTCTTGCTGTACAGGAAGAACTCGCTCTGCCGGATCTTCCCTTTCGCCCCGCCGAGCCTGTGAAGATACTCGTACAGGCGCACGATCTGCTCCGTACTGTACGGCGCCCGGGACTGCTGGCCATCCCGGAACGTCGTGTCCGTGATCCAGATCTCATCAGGCATATTGTGCGGCACGATACGGTCATTAAAAGCGACCTTCGGGATCTCATCATAGCAGAACAGGTTGCGGAACACATTCGGCGTGTCCACATCTACCAGCGGGTACATATGCTCCTCCAGCTGCAAAAGATTCGAATGCTCATTTAAATACACTTTTCTGTCTATCATACCCCGTTCTCCTTTAAAAATATCCTCTCTTTGTTTCTTTGCATAATTGTATACAATTATGCATTCTATGTCAAGATAAAATTGGGGACGGGGTAAAATTCATTTTACCCCGTCCCAGATTAAAAATGCCCCGTCCCCAATTTTATCTTTCTGCCAGTTCCTGCACGATATCTTCCCAGCTTACTCCCCTCTCTGCCATCAGCACCATGGCGTGGTAGAGGAAGTCTGCCATCTCGTATTTTATCTCCTCCGGATTCGGATTCTTGCCTGCAATGACGATCTCTGTCGCTTCCTCGCCAATTTTCTTCAATATCTTATCAATGCCCTTGTCAAAGAGATAATTGGTGTAAGAGCCTTCTCTCGGATTGGCTTTTCGATCAAGGATCGTATTATATACGATCTCAAACACCCTGAACGGGTTCTTCTCTTCGGAATCCGTTCCTGCCAGATGTTGGAAGAAGCAGGTGGGATTACCTGTATGGCACGCCGCCCCGATCTGCTCGACTTTTGCCAGCAGAGTGTCGTAATCGCAGTCCACCGTCAGAGATCTCACATATTGGTAATGCCCGCTCGTCTCTCCTTTCACCCAGAGGCTCTGACGGCTTCTGCTGTAATAAGTCATCTTCCCCGTCTTCATCGTCCTGTAGAAAGCGTCTTCATTCATATATGCCATCATCAGCACCTGCTGCGTCTTATAATGTTGGACGATAACAGGGATAAGCCCCTGCTCGTTCGTCTTTAGCTGAGAGAACTCCATCATGCTCTCGAAAGAAGTCATATGTATGCCCTCTTCCTCGCACCGCTCTTTAAAAGCTGTAAAATCCATATCCGGCCTGCTCATATATTTCCCGGAGACACCTTTGATACCGCTGTTCTTCAAGATCCGGAAAAGCTCCGATTCCTCTTTTGTATCTGTCACAATGATGCTTGGGATGTCAGTCACGTCCATCACAGAATTTAAGTCCAGAAGATTCATGAATACAAGGCCGCTGCAATATTCCTTTACGATGCGCTGATGTTTGAAAAGACCGTCAAAGTCATTTAGCGACACGGCGATCTTCTCTCTTCCGAACCGCCTGGCCGCCTCCTCCACCATATGAGCGCTCTCCGGTTTGGAGAAATTCACGATAGCGCGCTTCGCACCGGCATAGAGGATCTTTTTAATGTCCTCCAGCCTTTTCACATTTCCGCCCGCTATCATCGGAATACGGATGACACGGTTCATTTTCCGCATCAGATTAATGTTCTCCTCATGCTCGTCGTCATCTTGCGACAGATCGAACACAAGCAGCTCGTCTGCTCCGTTCTCGCTATAGATCTTTGAAAGTCCAATAACGTCTTCTGAAAGGACGCTCTTATCGTCAAACCATTTCACCGCTTTTCCCTCTGCGATAAAAATGCAGGGGATTAATCTTTTATAGCTCATTGTAAATCTTTCTCCTTCTCGCAATCCATTCTCATTCGTTATCTTTATCAACCATCCGTCCTACAGGCTCCCCTTCGTCGTCCATGCCTCGGCGATACGCGGCTCCTTAGACGTAGCCATGTCAAGCGCCTTCCCAAAGCTCTTAAAGAGCGCCTCCGCCATATGATGATTATTCCCTCCGTCTAAGATCTTAAGGTGCAGGTTCATCATAGCAGTATATGACACGGCATAGAAGAATTCCCGTACCATCTCTGCCTCCATCGTCCCCAGAGACTCCACCAGGAAATCTACATCAAAATTCAGATACGGCCTCCCGCACAGATCTACTGCACAGAGCGCAAGCGTCTCGTCCATGGGGAGTATCATATAACCGTAACGCTTAATCCCTGCCTTATCTCCCAGAGCTTCCCTGACGGCCTGGCCGAACACGATCCCTACATCCTCGATCGTGTGATGCCCGTCCACTTCCAGATCGCCCGCCGCCTTTACCGTAAGATCGAAAAGCCCGTGCCTTGCCATACCATTCAGCATATGATCGAAAAACCCGATTCCTGTATGTATCTCGCTTTTGCCGGTCCCGTCAAGGTTCAGCGCCACCGTAATATCCGTCTCCTTCGTCTTCCTTGTTACTGTCGCTTCCCTGCTCACGTCTTCCGTCCTCCTTAGCAAAACTTGTTAAACCTTAATGTTCTTCCTTCTCACCTTCGAAGCGCACCCGTATGGAATTGGCGTGGGCCGACAGCCCTTCCGCCTCTGCGAACGCTACGATATCACGATGCACGCCTGCGAGCGCCTCCTTCGAATAGGCGATGATACTGGACTTCTTTATAAAATCATCTACAGAAAGCGGGGAAAAGAACTTCGCTGTCCCGTTCGTCGGAAGCACGTGGTTCGGCCCCGCAAGATAATCTCCCAGCGGCTCGCTTGCATACGCTCCGATGAAGATGGCCCCCGCATTCCGTATCTTCGTCATAACCTCGTAAGGATCCCTCGTCTGGATCTCCAGATGTTCCGAAGCGATCTCATTGGCTGCTGAGATAGCCTCCTCCATATCCGGCGCGATAAAGATATAGCCGTAATTGTCAAGAGACTTGCGGATGATCTCCTTTCGGGGAAGCTCTTCTATAAAGCGCTCAGCCTCCTCGGACACTCTCCTCGCCAGCTCTTCGCTCGTCGTCACCAGAATGGCCGAGGCCAGCTCGTCATGCTCTGCCTGGGACAGAAGATCTGCGGCCACATACCGCGGATCGGCCGTCTCATCTGCAATGACAAGGATCTCGCTCGGCCCTGCGATGGCGTCAATGCTCACATAGCCATACACGGCTCTTTTTGCAAGAGCCACATAAATATTGCCGGGCCCCACGATCTTATCTACTTTTGGGATGCTCTCCGTCCCATACGCAAGGGCGCCGACAGCCTGCGCTCCCCCTACTTTAAAAATCGCGTCCGCGCCGGCCTCCTTCGCCGCTACGAGCGTCGTAGGCGCGATCTTCCCGTCTCTTCCAGGAGGCGTCGCCATAACGACCTCCTCCACTCCCGCCACTTTCGCCGGAACGATGTTCATCAGCACGGAAGACGGATAAGCCGCCTTCCCGCCGGGCACATATACGCCCACCCTTGTTAGAGCCGTCACCTTCTGCCCCAGGATCGTGCCGTCAGGCTTACTGTCAAACCAGCTGTACTGCCTCTGCTTCTCGTGGTATTCCCGGATATTGCGAAGCGCCTTCCTTATGATATTCAGCAGCTCTGCGTCCACAAGGGCGTACGCTTCCCGGATCTCCTCTTCTGTCACGCGCACGTTGGAAGCGCTCACATCCGCTTTGTCGAACGCCTTCGTAAACGAGAACAGGGCTTCATCTCCCTTCTCCTTCACGGCAGCCAGTATATCCGCCACGTCCTTTTCATATTCCTCATACCGGCCGGGGCTTCTTTTCAGCAGATCTTGCAGAAGCTCCCGCCTCGTATCCTCATCCAGTCTTTGGATCCTCATTATAAGCCATTCCTTTCCGCCTGTATTTATATCTATGATATTAGGGTCAAAACAAGGTTTTTTAAATAACATCTGGCAATTTTTGCAATTTGCTAATGTAAATATTGAAAACCTTGTTTTTGCCCCAACATCATATTTATTTATATCTGCACCTGTGCCCGGAGCCTCATAAGAAGGTTCTTTATCCGCTCGCTCTCCAGGCGCATGGACACCGGGTTCACGATCATACGTGCTGAGAGAGGGCACACTTCTTCCAATACTTCCAGCCCGTTCTCCCGCAGCGTGGATCCGGTCTCCACAATATCTACGATGACTTCCGAGAGCCCTACGATGGGCGCCAGCTCGATGGAGCCGTTCAGCTTGATGATCTCTACCGTCTGATGCTTCTGATTATAAAAATAATCCTTGGCGATATTCGGGTACTTGGTGGCTACCCGGATCAGCTCATGATGCACGAGAAGGGGCGCGGACTCCCGAAAGCCGCACACGCACATCTTGCATGCGCCGAATCCCAGATCCAGCACCTCGTGGACTTTACGCCCTTCTTCCAATATCGTGTCTTTTCCGACCACGCCGATGTCCGCCGCGCCATATTCCACATAGGTAGGCACGTCTGGCCCTTTGGCGAGGAAGAACCTCAGCTTCAATTCCTCATTTACGAAGATCAGCTTCCTGGAGCCCTTCTCTTTCATCTCTTCGCACGTTATCCCAACCTTCTCAAATAGCTCCAGCGTCTCCTGTGCAAGCCGCCCTTTCCCAAGGGCAAATGTCAAGTATCTCACGATACGCCTCCTGTCTTACAATGTTGCTACTTCTGTGCCTCTTTTTTTTGTATCTCGCTCTGCTCTATCTCTTTCTGCTCGCCTGTCACTAGGTTTACCATCAGTATGCTTCCCGTCTTCTTAATATAGATCAGCGTCCCGGCGTAATATTCCTTCCCATAGGAAAGGTATTCCTCCAGCAGCCGCCCCCCGTCCTTCTTCATCATTTCCGTATTCTTCGCCCGGCTTCGGAAATCCTTCGCCAATGCGATGGCGTCCTTTTCCTTTCCCTCGTCATAAAGGATAAGGTGGTTCTTCCTCGTATAGACGATCCGTATCCGCTGTCGCACCATAGCGTTCATCAGCTCGTCGATGACGATAGCGAACCCGATAGAGGGCGCCTCCTTCCCAAACTTCTCCAGCAGCCTGTCATAGCGGCCTCCCTTTACGATAGCGTCCCCCGTACCGTAAGTGTACCCCCGGAAGATGATCCCTGTGTAATAGCCGTACACGCCCGTCATCCCAAGGTCGAAAGTGACATATTTCTCCACGCCGTACATCTTCAGTATATTATAGATCTTCTCCAGACGTTTCACCGCCATGATCCCATCAGAATTCGGGGCGATGTCCTTCGCCCTCGCCAGCGCTTCCACGCCTCCTATAAGCTCTCCCAACGCAGCGAACGCTTCCAGCGAGCTCCTCTTTACCGCAATGCTCTCAAGATATTCTTCCACACCGAAATAATTCCGATTGTTCACCAGCTCAATGACACGCTCCTTCGCTTCCTCGTCGAGGGCCGCGTCTTCTATAAGGCTCTGGAAGAATCCGAGATGCCCGACGTTCAGCTGGAATTCCTTAAGCCCCACCGCCCGCATAGATTCTATGACAAGGGCGAGCATCTCCGCGTCAGCAGACGGAGAATCGTCCCCGATATGCTCCGCCCCCAACTGGGTCACTTCCCGAAGGCGCCCCTGATAGCTGGAATGGTTCACGAACGTATTCCCCGTATAGCAAAGCCTGATCGGAAGCTCTTCGCCCCCGAAGAGCGTCGCTGCCGCACGGGCGACGGACGGCGTGATATCGGGCCTTAAGACGAGAGTGTTCCCCTCTTTATCAAAGAATTTATACAGATCTCTGGATGGGATCGTACCGACTTCCTTGCGGAACACTTCAAAATATTCGAAGGTAGGCGTCTGTATATCATGATACCCATAAAGATGCAGCGTCTTCTTAAGCCTGCTCTCAAGCGTCAGCTTTTTCCCGCATTCCACATTATAAATATCCCTGACCCCTTCCGGGGTGTGAAGTAATTTCCTCATATCGCCTCCTGCTGTCTTCCCACTTTAATGTGCTACTACGATAAAATCCTATTGGATTATAAACGTTTCTTTCTATTTTGTCAAGACTCTTCCCTAAGCTCCAGATCTAGATTCATAGCATCCAGGTACGGGACTTTATAGCCGCCGGAAAGGCTCATAAAGAACCTTGGATCCAGCTCTTCATAGCGGACGCTCTTCCTGCCTCCCGCCGCGCCTCTTTCCCAAAATCTCTTCAATTCGGAGAACCGCATATAATAAAGCGCATTCTTCCCGACATAATAAATAACGAGAAAGGAGACTCCCTCCTGCTTCTCAAACTCCTCCATAAAGCGCACCTGATGCTCATGGACGTTCTGCAGCGGGAATGTGTCGGCCACGCACTCCTTCGCGTCAAAACAGACCGGGATCCCCTGTACTGCTCCAATGTAGTCCACAGTACTGCGCTTCTCAAAATAAGCCAGCGTGATGTGCCGATGCTCCTTGTCCATCTTCACCGGAGTGATCGGCGTAGGGATCTTCTGGATCAGGGCAAGCCCCCGCTCCAGATAGTACTCATTCGTCCTGTTAATGATCTCTTCTAATGTAGAACCTCTAAGGCCTCTCGTGCTCCATGTTCCCATGCCGTCTCCTCTATGATCCTGTAAAATACAGGTGGTACTTCCGCGCGGACGTCCATCTCTGACAGCCTTAAGAACCGCCCCTCCATCTGCGGGAAATGCAGCTCATACGCATGCAGCATCTGCGCCGCCACACCGTAGTCCCTCTTAAAACTACTATTCCAGACAGCATCTCCATACTTATAATCTCCCAAAAGCGGATGCCCTATGCTTGCCAGATGCGCCCGTATCTGATGAGATCGTCCGGTAAGCAGGCGGACTTTCAGAAGTGTCATATGCTCTGCGTAAGCGACGGGGATATATTCCGTCTCAATGGGACTGTATTCCCGTTCTGCGTTTTTTTTCTCTGACGCGCCCTGCTCTTCCATGACTTCCACCCGGTTCGTCCTGCCATCCTTCCTAAGATAGCCGCGTATATGTCTTTGTTCCGTCACCTTTCCTTTTACAAGGCAGAGGTAATATTTAGACAAAGCCCGCTCCTTAAAAAGCGCAGACAGCATCTGCAGCCCCGCAAGGCTTTTGCCCGCCGTCAGAAGCCCGCTCGTATTGCGATCCAGACGGTTGCACGCCCCCGGCCTGAAAGTCTTAAGCTCCTCATGGCTTAGCTTCCCTTCCTTTATCAGATACCCGATGATCTGCTCCACCGCCGACACATCGCCCTCTCTCGCTTTCTGAGAGAGCATTCCAGGCGGCTTATTTATAATCAATATATCCACGTCTTCATAGACGATCATGCCCTCTTCCAGACAGCCGCATATCTCTTCTGCTTCTTCCTGTCCGGAGAGCCTGGAAAATGTCTCTTCTGAAAAGAACATCTTCACCGAGTCTCCCTCCTGCAGCTTCTCGCTCCCCGATGCTTTCTTCCCGTTGAGCACGATGTTCTTTTTGCGGAGCATCTTGTAGAAAAAGCCCGTCTGCGCCTTCGGAAGGTATTTCTTCAAATATTTGTCAAACCGCTGGCCGGCCTCATTTTCTTTAATAATGATCTCTCTCATAATACTACATGGACAGCGTCAGTATCAAAGCCCTGATATTCCGCTCCCGTTTCCTGCTTTCTTTCTTCTCCACAGCCGCAATGTTATTCATCCCCTCCACACGGGCAAGGAACGCATTGTAATCGTGGAATATCTTCACTGTCATCTTATCATACCCGTTCTGTTTCAGCACATCTTTGATAAGCCTTGCACATCTCACCTCGTCCGTCTTCTCGCTCTTCGCATAGCCGCACACTACATGGCCGGACAGGACGAGAGCCGTCACCGGCATCACCTTCTCTGTGCTGGTGATGATGAGATCATAAGCTCTTACAAGGAGCCCCGCCTTCTCTTCCAGCTCTCTGTACGTCTCCAGATCAATGCTCTTATGAGGCGCCATCGTGATATATTCTACAAGCATCTTGCTGGCCGGAAGGCATCCAAGGACAGCCACGATCGTAAAGAGGCTCATCTTTGAGCCTGTCTGCATGTAGCCCAGCACGAGCACCGCTATGACAATGGCGAATTCCGCCGCCGCCCACGCAAGATATCTTGTTTTTCTGACTTTTATATAACCTGGCTCTCCTTTTTCAATCTTTGTCATAGCCTCTCCCTTTCAATAGTTTATGATTTCTTCTTATGGATATTTCGGATCGTCTTCTTCTTTTTCTTCCCTTTCCCCTGCTTATCAAAGCCTCGCTCTCTTCGTATATCCGGCCGCCCTTTCTCTGGCCGGATGAGGCAATTTTTGCCGAACCCTACCAGATCCATGCGCCCGGCCTTCTCAAGAGCCTCAAGCACAAGCCGGCGGTTCTTCGGGTTCCGGTACTGGATCAAGGCTCTTTGCATCGCCTTCTCATGTGGATCCTTCGACACATGCACAGGCGACATATCCCTCGGGTCAAGGCCGGTGTAGTACATACAGGTGGACAGAGTGGACGGCGTAGGATAGAAGTCCTGCACCTGCTCCGGCATATAGCCGCAGTCCCGCACATATTCCGCCAGCTCCACCGCCTCCGCCAGGGAAGAGCCCGGGTGGGACGACATAAGGTACGGGACAAGGTACTGTTCCTTTCCGACACGCGCGTTCATTTTCTTATACGCCGCCACGAATGCCTCATATACTTCATTCTTCGGCTTCCCCATCTTCCCTAGGACCTTGTCGGACACATGTTCCGGCGCGACTTTTAGCTGGCCGCTTACATGATGCTCGCACAGCTCTCTTAAGAACGTGTCGTCCGGGTCGGCCATCACATAATCGAACCGGATCCCGGAACGGATGAACACCTTCTTCACTCCGGGCAGCTCCCTAAGCTTCTTTAACAGCTCCACATAGTCTCTGTGATCCGCCCTAAGCTGCCTGCAAGGCCCCGGGAACAGGCACTGCCTGTCTTTGCACACGCCGGACCTAAGCTGCTTACGGCAGGACGGATGGCGGAAATTCGCCGTCGGGCCTCCCACATCATGGATGTAGCCTTTAAAATCCTCTTCTTTCGTTATCTTCTCCGCTTCCAGAAGGAGAGAGGCATGGCTCCTCGCCTGTACGATCCTCCCCTGATGGAACGTAAGCGCACAGAAATTACACCCGCCAAAGCACCCCCGGTTGCTTATAAGGCTGAACTTCACTTCCTTTATGGCGGGGATCCCCCCATCCTTCTCATAAGAAGGATGGTACGTCCGCATATATGGGTAGCTGTATACCGCGTCCATCTCTTCCGTAGAAAGAGGAGCCTGCGGAGGGTTCTGCACGACATACAGATCCTTCCCGTAAGGCTCTGCCAGACATTTCCCCGAAAATGGATCTGTATTGCAGTATTGGACATAAAAGCTTTCCGCATACTTGCGCTTATCCCCGGATACCTCCTTATAAGAAGGAAGGACGATACCGTCGTACAGGCTGTCCAGCTTCTTTGTCTTATAGACCGTGCCGGGTATGAACGTAATGTCCCTGATGTCCAGGCCGCTGTCCAATGCTTCCGCAATCTGCACGATGCACCGCTCTCCCATTCCATAGGAGATCAAGTCTGCGCCGGAGTCCAGAAGGACAGACCGCTTTACCTTTCCCGACCAGTAATCATAGTGAGCGAGCCTCCTTAAGCTGGCCTCGATCCCTCCCAGGATCACCGGCGTCTTCTTATAAACCTTCCGTATAAGGTTCCCGTAGGCCGCCGTCGCGTAATCGGGACGCTTCCCCATAACGCCTCCCGGCGTGTAGGCGTCCGTCTGCCTGCGCCGTTTAGATACGGAGTAATGGTTCACCATCGAATCCATATTCCCCGCCGACACAAGGAATGCAAGCCTCGGCTCCCCAAATTCAGCAATGCTTTCGTCGTCCCTCCAGTCCGGCTGGGCGATGATGCCCACCGTATAGCCGTGGGCTTCCAGCGTCCTGGCGATGATCGCCGTCCCAAAGGACGGATGATCCACATAGGCGTCGCCCGACACATAGACAAAATCCAGCTGACGTATGCCCCGCTCTTTTATATCCGCCCTGCACAGTGGCAAAAATCCTTGCGCCATTATAATACCTCGTATGTTCCCTTCTCTATATCCTCATAATCCTGTATGTAGTAATCCGCAAGGCCTCGCTTCTTTTCCAGCCACCTCTTCGAGAAATCGTCCTCTACGGCGCACACCCGCATGCCCGCATTCTTCCCTCCCAGGATCCCTGCGGGGACGTCCTCGAAGACAAGGCACTTATCCGGGTACACGCCCATCGCCTCCGCCGCCAGAAGGTACACGTCCGGCGCAGGCTTTCCCGCCCCCGCCTCCTCAGACGTCTTCACACAGTCGAACAGCTCCCATACGCCAAGCGCTTTAAGCGTATCTTCCGCCAGCATCCTGGAATTGCTTGTGGCGATCCCGATCTTCTTGCCTTCTGCGCGCATACGCTCAATAAAGCCCCTGGCCCCCTTCTTAAGGGGCACTTCATGGGTATATTTGTAATACGCCATCTCGTGCCATTCCTTCACGATCTCCTCCGTCGTCTTCTGAAGGGACGGGAATATGCTCCTGTAATACTCCGCCACTTCCAGGAAGCTCCTCCCTTCCATATCTTCATGGAAATTTTCCGGCTCCGTCAGACCGTGCCTCTCTAAATACTCCTCGTCAATAGCGACCCAGAGCCACATGGAGTCGATCAGAGTCCCGTCCATATCAAAAATAACCGCGTCTATATCTTGCAACATCTGTGTCATAGTTTCTCAATCTCCTTCTCTGTAAGATGCCGGTACTGCCCCGGGCGCAAGCCTTCATCGAGGACAAGCGCCCCCATGCTCTCCCGCTTAAGGTACAGCACCTCTTTTCCAACGGCCCGGAACATGCGCTTCACCTGATGGAACTTCCCTTCCTGGATCGTAAGGCGCACTTTCGACACTCGCCCGCTCTCTAATATCTCAAGCCGGGCCGGGCGCGTCCGTTCTTCTTGCTCCGCCCCTATATCGACGCCCTCTGCGAAGAGCCGTACATCTTCCTCTGTGACCTCTCCCGCAACTTCTGCATAATAGCATTTATCTACATGCTTTCTCGGCGACAGCAGCCTGTGGGCAAGCGCGCCGTCGTTCGTAATAAGAAGGAGCCCTTCCGTATCTTTGTCAAGCCGTCCCACTGGGAACAGGCCGCTCTTCCTGCGGCTTTCTATGAGAGAGACGACCGTCCGCTCTTTTGCGTCTTCCGTGGCCGACACGACCCCCTTCGGCTTATTCAGCATATAGTATTCAAACGCCGCATAGGGGATCTCTTCACCGTCAAAGGTCACGGTCTGCGAGGATTCGTCTACTTTCAGATCTGCACGCTTCACCGCCATCCCGTCTACCGACGCCCGCCCCTGGCGGATATGTTTCTTTACTTCCTGCCTTGTGCCGACGCCCATGTCGGCCAGATATTTATCAAGTCTTATCATGCCAGCCTCCAGCCGGGGAGGTATTTATTCTTAAGCATCCCCCCGGAAAGCTTCCCGAATCCAAGGGGGAAGCCGTCCACACATACGAGGTTCCACCCTTTGCCTCCCTCTCCCACAAGGTCGCCCACCTCCAGCGTCTCCCCTTTCAGGTAGCGGCTTACCCGCTCGTCTTCCGCCGACAGATCGACCGTCTTCCGATACTCTTCCTTCTTCAAAGACATGGCGAACGCCTGGCTCGGCTCAAACCGGTTCTTTTTAAGCTCTCCTACAAGAAGCCCCGTCCTTAAGAAACGGATCCCTTTTATATCTGGAAGCTCCTCCGGCATGTAGTAGACCCTATCTCCATATATACTGAAGCGGCCCGCGTCAAGCCCCCTTCTTACGTCCGACAGGAACCTCACAAGCTCGTCGGGGAGCCTGATGCTCGTCCCCTTTCCCTGAATCCTTCTCTTTAACGTCCCATTCTCCAGGGCAGAGCCGCCTCTCGCCCCTTCTGCCTTCCCTTTCCTTAAAAGAGCCAGATAGTGCCCCTCCCCCTTCATCTTATGAGGGAAGATACGCACCGTTCTCGCAAACGCCTCGTCCCTGCTCTCAGTCATTTCCGGCATCCCGGGGCAGAATCCTTCGTACCCTTCGATCTCTTCGATCTGGAACTGGGGACATGTCTTTAACAGATGCTCCACGACCTGCTCGTTCTCTCTTTCGTCAAAGGTACATGTAGAATAAAGCATGAGGCCCCCCGGCCTTAGCATGGACGCGGCCTGCACGATGATGCTCTTCTGTATATTGCAGAAAAATCCCGGCCCATGCTCCTGCCACGCTTTTATCATCTTCCTGTCCTTTCGGAACATGCCCTCGCCGGAACACGGAGCGTCGATCAGTATTTTATCAAAATATTCCGGGAAATATCCGGCAAGCCTCCCCGGCTCCTCGCTCAGCACAAGAGGATTGGAGACGCCGAACACTTCTATATTCTTAAGGAGGCCTTTCGCCCTGGAGCTGCTTATATCATTGGCGGCAAGCACCCCTTCCCCGGCAAGCCTCGCTCCAAGCTCCGTCGCTTTCCCGCCCGGCGCCGCGCACACATCCAGCACTTTATCTCCCGGCTCTACAGGGAGACGGCTGGCAGGGGTCATGGCGCTCGGCTCCTGCAAGTAATAAAGTCCCGCAAAATAATAAGGATGCCTCGACGGCGCTTCCTTTTCTCCATCATAATAGAACCCGTTAGGGATCCAGGGGATGGGCTCGATGGAAAAAGGACAGATCTTCTGGAATCCTTCCACTGAGATCTTCCCCGTGTTCACACGAAGGCCGTAATATCTTGGTTCTTCATAACAGGCCAGATAATCTTCATATTCTTCTTTTAAAAGCCTCTGCATCTTCCGGGCAAACTCTTCCGGCAGCTTCATAAAGCCCTCCACTTTTTACATTACCATTTTCACATTAACTTTAAGTATACCACATCTGCCCGTCAAACTCTACCTCTAATGCGTCCGGTATGCATATTTTAGCTTTTTCTCCTCAAGGGATAGGAGGATATGATAAGGGTTGACGCTGACCTCCTCCCCCGTCATGTACGTATATATCCCAAAGTGGAGATGCACCGGGAATTTCCCGGTCGTCCCTTCCTCCCCGTACCCAGAGTCTCCCATGTAGCCAAGGAACTGTCCCGCCTTGACCCGGTCTCCCTCCTTTATATCTCCATAAGACTCCAGATGTGCGTAGTAGTAATAAGTACCACTATCAGAGGAGACCCCTACGCGGTAGCCGCCTTTCTCAAGCCAGCCGACGTTCGTTATCGTCCCGTCAGCTACGCTCACGATCGGATAGACGCCCCGCTTATCAGGGCGCGCCATAATATCTGTCCCCTCGTGCCCCCTCTTGCCGTTATAGTTCCGCTCTGCCTGCCAGGAATCTACAAAAGACATCTCACAAGAATCGTCCAGAGAAGATTCCGCCACAGGGAAATAGACCGCTTCTCTCTTCACATCCATAAAAAGAGCGGCGCACTCCTCCGACAGATCCTCTTTCACCTTCTCCATCTCTCCGTCCCCAAAATGGGCCCGGTACCAGGAGTCTGTAACATCCATCTTCCTGTATCTCTGCTGTTCTCCCACGTCTTTTATATGGCCGTTAAGAAGCACAGAGAAAAATGCCAGAAGGAAGACGGAGACCATCAATATCCTCTGCTTTTTATATAGATACATGCCAGATAAAAATCCTTTTTCTTGCACTATATGCAAAAAGAGCGCGCCTGTATGCATATAAGGGGGAGTCCGCCCTTATATGCATACAGGCGCGGATAAGGCTATTTTAATCTGGCAAGCACTGCTTTCAGGAAATTCCATGTGCGCTCCGTGGAATCTATCCCCAGCCTCTCATTGAAAGAATGGATATCGAGAAGATCCGGCCCAAAAGACACACAGTCAAGATCGGGGCGCTTTCCGAGAAAAAGGCCGCACTCCAGCCCTGCATGTATGGCGGACACTATCGGCTTTTTACCGTACAGCTCCTGGAACGCCTCTTCCATCACTTTTCGAAGCTCAGAATCCGGGTCGTACTGCCAGGCCGGGTACTCGCCGGATATCTCGATCTTTGCCCCCGCCAGCTCCGCACAGCTCTGCATCTGCCTTTTCATCATCTCTTTCTGGCTCTCCACAGAGCTTCTTACAAGGGCGTTTACCTTTATGCTGTCTTCTTCCGTCTTTATAACCCCTATATTTAAAGAAGTCTCCACTAGTCCCGGAAGCTTCCTTGCAAGCCCCTGCACCCCGTTGGGACAGATGACAAGGTAAGAGATCGCCCGGCCTGTCGTCTTCCCATCACAGACGTCCATTGTTTTTTCTGCCTCGGCCATGCTTACGTCTACGGCAAGCCCTGGCTCGTCGCCCATGAATTCATGATCCCACACGGCTTTCATTTCTTTCGCCTTTTCGCTCACCTTACCAGCGGCATCTTTTTCCACGAGAAGCCGCGCCGTACACTCCATAGCGATCACATTGTCCTTTGAGCCTCCGTCGATAGAGATGAGGAAGAACGGAAATTCTTCCTTCATCTCATTTAGGAGCCGTCCCATCATCTTATGGGCATTGCCCCGCTGCTGGTGTATCTCCGCCCCGGAATGTCCTCCTTTTAAGCCATGGATCCTCACTTGCGCCACCGCGCCGTCATGGCTCTCTTTTGTAAGGGGGATCGCCGTCTCACAGAGGAACCCTCCCGCACAGCCTGTAGTGAGGATGCCCTCTTCCTCCGAATCGATATTCAGGAGCTTCCTTCCCTTTAACCCAGAAAGGTCAATGGCCATAGCCCCCTCCATCCCCTGCTCCTCATCCACTGTAAACACCGCCTCGATGGGGGGATGAGGGATATCTTTACTGTCGAGGATCGCCATAGCCATAGCGATCGCGATCCCATCGTCGCCTCCAAGGGTCGTGTCCTTCGCCATCACATATCCGTCCTTCACGGCAAGCTTCAGCGGATCTTTAGAAAAATCATGGCTGCAGCCCGGGCGCTTCTCACACACCATATCCATATGCCCCTGCAAGATGACCGGCTCGCTGTCCTCATATCCTTCGGTCCCCGGCTTCCTTATAATAACATTATTTACTTCGTCCTGCGTGCAGTCTAGCCCTCTTTCTTCTGCAAATCTCACACAGTAATCGCTGATCCTCTTCGTGTTAAAAGTCCCATGGGGGATCTGGCACAGCTCCTCAAAGAACCGGAATACTTCCTTTGGCTGGATGTTATCTAATACTGCCATTCTTTCTTTCCTCCATTCCCACTATAGAATAATATTTTCTTTTCCTATTATGGGGCACCTGTCATAAAAAATCAACCGGTTCCATACAATTATTCCAAATGGGAAAAGGGCGTGCCGTTATGTCTGCATACCTGACAAAGTTCTTTACAATCCTTCTGTTCCTGCTCTTCCTTCTGTTTCCGGCAGATGTGTTCCAGGGAGCCGGCAAGGGGCTGCTTCTGTGGTTCAACAGTGTGCTGCCCACCCTGCTTCCTTTTATCATATTGTCCAATCTTCTGATCCAGACTCACGCCGTCGGCTGGATCGTACGTGTGACCGGGCCTCTCCTGAAGACAATCTTCCGCGTATCGGATTATGGCTCTTTTGCGATCGTTGCCGGGTTCCTTTGCGGATACCCTATGGGCAGCAAGGTCATCGCCGACCTCCTCAGAGAAGGCCATATCTCCCTTAAGGAAGGGCAGTATCTTCTGTCTTTCTGCAACAATGCAAGCCCTATCTTCATCATCAGCTACATCGTGCTCCAGAATTTCCAGGACGAGCGGCTGCTCCTCCCGGCGATCCTGATCCTTATGTCAGCGCCCGTCCTCTCCAGCTTCCTATTCCGCCGGTCGTACGCTTCTGCCTTACCTGGAGATGGCGCGGCGGCCGCCTCTCCCTTCCCGGCCTCCTCCGGCGCTTCTGGCAATCTCATAGATTCGTGCATTATGAACGGTTTTGAGGCTATCACAAAGGTGGGCGGCTACATTATGCTCTTTTCCATCTTCCTGGCCCTCGCTGAGAGGCTCCCCTTTTCAGGAGCCCTGTTCTCTTATCTCCTCCTTCCTTCTCTTGAGATTACGAACGGCGTCGCGCTGCTGTGCCAGAGCGCCCTCCCTGTCTGTGCATCCTTTTTCTTCTGCATGTCCTGTGTGTCTTTTGGAGGCTTCTGCGCCGCAGCCCAGACAAAATGCATGACAGAAGGGACGGGGCTCTCCATCCGGGATTACATCACAAAAAAACTGGTTACCGCGATGATAACCAGCCTTCTCTGCCTGTTCTATCTGAAATTCCTGTATTAGATCCCTATATTGCTCTTTACTTGAAGTATGAGGCGATATCTTTAGAGCAGCTGTTCGCCCTCCAGGAATTCATCCTCCTCATCCTCGCCCACATACCCTGCATCGTACTCTGGAAGCATCTCCCTCACGGACGGATCCGGGATCTCCAGCTCTTCACGGTTATTTCTGACCATATCGTAACATTCCTGAAGAGAATTTACAAGGCCGTCATACTTCGTCGTATAGCTGTCCAGCGTATGTCCGATGATATTCTCTGCGTTCGCCATCAGGTCGTCGGCGTACTGCATGGCGCCGATGCGGATGCCGTTGGCATCGTTCGTCGCATTATCCAGTATCTCCTGCGCCTGGTCCGTGGCTGTCGCCACGATCTCGTTGGCCTGAGCATATGCCTGCTGCATGATCTCATGCTCGCTTACAAGCTCGTTCGTGTGAATCTGCGCTTCCTCGATCATATTGTCCGCTTTCGCCTGAGCGTCGGCAAGGATCGCATCTTTATTTGCAATAATCTTCTGATAACGCTTGATCTCATCCGGCGTCTTCATCCGAAGCTCGCGGAGAAGCTCGTCCATCTGATCTTTGTTCACGATGATCTTCGACGTGGACAGCGGCTGGAATTTACAGCTGTCAATATACTCCTCGATCTCCTCAATAATCTGCTCAATGCGGCTGCTCATTATCTACACTCTCCTTTTTGTTCATTTTCTCCTGCATCTTCCCAATAACAGTCTTTGGCACAAATTGGGAAATATCTCCTCCAAAAGCTGCTACTTCCTTTACTGTAGTGGAGCTTAGGTAGGAATATTCAAGGCCTGTAGTCAGGAACACCGTCTCGATCCCCGCTTCCAGCTTATGATTTGTCTGCGCCATCTGCAGCTCATATTCGAAATCTGTGATCGCCCGCAGGCCGCGGATGATCATGCCCGCCCCTGTCTCTCTCGCAAATTCCACCAAAAGCCCCTCAAAAGGGACAATTCGCACTTTCGGCATATTTTTTGTTACTTCTTTTAACATTCTAACACGTTCCTCTACGGAAAACAACGGACTTTTTGCATTATTATTCAAGACTCCGACAATTAATTCATCGACTAATGCCGAAGACCGTCTGATAATGTCTAAATGGCCGAATGTCACCGGATCGAAGCTTCCCGGATAAATCCCCTTTAACATATGTCCTTCCTCCTCGCCCACTTTAAAAATACATGCTTGTTCGTCTTGTACTCTTTCACCTTCACGATCGTAAAGCCCAAATCTCCCACATAGCCAAAATCTGTATCCATCGCCGACTCCACGATGATCGTCCCTCCCTCCGCCAGAAGGCTTAATCCGCTTAAGCTTCCAAGAGCCCTTCTCTCCAGCTCCTCATTGTAAGGAGGATCCATATAGATAAAGCCAAACTGCCCTTCCCCTTCCAGACAGCTAAGGGCGCTTAGCACATCCTTCTGGATCGTTACAGCCTTCTGCTCCAGCTTCGTATGTTCCAGGTTCTCCTTCACACATCTCATCGCCTTTGGATTCTTCTCCACGAACACCGCTTCCGCAGCTCCCCGGCTGAGCGCCTCGATGCCGATGCCGCCGCTCCCCGCGAACAGGTCCAGGAACCGACAGCCATACAGATCCGGCGCGAGCATATTGAAAAGCGTCTCCTTAATCCTGTCCGTCGTCGGCCTCGTGTCCAGACTATCCAGAGTTTTTAACTGTAATCTCCTCGCCGTTCCTGCGATCACTCTCATGTCTCTGTCCCCTTCTCTTATTCCTGTCTATTATAAATACAGAGTAAAAAATTGTCAAATCTAGCCAAACAGCCGCAAAAGCCTTGCGCCTGCCTTGATCGCCTTATATTCTATGCCTTCCAGCTCTTTTACCACGTTCTTTAATTCTTTGCGTATCTCGATCCCCTGAGGGCAGCGCCTTTCACATTTGCCGCAGCCAATGCACTGGGAAGCTCCCGCCGGATTCTTCCGAAGAGCGGTAAAACGGTAATCATGCCGCCCGGAACGCTTCCCTTCCGAGTAAGCTGCATTGTAGCATCGGAACGCCCCCGGTATATCCACGCCGCTTGGGCACGGCATACAGTACCCGCAGCCGGTACAGCCGACTTTCACGCTCTTTAATATCTCTTCCTTCACCTTCCCGATCAGCGCCTTGTCATCCTCTGTCAGGCAGCCCGCCGGACATTCTGATGCTGTCTTTATATTCTCCCGTACCATTTCTATAGAATTCATCCCCGACAGCACACAAGTCACTTCCGGCTGGTCGTAAAGCCACTTGAACGCCATCTCCGCCGCCGTGCGCCCCTGCGGATCCTTTCGGAACAGCTCTTTTGCAGACGCCGGGAGAAGGTCTACAAGCCTTCCGCCGCGTAAAGGCTCCATAATAATGACCGGCAGCCCTTTGGCATTAGCATATTTAAGCCCCTCGGCTCCCGCCTGGGAATGCTCGTCCATATAGTTGTACTGGATCTGGCAGAAATCCCATCCATACGCGTCCACAAGCTTCTTAAACATGGCCGTGCTGCCATGATAGGAGAATCCGACATTCTTAATCTGCCCAAGGCTCATCTTCTCCTGAAGCCATTGCTGGATTCCCATCCTTTCCAGCCTCTCCCATGTGTCTGTATCGCCCAGCATATGCATAAGATAATAATCCACATAATCCGTCCGAAGCCTTCTTAGCTCCTCCTGGAACAGCTTCTCCGCCCCCTGCACGCTCTTCATAAGATAATGGGGCAGCTTTGTAGCGATCTTTATCTTCTCCCGACAGCCGTTCCTTTCAAGTATCTCTCCCAAAGCCGCCTCGCTCCCAGGATAAATATATGCCGTGTCAAAATAATTGACTCCTGCCTTTACAGCCTCCATCACTTCCCTCTCAGCTTTATCGATGTCAATGGAAGCCCCCTTCCTTATAAAACGCATACATCCATAGCCCAGAATGGAAATGTCCTCGCCCTTTTTATCTTTTCGATACTGCATCTTTCTCCTCCTCATTTAAAATAGGATATTGCTTTATTATACCACTCCTGATAAGAATTTCCAGAAAATCATCAAATAATCTTGACAATAGGATAAAACTGTCATAATATAATAACAGTAATTATTATTATTTTAATCAGGAGGGTAACAGGATGAATTTGAAAGGGACAAAATCAGAAGAGAACATAAAGGCCGCGCTGGCCGGAGAGTCTATCGCAAGGAATAAGTATACATATTACGCTATGCAGGCCAAGTCAGAAGGCGAGACAGAGATCGCCAGCTTTTTTGAGCGGATGGCGGGAAATGAGATGATCCACGCAAAAATCTGGTTCTCCATGTTAAACGACGGCCTTGGGAACACACCGGATAATCTTCAGGACGCCGCTAACGGCGAACATTCCGAATGGACCGGCATGTACCCCGAATTCGCGAAGACCGCCCGGGAGGAAGGGCTTGATGAGTTGGCCGATATGTTCGAGAAAGTGGCTGCTATAGAGAAAGATCATGAGCATCAGTTCATGAAGAAATTCGTCGAGCTCAAAAAGAGGATGCAAGACGGAAAAAGCGATGCTCCCGCAGCAGCTCCCGAACAGGAAAAGCCAAAACAGACAAAAGAAGTCTCAGCTTACCGCTGCGTCTTCTGCGGCGCCGTCTTCGAAGAGCACGCCGTCGTATGCCCGGTATGTAAGGCGATCGGGGCTTTCCAGGACTGCGTGATCGAAAAAGAGATCTAGGACAAAACAGAAGAAAGAGGCAGGGGCTGTCTGAACAGATCGCCCCTGCCTTTTCTTTCTAATGCCTCAGCGTACACTGAGGGTATTATCGCTCTTTTGACAGCAGCTCTTTAAAGTCCGCTGCTGCGAATATCCCACACACAATAACTATCAGTGAGCAAATGACCGTCGTCGGGGTAAGGACGCTCGTGTCTTTAAGGATCACTACTGTAAATACGATCGCCCACGCCGCATAAGTCACATTCAGAGCCATAGCCTTGGACGCTCCTATCGTCGCTATCGCCCTATAATAGCACAAGTAAGAGACTGTAGCGAAAAACGCTGCGACGATGATGACCGGGATGAGCCATCCTGTCCCGCCCGCAAAAAGGCTTGCCGTGAAGCCCCAGCCTTTTAAGATGGGCAGAAGCACGACGCCGTACACAAGAGCGGAAGTCGTCTGACGGATCTGAAGCGCATACTCGTCTTTTACTTCCGGATCCTGCATGCACTTTGCCAGAACGACAGCCTCGATGCCCCAGCCAAACGCGCACATCAGCGTGCCGCACACCCCGAGCCAGAAATTAGAGATATTCAGCTCCGGCGAATAGCTAAGCCCATACACTCCAAGAAGGGTAACGATCAAAAGCACCCAGCGGTACCACTGCATCTTCTCCTTCAGGAAGAAAAATGCCAGAATCGCCCCGATAGCCGGAAAAGTCGCGCTTGCTACCGCTCCCACCGAAGCCCCCATATAGTTGATAGACATCACGTACCCCGTCATCCCCACCGGGCCTCCAATGACCGCCGCAAGGGCGACGAACTTGCCTCCCTTCCTGTTAAGAGCCTTCCACACATTCTTCAGATTCCCCCGCGCTCCGTTGTAGATCGCCGCCCAGGCCGCAGAGAAAAGATCATGGATAAAAGTACTTACAAAAGGCGCGAGGAAGACCGCCTGCTCCGTGGCGATAAAAGGGGACATCCCCAGCGCTATCCCGATAATGACCGTCTCCAGCGCCCATGTTATGCCTGCCAAAATCCCATATCCCATATTCAGATCCTCCTCTACATTTTCGAAAGCTCTACAATGTTCCCTTTTAATCTCTCATACCGTTCCAGCGCCCAGTCTTCCATCGGCTGGCCGTCATACGGGACTCTCGCCTTTGCCCACAGCGTCCACAGATAATCTACGTACAGCTTATTGGCAAGAAGCCTCTTCCAGTCCGCCTGCGAAGGCTCCCGTCCCAGATATCCGGCCAGGAGCGCATCATCATGGCAGCGCTCATAGCAAGCCTCAATAGACGTTGCCGCCAGATCCCAGAAACCGTCGTTCATACCCGCATACTCCCAGTCGATCAGGTACATGCGCTCTTTTCCCGACATGACCCAGTTCTCGCACAGAGGATCATTGTGGCAAGGCACTTTCTGGATATGGCAGATGCTGTCGACCTCCGCCTTTATCTTCATAACTGTAGACTTTACTTCCTCGTAATCCTCAAACATGGCCACCTGGTTATCCCGGATGATCTTTTCGTAGCCTTTTGCCATATCGAACACCTCGAACGGAACCCCTGTGTTGACGCCGCTGTCATGAAGCCTTCGGAAGATCGCCGCGGCTTTCTCAATATGTTCCTTCTGGCGCATCGTCTCGGCCGACATGGTGACAGCGTCAGGGATGAACTCTGTCACCTTCTCCCCGTCCGTCCCGAAATACAGAAGCTTCGCATCTATCTCAAGGCTGCACGCTAGCTCCGTGCTCACCTTCTCATCGCTCCTTTTGATCAGCTCCTCCGTCCCTTCCCCGGGGATCCGCACTACATACGGCTCCTGATCCTTAAAGCTGGCCTTATAAGTGCGGTTCGTAAGCCCTCCCATACGCTCGATCCCTGCGTAATCTGCTCTCCCCAGCACTTGCCCCAGCAGCTCCTTCACTCTGTCCAGGTCTTCTCTCACAATCTCTTTCGCCATCAGACTTTCTTCCATCCTTTCTTCTTGTAATCATACGCATATTCCGCGTGTCTACAGGTAAACCGGAACCCTGTTGCCTGCACTCCGGCCTCGTCCTTTATCTCATGGATCCTCTTAATCTCTCCTTCACTGCAGCAAAGTTCCGACGCAATACTTTTTAAGATACCCGAACGGGTATCCTCCACATAGCTCTCATCAAATTCCCGGAGCTCGTCAAGGCTGTCGAACTCAAAAATAAAATCCGCATCATATTTTCTTATCTTCAGCTTCAGCTCGTCAAGATGATCCTTGTAGATAGCCTCCCAGAGAAGGCCCTTAGTCTCTGGGCGATCATATTCAGCTTCTAATATCTTCAGGAACCTTCTGCTGAACTCCTCGCTCCAGAATGCATGTCCCAACATGTACCAGGCGTCCGATCCTCCCACCTGGACATGATCCACATACCCGTCGCTCCCTGCTTCCATGCACCATTCTCTCGTCTCCCCTTCAGAATAGACGGCTGCATAGTAGGCGTCTTCCACCTCTCTCTCAAAGGGGTTCCTCGTAAAATAATTGTCTGACGAACATATATAAGAATTCCCAAGATGCTCCCGCACCGCCCAGATGCTGGAATGATTGTTCCGCTCACGGAATTCTATGTTCTCTACCAGGCGGGCTCCCATCTTATCTTCCAGATAGGCGAACCGCTCTTTCATATACCCGGCCACCACGATAATCTCCGGGACGCCGGCCTCTCTTAGCTGCCGGATCTGCCTCTCGATCAGCACTTCGCCCTTCACAGTGATGAGCGCCTTCGGCGTCTCATAGGACAGCGGGGCGAAACGGCTCGACGCTCCCGCCGCCATAATAATCGCATTGTCAACTCTATAGCCCAACTTCTTTCCCTCCCCTTCTTTCACGATCCTTACGCTACTCTTCTTCTGTCAGGACCGCATCTTCTGCGACCATTCTCCAATTATCCTGCTCCAGCATATCGTCATGGACTGCATACCATTTTGCCGGCAGGAATGTATTTCCATTATTTTTCTCAATCTGCCACTGGTCAGAATCAATAATGTACTGATCATGGGCTGTCTTTTCCTTCATATCGATCTCTTTCCCTGTAAAGGGATTGACCGGATCTTCAATAAGCCCTTCCATAGCCAGGCACGGCACATCTGCCGTCGTCATGAACTCTTTCGATGCAGACAGGCCCTCACTTTCAAAGTCTTTCACCATCAACAGCGGATAGAAGCGCCCAATATCCTCATCCCCTTCAATAACACGTTCGTCAAGATGATACAACGCTTCTCCATGGTCAGAGACTAAAATGATCCGCGTGCTGTCATAGACGTCATTGGCTCTTAAATAGTCGAACCATTGGCCCAGCTGCAGCATCGCCGCCATATTGACATAATAATGCCTCAGCTGCCAGTCATCCTCCATCTTAAGCGTGCGGCCATCTACCGTAAACCGCCCCTCATTCTCTTCCTCATATGCGCGATTGTCCACATGTTCAGCCGGAACATAGTCCGGAGCTTGAAGAAGCATAGGCTCATGGGTCGTGTCATTGGTCAGGAACAGGAACGTATCCGCCCCCTCCTCTGTCACATCCGTTATCGCCGGAAGGTTCTCCAGCACCTTGTAAGGCTTCATAAATTCAGAATACAGGCCGTCCGACACATACATCCCGTCAAGCGTCTGTCCCGCCCACGCATCCTCATAGCCCATCCCATAGCTGCTCTGGTTATAATTCCCGTCCTCATACAAGATGCCCTGAAGGCAGAGCGGCACAGCCTTTAAAATGCCATAACAGAAGAACTTTCTCTTCTTCCTCTCTATGGAGGCCTTCTGTTGAGATCCATCCAGGAACTTCCCTTTCGTAATATAGCGCTCGATATCTGGATAATCCTCAAAGACTGACAGATCTGGAAGCCATTCATAGTTCGCATATACCGGATCGCATACGGTCACATCATACCCATTGCTGTCAAATACGGCAGGCATCAGCTTCACTGCCTCATTTTGCTTAGACACAAGCGGCTCGTCGCTCCTCTTATTCATCTCCAGAGGCGTATACTCATATCCTCCCAGAAGAGGCGGCGTGCCAAAATTCGTATACCCTCCAAAAGACACGACGTTGGAATAGCGCGTGAACCCGTCAAACTGCTCTCTTAGCTCCGGCTTCTCAGCAAAAAGGTACGGTATGTATTCTCCCATCGCCCGATCCAGCATAATGACTACTACATTCTTCCCTTCTTTGCTCAAAGTAATCTCCGGCGTCTTTACATTTTCCAGCGTACGCTCCTTCACAGCTTCTAGATCAGAATGGATCCCGGCTATATTGGCCGCCGACATGCCCGCGACGGCTACCGCTCCGATAAGCAGCAGCTCTAAGATCCGTTTCTTCCAGCGCACGGCAACGGTATAAAGCACAACGGCGGCTCCCATCGCTACAAAAATATTGAGCAGCTGCTCCTTCCCACTGAACCAAAGGCCTTGCTCATATTGGAGCTCCACTGTAAGAATGCCAAGGTCTTTCCCAAAAAACATATAATCTACCGCCGCGACGCCGCACAGAGCCCAGATCGCCCGGTCAAGAAAAACTTGCACAGAGGGGCGCGCCAGACGATAGAACACGCCCGCCCAGACGACGAACGTCCCAATCGCACAGCAGAACGAGCTGGCAAGGAACCACAGTGGATTATAATAGTAATCCACGTCGATAAATTCCTGGGGCGACGCATAAATGACCGCCGACGGTATCAAAAGCCCTGTCAGGACGGCCAGAAAGGCGCCCCCTGCAAGAAAAGCCTTTCCATTCGCCTCCCCTCCATCCAGATGGAACGGGATCCGTATCTTATCTTTTAAGACCACATACAAAAGCGGCGCCTGCATCAATATGCTTAAAGACACAAAAAGAATTGCCTTCTTAGGAGTCAGCATATCATAAAAGAAAAGCCCGTACACAAAAACTCCCGCTCCCGCAGCAGAAAACAGCACGCCAAGTACTTTCAGCGGATCCTTTAGCTTATAGAAGACCGTCTTTACAAGCGAGAACGTATTGTTCAGCGTCCAGTAGAACACAAGCCCCGACGGCGAACCATATAAAAATACAAGGAAGAAGGCCGCCATGCCGTACAGCTGGATCTTCTGCTTCGCCGGGCTTCCTTTCGTAAAGATCACACAAGATACGAGGTTGACCGCCGTCATAATGACCGGCAGTATATTCACAGCTGTTCCCCCGACGGCCAGCATCCCGTCCGGACGGCCGAGGTCTGCGATCGGCCCGAATGCAACGCCGTTCAGCAGATCTAATCCTGAAAGGAAGCGATAGGCTGCGATAAAGAACGGGATCTCCAGGAACAGGGAGACCGCCCCTCTGAGAACATAAGTCGGCTTATAGCCATTCTGCCTGTAATACGTCTGAAGCATCATCATGCGCTCGTCGCCTTTGAATGTCTTCTTAATATGAGAAACTCCCTTTCGGAGCCGCATCTCCGTCTGCTTCTCCTCCTCCTGCATAGCGTCTGCCCGCAGGTACAGCGGAAGGACAAGGAAATTCATGACAAGGCTTAGCACGATGATAGACAGGCCTGGATTTCCAATGATCCGATCCGCCACCATATATATGACTTCAAAGAGCAGCTGGAGCGGCCTAAGAAGCAGCGTATCTAAAATTTCAAAAACAGACATCTTACCGTCCCTCCTCTTCTGCCTGCAGCCTCTCGTATTTCGCAAGAAGCCAGTCCACCGCCCGGACAGCCCCTTCTCCTGGATGCTCCCACGTCTCCTCCCTCGCCTCTCTCCGCCCTTCCACATACTTCGGGTCTGTAAGGCAGGCGTCTATCATCTCCTTCAGCGCAGCGAGGTTGTCCGCCGTCAGCTTCTGGCCGATGCGGGGAAGGGCAGTGAACGTCCAGTACGGATCCTCCAGCCACCACAGATCGTACGGGCCGTTGTCGAACTCAGTATCTGCATAGATGACCGGTTTGTCATATACAAGGGAAAAGTCAAAAATAACGCCTGAAAAATCCGAGATCAGGATATCGGCCCGCCTTAACGCCTCATAGTTATCATTGTCGCGGTTCCACTCGATCTGCCCGGATTCCGGGTATTCTTCCATAAGCTTTTCCATCAGCTCTTTTTCCACAATAAAAGACTGGGGGTGCGGACGGATAATGATATGATAGCCCGTCTCCTTAAGCACCTCTATGATCTTGCCGCCATATTTGGGGAAGATCGCGCTCTCTCCCCAGGATGGGGCAAGAAGCACTGTGCGCTCACAGCCTGCTGCCTCCTTGTCTTTGTGATCTGTCAGATCATCCGTACTCCTGTCCGCCGCAAGCCTTGCAGCCATCTCGTCCATATATGGGATGCCGATCTTCACCAGCTCTTTCTCTGGAAGGCCGCGTATCTTCTCCAGATATTTAACGTCCCGCACCTGGTACTCGCCTGAGAGCATCAGGACGTCATAATAATCAATTCCGAACATACGGTACCATGCGACCTCATTAGCCGCATGGAGCATATGTACATAACATTGCACTTCCTTTGAACGTTTCCACTGATAGACGTCAAGCCCGGGCGTTGTCGAGATAACGATAGACGCCTTCAGGAAGTTCAGCTTCGCAAAAGCCCTGTTATTCTCACCTATGAACTCTCCTTTTATATGTTCGTACGGATTTTTAAGAGCCGGGTCGTCCGGCGACGCCGTCATATACACGACGTCCACGCCCCGTCTGTCAAATTCCCTGCAGACAGGCTCGAACACATTCCAGTACCTCTTATTATCCGAAAATATAACAAACGGGATGCGGTCGGCATTTACTTTTACTTTCTGCCCTCCGCTCAAAATAAACCGTATTTTCACGAACCACCCTTTCAAAAGATAGTTCAAAGCCCCGATAATCCCGATCAGGATCGCAAAGAGCATGCTCCCGGTCCCCGGGTCAATGTAAAGCCTCATATTCTTCTTCCTCTTTCTTTTGTAGCTCTCCCCGCCAGTACAGCCATATCCCATATATAAGATACAATATCGCCGTCACTGTGAAGATTACGGCCTCCCTGGGCGACAGATCCGCCCCGCCCTGCATATTCCCGGCGACGATCTGCTCCTCTGCTCCAAGAGATGTGATATTAATGAAAGCATGTAAGGCAACACACAAAACAATGCTGCGCTCCCGGCATGCCACGACCGCGAAGCACAATCCCGCCGCCAACGCGCACAGCCCCTGCACCGTCACATAAAGGACCGTCGCCCCTGCATAGATATTCACCATATGCATCAATGCGAACAGAAGGCTTGAGAGCGCGGTCCCCGGCAGGATCCTCGCTTCATACTTCCCCGTAAGCGCCGACAGCAGGAATCCCCTGTACAGCGCCTCCTCCACAAAGGCATAGCCCGCCATCCACAGGATCCCCTCTACGGACAGCCTTGCTCCGTACAACATAAGATTGACGGCTCCCAGCAAAAGAAGGGGGATATATATGCTATACCGCCCCTTCCATTCTTTCTTATAAAAAGACTGCATAAATCTACCCTTAAAATTTTGTTCAGACTGATAGGGTTATTTTATCACAGTTTCTATTACACCACAAGGATTCTGTAAATTATCGTGCATTTTTATAAATTTCTACTGCATCGTCTGCAGTTATCTTTTTTGCGGATCCTATATGGTCTCCGCTGGCGATCATGCACCGGTCTGCCATAGCGAGGATCTGATCGTCGGATGGCGTAATGCCAAGCTCGCGCATATTCGTAGGCATACCAATGCTACGATAGAACTGTTCCACAGCGCATATACCGGCTTCTGCGATTTCCTTATCCGTCCCTTCTAACGTTATGCCCATGACATTTCTTGCAAAACGTACAAAACGGGGAAGGCATCCCTCGCACACATATCTCGCCCAGCTTGGCCAGATCGCGGCAAGCCCGGCTCCATGCGTTACATCGAACATTCCTCCCATTTCATGCTCAAGCTTATGTGTCATAAAATCACCGCCATCATTTCCGCAGCCAGTCAGGTCATTATGTGCCAGGCTCCCTGCCCACATAATTTCAGCACGGGCATCATAATTGTCAGGATCGTTATGCAGGATAATCGCATTTGCCATAACAGTACGAAGCAGGGCCTCGGCGATCGCGTCCGTAATCTCCATATTCCCGCCATTGGTAAAGTAACGTTCCATTGTATGCATCATAATATCAACACACCCTGATCCTGTCTGATAATCGGGAAGTGATTTCGTATATTCGGGGTTCATGATCGCAGCCTTCGGCCGTGCAAGATCATCATCGTAAGCACGCTTCTCACCAGTTTTCTCGTTCGTGATGACACACCCTTTGGACGTTTCGCTGCCGGCGGCGGCAATTGTCAGTATGCTCGCTACAGGAAGACATTTCTTCGCAATCCTTACATGCTGGAACAGCTCCCATACGTCATGCTCTGGCTCTGCCAGTCCATAAGCTATAGCTTTTGCCGTATCAATAACGCTCCCTCCTCCGACAGCCAACAAAAAATCAACATCCTGCTCTTTCCCAATTTGGATGCCCTCATATACTTTGTCCAGCCTTGGGTTAGGGACAATGCCTTCAAGCTCTGTGACAGATATGCCCTCCTCTCCCAGAGAATGCCTGACCTTATCCAAAAGCCCTGAACGACGTGCGCTGCCCCCTCCATAAATAAGCAGTACATGAGACGCCCCCAGCCTTTTTAGCATTTTTCCTGTCCCCTGCTCTGCACCTTTGCCAAAGATTACTTCCGTTGGAGAATAATACTTAAAATTGTTTGCCATAATGACCTTCCTCTCTCTTCATATAATGTTTATTTACTATAGAAATATTATAATTTATATATCTGTATAATACTATGATTTTCAAGACTATATATAGTAATATAACGCCATTTATGATATAATAATACTATTCTTACCGAGCGAAAAGAACCTTCAGCGCACACCGAAGGCAATACTCTGTATATTAGGAATGACAGGAGGGATGGCGTTATGGGATCATTTATTATTGATGAAAACCAAGTGGAGCAGATCGAGGGCATGACTACAGAATACCCCTATTGCCTGCATAAGCGAGATTTAACAGATTTTATCATTCCGTGGCACTGGCATGAAGAATTAGAGCTTGGATATATCCAGGAAGGAGCCAGCAAGATCACTACAATAGGCGCAGAATATACAGTCCGTCAAGGAGATGGCTTTTTTATCAACAGTAATGTGATGGATATGAAAAAAAATGCAGCTTTAGGGGAGCGAACAGTGGAGATCAATCACATATTCCACCCTGTTTTTTTGAGCGGACATTTCAAAAGCCGTTTTGAGAAAAAATATGTAGCTCCTGTCATAAATAACCATCAGATAGAAGTCTATATCATCCGAAAAGGGAGGCCGCTATCAGATAAGATCCTTGCAAACCTCCGCCGCCTGAAGGAATTACAGTCATATGAAGACATGGAGCTTCAGACCAGGAACATCCTGTCTGAAACATGGCTTTTACTTTTAGAAGATATCCGGGCAAACCGTAAGACAGATAAAACGTTACAATCCCACCAGCCGGACAGGATCCGGAGCATGCTCTCTTTTATCCATAATCACTATAAAGATAAGATTACAGTAGCTCAGATCGCAGACGCCATAGGGATAAGCGAGAGGGAAGCCATGCGTAGCTTCCGCAGGAGCCTTAATCAAAGCCCCATAGAATATCTGATCTCCTACAGGCTGAATGAAGCAAAAAAGCTATTGTTGGACAGCCGGCTGCCTATAACCGAAATCTGCTATCAATGCGGATTCTCTGACAGCTCCTATTTTGGGAAATCATTTCGCAAAGCATACGGTCTATCTCCAAGAGAATATCGGTCCCGTGAGAAAGGAGATGCCGTCCTTTCATAAATAATACCCTTACCCTCAGTGTACAAGGGGAAGCACTGAAGATAAGAAAAAAGCACCCGACAGAGATCTTATGCTCTGCCAGATGCTTTTTCTAACTCATTCTACGCGTAAAGCACAGAACTTATTTACCAGCCATCTGCTTTTCCTGCTGCTCGATCATTTTCTTAACCATATAACCGCCAACAGAACCATTCTGTCTGGAAGTCAGGTCTCCGTTGTAACCGTCAGATAACGGTACTCCAAGTTCGCTTGCAACCTCATATTTGAATTTGTCAAGTGCACCCTTTGCTTCAGGTACGGCTGCTCTGTTAGATGAACGATTTGCCATTTTTATTGTCCTCCTTTTTGTATCTTTGTAACTTTATCGTTGTTACACTGATAGTATATGGAGGAATTAAATTATTACACTGGAAGTTCCTTCATAATCTGACATTTCCTGAAACCATTCATTTTTATTTTTTAAAAGCCAGTCCGCGGCCTCGCTGGCCGCTTTAAGCACGCCCGCATCCTGATATACGTCGCCCAGCTTAAAGTCCATAAGCCCGCTCTGCCTAATCCCGAACAGATCGCCCGGGCCTCGAAGGCGCAGATCCTCGCTGGCGATCTTGAACCCGTCGTTCGTCTCCTTCAGTATGTCCAGCCGCTCCTTCGTCTCTTTGGACTTTGATCCGCTCATAAAAATGCAATAAGACTGATGCTGCCCCCGCCCTACGCGGCCTCTGAGCTGATGGAGCTGGGCGAGGCCGAACCGCTCCGAATTCTCGATCATCATAACCGTCGCGTTAGGCACGTCGATGCCCACCTCGATCACAGTCGTAGACACAAGTATTTGGATCTCATTTTTTCCAAATCTCTCCATAATCTCGTCTTTCATGGCCGGCTTCATCTTGCCGTGGAGGCAGCCCACCTGAACGTCCCCTTTCATCTCCTCCTGGAGCGTCCGGGCATAATCCGTTACATTCTCTGCTTCCAGGCTCTCGCTCTCTTCTACCATAGGACAGATAATATAGCATTGCCGTCCCTCTTCTACCTGCTTTTTCATAAAAGCGTATGCCGTCTGCCTGTAGCCGGTATCTACTACGCAGTTTTTAATAGGAAGGCGGCTGGCCGGAAGCTCGTCGATGACAGAGATATCCAGGTCGCCGTACAGGATGATCGCCAGCGTCCGCGGTATAGGCGTCGCGCTCATAACAAGCACATGAGGCACGCCTCCCTTCTGTGCGAGCTTCTCCCGCTGCTTCACGCCAAAGCGATGCTGCTCATCCGTCACTACCAGAGCCAGATTATCATAGGACACCGCGTCCTGTATAAGCGCATGGGTCCCGACGATGATCTTCACAAGGCCACATTCAATACGATCGTAGACGCGACGTTTCTCCTTCGCCGTCATAGAGCCCGTAAGAAGGGCGGCCTTAACAGGGATCTCATATTGCTCAAGCAATTTTGTGACAGATTCATAATGCTGCCTCGCCAGTACTTCGGTAGGCGCCATCATCGCTCCCTGGCATCCGTTAAGCGCTGTGTTCAGAAGCGCCAGCACCGCCACGATCGTCTTCCCCGAGCCTACGTCTCCCTGCACGAGCCTTGACATCACCGTAGTCCCTTCCATATTGTCAGCGATCTCATCCCACACTCTTTTCTGGGCTACCGTCAGGGCGAATGGGAGCTTCTTTATGAGCCTTTCTGTCCCTTCATGCCTTGGGAGGACATATTCATTGGCCAGCCGCTCGTTGCTTTCCTTCAGCTTCCGAAGAGACAGGATGAACGAAAGGAATTCTTCAAAGACAAGCCTCTCTCTTGCATGGAAGAACACTTCTTTATCTTCGGGGAAATGGATCCCCCGCACTGCATAATTATACTCGGCAAGCCCGTATTTGATCCGAAGCTCCTTAGGAAGACGGTCTTTTGTCAGATCAAGCCCCTCAATGACCTGCCTGACGGCCTTCGATATAAGATTATTGGAGATACCGGCAGTCAGGCCGTAGACTGGCTGCAGCGTATGTAGCCTCTCCTCATATCTCTCACTTGGATAAAAGATTTCGGGATGCTCCATAACAACGCCCGCCTTGCGGGCGGCGATCCTGCCTCTGACCGTAATAAGGCCGCCCTTTGCCAGCGTGCTGCGAAGAAAAGGCATATTGAACCATACAACAGGGAGAGTTCCCGTAATATCCTTCACGTGGGCCGTCGTCACCTGCATCTTCCGGCCTCCCGACACCTGCACGCGCCCGAACAGCGCCCCCGTGACCGTCATGACCTTCCCCTCTTCCACCTCGCTTACAGGGACCGCCTCCTCATACACATCGTAGCCTCTCGGGTAATAACGAAGAAGATCTCCGGCGGTATATATCCCCAGTTTTTCAAACAGCTTTTCTGTCTTTTCCCCAATCCCTTTTAATTCACGGACCCTTGTCTCTTCGATCATGCAAATCCTCTTTTTATTCTACCGCCAGCACATAGTAATAGATCGGCTGTCCGCCGCAATGTACGTCAATGTCCACATCCGGGTAGAGCGCCCCGATCTCCGCCGCAAAGGCTTCTGCACAAGACGCCTCCACTTCCTCTCCGTAGTACAGGCTGATCAGCTCTGAGTCCTCGTCCACAAGAGCCGCAAGCATCTCTTTCGCCGTCTCTTCAATGTCTTTGCCGACGGCCAGGATCCCGGCATCGCCAATGCCCATAATATCTCCCTCGTGGATCTCCCTGTCGTCGATGCGGGTATCGCGCACGGCATACGTAACCTGACCGGATCTGACATTCTTGATCTCTTCTAGCATAGCCTCCTCATTCGCCTTCGCGTCGGCGTCCGGCATGAAATTAATGATCGCCGTTATCCCCTGCGGTACCGTCTTCGTCGGAATAACGATGATCTCCTTATCTTCCACAAGATCCTTCGCCTGGTTTGCCGCAAGGATAATATTCTTATTATTTGGAAGGATGAAGATGCTCTCGGCATTTACATGCTCAATGGCATTGAGCATATCCTCCGTGCTCGGGTTCATAGTCTGTCCGCCCTCGATAATATAGTCTGCCCCAAGCTCACGGAAAATATCATTCATGCCCGCTCCGATGGACACCACGATAAATCCCATAGGCTTCGCAGGCTCGCAAGGCTTCTCTGTCTCCTGCCTTGCCTGCTCCTCCGCCACTTTCTGCGCGTCCCGGATCAGCTTCTCCTGATGCTCCTCGCGCATGTTATCGATCTTTATACGGGAAAGCTGCCCGTAACTGAGGGCTTTCTGGATCGCAAGCCCCGGATCGTTCGTGTGGACATGGATCTTCACCACATCCTCATCGGCCACGCACACGATCGAATCGCCGATAGAAGAGAGGTACGTCTTAATCTCCCTCTCCTCTTCACTTTTCAGCTCTTGCTCTGTCAATATGATGAATTCCGTACAATACCCGAACTTAATATCCGCCGCTTCCTGAGCGTCTGCCTTCACCGGGGCCGCGCCTGCACCTGCGCCAGCCGCCACGACGCTGTAATCGATCTCTTTTCCAAGAAACGCGTCATAAGCGCCTCTTACGATCTCCAGCAGGCCCTGTCCGCCAGAGTCCACCACTCCCGCCTCCTTCAGGACCGGAAGCATATCCGGAGTCTTTGCGAGGACTTCCTGTGCGTGATCGATGACTGCCGGGATGAATTCTTCCAGATCTTCTGTCTCAAGAGCCATCTCGGCCGCTTTTTCTGCAATCCCGCTTGCAACTGTGAGGATCGTCCCTTCTTTCGGCTTCATAACTGCTTTGTACGCGGTATCGCGCGCTTTCTGGCACGCCGCTGCAAGGATAGCCACATCGATCTCCTTCTCCTCCCGGATCGCTCTTGTAAACCCGCGAAGAAGCTGGGAGAGGATTACGCCTGAATTCCCCCTCGCCCCTCTCAGGGAGCCGGAAGAGATCGCCTTCGCAAGCCCCTTCATATCCGCTTTCCCAAGGGCGGTCACTTCTCTCACCGCAGACAGGATCGTAAGAGACATGTTCGTTCCCGTATCGCCGTCCGGCACTGGGAAGACGTTCAGCTCATTGATGATCTCTTTCTTCGCTTCAATATTCTGTGCGCCTGCAAGGAACATCTTTGCAAGCGTCTCTGCATTTATTGTCTTTGTAGCCACTTCTATGCGTCCTCCTTACTAATCAATAACTCTTACGCCTTCAATGTAGATATTGATCTTATCCACGGGCATGCCGGAGAACTCTTCCACACGGTATTTCACATTGCTTATAAGATTCTCTGTCACTGCCGAGATGCTCACGCCGTAAGAGACAATAATATGGAAATCCAAAGCCACATGGTTCTCCTCAGAGATATCCACCTGGATGCCTCTTGTAAGGCTCCCTCTTTTCAGGAGATGGACGAGCCCATCCTTTACGTTCACCGCCGCCATGCCTACAATGCCGAAGCATTCCACAGCCACCGACCCGGCATATTTCGCTATGACCTCAGGGTCGATCGTGATAATGCCCCGATCCGTACTCATACATCCTTTCATAATGAAACCTCCACTTCTTCTATAACTTACTTAATTTGCCAAAAGCTCACAATTTAACAATCATATTATACTCTGTTTCTCTTCATATTACAAATACAAAATCTCCACGCGGCTCCTCTTAATAGTTTTATCGTATAGGATCCAGACGCTAAAAGAGGCTCTTCAAAAATGTGGCTGGGAAATTGCACAAATCGTATTTTGATCTGTGACTGCGGAAAAGCCTAGAACTTCTTAATGTTACGCACAGTCCCAGCAATTCGACAGCATGGATGCTGGCGAAAGCCCGACCTGCGCCATGGACGGCGCATAGAGGGCGGTTGCGTCCAGTTAGCAAAGGGCATGTATCGTGACATGTCGTTCAGGCAAACGATATGCTTAGCAGGAACTTTTTAGAAGTTCTTAGCTTTGGAGCATGGAGCAAAGAAAAATACGATTTGTGCAATTTCCCTGAGATTATTTATAAAAGCCTCTTTTAGCGTCTGGCTCTTATACGAAAAAACCCAGATTCCGAAGCCGAAATCTGAGTTTATTTACTGACATTTACGCACGCTCAACTTTACCTGATCTCAAACAAGCTGTACATACGTACATCTTCTTTGTCCCGCCCTTCTCTGTCTTAACACGGACAGACTTCACATTTGATTTCCACATCTTTGGTGTCTTTCTATGAGAGTGGCTTACATGATTTCCAAAGTGAGCACCCTTTTCGCAAATAGCACATTTAGCCATGACTGCACCTCCTAACGCTCCTATCTAGTCTGGTCCTCCCAAACTCACAACAATGATATTCTAACAGAAGATTCAGAGAAATGCAAGCACTATTTCCTATTTAACAGCAAAATAAATTATACCCCGCCAGTATGCATAGGATGATACACAATACTTCTACAAATGTATTCGGCAGGATCAGGGCAAGAATTATGCCCACCGCCACCCAGAACAGGGCAAACCCTATAATACGCTTCAGAGCGCGCCACCTCTTTACTGCCCTTTTATGTTATCCTATGCGCTCCTATATAAAAATAGTACTATTCTTCCTCATTCAGCATATCCATCACTTCCTCTTCCGTCATCTTCCCGGTCTTTCCGGCAGAGAACTTATCTACCACGTCCGGTACCATGTCGAGGATCTTCGTGATCGTATCCTGATTCTTAATGTTCACAAGCTTCGTCTGCCCATTCTGGATGACCAGCACCGCGCAGGGAGTCATCTTGCCTCCTATGCCTCCTGCTCCTTTATCCTTCTTCTCTCCGCCCCAGGCGCCCGCGCCCACTGCAAAAGATACGTCGACAAGAGGAAGGATGATCGTCTCTCCGATATGGATCGCGTCTCCTACCACTGTCTTCGACGTGATCACACCGTCCATGCCGCTGAACAGCGCCTCCACCGTCCCTTTAAAGTTACTGTCTGCCATATGCCTGCTCCTCCTAAATTAGAATTCAAAATTCCTTATATGCCTGTAAGACGTCCGCACATCCCTGCACCAGAAAAGGTTCCAGAACAAGATCAGAAAATGATATACGTATACTTTTCCTTTTGCCAGGATGCTGCCTTCCAACACACGCTCCTCAAAATCAGGAGTGATGTCGACATGCTCCCCTATAAACGGGTACAACATGCTAAGCCCGGCCAGCGCCTGCCCTGTCATACACGGATCCTCAAACCCGTACCGCACATTTATGCTCAGCTCTTTTGGCTTAAGCCTCCGTATGAGGGCGAACACTTCCCGCTTCGTCCTCTTAAATGCTCTCACATGCACTTCGTCACGGACAAATTCCATCAGCTTGTCTTTCTTATGCAATAACAGTCTTATTTTATCACAGACGCTTTGTATTGTACATTTTATCTTTTTAAAAAATGCTTTTATCTTTTCAAAAAACCTCGCAAGCTTGCCGCCGACGCCTTTGCTTTCCCCAGTATCGCCTTCCCTCTCCTTTCCATCGCCTTGCGGTCCTTCAGCGACCGCAGCTGTCTCATGGCCTGTGGATTCTGCTTTTTCCAACGCTTCCATGCCTTCTTTGCAGCTTTCCCTGCTTTCTTGGCCTTCTTCAGGTATCTCTTTCTTGCCCTCCACAATTTCTGCAGCTGCTTCTCGGTCTTCTTCATGCTCTTCCTTTTGTTCCTTCTCATGGATCCTCTCCTCCTTTACCTGTCCGCTTGTTCTTTTTATCCAGGCGACGCGGACCCGCCATTTCATCTTCCCGTCCTTATAGCAGATGTCCGCACGGACAAAGTGCATAAGCCAGGTAATCTTCATCTTCCCTCTTAACGCCCTTATATCCCCCTCACTTCTTACCGCTCCTTCATAGCGCGCGGGAACGAACAGGACAATGCCGCCAAGCAATAGCAGGATTCCCAATATCGCTGCCAATAGGATGCCCAAAATTTTTAAAATCAATAATACTGTATGTAGCATCTTACCCTTCCTGCTCTTTTTTTAAGATATAGGAGCGGATGTCCGCGCCTTTTGTCTCATTATACACCTCTTTTGTAATTTCTTCCACTAATTCTACTGCTTCCTCGTAACCTTTTACGATACCTACGATAAAATAATCTTTTTTCGGGAAATCCGGCTGCAAAAGAAGATTGCTGTTAAAGATCTCCAATTGGTTCCTCTCAGTCTCCGGCAAGGTGATAAGATGGATCCCGGGCTGCAGCTTGCCTGTCTCAAGCCTTCGCACGATCTTCTCTTTTTTCTTCTCAATGCCGCCGCCCACATACAGATGGGTGTAATACCGCATCTTATCCCCTCCTCTGCTTTTTAATAGTAGTAAGAATCAAAGACTTGTTTTGCTATATTCACAGCGCTGGCCGCCCCATCCGAAGATTCGATGATGACGCTGATCACCAACTCTGGATTATCTACGTTGGCCATCCCCACGAACCAGGAATGATCCTTCTCCTCGCTGGAGCTGTATTCTGCAGTCCCCGTCTTTCCCGCCGCCGAATAGCCCTGGCCGCTTAAAACAGTCCCCGTACCGTAATCTACCACAGAGGCCATATAGTCTTTGAGCTGCGCCGCTTCCTGTGAGCCCATCAGCTCCTTGTACTTCTGGGGCCTTTCCCTGGAGATAGCCGTGCCGGAATAGTTCGTCACGGAATCCACAAGATACGGCTTCATCAACGTCCCGCCATTTGCGATCGCCGACATGATAAGCGCCATATGGTACGGGCTTACCTGCGTCTGCCCCTGTCCCATGGCCGTCATCATGCGATCTCCCGCAAGGGCGTCCTCCTGAAGCCTGAACCTGCTCTGGTTGTATACCAGGTCGCATGGAAGCTTCGAATCAAACAGCAGCTCCTTCGCAGTCTGTCTGAAGGAGGCGACATCAAGCCCCAGGCCTATCTCACAGAACGCGCCGTTACAGGAATAAGCGATACTGTCCCGGAAGCTCACGTCCCCGTGGACAGCCCCGTTGTAGCATTGTATCGTCGTATCTGCCACTGTGATGCTTCCCGGGCAGGAGTAGGCATAGCTGTCGGCATCGCCTGACTCCCGCATATATTCCAGCGCGGTCACGATCTTGAACGTAGAGCCGGGCGCATACTGGCCCTGGGTAGCGCGGTTTAAGAGAACGCTGTTCTCTGTGTCATTCGTCAGATATTCCCAGTCCTCCGCCACTCTCGCCGGATCATAGTCAGGCTTCGATACCATGGCCAGTATCTTCCCCGTGCTTGGCTCTATGACGACGACCGCCCCTCTGTGGCCTCCCAGAGCGTCGCTGGCGGTCTGCTGAAGCCCCGCGTCCAGCGTTGTCACCACGTTGTCTCCCACATTCTTCTGTCCCTGGAACTCATTTTTTATCTTCTCTAAGAAAAATGCATTGGAAGTAAGAAGATCGAAATTCGCCAGCGATTCGATCCCTGTCTTCCCCTGCGCCGTGTAGCCCACCACATGGGCGAACAGGCTGCCGTAAGGGTACTCCCGTGATTCCGTCCCGTCTTCTGCCACGACTGTCTGGGCCAGGATATTGCCGTTCCGGTCAAGGATCTGCCCCCGGACGACACGGTCCGCAAGGGAATCCTGCCTCTTATTGTAAGGGCTTCTTATGATCTCTTTGCCGTCCACCACATTAAAATAAGAGATATATCCCATCATGGCGATAAAGAGCGCCACGAAGACATACGTGACTCTAGCGAACTCTTTGTTCCTTGCGCGCTTTTGCTTTCGCTTCCTGCGGTCTTCCCGGTTGGCCTCTCTGCGGTCTTTTCTGCCCATCTCCCGCTTCTCCTCGGCCCTCTTTATTTTCTTGTCTGCTTCTCTTTGCTCGTAGCCTTTCCTTTTTCTTTCTTTCAATCTCTCTCTCCTCGTCTTCTCTCAGGATATAGAGTCCCTGGATAATCGCGAACATGACCACCGTACTAAGAAGGGAGCTTCCTCCGTAGCTGACAAGAGGAAGGGTCACGCCCGTATGAGGGATGAACTTCGTCACACCGCCGATCGTAAGGAACACCTGGAATATATAGCAAGTCCCAAGCCCCAGCGCGACCAGCTTATAAAATAAAGTGTGCAGCTGCATAGCGATATTTAAGAACATCACATAACAGCTGACACAGATTAATATGATACAGAGCGCGAATATGAGCCCCATCTCCTCAGAGATCGCCGAGAAGATCAGATCCGTCTCCACAACAGGGATCGTCTTTGGAGCGCCCTGGTAGAGGCCTGTGCCGAACCAGCTCCCGGTAGCGATGGCGAACAGCGACTGGGCGATCTGATAGCCGCCGCTGTCATAGGCGGCAAAAGGATCCTGCCACGCCTGCACACGTACACGCACATGGTTGAACAAGTAATACGCCGCCACGGACGCTACGCTCCCCGCCCCTAGCCCGGCTATAATATAAAGAGGCTGCCTTGTCGCCACATAGAGCATGACCAGGTACACGACAAAAATAATGAGGGCCGCTCCCAGATCCTTGGAGGCCACCAGGATGAGCACATGGAACGCTGCAAGCGCCGTCGTGATCACCACATTCTTGAATTCCAGAGACTCCTTGAAGCTGGCCGCCACAAAGAAGACGAACACGATCTTCACAAGCTCCGACGGCTGAATGCTGACCCCCGCGATCTCGAATCCCAGCATCGCCCCGTTGGACACCCGCCCTACCACGATGACCGCAGCCAGGGAGGCTATCCCTACAAGGGCATAGATCTTCTTCCACTCCGACAGCAGTTTGAATTTCCTTATAATGACCGGGATGACAAGGCAGAGCGCGATGGCTCCCGACGCAATGATGAACTGTCGGATCGCGATCCCATAGTCAAGCCGCGTAAGCATGATCATCCCAATGCACAGAAGCATACACATATTGTTAATGACAAGGCGCGACACATTTGGATAAATATTCGTGTACAGAAGGATCGTCGCCGCGAACAGCACGACCTGCATCAAATAGAAGACAAGAAGCTTCACATCCTCCGTCTCCAGATACATGACCAGATATGCTACCAGCTGCAGCATGAACATTAAAATATTCTGCCGCATCAGAAGCCTCCTCTTCCTGTCCGGATCCTGATATCCAAAAATGCTGAAACAAAGGAAGGTGTACATCGTCGCTAGTATGATCATCACATATTTTGACACTTCTACAATAATATTTACCAAATCTCCACCTACTTTACTCCCCGCCTGAAATGTCCTCTCGTATATTCCATATCCGGCATCCCGGCCTCTTCTCCTCCTACAGGTTCCCGCTCATAAAGCGCAAGAGCGCGCTCCATCTCCTCCTTGCCCTCCGTCGTAAAATCAAGCCTTATACATGACGGCGCAAGCTCCTCGATCTCCTGCCCTGTCCCTGCCAGCACAAGAGGCGTGCAATTATACATGACGTTATAGCAGCACCCACAATAATTCTTCACCGGGAACCTCTTCTTATAGCGGTCTGTAAGCCATGTCACTCTCTCTTCTTTCTTGCAGCCGCCCTCCGTCTTCTGTATACATCCTGCCGTGATCATTACCGGCTGGCGGCCGTACACGCTTAAGATCCCGCCGCCGCCAAGATCCTTTAGCTCCCGGAAGTTCAGCTCCGGCGAGAGCGTAAAATCCCGGATCCCCGCCTGTATTATAAAATCCCGGCTCTCTTTGTTGAACACATATAGATTATAATCGGAAACGATCGGTTTATCATATCTCTTCTTCCGAAGCCACCCGTAGCTCTCCCAGTTGCGGATCAACACGCCGTCATAACCGGACAAAAGCTTCTCCCTCGACGCCTCGTACAAGGCGATCGCCCGATCCCGGAAGATATAAGGCATGGCCACAAATACCTCCACCTGCTCAGAACGAAGCTCAGAAGCTGTAGACATAGCGTCTTTATCAAAAGCTATCCTTCCGTCTACATAGACCGTATCGATGCTTTTGTCTCCCTGCCGCGCTATACAGCAAGCCTCGCGCAGCTGTTCCTTTGTCTGGACAGACAGCTGGATCTTCCTTCTGCTCCCGCTCTTCCTCTCGTCTCCCGGCCATTTCAGATCCTCCGGCTCTTGCGGCCGTTTTCTGTGATGGCGGGACACGATCTGTTCCTCAAGGACGCGGAGCCCTTCGCGGCGCAGCGCATTCAAAGACTGCATAGGAAGGAATATATCCCCTTCCGTCTCTATATCCAGACGGTCAAGCTCGAACTGCGTCTCTCCTGTCTTTCGCATCTGCCTTTCGATACGATCCTTCCCAAGAGGCGCGTTCACCGCGCTCTGGACGGTGTCTCCAAACACTTCCACATAAAGAGCTTTGCCCTTTCCACGATATTCCATACCTAGTTTAGCACGTTTTCCTTCCGAAAGTATTAAGTTCCCATTAATTTTTTCTTTAATTTTATATTCTTTTCTGTCATTTTTTTCCGAATTGTCTTCTATCTTCCTTCTCGGACGTGAAAGAGAGACCATCTCTTTTCCATTCTGCCTCCTGTAATATCCGTCGCTGTACCCTCTTCTCTGATACGCGCCAAGAAGGCTCTGCCTGTCCTCCTCGGACACTTTGTAGCCGTCTCCCCCTCTTTCAAAGTACAGATCTGCATATTTCCTGTATATAGAAGTGACCGTGTACACATATTCTGGCTGCTTCATACGCCCTTCGATCTTAAAGGAATCGATCCCCGCCTTTAAAAGCTCCGGCAACAGATCGATCGTACACAGATCCTTCAAGCTTAAAATATCTTTCGGACGGCTCCCGTCCACACTGTAAGGAAGGCGGCACGGCTGGGCGCACTGCCCCCTGTTGCCGCTCCTGCCCCCGATCATACTGCTCAACAGGCACTGGCCGGAATAAGAGTAGCACATAGCCCCGTGGACAAAACATTCGATCTCAAGCCCCGTCTTCTCTTTCATATCCCGTATCTCAGCAAGGGACAATTCTCTTGCCGGGACGATCCGCTCGGCTCCCCATCTCCCGTAAAGCTCCGCCCCGAGAGCGTTCGTAACGGCTGCCTGCGTGCTTACATGCAGAGGAAGTCCTGGGAAATGTCTTCGGATATGCTGCATCACGCCTATGTCCTGCACGATCACGGCGTCAATCCCCTGCCTGTAATAAGGCAGTAAGTACCCGTACAGCTCTTCCAGTTCTGCCTGCTTCAAAAGCGTATTCACGGTCATATATATTTTTCGCCCATGGAGGTGGGCATAATCGATCAGGCGGAGCAGCTCCTCCTCTTCTGGATTATCCGCATACGCCCTCGCCCCGAACTTCACGCCCCCTGTATAGATCGCATCTGCTCCCGCGCACACTGCGGCCCTGGCGCTTTCTAACGACCCGGCGGGCGACAGGATCTCTACATCTCTCTTCCTCATAGCTTCCTTCTCTTCCACTTTCTTTAAAAAAGGCTGCCTCGCGGACAGCCTCTTCATGCTTATTTCTGTTTATTCTTCATCTCTGTCTCCAGCTGGACGATCTTCATCTGGAGCTCCTTATTCTCTTCTTTTAACTTGTCCAGCGCCTTATCCGCATTTTCCAGCTTAATCTGAACGGAGATCAGCTCATGCTTAAGCTCATACATCTCTTTATCTTTCGTCTCAATATCGCTCTCCAGCGTCCCGCCCTGCTTCCTTGCCTTAAAATAGTCGTCGGCGATGTTAAGCGCAAGAAGGACGCTCCTTGTCTCGGCGCTCTGCTTGCGATACCCTTCGCTGCTTGAGCATTCTTCAATCTTATGATTGAGATAAGTAGACACTTTCTGCAGGTAATCCTCGCTCTCGAACCCGCTTAATGTAAAAACTTTCCCACCTATTAATACTTCTGTATAGTTCTTTGATGATGCCATAGAAGCCTCCCTCAGATTTCCAACTTTCTAAAATATCTGTACCCATTATATACGAATTTTCCAGAAAAACCAACTATTTTTCGCGATTTTCACAAGAAATCCCCAGATGTGCGTATGCCTTCTCTGTCACGACCCGTCCCCTCGGCGTCCGCATAAGGAGCCCGTTCTTTAAAAGATACGGCTCGTACACATCCTCAATCGTCCCCGCATCTTCACTGACAGCCGCCGCCAGCGTATCAAGCCCCACCGGGCCGCCGCCGAACTTCTCAATGATGGCTGTAAGGAGGTTCCGGTCTGTCTGATCGAGCCCCTCCTTGTCCACGTCCAGAAGGTCAAGGGCATAATTGGCCACATCTTCCGTAATATACCCGTCATATTTCACCTGGGCAAAGTCACGGACACGCTTCAGGAGGCGGTTGGCAAGCCTGGGAGTCCCTCTGGATCGTTTTGCCAGCGCGTAGGCTCCCTCCTCGTCGATCCCTACCTCCAGCATCTTTGCGGAGCGCAATATAATAGTTCGCAGCTCCTCCACCGTGTAGAACTCCAGCCTGTGCATCACGCCGAACCTGTCACGCAGAGGAGCAGTCAGCATCCCGGCCCTCGTGGTCGCCCCCACAAGCGTAAATGCAGGGAGATCCAGCCTTATAGAGCGCGCGCTTGCCCCTTTTCCGATCATGATATCAATGGCGTAGTCCTCCATGGCAGGGTACAGCACTTCCTCCACTTGCCGGTTCAGCCTGTGGATCTCGTCTACGAACAGCACGTCCCCTTCCTGCAAGTTGTTGAGGATCGCCGCCATCTCTCCCGGCTTCTCAATGGCCGGGCCCGATGTGATCTTAATATTTACGTCCATCTCATTGGCTATAATCCCTGCAAGGGTCGTCTTGCCAAGCCCCGGAGGGCCGTAGAACAGCACGTGGTCCAGCGCCTCCCCCCGCTCTTTCGCCGCGTCAATATAGATCTTAAGCGTCTCCTTCGCTTTCTCCTGGCCAATGTAATCGCAAAGCTGCCGGGGACGCAAAGATCCTTCTATTTTGATATCTTCCTCAAGATTTTCCGTTGTGATGATCCTTCTGCTCATAATCTCCCCTTAATCTGTTAGAACATCATATGCTTCAAAGACTGTTTTAGCAGATCCTCCACTTCCATGTCTTTTGTAGCTTCCACCTGCCTGACCGCCCTTAGCGCCTCCGTGCTTCCATATCCGAGCGCCACAAGCGCCTGTACAGCCTCGCTCTGGATCTCAGTATTCCCGCCTGCCTGTCCGCTTACAGGCACATCTTTCCCGGACGCCGCATGCTCCAGAGCGTCTTCGACGCTCAGCTTATCCCTAAGCTCCACGATCAGCTTCTCCGCAGTCTTCTTTCCGATCCCGGGCGCCGCAGAAATGGCCTTTACGTCCCCCGCCATAACCGCGAACCTTAATTCGTCCGGCGTAAGCGCGGACAAAATAGCCTGTCCTCCTTTTGGCCCGATGCCGCTGACGCCGATCAGCAGCTTGAACACATGCAGATCGTCCCGGGTAAGGAACCCGAACAGCTGCATAGCGTCCTCCTTCACATTCAAATATGTGTGAAGCTTCACTTCATTCCCGGCGGGCGGCAGAAGGCTCATAGCCTGCGCTGACATAAAGACGCCGTACCCCACGCCTCCCACATCCACGATCGCCTTATCTTCTTCCAGCGAGACAAGCTCTCCCCTTATATACGTTATCATATCTCCTCCTAAAACTGTATATTCCTAAGCCTTCGCAACATCTGCTCTGCCAATATCCCAATAAAAAATCCGGTGATCGCTCCTGCTGCCAGAAGCACCGGCACATAGTAAATTACGCTGAATGTCTCCACTACGAGCATCGCTACGATCAGCTGCCCCACATTGTGGGACACACCGCCCGCTATGCTTACGCCTATCACGCTGAAGCCGCCCTCCTTTTTTAAAAGCGCCATGACGGCCAGGCTTAAAAGCCCTCCTGCAAGGCTATAGATAATGCTGAAATAATTCCCAAAAATAAACCCTGCAAGCGCCACTCTTGTCACAGAGAGCAGAAGGGCCTCCCCAGGCCTTATCTTATACAGGGCGATGACGATCACCAGGTTTGCAAGCCCAAGCTTCACCCCAGGGATCCCAAATGAGATCGGGATCAGCGTCTCCACATAGCTGAAAATAAGCGCCAATGCTGTAAACACTCCAAAATACGCCGCTCTGTTCTTCAAAGCCCCTCCTAATTAGCCACAGCGTCAAACTCGCTGTTCTCTTTGCTGTCCGCTTCTACGACTACTTTATTCGGAAGACAGATGATGCTTTCTTTGTTCCTGGATATAGCCCTCTGTTTCACACACAGCTTGTCCGGGCAGTCCGCCTCTGTCATATCCGCTTTCCCATTCCGGATCACAAGGGTATTCGTGCCTCCGTTAATCTCAATCTCCTTGTCTTCGCCCAGGCTGTAGACCGCCTCTATCTCTCCGTCTACTTTCACAGTGACGCTCCCTGCCGCCGCGGCCCCAATGAGCTCATGAAGGAGAAAAGCGCCGAGAGCGGCCAGGAAGATTATAACTACTAGGACAATGTCCTTTTTTTTCAATACTTTCATATACTCTACCTCTCTACGCTCTATTCTAGCACATCAGGACGGCTCCTGCAATCACATGTTCGATTGCATATCTCATTTTTTCTGTTATAATGATATTTGGCATACTTTAAAAATTGAGGTGTTTTAACATGACTTATCCGAAAAAGCTGAAATTAAAAAAATGCGCTGTACTTCTATGCACAGCCATTCTTCTGTGCGGCATGGCCTTCTCCTCGTCCGGCTGCTCCGCTCTCCCAGGCAAAGAAGATCTCACCTACAATGACACACTGTTCGACACGGTGATCCGGGTACAGATCCTAGACCCTGTAGAGCAGGACGTACTGGACGGATGCAAGGCGCTGTGCCGGCATTATGACATGCTCTTCTCCAAGACGAACGAGAACAGCGATATTTATAAGATCAACAATGCCGCAGGAGCGGCTGTGGAAGTGTCTGAAGACACAGTGAGCCTTATTAAGAAAGGGCTTTACTACTGTGATCTGTCAAACGGGATATTCGATATTACCATTGGCGCGGCTTCGAACCTCTGGGATTTCAAAGCAGAATCTCCTGAAGTCCCGGCAGCTGAAGCCACCGCCGCTGCTGTAAGCCACATCAATTATCGGAACGTCCTCATCGAGAACAATACAGTCTGCCTTACAGATCCGGTCGCGGCCCTCGATTTAGGAGCGGTCTCCAAAGGCTACATCGCCGACCGCATCAAAGACTATCTAAAAGACAGCGGCGTCAGGCACGCCGTCATCGATCTGGGAGGCAATATCCTGACTCTCGGCACGAAGACCGACGGCTCCGACTATAACATCGGGATCCAGAGGCCTTTTGATAAGACCGGGACGCCCATCACCTCCGTGAAGATCGCCGACAAGTCCGTCGTCACAACAGGAGTCTACCAGCGATATTTCGAAGCCGACGGCGTAGCTTACCATCATATCCTCGACCCGAAGACCGGACGCCCTTGCGACAACGATCTGGACAGCGTGTCCATCATCACGGACTCCTCCCTCACCGCAGACGCCTTAAGCACAGTCTGCTACCTCATGGGGCTCGAAAAAGGGATGAGCCTCGTCGACCAACTGGAAAATGTAGACGCCGTCTTCATAACAAAAGACGGGAAGCTGCATTACTCTAAAAATTTTATGAAATAAGCCAAGAAGGAATCGCAGATCTTAAAACTACTTGATCGTTGACGATTCCTTCTTTTGTTAATCCTTTTTAATAAATGGCTACACTTTCTCCACCACTTCTCCCTGTTTTTTGTATATGCTCCCTGCCGGGACGTACCCTCTTACGGAAGAGAGCGGATAGATGTTCGTGTTCTTGCCGACTACGCTTCCTGGATTCAGCACAGTCCCGCAGCCTACTTCTACTTCGTCGCCCAGCATAGCGCCGAATTTTTTAATCCCGGTCTCGATGTTCCCTTCCGGCGTCTTGACCGTGACCAGCTTTTTGTCGGACTTCACGTTGGAAGTGATAGAGCCTGCTCCCATATGAGCCTTATATCCGAGGATAGAGTCTCCCACATAATTATAATGAGGAACCTGTACTTTATTGAACAAGATCACATTCTTAAGCTCTGTGGAATTGCCTACCACCGCTCCTTCGCCCACGATGGCGTTTCCGCGTATGAACGCACAGTGCCTTACCTCCGCATCCTTCCCGATGATCGCCGGGCCGTGGATATAGGCGGATGGAAAGACAGTGGCAGATCTGGCGATCCAGACGTCCTCTCCCCTTTTCTCATACTCTTCTTCAGGGAGCGTCTCCCCAAGCTTTATAATAAACTCACTGATCTTCGGGAGCGCTTCCCAAGGATAAGATATCCCCTCGAAAATGTCCTTCGCGATCGTCTCCTCCAGCGTGTACAGTCTTTCTACTGTCAGTTCCTTCTTTGTTGCTTCATTCATGTCTTGTAACCTCCTGCATGCTGTCTTATTTTTTCTCCTGCCTCTTCTTCCCTGACGGCTGCTTCCTATAGAACGCCGCCGCCCTGTCGTAACAGGCCTTTAGCTGACGCTGGTTGGCAAGCCTTTTCACTCCGTCTGTCCGGCTGACGATGAAGCGATCCAGCTTTTCCATATATTCTTCTGGAGTGATCTCTCCGTCCGCCACATAGGTAAGCCCTTTCTCCCAGCTTGCCGTCAGCTCAGGATTCAGAAGCGACCTTATAGAGCTGTCCACAACGTCATATATCATCTCGCCCATCATAGTGGGCGTGACAATCTGTGTCTTTTTATTCAGCGCCAGATACTTGTTGCCCAAAAGCTTCTTCAGTATCTCTCCTCTCGTGGCGCTTGTGCCAATCCCGCTTCCCTTTATCTGCGACCGGAGGTCTTCATCCTCGATCAGCTGTCCCGCGTTCTCCATCGCAAGGATCAGAGATCCTGAATTGTAACGCTTGGGAGGAGAAGTCTTCCCTTCTTTCACATCCAGGCTCTGCACCGGGAGCTCCATGCCTTTCTTTAAGCCCTCTGCCTTTTTTAGGAGCGCCCGATCGTCCTCTTTCTCTGTAGGAAGCCCCGCCACTTTTAAATATCCTTCTTCTTCCAACGCTTTAAAACTGGCAAAAAAAGATTCGCCCCGTACAATGGCTGCCATTGCCACCTTTCGATAGACGGCCGCCGGATAGAAGATGCTTAAGAACCTTCTTACGATCAGGTCGTACACAGACTTCGATACGCCCGATAAGGAGCTGAGAGCGCTTATGCCCTGCCCCGTCGGGACGATCGCATAATGATCCGTAATCTGCCCGTCATTCACATACTTTGTCTTTGCAAGCTTCTTGTGGCTTCCAAACGATACGATCTCGCTTAGGTACGGCACGGCGGGCTCGTATTTCATCAGCCCGTTCAGATTCTTGTGTATCTCCTTTGCCACCGCCGAAGAGAGCACACGGGCATCCGTCCTCGGGTAAGTGACCAGCTTCTTTTCATACATCTCCTGCACGATCCGAAGCGTCTCGTCCGGGCTTACTTTAAATCTTTTCGCACACTCATTCTGAAGCTCCGCCAGATTGAACAGTAAGGGTGGGCTCTTCTTTTCTTTCTTCTTCTCCACCGATGCGATCCGGGCGACGGCCGGCTCTTCCTCTTTCAGATAACCCACCAGTTCTTTCGCCTTTTCTTCCTGCTTGAACCCGTTCTCTTTATATAGGTCAAAAGAGCCATACCATCTGGAGCCTTCTACGGCCTTCCACTCTCCTTCGAATGTCCGTCCCTCTTCCCCGATCTGCGCCAGCACGCGGTAGAACGGAGTCTCCCTGAAATCCCGTATCTCCCGCTCCCTTCTTATAACCATGCCAAGGACGCATGTCATAACGCGCCCTACGGATATGACGGTATATTTCGTCCCCAGGTAGCTGGAAATGCTGCTGCCATATTTCAAGGTCAGAAGCCTCGAGAAATTAATCCCCATAAGATAGTCCTCTTTCGCCCTTAAATATGCCGAGGCGGAAAGATTATCATATTCCCGCAAGTCTTTGGCTTCGCGGATCCCCCGCAGTATCTCCTCCTCTGTCTGAGAGTCGATCCACACGCGCCGCCTCTCTTTCCCGCCAACCTTTGCCTGCTGCTCCACAAGGCGGTATATATATTCCCCTTCCCGCCCCGAGTCCGTGCATACATAGATCGTCTCCACATCTTTCCGGTTGAGGAGCCCTGCCACTATCTTGTACTGCTTTGCCACGGCCGGGATGACTTCGTACTTAAACTCCCGGGGGATGAAGGGGAGCGCTTCAAGGCTCCATTTCTTAAGAGAGGCATCGTACTCTTCCGGGTAGCTCATCGTCACAAGATGCCCCACGCACCAGGTCACGATAGAATCCTCTGACTCCAGATACCCGTCCTGCCTTCTCGTACTGAGCTTCAAAGCCTTTGCGAACTCCTGCGCCACGCTGGGCTTCTCCGCAATATAGAGTGATTTCCCCATATAAATCTATTACTCCTGTCTCTTTTACTTTCGAAGAAGCTTCCGAAATCCCTGAAGCCGTTTCAGAAGATGGCTCTCCTTCGCAGGCGCGGCCGCCGGTCTGGCATGGAGCGCTTCGTTCATGAACACTGCCTGGGAGTCAATGAAGCTCTCTTTTACTTCTCTCTTCCTGTATTTGCCGTCACTGCCCAGCACTCTTGCTTTCACATTGTCGTTCAGCATGACTTTCAAGTAATGGTTCACCTGTTTCTTAATGTCCTCGTCCAGCACTGGGACCGCCACTTCTACGCGCCTCTCCGTATTCCTCGTCATCATATCTGCAGAGCCGATATACAGCTTCTGCTCCGCTCCCGTGCCGAAGCTGAAAATGCGCGGATGTTCCAGATACCTCCCCACGACGCTCATGACCCTCACATTATCCGTATAGCCCGGAACTCCCGGAAGTATGCAGCAGATGCCCCGCACGATCAAGTCGACCCGCACTCCCGCCTGAGACGCCTCGGAAGCTTTACGGATAAAATCCACATCTGTCAGGGAATTCATCTTCATGATGATCCGGCCGTTCTCCCTCTTCCTGATCTCTTCATCCATAAGATGCAGTACTTTCTGCTTCAGCCCCGTAGGGGCGACGATCAGATGCTTGTAAATGCCCGACAGGTTACCGATGGACATATTTTTGAAAAATTCCGCCGCATCCCTTCCGATCTCCTGATCTGCTGTCATCAGAGACAGATCCGTATACATAGCCGCCGTCTTCTCATTATAATTTCCCGTTCCGATCTGCGTAATGTACTGGATCTCATTCCGGTTCCTGTAAGTGATCAGGCACACTTTGGAATGCACTTTGTACCCTTCTACCCCGTAGATCACCCTGCATCCGGCCTCCTCCAGCCGCTCCGACCACTCGATATTGTTCTGCTCGTCAAATCTGGCCCGAAGCTCGATCAGCACCGTGACTTCCTTTCCATTCTCCGCCGCCGCGCACAAGTACTCTACCAGCCTCGCTTTCTTGGCCAGCCGATAGATCGTAATCTTGATCGTCATAACGCTCGGGTCAACGGAAGCTTCTTTAATCATCTTAAGAAAAGGGTTCATGCTCTCATATGGATAGAACAGAAGGATATCCTTTTTCTTCACCTGCCTCATCACGCTCCCCTCAGGCACCCTGGGGGAATTCTGAGGCAGGAACGGCGGATATGTAAGCGCCCGCTTCATCGCCTCCGGCAGCTCGCCGCTTATCGTGAACACATAGCCCAGCTTCATGGGCATCTTTGTACGGAAGATCTGGTTCGGATTGATCTTGAACTTATCGCAGAAAAACTTCTCATTGCCCGGCGAGAGCTTTTCCGCCGTCTCAAGACGGACGACCGACATCTTCCGCCTCTTGTGCAGAGTCTGCTTCATCAGATGTCGAAAATCGTCGTTGATCTCCAGCGCCTCGTCGTCGGGAGACACGTCCCCGTTCCTCGTCACGCGGATATAATTTGGCTCCGTCACTTCATACTGTGGGAAGACGAGGCTTAAATTCTCCATGATGACTTTCTCCATGCGGATATAGCGGATATCATGTCCCGGAAGGTACAGCACCTCCGACACATACTGAGGGACGGGCACAATGCCGAACATGAGCTTATCCTTCATCTTAAGGCTCGCCGTCACATAGATCTCTTTGTTCACAAGATGCGGGAACGGATGATTGGCGTCCACGATCTGCGGCGAGAGCACCGGCAGGATCTGCTCCTTGAAGTATTTCCTTACATACTTCTTCTCCTGCTGCTCCAGCTCCTTGAAATCCAGCCCGCATACACCGTAAGGCTGCAGCTGTTTCTTAATGTCCGCGTAAGTCTTATCCCGCTCTTTATATAAAGGCGCCACCTCTTTCAATATCTGCTCGATCTGCTCCTTCGGCGTCATACCGGAACGGGCGTCTCTTGCATTGGCGTCTGTATGCTCCATGTCGAACAGGCTCCCCACGCGGATCATAAAAAACTCATCCAGGTTGCTCATAAATATAGCGACGAACTTCATGCGCTCCAGGAGCGGCAGCGACTGATCCTTCGCTTCCTCCAGCACCCTCTGGTCGAACTTAAGCCAGGAAAGCTCCCTGTTCTGAGTATAGCTCAAAATATCTTTCTCCATAAATCCACCTCATTTCATTTACAATTATAGCACCGGCCACTTTCAAATGGAATAGCAAATTAACGATGCAAAAGGGGACACCCTCTTTACCAAAAAGGGACGCCCGTTTTATCAAAAGGGGACGTACGCTTTGCCAAAAAGTGTACGTCCCCTTTTAATAATTTTATTTCCTCAGGAATGCCGCGATCCTCTTATATACGAAGAATGTCACTGCTCCGTTCATTCCGGCTTTAATGATATTGAACCCTACGATAAACGGCATCAGATCCCACACCACGCTTCTCGGGACACCCATAAAGAGGGGCGTGATGATCAGATTCGCCCCCATCATCACAACGCCCATAGCCAGCGTCCCAAGCGCAAGCCCGATGACTGCCGTCTTCTTCGTCTTCTGTCTTTTGTATACCGGCCCCGCCACCAATACAAGCGTGCTCGTAGCGATAATATGCATCAATATCCCATAGAGCCCACTGGCAGCGCTCACGGTCAGCCCCTGTATGACCGACGTTACGATCGTAAGGAGCAGCCCGACTACCGGCCCGAACGCGAACGTTCCGATCAGGATCGGGATGTCCGCCGGATCATACTCCAGGAACGCCACTGCCGGGAAGATAGGGAAATGGATAAAATATACAAGCGCGACGGAAATAGCCACCATCATCCCCATCTTTACTACTTTGAGCGTTGTAAAGCTCTTCTCTCCACTTACACTTTGCGACATAACTTTCTGTGACATATCAATTCCTCCTAAATATAATTCTGAGGAACCTGACAGGAACGAATTTTCCCTGAACAAAAATGTGCCCTGAAATGCAGTATTTCAAGACACACAAAAATACATCGTTCGTATTCCTTCGTTTCTTTCATCCGGACTATACCGTCGGTATGGGATTCTTGACCCATTCTGCCATCAGCGCACGCTTACGGCTCGCGGACTTGTGATGTGAGCTCTCACATCCTTCACCGCCGGTGAGGAATCGCACCTCGCCCTGAAACAGATTGCTCACTTATGATAATACGACGAAAATGTAGTCTTGTCAACCATCTTATTTCTTATCAGCACGGCAATAGGCGTAATTACCATATACAGGACAGTCAGGATTACAAAAAACAATATGCCCGCATCCAGGAACACATATATGATATTAAATCCAAAATGCAACATCACCGCATAGAGCAGATTGCTATGCCGCTCCAGGAAAATGTTCATTAGAATAGTTATCGATGTAATAACGACAATATTGGAAATAATATAAGGCGCCGCCCTCCAGTCGGTAAACTCTGAATCCACCGCCCACAACAGCGCGTGCCAGAAGCACCATACCAGCCCCTGGCACACTGCGGATCTAAGGAAGCCATATTTTTCGTTAAGCTCCTCCCGCATAAATCCTCGCCATCCCAATTCTTCTCCTGTTGGCCCCGACGTAAAAGACAAGAAAATGCTAAGGGGCAACGCCACCTCTCCTAAGCTGATATACGACAGCGCCGCCCTCCCCTCGACCGCGGCGCAAAGGAGCAGCGATAATACGCTTATCCCAAATGTGAGGGCAAAGGACGCCAAAAGAGGGAGCGCCTTCACTTTTCCAGAAAAGCACCTTTTTACAAATGTCATCCTTGTCTCATCGGGCCTGAAATGCCTCCACCCGATCAAAAGCAGATACGTCGGCGACCAGGCTATAAGATTGCGGACGATCCACATCACAACGGGCGGCGCATGAAAAAGCAGGCTTGCCGGGCCTGCCACAAAAATAATAAGCGCCCAGACCAAAATATAAGAGCTGATAATATATTTCTTCAGATTAGATGTTGTAGGTTTCGTTCTTCCTGTACTTGCCATTCTCCCAGCCTCCTTATCCTAATACACGCCGTAGCATATATTCCGGCGGATGTCTCCACCTGCCTGGCTTTGTATAAAAGCATCATATCCTCAGTTTACAAGGGCGCACAGTACATTACAAGCAATCAAGGATAGCATTCAGGCTCTCCCTGCTACTTTGCGTAGCAAGAAGGCCCAGGCAGCGCAAAAAGCAGGCGGCACACAACAAAACAGGATTCAGGATAGCAGGATCCTGTGCTATAATTACACTGAGGGTGTATTCAAAAAATCAGAAAGCTTGTCGGAGGATTTCTAATGGAACGGACAATTAAAATCAGAAATGAAAGAAAAGAGGACTATACAACAGTAGAAAAAATAACGCGGGAGGCTTTTTATAACCTCTATATCCCGGGGTGCGTGGAGCACTACCTCGTCCATGTGATGAGGGAGCATGAAGACTTTATACCCGAGCTGGATTTTGTCCTTGAGCTGGACGGCAATGTGATCGGCAGCATTATGTATACAAAGGCAACGCTGATCGACGAGTCCCAAAATAGAAAGGATATCCTGACCTTCGGCCCTGTCTGCATTCTGCCTCGCTATCAGCGGAAAGGATATGGCAAAATGCTCCTGGAGCACTCTTTCAAGAAAGCAATCGAATTAGGGTATGATGCGATCGTTATATTTGGAAGCCCTGCAAATTATGTAGGGCGCGGCTTTAAAAGCTGCCGCAAATATCATGTAAGCGTTGAGAACGGCAAATATCCAGCCGCAATGATGGTAAAAGAGCTTGTCCCGGACGCCCTCGGAGGACGCAGCTGGAGCTATCAAGGCAGCCCCTCTATGGATATCTGTGAAGAAGACGCACGGAGATATGACGATACGCTCGAGAAAATGGAGAAGAAATATCGGCCATGCCAGGAAGATTTTTATATTATGAGCCACGCGTTTATTGAAGAGTAAAAGGCCGGCCTACGCTCACACGATCCTCAGGAACATCCATGCCGCTATGACATGCAAAAGCAGCAGCGCCGGGATTCCCACTTTGAACTTCACCTTCGCCGTCTTATGACGAAAAAAATACATCCCTATCCACGCGCCTGCGGCTCCTCCCATCGCCGCTAAAAGGAAAAGCGTCCTCTCCGGCGTGCGCCAGCCCCCATTTCTCGCCTTCTGCTTATCCCATCCGAAGGCGAGGAACGTTATAAAATTTATAAACAGAACATACCATCTTATCATATGCACACATACCTGTATCTTCCTATTCTTTTATAGACAATGCCAACCGGCTTCCCTATTCTTTTGGAGCCAAAAATAACATAGCTGCCATTATTGGAGGGATTTTATGGCTCTTGCCTGTTTAGGAATCGTTTTTTTAGTAATCATCTTACTGCTGTCATTTCGCAGGCCGCTCTATCAGGCTATTTTAGGAGGCCTGCTTACCACGGCGCTCCTCTATCGGATCCCGCCTGCGGCATTGTTCCAGCAGACGGCTCATGTCTTTACAGATTGGGGATCGTTGTCTGTTTTGGTTTCCCTTTATCTAATTACATATTTGCAGCAGATGCTGGAAGCCCGTCATCAGATCAAGCTGGCACAGCAGGATCTAAATAACCTGTTCCACAGTCGACGGATCAATGCAGCGGGGGCGTCTTTGTTCATCGGGCTGCTCCCCTCCGCGGCGGCTATGATCCTATGTGGAGACATCGTAAAAGATGCAACGGAAGGGTATCTGTCTCCGAAAGAACAGGCCTTTGTAACAAGCTGGTTCCGCCATATCCCGGAAAGCGCTCTGCCTACCTATGCCAGTGTGCTGCTAATGTCAAACCTCTCCGGCGTCCCTCTGGGGAGCTTCATATCAGGCATGCTGATACCGGTTTCCGTGCTGAGCCTTCTTGGGTATTTCCCTTACCTGCACCGTCTTCCCAAGGGCTCCGGCACGCCTGAAACTGCAGAACGCTGTAAAAATGTGCTGCATCTGCTCCAGCATTTATGGACGCTTTTAGCCATCCTGGGGCTGATCCTCATCTTCAAGCTGTCGGCAGTATCAGCTATCCTTGTAGTAATCCTGGCAGCCATTATAGTGTACCATTTTCAGTTCAGAGAGCTTTTAGCCATATTTCGGAACGCCTTTGATGTAAATCTGCTGCTGAACACCTTTTTAGTCCTTGTCCTGAAAGAATTTATTGAATATACAGGCGTCCTGAACGAATTGCCCGCAGCCCTCGCCGTCCTTCCCATCCCGGCTTACCTGATCTTTGCACTATTTTTCTTCATAGGAGGAGCGATCAGTGGCACGAACGGGATCATTGCCCTTGGTACATCATCGGCCTTTGCCGCCATTGACGGCGGGATGCCTCTGATGGTACTGCTCATGTGCATGTGCCACGCCGCCAGCCAGGTATCTCCCACCCATATCTGCCTCGTGGTTGCGTCTGATTACTTCAATATCTCATTAGGAGCGCTGATCCGCAAAACACTACCGGCAGCCCTGGCTTTCGGCCTACTTATGATCGGTTACTACAACCTGCTGCGGTTACTTTAATTTGAAGAAAAGATTAATTCTTCACTCCCGCTCTGTTACTACGACATGCACTACATCGCCATCGCCCTTGCCCAGCTCCTTTCGGATAGATTTCAATATCCCGATAATATAGCACACGCTTCCATCCGCATTCTTCACTCCCATATTGACTACGCTCCCATCATACGGGATCCCGTCAAATGTAGCGTGCACTTTCACTCTTCCTTTCCCGAATTCTTCTTTAAGATCCCACGGGAACGCCACATAAGCGCCGCCCTTCTCCGGTATCTCACAGATCGCCCCATCATATTCATATACCTTGCCGGACGAAGTCCGCCCGCCCCGATTAGGGGCATGCATTACGGGATGCCCGGATGGGTATACCTTGCCGGACGAAGTCCGCCCGCCCCGATTAGGGGCATGCATTACGGGATGCCCGGATGGCTGCATTTTCCTCATATAATTTATCTCCTTTTTTATTTACCCTTTGTCCGTTAAAATTCTCATAGACGATATAGCTTTTTCATTCATTGTGCCATATTTTAACGATAATCTCATTTTAGCTTGCCTTGCAGGCGCTATTTATGGCTCTGTCCGTATTATCGGTGCGATAGGGCTTGCCAAGAACAAGATGTGGGGGTTTGTACTGTCAGTTATTAACTGTGTAATTACATTGGCTTTGATAATGTTCATGCTGCCTGCTGGAATCATTGACGGCATATTGGCAAGCGTTGCTTTGATACTGATTTTACAAGCATATTTTGGGAACAAAGAAATCGCGTAATCAGCGCTATCAGTCTTTGGCCTTTACAAAAAGCCTGGAACTGTCCCGGCGATACTGCATATAAATCCTCTCATTAAAGCCTTTCTGCTTGCCGTTCTTTTCTGGGACACGTTTAAATTCTTCAAATCCAATATTCGTATAACACTGAATAGCATTATTATTTACATCAGTAACATCAAGAACAAAATCTTGATAATCTGTAAGCAGCATGCTTTCTCTGAGCATAGCCGTAGCGACCCCTTGTTTCCGGTACGTTTTCCGTACTGCTACAAATTCTATATATCCTGTTGTAGCCGGATAATCAAGCTTCCCTTCAAATTCTTCTTTCAAGACTAAAGCGCCGATAAACCCTTTTAAAAAGCCAAGATGCTTTTTCAAGGATATCTTATCTACTCTTGCGGCTCTGCCATTACAATCGGAAATCGCCATCGTCCCTGCAATATCGCCGCTTATATCTGCTATGTAAAATTTTTCTATATTTAATCCTGCTGCAATAGCGTTTGCCACTTTGGGGCTATCTTTGCATAACATTGAAAAGTCTTTTTCAAATCCTTCTGCAATGCACAAAGCTACATTGTTGCGGTCTGTTTCTTCCGCCCTTCTTACATGTACCATTTTCTAATATCCTCCTACCCTCAGTCTACAGGGGAAATAAAATCATATAAAACAGTATAGCACAAATCTTTGACAACAATTTCATTGACTTTGAAAATTCCTTGCGCTACAATAAGCTCTCTTTTAAAAGGAATTATATCATACCATAAAACCCGCCGGAAATCAGGATTTTTCCAGCGGGTTTTGCATATTTTTTGCATTTTGTTTAAAATATTAGCTGGATTTTCTACAAGCTACCTCTTCGCCGGAGCGCCGCCGCCCCGCATACCTGCGGCAACCTTGATGGTGGAGAAGTCCGCCCGATTAAATTTACGGACACACAGCACAAAGAAAAAGGCGCCGATCAAAACGGTAATAGCCAGTCCCATCAGTGGCGTGATGACAAATCTGCCAATAGAGAACGCCATACCCTGTCCAACCAATTCCTCTGTAGCCAGCGTGTGCGCCCCCAAAGCGATATAACGGAAAATCGAGGTCGTATAGGTCAGAGGATTCAAGTAGACGATGGGCAGAAGAAAGCCAGGTATGATGGTGGTAGGGATATATGCGCCGGAAACAAAGGTCAGGGGCATCATAATCATGGAGCTGAGGGTCTGAAAGGCGGGAGAGTTGCGGGAAACCGTAGCCAAAAACAGGCCGATGGCGCTGAATGCCATAGCGGAAACAAACATGACCGCAGCCAGAAGCAGGATTTGCAGGACGCTCACCCGCAGTCCAAGCACAATGCCGCAGAACATAGTAACAACACCTTGCAGCGTGGCGATGACCGCCCCCGACAGAATGTGCCCCATGGAAATCTGCATACGCGCGATGGGCGCTACCAAAACCTCTTTCATATAGCCGCTGGAAATGTCGGACAGGATATCGGAGGAGTTATTTACGCTAACCTGGAACACGCTCATGATGATCACACCGGAAATCAGGTAAGGCATAGGGGCGTCAAGACCGCTCATAGAGGATTTCATCAGAAATGAAAACATCACCAGCATAAACATGGACATAAAGAGCGATCCAAACACCCGTCCCTTGCTCCTTACATAATTCAGTAAATTTCTTTGTACAATCGCTGTAATTGGGCTCATCCTTCTCGAATCTCCTTTCCCGTAATTGCCAAGAACACTTCGTTCAGCGTCCCGTTTTTTACTTCAAAATCTATAATTGTGGCTCTGTGTGCGTATAAGATTTCCAATGCGGCAGTCGCTTTCTTTGTATGGAAGACCAGCTTGTTCCCATCTTTCCGATAGGAAGCCTCCCGTTCCTGCAATGTGGCTTCCAACAGTCCAGTCTGTGTGCAGACAACATCGACCTCTGTGCCCGTATATTGGTGTTTTAAGCTCTCCGGCGTATCGTGGGCAACGATTTTTCCGTGATCCATAATGACGATTTTTGAACAGACCTCCGCCTCGTCCATATAGTGTGTGGTAAGAAAGATCGTCATATTTTTCTGCTTTTGGAGGCGCTGTATATATTTCCACACATTGGCTCTTGTCTGCGGATCCAGACCGGTGGTGGGTTCGTCCAAAAATAAAACTTTGGGATCGTGTACCAGCCCTCTTGCGATCTCCGCCCGCCGTTTCATACCGCCGGACAGGCTGCCCACCGCCGTCCGCCGCCATTCTGTAAGCTCCACAAGATCAAGGGCAAAGTCGATGCGCTCCCGCACCTCGTTCTTCGGCACCTTGTAGAAGCTGCAATGGTATTTCAGGTTTTCCTCCACAGTCATTTGGGCGTCGAGAGTGTGATCCTGAAAGACGATCCCTATGTCTTTACGCACTAAACTGCGTTCTTCGCAAACATCATGGCCGTTGATCATCAGATTGCCCTCCGTTTTATCCAGGATAGTACACAGAGTATTGATGGTCGTGCTTTTGCCTGCGCCATTGGGGCCGAGGAAAGCAAAAATACTGCCTTCGTCTACGGTGAAGGAAATATCATCCACCGCTGTAAAATCTCCGTACTTTTTAGAGAAATGCTCCACCTGTATAATTGGGTTCATGTTGTCACCTCCTAAAAAATTAAGTCCTATGCGAACTGCTCGCATAGGACTTATCTCTATAGTAATTTATAGCGCCTCAGATATTTTGTTGTTCGCTCCTGTGTTTTTACAAAGACTATCACCTCCAAACATCGCCCAGCTCGATCAGTCTGGCCTGTATACGGACATAGGCTTTTGCATCCTCTTCCCCTAAAGCCTCCAGCATTTTTGCCACTGAATGAATCATTCCGATTCGGCGCTCTTCGACCAAGGCTACGCCCTTTTCCGTCAGGCAGACAATGACCTGCCTGCTGTCTGAGGGGTCAGGAGTCCGTGTAATCATATCCTGTCCCTCTAAAGATCTCAGCATGGCCGCGACCCTCGCCGTAGTCAGCATAAGCGCCTTGCTCATGTCTTTAGGATATGCCCGGTTTCCGTTTGCCGCCAGATAATTTAACGCTAAAACCTCGCCCCTCGCTATTTGGGACATGGTCCGCTCCATCTTAATCTGTGGTGCGGAGGCGCGCATATCAATAAGTTGTATCACTAATTCAGTGTAGTCCATATGTCTCATTTACCTTCTATAATTACTAACTATATTAGTAATATTAGCACAGATTTTTGACGCTGTCAATGGGGTAAGCTTACCACTTGTTCTCACAACCTTCGTTACGGCGCCTCATCATTTACATATAGCGGAAAATCAGCTGGATTTATGGAGAAGCTACGGGAAATATCCTAATCCAAGGCTTGCGCTCTCTTGTACATCAAGGGTATACTTTACTCAGAAGACTGTGAAGGAGAAAGACGGATGAAGCTGAAAAATGTATTGATCGTCGTAAATAATATGGAACATGCCAAAACTTTTTATAAAGAGCTTCTTGGGCTGGATGTGATCCTTGACAGCGAGGGGAACGCTGTTCTGACGGAAGGGCTAGTCCTTCAGGATGCTTCTGTGTGGAAGGAGTCCATTGAAAAAGAGGCTATCTTGCCCAACCATGCGGCAGAGCTTTATTTTGAGGAGGCAGACATAGATAGATTTGTGGAGAGGCTGGAGGGGTACAGGGAGCCCGTCCGGTATGTGAGCCGTCTTGAAGAGCTTCCGTGGGGGCAGAAGATGGTACGCTTTTACGACCCAGACGGACATATGATCGAGGTAAGGACACCTTTGGAGAAACAGGAGGGATTGTTATGATAAAAATAAATAAAGACGCCTGCATCGGCTGCGGAAGATGCATACGCGACTGCATTGCATGGAATATATCTCTTTTAGACGGTAAAGCGTCTCCAAAGAAAGACTGCTTCCTCTGCGGGCACTGCGTTGCCATCTGCCCCGCGGATGCAGTCAGCATTCCAGAGTATGACATGGCCGATGTAGAAGATTATGATAAGGAGGGTTTCTCGCTTAATCCTAAAGCCGTTCTCCACAGCATCAAGTTCCGCCGTAGCATCCGCGATTATAAAAACATTCCCATAGAGCAGAAAAAGCTTGAGCAGCTCCTCCAGGCAGGACGTTACACTGCTACTGCTAAGAATAACCAGGACTGTCATTTCGTTTTCGTACAGAAAGAGCTTGAGGCGCTGAAAAAATCTGTGTGGGGCTACATAGATGCGCTCACTTCCAGACAAGGCGCCCGTATATCAAAAGATCTGCTTCCTTTCGCGGCTTTTAACCGGCGTCGGAAAGCAGATCCATCGGATGATTATTTATTCCGCAATGCCCCGGCCGTGCTCTTCATCACTTCCGACTGGCCACTGGACGCCGGGCTTGCCGCGCAGAACATTGAGCTGATGGCCGTCTCTCTCGGCCTTGGCTGCCTTTACAACGGCTACTTAAGCCGGATCACCGACGCTAACGCAGAGGCTAAAGAGTGGCTCGGCATCAAAGGCAAGTCTATAAAAGCATGTATGCTCCTTGGCTATCCAAATGTCTCTTACAAAAGGACGGCTCCAAGACGCAGAGCAAACGTAATCTGGAAATAAAGCCGGCCTCAGCCGCATAGGATCCAGGTGTCAAAAAAGGCTTTTCAAAAATGAGACTGCGAAATTATACAAATCGCATTTTAATCTGTGACTGCGGAAAAGCTTAGAACTTCTTAATGTTACGCACAGTCCCAGCAATTCGCCAGCACGGATGCTGGCGAAAGCCCGACCTGCGCCATGGACGGCGCATAAAGGGCGGTTGCGTCTAGTCTACCCAAAATGTATATTGTATCATACCTGACAGATGAGCGATAAGATTGGCAGTAACATCTTAGAAGTTCTTTGCTTTGAAGCCCGGAGCAGAGAAAAATGCGATTTGTGCAATTTCTCTGCAGTTATTCATAAAAGCCTTTTTTGACACCTGGATTCCTATTAGGACGCTTTTATTTCGCCCGGATATACCCTTTCGCCGTCAGGCTCTCAGCGCACAGCACCGCTCCGCCTGCGGCTCCGCGCACAGTATTGTGGGAAAGGCCCACGAACTTGTAATCGAACATCGTATCTTCCCGTAAGCGGCCGATAGACACTCCCATGCCGTTCTCGTAATCTACATCCATCTTCACCTGCGGGCGGTCGTCGTCCTCCAGGTACTGGATGAACTGCTTCGGCGCGCTTGGGAGATCTTCCTCCTGCGGGAATCCTCGGAAGCTTGTCAATTTCTCGATCAGCTGCTCTTTCGTCGGCTTCTTCTCGAAGTTAATGAACACTGCCGCTGTATGCCCGTTCAGCACCGGGACCCGGACGCACTGACATGTGATCTTCGGAAGGCTCGCTTTCACGATAACGCCGTCCTCCACCCTGCCAAGCACGCGCAAAGGCTCCTGCTCGCTCTTCTCCTCCTCGCCGCCGATATAAGGGATGATATTCTCCACCATCTCCGGCCAGTCTGCAAAGTTCTTCCCTGCTCCAGAGATTGCCTGGTACGTCGTAGCCACCACCTCTTTCGGCCCGAATTCTCTCCATGCGGCAAGGCACGGCGCATAGCTCTGGATAGAGCAGTTAGGCTTTACCGCAATAAACCCGCGGACCGTCCCAAGCCTCTTTTTCTGGTCTTTAATCACATCAAAATGCTCTGCGTTGATCTCCGGCACTACCATAGGAACGTCCGGCGTCCATCTGTGGGCGCTGTTGTTGGACACTACCGGCGTCTCTGCCTTCGCATAGGCCTCCTCGATCGCACGGATCTCGTCCTTCGTCATATCGACGGCGCTGAATACAAAGTCCACGGACTCCGCTACCTTCTCCACTTCATTTACATTGGCCACCTTCAATCCCTTGACAGATTCCGGCATCGGCGTATCCATCTTCCAGCGCCCGCCCACTGCCTCCTCATACGTCTTTCCAGCCGAGCGTGGGCTTGCAGCCACTGTAACGACTTCAAACCACGGGTGATCTTCTAAAAGGGCGATAAACCTCTGCCCTACCATCCCTGTCGCGCCTAATATCCCTACTTTTAATTTCTGTTCCATCTCTGTCCTCTCCTGCCTTTCCATATTGTCCAAGATCATCCACGCTCTTTAAGATAATCCACATGATGTTGGATGATACCTACGGATTGCTGCGTGCTACGCACTCCCGCAATCCTACCCGCTATTCGCATATCGTGGGATTATCATCCCACTTTTAGGCTCATATCGGGGCGGGTCCCAAGGTCTTTCATCCACTTATGAGCAAGCTCATGTGGATCGAAGACCTTTGGCCCCTGGTATCATCAGTATTCTTCTAGATAGCGTTTGTATATGTTAAGCGCTTCCTGCATAGCCGCCGGGCCGGGAGCTCCTGTCGTCACACGTTTTCCGACGCACGTCTTAAGGCTGATCGCCTCGTAGATGTCCTCCTTAAATACCGGCGATATCTTTCGGTATTCTTCTAAAGACAGGTCGTCAAGAGCGATCCCTTTCTCAATGCACGTAAGCACCAGCCGCCCTACGATCCCGTGAGCGTCCCTGAACGGCACGCCGTGGTTCACAAGATAATCCGCCGCGTCAGTGGCATTGGTAAACCCGTGCTTCGCGCTCTCTTCCATCCGTTCTTTTCTAAACTGCATCGTGCGGAGCATCCCTGCGAACAGCATAAGACATCCTTTCACATTGTCAATAGCGTCGAACGCCCACTCCTTATCTTCCTGCATGTCCTTATTGTAGGCCAGCGGGAGCCCCTTCATCGTGACAAGAAGCGAGTTCAGAGCGCCGTACACCCGTCCTGTCTTGCCCCGTACAAGCTCTGCTATATCCGGGTTCTTCTTCTGGGGCATAATACTGCTCCCTGTGCTGTAAGCGTCGTCGATCTCCACGAACTGATACTCATTAGAATTCCAGATGATCACTTCCTCACAGAAGCGGCTCAAATGCATCATAATAATAGATAGAGCAGACAGGAGCTCCAGAAGGTAGTCTCTGTCCGACACCCCGTCCATACTGTTGAGCGTGGGCCCGTCAAATCCCAGGATCGCCGCAGTGTACTGACGATCCAGCGGATACGTCGTCCCCGCCAGTGCACCCGACCCCAGAGGGCACGTATTCATCCTTCTGTAGATATCCTGCAGCCTTTCATGGTCTCGCTTAAACATCTCAAAATAGGCTCCCATGTGATGCGCCAGCGTAATAGGCTGCGCTTTTTGAAGATGCGTGAATCCTGGCATGTAAGTCTCAAGATTCTCCTCCATAATATCATAAATGGCAAGAAGCACTTCCTTCACCTGCCGATCCAGCAGCAGCGCCTCCTCCCTCGCATACAGCTTCATATCGAGCGCCACCTGGTCGTTCCTGCTTCTCCCTGTATGCAGCTTCTTTCCCGCATCGCCGATGCGCTCGATCAGCGCCGCCTCCACGAAGCTGTGGATATCCTCATACTCCTCCGTTATCTCAAGGCTTCCTTCCCGCACATCCTCCAGGATCCCCGTAAGCCCTGCGATAATCTCCTCCTTCTCCGTCTCTGTCAGAATCCCCTGTTTTGCAAGCATCATCACATGCGCGATGCTCCCCCGGATATCCTGTGCATAGAACCTCTTGTCAAACGAGATCGATGCATTGAACTTATATACAAGCTCGTCCGTCTCCTTTGTGAAGCGCCCTCCCCATAACTGTGCCATAAATATCGTCCTTTCCAGAATGTTTCTTAATTTTTTCTTCCCCCATCCCTCATAGAGAACTCACATCCGCAGTAATCCTGCCGGTACAAGCCCAGCTCTCTGGAGAGCTCTATGGAGCGTTTATATCCGTTCTTCTTTTTGAAATCTGATTGCAGATAAGGCACGCCGAATTGTGTCCCAAGGCGCATCCCAATCTCGTTGAGCTTCCCGGCATTCTTAAGAGGGCTAATGCTAAGAGTCGTGGTAAAATAGTCGAACTCGCCCTCTCTCGCAAGCCTCGCCGCCTCCTTAAGCCTCAGCTCATAACATTTCAGGCAGCGCGGCCCGCCTTCCTTTAAATGCTCCATGCCTTTCGCCATCTCATAAAATGCATCTTTGTCATAGCTTCCCGCCATGAAAGAGACAGGATATGTGCATTTCATGTGCCGGATCAGCTCCTGCTGCTCTAAGATACGCTTCGTATACTCGCTCTCAGGGAAAATATTCGGATTATAGTAAAATACCGTAATCTCAAAATATTCGCTCAAATATTCCAGCACATAGCTGCTGCAAGGCGCGCAGCAGCTGTGGAGCAAAAGCTTTGGGACCTTCCCCTCTTTCTGCAGGCTGACGGTCAGCTTGTCCAATTCTTTCTGGTAGTTCACAGTAGATCTCCTTTTTGCAGCACCGACAGGCAGACAACGGCATACGTGCCGCCATCTGTAAACTGAGGGTATACTATAGCAATTATAACTTCCCTTCCCTGTTCTGGCAAGAGTGAATCTCGCACGGATCTGCAAATTCCACATAGTATAAGGTATATGCATACTTTTACCGGAGGTTTTCCAGATGGAGCAAGTATTAGAACTTAAGAATATCCATTACGCCTACCATAACCTCGAAGGAGAGACCCCCGCGGTGACCGACATCTCTTTTTGCCTGGGAAAAGGCGAGTTCGTGGCCATCGTCGGGCCTTCCGGCTGCGGCAAATCCACGCTCCTCTCACTGATCGCAGGGCTTCTTGTCCCAGAAAAGGGATTGATTAAGATCAACGGGAAATACTTGCGCGAAAGCACGACCAATGTAGGGTACATGTTACAGCACGACGAGCTCTTTGAATGGCGGACCGTCTATCACAATGTCATCTTAGGACTGGAGATCCAGCATATGCTCTCGGCAAGGACGAAAGAGCGGGCTCACGACCTCTTAGATCTGTACGGCCTGAAACAATTTGAATACGCCCGTCCGTCCGAGCTCTCCGGAGGGATGCGCCAGAGAGCCGCTCTCATACGCACGCTTGTCCTGGATCCTGACGTGCTCCTCCTCGACGAGCCTTTCTCGGCTCTTGATTACCAGACGAGGCTGAACGTAGGGGACGACATCGGCCGGATCATCAGGCAGGAAGGAAAATCCGCGCTCCTTGTCACCCACGACCTGTCGGAAGCCATATCCTTAGCCGATCGAGTAATCGTGCTATCTGGGCGCCCCGCCACTATACAACAGACGATACCACTTATCTTCGACCTTCCGGAAGACACGCCCCTTGCAAGGCGCAACGCCCCGGAATTCAAGACATATTTCAATTTAATATGGAAGGAGTTGAATACAGATGAATAGCCCTTCAACGGAGCAGACAGCCTATCTGCTCCGCATGCAAAAGCACAGGCGCATCGTCCGTATCTCCCGGATCCTGATCCTGTGTACCTTCCTTTTTCTTTGGGAATTTACTGCAAATGTGGGGATCATCGATTCTTTCATCTTCAGCAGCCCCTCAAAGATCGCGCTCTGCTTCTGGGGCATGGTGCTGGATAAGAGCATCTTCCTCCACATGGGGATCACCCTTTATGAGACTGCGCTTAGCTTCCTCCTCGTAATCGCTGTCAGCATCCTCGTAGCAGTCGCGCTCTGGTTCAGCGCCAGGCTCTCAGAGATACTGGATCCCTATCTGGTAGTGCTGAACAGCCTGCCAAAATCAGCCCTTGCTCCGCTTCTCATCGTGTGGCTGGGAGCCACTAAGACGACGATTATCGTAGCCGGTATGTCCGTAGCCGTCTTTGGCAGCATCTTAAGCCTCTACACCTGTTTTACTACCGTAGACCCCGGCAAGATCAAGCTCATCTACACTTTACAGGGACGGAAATACCAGGCGCTCACCAAAGTCGTGCTCCCCAGCTCCATTCCGGCCATTATCAGTAATATGAAAGTCAACATAGGATTATGCCTGGTCGGCGTCATCATAGGGGAATTCCTGGCGGCCAGGAACGGCCTCGGGTATCTCATCATATACTCAAGCCAGGTATTCAAGATGGATTGGCTTTTAATGTCCATCGTTCTCCTCTGTATCATAGCGACCGTCCTATACTCTCTTATCAATCTTCTTGAAAAATGGTGCCTGCGCCGTTTCTGATAATATTTCTTATATTCTGCATATTCTTATGCAAAGACAGGAGATGCATTTTACGCACATCTCCTGCATACATATTCAATCTTATTCTTACCTACCTTTACCCTTAGTGTACAAAACTTGCAAAAAAAGTACTTGCAAATCTGCCAAAATACGATATAATAATATTTGTGGCTGCAATACATTGCATGTCTGCTGGAATAGCTCAGTCGGTAGAGCACTTCACTCGTAATGAAGGGGTCGTCGGTTCAAGTCCGATTTCCAGCTTTCTTTTTTTAGGGGTATTAGCGCAGTTGGGAGCGCGCCACACTGGCAGTGTGGAGGCCACGGGTTCAAGTCCCGTATACTCCATTTAGCGAATAAGCTGGCATCTGTACGATGCCAGCTTGTTTTATTCGTACAGAAAGCTTCATCTCTTGTATAGAAAATCTGTTGACAGCTGTGCAAAAACACAAAGGCTACATATTATAATAAAAGTTAGCTATTTCGTTTACCTCCAATTACCCTCAGTGTCCCCTTGTACACTGAGGGTAGCGTAATCGTAAATATGAGTTCTCCAAAATCACACATTTCTGCAATTTCAGAACACCATTTATGTTTGTAATATCAGTTCTTATTTTTCAAAAACTACAAAACCACATTCATAAGGATGGTCGCAATACACACTTTCACGCTTATCAGTGTGGTATAACATACTTTTCAGTATAATTAGAAAATCTCCGCCACCTGATAGAATCATGTATTCTGCTAGAAAAAACAGCAGTAATTGATTTGCCATTACAGCAGCTACTGCAGCTCCGCCTCCTAAAACTAATGTAGGCATAGCAACCCCCAAGAGATATTGCCATTTTTTCAGTGGATTTGAACAAGTACAGTATGGCGAAAAACTGCTCCAAATAATCCCAAAATCAATCGAATGAAAATGATTTTTTGCAAAAAGGCTCCAGGTAATTCCATGTATGAGCTCATGCAGAATGGATAGACATAAAATAAGTACAAGTAATGCTACAATAAATCCCCACGAAAGAGAATCTAAATCAAAACCATTCACATGATAATATATCCAAAATACTAAAGCCATAAATGGCAGCATAATTAAAAGACATAAAGGCTTTGCTTGTTGCGTATTGAAAATTATATTCTTCGTTTTATATCCTTTTTGCTGCATTTCAGAATTGAATTTTTCAAAGCGCTCTTTACGTTTCAATTCTTTTTCTGTTAGTTTTCTTTTGTCTTTGTCCATACTTAATGCCTCCAAATCCCGATTCATCGATTTATAACGGGAAAAATTATACCATATCCATCTACGAAAAGCAATCTGCACTACTGCGTCGGCTATTAGCTTGAAAAGAAAAGCTTTCCGCCAATAACTCAAAAAAGCACTTGACAAAGTGCTTCATGAGGGTATCCTCAATATACTATTAGCTCGTATCAGTACGATTCTTCCTCCAAACCATAAGAAATTCTTTCTCCCCGGTATCTTCATCCTCGCCTTCAGATTGGATCGTAAAAGACTCGCGCTCATAAAAGCATATTGCCCGCACGTTCTTTTGATAGACGCTTAAGCTTATCTCCTCCCGGATCTCTTTCACATAATCCAGCAATTGCCTTCCAATGCCATTTGACCGGGCGGCCTCCCTCACAAAAATGCCTGCGATATAATCCCCCACCAGTCCGACGAATCCCTCTATCTGGCCTGTGCCATCGTCCTCATATACGTATGCTTCCGCCTCCGGGATCATCTCTTCCACCTCCGAGAGACGCTCTGTCCAATATCCCTTCGGAATAAATCCGTGCGCCTGCATATTCGTATCGAGCCATATCTTCATAACAGCGTTCAAATCATGTCTTTCAAATGCCCTTATCACTTTTCTTTCTCCCCTTGCACACTGAGGGTAGGCTTCTCTGCAAAATGCACCTTCATCTGCGGGTAGGCGATCTCTATCCCCTCCTCGTCCAATTTCAGCTTTATCTCCTCTAAGATCCGCCACTGGGCCGGCCAGAACTCCTCATTCTTCACCCAGCCTCTCGCCCCGATGATAACGGCATAGTCGGCCAGCTCATCCACGAACACAGCGATCTCTTTTTCCTTTGCCACGCACGGATCGTCCAGAAGTATCTTCTCGATCACTTCTTTCGCTCTCTTAAGATCCGCCTCATATGCGATGCCCGTCTTAATATTCAGCCTCCGCTCCGGCTGGGCCGTCATATTGGTCAGGCTGCTGTTCGTCAGCATCCCGTTAGGGATGACGATGATCTTATTGTCGACCGTGCTCAGCTTCGTATAGAAGATCTGGATCTCCTTTACCGTCCCTTCGTTCTTGTTCGTGTCCTCCACGATATAATCTCCTACTTCAAAAGGCTTCAGCAAAAGAATGAGCACCCCGCCTGCAAAATTTGAAAGGCTCCCCTGAAGCGCAAGGCCCAGCGCCACGCCCCCCGAAGCGATCAAAGCCGCAACAGAGGCCGTATCTACGCCAAATTTGGTAGCGATTGTAAAGATCAGAAGGAAATACAGGCCGAACTTAAGGAGAGAGTCCACGAACTGCTCCACCCCTTTGTCCGCCCGCGAACGGGCAAGCGAACGCTTCACCAGCTTCCTCGCCCACTTGATGAGGATCCGGCCGATGCAAAAGAACAGGATAGCAAATACTACCTTCATGCCAAAGCTGACAAGATCTGGTATGCTGTCCTGTATATAAGACGTAAGCCTGCTTACTTCCTGCACCGCCTCTCCTGCCGTCTCTGCGGCTGCTTCCGCCGCTTCCTCCGCAACCTTTATCTTCTGAACGACCATCTATGACCCCTCCTGTCTTTTAAGCGCAAGGAACGCGCTTAAATTGCCTCTTTCATTTCCTGCCGTCCTGTGAGAGAATAAAATATCTGGATTGCAGTGCGTGCAAAGATTCGTCACAGCCATATGCTCCTCTTGTATTCCTGCCTCAAGCAGTATGTGCCGGTTGGCCTCCCACAGATTCAGCTGATACTTCCCATTAGCCTTCTTATAAAAAAGTATCTCCCATAATTCCTTTTTAAATTCCTCTTTGAACCTGCATATGACGTCTTCGCTGACTTCATAACAGTCCTGGCAGATGGACGGCCCGACGGCCGCAAGTATGTCTGACGGGCGGCTTTCGTACTCTTCCTGCATCTTCTCTATCGTTACCCTTCCCATCCTGCCCACAGTGCCTCTCCACCCGGAATGCGAAAGCCCGATGGCCTTTTTCACCGGATCCAGGAAATAAAGGGGCACACAGTCCGCATAGAAAGTCACAAGACAGATGCCCGGCACATTTGTCACCATGCCGTCCGTCTCCATGAAATGCCTCCCCTTATCCTCTGCTCTGACTACCGCCACGTTGGTCGTATGGGTCTGGTGGGTATACGTGAAATCTTCTGCTTCTACACCGATGGCGTGGGCGATCAGCTCCCGGTTCCTCTCCACGTGCTTCGGGTCGTCCCCTCTCGTAATGCTTATATTCATAGACGACCAACATCCGACGCTCACTCCGCCAAGGCGCGTAGAGAACCCATGATCTACAAGGCCCGTATGTTCAAAAAGAGGATAAGAAAGATAGGGAACGCCCCCCACGATCTTCTCCTCAAATATCCTCTCGCCATTCTTATATTTCAGCCCCAGTCCCATAAACAGCCCTGCCTTTCACACCATTCCTGTCTCACCGCTCCCTATATTGGAACGCGTCTTTTATAAGATCGACATCTTTGCCAAGGATCGCCGCCACGTCGAACCTGCACGGCACATCCGCTATCCCTTTCTCCATCAGATAATAAAGGGCGCATCTGCTTAAGATCCTCTGCTTCCTTACATCCACGGCCTGGGACGGATAGCCTTTCTCCTCCCCTCTCCGGTATTTCACCTCACAGAAGACAAGATACTCCCCGTCTTTTGCAACGATATCGATCTCTCCCTTCTTACAGCGATAATTGTATTCCAGTATGCGATAGCCTCTCTCTTCCAGATAGGCGCCGGCCATCTTTTCATGCTCTGCGCCGGCCCGCCTTCTATTATATGCCATACCATCCCTCTGTTATCCCACGCTTTTACTGCACGAATTTTCCGATAAAAGTCCTCCGGTGTATCGGCGACGCCCCCAGCTCCTTTAATCCCGTAATATGGCTCTTTGTGCCATATCCTTTATTGCTCGCGAAATCATATCCCGGGAATTCCTCTTCGTACGCCGTCATCAGGCGATCTCTCGTCACTTTCGCGATAATGCTTGCAGCTGCGATAGACACGCTCCTGGCATCTCCCTTGACGATCGGGACCTGAGGGATATCTATCCCCGGGATCGTCACCGCGTCGTTCAGCAGTATATCCGGCTCCACAGACAGATTGCCGATCGCCTGGCGCATAGCCTCATAGGTAGCCTGGAGGATATTGATCTCGTCAATGCGCTCATGGCTTACAATGCCGACGCCTACTGAGACGGCGCGCCCCATAATCTCATCGTACAGCTCCTCCCTCTTCTTCGGGGAGAGCTTCTTAGAATCATTCAGATAAAGGATCATATCGTCTTTTGGCAGGATTACCGCGCCTGCCACTACCGGCCCTGCAAGCGGTCCCCTGCCGGCTTCATCAATGCCGCACACAGCGCGGCTCTCCTTATACTGCTCCTCATACACGCGCATCGCCTGCGTCCGGAGCATTTCTTTTTCCAGCCTCTCCTGTGCTTTCCTGCGCTTCTCTTCTTCTCGTTTATCCATGTTTGATGAACCCCATATGGTCAAATGGATAGATCCTCACCCACGCCTTCCCTACAATATCTTCCCGCCGGATAAGGCCCACCGCCGGATCGCGGCTGTCCTGGCTGTGATTACGGTTGTCTCCCAGCACGAAATACTCATCATCCCCAAGCGTGATGGGATGCTCCGCCATATCTGCAGCCGCCATCTCCTCCGCGCCATAAATGTCGCTCTCAAGCACGGTCCCATCTATATAAGCGTGCCCGTCCGCCACATGCACAGTCTCCCCCGGCATTCCGATGATCCTTTTTATATAGTATGTATTCTCTGCATGCTGATATGGGAATACGATAATATCATACCGCTCCGGCTCCCAGAACCGATAAGACAATTTGTCTACGAGCAGATGGTCCCCGTCGCTGAGCGTAGCCTCCATAGACGAGCCTTCCACCGCCGTCCTCTGCCCCACATAAGTAATAATAATGTAAGTAAGCCCGATAATAATCAGAAAATAGAAGATCCATCCAAGCAGCTCCCTGAAAATACTTCCTGATCTCTCTCCTTTTCGTCGTTCGGTCATCCTTCTTAAGCCTCCTGCCTCTTCATCTTTAGAACAGTCTATCACATTTCCGGCGGATATTCCAGTGTGAGCCTTCCAAGCTTGCCTCCGCGGAAATCGTCCAGGAGAAGAAGGGCCGCCTTCTCCGTGTCCGGCTCGTTCCCGCGCAGAAGGCAGCGCCTGCTCTCTGCGATACGCTTAAGCGTCACATAAGGATCCTCAGAAGGCTCTGTCTCATATTTCCCTTCCAGCGCTCCCGGATAAGAGCGATTTAAGAATTGGATCAGCTCTGCCGCCAGCTCTTCCGTCTGCAAGATCTCGTCTTTCATAGAGCCGATGAAGGCAAGGCGAAGCCCCACCGCCTGATCCTCGAACTTTGGCCACAGGATGCCCGGCGTGTCTAACAGCTCCACCTGCTTATTTAAGCGGATCCACTGCTTCCCCTTCGTGACTCCCGGCCTGTCCCCGGTCCTGGCGGCCGCCCTGCCCGCCATGGAATTGATGAACGTAGACTTCCCTACATTCGGGATCCCCACGACCATCGCCCGCACCGGACGGTTTAATATACCGCGCTTCCTGTCCCTTTCAACCTTCTCCTTGCACGCCTTTGCGATCACGCTCTGGATAGACTTAAGCCCTCCGCCTTTTCTGGAATTTACCTTCACGGCAGAAAAGCCTTGCTCTTCAAAATAGCGGATCCACGCGTCATTCCACTTATCCTCCGCCAAATCTGATTTGTTGAGGAGCATCAGCCTTGCCTTATTCTTTCCCAGCTCGTCAATATCTGGATTCCGGCTGGACAGCGGAATCCTTGCGTCCACCAGCTCGATCACCAGATCGACCAGCTTTATATTCTCCTGCATCATCCGTTTTGCCTTTGTCATATGGCCCGGATACCATTGAAAATGCATAATCTAAACCTACTCCTTTATATAAATCCGAAGCTGCCCCAGGGAGAGGCGACGAACCATGCCTTGCCGTATATATAAGCACGTTTTACATTTCCCACGCTTACGTCCCTGCTGTCCTCGCTGTTCCCCCTGTCGTCTCCAAGCACGAAATATTCGTCCTCAGACAGCTCTATCTTCCCTGGCGCATCCCCCGCGTCATCGATGGCGGTCGCCTCATAATCCTCTTCCAGCTTCTCTCCGTTAATGTAGACCTTGCTCTCAAGGATCTCCACCGTCTCTCCCGGAAGCCCGACGACACGTTTAATATAGTAATGGGAGCTGTCGTTCCCTTTCGGCTTAAATACGATAATATCGCCCCGCTTCGGCTTCACGGCGTTGTACACGATACGGTTTACAAGCACTACGTCCCCATTCTCAAGGACCGGCTTCATAGAATCGCCCACAACGCTCACCCGCTGTCCGAAATACCATACTGTCATAAACGCGAACAGACACACGATCCCAATCTGAAGAGCCCATTTCCCCACCGCGGGAAGATAGTAGAGCGCCTCCTGGAGCCTAACTTTTAATTTCTGCCAGAAGTACAGCCTTCGTCTCTTCGTCCTGCGCCTCCGCTTCGTTCTCCTTCTTTTGTCCATATACGTTCCCTTTTTTGGCTGAAAGCTCTGAGAGCAGAGAAAAAAGGACAACTACAGCCTGTGTACTTGTCCCTTCTTGCCCTGATCACATTATCTTACTAGCTCTTTTACTTTCGCTCTCTTACCTACACGCTGTCTTAAGTAGTTAAGCTTCGCTCTTCTTACTTTACCTCTTCTTACTACTTCCACTCTCTCAACGTTCGGTGAGTGGAGCGGCCATGTCTTCTCAACTCCGACGCCGTTAGAGAACTTTCTTACTGTAAATGTGGCTCTCGCGCCGCCGCCCTGCTGTTTCAGGACAGTCCCTTCGAAGACCTGGATCCTTTCACGGTTCCCCTCTTTGATCTTACCGTATACTTTAACCGTGTCTCCCACACGGAACTGGGGCGCTGCTTCCTTTAACTGTGCAGCCTCGATGTTCTTAATGATCTCGTTCATTTTGTGTGACCTCCTTCATATATTTGACGTTCTTAATACATATCCGTATCAGAGGACCATCTCCTTGACTTTTCACAACATGCTATAGTTTATCATATATCGGCACGATTTGCAAGGAATTTCTTATCTTCTTCCGTCAGCTGCGCCTTCTCCAGCAGATCCGGCCTGTTGTTGAGCGTGCGTAGGATCGACTGTTCCCGCCTCCACTTTTCGATATTCGCGTGATGGCCGGACAATAAGACTTCCGGCACTCGTTTCCCATGCCACGTTTTCGGCCTGGAATACTGAGGGTATTCCAGCAGATTATCCTGAAAGCTTTCGAACTGCGCCGACACGTCGTTGTGCAGCACTCCCGGGACAAGCCTCGCGACAGCGTCCACCAGGATCATAGCCGGCAGCTCTCCTCCTGTAAGCACATAGTCTCCTACAGAGACATAATCTGTCACGATCTCCTCCAGCACACGCTCGTCGATCCCTTCATAGTGGCCGCATAGAAGCACAAGCTCCTCTTCCTTCGCCAGCTCTTCCGCCATTTTCTGATTGAACGTACGTCCCTGTGGCGAGAGATAGACGACGCGGGGATCCCGCGCTACTGCGCCTGCCTCGTTCTCTGCTCCTGCCTCTTCGCCCTTCTCCTGCGCGATCCTGGCCTTCACTGCTTCATATGCCTGATACACAGGCTCTGCCTGCATCAGCATCCCCGCCCCTCCCCCGTAAGGGTAATCATCCACGCTGCTATGCTTATTGAACGCATACTCACGGATATCCACAGCCTCTACAGACAGAAGCCCTTTTGACGAAGCTCTCCCGATAATGCTTGTGTTAAGCCCGTCCCTGACCATTTCCGGGAACAGTGTCATAATATAAAACCGCATCATATCAGTCCTTCCATCAGATGTACCTTCATCTTCTTCTCTTCAATATCCACACTCAAGATGCACTCCTTAATAGCAGGGATGAGCACGTCGCCGTACCTTAAGCTCTCAACGACGTACACATCGTTGGCGCCCGTCCCGATCACATCTTTTAACGTTCCGAAAGCTTCTCCGTCCTCCGTCGCGACTTCCATTCCTATCATATCTGCAATAAAATACTCGTCCTCCTCAAGTGGGACCGCGTCTTCTCTTGTTACGAGGAGCGGGCATCTCTTATACTTCTCCACGTCATTTATATTATCAATCCCCTCGAACTTAAGGATTACGAACTGTTTGAAGAACTTCACGCCCTGTATGTGGAGCTCCTTTCGTTCTTTCCCCGTATCGAGCGTCGCTTTCTTCAGCCCCTTGAACCTTCCGGGATCGTCCGTCGTGGGGAAGACCTTCACTTCTCCTCTGACGCCGTGGGTGGACGTAATCACGCCTACCTGCAATAAATCTTTGCTGTCCATATCTTTCCTCAGTCTCCTCTGTCATAAAGAGAGACAGACCCTCTTTTTCAAGGTCTGTCCCCTTACGCCCGGCAGGCGGGCATGTTAATCCATAATGTCTACGATCACTTTTCTGTCTTCCTTAGCGGCGGCCGCTTTCACAACAGAACGGATCGCTTTCGCGATGCGCCCCTGCTTGCCGATGACTTTCCCCATATCGGAATCTGCCACGCGCACTTCCAGGATCGTCGTCTTCTTATCAACGCGCTCATTGATCTCGACATTGTCCGGGTTGTCAACCAAAGCCTTTACGATTACTTCAACCAACTCTTTCATCTAATATGCACCTCCGAAAGACTGCTTACTTCTCAATACCTGCTATCTTGAAGATCTTACCTACAACGTCTGTCGGCTGTGCTCCGCTGTTCAGCCACTTCTTTGCAGCCTCTGCATCTACAGAGATCGCGCTCGGCTCTACATTCGGGTCGTAAGTGCCGATCTCCTCGATGAACTTGCCATCTCTTGGCGATCTGGAATCAGCCACGACGATTCTATAGAAAGGAGCCTTCTTCTGTCCCATTCTTCTTAATCTGATCTTTACTGCCATCTTATCTCACCTCCATGATTTTTAATAGATTTTAATTTTATATACAGTGCCCCTGGCACGATATACCTGATATCACAATTGTCAGAACGGCATGCGGAACCTCCCCTTCTTCCCGCCTCCCTTGAACATCTTCATCATCTTCTTCATCTCTGTGAACTGCTTTACCATACGGTTCACTTCGCTGATGTCCACACCGGCTCCTTTCGCGATCCGGTGCTTCCTTGACGGGTTTAAGAGATCGGGATCCCTTCTCTCTTCAACAGTCATAGAATAGATCATCGCCTCCATGCGGGCCATGCTCTTCTCAGCCTGCTCTGCCTGCTCGTCGCTTAGGCCCTTCATCTTGCCCATGCCTCCCATGCCGCCAAGGGCCGGCATCATATTCATGATGCTCCCAAGCCCTCCCATGCTCTTCATCTGCTTCATGCTCTCCAGATAGTCCTCGAAATCGAACTGGGCTTTTTTAAGCTTCTGGCTCATCTGCCTTGCCTTCTCTTCGTCAATCTCGGCCTCGGCCTTCTCGATGAGCGTCAGCACGTCTCCCATCCCCAGTATACGGGACGCCATCCTGTCGGGGTAGAACTGCTCCAGGTCTGACAGCTTCTCCCCCATGCCCACATAGAGGATCGGCTTGCCCGTCACCGCTTTGACTGACAGCGCGGCCCCGCCTCTCGTGTCGCCGTCGAGCTTCGTCACGATCACGCCGTCAACGCCGACTTTCTCATTAAAGTCCTTCGCCACGTTGACCGCATCCTGCCCGGTCATAGCGTCTATGACAAGGATAGTCTGATGTACCTCCACCTTCTCCTTAATCTCTCGCAGCTCGGCCATCATATCCTCGTCGATGTGGAGACGTCCCGCCGTATCCAGGATCACCAGGTTGTTCCCGTTCTTCTTCGCATGTTCCAGTGACGCTTTCGCGATATCTGCGGGCTTGTGGCTCTCGCCCATGGCAAATACCTCCACGCCCTGTTTCTCCCCGTTCACCTGCAGCTGCCTGATGGCCGCCGGGCGGTAGACGTCGCATGCCACAAGAAGCGGCTTCTTGCCCTTTAGCTTATATTTCCCGGCCAGCTTCGCGGTGGTCGTCGTCTTGCCCGCCCCCTGGAGGCCCGCCATCAGAATGACCGTCACGGCGCTGCCGGGCTGGAATCTTATCTCTGTCGTCTCAGATCCCATCAATTTTACAAGCTCTTCATTCACGATCTTGACGACCATCTGGCCCGGATTCAGGCCGTTCATGACGTCCTGTCCGATTGCCCTCTCCTGAACGCTCTTAATAAAGTCCTTCACGACTTTAAAGCTTACGTCCGCGGCAAGAAGCGCCCGCTTGATCTCTTTGAGGGCCTCTTTTACGTCGTCTTCTGTAAGGCGGCCCTTGCTTCTTAAATTTTTAAATATATTCTGAAGCTTTTCTGTCAGACTGTCAAACGCCATGCTATAACTCCTCTATAATCTCTCCGGACAGCTCGCGTACTTCTTTGAGCGCCGTCCTTTTCCCACTTTTCTCATACTCGTCAAGAAGCCTGTCTATCTGTCCTATCTTCTTCTTCACCGACATGAACCGCTCTACAAGATGAAGCTTCTCTTCATATCCTGCAAGCGACCGATCGCACCGCTTAATGATGTCGTGAACTCCCTGGCGGCTGATCCCGGCCTCTTTCGCGATCTCCCCAAGAGACAGGTCTTCAAGAGCGAACCGGCTGTATATCTCCTTCTGATGCTCTGTCAGAAGCTCTCCATAAAAATCGTACAACAACGCCTGCTTTAATATCTCGTTCATTTTCATCACCTGTGCTATCATATAACAGAATCAAAAAGGTGTCAAGTGTTTTTTCTTTACAGCCATGCCTTAATTCTTAGAGACTTTATGACAATTGTTAAATTATTAATGACAGTTTTAAAAAAATATGCTATAATCGTTACGATAATTAACTTTTGCTTTTCAAAGGCCGCCTGGAAGCCTGACGGCAAAAGTGAGAACAATTTCAGGAATACTGGAATACTATGGAGAGAAAAGGGGAGAGAACAAAACAATGAACAAAAAAGATAGCATCAAAACGAGGATTACCATATTAATCGTCTGTGTTTTCTGTGCGATCGCTCTATTGACGGTCTCTATCGTCATCAGCCTTAAGAAGATCTCACTCTGCAATGACGAGATATCGAGATCTTCCGCTCTGCACACAGCTGCTCTTAACAGCGAGAAGGCGCATTTTTCCTGGGTGGAGAATCTTGGCTCTGCGCTCAGCTTCGACACTGAATTTACGGGGAGCAAAGACGACACGACCTGTGTCCTCGGCCAATGGCTCTACTCTGAAAAAGATCTGTCTACTGACGAGATCAACAGCCTTGTAGAACAGATCAAGCCTCTTCACAAAGAAATCCACGAGTCCGCCGATACTGTCCTCAATCTGAAAGCAGCCGGGGACATTGACGAAGCGGAATCATTCTATATTAATGAAGTAAAGCCTAACATCAGCTCTCTTGTGGCTATGCTTGAGGAGCTGATCACTATTAGCGAGAACATCGTTGCTGAGAATGAGGCTCAGCTTAGCTCGACTATTTTTGGGGCTTATGTTGCGACTACTGTCTGCATCATCCTGATCGTCATCGTCTGCCTGACTTTGATTACATATATCTCCCGCAAGGTAGTAAGCCCTCTTATTGAGATTACTGAATACAGCAAACGGCTGGCGGAGGGCGACTTAAGCTTCACCATTGACGTCCAGGGAAAGAACGAAGTAGGCGTCCTTGCCGACGCCCTGAATGCATCCGTCCGGGAGCTTTCTTCCTACACGACCGCCATCCAGGAAGCGATGAGCAAGCTACAAGCAAAAGATTTAAACGTAACGAACAGCGTTGTATTCAAAGGCGAATTCAGCACGATACAAGAGTCTATCCTCTCTTTTGTCGACGGATTGAACGGAGCCTTCCTCCATATACAGGACGTGGCAGATTCTGTCAAGAACTCTTCTGAACAGCTGTCTGCGAATTCTCAGACATTTGCACAGGGCTCTACAGAACAGGCAAGCACGACGCAGCATCTTGCGGCTACGATAGCCGAGATCTCCCAGCAGGTAAAGGACAGCGCCGACAGCGCCGAAGATGCAAGGGACAAAGCCGACAATGTAGGCGTTAAGATGGCCAAATGCAATGAGAAGATGGATGAGCTTGTCCGCGCAATGAATCAGATGAGCTCCAGCTCAAAAGAGATTGAGAAGATCATACACACAATTGAAGATATCGCGTTCCAGACGAATATCCTTGCTCTGAACGCCGCGGTAGAAGCAGCGCGGGCAGGCGAAGCTGGAAAGGGATTTGCCGTTGTCGCCGACGAAGTAAGGACTCTCGCTTCCAGGAGCGCACAGGCATCCAACGATACGGCAGAACTGATCACTTCTTCTCTTTCCGCTATCGAGAACGGAGTGGCCATCGCGAACGAGACGGCTGACATCTTAACTAAGACCGTTCAGGATGCGAATGAGACCGCGGCTGTCATCAGCGATATCTCTGCCGTCACCAAAGAAGAAGCTGCTGCTATCGAAACGATCGCAGACGGTATCGGGCAGATCGCATCTGTCACACAGTCCAACTCTGCTTCTGCTGAAGAGAGCGCTGCTTCCAGCCAGGAAATGTCCAGCATGGCTCTGACACTGGATGGGCTTGTAAATGGCTTCCAATTAAAGAAAAATTAAAGTTGGGGACGGGGTAAAATTCAATTTACCCCGTCCCCAATTAGCTTATCGACCCGCAGCATCCCCCATCCTGTCCCCTCTTCTCTCTTTATCCTTCTGCACGTCTCCCGAAGCTTCAGCTTTATCTCCACGTTGCTCATATGTGGATATTTAGACAAAAGGACGGCGATGGCTCCCGACACTACCGGCGTGGCCATAGACGTTCCGCTTTTGATCGTATAAGGCGTCTTTGAAGATTCCGAGGCCGGGCTGCAGGAGACGATCTGATATCCCGGCGCGACAACGTCCGGCTTCACGACACATTCCCCAGTGGGCCCTCTTCCAGAACATTCAATCTCCTTCCCTCCCTTCACTGCTCCCACCGTTATAACTTTCCTGCTCGTTCCCGGTATCGTGATCGTCCCCTCGCCGGGGCCACAGTTCCCTGCCGATACGACCACGACAAGGCCCATATCCCACAGCTGCTCTACCACTTCCATAAGCCACTCTTCTTTCTGCCTGTTGATCCCTGCCTTTGCCCCTACAGATATATTAACGATACGGATCCCAAACCTCCTGTAATACTTCTTGATCCACTGCACTCCTTCCAGCAGCTGGCGTATATCCCCATCCCCTTTTTCATCCAGCACCTTCACAATGATCAGTCTTGCCATAGGAGCCATCCCTGCAAGAAGGCCGTTAGACATCTTCCCGTCTCCCGCCAGGATCCCCGCCACATGCGTGCCATGCCCGCTGTCATCGTAAAGCTCTCTGCGCCCATTCACACAGTCTTTAAACGCCGCCACCCGCCCTGAGAAATCAGGGTGCGGGAAAAGCCCGGTGTCCAATATCGCTACGCCCACATTCTGTCCCGCATAATTTTTTTCTATCGTGTCAACACAGTCGTAATGCACTTCTCTTCTTACCCTGTCCATAATCGATCCTCTTTTTTATCAGGATATTCAGAAAATTTAAAATTGATTTCTTGTTGAATTTATCGTATTATAATGATGCTAGAACCAAACTAGGCTTTTTTAATAATGCCTGACAAATCATATAATGCAAGTATTGAAAACCTTGTTTTGGCTCTGGCATCATTATCATTGCGTTAATCAGAAAATCAATCCTTATATTTCGGAGGCTACAAAATGAAAAATAAGAATTATTATGATATATTGGACGTTTCTGTAAAGGCGTCTCTTGACGAGATCACAACAGCCAAGAACGCTCTGGCTAAGAAGTACCACCCGGACGCCAATATGCGCGACGGTATCGATACGACAGAGCAGATGCAGAGCATATTGGAGGCGTTCGCCGTCCTGTCCGACGCAGAGAAGCGCGCAGAGTACGACCGGAGCATCTCTGGCCGCAAGGCGGTCATGCAGACGTTCGATCTTCAGGAAGAGTCAGAAGATAATACTGCTTCGGACTCCGGCTTCGTCGTCTACTGGAAAGCCTCCAGCCAGCTGTATGAAATCGTCTCAGAGAGCGATGCGCTCATAAAAAAGAAAGATGGGAAAGAAGCGCTGAAGCAGCTGGCCCAGCGCGCGCTTCCTTACATATTGCTCCTCAGGGAAGGACAGATCCCTGAGAGGTACTGGCTTCCAGACACAATGAACTGGCTTCTCTTCACTTCCTATAAGAACCGTAACTATACGACCGCTTATCTTCTCACGCTCTACGACGAGAATATGAAGAAAGACACATCTATGGTTACTATAATTAAGCAAAGGAACCGGGCGCTGCGCTATGAGCACGCTATAAAAAGACTGATGAAATATTAAACCGATTTTTATTGATTACTTTTGCACACTTTTTATCGCCGCACATATTATGTAATGTAAATAACCTTATATGGAGGACATTACCATGAGCGATTTAAGTGCTACAAACTGTGGATGCGGATGCGATTCCGGAATGACAAGATGCGGAGACGGTTTCTTTGGAAATAACTGCCTGTGGATCATCCTGCTTCTCTGCTGCTGTGGCGGCGGATGCGGCGGAAGAGGCGGCTTCGGCGGCTTTGGCGGCGACAGCTGCCTGTGGATCATCCTGCTTCTCTTCTGCTGTGGCGGCGGATGCGGCGGCGGATGCAATGACAGAGGATATGACTGCTAATCAGATATGACAAATAAGGAGGCCGTCGCATCTATGATGCATAATCATGGATGCGGCGGCATCTTTTTTCGTCTTGACATTTCTTTAACTATTCCGTAATATGGATTTACTACATTTAGACAGGCAGTTGTTCTGCCCGGGAGAACGTTATGAAGACAGAATTTAAAAGCTACGCATGCATATTTATTGCAGGTTCTCTATGGGGGACCATCGGATTATTTGTAAAGCTCATGGAACAGTCCGGCTCCACCTCCTCGTACACAAGCTTTCTGAGGATGGGGCTTGGCCTCGTCTTGCTAGTAGCTATCACGCTCATTAAAGATGGGCCCGGCGCTTTTCGGATCGGAAAAGGCACATTGATCTCATGTATCTTGTTAGGCTTTATCTGTCAGGCGATCTACAACCTTGCCTACAGCAATGCCGTCAATGCGATCGGAGTGGCTTTAAGCTCTGTGCTGCTCTATACGTCTCCAATCTTTACGAGTATTACTTCTTTTCTGTTCTTTCATGAAAAATTGGGACAAAGGAAGCTGATCGCTCTTTTTATTAATATAATCGGGTGCGCGCTGACCGTGACGGGAGGGAGCTTTACTGGTCTATCCTTCGCTGTCTCGGGCCTGTTATTTGGCATCGCAGCCGGGTTCTGCTACTCTCTGGCTCCTATATTCGGCCGTCTGGCGGCCGACGAAGGCTCGCCATTTGCAGTGTCCACCTACAACTTCTTATTTGCAACAATCTTTCTCGCCGTCTTCACTCGCCCGTGGTCGGATGTCGAGGATCCTCTGAACTTGAAGCTGCTTGCTATAGGCGTCGGCTTTGCTCTTATCCCGACGGCGCTCGGATATATATTCTACTTTTCCGGCCTTAAGAATATTACCGAAAGCAGCAAAGTCCCGGTCGTCGCCTCCATTGAGACAGTCATCGCGACTATGATCGGCATGGTCGTCTTCCACGAGGATCTCCATCTCGGGAACATAATTGGCATCCTGTGCGTACTGGTCTCTATTGCGATTATGAACCTGCGCTGGCGCAGAGAGGAGCAGCCGCACTAATTTAATTAGCGCGGCTGCCTCTCATTGTCTTCTTATATTCTTCTATATAATCATCCTGAGCGCCGGCCTTCATTGTCTGTCCGTTCTCATACTGGTTCTTCTCTTCTTCATTCAGTCGTTTCTTAAGCATACACTCTTCATCCACCTCGTAGACCGCTGTCCCGTCAATAATAAGCTTCCTGTTCATACTTCCATTCCCTTTCTTTTTTTGGATCTCTGGTTTTTGAATACACCATGACGTTGGGGCCAAAAAGGATTTTGGCCCCATGATACTACGGATCGTTCCGCACTTTGTGGTATCATATACTATTAGAGTATGAACATTTCTCATAAATTCCATACTTCTTACATATATATTTACAACGTTATTTCTAAGTGAGTGCCTATGGAATCCAAAACGCTAAAGCCAATGACGCCTTTTGACAATCTCGTGACACCCCCTTTCGTCTATGCTTTAAAACTGATGCTTCCATACACTCCCGTCTCCATGCAGCGAATGCTCGGGCTCCTCCTTAAATTCATGGAATTTCAGTACACAATGAAACACTTCTACGGTTTCGGCAGTGAAAAATCCCCTGCCGAAGCTCTCACCACGTTGAAAGATCTCATGAGCCCTGAAGAGCAGGATATGATGGAACAAATGGAAATGATGATGAATATGATGGAAATGATGCAGGATATGCCTGACACATCTGACATTTCCGGTATGTTCGGCGATATGTTCGGAAATGCGCTCCACCCTTCGGACAGCGACGGACATCCGCAAGAAAACAAACCAGAAGGAGATTCTCAACATGAATGAATGGCTTGACCACCCTTTACTAAAGAATATGGATCCGTTGAAGCTGGAGCTTATCAAGACCGCAGCGGGAAAGACACAGGGAAAGAGCGGCCGCTCCCTCGCCCCCATCATGATGTCCCTCATCACCGGCGCACAGAAGAACGGGATCCGCTTCACGCCTGAAGAGATGTCCCTTGTCATCTCAATCTTAAAAGAAGATAAGCCCAAAGAAGAGCAAGAGCAGATAGACGCGATGCTGAAGATGGTAATGGGGTATGCGAAAAAACAATCATAATACAAAATAGTAAAACGAGCGCCAATATTATTTTTTCTGACGCTGCACTGCTCTCATAATATTGGCGCTCTCTTTCTATTTTTTAGACATCCTGGATGCAAAAGCGTTCTTTATATCCTTCCCTACTTCTCTCTTGCTTCCCGCCTTTTTTTGGCTCTTTCCCATTTTGCTTTTTCTTCTTCTGTCTCCAGTATGAGCTTTGGCGCGGGAGCCGGCCTGTCGTTCTCGTCCAGGGCGACCATAGTGAGATAGGCATGGTTGATATGGATCCTTGTTCCATTAATCGCCTCGACAAAAGTGTCCACTTCGACTTCCATAGAGGTATTCCCTACATAAGTGATCCTTCCGATAAGGACGACCACGTCTTTCTGATACGCTCCTTTTATAAATGTCAGGTTGTCTACCGACACCGTAGTGACATTGCCGTGAGTGTGGCGCTTGGCTACGAGCCCTGCCACTTCGTCGATCCATTGCATTAATATCCCGCCATAGAGGCGCCCCGCGGCGTTCAAATGGTTCGGCCTCACCATATGCACCGTCTCCACGATAGATTCCGATACTTTTCTTCTTTCCTCTCCCATTACATCCTCCCCGTTCCTATTTCTTTATTTTCCCTCTGCTATCGCTTCCCATAAGTAATCTTCTGAAGATACAGGCCCCGGGGATCGCAGGGCTGGCTCGGCTCCTTCGTCCCGGCAAAGATCTCTTCCACATCTTCTTTCTTTCGTATCCCAAACCCGACGTCAAGAAGAGTGCCTATGATCGTCCTCGCCATATTGTGCAGGAAATCGTCGGCGTGGATTAAAATCTGCATCTCCTCCTCATCGCCGTAAATGTCAATTGCATAAACTTCCCGCACCGTAGGCTTGGACGTCTTCCCGTCAGAAAAGCATCCAAAATCATGCTTCCCTATAAAAGCAAGGGCAGCATGCTGCATCAACGTCTTGTCCGGCACTTTAAAGCAATGATACGCATGCTTTCTATCAAAGACGCTCGGCACGTCCGTAATCGTCATACGGTACAGATACGTCTTCGATGTGGCGTTCAATTGTGCATGGAACCGCTCCGGCACTTCCTTTACTTCCGTAATGGCAATATCCATTGGAAGATACCGGTTCAGATAATGCCGGATCTGCGTGACATCCATATCCGTGTCCGTCTTGAAATTGGCCACCTGCGCGTAGGCATGGACGCTGGCCTCTGTACGGCAGCCGCAGCTTAGCTCCTCAAGCGTCTCTCCCGTCATCTTCTGCAAGACATCTCTTAGCTTTGCAGACACCGTATTCCCAAGCAGCTCTTTCCCCGGCTGCATCCAGCCCTGATAACGGCTTCCATCGTACTCGATGGTAAGTTTGATATTCCTCATAATAGATCGCTCCTACTGCTCCAGATATTCCATAAGCCTGTCATGCTCCCGCTTCATCAGGCAATATCCATGCTCATAGAAATTCATCAACATATTATAGTCTTTCTCAAGCCTTGATACTGTCGGGATCAGAGGCCTTAAGACGAAGATCTTCCCCTCTCGCTCCAGACGCTCGATCTGCTCGCACTGATAATTATACTTTGCATTTCTTAAGCTTATGCTGCGAACCAGGTTCGGATAAGATCTGTACGCCCTCCTGTACATCTTCACCATCCCTTTCGTCACAGGCTTCTTACGATACCCCGGGTTCCTCGTAAGAATGACTACGATCTTCTCATTCCCCTTCTTTAAAGCATGTGCGATCGGGATAGAATCCGCCAGCCCTCCGTCCAGATAAGGAGCCCCGTCAATGTTCACCATCGGGGACACGAGAGGCAGGCTGCTTGACGCACGACAGAGCTTCATAAGCCGGTCTTCATCCTGCCCTTCCGTCATATACTCCGCCTTCCCCGTCTCACAGTTCGTGGTGACGATCTCGCACACGATGTCAGACGCAAAATACGTGGCAAAGTCAAACGGGAATATCTCTCTTGGATATTTTTCAAATACCATGTCCATATCCAGTATGCTTTTTTCTCTTATGAATTTCGTGAATCCGTAATAGTAGCTGTACTCTTTCTCTTTATGGATCATACAGTCGCGGGTCCTGCCTATCTGCTTCGACACATAGTCCACGCCGTTACAGGCTCCTGCAGACACTCCTATGACATGAGACAGATACAGGTCTTTCTCCATCAGATAGTCAAGCGCTCCAGAAGTGAACACGCCTCTCGTAGCCCCGCCTTCTAATACCAACGTCGCTTTCGTCATATTGCTAATCCCCTTTCTTCTTTCAGTTATTATAGCATAAACTTACATTATTACACTATCCATCTTGCCATTTTTCTTCAGATTTGTTAAGATAAGCGTTAAGTCTGTTAGTTCAAAACAAATACCCTTTGTACGACAGGGGCAATATAAGGAGATTTAAAATATGATAAGTACAAGTAATATTACTCTACGCGTTGGGAAAAAAGCGCTGTTTGAAGATGTGAACATCAAGTTTTCCGAAGGGAACTGCTATGGCCTGATCGGAGCCAACGGAGCCGGGAAGTCTACGTTCCTGAAGATCCTTTCCGGACAGCTGGAGCCTACAAGCGGGGAAGTCGTCCTCACTCCCGGCGACCGCCTCTCCTTCTTGCAGCAGGATCATTTCAAGTATGACGAATACCCGGTGCTTGATACGGTCATGCTTGGGAACGCAAGGCTCTACGAGATCATGAAAGAAAAAGAGGCCATCTACGCAAAAGAAGACTTTACAGATGAGGACGGTATAAAAGCAAGCGAGCTGGAGGCCGAATTTGCCGCCATGAACGGGTGGGAGGCCGAATCCGACGCCGCCTCTCTTCTAAACGGCCTCGGCATTGATACAGAATTCCACTATGAGATGATGAAAAACTTAAACGGCCCTGAAAAAGTAAAAGTCCTTCTCGCGCAGGCACTTTTTGGCAACCCTGACATCCTGCTCCTGGATGAGCCGACGAACCATCTGGATCTGGACGCCATCGCATGGCTGGAGGAATTCCTGATCGGCTTTGACAACACCGTTATCGTCGTCTCCCACGATCGTTACTTCTTAAATAAAGTATGTACCCAGATCGCAGATATTGATTACGGGAAAATTAAATTGTATGCAGGGAACTATGATTTCTGGTACGAGTCAAGCCAGCTTCTCATACGCCAGATGAAAGAGGCCAACAAGAAAAAAGAAGAAAAGATCAAGGAGCTGCAGGAATTTATCTCCCGATTCAGCGCCAACGCTTCTAAGTCTAAACAGGCAACCTCCAGAAAACGCGCCCTGGAAAAGATCCAGCTGGACGATATCCAGCCCTCCAGCCGGAAATACCCTTACATCCATTTCCAGCCTGACCGCGAGATCGGGAACGAAGTGCTGACAGTAGACGGGTTGAGCAAGACGATCGACGGCGAGAAAGTCCTGGACAATATATCCTTTACTTTAAACCGGGAAGATAAAGTCGCATTCGTAGGCGGGAACGAGCTGGCCAAGACGACGCTGTTCCAGATCCTTATGGGAGAGATGGAGCCAGACAGCGGCGTTTACAAGTGGGGGATCACTACATCTCAAGCATACTTCCCCCAGGACAACGGCGCGGAATTTGACAATGACAGTACGATCGTAGAGTGGCTGACCCAATACTCCAGAGAAAAGGACGTAACTTATGTGCGGGGGTTCCTGGGGCGTATGCTCTTTGGCGGCGACGACGGCGTAAAGAGAGTGCGGGTGCTCTCCGGCGGTGAAAAGGTTAGATGCATGCTCTCCAAGATGATGATCTCCGGGGCGAACGTCCTCCTTTTCGATGAGCCGACGAACCATCTGGACATGGAGTCCATCACTGCCTTAAATAACGGCATGACCCGGTTCCCGGGCGTGATCCTCTTTACGTCCCGCGACCATCAGATCGTCCAGACTACGGCGAACCGCATTATGGAGATCGTTCCAGGAGGGAAGCTCATCGACAAGATCACGACGTACGATGAATATATGGCAAACGACGAGATGGCGAGGAAGCGCCAGACTTACAGCGTGCAGACAGAAGAGGAAGATTAACATGCCTGCCCGCCCCAAAGTAATTGTTGCTTTTTTTCCTGTCTTTGCATAAAATGGAAGTATACAATAATTTACTAAAGAGAGGGAAATCCATGTCTATCTTCAATTTTTTGGGAATGCTGAGTAACTCTAAAACGGATGATGACGGCGGACAGGCCTTGTTCAAACAGATAAGCGAGGAGCTTCGGGAAAATATGATACAAGATTTCCATGACAGCCCGGAAGAGCTATCTTCTCTTGAGGCCTTCGCAGAGACGTTAGAACGGTCTGCAAGAAAACATGTAGACAGCCTTCGCCCGACGGATCCAGAAGAAGCTGCTTCCTCCGAGCCGTCCAGTGCGGACGCACTGCCGCTCTTCTATGTGTCCGATGACTGTATGCGGGCCTATTCCTGTGTCCTTCCGCCTCTGAATGAAGGAAAGCATATCGAACAATCTCATTTTTTTGAAGATCTCCGATATGCCGGGATTACTTCAGGGCTTGACCAGGCAGCGATAGAAGAGCTGGTCGCCGGAAGGAATTACCTGCATATTGTCCAGGTCGCCAAAGGGACCGCCCCGGTAGACGGGAAAGACGGAGAGCTGGAAGAGCTGTTCGAGCGCAAGGCAGAGCAGGAGCTCGATCTTAAAGAGTCCGATTCTCTTGCCGGGCTTGACTTAAAAACGCGGTACATTGTGCATACTGTCCAAAAAGGCGACGCCATCTGCCGCATCAAGCCTCCTTCTGCCGCGTCTGACGGAATAAATGTCTGCGGGCACGTACTTCACGGGAAAGAAGGGCGTCCTGCGCGCATACCCCAGGGCGAGAATACTGTCCTCACCGACCACGGCATGACCCTTTCAGCTTCTATCAGCGGGATCATTACGACAGAGGCCGATAACTTCACCATCCGCAGCCAGCGCATAATAACGGCAGATGTAAATGCCATGATCGGAAAGATAAGCTGTGAGGGAGATCTCTTCATCCGCGGCAACATCGAAGACGGCGCTGCAGTAAGCGCCACCGGGAACGTTATCATCAGCGGCGACGTCCGAAGCGGCAAGGTCAGCGCCGGCGGCACGCTCCTCATACAAGGCGAAGTAAAAAGCAGCGCAGAGACTTCTCTGGAGGCGGGCGGGCAGATACAGTGCCCGATCCTGGAAGGCATTTCTGTCCATGCAAAAGGCAATATCTATGCCGATGTCATCGCCAACTGTTCTGTCAGCAGCGAGACCGGATCTGTATATGCATTGACTGGAAGAGGGCTGATCTTCGGAGGAGACGTCAAAGTCCACAAGTCCGTCTATGCCCGAAAGATCGGGAATATGTCCGGCTGTAAGAACAGCTTCACCCTTGGCTCCTGCCCTGAGCTGGAGGCAGAAGAAGCTAAGATACAAGATGCGCTCAAAAGCGTCCAGGACACCCATGAGAAGCTGCGCCAGAGCATCGCTTCTATGAAAGCGTCCGGCATGAACTTGCAGCGCGATAAAAAGGAAGGCCTCTCAAAGCTTTCTGAACAGCAGTCCCTGTATGAAAGCCTTGCAAAAGAAAAAGCGAAGGAATTAAAAGAGTTAAAGAAAGAGATCAGCCTGAAAAGACAGGGGCATATCTCCTGCGAAGAGCTCTATCCGACCACACAGGTACATATCGGAAGCCAGAGCCTGACTGTCGAGAAAGAGGAGATGGACTGCAACATTCATCTAACTTCAGGGAATACTGAGCGGATCCTTCTAAAATAATCCTTTACAGTTTTTCGGCGGTCATTTTGACCGCCGATGTTCATATTTAAAGCAATATTTTCTCTATTACATCTTTCCATGCGCTTTTATAGGTAATCTTCTCTGCCGGTTCCGCCGCCACGATATCCATCCTCCCTATCTCTTCTCCCCCAAGAGAATAGATCGCTTCCCCGACTTTATCGCCTTCTTTGACAGGGGCTTCTATCTTTTTCTCCATGGTTACTTTCCGCTCTATATCCGAGAAATCTGCCCCTGTAACATCCACATATGAAAACGGCGCTTCCTGCTTCGTATGTATCTTCTTCTCCACGCTCCGCCTCACTGGCACAAGCCCGGTCTCCGGCGGGACGTCCTCCCGGTACACCTTGCACTTCCCAAAGCCGTAATTTAAAAGCGCTGTAGCGTCCCTCACCCTAGCCTTGGAATCCTCCGCCGCCATGATCACCGCGATCATCTCCATGCCATTCTTCTCCGCCGTGGCGGACAGGCAGAACTTTGCAAGGCTCGTAGAGCCTGTTTTTAGTCCTGTGGCGTACTCATACTGCCGGATAAGCTTATTTGTATTCGTAAGCCCGAACTCCGACGTCCCTTTCCTGGTAGTATGCGTAATGTTCTCCATCCAGATCATACAATAATCCCGGATTTCAGGATGCTTTAAGATCAGCTCTCTTGACATCAGGGCAATATCCCGTGCTGTCGTCACATGACCGTCTGTGTCCAGCCCGTTACAATTGACAAAATTAGTATTCTCCATGCCAAGCCCTTTTGCCCTTGCATTCATCTGCGCCACAAACTCTCCTTCATCGCCGCAGATGTGCTCCGCCATCGCCACACATGCGTCGTTGGCACTGGCAACCGAGATACATTTGATCATCGTATCTACTGTCTGCACTTCTCCCGGCTCCAGGAAGACTTGAGAGCCGCCCATAGACGCCGCATATTCCGAAGTAGTCACTTCCTCTTCAAGCGTGATCTTCCCTTCTTCCAGCGCGTCAAATATAAGAAGGAGCGTCATGACTTTCGTAACGCTCGCCGGAGGCCGCACAGAATCCGGATCCTTCTCATAAATGACCTGTCCTGTGGACGCTTCCATCAGAATGGCAGAGGGCGCCGACACGTCGATCCCGCTGCTTTCGGCCTCCCCCGTATCTTCTTCACCTTCTTCGGTATTCTCTTGCGCGGGCTCATTAGCGCCCTCCTGTGAACCCTCCTCCTGCATGATCTCCTCCTGCGCCGTGTAAGCCCCTATATCCGACGCAAGGACCGGCTGCGCCCACAGCCCGGCGCACAGCAAAACTGCCAGAAACCGTCTCATTTACAATACTCCATATCGAATCCATTATTACTAAGTATAGTCAGAAAAAAGCGAAGATATGACCCTTTTCTCTGCCCGGGCATCCTCTTTTTCTTCTATCTCTTATCTGTCCTGCGGCCTGAACCTTATCTCACCCGTTCCACTGTCCATACTCTCCACGATTGCCAGAGACTCCAGCTGATAGCCCAGATTACGGATGATCGTACCGCCGGGCTGGAACCCTTTCTCAATGACGATCCCGACCCCCTCCACAACGGCTCCCGCGTGCTGCACGATCTGGATCAGCCCCTGGAGCGCGCAGCCGTTTGCAAGAAAATCATCAATAATGAGCACACGGTCCTTCTCCGTCAGGAACTTTTTAGCCACGATCACCTGATTCTTGCACTTATGGGTAAACGACTCCACTTCTGCTACAAGCATCTCCCCTTCCAGGCTGATGCTCTTCGCCTTCTTCGCGAATACTACTGGAGCTTTAAAATGCTGCGCGGCGATGCACGCGATCCCAATCCCCGAAGCCTCGATCGTAAGGATCTTATTAATCGGCTTTCCCTCGAACCTTCGTTTAAATTCCTCGCCGATCTTCTCAAACAATGCAATATCCATCTGATGGTTGAGGAAGCTGTCCACTTTCAGCACATTCCCCTCTTTTACGATACCATCCCTCACTATACGCTCTTCTAAAAAGTTCATGTCTCGTCTCCTTTATCTCTTAAAGGCTGATAATATATAATATTGTCGCAAACATGGCTAATGCAGTGAATATATAAAGCCCCCCGACAACAGCAGAGCTTTTCTTCCCCATCCCCCATTTCTTCACTGCAAGGTACAGCGTATCCAGCACATCCGCAAGGAACAGGAACTGCAAGATCCCATGGAGCACAGCGGCCGTCCCGGAGACCTTCTTCTGCTTTACGCCGAAACGGATTACCTGTATCCCGTAAAAAGAGCCGGGTATCATAATGAGCCACGTCGCCGCCGCATTCATAAGGACATAGAAGATCACGACCGGAAAGGCGAAGATGATCAGCCCCCTGGACGCTACGAACATGATCAGCAGCACAAAGACAGTCCCCACATAATTAACGACATAGAAGAGGACCAGCCCGTATTTCAATATGAGAAGAGCGTTCATACAATACTTGTCGTCCCCCTCCTTGTGCTTTCGGAACGACTGGACGATGTTCATCACTCCAAGGATGACGACCGTCGCCCAGTACAGGTACGCCATAATCCCATAGAACCCTACAGCCTGCTTTCCGCTCAATATCTCCGTGCTCATACCCGACAGAAAGAGCGCCATTATATTTAATGGCACTCCAAATGTCAGAAGCAGATCATAGGCGGCTGCTAATTTATAATGCTTCACTTTTCTTAGCATCTTATCTGCCTCCTTGCAGCCCCTATTCAATCCCAAGCACTTTGTACTCCTGCTCTTCCACCGCCGCTTTAAGCGTCTCGTCGGCCACTTCTTCGCCAAGCGATACTATAGCCGTCCCCGCCTCATGGCTTACCGTTGCCTCTTCTACGCCCGCGATAGCTTCAAGAGCTTTCTTCACATGAGCCTCACAGTGCCCGCACATCATCCCTTCGATCTTGATCGTCTTTGTCATTTTCTTTTCCTCCTTATTCTCTGTCTCTTTTACCATTACCGGATTTTTAAGCCTCTTATCTTTTGCCGCGTCCTTCACCTTGAACCAGTTAAGCCTGAGAGCGTTCGTTACCACGCAGAAGCTCGAAAGGCTCATGGCCGCGGCGCCAAACATAGGGTTGAGCTTCAGGCCGAACAACGGATACCACACGCCCGCCGCCAGCGGGATCCCAATGATATTGTAAATAAACGCCCAGAACAGGTTCTCATGGATATTCCGCAAAGTAGCACGGCTTAGTCGGATCGCCGCAGGTACGTCAGGAAGCCTGCTCTTCATAAGGACCACATCTGCCGCGTCAATAGCGATGTCCGTCCCTGCTCCGATGGCAATGCCTATATCTGCTCTCGTGAGCGCCGGAGCATCGTTGATCCCGTCGCCCACCATGGCGACCTTCCCTTTTTCTTTCAGAGAGCGGATCACTGCCTCCTTCCCTTCCGGGAGCACTCCTGCTATGACCTCGTCCACGCCCGCCTGCTTCCCGATCGCTTTCGCGGTCCTCTCGTTGTCTCCCGTAAGCATTACTACATGGATCCCCATATGCTGCAGCTCCCTCACCGCCTGGGGGCTGTCTTCCTTTATGACGTCCGCCACTGCGATGATGCCGGCAAGCTTCCCGTCACGGCTGAAAAAGAGCGGCGTCTTGCCTTCCTCCGCCAGTTTTTCCGCGCGCCTCTTCATCTCTTCCGGCACGGGCGCACTGCTTTCAATGAACTTTAAATTGCCCCCTGCCAGAGAGCTCTCTCCAAGCTGTCCCGAGAGCCCGTTCCCGGGCAGCGCCTGGAATCCTGTAACTTCCTCTCCACCGGAAAGCCCCCGCTCTTCCCCAAGAAGGAGGATGGCTTTTGCCAGCGGATGTTCGCTCTTCTTCTCAAGCGCATACGCCATGAGGAGAAGCTCTTCTTCCGTCACTGCCCCGCCAGGGATCATATCCGTCACTCGCGGCTCTCCGCTTGTGATCGTGCCCGTCTTGTCGAGGGCCACGATCTGCATCTTCCCCGTCTCTTCCAGAGATACTGCAGTCTTGAACATAATCCCGTTCTTTGCCCCCATGCCGTTGCCGACCATAATCGCCACTGGCGTTGCCAGGCCCAGCGCGCACGGGCAGCTGATGACAAGGACGGATATCCCTCTTGCAAGGGCAAAGCCAATGTCTTCTCCCGCCAACATCCATACGAGGATCGTCACGGCTGCGATGGCGATGACGACGGGGACAAATACCCCCGATACTTTATCTGCGACTTTCGCAATGGGCGCTTTCGTAGCCGCCGCATCACTGACCATCTGTATGATCTGTGAGAGCGTCGTGTCCTCTCCTACCCTCGTCGCCTCGCATCTTAAGAATCCAGACTGGTTTAAAGTAGCCGCAGATACATTGTCTCCCGGTTCCTTATCAACAGGGACGCTCTCCCCTGTAAGGGCAGACTCGTTGACCGCGCTGCTCCCATCTCTCACAATGCCGTCCACCGGTATATTCTCTCCCGGCCGCACAATAAAGATGTCCCCGGTCTTCACCTCTCCTACCGGGATCTCTGTCTCTTCCCCGCCTCTTAGGACGACCGCCGTCTTTGGAGAGAGCTTCATCAGGCTCTTAAGAGCGTCTGTCGTGCGCCCCTTAGAGCGGGCTTCCAGCATCTTCCCCACGGTGATAAGGGCAAGGATCGTAGCTGCAGACTCAAAATAGAATTCATGCATATAGACCATGACCCCGTCCATATCCATCCGCATCTGGGCATCCGTCATGGCGAACAGGGCATACGTGCTGTACACATAGGACGCGCCTGCTCCAAGCGCCACCAGAGTGTCCATGTTCGGCGCTCTGTGCCACAGGCTTCGGAACCCACTGATAAAGAACTTCTGATTCACTACCATGATTATAGTCGTAAACAGCAGCTGGATGAGCCCCATAGCCACATGGTTCCCTTCCAGTATGGAGGGCAGGGGCCATCCCCACATCATATTCCCCATAGATACATACATCAGAGGTATAAGGAAGACGAGAGATGCCGTCAGGCGCTTTTTAAGTACCGGCGTCTCCCTGTCCTTTAACATGTCCTCCGCGTCCGTTACCGTGTGCTTCCCTGCTTTCTCCTTCCCTTTTACTGACGCCCCGTATCCGGCTTCTTCCACCGCAGCGATGATCTCCTGTGCTGTAACATTTCCTTCTACTCCCATAGAGTTCGTCAAAAGGCTTACTGAACAGGAATCTACGCCCGGGATCTTAGCCACCGCCTTCTCTACCCGGGCGCTGCAGGCGGCGCAGCTCATGCCTGTCACGGAATATTGCTCCATTTTTATCACCTCCTCTTACTTTTTCTGCCTATTTCATCAATTTCTGCAATGTGGCGACCAGCTCTTCAATCGTATCATCCTTCCCCTGGCGGATATCGTCGGCCACACAGGTACGGATATGCTCAGAGAGCAGGACTTTGCTAAAGCTGTTAAGAGCCGCGTTCGCGGCAGATACCTGCATAAGAATGTCCGTACAGTAAGCGTCTTCCTCAACCATCCTGCTAATCCCCCGGATCTGTCCCTCCACCCGGCTTAAACGGTTAAGAAGATCTTTATGCTCCTTCTCTGAACGCTTCTTGCTCTTATGACAGCATTCTTTACTTTCACTCATTATATTATCCTCCTTGCTACAGACATTATATACCCCATATAGGTATAATGCAAGAGGGAATTTAAAAATATTTTTACCCTCAGTGTACAAGCGGCAGCGGATAAAAGAGCAATCGCCAAATGATTTATGTAATCCATCATTTGGCGATTGCTTTATAAATTACGTTATAACCTCTACTCCTCAAAATCAAAAATGCATCTCTCATATGCATTTATGACATGCGTATCTCCGTATGTGTCATAGCGACAGTGCTTCCTTCCGTACGACATATGCACATGCCCGTGGATAAAGAACCTTGGACGGTATTTCTTAAGAAGGGAGAGGAATACCTTGAAGCCCTGATGAGGAAGATCCTCCCCGTCATTTAGCTGATAGGCGGGAGCATGGGTTACCAGAATGTCGAACCCCCGCTTCTTTAGCAGCTGGAACGCCAGCCTTCTTACGCGCATGAACATCTGCACTTCTGTATACTGGTATTTCCCCTCCCGATAGCGCATAGAGCCTCCGAGCCCCAGTATGCGGATCCCTTCATAGACGTATATCTTATCGTCAATGCATACGCACCCTTCCGGCGGGTCTGCATCGTACCTCTCATCATGATTGCCGTGGACGTACAGGACCGGGATCGAGGTAAGGGTCGTGAGAAAAGACAAGTACTCCGGAGCCAGATCCCCACAGGAGATGATCAAGTCTATATCTTTTAGCTTGCTCTTATCAAAATGATCCCACAAATAAGGAGATTCCTTATCTGAGATTGCCAATATCCTCATGACCTGCCCTTTCTTATCACTCCCTGCTGCGCGACGGCCGAACGCGCCCCTTCCTCAAGCTCCGATCCCTTCGGTATGCTTCCGATTACATTCTCTGCCAGCCAGTCCATCTTCACGATCTGCTCTGGAGCAAGGCTCACGCCCGGATCCCCCTGGACGACCCCTGTCTGGGAATAGAGGATCCCGGAAAATGGATTGAACTCTCCTCTGCTGATCGTATCTTTCAACAGCTCCACAAGCCTGCGCGTCCCGATCGGAAGGTTCTGCGAACAGACGACATCGACCACATCCGAGGACATGCCCCACCAGTAATTGATCGCTTTGTTATCCGAAGTCTTCTCATCATATTTCCACGTCTTATCCAGCACAGTACGGATAAGACGCTCATAGAATTTCCCCCAGTGCCAGAGGGGCATCGCCAGGCTTCTTGGCATACCGTCCTCCAGACAGTAAATGCCAAAATACCTGGAGGACTCCTCAGGGATCACCATATCCTTCCCGGAAATACAGTCTGCATCGATCCTGCTTATCTTCTCATAGACGTCCTGATCCTTCACGGAAGACCACTCCAGATAGACTTCCGCCCGAGGATTGATCATCTTCGCCCCGAGCGCGAACGCATTGATATTTGCAATAGATCCGTAGACAGGAAGATCTGCGATATACGCGATCTTATCGCCCTTTGCCAGCGCGCCCGCCACCGCCCCCATCACGAACTTCGCCTCGTGCATCCTTGCATAATAAGTGCGGATATACCTGTGAGAAGTATTGAGGGAGCAGTTTAAGATACGCAGCTGAGGATTGGCGATGGCGGCCTTCACGCTCTCCTGTACGAAGGCGGGAGACGTCGTGAAGATAATGTCGCATTTCTCCTCTACCGCTTTTAAAATAGCTTCCTTTATATTTTCTTCCGTCACGCCGTCATAGCATATTGTTGTAACCTTGTCCGGGAACGCCTGCTCCAAATGGAGGCGCCCCAGCTCATGGGCGTAGGTCCATGCAGAAGTCCCTACTGTCTTCGCATACACGAACGCAATCTTAAGACGGGTCATCCCAGTAGGGAGCAAGAGATTCAGAAGCGGCCTCTTCTCCTCATTGGGGCTTAGCTTCAGATCTACGGACTCCTCCTTTTCCATGAGGCTGAACTCTTCCCTCATGTCCAGGATCATTGCCTTTAGCTCTTTCGTTGTCTTGTCGCATATATCCGCATAGCCGTATAAAGAAATGAACGCGAGGAACGCGTCCCCCGGAAGGACGTCCTCCTCGTCAAGCTTCTTATATTCTGCACAGAACCTGCGGTATATAGAGCTGAACGTCAGCTTATCCTCATCCGTCCACTCCTCCTTCGGCTCCTTGCCCACAAGCTCCTGAAGCTTTCTAAATCTCCCTTCCTCGGAAAACCAGATGTAGTTGACTTTGGACAGATCATAAAATTCCATGAACTCATAGTAGATCTTATTCTCTTTCTCCTGCGTGCGCTTCGGGACGATCCTCGTGACAGTTCCCGGCACTGCCGTGGCGCCGTAGAACTTCAGGACGCTGACCCTCTTATTCCCTTCCAGCACATAGAACTTATTCATATACTCATAAGCCTTGATCGGCTCCCGGATCCCTTCCGCCACATGGCTGTCGCTAAGCTGCTGCCATTTCTGGGCAAACTCCGTGCTCTCGCGCAGGATAGGCATGAAATTTCCCGCGAACGCGCTGCTCCTCCCCCCTGTCTTCGTCCCCGCGATCTGGTCGATGGGAATCTGCACGAGCCCAAGGGGGACTTCCGAATAGGCGCCTCTGCCCGGTAAGATATCATCCAGCACTTCCAGCGTCGGCTGCATTCCATGGAGCATCCGGTATTGATAATCCTTTTTCCCAAGCCCATATGCCTTTGCATAATCCGTTAATGTCATAACCTTCTCCAATCTATTAAAGCTTCAGCCCGCGGTAACGATTTACGCAGGCGTATATCTCCTGCTTTCTCGGAAGCGCCAGATTCCCGGGGAGATAGCCGCCGTCACAGACAGCCGCGAACCCCTTCTTTTCAAAATCCGACAATACCTGCTCCACCAGCTGCCTCACTGTCTTCTTCCCGTCCAGCAGGCTCTCTTCCATATATTTTACGACGTGCCCAAGAAAGGCCAGCTGTTCTGAGTCGCAGAGCTGTTCCACATACCTTAGATCAATGGTCTCATGGTTCAGCTGCACGCCGTCCTTCCCCATCGTCTTAATCTTAATCCTTCCTTTATGGACGATCCCCGGATTCTTCCCGGGCCTGCGGGCATATCCCGGGACATCCGCCTTTCCTTCCGGCAGCGAAAGGGCGGGATATGACGCTGCCGCCTCTTTTGCAAGAGCCGTAATCTCTTTGGGGATATAGCGGTCCATCTGCACGATGCAGTCTGACACCTGGAAATACGCCCCGGAGCTTCCCGCCACCAGTATCGTCGATATCTCGTGCGCCTCGTATAAGTCCCGCATCCTCTCGATGAACGGCGTAATAGGCTCCATATCCCGATGGATGACCCTCTGCATCAGCTCATCCCGCACCATGAAATTCGTCGCGCTCGTGTCCTCGTCAATAAGAAGCGCTCTCGCCCCGGCCTCCATAGCCTCCACTACATTTGCCGCCTGAGATGTGCTCCCGCTGGCGTCCTCTGTAGAGAACGCTTTCGTATCTTTTCTGTTCGGCAGATCGTTGATGAACATAGAAATATCTGTCTTCTTAATGCTCCTCCCATCTTCGGCGCGGATCTTCACAGACGCCTCGTCCGTCACAACATATTCTCGCCCATCTCCGGCAATATGAGGATAAACGCCCATCTCCAACGCTTTCAGAAGGGTAGATTTCCCGTGATATCCTCCGCCTACGATAAGAGTGATCCCTTTCCTCACTCCCATTCCCGTGATCTTTCCCTTGTATGGCAGATCCATCTCTACCTGCATCGATGCAGGCGACCGGAATTCCACCGCATTCTTCATTGGACGCTGGGACACCCCGGATTCCCTTGGAAGAATGGAGCCGTCGGCCACAAATGCCACAAGCCCCATCGGCTCCAGCCGGCTTCTGATATATTCTCTGTCCTGTGCGAGCTCCATCACCTTTTCTGTCTGTCCAGCGTTAAGATTGCGGTAGATCAAAGCCTTCTCCACGCATCTGGGGAGGAAATCAAAGAGGATCTTTATAAGCTCCCTTGCGTTGATCGTCCGCCCATTCGCCGGGAACCCCGCCTCGAACCGGACCGTCACGCTTCCGTCCGCCCCGTCCACCGTACATGCGCTCCTCTCCAGGATCTCCTGCCCGCATCTCGTGACAGAGAGGATCCCGCTCTTTCCCGATCCCTTTGCCTGAAAAGAATATTCCGCCGTCTGTTTTGAAAAGTTCCGCGTCAGATGATCCTGGAGCGCGATCCTTTTATGCTTCTCATCATAAAGCCTCTGTGGGAATCCTGCCGTCTTCCCCGACACTTCCACATGCAGCTTTGAAGGGGCTGCGAACGGATCCCCCTGCACATGGTCTATGGACAGGGTATAGCTGCCGAAGCGGTAGCTCCCCTTTGTACCTTTATAGGCTGGATAGCCCTTCCTGTCAATGTTCATTAATAACTGTCTTAAATCTTCTGCCGTCTTCATGCCGATCTGCCTCCCTAATATGCCTTCGCCTCTTCCCGCGTAAGCCAGAAATGGATCCCTGTAGTGGAATCCTGCCATCTGTCCTCATTAAAATCGTCCACTTGTACCCACTCGCCTTTCCGGTAGACAAAGTCCTCGTCCACCAATGACCAGGCTTCTTCAAATTCCTCTTTAAAGTCAAAGCTCTTAATAGTCAGTACCTTCGCCTTATCGCACCGGCAGGACGGCATTGTGGCCGACGTCCTGCGCGCGTCCTCCGGGACGAGCAGCTGCACCATACGGTCATTGACGCATTTCTTGTACGCCAGGAATGCTCCCTTCTCAGGACAGTGGAGCCGGAACCACTTTGTCCTCTCATCTGATACGACCCCTTCCAACATAGCATGCTCAAGGACCGCGCCGAACAGATCCGCGCCTCGTATGTCACAGCCTCCCATATCACAGTAGCGCAAAGACGCCGTCACCATACTGGCATCCCTGAAATCCGCTCCATGCAAAGGACAGCCGTCGAACAACACATTCTTCACCGTGCTGCCATAAAAGCTTACATCATTTAAGACTACATTTTGGAAAGAGCTTAAAGTAAGGTCTGTATGGCTAAAGTCCGCCCCCGTAAGATCCATATCTCTAAGCTCATATTCCCTCAGTATAAGCCTTTCGCCCTGCGCCCTCCCTGAAAGGGCCGACAACAGCTCCTCCTTCGACATCCTCTTCATATAAGCACCTCGCTTCTGCCACTCGCTCTCCCATGCTCCTCTCTTCTTATAGATCAACGATCCGCGGACGATGATGTGTATATGGCAGGAACTTCTTCAGCAGATCCTGCGTCTTAAACTTTAAGTGTGTCGTATTGATCCCCGTATTACATACAAAATACTCCGCTTCCGCCACTTCTTTGTCAATAATGAGCTGCACATAGTCGTCCTTATCATTTAGCAGCCCTACGACGCTTGCAGAACCAGGCTTCGTTCCAAGATGCTCCCACATATGCTCCGGGGAGGCAAAGGACATGTGGGAAACTCCCAGCTTCTTGCTAAAAGACGCCGTATCGAACGCTTTTTCTTCCGGCATCACAAGGAGGAAGAAGCTCGTCTTCTTCTGATTGCAAAGGAACACATCCTTACGCACCGGCGCCTCTAACACTTTACCTATATCCGCGCATTCTTCCATGGAAGATGCCGGGTCGTTGTCCACACGCTCATAAGCGATCCCCAGCTTCTTAAATACCTTATACACTTCCTGTTCAAGAGGGACCCTCTCGCTTACATTCTCCGGCGGCGTCGTCACGATCTCACTGATATACATTTTTCTACCTCCATACATTTTATATTTTTACTTTTTACTGCTGTTTTTATGTTACACAACGCGCAAATGTCTCTTCGGATATTATACTTATTCGGAAAGCATTTGTCAAAAACCTATAATGGAGATTATGTATTGGCTATAGCCAGGAAATATAGTATCATGTAGTCAGACAGATCATGAAAGCAAAGGAGCGCGATATATGAGATACATTTTAGCATCCGCCTCGCCTCGGAGAAAAGAGCTTCTCGCCCTGACAGGCATAGATTTTGAGATCATCCCTTCTTCTGTTGAAGAAAAGATTACGAAAAGCGCGCCCCGGGACGTTGTGATGGAGCTGGCCTCCCAGAAGGCATGGGACGTATATGGATCACTGCCCCCTGCGGGCGGCGAGGATATTACAGTAATCGGCGCGGACACCATCGTCGCCTACAACGGCGAGATCCTTGGGAAGCCGGCAGATAAAGCAGAAGCCTACGATATGCTCTCCCTGCTGGCCGACCGCACTCATCAAGTCTATACAGGAGTCTCCATCATCAAGAAAAAGAAAGGTGCAACATTACAGAACACATTCTATGAGAAGACAGACGTCACATTCTACCCCATCAGCAGACAGGCGCTGCACGTCTATGTGGAATCCGGCGATCCCCTCGATAAGGCGGGAGCTTACGGCATCCAGGGGCCTTTTGCCATCCACATAAAAGAGATCCACGGAGAATACAGCAACGTAGTCGGCCTTCCCATCGGGAGGCTGTACCATGAGCTGGGGATCTAAAGCCAGGGAGGATAAAGGAGGAGCAGGCAATGAGCGATATTATGGAATTTACTACAAGAGAACAATTCAGGGAATGGCTTTCAGACAACTGCATGTCACATGACGGCGTCTGGCTCTTACTTGGCAAAGCAGGCGGGCCAAAGACGATCAAGGCAGGCGAAGCCCTCGAAGAAGCCCTCTGCTTTGGCTGGATCGACGGGCAGATGAAAAGCATCGACGAGAAGGCTTATAAAAAATACTTTTCTATACGCAGGGAGAAGAGCAAGTGGTCAGAGAAAAATAAGGCGTTGGCCGAAAAGCTTGAAGAGCAGGGGCGTATGACTGATTTCGGCAGAAAGAAGATAGAGGAGGCAAAAAAGAACGGCCAGTGGAACGCTCCAAACGCTATGGTGGTCACAGAGGAACAGCTCGCCTTCTTATCCGAGCTTCTGGAGCAATACGAGCCTGCCAGCACAAATTTCCAGTCCATGTCCTTATCGGTAAAAAAGACTTACGCCCGGGCATATTTTGACGCAAAGACAGATGACGGGCGAAAAAAGCGGATCGCCTGGATGGTGGACAGGCTCAATAAAAATCTGAAGCCTATGTAGCCTCAAGTGCACAAGGAGCCTTGTAGGCTCTGGACACAAAAAAAGACGCCGTGTCGTTGCGACACGGCGTCTTCGTCTGCACATATTAGTTATATTTACGCTTTCTGGCAGCCTCAGATTTTTTCTTGCGTCTCACGCTTGGCTTTTCGTAATGCTCTCTCTTACGAATCTCCTGCTGAATGCCCGCCTTCGCACAGTTTCTCTTGAATCTGCGTAAAGCGCTATCTAACGTCTCGTTCTCTTTTACGATTACATTTGACATAACTTCACCTAACCTCCCCTCAAGCCCTATATTGTGCACTATACGACTGTTCGGGTATATTCTTGCACTACTTAAGATTATAACACATTTTTCCTTTACGTCAATAAGTTTTGTACATTTTTCATGCCATTTTTCATGCGGCCCGCTGATTAGGCGCCGACTTGCTCTTCCAGCACACCCTTCACTTTTGCTATCGCATCGTCGATCCCCGCAGGGTTCTTGCCTCCTGCCTGCGCCATATTCGGACGTCCGCCCCCGCCTCCGCCTACAAGGGACGCGATCGCTTTAATGAGATTCCCTGCATGGGCCCCCTTGTCTACGGCGTCTTTCGTCGCCATTGCCATCAAGGACACCTTCCCGTCCACGGCAGACGCAAGGACGACCACGCCTTCGCCGATCTTCTCCCTTAGCTGATCGCCCAGATCCCGAAGGCCGTTCATGTCCACGCCGTCTACCTTCGCCGCAAGAAGCTTCATGCCCTTTACTTCCACGATCTGATCTATAACGTCGCCCATAGAGCCTTGGGCCAGCTTGCTCTTTAAGCTCTCTACTTCGCTGCCAAGCGCTTTATTTTCAGCCTGCAGGCTCCGGATCCGGTCGGACAGCTGCTCCGGTTTTGCTTTTACAAGCTTCGCCGCCGCAAGAAGCCTCTCTTCTATCTCATTATAGTAATCCATAAGCCCTTTTGCCGTCAGCGCCTCGATACGCCTTACGCCCGCTGCGACGCCTGTCTCGGACAAGATCTTAAAAGCAGTGATAGCGCCCGTATTAGCCACATGAGTCCCGCCGCACAGCTCCCGGGAGAAATCGCCCATGCTTACCACCCGGACGATGTCGCCGTACTTCTCCCCGAAAAGCGCGGCCGCGCCCGTCTTCTTCGCTTCCTCGATAGGCATATTCTCCACAACGACCGGAAGCCCCTTCTGGATCTGCTCATTTACGATATGCTCCACCTTCCTTAGCTCTTCTTCTGTCAGAGCCGAGAAATGTGTAAAGTCAAAACGGAGCCTGTCTGCGTTCACAGAGGATCCCGCCTGCTCTACATGGCTTCCAAGCACGGTGCGGAGCGCTTTGTGGAGCAGGTGCGTCGCACTGTGGTTATTGGCAGAGAGCGCCCTTCTTGCAGCGTCAACGGACAAGGACACAACGTCGCCAGTCTTCACCATGCCTTTGTCCACATAGCCTTTATGCCCGATCTTTCCTCCTGCAAGCTTGACTGTATCTTCCACTACAAATGAAAGCTCCCCGCTCTCGATCAATCCGATGTCCGCTTCCTGCCCGCCGCTGGTGGCGTAGAATGGGGTCTCTTCCACAAAGATCGTCCCTCTCTCCCCATCGGACAGCGCCTCCACGATCTCATCCTCTGTCGTAAGTATCGTAACTTTTGAATCACAGGACAGCTTGTCATAGCCTACAAAGACGCTCGTAACAGAAGCGTCTATGTCGTCGTAGACGCTCGCCTCTCTTCCGCTGTAGCTGTGCTCCCCAAACGTCCCTTTTGCTTTCTGCTTCTGCTCTTCCACCGCTTTCCTGAACGCTTCCTCGTCAATGGACATCCCTTTCTCTTCCAGTATCTCTATAGTCAGGTCTACCGGGAACCCATATGTGTCGTACAGGCGGAACGCTTCTTCTCCTGAGAGGACTTTCTCGCACTTTTTCTCCATCTCTTCGATCGTTCCGGTCAGGATGGACAATCCCTGGTCGATCGTCTTATTGAACTGTTCTTCCTCTTTCGCGATCACTTTAAAGATGAATTCTTTCTTCTCCTCCAGCTCCGGATATCCGTCTTTCGAGCCTTCAATAACCGTCGCCGCCAGCTCGATCAGGAACTCCCTGTCGATGCCAAGAAGCCTCCCATGGCGGCTGGCGCGCCGCAGCAGGCGGCGGAGCACATATCCCCTGCCGCTGTTGGACGGCAGGATCCCGTCGGAGATCATAAAGGTCACAGAACGGATGTGGTCCGTAATGACACGGATGGACACATCCGACGCCTGCCCCTCTCCATATCCTACCCCTGCGATCCTGCATACATGCTCGCGGAGGGCAAATATCGTATCTACATCGAACATGGAATCTACGCCCTGCACTACGCACGCCAGACGCTCAAGGCCCATGCCCGTATCGATGTTCTTCATATCCAGCTCGGTATAATTGTTATGCCCGTCATTGTCGAACTGCGTGAATACGTTGTTCCAGATCTCCATATACCGGTCGCAGTCGCAGCCTACCGTACAGCCTTCCCTGTGGCAGCCGTACTCTTCCCCACGGTCATAGTACACTTCCGAGCAAGGCCCACAGGGGCCTGCGCCATGCTCCCAGAAATTATCTTCTTTCCCAAAGCGGAAGATCCGCTCCGGCGCGATCCCAATGTCTTTGTTCCAGATCTCCCACGCTTCGTCGTCCTCCAGATAGACAGACGGGTACAGCCTGTCCGCCGGAAGGCCGACCACTTCCGTCAGGAACTCCCACGTCCAGCGGATAGACTCTTTCTTAAAATAATCCCCGAATGAAAAATTCCCAAGCATCTCAAAAAATGTGCCGTGCCGCGCCGTCTTTCCTACATTATCGATATCCCCGGTGCGGATGCACTTCTGACAGGTCGTCACACGCCTGTTCGGGGGCGTCTCCTCCCCTGTAAAATATGGTTTTAACGGCGCCATGCCAGAATTGATAAGAAGCAGGCTCTTATCATTGTGAGGCACCAGTGAAAAGCTCTTCATCGCCAGATGGCCCTTGCTCTCAAAGAACTCCAGGAACATCCTTCTTAATTCATTCACTCCGTATTTCTGCATAACATCCTCCTCGCCTTTCATCAGCGTCCCTGTATAGACGCTATTCCCTAATTATAAAGAAACGCCCGCTGTTTGTCAACGGCGGGCATTCTGCATCCTGTACTCCCTATTCTAATTCGATCTCTTCGAGCTCCTTGGGCGGAATGGCCGCTGAGGATGCCTTTACAAAATCCTTTATCTTCTTCTGCGCCTTCGCCACCGGAATATTCGTCCCGGCTCCGGCCACGCATCCTCCAGGGCATCCCATGCCCTCGATGAGGCAGCCGTTCATCTTCCCTGCCTTGGCAAGGGACAGCGCTTTCTTACATTCCGCAAGCCCTTCCGCATGCTCAATATTCACCTCTGTGCCAGGATAGTACTCCTTAATACATTTCTCAATGGCTTCTGCGACGCCGCCTGCGACGGCATATCCGCGCCCTGCGCCGGTAGCGTTGTGGAAGGATGACTCCGCTTCATATTGCGTAAGATCGATGCCCTTTGCATCGAACATAGCCTGCAGCTCTTCGAAGGTAATAACAAAATCCACATCGCTTCTGACGGTCCTTCTCATAGCTTCGAGCTTCTTCGCCGCACACGGGCCTATAAATACCACTTTCGCGTCGGGATATTCTTTCTTGATCGTGCGGGCGGTGGCGACCATTGGCGTGAGCTCCTGCGATACTTCATCCACCAGATCCGGGAAATAGATCTTCGCCAGCATCGCCCAGGACGGACAGCAGGAAGTCAGAAGGAACGGCAGCTCTCCTGTCGCCACCTTCTCTACATAATGGTGCGCTTCCGCTATGGCTCCGATGTCCGCCCCGAGAGCCACCTCATAGAACCCTGAGAACCCCAGCTCCTGCAGGGCTGCTTTTAAATTCCTCGGCGTAATATTGTCCCCGAACTGCCCCGCATAGGCAGGCGCTATCTCTGCAATGATATTGTCGCCCTCGGTGAGCGCCCGGGCCAGCTGGAATATCTGGGATTTATCTGAGATCGCCCCAAACGGGCAGCTTACCATGCACATGCCGCAGGAGACGCATTTGTCGTTGTTGATCTTCGCCCGTCCCTGGGCGTCGGACTCAATCGCTCCCACGCCGCACGCATGCTGGCACGGACGCTCTTTTTTTGCGATGGCGTCATAGGGGCAGGCCGATTTGCACTTGCCGCATTTAATACATTTCTCCTGGTCAATATAAGATCTCCCGTTCACCATAGAGATGGCTTCCTTCGGACACACCTCCATACACGGGTGGGCCAGGCATCCTTTGCACATATTGCTGACCTCGTACCCTCTCTCTTCACATGCCATACAGGCGGAAGGGATGACCTGCATAAGCGGCGGCTCATAATATTTCTCTGAAATATTGCTTGCTTCCACCCCCGCTGTCAGATGCACCGGCTTGTCCTCCGGCCGCAGGGACAGCCCCATGGCAAGGCGCAGGCGCTCTCTTACGATGGCGCGGGCGCGGTACACGCTGTCCCGGTACCTCTGCTCGTCGTTCACCATCTCATAAGGGATCGCCTCCATATCGTCGTTCAGTGTCTGCGCGTTCCCTTTGAACCCAAGGCGCGCCACCTGTTCGAACACTTCTCTCCTTATCTTTCTGACTGTCGTGTCAAGCCCACGTATCATGCTCCATCTCCTCCTGTCTGTAATAGCTCTTTTGCATAGTATACGGACTGCATGGCATCCTTGCCGTAGAAATCCGCCCCGATCATCCTGGCGTACTCCTCGTTTAAGACAGCTCCTCCCACCATGACTTTCGCGTCCGGCTTCTCCTTACGCAGAAGCTTTATCGTCTCCTCCATGCTGACCACCGTAGTCGTCATAAGAGCGCTTAAGCCCACCAGCTTTATATCGCCCTCCACCGCTGTCCTGACGATTCTTTCCGGCGGCACGTCTTTTCCCAGGTCAATGACTTCAAAGCTGTAGTTCTCCAGGAGCACTTTCACGATGTTCTTTCCGATATCATGGATATCTCCCTTCACAGTGGCCAGGATGACTTTCTCCTTCTTCTGGGAATCCGCCTGTCCTTTGAGGGATTCCTTCAGCACCGCGAACGCGATCTTAGCGGCGTCTGCGCTCATAAGGAGCTGAGGAAGGAACACCGTCCCCTTCTCGAACCCTTTCCCCACTTCGTCGAGAGCCGGTATCATCTGGCTGTTAATAATATCCAGCGGCTCCTTCTCCTTAAGGAGCTCTGCCGCCGCATGATGGGCTTCTTCCTTAAGCCCCTTCACGATGGCGTCAGATAGGGAGATCTTCACATCTGTGCCTGCGGGCGCCTTCGCCCCCTGGCTCCTGTCCTGTCCGCCGTATTTCGAGATATAGGCTTCACAGTTGTTATCATAGCCCATCAGAGCGCAGAACGAATGATACGATCCCATCATGTCCTCCGACAGCGGATTAATGATCCCCGCGCTAAGCCCCGCCTGCATCGCCATCGTATAGAAGTTCGCGTTAATGACTGGGCGGCACGGAAGGCCAAAAGAGATATTGGACACTCCCAGCACCGTACAGACGCCGTACCGTTCTTTTACAAGCCGCAGAGCCTCCAGCGTCGTCTTCGCCCCCGCCGGGTCTGAGCTGATGGTCATTGCAAGGACGTCTATGATAATATCTTTCTTATGGATCCCATATTTCCTTGCCTCTTCTATAATCTTGCCTGCGATGTCCGCGCGCCCCTCTGCCGTGTCCGGGATCCCCTCCTCGTCAAGCGTAAGCCCCACGGTTACGCCGCCGTATTTGCGGATTAATGGGAATACCGCGTCCATGGACTCCTGCTTGCCATTGACAGAATTGATCATAGGCTTGCCATTGTAGATACGCATAGCCGCCTCCATCGCTTCCGTATCTACCGTATCGATCTGGAGAGGAAGGCTGGTAACGCTCTGGATCTCCCGGATCGCCTCCTTCATCACGGACGGCTCGTCAATATCAGGGAGCCCTACGTTCACATCCAGAATATGCGCGCCCGCGTCCTGCTGGGTGATGGCCTCCTTTAAGATATACTCCATATCGTGGTCTTTGAGCGCCTGCCTAAGCCGCTTTTTCCCCGTAGGGTTGATCCTCTCTCCGATAATGACGGGAGTATCATTCAGGGCTACGGCTCTCCCATAAGAGCATACGATGCTATGATTTTTCTCTTCTTTTCCAAGGCGTCCTTCCACATCCCGCATCCCGGAGGTCTCCTGCACAAGCGCCCGGATATAATCCGGCGTCGTCCCGCAGCACCCGCCGACGGCGCTGGCTCCTCTTTCCACGACCTTCCTCATAACGGCTGCGAATTCCTCGGGCTTTACATCATAATAAGTCTCCCCGTCCCTCTGCTTCGGAAGCCCCGCGTTAGGCTTTACGATCACAGGGACGGACGCATATTTTAGTATCTCATCCAGGATCGGGAGCATCTCTTCCGGCCCCATGCCGCAGTTGATCCCCAGGGCGTCTGCCCGAAGCCCTTCCAGGAGCGCCACCACCGACGGGACGTCCCCTCCTGTTAAGAGCTTCCCCTTCTCGTCGAATATCATCGTGGCGAACACCGGAAGCTTCGTATTCTCTTTTGCCGCCAATACGGCCGCTTTCACTTCATATGTATCGCTCATCGTCTCAATATGGATAAAGTCTGCTCCTGCCGCCTCTCCATATACCATGACTTCCCGGAACGCCGCATAAGCATCCTCGAAGCTTAAGTCTCCCATAGGCTTTAGAAGCTTCCCCGTAGGCCCGATATCAAGCCCCACATAGACTTCCCGATCGTCATGGACGCCTAAACAGGCCCCCTCCTTTACACTTACTACGGCCGCCGATACGATATCTTCCAGATCATGATCCTCTGAATGGAACTTCAGCGCGTTCGCTCCAAAAGTGTTGGTAAGCACAAGATCGCTCCCAGCCTCGAAGTACTGACGGTGGATATCCACCATCTCCTCCGTATGGGTCAGGTTCCACGTCTCCGGCAGCTCCCCGGGCTTAAGCCCCTTTTCCTGAAGAAGCGTCCCGGTCCCTCCGTCAAAATACAGTAATTCTTTCCCTAGCCTGTCTAATATCATCTTTTGCTCCTTTATCCGCAGCAGGGCCCGTCAGCTTTCTCTGCGGTACATACAATCTGTCTTTCCACACGCCTCGCACCCGACCCTGTGGCATGCGATGTCTTCTCTGCTCATCCCAATGACCGCCGTCACGGATTTGGACGGGCTTAACATATGGGCGTCCGTCATTGTAAGGCCGATCTTCCTTGCACTGTCCAGCATACGAAGCATATCTTCCTGATGATGGATGTCAAAATCCCCGTACCCCGGGCTGAAGCGAGGCCTTAGGAAATACCCTTCCTCTCTCTTCTGCTCTCTTAGCTCTTCCTGCCAGTCGTCCAGATACTCTTCCAACATAGCCGCAGCACACGCCTGGGCAACGACTGCCTTTGATATATCCGTCACCGAGTATCTCTTCATCAGCATATCCGCCTCTATCCCAAGCGTCGCCCCGAGCATAGCCGCCTGCGCGCACCCTCGCATATTCTTCGCAAGATTCCTGCTTGCGATATCCAATTGTCCGATCCGTACCTTATCGTCGCCGTCCGATTCTAACTCAAAGATGCGATAGACGATGCGACGGCGGACAGTCTGGTCGAGCTCTCTGAACATCTCCCCGACCAGCGCCAGCGTCTTATCATCTACCGCATGTGTTCCGTATCCCAGATAACGAACGGCTTCTTTCGTTCTGTGATCCATGCTCATCCCTTTTCCTCACCTATACCTTTACGATTTCTGACAGCCTGCTCATGATCGCCTCCGCCACATCCGGCTTATTCATGGAATATACATGGATATGGCTCACCCCATTGGCAATGAGATCGATGATCTGCTCTGTCGCATACGCGATCCCCGCCTGCTTCATAGCGCCCGGATCCTCTCCGAACCTGTCCAGGATCGCGATGAACCTCTGAGGCAGGGCTGTGCCCGACAGCTCCAGCGTCCGCTTCATCTGCTTCGCGTTCGTAATCGGCATGATGCCCGGGAGCACGGGAACTGTAATCCCCTTCTCCCTGATCCGGTACAGGAAATTGTACAGGATATTATTGTCAAAAAACATCTGCGTAGTCAGAAAGTCCACTCCGCAGTCTACCTTCATCTTCAGATTGGCAATATCGTCTTTCTTATGCTCCGACTCCACATGCCCTTCCGGGTAGCATGCGGCTCCGATACAGAAGTCCCCCTGGGCCTTAATGTCCTCGATCAGCTCGCTGGCGTACCTGTACTGATCCGGGAGGGGGAACTGTGCGTCCTTAGGGCGGTCTCCCCGCAAGGCGAGGATATTCTCTATCCCCTCTCTCTTCAGCTCCTCAATGACGTGGCGCACCTCCTCCTTCGTAGAAGATACACAAGTCAGATGAGCCAGGCTCGTAACTCCCATGTCCTTAATATGTGAAGCGATCTTCACGGTATTCTTGCTCGTGCCTCCGCCCGCTCCATAAGTTACACTGATAAATGACGGTTTTAATGCTGCAATCTGTTCTGCTGCGGATGCTACGCTGTCATATCCCGCCTCCGTCTTAGGAGGAAATATCTCAAAGGAGATATGGGGCGCTGTGTCTTTCAAAATCTCTCGTATCTTACATGTCATCATAAAGCTCCTCATACTGTTTCGCAGAATTCTTCCAGGAGAAATCCATCTCCATCCCGCGCTCTACAATCTTATTCCAATCTCGTTTCTTATCGTAATAGATCCTCTCTGCATACCGGATCGTGCCCAGCATCTCATGTGCATTGTAGTTGACAAAGCTGAACCCTGTCCCTGTCCTCTCATACTCGTTGTACGCTTCCACCGTATCTTTTAGCCCTCCGGTCTCCCTCACGATCGGGACCGTCCCGTAGCGCAGGCTCATCAGCTGGCTTAACCCGCACGGCTCAAAAAGAGACGGCATGAGGAACGCGTCGCAGGAAGCATAGACTCTGTGGGACAGTTCTTCCGAATAGAAGATATTCGCAGAGACCTTCCCCTGATATTTCCATTCAAAATGCCGGAACATGTTCTCATATCTCTCTTCCCCTGTCCCGAGGACAACGATCTGTACCGCGTCCTGGCAAAGCTCGTCCATAATGTACGCCACAAGGTCGAAGCCTTTCTGATCGGTCAGCCTTGACACAATGCCGATCATCATTTTCTTCGGGTCTTCTTCCAGGTTCAGCTGCCTCTGGAGCGCGGCCTTATTCTTCACTTTTTCCTTGCGGAAGCTCTCCACATTATAATTCTTCTCAATATACTGATCTGTCTCCGGGTTGAAGTCTTCATAGTCGATCCCGTTCACGATGCCCGACAGACAGTTCGAGCGGGCGCGCATGAGCCCGTCCAGCTTCTCGCCGTAGAACGGCATCTTAATCTCCTCGGCGTAGGAATTGCTCACCGTCGTGATCCTGTCCGCATACACGATCCCGCCTTTTAAGTAGTTGGCGTCTTTATAAGCTTCTAGCTTATCCGGCGCGAAATAATACTGGGGCAGCCCCGTAATGTCCCTGACCCTCTTCGTGTCCCATGTCCCCTGGAACTTTAAGTTATGTATCGTCATAATCGTCTTGATCCCGCGGTAATACTCATTGGAGTAGCGGAAATTATCCAGGAAGATCGGGACAAGGCCTGTCTGCCAGTCATGGCAGTGGATGATATCGGGCCTGAAATTAATTACGGGCAGCGCGCTTAAGACTGCCTTGGAAAAGAACGCGAACTTCTCAATATCGGCGTACATATCCCCGTATGGCGTAAATCCGTTAAAATAATACTCATTATCTATAAAGTAGAATGTAATTCCGTCGTACTTTGTCTCTAACACTCCTACATACTGTGTCCTCCACCCCAGATCCATATAGAAATGGCTGTGGTAAGCAAGCTTTTCTTTCCACTGCTCTTTCATACACATATATTTCGGCAGCATGACTCTTACATCATATTTTTCTTTATCAAAATTCTTCGGCAAAGTGCCCGCCACGTCCGCCAGGCCTCCCGTCTTAATAAACGGCACTGCCTCCGACGCCGCAAAAAGTATTTTTTTCATCACCTTTTCCTCCCGATTTCACGATATAATCCATTATACCGTATTTTTCTGTCAAAGAAAAGTACTATCTGCTTTTATATTCAAGACGAATCGTGTCTGCGATCAGTGCGATGAACTCTGAATTCGTCGGCTTCCCTTTCCCATTGCTTACCGTATACCCGAACAGATCGTCCAATGTATCTAGCTTCCCTCTGCTCCACGCCACTTCTATCGCATGGCGGATCGCCCTTTCCACGCGGCTTGATGTCGTCTGGTGCTTCTTTGCGACCGTCGGGTACAGCACTTTCGTAATCGCGTTCAGCACATCCATATCTTCAATTGCCATAATAATGGCGTCTCTTAAATAGTGGTACCCCTTGATATGAGCCGGGATCCCAATCTCGTGGATCATGTCCGTCACCCGCGCCTCCAGGTTCATCTTCGGCGGCGCCGACGCCTCCGGCCCTTTGCCCGGCATAAAGCGCATGTCGTGGTGGGACGGGTTCCCGACGCTCTTGATCCTGCTGATCACCATCTCATTGTTAAAAGGCTTCAGAATATAATAATTCGCGCCTTTATGGAAAGCATCTTCCGTGATCCGCTCCTGCCCTACCGCCGTTATAATGATGAAGCTCGGGCGTTTCTTAATATCTTTGTCACGGTTCACAAGATCCATGATGCTAAGCCCGTCTATCTTCGGCATAATGAGGTCAAGAAGCATGACGTCCGGCTGCTTATCTTTGATGAGCGAGTAAGCGTCTTCCCCATTTTTCGCCTTCCCCACGAGGCTTAAATCTTTGTCCGCATCAATGATCTCGCCAAGTAAGTCCAGGATTCTTTCATTGTCGTCGGCTATTGCCACAGCTATTTCTCCCATTTTTCGTAAATCCTCCTTCCCATTCTGTAAAACCGTCAAAATTTATTATATATTTCGTCATATTTCAAAGCAAGGATTTACTGTCGTAAAAATATCTTAATTCCCGACAAGTTTTATCAATTTTCCGTCTCTTTCAACATATTCTCTATGAAAATGCCATAGCCTTTTGTCGGATCGTTGACAAATACGTGGGTTATAGCGCCGATCAGCTTGCCATTCTGGATAATGGGGCTCCCGCTCATCCCCTGTACGATCCCCCCTGTCTCAGCCAGCAGCTCCTTGTCTGTCACCTCGACTGTCAGCCCTTTATTTACTTCGCTGGCATAGAAGTCTATCCCTGTAATCTGTATCTCATACTCTTTTATCTCCCCGCTCACAGCGCACCGGATCACTGCCGGGCCTGCCTCTATCTCCTCCTTCACAGCCGTCTCTATGGGCTCCTGCTCCGAAAACAAAGTGTCTATCCGGTCGACCGTGCCGAAAATGCCTACTTCCGTATTCTTCGTAATCGTTCCCAGCACATTATAATGATTATACACGATGATGCCTTCCATCCCTCCGGGCGTACCGTTCTCTCCTCTTTTAATGTCCTTAATACTGGTCAGGTAGAGCGTGCCGTCAGAGATGTCCAGCAGCTCGCTCGTGTCCACATCGTGGATCCCGTGCCCAAGCGCGCCGAAGCTGCTGTCCGCGTTTAAGAATGTCACAGTCCCCAGCCCCTGCGTGTTGTCCCGCACCCAGATGCCAAGCTTATAATCTCCGACGCCGCACCTCACCGGCCTGAACTTAATATCCAGCCGCTCCTCTTCCCTCTTTATAGTCAATACGACCTCCTCCCTGTCAAGGCTTGCGACCGCCTCGATCAGCTCTCCCTTCGTACCGATCTCCTGTCCGTTGATCCCTACAATATAATCTCCCGGCTTCACAATATGCTCCGCGGGGCTATATCTCATGCCGTCCTCTCCTGTAATCTGCTCCGTCCCAAGCACCATGACTCCTTCCGTCTCCAGATAGATGCCTACCGGCATCCCTCCCGGTATGACCATAGATTCCCCCACCGTCTCAGCGCTCACTTCCTTCTTCATGCTAACGCGCCGCTTCTCAATAAAATACCAGCTGCCCCCCGCTGCGACCGTGAATACTACGATCATAATCAGAATCCTTCGATACCAGTACTTAACCATCTGCACACCCTCCGACAAAAAAGATAGATACCCGACTTCAGATATCTATCTTAGTATGTAACATTTTTCTGTTTTTCACTCATTTTATTTCTCGTGCCAGCTCCTTCATCTCTTTCGCGCTCTTAAGCACTGCGTCCGTAATCTTCGCGCCGCCTAAGATCCTGGCCAGCTCTTCTGCGGACTGCTCTTCGGAAAGCCTTCGGATCCCTGTGGACGTACCTTCCGCGGATGCCGTCTTCTCTATAAGGAAATGCACATCCGCCATGGCCGCTATCTGCGCCAGGTGCGTGATACAGATGACCTGATGCTCCCGCCCGATGAGCGCCATCTTCTCCGACACCTTCTGTGCTGTCCGCCCGCTGATCCCCACGTCGATCTCATCAAAGATAAGCGTTCCTGTCTCATCCTTATCTGCCATGACCGCTTTGATCGCAAGCATGATACGGGACAGCTCGCCGCCTGACGCCACGCTCACAAGAGGCCGCATCGGCTGTCCGGGGTTCAGAGATATTGCGAACTCCACGTCGTCTATGCCATCTGCGCTGTAATCCTCTTTCTCACTGAATGTGATCTCAAACTTTACATCCGCAAAGTTCAGATCCTCAAGCCCTTCTTCTATCTTATGTCCCAAGGCTTTTCCCTGTTCCCTGCGAAGCTCTGAGAGCTGTCTGGAATATCTTTTCAGCTCGCCTTCAGCCTCTGCAAGATCCTTCTTGAGCCTTTCCACATAATTCTCATAATCTGAGAGCCTTGCAAGCTTCTCTTTCTGTTCCTCACAGTAGGAAAGTATTTCTTCTATACTGTTCCCGTACTTCGCCTTCAGGCGGTTCACTTCATTGAGCCTCTCCTGCGTCTCGTAGAACTCCTCTTCCGAGAGCTCACAGCAGCTCATATAGTCTGACAGGGCGCGGTTGAAGTCATTCAGCAGGCTGTCTATCTCTGAAAGCTGTCCGTACAGCTCCGACACCGTCTCGTCATATCTGGCAGCATCCGAGAGCATGCGGATAGCCCGGCTTAAGCTCTCGCTGGCGCTCTCGTCCCCCTCGCTCGTATAGGCGTAGGCAGAAGATAGCCCCTGCACAGTCTTCTGGCTGTTCTCCATCCGCCGGAACAGGCTTTCCAGCTCCTCGTCCTCCCCTTCTCTGAGCGCCGCCCTTTCTATCTCCTCTATCTCAAACGAAAGGAAGGACATCTCTCTCTCCCGGCGAGACTCGTCCATATCCGACTCCGACAGCTGCTTTCTCGCTGCCCGGTACTTCTTATAAGAGCCCGCCACTTTTCCTTTCAGCCTGGCAAGCGCCTCCCCGCCAAATGCGTCCACGAATCCAAGATGGTTCTTCTTGTACAGCAGGGACTGATGCTCGTGCTGGCCGTGCAGATCTATAAGCGCCGCCGCTGCATCCTTCAAGACTGCCATCGTCACCGTCTCACCGTTAATGCGGCTTACGCTCCTGCCCTTCATCAGCCGACGGCTCAAAGTAACCGTGCCGTCCTCGGGGAATATGTCGAGCCTGGCAAGGGCTTCTGTCTGGACAGCGTCTTCCACCAGAAAGACAAGCTCTACATAGCCATAGTCCGCCCCTTCCCGAATGATATCCTTCGTATACCTCTCACCGAGAGCAAGGCCGATAGAGCCCAGAATAATGGACTTTCCCGCTCCCGTCTCTCCCGTCAGTATGTTAAGCCCTTCTCCGAACTCCACTTCGATCTCTTCAATAAGAGCCATGTTCTTCACGTGTAAGCTTTGTAACATCTGTCCCTCCTACAAGACGATCTTCTGGATCTTCTCCATGACTCCCTCCATGTCTTCAACACTTCGGATCGCGCACATAATCGTATCTTCTCCCGCAATGCTCCCGACGACTTCATTCCACTCCATAGCGTCGATCGCCGCGCACACTGCGCTTGCCATTCCTGCCACCGTCTTGATCACAAGGATATTGTGCGCCTTGTCCATCGTAAGATAGCCGTCCCGCAATACACGGATATATTTCTCATTCATTCCCTGCTGCCCGTTCTGATGCAGGGCATAGCGCTGCCCCCCGTTCTCTGCCGGTACTTTCATAAGCTTCAGATCCCGTATGTCCCTGGAGACGGTAGCCTGCGTCACCTGAAATCCTGACCTGTTCAGATAGGCAGCCAGCTCTTCCTGCGTCTCAATGCGATACTTATTAATAAGCTCGATGATCTTTGCATGTCTGTTTACTTTCATGATGCCTTTAATTCCCTTTCATCTTTCTGCGGAGCGTCTCTAAAAAGCTGACTTTGCTCAGCTTGATGATCCCGGCAGACGCGCAAGACCTCCGTATAGCCACTCTCTCGCCTGTCACCATCGTCACTGTGTCCGCGCCGTCGAACGCAATGCAGGCTTCTTCCACCGCACTGTGCTTCCCTTCTCCTATCTCGATCACGATCTCGTCTTCCGCCGAAAGCACGATGCTGCTTGTGTTGAGCGCATGGGAGCAGATCGGCGTAATGACGATCAGAGCCGCCGTAGGCTCCACGATAGGGCCTCCTGCGGACAGATTGTACGCGGTAGAGCCTGTAGGCGTCGACACGATCACGCCGTCCGCCTCATAGGAGCTCAAAAACTCTCCGTTGACGTACAAGTTAAAATGGATGAGGCGAAGCGCCGCATTCCTGGCTACCACAATATCATTAAGAGCCACAGACCGTCTGCCTCCATTCAGCCTTCCCTCCAGCATCATACGGCCCTCCACCTTATACTCTCCTGACAGAAGGCGGCCGATCGCCTCTTCAATGTGGCTGACTTCCACCTCTGCCAGATATCCAAGCGCGCCCATATTGATGCCAAGGATCGGGATATCCCGCCCGTGCAGCACCCTTGCCACTTCAGTCAGGCTCCCGTCCCCTCCGATGACCACCGCACAGTCAAAGCCTTCCGGTATGGCTTCTCTCATAATCTCATTATTCTCATCTTTCCGGCAGCGGATGCAAGCCTTCCCCCTGCTCTCCAATAAACGTATGACTTCTCCTGTCACCTTCTGCCCTTTATCCTTGCCGTCATTTGTCACGATCAAAAAACGCTCCATGTCCCTGTCTGCCTTCTCCTATCTCTTCGCGAGCGCCGCGAACGCCGCGTCCACCGTCTCTTCTATGTCTACAGAGCCTTTCTTCCCCTCTGCGCCCTCACATTTCTTAAGGTGCACAAGATACTCGATGTTCCCCTCCGGCCCCCGGATCGGGGAATATGTCAGATCCTCGACGTGGAATCCATGCTCCCTTGCATACTCTGTCACTCCATGCACGACTTCCAGATGGGCGCTCCTCTCTCTCACTACGCCCTTTTTGCCTACTTTCTCTCTCCCCGCCTCAAACTGGGGCTTGATGAGAGCTACGACCTCTCCGCCTCCCGCCAGGTACGCGTGGATTGGCGGCAGCACTTTCATAAGAGAAATGAAGGAGACGTCTACAGATGAGAACTCGATCGGCTCTCCAATATCCTCTGGGGCTACATAGCGGATATTCGTCTTCTCCATACAGACTACCCGCGGATCCTGCCTCAGCTTCCAGTCCAGCTGTCCTCTGCCTACATCAATGGCATATACCTTCGCTGCGCCGTTCTGCAGCATACAGTCAGTAAAACCGCCTGTAGACGCCCCCACGTCTGTGCATACCTTCCCCTCTACCGACACGTCGAAGCGCCGGAGCGCCTTCTCCAGCTTTAAGCCGCCCCTGCTTACATAAGGCAGAGCGCGCCCTCTCACTTCTATCTTCACTTCTTCAGGGAACGCTGTGCCGGGCTTATCCTCTTTCTGTCCGTCCACATACACATTGCCCGACATGATGACCGCTTTCGCCTTCTCCCTGGACGCTGCCAGATTCCGTTTTGTAAGAAGCACGTCCAACCTCTCTTTCATGCTTTATGACTCCTTCACCGTGTCTAAGATCGTCTTTGTCATGCTCGCACTGTCGATACCGTTCGCCTTCCGCAGTACGTCAATGCTCCCATGCTCCACATAGGCGTCTGAGAGCGACAGGGGCAGCACCCTTACATTAAGCCCCTCCCGGGATGTGTACTCCAGTACCCGCTCTCCATATCCTCCAGTGGCCACATTTTCCTCTATCGTCACAAGGATCCTGTGCTTTCTGCTCATCTTCCTTATCATTTCTTCATCCATGGGCTTTACGAACCTGGCGTTCACAAGGCTTGCCGAATATCCCTCTTCCTTCAGGCCCTCCCACACTTTCACAGCCTCCTCGAACATATGTCCCACGCTCAGGATCGCGATATCTTCTTCCTCATAAATAACCTCGCTCTTCCCATAAACGACAGGAGCCCTGTGCTCCTCGTAGCCTGTGTAGGCCGTCCCTCTTGGATAGCGCAGCGCGATCGGCCCGTCATAACGGACAGCGAACCGGAGCATATCCGCCATCTCCCATTTGTTCTTTGGGGACAGCACCGTCATATTGGGGACAGCGCTCAGATAAGACAGATCGAAGATCCCCTGATGTGTCTCACCGTCGCTCCCCACAAGGCCCGCCCGATCGACTGCCAGGACGACCGGAAGGTTCTGCAGCGCCACGTCGTGGATGATCTGATCGTACCCTCTCTGGAGGAAAGAAGAATATACCGCCAGCACCGGCTTCATCCCTCCCGCAGCCAGTCCCGCCGCGAATGTCACAGCATGGCCTTCTGCAATGCCTACATCAAAGAACCTGCGCGGGAAACGCCTGCGAAACTGTGTAAGCCCGGTCCCGTCCGCCATCGCCGCGGTAATCGCCACGACGTCAGGATTCCCCGCAGCTTCCGCGCAAAGCACCTTCCCGAACACATCTGTGTAGCTGTCTTTCTTCTTTTTATCCAATGTCTCTCCGCTTACGATATCAAAAGGGCCGACCCCGTGGAATTTATCCGGCGCTTCTTCCGCCGGGGCATAGCCTTTCCCTTTCTGCGTCATGACATGTAAAAGCACAGGGCCTTTCACCTTCTTTGCCTCCCGGAACGCCCTGCACAGCATCGGGATATTATGTCCCTGGAGGGGCCCAAGATAAGTGATCCCCATATCTTCAAAAAGCATCCCTGGAACGACCAATTGCTTAATGCTGCTCTTTGTCTTCCGGATCTTGTCGATCAGGGGATCCCCGACCACCGGGACTTTCTCCAGCACTCCGGTAACGCCCTTCTTAAGCCCTGTATAAAGGTCGGCCGTCCTTAAATGGTTCAAGTATTTTGACATCCCGCCTACGTTTTCTGAGATGGACATATGATTGTCGTTCAGCACGATAATATAATTCGTCTTCAAATGAGACGCGTTATTCAGCGCCTCATACGCCATGCCTCCCGTAAGAGCGCCGTCGCCGATGACAGAGACGACATAGTGGCCCTCCCCTTTGATGTCTCTGGCCTCCACAAGGCCAAGCCCTGCCGAGACCGATGTGGAGCTGTGCCCTGTATCAAACGCATCGCAAGGGCTTTCCCTCCGCTTCGGGAAGCCGCTCATGCCTCCGTATGCCCGAAGCGCGTCAAACCCGTCCCGCCTTCCTGTCAGCAGCTTGTGGGTATAGGACTGATGCCCCACGTCCCAGATAATCTTATCTTCTGGAAGATCGAACGAAAGGTGCATAGCCATCGTAAGCTCCACTACGCCCAGATTAGACGCAAGATGCCCTCCTGTCCTGCTCACTTTCTCCACCAGGAATTCCCGGATCTCCTGCGCCAATATCGGAAGATCCTCCCTGTCTATACTCTTAATATCATTCTCTTTCTGTATACGCTCCAGCATACGGGCACCTCTTTTATCTATCCCTGTGGATCAGCTGCATAAGCAGGGCTTCCAGATATTCGTTCTTCCCCGGAAGCTCTCCAAGAAGAGAGGCCGCTTCGCCGGCCCTCTCTTCTGCCGCCCGCTTTGCCCCCTCCAGGCCAAGCAGCGTCACATAGGTCGTCTTCTTATTTTTTTCATCACTATGTATCGGTTTCCCAAGCGCTTCTCTCGTGCTTGTGACATCCAATATATCATCCTGGATCTGGAATGCGATCCCCACATCCTTCGCGATCTTCTCCGTAGTCTTTACCTCTTCTTCCGACGCTCCTCCAAGGATCGCCCCGATCATCATGGATGCTTCGATAAGCGCCGATGTCTTCAGCTCATAGATCGTATCGAGCGCCTCTTTCTCTATGGCATGTCCGGTCTCCTTCACATCAATGACCTGCCCTCCGATCATGCCGTAGATACCGGATTTCTCTCCGAGCACTCCAAGCGCCCTCCCGATCAAAAGCGCGTCCTCAGGCTCCATGACGAATGCCCTGAAAGCCGTCTCGAACGCATAGTTAAGAAGCGCGTCCCCCGCCAGTATGCCCATATCCTCCCCGTATACTACATGGGTCGTCCTGCGCCCTCTCCGGTAATCGTCATTGTCCATGGCCGGAAGGTCGTCGTGCACAAGCGAGTACGTGTGGATCATCTCCACAGCGGCCATGAACGGGCGGATCGCCCTGGAGCTCCCTCCGAACAGGCGGTATGTCTCTTTCATCAGCATCGGGCGGATCCTTTTCCCTCCGGCCAGCAGGCTGTAGGCCATCGCTTCCATGATCACCTTCTGCCGCCCTTTCTGCTTTGGCAGGTACTCCTGGAGGATATCCTCTATCTCTCTTACTTTCTTCTCCTGCTGTATTTTAAGATCATCATTCGAAATCATAAGCTTCTCCTTCGCCGTCCAGCGCCAGCATCTTCTTCTCTACCTTGTCAAGACGCGCATTGCACGCTTTTAACATTTCCATGCCTGCATGGTACAGGCTGAAAGATTCCTCCAGAGGGACGTCCGGCCTTTCCATCGCTCCAATGACTTCCTCAAGGCTCTCAAATATCTGTTCCAGCGTCTGTTCTTTCTTGTTCGCCATAATGCCCCTCCTTTACTGTCTCGGCCTTCGCGCAGATCGTCCCATCCGTCACATGGAGCGTAAGGACGTCGCCCGCCTTCACCTGGCCCGTACTTGTAAGCGCTTTTCCATCCTCCGCCTGCACGTACGCATATCCCCCTTTTAGCTTCTTAAGAGGGGACAGGCCGTTCATTTTCTCCACATAGACATGGAGGTGATGTCTCGCCTCCCGCACCCTTTCCTTCATCACGCTCCGTAAGCGATCCTCCATATCTGCGAGGCGCATGCGATCCTCCCGCAGCCTGTTCCCCGGATGCAGGGATCTTAGCTTCGCCTCGTATTTCTCCACGCACAGCCGTGCAAACGCCGCTCTCTGCTGCAGGAGCCCGGACAGCTTCGCCTCGTACTCCCGCATCTTCTGCTCCAGGCGGGCATAGTCATACACCGCCAGCTCCGCGGCTGCAGAAGGAGTCGGCGCCCGAAGATCCGCCACATAGTCTGCGATCGTCGTGTCCGTCTCATGCCCCACCGCTGAGATGACCGGAACCGGGCATTCGAAGATGGCCCTGGCCACTTCCTCTTCATTAAAGGCCCACAGATCCTCCACAGACCCGCCTCCGCGCCCTACGATCAGCACGTCCACTTCCATCGCTCCAAGCATCCGGATCCCCCGGGCGATGCTTTCTGCCGCCCCTTCTCCCTGCACCTTGGCCGGACAGAGGATCAGCTGCACATAAGGGTTCCTCCTTTTTGCGATATTCATAATATCACGCACGGCGGCGCCCGTAGGAGCCGTCACGATCCCTACCCTCTGTGCATAGGCCGGGATCGGCTGCTTATATTCCGGGGCGAACATGCCCATCTCTTCCAATTCCTTTTTTAGCGCCTGGAACCGCTCGTAGAGCACGCCCTCTCCGTCAAGCCTTATCTCTTTTGCGTACAGCTGGTATGTGCCGCTTCTCTCATAGATATCCACGCTCCCTAGCGCCACGACCTGCTGGCCGTCGCACATACGAAAAGCGAGCCCGCCTCGCTGCCCGGCGAACATTACGCAGGCAATCGCTCCGGACTCGTCCTTCAGTGAAAAATATATATGCCCGGAAGTATGGTACTTACAGTTGGACACTTCCCCCTTAACATAAATACGGTTCAGCATATAATCCTGCGTGAACATATTCCTTATATAGGAATTTACCTGCTTTACCGTATACACGTTCCGTGTCATGGCTGCCCTTTCCGGCCCTCTGCCAGCTTCGCCAGGATGCCGTTGACGAACGACGGGCCATCGTCCCCGCTGTACTTCTTGGCAAGCTCTACCGCCTCGTTGATGGCGACGCTCTCAGGGATCTCCTCGTCCCATTTCATCTCATAGAGAGCCAGCCGCAAAATGCTCAGATCCACTTTATTCATGCGCCCCGTCTTCCACCCTTTGGCGTGGTCGTTGACAAGCTTGTCGATCTCCTCCGTCTTCAGGATGACTTTAAGAGCCTTCTCTCGGATATATTCCATATCCTTCTCCTTTGGCTCTTCCTCATCCATCTGTTCAAAGTACAGCCGCATCTGCTCCGGCATCTCGCTGTCGCTGTTAAACTCATAGCTGAACAGCATCTTAAATATATGCTCCCGCAGCTCTGACCTCTTCACTTACGCTTCCTCCGGCACGTCCACGCCGACGACCCTGATATTCACATCCGCCACCTCAAGGCCTGTCATATTCTCAATGGCAGATTTCACTTTCTCCTGTACCTTCTCAGTCACTTCCTTAATGCTGTAGCCGAACTTCATGTTCATTGCCAGAGATACGGTAACGATCCCATCCAGCACGTCTACCTTCACGCCTTTTGAGAAAGACTTCCTTCCAAGCTTATTTACCAGCTCCTTCGTTGCGTTCCCCACTGTAGACGCGACTCCGTCAACTTCCGTTGCGGCAAGCCCCGCGATAACGGCGACTACCTCGTCGGCGATCTTGACCTCTCCCAGATTCTCCTCCGTCTTTATTGTATAAACGTTCTTCTCTTCTTTTCCCATATCTTCAGATCCTCCTGTACAATATCAATCTTACATAGCCCTATCTATACTATCTATGATACCTACGGATTGCTGCGTGCTACGCACTCCCGCAATCCTTCCTGGTATTATCTAAATATTATACACCTACCTGGCAAATTCCGCAAGAACCAGTCCGTCATTCCTCTCCTGTGTCATGCGGATGCTCCACTCATTGACGAACAGAAGGAGAGGGCGGCCTTTCAGATCCATTACTTTCTTCATATCGGAAGTCCCTGAGAGCTTCGATACATCTATGTCCGTGTTCTCGATCCATCTTATATACTCATATGGAAGATTGTCCATACGGATCTCTACGTTATATTCGTTCTCCAGGCGGAATTTGAGCACGTCGAACTGAAGCACGCCCACGACCCCCACGATGATCTCTTCCATTCCTGCGTTCAGCTCCTGGAATATCTGGATCGCTCCCTCCTGAGCGATCTGGTTCACGCCCTTTATAAACTGCTTCCGCTTCATCGTGTCCACCTGGCGGACTCTCGCGAAATGTTCCGGTGCAAAAGTAGGGATCCCTTCATAGCAGAACTTCTCCGCCGCCGTCGTAAGGGTGTCTCCGATAGAGAAGATGCCTGGATCGAACACACCGATAATATCTCCTCCGTAAGCCTCCTGCACCATATGACGCTCGCTGGCCATCATCTGCTGGGGCTGGGAAAGCCTTACCTTCTTCCCTCCCTGCATATGGTACACGTCCATGCCCGCTTCAAAAGAACCGGAGCAGATACGCATGAAAGCGATCCTGTCTCTGTGCGCCTTATTCATATTTGCCTGGATCTTAAAGACGAACGCCGAGAACGCCTCCTCTTCCATAGGATCTATAAGCCCCCTATCCGACATCCGCGGCAAAGGAGGCGTCGTCATAGCAAGAAAGTTCCGAAGGAACGTCTCCACGCCGAAGTTCGTAAGAGCAGAGCCGAAAAATACCGGGGAGAGCTCTCCTCTGCTTACCAGCTCCTGGTCAAATTGCGCGCCCGCGCCGTCCTGCAGCTCGATCTCTTCCTCAAGGCGCGCCCGCTGCTCGTCGCTTATAAGCCCGTCAAGCTCTGAGGAGCCCAGCGGGACTTTCTTCACCTCGCCCTGTATCGTCCCCTTTCTCGTGTCAGAGAACAGCTCCACTTCCCGCTTCTCCCTGTCGTAGACTCCCCGGAACTCCTTCCCGCTCCCGATGGGCCAGTTGACCGGGCACGTAGCGATCCCAAGCTCGCTCTCTATATCGTCCAGCAGCTCGAACGTGTCCATCGCTTCCCTGTCCATCTTATTAATAAAAGTAAAGATAGGGATATGCCGCATCGTACATACTTTAAACAGCTTCCTCGTCTGCGCCTCCACGCCTTTGGACGCGTCGATGACCATCACTGCCGAGTCCGCCGCCATCAGCGTCCGGTACGTGTCCTCCGAGAAATCCTGATGCCCCGGCGTGTCTAAAATATTGATACAATACCCTCCATAATTGAACTGCAGTACCGAAGAGGTGACAGAGATCCCCCTCTCCTTCTCGATCTCCATCCAGTCCGACACCGCGTGCCTAGCCGTCGCCTTTCCTTTGACGCTCCCCGCCTGGTTAATCGCGCCACCATAGAGCAGGAACTTCTCTGTAAGAGTAGTCTTCCCTGCGTCCGGGTGGGAGATGATCGCGAACGTCCTTCTTTTTTCTATCTGCTTCCTCACTTCTCCTGTGACTTGTGGCATATCCGTTCACACTCCTGCCTATTAGTATGCCCGTTCGGGCCTGCTAATAATCCATGCCCCTTTCAAACGGACTGCTAACCAGTATAGCATATGGTAAAAGTTTGTTCAACATGTCGGATGAGGTGAATTGCTTTATGCTTTTATCGTGAGCAGGAAACACAAACCGATCCGGGCGGATATCTCTCACAGACGGGACAAAATTGCGGCCAGCTAACTATTAACAGGCTCTGGGGCACTCAGCAATAGCTTCGTGCCCCAGAGCCTGTAATCAGTGGATCTTGCCTCCATTAAGAACGCCCCTTCACTGTCTGCTTAGAGATATCCGCCTGCTGTTCACTGACCAGAATGATTAAAAAACTTTTTACCCTTTGCCCTGATCATTTATTTCTTAACTTCCAAAACTATAGAAAATATGACCAATACTATCAGAAATGAAAATACAATGCCACATGTGTAAAAAAAGTTTTTTTGTTTTTCGCGCTTATTACCTTCTACATTGTAATCTCTTATTTTAATATTTATATAATAAAGCAATTCCATCAATAGATTAAAAACAATACTTAGCCCTGCAATTATAAAAAGCTCATATTTAGACCCCCAACGATCTACTTCTCCCCACATACTGTTATGCATCGGTATAGCCCGTGGCAGAAACGGCATTATGCCAGAAGTAAGAATTAAAACGATTATTGGTGATAGGATAAAAAGCTTTTTCCTCATTTTTTCATTTCTCCTCATAATCTGATAGGGACTCTGGTAAATAAGATAAATAATTCTGCATAAACATATTACTTCGCGCTGATTGAACAAATTTATCCACCTTTGTACTATACCTTAATATATCGTGTTGCCCTTGACGAGCCGATTCGTTTTATCGTACCGCTTTTTACCATAGCGCCAAGGACCGCTTCAACAGTGGTCGGGCTCACATCGGGGAGAATCTTACATATCTCCGCTTTGGAAAGCGGTGTCAGGCTATTTAATATCGTAGCCTCAACACGGGCTTTCTTTGTAATCTTTTTTCCGTGGACAACAGCGAAACGCTTAGCAAGCTCTAATTGCTCCATAGCCGGCAAAAGACATCATCATTTCGTGTAAACGCAGAATATCATGCTCTCTGAAATCGATATGTTCAAAGCCTGAATGGATTTCATTTAATGCATCCCTATAACCTGCGATCTCTGCCTCGTTATGATTAAGAGGGGCGCTATTTTGATTTACAATGGCAGCGATACGTTCGTCGCTTGTAACAATTCCCTCAATAGCATTAGAGCTTTTAATAGATTGTACCTTTGCGACAGCTTCAAGCTCAATAAAAATCTTCGAATATTCGTCTTTTCGTACGCCTGCCATAGTCTTCAGAGAAGATATGTTTGCAGTTAGATTTACAAGATTCGCAGGCAACAAGCCATTGTTCAAAAAAGAATAATCACGTTTAATGAATATAAACCGTCATAAAATATGCAGATAGCATTTACAATAATGCATAGAACAAAATAATATCCTCCTCTATAAGAAAAGCAGGGAACGGCAAAGACCGTTCCCCAAAGACACATGAAAATGTATTATGGAAATGCATTATGCTGGCTCTTCTGCTGCCGGCGCATTTGCATTCTTTCCTTTTTTCAGGACGCAAGTGAATACGAATGTCCCAAGGCACAGCGCCGCAAAGATGATCCCTACCGGATAAGCGATGGAAGTGCTCAGCTTGAATCCTTCCTGCGCCATAAGGATATATGTACAAGATACAGCGGACATAAATGTCGCCGGAACAGCTGTAACCCAGTACAGCCTGCCTTTTCTGTACAGATATACGCTCGCTGACCACAGTGCGATCATAGCCAGTGTCTGGTTGCTCCAGGAGAAGTATCTCCAGATGATCTGAACGTCGATCTGCGTCAGGAACGCTCCTACTGCCAGAAGCGGCACTGTAAGGATCAGACGGTTCTTGATCGGCTTCTGGTCGAATTTGAACCAGTCTGAGAGCGTCAGCCTTGCGCTTCTGTAAGCGGTATCCGCTGAGGAGATCGGACATGCGATAACACCGATCATGGCGATGACAGCTCCTACCGGGCCTAACAGCTTAAAGCAGATCTCATACACAACTGCGGACTGTCCGGCTGTGAGGGCTTCTGCCAGTCCTCCAGTACCGTTGTAGAATGCGACCCCTGCCGCTGCCCAGATGAGAGCGATAACACCCTCAGCTACCATGGCGCCGTAGAATACTCTGCGGCCGTCTTTCTCTGTCTTCATACATCTTGCCATCAGAGGAGACTGTGTAGCATGGAATCCAGAGATAGCTCCGCAGGCAACAGAAATGAACATGGTCGGCCAGATCGGTGTACTGGACGGATGAAGGTTCGAAAGAGTGATCTCTGGGATATGGTACCCGCCGATGATGATCGCGCCGCCAACTCCAACAGCCATTACGATCAGGCAGATCCCGAAGATCGGATAGACCTTTCCAATTACCTTATCAATCGGTACAAACGTAGCAATGAAGTAGTAAATGAGAACTACAGCCAGCCAGAAACGCGCATCCAGCACGTTCGGTGTGAGCATTGCCAGAAGATTGGCCGGGCCTGTCGAGAAAGTCACGCCCACAAGTACCAGAAGGACGACTGAGAACACGCGCATAACCTGCTTCATCCCGTTCCCAAGGTATGTACCAGTCAGCTCAGATACGCTGGCGCCTTTATGCCTCATAGACATCATTCCCACCATATAATCATGGACCGCTCCTGCGAAGATCGTTCCAAAGGTGATCCACAGGAAAACGCTAGGCCCCCAGACTGCACCCGCAAGCGCTCCGAAGATCGGCCCAAGCCCTGCGATATTCAGCAGCTGGATCAGAAATACACGGGGAGTGCTCATGGCAACGTAGTCCGTTCCGTCCGCCATTTTAATGGCAGGCGTCTCCCTTTCATCTGGGCCAAACACTTTCTCTGCGATCTTTCCGTAGACAAAAAATCCTACGATCAGAAGTGCTAAACAAAGAAAAAAACTAATCATATTCCCGCCTCCTACTCTCTTTTTTTTACAATTATATATCATTTTTAACAAAAAAGAATAGTTTTTACACAAACAGCACAGCCAAATGCACAAACGGCAGAAATAAAGTGTTAAACTGCAAAAAGAAAAAGGTCATATTCCGACCTTTTCTTTAAAATCTTTTAATTTCTCTCTCCCCACCGGAAGAGTCTCATCCTCAAATCCCCGCATGGACACAGCAAGGCTGTTATTTGCCCACGGGAATATCTTCGTAATATACTCCAGATTGACCAGATAGCTTTTGTGGATGCGGAAGAACCCGTGCCCGCTCAGCTTCTTCTCATATTTCCCTAGGAACTGCTTCTCCTCGTAGTCCCCCGAAGTCGTATGAAGGATACAGCCGCGCCCGGAAGTCTCCAGATAGACCAGCTGGCTTATATCCAGAAGGAAAATAGAACGGTTCACATTAATAGCAAGCTTCCCGTCCAGCGCCGGCCTCGCATCATCCTGGATCTCTTCCCATTCTTTCCGGCATTTTGTAATAACATCCTTTATACGCTCCGGATCGAACGGCTTTAATATGTAGTCGTCCGCCCCGATCTCGAACGCTCTGACAGCATATTGGGAATATGCCGTCGCAAATACGATCTTCGCCTCCGGGTACATCTTCCTCGCCGCAAGAGCCAGGGTCGTCCCCTCCATATCGCTCAAATGCATATCAATAAAGATCAAGTCGAAGAAGCTGCGGCTTAAGAGCTCCATCCCGCCGCTCCCGCTTTCCGCCTCCTCTATCTCGCTTTCCGGAAGGATCGCCTGTATCTGAAGGATCAGCTCCTTCCGGGCCGGCCTCTCGTCATCGATCACTGCTATCTTACAAACGCTCACTCGTCTTCCTCCTTTGCCCTCTCGCTCTCTTTATCCGCTAAAAACCATATCTGGCTGCCTTCGGCCGTACTCTGTATACGCAGCCCGTTCTCAGATCCGTAGACAGACTGAAGCCGTTTATGTACATTCTGCAAGCCGACCCTGTCCATATGCCTGCCGTAATACAGCGCTTCCAAGATCTCTTTTGGGACTCCAGGCCCGCTGTCGCACACCGCCACCTTGATCTTACCGTCAGCTTCCTTCCCGCCCGCATACGTATGGGCGTAAATAGAGACTTTCCGGAAGCCTTCCCTGTCTACGCCGTAGCGCACTGCGTTCTCTACCAAAGGCTGTAGGATAAAGGACGGGACCATAAAGTCCAGGCCCTCTTCTATATCCAAAGAGATCTTAAGCTTCTCCTCGAACCTCGCCTCCTCCAGCTCTAAATAGCAAAGCGTATGCCCCAGCTCATCGGAAAACGTCTGCATATAGCGGTCATTCTCCAGCGTCTGCCGATAGTACTGGGACAACGTAAGAAGAAGCTCCCGCGCACGTTCGGAATCATATCTGCATATATAGGAGATCGTGTTCAGCGCGTTATAAAGAAAATGAGGGTTCACCTGAGACTTAAGCGCGCGGAACTCCGCCTTTCTGAGCAGCAGCCTCTGATAGTCCAATTCCGAGAGCTCCAGCTGGATGGAAAATAACCGGGCAAGCTCTGACACCAATTCTGAGTAGTACTGAGACTGCATGCTCTGCTTCTTCACGAGCAGTATCAGATCTCCGATGGGACATCCGCTCTTCTGCAAAGAAGACGCCACGATACGGTAGCCTTTTATGGACGGACATGCAGGGACAGAAGAGCCTCCCTCTCCTTCTCCCTCCGCATCTGGAGGCGCGGCGGGAATCTCCTTAAGGAGCAGCTCTGGAAGCTGCTCCTTATCCGGCGGCCCTTCATACTCGTCTGATACTTTAAGTGCCAGGATCCTTTCTGTATCTGCAATGAAGACTGCGGCGCATGGGATGGAGCGATATATGATCTCAACGACCGCCTCCATGTCCTTCACACTGTAAAGCCCCTGTCTAAGATGCGAGAGGCACTGTTCCACGATCCCCATCGTAAGGCGTATGATCTTCGTATACTGTTGCTCCTCTTCCAGAAATACAGCACGGAATGTACCGATAAACATCAGCATCCCAAAAGAATTCATCACGATCATAGGCGCCGCGATCGTACGCACCAGCTCCAGCGCCGCCGGGAACGGCCTTGCAATAAGCAGTATGATGGCCATCTGCCCCGCCTCGGTGAGCGCCGTAATCAAAAAAATCCCCTGTCCGGAAAGCTTCCCCGATTTCATCCTTGTGGAAAAGACAGAACCGATGGCTCCCTCCATCAAAGTAGAGACCCCGCATGCAATCCCCGTAAAGCCTCCTATAATAAAGCACCGGTGCAGGCTCCCGATCAAAGCGGCTCCTAAGCCCACAAAGGGACCCCCGAACAGGCCTGCCGTAAGAACCCCGATTACGCGGGTATTCACGATGGCTCCCTGTGTCTGGATCCCTGTGTAGGTGGAGATAATGCTCATTCCTCCGAAAATCAGGATAAGCGCTATTTTCGAGTAGACAGAGCTGCTTTCTCCAAGAATCAGCCGGCGCACTACCGGCAGCTTTGTAAACAACATTGCAATCAGGACAAGAAGCCCAATGTTCAACAGCATATTAAAAAAGATCGTATCGGACATCCTATCTCTCCTCTGGCGTATGTCTCACATTTTCTCTATCATAAAGTGTCTGCCGCCCTATGTCAATGTATTTCTATTTCCCGTCGGAATATACGGGGGTAATCACTACATTTTCAGGCGCTACCCCTGTCTTCCTCGTCACGATGTCCTCGATCTGGGCGAGGCTGGCATCGTCGATCTCTGACGCGTTCACTACCACGTCCGCCGACTCCGCCGTCAGGCTCACCACTGTCTCGCTGAATCCCTTGGATGCCAGAAGCGTCTCTGCTGCCGCCTCCTTCTCTGCAAAGTCTGTCATGGACACCATCTGGTCCACCGCATCCTGTTTCTGCTCATCGCTTAAGCTCTCACTGTCGATGATCTGCTGCAATGTCTCTTTGTTCTTCGCCCTCACCTGCTCTCTCGTCACCTTAGCCTCTGCCACCACTGCGCTGGCCTCGCCAGAAGTAAGCACCGCCTCCCCCGGCGTCCCTTCCACGTCCCCCGCTTCCGAATCCTGGCTCTCAATATCCTCCGAGGCGCTTGCGAGGTCTTCTTCAGAAATGTCAAGCAGCTCCTGGCTCGCTATCTCTCCGCTGGCCTCTTCCGCCTTTTTGTCCGTATTGAACAGCCTGTCGGAATAATTCAGATACCCGGCGGCCGCAATCATAACTGCCAGCGCGGCAATCACGATCTGATTCTTTTTGAACATTCGTCTCACTTTACGCTTCCCTCCTACCTTTTACTATCCTAATTTTATGCGTGTCTATCCCAAATAATGCCTGCACAGACTCAGTTATATTTTTTGCCACCACCGCATTGTCCCCGCCTGGGGCGATTACGACCACGCCCTCTACCTTTGGGCTTAGCTCCTTGCTTATGTATGGCTCCTGCCCTTCGCCGCCTCCTTCGCTGTAGACGGCTTCCTCCCTGCGGCTCTCATTCCGCGTCGTCCTGGTCCCCCCCTGGCTGTCCGTCTCCGTAACTGTCTCGCTGTTCTTTTCCGAATCTTTCTCCACCACTTTCTCTGCGGAGGACTGGAAAGTAATCATGACCGATACTTCCCCTGCCCCGTCTATCTGCGAAAGGATCTCTTCAAGCCTCGCCTCCAGCATCTCCACATACTCTCCCTGTGTCTCATACTCTTTTTCAGCCTCTCCAGAAGAGAGCATCCTGCTCTCGCCCTCCTCTTTTTTCCTTTCCGGCATCGTGAGAATAAGAAGCAGGATCCCTGCAAGCAGGAGGATCAAGATCTGATTCCTGCCGAATCCTTCAGCAAGCTTTTTTCTAAAATCTTTTTTATCAATCAATACGAATCTCCTCCACTTCCACCTTTCCCGTCTCTTCCTCCTGCGTGCCTTTTTCCAGTATGTCCGCCTCCTGTGCATCCTCTATGAACTCCTCCAGCCTTCTGTCATAGCCTTCTTTATCGTACAGGCCCGCTATATCTATGTCCGACCCAAAGATCTTAAGCAAAGGAGTGAGCATCATAAGTATGAGCACAAGCCCTGTGAAGAAACGGACGTACTTTTTATAGCTCTCGCCCGGCACGGCATGGAGGACCGCCGTCACCATTACAAGATAGAATGCCAAGTTCTGGATCCACTCATATAGAAAATCAAACATATCCCCTCCTTATACAGATCCCGTGGACGCTGACACGATCACGATCGTCAGCAAGAACAGGAACCCCGCCGTAAATACAATCCTCATCAGGAGCCTGCACCCATCCCCCACGCTCTCTATACATCCGATGACGCGCTTATCTGACACTGGCTGCATAAGCGCCGCGGCCAGCTTATACATAAGCACGATACATCCGATCTGTACAAGAGGGAACACGCACAGAGCGAAACAAATAACTGCTCCTGTCATACCGATCCCATTCTTTACAAGGACCGCCGTCCCAAGCACTACTTCCGTCATGCCTCCGATGGCGTCCCCCACTCCCGGGATAGCCTCTGCCCCTCTCGTGACAACGCTTCTCTTCACCGTGTCGATGGCAGGGCTTATGAGGCTCTGCATAACATTTAGCCCTACTACGCACGCCAGCAGCGTCTTAAGGATCCATCCGACAGACGTCTCGATGAGCTCTGCGAATTTGCTCAGGTAATTCTCCTCCGACAAAAAGTTCAATACTTTTACCATCATGTAGATATGGACTGCCGGAAGCAGTATCTTCACGATCAGCAGCTCCACAAGGAAAATGAGGATCAGCGTCAGATTGTAAAACGCCACCGCCGTTATACTGCCTTTTGCCACGGTCACTGCCAGGAAGTATACGGGGCAGAATACGCCCATAAAAGCCGTAAGCCCCTCAAGCCCGGCGCTCGTCCATTCTACCACCGCCCGGAAAGAGTTCAGGCACAGCGCGATCATAAGCATGTACAAAATATAGAAGCTCACCTCCGAGATCTGCTTGTTCTGGAATACCTTCCCAAAATTCGCAAATACCGCCGCTATCACTGCCAGGAACAGGATATGTACCAGATTCTCCCTGCAGCTTCGTATCGCATAAGTAAGCTGGTCCGCCACAAGACGGTTTAAAAGCCCAGCGGTGAATTGCATATCCCCGGACAGCACTCCCATAAGAACCTCTTTGAAATCCAGCCGTTCGTCCGGGAACAGCTTCTGCAGCCCCTCATCGATCTCTCCAAATTCTAATTCCTCCAGCATCCTCTCCGCCGCATCCTCTGCTTCCTTCTCTAAATCCTCCTTTTCCTGCCGCCCCGCCCCCGATGTATGAGAAGGGACATCCGCTCCGTATGCAGCCGCGCCGCACAGGAGGAAACAGGAAAGAAGGGAGAGGAGGAACGCCGCAAAGAAGAATATCCCCCGCCTTCTCATGTCAGAAAGTCCTGGATCGTACCAAGGAGCGCTGTCAGTACCGGCATGCTCAGGACGAGGACAGACAGCTTCCCGAATATCTCGATCTGCGCCGCAATAGTCTGATATCCCGCATCTTTGCAGATGCTGGAAGAAAACTCGGCAATATAAGTAATGCCCATCATCTTAACCAGCGTCCCTACATAGGCCTGATCCATCCGTATATAATCCCCCAGCTTCCTGACCGCGGACACAACTGTCCTCAAATGCTCCAGCACGCTGAAGAACAGGATCAGGCTTAAAGCAATGCTGATATAAATGCCATATTCTGCTTTCCCGCTCTTAAACTGCACTGCCAGGAGCGCCCCTGCCGCCCCTATAAGCCCAATCTGCACCATATCCATAATATCCCCCCGTCCCTCGTCTATAGGCTGAACAGCCGCTGTATGGATTCAAACAGGTCGTAAATATACGGCACGATCCAGAACAGCACAAGTATCAGCCCCGCCAGGCTCGTAAGGAAAGCCTGCTCCTCTCTGCCGCTGTGCTTAAGGACCTGGCTTAGCACCGAGACGAGGATCCCTACGGCCGCGATCCGAAATATGATGTTTACACTCATCTTTTCCTCCCCCTAAAACAGCAGGATGACGATGAACATGCCGCCCATCACACCCAGACAATGACATAGCCTTACTTTTGTTCTCATCCCCTCCCGTACTTCCTTCATGGCTTCTGTAAGCTGCTCAAGATAAAGATCCAGCGTATTCACCTGCATCTCGATGTCCATAAGGCCAAGCCGCCCTCCAAGCTCTTCAAGCCGGCAAAGCTCTGCCTTCGGAAGCGCGCAGGAACAAAGATTGTCCGCTATGCTCCTCTCCCAGAGCTCCGGGAACGCGCCCCCGTCTCTTTCCTCCATCTTTTTCCCAAGCTCCTCAAGCCATGTCCCATATGGCTCTCTGGCGTTTCTTCCTATATGGGAGAATATCTCCCCCAGAGGATCCCTGGCGTAGCGGATCTCGCTCTGTACCTTTCCGAAGACCTGGCGCACATATTCCATCTGGACATACTGCTCCTTTAAATCTGCCGCCCTTTTCATCCCGTAAAGTGTCGTTGCCGCTATTACAAGAATGCTTCCCAGTATCTTCAGCATCGGCCTATCTCCTCTGCATTCTCATCATAGATGGCCTGCACCTCCCCTACATGCTGCTGGTTCCCCAGCAATATGTACCTCTCGAACCGCCTCTCCTTAAGCATCTTATCAAAGACCGGCTTTCTTCTTAGCTCTTCCATGCTCCCTCCATGCACAGTAGCGATCATTTTACAGCCGCAGTGCATGGCATATTCGATAGCACGTACATCTTCCTCGCCTCCGATCTCATCTACGGCTATGACTTCCGGCCCCATAGAGCGGATAAGCATGATCATTCCCTCCGCCTTCGGGCAGCAGTCCAGGATGTCCGTGCGGATCCCCAGGTGGTTCTGAGGCATTCCCATATAACATCCACCGATCTCAGAACGCTCGTCGACCACGCCTACAGACCTCCCTTTCAGATAAGCGTTGCCGTCGGACACCTGCCTTATAATGTCCCGAAGAAGCGTCGTCTTCCCGCAGCGGGGCGGCGATATGATCAAAGTATGATAAAGCCCTTTCATGCGCGTAATATAAGGAAAAACGTTGTCCGCACATCCTAAGACCTCGTGGGACATACGCACGTTGATCGACGCAATATGCTTTAGATTCTTTACTTTTCCATTTTCCATAATCGCTTGTCCTGCCATTCCGATGCGGTGTCCTCCCTCAACAGTAATAAAACCCTGCCTCATCTCCTGCTCATATGCGTACAGAGAATAATTGCTGATATAGTCAAGCATTTCCCTTAAGTCCTCTTTTGTGACGATATAAGGCTTGCCTCTCGTCTTCCCGATAAACAGCTCCTCCCCCCGGTAGATCAGAAGAAGCGGCATCTCCGAGCGCAGCCGGATCTCCTGCAGACAGTCAAGATTCAGCGCCTCTCTTCGAAGAAGAAGCCGGACTTCCCGGGGAAGGATATTCAAGACCCTGTCCTCTCTCATCTTGTCCTCACCTCTTTACACAATATATGTACCCTTGTCTGATTTATTCATAAAATTGGGGACGGGGTAAAATGAATTTTACCCCGTCCCCTTTGGACAGATTATTCTGCTACGTCTTTCATGCTGAATGAGAATCTTCCCATCTTATCTTTCCCAAGACATACGACTTTTACTTTATCGCCGAGAGTCAGTACGTCCTCCACATGATTCACTCTCTCTCTGGAGATCTTGGAGATATGCACCATGCCTTCCTTGCCCGGCGCGAACTCGATAAACGCGCCGAATTCCTTAATGCTCACGACAGTCCCTTCCAGCACCTGTCCTGCCTCGAAATCTGTCACGATGATATGGATCAGCTTCTGCGCCTCTGCCATGCTGTCCGCGTCGGTTCCGCAGATAGATACGGATCCATCGTCTGTAATATCGATCTTAACGCCTGTCTGGTCAATGATCGCATTGATCGTCTTCCCGCGCTGGCCTACCACATCTCCGATCTTCTGCGGATCGATCTGCATCTGGATGATCTTCGGCGCATAAGGCCCTACTTCCGGCCTCGGCTCTGCGATCGCTTTATCCATAACTTCATTGATGATATATGTCCTTGCCTTCTTCGTCGCTGCGATGGCCTCCTCGATGATCGGCCTTGTAAGCCCGTGGATCTTAATATCCATCTGGATCGCCGTGATGCCCTTATGGGTCCCGGCCACCTTAAAGTCCATATCCCCAAAGAAATCTTCCAGTCCCTGGATATCTGTAAGGACAAGGTAATCCTCATCCGTCTCTCCTGTTACCAGGCCTGCGGAGATACCCGCCACTGCCGCTTTGACCGGCACGCCCGCAGCCATAAGGGACATAGAAGACGCACACACGCTCGCCTGGGATGTGGAGCCGTTGGACTCAAATGTCTCCGACACTGTCCGGATCGCATACGGGAACACAGACTCGCCTGGAAGTACCGGGAGCAATGCACGCTCTGCCAGCGCGCCATGTCCGATCTCACGCCTTCCGGGGCCCCTGGACGGCCTCGTCTCCCCCACGGAATAAGACGGGAAGTTATAGTGGTGCATATACCTCTTGGACGTCTCCGCCTCGTCCAGCCCGTCCAGCCTCTGAGCCTCCGCAAGAGGAGCCAGGGTCGTAATGGTACAGATCTGCGTCTGCCCCCTCGTGAACATGGCGGACCCATGCACTCTCGGGATTAAGTCCACCTCTGCAAAAAGCGGCCGGATCTGATCGATGGCTCGTCCATCCGGGCGCTTGTGATCCTTTAAGATCATCTTGCGGACCGTCTTCTTCTGATACTGGTACACCGCCTCGCCAAGCTTGCCAAGCCACTCTTCATTGTCGGCGAACGCTTCCTCCAGTTTTGCAGTAATCTGGCGGATATTCTCTTCCCTCACCTGCTTCTCATCTGTAAAGACCGCCTCTTCCATCGCCTGCGGCGGAACGATCTCTTTCATCGCGTCAAACAGCTCTTCCGGTACTGTAAACCCTTCATATGTGTGCTTCGGCTTCCCGCATTCCGCTACGATCGTGTCGATGAATGCGATTACCTTCTGGTTCATCTCATGGGCGGCGAAGATGGCCTCGATCATACGCTGCTCCGGCACTTCATTGGCGCCGGCCTCGATCATGATGACCTTCTCCTTCGTGGACGCCACCGTAAGCGCCATCTCAGAAGCCTCTTTCTGAGCCGCCGTCGGGTTGAACACGAACTCTCCGTCCACAAGCCCCACCTGCGTCGTAGAGATCGGCCCGTCGAACGGGATATCAGAGATCGTCGTCGCGATGGCCGCTCCCAGCATCGCCGTAAGCTCCGGCGAACAGTCCTGGTCTACCGATAATACCAGATTCTCAAGCGTTACGTCATTGCGGTAATCCTTCGGGAACAGAGGGCGCATCGGACGGTCGATCACGCGGTCCGTGAGGACTGCGTTCTCAGAAGCCTTCCCCTCCCTCTTGTTGAACCCTCCCGGGATCTTTCCTACAGAATAAAGCCTTTCATTGTACTCCACGCTCAAAGGGAAGAAGTCGATCCCCTCCCTGGGCTTCTCGGACGCCGTTGCCGTACATAATACAGTCGTATCGCCGTAGTGCATCAGAACCGCTCCGTTCGCCTGCTTAGCCACTCTGCCCACGTCTACGCACAGAGTCCTTCCCGCTAATTCCATCTCAAATTTTTTATACATAGTATTCTCCTTTTTCTTCTTGCAGACAAGGAGCATCCGAAACTACTGAAATACATATTTGCCGCTGTGCGCTCCCCTCTACGGCGCAAATATCCATTTCAGTGGTCTCGGCTTAATCTTATCTGCTCATGAGGGGACGGGGTAAAATAAATTTTACCCCGTCCCCAATGAAATTTACTTCCTCAATCCTAATCTCTCAATAAGGGTACGGTATCTTGCGATATCTTTCTTCTTAAGGTACGCCAGAAGGCCGCGCCTCTGACCTACCATCTTAAGAAGCCCTCTTCTTGAATGATGATCTTTTGGGTTTACTTTAAAATGCTCTGTCAGCTCGTTGATCCTTGCCGTAAGGATAGCGACCTGCACTTCCGGAGAGCCTGTGTCCCCGGCGCTTCTTCCGTATTCAGCAATGATCTTTTCTTTCTTTTCTTTTGAGATCATGTGATTTCCTCCTTCAATCTTCCTGTTGATTTTTATGACCGCCCGGCATTAAGCAATGGTTGGAGCCTCCAATTACCGAACACGGGCTTTTTCCACTTGGAAAGTATAGCATATATCCCCGATGAAGTAAAGGGTATTTCCGCAGATCCTTCTAATCTTCTTCCTCCTCGTCCGGGTAATCGGGATCGATGCCAAGAAGAGAAAACGCAATGTTGGTGGCGTGGTCCGCCACCCTCTCAAGCCCGGACACCGTATCTGAGAACAACATCCCCGCCTCCGGCGTACATTTATTCTTCGTAAGCCTCTTTACATGAGATCTCTGCAGCTTACGCTCCTTCTCGTCAATATTGTCCTCCAGCTCCAGTATCTCCTGCATGTGCTCCTGATTCTTATTCGTGAACATATCAAGAGAATATTCCAGAAGGGTTATTACGTCCTCCGTCATATCCTGCAGCTGCTTTATCGCTTTGTCGCTGAACACGATCCCTCTCTCGATCCTGTCTCTGGCCGAATCTGCAAAATTCTCCGCATGGTCCCCGATACGCTCAATATCGTTCACCACATGGAAAAGGCCCCCCATCTGCCTGGAATCCTCAAAAGGAAGATCCAGCTCGTTGATCTCCACGAGATAATCCGTAATCTTCCGGTTCAGGAAATCAATATAATTCTCCTTCCGGTACACCTCCTTGATCTCCTCCTCTTTCGGATCGCACAGCGTCTTCATAGAGATCTTCAGATTCTCGATCGCAGCTCTGGCCATATGCTCGATCTCATGGATCCCGTTGGCAAATGCAGTCGTCGGAACGATCATCGTTCCTTTCCCGATATAGAGAAGCTCATACTCATCTTCTGGAGCTGCATCCTTGCCCGGCACTACTTTGCACGCCAGCTTTACGATCCATCCCATGAACGGGAATAAGAGAAGCACTTCGAACACTTTCATGAGCGTATGTACATTGGCCACCGCACGAGCCAGATTGCCGCCCGATATGGTAAGCAGAGCGTCCGTGATCGGATCGATCGCGACAAGCAATATGAGGAACATAATGAGCGATCCGATGACATTAAAGATGAAATGGATCATGGCCGCACGTTTCGCATCCTTCTTGCCGCTTAAGCTGACAAGGATAGCCGACACACAGGAGCCGATATTGCAGCCCAGAATAATGAACGGGCAGATCTCGAATGCCAGAAGATTCTGGGAGACCATCAGAAGGATGATCCCTACCGTAGCAGAAGAGCTCTGCAAGATCGCCGTAATGATAAATCCCACTAAGATCGCCGTAAACGGGCTTTTAAGAGAGCTTAAGAACTCCAGTATCTGCGGCGATTCCTTCACCGCCTCCATGCTCTCCCCCATAATCCGAAGCCCCATGAAGAGGATTCCGAACCCAAGCACGACCTCCCCGATCTTCTTCACATTCTGCTTCTTACAGAACATTACCATCACAACGCCTATAATGACTACAAGCGGCGCGATGTCAGATAGATCGAAGGCGATGAGCTGTCCTGTGACCGTCGTACCAATATTCGCTCCCAGGATCACGCCCGACGCCTGCATCAAGTTCATAAGCCCCGAATCCACAAAGCTCACTACCATGACTGTAGTAGCATTGGAAGACTGGATGATCGCTGTAAAGACGATACCGACCATCATCCCGATGAAACGGTTCTTCGTAAAAAATTCCAGGATCCCCCTCATCTTAGCCCCTGCCGCCTTCTCAAGCCCTTCGCTCATCAGCTTCATCCCGAACAGGAAGAAGCCAAGCCCCCCAAAAAGGGTAAAAATATCTGTAATGCTCATGTGCGCTCTCCTTTATCCCTTTATCTTAAAGTATTCTCTCGCATTCGCAATATCGCGGTCCACATACTTTTTCAGCTCCTCTTTATCTTGGAACCGCCTCTCCGGCCTCACATATGCAAGCAGCTCGATATGGACATCCTCCTCATAGGCGTCGCCCTCATATCCGAAGAGGAAGCTTTCAATGCCAAGCGTCTCTTCCTCCGACACAGTGGGCTTCACACCGATATTGGCGATCCCGCCGTAAGCCTTTCCTCCCACATGGGCCCTGCACAGGTACACGCCTCTTGGCGGCGCGATCTTCCCTTCTGGCCACGGCACGTTCATCGTCGGGAACCCGAGCGCCCTGCCTATCCTCTTACCATGCTCTACGATCCCTCTCACTCCAAAATCATATCCCAGCATCTGGCTCGCGTCCGGTATATTCCCGCTCTGCAGCGTCTCCTTAATGTAAGTACTGCTGATGATCCTGCCCTGGTACCTCCTCTTCTCTATAACGACCAGCTCATAGCCGTATTGACCGGCATAGGCCGCCAACATATGGACATCTCCCCGCTTTTCGTAGCCAAAACAGAAATCTGTCCCCACCACTACATAGTCCGCGCGAAAGACGCCTTTTATCACATCTCTTATAAAAGCTTCCGCAGAAAGCTCGCGGAATTCCTTTGTAAACGGGCAGGAGACAAGGCAGCCCGCTTTCCCTTCCAGGTAAAGCCGCCTCTCTTCCGCCGTCGTCAGCATTCCTTGCCTGTTCATATCAAAAGCGCACACAACGCTTTTCATATTCTCTTTTTCCGCCAGCTCCTTTACTTTATCTACAAGCGCCCGGTGGCCGCGGTGCAGCCCGTCGAACTTCCCGAACGTGACCGCGCACGGCCCGTCGGCCGCATAGCTCTCCAAACCTTTTATATACTCCATAGCGTCAATCCTTCTTCCCCGTATAGAACATCTTCACGGTCACGAATCCCTTCTTTTCCTGCCGGAATTCATAAATACCGATAAAATCTTTCCTGCTGTCGTACACCCTCGCTCTCTCAAGATCCTGAAAGGCTGCCTCCTCCTGGAACGCTTTAAAAGGAAGAGGATTCCCATTATATGCCGGCCTCTCCCACGATTCTTTGAGCGTGGCCGCCCGAAGCTCTCCGAACATCCCGTCGACAGGGAGGACCCTGCTCTTAAGCCTGTCCTCTTTCTTCAATCTCTCAATATCTGAAAGCGTGAGGCTGTCCGCGATGCAGAAAGGGCCGGACTCCGTGCGGATAAGGGATTCCATGCATCCTCCACATCCCAGCCTTTCTCCGATGTCGTGACAGAGCGTCCGTATATAAGTGCCTTTAGAGCATCGCACCCGCATCCGCACTCTCGGAAGAGAAACCTCCAGTATATCGATCTTGTAGATCTCCACTCTCCTTGCTTTCCGTTCTACGGACTTTCCCTCTCTGGCAAGCTCGTAAAGCTTCTTTCCATTTACTTTAATAGCGGAATACATGGGCGGCGTCTGATCGTAGCCTCCCTGAAAGCTCCCGACCGCCTGTCGGACGGCGTCTTCATAGAGCCCCGACGTATCCCCTGTCCCAAGCGTCTGCCCGGAAATATCCTGGGTGTCCGTCCAGACGCCGAGAAGAAGGACTGTCTCATAACATTTGTCTTTATCTGTCAGCATATCGCACAGCTTCGTAGCTCTGCCCAGGCACACCGGGAGCACTCCCACTGCGTCCGGATCCAGCGTCCCTGTGTGCCCGATCTTTTTCTGTCCTATTATCCCCCGAAGCTTCGCGACCACATCGTGGGACGTATACCCTCTCTCCTTGTACACATTCAAGATCCCGTGTATCATGATCTTCCTCTTAACTGCGCGTCTATCTGCGCTGAGAGACGGTTCACGATCTGATAGAACGTCCCCGTCATCGTAAGGCCTGCCGCCTTTTTGTGCCCGCCGCCGCCGAACATGGAGGCGATAGTGCTTACATCTACCGCATCGTCCGAGCGCAGGCTTACTTTGTATGTACCTGGCTCCGTCTCATACATAAGGATCGCCACGCTCACCCCTCTTGTATTCCGAAGCTGGGCTGCGATACCGTCCAGCTCTTTGGGAGCCACGCCGTAGAAATCCATCGTTGATTTCTCTAGATGGCACACGATGGCTTTCCCGTCCAGAAAGAGGATGCTCTCTATGAGCGCCCGCCCCAGGATCTGATGCTGGGCGTAAGACTTCACACAATACGTATCCCGGATCAGCTTAGGAGCGTCCACGCCTCTTCCCAAAAGATCCGCCGCCGCCAGAAATGTAGACGGGGACACGCAGGAGTACTGGAACACGCCCGTATCGTGTACGATCCCAAGATACAGCGCCTCCGCCGCCGCTTTGCTGATCTTGTCTTTTTCCATCAGCCGGTACACAAGCTCCGACGTGGAGCTTGCGTCCGCGACCACATAATTCTCTTTGGCAAAGTCTTTATTACTGATGTGATGGTCAATGCACAATGTATTCCCCGCCCTCTCAAAAAGGGGCGCGGAAAATCCAAGCCTGTCTTTGTCCCCGCAATCCAGGCAGATGAAGAGATCGCACTCCTCCCCTTCCGGGACCTCATGGCGTATCTCTTCTGTCCCTCTTAAAAACTTGTATATGTTTGGTATCTCTTCCAGCCATACATGAGCTTCCTTATCTGGATAATTGTCCCTGATGTAACAGTACAGCCCCATACAGGAGCCCACACAGTCGCCATCCGGCCTTACATGGCCTCCGATGGCGATCCTGCGCGCCGGTGCAAGAATTCTACTTAGCATCTTCTTCCCCTTCCGTCCTCATATCTCTTGTCACTTCATCAATCTTCCTGGACATATTGACTCCATACTCGATGGACTGATCCAGCACGAATCGGATCTCCGGCGTATTCCGCATATTCAGCGTCCTGGCCAGCTCCCTCCGGATATAGCCTTCAGCGCTCTGAAGCCCTGCGATCGTGTCGGCCTGCGCCTTCTCGTCCCCCAGGACGCTGATATAGGCCTTGCTCGTCTTAAGATCCGGCGCCACCTCCACAGCCACGACAGACGTCCATGGCGCCACCCGCGGATCCTTTATGCCGCCTCGCAGGATATTGCTCAGCTCCCGCTGCACCTCCGTATTAATCCTTGTATTCTTAATGCTTCGTTTTCTCAAATTTCTTCCCTCTCTTTATTACAAAGCAGAGATTATCTCGGGATCTCGACCATCTTAAACGCCTCGACAAGATCGCCTTCCTTTATATCGTTAAAGTTAGCGAACACAAATCCACACTCATACCCTGCTCTTACTTCTTTCACATCGTCCTTGAACCGTTTCAGCGATGCAAGAGGCCCCTCGAAGATCACGATGCCGTCTCTTGTAAGGCGCACAGAACAATCTCTCTCGAATACGCCGTCCTGCACATAAGATCCCGCGATCGTTCCTACGCCCGACGCTTTGAACGTCTGGCGCACTTCCGCATGGCCAAGCACCTTCTCCTCGAAGACCGGATCAAGCATGCCCTTCATAGCCGCTTCCACATCCTCGATGGCATTGTAGATGACGCGGTACAGCCGCACATCCACGCCCTCACGGTCCGCCGTCTCCTTGGCAGTCACATCCGGGCGCACGTTAAAGCCAATGATAATCGCGTTGGATGCGGATGCAAGCGTCACGTCAGACTCATTGATCGCGCCTACGCCGCCGTGGATGATCTTCACGACAACTTCATCATTTGACAGCTTCAGAAGGCTCTGCTTGATCGCTTCCACAGAACCTTGCACATCTGCTTTTACAACGATGCCCAGCTCTTTTAAGCTTCCTTCCTGGATCTGCGTGAACAAGTCGTCCAGAGACAGCTTTGTCTTAGTATCTTCCAAAAGCTTCACTTTATTCTGTGCAATGAATGTCTCCGCGAAGCTTCTGGCCTCCTTATCGTTGGCGCAGCCTACGAATACTTCCCCGGCGTTGGGGACATCGTTCAGGCCAAGGATCTCCACCGGCATGGACGGGCCGGCCTCTTTTACACGCCTTCCTTTATCGTCCATCATAGCCCGCACTTTACCGTGAGCAGAGCCCGCCGCAATAGAATCTCCTACACGCAGCGTTCCTTTCTGCACAAGCACTGTCGCCACAGATCCTCTTCCTTTGTCAAGCTCTGCCTCAAGCACAAGCCCTCTTGCACGGCGGTTCGGGTTTGCTTTCAGCTCCATGACTTCCGCCGTCAGAAGGAGCATCTCCATCAGCTCTTCCAGGCCTTCCCCTGTCTTTGCAGATACTGGGACGAAGATCGTGCTCCCTCCCCAATCTTCCGCGATCAGCTCATATTCTGTGAGCTCCTGCTTCACGCGCTCAATATTGGCGCTTGGCTTATCTATCTTATTCACTGCCACTACGATCTCAATGCCCGCCGCTTTCGCATGGTTGATCGCCTCCACTGTCTGCGGCATCACGCCGTCGTCGGCGGCGACGACGAGGATCGCGATATCCGTAGAGCTCGCCCCCCGCATACGCATAGCCGTGAACGCCTCATGCCCCGGAGTATCAAGGAATGTAATCTTCTCCCCGTTCACTTCCACTACAGAAGCGCCGATATGCTGGGTAATCCCTCCTGCCTCGCGCCCGATGACGTTCGTATTGCGGATGGCGTCAAGAAGAGAAGTCTTTCCATGGTCGACATGCCCCATGACGCATACTACCGGCGGACGCTTCTTCATCTTGCTCTCGTCCTCTTCCTCTTCTCTTAAGAGCTCCTCGATCACATCTACGACTTCTTCTTTCTCACAGAGGATCTCGAACTCCAAAGCGATCTCTTCTGCCGTCTCATAGTCGATCTCCTGATTAACTGTCACGATCTTTCCCTGCATAAAGAGCTTCTTTACTATGACGGACGGCACGACCTTCATCTTATCCGCCAGCTCCTGGATCGTCAGAGCCTCCGGGATTATAATGGATTTGATCTTCTCCTCCTGCTTCTGCTCTTTCGGCTGCGGCCTCTCCAGCTGATGCTTCTGGTCGGTCTTTCCTTTCTTGCCTTTGCCCATTCCGTCCTCATCCCGGCGGAAATCTTTCTTCTTATAATCGTCTTTCCCTTTTCCTTTGCTTCGCTGCGGCTTCTGTCCGTCTGTAATAGGAGCCGGTATGGAGGAGCGCTTATCCTGACGATCTCCCGCCGGCCTCGGCCCGCGGCCCTGATTCCTGTCTCCCTGGGGGAAACGGCCTCCATCTCTTCTGTCTCCCTGGGGACGGCCGCCATCCCTTCTCTCCCTGTCTCCAAAGGACGGACGGTCTCCGCCTCTTCTCTCTCCCTGGAAGCGGCCTCCGTCTCTTCTCTCCCCTTGCGGATGTCCGCCGTCTCTTCTGTCTCCCTGGGGACGGTCTCCGCCTCTTCTCTCTCCCTGGAAGCGGCCTCCGTCTCTTCTGTCTCCCTGCAGGCGGTCTCCTCCGCCTCTCCTCTCGCCGCGGAAACGGCCTCCGTCCCGCCTCTCGCCTCTGTCTGCGCGGGGCCCCTGCCCCTGCTCTCTTCTCTCTCCCTGCTGTGGGCGCCCTTCATTTCTGACAGTCTGGCGCGGCTGTACGGCATCTCTGCCTGAAGCCTCGTTCTTCTCTGTTTGTTCTTTCATAGCCTGCGCTTTCATCTCCCGGTCTTTTATTTCCTGTGCCTTCAGCTCCTGCGCTCTGGCGGCGGCCGCCCGTACTCTGGCTTCCTGCTCCCGGGCTGCCTGTGCAGCTGCCGCCGCCCTTGACGGACGGCCGTTATTTACCTGCATCGGCCTCCCCATCTGCTGGGACGGCTTACCGCCTCCCTGTCCGGACGGCCGCCTTCCCTGCCCCGTCTTCACGCCGCTCTGGGTATTCTGCGGTCGGAATACATGCACGATATTCTTCTTCTTTGGAGCCTCTCCCTTTTGCGCCTCCGCTCTGGGAGCCCCGGCCTTCGCATCCTCCCCTCTTGCGTCCGGCGCTCCTTTTGCAGCCGCTTTCGGAAGAAAGGCTTTTCTCGCCATCTCCGCCTCTGTATCTTCCACCGAGCTCATGTGGCTCTTTACATCTATCTCTTTCTCCTTGAAGAACTCCACCAGCTCTTTGCTCGGCTTCTCCAGCTCTTTTGCAAGCTCATATACTTTAATCTTTGACATACACACTACCTCCTCTATGCAATCGTATTACTCTCTGTTTCCATATGCTTCCTGATGCTCTTTGCAAATCCTTCGTCCAACACGGCCAAGGATGCGCGGAATTTCTTTCCCATTGCATGCCCCAAGGTATCTTTATCCTCATAAAAATAAATTGGCACTTTATAGAAGCCACACATATTCCTGAATTTCTTCTTCGTATTATCAGACGCGTCTCCTGCTACGATCACAAGCGCGGCCCTGCCCGCTTTCACTTCGCGCTCTGTACAGAACTCTCCGCTTGCCACCTTGCCCGCCTTCGTCGCCAGGCTTAAAAGCCCTATGATCTTCTTTTGGCTCAAAGCTTCTCCATCTCCTTTTCCAGTGCCTCGTATACCTCTGCCGGAATGGCCTGTTTAAAAGAACGCTCCAGCCCTTTATTCTTCACTGCCTTCTTCAGACATTCCAGATCCGGGCATATATAGGCTCCCCGTCCGTTCTTCTTTCCTGTCGCGTCAAGGAGGAGCTCCTGCTCATTTGTGCGTATGACACGTATCATCTCTTTCTTGCTCTTCATTTCCTGACAGCCTACGCATTGGCGCATAGGCACTTTTCTATTCCCGCCCAATGGATCACCTATTCCTCTGCTTCCTCAAATACAATCTCATCTGCGCCTGTGTACTCCTCTTCATATCCGTCCTCATACATCTCCTGTTCGTACACGCCCTCGCTAAGCTCCATATAGTTTTCAGGAAGCTCTCCTGATTCAATGGCCTGGGTCTCGCTCTTAATATCGATCTTATATCCGGTCAGCCTTGCCGCAAGCCTTGCATTCTGCCCCTCTTTGCCGATCGCCAGGGACAGCTGGTAATCCGGGACGATAACGCTCGCCGCTTTCTCGTCCGGGTCGGCCATAACAGAAATGACCTTCGCCGGGCTTAGCGCATTCTCGATTAAGATAGCTGGATTGTCGCTCCAGTTGATGATATCGATCTTCTCTCCCCGAAGCTCGTTCACGATGGCGTTCACACGTGCGCCGTTCATCCCGACACAAGCTCCTACCGGGTCTACGTCCGGATCGTTGGACCAGACGGATATCTTCGTCCTGCTTCCGGCCTCTCTTGCAATGCCTTTAATCTCAACTACGCCTTCTCTTACCTCTGTCACCTCTGATTCGAACAGGCGCTTCACAAGCTCCGGATGGGTACGGGACACTAAGATCTTAGGCCCTTTCGTCGTATTCTTTACTTCCACTACATACAGCTTGATACGCTCTGTCGGCTTGAATGATTCGCTCTTCACCTGCTCATTCTCTGTCAGCATAGCGTCCGCCTTGCCCAGATTAATGCTGATGTTCCTTCCCACATATCTCTGGACGACGCCGGTCACGATATCTTTCTCTTTCTCAAAATACTGATCATATACGACTTTGCGCTCTTCTTCACGGATCTTCTGCAAGATCAGGTTCTTTGCGTTCTGCGTGGCGATGCGCCCGAATGACTTCGATTCGATCGGGATCTGCACGATATCTCCAACGTCATACTTGCCGTCGATGTTCCGGGCGTCCTCAAGGCTTATCTGCTCTATATCATCTTCCACGTCCTCCACGACTTCCTTCTCTGCATACAGCTGATAATCACAGGTCTCCCTGTCCATGATGACTTTCACATTATCTGCTTTGCCGAAATGATTCTTGCAGGCATTTAACAGAGAATTCTCTATCGCATCCAGGAGAGTCTCTTTGCTTATGTCCTTCTCCTTCTCCAATACATTCAACGCTTCTAATAATTCTGTGTTCATTCTTATCTTCCTCCTGTTTTAAAAGTCGAACGCCAGGCGAACAAGCGCAATATCGCCTTTTTCAAATGTTTTCTTAGCTCCGTCCGCAAGGATGATCGTCACTCCCTCTTCATCGTAAGTCTCCAGTATTCCGGTAAACTCCTTGCTCTTATCTATCATACGGTAAGTCCTGACCTCCACTTCCCTGCCAAGGCTCCGTCTGAAATCTTTCTCCTTTTTAAGCGGCCTCCCAAGCCCGGGAGAGCTTACTTCCATAATGTAAGAATCCGCAATGAAATCCTTCTCGTCCAGCATATCGGACAGGCGCCTGCTCACTTTCTCGCAATCGTCGATACTGATGCCGCCCGGCTTATCGATATAGCTCCTGAGATACCATGTGCCGCCCTCTTTGACATACTCCACATCCACCAGCTCAAAACCATACTCTTCCACGACAGGCAGAAGGATCTCTTCCGTCTTCTGCTCATAAATCTCTCTCTTTGACAATGTAAGACTTCCTTTCTCATTCCAACAAAGAAGAGTGAACTTCCGTCCACTCTTCTGTCAGGCTTCTATGTAACTGTAATACATTATAGCACTCTTCCCGGAGAAAAGCAAGAGATTTTTCCAAAGCCCCTATCCTAATACCTCCATGAAGTCCCCGTTCCGCTCTCAATATCTTCGATGTTGCCGAAGCCGCTGATCTCAATATCGTACCATTGATCTCCGTTCTGTATGATATAACCATACTCTTTCCACAGGCCTTCGCTGCTTATCTCCCGCTCAACGATCTCGCCGCCGCCGGTATACTCAAGAGCGATCTGCTCCGCCTCTGCCGCATCGATACGCAGGAGCAGTATCGCTGCAATTATTACGATTACTAACGCTACGATGGCTCCTGCTACAATTGCTACTATTTTCTTTACTGATTTGCTCATTTTATTTTCCTCACTTTCTTTCGTTGCTGATGCAAGCATAAGCTGCGAACATTAAAGTCAGATTAAAAAATGTTCAAAAATGGAAATTTTATTTTTTCAGCTCTTTCTCCATAGCTTCCCTGACCGCCACAGGGTGGAACTTCCCGCTTCCTCTCCGCATGACCTGCCCGACCAGGAACCCGATCGCTTTCTCTTTGCCGCCTTTGTATTCTCCGACCGCCTTATCATTCGACAAGATCACTTCTCTGACCGCTTCCAGAAGGCCTTCGCTGTCGCCGGTAATGAACAGGCCATGCTCCTGCACATATTGTGCAACATCAAAAGATCCATCCGTCTGAATCATTTCGGACAGGACATCTATCCCATCTTTACGGTTCACTTTCCCTTCTTCCACATAATTTATCAGCTTTGCCAGCTCACAGGGAGATATAGCGATCCCTTCAAAATCTTTGCCCAGATCCTTCATGGCCCTGGCCAGCTGCACGATGAGCCAATTTGCCGCAGCCTTGGGAGGGGCGCCCCTGTCCACGGCCTCTTCATACAGATCCGCCTGCTTCCTATCTGCCGTCAGAAGCCCCGCGTCATAGTCCGACAGGCTGTACTGGCGCATGAAGCGCTCTCTCTTCTCCTCCATAAATTCGGGAAGCGAATCCCTGACAGCGGCAATATATTCTTTCTCCACAAAAATAACAGGGATGTCCGGCTCCGGGAAATATCTGTAATCCTGTGCATTCTCTTTGCTCCTCATGGCGTAGCTGGAACGCTTATCGTCGTCCCATCGGCGCGTCTCCTGTGTTACACATCCGCCTCGAAGGAGCAGGCCTATCTGTCGGTCCGCTTCATCTGCGATGGCCCTCTCTATCGCTTTGATGGAATTTATATTCTTCATCTCCGTCCTTGTGCCCAGAGCCTTTTCTCCCGCCCTTCTCACTGAGAGGTTCACGTCGGCCCTCATAGAGCCTTCCTGCATCTTACAGTCGGAGATCCCCATGTAAGTAAAAAGCGACCGGATCTTCTCCAGATACGCGGAAACTTCTTCGGCGCTCCCAAAATCAGGCTCTGAGACGATCTCCAGAAGCGGGACCCCGCAGCGATTGTAATCTGGATAAGTCTCATTGCCATACTCTGAATGGATCAGCTTTCCGGCATCTTCTTCCATATGCATCTCATGGATCCTGATCCGTTTCTCCCTGCCTCCCACATGGACGTCCACATAGCCGTCGTGGGCGATAGGCCGGTACAGCTGGGAGATCTGATAAGCCTTCGGAAGATCTGGATAAAAATAATTCTTCCTGTCAAACCTCGTTTCATTTTCTATTGTACAGTTCAGCGCAAGGCCGGCCATAACGGCATAAGCAAGCACTTGTCTGTTAAGTACCGGCAAAGTCCCCGGCATCCCCATGCATACCGGACAGCAGTGGGTATTGGGAGCGCCGCCGAACTCTGTCGTGCAAGCGCAGAAGATCTTAGATTTTGTTGCTAATTCGACATGGACTTCCAGGCCGATCACTACTTCCCATTCTGTATTCATTGTACCCCTCCCGGTCTCTGTTCATGATAGTCGGTGGCCATCTGGAATGCATGGCCGATATTTAAGACAGCCTTATCTGCTCCGGCCGCCCCGATGATCTGCGCGCCTATCGGCAAGCCGGCCTCATCAAATCCGCAGGGCACAGACAGGCCCGGCAGGCCGGCAAGATTTACAGATACAGTAAAGATATCGGACAGATACATTTTCATGCTGTCTGTTAGAAAGCTCCCTGCCTTTGGAGCCGTCATAGGAGCTGTCGGGCAGACGATCGCATCACACTCGGAAAAAGCCCTTTCAAAGCCTTCCACGATCAGCCGCCTCATTTTCAATGCTTTATTATAATAAGCGTCGTAATAGCCGGAGGACAGGACGAACGTCCCAAGGAGGATCCTCTTCCTCACTTCAGAGCCAAACCCTTCGCTCCTTGACCGTATCATAAGCTCGTCCACCGTGGCGCATGCGCCGGCGCGGTACCCGTACTTGATCCCGTCAAAACGGGAAAGGTTCGACGACGCTTCCGCGGTCGCGATAATATAATAAGTCGGTACTGCATATCGGATAAAAGGCAGGCGGATCGGATCGATCCTCGCCCCCATCCCCTCAAGCGTCTTTACCATCTTTTCAACATTTTCTTTCACCGCCTTGTCGACGCCGTCGTCAAAGCACTCTTCCGGCAGCCCGATGACTGTGCCTTTTATGTCTCCTGTCAGGGAATCGTAGAACGATTCTCCCTGCGTGCAGAACAAGGATGTAGAATCCATCCCATCCTGGCCGGAGATCACATCCATAATAGCGGCGCAGTCGCGCACGTCCCGCGCAATGGGGCCGATCTGGTCAAAGGATGACGCATATGCGATCAGTCCATACCGGGACACGGCCCCATAAGTGGGCTTAAATCCCGTCACTCCACAAAAAGAGGCCGGCTGGCGGATGCTGCCGCCGGTATCAGATCCAAGCGCACAGATAGCTTCGCCCGCCGAGACTGCGGCCGCCGACCCACCGGAAGATCCGCCGGGGACATGCTCTGTTCCCCATGGGTTTCGGACCATGCCATAGCACGAAGTCTCTGATGTGGAGCCCATGGCGAATTCGTCCATATTCGTCTTCCCTGCGGCCACCATACCGGCATGTTTTAATTGCTTTACTACCGTGGCGTCAAAAGGAGGCCGGAAATCTCTTAACATCTTCGAGGCGCATGTCGTCGGCGCCCCCTTCGTACATATATTATCTTTCACGCCGATCGGCACGCCCGTCAGGATAGAAGGCGCCTCCCCGCTGTCGATCATTTTCTGGGCTCTGTCCGCGTCAGCCCTCATTTCTTCTATATTAAAATAACTGTAAGCGTTCAGCTCTCTGTCCAGCTCCATATAGCTTTTATATACGCCTTCGACCGCTTCCCGGACAGACATCTTCCGGCTTCTTAGCTTCTCCCCCAGCGCGACGGCAGTCACATTCTCTATATTCATATCTCTTCACCTCAATCTACAGTCTTTGGAACAATCGGCGTCTCCTCCGTATGCTCCGGTACATTTTCAAGTAGATGCCCTCTGTCCATCGACGCCTCTGCCACATCCTGGCGCATTACATTGGACAGCCCTTTCGCCGGAACGTCGTCCATGTCCGTATCAATGGAAGCGTTTATCTCGTCCATATAGCTAAGTATCGAGCTGAGCTCCTGGCAGACCGGCCCTATCTCGTCTTCCGCGATCTTAAGCCTGGACAGCCCGGCCACATATTCTGCTGTTTCTCTTGTTATAACCATTTTTTCCCTCCAATATCCAAATTATTCCAAACTGCTCCTTTTGCCCCGGAGGCTCACTGCCCTCTGGCTTTCGTCCCCGTGCCGTCCCTCTTTCCGGCTTTCAGGCGGTTCAGCGCCACTTCTTTTTCATTGCACAGCGCTCTCACCTCTGTACCTTCCTCGAACAGGTAGACGTTCTCCAGCTCATCTTTCTTCTTAAGCCGGATGCCCCGCACTCCGATCGCCCCTTTCTTCTTCTCCGGTACTTCTTCCGCCGGGAACTTAAGGAAGTAGCCTTCCATTGTCTGCAGGACGACCTGTCTGTTGTCGTTAATGATCTGCACGCTTATTACTTCATCGCCGTCCTGCAGCTTCGTAGCGGCGATGGTGCGCTTCGTCACCTGGAATTCGCTCCCTTCCACCTTCTTTATCATTCCCTGCTTCGTGGCGAACAGGAACTTTGCATATCGCAGCTGCTCTGCATCGCACAAGTACACAATGCTCTCCTGCGCGCTGTCATAATTGCTCACATTATCAATAGGGACGCCTTTATCGCGGAATTTCCCGAAGGGAAGATCCTGTACTTTGATCTGGTGCATCTTCCCATCCGCCGTAAAGACGCATATACGCCCCGTATTCATACAATTTACAATGTACTTATTCTCCCCGTCGGCCGCTCCTTTATTCCGCTCATAGGCGGCGGGATCTATCGTTTTTGCATAGCCGAAGCGGTCCATAAGGAACACGACTTCCTGCTCCTCGATCTTTTTCTCCTCATACACGGCCTCCTCCGCATTCTCGATGGCCGTGCGCCGCTTTCTCGCATATTCTTTCTTAAGCCTCTCGAGATCTTCAATGATTACATCGGACATGGAGCCATAGTTATTAAGGATATCCTCGTATTTCGCGATATTCCTAAGCGTCTCCTCATGCTCTTCCATCAGCGCCTCGATCTCAAGGCCGATCAATTTGTAAAGCCTCATCTCCAGAATGGCTGTGGCCTGGCGCTGCGTGAACCGGAGCATAGCCGCCATCTTCCTGGATATGGATGATTTGAACTTAATATTCTCTGTCACGCCTTTTGTCAGGCACTCTTTTGCGTCCTTCAAAGACTGGCTCCCCCGCAGGATCTCGATGATCAGGTCGATAACGTCGCATGCCTTTATAAGCCCTTCCTGGATCTCCTTCCTGTCCTGCTCTTTGGCAAGGAGCGTCTTATATTTGCGCGTCGCCAGCTCGAACTGGAAATCCACATGATGCTCGATGATCTTCTTAAGCCCCATCGTCTCCGGCCTTCCGTCCGCGACCGCCAGCATATTGACGCCGAACGTATCTTCAAGCCTCGTCTTCTTATAGAGCATGTTCGTAAGATTCTCCGTGTCCGCGCCTTTTTTAAGATCGATGACGATACGGATGCCCTCTTTGGAAGACTGATTGGAGATATCTACAATGTCCGACGTCTTCTTGGATTCTACAAGCGCGCACACATCATTTAAGAACTTCCCAATCCCCGCTCCGATCATCGTATACGGGATCTCAGAGATGATGAGTCGCTTCTTGCCGCCTTTTATCTCCTCCACTTCCACTTTCCCGCGTACTTTTATCTTCCCTGTCCCCGTCTCATAAATGGAAAAAAGATCGTCTTTATTGACCACGATGCCCCCCGTAGGGAAATCCGGCCCTTTCACATAGCGCATCAGCTGTTTCGTGCTTATATCGTCATTCTTCATATAAGCTTTCACCGCGTCGATGACTTCGCCCAGATTGTGGGGTGGGATGCTCGTAGCCATCCCCACCGCGATGCCTTCCGCTCCGTTCACAAGGAGGTTGGGGACCCGCACTGGGAGCACTTCCGGCTCCTTCTCTGTCTCGTCAAAATTGGGCAGGAAATTCACAATATCTTTGTCCAGATCCGCCAGGTATGCTTCTTGCGTAATTTTGGCAAGACGTGCTTCCGTGTAGCGCATAGCGGCCGCCCCGTCGCCTTCAATGGATCCGAAGTTCCCGTGGCCATCCACCAGGACCATGCCTTTTTTGAACTCCTGCGCCATAACGACCAGAGCCTCATAGATGGAGCTGTCCCCGTGGGGATGGTATTTGCCCATCGTATCTCCCACGATACGGGCACATTTCCGATACGGCCTGTCCCAACGTATGCCTAATTCATGCATATCATAGAGGGTCCTCCTCTGCACCGGCTTTAAGCCGTCGCGCACGTCCGGCAGCGCCCTTGCGACGATTACGCTCATAGCGTAATCAATATAGGACTTCTTCATCACTTCTGAATATTCAGTTCTGATTATCTGCTGTGATTCCTGCATTTCTTCTTCTCCTTACACATCTAGCTCTGCTTCTTTTGCATTCTCGTAGATAAACGTCCTTCTTGGGGGCACTTCCGTCCCCATAAGCATCTCAGTGACGCTGGACGCCATCCGCGCGTCCTCGATCTCCACCCGCTTTAAAAGCCTCCTCTTCGGGTCGAGGGTCGTCTCCCAGAGCTGATCCGCGTCCATCTCCCCCAGCCCTTTATATCTCTGGAGCGTAAAAGGCCCGTCGTGGGTCTTCCTGTATACGGCCAGCGCCTTGTCGTCATAAAGGTACTCTTCCTCCCCCTTTTTCGGCATGACTTTATAAAGCGGCGGCATGGCGATATACACATGCCCCTCGTCGATCAGATCCCGCATGAATCGGTAGAATAACGTCAGAAGCAGCGTCGAGATGTGGGCGCCGTCCACATCCGCATCCGCCATAATGATGATCTTACCATACCGAAGCTTCGTAATATCAAAGTCATTCCCATATCCTTCCGAAAACCCGCAGCCAAACGCATTGATCATCGTCTTGATCTCCGCGTTGGCAAGCACTTTGTCGATACTGGCCTTCTCCACATTCAGTATCTTCCCCCGGATCGGCAGGATGGCCTGGTACATCCGATCCCGGGCCGTCTTCGCAGATCCTCCGGCAGAGTCGCCCTCCACAATGAATATCTCACATTTCTCTGCATCGCGGCTCTCGCAGTTAGCCAGCTTCCCGTTACTGTCAAAAGAATATTTCTGCTTTGTCAGAAGATTCGTCTTCGCCTTCTCCTCAGTCTTTCGTATCTTCGCCGCTTTCTCGGCACAGCCGATGACGCTCTTTAAGTTCTCCAGGTTCCGGTCAAAATACCGTACGATCTCATCGCTCGCCACTTTTCCGGCCGCCTTCGCCGCGTCCGGGTTGTCCAGCTTCGTCTTCGTCTGCCCCTCGAACCGCGGGTCGGGATGCTTGACCGAGACAATGGCCGTCATGCCGTTCCGCACGTCCGCCCCTGTAAAATTAGCGTCCTTCTCCTTTAAGATCCCCAGCTCCCTCGCATACTGGTTGATGATCGTTGTGAATGTAGTCTTAAAGCCGGTCAGATGAGTCCCGCCTTCGCTGTTATAAATATTGTTGCAGAACCCCAGCACATTTTCATGGAATTCATTCACATACTGGAACGCCGCCTCCACCTCGATGCCGCCTTCTTCTCCTTTGAAATAGACCGGCTCATGGACTGCCTCCTTATTAGCGTTCAGCTCTCTTATAAATCCCAGGATCCCGTCCGGCTCATGGTAGACGATTCTCTCCTTCTCATCTCCCCGTAGATCTTCGAATACGATCGTCAGCTTGGGGTTCAGGTATGTCGTCTCATGCATACGGCTCTTTACTTCCTCCGCACGGAACTTCGTCTTCTCAAATATCGTGTCGTCCGGCAGGAAATTTATCTTCGTACCAGTCTTCCTCGTCTTCCCGATCTTCGGGAGAAGCCCGTCTTCGAGCTCCACCACCGGGACGCCCCGCTCATATCGGTCATGGTGGACGTAGCCGTCGCGGCTGACTTCCACATCCATGTAGACAGACAGCGCGTTCACGACCGAAGAGCCCACGCCGTGGAGCCCCCCGCTCGTCTTGTAGGCAGAGCCGTCAAATTTACCGCCTGCATGTAACGTCGTATAGACGATACGCTCCGCAGAGACCCCTTTTGCATGCATGTCCACCGGAACGCCGCGCCCATTGTCGGATATGGTGGCCGAGCCGTCCCTCTCCAGCGTCACGCGGATCTCACTGCAGAATCCTGCCAGATGCTCATCCACCGCATTGTCCACGATCTCAAATATCAGATGGTTCAGCCCCTTCGTGGAGACGCTCCCGATATACATGCCCGGCCTTTTGCGTACCGCTTCCAGTCCTTCTAATATAGAAATGCTCTCCGCATCATATGTATTCTTCTTTGCCATGCTCTCTTCCCTTCCGCGTATGCCTGCACCTTCCGGCTCACAGGCACACTTCCCCATACTGCAACTATATTAGCACAAAATATAGGGTAAATCAAATATCTTTTATGGAGTCAGTACATTATCTAGTGTCTCCGCCAGAAGCTCCATCGCATTCCTCATCTCTTCTACCGTGTTCGTCTGGGCTCCCGCTTCCACAAGAAGCGTCTTAGGCAGTATATTCATATTATAGCAATATCCCCTTAGATAAATATGTCTCGTAAAGCCAGGATGCAGCTCCATCGCCTTAAGCTGCATCTGCAGAGAGAATGCAAGATTATCCTGGATATATGGATTATAAAGGTACGCGATGTCTCCATTGGCCTTCGTACGGCTTAAGCCGTTAAAGAACATGATCTGCGCCGTCTGCTTTCCGTTCGCCTCTGTCACAAGATGCGTCCCTTCCGCCACACCGTCCCTGTGCAGATCGATCAGCACCTCGATGCTCGGATTGTCCTCCAGTATCTTCCGCACCTGGGGCTCCGCCAGATCGTAAGCCTTGCTCCTGTCCAGATTCCCGTCTATCAGGTCGTACACCCCCTCGTGATGGATGGTGGGGATCCCTCTTTCATTCAGAAGCTCCGTAAGGTACGTCCCCATCCCCATGATCGTAGTGCTGTCATCCCCTTCCACAGAATCTACGAACCCTTCCTGCGAGTGCGTGTGATAGATGAGCACTTTCGGCTCCTTCGTACTTGTATCGATCTTCATATCTTTTGCGAGGAGCGCTTCCGCATCCAGCTCTTCCGGGCTCGTCATAGTCGTGCTGTCCACTGTGTAGAAATTCCCCAGAAGATACTCATAATTCTTAAGCTTCTCCAGAGATGTGTCAATGCTGGCTCCCGAAGTCTCCACTGCCTCCTGTTCCTCCTCGCCGCCGATAAGGTTCCCGTTCTCATCCACCGCATTCTCATCTGCCGCCTGTTTTGCCAGTATCATCTCATACGTCTCTTTGTCCTCAATGTCTGTGCCTGTGTCCTCCTTTTCCGCCACATATGAGCCCAGAGGGATCATATGCATAGCCTGCTCCGCCACCCACTCTCCCGCTGAGAACCGCCTGTTCTTCGCCGCGTAGGAAAACCCTGGGAAATAAGCCTTTTCCACATGATCCAAAAGCATTTTATTGGGGCTCGACGTAAAACGCCTAAGCGCCTCACTGTCAGCCCCCTCTTTCCAGCTTACCAGTCCATATATGAGAAGCACGCCCATTGTAGCTAACATCAGTATCGTGCTGAGCCTCTTCCTCTTTTCCAAACTATCCACTCCGTCATAGCTTTCGTCTTAACACTATATGACGGCAGCCTTTGCATTATGTGCATGTCCTTTTCGAAAACAGAAGATTAAGCGCCTCTGATACAGTATAGCTGATGCGCTTCACCGTCTCGTCAATGTCTTTGGGCGTCACGAAAAGCCCGTTCAAATGAGGAGAGATCAATTCCTTCACCAGCTCGTACTTCTCCGTGGCGCTATAGCCCTGCAGCACGACCCCCACACCTTTCAGAGTCTCCGATTCTTCAAGAGCCGCAAGAAAATTCTCCATCGTGTCGTTTACGATCGTGGCCGCGTCGACGACGGTAGGGACTCCGATAGCCAATACCGGGACTCCTACCGTCTCCTCCGTGATCGCATTCCTGTGGTTCCCCACCCCGGATCCCGGATTGATGCCCGTGTCCGCGATCTGTATCGTCCGGTTCAGCCTCTTTGAGCTTCTGGCCGCCAGCGCGTCGATGGCAATGATGACGTCCGGCTTCGTCTCATTCACTACTCCCCGTATGATCTCCACTGTCTCCATGCCCGTCTGCCCCATGACCCCAGGGGCGATGGCGCTCACAAGATCCACTTCATCCTCTCCCATAGCATACTTTCCATATTCCCGCACGATATGCCTCGTGATATTCAGATTGTCCACTACATACGGCCCCAGCGCGTCCGGCGTGACTTTGCGGTTGCCAAGCCCCACCACCAGCACAGAACAGTCTTTCTTCTCCTCTTTCATAAGCCGGGAGAGGAATTTCATCAGCTCTACCGATACCTCCCTGTGGTACTCCTCGTCCGGCACTGCCATATTGGGCGCTTCCACCGTAATATACGTCCCTACCGGCTTGCCCATAGCTTTCGCGCCGTTCTCTGTCTCAATCTTTACCGTAGTGATCTTGATCTCCCTCTCCTCATCGACCTCTTCCTCCAGCACGACCCCCTGTACCTCTACCTGATCCGATTCAAAACGCTCCTTCTGCTCTAAGGCAAGGTCTGTCCTGATACTATACTTTTCAATCATTTTCTCTCTCCCTCACATGTAAATGATTCTAAACACCCAATAGTTTTTGCAATATTTCGGGAAATATGTATTGACAGAACGAAGCGCTTGGAATAAAATGAATTCGTATGTTTCGTTAGAACGTCCGTGTCCGGCTCTAACGATGCAGGAATCGAGAAGAGAAGTCGAAATATGGAATATCGGAGGTGGACAAATTGGCTAACATCAAATCTGCTAAAAAAAGGATTTTAGTAAACGAGACAAAAGCTGCCAGAAATAAGGCAATCAAATCCAAAGTGAAGACTTGCGTGAAGAAAGTCGAGACAGCCGTCGCCAACAAAGATGCCGCTGCCGCTGCAGACGCATTGAAAGTTGCGATCGTCGAGATCAATAAGGCAGGGAGCAAAGGCGTATATCACAAGAACACATGCTCAAGAAAGATCTCCCGCCTGGCAAAAGCTGTCAACGCAATTGCTTAATAGAAGAATCAGGAACATAAAAAAACAACCATACCGTCATGTGGTTGTTTTTTTATGTCCATACCCTCCGTTTACAAGGGCAGCCGTCCTCTTAGTTATTTACCAGCTTATCTTCATCGCTCCAGCTGTAAAGCTTGCGAAGCTCCTCGCCGATCTTCTCGCACTCGTGCTCCGCTGCGTTCCTTCTCATAGCGCGGAAGTGAGGCGCGCCCACTTTGTTCTCTGTAAGCCAGTCTTTTGCGAACGTACCGTCCTGAATGTCGGACAATATCTTCTTCATAGCCTTCTTCGTATCTTCTGTAATGATCTTAGAGCCCGTGATGTAATCGCCGTACTCTGCCGTGTTGGATATGGAATATCTCATTCCTGCGAACCCTGACTGATAGATCAAGTCTACGATCAGCTTCATCTCATGGATGCATTCAAAATATGCGTTCCTCGGATCGTACCCTGCCTCGACAAGAGTCTCGAAGCCTGCCTGCATAAGCGCGCAGACACCGCCGCAGAGCACTGCCTGCTCGCCGAACAAGTCTGTCTCTGTCTCCGTGCGGAAATCCGTCTCAAGGACTCCGGCTCTTGCGCCGCCGATGGCGAGAGCGTATGCGAGCGCCATGTCAAGGGCTTTACCGGAAGCATCCTGCTCTACTGCCACAAGGCAAGGAACGCCTTTTCCTGCCTGGTATTCGCTTCTTACTGTATGCCCCGGGCCTTTCGGCGCGATCATCGTGACATCTACACCCTTTGGAGCCACGATCTGCCCAAAATGGATCGCGAAGCCATGGGCGAACATCAGCATATTGCCTTCCTCAAGGTTCGGCTCGATATCGTTTTTGTACATATTTGCCTGCAGCTCATCGTTGATCAGGATCATGATGATATCCGCCTTCTTCGCAGCCTCCGCCGCCGTATAGACTTCAAATCCCTGCGCCTCTGCTTTCGCCCATGACTTGCTTCCCTCATAGAGGCCGATGATCACATGACAGCCTGACTCCTTTGCGTTCAGGGCGTGCGCGTGCCCCTGGCTCCCATACCCGATGACCGCGATCGTCTTTCCTTCCAGCAAAGATAAGTTACAATCTTCCTGATAATAAATTTTTGCCATTTCTAAGCTCCTCCTTTATATGTAAATTAAATCTTTACCATATTTTTCCTAATCAATGTAAGTGACGTCCTTGATCCCTCTGGAAAGCCCTGTGATCCCCGTCCTCGCAAGCTCCAGTATCTCGTAGCCTTCAAGAAGGTTGATGAACGCTTCCAGCTTAGACTGCGTTCCCGTAAGCTCCACCATCAGAGACTCCTTCTCCACATCTACGATCTTCGCACGGAAAATATCTGCCACAGATATGATCTCGGCCCGCTCCGACGCATTTGCGCGGATCTTCACCATAATAAGCTCACGGTAGACAGACTCCGCCGGATCTAATACCTTGATCTCGATCACGTTCTCCAGCTTCCTCACCTGCTTCTCAATCTGCTCCAGGATCAGGTCGTCCCCGCTGGCCACGATGATGATCCGCGTAAATCTCGGATCTGCCGTCACCCCCGCGGTAATGCTGTCGATACTGTAGCCCCTCCTGCTGAACAGGCCGGATATACGGCTTAAGACACCAGGATCATTATTAACGATCAATGAATAAACTCTCTGCATATTGCACCTCTCTTCTGCGTTATTTTCAAAAAACAGAGTGCGTTCTGTTTTTAATCATACCAATATCTTCTTCTCTTGTCAAGCACTTCTCCCACAATTTCCCCTATCGGGGGGATCCATGCAGGGCTGCCCTTAATATCCTGCACATAGGCGACGATCTCTTCCTGACGTCCATATTCCCTGATACAGCCGTCAAGGGACGCCAGCATCTTCTGCCTGTCTTTCGGGAGCTTCCCTCTGACTCTGTACGCGATGAAGTCATGAAAGCCGTCGTATTCCAGATCCCATCCTTTAAGGATAGAGAGAAGCCGCCTCTCCTCTTCCAGATTCTCCAGCTCATTGGCAGGGACGAACTTCCCGGCCGCTATATCTTCATAGAGCGGCGACTCCCTGTGGATGAACAGCGAGAAATTAATGATCCGCCCCGGCCTCGTCCGATTATAGAACTCTGCCATGCGCTCCGCATTCTCCATCCCTCTGCCCTTTCCTGCGATGCCCGTCATCATATGCGCGTCATAGATCATGCCGGCCGCCTGGATCCTTTCGATAGCCTCGTACACTTCCTGAAGGCTGTGATCTTTGTCCATGGCCAAGAGCACATCGTCAAGCCCGCACTCGATCCCTAAGTACAGATGCCGCACTCCCGCCTCCGAGAGCCGCAGCAGCTCCTCGTCGCTCTTCATTCGGATATTCGTGACAGTGGCGTCCATATTCGCCTCCTGGAAATCAGGAAAATATCTCCGAACCAGCCCCAGTATCTCAAGGAGCCTCTCTGTCTTAAGCCCGAACGCATTCCCGTCCCCGAGGAAGATCTTCTTCGGGCTCCCTCCGACGCCTTTCACGCGCTTTAGCTCCTCCTCCACCTGCTCTACAGGCAGCTCCCTGTATTTGAGATGTTTGAACAACATGCAGAAACGGCATCGGTTGTAAGAGCACCCCACCGCCACCGGAAGCATGAAAGACGCGCGCTCCATCGGCGCGCGGCATATCTGCCCTTCATAGTCCATAGAGATCCCTCCTCGATCATACCCTTGTACACTGAGGGTGTTTTTACAATATTAAAAACCGCTATAGAAAAAGCAGTTCTCTGCCCGGCGGCTATAATTTTCTTCCAGCATTTTTACATGGGATAAAAACTGCTCATCTGTAAAAGTTTTCGCATCTGTCGGGCAATTTTTAATGCACGCCTGGCATTTGATGCAGATGCCGGGCACAAGGGAAAAATCCGTCGCGTCAATGCTGCCCATCGGGCATACGCGCGCACAGATTCCGCAATCGTTACATTTGCTTCTGTCCGTGACAGGCTTCGCTTTCAAAAATCTCGCCGGCGTCCCATCCTCCTTAAGCGGGACGTAGTAGCTTCCCACCGGGTCATTCCCCGCCACGTCGAAAGGACGGGGCGAGACATCCTCCTTCAGCCTCTGAGCCGCGCTCTTCGCAAACGCAAGAATCTCTTTTCTGTCATCCTCATCTGGCCTGCCTGCGGCGAGAGAGGCAGAAAACGCGTGCCTGCACGCCACCGCCGCCGCTGCCAGCGAACGGAACCCCTGTTTTTCCAATACAAGCTTCAGCTCCATCAGAGCGTCGTCGAAGCTGCGGTTCCCGTAAGCTGTAACTGGAATGCATACAGTACGGTCCCCACGGACTCCTTTTTCAATATCCGGCAAGATCTTATTGGGGACTCTGCCTGCATATACGGGAACGCCGAAGATGGCCAGGTCATTCTGTCCAAAGCAACAGCCCTTTTCTCGCTGCTCCCGTCTCGTATAGTCTACCTCATATATCTCTTTCTGGAGGCTCTCTCCAATCTGCTCCGCTATCATGCGGACGATTTTTTTCGTGCCGCCGGTAGGGCTGAAGTAAACAGCCCATATTTTATCAATCTCCATAATCCCTCTCGCTCCCTTCTCTGACGTATATGCCTATTGTAGCATGTGGGCCTTTCAAGGTCAACGAAGCAAGCTTTCGGGGATCAGATCATTAAAAATCTGTCAATCCCATTTGCAATGCCAGTTATTATCTTATACTGATACTCCTCTGTAGCAAGCCTGGCGTCCTCCTCCGGATTAGACATATACCCGGCTTCAACAATCGTCACAGGGACCTGGCACCAATTTATCCCGCTCATGGTGTCCGTTTCCCAGACATACTCTTTCCTGCATCCAGCTGATGACACAAGCTCATCAAGAACCAATGATGAAAGGCTTTGGCTCCTGGAGTACAATTCCCCATTATATGGATTTGAAGGTGTCTGACATATCGTCATCGCGCCATTCACTGATGGATCTTCTGACCCGTTCGCATGGATCCGGATAAATGCATCGGCATTTGCTTCATTCGCAATAGCAGCGCGTTCTGCATTGCTAATATCCACATCATTATCTGTCCTTGTCATTATCACTTCGTAGCCCCTGCTTTCCAGCTCCGCCTGAAGCTTGAGCGCCAGCTGTAGATTGAGCTCATACTCTGCCAGTCCGCTTGTCCCGCCATTTGTCCCCGAGCTCACTTTCGCCTTCATCTCATCTGCCCCCGGCCCTATCGGCTCTTTCTCAGCGCTGCCCTTCGCCTGATGCCCGGCATCTATTGCGACCAGATATCCATTGCTTACTTGGACATCATCCAATTGCTCCGATTCTTCTATAGGATTGTTGCTCTCTTCAAAAGTACTATTTATAATACTTTCTATGCCATTTTTGTCTTCCGATCGCAGCGCCATATCCGTCTTTTTTTCATGGCAGCCGGATAAACATAAGCACAATAGCAACATAAATATTATCCGAATCATATTAGACATTTTTTCTTTACCTATGGCTCCTTGCTCCTTCCTTCTGTGTATTCAGAAATCGCTCTGCGGTCTTCAGCGCGATCCCCGCCCACACTTATATACTAACACTATCTGTCATATGTGCCTACCTCTATTTTTATAAAAGCAATCTTGTAACTAAAAGCAAATAGCCTTATAATGACTATGATGATGCCCGACAAGCTTCCTGCTGGAATCCAAAAATTATATGATAAAGCACATGTCTAAAAAATTATGAATAGAAAAATATCACTTGCATGTATTACAATTTTATTTGCTGTATGCTTACAGAATATCCTCTGTAATACACAATTAGCTTATGCCAAATCCGAAGCTAAAGAAGAGACAAATACTTACAGCGATATAGATACCTACTTACAAACATGCGTAAAAAATGCCCACATTCCTTCGTTGTCTGTAATCATTGTAGATAAAAACAAGGTGCTATTCTCTGAAAGCTATGGCGATTGTGAAAATTCTGACACACCATTCCTTCTCGGTTCGGTCAGTAAGTCATTTACGGCGGTCTGTATTATGCAGTTAGCCGAACAGAAGAAAATTGACTTAAGCGCCAATATATCGACTTATTTGCCCGATGCAACCGATGGAGGAAAAATCACTGTCAGTCAATTGCTGAATCATACAAGCGGCTTAGGCGAATATCAGACCCTTGGAGATTATAAAATTATCAATGAGCAGGGAATTCATATTTATGCGAATGTAAACTACTCTCTGCTTGGTGAGATCATCGAAGCAGTCAGTGGACAATCATACAACGACTATATAGCTGAAAATGTATTTTATCCGCTTCAGCTTTCACATACGGCTGCAACCCTTGACGAAAGTAAAAAGAATGGATTGATTGACGGTTATACAAATTACTGGGGAGCTCATATTAAAAGTAGGCATAAATATCCTTTGTCCGAAAATTCCTGGATTACTGTACCAGCGGGATACATTTCTGCATCAACGAATGATTTAGGAAAATATTTACAGATGTATCTGAACGGTGGAAATGGAATTATTTCGAAGCAAAGCATAGATACAATGTTTTATGGAGATACAGTTTATGTTGATGGCGATATCCCTTTCTGGTATGGGTACGGCTGGGCTACTGTAAGAGAGCCGCTTTCTGAACCTGTGCTGCGTCATAGCGGCCTGGTTGAAACAGGAACCTCCTGTATTTTTATTCTTCCCGAAAAAGATATAGCCATCGCCATCGTATCAAATGTAAACGATTATTTTGTAACTAACAACATGATGGATAGCTTGGGATGGGGCATGGTCCTTATGCTTTTAGATAATCCGCCGAATGAGATTGCAGGTAATGCGTATTTAATGAGCCATATTCAGATTGACTTAATTATGATGGCTATATTAGCAACAGCAATTTTATCATTATGTCTGCTCCCCAAATATATCCAAAGAATAAAGCAAGGGAAAAAACCTATGATAGCGTTATTTCCCATATTGCTCGATTTGCTTTTAACGGCTTTTATTGTATTGCTTGTTCCGACATTCTTTGAAACGCCGTTATGGGTGGCAAGGTCATTTGTCCCTGATGTTTTTATAACAGTAGTTATTTCGTCAACATTATTCTTTGTTAGCAGTTTAATAAAAGGCATGATTCTATATAGATATATTGTAGCGCCTAACGCCGACTAGAATAGTAATAGAATATCTCCCGGCTTCATTTCCGTCACATATTCCGCTTGAAAAAATCGTCCATTTTATCAAAAGGAATTACATCCAGATTATCATAAAGATCCGTATGGACTGCTCCGGGAATTACCATCATTTCCTTATTTTCTGTATATTTGCTATCCTGCGTCATTGCATTATAAGCATCTTTCCCAAAATAAAAGCTATGTGCCTCTTCCCCGTGCATGATAAGTACAGCGCTTCTTATTTCGTTACTGTATCTTAAGATAGGCTGGTTCATGAAAGACTGGCATCCGATGCTGTTCCATCCGTCATTGGAATTAAGGCTTCTTGCATGGTAGCATCTTCCTTTATAGTATTCACTGTAATCTTTTACATAAAAAGGAACATCCTCAGGGACCGGCAGTGGCAAGCATCCGCCCGCCCGTGAATACTCTCCCTTTTTATACTCTTCTGTACGAAGCGTATTCAGCGCCTGCTTCTTCTGATATCGGGATTCCTCGCTATTTTCGGAGTCAAAGTAGCCATTTGCGTTTACTCTGGCCATATCATACATCGTAGAAACGACCGTCGCCTTAACTCTTGTGTCAAGCGCAGCTGTATTCAGCGCCATACCGCCCCACCCACAGATACCAATAATGCCAATTCTGTCAGCATCCACATCATCCTGTACAGAAAGAAAGTCCACGGCAGCCATAAAATCTTCCGTATTGATATCTGGAGACGCCATATATCTCGGCATTCCGCCACTTTCTCCTGTAAAAGATGGATCAAACGCAAGCGTGAGATATCCCCGCTCGGCCATTGTCTGTGCATAAAGCCCGGAACACTGCTCTTTTACAGCGCCGAACGGCCCGCTGACTGCGATCGCCGGTAATTTGGCATCTGCATTTCCTGGCATATACATATCTGCTGCCAGCGTGATACCATATTTGTTGGCAAATGTAACCTTTTTGTGCTCCACTTTGTCGCTCTTAGGAAATGTCTTATCCCATTCCGCCGCCAGCTTAAGCTCTTCTGTTTTCATCATAAATAATACCTCCATCTTCCTATTCTTTTCTTGTAATTAAAAGCAAATAGCCTTATAATAATCGTATTGTATCACCTAAACCTGACTTTAGGTCAATATCTATTTTTTTAAATTTTAAAAGGAGGATTTATGTACACGATAGGACAAGTAGCAGAGATGTTCCGCCTTCCCATTTCAACATTAAGATACTATGACAAAGAAGGGCTCTTTCCACATCTGGAACGCAAGGGAAATATCAGGCAATTCAGTGATGCAGAGCTTGAAGCAATCCGGGTTATCGAATGCCTGAAAAAATCTGGGCTTGAAATTAAGGATATAAAACAGTTTTTTAAATGGGTATCGGAAGGAAGCTCAACCTATGCAAACAGAAAAGAGCTTTTTGAGATCCGCAGAGCAGCCGTTGAGGAAAAGATAAATGCTCTTGAAAAAACGCTTGCCATGCTAAAGTTCAAATGCTGGTATTACGAAAAAGCCCTCGCTGACGGAAGCGAAGATAAGATCAACAAGATGATGCCCGACAAGCTTCCTGCCGAAATCCAACAATTATATGATAAAGCACATGACTACCCTCAGTGTGCAAGGGGGCACTGAGGGTAAGCTTATTACATATTAAAAGCAACAAGCGATCCAAAAAAGACAGTCACTAAAACCGTACATACAATGGCCGCTCTGTTCAATATTTTGTGCGTCTTATCTTTAAACGCCTTAGAAAGCAAAGATACAAGCACGATCCCCACTATGCCTCCTGCCGTGTTGGTAATCAAATCAGTTATATCGCTCGCCCCTATGGCGAAGGCAAATTGAAGCGCCTCGTACCCAAGGCTGATCCCAAAGGCCGGGCAGAGCTTTCCCAGGAAAGGCCCGCCCGGCATAAGCAGACTGATATACGCTCCTACTGGAATAAAGACAATACAATTATTTATAATCTCATCAAGATCAATCTTGCCATTTACAATAACTGACTCGCCGAACGGAATAAGATTTATGTGCCGTATACGGCTTAGATCTGAAAATGAGAACTGCATTTTAAATAAAATGATCCACGTCAGCACAATCAAGTAGACAATAAATAATACGATCGTAATGTTTTTTTCCTTTTTCATATCTTCCCACCTCCCATTTTAGGAGATTATATAATAAATTTCTTAAAATTCATGGAAGAAAGGGAAAATAAATCCTTAAAATCTTACACAATCGCAGCGCCTATTTTTTTACTACAGGTATCCACACCTCATATTTTGCATTGTTCGGGTCAGGATTTAAATAGACTTCAACATCGGGAGCGTTACCATACTCGTATCCCGACGTCGGCAGCCATTCTGTTACAATGCGCCGCTCCAGCTCCTGGATAGACTGGTTCGTGCCCTCCCCCGGGAATACTGCCCATGTAGCAGCAGGCACAATATACTCTTCCAGATCATCCTGCATCTGTGAAGAAGACACCGCAATGTAATACCTCCATGGCTCTGTATCGTTACAAGTGCTGACACCGAGCACCCCCATAGGCGGCGTGTCCATCATGCCGACCAGCCTCTGCAGCGTCCCGTTCATGGATATTTCCTGCCACTTAGGCGGGATAACTGTAAAATTTTCCTCAATATCCTTGTGCAGTGGTACAGATACGCCTACAATACGGAAAGCGTCTTTTGTCTCGATCCGATAATTCATTTCTTCTCCTCCTTTAACTGTGACCTTAAATGTAATAGGCGGAAAGGATTTTACAGATACGCCCTCATTCTTTACAACAGATGGGGCTATCCCATGGACGGACTGGAATGCTCTGTTAAATGCAGTGGGAGAATGATATCCGTATTTCTCTGCCACATCAATAATCTTTATACCTTTGCTCTGTAAGTCTACGGCTGCAAGCGACATCCTCCTTCGACGGATATATTCAGACAAAGAGACCCCCGCCATATAAGCAAACATCCTCTGAAAGTGATAAGAGGAGCAGCAGGCGATCCGCCCAAGCCGCTCATAATCAATCTCATCTGCCAGGTTTTCCTCAATATAGCCGATAGCGTCATTTAGCCTTTCAATCCATTCCATAATATAAAATCCTCCTCACTAGTGTTAGTATATAGTATCCTCCTGCTTTCTTCCTCTCAATCTCTGCACGGAAAAGAGAGCTCACATTCCTTCTTCTCCTCTCAAATACTCTACTAATGGCTCTAAATACTTTTTATCTGTCCAGTCGCATGACTGTCCTGCTGCGCTTACAAGAGCCTTCATCCATGGCTCATATGTAGAAGAGTCTTTTTTCTCTATAGATTTCTGCAACATTTTACATAAAGCCCTGTCCATGAATTTCATTTTGCTTTCATCCCACGCGCCCCTCCCGTAAAAAAGCGGGATCCCCTTTAAATCTCCTGTCATGTTACGCTCCTGGATCTCCGCAAGAGCGCCCTCGTCATAAGGGGACGCCCCCACGCAGAAGACGGCTGTCTTCTTACCTTTCAGCTTGCCGCTATTCTTTTTTAGAAAGGATAATCCCGCGATGCCGGAAGCGTATATCCCTCCACATAACACGACTATCCCGTATTGTGCCGCCTCGTCCAATGTCGCTCTCGGTATTTCTACACAATGAAAACCTGTCATCTCCTGAAGCCACCCGACATATTTTTTCGTCGCCCCATATTTGGACTGATAAATAATAATCCCTTTCTTCATACCTTATCCCTCAATCCTCCTATCTTCCAATGCCTGCCTTAGAAATGCTTCATAGGCCTCCTCTTGTTGTGTGTATATCTCATCTGCCGAAATGCCCGGCGTTGTTACTGAAAAAATAGTGCCGATGCCAATCGTATAGATCATCATATGCAAATGGAGCCGTCTCGCCTGCTCTATGCCGATGTGCAGCTCATTTGCAATAAACCCAGCAGTATGCGGGCCAGCCTCTGCCTGGTATAAGCCGTCCAGCGAGGAGATCCCTCGCCGTTTATGTAAGATAAAGATCTTAAACAGATGCGGCTCCTCTTTTGCTAATTGAATGTACGCCCTTCCCGTACTGCGGAATAAATCTTTTTTGTCTATATGAGCTTCTATATATTGCTGTATAAAACAGCCAACCTGCCCGGCCACGTCCTGCCTTAATCCTTCCATATTCTTACAGTAGCTGTATATAGGCTGCACAGAACAGCCTATCTTCTCTGCAATATTTTTTACCATGACCTGCTCCATACCGCCGTCCCTTGCGATCTCAAAAGCAGCATTGACAACCATTTCCTTCGTAATCCTCTGCTTTGGCATCCTCTACCCTTTCTCACAACCAATTATATAATATATTTATATAAATAACTTATATAAATATATTATATCTTAATTGTTGTATCTTGTCAATCGTTGCAATGCTGTGACTCGCTACAGCGCCATACGTTAAAATCTTGAATGACATATTAAAAAGCCGCCAAGGGCACAAAGTGCTTCATGTCGCCCTTGACAGCTTTCCATTACTTACAACAATAAATCTCAATCGCCTGCTTTACAAATTCAGCCGTACCCTCACCGCCTGCTTTATCAATGTTATGATGAAAACGCTCCTCCTCGGCATACATCTGTCCCAGACCGCCAAGGATCTCCGTAGTACAAGTGTAATAATTGTCTGTAATAAAGCTTTGTAAAGCGCTGATTTTCTCCTGCACCGCCGGATCGGCAGGCGACATTTCTTTAAGCGCTCCGAGCTCAGAAAACAAGCCCATCAGCTTCCTTGCTGCCTCATCAAAATCATGTCCTCTCTTTTCCTTCTGCTCATACTCCTCATACTCTTTCGTATGCCCCCATTTCTCTTTGGCTTCTTTTTTGTACTGTTCGATCTCACTTTTGTCGAAAACATGAAAGTCCATTTCCGTTACTCCTTTCTTTTGGATCTCACGAGCGAAAGATATAAGCTCCCCTATATGCTTATACTGCAATTCCAGCAATCCAATCTGCTCTGTTAACGCTTCTGACAAGTCAAAATCCGGGCTGTCAAGAATTGCCTTGATTTCCTTTAACGGAAACTGCAGCTCACGAAACAGCAAAATACTTTGCAAGCGGCTAAGCGCTGTATCGTCATACAGCCGATAGCCTGCTTCCGTTACCTCTGTAGGCCTCAGAAGGCCAATGGCATCATAATGATGCAGTGCGCGCACACTTACTCCTGTAAGCTTACTAACTTCATTTACTGTTCGCATAACCTTATCCCTCCCGTGTAAGCCCATTATAAACTATAACGTAACGTCAGAGTCAAGCGGCAATTGGGGACACCCCATTAATCAGTTAGGGACACCCGATTTGCCAGTTGGGGACGTACGCTTTTGCACAAAGCGTACGTCCCCAACTATTATTTTTCTTCTATATGTTGTGAAGTCAGTGTTCCGACAGCTATAAGAATAATACCTATAGCAATCCCTGCAAAGCCAAGATAACTGGAGATCCTCTCCGTAGCCAAGGAGAGGAAATAAGCGAGAGCCCCGATTAACACCAGCAGCCCGCCAATCGCCATAAGCTTCACATTCTGCCTATTGTGCTCCCGCTTTCTGAAAATATCTGCCATGTTCTTGAGCCCGATAATCAAAAATGTGAGCACGCCGCAGAATAGCATTACCGTAAAAGCCGTCCCAAAATATCCTTCCAGAGAGATCGGTGATAAGATTCCCACGATCAGGCTGATAAAGCCTAGCGCCAGCAATGCTCCACCAATCTTAATCCCCAATAGGTTCATTTTAATCCGGGCATTTTCACTACCATCCTTAATAAGTTTTTCAGTCATGTTGTTCATTTGAGCTCCTCCTAATATTAATTCGTCTAATGTAAGTTGGAACACTTGTGACATCCGGATCAACATTTCAATATCAGGAAGGTTCTTGTCATTCTCCCAATTTGAGACAGCCTGCCTTGAGATACCAAGCTTCTCTGCCATATCTTGCTGCGTCATATTTCTGTCCTTCCTTAATTTTTTAATTTGTTCACCAAAATTCATATGTGCTCCTCCTTGTACAACATGATAATATGTGATATGATGGCCAAAAACAAGAAAGACGTCCTTGCATCCACACTTTTTTGACGCAAGCGTCTCTTGCATCTGGCATTTTTCGCTGAAATTCCAGTGACATATTGCAATTCTGAAAATCATCTGTTACAAAGCAGTATAACATACCTTCCCAAATTATCCATACATTATCGGACAAAGTCCGCCCGCCCTGGCAGGGGAATGGATTACGGTATGTCCGGATCGGTATACAATTTACGAAGCCAAAATTCCCTCTTAGCCCAAAATAAATATTTCTATGCACCCAAACAACACACATCTCCGTCTAATAAATATAAAACAAAAGAAAGAAACGAGGTGATCACTCTTGAACATGTTGCTGATAAAACGAGCGCAGAAACATGACACGGATGCGTTCATCGAACTAATTGAGAAGAATAAGACCGCGCTCTACAAAGTTGCCAAAGCCTATTTAAAAAACGAAGAAGACATTGCAGATGCCATGCAGGATACTATCCTTTCCGCCTATGAGCACATCGGAGAATTGAGAGTAGTATCTTATTTTAAAACATGGCTTACAAGAATCCTAATCAACCATTGCACTGATACGCTCCGTCGGCAAAGGCGGGTCATACCCATGAAACAGGCTGGAGAACAAGCAGGCACATTTCTGGAAAGTAACTATGAATTTTACGAGTTGCTCCAGGAGCTTCCAGAGCAAGACCGCATCCTGTTCCTCTTATATTATGGAGAAGGCTTCAGCATACGTGAGATCGCAGACATTATGGAATGCAATGAGAACACGGTCAAAAGCAGGCTCCAAAGAGGACGCAAAAAACTGGAACACGTATTATCCTGTTAAACACACTATCCTACAAGGAGGGCAGATTATGAAATTCTCAGAAAAAGAAATGAAAGAAATTTTAAGCCAGCATATCCAAATATCAGATACCGTAAACAGTCGTCTGGACGACACTTATAAAATGCTGAGATCAGAGCAGCGGCAAAACGGCAGGATTCCCCGCCGCCGAAAATCTTCCTATATTGCGGCCGCCATCGCCATGGCTGCCTGTCTCGCAGTCCCGGGAGCCGTATATGCGGCTTCGAACCTGGATTTCTTTGAGGCAATGTTCGGAAACAGCACCAAGAAATCTACTCCTGTAATTGAAACAGAAGTAGACACCGGAAAAACAAATGAAGACGGGACTCCCAAAACATCCCCTTTCACAATCCCTTCACACGAATTTGTTTCTGTAGATCCTAAACAGGCACAGGAGCTGACGGGAGGCGGATGCATGAGCGAGCCTGTAGAAAAGCAGCTGGGCGACCATACCTTGTGTGTTGAGAATATGGTCTATGACCAGAACGGCGCGGTGGCAGTTTTTACACTGGAACGGCCGGGCGGCGTGACTATGCTGCTTGGAAATGCTGACACGAACGTGCGAAAAGGAGCCTATTTTTCAGAAGACAGAAATTATGACTTCTCCTTTGGGACTACCAGTGATATCTTTGCCGGCTGCAATATTTATGTAGATACAGAGAAAAGCACGCCGGACAAGATGTACTGTACTGCTTATCTTCTCTGGGCTGAAATTCTTCCAGAGGGAGTATTCCCTCAGCTTTCTATTACAAAGTACCCCGGCTCTGTAAAAGATATATCCATCAAAGAAGATGGTATGACAGATGAAGAATGGCTACAGAAAACGGATGAATTCTACGCCCAGGCCGAGACGGAAGAAATCACGCTGACAGATAAGCCCAGGATCCCCGTACAGACGATCGATCAGGGACAGAACGGCTGTATCACTTATTCCCCAATCTCCATCGGTGTGGATATGTCGAAAGGCTTAGGGCTTTCAGAAGAAGACGCTTATGATCTTATAAATAACAACATGTTGGAAATCAAGTATAAAGACGGAACCAGCTATATTGTCATGGACACAGGGAACCATATCGAGAACAACGGGTATGTACTGGGAGGCGTTTCCGAGACTTGGACTATGACAGCCTTCAACCGTATCGTCGATATCAACGAAATCCAAGAGATTGTTGTAAATGGAGCGACATTTCCGGTAGAATAGGCAGAATAAGGGGACACCCCTTTTGCCAGTTGGGGACACCCGATTTGCCGGTTGGGGACGTACGCTTTTTATAAAAGCGTACGTCCCCAACTTAACAATTTAGAACTTCTCAGCCCATGCTTTCAGTTCATTTTCACTTGTGGCTACTGAAAATACTTTGCCTTCTTTCAGGTCTGCGCCCACACAGGATGGCGCTAATTCTCTGTTCGTGCTTCCCATGCCGCTTCCGCCGGAAGTTGCAAGAGGAATGATCTTTTGTCCCTGGAATCTATACTGCTCCAGAAATGTATTGATAATCGTCGGCGCCACATACCACCAAATAGGGAACGCGATATATATCGTATCGTACTGCTCTATATGATCTACAATATTAGCCACTTTCGGGCGGAAAACTTTATCCTTCATCTCCACACTGCTGCGGCTCTTTTTATCCATCCAGTCCAAATCCGCAGATGTATAAGGTATCTCCGGTCTGATCTCATGCAGATCCGCCCCGACTGCAGATGCCAATTTCTCTGCCAGCCTTTCAGTTGTCCCACTGGCGCTAAAATACGCCACTAATTTTTTTGCCATAATGCTCCTCCTTTTCACACAAACCTATCCCTTTCAGAGTTTCCATATCCTCTTCTGAGATAGCAAACTCTACTTCTGCATTAGCCTGCTCTGTGCCTACATGACGGTAGCCAATCTTTATAGTCTCTCTTACAACGTCGGCTGCTTTATCGTCATCGGCCAACCATGTTCCAAGCGCCAGCATTGGCACAGATACTCCATTTAATAAATCTTCCCCACCTTTGTCAACTGAGCATAGCCTCAAATACAATTTTTTAAGATTCTCCAGCCATTCTTCTTTATCCCATACGAAAGCCTATTTCTACCGTCCCGCTCTCAAGCGCCGCCGCAAAGCCTTCTGCATCTTCAATATGCCCGATCCTTGTGTAGCTGTAAGAAGTCTCAAAAGTTTTGAAGAAGGCCACCAAACAATCTGAGCCATACAACATGATATCTCCACTTCGTATCGTCCCAATATCCTCTGCATCAGACGGCAAAGCTCCATCCATGAAATAATATTTCTCGTTGCCGTTCATTTCTTCCATACTTAATGTCATTGGCAGTATATTTTCCAGCGCCGCAGCGGTAGCATTGTCATATAATTCCGCCTCAAACTGCTGCCCGTTCACTTCAACGATCATCTGCTTTATTACCGTACCGTTCTCTTCCGCCTCCTGTCCGTCTCCTCGTCTCCCACATGCAGGCAAAATCATCAAAAAAAGACTTGCCATAATCATTACTGCACATTTTCTTTTCATAGGCTTTCCCTTCCCTGTATAACCTTAATCATCCTCGCCGGAACACCGCCGACCACTGCCCCGGCAGGGACATCCTTTGTGACGGCCGCTCCTGCAGCCACGATCGCGCCGTCGCCGATCGTCACTCCCTGAAGCACCGTCGCATGGGCGCCGATCCACACATTTTTCCCAATGTGGATCGGCTTTGGATAAAGATCGCCGCGATTCCCCGGATCCTGCTCATGATTCAAAGTCGCCAGGACTACGCAATGCCCAATGAGCGCTCCGTCTCCAATATAGATGCCCCCCTGATCTTGAAAATGGCATCCTGAATTGATAAACACATGTTTTCCTATGTGGAGATTCTTCCCACAGTCGGTATAAAAGGGCGGGAACATGCCAAATGCGCCGTCAATTTTCTGCCCGGTAAGCTCTTCCATCATTGCCCGGATCTCTTCCGGCTCATGGTAATCACGATTTAATCGTGCTGTAATCTTCATTGCTTCATTGGAAAGCTTCGTCATATATTGATGCGTCTCTGAACCTGCTTCTACTCTTTCCCCGGAGTTCATAATCTCAACAAATCTTTTTGCGTCCATAGCCTCTTTCATCCTCTTTTTCAATCCTCTCCACCTCCCTTTTGAATTTCTTAACTTCAGTATAAAACGAACTACATCAAATAACAAATACTTATCATTAATACAAATCCATAGTTGAAACCTATAAAAGTCCGTGTTAACATAAAACTATACCCTCAGTGTACAAGGAGACACTGAGGGTAAGACAAAATCCATCCACAAAAACAGGAGGATCTTATGGAATTACGTGTATTACAATATTTCCTTGCGGTCGCAAGAGAACAGAGCATTGTACGAGCCGCACAATCTCTGCATCTCTCGCAGCCAACGCTCTCTACCCAGATTCGGAATATGGAGGAAGAATTAGGCAAACAGCTTTTAATCCGAGGGACCAAAGGCTCAAGAAAAGTAACGCTTACAGAAGAAGGGATGATCCTCAGAAAACGGGCGGAAGAAATCCTTGATTTAGTAAAGAAAACAGAAAATGAGATTATCCTCTCAGACAGCGCGATTATGGGCGACGTATACATCGGAGCCGGCGAGACAGACGGGATCCGCCTGCTGGCAAGAGCTGCTGGTAGATTAAGAAAAGGCTGCCCCGGCATCCACTATCATATATCCAGCGGGAACAAGACTTTTGTTACCGAACGTCTGGACAAAGGGCTCCTCGACTTCGGACTTGTGTTCGGAACGCCAGATTTCAAGAAATATGACGCGCTAAAGCTCCCTGAAAAAGATATATGGGGCGTTCTCATGCAAAAAGACGATCCTCTTACAAAAAAAGACTCTATTGCTCCAGGGGATTTATGGGATAAGCCTCTGCTTTTATCACAGGAACAGGCAGAAGGCGGCGTTTTGATGCAATGGATGCACAGGAAGCCCTCTTCACTGAATATTACAGCTTCCTACAACCTTTTGTTCAATGCCTCTCTATTTGTAGAAGAAGGGCTGGGCTACGCCATATCTTTTGACAGGATCATCAACACCTCCGGCGACAGCAAGCTCGCTTTTCGCCCGCTTGATCCGCCGTTAGAAGTAGAAATGTATCTTATCTGGAAAAAATACCAGATGCTTTCCAGGCCTGCAGAGAAATTCCTGAAAGAATTCCACGAAAGCCTGAAAGAAAGCGAGCCCAAATAATCACAGTGGCTCGCTTGTCAGAAAATCATGTTCACAATTATCCCTGTCAAAAGTGAAAATATCATCACATACCCAATATACAGGCAAAAACGCCTTATGCCCAGTACGATTTTCAGCGCTCCCAGATTCGTAATCTTCGTAGACGGCCCAGTGACCATAAATGCCGCCGCACTCCCCATGCTCATCCCATCCGTAAGCCACGCCTGTAAAAGAGGGATCGTCCCTCCGCCACAGGCGTACAGAGGGACGCCGACGGTCGCAGCCATCAGAACGCCGAAGGCTTCATTGCCGCCAGACAGCGACGTCAGCCATCCTTCTGGCACATATCTTTGAAAAAGCGCAGAAAGTACGATCCCCATAAGGAAATATACGCCTGTCGCTTTCACATTCCTTCCAATATTTTTTACAAATCTAAGAAATAGATCCGGGTCTGTATCTTTGCTCTCTGCCTCTTTAAATCCTCGGAAATCGAAAAAAGCCTGCTTGCGGTAAAAAATCTTTACAAATATCCCCGCACAGATCCCGCATAAAAAGCACGATACAAGCCTTACGATCAGCGCCATCTTCCCCAGAGCAGCGCTGTAGATCAGAAGCTGTGGATTTAACAAAATAGAAGACATCATAAACGCCGCAAGCCAGTCATCCGCAACCTTCAGCTTAGAGAAAGAAGCTGCCACAGGAATCGTCCCATACATGCAAAGAGGCGAAGCGATCCCTAGCGCGCTGGCAATCATAATCCCCTCCATCCCTCGCCTCTTTCCTGCAAAAGAATGAAGCATGCTATGAATACTTTCCTTTAGAAAAACTGAAATTGCAGAGCCTGCTGCCATTCCCAAAACCCAATAAGGGAAGATCTGTCTAAATTGGATGCTAAAATAGTACCAGAGATAGATCGTTTCCCTTCTGAATATCTCATTCATCTACACTCACCAGATTATACGTACGGTTCCCTAAGCCCAGCTTCTCGGCATGCTCCAATGTATGAAGCCCGTTCTTTGACTCAATCCTGTTCACCAAAGATCCCCCGTCTTCTGCTCCGTATACGAGGTCCACGCACGCCTGGTCAAGAGCCGTCGGATCGGATGAAGCAAGGATCCCAATATCGTGCATATCTGGCTCCGACGGGTTCCCGTCGCAGTCACAGTCCACGGATAAACGGTTCATCACATTGATAAACACAATATTCTCACCCAAAGCGTCCATTACCGATCTTCCAGCCTCCGCCATAGACTCCAGGAACGCGTCCTGTTCCCCGCCCCACGCATTGGTGCGGCTTGTGCCTCCGCTGTGGATCCATGCCTTCCCTTCACTGGAGGCCAGGCCGATGGAGATATTTTTAATCGCCCCTCCATACCCTGCCATCGAATGTCCCTTAAAATGCGAAAGGATAATATAAGAGCCGTAATCGGTAAAATGTGCGCCCACATAGTTTTCTGTTAAACGTGCCCCATCCTCCACCGGCAGTGTCATAGAACCATCTTCATCCAAAATCTGGAATCCCGCGATCTCTGTAAATCCATGATCTTTGGCCACCTGATAATGCATGGCAGTCTCCGCCCTTGATCCTCCATAGACCGTATTACATTCCACGATCGTCCCATCTACATGCTGTACTAAATCTCGGATCAATTCGGGACGCAGATAATTACTTGCGGGAGGCTCCCCGGTGGACAGCTTTACTGCCACCGGGCCTTCCGGCTCCCACTGTAACGCTTCATACACTTTCATAAGGCCTTCCGGCGAGATGTCTGTCGTCATATAGACTTCCGCTATATCCTCTGCCGTACCTTCCGCCATGTCCTCTTCCAGCGGGACGCCCTCCTGCCCGTCAGAGCCACCTTCAATCGCTTTCTGGCTGCCGCATCCTGACATCAGTACGATACAAGCCAATACGGCCCCAAAACTTTTATAGGCTTTCCATCTCATTTTATCTCCCTTTCCACTATTACATATTTCCGTCGGAATCTTCTATAAAAATTGTACACTGAGGGTAGCACTAAAAGGGCTACATATCAAATACTTATATGTGATCCAACTGTATAGGCTCCGATTATGCTATCTTATCCGCATGGCCTTTTAGCATAACAGCGAGCGCCGCCGATAAGATCCTTGCCAAGACCGTACTCCACCAGATCATTATCTGCCCGCCGAACAAAGGCGGCAGGATGAACATAAGCGCCAGCATGAACAACGGTTCAATGAAGGTTAAAATATAAGAAAACGCGCTTTTTTCTGTAGCATAAAAACTTGCGGTCGTAATACGCAGAATCGCAACAAACGGTACAGAAACTAAAAAGACAGGCATAATCCTTGCAATTTCTGCATTCACAGCATTTGACGCTCCAAATAGTACGCCGAGGCTTTCTCTTATCAAATACATGATGGCACAGCCGATCAGGGACAGGAACAACGCAAATTCATACGCCAGCTTTCTTGTGCTTTTCAGTTTATCAAACTTCTTTTCACCATAATACTGGCTGAGGAGCGGCTGGGCTCCGTCTCCGACTCCTTGCAATATCAGATATATAATGCAGATGACATAAGCGATACAGGGGCGCGATCCCGATGTTAAGTATAGACGCGGACACCTTTCCCAGCTTTGAGAATGGAATGCCCAGTGTAAATTGCCTGTTGCGTAATAAATATGCAAGCGCGATCAACATTGTTATCCCCTGGCCGATCACCGTAGCCCATGCCGCGCCAGAAACGCCTTGCCCAAACACCCACACGAACAGGTAATCAAGAATAATATTAGAGACAAAGCCCGCAATCATTGCGATCATTGCATAAAATGAACCGCCGTTATTACGGATAAAAGGCACTAGCCCTGTACCGACTACTTGCAAAGCAGCCCCCAAAGAAATCACTGCAATATATTCTTCTCCCAATGCAAGCATCTTGCCGCTTGCTCCTAACAGCTTCAAAAGAGAGCCGTTCAAAAAGAAGACAGAAACCGTCAAAAGGATGCCTGTGATAAGCAGCGCCCACAAAGCGCCCGCCGTAAACTCTCTTGCCTGCTCTTCCTTTTGCTCCGCTTTATAAATCGCATAGTAGATCGCGCCGCCCATTCCTATCCCTGTGCCGAGCGCCTGGATCACCGCAACAATAGGATAGGCGATGTTAACGGCTGAAAGCCCCACGTCTCCTATGCTGTTCCCAACAAAAAAACCGTCTACGATCGCATAGACTCCCGATAAGGCAAAAGACAGCACCGATGGGATAACATATTGAAAGAAAGCCTTTACATCACTCGTTCGCTTCATTTCCTCTTCTACCTCCTGCCTTTCTGAAAAGCTCTACAAATAAAGCCATACTTTCGTTCAGCTGCCGCATACGCTCTACGCCTATTTCTTCTACTACGAATAATTCCACTTTCCGCAGCTCGGAAATAATAGAATCCGCGTATTCTTTCCCCACCTCTGTAAACCGGATCACTTTATTCCTCTTGTCCTCCGGCATAGGGGACATCTCTACAAATCCCTTGCATGCAAAATCTTTGAAGACCATATTGATCGTCTGCTTCGGTATAAGCCACCTTTGGCTGATCTTCTTCTGCGTGCAGCCATCCTCGCCGTCGTAGATCGCGCACAATACTAACAGGCTGTTGACTGACAGCCCATGCGCTTTTGCCCACTCTTCATACACATAATTGTACTCCTGCCATACAGCATAATATTTGTTTAACTGTTCCATAAAAGCAGTGTTGTCCATCATATCATACCTCCCCAGCCAAAATTAGTACGGTTATGTACTAATTTAATTATAGTCTATAACCGTACTAATTGTCAAGAAGAACTTTCCATAAATGCAGATGCCCTTTATTCATTTTCAAAAGAAACCGCTACCCTCCTACTTTGGGTAACGGTTTTCCTTATGCTTTATATTTGTGTGCTACCTCATGTGTGCTACCTATGTGTTACTTGTGTGCTACGCGGCAAAATCCAGGGCTTCCGCTGACAATCTACACCAACGAAAGCCCTTGTAACTACGCTATTTCCTAGAACTTCCCTTCCTTCGCCGCTTCCTCTATGGACACAGCCACAGCCACCGTCATGCCTACCATCGGGTTGTTGCCTGCCCCGATAAGGCCCATCATCTCTACATGAGCCGGTACGGAAGAAGAGCCTGCGAACTGCGCGTCAGAGTGCATACGCCCCAACGTGTCGGTCATGCCGTAAGAAGCAGGGCCTGCCGCCATATTGTCCGGGTGAAGAGTACGTCCTGTACCGCCGCCCGATGCCACGGAGAAGTACTTTCTCCCTTCCTCGTTGCATTCCTTCTTGTATGTGCCTGCGACCGGATGCTGGAAACGAGTCGGGTTCGTGGAGTTTCCTGTAATCGATACGTCGACGCCCTCTTTCCACATGATGGCCACGCCCTCGCGCACATCGTTGGCGCCATAGCAGTTGACTTTCGCGCGAAGCCCGTCAGAGTACGGCGTTCTTGACACTTCTTTGAGCTCGCCCGTATGATAGTCATATTCTGTCTGCACATAAGTAAATCCATTAATTCTTGCGATGATCTTCGCCGCATCTTTTCCAAGGCCGTTCAAGATGACGCGAAGCGGTTTCTTGCGGACTTTATTCGCCTTCTCAGCAATACCGATCGCTCCTTCCGCCGCCGCGAATGACTCGTGGCCTGCAAGGAATGCGAAACAGTCTGTGTCCTCTTCAAGGAGCATCTTCCCTAAATTGCCGTGCCCAAGTCCTACTTTTCTCTGATCGGCAACGGAGCCTGGGATACAGAATGCCTGAAGCCCTTCGCCAATAGCGGCTGCCGCCTCTGCCGCGCTCTTGCACCCCTTCTTGATGGCGATCGCGGCGCCTGTTATGTATGCCCAGCATGCATTCTCAAAACAGATCGGCTGGATCCCTTTTATCTGATTATATACGTCAAGACCGGCGTCTTTCGTAATCTTCTCTGCTTCCTCGATCGACGCGATGCCATAGCTTCCTAACACTTCATTGATTTTATCAATTCTTCTCTCATATGATTCAAATAAAGCCATTTATTTGTCCTCCTTCTATTCTGACTGGTGAATCCCGTCTACTCCTTGCGCGGGTCAATAATCTTAACTGCATCCGCAACACGCCCATACTGGCCTTTTGCTTTCTCCCAGGCATCGTTCGGCGTATCGCCCTTCTTGATGAAGTCCGTCAGCTTTCCAAGGCTTACAAACTGATAGCCAATAATCTCATCGTTCGCATCAAGGGCAATCCCTGTCACATACCCTTCTGCCATCTCCAGATAACGGGGGCCTTTCGCCAGCGTCCCGTACATCGTTCCAACCTGTGAGCGAAGGCCTTTTCCAAGATCCTCGAGCCCTGCGCCGATCGGAAGCCCATCCTCAGAGAACGCGCTCTGTGTCCTTCCATACACGATCTGAAGGAACAGCTCTCTCATTGCTGTATTAATCGCATCACAGACAAGGTCTGTGTTAAGCGCCTCTAAAATAGTCTTTCCCGGAAGGATCTCAGACGCCATCGCTGCAGAATGGGTCATTCCTGAACACCCGATCGTCTCTACAAGCGCTTCCTGGATAATCCCTTCTTTTACATTCAGCGTCAGCTTACAGGTCCCCTGCTGCGGAGCGCACCATCCAATCCCGTGCGTCAGGCCGGAAATATCTTTCACCTCTTTTGCCTTTACCCATTTTGCTTCTTCCGGAATCGGAGCCGGTCCGTGATTTGCGCCCTGCGCTACCGGACACATCATCTCTACTTCATGTGAATAAATCATTTTAAAACTCCTTTCAACTATGTATTGTTATATCCTTAACATCATACGCTATTATTTTCTCATATTATGCAATATTCGTCAATTGTCAATTATCACTTTACTGGCTCTACAGAATTCCAAAATGTACTCTCTTTTGCATAAGGCTCAAGCTCCGACAGGCCAAGCACTGTCACAAGCCACGTATAGCCTACGTCGTCCGGGTCGCCGTCCTCATAGTGGAGATCGTACCCCACATTCATCCCCTCTCCGTCTACAAAGAACTGTGTTACATATACGCCCCCCTTGCTGTCTCCAAGAAGCGTCTCTCTTAGCTCCTCTTCCGTCAGTTCTGAGAATACATCCTCATGGCCGTCCCCGGAGCGCATCTTCCCGATCCAGAATTCCGTAAACTTATCGCTGACATCAACGACATCTGTAAGCTCATATACGGTCGCGTCCTTTAAGTTAATATTGACCGTCCGGAAATTCTGCACATATTCCCCTATATTCCCGCGGTAGCTGTAGTCTTCAAACGCCACGCTTAAAAACGATTCCGACGCATAGCATACTTTGTACTGCACATAGCTCGCAAGGACCGGGGACGCGGACTTAATCACTTTTTCTTTCGTCTCCTGGGACGGGTTCTCATAGATGTCCTCCACCGACTCCATCGCGCACGCTTTCAGGATCTCATTCACCCTCTTCTCCCGGCTCCCGGATAAGCCCTCTACGACCGGGTACTGCACGAAGAAATCAATATAGGCCGTCTGCTTCTCCTCATCCGTAAAGGCATAATCGTCCTCCTCTATCTCGTAGGAGAGATCTTCTTCTATATGAGGAGCGATCAGGTCAAGCCCCACCTTCATCGGCTCCTCCTCGCTGCCGGACAAGCCGCCGTCATAAGTCCCGCCGCCATAGAAATCATCATAAAAGCCATCATAGAAGTCATCATAGAAATCATCATAAAACCACTCTTCATAGTACCGCTCATTGTAGCGCGCTCTGTCTACCGCGCGGAACACTGTTCCAGTGAACAGCGCCAATATGCCCAGCATAAGAAGAAGGCACAAGAACACAGCAATGACGACGCCTGCGATCACAAAGGGCGTCTTGCTGTCCTCATTTATGTACATCTCCATCGGGACATACTGCATTCCGTCCACGAACATCTCTGCCCCGGCAGCGCGCATCCCCATATCCCGATACATAGACACTGTACGAGGCGGTGCGTCCGCGGTCATCTGCCTAAGCTTTAACACATACAGACAGTGACGGCGCGCCGCCTCAAAAAGCTGCCGCGCACAGTCTCCGCCCTGCCATTCTTTCTTCACATAGAACATAAATATATGTCCGTTCTTCCATACAGATACGGTCCCTGCAAGCTCTTTTCCTTTAAAAGCGCCGAACATGGCGATCTCCCTGCTCTCATACAGCCGGAGCACATAGTCATATCTGACAGACTCACGGAATCTCGCCACGCCCTCCCGGGTATAAAGAGGCGCTACATCCGACACGAATACCTCCCATATAACATGAAGCGCCGATAGTATCTCTTCCCGCCTCAACTCTCTTACTTCCATGTACTCTTAGCCCTCCTCTCCTGTCCCTATTCAGGCTTTAACAGCTCCTCCCGAAGCAGCGTAAGCGCCCGCACTACCGTATACTCCCGGTTCTTCTCCCGGTTCCCATTGAAATGGTACTCTTCTGCCCGCATATTGTCTTTTACGCGGCATGCGATATATACAAGCCCCACAGGCTTCTCTTTTGTCCCTCCGTCCGGCCCTGCGATGCCCGTAACGCTGACCGCCACGTCCGCGCCCGCAGCGCGGGCTGCCCCTTCCGCCATCTCAAGGGCTGTCTCCCGACTTACCGCGCCGTATTCTTTTAAAGTCTCTTCCCGCACTCCCAGAAGCTTCTGCTTCGCCTCATCTGAATACGTAATATATCCTTCTTTGAACACGTCCGAGATGCCGGGGACATTCACAAGCCTTCCCGCAAGATTGCCTCCCGTGCAGGATTCTGCGGTAGCCACTGTCATTTTTTTCTCTTTTAAGATCGCCGCTACTGCGTCCTCCAGCTCCACATCCTCATCCTCTGTGTAGATGAGTGCTCCAAACCTCCGATACAGCTCCTCTATCATAGGCTTCATCAGGACGCCTGCCTCTTCTTCATTTTCCGCCTTCGCCGTCACCCGCAGATGGACTTCCCCCGTCTTGGCATAAGGAGCGATGGTGGGGTTCGTCTGATCTTCCATAAAATCTGCGATCATATCTTCCGCCTTGCTCTCCCCGATCCCGCACAGCTTCACCATACGGGAATAGATGCTCTCCGGCTGCAATTTCCTAAGATACGGGGCAATAGATTCCTCGAACATCGGCTTCAGCTCGTTCGGCGGCCCGGGAAGGAGGATGGCTGTCTTATCCTCTCCGTCGATCTTTCCTTCGAGGATCAGCCCTGGAGCCGTGCCGTTATGGTTCTCTACGATCGTGGCCCCTTCTGGCACTAACGCCTGTTTCCAGTTATTCTCTGTCACCTGTACAGACTGCATCTGCTGGAAGTAGCCCGCGATCGTGCTTTTAACGCCCGGATCCTCATAGAGCTCCCGCCCGAATACTTTTGCCGTCACCTCTTTTGTCAGATCGTCTTTCGTCGGCCCAAGCCCGCCGCTTAAAATAACGATATCCGCTCTTGAGAGCGCAAGCCGCGCCGCATCGTAAAGCCTCTTCTCATTGTCCCCGACCACGCTCTGGTTGTAACAGGACAGCCCCAATGACGCACATTTCTCAGACAGATATGCCGCGTTCGTATTCACAATGTTCCCAAGCAAGATTTCCGTTCCTACGGACAGGATCTCTACCGTCATTCTACATTCCTCCCTGTGTCAGTACTTGTACGTTCTTAGCCACATAGTCTACCAGTGACACGATCGTCAATATTAAGGATGCCCAGATCAGCGCCGTCCCAATCACGTCGAATACACCGCCAAAATCAGCGATCAGCACAATGACCATGGCCATCTGAGAGACCGTCTTAAATTTCCCCCAGTAGCTTGCCGCAATGACGATGCCGCTGTCCGACGCCACCAGACGGAATCCGCTGATGATGAACTCCCGCGCGATGATCACGATCACGATCCATGCGGAAAGCTTCCCCGTCGGTATAAGACATATCATAGCAGAACAGACAAGCAGCTTATCCGCCAGCGGATCCATGAACTTTCCGAAGTTCGTCACCAGATTCCTCGCCCGGGCGATCTTGCCGTCCAGCATATCTGTTAAGCTGGCCACGCAGAACAGCGCGAGAGCGATCCACTTGTTAGCCTCTCCCCCGACGTCCGTCAGCATGAAAAATACAAAAAATGGGACCATAATCACTCTTAATACTGTCAGTTTATTTGGTAGGTTCATGATATTAATTCTCCTATCAGATCATATTCCAACGCCCCGGTCACTCTCACTCTCGCGAAGTCCCCGGACATCAGCTCTTCCTCTGTATTTATAAATATAAATCCGTCCACGTTCGGAGCGTCTTTGTATGTCCTGCCCACATAGGCATTCTCATCGGCCACTTTGCCTTCCACCATCACAAGGACTTCCCGCCCCGCCATCTCATCCGCCTGCGAGAACACGATGTCCTGCTGCAGCTCCATCAGCTCCGCCTGGCGCTCTTCCTTCACTTCCTCGTCGATCTGCCCGGGCATCCCGGCCGCCGGCGTTCCCTCTTCCGGCGAGTAAGTGAAGACTCCCAGACGATCGAACTCCATCTCGTCCACGAACGCTAAGAGCTCCTCGTGCTGCTCTTTCGTCTCCCCCGGAAACCCCGTGATCAATGTCGTCCGAAGGGCGATATCCGGTATCTCTCTCCTGAGCTTCTCCACAATGTGCACGAGCTCTTGTTTCGACGTCCGCCGTCCCATGCGCTTCAATATATCGTCGCTAGCGTGCTGGATCGGAAGGTCAAGATAATGACAGATCTTCTCCTCTTCCTTCATCACCTGGATCAGATTATCATCAATCTCCTCTGGATAGCAGTACAGGATCCTTATCCACCGCAGCCCTTTGATCTTGCACAGCTTCTTAAGAAGCATATGCAAGGATTTCTCTCCGTACAGATCTTTTCCATAGAGAGTCGTCTCCTGCGCCACAAGGATCAGCTCCTTCACTCCCTGCCCGGCCAGCTCTTCTGCTTCTTTTACAAGCCTCTCCATAGGAACGCTCCTGTAATTCCCCCGAATCTTCGGGATAATGCAGTATGTGCAATGCTTGTCGCACCCTTCCGCGATCTTCATATAAGCATAATGCCCGCCTGTCGTCACAAGCCGCCTCCCCTCCGGCAGCACAAGGGCGTCTACATCTTCCAGGCGCACATGCCCTGTCCCTTCAAGCGCCTCCTCCACAGCCTCCACGATCTTGTCGTAAGCCGTAGTCCCGAGGACCGCGTCCACTTCCGGTATCTCTTCTATAATCTCCTGGCGGTATCTCTGCGCCAGGCAGCCGGTGACGATCAGCGCCTTCAGGCTCCCCTCCTTCTTATATTCCGCCATCTCCAGGATCGTCTGTATGCTCTCTTCTTTTGCATCATGGATGAAGCAGCACGTGTTGACCACAATGACATCGGCGGCCTCTTCCTCATCCACGATCTGGAATCCCTTCCCATCGAGAAGGCCCAGCATCACTTCAGAGTCCACAAGATTCTTATCGCACCCAAGGGAGATGAACAATATCTTCGTCTGCAAGAAAGGCAGACGCGTGGCTGCATCTGCCTCATACCTCTTATTCATCTTCTTCTCCCAAAATGGTTATCTTCGCCTGGTTCAGCTCGTCGATCGCTACAGACAGAGCCTTATCTCTGTTCTTCGCACGGACAAGGGGCCTGGAGCCGTCGATGATCTCTCTTGCCCTCTTAGCCGTCGCCATAACGATGGAGTAACGGCTGTTGACGACCTTCGTCTCCCCTTCTTCAACGTCCTTGTTCACGACCTGCATTAAATCTGTGTAAGATGGATGTAGCATATCCTTATTCTCCTTTCAGCTCTCTTCTCATATTCTCTATAAATGTCCTGTTCCGAAAGATCCTTCTGTGCTCTCCCCGGATGATCCTGTGTATTTCCCTTGTACACGCATCCTGCTCCTCATTCACGATCAGATAATCGTACTGCTCCATGATGTCCGCCTCTTCCCGCGCTCTTTTAAGACGGTTCTCGATCACTTCCATCGTCTCTGTCCCCCGCCCTACCAGGCGCCTCTTAAGCTCGGCGGCCGTAGGCGGCGTCATGAACAGAAGCAACGTATGAGGGAACTTCTCCTTCACCTTCAGCGCCCCCTGCATCTCGATCTCCAGGATGACATCCTTGCCCGCTCTTAGCTGCTCTTCTACGTAGGCTTTCGGAGTCCCGTAGTAGTTATCCACGTACTTAGCATACTCTATCAGCTCATCTTCCGCAATCATTTTTTCAAATTCATCTCTCGTCTTGAAGAAATACTCCCTTCCCTCTTCCTCTCCAGGCCTGGGAGCTCTGGTCGTAGCAGAGACAGACAGGGAGTAATCGTCATATTCTTCCAACAGCTTTTTCATTATAGTCCCTTTTCCCGACCCCGAAAACCCTGATACTACGATAAGGATCCCTTCATTATCCATAGCTTCTCTCCTATTCGATATTCTGTATCTGCTCTCTTACTTTCTCTATCTCTGTCTTCAGATCTATCCCCACATTAGAGACGTCAAGATCATTTGCTTTAGACAGGATCGTGTTGGCTTCACGGTTCATCTCCTGGGCGATAAAGTCCAGCTTCCGCCCGACTCCTGCCTCCCCTGACTTCAGCGTCTCCCGCATATGTACGATATGGCTCTTTAAGCGCACCACCTCTTCATCGGTACATATCTTGTCCGCGAAAAGCACGACCTCCGCGGCAATACGCCCTTCTTCAAGCTTCGCATCTGCAAGGAGCTCTTTCACCTTATTCTCCAGCTTCTCCCGGTACTGCGCCAGTATCTGCGGCGTGCGCTCCTCAATAAACCCGACCAGCTCCAGCATCCCGTCAAGCTTGGCGACAATATCGTCCTTCAGATTCTCCCCCTCTGCGGCCCTCGTCTCCACAAACTGCTTCACCGCCCCGTCGAGCGCCTGCTTCAGGCCATTCCACAACTCCTCTTCATCGATCGCCTGCTCCTCCATCGTAATGACTTCCGGATAGCGGGATAATGCAGAGACACGAATGTCATTTTCCAGCGAGAACTTCTCCTCCATCTTCTTAAAGCAGGAAAGATACTCCGCTGCCAGCGCCTCATTGTATTTCAGAGACACCTGGTTCTCGGTCAGATCCTCATAGGCGATGAACAGATCCACTTTCCCCCGCTGGATGCTCTGCTTCATAAAATTCCGGATCGACGTCTCGAAGAAGTTCAGCTTCTTCGGCATTCGTATATTCACGTCCAGATAGCGATGGTTGACCCCTTTCATCTCTACCGTAAATCTTCTCTCTCCCACAGCGGCTTCACATCTTCCAAAGCCTGTCATACTTTTGATCATGATAGAACCTCTTCTTTAATGAAAATTACTATAGCAAATTCCAATATTTTTCAGCATTTATTATAAGTCATTTGCAAAATAACGTCAACTATACTACAATGAAAACATTAAGAAAGAAAGGATTTGATTTATTACTATGGCTTTTGATGGGATCACCGTAGCGTCTGTCGTCAGCGAGCTCGACCGTGCCCTGGCGGGAGGGCGCATCGCCAAAATCGCGCAGCCCGAAGCGGACGAGCTTCTCTTCACTATAAAGACGCCGGACGGGCAGAAGCGTCTGTATATCTCTGCAAGCGCTTCCCTCCCTCTCATCTATCTGACTGATGAGAGCAAGGCAAGCCCTATGACTGCGCCGAATTTCTGTATGCTGCTCCGCAAGCATATCGGGGGCGGCAGGATCGCGTCCGTCCGCCAGCCTGCGCTGGAGCGCATCATCTATATAGACATCGAGCATTTAAATGAACTGGGCGACCTTTGCACGAAGAAGCTGATCGTTGAGATTATGGGAAAGCACAGCAACATCATCTTCTGCGACGCGGACGGCAAGATCATCGACAGCATCAAACATGTGTCCGCCCAGATGAGCTCTGTGCGTGAAGTATTACCGGGACGGGAATATTTTATTCCAGATACGATGTCAAAACAAAATCCTCTTGGCGTAGATTTTGGCACATTCTCCCACACTTTAAAAAATAAGCCCATGCCTCTTGGGAAAGCCCTCTACACAGGCTTCACCGGAATAAGCCCCGTAGCGGCTGAAGATATCTGCTATCTGTCGGGAGTCTCTTCCGACCTTTCCGCCGGGGATATTTCAGAAGATATGTCCATACATCTGTACCGCCAGCTTACGTATTACATGGAGAGGGTGTCAGAGCAGGATTTCCATCCGGTCATCTATTACAAGAACGGCGCGCCTGTGGAGTTCTCTTCTATCCCGCTCTCCCATTACGGCGCTTTTGAGAAGAAAGAATTCTCTTCCATATCGGAAGTGCTCTCGGCCTACTACGCCTCAAAGAACACGATCACCCGCATCCGCCAGAAAAGCGCGGACTTGCGCCATGTAGTGCAGACCGCCCTCGAGCGGGGCCGGAAGAAGCTGGACTTGCAGGAAAAGCAATTGCGCGACACGAAGGACCGCGAAAAATATAAGATCTACGGGGAGCTGATCAACGCTTACGGCTACAACCTGCCCCCGGCGTCCAAAGAGCTCTCCTGCCTGAATTATTATACGAACGAGGAGATCAAGATCCCTCTTGACCCGGCAAAGACGCCCCAGGAAAACTCGCAGAAATATTTTGCCAGATATAATAAGCAGAAACGGACTTTCGAGGCTCTGTCAGAGCTTATCGAGGCGACCCGCGAGGACATCCTCTATCTGGAGTCCATCAGCGCCTCTCTCGACATCGCTTTAAGCGAGGCAGACCTTGCACAGATCAAGGAAGAATTAATGATAAGCGGCTACATCCGCAGAAAATTTACGAAAAAGAAGACGAAGCTTACAAATAAGCCGATGCACTACATCTCAAGCGACGGCTACCACATGTATGTCGGGAAGAACAATCTGCAGAACGACGAGCTCACCTTCTCTTTCGCAAACGGGAACGACTGGTGGTTCCACGCCAAAGGCGCCGCCGGTTCTCACGTCATCGTAAAATCAGGCGGCGAAGAGCTCCCAGACCGCACTTTCGAAGAAGCCGGGCGGCTTGCCGCCTACTATTCAAAAAACCGCGGCTCAGACAAGGTGGAGATCGATTATGTAGAAAAGAAGCACGTGAAAAAGCCAAACGGCGCCAAGCCAGGATTCGTAGTATACTATACAAACTATTCGCTGGTGATAGACTCCGACATAAGCAAGATCAGGGCTGTGCACTAAGCTATTTAGCGCACAGCCCTTTCCCCTCCGGGCCCCTATGCCCTGACAGACGAAGCCTGCTTGTAATAATGCCCCATCGCATCTGCCGCCATAATCGAATTGTACACAAAGTCCAAAGTTATCTTGAATGGCTCTGCGTAGATCAGCTTATTATTATTGACCACTGTATCTGCGATCGTCATTACATTTTCCGGTGTAGCTTCGACATCCAGCTCTTCTAAAGTAGTAGGGAGCCCTACCTCATTACAGAAATCCATGACCCTTTCTACAATCTCTTTTGGAGTGTTTTCCATAACCATCTGGCAGACAACGCCGAACGCCACTTTTTCTCCATGCAGATATTTATGGGTGGAAGGGATCTGGGTCAGCCCGGCGTGGATCCCATGAGCCGCCGCACAGCTGGTGTTCTCAAATCCCACCCCGCTTAACAGTGTATTGGCCTCGATCACATTTTCTACTGCCTCTGTGCACACGCCTTGTTTTAGAGCGTTCAGTGCGCTGACTCCCTGCTCCATCAGGATCTCAAAAGACAGTTCCGCCAGCGCGACCCCTGTGTTTGTACAGCGATATCCTTTCCCCACATAATTAGGGCTGAAGGACGCCTGGTTCGCATGTCCCTCAAAGGCAGTAGACAGCGCGTCTCCCATTCCGGCAACAAATAACCGGACCGGCGCCTTTGAGACGATCCCGGTATCTACAAGAACAATCTCCGGATTTTTCTTATGCCGGATATTATGTATATATTCTCCTGTGTCTGTATACATAACAGACATTGCGCTGCAAGGCGCGTCGCAGGATGCCGATGTGGGCACGACGATTACCGGGACCCCCATTTTGTCTGCCGCCGCTTTCGCCGTATCCAGCGTCTTCCCTCCGCCTGCTCCTACCAGCACGTCCGCCTGGGATTGCTGAAATTTCTCTATTGTCCTGTCAACCTCATTGTAAGAACATTCTCCGCCAAATCTCATCGCTTCAAAAACAGACTTTGAATTTTCATAAGATTTATCTAGCCTCTTCTTCAAGTCGTCATATAAAAACCCGTCTATTGTATAAAAAGCCTTTTTACCATATATACTTGTATAGCTCTCCAACAGATCAAATTCCCCGATGCCTTGAAAATACTTTGCAGGACAGGCAAACGCCCTTGTTCTTGTTTCTACCATAGCCATTTTCATACCTCCGATGTTTAAAAATATTGTACCCTTCCTGTAATCATTGCTTTAAATAAAGCCTCTGCGTCTTCCTGAGACATCTCCCTTGGATTTCTCGTGCGATAATAAACATTTAAAAGTGTTCTTGCCAGGCGGCCGCTGTCTTCTATCGTATATCCGAAATGTGCCAGTGATCCAGGAAGGCCTGACTGGATAAACAGCTGTTGTATCTTCCTGATAACCTCTCGCCCAGATTCCTTTCCTCCCGTCCTTCCCATACATCGGACGCTCAATCTGCCGAGAAGCGAGCCTATATATCTTTCATTAAAGGCCATCGTAAAGGGAAGAGCCAGGCCGCACCCCAGCCCATGAGGCTGCTGCTTTTCTACTGTCAAAATATAAGAAATGCTATGTGCATATAGCCCTCCTCCCATGACATAAGACATCATTCCCATGACGGACGCCAGCGACAGATAATATCTCGCCTCTATATCTCCTCCATCCTCTATCGCTTCCGGGAGGAATTTAAGGATCAGCGCAGCGCTCTCTGCGGCCAGGCATTCTGTATACGGCGAAGGACAGGCCATGCTTCCTTCCAGAGCGTGGGCCATCGCATCAAATGCTGTGGCCGCTGTCACCGCCTCTGGCATATCTACTGTCAGAAGCGGATCTACAATGGCCACGGTTGGGAGGAATTCTGAAGACGAGAAGAATCTTTTTTCATTATTGATAGTCAGGACAATGTAGGGGCTGACCTCGCTCCCCGTCCCAGACGTCGTTGGAAGCAGGAGCAGCGGGAGCCTTCGGCGGGAGAACATATTGTTTTTTATCCTGTCGATCAGCCTCCCATCCCCTCCATGAGCCGCCAGCTTCGAAATATCCATGACGCTCCCGCCGCCAATGCCTATGACCGCGCCATACTGGCTCTCATCCATCAATAATGCGATCCTCTCCGCCGTATCAAAATGCGGCTCTGAAGGGATATCTGAAACAATGTCGTACAAAACGCCCTCTTCCTCTATCATCTGACGCAGAGCCTTCCATGCCTCGCTTAGAAGAACATGATTTCCGATTATAAAAAGAACCTTTTTATCAGTTAATTTTTTAATCTCTTTCCCCAATATCTCCATGGCTCCGCTATAGAATATCGTCTTCCCATCCTGTGCCGTCCCCGGCATCTGCCAGATGAAAGGCTTCTTTAATCTACCCGGCGCATCCCCTGATAATTCCCAGTACTCCACTTCTAGCCCTCCACTCCCAGATAGGCTTTCTGTACAGTCTCATTCGTCAGGAGGATCTTTGAATCATCGCTTAAGATGATCTCTCCCGTCTCCAGGACATATCCCCTGTTCGAGACTTCCAGCGCCAGATACACGTTCTGCTCAACAAGAAGGATAGGCGTCCCATCCTCCTTGTTAATTTCTTTGATGACTTCAAAAATCGACTCTACGACCTGAGGAGCCAGGCCAAGAGACGGCTCGTCTAAAAGAAGGATCTTAGGAGCCTGCATCATGGCGCGCCCGACTGCCAGCATCTGCTGCTCGCCTCCGGAAAGGCTTCCTCCTTTTTGTCTTCTCCTTTCACCCAGCACCGGGAAGAGATCGAGCACTTTCTCCAGGTCTCTTTTCACACCAGCCTTATCCGTGCGGTTAAAGGCGCCCATCTCGAGATTTTCCATAACCGTCATACGCGTGTATATCCCCCGTCCTTCCGGCACCATGGACATCCCCATCCTTGACACCTTATGCGCCTTTATCCCTGCGATCTCTTCGTCAAACAATTTGACAGACCCTTCCGCCGGGGCGACGATCCCGGTAAGCGCTTTCAGTGTAGAGGATTTCCCCGCGCCATTATTTCCGATGATGGACACTATCTCGCCCTTTCGGACTTCGAAAGAAATATCACGGACCGCTTTGATCGCCCCATAAGATACGCTTAAATGCTGTACTTTAAGCATCCGCCTTCCCTCCTTCTTTCTTCGTTCCCAAATACGCGTCTATGACGACCGGATTGCTCCTGATCTCTTCCGGCGTCCCTTCCGCGATCTTGCTCCCATGGTCGAGGACAACGATATAGTCCGACACGTTCATAACGACTTTCATATTATGCTCAATAAAGAGGATCGTCTTCTTAAGCTCTTTATTGATCCACCGGATCAATTCCAGAAGCTCTGCGGACTCATTAATGTTCATGCCCGCCGCAGGCTCGTCCAAAAGGAGCAGCTTCGGATCGCTCACCAACGCTCTGGCTATCTCCAGGCGCCTCTGCTGCCCATAGGATAAGGAGCCTCCATATTCTGCATATTTCCCATCAAGGCCCACGATCTTAAGAGCCTCCATGCTCTTTGCCATAATCTCAGCCTCTATCTTCTTCGATCTCCAGGGGAGAAAGGCTTCTATGTCCTTTGCCTTGATCTGGCTGTGCATGCCCGTCATAACATTTTCAAGTACTGTCATTCTTTTGAACAGGCGGATATTCTGAAATGTCCTTGCGATCCCTAATGCATTGATCTCATAAGGCTTCATCGTATCGATCTTCCTGCCGTCAAAAACGATCGATCCCGACGTGCGCGTATATGCTCCGGTGATAAGATTGAACAACGTCGTCTTTCCCGCTCCATTAGGCCCGATAATACTTAATATCTTTCCTTCTTTCACACTGACAGAGACGTCGTTCGTCGCGACTACGCCGCCAAAAGATTTTGTTACATGATCAATTTCCAGCAACATCCATTTACACCTCCTCCCCTTTCTTCCCGGCAGATTTCAGATTCTTTCGCAACGATTCCAGATAAGGGACGCGTATATTCAGATGTCCCAGGATCCCCATAGGCCTTATCTGCATCATGACGACGACTACCAGTCCATAGATGAGCATACGATACTCTACAAAGGAGCGCAAAAGCTCCGGAAGCACGGTCAGCATGATAGCACCGATTACCGGGCCGATTACAGTCCCTCCGCCCCCGATAAGCACCATCGTCAAAATCGTGATGGAATCGTTATACACAAAAGTATCTGGGCTGATGTAGCAGATATAATGCGCGTAGAAAGCCCCGGCAATGCCCGCTATCAATCCGCTGATCGCAAATGCGCTCACCTTATATTTTGATATCTGGATGCCCATAAAGCCAGCGGCATCTTCATCATCCCTGATCGCCATAAGCGCCCGTCCGAAGAACGTCCGCGGAATATTATATACAATGAAGAAGATAAGTACTGTTACGGCCAGAATGATATAGTAGTAAACGTTCTTATTCGTAAAATCCAGGCCGAACAGCTCGGGCCTCGCGATCCCTGTAAGCCCTCTCGGGCCTCTTGTGAAGTCCCCTCCGTTTACAAGTATCAGACGGAAGATCTCTCCAAACCCCAGCGTGGCGATCGCAAGATAATCTCCATTCGTCCGAAGCGCCGGAAGCCCGATCAGCAGGCCGAACGCTCCTGCACATATTGCCGCGACAGGAAGAGTAGCCCAAAAGCTCCATCCAAGATTGATCGAGAGCAGAGCCGACACATACGCCCCCATTCCATAAAATGCAGCATGGCAGAGAGAGAACAGGTCTGTGATCCCAAGCGCCACTTCCAGCCCCAGGCTTAAAATAATATACAAAAGGACCAGTATCATAATATGCTTGGCAGAAGCGCTGCTCACAAAGACAGGAAGTAAAAATGCCACTATCAGTACAATCCCAAATTGCGACCGGTTGCCTTTTAAAATCTTTTTTATATCCATTAGATCCTCCTCCTTACACCCGATTGGAATGTGCATCCCCTGCTCCAAAGAGCCCGGTCGGCTTCACAAGCAGTACGATGATCAGCACTGCGAAAGCAATCGCCGGCCCCATGCTGGAAGAAATATAAGTAGTGCCAAAGCTCTCGATCTGCCCTAAGATCATACTTCCAAGCATGGCTCCCGGAATGCTTCCTATCCCTCCCAGGATCGCGGCTGTAAACGCCTTCATACCTGCCATATACCCCATGGTCGAATAGACCGCGTCATAGTAGATCCCGACCAGGAGGCCGGCCGCGCCCGCCAGAGAGGAGCCGATAAAAAACGTTACGCTGATAATCTTATTTGTATTGATCCCCATCAGGCTGGTCACATCCATATTTTCAGAAGTGGCCCGTATCGCTTTTCCGTATTTGCTCTTGCTTATGAACCAATTGAGGAACAGCATCAATACGATAGAACAGCCCAGCAATACAAACTGCAAGCTGTTTAAGACCAGATCTCCTACCATAAAATATTTTGTCTCAAAGAACGCTGGAACAGAGTAAGTCTCTGCTCCAACTACAACGCGCGCTAAATTTGACAGAACAATAGACGCGCCTAACGCACTGGCCGTCACGATGACACGCGGGACGTTCCGCAGACGCCTGTACGCCAGAAATTCAACAGCTACCCCCAGAAGCCCTGTGCATATCATTGTCAGAAGCAATGCTATCGGAAACGGTATGTCCCCTATTCTTGCAAATATCAATCCAAAGCAGGCTCCCCACATATAAACATCTCCGTGAGCAAAATTGATAAAACGAAGGCTGCCGTAAACCATGGAATATCCTAACGCGATCAGCGCATACACGCCTCCCATCGTAAGCCCATTAACGATAATCTGTAAAACCATAAACAATTCCTCTGCCTTTCTTTTGTCGCATCTGCATTCCCGCTACTTTACTACTACAAACTTGCCGTCTTCTACTACCAGACGCTTCAGTGAATCGAACATCAGATCGTGCGTCTCATTAAAGCTGACCGTTCCATAGATAGCTTCAAAAGTAGTAGACCCAATATACTCTGACATTTTATCCGGATCGGTCCCACCGTTCTCAATCGCTTCGGCAATCATCTTAACAGCGGCATACCCATGTCCCGAAAATGTACCGGCTACCTTATCATCACCGAACTTCTCTTTATATGCCGACTGGAATTTCTGGATCGTCTCGGACGGATCGTCCGGCACTAAGACGCCTTGGACTTTCACTCCTTCTGCCGCCGCGCCCGCCGCTTCCAAAAATGCTACTTCAAACATAGAAGAGGATGAATAGCACGGTATATCCATACCTAAAGACTGTCTCTGCTTTACAATGAGGGCTCCCTCTGTATAAGTACCTGCCAAAAAGATGGAATCTGCGCCGGAGTTCTTCACTTTTGTCAGAATATTAGTGAAATCTTTTGTCTCTCCAAGAATATAAGCTTCCGAACAGACGATCTCGGCTCCCGCTTCTGTAAGGATCTCTGTGATGATCTCTTCCTGTCCCATTCCATAATCCGTACTTTCATACAAGATCGCCACTTTCTTGCACCCGTCTTCTACCATCCAGTCTGCCGCATACACTGCCTGCTGCATATCAGAAGGCTCTGTCCTGAAGCCATAGGCCTGGTTCTGCTCCGAAATATCGGGGCTTGACCCTGTAACAATTGTTACAAGCTTCCCTTCATTAATAATAGGCAGGGCAGATAACCCGCATGAGCTGTTATAATATCCAATAGATGCGATAATGGATTCGTCCGCGACGAACTTTGTAGCGATCGTCGCCGCCTCTTTCGGATCCGACTTATCGTCCTGGATAGAAAGCTTTAATTTCTTTCCGTCAATCCCTCCTGCCTCATTGATCTCGTCAACCGCCATCTGCGCTCCATAAGAAAGCTGCTCTCCGAAGCTTGCGTTAACTCCTGTCATCGGACAGTCAACCCCGATCACATAAGCTTCGCCCCCTGTCTGGGAATCTCCCCCTCCTCCTTCTTCTGCTCCGCTGTCCGCGCACCCCGCCATTGATACTGCCATCATAGACACCGCCAGCGCCGCCGCCACTTTCACTTTTAACTTTTTCCGCATCATAAGATTCCTCCTCTTGTATAATATTTTTTCCAGAAAGCCCCCGCTCGGATTCATTCTGGTTGATACTATTTTAAGTGCTTTCCGACAAAAGACAAGTAAAATATGCCTCCAGGATCAGTCCTCCAGCTTTCCAAGAATAGCGTCTATTTTGTCCGCAATCTTCTCAAAATGCCCAAAGCTGTCGTCAAACAGCGCAGATCCTATCGTGAATCCCCACGGTTTCAGGCTTTTTACGAACGCAAGCCTTTCGTCATTTCCGATACTGCCCGTAACGATTATAGGCTTATGGATCTTTTCAACGAATTCTCTGGCCATCTTTTCCGGGTCTCCATCTTTATAACGGTAGATCGACAGACATATCCCATGGACCCCGTCGCAGGATAAGATCCGCTCTGCATCCTCGATAATCTCCTGATGCGTTCCGTAAAGCATCCTTGGGATGCCTGCGCGGCGCCCGCAAGTAGGAAAATACTGGATTCCTGTCCCTCTCAGCTTTTCAGCGACGCTTTCATAAAAAGCCATCCCCACCATATATTCAAATTTACAATCAATGGCGAACTGCGCCGCTTCAAGACATTCTTCCTCGCTCTCTACCAGCGGCTCCATAAAAGTAGTCTTCCCCTCCTGCTTCATTTTCTCTACTAATTTTTTTGCATCGGGCAATTCGATCCCTATGTCTTTAAATCCCCAGCAATCTGCCTTCGTCATTTTGTTCTTCTCAAAGATATCCACCGCTCCAGGCACCGTTTTGTCATTATTCGTCAGCATAGCAATTAACTTTACACTCATATCTTTTTCTCCTTCGCACATTTTTATAATTGTTTATAGACAGGTTCTGTTATGTCGTGGATCTGACGATAGATTTGGAAGCTTTTCCTGTACTTTTCTGCCAGCTCCTCATTTGGCTCTACACGCTCTTTCAAATGAAGCCCCTTCGTCACCGCCTCTTCGTGGCTCGAGAAGATCCTGGCTCCTACTCCGGCTAACAGAGCCGACCCATAAGAAGAATCGTCATTTTCAAATTTCAGGATCGGGCGGTTCAGTACATTTGCCATAATCGAACGCCAGAGCGGGCTTTTCCCTCCTCCTCCGACAATGCGGACCTCCTTTATATCTACCGTGTCCTCTATCAGGGAGAAATTATCCTTAATGGAGTATGCGACCCCTTCTAATACCGCTCTGTTAAAATGCCCTCTTCCGTGATGTGCAGTCGCTCCTATGAAGCTTGCGCGCAGCTTTGTGTCCCAGTACGGGGATCTCTCGCCCATCAGGTATGGATGGAAGAACAGCCCCTCTGACCCTGCTTCCACTTTTTCTGCCTCTTCGTCCAGGATCTGATATGTATTCGCTCCGCCCAGCTTCTCTTTCCCCCACTCCTCCTGGCAGAACGTATCCCTGTACCACCGGAGGCTTTCTGCCGCCGAAGACGTTGCAAGACATGTGTACCACAGCCCTTCTACCACATGAGAATATGTCAGCGCTTTCGGATCCGGATATGGATCCGGCCGGAACAGATAGATTGTCCCTGATGTCGCCAGCTTTGTGACACAGCTGTTTTCTTTGATCGCGCCTACGCAGTAAGCTTCAAGAGCAGTATCTGTAGCGCCGTTGATCACCGGGACTCCTTCTTTAATACCGGTTATCCCTGACATCTCTCTGGTGATATGCCCCACTACATCTGTAGGCTTTACGACGGGAGGAAGTATGGAGATCGGCACTCCGCTGATCTTACAGAGCTCTTCTGACCAGCCCCAGCTCTTATTATCGAACAGAAGGCTCCCCTGCGCTTCAATATAATCCGTCGTCCAGGTCCCTGTGAGCTGATACCGCACATAATCTTTGACGAACATCGCTCTCTTTGTCTTCTTGAGCACTTCCGGCTCGTGCCTTCCAATCCACATCAGTTGGAGCATCGTCCATGTCGGGCTCGGCATCTGATAGCCGATCTCGAATATCCTGTCTTTGTAATGCTCCATCATATACGCGGTCTCCTCCACGCTTCTCGTGTCCGTCCACATGATAGTCCTTCTTAAGACACGGTCATCCTTATCGAGAAGAACGATATTATGTGCCGACGCATCCAGACTGAGCGCTACCACTTGCTCTGCACTTACCTTCCCCTTCTCCAGCGCGATCCGGAAGCTCCTCATAAATGCAGGGAACCAGTCTGCCGGCTCCTGCTCCGACCACCCGATATTTGGATGATATGTTGTATATTCTGTATATCCGTCTCCAATGAAATTACAGTCCGTATCAATAACTGTCACTTTACATCCGCTCGTGCCTATATCAATGCCGAGCAGCAATCGTCTATCGCTCATAAAACCCTCTTTTCTCTGAAATCCAGCTAAAGCTGTACTTGTCCACATGTAATTGAAATATTGCTTCCGGTCGTCGCCATTCCTAATCCGCCGCACAGAGCCGCCACCCAGTTGCCCACTTCTTCAATCTCCAGCAAGCGATGCGTAGGGATCATATCTGCAAAATATTTATATCCCCCTTCTGTATCTGTCCCCAGCTCTTCTGCTTTACGGGCAATTGAATCCACCATCATCGGGGTCATCACATAGCAAGGGCAAAGCGCGTTTACAAGAATGTGATCCTCCGCCAGCTCCTTGCCCCAGATTCTTGTCAGATGAGAGACAGCGGCTTTCGAAGCTGAATAAGCGCTATATGTCTCAGAAGTGAGGAACGCCTGGGAAGAAGATATATTCACGATCCTTCCCCAGCCTGCTTCTCTCATATAGGGCACTGCCTGTTTCGTGCAGATCACAGTCCCCGTAAGATTAATATCAATGACTGATTCGAACCTCTTAAGCTCCAGCTCCTCGACAGGATTCTTATAAATAATCCCTGCATTATTGCACAAAATGTCCAGCTTCCCATACTTCTGGGCAATCTTTGCAAATACTTTCCTGACCTCTTCTTCTTTTGTAACGTCCATATCCATCTTGTCTATCCCGTCAAGCAGCCTTTGCCCTGATTCCGGCTCTGCAAAACGGATATCTGTCGCCACAACGGACGCGCCCGCCTCATAGAGCGCATTTGCGATCCCAAGCCCATTTCCCTGAGCGGCGCCGGTAACTACTGCAACATGGCCGCTTAAGTCAAATAATCTTGCAAAACGATTCAAGTCCTTCACTTCCTTACCTCCCAAAATTTTTTCCATTCCATCCCCAATATGGAGTCATAGAATATTTCACATAGACATTTTCAGGATCAACACCTAATTCCTCATGAATGATCCGTGTTAATTCTTTTGTAAGCCGGTCAATGCTTTCTCCTTCCGGCTGCCCGTAAATAGAAGCTTCCAGAAAAGCAGTATCCTTTTGCTCGCCCTGGAACCACATGTCATATCCTGGGTGGAAGATGCACATAAGCCACTTTTCTGTCTTTCCTGGAATAGACTCGATGGCCTTCCCGAAGCTCTCTTTTAATGCCGCTTGCCTGCCCGCGGGCAGATCCCGGCTAGTGTACAATTGAATGCACGGCATGTCGTCACCTCCTGCTTTTTATTTATCAGCCTCTGTGCTTATTAATGTTCGCTGCAGCTCACACAAAGAGCTAATTTCAAAATAATTACGTTAAAAAATTAACATTTCTGACTTTTAATTTTTATTATTCGTAAATTCTGTAAATCAGTCATATATATTTTAATTTTCTATAAGTTTACTATATACTTTTCAATAAATAAAGTTTATAATATTTATGTTTAACATTAATATTTTTCATATAAAGGAGACGCCATGGACATACAGAAATTTGAGGCTCTGCTAACTGCAATTGATGCCGGGACTATAACAAAAGCCGCTTCCTCTCTGGGGTATACGCAATCCGCTATCTCTCATGCGATCAGCTCTCTGGAGAACGAATTCGACATACGCCTTCTATCCAGAAGCCGCTCTGGAGTCGAGCTGACGCCTGTAGGAGAAATGCTTATCCCATACATGAGGAATGTAGCGAACGCCTATAGAGAATTTGAGAATAAAATAGCCGATATTAACCATATCAACTGTGGGACCGTGCGTATTGGGACATTTACCAGCGTAGCTGTAAACTGGCTTCCGAACATTTTAAATTCCTTCCGACAATGCTATCCGAATATAAGCTTTGAGATAAAGCAGGGAAACTACGCTGAGATCGCCGAATGGATCTTGCAGGGATCGATTGACTGCGGCTTCACGATTACCCCATCCTTAAATGGATTAAAAAATACGATCCTGTTTGAGGACAGGCTCTTTGTAATCTATCCTCCGGGACATCCTCTCGCATCCTGTGAGTCCATCTATCCCGAAGACTTGACAGGGTATCCTTTTATCCTTGTAAACGAAGGGCGCGACCCTCTCATCAGGCATTTTTTTGAGAGCCGCAATATAAAACTGAAGATCCAATATCACGTCGTGGATGATTATGCGACAATCGCCATGGTAGAAAGCAACCTGGGGATCAGCGTATGTCCAGAGCTGTTTTTTTACAGGCTTCCGTACAATGTGCTGCACAGGCCGATCGAGACTGGCTTCCGGCGAAAGATAAGCATCTCCTACAAGAAGAACTTCACGCTCTCGCCAGTAGTAAAGCAATTTATCTCTTATGTCCAAAAATGGACGCAGGAAAACTTAGAGCCCGGCCTTTGAGGCTTTCCTGTCCGTTTCCTCCCCTCCACTGGCCTTTTTAAGAAATTTTTAAAATTCCTTTTTGCAATATTTAAGATATAAGGCGTAGAATGGCTCATTATACGAAAGACTATGACAACAGGAGGGATGCATATGGACAGAATATCCGTAGTGATTCCATGCTGGAATGAAGAGGACGCGATTCCAATTTACTACGCCGAGATGAGCCAGGTGATGAAAACGCTGGGGCAAGAGGCCGATTTTGAGCTGATCTTTGTAGACGACGGCTCTACAGACAAGACTCTTAAGATTATAAAAGGCTTAAACGAGAAAGACCCCTGCTGCAAGTATCTTTCTTTCTCCAGGAATTTCGGCAAAGAAGCGGCCATCTATGCCGGGCTCAAAGCCGCAGAAGGGGATTATGTGGCGGTCATGGATGTAGACCTCCAGGATCCTCCACGCCTTCTTCCCGAAATGTACCATATCCTAAGAGAAGAGGATTATGACAGCGTGGCCACAAAGCGGTCCACCAGGACAGGAGAGCCAAAGATCCGCTCTCTCTTATCAAAGAGCTTCTACAAATTCATAAACAAGATCTCCAGGACAGAGATCGTAAACGGGGCGAGAGATTACCGGCTTATGAACCGGAAGATGGCGGATGCAGTCCTTGCCCTGAGCGAGTACAACCGCTTCTCGAAGGGGATCTTCGAATGGGTCGGGTTCCGCACGAAATGGCTGGAGTTTGAAAATGTGGAGCGTTCGGCCGGGAAGACGAAGTGGTCCCTTAAGAAATTATTCTGTTATTCCGTGGAAGGGATCACGGGATTCTCGGTAGCCCCACTATCGCTGGCTTCCATTGTGGGATTGCTGTTCTGCATGCTTTCATTCCTGTTGATCTTGCTGATCGTCATCCGCACGCTTATCTGGGGCGACCCGGTATCTGGATGGCCGTCCCTGGCATGCATTATCTTCATGGTCAGCGGCGTGCAGCTCCTTTGTACAGGGATTGTAGGGCAATATTTATCAAAAGCCTACCTGGAGATAAAACATCGCCCAATCTTTATCCTTAAGGATTCCAGTGAGGAAAGAAAGGAGAAAGGGAATGAAAATAAAGATATCGAAAGCGGAAAGTAAGACCTGTCTTTTCCTCTGCGTGCTTACGCTGGCCTGCTGCTGGATCTTTGCATGGAGGCACGGCATGTTCGGAGCAAAAGTAGACTGGCTCAGCCAGCACAGCGTACTCCCGGATTATTTCCGACAGCAGTTCTATGCCACAGGAGAGCTTTTCCCACAATTTGCCGGAAACCTTGGGGGCGGGCAGAATATATATCATTTTTCTTATTACGGATTGTATAGTCCCGTCTTCCTGCTCTCCTATCTCCTCCCTTTTGTAAAGATGGGGGATTATCTGATGGCGGTAAGCATTGCAGGGATCGCCGCGTCCGTATGCCTGTTCTACTATTGGCTCGGCCGGAGAGGATTTTCCCGGGAGGTCAGGCTGTCGGCGTCAATCCTCCTTCTTCTGGCCGGCCCGATGATCTTCCAGTCCTGCCACCAGGTGATGTTTGTAAATTATATGCCTTTTCTGTGCCTGGCTCTGCTGGGGATAGACCGATATTTTGAAGCCGGCAGATCGGGGCTGTACACGGTCAGCGTGTTCCTGCTGATCATGACAAGCTTCTACTTTAGCATCGGCGGCATGTTGATGCTGACGCTGTACGGCCTGTCCAGATACATGGATCCTGAGAATCCTGGAAAATCCGGGAGCTTCCTTAAAGATGCCTGTGCATTTCTCCTTCCGATGGCGACGGCGATCCTGATGAGCGGCTTTTTCCTGGCTCCGACGGCCTGTGCGATCCTTGGGAAGCGAGACGGAAGCAGAGCCCTCGATATAGGAGATCTGCTTATCCCGAAGCTCCCTCTTGAAGATCTGGTGCACAGCGCGTACGGCGCCGGCCTTACAGCAGGTGTGATCACAGTCCTTATCACCGGATTATCCTACCAGAAGCGGAGCGAGAGGCTGCTCCATGGAAGTTGTCTGGCCATCTTCACAGTACCGGCCTTCCAGTGGCTCCTAAATGGCGGCCTGTATGTCCGGGGCAAGTCGCTGATCCCGTTCCTCCCCCTTCTTTGCTATCTGACGGCAATGAACCTTGAAAAACAGAGGGAGCGGAAGATCCCTCTGCGGATCAATATTATAGCGCATGTTCTTACTATTTTATGGATTGTTGTAAGCCATTTTTATTTCCGGGAGCTTGCCGGGGAGCCCCTTTGGCATCGCCTCATCCTGGCGGAGGGGATCCTTCTTTTCATCTGCTTTTGTATTTACTGGCGTCTTGGGAGACTTCTGTTCTTAACAGTCCCGCCAGCCCTCTGCCTGTTTGTTGGCGGAAGCTTTTTCTATAGCAGCGCGGGCGGCGCTCTGGACAAGGCATTTTATGAACAAGCTACAGACGCCCGCATCGGACAGCTGGTTGAAGAGACGTTGGAAGGAGAGGATGGGTTCTGGCGTCTGGAACAGAAAGGAGATGCGGGGGAGAAATCAGCAGATATAAACCGGATCTGGAACGACAGACAATGGATCTCCTCTATATATTCTTCTGCTTACAATACAGATTACCAGAAGTTCCGAAAGGATATCTTCGAAGTGGAGGAGCCCTTCCGCAACGATCTGATGCAGGCTGCATCCGACGATCCCCTCTATCAGAAGCTGATGGGGGTCAAATACATCCTGGGAGCGCCAGAAGATGAAGCGTCCCTTGCGGCGGCAGGATATGCGCCTTACAAAAAAGAGGGACGGTATGTAGCCTACCAAAGCACAAATACGGCTCCCATCGCATACGCCACCGATCGGACCGTGGGCGTACAAGATTATGGCAAGCTGGAATTCCCCTACAGCCAGACGGCGCTTATGAAATATGTGGTAACAGAAGACGGCCAGGCCCCGGAAGATGACTGGAAAGGCGAGCTGGAATCCCTCACAGTCCCGGTAGAGCTTAAAGTACCAGAAGGGAAAGAAGGCGATCTCGATATAGACAGGCCGACGGATGGCGTTTATCATATCCGGGCAGGAAAGACACAGGAGACAAAATGCAGTCTTAGTATGCCTTCCCTTCAGGAGACAGGCAAGCTGATCTTCCTTCGGTTCCACGTTCAGAACAATCAGCCGAAGAAAGATGTCGCCGTATGGATGAATGGGATCCGCAATAAGCTAAGCGCCAGAGATCATATTTATTATAATGGGAATACGACGTTCACCTACGCGGCGGCTCTGGAGCCGGGAGCATCGGAAATAGCTCTTAAATTCGGAAAAGGCGATTATGAGATCTCACGACTGGAATGCTTTCTGGCCGACGCACGCTTGCTGGAAGATGCAAAGGCGCAGGAGCAGAAGCTGTACCAGTCGCCGCTTGTGGTCGATTGGGAGCAGACGAAAGGCAGCCGGATCGTGGGCACGATCGATGTGAAGAATACTGGATATTTTATTACTTCTATCCCATACGACGAGGGATTTGAGATTTTCATAGACGGAGAACAGGCAGAGGCAGAAAAGGCCAATCTGGCATTCCTCGGATGCGCCATTAAAAAAGGATCCCATCAGATAGAGATCCTTTACCGCGCTAAAGGAGCAAGCGCAGGGAAGATCCTCTCCTGCGCCGGGATCCTGCTCCTCCTTGCAATGCTTGCAGTGGAAGCAAGGAGGAAGCCCTCAAGATCCGATTAGCACTCTCTTCCCACAGAAAGCAAATCCATACTTACGGATCCTCTCCTCCGAAATCCCTTTTGCAGTAAGATTTGCCACATAGCCTTTCTCTTTGATCTGCTCCAACGCCGCTTTTACCGTATCGGAAAGATCTTTCTCCTCCTGCGGATCTTGTACTTTAAACTCCAGGATGATCGCATGATCCGCCTCTTTCCTCGGCTCCATCATCACATCATATCTTCCAAACCCGCTCTCACGGTTGGAAGTAATTACATACCGGCCTGATAATTTTGTTATCAGGCCAAGCACAAAGCCATGGTAAAAGCGCTCCGATCCTCCCCCTGACTCTGTCTTTCCTGTATCAAAATAACTGAACACTTCCTCCTCTGTAAAGCCGAAGCTGTCTGCGTACTTCGAAGAAGTAGTCGTAATCACTTCCAGATTATTTAAGTCCGAGAAGATAGATTCTCTGCTGACCCTCGTGACCCCCGTCATAACTGCCCGTTCCAGATAAGGGTTCGTCTTAAACGCAGCATTAAACAAGCTCCTGGTAAATGCAGCAAGCTCCTCCCAATAACCGTTGACATAAGCCTCCTGCATCGGGGTATCGTACTCGTCCAAAAGAACGATCACCTTTTTTCATAATACCGGGATAAATAGAGACATAGCTGATGGATTCGTTAAGATCCGGCAGATCTTCTTCCTGGCATTTTCATAAGAAGTCTCCTTTACATTTGCAAAGCTAAGGACGATCACCGGATACGTGCCTTGCAATCGTCTGTATTTCTCATCTTCCCAGATAGAGAGCCCGGAAAACAGACTGCCCCGGCCCGCATATCTAACAGAAAAGAACTTCTCCAGCATGCTCATATTCAATGTTTTTCCGAAACGTCGCGGCCTTGTGATCAGCGTTACGACATCCCTGCTCTCCCAACACTCTCTAATGAACATTGTCTTATCCACATAAAATCCGTCGCTTATAACCAGCTGCTCGAAATCCTGATGCCCAATCCCAATCACTCTTGCCACAGTCTCACTCCCTTTCATTACATTTTTGCCTATAAATCTCCTTCAAGTCATCAATGGCCATTTCAACATCAAGCGTATGGAAGCCAAGCCAGCACTCGCTCATTGTTTTAGCATCAGCAGCTTTATATATTTCACGGCTGCATTCATTTGTATAGTAATGCCAATAGCGATAGATGTACCCCGTCCAATACATTACTTCCGAAGAATACGTCGTACCCGCTTTTTTAAGCCCGTTAGCTTCATCATCCAGCTCTTCCAGAATATATTCCTCACCCGCCCACTGCAATCGATCATAGACATCATCAAGGGCGGCGGCAGTTTTGCTATTCATAAAGGATTCTATAAATGCCGGGCAATCCAATCCGGTCTTTAACGCAAGCTCAAATAATCGTCCTTGTATATCGCAAAGCTGACGCTTTTCAAGAGCAAGATCTTCCATTTCATTCACCTGCCTTTAATATTTCATCAAAGAATCGGCCGTCACGACGATATTTTCGGCAAATCTCACCTGCCATTGCAATGCCTTTAGAACGATTCTCTCCACTCTCTTGTTTCAGTCTGTCACGATCGCTTTCAGTAAGCTGCCGTTCGTCAAGAACTTCTATCTTTTTGCAGGCCTTTTCTGTTAAAGCCACGTATTGCTTGCCAAGCTTCAACGCCGAAAGGCTGTTAATAAGCGCAAGATCAGTAATCTCTCCATTGAAAAAGCGATCCAGGACGAAAAACATCCTATCGTTGGCAATATAGCCGATAATCATGTCGCAGCCTTTGCTTAAATCTGCAAAGCGATTATAGATAGCTGTATGCTTTACAAACTCCATTTTGCCACGGTTATATGCAATTAGCAGCGCCCAGTCCAGCCCTGCCTCTACGTCAAGAATCCTAAGTCCTGACAGATCAACACTTAGTGTATATATTTTAGCATTAGGATAATTACAAATTAAAGTAAGCGGCTGCGTCCTGTCAGTCCCCATGTAGAACCCTTTTCCGAAATCACAGCGCTCCCGGCTCACAGGCACAATAGCGCCACGGATCCCCGACTTCGAACCATGATAAAGGACTACTGTTTCATTTGTACTAATAATATGGCTTCCTTCAAATCGGGAAAAATCAATCTTGCTATTAGCGCATAAATGTTTAATTGCATTTACTGCGATTTGTGATGGCTCACAATGCCCTTTCTCCCAACGGTTAACAGTAGCAAAGCTTACGCCTAATGCTTCAGCCAATTCGCTTTGGCTTAAATTCAGGCAGGAGCGGATTTCTTTTATAATTTCGGAACTTTTCATGGAAGCCTCCTCAATTTATAATATAACATTTGATTACCTTAATTATAACATATGAAATCACAAAATACAATCCATCGCTTTACCCTCAGCGCACAAACATATTCAAGAGTTTTTCTCCATAAGATAATTCGTTAGAGAAACCTCGCCCCTAACTGCTTGCTGCTCTCTGACTGTCTTATATCCCCTGCTTTCAAAAAATGGCTTCGCTGTAATGGAAGCGCATGTTGTTATTCTATCTACATCCACCGCCCGCTCCAGCTCGTTGCAAATAGCAGTGGCAATCCCCTTCCTCTGATAATCCGCATGGATAAACAGATGGTCAAGGTAGCCCGTCTCATCTATATCGCCAAAACCTACTATCTGTCCTTTTCCAACCGCTACAATGCTATAATGCTCCTGGAGCAGCTGGTTCCATCTCTTCAAATCCATCTGCCCTGTCGCCCATGCATCTAATTGCTCTTTCGTATAATCTTTTGCATTTACTGTGTGGACTGTATTATAAAAAAACTCTGCCAGTTCTTTACAGTCTGACTCCTGATATTCTCTGATAAACATGCTTTCTCCTAACGCTTTTAAATTTATCTCATGGAATGCTTTACCATCTGTTCTACATAATGCACCCATCAAAAACCTGTAAAGTAAATCCCCCCCATAAACTCCATGAGCAATGATAACAGAACGGTGTTCTCTCCTCTCCCATATTCTTTGCATATGTAACTTTCCATCTCATAGCCCCAAAAGGCTCCGCATCAGTTAGCAGAACTGCTGTTGTATACGGGAATTATATAAAGAGAATCAGAGATATTCTGTAGGCTTTGTAAAATAATTTACGATTTGTTTTCTATGAACATACCCTCAGTGTACAAGGGGACATACGGTCGGAAAAGAACCAATTTTTGTCCCTGCTGCGTTGCTTTCATTCCGCATACGTCCAGTATGCGTCAATCAAACGCCTTGCATGGGCAAAAATTGATTTCTTTCCGACTCTTCGACCCTGACCATGATATTTGAGTGAGTTTCAAGGCAGACGATTGAAGCGTACTGGACGTACGCTGATTGAGGATAACGCAGAAAACCGCTTAAATATCATAGTTCAGGGCGTGTGTCCCCTTGTACACTGAGGGTAGATATCTTTTATAATAAAACATCCCAGGCAAAACAAATATAGCATGTCCGTATATGCCGTACGATCATATTCTGTGAAATAATTACCCATAGCGTGTATCACGACAGGGACAAATAAGGTGTGGCTGCTGGCCAGAAAATAGACGAATATACCGTTAAAAATAATCCCCCATCCAAGCAATCCGACCATATTCAGAAGCGTTTCCCTCCAATTACTTCCGTTTAGAACAGCAGGGACAATAGCATGAACAATTCCGAACATACATCCTGTCAAAAAAAAGGAAAATATAACACCAGCCTTCCTTAATCTCTGATAGATATATCCCCGGAACACCACTTCTTCCGCGAAGGAGACAATTATAACATTGTATAAAAAAATGTAAAGCCCTCTAAGGGAAACATCCTGACATATAAAAAAGGAAAGAAGCAAAAACAAAGCCGCCAAAAGACAAATCTTTCTATTTTCTCTTTCAATACATAACGTACTTTTTATCGTTCCATAAAAAACAGTCAAAATAAGAAATGCGGGCAGACAAAGAAGAAGATCCATCCCTACCCGTCTCCCAATAGTGTCGCCGGACACTTCTGCCAAAGGCACTATAAGATCATGATGAAAATAGTAACAACTGACGACCCAAATGCACGTCATCCAGATGAGACAAACTAGAACAACCTCACCGACCAGAAAAAACTTATTTTCATACATCCTTATCACACTCTCTCCACTAGCTGCCCGTCTTCTATATGGAGCGCACGGGGGCAGACTGCGGCCACTTCCGGATCATGGGTCACGATCAGGATCGTCTGCTTATACTCCTCACATGCCTGCCTCAAGATCCGTATCACCTCCTTGCTGGAGCTCTTGTCTAAGTTCCCTGTCGGCTCGTCTGCCAATATCAGCTTCGGCCTCGTCACCAATGCCCGCGCTATCGCGGCTCTCTGCTGCTGCCCTCCTGACAGCTGCGACGGAAGATGCCCGCTCCTTGTCGACAGCCCCAGCTTATCGATCAGCTCATCGGCGAACGGGGACTCTCCCTGCCCGTCCAGAAGCAGAGGGAGCAAGATATTCTCCCGGACATTTAAGATCGGTATCAGGTTGAAGAACTGATAGATGATCCCAATGTTCGTCCTTAGGAAATCCGTCCGGTCACGGTCGTTCATCCCATAGATATCTCTCCCATTTATAAGTACTTTCCCACTGGACGGCACATCGATGCCTCCCATCAGGTTCATCAGGGTAGATTTCCCCGAGCCCGATGCCCCGACCACTGCGATCATCTCTCCTGGCTGGATCGTAAAGCTTACATGGGACAATGCATGCACGATGTTCTCTCCTCTCCCATACTCTTTGCAAAGGTCAGCCACCTCTATCATACCGTTCATCAGATCCTCCTTACAAGCTCTCATTCTTTATCGCTTCAATGATATTCAGACGCCCCACTTTCCGCACCGCATACAGCGACAGCGCCACTATCCCCACGCACAATGCTACTATCTCCAGGATCAGGAAGGCAAATGGGTACTCCGTCCTGGCGGCAATGCTCTTGTTATACTCATAATACTGAAAGAATGCGAGATAATTTGCGAACAGGATCCCGGCTACAAGCCCGATCACGCACTGGATCAGGAGCTCTGTGGCCATCATCTTCTTCAGCACGCCCCAGCGCATACCGACAGACCGGTATACCGAGAACTCCCTCTTCCTAAGCACAAGGCTCGTCAGGATATAGTTTATCAACGCAGATAGTGTAAATGCGCTGAATAGGAGGATGGACAATATAACAGCCGACTTCTTCACATATTCTACCGGCTCCCATTTGTACTCTGCCCTTATCCTCTCTATGCTGTTATACTCCCATGTGCCGCTCTCGCACTTTTCTGTGTAGCTGCCCGCTCCCCGATAAGGGTATAGACTATATCCTGTAAGGATCCTTTGCACTTCCTGTCCCAGCTGCCCATCTCTTAATCTGTCCTCCTTTTTGATATAAATATGTCTCATAGATCCCAATGAATATAGCCTATTCCCTACCCTCTTACCTGGCGGTTCAGGCTCACGTGCATAGATCAGCTCCTCCTTCTCCAGCAATCTCTGGAAGGCCGAGTCCGGGACATAGATCTTTATGCAGTCGTCCGCCCATTGGACATAAGTATTCACATGGTTCTCAATCTCCTCAGTCCTGGCCGGCACAGTCGGTATCTCCTCTGTCGCGCACAGCGCGTCTAGCGACAACGTCTCCAACCCCGCATGAAAAGAAGCTAGCCGAGGATCCACATCCACATGTCTCCCAAAAATCACCTCCGTCTTCCTGTCTGTCGGAAGCTCCAGTACCCTCCCATATCGGGATTCCTCTCCTTCGCTCCCGATAGGGATATAGTCATTGAATATAGCCGGGAGCTCTGCCCGTCTTATCTCTTCCTTGGAGACCCCTACTCTACTTGCATACTCTTGAAAGATCTCCTCTTCCAGCCCGATGATCGTCGCATAAAACCCGTAGTACTTCCCTTCCAGTTCAGGCAGATGCTCTGGAAGGATCGGGTTGCTTATCCCTATCCCATAAGTTCGGAATACATCCAGCCCCTCTTTGATATATTCGTCTTTCATGAATATCCCATTCAGATTTAATTGCCGTATATGGCTGACATGCTCTACCCCTTCTATGCTTTGTATATCTTCACATATCTGCTCTATATCATCCGGCCCTTCCGTATAGATATTGACCCATGCATCTGCATGCTCCCAGCCCCTCTCGTCCCGCAGGGCATAATCCCCGGATCGGATCTTGCTGTACACATACCCGTTCAGCGTCAGTGTCGGAAGCATCATGACCAGGAACAGTATCATCAATGTCCTCTTCCTGTGGTAACGAAGGTTCCGGATCGCCAGGTTCGTCTCCGGCTTCAGCCATCGATAATACTTACAGATCTCTTCCCTGTCCTGCTCCGTCTCATCGAATGCGCTCATAAGCTCCCGGACAGTCATCTCCCCCGCCTTGACCGCCGGACGGATGCAGGAGAGCAACACCATAAAGAAGCCAAGAGCCAGAAGCCCCAGGATAGCCCAAAGGCTTATCGGAAGAGGAATAGCCTCCTCTACCTTCATCAGTCCCTGTATTCTTTCACCCCAGACCAGCACGATAGCCCCGTCTATACATATACCGGTCAAAAGCCCCGCCGGGACAGCCGCCGCGCCGATCAGGAGCCCTTCTCCCAAGATGAACCATCTCTTCTGCGCCCTGCTCGCCCTCTGCCCCGCCAGAAGCCCTAGATACTTCCTCTTCTCCAGATAGGACACTTCAAAAGCGTTATAGATAAAGATGGCGCATATGGCCATGCTGAACACAAGGATCAGCACCAAGATCCATTGGATAGGAAGGTCATTGCTCACCCGCACGCCATAGAACTCCACCAGCTGCGTGTGGTAGACAATGTCGTAATCCGTTGGGCTGCTGTCTGGCCGAGTACCTTTTTGCTGTCCCATCTCCGTAAGCGTCCTCATACCGATCTTCTTAGCAGTACGCTCTACTTTTCCATAGAACCCTCCGCCTGCTTTTTCATACTCTACCGTCGCATCGAAGCTCCCATCGTCTGCCTCTTCCCACTGTACGCTCTTTACGTCCTCCTGCTGGCCCAGCAGCTCGCACTGCCCTCGTGTAAGCCCTCTGAATATCGCATGCCAAGATCCATTCTCTTCTATCTCGGCCATCCTGGCCACGTCATATGCCCATGAGAAGCCAAATCCCATGGCCGTCAGGACCGTCATGGCGATCCAGATGCTTATCCCGGTCATGACCGCCTTTCTTCTATTGTGCTGGAAATACCTTCTGATCAGAAGCCAGATCGCTTTCATAGAGCCTCCCTTCCCTCATCTCATATATTCTGTCGCAAAAGCTGATTGGGTTCTCTGTGGCTACCCTCAGTGCACAAGAGGACATACGGTCGGAATACTTGCAGATCGTGCCCAGACAGGCTGCTCCACAATCGCTCGTATCATTCTGCATCATCCCTCTTAATCTCATTCTGACCCCAAATAGCAAAAGGCTGCTGTAGCAAATGACATGCGGAATATCTTATTTTACACAATAATCCTTTCCCTCAATGTACAGCAACCTTCTCCTTAATTTTCACATAATACACATAGACTTCTAATTGCAGAGCCTAATTGAATGCGTCGGAACATGCCGATTCTTAATTTGATGTAAACTGTATCATAAAAAACTACAAAATTCAACATTGTTATAAAAATTATGCAATCTTATGTAAAAACTTTTTTCGACCACTATTGTGCCTTTTCTAAACAACTAAAATGGCGGCCATAAAACGCTCTTTATATCCACCACAACATTTTGTACTTTGCGCTTACAAGTATTACTTGCCATTTTTATCTGAATAATAACTAACCATACCTAATATAATACTTGCAATCGCACATAAGAATATAAATTTATACGTATATCTCCCTCCAAATCCCATATAATAATCATCGAACCCAAACGCTACAATTGCTCCTGTTGTCCCTCCTGTAAAGACTAATCCGCTCAGAGCTGCTCTATACGTCCATCTATTTGCTCTATACTGCGATTTCGTCAAGCCTAGTCTCACTTCGCATTGTCTCGCTGCATAACGCCCCGCCTGATAAGTGGCTCCCATTAGCCCGACCGCGCCAACTACTATCCCAGTAACCGCAGCCGTTGTAGTAACGCTCCAAACTTGCGGCTTACTTAGCTCTTCCTCAATAAGCCTGTCTAATCTATCAGATGCCTGTGCATGCATTGACACCATCATAAGCATAGTCCCTACAAGAATCAGAGCTGTAAATCCTTTTAATAATTTTTTTGCCATAATTGTTCCTTAACCCTTACCTTTTACCAGATAGTTCACGTATCTTATCATGCATCAAACATCCCCCTATTATCAATGCCTAATTTTAATAATATATACCAATTCAGCCCAATCGCCACGCATAACGCTCCCAGCCAGATTATAAAGAGATTATTATCAAAAAAGTCCATAAGCTCATCGCCGGATTTAAACAACACCAGCATAAGCCCCAGCAAAATATATGGCGTAAATTGTGTCTTTGAATAATCATATCTATAATTCAAAAAAATGTATACAGTATTATAAATAATAAGGAAAATGCATATAGCCAACATAAGCGGCAGATCAGAATAAAACGCACGGCTCTTCATTATAGCGATGATCCATCCGCCTGTATTCGCAATCAATATGCCGACCACAATACAAATATAAGACATTATATTTTTCTCAAAAATGATATCTGTTCTGGAAACTGGCAAAGATAATAAGAACTGTCTTGTAGATGTGCTGTCTTCCATATAGCACATCTTCCCAACAACAAAACTAAAGAGCAAAGACGGGCACATCATAAGCGCGACCGGGTAATACCTGTGGCCGTCTATACTTATAGCCGCAAAAAATACTGCTGCCAAAATGCCATATATAACATTCCTTTTATTTAAAAGCACATATTTAAACAGAAGATTTTTCATATGTACCCCTTCCAACAATCAGGTTCTCTAAGTGCACATCTATCGGGATCCTGTTATCTACAAATTTTTCAATTTTACATTTATCCAACAGTTTTCCTCTGTATAGGAACAATAGCTCTTCTGCTATTTTCTCCATATCTTCAGTAATATGTGATGAGAACAAGATCCCTGCGCCCTCTGTCTTGGCATACTGTTTCAATAACGCTAAGATCTCGTTTCTTACTAATGGATCTAGGCCGGAGGTGGGCTCATCCATAAGCAGCAGCTCGGGCCTGTGAGCCAACGCCAGGCATAATGAGAATTTTGTCTTCATGCCTTTTGATAATTCCGACATTTTATATCCTTCTAAAAGTTCGAATCTTTCCATTAATGATCTATAATGCTTTTCGTCCCATGTACTGTAAAATAATTGATAGAATTGCTTTATCTCCTTTAACCGACACTTCTCGAAAAAATCCACATTCTCTCCAACATACCCTACTCTTTCCTTAAGGGATTTCCCGTCCTTTGAATGCATCTTTTCCTTTCTCAGAAAAATAGCCCCTTCATCCAATCCGATAATCCCTAAAATAAGCTTTAAAACCGTACTTTTTCCCGCGCCGTTCGGCCCTATTAAGCCGACAATCTCTCCGGCCTTTATTTCAAAACTCACATAATCTAAAAAGAAATCATGATACCGTTTGCATATATCCTGTACTGTCAGTATCTCTTCTCTGCCCATACTTCTCAGCCCTTCCTCTTAAATGTATTCCGAATTCCTATTGCAATGGAAAACAATAAAATCACGAACGTCTGCGCCGTTATCTGTTCAGAATTTGATTTATCCAGAAAAAACGGCAGGACAATAATAATCGAGAACAATACAACAAAGCTTTTAACAATATCTAATATGACTTTTCCCATATGTACACTTCCCGCCTCAAGATCCGTATCACTTTTTTGCCACACTCAAACCTCTTCTACATAATACCCCCATCAAAAACCTGTAAAGTGGATTCCCCACACCCCATGAACTCCATGAGCAATGATAACAGAAAGGAGAGTGCACCATTTTACGTTCTGTTTAAATGCACATACTATCATACCGAAAAAAGCAGCCATTATCATTTGATACAGATTTTTATTAAATATATGGAATAGCCCGAACACAGCTGACGAAATGACCGCGCAGAAGACTTTAGACTTATTAATATATTCTAATTCTTTTAGTATGTAGCCTCTGAAAAGGATTTCTTCTGCTGCCGCCACGCCTGCGATATAATAGATCACCCCGCCTATATTTATCTGAATCTCTTCCCGGATAACGGGCTTACCCGATATCAAGTCTGGGATAATAAAGACTATGCTTATTAAAAATGCCCCTATCAATAGCCCCCATATTATTTGTTTGGCATAACCCTCTTTTACAAAGCCAAGATCCGCTATCCTTTCGCCCTCTCTCTTCCACAATATGAACACAGTCATTGGTATGATCCACTGGATCATAATAAGAAGAGTATACAATTCCCCCCTATGAAAGGCCAGCATAAAAGCGACCTGGTTCAATTTTCTCGACACGAAAAGTATGAAAAGAAATAAGCAAACTACATAACACAATCTTTTTACTCTTTCACTCTTAGCCATCTCGCCACCTCATACGCAGCTATCCCAGGAAATCATTTGCTCTTTACAGTTTATTCCTCTTAGGCTTGTTAAATCTATTCTGTATATGTGACATACGGATTAAAAACATAATAAAACCGATTACGGATATGATCCATCCGTATTTCCAAAACAGAAAGGCAATCGCAGAAAGGATAAATGACCCTCCTGAAAAAATATATATTTTTCCGACAATCTTTACATAATGTTGCCTCTCCTCTTTACTTACATTTTTATAATGATAATAATGTAGCAGCTCTATCTTATCCTTTCTCCACATTAGAATCCCTAACAGAACAAAAGCGATGCCTGTCATTGATAAAAGTGAGGATATTACCAGTTCTCCTCTCATTTACATACCCCCTCGAACAGAACTTTCAAACATTCTTCATTTCTCATAATCCTTGATTAACTATTTAATTCTTCCATCTTCCATGCTGTAGCACTTCGTAGCGTATTTCTTCACTTCCAGATCATGTGTTATGATTAATAAGGTCTGTCCAAACTTCTCGTTTGCCTCCTTAAGAAGACGTAGTACTTCATTGCTATTTCTTCGATCCAGATTACCAGTCGGTTCGTCTGCCAGCACAATTGACGGGCGCATGATCAACGCTCTCCCGATCGCGGTACGCTGCTGCTGTCCTCCCGAAAGCTGCCACGGATAATTGTCTTGTTTCTCTTTCAGGCCTAGCTGGTTAATAATGACGTCAAAATATTCTTCCGGGATCTCACTTCCGTCTAACTGGCACGGAAGGACAATATTTTCTCTCACCGTCAGCATCGGCATCAATTGGAAATTTTGAAATACAAATCCCACATGTTTCCGGCGAAATGCTGCTCTCTCGGAACGCGACATTTGATAGACATTTTTCTCCATGACATATACTTCTCCGCTATCGGGTGGCTCCAGGCCACCTAATACGTTTAAAAGTGTAGATTTCCCCGATCCGGAAGTTCCGGTAACAACGATCCGTTCTCCCTTTTCTACTTCCAATGACACATGATCTAATGCTGCTACTCCGTTTTCTCTGTCTCCATATCTTTTCACAAGACATAACGGATAGAGCATAAAACTAGCTTTAGTATGCCTTTCATTTAGCCATCACCTTTTATAAACCTATCACAAAAACTACAAAATTCGACATTGTTGTAAAAATTATGCTACTTAATGTAAAAACTTTTCTATATCCGATATAAAACCACCCCTACAGGGCATTTAAAAAACAAACAAGCTTCGACCACTATTGTGCCTTTTCTAAACAACTAAAAAGCGATAACCTTTTTCGATTACCGCTTATATACCTATTATTCAGCTGTTATGTTTGTATGGAGCTTGAGTTCTTCTTCAACATTTCTTCTTCCATACAATACACGCATAACTGTTACCCGATGTATTTCCAATTCGGGAATATATACAACAAGATAATTATCCACAGGAACGATACGCACCCCCTGACTATGCCACGGTTCTCTCTCATATCGTCGAAAGCGTTCCGGCATTTCCTCAAGGGAAAGTATCATTTTTTCCAGCCGGTTCAGCTGTCCGCTTGTTTGGATAATTTGACATCAAAAATCATAGATTATGCTCTTTGCGAATATCCGCAAAAGCCTGCCTTGCGTCTTTCACACGTCCGGCTTTCATATCCGCATATCCTTTCTCAAGCTCTGCGTTAAATTCTTCTTCCGTAAGTGTTGATACATCAATCGGTTTTTCTCTTGGTATCGTTACATCAAATGGTAAACCACGACGCATAATAATCTGTTTATAAAACATATTGATTGCATTTGACGCAGGTATTCCAAGTGCGGATAAAATGCTTTCTGCCTGTTCTTTTACATCAGGTTCAATTCTTGCATAAAGGTTTGCTGATTTTGCCATAAGTCATTGCTCCTTTCATAGAAATGGAAGTTTTATTTCCTATCTCTATTATATAGCATCGTACGGACAAAAGCAATACATTTATGCACCGATAATCTTATTAAACAGTTCTAACAACACATCTTTCACACCAGCTGCATTGAATACCAGTCCAACCGCAATCAAAGCAACCACCAAAAAGCCGATCAGTTTGGAAAACTCTCTCTTAAATCCCAAATAAATACCAACCACTACGATTGCCATAAGCACTAAAGACTATGCATTGCTTAAAAACCATTGATACAAATTCTGTCCAAAATTCAATACCCATCCGGGCATCCCGTAACACATGCCCCTTACAGGGGCGGGCGGACTTCGTCCGACAAGGTATACAATCTTATGTAAAAACTTTTCTATATCCGATATAAAACCTTTTCTAAGCAACTAAAATGGCGGCCATAAAATGCTCTTTATAGCCGCCACAACATTTTATATTTTGCGCTTGCAAGTATTTTCTCCTCTTCTACCCTCAGTTTATGACTGGATATCGAACATGGACATCAGTTTTCTGAAGGTATCTTGTCCATCCAGACACGTGTCTGTCAGATAGCCTTTCTCCCATTCCCATTCAGAGAGCCCCCGGTAATAATACATTTTTTTGCCATCCTCAATGATAAACGGAATAAGCCCGAAACGCAGGCACTCTTTTAATGCGATCAGCCTGCCGACTCTGCCGTTGCCATCCTGGAATGGATGAATGCGTTCAAACGCGTAATGGAAGCGAATGATGTCGTGAATCGTGACAGCAGTTTTGGCTTCATATTCGGAAAGCAAAGCTTTCATGCGTAGAGCAACCTCTTTCGGCTTTACAGTTTCACGACCACCGACCATATTGGCTCTTTTCTTGTAATCCCCAACGGCAAACCATGCAAGCGATGAATCCTTTGTACTTTGCTTCAAAATACGATGAAGTTCTTTGATGATATCCTCGGTAAGCGGTTCTTCCGCCATATCGATACAAAAGTCAATGGCCCGAAAATGATTGACCGTTTCGATAATGTCATCAACAGGTATACCTTCTCCGATGTCTATTGTATTTGTTTCAAAAATCAGCCTGGTCTGCTCTTCACTAAGCCTGCTGCCCTCTATGTGATTGGAATTATATGTCATCCGTACTTGAAGCTCATGGTACAGGCCTCCAGGCATACGGATGTCTTTTTCATCTCTAAGCGTTTGAAGCAAACGGTTATCCGAAATGGTCTGGCATAGCTCATCTGCAGAACAACCGAAAAAAACAGCCATTTTTTCAAGAACACGATCCGCGATCTTCTCTCCCCGCCCGATTTTCGCCACTGTGCGTGAGGAAATACCAAGCTCCTTAGCCAGTGCAGTTTTCGTCAGACCTTTTTCATTCAGTTTTTGCATCAGAATCCCCAAAAGGCTCCGCCCCCCTCTCCCACCCTGAGAAAGTTGATTTTAGAAGCGGCATAATCCTTTGACTATTATATACCATTTTTTCACGCATAGCGACAGTTACGTCTATTTTCCATATATTTTTTCTGTTCTGGATAATATTTACTTTTCAAATCAAAGTACATTTTCCGGCTGGTGCCGGTAATAATCACTCAGGATTCTGAGAGATCATATTATATTTATTTTTATTCCGAACCTTACGTATTCTCCATAATTGCCTTGACCGCCGTCTTTGTATCCTTTAGCGGAAAAAGCTCGTATCCTACATATCCCTTATATCCACACTCTTCCAAGTGGCGGATCACCTTTTTATATTGGATCTCCCCTGTCCCAGGTTCGTGCCTGCCCGGTGCATCCGCTACATGAATATGCCCGAATTGGCCGTAATACTTACTGATCGTATCGCACAGGCTTCCTTCATTTAACTGCATATGATATACATCATAGAGAACCTTAAGCCTTGAAGAACCGATCAGTTCACAGATCTCTGCTGCCATCTGCGTATTCTTAAGGAAATTCCCCACATGATCCGTCGTTATATTCAATGCCTCCAGATTCATGTTTATTTCTTCTTTCTCCGCAAGATTTGCACACTCAGCCAACATATCATACATAGAACAAAGCTTCACCGTATCTGACAAATCATCATAATGGTTCACTACCACACCACCGTCTCCCAAAGCATTAGAGTGGATGGTAACGCTCCTTGCCCCCACTTGTTTTGCCGCGGCAACAGATTTCTTCAGATAATCCAGATATGCCTGCTTGTGAGTCGGATCTATCAAAGAATAGTCCGCATCCCCATTAAAACCGGAGATTACGATCCCCGCCCCCTCGGCCGCCTTTCTTGTCACATCCAGGTTACGAGAACGCCAATCCCAGAATTCTACTGCTCCAAACCCATCATCCTTTGCTGCCTGAAAGCGTTCAAGCCACGGCAGTTCCGTATAGAGCGTGTCAATACATGCACATTTTGTTAAACTCATTATTCCTTTGCTCCTTCCTGTTTTTATTTTTTTGCTTATTATTTCAAAGCACGTCTGCCGGCCGCCCTCTTAGACTGCCTCAAATACACTTGAATCCTAATATGTATTTACAGATTCACACCTTATTTCTTGTTTATAAAGAACGACAATGATGAATACCCCTGTTACAGCCATTCCATACACGAACAGACCATAAATCGTATCCATTGCCAACTGCGGCTGCTATGCCGTAGACACCGTTCCGTCATAACCTGACCAACTCATAATGGCACCGATTGCTGCTGAACAAATACCTGATCCAAATTTCTGCCCAGAAGTAACTGCGCTTTGGTATACGGTAGACCATGAGTACCAGTTCATTTTGTGACCGCCGTTTCCGGCGGTCGATTTACACGTTTGTTGTTTTTGTTTTGCTTATGCAGATTTCCGGCAGCCGCTCAGACCATGGAAGCAGTTCTTCCATAAAACAATAATCCGTATCCTCCTGATGGTCTTTCATCACGGTTAGGATATATTCCAGATAGCGGAAGGGATTTAGATGATCCGCCTTTGCCGTTTCCGTGATACTGTAGATGATCGCACTGGATTGTGCACCGTCAATACTGTCGATCAGCTTCCATGCATGTTTGTGCAGGCAGAAGCTGCGAAGAGCCCCTTCCGTTGCGTTATTATCAAGCGGGACTTCACCATCATTCAGGAATACTTTTAATGCCTCTTCCTGATTGATGCAGTAGCTGATCCCTTCCAGAGCTTTACCCTTGATAAGGCGACCGGAGAGCTGGATTTCTTTTGCCCACACAAAGAAAGCCTCCACCAGAGGTTTGAGATTGATCTGCCGCTGTTTTTTACGTTCATCCGGTTTCAGATCAGCAAACTGGCTGTCCAGATGGTAGATGGCGCCAATCCCCTTGATTGCCTCGTAAGCGATCGTATCTTTGGCTGCCTGATGATCTTTTTTTGGCAATGCCTTCAGGGCATCGGCAAAATACCTTCTCGCATGGGTCCAGCACCCTGCGAAAACGATGGCTTCGCTTTCCCGGTCCAGCTTCCGGTAGGCGGAGTATCCGTCACAGACAGCAGTGCCTGTAAATCCTTTCAGGAATTCCCGCGGATGGTCTGCTTTCCGGGTCTTCTGGTATTCATACAGGATAATGGGGGTATCGCTATATCCCTTTCCCATCCGGTAGACCCACATGTAGCTCTTACTGTTTGCCGGGCGCCCATCCTTCGATACCTTAACCGGAGCCTCATCGGCCTGCAGCACATGGAAATGGCACATCCTGTTATGAAGGTAATCATAAAGCGGCCCCAGATACCGGTCCGCACACTGGATCATCCAGTCCGCCATCACCTGCCGGGAGATATGGATGCCGTTTCTCAGGAGCTCCTGGCTGATCCGGTATAAAGGCAGTCCATTGACATACTTGGCATTCATGATGCTTGCACCCAGAGACGGTGTCAGAATGCTGTTGCCGAGCAATTCCCTTGGTCGATCCGCTTTGACAATCGTCTGATTATCTTTTCCGGCATACACGGCCACATGATGTTCCTCCACCGTGTAGACTGCCGGCTGAACCCGGACTCTTTTATAAACTTCATCCGGGAGCTGCTTCCATCCAACGGAGCCAAAAATTTCCTGCAGCTTTGCTTCTGGAATGGTATGAGGGATCACTTCCACAGGAAGATCCTTAAGATCTGCCTCGCGCTTTCCTTTTTTCTTCCGGCGCGTGACCTGGATCACATCTTCTTCCCTGGGTCCGACAACATAAAGCGTCTCAGTCAAAGCTTCCGCTTCGTTAAAGATGAGCTCCAGCTCCAATTGGCCGGCGATAACGTCCAGCTTTTCGGAAGAACGCCCATAACGATGATTGTTTGCAGATGCGATCTGCTCAAGCAAGCGTTCCATGTTTGCATTCAGTTGGGTAAGCTGGTTCTGCATGGACAGGATCACTGCCACGAGTGTTTCCCTGCTGAAGCTGTTCAGTTCTTCCGGTGAGTAGATCTTCTGCATGTTCGGTGCTCCTTTGTTTTATTGGAACTATTGTACCGCAAACCAAAAGAAAAAGCGAACGGGATAATAAAGGAGGCTCGTCATTCTCACCAAAGGATAAGTACTCTTGATTGAATGAATGATATGAGATCTGGCTGTGGATAACTTCCGTCGCGTCTGTGGCAGGAGATACAAAAAGATTTTTTATTTTCTCCGTTTTGCACAACATTTCACAGAAGATTGCTGGGCTGCACTTCCTGGATTGGGTGTCTGGATACGATCTCCAGCCCCTGCATCAGTGCACGGTATTGCTCCTGGGTGATCTCCAGCGCTTCTTCTTTTGTGCGGGGCCAACTGAAGCCGCCAAGTTCCAGCCTTTTGTAAAGGAGAAGGAATCCGTCTCCTTCCCATACGAGCCCCTTGATGCGGTCACAGCGTCTTCCGCAAAACAGGAAGAGGATATCCTTTTCATATGGATCCAGCTGGAAGTTAAATTTCACAATAGATGCCAGCCCGTCGATTCCGCGCCGCAAATCCGTATAGCCAGTAGCAACGTGAACCTTCCGGAAGCCGGATGCGTTATCCAGCATGAAGAATTCCTCCTACCCGGGAGAACAGTTCTGATGAGGCTGAATTGGAAATCTCCAGAACAAGATTCCCTCTCCGGATCACCAGATCTGGACGGAAAACAGGTGATGCGTCCGGCGACACGGCAGGAAGTTTGATTTCAGCGAAGGATACGGACTGCTGAACAGCAGACAATTGTTTTGTCTCTGCAGCTGCAGGCAATGATGGATTCTGAGATGCTTCATAAGCTTCCCGGCGCAGGATGCGCTGCCAGTAAAAAAAACTGCTTCTCAGAAATCCCGTTTGCCCGGCACCAGGCGGTTTTTGACATCCCGCTATTCATACATTCATTCAGGATCTTGGTCCAGTGCTCTGCACGGACCTGATGTGTGATTTTATCCATGGTACTAACTCCTTTAAAAAACTTGTAGTTTTCTGGAGTTATTATCTCATGGAGCGAGGAAACTAGCACGGTACTCATGGTCTACCGTATACGCGCTTTGAATAGCAGACGGTGTCCTAATTCCTGTCTTCCACTGCCCATATTCCACGACATCTTCCACCATAGTATACATCATCGCATATTTACAGGCAAGACCTATGGATCTATATATATATTTGATGTGGATTCTATTATAACTACAAAATTCGACATTATTGTAAAAATTATGCGGTTTGATGTAAAAACTTTTCTATATCAAATATAGAACCATCCCTTAAGGACATTAAAAAACTTGAAAATATTACTTGCCCTTTTTATCCGAATAATAACCGACCATACCTAATATAAAACTTGCGATCGCACATAAGAATATGAATTTATACATATATGCCCCTCTTTCTCCCTGAACTCCCATGTAATAGTCATCAAACCCAATCGCTACAATTATAGATATATCACATATCCCCAAAAGGCTCCGCATCAGTTAGCAGAACTGCTGTTGTATACGGGAATTATGCAAAGAGGATCAGAGATATTCTGTAGGCTTTGTAAAATAATTTACGATTTGTTTTCTATGGACATAGATATCTTTTATAATAAAACATCCCAGGCAAAACAAATATAGCATGTCCGCATATGCCGTACGACCATATTCTGCGAAATAATTACCCATAGCGTGTATCACGACAGGGACAAATAAGGTGTGGCTGCTGGCCAGAAAATAGACGAATATACCGTTAAAAATAATCCCCCATCCAAGCAATCCGACCATATTCAGAAGCGTTTCCCTCCAATTACTTCCGTTTAGAACAGCAGGGACAATAGCATGAACAATTCCGAACATACATCCTGTCAAAAAAAAGGAAAATATAACACCAGCCTTCCTTAATCTCTGATAGATATATCCCCGGAACACCACTTCTTCCGCGAAGGAGACAATTATAACATTGTATAAAAAAATGTAAAGCCCTCTAAGGGAAACATCCTGACATATAAAAAAGGAAAGAAGCAAAAACAAAGCCGCCAAAAGACAAATCTTTCTATTTTCTCTTTCAATACATAACGTACTTTTTATCGTTCCATAAAAAACAGTCAAAATAAGAAATGCGGGCAGACAAAGAAGAAGATCCATCCCTGCCCGTCTCCCAATAGTGTCACCAGACACTTCTGCCAAAGGCACTATAAGATCATGATGAAAATAGTAAGAACTGACGAGCCAAACGCACACCATCCAGATAAGGCAAGCTAGAATAACCTCACCGACCAGAAAAAACTTATTTTTCATACATCCACGTATAATCCAATCATGTTAGGAAGTGATTGGACCTTCCTTTCTCCCAGATTCTTCTGGGTAATCCACTCTCTATCTCTCTAAAATTCCTTATTTTTAGAAAAAAAGGGGTTCATTATTCACCCCTTATTCTTCTCTGACAAAAACAACAAAAGCCATTATTATCGCAACAAATCCTACTACAAGATTCACGATACATTGGGCTAGCAGAGAGTGGCTCGCTGCCTGATATGTCGAAATATAGCTGCCGTAAAAAGTATATTTACCTAATATAGATAAAAAAGCGCTGCTACTTTCGTGTACCATAGACAATTTATAGAAAAATATATTAAAAAGTATCATAAGCACAGCTGCCATCGCCGTTTTCGAAAAACTCCTGCACAATATCCCGATCAGCACTAATATTTCTGTATATGCCCAGACGAGGCAAAATGGTACTATATACATATTCTCTATGTTTTCAGAGGATAAAAATATTGAGGGCTTCGACAATGTAAGGCCAAGAACGTAAGAAATAAAACAACAAGAAACTGCAAGAAAGCTACTGATTATTTTACCAATAAAAATCTTCTCTCTTTTTGCTCCACTGACCAATATATAAATCAAAGTCCTATCGCTATACTCATTAACCCAAATACTACCGACTAACATGCTTGATAACAAAGGGAAAAAAACTGACATTATAGCGACCTGGCTTCCCCATACATCGTCAAGCACAATATTAATAATGACTCCTAAAAAAAATCCGGCAATAAGCGAAGCTCCCACCAGCACATTGCGCGCCAACTTACAAAGCTCAGAATATAAGATATGCTTCACAATAATACCTCCCGCCTTGAAAATATTATTCCTGCTGTCAGCAAAACAATTAGAATCACTATACTCAGCAAAACAGTATTTGTATTTAAAGGAGACATATTCCACGTATACATTTCTTCAAAGATATCCCAGACTGTATAATTTTTATATCCAATAGGGAACGCTGAAAAGGAAAAGGGCAGAACAACCGCCATCACATAAGTTAGCGCCCTGCTCCGAGTCAGAATACAAAACAATATTAAAAATGCCGAGATAAATAAAACTATTATATAAAAAGCAACATAACGTTTAAAGAGAGCAATAGCATCTAAAACACCCGCCATCTTTCCCGTCATAAAAAATGCAATTACAATATTCAAAATAAAGTCAATCAGTAAAATGCTCGCGGCGCTAATCAACAATGCTATCAGCTTATTTACGAAAATCCTCCTTCTCCCAGCAAAAGGTATTATATTCTTGTACGTACGATACGAAAAATCAGATCCAAATATTGACGAGGAAATAAAGCCCATCAATATAAATGAAACCACAGAATCTGAGTTATTCTTCAAAAAAACTTCGGGTGTCGTATTATAAAAAATCTCCAGATTTACAGACGTTAAAAACCCAAAAATCGTGTAGAAGTACAAAACAAAGACAACAGCTCTCACTTGTTTGTCTTTTATCAATTTTAAACCCTCATGAAAAAGAATACTCACAATACTTCTCCTTTACTTTTCATCAGCTTCACTAATAAATTTCAATACATACTGCTCTAATGTCCCTGCCTTCTTATACATATCATTAACAATTATCTTATTTTGGGAAAAAATCGTCATCAGCTCATTTATACTAATCGCACTTTCATTTATACACAGCTCCTCATCCTGTAAAGTAACATAAATCCCGCGATCTTTTAATAGCTCTATCCCTTCGTTTATTTTATCCACCTTCACGTGCACCGTCGTAATAAGACCACTTCTAATCTTATCTATCTTTTCTTCCTTTATTAATCTTCCGTTCTTTATGATGCCGACCTTGTTAATAACGTGCTCTAACTCTGACATATAATGGCTACAGATTAAAAAGGTAATCCCATATTTGCTGTTAAGTGTTTTAATCAAATCCCGTAAATCTATAATACCTTCTGGATCCAGCCCATTCGTTGGCTCATCCAAAACAATCAACTCAGGATCTGTCAATAAGGCCCTCGCTATTCCCAAACGTTGCTTCATTCCAAGAGAAAAATTCCGTACTTTTTTTCTGCCTGTGTCTTTTAGCCCAACTAATTCCAACAGACGATTAATCTTTTGGACATCATACACATCACATAATATTGCATGGACTTTTAAATTCTCATAGGCGCTCATATAAGGATAAAATGCTGGCTGCTCGACTATCCCACTCATCTTTTCTCTGATGGATCGTATCTGCACATCATCATTTTGGATCCCACAAATAAAAAATCTGCCCGATGAAGGATTCGACAGGCCAAATAAAATTTTAATAAGCGTTGTCTTGCCGGCTCCATTCTTCCCCACTAATCCATAAATATCACCTTTGCTAATAGTCATATCAACATGATCCAGCACCTCTTGTTTGTGATATCGTTTACATATATCCGATATAACTACAATCGACTCCATCTTATACCTCCACTATGACTTCTCCTTAAAAACTCTCTTATAAATAACACGCCCTAAAATTGAGAGCGCTTGTTAAATCTATTCCGTATGTGTGACATACGGATTAAAAACATAATAAAACCGATTACGGATATGATCCATCCGTATTTCCAAAACAGAAAAGCAATCGCAGAAAGGATAAATAACCCTCCCGAAAAAATATATTTTTTTCCGACAATTATATATTTGATGTAAATCTTATCATAAAAACTACAAAATTCGACATTGTTGTAAAAATCATACAATTTTATGTAAAAACTTTTCTATATCCGATATAAAACCTTTTCTAAGCGACTAAAATGGCGGCCATAAAACGCTCTTTATAGCCGCCACAACATTTTATACTTTGCGCTTGAAAGTATTACTTTCCATTTTTATCTGAATAGCAACTACCCTCAGTATACAAGGAGACATACGTATATCCCCCTCCAAATCCCATATAATAATCATCGAACCCAAGCGCTACGATTGCTCCTGTTGTCCCTCCTGTAAAGACTAATCCGCTCAGAGCCGCTCTATACGTCCATCTATTTGCTCTATACTGCGATTTCGTCAAGCCCAGTCTCACTTCGCATTGTCTCGCTGCATAACGCCCCGCCTGATAAGCAGCTCCCATTAGCCCGACCGCACCAACCACTATCCCAGTAACCGCAGCCGTTGTAGTAACGTTCCAAACTTGCGGCTTACTTAGCTCTTCCTCGATAAGCCTGTCTAATCTATCAGATGCCTGTGCATGCATTGACACCATCATAAGCATAGTCCCTACAAGAATTAGGACTGTAAATCTTTTTAATAATTTTTTGCCATAACTGTTCCTTCTTGCATCTGTTTTTTTATTATTTACAAAGAAATATACAAATACACCAATAGCAATAGCGACCCCGTACCATTTATAAGAATAGTCCATAACCGCGTGCACCAATATTGGCACTAGCAATGTTCGGCTTCTTTCCTCTAAATATATAAAAAAATAGCCCGATATGATCCCTCCTCCGATAGTGCTCAAGATCGCTATCATTGCTTTCTCTAAAGACAGTTGTTCATGTACGATTGGCAGGACTGCATGACCCATTCCAAAAAAGGCCCCGCTAATTAAAATAGCGCCTTTGCGATGGATCGGCGCAAGTAAGTTGTACGCATACCCACGGAAAATAAACTCTTCACAAAATCCGATCAAAAACGTATAGAACAATATTTTATAAGTCCCCCTGATACTATAGTCCGCATACAGAAGCCAGAAAATCAACAATGAAAGGATTAGCACAAAGCATACTTTTAACGAGGCAAGAGAAAGCTTGAGTACAGAAAGCCTTCGCCAGCAAAGAGCTACTATAATCACGGGAATTACACACATGCCTGCTATATCCCCCAATGCCCTTATCTTTATATTTTCATAATTAACCGATTCCATCGGGATTGTAAGACCCTTTTCAAACAAAAATCCTTCAACCAAAAACAGATTGGCCAGGTGTAAGATCAGCACCGCTATAACTATTATAACTGTTTTTGCATCTGCATTTTTCATTTTTATGTCCATCTCGTCCTGCCCTCCTCGATGCCAATATCAACCCTTTTCCCAATTTAATGCTTCAATTTAAAAACTGCTCTGAATACTTCTTCGCTTCTTCAACAATTTCCGTTGGAAAGCTAAACGATTCCAAAAGCCTAATTGCATTTTTCTTCTTACAGACACCGCGATGTATCTTATAATCAAAAATCAGCTTCCCGTCTCTAGGTTCCTCACAAAAATAAAAATTTTCATAATGAGTATCTTTTAATAAATCAATCAATTCCAAATCATGCGAAGCTACTATAGCCATACAATCTTTATTATCTAAGTACTTTAATATGGCTGCGGATGCCGCAACTCGTTCTTGTGTATTCGTTCCCTTTAAAATCTCATCAATAAATGCTATGACTAACTGCTTGCTGCTAATTGCTCGAATGATTCTTCTCAACGATTTTACTTCTCGTACAAAATAGCTTTCGCCTGCCAACAGATCATCTCTAATCGCCATTGATGAATATATCTCTCCAGCAGGGATTTCTGCAGCCTTTGCCGTACATGTATGAATACTTAATGCTAAAATTTCATTAATAGCGATCGCTTTAATAAATGTTGATTTACCAGAGGCATTCGAGCCTGTAATAATACAGCCTGATTGCAGGCAAAAATCATTACATACAGGATCATCTAGCAATGGATTATATAATTCTTTATACAAAATCTCGGCTTTATCATGAAATTCAGGCAGACAGTACCTTCCTACGCTTTGGCGGAACGATGCGACCGAAATAGCCGTATCGATCTCCCCTATTAATAACATCAGTTCAAAAATATGTTCAATATTCTTTTGTATCTGCTTTAACACTCTATTATAAAATACAAAATCAAATAAAAATGCTCCTGTCAGATATAAAGCGCCTATTTCCATAAAATCTGCAATATAACGTTTTTGATATCTCACATTTATGAATAACATTGAGCGTGATAATTTATGAACAACCTTATCATCATTTTTAAATTCATTAAAAATATTTAAAGCGTCATAAGATGAAAATTCAGAACCTATGTGCAATACACTCGCAATTGCGGAAATTAGATCCATATTGATCTCATACTTACTTTTCATTAAGGCATATACGTTCAAATTAATCAAAAATGAAACTGCAGCTACGGCATATACATAAATATTATGAAAGACAAATACACTCCCTATAGCCAAAAATAGAACTATTTGCAAAAGGTAAAAAGTCCATATTTTCGGTACTAAGAACCCCTCAACATTATTCAAAAAAGAGGTTATGTAGTAATTACTCTCCCTTTTTCCTAATTTTACCAAACTTTTTTGAACATCAATCCGATCGCTTTCATTATCATTAAAAAACTGCACTTTTTCTTCAAAATCGTTCAATTTGCCTTTATCAAATTTTATATTTCGCAATTTTTTGTATAAACACTGTTCTCCTAACGAAGAATTGCAAGCATTAATCCTTCGGAAAATATCATCCATATTTAAATCATTCCATGTTATATCATCAATATTCTCTTCATCGTTCTCTTCATATAGCTCTTTCCACAAAAGCTGGATCTCTTCAAAATCACAATTTTTATCTTCCGGTTTTATTCCAAAACCTTCTTTTAGTTTATCTTCAATTTGATTTTTGTTTAAAAATTGCTTATATACATAGCCAACAAGCAACGCAACAATTGCTCCTCCCCAAATAATCATATTTTCCATTGTTTTTCTCCTTTGCGAAAACTATATTTATTCAAAAATTCGCGTGCAAACATTAATCCCAGAATATTAATACTAAATAATATTGGGCTATAAATAACAAAAACTATAAAATGCAACTTATTGTAGGAAGAAAAAAAACGTATGCATAAGCATAAGCATATTAATATATTCCATATTCCCACAATAGTTAAATAATGATTTCTTATAATACTTTTTTTGTAAAATATTATAACTGAAGCATTTCCCAACATAATATATATGTACCATTTTTCTAAAACCAAAATCATTATACAAATACTTGAAAATACCATACAGATATAAAACATATAAATTTTGTGCTTCTTTTCCCTCATTTATATAACACCTCTAAAAAGACTTAAAAGCAAAATTAGAAAATAAGAAAACCTTATGAATTTTCCAACTGTAAATTTATAATCTCCCTTTTCCCAAAGCTGCTTAGATTTTATTTTTATTATTTCTTCTTTTTCCTGCTCTTGCAACAATTCAATCAAAATACGAAATCCGTCTGTATCACTCCAAATAGCACTATTACCACATGCTAGCATTATATTGATTAAAAATATTAGCAACAAGTATACTCTATATTTACTGTTAATCCCCACGCTAAGTATTATACTTATGCCTGCAACTTGCAAATGCCAAAGAATTCCTGCCAAATATAAAATTATTTTTTGCCTCTTACTTGGAGTAATCTTTCCCCATGATAATTTGGTATAGCCATGAAGAAATATTCCTTTTATACCCATACCTATTTTAAATACAACGGCTCCATCCGAAACAGCGATAATGGCATGTGCAAATTCATGCACTAACAGAGAGACCCCTAGAATAATCGTAATTGTAACCACCGCAACAACTGGGCTACCTATCATCCACGTAAATACTTTTGTAGTATCAACTAGAAAGTTCCTTTTTATTAATAGCATAATCCCTATTATAAATATTGGTATTGACAGATAAGTTAATTCCATCCTAATGATATTAATAAATTTCTTTAAAACACTATTTTCATGAAATTCACAAGTATTTATCCTAAGTTTATCTTTTTGCAAAAGAAATTTTTTTTCTCTAAAAAAGCAGTATAATTTTTTCAAGTCTACTTCTGAATAACCGCAATATTTTTTCATTATATCACTTATCGTTTTTCCACTCCAAAACATCTGAAGAATCTTGAATTCTTCCAATCCAATAATATACATATTATTAGTTTTGTAATTATAAATAATAACGTTTTCATCACTCTTATTTATTATTTTGATATCATACTTCATTCAAAATGCCCTTAACTGCAGGGAGCAGCCTTAAAAGGCTACTCCCTCACTAATTCTTTGCAAATTCCTACACTGCAAATGTCAATGTCCAAAATTGCCCAGCCCAATACGCCCCGTCTCCATTTAACGACAGTTCTTTTTCTTCGCTTACATTCCAGTCAAATTCCTTTTCGTCTACAAGCCCCAAATTCTCCTGATTTTCCATATTTTTTCTCCTTTCTTAAAAATTTATATGTACTTACTCTAGAGTAATGCATATATCATATATTAATCAAAAATATTTCCTACCACTTCCTGATTTATAATATTTTTAGATTTTAATATATGCAATTTTATTAAATGATACTTTTTTATTTCTTCTATTACAGAAAAATTATTCCTTTGCATTTTCCCATATTGTTTATATAATATAGAATGAGAGTCCACAAATAAATTATTTATCTTTTCCAAAACATATTTATCATAAAACTTCTCCATATATCTAATGGCTTTTTCATGTGAATCAAACACCTCCATAATTTGGCAATAATATGAAATAGCATTATACCAATTTTTCTGATCTTCACTTATCTTTACGTATTTACATGCAGCATTTATTCTCTTTGCATAAAAACTAGCCTTATCGTATTCTTTTCTACTAACATGACATAACAATGCTAAATATTCTGTTCCTTTATGTACATCCTCACCTGGCAGATGAACTACTGAAGCAGACGGGAAATAAGCCTCAATATTATTTTCTAAAATACAATCTTTAAACTCTCTGACCGCAGTTCCTATATAGCCACAATCTTTTAAAGATATTGTTTTTAAATCTTTTAATTTAATTGCAGAAAATAATTTTGTATTATAAATTTGTGCATATTTAATCGTCATAGGCTTCAGTTCCGACAAGCCCGGTATAATAATTTGAAATGTCGGAAACCCTAAAATGCTCATTTCTCTAATTAAAACGTCTCTTCCCGAATCAATTATTCTTTTAATCCAAGCACATAAAATCTCTTTATTACTTTGATGCGAAACATTTGTAGGTTCACAAAATTCATATGGTGATGGATTTAACAAAAACTGATATGGATATTGTGCTAATCCGACTTTAAATGAATTCGAAATATTATCCCATTCACTAACATTATAATTTTTAAAATCTATATAATTCATTCTTGCAAACGCCTGTATATTTTGACCCTGTGTTGCTTCTGTAAAAGTTCTTTCCATTGCGACGCCATAATCAGGATGACATCCGAATCTCACACCATACTTACCAGTATTTTTTTCTATGACAATTAATGCCGCTACCGGATACTCTCCGCCAAAAGAACAATCCTTTAAATAAATTTCGTGGTCTTTATTTTCTTTTAGTTGCTGATACATTCTAAATATATAAGGATATTTTTCTACATAATCTTCCGGAATATCTGGAAGACCAATCTGTTCCATAAAAACCCTTTTTTGTGCAACTCTCTCATAAATTTCTGACAAACCTTGTACTAATGCTTCTTCTTTTGTATTTCCTGCACACATCCCATTGCTACCATAGCATCTCATAAATACCTTTTTAGGTAAATATTCTAATTTTTGACTTTTAACGTTATAAAATGGAATTGTGGCAAATGAGTCTTCACAATTTTGAACCATTTGTTCATAGACTTCCAATTCTCTGAACATTTTAGCCTTCTCACATACTGCCAAATTTTCGGCTCCTTTTTCTTTAAAATATTCTTGTATATAAGAACTATTTTCTTGTACTATTTGAAATGAACTTTTGTCTACTTCATCTATATCTTTACAAATATTATCCATCCCCAGATCATCCATTCTTACCAAAATTCCGCTTTGATATCTTTCCAAAAATTCTGCATACCCACTAGCTTGAGCATATTCTTTTGATACGCCTTTGCCATTTGTTCCTATATTGCTTCCCTTAATATTAATCCTTACAGAATATGTTCCTATAATCTCCTCCCTATTCTTCCAGATTTCTTCTACTTCTATTTGATTCTTCTCTAATATCTGTTTTATTAATTTTACAGTTTCTTGGGGCTCTCTTTCTTTATAATGCATAACCTGTTGTGTAGTTTCTTTTATCATTATCTTAACTCCTTTATTTTTCGTTTACTCCTGTGACTAACAACATACTCCCCCCCACCCACTCCCATATAGAATTATCCTCCAAGTTATCTAACCAAAAGTTCTTTTTTTTAGAAAGCAACTCTTTTAAAAATTCTATTTTATTTTTAGGAAAAAGTCCTATGAACTTAGGATAATTACTCAGAGCATCCAATCTTTTGATTTGTCCTAAATATAAATTTTTAATATACGTCTCTTTTTCTACATACGGTATTGACGCATCACTCAATGAGAAAGCATATCCTAGCGGAAATATTGATATTCTTTTCAATCCGTTTTCACAAAAAAATTGGGGCATCTCTGCTGTACTTATCCCTTTACTGATACTATGCGCTCCTAAACCACTTGCCTCCAAAGCAATCATATATTCTTTATTTAGTTCTTTTAACTCATCATTCCACTTGCAATTACTCGGATAATTCCCTCCATAAAGCATTGTCGAATCAAAAGACATTGCTGTTATAGATGATATTGTCGCACCTTTTTTAGCTGCCCTTTTTAATTCTTTTATAGAGGTATATGGATCTTCGACACAATTAAAAAATGTAAAACTAAAAACTGTATCAAATTCATTATCTTTAAACGGGAGATCATAAGCAGAGCAACATATGTAATGCACACGATTATCTCCCTTAACTCTTTTGGCTTGTTTAATAAAATTATTGTCCCGATCCAGTCCATAAAAATCAACATTTTGAGTATACTTCGAAATAAATTCTGTAAAACAGCCTGTTCCACACCCAATTTCTAATACTTTCGAAGAATCCTGAATTTTGCAACGATTCTTCAATGATTCTCCCCATTCCGTATTAAGTAATATTTGTCTTGTTGCATCTAAATCATGAGCATTCTGTATATATTGTGACCACAACATTTTACTTCTCCATTATGAAGTGACTTTTGTCAAGAAGTAAATTTAAGAAATAACAAACTTTTTTCTCTGACAAAACTCACATTTGTTTTCTGAAGATATTCGGAATAAGTGTTTGTCATAACAGTTCCCGCCATTTGGTCACTCATTATCCGTGGATTGCTTACCTAAGGTCTAATGATCTGCCGTAACCTCTGCTGTCCTAGAACATGGATCCATGCATTCCTACACGGCCGACAAGGATATGACGCAGATGGCTTGAACCTTGAAGCAGCCAAAGGTTCCTTCCAGATATCTCCGATTGGCTTTGTTTATTGTTGTCGCTGATTATGCAGCTACGCCTGATTAATCATCTTGATTACCAACCATCAATAGACAGCCGATTATCAAGAGTTTCGCCACAGTCTATTCACTCTTGACGAGCGGAGGACATTCTGATATCACACTATACTCATGTTGTATGTCGTCATGCCCCATATGAAACAGGCAAGCCCCTTGCTACCACTGTTACCGTTACATTCTTTTTCTTGCCATGTATTATCATCTTATAATACTTTCTTCTCAATCTTTCGTTTTCTTTGTCTGCATACGCAATCACCTCCCGTGAGCTGCCCCCTGCCTTCCCTTCAAGTCCTTTGATTTATGCCCAATCTGTCCTTCACAGATGCCTTTGAACACCCCTACCAGCAGTTTCCCTCCTTATTACCAAAGTTCTCTATCTGGTGTGTCTCCCTATCCATTTGTCCAAGCCCTATCGTCCTCAGTAATTTTAAATATACTTGTGTCTATTTCCCTTTGATATAATGGAACTCCTGACTTAAACAAAATGCACTAATCCTCTGCTTTGTCTTTTTCAAGTCGCATTTATAGTCATCCCTCACCCGCAGATATGCTTTGACATCATCATCTCTATTTGTCGGGATGTGAATCGCATGATAACCACCATAGGCAAAGCACTGCGCTATCATCAGTGCCCCCTTATCTGTTTAATCCGTTTACCCTGTGTCATCATAATCTTCAGAGCAAGAATCACACAGCGAATCCCTTTTTAACTAATTCATGATATAGGGAGCTCCCCAAGCATCTAGCCTCATAACTGCAGAAAATGTCGTATGCATCTTTTACCTTTCTCTTTATATTCTCAATGAACTGCACTATGTTGTCTGAATCCGGTGTTACCTGACATTTGCATAAATAATATCATCCCTATCAAGTCTTGGCTCAATAGCGCATAAAGTGTAGTTTGTGCTATGGACATCCATTCCGATTCGTAGTATTCTTTTCATTAGATGATCTCCCTTTGTATGTGGTAATTCCTGTTATCATTGTTTTTTCCAGAACTTAATGTACCAGTAAATTCACGTTACTACAAATGTGAGGTCACTCCATCTTGTCCTTTTGTTCTTCTTTTTAAAATAGGATTAATTTATTATTATTTTAAAATAAAATTTTCAAAATTCGACCTTGTTGTCAAAATTACGCGATTTAATGTAAAATTTATTTTATAAGCAACATAACTTCAAAACTTTCTTGGAAAAGTCACTTATCTTTTTATCTGAATAATAACTAACCATACCTAATATAAAACTTGCAATCGCACATAAGAATATTTAATATTTATTCTGTAAATTTTATTTAAAACTTTAAAATAACACATTTTTACTATTTCTACCACTTTTTTTCTGTAAAATATTGTACGATAAAAAAACCAGCTCCGTACAACCGGATCTGGCTTTTTTACTTTCTTATTCTACTCCTTTTGCTTTGCTTTCCCTATGGCCATTGTCGACACTACGATGAAGTAGACAAGGAATATCTCGAAAAGATACTTGTCCCACCCCATGGCCAGGCACAATGCCGCAAGCCCGAAGTGCAGGCTCAGGAATATGCAGAGCTTCTTACGGAAGTACCTGTCTTCTTCCTCGTCCACCTTCCGGTTGTTATTTTCGACCGGGTATAGGATATACACAGCCGCCCCGAATGTTATGACCAGAAGGAAGACGGGGACCTGCGGCGCCTGCACATACTTTACAAGCGCCAGGACGGCAGAGTATGTCAGGCATGATAAGATGAAGCACGAGTGGAACCTCTCCAGATGAAGCCCGCCTGCGTAGGCTCTAAGTGGAGCAAAGATCAGGAAAAAGAGCGCTCCTCCTATCAACATATCCATATAGGCCGCCAAGGCTATACAATACAAGACAAAACACCCAAGCTCTATCCCGATCTGGAATCCGTACTCGTACACATCCCTCTCTTCCTCATCTACCATGCCCTTTTTGATCACATAATCTGCCAGAAGGCAAGATGCTCTGTACATCTTTAGAACTTCCTGAATCTCTTCATATTCTCTGGCTGCTTCGGCTGATGGTAGACCATCATACATCGGCTGTTCGCTGCAGATGATAACATATTGTTTGCTACAGACGTCAATACTTTTGCCGCCCCATTCTTCACTCTCTTCTCTTTCATTAGAATCCTCCTCATATAGACTTAATGAGATTACAATACCACTTTTCACGCTCAAAAATGGATCCATGTCAAAATTACGGCATTTTTCGTCAAAATTCTCTCAAATTCATCAAGATCGTCAAGACAAAATACCCGTCCTCCGCCTTCGCTATGCTCTCCCCCTCGTACTGATCCGCAATCTTCTCGATAGAGCTTAAGCCAAACCCATGCAGATGGCCTTCCTCCTTTGTAGAAATAAAATTGCCCTTCCTGTCCTGACTAAGTTCATGCTCAAATGGATTGCGTATCCGCATGACCCACGAGCCCTTCTTCACCCCCATAGAGATCTCGATGATCTTTTCCTTCCCCGTACACGCCTTTGTCGCATCAATGGCATTGTCGATGGCATTTCCGACCACGACGCCAAGATCGCACTCTTTAATCGGAAGATCCTCCGGTATAAAGATGTTCAGATGGAATTGGATCCCATACTCTTTTGCCAGCGCATATTTAAAATTAATAATCGCGTCTACCGTGCTGTTCCCGGAATGAGAAATGGTCTCTGAAGCCTCGCTGGCTTTAATAATCTTATTGAGATTCCTGACCGCCGCGTCCCTTTCATCGTTCTCCAGCGCATTCTTTAGGACGACGATCTTATTGATCAGATTGTGCTTCTCCTCGTGAAAGCCTTCCATCATCTTCTTCTGGGCGGCCAGGCTCTGTGAGATCGCGTCGATCTGCTGGACATACGCCATCCGCTCTTTCTCCGATGTGAATATCTCATTGATCTTTATATAAAGCTCGAATATCCCCACATTGAAAAGAATCAGGATGCTAATCGTCAATATGGAGAGGATGAACGCCGACTCTTTCGAATAAAATTCATTCAATGCAATGAAGATACTGCCAAAAGGAATAAAAAGCAATAACAGAAGGTATGTATTGGGGATCAGTATCTCTTTCTTCTTTTTCCAAAAATAGGCCAACAGATACACTGCAATAATCATAGTAATCTTAGATATAGCCGTCCCTATAATATCTAAGTTCCTACTTGTCGTCTGAATGTTTCCCATAACGAAGAAAACAAACATTTCTATCAGCGACCATACAGAGCAAAACATGAGCCATAAAAAGTATTTTGATTTCCCCTCGCTTTTATAGCCAAATAGAGCAATGAGAAAGATTAACAGCATATTCAATAACGTTGCCCATACATTCATATTGCCTTTGTTATATTCAAAATACAACTGCAGCGCGCAAAAAGCAATCCATACTAATATAGAGAATCCGTTTAATTCTCGTTTCTCAAAAAATCCTCCCCAGAATTTATTTACAATCCACACAGTCGCTATAACCATCGAAATGCTTAAGATCAATTGTCCCACGTCACCTGGCATCGATTTCTCCTCCTAACAGATCGCTGTACCTTCTTGCAAATTTCTTTTGCGTAGCCGCGCTGATCGCAAGTGTCTTACCGTTCGCCAACGTCACTCCGCTCCTCGACCTTGTCCGGATCAGCAGGAAGTTAACCAGGTAAGACTGATGGATCCGTAAGAACGGGATCTTCCCTTTCGATAGCTTCCCCTCCACGTCTGAGAGCTTACCATAGAACTCTTCCACGCTGCCGTCCAGGCAGTAGACGTTTACTTTTCTCCCGTTGCTTTCAAAATATAAGATATCTTTACAGGGGATCCTATATTCTCTGCCATTGCTGCTATATGTAAAGAAGAAGACTTTATTACATATCTTCTCGTGCACTTCTAAAAAAGTTTTTATAAACAGCTCCTTATCGATCGGCTTCTTAAGAAATGCGAACACATCCAGACGGAACAGCTCCAACACATACTTATCATAGGCCGACACATAGATCAGCATCGCATTCTCGTCCACTTTGCGTATATTGCCGGCGCTTGCTATCCCATTGCCATTTTCCATCTCGATATCCATATATATCAGATCATAGCGCGTCCCTCTTAGCACTTCTTTCTCTAATTCCTGCCCACTGTAAAACGCGTCGATATCCATCCGTATGTTATGCTGTTTGCTAATATCGGAAAGCAGCCCTTCAATCTCATTTATAATTACATTCTCATCGTCACATATCGCTATCTTTAGCATCTTGATTCCCTCTTCCCAACACGAACATCTTATCTTCTGTGCTACGTACCATACAATTACTTTTCAATAATACAATGGCTGACCGCATACTCCAGGAACAGCCCGATCAGCTCGTTCCTGCTGCGCCCGGTCTTGAAGGCTACATCGTCTATCTGGCTGACGATCTCCTCCTTGACTCTTACTGAGAATACACGGTAGCCATCGTCGCCTTTATTCCTCTTCGGCTTGATTATCAAACTGTCATTCGCCATATCACACCTCCATATTAAGCATACCCTCCAGGGCTCTGTATTGCAGTATTCCCGCATGGGTATATTTTATGCTCATATAGTGTGCGTTTATATGATATACTTTATGTTAAATTAATTGATTAATTTTATGTGTTATTATATGTTTTATTATATACTTAACTATATGTTATATCTTACATTGTATTTTACGTCATATTATCCCTTAAGCCAAGTATAAGAATATATAAAATATCTTTCATTTTAAATAATCCCCCTCAGTGTACAAGGGTATCTTTCCTCCTGTACCATACGCCCGTCAGATCCGCCAGAAGCCAGCCGACAGGTATGGCCCACCAGATCGCTGCCACGCCAAATACAGGGGACAGCGCATATGCCAGGACGACGCGCGTGCCAAGGGAGATGACAGTAAGTACGAGGGACATCTCCGGCTTCCCGATCCCCCTGTAATATCCATAGAGCAGGAACAGCAGCCCGATCCCGCAGTAAAACGCCCCTTCGATCCGCAGATACTGGGCGCCGATCCGTAGGATCTCCGGCTCGGAAGAGCTTACGAAGATCAACATCAGATGCCTGGCTGTCAGGAAAATGATACCCGATACAGACATGCAGAAAAGCATGGATATCTTCACGGAAGCACGCACGCCCTCTTTCACCCGCTCCTGATCGCCCGCGCCGTAATTCTGGGATATAAAGATGGAAAAGGAATTGCCGAATTCCTGCGCCGGCATGTAGGCGAAGGAATCTATCTTCACTGCCGCCGCGAACGCCGCCATGACCGCCGTTCCAAAACTGTTCACCAGCCCCTGTATCATAAGGATGCCGAAGTTCATGACCGACTGCTGCACGCTTGCTGCCACTGAAAATCGCACGATCTCCGGCATCGTCTGCCGCAGCAGCATCTTATAAGGCCTGCGGGGCGCTCCAAAGAAGCGAAGGCTCGGCTCCTTCGCCCACGTATAGGCGCATATCCCGGCTCCCGCCGCCATCTGCGACAGTACCGTCGCCCACGCGGCTCCCGCCACGCCCATGCACAGCTTCACCACGAACAGAAGATCCAGCACGATATTCAGCACAGAGCATACCGCCAGGAAACAGAGCGGTGTGACAGAGTTCCCCACAGCCCGCAGAAGAAATGCAAAATAATTATATAAGAACACAAAAAAGATCCCCCAGAAGATCACCCAGACATACGCACGCATAACCTGGTAAATATCCTCCGGCACGCGAAGCAGCCTAAGAATGAGATCCAGCCCTGCGAACGCGAGGATATTCATCACGACCGACACCGCGCCCACAAAAAGAAAAGAGGCCCGCATCCCCTCTCTCATCTTCTCTTCATTCTGTTTTCCAAAATAGAAAGAAAATACGCTGCCGCTTCCCATGCACAGGCCGATCAGCACAGAGGTCAGAAAGGTCATAAGCGTGTAGGACGACCCGACGGCCGCCAGCGCGCCCGCCCCCAGGAACCGCCCTACGATCAGCGTATCTGCGATATTATAGCACTGCTGCAGCAAGTTCCCAAGGATCATGGGGCCTGCGAACAGCAGAAGCGTTCTTTGTACGTTCCCTGTCGTCAGCTCTTTCTTCATCTCGTCCCTGCCAGATAATCTATAAATTGCTGCGCCGTCCTGCCAGACAGCCCGCCATGGCTCAGCTCCCACTTATTTGCTTCAAGCAGCAGCTCTTCCTCCGTCATCTGGATGTCGCTCCTCTTCGCCAGCTCTCTTACGATCTCCTGGAACTGTTTCTTATCCGGCTTTCCGAAATAAATCGTCACACCAAACCTGGCCACAAGGGACAGCTTCTCCTGCACCGTATCATTCGTATGAAGCTCCTCATCGCGGTCCGCCTTGTCTTTGAACGTCTCGCGCACAAGATGGCGACGGTTGGAAGTGGCGTAGATTAATATATTGTCGGGCTTTCTCTCCAGCCCTCCCTCAATGACTGCCTTTAAATACTTGTATTCTATCTCAAACTCCTCAAATGAGAGATCGTCCATATAGATAATGAACTTGTAATTGCGGTTCTTCACTTGTGCGATAATGTCGTTCAGATCCCGGAACTGGTGCTTATATACTTCGATCATGCGAAGCCCTCTGTCATAGTACTGATTGAGGATCGCCTTGATGGAAGAAGACTTCCCCGTGCCCGCATCGCCGTACAGAAGGCAGTTATTTGCTTTCCTCCCGCTCACAAAGGCTTCCGTATTGTCCACCAGCTTCTTCTTGGCGATCGCATAGCCTACCAGGTCGTCAAGGTGCATGTGGGCGATCCTTGTAATAGGTACGATGTCCACGCCCTGCCCCTGTTCTTTCCTCTCCACACGGAACGCCTTGTGGAGCCCGAATTTCCCCACGCCGAATTCCTTATAGAACTGCGTTACGACGCCTCCGAATTCCTGCGCGTCTTTCGTGCCTGCAAGGAGGACGCTCAGCTCGCAGATGCGGTCCCGGATCCTCCGGTTAAATACTTTCCCGTGGCCGCTCATACCTTTGTATTCCCGGACGAAAGACAGACAGTCTGTCCCAAGGCTCCGCCCCAGCTCTTCCACATCATACTCGAACATCTCCTTAAATATGGCAAAATCATGGAGCGCCACACCGTTGATGCTCCCTTCCGTCTTTCCTACGATCTCGCAGGACGTACTGTAAGGGTTCTCGTGGCTTGCCAGCAAGTACGTCAAGTACACATGCCACAGGTTCCCTTCGAACCCATGGCTTACCGCCGTCTCAAGCAGCCGCCCCGCACATCCGAACAGCATCCCCTTTAGCTTCTCCTCCTCACGTCTAAGATCATCGCAGTGATCTGCGAGAAAGCTGATGTCCTTAAGAATCTTGTCTTCCTCCATATTTTTGTACAATATCAGCTCTTTTACTCTCATGGCCGCACCTCTTCCCGCTTTTCAATACTTTCTAAATGGCTCTTTTAATAATTCCCCAGTATCTTAAGATTTCGGCTCTCTTCACGCAGCCCCCTGACCGCGTTCTTTACCGCAGGCTCCTCTAAATTCCCTTCAAAATCAATAAAGAAACGGTATTCCCAGCTCCGCCCTTCGATCGGCCTTGACTCGATCCTCGTCATATTCACGTCATTGTAGATAAAATGAGACAGAAGCTGGTACAAGGAACCACTCTCATGGGGCAGCTCGAAGCAGATGCTAATCTTCGAAGCCCCCTTCAGGAACACCTTCTGGTTCGTCACCACAATGAACCTTGTAGAGTTGTTCTCCTCGTCATTGATCCCTTCTTTTAAGATCTCAAGCCCGTACAGCTTTGCCGCGTATGCGCTGCACACCGCCGCCTGGGACTTATCTCTTTCCTCCAGTATCTTCTGCGCCGCAACGGCCGTGTTAGCCACGCTCACCTGCTGCCACTCCCCATGATCTTCTAAAAAGCGGGAGATCTGCATCAGCGCCTCCGCCTTCGAGTAGACATGCTTTACGTCAGACAGATCCGCCCCCGGGATCCCGGCCAGGACGTGGCGGATCGGAATGATCGTCTCCCCCACGATATAATTCTCGAACTCCACCAGCAGATCATAGATCTCGTTCACCGCCCCCGCCGAGGAGTTCTCAATGGGCAGCACTGCATAATCGGCGGCTCCATCCTCGATGGCCTCCATCGCGTCCCGGAACGTCCGCACGTGACAGCTGTTCAGATTCTCGCCAAAATACTGCTTCATGGCCGCCTCTCCATATGCCCCTTCGGTCCCCTGGAACACGATCCTGGCCCCTTCCGCCTTCAGGGAATCTACCCCTATAAAAGGAAGGCGCCCCAGCGCTCCTGCCTCCACAAGCAGGCGGTACTGTAATTTCCGGCTCATGGACATGAGCTGCTGGTACAGCTCCCGGATCCCTTTTCTGTTAAACTCAGAAGAAGCCATGCTCTCCACATCCTGCAGCTTCTCCTTCTCCCGCTCCCGGTCGAATACTTTCCTTCCGGTCTCCACTTTATATTCCCCGACTTGTCCGCAGATAGACATCCGCCTCTCATACAGGCTTACAATCTCTCTGTCTATTTCATCCAATTGTTCCCTGAGATTTTTCAAAGATTCCATCTTACCACTCCTCTTTTTTACACTAACTCGTATTATACTCCACTTTGCAGACAGAGTTCAACAGATACTATCCAGAAAACTTATAAAAATCTATTGATAAATTAATAATAAATACCTTATAATAAAATAATAAAAGTAAAATTCGAAAAGGAGTGGTACTATGACACCAGCAGCTCCATCTATCAGAAATGACCATATTCCCAGAACAGAACATTCTGAAAAAGCAGCCATGGGCGCGTTATATAACGAGCTCGCCAAAGGGATAGAAAGCCTGAAAAACGGCGATGTCTATACTCTTGATGAGGCGTGGGAGGAGGTCGATAGAATATAAGATCTACAGACACACTAAAGAAATATAAGATTCTGATTTCAAAAGATGCGCTTACAGATATTAAGTCAATTAGAAAATATATTCTTGATACATTCAAATATCACAAATATGCTGAAAATTTTTTACAAAAGATAAAGAAAGCAATAAAGGAGCTGGATTCTTTTCCAAAAGGCTACGAAGCCACAGGATATGTAATCGAAGGATTAAGCATTTATTTTAAGCCGTATAACACATATCTGATCTTTTTTGTCGTGGAAGATTCTACCGTTACAATAATCCGTGTCTTAAAAGACCGCATGTATTGGCAATCTATTATAAAGAAAATGAAAAAAATCAACAGATAAATCTCTTTTAATTTCCCTTTTTACAAAAAACAAAAGCATGTATTACGGGCTTCCCTGATGGGCATGCTAACAATATGAGACACAACTTTTTAGCATGTGGGACGACCGGGTGGTGCATGGAGATCCTGTTCACCGGCTTTCGCTCCTTTACAAAACACAATCCAAAGCTTATGGGGAACACATCTGTCCTTATGTTCCCTATCTACGGCATGGCAAGCCTTTTATCACCACTGTGCAGGCTTATGAAAGGGAAGAACATGCTGCTGCGGGGCAGCATCTACACTTTCTTTATCTTCCTTGGCGAGTACCTGTCAGGGTCTTTCTTACGCAGATACAACGCCTGTCCGTGGGATTACAGCGAGGCTCCTATGAATGTCAACGGGCTGATACGCCTGGACTACGCCCCTTTCTGGTTCGGGGCGGGGCTCCTGTTCGAGAAAATTCTGGGCAGGCAGTGAAAACCATTGAAAAACTCTCCTATTTGTTATATTATGTACAGAGACTTTTTACAAAAATACTTTCATTATTTAAGGAGGGCTTTATGAGACATTTAATGAGTCCGCTGGATTTTTCCGTGGAAGAATTAGAACAGCTGCTTAAGCTGGCAGGCGACATTGAGGCTGACCCTAAAAAGTACGCCCACGCATGCGACGGCAAGAAGCTGGCCACCTTATTCTATGAGGCGAGCACCAGGACGAGGCTGAGCCATGAAGCGGCTATGCTGAACTTAGGAGGGAGCATCCTTGGCTTCTCCTCGGCAGACTCCAGCTCCGCCGCCAAGGGCGAAAGCGTGGCAGACACGATCCGCACTGTCTCCTGCTACGCAGACATCTGCGCTATACGCCACCCAAAAGAAGGCGCCGCGCTGGTGGCAAGCCAGTATTCTTCCATTCCTGTCATCAATGCAGGCGACGGCGGTCACCAGCACCCAACTCAGACTCTCACGGATCTTCTTACCATCTATTCCTTAAAGGGACGGCTTGACAATATGACCATCGGCCTCTGTGGAGATTTAAAATTCGGACGCACCGTCCACTCTCTCATACAGGCGCTGGTACGCTATCCAAACGTCAGATTCATATTAATCTCACCAGAAGAATTAAAAATCCCAGGCTACATACGCACAGACGTGCTGGAACGCCAGAATATAGCCTATGAAGAAGTCGTGCGCTTAGAGGACGCGCTCCCAGGCCTCGATCTTCTGTATATGACCCGCGTCCAGCGAGAACGCTTCTTTAACGAAGAAGATTACATCCGCATGAAAGATTTCTATATTTTAGATTCGAAGAAGATGGAGCTGGCCCCGAAAGACATGTATGTCCTCCATCCCCTCCCAAGAGTGAACGAGATCTCCGTCGAGGTCGACAAAGACCCCCGGGCGGCTTACTTTAAGCAGGCGCAGTACGGCGTGTACGTCCGCATGGCGCTCATTATGACGCTCTTGGACATTGAAGTATAGGATAGGAGGAAGACAGAATGTTTAAGAATACTCTGAATGTCGGACAGATTTCGGAAGGGTTCGTCCTCGACCATATCCAGGCGGGACGGAGCATGGATATTTACAAATATCTGCATCTTGACACATTGGACTGCTGTGTCGCGATCATCAAAAATGCAAAAAGCAGCAAGATGGGCAGGAAAGACATTATGAAGATCGAATGCCCCATTGACTTCATGGATTTAGACGTGCTTAGCTTCATCGACCACAACATCACAGTCAACATCGTCAAAGACGATCGGGTCGTGAAGAAAGAACGTCTCCACCTCCCAAAAGAGATACGCAACGTGATCAAATGTAAAAACCCCCGCTGCATCACTTCCATCGAGCAGGGGATCGACCACATCTTCGTGCTGGCTAATAAAGAGAAAGAAGTATATCGCTGCAAATATTGCGAACAAAAGTACGAAAGATAGCAATCTGGGACGGGGCGTTTTTAAAAACGCCCCGTCCCAGATTGTTTCTGAAAATGATAATATGCTCCCAGCATTCCCGCATCATTTTGATATTTTGCGAATACGACTGCCGTCTTGTCGGCAATGTCGGAAATCAGATATCTTCTTATAGATTCCTGTATGCGCGGCTTCAGGAATCCTTCCTGAGCCATAATCCCTCCGCCCAGCACTACCGTTTCCGGGTTGAGGACATAACAGATGTTGGCGATCCCTTTTCCCAGCACATCCGTCATCTCGTCGATCGCCTCCAGGCAGACTGTGTCTCCCTGCTTCGCCGCTTCAAAGATGCGGTAGCCGTTCCACTCTTCTTGCGGCCTCCGCTTCTTCGCCGCCACCTTTTTCGTCAGGATGCTGGCCGCCCCCAGAGTCTGGAAATCGCTCCCGTCCATATACATATATCCTACTTCACACGCGCTGCCTCCAAAGCCATGGAAGACTTTCCCGTCTATGAGGATACATCCCCCGATCCCGGTCCCGATCGTAAGGCAGAGAGTGATCCTGCTCCCTTTTGCCGCCCCGGACACATTCTCCGCAAGGCCCGCGCAGTTCACGTCGTTCTCCACCTCGCATGGAATAGAGAACCTCTTCTCCAGCTCTTCCTTGATCTTCGTCCCAGCATAATCGGGGATCAGCGGCGCAGAGTAGAAGATCTCTCCTTTTTCCACATCTACCATCCCCGCCGTAGAGATGCAGATCCCGCTCAGCTCATAGTCCTTCCGGTATCTTTCGATAATACGGACGACCTTCTCCATAATGCCAGGGCCGCCTTTCTGCGCCTCCGTCGGCATCTTCCCTTTTACGATGATGTCTGCATTCTCGCCTATAATGCCGTGCTTGATAGCAGTCCCTCCGATATCAATGCTTACATATTTCTTCAATCTCTCACCTCGCGCCTATGCACAATATTTTTCGATCGCGCCCCGGATCATTGCGGCAGCCTCCGCCACGATCGGCATATCGGAAGGGATCAGCGGCGCCAGAGGACTGCGTACGCCTCCCAGGTCAAGATCCTCATTGATCCTTAAGATCTCCTTGATCACACCGTACATATTGCCGTGACAGGAGCACATCTTATAAATAATCTCGTTGATGGCATATTGCAGCTTGCACGCCTTCTCCATATCCTGCGCCACAACAAGCTCATCCAGCTTCAGGAACAGCTCCGGCATAGCTCCATAAGTGCCGCCGATGCCCCCTTTTGCTCCCATGACGCGTCCGCTTATGAACTGCTCGTCAGGCCCGTTGAACACAATATAGTCTTCTCCTCCCGCAGCACAGAACATCTGTATATCCTGTACCGGCATAGAAGAATTCTTAACTCCGATGACACGAGGATTCTCCCGCATCTTCTCATACAAGCTCTGGGTCAGCGCGACCCCTGCAAGCTGCGGGATATTATAGATGATGAAATCTGTATTCGACGCCGCGGCGCTCATAGCATTCCAGTAATCTGCGATCGCATACTCTGGAAGCCTGAAGTAGATCGGAGGGATCGCCGCGATCGCGTCCACCCCGAGCGCCTCTGCATGCTTTGCCAGCTCCACGCTGTCTTTCGTATTGTTGCAGGCCACGTGGGCGATGACGGTAAGCTTTCCTTTCGCTTCCGCCATAACATTCTCGAGGACCGTCTTTCTGTCTTCCACGCTCAGGTAGATGCACTCTCCCGAGGAACCGTTCACATATACGCCCTTCACTCCTTTTTCCACATGGAGCCTCGTGAGCGCGCGCACTCTCTCGGGGCTTATCTCTCCTTCTCCGTCATAGCAGGCATAGAACGCCGGAATGACTCCCTTATATTTATCCAAATCTCTCATGATGACCTCCTATGCTAATATATCTGCGAACGCCTTCGTAATAAGCTGCGGCCTTGTAATGATCGACCCTACTACGACGCTGAAGCAGCCTAATTCAATGACCCGCTTCGCTTTCTCCGGCGTATTGATGTTCCCTTCTGCAATAACAGGATGCTTTACCTTTGACAATATCTCGCGGATGATCTCAAAATCGTTGTTCTCAATCTTAAGCTGCGCGCTCTGCTCTGTGTACCCTACCATCGTAGTGCCGATAAAATCAAATCCCAGCTCGTCCGCATGCAGCGCTTCTTCTATTGTAGAGCAGTCCGCCATAAAAAGCTGCTCCGGATATTTTTCCTTCGCCTCCCTGAAGAGCTCATCCAGCGTCTTCCCGCCCGGACGGAGCGAAATAGTAGCATCCATCGCTATGATCTCCGGCTTCACTTCCATAAGCTCATCTATCTCTTTCATCGTAGGCGTAATATAGACTTTACATCCTTCATAATCACGCTTTACAATACCGATGATCGGCAGATCCACCTGGGACTGGATCTCTTTTATATCCTCTTTCGTATTCGCCCTGATCCCACAGGCTCCGCCTTCTTTGGCCGCGAAAGCCATCCTTCCCATAATAAAGGAAGAATGAAGCGGCTCGTGAGGAAGCGCCTGGCATGATACGACCAGCTTCCCCTTAAGTCCTTCCACTCTTCTATCCATCATGAACCTCCTTTTTTATAGTAATTCTTCTGACTCCTCTGCTTCTTCCGGTTCATATTTTGAAAATATCTTTCTCAATATAAATGATTTCAAAAATGCCATAAGCGCAAATCCAAATACAATATATACCGACAGCAGGATGAACATCGTCATTTCAGACCAGAACATCAAAGCTACAGTCGGAACATACAAAACTACCATAAGCACAGTCTTCGGAAGATATGCAACGCTCATTAAGACCGCGTTCCTGAATATGTCCCCTGCGCGCATCTCAAACCTTGCAATGATCGGGAACACATACAGCGACAAAAGGAACGCCAGGACGCCTGCGGCGATGCAGACAGCCTTCACCGCCTGAAAGATCCCTCCGTCCATATTCCCGAACAGTATGAAGTTTAATACGACAGCCGCCGCCGTCAGCGTGAACAATGCTCCGAAGAATATCCCCTGCTTCAGATCCTCTCTAAATGCTTTGAAGAATCCTTTCCATATAGACGGCTCCTCATTTCTGACCATTTTAAGAGTCATGGAATAAAGCGCTGCCGCAGACGCGCCTATCGTCACGACAGGGACGCAGCACAATAAGAACAGCACGTTCAGCGCCACGATATCTGTTGCCCTTGAGAGCCCTCTCATCAAAGGATTATCTAAGTCAAATATCTTCCGTAACATTCCTTGTCTCCTAAAACAGCTTCTCCACTACCGCCTTGGATGTCTTCTCATTATTTTCCCGGCATTCTTTATAATTCCTTGCATAGTACTCCTGGAACAACAGATCTATAAGATAAAGCTGCCCCATCTTCGCCGACATAGAGCCTCCTTCCAGCGGTGATTCCTCAGCGCCGCACAGAAGCACAGCGTCTGAGTAGGCTGTAAGAGGAGACTTTCGAAAATGTGTGATGACCGCGATCCTCACCCCCGCCTTTTTCGCCTCGTTGGCTACATGGATGTTATCCTTCGTAGCGCCGGAATAAGAGATGATGATGATCAGGTCTTCCTCCGTTGCAGTCGAGACTGCCATAGACTGCATATGCGGATCCGAGATACAGATTACCTTCCCTGTAATCCTCAAGAATTTGTTCCTCGCCTCTTCTGCTGTCAGGAGGCTGTCTCCGACGCCAAAGAAGAAGATCCTCCTGGCCGCCTCCATCATCTGGACTACAGTATCGAACATATTATGGTCTATCAGCATATAGGACTCGCGGATCGCATTCATATGCATCCCCATGACCCGGTACGCCAATGTCTCCTCGTCATCGTCTTCCCCGGAAGGATCCCGGCGCTCCTCATCCTCCGATAAGCTAAGGGACAGCTTCATCTTAAATTCCTGGTATCCCTGGAGCCCCAGAGTGCGGCAGAAGCGATACACGCTCGCATCCCCTACCTCGCATGCGTCCGCCAGATCTGTGATAGACATGTACAATACGCCCGTCTTGTTCTGCAGCACATAGTCTGCCACTTTCTTCTCCGCTCTTGTCAATTGATTATAAGTCGCCTGGATCTGCAAAATGACGCCCGTATTGTACATATTATCCTCCTTGCCCCATCCTTTAGCCGCTCCTGGGACGTACATCTTCTCCGATTACTTCCTTTTTATTGTATTATACACCTTCTCCTTCCAAAATACAAAAGGAAACAAGGCCTCTATCCTTTTACAGCGCCCATCGTAATACCTTGTGTAAATGATTTCTGGAAGATTAAGAATACTGCCACGATCGGAACTGCCGCCAGCGCCGCTCCTGCCATAATAAGCCCATAGTTGGTCGCCATCTCTGCCTGCATCGTAGCGACGCCCAGAGAGACCGTCAGGTTGTTCCTTGACGAGAGCATTACCAACTGCATAAAATAATCGTTCCACGTATTAATGAACGTAAAGATCGCCAGCGCCGCGAAGCCAGGCTTTACGATCGGGAACGCAATGCTTGCGAACGTCCGTATCTCCCCGCATCCGTCTATTTTTGCCGATTCAAGGAGCTCTCCCGGGATATTCTCGCTGAACTGCTTCATGAGGAAGACTCCGAAAGGCCATCCCACCAGAGGCAATATAACGGCAGACAGTGTATCATGGATGCCCATGAAGTTGACGATACGCACAAGCGGTACAAGTACGACCTGTTTCGGAAGCGCCATAGCCGCGATGAAGATAGAGAACAGGATCTTCTGGCCATAAAACCTTTTCTTCGCAAGCACATACCCTGCCAAAGATGAAGTCAGGCATACGAGAAGCATAGTCGCAAGCGCTATGAAGATACTGTTGAACAGCCAACGGCCCGCCGGATTCTGGATAAGCAGCTTCTCGAAGTTCTCCATCGTCGGAGCTGCCGGCCACCACTGCGGCGGGATCACGATCGTCGCAGGCTGCGCTTTAAAAGCCCCTGTCATGATCCAGTAGAAGGGAAAGACAAAGAGGATTGTCAGAATACTTAAAAGTACGATTGTAAATATTCCAAAAGGTGTTGTTTTTTTCTTCATTTCTTTCATCCCCCTCTTAATATTCTACATCATCGCCCAAGATCTTAAACTGGGCAAAGCTGATTAAGCCGATCAATACTGCAAGGAATACGCCCATCGTGTTCGCATACCCATACTCGGACAGCTTGAACGCTTTCTCGTACAGATAATACATAATCGTTGACGTCGCGTAGTTCGGCCCGCCGGACGTCAGAAGCTGTATGAGCGCGAAGCACTGGAATGAATTGATCGTTGTAATAACTACGATGTAAAGCGTCGTCGGGAGCAGCCCCGGCCATTTAATCTTCCAGAACACCTGGAACTCATTAGCTCCATCCACACGGGCGGCCTCCATAAGAGAGGTGTCCACATTCCCAAGCGCCGCGATGTAGAGGATGATCGGTTGTCCTACGCTCGTTGTAAGCAGGATGACGATGATCGCCCATAAAGCATATTTCTCGTCGCCCAGCCAGCTGATATTCCGATCGATCATATTGCCTGCCTTCAGGATATAATTCAAAATACCTGAGAGCGGATCATAGATCCACTTCCAAACAACCGTTACTGCCACGCTTCCTGTTACAACAGGAAGGAAGAACACGCAGCGGAAGAAGGAGCGGGTAAATACATTCTTCTCATATGTCTGAGACGCTACGAATAAGGAGAATATCACTACCACCGGCACAGATCCGATTACAATAATAAGCGTATTCTTAAGAGATCTTAAGAATATCTCATCCGTGAACATACGCACATAATTGTCAATACCGACAAAAGTAAAATCTGTCATCGTATAATTAAAGAAGCTTGTCACAAGCCCCATAATCATCGGCGCCAGAACAAACATTATGAAAAACACCAGAACAGGAGCCAGAAAACAATAGGACACTATCGTTTCTCTCATCCTTATTTTATTTACTTTCTTCATGTCTTCCCTCCAATTCCATAATTCTTAAAAAACTCCCTGCACTCTGCCAGAGTGCAAGGAGTGTGATAAAACCTGCCTATTTGATTGTTGCATTTGCTTTCTCTGTGAAGTTTGCAAGCGCTGCAGCCGGCTCTTCCTGACCGTTGGAGATGGCCTGGCACATTGGGAACCATAATGTCCTCATCTCAGCAAACCCATCGATCGTGTTGTAGTATGGAGAATAGTATTTTGTCCAGGAGCCAAGCTCTTCCATTCTCTCATCTCCGTACAGATCTCCGAAAGATGTACGTACTGGGAAGGAGCCTGTTCTGACAACATCCTTTGGACCCCATTCTTCATCGTCGCACATGAACTGGATGAACTTCTTGGATGCTTCGATCTTAGCGTCGTCGCCATTGTCAAATACACAGAATCCGTTTACAAGGTACTCCAGCTCCGGAACTCCATCATCAGATGGGAACGTAACTTCAAGGTAGTCTACTTTACTTGCCTCAAGAAGAGCTGCCTGTGTCCCTGGCTGAGCCGGTGACCAGAGGATCGTGAAGGATGTCTGTCCATTTGCGAAATTCTGGATGTCTGCAGAACCGTCATACTGAGAGCCATTCATCAGAAGACCGTCTTCGATCAGCTTCGCGATCAGCTCCATCGCCTTAACGGAATTGTCGTCATTTGTCGTGTACTCTGTCAGCTCCTCGTTCGTAATCCTTGTGCTGTACAGGTTCGCGAAGAATGCACGTGGTCCCTGATCTCCGCCCTGGCCGTTACAGAAGAAGGATCCTGGATTGTAGCCTTTATCCTTCAGAGCGCCAAGTACTTCTACAAAATCATCTGTCGTCCAGCCGTCTTTTACCTTATCCTCAACGCCTGCGTCTTTTAACATCTCTCTATTGAAGGCCATGTAGAAAGGAGCTGTACTGATAGGATACATGTAAGCTGTATCTCCTGCCTTACAAGCTGAGATAAGCGCGTCATTGTTAACGTCTGCAAGGAACTCGTCTGTAAACATATCGTTCAGATCGGCAAGCTTGCCGTTCTTTCCGTATGTAATGATACGTCCTGGAGCATCGAACAGAACGTCGGCCATAGTCCCAGCCTCGATCGCTGTCGTAATCTTCTCAGGCCCTGCCGTAAAGTCGATCGTCTCTAATTTTACAGTAATGTCAGGGTTCTCTGCCTGGAAAGCGTCGATGATCTTCTGCTCATAAGTCCCTACCCCATCGTCTGCATTCTCCTGTGTATACGTAGGGAATGCCCACCAGGTAATCTCTGTTGCTCCGGCAGAATCTCCGCCTTCCTCCTGTGCCGCATCATCGCTTCCGCCGGTGTTCCCGCTATCTCCGCTGTTTCCGCAAGCCGCGAGAGAAACTACCATAGCAGTTGCCAACAATGCTGCCAACACTTTCTTTTTCATTGTTCTTCCTCCTTCTTTGTTCACTTCTGCCTGTATTCTTTACAAACAGATTTTAATTTTTATAAAGTTTTTGTGAACTTTATCTAAATTTACTATATCATAGATGAAAGATTTTTTCAATATGATTTTAAAAATAAAAATTTTCGCCACAATTATTGTGTACCCCTCCCAGAATATGTTATGATTGCCACAGGATCTGTTACGAACAAAAGTCAGACGCATGTAAGATACTGCGCCCGGAACGGGCAGAAGGAGGATTTATGGCTGGATTTCATTCACCAAAAGTAATTTTATGTTTTGGAGACTCGAACACGCATGGATACGATGCACAGACAGACGGCCGGTTTTCGGAGGAGGAACGGTGGCCTTGTCTTCTGGGCTCTTACCTGGGAGACGGATTCCGGGTAATCGAAGAAGGCTTAAGCGGGCGCACCGCCGTCTTTGACGATCCCCTGTTCGAAGGCCTAAACGGCCTTAAATATCTGTCGCCGTGCATGATGACCCACGAGCCTATTGATACATTGATCATCATGCTTGGCACAAACGACACAAAAGAACGATTCAACGCCACCCCTGAAAATATCGCCAAAGGGATGGAGCGCCTTATAAAAAAGGCGAAAGATACCACCGACGCATGGCGGGGAGAGCCGGATATCCTTTTAATCTCACCCCCTCCCATCGCCTCCGGCTATGAAAAGACCCGCATATTCGGGGAAATGGGCGAGAAATGTATAGAAAAGTCCCGTCTGCTGGCTCCCCTCTACAAAGATATCGCCGATCGGCTTGGCTGCCGCTTCCTGGATGCCGGATCCATCGAAGGAGTCCAGATGAACACGATCGATTATATGCACCTGACGGCGGATAGCCATCGTCGTCTGGCCGAAACATTAAAAACCAAATTGGGGACGGAGTAAATTTAAATTTACCCCGTCCCCAATTTGAAACAACCCTGTCCCTATAAGCAGGCAAGACGATAAGCCGGGTTATGTCGTTGGGTAATCATCTATCTAAGCCTGCTGTTGCCAGCAGGCTTCAGCGACCTACCTGAGACGTGACGGGCCGCCACATCGCCTCTATCCGGTCTTGCTTCAAGTGGGGTTTACATGTGCCCCCGCCGTTACCGGCAGGGCGGTAGTCTCTTACACTGCCCTTCCACCCTTACCTGCACTTATGTGCAAGCGGTACATTTCTGTTGCACTGGCCTTGGAGTCGCCTCCACCGGACGTTATCCGGCACTCTGCCCTGTGAAGCCCGGACTTTCCTCGTCTGCAGCCTTTCGGCCTTTGCAGCCGCGATTACCTGTCTTACCTGCTTATAGGGACAGGGCTACTTCAATCTGGGACGGGGTAAATTTAAATTTACCCCGTCCCCAACTTATCTGCCGCGGATGTCGCAAGCGCATCGCACCGCTCGTTCTGCGGATGCCCGTTATGTCCTTTCACCCACAGGAACGTCACGTTGTGAGGCTCTTTCGCCTTTAACAGCCGCTGCCACAGATCTACATTTTTAACCGGTTCATTCTTCCCGCGCTTCCAGCCCTTTTTCACCCAATTGCCGATCCAGTCCTGGTTAAACGCATCCACCACATATTTCGAATCGGAATAGACCTTCACATCACAGGGACGGTTCAGCGCTTCCAGCCCCGCTATCACTGCCATCAGCTCCATCCGGTTATTCGTCGTCTTCGCATATCCTTCCGACAGCTCTTTTGTGTGCAGATCCCCTTTCGGATCCACATACTCCAGGATCGTACCGTACCCTCCCGGGCCGTCCGGGTTGCCTCTCGCCGCGCCGTCTGTATAAATGCTCACCTGCATGCTCTGTCTTCTCCATTCCTTTCCCAATCTCTCCCGCCATCTCAGACAGATTCCAATAAGAATTCCTGTCCTTCCTCCCTGACGCACATGATCTTCTCCCGATACGCCCCGGTTTCCGGAAGCTCAAGAAGCCTGTCACATGTCCCATATCTTCCCCACATATGCATAGGAAACGCATATGTCGTCTCCGTATTCCTCATAAAATAGTCAAATCCCCAGAAAAACATCTCTTCCTGCCGCGGATCAAGAGGAATGAACGCAGCGTCGATCCTCTCTCCTCTTAGCTTCCCTATCTCACACGGGTACTGCTGCGCCATGGACGTATTCCACTGCTCGCTCTCCTCTTTCCAATGCCACCAGTTCAGGTCGCCCGCATGGTAGATGGCCCTTCCCTTCACATGTACAAGAAAGGCAACTCCTTCGTCGGTAGAATGAAGCGTGCGAATGGCAATCTCTCCCACCTTATAACCCCTTCCCGCTGACACACGAAGGATATCCTTAGGCTCAGATCCCTTCCAGACACTTTCAATAGGAGGCACATCTTCCGACAGGACATAAGTAATCTGCTCATACTCCTCTGCCCACTGGAAGATACAGCTGTTAAAGTGATCCCCATGGGCATGGCTGACGAAAACATAGACCTTCTTGCTTTTATCAAAGACAGGGACCCTCCCTTTATAATAATCAAAAATCAACACAAAATCTTCATATTCCACAGCAAATCCACTGTGTGACAAATACGTTACTTTCATCATTGCTTATGCCTCTCCCTTAATGACCTCTACTGCATGGATTATTTCCGGAAGGATATAGCTCAGGCACTCTTTCACTGCCCCGGCTTTTCCCGGAAGGTTCACGATTAGGACGTCTCCTCTTATCCCGGCTGCGCTTCTGTTCAGCATAGCGCGTTTCGTCATGGTCAGCGTATGCGCGCGCATGCCTTCGGGAATCCCCACCACCGGCCTGTCCACCACATCCATGGTCGCCTCCGGCGTACAATCTTCAGGGCCGCAGCCAGAACCGCCTGTCGTCAGGATCAAGTCCGCCAGATGGTTGTCCGCCAGCCGCTCGAACACTGTCGCTAACACCTTCCTGTCATTGGGAAGCGGCTTCATGAATACAATATCCATCCCTTCGGCCTCTGCAATCTCCCGGATCACCTCACCAGCGCCGTCCTCTTCCCTTCCCCTGTATACTGCCGTGCTCGCCGTTATAATCGCAACCTTCATATCGTACCTCCGTAACCTTTTCTTCTGTGTATCGCTAGTCCCAATTTTAAACCTTTTGAAGAAATATTGCAACTGCAAATACAGCACCAGACGTAAACGTCCGATGCCATATCTTTACAGGTTCCCCCTTCTGCTCTCTATATCACAAGATTAGATTATGATGCACACAAGCCCTCCATTACTATCGTTGACGATCTTCTGCATCGTATCCTGGAGCTTTGCCTGGCTCTCGTCATTGATCATGGCCATTTTGTTCCTCATGCCATCCATCACAAGCTCCTCGATAGATTTTCCGAAAATGTTCGTGCCCCAGATCCCTTCTTCCGTCTGCTCCGCATTCTTAATGTAATCGATCAGATCCTTCGCCTGCTGTTCATTTCCCACGATCGGCGCGATCTCCGTCTCCACATTGGCCCGGATAAGATGGATAGACGGCGCCTGAGAATGTATCTTGACCCCGTATTTATTTCCCTGCTTAATAATCTCCGGCTCTTTCAGCGTAATCTCTTCCTTCAGAGGGCTGACCATGCCGTAGCCCTTCATGCGGACGGACGCAAACGCATCTTTGACCCCCTCGTACTCTTCCTTAAGCCCGGATAAAGTCTTCATCGCAGAGATCAGCTCATACTGGCCGGCGATATGCGTGCCTGTAAGCTCGCTTAGCATCTCATAGTAGAAGCGGTCTGCAATACCTATGCGTATCTTCACACAGCCCGTGTCCATCTCGATCTTATCCACTTTGCATTCTTCTATATAAGGGCTCTCCGGCAGCTCCATCTGTCCCACCGCATCGCGGATCTCCTGAAAATCCTCTAATATCGCCCGGATATGCTCCACCAGATCCTGTTTCACCTTGTGATCCCTCGGAAGCGTCTCCACCCACTTCGGGACGAAGAACTGGATTTCCGACACAGGGAATTCAAAAAGCACCGCCTCCATAATCTTATAAATGTCTTCTTCTTTGAGCTGCTCGCAGTTGACCGGAAGAGCTTTCACGCCATACGTCTCCTCAATCTCCGAAGCGGCCGCTCTCGCCTCATCCCCGTAAGGCTTTACAGAGTTTACAAGCACGATGAACGGCTTCCCGATGCTCTGAAGCTCCCGGATCGTCTTTTCCTCCGGATCTTTGTAGCTTTCTCTTGCAATCTCCCCGATGCTCCCATCGGTCGTAATAACGATCCCGATCGTGGAGTGGTCGTGGATTACTTTCCGGGTCCCGATAGCCGCGGCTTTCGTAAAAGGAATCTCATAATCGAACCACGGCGTCTTCACTTGCCGCTCCTCGCCGCCCTCCACGTGGCCTGTCGCTCCCTCTACCATATAGCCCACACAGTCGATCAGCCGCACCGACGCTTTCACATCTTCCGACATCTTCAGTTCGGCTGCCTCTTTCGGCACGAATTTCGGCTCTGTAGTCATAATCGTCCTGCCGGAAGCCGACTGTGGCAGCTCATCCCGCGTCCGTGCTTTTACATGCTCATCTTCCATGCGCGGGAGTACCAGGACATCCATGAACCGCTTAATAAACGTGGACTTCCCCGTTCTCACCGGCCCTACCACTCCTATATATATCTCGCCGTTCGTCCTGCCTCCAATATCTTTGTACAACTGAAACGTATCCATCCTAATACCCCCTTGTTATGCTGATACAAATGTATGAGAAGGGGAATGGTTTTAGAACCAAAAGAGGACGCGTTTCATGAAAAATTTCTTTCCTACTCTGTCCACGGCACGCCCATATGCTCTGTCTTGCTGTCCCTGAGCATCAGCTCGTTCACCGCCTCTTTCGGATCCTTGCCTTCAAAGAGTATTTCATTTACTTTATTAATAATCGGAAGTGATACGTCATACTTCTTGCCAAGCTTTACAGCCGCCTTCGTAGAATAGACTCCCTCCACGACCATCTTCACCTCGTCCATGGCCTCCTGCATCGTCTTGCCCTGTCCCATGAGGTAGCCCGCTTTACGGTTACGGCTGTGGACGCTGGCGCAAGTCACGATAAGATCGCCGATCCCTGTAAGCCCCGTGAAGCTCTCGAGCGCGCCTCCCATCTTCACGCCAAGCCTCGCGATCTCTGCGATCCCTCTTGTAATAAGAGCCGCTTTCGTATTGTCCCCATACCCCATACCGTCCGCGATCCCTGCTGCCAGCGCGATCACATTCTTAAGGGATCCTCCCAGCTCCATGCCAAGACGGTCCGGGCTGATATATACGCGGAATACATCGTTCATGAACATCTCCTGAAGATAGGAGGCCGTCTTTCTGGATCTGGCGCCGATCACCACTGTAGTAGGAAGCCCCCGGCCTACCTCCTCCGCATGGCTTGGCCCGGACAGAACCGCCACATCTGCCTGTGGGATCTCCTCCTCGATCTGCTGGGAGAGAGTCATAAGCGTCTCTTCCTCGATTCCCTTTGCCACGTCTACGATAATCTGTCCATCGACGACATACTGTTTCATATTCCGCGCCGTATTCCTTGTAAATGGAGACGGCACTGCCAGTACAAGGAAGTCCTTCCCCCTGACGCCCGCTTCCATCTCTGTCGTAAATTCCATATCCTCCGGTATCTTCACGCCCGGAAGCTTCGTCTTATGCTCCCGCTCGCCTGCGAGCATATCCACTTCTTCCTGGCTGACAGACCACACTGTGACACGGTGGCCATTCTTGTGGAGCAAAAGCGCAAGGGCCGTCCCCCAGCTTCCCGCTCCCATAACTCCTACATTTGCCATAATAAAAACCCTCCTTTACTTTTTTCCGAAGCTCAGCTTATTCTCCGTCCCGGACAGCAGCCTCTGTATATTTGCTTTGTGCTTATAAAATGCAGACACTATAAGAAGGGCTGCGACCGCGTACATCTCATAGAGCTCGGGAGCCTCCAATCCAAATCCCCCCATCTGCCCATACACGACGATTTCAATAAAATAGATAACGACCACTGCCAAAGAGCCTACGGACACATAGCGAGTCGCCGCCACTATCCCCACAAATGCAAAAAGACAGATAAGAACCATCCATATATTCACCGTACTTGCAAGGAGCCCGGCTGTGGCCGCGATCCCTTTCCCCCCTTTGAACCCGAGATAGAACGGGTAATTGTGCCCAAGCACCGCTCCCATGCCTGCATACATGGCAAGCACCGGCTGTATGTCCCCGTGGGATCTCCCAAATAGAAAAGACACGCACAGAACGGCAAAGATACATTTGAATGCATCCCCTAAAAAAGTGACCGCTCCTGCCTTCCACCCCAAAGTCCGAAGAGCGTTCGTCGTCCCCGCGTTGCCGCTCCCCTCCTTGCGGATATCCACATGATGAAGCCTTCCATATATATACCCGGTCTGTAGAAGACCGAATGCATAGCCAATGATCACACATATGACACGTTCCATACTCTTATGCCTGCTCCTTTTCTTTATTACTTTTCCTTCCTCTCCCTCACAAGGAAGCGAAGAGGCGTGCCAGAGAAGCCGAATGCCTCCCTTATCTTATTTTCCAGATATCTCTGGTAAGAAAAATGCATCAGCTCCTTGTCGTTTACAAAGGCGACAAAGGTCGGCGGCTTCACCGACACCTGCGTCATATAATAGATCCGAAGACGTTTGCCCTTGTCTGACGGCGGCTGCTGCAAGGCGACCGCCTCCATGAGTATCTCATTGAGCACGCCCGTCGCAATACGGAGCGTCTGATTCTCAATCACTATATCGATCATATCATAGAGCTTGAAAAGACGCTGCCCCGTCACTGCTGAGACATACATGATCTGTGCATATGGCATAAAAGAAAGGATGCGCCGCACTTCGCTCTCATATTCCCGCATCGTCCTGTCATTCTTCTCGATCGCGTCCCATTTGTTCACGACAATGATGATGCCCTTGCCTCTCTCATGGGCGATACCGGCGATCTTTGCATCCTGCTCGGTCACTCCCTCTACCGCGTCGATCACGATCAGCACCACGTCCGCCCGCTCCACCGCCGTCACTGTGCGGATAATGCTGTACCGTTCCAGCTCCTCCTTAATCTTGTTCTTCCTTCGAAGCCCCGCTGTGTCAATGAAGACATATTCTTTCCCATTGTGCGATACATCCGTGTCGATCGCATCTCTGGTCGTCCCCGCAATATCAGATACGATCACCCGCTGCTCGCCCAGCAGCTTATTGATGATAGAAGACTTCCCTACGTTCGGCTTGCCTACGATGGCCACCCTCGGACGCTCATCTTCCTTGTCTTCCCCCGGCCCTTCCGGGAAATATCCGACTACGATGTCCAGCATATCCCCAATCCCCAGGCGGGACGCCGCCGAGATCGGGACCGGATCGCCGATCCCCAGATTATAGAACTCGTATACATCTGGCATAAATTTATCGAAATTATCTGTCTTATTGACCACCAATACGACCGGCTTCGCGCTTCTTCGGAGCATGTCCGCCACTTTCGAATCCGCGTCTACAAGCCCCTGGCGCACATCTGTAATGAAAATGATAACGTCCGCCGTGTCGATGGCGATCTGCGCCTGCTCCCGCATCTGGGAGAGGATGATGTCCTTGCTCTCAGGCTCGATGCCCCCCGTATCGATCAGTGTAAAATCTTTGTCCAGCCAGCTTACATCTGCATAGATCCTGTCTCTTGTAACGCCCGGCGTATCTTCCACGATGGATATCTTCCCGCCCGCCAGCACATTGAACAGCGTAGACTTGCCCACGTTCGGCCTGCCCACGATCGCTACTACCGGTTTGCTCATATAAATTCTCCTATTCTATCGTACCCTCAGTGTACACTGAGGGTATCAGGCTTTTTAGCCTTTAATAACTGCATTTATAAAATCTTGTCCACTTGATTTTACAATATCTGCCTTTACTTGTAAAGTTTCCATCAGTCTGCCAAGCGTGACGTCGTCCAGGAACACGTCCTCCTCGCTCCGGAACATATTGCACGGAAGAAGCAGCCGCTCTCCCAGAGGCTTATCTTTTAGCTGCCGCATCAGATCTTGCCCTGTGATCAGCCCCGACACTGTGATCTGCTCTCCAAAGAACTCATTTTTAATCGGATAGACATGTATCACAGTACCCGGATATTTCTTCTGGAGCATGTCCGCCATATCCCGGATATACGGATATGCCAGAAGCCCCGTCGCCACAGACACTTCCCTTGAGGCGCCATCGCCCTCTGCCTCCTCATATGCCCCCTCGAACTCATCGTGGAGGAGCCTGAGCATACCCACGCCGTTCTCAAGCTGGAGATAGCCGTCATACCGCTCTGCTTCGGGGACTTCCTCCCCCGCCAGTATATACCACTCGTCGCCTCCGTGGATAAAATGGATGCCATGCTGCTCATACAGCCTTTCTTGCCAGGCGTGGATCGTGCTTAGTACTTGCTTTGCCTCTTCTTTCTTAAAAGGGGCGAGAGGCTCAAGCCCCTCTCTGTACTTCGTAAGCCCCACAGGGACTACAGATACGCTCCGAAGACAGGGGATATATCTCGTCAGCTCCCGGATGCTGTAGTCCAGCTCCTCTCCATCGTTGAACCCTTTGCAGAGCACGATCTGCCCGTTCATCTCAACACCACCCTCATAGAGCCTGTCTACTTTCAAAAGAGCCTCTCCTGCAAAGCGGTTATGGAGCATCTCGCACCGCAGGCGGGGATTCATCGTATGAAAAGAAATGTTGATTGGCTCCAGATGATAGCGGATGATCCGATCAATATCGTGATCACTCATATTGGTAAGCGTCACGTAGTTCCCCTGCAGGAATGAAAGCCTGGAGTCATCGTCTTTGAAGTATAAGGTGTCCCTCATCCCTTTCGGCATCTGGTCAATGAAGCAGAAAATGCATTTGTTCCTGCAAGAACGGTACTCATCCATCAGCCCCTGTTCGAACACGATCCCCAGATCGTCCTCATAATCTTTTTCTATCTCCAGCTCCCACTGCTCCCCGTCCGGCTTCTCAATCAGCAGCGTAAGCTCCTCATCATTAACATAAAAATGATAGTCAAATACATCCTCTATCTCTGTGTCATTTATCGCCAGCAGCCTGTCCCCCGGCTCGATCCCCAGCTCGTCCGCGATGCTGCCTGCCTCGATCTCTTTAATCAAATGTCCATAAGCCATTTCCAACCGCTCCTTTATCCGTATGAGTATATCATATCTTTCCCCCAGTGTACAGGGGGACGTACGGTCAGAAAAGAAGCAAGCTTTCTGTCATTGACCTTGTCCCTGAAAAAACGTATAATAAAGACATATGAACATTGTGAACATATCCCTTAATGTATTACATGATGTTGGGGGCAAAAGCAGTTTTTCAAAACTGGTATTGGTAAATTGCATAAAAGGAATACAATTTATGCGATCTTCCGGGTACGATTCAAAAAATCTCCTTTGATCCCAACATCATTACATTGACTTGTTAAGAACAGGAGACGATTATGCCAAATATCAGACTAATGGAAGAGGCTCTTCCCATCGCCCCGCTCAAGATAGCCGCTCTTGAGAGCTGCAGCGAGCTGGGCAAGAACGTAAATAAGTACATCGTCGGATTCCGTCAGGACACATTGAAAGAATCCCTCACTTCCCCTCTCTATTCCAGCTATCAGCTTGACAATTACCTGATCGACTGCAAGTGCCCACGTTTCGGCACCGGAGAGTCAAAGGGGATTATCAAAGAGAGCATCCGAGGAAAGGACTTGTTCATCATGGTAGATGTATGCAACTACAGCCTCTCTTATGCAATGAACGGGCACACGAACCATATGTCTCCAGACGACCACTACCAGGATCTTAAGCGCATCATATCCGCCTCTACAGGCAAAGCGCACCGTATTAATGTAATCATGCCTTTCCTGTACGAGAGCCGCCAGCACAAGCGCACGAACAGGGAATCTCTGGACTGTGCGCTGGCGCTCCAGGAGCTGGCCGATATGGGTGTCACCAACATCATAACATTTGACGCCCACGATCCGAGAGTCCAGAATTCCATCCCATTGCACGGATTTGATAATTTCTCCCCGTCCTATCAGTTCATGAAAGCGCTGCTGCGCGCAGAGCCAGAACTGGCTGTGGATAAAGATCACCTAATGATCGTAAGCCCAGATGAGGGCGCTATGCACCGCGCCGTCTATTTCTCCAACGTCCTCGGGATCGACATGGGCATGTTCTATAAACGGCGGGACTACTCTACGATCGTAGGCGGTAAGAATCCGATCGTCGCCCACGAGTTCCTTGGCCCGGACCTGCACGGAAAGAATGTGATCATTGTTGACGATATGATCTCCTCCGGGGGGAGCATGCTGGACGTGGCAAAACAAATGAAAGAGCGAGGAGCCTCAAAAGTGTTCGTATGCACTACGTTCGGGCTGTTCACCGACGGCTTCGGCGAATTTGATCAATACTATGCGAACGGATATATTGACCGGGTGATCACGACGAACCTCACATATCTCCCGCCCGAGGCAAAAGAAAAACCCTACTTCGCCATCGCCGATATGAGCAAATTCATCGCCCTGATCATCGACTCCTGTAATCATGACATTACCATGAGCCATGTCCTCGATCCGACTGACAAGATCCATAAGCTTCTCGAAAAGCACCGGACAGGAAGGAGCTAATAGGGGACACCCCTTTTGTCGAAAGGGGACGTACGCTTTTGCAAAAAGCGTACGTCCCCTGTTATTTTTTTAACTATCGTATAACGCGCACCCGCAGTACTTCTTTGACTCTTTTCAGGTCTTCGACGACTTGATCGGACACTTCGGAATCGATGTCGATCATCGTATAAGCGTAGCTGCCTTTGCTTTTATTTGTAAGGTCTGCGATATTCATATTATCATCTGCCAGGATCTTACTGAATTGCCCGATCATATTCGGGACATTATGGTGGAGCAGCAGGAGCCTTGTATTGTCTCCTCTTCTTCCCATATCGCAGTTAGGATAATTGACGGAATTATGGATATTCCCATTCTCCAGATAATCCCGGATCTCTCTTACCGCCATCTTCGCACAATTATCTTCCGACTCTTCCGTAGACGCGCCCAGATGGGGGATAACGATGGCTCCTTTCACCCCTGCGATCACCTGCGTAGGGAAATCTGTCACATAATGTTTTACTTTCCCGGACACAAGAGCGTCGATCATGGCCTCTTCGTCGACCAGGACGTCCCTTGCGAAATTCAGCACTACCACGCCGTCTTTCATCAGGCTGACAGCATCCTTGTCAATCATATCCTTCGTACTGTCCATAGCCGGGACATGCACCGTAATATAATCGCATTCACGGTACACTTCGTCTACAGACCGCGCATGGCGGATGCTTCTTGACAGCCTCCACGCAGAATCTACCGACACATAAGGATCGTAGCCATACACATCCATGCCGAGGTGGGTGGCTGCGTTCGCCACCAGCACGCCGATAGCCCCAAGGCCGATAACGCCCAGCTTCTTTCCTTCCAGCTCGCACCCTGCAAATGCTTTCTTCGCTTTCTCTGCGTCTTTGGCAATATTGCCGTCCTCCTCGTTCTCCTGTACCCAGTTAATGCCCCCGATGATATCCCGGGACGCAAGGAGCATTCCGGCGATTACCAGCTCCTTTACGCCGTTCGCATTGGCTCCCGGCGTGTTAAATACGACGATCCCCTCCTCCGCACATTTATCAAGAGGGATATTGTTCACTCCAGCTCCTGCTCTTCCAATCGCCTTTAGCTCTTCTCCGAACTCCATATCGTGCATCCCGGCGCTCCTTACAAGAATGGCGTCGGCCTTTTCCGGCGAGCCGACCGGAACGTAATCTTCTGTAAATTTCTCAAGCCCTACTTCGGAGATCGGATTTAAACAATGATATTTGTACATGATTACAGATTCTCCTCCTCGAATTTCCTCATAAATGCAACAAGCGCTTCCACGCCCGCCACAGGCATGGCATTGTAGATGCTTGCCCTCATGCCGCCTACGCTCCTGTGGCCTTTCAGGCTTTCCAGGCCCGCCTCTTTCGCCTCTTTTACAAATTTCGCATCAAGGCTTTCATCGCCTGTCACAAACGTCACATTCATCACAGAGCGGTCTTTCGGATCTACAGTGGATCTGAACATCTTGCTCTCATCCAGATAATCGTAGAGGATCTTCGCTTTCTTCTCATTGTGCTCCTTCATAGCTGCAAGCCCGCCCTGCCTTTTCAGCCACCGGAACACTTTGCCGCACATATAGATGCTGTACGCCGGCGGCGTATTGTAGAGAGAGCCTGCGTCGGCATGTATCTTATAAGTCAGCATAGTCGGCGTGCCTGCCAGCACATCTTCACGGATCAGATCTTCACGGATAATGACGATCGCCATGCCCGCAGGCCCCACATTCTTCTGTACGCCTCCATAGATAAGGCCGTACTTCTCCACGTCTACAGGCTCCGATAAGAAGCAGGAAGACACGTCCGCAACAAGGGGCTTCCCTTTTGTATTAGGAAGCTCTTTGAACTTCGTCCCGTAAATCGTATTGTTCTCACAAATATACACATAGTCTGCATCCTCGGATATAGGCAGATCAGAGCAATCCGGGATATAAGAGAACGTCTTATCCTCAGAGGACGCCACAACGTGGATCTTCCCGTACTTCTGCGCTTCTTTGCAGGCTTTCTTCGCAAATTGCCCGGTAACGATATAATCTGCCACTCCATTCTTCATAAGGTTCATGGGGATCATGGCAAACTGCGTAGACGCGCCCCCCTGAAGGAACAATACTTTGTAATTGTCCGGGATGCCCATAAGCTCCCGGATATCCGCCTCCGCCGTCTCAAGGATCTCCTGGAATGGTTTTGAGCGGTGGCTCATTTCCATTACGGACATCCCTGTTCCCTTATAATCTGTCATCTCTTCTGCTGCTTCTCTTAGGACTTCCTCCGGCAAGACCGCCGGCCCTGCTGAAAAATTATACACTCTGCTCATCTTCATTCCTCCGCTTCAAGTCTTCTATTTTTTGTCCTTTAAATCTTTTTCATCGAACGCTTCCTGGATCGGAGCTCCAGGAGCCACCATCGGCCACACTTTATCATCGCTGTGGATCTGGCAGTCAATGACGGCCGGCTTCCCAAGGCCGAGCGCCCTCTCGAACGCTTCCTGGAACTCCTCCTTTGTCGTGGCGCGGATCCCCACAGCTCCAAGCGCCTCCGCCAGGCGCACAAAATCAACCGCATCATTTAATACAGTCGCGGAATACCTTTGCCCGTAGAACAAGCTCTGCCACTGGCGCACCATGCCAAGCACATGGTTATTCACAACGACCTGGATGATCGGGATATTATAGCGGGCTGCCGTCGCGATCTCATTCATATTCATGCGGAAACATCCGTCTCCCGCGATATTGATCACTGTCTTATGAGGCATGCCTAATTTGGCTCCGAGGGACGCTCCAAGGCCGTAGCCCATAGTCCCAAGGCCGCCGGACGTCAGCAATGTCCTCGGCTTCGTGAATTTATAATACTGCGCCGCCCACATCTGATGCTGCCCCACCTCGGTCACGATCAGCGCGTCTCCCTTCGTCTGTCGGTAGATCTCCTCCACCACGTACGGGCCTGTCAGCGGTTCCGGGTGGTATGACATAGGATAGCGCTCTTTATAGTCCATAATCTGTGAGATCCATTCCTCATGGCTCTGCTGCGTAAGCCGTTCATTTAAGACCCGCAGGATCTGCTTTAGATCGCCTACGATCCCTTGGGTGATAAGCACGTTCTTATTTACTTCCGCAGCATCAATGTCAAACTGAAGGATCTTTGCATTTTTAGCAAATTTCTTCGCATTTCCGGTCACACGGTCGCTGAACCTCGCTCCTGCGACGATTAGGAGATCGCACTCGCTGACCCCGTAATTGGACGCCTTTGTCCCGTGCATCCCAAGCATCCCGGTATAAAGCGGATCCGTCCCTGGGAACGCTCCTTTCCCCATAAGAGAGTCTGTGACGGGGGCGTCCACTTTCTTCACGAAAGCTCTCAGTTCTTCTGACGCATCCGATAAGATCGCGCCCCCTCCTACAAATATATACGGCTTCTTTGACTTCTGGATCAGCTTCAGAGCCGCCTCAATATCTTCCTCGCACAGATCTCTGTCCTTACATATTTCTTTAATCTCTGCTTTGCTGTACTCTGTCTTATTTGCCGTCACGTCTTTCGGGATGTCCACAAGGACCGGCCCCGGCCTGTCTTTCCTTGCAATGACGAATGCCTGTCGGATCGTGTCCGCCAGATCTTTCACATCCTTTACAATAAAATTATGCTTTGTGATCGGCATCGTGATTCCCGCGATGTCGATTTCCTGGAAGCTGTCCTTTCCAAGAAGAGATACGCCTACGTTACAAGTGATCGCCACCACCGGAATCGAATCCATGTACGCGGTAGCGATCCCGGTCACAAGGTTCGTAGCCCCCGGCCCGCTGGTCGCAAAGCACACCCCTACTTTCCCCGTAGCCCTCGCATAACCGTCCGCCGCATGAGCGGCTCCCTGCTCGTGGGAAGTCAATATATGTGTAATCTCATCGCTGTGCTTATATAATTCATCGTATACATTTAAGATCGCCCCGCCCGGAAAGCCGAACACGGTATCTACCCCCTGCTCTTTCAGGCACTCGATAACGATCTCTGATCCTGTTAGCTGCATAATCCTCTCCTGTTCTTCCTTCTCTTATCTATTTCGCTTTTGGCGTCTCAAGAATCGCCCCTCTGTTTCCAGAAGTCACCATAGAAGCATATCTTGCCAGATAGCCTGTCGTAATCTTCGGCTCCCTTGGCTGCCATTTTTCTTTTCTCGCCGCCATCTCCTCATCAGAGACATCAATCTCCAGCTTCAGCTCCGGGATATTGATCTTGATCTTATCCCCCTCCTGCACAAGGGCGATCGGGCCTCCCACCGCTGCCTCCGGCGATACATGGCCAATGGATGCTCCCCTGGATGCTCCGCTGAAACGGCCGTCTGTAATCAGGGCTACACTGGAGCCAAGCCCCATGCCTGCGATGGCAGAAGTCGGGTTCAGCATCTCCCGCATGCCTGGGCCTCCTTTTGGCCCTTCGTAGCGGATAACAACAACGTCTCCCGCTACGATCCTTCCGCCTTTGATCGCGTCAATGGCATCTTCCTCACAGTCAAATACCCTCGCAGGGCCTTCATGTACGAGCATCTCCTCCACTACTGCAGAACGTTTTACAACGCCGCCGTCGGGGGCAAGATTCCCCTTTAATACTGCGAGCCCGCCCGTCTTAGAATACGGATCTTCTATCGGGCGGATTACGTCTGGGTCGCGGTTCACCGCATTCTTAATGTTCTCCCCAACGGTCTTTCCCGTAACTGTCATACAGCCCGTGTGCAGCAAGCCTTTCTTATCCAGCTCGTGCATGACCGCATACACGCCGCCCGCCTCGTTCAGATCTTCCATATATGTAGGCCCCGCCGGCGCAAGATGACATAAGTTCGGCGTCTTCTCGCTGATGCCGTTGGCAAAATCAATCTCAAAATCCATCCCGATCTCATGGGCGATCGCCGGAAGGTGGAGCATGCTGTTCGTCGAGCAGCCAAGAGCCATATCTACCGTAAGAGCGTTAAGCACCGCATCTTCCGTCATAATGTCGCTGGGGCGTATATTCTTCTCCCAAAGCTCCATAACTTTCATACCCGCATGTTTCGCAAGACGGATGCGCTCAGAATAGACCGCCGGAATCGTCCCGTTCCCGCCAAGCCCCATGCCGAGGGCTTCCGTAAGGCAGTTCATGCTGTTGGCCGTGTACATGCCGGAGCAGGAGCCGCAAGTCGGGCACGTCTTATTTTCAAATTCCTGCAGCCCCTCGTCGGAGAGAGTCCCCGCCGCATTCGCGCCGACGGCCTCAAACATACTGGAAAGGCTCGTCTTCTTTCCCTGGACGCGGCCTGCCATCATGGGGCCGCCGCTGACAAATATAGTCGGGACGTTGATCCTTGCCGCCGCCATCAGAAGGCCCGGCACATTCTTATCACAGTTCGGCACCATGACAAGGGCGTCGAACTGATGGGCCACCGCCATGGCTTCTGTGGAATCTGCGATCAGATCCCTCGTCACGAGAGAATATTTCATACCGATATGTCCCATGGCAATCCCGTCGCACACTGCGATCGCCGGAAATACGATCGGCGTGCCGCCCGCCATGGCCACTCCCTGTTTTACCGCGTCTACGATCTTATCCAGATTCATATGTCCCGGGACGATCTCATTGTACGAGCTTACAATGCCCACAAGAGGCCTCTCCAACTCTTCTTTTGTAAGTCCCAGCGCGTTAAATAAAGAGCGGTGGGGCGCCTGCTGTTTTCCTTTTGTAACTGTATCGCTTTTCATCTTCCTTCCTGCCTCCTTCTTGTCTTCCTGTCTTTTTGCCTTCCGGCCTATCCTATATAACGTGCGATTAAATCTCCCATCTCTTCTGTTCCAACCTGCTTTTTACCTTCAGACATAATGTCGATAGTACGATAGCCTTCCGCCAGTGCTCTCTCCACTGCCGCCTCGATCGCCTGTGCCTCCCTGTCAAGATCGAAGCTGAAACGGAGCATCATGGCCGCCGACAGTATAGTGGCGATCGGATTCGCTATGCCCTTCCCTGCAATGTCCGGCGCAGAGCCGCCGCTCGGCTCATAGAGGCCGAACTTCGTCTCATTGAGGCTCGCGCTTGCCAGCATCCCGATAGAGCCCGTCACCATGCTGGCCTCGTCGGACAGGATATCGCCGAACATGTTCTCTGTGAGGATCACGTCGAACTGTTTCGGATCTTTGACCAGCTGCATAGCGCAGTTGTCCACCAGCATATGCTCCAGCGCGACTTCCGGGTATCCGGCCGCCACTTCCTCCACGACCTTCCTCCACAGCCTGGAAGAGTCAAGGACATTGGCCTTATCGACGCTGGTCACTTTCTTCCTGCGCTTCATAGCGATATCAAATCCGCGCTTCGCGATCCTGCGGATCTCATTTTCATTGTATGTAAGAGAGTCATAGGCGGTCATAACGCCGTTTTCTTCCACCGTTCTCCTCTCTCCAAAATACAGGCCACCGGTCAGCTCCCGCATGATCATCATATCAAAGCCGCCCTCTGTAATCTCCTCCTTAAGCGGACATGCGCCTCTTAGCTCATCATAGAGCACCGCCGGGCGAAGGTTCGCAAACAGGCCCAGCTCCTTGCGGATCTTGAGAAGCCCCGCTTCCGGCCTTTTGGACGGTTCCAGCTTATACCATGGAGATGTCTTTGCATCCCCGCCAATAGATCCCATCAGCACCGCTCCGCTTGCTCTGGCCAGCGCAACTGTCTCGTCTGTGAGCGGCGTTCCATTGACATCGATCGAGGCGCCTCCCATAAGCAGCTGCGTATACTCTATTGTATGCCCATATGTATCGCCGACCTTGTTAAGGACCTTCATTGCTTCCGCCACAATCTCAGGCCCGATCCCATCACCTTTAATCACTCCGATCTTCAGATCCATCGTTCTTCTTCCTTCCTATATTCATATATAATTCATGCATACCCATCCGGGCATACCGTAATACATGCCTGCGGCGGGCGGACGAACGTCCAATAATGTATAATCATAGCGCATTTTTACGCATGTTTCAAGGAAAAAATAGGGACGGGGAAAATTTACCCTCAGTATACAAGGGAACCATCAATAGAAATATCTCCAGCCGTATAGCCGTGGCTGGAGATAACAGATCTTTAGACAGCGAGCAGCTCAGCTCTTGTCTCGTGGACATTTTTCTTGCGGAACAGCATATACAATATGAACAGCAAGGCGATCGCGGCCGCGGATGTGCCGAAAAGATTCCCTTCTCCGATAAACCATGAGCCAAGCTGATAGACAATAAGAGAAATCGCGTAGGCAAACACACACATGTAAGAAATCGCAAATATACTCCACTTACTGTTGTTCATCTCCCGTTTGATCGCCCCCATTGCGGCAAAACAGGGCGCACAGAGCAGGTTGAATATCATAAACGACATTCCGGCAAGGCTGCTTCCGCCAAAAAATTCTTTCGCGATCACCGCATACATAGCCGCGTCGCCTTCCATCGCGAGGTCTGCGCTAGCCATCGAAGAAAGCGTGCCAAACGTTCCGACAACCTCCTCTTTTGCGACAAGCCCCAGGACTGTTGCGACGGCCGCCTGCCAGCTGCCAAAGCCAAGCGGCAGGAACAGCCATGCGATCGCTCCTCCGATGAGCTCCAGAATGGAAGCCCCGCCAGCTTCTTCCGTAATGTAGTGCAGCCCTCCGTCAAAAGATAATGAGTTCAATACCCAGATCGCAATGCTTGCGATGAAAATGACCGTACCAGCCCGCTTGATGAATGACCAGCCTCGCTCCCAGGTAGCGCGAAGCACATTTCCTGCGACGGGCATATGGTAAGCCGGAAGCTCCATTACGAACGGCGCAGGCTCTCCCGCAAATAACCTCGTCTTTTTCAGGATGGTCCCAGAGACGATCACAGCGCCAACACCAATAAAATACGCAGAAACTGCGATCCATGCGCTTCCTCCGAAAAGCGCGCCCGCGATCATGCCAACGATCGGCATTTTAGCGCCACAAGGAATAAAGCCGGTCGTCATAATCGTCATTTTACGGTCACGATCCTGCTCGATCGTGCGGGAAGCCATAATGCCAGGAACTCCGCATCCCGTCGCCACAAGCATTGGAATAAAAGATTTTCCGGAAAGCCCGAATTTTCGGAAGACCCTGTCCATAATAAAAGCGACGCGCGCCATATATCCGCAGTCTTCCAAAATGGAGAGAAGAAGGAATAAGATCAGCATTTGCGGCACAAAGCCAAGCACAGCCCCCACCCCTCCGACAACGCCGTCCGCGACAAGGCTTACGAGCCACTCTGCACAGCCGATCGTCTCAAGGCCTAAAGCAACGGCAGGCGCGATCCAGCTGCCAAAAAGCGTATCATTCATAAAACCTACTGTCCAATCCCCGATCGATCCTATGGAGATATAATAGACAAGCCACATCACGGCTACGAAAATAGGCAGGGCCAAGAGACGGTTCGTTACGATCTTATCAATTTTATCTGAAAGAGTGAGGCCCCCTTTCTTTCTCTTCTTACAGCAGCTCTTCATCAGGCTCCCGATATATATATAACGCTCGTTCGTGATGATCGCTTCTGCATCGTCGTCCATTTCCTGCTCGACTATGGCAATATCCTTTTCTATATGTGCAAGCGTCCCCTCCGAAAGATCCAGTTTTTTCAGCACCTGTTCGTCCCGCTCAAATATCTTCACAGCATACCAGCGCTGCTGCTCCTCCGGCAGGCCATGCACTGCCGCCTCCTCGATATGTGCGATGGCATGTTCAACGGGGCCGCTGAAGTTATGTCCAGGAGCCCTCCTTTCTTCCTTTGCGGCTTTGACAGCCGCCTCTGCGGCTTCAAGAACGCCAATCCCCTTCAACGCTGAAATCTCTGTAATCTTACAGCCCAGCTCACGGGACAGCTCTTCTGTATTAATCTTATCTCCGCTCTTCTCAACGATATCCATCATATTGACCGCAACAGCCACAGGAATGCCAAGCTCTAGAAGCTGCGTAGTCAGATAAAGATTCCTCTCGAGATTTGTCCCATCTACAATATTTAAGATCGCGTCAGGGCGTTCCTCCACCAGATAATTGCGGGCCACCACTTCCTCCAGCGTATAAGGAGAAAGAGAATAAATACCTGGGAGGTCTGTAATAATTACGCTCTGATCCTTTTTCCACTTCCCCTCCTTCTTCTCGACAGTTACGCCAGGCCAGTTGCCCACATACTGGTTGGCGCCTGTCAGCGCATTGAATAATGTAGTCTTGCCGCAGTTCGGGTTGCCGGCAAGGGCAATCTTCATACTCATAAATCATCCTCACTTTCTTAGTTAGCATACGCTAACCATCATTTAAAAAAATACGGGCCTTATCTGACCTCGATCATTTCTGCATCTGCCTTGCGTAAGGACAGCTCATAGCCCCTTACAGTCAGCTCAACAGGGTCTCCCAGCGGAGCTACTTTACGAACGTAGACCTCTACGCCTTTCGTCAGCCCCATATCCATTATACGGCGCTTGACCGCTCCCTCCCCGTGAAGCTTGACAATTTTGACAGTCTCGCCTACTTTGGCATTTTTCAAAGTATTCAAAGCCATTCCCTCCTCATTCATAAATCCTAAGTCAAACCAAGATCTTCTGTGCCATCTCCTTGCTAATCGCAATGCGGGAATCTTTTACATTCACGATAATATTACCTCCAATCGCTGTAACGATCGTGACTACGCTCCCCGCGACAAAGCCGAGATCCTCAAGATGCGCCTTGACCTCTGCTTTCCCGCTGACCTTTTTTATAATGTTCTCCTCGCCGGCCCGGCTAAACGTGAGCGGCAGCATTCTATGTCCCCCTTCCTCTTATCTGTCAGGAAGTTAGCAAACGCTAACTTCCTGCCCTAAAATTTGGTTAGCCTTCGCTAACCATTTTTCTCATTATAACGCCATTTTTCCCCATTGTCAATCTTATTTGAAAAAACCTTCCAAAAAATTGCATTTTCCTTAATTCTGTAGTATGCTAGCAAAAAGGAGATGTACAGATATGTCACTAAATGAATCCGGTGAAATGTACCTTGAGACGATATATATCTTATCTATGCGGAAGCACGCCGTACGTTCTATCGACGTGGCTGATTTTATGAATTATTCCAAGCCAAGCGTCTCACGAGGCATTGGGCTTTTAAAGCAAAAAGGATATATCTCTGTCGACGGGAACGGCCATATTTCCCTGACAGAAGAAGGAAAGTCGATCGCAGGCGGGATATATGAGAAGCACACCGTCCTGCGCGACGCCCTTATTGCTCTTGGGATAGACGAGGAGACCGCGGCAGAAGATGCGTGCCGGATCGAGCACGTTATCAGCGAGAGATCTTTCTCAACGATCAAAAAACATGTTGAGGAAAAGTTGGGGACGGGGTAAAATGAATTTTACCCCGTCCCCAATCATCTTACTCTGCTGAAGCTTTCTCAATCTGAGATACGGCCGCTTTCTGCATCGGTATACGGCAGTTCTTGTTATTACCGAACTCGACGATAATATCGTCGTCCGTAATGTCGATGATAACGCCATAGAACCCGCTCGTAGTAAGAACAGTATCGCCCACTTCCATCTCTGAGATCATCGCCTGCATCCTCTTCTGCTCTTTTCTCTGCGGTCTTATAAATATAAAATAAAATCCTCCGAAAATAAGCGCATATACAACGAGAAGCACTCCCAGACTCAATCCGCCTCCAGCCTGCGCTGCCAATGTGTACATAAAAACATTCCTCCTAAATTTCAATTAGACGCTATTGCTATCATACACAATATCGCGCTGTTCATCAAGCAATTTTCTCTAAATTCATGCAAATTTTATATTTCCACAAAACGAAGCCTTTATAAAAAGGCTAACGCACTGTCGCTCCGAATGGCATGAGCGCCAGCTTAGCTATCTTAAAGCACTGCATCCCAAACGGGATGCCTACAATCGTAATACACAGCAAAAGGCCGTTCAATGCGGCAGATACCGCTAATGGGATGCCGCTAAGTATAAGCCATAAAATATTTGCAAGGGTAGACAAAGCGCCGCCGCCATATTGTATTTCTTTCCCAAATGGGAAGAACGCCAGAGACGCGAACTTAAAACATTGTACCCCTATAGGCGCGCCCACGATCGTAATGCACCACAGAACGCCTGCGAGCGTCCAGCCAAGCCCTTGCCATAATCCACCGCACAAAAACCATATCAAGTTCCCCAAACAGCCCATACCTGCCTCCTTGTCCGCTCCGATAGACAGCTGTTCGATCAGCTTACCTTTCCAGCCATCCGGCGAATCTTATCTTCTTTATATTCTCTGTATCTTCCTGCTTCGATCGCCCTGCGGATCTCTGCCATCATCGTATTGTAAAAATAAAGGTTGTGAAGCACGCAGAGGCGCATCCCCAGCATCTCTTTTGCCTTCAGCAGATGACGGATATAAGCTCTGGAATAGCTGCGGCACGCCGGGCAGCCGCACCCTTCCTCAATAGGGCGCTCATCCAGCTCATACCTGGCGTTAAAAAGATTTAATTTCCCTTCATTTGTATACACATGCCCGTGCCTTCCGTTCCGGCTCGGATATACGCAATCGAAGAAATCCACGCCTCTGTCTACGGCCTCTAGTATATTTGCAGGCGTCCCTACCCCCATAAGGTATGTCGGCTTATCGCATGGAAGGTAAGGCACGACCGCGTCCAAAATGCGGTACATCTCTTCGTGGGATTCCCCCACCGCAAGCCCGCCCACCGCATAGCCGTCTAAGCCTAGCTCTGCGATCTCCTCCGCATGCCGGATGCGGATGTCCTCGTACACGCCGCCCTGGTTGATGCCAAAAAGCAGCTGATGGCGGTTAATCGTATCTGGAAGGGCATTTAGCCTCTCCATCTTAGCCTTACATCTTTTAAGCCACCTTGTCGTCCTGTCTACAGACTGCTCCATATATTCCCTGTCCGCCACGCTGGACGGGCACTCGTCGAACGCCATGGCGATCGTGGAGGCCAGGTTAGACTGTATCTGCATGCTCTCCTCCGGCCCCATGAAGATCTTCCTGCCGTCAATATGGGAATTGAAATATACGCCCTCCTCCTTGATCTTCCGGAAGCGCGCCAGAGAAAATACCTGGAATCCGCCCGAGTCCGTGAGGATCGGCCTGTCCCACACCATAAACTTATGAAGGCCTCCCATCTTCTTCACGACCTCGTCGCCTGGGCGGACATGGAGATGATATGTGTTGGACAGCTCCACCTGCGTCCCAATCTCCTGAAGATCCGTTGTGGAGACAGCCCCTTTAATGGCTGCGGCAGTTCCCACATTCATAAATACAGGGGTCTCAACGACCCCGTGTACTGTAGTAAGCCTTCCCCTTTTAGCAAGGCCGTCTTTTTTTATCAATTCATACATACATTGCCCCAACTCTCTGCCTTAATAATGGATGATGACCGGCGTCCCTACTGCAAGGGAATTGTAGAGCGCCTGCGCCTGTCCGTAAGGCATATTGATACATCCATGAGATCCTCTCGTCCGATAGAGCGTGCCTCCGAAAGACGGCTGCCACGTAGCGTCATGGAACCCGATCCCGCTCCATGTCACGCGCATCCAGAAAGAGACCGGCGTCTCATATTCCGGCTCTCCCGTCTCAGGGTCTATCTCCCCTCGGAGCGTCTTGTTACGCATCATCTCCAGGATAGAGTAGACACCGGAAGGAGTCGCTCGGTTCCCAATATTTGGATTTCCTGTGACGACCGGTGTCTCCATTATAACCTGCCCATTCTGGAAATACCACATATGCTGCGCGCTTAAGTCTACTTCCACATAAGTGCTGCCCATGTCCATCGCGTCATGGACCGCCGCCCTGCTGGAATAAGCAGGCTCGCGTGCGACAACTTCCGCATTCTGTATATTCGCGATCAGGTTCGCGTACTCTGTCTCCTGATCGATCTTCCATCCGTAAGTCCCCGGATTGACTGACACGACATTGCCATTGGCCGTTGTAAATTCACGGGTCTTGCCCAGGGTATCATATGTGTCCGCCAAAGACGCGACATAAGCTCTCACGGCTTCCTCGTCAAAAGCCACGTTCATATCCGCGTCCACCAGCACCCACTGGGAGATCACAGCCGCGTCCACCACTTCCGTATTCGGATTAAAATCATAAGTAATCTGCGCCCCAAGATAAGCATTCATAGCGTCTCTGGCGGCGATCACCGCCTCGTCGCCCTCGAAGAACCTTGGCTGGAGATAGCACCCTGCCTCTGTCAGATCCAGCTCATGCTGGAATCCGCTTATCTTTTCTTTCACGGCAGCGTCAAGCTTCTCTGTGTCAATCTGCGTGCCAATGATCTCCGGCACGATCACGAATTCCGTCTCCTGGAATTCCGGGTGGGCGTCTACGGATGCCGTCTGGTTCTCTGGCACAAGACAGGCGAGATTGCCAATCTCTGCCGCCAACATCTCGTCGTTGTACTTCACGCCTACTTCCGCTTCTATCTCCGGCTGCTTCCAGAGCGCTTCTATCCAAAAAAATTTATTCTGGCTCTCTACCAGTTTTTTAAGTTCTTCTCCCTGCACATACTCAAGCGCGATGGCGCTTCCGTCGATCTTCTCGCTTGTCCCATCAGACTTTTCTATCGTGAGGCTGTAATCCGCCACTTGCTGCTTCATATACTCTTCTACCTGGGCCACGCTCTTCATCGAAAACTCCGTCCCATTTATAGTGGTCCGGAAGAAAAAATGATTTCCGAAATAGAATGCAAAGCCCATATATGCCGCCGCGACCACGCCCACGACGCTTGCGGCAACGATCGCCGCCACTTTCCTTCTTTTGTGCCTGCGGAGTTTTTTCTCGGCTTCCGTCTCTTTGTCCTCCTCTTGGTCAATCTCCTGGATTTTTATATTATCCGGTTCATCTGTATGTCCATACTCATGAAATCCGTCTTCATCCTCTTCCAATGTCTCATATTCTTCCAGATCCTCAGGATCCTCCAAATCTTCAAGTTCCTCCAGATCCTCCAGATCTTCAGGCTCTTCCGCCTCTTCGTCCTCTTCATCTTGTTCAGGCTCTTCTACGTCATTCTCAAAAAATGCATCTGCATCTTCTGATGAATCATCATCTAAATCTACCTCTACGATTTCAAAATCGTCAGAACCTGCATTTTTCTTTCTACGTCCCATAAGCTGCCCCTCCCTTTATTCATGCACTATTGGACGAAGTCCGCCCACCGCAGGCATATATTAAAAAATGCCCGGAGGGTATACATTATCGGACGAAGCCCGCCCGCCGCAGACATGTATTATGAAATGCCCGGACAGGTGTACATTCCTATTATAATATGGCCTATCCTAAAAGTACAGTACAAATTTCGTAAAAATCCGTAAATTTCCGAACACCTTTATGCATATTTTGTGATTATATTTTTGTCTCTCCCCTATATTTTGTATTGCAGCTTTAGCTTTCTTTTTATATAATGGAACAGACTACTGAGATGAAAAGGAGATGCTTATATTATGGCTGGTTCAACTTATGGAACTCTATTTCGCATTACGACCTGGGGAGAATCCCACGGCGCAGGGCTCGGCGTCGTCATTGACGGCTGTCCTGCGGGGCTTTCTCTTTCTGAGGAAGATATACAGGCGCACCTGGACAGGCGCAGGCCCGGGCAGAGCCGCTATACGACCAAGCGCTCGGAAGAGGACAGGGCCGAGATCCTCTCCGGCATATTTGAAGGGCGGACGACCGGGACCCCTATTTCCATACTGGTGCGGAATAAAGATCAACGTTCTCACGATTACGGCAAGATCAAAGACTGCTGTCGCCCGGGGCATGCAGACTATACTTTCAACGTTAAATACGGCTTCCGCGACTACCGGGGAGGCGGCCGATCTTCCGGCCGCGAGACCATAGGCCGCGTGGCGGCAGGCGCTGTGGCTTCCAAAGTGCTGGGCGAGCTTGGCGTCCGCCTGACAGCCTATACCCGCTCCATCGGCGACATCTGCATCCCGCCTTCAGAATACCATTATGATTGCATTTCCGAAAATGCATTATACATGCCGAACAAAGAATATGCTGAAAAAGCAGCCGAATATCTGGAGACATGCATGAGAAACAAAGACTCCTCCGGGGGCACTGTCGAGTGCGTCATTACCGGAATGCCGGCAGGCGCAGGGGAGCCCGTCTTCGATAAGCTGGACGCCTCTCTTGCCAAGGCTGTCATGTCTATAGGAGCTGTAAAAGGCGTGGAGATCGGCAGCGGGTTTAGAGCATCACGCTCGAAAGGCAGCGAGAATAACGACGCTTTCTTCCGTGACGAGAACGGCGTACACAAAAGGACAAATAACGCCGGCGGCATCTTAGGCGGCATAAGCGATGGAAGCCCCATTATCCTGCGGGCAGCTATAAAGCCCACCTCTTCTATCGCGCAAGAGCAAAGCACTATTACAAATGACGGCGAGAACACGACCATTGTCGTGACTGGCCGCCATGACCCCGTAATCGTACCACGCGCCGTTGTCGTTATAGAATCCATGGCTGCGGTCACTTTGCTGGATATGCTGATGATGAACATGCCAGCAAAGTTAGAAAATTTGAAAAAACTCTATAAATAGTTTGTTAAATTTTTAATTGGGGACGTACGCTTTTGCGAAAAGCGTACGTCCCCAATCAACAAATCGGGTGTCCCCATTTACACGTTGAAGCATCCGCCGCCCACAAATTCACGCAGCAGCGAATTCGATGGGATGTTCTCGCTCCCAATCCCCACAAAATAGTCCAGGAACTTCAGAAGCCTCTTTGCCTCCAGATATTCCGGGCTGCTCTTGTCTACGGCGAACAGCTGGGACTCTACGTAAGGCTTCAGTACAGCCAGCTCATAGATGAGCGCCGAATTGAACATCACGTCTGCCTCTTCCTGATAAGGGAAGATATTCCTCTCTTCGCCTCTTCTTACAGAATCCCACATTTTAATCGTTCTTGTAGCGCTTGACCCTCTTGTCCTGGCGTCCCGTATGATCCTTCGAAGAAGCCGCCCGTCCGTGGACGGTATGCGGTTATGCTCGTCGATATTGAGCTGTGTCAGCGCGCTGATATAGATCTTGAATTTATTCTCATCGGACAGCTGCTCGGTAAGCTTCGGATTCAGGCAGTGGATGCCTTCAATCACAAGCACATCGTTGGCTTCCAGCTTCTTCGGCTTCCCGCCGTACTCTTTCTTCCCTTCCACAAAGTTAAAGGAAGGGATCACCACCTCTTTTCCTTCCAGCAATTCCTTCATCTGCTTATTGAAAAGAGCGATGTCCACCGCTTCCAGGCATTCAAAGTCGTACTCGCCGTTCTCGTCTTTCGGATTATCTTCCCGCTCTACAAAATAATTGTCCACAGCGATCGGATGGGGCTTTAGTCCATTTGCCCGAAGCTGTATAGAAAGCCTGTGGGAAAATGTCGTCTTCCCGGAAGACGACGGCCCTGCGATCAAAATGAATTTCACGCCCGGGCGCGCCGCGATCATGGACGCGATATCCGCAATCTTCTTCTCCTGCAGAGCTTCCTGCACAAGCACCAATTCCTGCACATTGCCTCTTGTCACCTCATTATTAAGCGCCCCCACCGTCTCGATCCCCTGCATGTCGCCCCACTTGACAGACTCTTTGAGCACCTGGAACAATTTGTGCTGCGGCTCAAAAGGCGGCACGGCCGTCGGTGCGGCCGGGACCGGCATCTGCATTACGAACCCCTCGTCATAAAGATACAATTTAAAATACCGCAGATATCCGGCGCTCGGAACCATATAACCGTAAAAATAGTCCTCGAAATCATTGATATGATACAAGTTCACTCTGGAGACGCGGCGGTATTCAAACAACTGCTCCTTATCGTACATGCCGTACTGCCTAAATAGCGCCACCGCATCGTCTGTGTGGACCGTTCTTTTGCCGATAGGCATATCCTGCCCCGCCATCTCGCGCATGCGCCTCTCGACCCGGCCAAGGAATTCCTGATCGACCGTCACATTACCCTTGACCGTGCAATAATATCCCTTGCTCACTGAAAAATGGATCCGGACTTTATCAATGTTCCTGTGCCCTTCCACATCGTATATGGCTTTTACGAGCAGAAGGCTCATGCTCCGCTTGTACGCCATATGCCCTACATTCCCCGCCGTCGTCTCAAAAGACATTGTACAATCTGCGCGAAGGGCTTTATGTAGCTCCTGCAGCTTGCCGTTCACATATGCAAGAACAATGTCGTTCGCATAGCCTTCCTGAAAATCTTCCGCAATCTTAAAGTACGGCGTCCCTTCTGGATATTCTTTTATAATGTCGCCTACTTGCACATGATACATATTCTGTCCGTCCATCCCTGTTCTCCTCTCCGTAACATTTCTGTAACATTTCCCCGGTTCCTTACAATTCCCGCTATAACTGGCGCCGCGCAGGATCACACGATCTGGAATGGATGCGCCACCGACGCGCCTGCGATCTCCACCCCTGCAAGGCGCTCCCGCAGATAATCCTTCATATCCTCTATGAAGATGTGCTCCACTCCATAATGGCCCGCGTCAATGATGGCCATCCCCTGGGCTACGCTGTCAATCCCTTCATGGTGCCCGATATCCCCGGTAATAAGCACATCCGCACCTTTTCTTATTGCCTCTCCGATCACGCTTTTGCCCGACCCGGGGCAAATGGCGATACGAGAGGCCTTCCCTTCCAGATCTCCGAACACTTTTACATTAGAAAGGCCAAAGGCCTCTTTTACTTTCCGGGCACATTCCTTAAGGCTCATCACCTGCAAGACGTCCCCGATCTGTCCGATCCCAAGGGAGCCTTCCTCCCCGCCCTGCGTCACTTCCAGGACTTCCGGAGATTTAAGCCCCATCTTCTTGCCGGCCAGCTCTGCCATGCCGCACACGTCATAGTTCGTATGCATAGCATAATAAGAAATATCATTCTGGATCAGAGCCAGAAGCCGCCTTCCGATAAAATCCCTGTCTGTGATCCGTTTCATGCCTCCAAAAATGAGCGGGTGATGGGTGATAAGCATATCTGCCCTCCAGGCGGCCGCCTCCCGGACCACCTGATCCGTAGCGTCTAACGCTATATATATGCGCCCGACTTCTTTCTTATCCCTCCCCGCAAGCAGGCCTACGTTGTCCCACTCTAAAGCGGAGCCAGGAGGATAGTCCTTCTCTATTATCTCCATAATCTCTTTGCACAGCATAGATGTCATTCCTTTCTGCCCCTCATCTTACAAGGGCATCTGAATCAAATGTCCGGCACGGCAAAACGGGAGAGCGCCTGCTCTGTACAGCCGATCTCTCCTTCCAGCTCCCGCATCCTTCTCTTTGCGCCCTCGCTGCCTTCCTGGCGCCCGAGCTTCGCCTGTATATCCGCCTGCATCCGGCGTTCTCGAAGAAGGAATTTATAAAGCGTCGGATGGCGTGCCTCTAAAAGCCTCTTCCCGTATCGGTACTCGTACTCCTCATAATCTTCGCCATGCTCTGTATGTACCGCCTTCATCATAGGGTAGAACTTCCCGTCCTCCTCTACCATATCTTCCTTTGCGATCCGAAAGCCATTCTCGTCCAGATATCTCCTTACCCTGCCGATCTCCGACTGGGGCTGCAAAATGCAATATTTAAGGGTGTTTACGACTTCCTTTCCCTCCTCCATAATACGGATAACGAGACCGCCCCCCATCCCGGCGGCGATCATCACGTCCACCTCCCCGGGGCGCACTCCCAAAAGCCCGTCCGACAGCCGCGCCTCAATCCGCTCCGAAAGGCCGTAGGACGCGATATGAGCCTCCGCCCGTGCAAGAGGGCCTTTATTTATATCCAGTGCGATCGCTTTCTCTGCGATGCCGCGGCGTACAAGGTAAATAGGCACATACCCATGGTCGGTCCCTATATCTGCGACAGAAGCGCCCTCTGTCACCAGACCTGCAACTGCGTGAAGTCTTTTTGATAGTTCCATAGGCGCCTCTTTCTTAATCGAGATAATCTCTTAATTTCCTGCTGCGGCTGGGGTGCCTGAGCTTCCGAAGCGCTTTCGCCTCGATCTGGCGGATGCGCTCACGGGTAACGTCAAACTCCTTCCCCACTTCCTCCAAAGTACGGGCGCGCCCATCATTCATACCGAACCGAAGCCTCAATACTTTCTGCTCCCTCTCAGTCAGCGTGTCCAATACTTCGTCTAGCTGTTCTTTTAATAAAGTCTGCGCTGCCGCCTCTGCCGGGACAGGCACATTGTCGTCCTGGATGAAATCTCCAAGATGGCTGTCTTCCTCCTCCCCTATAGGGGTCTCCAAAGACACCGGCTCCTGCGAGATCTTAAGGATCTCCCGCACGCGCTCTACCGGCATATCCAGCTCTTCTGCGATCTCTTCCGGCGCAGGCTCGCGCCCCAATTCCTGCAAGAGCTGTCTGGACACACGCGTCAGCTTGTTGATCGTCTCCACCATATGCACCGGGATGCGGATCGTCCTCGCCTGATCTGCAATGGCTCTCGTAATGGCCTGACGGATCCACCATGTGGCGTAAGTGCTGAATTTGAACCCTTTGTGATAATCAAACTTCTCCACCGCTTTGATCAGGCCCAGATTCCCTTCCTGTATAAGGTCAAGGAAGAGCATGCCCCGGCCCACATAGCGCTTTGCAATGCTGACGACAAGGCGCAGGTTCGCCTCTGCAAGACGCTTCTTCGCGTCCTCGTCGCCGTCCGCCATCCGCTTTGCCAGATCGACTTCTTCTTCAGCCGTAAGAAGAGGGACTTTCCCGATCTCTTTCAGATACATACGCACCGGATCTTCGATACTGATCCCGTCCGGGACGGACAGATCCAGCTTCTCCATATCCACATCGTCTTCATCCGTCAGGACAATATCCGCATCGTCCACGTCAATGTCGTCGCCGTCGCCGCTGATCCGAAGGACGTCGATGTTGTTCGCTTCCAGATGCTCGAACACCTTGTCCATCTGCTCTGCGTCAAGCTCCATGTCGGTAAAGAAATCGTTGATTTCGGAAATCTCAAGAATGCTTTTCTTCTTCCTTCCGAGAGATACCAGCTCTTTTAGCTTCTCTTCTAATCTCACTGTGTTTTCTTCCATGTAGTGCCCATCCTCTCATTGCTTGTTTATATTTTATCCTTAATTAACAGAAATATGCAGTTCTGCGGGGTTCTGGAGCCTTGCTTTCTCTGCCACGAGCTTCTGGAGCTCCTCTGCGCTCGTCGTATTCCGCCCCATAGCCTTTTCTATGCTGTGCAGCTTTACCCGCTTCACAGTCTCTCTCAACGCTTTCTCCTGCTCCCTCGCCGTGGAGAGCTCCCGGATCCTTGTGTGGAACAGCCCCGCTACTTCCCGGTGCTCTTCCTCGTCGGTAAAATGGTTCATAATAGCCGCGGGATTCGGCTCTCCCTCCTCGTACTGCCGGTACAGAAGCTCTGCCACCGTGCGGTACAGCCCTTCGTCAAAGTCCTCTGGACCGACGATCTTGCAGATCTGCCGGAATATGTGCTCATCGGCAGCCATCCAGGTCAGCAGGATCTTCTGCGACTTTCTTATCCCGTCCTCTTTCTCCCGCTCCTGGCTCTGCGTAGGCCTGGGCCGCTTCACCGGCGCGGCAAGCCCCTTTTTGACCGCCGTGCCCGCCACAAGCTTCCGCAAGTCTTCATAGCTTACACGGTATGCTGCCGCTGTTGCCTCTATGTAATTATTTCTCTCGATCTCTTCCTCGAATTCCACCAGCCGCCCAGCTGCCTCTTTTAAGAATTCCGTCTTCCCTTCCGGGGAAGCCATATCATAATCCTTTTCCAGCGCTTTAAGGCTGAACATAAAGCCTCCCTGCGCTTTCCGGATCCTCTCTTCAAATGCCTCCGCGCCCAGATTTTTAATAAATTCATCTGGATCTTTGTATGGCTCCATGCGGATGATCCGCGCAGTGACGCCTACGTCCCGCAGGATCGGCACTGCCCGCAGCGCGGCTCTCGTCCCGGCGTCGTCGCTGTCATAAGTCAGGTACACTTCGCTTACATACCGCTTGATGAGCGCGGCATGTCCCGGCGTTAACGACGTCCCAAGAGACGCCACGGCGTTCGTAAATCCCGCTTGGTGGAGCGCAATCACATCCATATACCCTTCGCATAGAAGGAAATACGGCTTCCTTGCAGTCCTGGCGCGGTTCAGTCCGTACAAATTCCGGCTTTTATCAAAGACAAGTGTCTCCGGGGAGTTCAGGTATTTCGGCTTCCCGTCCCCCATAACGCGCCCGCCGAATCCAATGACCCGGCTGTTCACATCCATGATCGGGAACATGACCCGGTTCCAGAATTTATCACAGACGCCTCTCTTCTCATCGATCGTAATAAGGCCTGCCTGTGATATATGCTCGTCCTTATATCCTTTGGATTTCAGATAACGATACAGATCGTCGCTGTATTTATTCGAATATCCAAGCCCAAAGGATTTAAGAGCCTCATCCCCAAGCTCCCGGTCCTTAAGATATGTAAGCGCATGCTTTCCCTGGGGCTGCTTTAGCTGCACATAGAAATACTTTGCAGCCTCCTTGTTGATCTCCAGAAGGATCGCCTTTATGTCCGCTCTCTGCCGCGCTTCCTGGGAATAGTCCTGCTCGGGCAGCTCTACCCCCGCCCGGTCGGCCAGGAATCTCAGCGCTTCGAGAAACGAGTAGTTCTCATACTCCATAAGGAAAGTGAATACATTGCCTCCCGCGCCGCATCCGAAGCAATAATACATCTGCTTCTGCCTGCTTACGGAAAACGACGGGGACTTCTCATTGTGGAACGGGCACAGCCCGAAATACGAGCTTCCCTTCTTCTGAAGCCTGACATAGCCGGATATGACATCTACAATATCATTTTTTGCCCGCACTTCCTCCACTAGCTCATCTGGATAATACATCTGTCTCGTCCCTTTCACTGCCCTTATTTATAATATTCGACAAAAGTATTTCATTTCCTTTAAAAATTCCACGATTCTGGTACAAAATATTCTTGAAATTTCTTAACTGCGTATGTATCGGTCATTCCCGCGATGTAATCGCACACCGCCTGCTCCTTTTTCACACCCTTTTCTGTCATCGCCAGGAATTGGTCGGGAAGGAGCTCGATGTGGCTCATATAGAACTTATATAGATTGGAGATCATGTTGATCGCCTTCTCCTCCTCGCCCTTTGCCTGTGGGTTAAGATAGACGCTTTCGAACAGGAACTTCCGAAGCCCCGCCATAGCGGCGCCCACTTCCTCCGACATCTGTATAGACGGCTTATCCATGCTGTTCGTAATCACATCATGGACCATCGTATTCAGGCGCATCCTTGTAGTCGTTCCCAGGATATCGCTGTATTCTTTCGGGATCCCCTCTTCGGTTAGGATCCCTCCCCGGATAGCGTCGTCAATGTCATGATTGATGTACGCTATCTTATCGGACAGGCGCACGATCGCGCCCTCCAGTGTAGAGGGCTTCCCGCTTGTCTGGTGGTTCCTTATCCCATCTAGCACTTCCCACGTAAGGTTCAGCCCTTCTCCGCCTTTTTCAAGATATTCTACGGCCCGGACACTCTGCTCATTATGCTTGAACCGGAACGGGTTCACCTCATTTAATGCACGCTCCCCCGCATGGCCGAACGGCGTATGCCCGAGATCGTGCCCAAGGGCGATAGCCTCCACCAGATCTTCATTGAGCCTTAATGCCTTCGCGATCGTCCTGGCGTTCTGGGACACTTCGAGGGTGTGCGTAAGCCTTGTCCGGTAATGATCGCCTTTCGGGAGCAGGAAGACTTGCGTCTTCTGTTTCAGACGCCGGAATGCCTTACAGTGCAGGATCCTGTCTCTGTCGCGCTGGAATACCGGCCGGATGTCGCATTGTGCTTCTTCCCGCTTCCTTCCCTTTGATCTGCTGCTGAGCGCAGCATATTTGCTTAAATATTTCTCCTCTCGCTCTTCTAGATGCTCCCTGATCGTCATACGCTAGCCCTTCTTCCTTTCTTCCTTCAAACGATCCTCGATGGCCTCTATAACCGTTTTCAGGACTTTGATCCTGGCATAATATTTACAGTTCCCTTCCACTACGACCCACGGCGCGCCCGGCGTGGACGTACGGATCAGCATCTCGTTCACCGCTTCTTCGTACTGCTCCCACTTCTCCCTGTTACGCCAGTCTTCATCGGTAATCTTCCACTGCTTCTTAGGATCTTCCTGGCGGGCTTTGAACCTTCTCTCCTGCTCGTCTTTGTCGATCTGCAGCCAGAACTTGATTACGATCGCCCCTGCATCCGTGAGATCCCGCTCCATGTCATTGATTTCTTTATATGCCCGCTTCCACTCTCTCTTCGTACAGAACCCTTCGATCCGCTCTACCATCACGCGGCCGTACCATGTCCTGTCAAAAATAGCCACATGCCCCGCTTTGGGCATAGCATTCCAGAACCTCCACAGATAATGGTGCGCTTTTTCAATATCATTTGGAGACGCCGTAGGGCGCACGACGTAGCCTCTCGGATCCATATGCTCGGTAAGGCGCCGGATAGCTCCGCCCTTGCCCCCTGCATCCCAGCCTTCAAATCCAAGCACCATCGGGATCCTTTTTCTGTACAATTCCCCGTGCAGCCTCTCCATCTTCTCTTGCAGCCTCTTAAGCTGTTCTTTGTATTCCTCTTTCGTATAGCAAAGGGAAAGATCCGCCCTTGCCAGAATAGACTCTCCTAGCTCCTTATCGCTCTCTTCTGCCGCCTCGGACGCCTCCGACGTCTCCTGTGCAGCTCTCTTATCTTCCTCTTCCTTAATCTTATTCCCCATGGCCTGGATTACAGCAGCATATATCTTCGCCGTGGCAAACTTTTTATCTGACGCCTCCACGATATTCCACGGCGCATAGTCTGTGTCCGTCTGGGCCAGCATCTCCTCGTTCATCCCTGTATACTGCTCAAACTTCTCATTGCGCTTTAAATCCATTTTGCTTACCCGCCACGCGGTCTCTTTCGATCTTTGCAGCTTCTGGAACCTCTTTTTCTGTTCCTTCTTATCTATAGCAAGGAATATTTTAATCATCACCATTCCGTCTGCTGCCAGCTGTTCTTCAAAAGAGCGGATAGATTGGAATGCTTTTGGTATATCTTCTTCCTTTGTCCGCCCTTCAAAACGGTCTTCCAATACTTTCCGATACCAGCTGCCGTCATAGATGGAAATGCGCCCTTTCCCCGGAAGCTTCGTCCAGAACCGCCAGAGGAACGGGTGAAGCCTCTCCTCTTCCGTCTCCTTCTTCACTGTATAGACCTCAAATCCTCTCGGGTCAAGCGCACGGATCAGCTTTCCGATCTGTAACCCCTTTCCTGCCGCGTCATACCCTTCAAAAGCAATCATAACAGGGATCCCCATCTCCCTGCATTTTCGCTGCAGCTCCCCGAGCCTCGGCTCCAGCACTTCCATCTTCTTTTTGTACTCTTCCTTCTCCAACCTTTTGGTAAGATCTAGCTTCTCTAACATTATCCCTCTCCTTATCCGGCCTGATCTGCCTGCATCTTTACCCTTATCATACCCAAAACCGTAGATTTTTTCAATCTGGGACAGGATAAAATTAATCTGGGACGGGGTAAATTTAATTTTACCCCGTCCCAGATTTGCAGATTAAATAGCATCTGTCTTATATATGAATTTTACATTTCCTCCTGCGCCATCGCCTGTTCCGGCAAATGAGCCATAGTTTTTCGCAATGTCGGAGAGGATCCGGATCCTGTCGGAAGTTTCTTTCAGGTCTCCTCCCAATGTTTCTGTCAGCTTCTGGATCCCTTCTTCATTAAACTGCTTCAGGCCATCGGACAATTGTATAGAGCCGTCTTTCAACTGTGTAATGCCGTCCACAAGCGCTGGCGCGCTGTCTTTCATCTCCTGCGTCCCCTCAAGCAGCCGGGCCGCTCCGGCAGATAATTCGGACGTCCCTGCTTTTAGATCCCCTGCGCCGGACTTCAATTCATCTGCTCCGGCAGCCGCGTCAGAAACACCGGACGTGTAAGTGCGAAGCCCAAGATAGAATGCATGATAGCTGTCGAGCGAGGCTTTCAGCCCGATTACAGATTGCGCTCCTTCTGCGGCGGCGTTCAGCTTGGACTGGACAGCATCTGAGCTCATAGCCTCAGAAATGGCCTTCTGTACCTGCAGTTCTGTATTCGCGGCGACCGCCTCCTGTATCTCTTGGCTCTGCATCTGTTCTTCTACTGCCTGCTCTGTCAGAGCGCTGATCTGCTCCTCAACTTCCTGGCTCTCCATCCTTGCCTCTGTCTCCGCCTGCATAGCAGATTCAACAGCCGCATTTACCGCTTCCTGCTGTTCTTGCGTAATCGCACCTGCTTCCACCGCAGCTTCATATTCCTCCACCGACATGCCCGTCGCCTGCTGTATGACCGCAGACCGGAACTGCCCTTCATTTTCCCTGACAGCCTGTGCGACCTGTTCCTTTACTGCGGCGGCCACCTGTGCAGATGCCTCTGCGTATACTTGCTCCCGGACCGCGGCAGCCACCTGCTCCCGGATCATATCCCGGTTCGCCTCCACCTGCTCTGTGACCTGGCGCATCGCCTCCTCATAAACTGCCGTATCATCCAGCGACGCAATTACTTCGTCCAGCACGCCGGCATAGTTTTCTATCGCCAGGGCAGGTACAGAAAGCCCTGCCTCAGCAAGCTGTGCGTTCGCCATGGAAAGCAGAGACTGGAATACTTGTTCCGCCCCTCCGTTCAAAGAATCACTGTTGGCATCCAACGTATCCAGGCCGTCGGAAAGCTGGGCAATCCCTTCCTGTATCTGGCCTGCGCCGTTGTCCAGCGACGCTGCGCCTGTCTGGAGCTGCGCCGCGCCTGCGTGCAGCTGATCGATCCCTCCGACCAGCTCGCCAGACTTCTCCGACAAAGTACACAGGCCGTCCGAAAGCTGGGAAGAGCCATCCATAAGCACAAGCATAGCGTCTGTCAGCTCATTCATGGAATCTGTTAATTCTTCCATATTAAGAGAATCAGAATCTAATTCTCTGAACAGCTCCGTCGTAGCAAGGGTCATAGTATCGCCCATCTTAAAATTTTTGACATCAGCGCTGACCTCGACATAATCCGGGATATCCAGCTTATCTTTGCTAATCTTAAGATCCTCCTGCAAGCCAGGGAACGCCATGCCGACTACTGCGATCCGGTCTCCATCGTTAACTATCTTCCCGTTCGATACAGCCACGTTCTGAAAAACATCATTGTCAAGCAGCATTCCTGTAAGCATAGTGAACGGGACATGGATCTTCTCTGTTTTCCCGTTAATCTCAGCTTCTTCATACTGCATATTCTCATAATCAAAACGGATCTTCACATGACCGCTTTTACCGGCCATCTTTTCCGGGGAAGTTTTCTTGCCGTCCAGCGTAAACTGCACTGACATCTGGACTGGCAGCTCTTTTTCTAAAGAGGCGCCTCCCACCTTATTCTCTATCTCGTCGCTGACGATGACCCTCTTCACAGTGCCGTCGGCGCCGGCCAGCACATAGACTGTTTCGTCTGTGAACATCTCCGTGCTTCCTCCTATGTCCCCCGCTTTGTCCACTGCACCCGCGCCTTTGCTCTCCTGGCTCTCCTTTTCTTCTTTATGCTCCTTATCACTATTACTCTGCTTCCCGCTCGCCAGCACATAGGCGGACGTCCCAATTATCGCCAATATGATGACGGAACAGAGCAAGATCGAGCCGCGTTTTAAGATTCTATTTTTCATATTCACTATACCTCCACAATTTTATTTTCTTTTCTCCCAATATCACGCATCCCCAAAGTAGTCGCGCGGATCAGCCTGTCGCAGAGCAGAAGTCCTGATGGCAGGACAAAGATAACTGAAAGCATGCTCACTACCGCTCCCCTCGCCATCAGCATGCACATGGAACGGATCATGTCGATGTTGGAATAAGATGCGACTCCAAAAGTCGCCGAAAACAGTCCCATACCGGATATAATGATAGACGGGACGGATGTGGCAAGCGCCGTCCACACAGCCTCTTTTTTCTTTGCCCCGCCGATCCGCTCCGCTTTATACCGGGTAGTCATCAATATCGCGTAGTCCACCGTAGCTCCAAGCTGGATCGTGCTGATGCAGATGGGCGCGATAAATGGAAGGCTCTGCCCCATATAGTGTGGCAATCCAAGATTAATGAAAATCGCAAGCTCAATTACAGCAATCAGTATAAAAGGTAGGGAAATACTCTTTTCAACCAAGGCTATAATAACAAAAATAGCAAGGATCGATACGGTATTTACGACCTGGAAATCATGCGCGGTCGTCTCGATCATATCTTTCATACAGGGCGCTTCCCCAATGAGCAGCCCCGTTCCATCATATTTCTTAAGAATAGAATTCAGCTCTGTAATCTGTTCATTTACATCGTCACTGGCGACTTTGTATTCCGAGTTGACAAGCAGCAGCTCCCACTTATCACTTTTCAGCGCCTCGACAACATGCTCCGGCAGGATCTCTTCTGGCACACGGGGGCCAACCACCGATTCCAGGCCAAGCACATACTTGACTCCGTCTATGCCCTCTATTTCATGGATCATTTCCCGGATATCCTTTGCCGGGATATCCCTGTCTACCAATAACATATGGGTAGAAGCAATATTGAACTCTTCCGCCAGCTTGCTGTTGGCGATCACATACTCCATATCTCCAGGCAGGCACTCGCCCATATCGTAATACACCTCGTCATTTGTCTTACTGTACCCGTAATAAGCCGGGAAGAGCAGTATGGCAAATGCAAGGAGGAACACTGGAAAGGCCTTTATGACCCCTCTGGAAAATCTGGACATATCCGGGATTAGAGATTTGTGCTTTGTCCTCTGCAAAGGCTTATCGAGGATCAAGATCATCGAAGGAAGGACTGTCACACAGCCAAAGACTCCTAAGATGACGCCCTTCGCCATTACGATGCCAAGATCTCTCCCCATCGTAAAGGACATAAAGCACAGCGCGATGAACCCGGCTACTGTCGTGACTGAGCTGCCCACAACGCTTGCCAGCGTCGCCTGGATGGCCGCCGCCATCGCTTCCCTGTGATCGCCGTATCTCTCCAGCTGCTCATTGTAGCTCTCCCACAGGAAGATCGAATAGTCCATCGTAACGGCAAGCTGTAAGACAGCCGCCAGCGCTTTCGTAATATAAGAAATCTCGCCCATAAAAATATTGGAGCCAAGATTCAGCAAGATCATCATACCAATCGAAGCCAGGAATACGAACGGCACAAGCCAGCTGTCCAAAAGCACAAGCATGGCTATGCTGGCGAGAAGCACAGCAATGCCGACATACACCGGCTCTTCTTTTTCGCACAGGTCTTTCAGATCCGTGACCAGTGCAGACATGCCGGACACATAGCACTGCTTCCCGCACAGAGACCGGATCTCGCGGATCGCATCCATCGTGACATCGGCAGAAGTAGCGCTGTCAAAGAAAACGGCCATCATCGTAGAATGATCGGTGTTGAATTCGTTATAAATATCATCCGGAAGAAGCTCCATTGGGACAGACAGATCAAACAACGAGTCATACCAGATGACCGTATCTACGTGGCCTACCTGTTCGATCTGTTCTTTGAGGTCCGCTACATCCTGCTCCTTCATACCTTCTACAATGATAAAGGAGAACGCCCCCTTGCCGAAATCCTCCATAAGCTCCTTCTGCCCGATCGTCGTATCCATATCCTCAGGCAGATAATTGAGCATGTCGTAATCAATCCTTGTATTCTGCATACCGATCGCCGCCGGTATCATAAGAATGACAGCCGCTATTAAAATGATTGTGCGGTATCTCACTACCGCCTTCGCAAAACGCATCAGTTATTGCACTCCTTTCGATTGCAAACGCTTCCTTTTTTTTACAGTCCTATTATAATGTCTGATTTGAAGCGCACATACAGACAAGAAGAGCTCCTCTGTCTGAAAATCAGACAAAGGAGCTCTTTTGCCTAAATAACGCTACCTTTTACATTTCTCAATCATTCGTTCCCATTCCCCTTGCTTTAGCTCACAGATCCTGCGGATCCGGGATTGTATATCGTCTCTCATCCCCTTTTCAAGCCAGCCGATCACAATGCCAAAACATACGCATTTTAAGTAATCTATAATCAGCCTCCGATCCGAATCTGAGACAAGATGGCCTGACAGGATCCCATCCACATAGGCTGTAACGACATATTCGCATATCCGCCATTGATGCTGCTCATATATATCACGGCTGACGGAATGATAAATATGGAATACTATTTTTCGATTCTCGAGCGCAAATCCGATGAGCGCGCTTAAACAATCCTCGATAGAATCTATCGTCGGATTATCCTGGATTATCCTGTCCGCATTCTCTTTTATAATGGTTTCCAACAATTGCGGTATATCCTGAAAATAATAATAAAAGGTATTTCTGTTCACCCCGCAATCCTCTACGATATCACGGACCGTAATCTGGCTGAGCGGTCTCTCATTCAACAGCTTCACAAAAGAGTCCCGGATCGCTTTCTTTGTGAAATGAGCCATAATCTAAGCCTCCTCACTATAGAAATACGCGGCTGCCCGACACGAGGATCCTATCTATTAGACAATTATGAAGTCTTTCAGCGGTTTACTGGTATAGTGTGAATAATCGCCCCCGCCGGTAACGCTTAAGGCATTATAGCACACAATTATAGGCTTTTCAACTGTCCTATGGCATAGCAGGCCTGATGCTTTTTTGTGTATATTCCAGGATCCTCACATAGTGGTTCGCCTCACGGAGCACGTGGTCTGCCAGAAGCGGAAGGATGATCGAACGTATATCACATCCTGTAATCCCTTCTGTTCCTGCCGCCTTAAACTGCCGATACTTCTTTGTTGTCTGTAAAGTCTTTGCAGACAAGGCGGCGTTCGCCGCCCTTCTTTCCTGCTCCTTTGCCTCTTCTAAAAGACGGCAATAGTCTTCCGCAAATCCATCAGCCGTCTCGATCAGCCCGCACTCTGTCGGGTCTAACAGCCCCCGTATGAACTGGGCATGCTCCATCATAATCTGATTCCAGAATATTTCCGTATTTCTTAAGTCAGGTATCGAGATCCGTCCTTTGTTCTCAAGCTCTACGATAATCTGACGGTACAGTTTTGCTTCCCGTAGAATATGCTCGATCAGCAATGGGTAGTTTGTAGTGTAAAGCCTGCATGTTGTCATTTCTTTTAAGACTTCTTCTTTAAATGAGATCAATCCATTCAGGCTTTGCAGCATTTGCCGGTTCAGCCTCCTCACATGCAGGACGAGCTCCCTCGTTACCATATTACAGCTTCCGGCGCGAAGCCTCTTCTCCGCCTCCGTAATCTTTACGTCAATCGGGATCCCTGTCAGATCCTCTGTCTGGCATTCCGCCTTTTGCGTAAATTCTGTCACTATTTCTCCAGAGCTTAAGACCGATCTGCTCACAATGCCGTCCGCAAGCTCTACCGTTCTTCTAAGCCCGGCTTCAAATTCCTCCCGGAACCTGTCTGCGCGCCGTATAAGCTCTTCTTCCTTCGCAGGGAACCCGGCAAGCAGGAATAACGAATGCTCCTTCATAATCCTTCCGAAAAAAAGATGCGTCTCTAATGATGCCCTTATATATTCCTTCATATATTCGCATACCTTTCCAATTTACATTTCTCTATACTATATGCGAAACACGCAAAAAAGACTTGGTCCAAAACCAGAAAATTTATTTGCACACTGAGGGTATTCCATATAAAATAAAATGATGTAATAAGACAAATCGCTTTTTATGGAGGGGATAATATGGATTTTGACATAAACAAATTAAAATGGACAAGAAAGCCTGCGGATTACACTATATCTAAAGATAAAATCGAAGTCATAACAAATCCTCATACAGATTTATGGCAGAGGACATACTATCATTTCAGAAATGACAATGCACCTGTCTTGCAGATGGAAACGGATAAAAAATTCTTTTCTTTTACAGTGAAGACAGTATTTGAAAGTAAGCACAGATTTGACCAATGCGGAATTGTGATGTACCTTGACAGTGAAAATTGGCTTAAAGGCTCTATACCCTCAGTGTACAAGAGGATCCTTGCAGATTTATCTGGCGAGCAGCTTATGGATATAAATACAAGACAAAAAAAGAAGCCCTGAACTCTCAAGGCTTCCTTTTTCTTACTGCGGAAGATGGGACTTGAACCCACACAGCCCTAAAGCTACAAGATCCTTAGTCTTGCTCGTCTGCCAGTTCCGACACTTCCGCAAGGAACGTTTTACCGTCCGAAAATCATATTACTATATGAGGAAGAAAAAGTCAACATGAAATCACAATAAATCAGGAAAAATCTCATTTTTATTTTTTCAGTACCTTTTTCCGTATATACGCGAACGTCTTCTCCTCTCCCTCTCTTGCCAGCATCTCAAGAAGACGGCGCAGGAGCCTTGCCGTGTCAGGGTGTATCATGTTCCCAAGGCGCGCCGCGCCCTCCTCATAATACGCAAGAGGATGGCTGTCTGTATAATTCTCTCCCTGGTACGTCTTCGATGCGGCCACGCGGTCCATGAACATCTCTACCACATATCTCGTCGGCATCTTCTGTCCAACGATTCCTTCTTCCCTGTCGCTGCTGTAGTCGATCCAATACTCATAGTGGTGCTTGTTGCGCCCTTTGTGGTGCAGCCACGCGCTGGAATAGCCGCGATCTTCACGCTCCGCGTTATTCGGGCTTCTTGTCCCCTGATAGTACTTGCAGCCTACAAGAAACTCCGACGGCGTATATTTAGACAGGTCATGGAGAAGCCCTTGCTTATACAGCCCTACCTTAAAGCAATTCTCCATGACCAGCTTCTTGTGGTGATTAATTGTCCGCAAATGCTGTAATGCTTTCATAATAAACTAACCTCGCTTAATAAATGTAAAAAGCCCTTCCTCCGTTCATATACATATCGATCACATATAAGATAAGCAGATGCGCCGGGTAGAACACATAAAAAAAGTATCGCATCTTCGGCCCTCTCTCTCCATTGTAGAGAGCGAGGAACGGCGAGGCCAGAACGCCCCAGTTCTGGACTGCCCCAAGACCGTATAGGAAGTTCCACCCTGCCGCCAGCGTGACCGCAGCCGCCCTGTGCTTATAGAAATAATAAAATATGACAATAAGCAGGATCCCCCTGTAACCGTAATCTGTCCGCAGCATATAGGCCCCCCACATGGCAAGGAGCACATATGCCGCCTGGAGCGCGATATTCTTATTCTTCTCCAGGACGTACATAAGCGCCATTCCGATAAGCAGAGTAAAGAACACATTCTGCACCGGGATGAATATCCTTCTGTAGAACGCCAGCTCATACGGGATCTCCGACACCAGCGCGAACAGAGCCAGACGAAGCATATAGCGATGCACATCCTTCGTATGGAAGAATCCTTCCACCAGGAGGAAGCAGAATATCGGAAATGCGATCCGCCCGATCATTCGGAATATCCCAGAATTGTCCCCATATAAGATCGCCCCCGTGTGATCGATCAACATCGTAATAATCGCAATCCACTTCAGCTGGAATGCGTTTATGCCCATATACGCTACCTCCCTATAATAAATAAGACTGTCCGAGGCGTTATCTCAACCTTCCTCTGATCTTCCAGCAGACGCGGCTCATCTAAGATCCCTTCGTCCGTAGATCCTTTCAAGTACCATCTTAGCTTTCCCGGGAGAGCCGGAAGCGCGAATTCATGCCCCAGCCAGTGCATATTGTAAGCCGCGAAACAGTCCTCTCCCCCCTCTACGGAAGCGGCGCTGTAATAGACTCCGATCTGCCTGCTGGACACTTCCGTGGACGCCCTCCACGCGGACTCTCCATGGTAGGACACGTCCGGCACGCCGCACCCTGTCCTGTCGATCCCCATGAATTCTTCCGCAGGAGCCAGCACAGGATGGGATTTCCGCAGCGCGATCAGCTCTCTTACGAACTTCGTAAGCTCCCGCCCTGCCCGGGATGTCTTCCAATTCACCCATCCGACAGGATTGTCCTGACAATAGACATTGTTATTCCCATTCTGGGAATTTCCGAACTCATCTCCTGCCAGGATGCATGGCGTCCCCTGAGACAGAAGCACCATGAAGAACGCATTCCTCACCTGCCTTGCCCTCAGCTCTGTGACGGCTTTCCTGCGGCTCGCTCCTTCCGCCCCACAGTTCCAGCTGTAGTTATATTCAGGGCCATCCTGATTATTCTCTCCGTTCGCCTCGTTGTGCTTCCCGTCATAAGAGACAAGATCATGCAGCGTAAATCCTGTATGCGTCGTGATATAATTGAAGATCCCTTCCTCCTTAGATCCGCGGCGCAGCCAGTATATGACGTCGTTCACCATTCCCTCGTCTCCTTTTAAGAAACGGCGCGCCACATTCTGGAAGCCCTCCTGATGCTTCATGATCTTCGTCTTCCCCAGGACAGGGTCGGCTTTCATAGCCTCCATCGGCACGACATAAGGATTCAGGATGAACCCGTCTATATGGTATTCCATAACATAAAAACGAAGGCATTCTTCTGCCAGAAGCCTGGATGTCCCTTCCGCGAAAGGCATCTCCAGCACAACTTCGATGCCTGCCTTATGGCATGCTTTCACCATGTCCTTTAAGCCCTTCACCCCGTCTCCACCACTGGAGTAGGCGCTCTTAGGGGCAAAATAGCATGCCTCTCCATAGCCCCAGTAATTCGTCCGCCTGCCGCGCTCTTCGAACTCATAGACCGGCATACACTGGATCTGATTGATCCCCAGCTCCTGCATATAGGGGATCTTCTCCATTACGCCCTGGAACGTCCCTCTGTGCTTTACTTTTGACGATATGTCTTTTGTAAATCCCCGCACATGGAGAGCATAGCCGACCACTTTATGATAAGGGGTCTCGAGGGGCTTGTCGCCCTCCCACTCATATTCCTGCCCGCAGATCCTGCTCCTTACCTCATGTTTCGCGGCCTCCCCTTCTCCAAGCCACTCCTGCCGTCCTGCCAAAGCTCTTGTATAAGGGTCTGTATACACTTTCCCGTCAATCTCATAATTATATTCGTATTCAGAATACTGCATACCCGTAAATGCAAGCACGCGGATATTCCCTACACAGGCTTCCATCTCATAAGACGCGCACGGTTTCTTCTCCCCCGCGCGGTAAAGCAAAAGGGCACACTCCTTCCCTTCCGGCACAGCCACCGAAAAATTCACCTGTTCTTTCATTACTGTCACGCCCAATGGTAATGGCTTCCCCTGTATCTTCTCCATGTCTTTTCCTTTCCGCTGCCTTACTGCCAGCCATCCGTGCCGTACATATCCACATTGTCTTTATCTATCATAAAGACCTCCTCATAAACCTCTCTCTCATAAGCCTCTCCCTTAAGCATATTGATCGCGGTCTTCGCAGCCCTCTTCCCAATGTTGATAGGAGACTGTGCGGCAGTGCCTGCCACTTGTGTCTCTGCCTTCTTAAGCTCTTTCTTAATATCCGGCGACCCGTCCACGCCGTAGATAAGGATCTCATCGAGCCCCGCTACGTTGGCTGCAGTCGTCGCTCCCACCGCAAGCTGGTCGTTCCCGCACATAATCGCAACGATATCTGGATCCTCTTTCAATATCCTCTCTGACGCATCCAGCGCTCTTTCGAACTCTCCGCCCGTATCTTCCCTTGCCACTACTTCAAATCCCTTCTCTGCAGCAGCCAGCGCCTCCTCAAATCCGGTAATCCTCTCATTGATGGAATTTTGCGTCGGGCATTCCAGAAGGGCTACCTTTCCTCCGTCCGGGCGACGCTCGATCAGATCTTCTCCACAGATCGCTCCCGCGCCATAATTGTCAGAACCGATATATGCGTCTATGTACTCCATCTCCTTCACCTGTGTGTCGGCGTTGACGATCTTCACTCCGGCTCCTTTAAGCTCCTGCAGGGAAGGGGTGATCGCCTCCCAGTCCACCGGGCTTAAGATGATCGCGTCGATCCCTTCCGCTATCATCTCCTGGATCTGGGACGCCTGCGCGTCAGGATCTGTCCCCGGGTCTTTCATGACCAGCTTATGCCCTTCCTCCTCCAGAACCTCTCTCACGGCGTTCTCAAGCGTGATAAAATACGGATTTCCCATATCAATAGCAGAAAACCCTATGCAAAAGGCTTCCTGCTCTTCCTCTGCATCCTTTTTTGCCTCTTCTTTTGTTGCGTTATCTTCCGGCGTCCCTACAGATTTCTTGCATCCTGTAAATATCAGGGCACCTATCATAATGACAGACAGCATGATGAGCAATCTTTGTTTTCTCATGATGCCTCCTCCTTTACGCACACTTTCCTACCCTCAGTGTAAAGGGTGTTGTTATATTTTACAACATTTTTACATTTTTGGCTACTATCTCCTTGCTTTTTAGACATACCTTTGGTACAGTTAAACTATATTGAAGCAGGTAAAGGAGAACGAAAGCATGAGTGGATTAACGAATCAGAACGCAGACGATGAAGTTGTCACCGTCACATTGACCCTCGATAATGACGAAGTTGTAGAGTGCGCCATCCTCACTATATATGAAGTGAACGACCGTGAATATATCGCCCTCCTCCCTCTTGATGAGGACGGAGAGAATGACTCTGGAGACGTATACCTCTATCGCTACGAAGAGACAGACGGAGAGCCGGCTCTTGACAATATCGACGATGACGACGAGTACGAGATCGCCGCCGATGCCTTTGACGAGTGGCTTGACACGCAGGAATTCGAAGAGCTAGACGGAGAAGAGTAATTCATCCATAAAGCGGGAAGGGCTTTTGCTTTTCCCGTTTTTTTCTTTCACATAGCTGATGATCAGCTTCTGCTTCGCCCTCGTCATCGCCACGTAGAAGAGCCGACGCTCCTCCTCTATCTCTTCCTCCGTCGCGGCCTTCTTATAAGGGATGCCTCCCTCGTTTGCCTGTATGATGAACACGACTTCATATTCGAGCCCTTTCGCTCTATGTATTGTAAGGAGCTCCACTCCTTCTTTTTCTTCCTTCTCTGGCTCCCGTCTCTTAAGAGCCTCCTTACATTCCTCCACATGGGAGAGCCATTCTTCCAGTGTGCGGAATTCTTTCAGCCTCTCCTGGAGCTCCTCCAGGACAGAGAACAGCCCTTCCTCTTCCAGCCCTCTGTACGCCGCATACTCTTTCAGGAACCCCTCATAGCCGACGCTCTTCCTTATATACCAGACTGCCGCGTAAGGCGTCTTCCCCCGGATCGCCTCCATATCCTGCTCCAGCTGGCCTATCCGCTCCTGCATCCATTCTTTGTCGCTGTAAAAGGCTCTGAGGCTCTCATATGTGACCTTCTCCTCTGCCATACTATCCCTTCCCACATATCGTTTCGGGCGGTTGGCGATCCGTACCAGGTCGCCTCTTACATACGATCCTGTTGCGAGCCGAAGGTAGCAGCACATGTCCGTACAGATAAAATGCTCATAAATATGCCCTACATGCTCTTTCATATGGAAGGGGATCTGATATTCCATAAATGTCTCCGCCAATATCCTTGCGTCTGTCGCTGTGCGGTACAATACTGCCATCTCAGAAGGTTTTACGCCTCTCTTTACATACTCCCGGTACTTGGACACGACATACTTGCTCTCTTCTATCGGATCTCTCACCTCCTGCACATGGACGGTCTCTCTTGCCGGATGATGCGCCCGTATGGATTTCTCCTGCCGTCTCTTATTGCTGCGGATGACTCTTGCCGCTGAATCCACGATGTGGGCGGTAGAACGGTAATTGATGTCCAGCACGATCCTTACAGCGTCCGGGTAGTCTTTAAGAAATGTATGCATAATCTCCGGCTTTGCTCCCCGGAAGCAATAGACTGACTGGTCGTCGTCCCCCACTACGAACAGATTGTCCTTAGGCGCGGCCAGAAGGCGGAGCACATCGTACTGTACCTGATTAATATCCTGGAACTCATCTACAAGGATATATCGGAACTTCTCCTGCCATTTTCTTAGGATGTCCGGCCGCTCCTGGAATAATGCATAACAGAGCAGCAGCATATCCTCGAAGTCCACTTTCCCCAGCGCCTTCTTCCTCTCTTCGTACAGAAGATAAGCCTTCCTGAATCGGTCGCTTCCGTATTTCAGGCATTCATACGTCCGGATGTCATAGCGGTTATTCTTCACTTTGGCGATCTCCTCTGCAAATTCTGTCAGAAGATCCTCCTCTCCCCCATCCGGGAGCATGTCTCCCCACTCTTCCCCAGAGAGTATCTCCTTTAACAGAGCGCGCTTCTCTTCCTCCATGAGAAAGCTCCCCTTCTTCCATCCATAAGCCTGCTTCAATATGCCATAATAAATACCGTGGAACGTGCCGAACGTGACCGGGCTCCCTTCCATGCCGCGGATAGCGCGGAAACGGTCCCGCATCTCCCCGGCGGCATACTTTGTAAAGGTAATGACCAGAATTTCTTCTGGCCTTACCCTATGGATCTGTATCAAATATTCAATTCTCTTTGTAAGCGTAAGAGTTTTCCCTGAACCGGGACCCGCAAGGACCAGACATGGCCCGTCTTTCTGGGACACAGCCTCTTTCTGGGCTTTGTTAAGACTCATAGACTCCCCTTATCTCTCTAATAATTCCATACCTTTCCTGATCCGTCTCAAAGACTCTTCTTTTCCCAGTATCTCCATGATCTCTGTAGCCCCGCCGGGCGTGCTCTGCCTGCCTGACACGGCAGTCCTGACCGGCCACATGACGAACCCTGTCTTAAGGCCTTTCTCGTCCACATAGCTCTTAAGCGCCGCGAAGAGGGAATCATTGTCAAAAGCATCCTGTTTTTCCAGAATACTGTATACATCTTTCAGGACTTCCAGAGAATTCTCCTCGTTCGTCTTCATCTTCTTATGACAGTACAGGGCGGCGTCATATTCCGGGAGCTCTTCGAAGAAGCCGATCTGCTCCTCTATATCCGGGAGCACCTCGATCCTTGTCTTCACCAGGCCCGCGATCTTCCTCAGGTCATAATCTCTTGTGACAGCCTTCTTTATATAAGGAAGCGCCAGCTCATAGAACCTGTCCTCCTCCATGGCTTTTAAATATTCTCCATTCATCCACTTGAGCTTCACGATGTCAAAGACCGCAGGAGACTTGCTCATATGATGGTAATCAAATTCCTTCACCAGCTCTTCCAAAGAGAAGATCTCCTGGTTGCCGGACGGGCACCAGCCAAGAAGCGCTACATAATTCACCACCGCCTCCGTTACAAAGCCCTGCCCGATCAGATCCTCATAGGAGGAATGCCCGCACCGCTTGCTTAATTTCTTATGATCCTCGTCCGTAATAAGAGGACAATGCACATAGGTCGGCACGTCCCAGCCAAAAGCCTCATATATCTTATTGTACTTGGGAGCGGATGACAGATATTCATTCCCCCGGACCACATGCGTGATCCCCATCAGGTGGTCGTCGATGACATTCGCAAAATTGTACGTCGGATAGCCGTCGGACTTAATCAAGATCAGATCTTCGAGCTCCTCGTTCGGCACGGTAATGTCCCCGTAAATATCGTCTTCAAATGTAGTCGTCCCCTCTGTGGGCATATTGAATCGGATGACATAAGGCTTCCCCGCCGCCAGGTTCGCCTCCACTTCTTCTTTGCTCAGGCTTAAGCAATGTTTGTCATAGACTACGATCTCCGTGCCTCCGTCTCCCGACACCGCGCTCTTTAAGGACGCAAGCCTCTCCTTGTCACAGAAGCAGTAATAAGCGTGCCCCGATTCGACGAGCTGTCTGGCATACTTAAGATAAAGGCCGGAAGCATTCCTCTCACTCTGTACATAAGGGCCTACCCCTCCGTCTTTATCCGGGCCTTCGTCGTGGGCCAGCCCTGTCTCTTCAAGGGTATGATAGATAATCTCCAACGCGCCTTCCACGAAGCGTTCCTGATCTGTATCTTCTATCCGAAGCATGAAATCGCCGCCCTCGTGCTTTGCGATAAGGTACGCATAGAGGGCGGTCCTCAAATTGCCCACATGCATCCTCCCCGTAGGGCTTGGGGCAAATCTTGTTCTGACTTTACTCATAGTTATTTCTCCTCGTCTTCTTCTTAGTCGTTCCATTGTCTACTATATCATATCTCACTTACGTCCTTCAACCTTTTCCGGCGTTTCCTTCCGTGCCAGTAGTGCCTCTGGAACACTTCCCTTGGTATGGACACAACGAAAGCGATGCCCAGCACGATCGCGAAGGCGACCTTGAGGGCGTCCATCCCCGTATCTGCCGCCAAAAAGAGCTGATCCGTCACAAGATAATAAGACGTATAATAAATACCTGCCCCCGGCACAAGAGGGATGATCCCTGCCAGAAGGAAGATCGTTATCGGGCATCGCATACGCACAGTGAGCATACGGGACAGGAACACTGCCGCAAGCGCAGCAAAAAAAGAGGCGACCGCCGCCGAGCCTACCATGCTCATGCCTCGATATACGAGCCATGCCACTGTCCCGGTAATGCCACAGCTAAGATAATACTTCCTCGGGACATTAAAAAGGACGACGTATGCTACCGTTCCAACAAAAGGGACTGCCACGTTCACTACAATGTCTCTGATCATACCCCCACTCCTCCAATTATGTTATGATAGCCCGCCAAAGTAACGCCCACCCCGATCGCAATGTAAGCGAAGCCAAGCAGTGCGTCGATCATGCGGACAGTGCCCGACAGAAAATCACTGTCCGCGATCTCACGGATGGCGTTCACGAACGCGACACCAGAGATCAGCGGCATAATAGCCCCGATGATCATCCCTTCAAGCCGCAGGAATGAAAGGCCCGGCGCCCTCGTCGCAAGGACAGCCAATGACGTAATGATGGCCCCTCCTACAATATTAACGACAATTTTAGAAAGGCTGGCTCTTTTTGCAGCAAGCACCCACACATACAAAATACATCCAATAAAAAATGCCACTATGCTCTCAGGAGCAGTAGAGCCAAGAAGAAAGGCAAAAGCCCCGCTTCCAAGGCCCGCCGCCAGCACCTGGAAATACCCTCTCTTGGGCGGTATCTTCTCAATCTCCTTCAGGCGCTCCGACGCCTCCTCGATCCCCACATGGCCGGCGGATATCTCCCGGGACAGATTGTTGACCTCCGCTACAATGCCCAGATGGGGCGACGACAGCGGAAGATGCATGACCCGCGTGTACGTCTCCCCTGCCTCATTCTCTGCACTGACGAAAATCGCATGGCTTAAGATAAATGTCTCTACATCGTCCACATGGAAACGTCCGCATATATGCTTGATCGTCTCCTCCACACGAAAGATCTCACCGCCGTTCTTCAAAATAGTCTTCCCTGCTTCAAGGGCGAGATCCACTACCTTCTTCACATCAATAGACAGATCCAGCTGTTTCTTAAGATATATCATGTCGATTAATTGGATCCCGTCTTCATAGATCGGCTCCCTGTAATTGTCCACGAAGAAATCCGCTACGATATGAGAGTTAACGAACCCGCAGGAGCGGTAGAAGTCAAGCGTCTGTCGGCTGTTCCCAGTGCCTACATACATGAAGCTGCACATTTTACTATAATGCTCGCATATATAGCGTACCATATATCTCCCAAAGCCGCGCCGCTGATACTCTTCTGCCGTTGCGATATTCTTAAGCTCACAGTTTCCGTTCTTCATAAGAAGGACGACGCACACGGTCAGTACATCGCCATTCTCGCTTAATACGAACATCTCTCCCTCGTCTAAATATCTCTCTATCATATCTTCCTGCGGATCCGCAAGAAGAAGTATATCCATATAATCTTTCTTATTCTCTGTGATCTGATGAATTTCCATGCTCTTTTTGTTCCCCTGTCTCCACCCTCAGTGTACAATCCAATTTATTATATCACTGCTCTCTCGAAATTAGTAGAGCTTTTTTACAATCCGGCCTCTTACAAGCGCCTTGTACACTGATGTCATGGCTTCAAGAGGCTAAGGCCTCGGGAGCCCTACGGGATATGCCACTTCTTCTCCATTCCTATCATAGACCGTCCCGCCTGCACTGTAATAAACCGGGTTGTCTACGCTCACCTCTATATGCATCAGGCTCCATAGATTGTCAAACGCGCCCGGAGCAATGTAAGTAATATTGCCTGGTATGTACGTCTCGAACGCCTCTCCTCCTAATCCGTCAAAAGCGCCTGCCGCGATCCCGACACAGTCCGCAGAATCGGGGATCAGCAAGATGCCGTCCGTCACTGCATCCGGGCCTCCCGTACAGCCAATGATATAACCAGAATCATCACAGAGGAATCCCGGGAACTCTTTCCAGCCTGCATACAGAGCAAGCTCTTCCAATCCGCTGACGCTCCCGCCTTCAAAAGGGATCGTGCACGCTCCATCCATATACCAGCCGTCAAATATCTTGCCGAGCCTTCTTGGGACTGGGAGCGCTTCTGCGGTAAACCCGTCCGCTTCTGCCCGGATGCTTGTCATTTCCGGCACGCCGCCGTTCCCATGTGCAGAGACTGTAAGCATAGCCGGAAGATCCTCCACGTCCTCATCAGGGACTTTTATTTCCGGTATATCTGTCACAGGGACATCTGTCACCGGAATATCCGTTATTGGGATATCCGTTTCTGGGACATCCGTTACCGGCACTTTTGTTTCCGGAATATCCGTTACCGGGACTTTTGTTTCCGGGATATCTGCTACTGGGGCATCCGTTACTGGAATGTCTGTTACGGGGATATTCGTTACAGGGATATTCATTACAGGGATATTCTCTACAGGGATGTCGGCTGACGGAATATTTATTACTGGTATCTCTGCCGCCGGATCCTCGGATGCCGGAATCTCCTTCGCAACAAGCTCCTCTATAGGATTGGATATCTCTCCTGCCCCTATAGGGCTTACGAGAAGCCGACGCTCTGCTGCCTCGTCAATCCCCGGGAGGCCTGGATAGATCGGAAGGGATTTCCCCATCATTCCTGCCACATCTTCTCTTGAGATCTCAGAATATGCGCCTCCTCCTGTATAGCTCCTTGAAAGCGCTGCCTCTTTATATCTTATCCCGTAGCTTGCGGCTCCAACCGCAAGAACAGAGAAACAGGCTATAACCACCAGCCCTCTGCATATGCGCTTCCATGGCAGGCGCTCCGCCCATGTCTCCTCATGCAGCTTCAAAATCATCTCCATATTGCCTTCTCCTTCTCCTCTACACAATTCATACGGACTATATAAAAATATCCCTGCATCACGAAAAGGCGGCGTAACAGCACTATGTCTGAACGCCGCCTTTTTCATTATCTGGCCAATGCTTAATTCACATATCCTGCTTTCTTTAGCTCTTCCTCCGCTTTCGCGAGGTTCGCCTCAGATACGCGGATGATCGGGCCTGTACAGCCCATTCCGCTCTCTGCGTAAATATTCATCTTCCACAGAGCCTTTACTGCATCCTCAAGATCCATGACCTCGATCCCTGGTATCTGTGCGGTCACGATCTCCTTAGGAGGCTCTTTCACATCTTCCTCTGCCCCCGCTGGCTTCTGAGACGCTTTCAGCGCGCCTAATATCTCTTTCAGCCCTGCTTTATTTACCGCTGCGAATTCGTCTTTCGCGACTTCAAATACTTTGCCTCTTACAAGCTGGGCTGCGTAACGGATCGCGTTTGCGATAACAGGAGCGCCGCTGGCTCTCGATACGATCATAACGAGCTGCTCATAGCCTTCGCCGATCCCCGGGCCATAGCCGAATCCGGTCGCTTCGAAGCTCCCGCCTGTGTTGAAGGAGGAGAGCATCTTCACTAATATATTGCCTGTGAGGGAATCTGTGACCATAATGTCGGGGGACGCCTGTAATACGTCGTTGCCTCTCATAACACAGCCGCCGTCCGCTCTTCCTGACTCCGCAAATGTGATATCGTAGCCTTTCTCCTGCAGCTGCTTTAGAGCCTTCTCAGTCTGGCGCGCTCCGTCCACATTCAGGATGCCCACAGTAGGATCCTTCTTGCCGCACGCTTTTGCAGCGATGATCCCATAGATCGCGTTCTTGATCATTCCCTCGATACGATCTGTGCTGGATGTCCCCGTCGTATTGGCAATGAACATCTCCTTTGCGGTGGCAGGCGTCACACAGCGTCCCACTGTGGACACGCCGATCGGGAATGGGAAATGCATTGTCACCGCCGCGTCCACTTCCCCGTTCTTTAACATCTCTTCCATGCGGTCATGGCCTTCCTCGTCGTCGGCCACTTTCACGGTCGTAACGCCCTCTGCCTCCAGAGTGCCGATGTAGTATACGTCAATTCCATCTTTTGCCGCCATGACGGCCGCCGCCATGGAGTTCTCCTCGCCATGCTCGCTCCCCATTCCTGTAAGAGCGACCTTCGGCCTCTTGCCGAAGCTTCCCGTCTCAAGGCCCTGCGCCATCTCCATAAAGGTATCGGCGATCATTCTTTCAATATTATTTGCCATCGTCACCACCCCTTACTCTGCCATCAGAGAAGCAGCGAAATCTTTCATAGCTTTTGCGATCAATCCTTTTACTTCCTCCTCAGATACGCCCGCAGCAGCCCCTGCCTGCGCTTTCGTATTCGCCTGGATCACAAAGGATACGCCGTCGAAAAGGTTTGTCATACGCCCAAGGAAGAGGCTTCCCTTTCCTACGATCATAGCGTTCTTAATCTTACCTGCAAGGATGTCTTCTCTTGCAAATCCGATGTAAGGCACTCCTGACGGGATATGCCCCTGTGTCGGCGCCCAGCCGGTAAGCCCGTGCTCTGTGGCAAAAGACGCAAGCCCTGCGCGGTCAAGCTCGCCTTTCTTAACTGCCAGAGCGCCGATCATCTTGTAATTCGCCAGCGGTACGTCTCCTGCTCCTGCCGGCTTTGTGATATCTGGATTCTGCATCTCTGGTGAATACTTGTCAATATCTGTAATCTTCATCCCATTCCTCTCAAGAGGATCTGCTACAAGGCTTCCGATTACATTCTGCGGAGCGCTTCCTGTTCCCACTGTATGGCGTCCTAAGATGTCAAGGTTGATCTCTGGGTTCTCCCCGTCGTTCTCTGTAAGGATCACACAGAATCCTGCAAGACAGTCCTCTAAGATCGGAAGCCCCTTCTTTACATGATCTTTTCCGTTCATGCCCAGCTTCGCTGTACAGCCGCCCGCTGTAACAGCTACACACTTGTATGCGCCGGATTTCACAAGAGCGGCAGCCTCAATAAGGGCGTGAGAAGGGCCTGCACAGAATCCGCGGGAGTCGGAGCCTGTCGCATTATTAAGCATTGCGATCTCTGCCGCTGCCTTCGCGAAGTTGCCTCCGCCTCTCTGGTTCATATCCCCGCATGCCTCTTCTGCACAATCGATGACATATTCAACATCATCTTTGCTGATCCCTGCATTTTTAACGCCGTACAGCAGCGCGAGCACGCTGGAAGCCTTGCTCATAAGGTTCTCATGCATAACGTGAGCAGATAAGTTCACATCAATATCATGCGCTCTTTTCACGCATCCGACTAATTTCCCTGCCACATACATGCCTTCTGCATGTTCTTCATTAACGGCGGCCTCAATATCTGCGAGCTCCACACCGTCATGCACTCTTCCAAGAATGTCCTCTGTGATGATCGGATCTTTTGCAAGGGTATCTTTATGAGCTGCCACAAACGCCTTGTCGAGCATAACTACTTCAAACTGATCACATGCCTGTACAAGAAGGATGAACTCTTCCTCCGGCATGATCTCACCGTATTTTCCATATCTCTGCGCGCCTTCTTTTACCTTATCATAATAAGGGAACTCTACCTGTGCAAGCTCTTCCGGCGTCGCATTTCCAATATATACCTGATTCGGCCAGTAGTTCACGCACTCCTCGTAAGAGCGAAGGTGACTCTCTAATTCTTTTAAATATTCAGACTCCGGATTCACGATCCTCTCTGTCGTCTGTGTCGTTCCATTATATACCACCATCTGCGGCGTATGTGCAAGTACATAGCTGGCGCCCTTAATTACACTGTTCATTGGTTTACCACCTTTCCTGATTATACATAGAAAACAGGGCAGGCCCACGGCGGGTCACCATCGGGTCTGCCCCTCTTCTTTCAAACGTCCTATAAATATTTACAGAACTCGTCTCTGATGGAGCTCATCTCGCCGATGATGTCATCAACGTCAAGTACCATTTCCATCATACCTACCTGCTCATCATAAACTGCTTCGTCGAACTCTTCTTTCATCTCTGGTTCGCATACGTGATATACCGTAAGCCCAAGCTGGACTCCTGTCAACGGACCTGCAAAAGTCGGGTCGCCTGCTGTAACTGTCTCTGCAGCAAGACCGGAAGCCTCGCCTTCAGCTGCTCCGAGAACTACTACTAAGTTCTCCGGGCCATACTCCTCAGCGAATTCCTTAACCCTCTTCTGATTCTCAAGATCCATTGCGCCTGCGCTCGTTCAGACGAAACATTCCGTTGATGAGAATACTACTTCGGCGCCGGCAGTCTGAACGCATTCAGCGATAGCCGGTCCCGGTACACCATCACGGTCTCCGATAATTATTGCTTTTTTCCCTTCTAAAATAGCCATAATTATGCTTTCTCCTTTCTACGTGGTAAAAAACATGTAATATATGATTTAGAAATTATCCGTACTAGATATATTTCTTAATCATCGCTTCAATCGTCTCCGGCGTGCAGTCGTCCTTTACAAGCTCCTCCACTTTCTCGCCGCCTTTATAGATGGCCATGACCGGAAGTCCAAGCACTTTCTGGGCGATCGCCAGACGACGTGCTTTTGTCGTGTTCAGGGACGTGAATTTCAATTTGTCCCCATATGTATCTGCGAACTCATGTACCTTCGGCATCAGAGCCTGGCATGGCACACAGCCGTCGCCGTAAAAGTCTACGAAAACATAGCCGTCTGCCTTTAGCACTTCTTCTTCAAATGTGTTCTTGTCTAAATCAATCATTTCGTATCATCCTCCTTTATATGTTTAAACATGCCGTCTTATAAACGTGCTTCCGCCTGCTCATATTATAAGCCCTAGAAATAATCCGACATGCTCCTCTCGACCTGGACTGCCGCGATCGCTCCGTCAGCCGCCGCTGTTACGACCTGTCTGAGGCTCTTGATACGGACGTCTCCCGCCGCATATACGCCTGGGATATTCGTGTGCATATCATCATCTGTCTTGATATATCCGCGCTCATCCATATCGATAATGCCTTCAAACGGCTTGCTGTTCGGGATAGTCCCAATGAATCCGAACACACCGAACATTCCGTCGTCCTCATCCGCCTCTACTGTCGTAACTTCGCCCGTCTTCACATTCTTCACTTTCATCCACTGGAGGATATCGTCTCCGCCGACTTCCTCCACAACAGAATCCCACATGAACTCTATCTTCGGATTCTTGAAAGCCTTCTCCTGAATGGACTTAGCGGCGCGAAGCTCATTACGTCTGTGGATGATCGTGACTTTTCTTGCAAACTTCGTCAAGTACATCGCCTCTTCGACAGCAGAATCTCCGCCGCCCACTACATAGACTTCAAAGTCTTCAAAGAAGTTCGCGTCGCAAGTAGCGCAGTAAGATACTCCCTTGCCTGTGAACTCAGCCTCGCCCACGCAGCCGATCGGCCTTGCGTGCGCGCCCGTAGCGATGATCACGTTCTTTCCCTGGTACTCTGCCTTCGCGCTCTTTAATACTTTTACGTCTCCTTCAAGAGACACTTCCGTAATCGTATCAGATACGCGCTCCGCGCCGAACTTCTCAGCCTGCGCCGTCATTCTCGCGATGAGGGACGGGCCGGACTCTCCTTCTACGATCTGTCCCGGATAGTTCTCAATCTCATCTGTAATAGCAATCTGCCCGCCGTCCTGGCCTTTCTCAATGATGAGAACGGAAAGGCGGCTTCTCCCTGCGTACAGTCCCGCCGCCAGACCGGCAGGACCTGCACCCAGGACAACCACGTCATAAACTTTGCTCATTTTGTCCTGTCTCCTTACATTTTAGTGAGCGCTCTACTCAAAAATCGTCTGTCCGTCAACTTCTGTTGTGAGAGCGACAAGCGCTTTCTCAACGATCTTACGGCGGAGCGCCTTTTCCTCATCTTTATCCAGAGCCGGATTCCCAAGAGGATGTGGGATCGCGATAGCCGGTACGATCCTGTTCGCGCCAACTGTCATGGAAATAGGAGTTACTGTACAAATATGTACTACAGGGATCCCTGCTCTCTCTACTTCTTTTACCATCGTTGCACCGCAACGTGTACAAGTACCTCAAGTGGAGGTGAGGATTACCGCGTCCACGCCGTCGGCTTTGAGCTTAGCGGAGAATTCTGCCGCGAAAGCTTTGGAAGATGCTACGGCCGTACCATTACCTACAGTTGTGTAGAATAAGTGGTGTAATTCCCCAATCTTGCCTTCCTTCTCCATCTCACGGAGAACGTCGACCGGAAGTACACGGTCAGAGTCTTCGTTCGCATATACCGGATCGTAGCCGCCGTGTGCGGTCTCATATGTAGCCTCTGTCAGATCCATAACGCCTGCGATATCATACTCGCCATAGTGTGAAGCGCTGGAGGACTCGATATGATCCGGGTTCCCCTTCGGAACGATACCGCCGGAAGTAACAAGCGCGATCTTGGCGTGAGCGATATCCTTCACTGCCGGATTCGGCTCTACCCTGTCGAAATCAGGCATCGGGAACTCTGTCTCGAACGGCTTGTCGGCAAGCTTCTTAAGAAGCATCTTAACTGCTCTTAAAGATCCTCTCTCTTTCTCGAAGAAGTTCACACGAACGCCGTTCGGGATATACCCTTCCTCTGCAGAAGAGCCGATAGCCTCGCCTTTACCAACCTTAACAGCCAGAGGGGCAAGCTTCTTCACTGCGTCCCTCATACCTGCCGCATTGTTCTTTGTAGATACGATATAAACATGCGTCTTGAACATGTCGGCGCCCGGGTTCTCCACGTACATACCTGTCACAGCCGGGATCCCCAGCTCTTCCTGTACTGCCGCCGCGATCGTACCGCAGGCGACGCCGTAACGTCCTGCATTGAACGCGGGGCCTGCCACGAATACGTCCGGAGCCTGCTCCTTAACCATAGCAAGGATGTCTGCTTTTGCCTTCTCAAGGTTCTCATTGAAATATGAATCGCCGCAAACAATCGTAGCAACGATCTCAGCGTCATCGCCAAACTGCTGTGTCAGAGCCGCGCCTGGCCCTACCACTTCTCCGACACGGATCTCTGCCGGATAATCTGCTTTCTCTTCTCCACCAATCTGTGCAAAGAACTGATTGATGTAATGAACTACTTTTAATTTAGCCATTCTCTTATCCTCCCTTCCTATCTTGCACTCAGCTTATTGAAACCTGTCTCGTTCGTCGCGCCCGTAAGCACCTGGAGCTCAACTTCTAAGGATCCATCCTCACGAAGCGTCTCTTCGCTTGCACCTGCGATCTTTGTCACATAGTCAAGAGTTCCAATTACTTTATCAAGTTTTGGCAGGATAATTACCTGGTTCGCATTACCGCCTGTTACTACTGCGTCCGCAGCCGGATCAGAGTCAGCCAGCGACTGGGACTTCCCATCGCGGCCGGCATACTCGTCTGTAATGATGACAGTCTTAACGCCTTCCGCCTCAATCTTCTTGCAGTTCATGATAAGGTCTGTATCCGGATTGCCGAACCCTTCCTGAGATACGATGACACCGTCAAGGTCTAACATCTTGCAAAGCTTGGCCGTCCAGTCAGAAGAGCGCTGCTTGTCTGCAAGGTATACATTCTCATTCGTAATGATATGGCATACGAAATTGAATGTCTTTCCGTGCTGCTCGAACATGTCGTGTACTACCGGATTATTCAGATGTACATAAGTAGGGTTCTTATCACATGCAGACACACAGTTACCTGATACGATCGCGCCGTCCATAATCTCTGTCGGGCTCATAATCGTAGGCACGATCTTCTTCGCGTCTACGCCGTACACATATGTATCGTGCAGAAGCCCCTGGCTCTGAAGCATCTGTACATAGGCGACTCTCGGAAGGTTCGGGTATTTCTCCATCCCTTCTTTGATCGTGCATGTCTCATACACTTTCGTCTCGTCCGGAGTAAGGTTGCGCGCCAGCTCGCCGAGATATACGGCAACTCTGAACCCTGCGAAGCGGACCGCTTTCTCATAGTCATGCTGCTTGATGCCGTCCACCGGCTCGCACACCATAACGAGGTTCAGCGTCTGTGAGAACGGCGTATAATCAGCGCCCGGCCCTGTCATATCAATGATGCCTTCCTGGAATCCTACGATCTTACCTGCCGTAACAACGGCCATTCCTTTCAGGGCATACGTCTTGCCTTCTCCTACTGTGTCGACTTTCGCGATAACGCCCGGGAAGATCCCTCCTCTTCCTTCAACTTTTACTCGCGGCTCGATAACATCCTTTACCGGCGTGATCCTTACAGACTCGCCCGGCTTCGCAATATCAAATGATACGCTTTTAATCTTCTCATCTTCAAGAGCAACAGCTTTCACCGCCTCTTCAGATACATAAAGGATACCGTCTTCAATCTTAGACTCAGCCGCAAACTGAATATCCTTAATGTAAATGTGTCCCATTTCTAATCTCACTTGTAGTTCCCTCCTTTGAAATGATTGATATTATTGTTTAAGCTTGCACGCTTTTACAATCGAAAGCTTACAGTACGTCTGCCGAAGCAATGGCGCTCTGTATTAAAGTCCAGTCAATCAGCTGAAAATCGTCATATACTTCCGGCTTGTATTTATCTGATCTAAACACAAACTTTCCGCACGCTTGTATGGCGTTCTCAATGATTGAAAGCGACCCCTCGTCCATCTCCCCCTTTCCTACTGAAATCATGACTGATTTGTAGGGCGTCTCGTTTGGCTTGACACTTCCCGACAAAGGATGTGACAAAAGCCTGTGTCCTTCATGTATCCTGTCTCGGACATGCAGAAGCACGTCTTCATAGGAGATATCCTGGTAGATGACTGCACTGTCGTCTTCAAGCTTCGTCGGCACAAGCGGATTATTTGTAATTATGATATAATTCTTCATATGTATCTCTGTCCACCTTTCCGCTGCATTGCATGTCCGTCCAGACTACGATGGCACTGCTGCGCTCGCAGGCATTGGCGCAGGAAGCCCTCTCGCTGTTCGTTGTGCTCACATAGCTGGCTCGGCTGTGACTATATAGCGACGAACGTTCAGCTCGGAAACAAAGTTTCCTCGTTGTTCGTTGCACTCACATAGCTGGCTCGGCTGTGACTATATAGCGACAAACGTTCAGCTCGGAAACAAAGTTTCCTCGTTGTTCGTTGCACTCACATAGCTGACTCGACTGTGACTATATAGCGACGAACGTTCAACTCGGAAACAAAGTTTCCTCGTTGTTCGTTGCACTCACATAGCTGACTCGCAACATTCTTGTCTCTGCAAGCAGACAAGAATGCTCCTCGTCCCCTGCGTTCGTCGCTATACGTTCAAAAGAAGGACGATGCAAACTAGTATGTGTGCTATCGTCCTTCTGTCTTTTGTCTTGACTGTCTGCCTTAGAAACTTGTTGTCACCTCAACACAAGATTCAGAATGCGGTCCTTTTCTCAGTTCTTTTGCCTGAAAGTTTCACCTGATAAGTGTCCACCTCACTTATCTGGCTTGCCTCTTCGGCGGCTGCTCCGGGCAGCTCTCTCTTGGGAAAAATCATCCCGCTATTCATTTGTTTTTTATAGAAGTAATGAATACGATCCATTGCTTATCTCTATACTAACTTATCGTTAATATTTTTTCAACCCTTAAGAAACAACTTCTTTCGTTTAGTCAGGTTGCATAATTTTCCCAGCACATTTTTATGTATATTGTCGGGCGAAGCCCGCCTGCCCCGGACAGGCGCTTGCATTGCGGTATGCCCGGAGGGTATGCTATCACCTTCTATTTACCCTGCTTCGGCTTAAAGTTCTGGAAGTAATCGTCATGCACTTTCTTAATCGTTCCGCTAAGGACGATCAGGCCGAGGAAGTTCGGGATTACCATCATAGAGTTGAAGCAATCCGCCATGTTCCATACAAGGTCGACCTGTGCAAGTGAGCCAAGGACTACACATACAGCCACAAGGACTGAATAGATCTTAACTGCCTTCGGCCCGAACAGGTATTTTACGTTCGCCTGGCCGAAGAAATACCAGCCGACGATCGTGGAGAATGCGAAGAAGAACATACAGATCGCAATGAAGACGTCCCCGCCTTTTCCATACAGTGTAGAAAATGCAAACTGGCTAAGCTCTGCTCCTGTCTTTCCAGACGGGATAGATTTCGTTGTAATGATAACAAGAGCTGTCAGGTTCAGCACTACGAATGTGTCGATAAACACGCCTGTCATAGCTACAAATCCCTGCTCTACCGGGTGATCTACCTTGGCCACCGCATGTGCGTGAGGCGTAGAGCCCATACCTGCCTCGTTGGAGAAGAGCCCGCGGGCAACGCCCTTTGTAAGCGCAAGCTTGATCGTAGCGCCTACAGCGCCACCAGAGATCGCCGACGGATTGAAAGCTCCCACAACGATCGCATGGAATGCGTATGGGATGTTCTTGTAATTATAAAGGATTACGATCAGAGCGCCAACGATGTAGAGCGCCGCCATGATCGGCACGATCGTCTCTGTCACTTTCGCGATACGCTTCATCCCGCCCATGAACACAAAGAGAGCGATAACCGCTACGACAACGCCCATCACTGCCTGTGGGATGCCAAACGCCGTGTTGAAAGAAGCCGCGATAGAATTAGACTGTACCGCATTGCCCATGAAGCCAAGCGCAAAGATGATCAGCACGGCGAAGATCGCCGCCAGGGCTTTGCCGAACGTCCCCTGGAAAGCTGCGCGGATATAGTATACCGGGCCTCCTGTCACTTCTCCGTCAGGGCCTACCTGTTTGTACTTCTGCGCCATGATGGCCTCGGCGTAGATCGTAGCCATTCCAAGGAATGCCGCGATCCACATCCAGAAGATCGCTCCCGGGCCTCCGATCGCGATCGCCGTCGCCGCTCCCGCGATATTACCGGTCCCTACCTGAGCCGCGATCGCCGTCGCCAGCGCCTGGAACGAGGACATCCCGTCTGCTCCCGCCTCTCCTTTCTTGCTGAAAAGGCCTCCGAAAGTCCTTTTCATTCCTGCGCCGAACCCTCTTACCTGGATAAACCCAAGCCGGATCGAGAACCAGACGCCGCCTCCAAGAAGAGCGACGATCAGTATGTAGTCCGCAAGATAATGTTGAATCGTTAAGACAATGTTGTTTAATGTTTCCATTGCTTATCCCCCTTTTCTCTTCCTATTGGAAATGCCAATAAGTTTATTAGATACATCTATGATAAATTATTATCAGAGATTTTGCAATGGAATTCTTCATTTTTTTTAATTTTGAAAATTTCTCTTCATTTTCTTTGCTACACGTGGATTTCCGCCCTCATCCCCAATATGTCCCTGTTCGCTTCCAACACCGGGTCCACCGCGTCCTTCAGGAACGCGTCTACCTGGATAGGAGCGCGCCCTACATATTTAGACGGATCCATCGTCTCCCTTAATCCATCCGCGTCAAGCCCAAAGGACGGATCTTCCGCGATCAGCTGCAGAAGGTTATTGTCAAGCCCTCTCTCCTTGACGTTTTTTGCAGCCTCCATGGAAAGCTCCCGGATCTTCTCATGGAGCTCCTGTCTGTCGCCGCCCGCTTTCACAGCGTCCATCATAATATTCTCTGTCGCCATGAAAGGCAGCTCGCTCATGAGCCGCTTCTCAATGACTTTCGGATAGACTACGAGGCCGTCCGCCACATTCAGGCACAGGTCGAGGATCCCGTCAACGGCCAGGAACCCTTCCGGTATGCTAAGACGCTTATTAGCAGAATCATCAAGAGTCCGTTCGAACCACTGCGCCGCCGATGTGATCGCAGGATTCAGCGCGTCGATCATCACATACCTGGCAAGGGAGGCGATCCTCTCGCTCCTCATAGGATTCCTCTTATAAGCCATGGCCGAAGAACCGATCTGCGTCTTCTCGAACGGCTCTTCTACTTCCTTCAAATGCTGGAGCAGGCGGATGTCGTTGGAGAATTTGTGCGCGCTTGCGGCGATCCCCGCCAGCACATGCATCACCCGCATATCCACTTTGCGGGAGTAGGTCTGCCCGGACACCGGATAGCATGCCTCAAACCCCATCTTCTCCGCGATCATCGGGTCTATCTTATCAATCTTCTCCTGATCCCCGTCGAAAAGCTCCAGGAAGCTGGCCTGTGTCCCCGTCGTCCCTTTGGAGCCGAGAAGCTTTAAGCTTCCCTTCACGTATTCCAGATCTTCCAGATCCATCAAGAGCTCCTGGATCCAGAGCGTCGCCCTCTTTCCTACCGTCGTCGGCTGCGCCGGCTGGAAGTGCGTGAAGGCCAGCGTCGGCTGGTTTTTATATTCCGCGGCAAATGCTGCGAGAGCCGCGATGACGTTCACTAATTTCCTCTTTACGAGGGCGAGGGCTTCCGCCATCACTATGATATCCGTATTGTCTCCCACGTAGCAGGAAGTCGCTCCGAGATGGATGATCCCTTTCGCTTTCGGGCACTGCTGCCCGTAAGCGTACACATGGGACATCACATCGTGGCGGACGGCCTTCTCCCGCTCTTTCGCCACATCATAATTAATGTCGTCTGCGTGGGCTTTCAGCTCCTCGATCTGCTCATCCGTAATCGCGAGGCCCAGCTCCTTCTCCGTTTCTGCCAATGCTATCCAAAGCTTCCGCCATGTACGGAACTTCTTGTCCGGCGAGAAGATATACTGCATCTCTTTGCTTGCGTACCGCTCAGAAAGCGGGCTTACATATCTGTCGTTCGTCATAATCTCTCCTGCTCCTTTTCTATATTTATTACCCTCAGTGTACAAGGGGACACACGCCGTGTGTCCCCTTGTACACTGAGGGTATCAAGATCCTCTGTACTCTTTCTTCCACACAGTCAGCCTGGCTTCTTCCATATCCAGATCCACTTTTTTCTGCGCTCTCTCGATCTCTTCTTTGATCAGCGAGGACATGCTTAAAAATACCGGGTTCCCGGAAAGCATCTTCATATATTCCTGCCCGGGAAGATAGCGCCTGCAGCAGTACAGATAGGCTCTTAGCATATCCGGCTCCTGGCAGATGCGGTATGCTTCCTTATACATAGCCGCGGCCTCCTCATACAGGAACATACATCCGTATGCAGTCCCAAGGCAGGCATGGATCCTCCCGTAGAACTCTTCTTTCACCGAATCGTCCCTCTCATGGTTCAGTACAGACTGATATACAAGGATAGCCTCTGCATACTCCCCGGCTTTCAGAAGCGTATCTGCTTTATATTTTGCCTTCTCCACTTCTTTCTGATTCTGCAGCTGCTCCAGAAGATTATGCATCCTCGTAATCTCAAGAGGCGCGTAGATAATTGATTTCTGAAGTATAGTCAGGACGAACTCTGAGAGCTCTGCATTCTGATCCAGCTGTCTGCGGAGCTCTTCCGCCATATCTTCTAATTCCAGCTCGTCGTCCAGCCAATCGCACAGCCTCCGGTTCATAATCGTATGATCGATCAGATACAGATTATTGCAAATGTAATAGCACAGCTCTTCGATCGTATAGACGCGCATATGCACGCGCGCTATCTCAAAGGGGCGCTTCGCCCGCTTTTTATGACATAGTATTAAACTGCCCATGGATGCCTCCTAAATGAATCGTCTTCTCTGCCCGGAAATCTGTCGCCGGGAAGAACTCTCCAAACCCTGCGTCCTTAAACGTAAGCTTGCACGTAGCTTCGTCAAGGAACATGGCCTCGATGCGGATCCTTAAAGAATAATCCTTGCGAAGAGGCATCCCCTCAAGAGAGACCGTCTCAGACTGCATCTCCTCCCCGATAAGGGATTCCACAAGAATCTCAATGTCCGACGTATCTTCAAGGAGCACTTCCCACTGGCCGTCCGACTCATACCACCGCTCTCCCCACGGCACGATCGGATACCACCCTTCACGGCCTCCGACCCGCATCCGAAGGCAGATGCGCTCCATCAGCTTGCTCTCATCTAAGTATACGGGGCCTTCTGCGTTTCCCCTGGATTTCTTCATAGCCGTATAGCATGCGCCTTTACTGTAGAGGTTATTCCCTATGAATGCACGCCTCCTGCCGTTACAGAGCACTTTCAGCGAACCGGGGTACCAGTTATTCTCAAATCCCTCCCCTGTAAGATATACAGAAGAGATGACCTTTTTCTCAAATACATTCTCGATCATGGACTGGAATGCCGCGTCTGCGTCCTTTGCCTTCTCCTCGCTAATGATAGGGTACAGCGCCTCCAGCTCTTTCATATGGGCGTTCGCCACCTCGTCCACCGTCACAAAGGAATTCTTCAGGCCGCCCGCATCTGTGTCCAGCTTGCGGAGCATGTACGCTTTAATCCTCTGGTCGTCGCAGAAAAAGAGAGCCGATTCATATTGCCACAGCTCCTTTGGCTGGAACAGCATGTACTGGCAGAAGCTTTCCTTATAATCCTGCACGGCGATATTAGATTTGGGGATCCCCATGTGCTGGCCGATCCCTTTCAACATTTTCGACATGTCTATATCCGTGGCCGGCGTTGTAAACGCAATAAAGTCGATCGTGTCAAATTGCTCCAGCGTCAGCTCTACGAACTTTGCAAGAAGCCACACTGCGTCATAAGCCTTCTCCCCGATCTGCTCCTTCTCTCTTCTTATCGCTTTCTCGAACAGATCCGAGGCCGTGTAGCCGGAGCTCACCGTGGCAAGCCGTTTTGCTTCTTCCCCATATATCCACCGATCCTGGAAATATCCGATCACAAGAGGGATCTGATAATTGTCCGAAGCTGTCTCCAGTGTTCCCGGCTCGTTCTTCGTCTCGTCGTAAAAACTGATCTGACAATTCTTCTCATTCATATCATATCCCAGAATATGCCCTCTTCCCACTATCTTTCCCCCTCTCGTCAAGAATTAATAAATTTTAAATATCTCCCTGGCCAGTATATTCTCCTCTTCATACTCCAACATGGCTTTCTTTCTCTTCGCCGGGCCGAGCCCTATGATCTCATTCAGCCTCCCGTGCCTGCCCGCCCGTATCTTCGAATCATTCCTAAGCACGGCTTTCTTTGTAGAGACCGAATCCCCTGTATGCTCAAAAGTCTCCTCAATGTAATAATTGACCCTCTCATCGTCATACAGGATGAACTGTTTCACATACAAGTCCTCAAACACCGGGAGGAGCACCTCCGACCGATATCCAAAAGACTCTCCCTTTCCGCTCTTAACTGTATAGAACAGCTTCACTTTGCTTCCTGGAGCGGCATGATAGAAGATCATCGCCTTATCGTAGAGCTGCACTTCCCGAAGCCACGCTTCCCTGTACTTCATATAACAAGGCAGCACAAGCTGCTTCTCGCACATTTCGCGAAGCACCTGATGGAGCACCGGCTCCAAATCTGCCGGATAATCCCGGCTCGAATAATAGTCAAGAAAAGCGATCTTACATACGTCCGCCAGCTCCTCCCTCTCATCGCACTCCTGGCCGATGATCTGGAAGACACAGGGCAGAAGCTCCCTGCCGCGGATAAGGTATTCTCTCGACACAAATGCAAGATATGCCTGCTTCAAGCGGAAATAAGCATTTCTCGACATATAATAATCCTCGAATATCTCTTCCTCCCCAAAAATATTTTCCGAGAAGATCATCTGGGTGATGATGCGCTCTCCCAGCTTATGCACTTGCAGCCCATACTCCCGGGCCACATGCCACAGCCTCTTCATATCTCTTGTCGCGCCGCAGTAGTAATTCGCAAGGTACAGCAAGGTCGCTTTATTATACTGCTCTCTCTGGAACAGCTCAAAGCAGAGATAAAGAAGGTACCTGTCCTCCTCATAATCCCCGTCCCGTACAGCTGTGCTGCACACGCGGAACACTTCCTTCTCATCAAAAACAGACAGCCCTCTCTCCTTCACAGTATCGAGGGTGATCGGCTCCTCCTCGCTCTGCTCTGTCCAGACGCCTGAGACATCCGCATATTTCCTGCACATCTCCAAAAACCTCGGCTCATAGAAAAGCCGTTTCGTCTCATAGGAGATGGAATCCGTATAATAGCGTCCTTCCATGGACTCCCAGACGATCCTCGCCCCTTTATCGAACAGGCGGATGATCGCCCCTTCTTCCTCACTGTAAGGGACGCGCTGCTGCACAGTCCCGTCCTTCTCAATGACAAGGACGCATTTCATATTGGGTACTTTCGTAGTAATCTCATAGGAAAAGCATACGTCCCGCATGGCCTCCATGCGGGAGGCGTCCATCTCTTCTTCCACGCAGAAACGTTTGTAGAGTATACGATGTGATTCCGAAATATGGCGTTTTTCCAGCTCCCCCCATGTAAACGCCACCATCTGCTCCCGATATCCGAGGAACAATTCCTCATCTTCCCCGTAAGTCAGGAGGTTGGCGTAGAGGAATGCCGCTTTCCTGTAGTCCAGGGAGTTGCCGTGCATAAAGTACAGGAAGATCATTCTGGGAAGCCTGCCTCTTAAGCTGCTTTCGTTCAATGTAATCATATAATATTCATACAGCCTCGCAAGCTTAAGCTCGTCTTCCACGCCCTTTTTATACCACTCAAAATATCTCTGCTCCGTCCTGTTCCCCTTTATCAGAAGCGTACAGATCGTATTTAATATCATCTGCTCCTCATACATATCATAAATGCGCTCCAGGATCCGGAACAGAGATCTTGAAAACCTCTTGCTCTGGCTTGCGATATTTGCCACATAGAGAGCAAGCTCCTTTGTCATCAGATGATGTTTCGTCGCAAAATTCAGCACCCTTATCTCAAACTCTCCTAATTTCTTAAGGAGCATCGGCTTCTCCTGATAGCACAAGTACGCCTCAAGATAGAACAGCACGTCGCGGATGCCGAATTCATACTGTTCCTCTAAAGCCTCCAGCCTCTTATACGCGTTCTTGTATCTCGAATCTAATTTAAGCAGCATATACAGAAGCAGCCATGAATCCTGATGGCGAAGATACGTCCTCCCTATCTCGTCTAAAATGCGTTCTGTATGTACGCTGTTATCTCTTATAAGCGCGGTCAGGAACAGATAATAACAGTTCGTCACCGGATCTTTCCCTATGGCGAACCGGTTATAATTATAATTCTCCAGGATCCACTTTGCCTCTTCAATACGGCTCCCGATAATATAGACATGAGCCTGTATGAGCTGGTACATCTCATTCTGCGGGCTCAGCTTCCGTATCGTCACCAGCTTCTCAATGGCGCTGTCCACCCAGTTCTTCCGTTCGATCCGCCCAGCCGTATAGCCGATGTATTCTTTTAATATCTGGGCGGTCAAAAGCTCCGGCATATGGTGGTTCTCATGGTACTCCTGGTTCTGGAGGACCTCCACATCGTAGGTGAGCGTCTCATAAGGCGTGATAAACCTGATCGCACCATAATTGCGCCCGCCATGTAAGAATTCCGGGCGGACGATATATTCAACCTCATATGCATTTCCAACAAACTCATCTGTTGTGATCTCCGGCCTTAAGACTCTGATAAAGCCTCCTTCCGCCTCAATGTGGATCGGCATGAACCCCCATGTATTCTTAATAATGGACAGCACGCCTTTCGTAGCCTGGCCAATGTCCTCGAACAGCATCCCTTCTCCCTGAAGGGTCAGGAAGATACATTCCTTCTGCTTGATGCCCACAAGGAATTCCTCCAACGCCTGCTCTCCCAGGGACCATTTACGCATATTGTCATAGAGATAGAAGATACGCTCGTCTTCGTACTTCAAAATACTGTAGAAATCCCGGGAACGGAACAGGCGCGCCGCCTCAGAGTAATCCTTGATAGCCAGCTTGCGGAAATCATCCGTACTCTGTACCTTCCCGTAAGAGGTCATAACATATGGCTTTTCTACAATGGCGGTAAAAGCAAGCTCATATTCCCCTCCCGTACATACAACAGTGAACTTCCCTCTCTCCACATGGCCCGGCGGCAGCCCTCTGCCGTCATAGGAGAACTCTACCCTGGCAGGGTTGCCGTCGAATCCCGGCTCTTTTAAGCGTACACGAAAAGAAGACGGGTAGATAAGCCCCCGTATCGCGCTCTCATTCTTGCTCTTGATCGTGAAACTCCCCCGGTATACTTCCCCTTCTCCGATAATCAGTACCAGATTCGTTTCTTCAAATATAACTTCCGGCCTCCCAATCCGGAAGTTGCCCTTTGAAAATTTCTGGATTTTGTTTTTCAAGTCCTACACCCGCTTCTTTCGTTGCAATTTTCTGAAAACATACTTATAATGATTATAGCATTGTTTTAACAGTAATGGCAAGACTCTAATAAAAGGAGTTCACATATGGGAAAAAAACCAGAATTTCATGGAAGCGATTTAGAAAAAATAGCAGAATATTATCACATTTCACCGAAAGGGATCGTCATGTTCGGGGCAAATGTCAACCCCCTCGGACTGTCCGTGCCTGTGAAGGAGAAGCTGGCTGCAAATCTTGACGTCATCTCCTCCTACCCGGACAGGGGCTACACAAGCCTGAAAGAAGCCATCTGTGCGTACTGCGGCGCCTCCCCCTCCCACATTGCAGTCGGGAACGGCTCTACAGAGCTCATCTCCCTCCTCATCGGGCAGAGGCAGGCGAAAAAAGCAGTAATCGTCGGCCCCACCTACTCGGAATATGTACGGGAGCTGCAGCTCACTGGCGGCGAGATGGTAGAATATTGCTTAAAAGAATGTGACGATTTCCTCTTAGATGTAGAGGACTTCCTCTCTTCTATGCCTGCACATACGGATCTTGTAATCCTCTGCAACCCCAACAACCCTACTTCTTCCGCCATCTGCACCGGCGACATAGAGCGGATCCTTTCCTCGTGCAAGGAGCGGGGCATCTTCGTCATGATCGACGAGACCTATGTGGAATTTGCCCCGGACGTAGCAGAGATTACGGCTGTCCCGCTTGTCTCTTCCTACGATAATGTTATGGTCATCCGCGGCGTATCAAAATTCTTCGCAGCCCCGGGCCTTCGTTTCGGCTATGGGATCACAGGCAACGAGGCTCTCCTGAAAGAGATCTCCGCCCGGCAGAACCCCTGGAGCTTAAGCAGCATTGGCGCTTACGCCGGAGAGCTGATGTTAAAGGACAGCGATTATATCTTACGGACGCGGGAGCTGATCTGCGCTGAACGGGACAAGATGTACAGCGCCCTTGCAGAGATCCCCGGCATCAGGGCGTACCGCCCTTACGGCAATTTTATCCTCGTCCGTCTCTTAAAGGAGGGGCTTACTTCCTTCCAAGTATTCGAGGCGGCCATCAAAGAGCGGATGATGATCCGCGACTGCTCCTCCTTCAAGAGCCTGGACGGCGAGTATATACGCTTTTGCATTATGATGCCGGAAGACAACGAGAGGCTTCTGCAATGCATCCAAAAAACTGTCTATTCATTCACGATCTTATAATATTCTTTGGCCGTCACCTGGAAGACGATCCCGTAGAAGACGGCAAATACGACGATCGTCCCTGCCGTGCAGGCAAAGAACAGCGGGACATTTATAAGCCCCAGGACCGCCAGCAGCTTCTTCACTACAGAGAACGCTACGGACACGTGGACGATCGCTGTGAGAAGAGGCAGAAAGAATACCATCCGTACCTGGCTTTTTATAGAACGGCGCACTTCCCGGCCGCTCATGCCTACTTTCTTCATAATCTGATAACGCTCCCTGTCATCGTACCCTTCGGAGATCTGCTTGTAATAAATAATGAGCACTGTTGCCAGCAGGAACATCATCCCAAGATAGATCCCGATGAAGAACAGGCCGCCATACAGAGCGTAAAACTGCTGCCTCTCCAGCTCTCGGCTGTCATAGCGGACTCCCTCCATCTCTTCGCTTACGAATTTCTTACGAAGCGCCCATGCCATATCTGTACGGCCCTCTTCTGTCCCCGACAAGTTGAAGCTGTATTCATACCGTATCTGGCAGATATCCCTCTTCCATTCTTCCTGCATATTGCTGTGCTCGTATACGAACTGCAGCCAGGATTCTATCTCTTCTATGTCAGGAAGCACAAGATACATGCCCGGAACGACTCTCGCATCGCTTTTCCCTTCCGCCCACAGGGCGTCCAGCTCCCTTGCTACATGATACGTCTTATCTTCCACCTGTATCTCGCTTTTCCCATACATCTCTGGCGTAGTAGTATAGAGAAAGACTTCGCCGTCCTTTAGCTCTTCCGTATCTCCGGTCATATCCTTGTAATCCTCCTGGGGGATCATATAGAGCTCATATGCATTTTGCAATGCATAATTGCCGCGCTCCCGAAGGCGGAATACCCCGTCCTCTACAAATGCCGCGGTCGCTCCACATCTGTGCAGAGCCTCGTCTTCCAGAGCCACGCCGCAATCCTTTGCCGCTTCTGCTACAATATGCTGAATCTCCTTCCTCCCCTGCTCATCCGCAGGGCTCTGCACGATCTCGATCTCCTTTGGGAATCTGGCGTTCAGCATATCTTCTGCGCCAATATACATGGAGACGGCCGTAGATACCAATATAAGCACCATCGTGCTCAATATACAGATGTTCGCAAGCCCTACCGCGTTCTGCTTCATACGGTACAGCATGCCAGAGACGGACGTAAAATGCCTGCTCTTATAATAAAACTTCTTATTCTTACGCAGAGCCTTAAGGATTACGACGCTCCCCGCCACGAACAGTGCATACGTGCCAAGCACTACGAGAAGCACCGCCACAAAGAAAGACATAAGCGCCGCCAACGGTGATTCTGTTGTGAGCGCGATAAAATATCCTCCTCCCAGCGTAGCTGCTCCGAACAGCGCCAATAACATCTTCGTCTTCGGCTCCCTCTCCCCTGCGTTCGTGCCATGCAGAAGCTCCACCGGTTTGGACAGGCGCATCTGCAGCAGATTATAAAACAACGTCATCGTAAAGATAGCGCCAAAAATAATCAATGTGCTGACGACTGTAGATGGATAGACTGCAAATTCCAGGCGCACTTCATAATTCAGAAGCTGTATGAGCGCCCACCACATAAGCTTGCTGAACAGAATGCCCAGAAGCAGGCCTGCGCCAATACTGGCCACGGCGACAATGATTGTCTCCATAATGAGCATTTTCGCAATATTCCCCTTCGTCATCCCTAAAATATTGTAGATGCCGATTTCCTTCTTCCTACGCTTAATAAGAAAACTGTTCGTATAGAAAAGGAAGATTGCCGCAAATACGACGATGATCGTTGTCGCATATCCAAGCACCATTGAGACAGTCCCCTGCCCCATCCCTTCATTTACAGTCAGCCCGTGCATAATAAAATACATCATCACTGCCAGGATAGAGGCGAAGATATAGGGGACATACGTCTTATAATTCTTCTTAATATTTGTAACCGCAAGTTTTCGGTAAATGGAGCTACTCATTTACCCCACCCCCTTCTACGAGCACGGTAAGCGTGTCTGAGATCTTCCGGTATATCTGCTCGTTCGTAAGGCTCCCTCTGTACAGCTGGTGGAACACTTCCCCATCTTTTATGAACAGTACGCGGTTTGCCGTGCTCGCCGCCTTCACGCTGTGTGTCACCATAAGGATCGTCTGTCCGTCTTTATTTATAGACGAGAACAGCCTTAAGAGCTCATCGGAAGACCGCGAGTCAAGGGCCCCTGTCGGCTCGTCCGCAAGGATCAGCTGGGGCTTCGTGATGAGCGCTCTGGCGACCGCCGCCCTCTGCTTCTGCCCGCCCGAGACTTCGTATGGGAATTTCGTGAGTATTTCCGTGATGCCAAGCTTCTGTGCGATCGGCGCGAGCCTTTTTGCCATTTCCTCATATTTCTTTCCGGCAAGTACCAGCGGAAGGAAGATATTATCCTGCATATTAAGCGTATCCAGAAGATTAAAGTCCTGAAACACGAACCCCAGGTTCTGGCGGCGGAACGCTGCCATCTCCTTCTCTTTGATCCCGCTTAGATCGTTCCCTTTCAGATAGACTCTGCCTCCCGTCGGCTTGTCGAGAGCGGCCAGTATGTTAAGGAGGGTAGTCTTGCCAGAGCCGGACTCGCCCATGATCGCTACGTACTCTCCGCCTTCCACTGAAAAGCTTACGTCTCTTAAAGCCTCCACCTGCTGCCCGCCGAAGCGCGCCGTATATATCTTCTTTACATTCTCAACTTCTAACAGTGCCATTTCTACGCATCCTTTCTTTTATCCTCTTTTAACAAGTACATTGTGCAAGTGCGCCTTACATGTCCTATTATAAAAAAAGGAGAAATGCCCTGCCATTGATTTACGTGACATTTCTCCTTCTCAACCTTACAATTTTGTACGGAATCGCTTCCCTGTCTACTCTACATGGAGCGTGGGCCTTGAAATCCCCAGATATACCCTCGTCCCTGCGCCGACCTCTGATTCTATCCGTATATCATGCTCCAGCCTGTCCATCACCGATTTGCACAGATACAGCCCGATCCCTGTCGACTTCTTATCCCTGCGCCCGTTATAGCCTGTGAACCCCCGCTCGAACACTCGCGGGAGATCCTCAGGCCATATTCCGATGCCCGTATCTTCAATGACCAGGAATGCTCCCTCCATGTAAATAGATACTTTCCCCTTCTTCGTATATTTTAATGCGTTGGACAGCACCTGCTCCACCACGAAAACGAGCCATCTCTCATCGGTCAGCGCCTGCCGGCCTACAGGCTCGTAATCAAGCTGTATCTTCTTCATAATAAACATAGAAGAGTACTTGCGTACTGCCTGCCGGATTATGTCATCCAGAGAGTACGTCTCCAGCACAAGATCCGAAGACATCGACTCCATGCGAAGGTAGGTGAGGACCATCTCTACATACTGCTCCACCTTGAAAAGCTCCATCTTCATCTCCCGCACGAGGCTCCTCTTCTCTTCGTCCTCCGTCTCCTCGTTGGTCTGGATCAGAAGCCGTAAGGCCGCTATAGGCGTCTTGATCTGGTGCGCCCACATCGTGTAATAATCGCTCATCTCCCTGCGGGATATCCTCTCCTTTGACTCCAGCTCCAGCTTCTCCTTATAGAGGACTTCCAGGAGCCTCTGATAATCTTCCTCCAAAAGCCCTGAAGGCTCCGGGACATCGTCAATGACAATGATGGCGCGCTGCAAGGCCTCTGACAGTTTCCTGTGCTTTCTTACATAACGGAAGAACTCATATCCCCCGTATACGAGAAGCCAGGATCCACACAGAGAAGCCCCGTAGACGACAGGCTCTCCGGGCGTCCCATACAGTTCGAACACTACGAAGAAGATGCCTGAGATCCCCAGATATAGAAAGATATTTCTCTTATTCTCCTTTAAGAACTGCCCCAGAAGCCTCATCATTCTATCATATACCCGATGCCTTTCTTTGTCCGTATTTTATCTCCTATCTCCAGCTCTTCCATCTTCTTTCGAAGCCTGGACACATTGACTGTCAGTGTATTGTCATCTATGAACGCGTCGCTCTCCCACAGCCTTTCAATGATGTCGTCTCTCGGAACGATCTTACCCGCATTCTCGATCAGTATCTGCAAGATGCGGAACTCATTTTTCGTAAGACATGCCTTCCGCTCTTTGTACGTGGCCGTCGCATCGTCCAGGTTCAGAAGGATCCCCTCATACTCCATCACATTAGCGCTGCCCCGGAACGCATAGGCCCTTCTTAAGACCGCCTGCACCTTCGCCGTCGCCACATTCAAATCAAAAGGCTTCTCAATGAACTCGTCGCCGCCCATATTCATAGCCATAACAATATTCATATTATCACTGGCCGACGACAGGAAGATAATCGGCACTTTCGACACTTTACGTATCTCCTGGCACCAGTAAAAACCATTAAAAAACGGCAGGATGATATCCAGGATCACAAGCTGCGGATCCACATCGGCAAACTGCCCCGCCACATTCTTGAAATCCTCCACACAGGCCACCTCATAATCCCACTTCCTCAAGTGGGCGGCAAGAGACCTGGCAATCGTCATATCATCTTCCACAATCAAAATCCTGTACATATCGCCCTCCGGGGACACCCTCTTTTCCATTTGGGGACACCCCTTTTTCTATTTGGGGACGTACGCTTTTTAACAAAGCGTACGTCCCCAAATGAATTATATCTTTCCTATATCTACCAGCGTCAGTTTCTGGATATCTGTATTCTCAAGGCTTGTGACGAGCGCCTCTGCCGTGTCGATAGCGGTAAGCACGTTCACGCCCGTCTCAATGGCATTCCTGCGGATAAAGAACCCGTCTTGTGAATGCTCCGCTCCCTGGGGCGGCGTGTCAATAATCACATCTATCTTGTGGCCGAGGATCAGATCCATCAAGTTCGGCGTCTCCTGCTCGATCTTGTTGACCGTGATGGCTTTGACCCCTGCGTCCCGCAGCACATCTGCTGTCCCGCTTGTGGCGAAGATGCGGTAGCCGATTCTTTCGAACCGTTTCCCGATCTCTACCGCCTCTTTCTTATCCTCGTCGCGGACGGTCATAATCATCTGCTTATGCTTTGGCAGCTTAATCCCGGCGCCAAGGAACGCTTTGTAAAGAGCTTCTTCAAATGTCCGGGCGATCCCCAGGCACTCGCCTGTGGACTTCATCTCAGGGCCAAGCCTTATATCGGCGTCGCGGATCTTCTCAAAGGAGAATACCGGCATCTTCACTGCAAAGTAATCTGCCTCCGGCTGCAAGCCCGGCGTGTAGCCCAGCTCTTTTATCTTATTCCCGATAATGACCTTTGTCGCCAACGGCACGATCGGGATCCCCGTCACCTTGCTTATATATGGCACGGTACGGCTGGAGCGCGGGTTCACCTCGATCACATACACATCCTCGCCGCACACGATAAACTGTATGTTGATCAGGCCTACCACATGAAGAGATTTCGCAAGACGCTTCGTATATTCTTCAATCGTCTCCTTCGTCTTCTCGCTTATGCTCTGAGCCGGGTACACAGAAATACTGTCGCCCGAGTGGATCCCCGCCCGCTCGATATGCTCCATAATGCCCGGTATAAGGATATCCTCGCCGTCGCACACTGCGTCGACTTCAATCTCCTTTCCCTGCAAGTATTTATCTACCAGGATCGGGTGATCCTGGGTGATCCGATTGATGATCCCGATAAACTCGTCAATATCATGGTCGTTAATGGCAATCTGCATCCCCTGCCCGCCAAGCACATAGGACGGCCTCACCAGGACGGGATAGCCGAGCCGGTTCGCGACTATCTTCGCTTCTTCCGCCGTAAATACTGTTCCTCCCGTGGGCCTCGGGATCTTGCATTCTGCCAGGATCGCATCGAACAATTCCCTGTCTTCCGCCGCATCTACATCTTCCGCCTTCGTCCCAAGGATTGGCACGCCCATCTTCATCAGCGCTTCCGTCAGCTTGATCGCCGTCTGCCCGCCAAACTGCACGACCGCCCCGTCCGGCTTCTCCAGATCCACGATGCTCTCCACATCCTCTGGAGTAAGCGGCTCGAAATAAAGCTTATCCGCGATGTCAAAATCCGTACTTACAGTCTCTGGATTGTTATTGATAATGATCGTCTCGTAGCCTTCCTTCGCAAACGCCCATGTACAATGTACAGAGCAGAAGTCAAACTCGATCCCCTGGCCGATCCTTATAGGCCCGGATCCGAGTACGAGCACTTTTTTGCGCCCTTGTGTCTTCTCTACCTCGTTCTCGCCCCCGTACACAGAGTAATAGTAAGGCGTCTCAGCGGCAAATTCCGCCGCGCACGTATCTACGACTTTATAAGCGGCCCGAATGCCCCATTTATGCCGCAGATCATGGACATCTCTCTCCTCGAGCCCGGTCAGCCTCGCGATCACATTATCCGGGAACTCCATACGCTTCGCTTCCTTTAAAAGCTCCTCGTCGATACCGCCTCTCCCGGACGCCACTCTCGGGGCGCACCCGCGCAGAGCCTGCTCCATCTCTACCAGACGGGCGATCTTATCAATGAACCAGATGTCGATCTTCGTAATATCATACACAGTCTTATAGGAGATCCCCCGGCGGACAGCCTCGGCAATCCTCCAGATCCTGCGGTCGTCCACAATATTCAGCTGCTCTAACAGCTCCTCCTTTGGCAGATGAGAAAAGTCATAGGAAAGGAGACAGTCCACATGCTGTTCCAGAGAGCGGATCGCCTTCATGAGCGCCCCTTCGAAATTATCACAGATGCTCATTACTTCTCCGGTAGCCTTCATCTGTGTTGTCAATGTACGTTTCGCGCTGATGAACTTGTCAAAAGGAAGCCTTGGGAGCTTCACAACGCAATAGTCAATGGCCGGCTCGAAGCTTGCATACGTCTTCTTTGTCACCGCATTCTGGATCTCGTCAAGAGAATACCCAAGGGCGATCTTCGCCGCGACCTTTGCGATCGGATAGCCCGTAGCCTTGCTGGCCAGCGCAGAGGAGCGGCTCACACGAGGATTCACCTCGATAACGCAGTACTCGAATGTCTCCGGGTGCAAAGCGAACTGCACGTTGCAGCTTCCCGTAATGTTCAGCTCGCTTATAATGCTAAGGGCAGAATTGCGGAGCATCTGGCACTCTGCGCTCCCAAGCGTCTGCGTAGGAGCCACGACGATGCTGTCGCCAGTGTGCACGCCTACCGGATCGACATTTTCCATATTACATACGGTGATACAGTTCCCTTTCGTATCCCGCATAACCTCATACTCGATCTCCTTCCATCCCGCGATGCAGCGCTCTACAAGAACCTGGCCAACACGGGAGAGGCGCAGGCCGTTCTCCAGTATCTCTACCAGCTGGGCGCGGTTATCTGCGATACCTCCTCCGCTCCCTCCAAGGGTGTAAGCAGGGCGCAGGACGACCGGATAGCCAATGCTCTCTGCGAACTCCACACCGTCTTCCACGCTCTCTACGACAAGAGACGCGGCGCAAGGCTCATTTATCCTCTCCATGGCCGCCTTGAACTCCAGACGATCCTCCGCCTTCTTAATAGTCTCAGAAGTCGTCCCGATCAGGCGGACATGATGCTTATTTAAAAACCCGCTCTCCTCCAGCTCCATGGCAAGGTTAAGCCCCGCCTGGCCGCCCAGGGTCGGAAGCACGCTGTCCGGCTTCTCCTTTAAGATCAGCTGTTCCACTACTTCCACTGTAAGTGGCTCGATATACACTCTGTCCGCAATATCCTTATCCGTCATGATCGTCGCAGGATTGGAGTTAAGAAGCACTACCTCAACGCCCTCTTCTTTCAGTGCGCGGCACGCCTGCGTGCCTGCATAATCGAATTCCGCCGCCTGGCCGATGATGATCGGGCCGGAGCCTATGACAAGTACTTTCCTGATCTCTGTGTTCTTCGGCATTATTCTGCTCCTTTCATCATATCTATAAACCGGTCTGTCAAGTAGCCGCTGCTGTGGTCTCCCACATAGCCGTCAGGCTCAAACTGCACAGTGAAGATATTCTTCCCTTTATAAGACAGCCCCTCGTTCGTCCCGTCATTTACATTCACAAATGCCTCCCGGACTGCCTCTTTGTCCATCGTTCCATAATCCACAGCATACCCATGGTTCTGGGAGGATATGTACACGCGCCCGCTGTCCGTATCTCTCACGGGATAATTGCCCCCGCGGTGGCCGCTCTTTAGCTTATAAGTCTTCGCGCCATGGGAGAGAGCCATCAGCTGATGCCCCAGCCCAATCGCAAATATCGGGATATTGGTGGTAACGAGTTTCCTGATTTGTTCTATAATAGACATACAGTCCTGCGGGTCTCCGGGCCCGTTCGATAACAGGATCCCGTCCGGTCTGGACTTTATTATTTCATCGGCGGATGTATGCGCCGGATAGACGGTGGCTTTGCAGCCCCTCTGAACGATAGATCTTAAAACACTGTTCTTCATGCCGAAATCCAGAATCGCGACTTCCGGCCCGTTCCCTTCTATTGTGTAAACTTCCCTGCAGGTGGCTTCCGACACCTTATCCTTCACCTTATATTCCTGAAGCTTCGGAAGGATCTCTCCCATGTCATAATCCTCATTCACGGTGATCATGCCGCTCATGGCTCCTCTTTCGCGGAGCTTCTTCATAAGAGCCCTTGTGTCCACCCCTGCGATCCCCGGGATATCCTGTTCTTTCAGGAAATCTTCCAGATCCCCTTCGCAGCGGAAATTACTTGGCATACGCGCCAGTTCTTTTACGATGTAGCCTGCAGCCCACGCCTTTTTCGACTCCATGTCCGGCGTGACCCCGTAATTCCCAATAAGAGGATAAGTCATCGCCACGGCCTGCCCGGCATAGGACGGGTCTGTCAGCACCTCCATATACCCTGCCATCGAAGTGTTAAATACAATCTCGCTCACTACGTCCTTTGTCGAACCTACGGAGGTTCCGGTAAAGACGGTTCCGTCTTCCAGTATCAAAAACGCCTTCATAACCAACCCTTCCTTCCTTATATTGTAGCTGGGCTCCTAAAGTTTCCCAAATTGTAGAAATTATACTACAGTTGTCTTCATTTTTCAACCTAAAAATAAAATGTGGAAATAAATGTGGAAATAAAATGTAAGAACATGCCCAACGCCAGAAACGGGCCGAAAGCAAGCTGATCTTTCAAAGATCCTTTCTTATATACGGCTCGACAGGCTCCATATGTGGCAGCCAGCAGAAGGCTGTAGAAAAAAGACAGGAATGTCCCTTCCGCCCCCAGGAACAGGCCGCACGCAGCCATAAGCTTAATGTCCCCGCCCCCGAAAGCCCCCGGGCGGACGATCGCTGCCAGAAGCATAGGGCCGCTGGCCGTAAAGGCTCCCAGAGCCCTGGAAGCAATATTCGGCCCTTGCCCCATGAAAACCCCTGCGGCCGCCACAATAAGGATCCCCGCCACAAGCCTGTCCGGTATCTTCCTTTCCTTAAAATCCCGGTATGCCGCCGCTGTGAGCAGAATGAAAAAAGCGGCTGTAAGCACCACTTCCTGAACCGATGATCGCCCTACTAAATCACGCATCATAATTCCAGTAGATTACGATCTTGTTTAATCTTTCATCATCAATGTAGCTGTAGCTCACTTTCTCTAGCCCATACAGATCGGCCAGATTCTGCGCCGCTTCATCGAGGACATTTTCAAAAATGTCCTCTTTCGCCCTTCCGTAAGTGTAGGCGTCGGCATATTTGAGCACGACCGATTCCCCGCCGTCCCGGATCACCTTATTCATGGCTTTCAGCGCCTCTTCCTTATCATAAAAGCTATAGTACATCTCATTTACTACATAATAATTGTCGTCCATCTTCGTACAGCGTGGCAGCTCCACATCCCCGTCCGGGGTATGTGTCTTAAAAAGCTCCTCGTCGCTGCAGCACATATAGTCATAGCTGATATAGCCCTGTTCCTGCGATTCTCCATCCTGGCTCTGGAAGACAGGATCTCCCCACGTTGTGTCCACATAATAATAATTCTCGTCACACATTACCAGGTTCCACGCATGAGGCTGCCCGCCTTCCACTTTCCCCGTGACATAAGTGCAGAACACGCCCAGCTCCTCCAGAAGATACTGCGTCGCTTTCGCATACCCAGCGCACACAGAGCGCTGGTTCCCAAAGACACTGTAAATGTTCTGGTTATCTTCAGACTCGATATCATATTCTACCGTGTTCACAATGTACTCGTACACGTAGAGTATCTTGTCATACTCGCTTGCATTCACAGAGATCCCTTCCAGGAATTTGTCCACCGCAGTGTCGATCACCATCTGCTTCTCCCCACGCTCTTTGCTGTCGCACAGATACACGGGCTCCATCACTGTATAGGGCTCCTCCCCTGTGTACGCAGTCGTCGTAGTCGTCCCGTCGCACCAGAAGATGTCCGGGCTATCCTTCAATACATAATGGAAGATCTCATTCGTCCGCGTGGCATTAGAAGAATGCACGTAGATCTTCTCCTTATTCTCATAAACGCCTTGGAGGATCTCAAGATATGCCCTGCGCTCCTCTTCCCCGAGCTTCCCGTAATAATACTTCTGGGCTTCTGATACTTCCGTCCCCTCGATGTCCTGATAGGGGATCTCCTTTTTTGCGATCGTCTCCGTGATCGCCCTTTTTAACTGCTCCCTGCGGCCCTCCTCCCGCAGCAGGTAAGCCGTGGCTGCGGTCGAGGCGATGCAGACGGCCGCCAGCAGTATTATAATATATGTCAGGCATCCGGCCCGCTTCTTCTTTCTTCTCTTCATGTGCTGTCCCTTTCCGTATGTATTATATTATGCCTGTATTTTTTCCCTTTCGCAAGAACTCTTTGCAATATTTTTCATATACTGTCAGTAATAGACTCTCTGCGAGGTAACCATTATGCATGACATCCATGCTCTTCAGGCAGATCACCCGGACACAGGCCGCCTCAGGATCCAGGTCACGTCGGAGATCAACAGCTTCCCAGTGGCTGACGCCTCTATTTCTATCTCCTACACCGGCGTCCCGGAAAATCAATTGGAACAGCTGACTACCGACTCTTCCGGGCAGACCGATACCATCGACCTCCCCGCGCCGCCTTTGGAATACAGCCTTGACGTCAACAATGATCAGCAGCCGTACTCTGAATATACGATAGAAGTCAACGCCCCCGGGTATGAGCCCGTCAGTATCGCGGGCGCAGAAATACTCTCCGATGTCACAGCTCTTCAGAACGTAGAGCTGCGCCCTCTCGCCACAGGGGAAAATCCTGAGATCTTCGTTATCCCCGCACATACATTATATGGGACTTACCCTCCTAAGATTCCCGAAGATGAGATCAAGCCCGTCAACGAGACCGGGGAGATCGTCTTAAGCCGCGTCGTCGTCCCGGAATTCATTGTCGTCCACAACGGTACTCCCCGGGACACGACTGCCAAAGACTATTACGTCCGCTACAAAGATTATATCAAAAATGTGGCCTCCAGCGAGATCTACGCTACGTGGCCTGCAAACACGATCCGGGCGAACGTGCTGGCGATCATGTCCTTTACTCTGAACAGGGTCTATACGGAATGGTATAGAAATCAGGGGTTCGATTTCACGATCACCTCTTCTACTGCTTACGACCACAAATGGATCCCTGAAAGGAATATCTACGACACCATCTCCGAAATCGTAGATGAGCTGTTCAGCAACTACTTATCCCGGCCCAATGTGCGCCAGCCAATACTGACACAGTACTGCGACGGGAGGCAGGTACAGTGCCCGAACTGGATGACCCAGTGGGGATCTAAGTCTCTTGGAGATCAGGGCTACAGCCCAATCGAGATCCTGCGTTATTACTACGGCGAGAATATGTACATTAACACTGCCGAAGCCATCTCCGGCATTCCATCCTCCTGGCCCGGATATAACTTGACTCAGGGATCTACTGGAGATAAAGTACGCCAGATGCAGGAACAGCTAAACGTCATCGCAGGAGCTTACCCGAAGATACCGAAAATCGCCGTTGACGGCATATACGGGCCTGCAACGGCAAACGCAGTAAGGGTATTCCAATCCGTATTCGGGCTTCCTCAGACCGGGATCGTGGATTACCCGACCTGGTATAAGATTTCTGAAATATATGTCGGCGTATCGCGGATCGCCGAGCTTAGCTGATCTTATGAAAGAAGGTTCATTATGAAATTTCGAGCATGGGACACAGAGAACAAGAAGATGCTCAGTTGGGAAGAGATCCGGCATCTGCCGGCCGAGAGCCTTTTTTCAGACGTTTCTGCAAAAAGGCTCATCCCTCTTCTCTGCACAGGGGAACAGGACGCCTGCGGCTCCGAAGTATACGAAGGAGACATCATCGAAGACGCCGCAGGCAGGAAGTTCGAAGTAAAGTACGGGAAATACTGGGCTTACTGCCCGGAAAGCAAACGCAAGATAGACAGCGTAGGCTTCTACTTAAAAGCTCCCGGGCTTCCAAAGATGCCCATCGGCCCGCTGGAAGAATACGCCAAAGTAGTAGCGATCTGGGACAGGGCAGATTAAATTGGGGACGGGGTAAAATGAATTTTACCCCGTCCCCAATTTAAAAGAACACTCTCTTTATATCATTGTACATTACGAATACCATCAAGACCATCAGGAGCGTGATCCCTACTAAATGTACATATCCCTCTTTCTCCGGCGGTATCCTCTTCTTTCGCACTGCCTCGATGAACAGGAATACAAGCCTCCCTCCGTCAAGGGCTGGGAATGGGAGAAGATTGAACACACCCAGGTTCGCAGACAACAAGATCGCTATATACAGGAACTGTGCGAATACGACTGACGCCCCGTAGTCTTTCGTCTGCTTGTAGGCGTCGTCCACCACGTCCACGATCCCCACCGGCCCCGACATCTGCTCTATACCGATCTGTCTTGTCACGAGCATCTTCAGGCTTTCAAGAGTCGTATTGATCCAGAACCTGACTTCATACGCCCCGTACTGCACCGCAGTAAGGATATTTGCTTCTGTGTAAGCGCCGCCGCTGATCCCGGTCCGATAGAACCCCAGCTCTTCATCGAACTTCGGCTCCAGCGTCGCCGTCTTCTTCTCACCGTCATGGACATACTCCACTTCCACCGTCTCGCCCTGGTGGAAATCATTATAAAAAGAAATCTCACGGAAGACATGGATCCGCTTGCCGCCCATGCGGACAATGGTGTCTCCCGCCTCGATGCCCGCTTCCTTCGCCGCATATCCTTCCGCCGCCTCTCCCACTACCGGAGCGTCATAGCCCGTCATCAGAATCAAAACGACTGCACACACGAAGGCAAGGATAAAGTTAAAGACCGCCCCTGCCGCAATAACGCAGATCCTGGCCCACACAGATTTTTTATTGAAATTATTGGGAGAATCATCCTCTTCTTCGTCCTCCCCCATAGCGCAGAAGCCGCCAATGGGGAAGAGCCTTACAGAATACAGCGTCCCATGGTATTCTCTTCCGTAGATCAGAGGGCCCATACCGATGGCGAACTCCTGGACGTCGATCCCGTTCTTCTTTGCCACGATAAAATGTCCCAGCTCATGGAAAAACACTATAAAACTGAAAATCAGTATTGCAAATATAATGCCCAAATCAGCCCTTACCTCCTGCTTTCAATCCGTTCATAAACTTCCTCTTCCGTCTCCAGTATCTGCTCAAGATCCGGATCTTTTATATTTTTATGGACGCTCATACAATCCTCGATGATCTGCATGATCTCCAGATATTTAATCTCTCTGTCAAGGAATTTCTGCACTGCCAGCTCGTTTGCGGCATTGAACACAGTGGGGAGCGTCCCGCCCTCTCTTCCCGCCCGGTAGGCAAGCTCCAGACAGTAGAATGTATCCATGTCCGGCTTCTCGAAATCCAGCCTTCCAAGGCTCCAGAAATCAAGCCGCTCTCCCGGCAGATATCTCCTCTTCGGATAGTACAGCGCATACTGGATCGGCAGCTTCATATCCGGCGTCCCAAGCTGCGCCACGACGGCGCCGTCCACATACTCCACCATAGAATGGATGATGCTCTGGGGCTGGACGACCACCTGCACCTTATCTACATCTACGTCAAAAAGCCATTTCGCTTCAATTACTTCCAACCCTTTATTCACCATAGTAGAAGAATCGATCGTAATCTTCTGGCCCATAGCCCAGTTCGGATGTTTCAATGCGTCCTCCACGCGGATATCAAGCAGATCTTCTTCTTTCTTTCCGCGGAACGGCCCGCCGGAAGCTGTGAGCAGTATCTTCTCCACCGCTTTCCCTTCATTGCCCTGCATACATTGGAAAATGGCGCTGTGCTCGCTGTCCACAGGCAGGATGGACACTTGATGTGCTTTTGCAAGGGGCATAATAATATGCCCTGCCGTTACAAGCGTCTCCTTATTTGCAAGGGCAATATCCTTCCCCGCCTTGATCGCCTCGATGGTAGGGCGGATCCCGATCATCCCCACGATAGCCGTCACAAGCGTCTCCGTCCCCTCCATGGACGAGACTTCGAGCAGCCCTTCCATCCCACATACGATCTTCACATCCACATCCGCCACGCGGGCGCGAAGATCCTTTGCACGATCCTCATCCCAGACGGCGGCAAGCCTCGGCTTAAATTCCCTTATCTGCTCTTCCAGAAGCGAAATGTTATTCCCCGCCGCAAGCCCCAGCACTTCTACATCTCTATTCTCCCTGGCCACTTCCAGCGTCTGTGTGCCAATAGAGCCTGTAGATCCTAATATCGCTATTTTTCTCATAATTCCCTCGCTTATACTCTATGTTCATCCAGAGGCTCTTATAACACCCCTGCCAAAAATGCCGCAAGATAATAAATGACCGGAGCCGTAAATATCACGCTGTCGAACCGATCCAGCACTCCCCCGTGCCCGGGGATCAGCTTCCCGTAATCTTTAATATCATGGTTCCGCTTAATAGCGGACGCCGCCAGATCCCCCACCTGGGAGATCATACCGCCCACGCCGCATATAATGGCATAATGGATCGGATCGGCATCCGCGCCGTTCCACCCATACATGGCCGCCGCGAACAAAGCGCCAAGAAGCGCTGCTCCAAGAACACCGCCGACACCGCCTTCCACGGATTTCTTCGGGCTTAATCTCGGCGCCATCTTATGCTTTCCAAAGAGCATCCCCACACAATACGCACATGTATCGCAGCCCCAGGAGCTTAAAAATATAAGCCATACGACGGTCCCGCCGCCGGGCAGCTCTCTTGTCTGATATACATAAGAAAGCATCACCGCCACATAGAACAGCCCAAAGAACACCATTGTCACCTGTTCCGAGCGGAATGCCGGAAAACCGAACACATAGGCCGCCATCACCACGACAAGGAACAGAAGCAGCAAAGGCAGGGCATACTCCATACGCCCGAGCATCAAAAGGGCATACCAGCCTATAGCGAACAAATACCCGACAGCTCCCAGTCCTTTCTCCGCACCTGTTGCTTTATACAGCTCCCGAAGCCCGATCAGGCTTAGAACTGCCAGTGTCCCAAGAAGAACATAGCCGCCGTACCCTACGATGGCTATCAGAGCCGCCACCAGCCCGATCCCACTTATCAGCCTTGTCTTAAACATCTTTAAGCCCCTCCTTCACGCCTCCGAAGCGCCTTTCTCTCTCATTATATTCTGAAATGGCTTTCATAAGCTCCTCTTTCGTAAAATCCGGCCACGGGACATCTGTAAAATAGAACTCCGTATAAGCAAGCTGCCAGAGAAGATAATTCGAAAGCCTCTGCTCTCCGCTCGTACGGATCAAAAGATCCGGGTCGGGTATATCATGTGTATCAAGATACCCTTCTATACACGCTTCGTCTATCTCGGACAGGGAAATCTTCTCTTCCCGCACGTCTTTTGCCAGACGTCTCACTGCCCGGACGATCTCGTCCCTGCTCCCGTAATTGATGGCGATCTGGAAATTCAGTCCTCCATTATTCTTCGTCGCTTCCTCCAGCTCTTCGATCCGGGCGCGGATATCCGCGTCAAGCCCTGTGATATCCCCGATGACCCTGATCTTCATATCATTCTTCGCCGCCGTCTTAAGACAAGTCTTCATATAATTACGCAGAAGCTTCATAAGCGCGTCCACCTCTTCTGACGGACGGCTCCAGTTCTCGGTAGAAAAGGCATATACCGTCAGATATTTCACTCCCATACGGTAAGCGTCCTCACAGATGCGCTCCACATTCTTGCTCCCTTGCGCGTGCCCGTAATTGCGGGGCATCCCTTTCGCCTTCGCCCATCGCCCGTTCCCATCTAAAATAATCGCAATATGCTGCGGAATCTTCATTCTTATCTTACCTCCCCGGCACATTCAAACAAGGACAGCCCCCGCTTCTATTAAAGGGGCTGTCCCCGCCATACGTCTCGCAGATCTCACAAATCTTGCAAATCTTAAAATAAGTAAAAAATCTTATACGGTCATGACCTCTTTTGATTTCGCTTCCACCGCTTCATCCACTTCTTTAATATATTTATCCGTCATCTTCTGCAGCTCGTCGCATAAATCTTTAATCTCGTCCTCCGACACTTCAGAGCCTTTGAGCTTCTTAAACGCGTCGTTGCCGTCGCGGCGGATATTGCGTACTGCCACTTTAGCGGCCTCGCCTTTCTTCTTAACATCCTTTACAAGCTCTTTTCTCCGTTCCTCCGTAAGCTCCGGGAACACAAGACGGATGACCGAACCATCGTTGGTCGGGTTAATCCCGAGATCCGACACCTGGATCGCCTTCTCAATGACCTTCACCATCGTCCTCTCCCACGGCTGGATCTGGATCATGCGCGGCTCCGGTACGGACACGTTCGCCACCTGCTGGATCGGCGAAGGCGTCCCATAATAATCAACCATGATCCTGTTCAGCACGTTCGGGTTCGCCCGCCCCGCGCGGATCGTGCCAAGCTCCCCGTCAAGGTTCGCCAGCGTCTTCTTCATCTTTGACTCGTATGTCTCAAGCCTCTCATTCATAGTATATGTCCTCCTTATCCCACAGTCACTTTCGTTCCTGTAAATGTTCCTGTCATCGTCTCTATAATACTGTTCTCTTCGTTCAGCCCGAACACAAGCATCGGCATCTTGTTCTCCAGACAGAGGATGGAAGCGGCCAGATCTACCGCCATCAGCTTCTTATCAATCACTTCCTGGATCGAGATCTGTTCATATTTCTTCGCCTGGGGATCCAGCTTCGGATCACTGTCGTAAATGCCGTCGATGGCTTTCGCAAGAAGCATCGCGTCCGCCTCGATCTCAACAGCACGCAGCACGGCTCCCGTATCGGTCGAAAAATACGGATGTCCCGTCCCCCCTGCAAAAAAAATCACCTTTCCCGCCTCCAATGCCTCCACTGCTCTGTCCTTGGAGAACAATGTCGTAAACGCACCGCATACGAAAGGGGTGAATATCTCTGTCTTCATGCCCACATGACGGAAGATGTCGGACACATAGATACAGTTCATGACTGTGGCCAGCATCCCGATCTGATCCGCCTTCACCCGGTCTATCGTCTCGCTCGTCCTCCCCCGCCAGAAATTACCTCCTCCTGTCACGATCGCCACCTGGATCCCATCGTCTGCAAGACGCTTCACCTGTCTTGCCACCTCCAGGCAGGTCGCCTCGTCAAAGCCCGTCCTCTTCTCTCCGGCGAGCGCCTCCCCGCTTAGCTTCAACAACACTCTCTTCATAACTTCCATGCTCCTTGTCCTTATTGTCTGCTGCCTTGCCGTATTTGTAACCAAGTATATCATAAGTTGCGTAAAAAGGAAACATCTACCTTGTTTTTTAAGGTTTTATACAGGTCTGTCTAACGCTGTCAGGAGGAAAGGCAGGATTTGTGGCACGCTTCGTTTTCTACTCGGTCCGTGCATTTATTATCCGCCATTCGCGAAAACTCGCCTTCGGCTCAGACAATTCGCTCGGTGGCGGAAATTAGCACGGACCTCCTTTCGAAAGCCTCGCGATCGTCACTTCATTCCTGCCTTCCATCCTGACAGTTTTTTTCAGAGTCTTGCTATTCTTACTATTATAGAAAGAAATCTTTTTCACTCTCCCCGAATCTTGCCTTGTACATTGAAGGTATGGACAAAAGAGAAGTTTCAAAATTGCATCTGGCAAATGGAGGAACTTATATTCGGATTTGTGACTGTGGAGAATCTTAGAGCGTCTTAATGTTCTGAAAGCTCCCAGCAATTCGTCGGCATGGACGCCGACGGAAGCCCGATCTGCGCCATGGACGGCGCATAGAGGGCGGTTGCGTCCGTACACATCGCCTTTTGCCAGAACATTTAGACACTCTTAGATTCATAACTCGGAACAAATCTAAATATAAGCTGCTCCATTTCCCAATATCTTTTTTAATCCTACCGACTCTTTTCCATAAAATTGTTTTGTACGAATTCTCGCACTATCTTCTTCATTTTTTCCTCGCTATACTTCCGTCCAAGGATCATGGCGTGCCTCCCAAGCCCTTCGAGGAAGGTATAATAGATCCCCGCCGCATAGGACGTGTTCAGATCTTTTCGGAAAATGCCGTCGGCCTTCATGAACTCGAAAACGGTCTCCATAATCTCATAATTTTCAGAGAGCAGATCTTCCGCCTTTTTCTTTATAGAAGCATCAACGCTTCCAAGCCTCACAAGGGCATCCCACGCCCGCAGCTGGTGCATGCGCTCTTCATGGAAGGGGAGCATCTGCTCCGAATACAGAAAGAAGTCTTCTGCCCGCATACCCCCTTCAAACAGGCCGGATTCTGACGCCCACTGCCGCTCGGCGCTTACGATATAGTCCATAATGCCAAGAAATAATTCCTGCTGCGAAGGGAAGAAATTCTGGACGGATCCGAGGGAATAGCCCGATGCCGCCGCTACTTTGCGGAAGCTGGCCGCATTTATCCCCTCCCCGCTGATCAACGCTATCGCCGCATATTCAATCTCACGCATCTTCTGCTGACTGCTCTTTACTGCCATATGAGTTTCCTCCTAAAGTATGATCAAGGCTATTATAACAAGCCCGGCGCCGTAATACAAGTGTATTATCCAATATCCTATCCGTATATTATACTGCCCTCAGCTCACAAAGGTACTGGGAGCAAAAAGAACTTTTCAAAACTGGCATTGACAGATTGCACAAATTGTATTCTGATTTGTGACTGTAAAGAATCTTAGAGCATCTTAATGTTCTGAATGTTTCCAGAAATTCGTCGGCACGGATGCCGACGAAAGCCCGACCTGCGCCATGGACGGCGCATAGAGGGCGGTTACGTCCGTATAACATTGCCTACCCTCAGAACATTTAGAAGCTCTTAGATTCGGAGCGCGGAACAAAGAGGAATACAATTTGTGCAATCTGTCAGTCACAATTTGAAAGTCCCCCTTTTTTTCTCTGACATCGTATCATGCCGAAATCGCGCGCTGGAAGCAACATAAAAAGTTTTTGAAAAATTTTCATAAATGTTCGGTAATGTTCGCTTAAAAAGCGTTATAGTGTGGATTGAGAAGAGCGACGGCCGGCTTTTCTCAGGGAGCGAGGCTTTTTAAGAGCCCCGCATGCGCGCACTCCCCGCCTGAGAGGACGCTGCAGCATCCGAACGGCAAAAGATTGTGAAGCAATCAAGTCAAATACCTCGCGGCATTCGCCAAATATCCGCGCAAGCGCGGCTGCCTGGCCCATCGCTCGCGGGAATAAATGAAAGTGAGGCTAAGAAGATGACACAGAGAGAGCTTACAGCATTGCTGGAATCGACCGGACTCCCGGTATCTTACTTTGCTTTCCCGGAAGGCACGGCTCCAGCGCCGCCATTCATCTGCTATCGGTACCGGAATTCAAACAATTTTTCCGCAGATGGGCTGGTCTATCATAAAACGGACCGCGTGGCGGTCGAGCTGTACACCGAAACAAAGCAGCCAGAATATGAGAGCCTGGTAGAAGCGGCGCTCTCGGGGATATTCTGGAAGAAACAAGAAAACTATATCGAAAGCGAAAAACGTTTTCAGATCGTGTATGAAATGGAGGTTTGAACATTGGCTAACAATAAAGTAAAGTTCAATATTAAAAATGTGCATTTTGCAAAGAAAAATGAAGACGGAGCGTACGACGCCCCGATCAAGCTGCCGGGCGCCGTATCGATCAGCCTGGAGGCACAGGGAGAATTAGAGCCGTTCTATGCAGACGGAATCAAGTATTATGTATCTTCATCAAACGGCGGATACGAGGGAGATCTGGAAGTGGCCCTCATCACAGATGAGATCCGAAAGGAGATCCTGAACGAGAAATTAGACGCAAAAAGCGTCATGATTGAAAACGCATATTCCGGCACGTCACAGTTTGCGCTCGGATTCGACATCGACGGGGACGTCAAGACGACCCGCTTCTGGTTCTATAACTGCAGCGCCACAAGGCCAAGCACAGAATCCGCTACCACCGAGGACACGAAAGAGCCGTCGACCGACACGATCACAGTGTCCTGCGCGGGCGACGAGAACGGGAATATCCGGGCCAAGACGACGGATGAGACAACGGGCGAAGTGTTCGACAAATGGTACGAAGAAGTGTACATCCCGGGAGATCCGGCATCCCAGCCAGCGACGCCTTAACCGTCCTTTGGAAAACCGGAAAATCAAAAGTATGAAAAGGAGGATTGGCTATGGCCGTGTCAAAGACAATCGAGATCAGCGGCATACCGTGTACTTTTAAAAGCTCGGCGGCAGTGCCCAGAATGTACAGGCTCCGATTCCGCCGCGACATCTTTGTGGACTTAAAAAGGCTGAGCGACGGAATGGACAAACGGGCAAAGGCGGACGGGCCAGAGGAAGCAGATGTGAATTTCTCTCCCGACTTCCTGGAGCTTTTTGAGAACATCGCCTACATCATGCATCTGCATGGAGATCCGTCCCAGCCCAGGGACGTTGAGAAATGGCTTGAGCAATTTGATGTGTTTGATATTTTTATCGTTCTACCAGAACTGTTAGAGCTGTGGAATCTGAATACGGAGCAGATGTCCAAGGCAAAAAAAGGGACCGGGAAATAGATAGAGAAGTCAATACCGCATTGTTCATGCTCCGGTGTGTACAATGCGGTATTTCTATTTCCGAGCTGGAGCTTCTCACGATCGGGCTCGTAAACGACATGTTCATCGAGCTGAAAAACGACAGCTATGAATATCCGGCCATTGGGAACCAGGCGGATATAGATGCTTTATAGAATGACGCTAGGGTCAAAAGGCCATGCGTTTCATGCTTGCATGAAAAAGCATGGCTTTGGGACCCGTAAAACATGAGAAAGTAGCCCGATCAGGGCGGATTTCGAATGTTTTTAGGATTGTGAGAGCACAAAGCGCGGAACAATCCGTAGCATCTGACCCCAATATCATAAAAATAAATACCAGGAGGTGTATAGATGGCAAGCACAACAACAAAAGAAATCGACGATATAAATAAGCTGCTGAAGCTTGACCCGTCCAATACAGAGCTGCTGGCGCAGAAATATCATTTGCTCCAGCAGCAGATCGAAGAGACGACGATAAAGCTTGAGGCGCTCAAAGAGGCTGACAGGCAGGCAAAGAAACAGCTTGAAGCCGGAGACCTGGGAAAGGAGAAATACGATGCCCTGCAAAGGGAGATCCTTGAGACCGAACAAAGCCTTGAGGAGCTGCAATGCACCGTGGGAAGCGGCAATTCTGCCATGGCACAGATATCCGCGTCAGCGGGGACGTTCGCAGCCGCATCGCAGAACGCCGCCAACGCGGTCAAGCCTCTGTCCAACTCGGCGGCCGAATTCGTGGAGAAGGCAGTGGACGCGGTCTCAAAAACTGAGGGATTGAGATCCGCTCTGTCTAAGCTCGACCAGAATGCGCGCGAAAGCGGCGCAGGGGTGGACGCGGCCCGCGAAGCGTTCAATGCTTTCACTGTAGTGTGCGACGACACGGATTCGTCTATCGAGGCTACGTCCAGGCTCTTACAGGCAGGGTTCACAGAGAGCAGCCTGCAACAAGCGGTGGAGAACCTGTCCGGCGCGTGCTTAAGATTCCCGGACACGATGAATATCGGGTCGTTGGCGGCGTCCATGCAGGAGACTTTAAAGACAGGCATCGCCACAGGGCAGTTCGCACAGCTGCTGGACGATCTTGGCATCAGCGCAGGCCTGTTCGCACAAGGGCTCGCACAGTGCGCGACAGACGCAGAACGGCAGAATTATGCGCTGCAGACGTTAGCCAGTACGGGACTGGCAGATACATACAACAGCTGGAAACAGAACAACCAGGCCTTAGTGGAGCACAAAGAGGCAAACCAGAGCTTCCAGGAGGCCATGGTAGAATTCGCAGAAGTGATCACTCCGATCCTCACGCTAGTCACACAATTTTTAGGAGACATGCTCCAGAAATTCAACAATTTGTCCCCGGCTGCACAGATTATGATCCTGTCGATCCTGGGGATCGTAGCTGCACTGGCTCCTCTGCTGAACGGCATCGCAGGGATAGCCAGCGGAGTGTCGGCGCTGGCAGGGCTATTGTCCACGAGCAGCGGCCTCGGCGCTGTGTTCAGCGCGCTAGGCACTGTCGCAGGGACTGTATTCGGAGGGATAAAAACGGTCGTTATGGGGCTGTTCTCCCTAATCGCCGCACATCCGGTCATCGCGATCATAACCGCCATTATAGCGGCGATCCTTTATCTCTGGAACAATTGCGAGTGGTTCCGGGACGGCGTCATAGCGCTGTGGAACGGGATTAAAGATTCCCTGTCAGCCTTCTGGGACTGGATCTCTTCCAAGGCGCAATCCACATGGACATGGCTCTGCGATTTCCTCGCAGGGGCGTGGGATAATATCTCCTCCAAGGCGCAATCCACATGGACATGGCTCTGTGATTCCCTCGCAGGGCTGTGGAATGATATCTGTTCCAACGCCCAAAGTATATGGAATGGGCTATGCAGCTTGCTGGCCGGCCTGTGGGAAAGCATATCGTCCACGGCACAGTCTGTGTGGAGCTGGATAAGCGGCCTCTTCGCAAGTATATGGAGCGGGATGGGCTCTGTCGCCCAAAGCGTCGCAGAGACGATCGGGAACATTATCGGCAATATATGGGGCGCTATATCAGATCTCATAGCAAAAGCGTGGACATGGGGAGCCGATTTCATCGGAGGGCTCGTAAGCGGGATCCAGTCAAAAGTCGGCTCTGTGATCGGCGCTGTAAAAGGCATCGCAGGCAAGATCAGCGAATTCCTGCATTTCTCAAGGCCGGATAAAGGGCCTCTCCACGAATACGAAAAGTGGATGCCGGATTTCATGGAGGGACTGGCCAGCGGGATCCAGAGGAACGCCCATCTTGTCACGGCTTCCGTCCAGAATGTGGCAGAAGGCATGCGCCTTGGCGTAAATGGGGCAGGTATGCTGGCGCCGGGATATTCGGATTCAGGAGAAATGTTGTCCGTATTAAAACAATACTTGCCGTACCTCGCCCATGGCATGGAGCTGAGATTAGATACAGGCGCGCTTGTGGGAGCTACCGCCCCAAGCATGAACGCGGCATTAGGTAAGATTTCTGCAAGGGAGCTGAAGAGATGAGCGATATAAGAACAAATGGGATAAGCATTACAGTAGCCTCCACAGGAGAACAGTACCACAGCCTGAAGTCGTGGGGGCTCGCGATCGGGAACAATAATTGTATCGGGGATCCCGAACAGGAGACAAGCTATGTCAATATCCCCGGAAGCTCCGGGTTCCTCGACATGAGCGAAGCCGTGTCCGGGCGTCCCGTGTTCACGCACCGGGAGATCACCGTCGAACTGGGCGGGATCCGAGGGCGGACTCACTGGGACGGGGTGATCTCAGATTTTCGGAACCGGATAGAGGGACGTGTCGTCAGGATTACTTTTGATAACGATAAAGCCCACTATTACGAAGGACGAGCCCACATTTCCGATTTTGACCGCGTCAGGGAGCTTGGGACATTCACCCTCTCAATCCCTATGGCGCAGCCGTACAAATACGAAGTCCGGGGAGTGAACGACCCCTGGCTGTGGGATCCTTTTTCGTTCATTTCCGGTGTGATCGCCTATATCGGACAGCTGACGGTCTCCGGCTCCAAACTCGTAAGGATCCCGAGAGGCTATATGGACGCCGTCCCCACATTTACGGTGTCTGACGCCCCGAGAGGGCTGACTTTGAAATATAAAGATCAGACTTTCACCCTTGCCAATGGGGAGAATCGCTTCCCACAAATATTGCTCGGGGGAAATGAAGAGATCGTCCTTGAACTTCGCGGTTCGGGAACGGTAACGATCGAGTATAGGAGGGGGAGCTTATAATGTACGAAGTTTATCATAACGGGAGGATATTGGACTATCCGGGCGACAATGTAAGCCACATCCAGGATCCCGTCTTAAACATGGCCTTAAACGACGCCGGCTCGCTGGAATTCAACATCTCCCCTGACAACCCGGAATTTGACAAGATCTTAAACCGCTCCTCTATGATACGCGTATTGAAGGACGGGAAAGAGATCTTCTGCGGGGAAGTCCGGGAATGCAAGAAGGACTTCAACAATATGAAAAGCGTATATGCGGTCGGGGAGCTTAGCTTCCTCTTTGACTCCATACAGCCCCAGCGGGAGTACCGCGACCTGTCGCCCCGGCAGATGTTGGAGTCCTTGCTGAACGTACACAATTCCCAGGTTGAGGATCGGAAGAAGTTCTACATAGGGATCGTCACAGTACATAACAGCAACGACAGGATCTCCAGATATACGGATCGCGAGACTACACTCGACGCCATACGCGAGAAGCTGGTGGACAGGCTTGGCGGGTACTTGCGGGTACGAAAAGCCGGAGAAGTACGGTATCTGGATTATGTAAATCTGCCGGATTATGGGAAGTACTGCGGCCAGCCTATCGAATTCGGCATAAACCTGCTGGATTATTCGGAAGACCTGGATTCCTCGGACATCGCTACCGCTGTAATCCCTCTGGGAGCCAGGATCGAGGAGGGCGGCGACATAGAAGGATTAGAATATCATGTAGATATCGCCTCTGTAAATAGCGGGCTGGATTATATACATATCCCCGAAGCCGTCGAAAGGTTCGGCTGGGTAAAGAAAGTCGTCAGCTGGGACGACGTGGCCCTTCCCGCAGACTTGAAAAGAAAGGGGCAGGAATGGCTGACCGATAACCAGTATGAGATGATGACGCTGGAGCTTACGGCCGTCGATCTGTCCGTCCTGGACAGCGACTTCGAAGCCTTTGCGCTGGGCGACACTGTCAGGGCTACTGCGAAGCCCTATGGGATGGATCGGACGTTCCCTGTGCAGGAGATGTCCATCCATCTCCACAGCCCGAAAGACAATGCATTGTCCCTGGGCGACCGGGCTGCAAGGACATTGTCCAGGCAGACGAACAATGCGGGCAAAGTTCTGGGGACGCGGCTGGAGTCTGTGCGCCAGACTACCGCATGGCTCCAGTCCGCCATCGACAACGCTACACAGATGATGACCGGATCAAAAGGCGGCTACAAAGTATCGGAATACGATGAAGACGGGCGGTGGCTTCGGGATCTGTACATGAATGCGCCCAGCAAAGAGGCGGCATCGTTGGTAATGCAGGTGAACATGAACGGTATCGGCTTCTCCCGGAACGGCTTCGACGGGCCCTACAAGAACGCCTGGACGATTGACGGCGTGCTGCTGGGCGAGTTCATTAAGGCAGGCTCTATCGACGCAGAGAAGCTGTCCGTGGAATACCTCTCCTCTGTGGACGATGCCATAAGGACTCAGTTCAAGGTAGCAGAGGACTCCATAAGCGCAGAGACGCGGCGGGCCGTCGGAAAAGAGACAGAGCTTGCCTCGTCGCTCAAAGTGACGTCCAAGCTGATCGAATCGAAGGTGTCCTATAACGAGCTGGGCTCCTATGTCCAGCAGTACTACGACAAGGTCATATTCGGGTTCAACAATAACAGCCGGTATGTGCAGATCAATCCAGGGATGATCTCTATCTATGACGACGGAGTGTCAGACAGCAAGAAGCGGGTAGTCTTTGACCAAAACGGGAACCATTTCTACAGGGACGGCTACTACATTGGGAAGATAGGGACAAACCAGTGGAAGTCCAATGAGGCTCACAAAGGGCTCGTATTCGACCTGGAGTTTAACGGCAAGTATATGGCATGGGCTCGCAAGAGGACAGCCAATGACGACGGGTATTACCCAATTCTTACATTTTCCAGAGAGAACAGCATATACTCAACTCTGGGGCTGCATGCGGGGTGCGACCTTGACATGCACAACTATACAATACGCAACGCACGGCTGGAAGGGATATCTTCCGGTGGGATCAAGGGATGGACCGGGACGATACCTATCGTGACGGAAGTAAGAAGTAACGGAGACGGCACGATCGGATGGACATACAGCACGATCGATGTAGCGAATGGGATCATCACGGCCGCGCCAAGATAGGAGGAAGGAATGGAGGATATATTAAAGATTTCAGAAGGCGACAAGCCAAAGCCAGCGAGGGATAATAAGAAGTATGAGGCGACAAGCTGGAAAGGAGAGACGGATGAGTATGCAGGAAGAGACAATGGAAACGAACAAAATACGGCCGCTGACGGTGAGGATCGAGGACTTTAAAGAAGGATTGCAGCGTACCGTGGCAGAGAGCGAGCTGCCGCCGTTCCTGCTGGAAATGATCGTAGGAGAATATCTCGCCGGCATCAGCATGGTAGCCAGTAAAGAATATGCACAAGGCCGGGAAGAGTGGGAAGCATCCGAGAAAGGAAGGTAAAGAAGATGGCAGATATAAGCAGAGAGATAGAAGCATTCCGGGAAGCCATATACGGCCAGGAGGTCCGAAGCAGCATGATATCCCTGGCAGAGAAGGTGAACGGAGAATCCGAAGAAGCGGTGGCGGCGTCAGAAGAAAACGCCAGAACTGCGGCCGCAGCGGCAGAGCGCGCCCAGGCAAGCGCAACCAACGCGGCAGAAAAGGCAGGGGAGGCGACAAACAGCGCGGCCTCCATCACAGGAAAGACAGAGGAGGCGGCAGGCAGCGCGGCTGACGCCGCACGAAGCGCCAGATCGTCCGAAGAACATGCGCTGCTCGCGAGAAGCTATGCGGTGGGAACAGACGGAGAAGCCCGGGAGGGCGACGGCACTGACAACTCCAAATATTATTACGAACAGTCCCGGCGTCTGTCCGAAGGGCTGCAGGGCGGCCTTCTCCCGATGGGGACAGTCACCTTCGAGGAGCTGAACACTGTCGCTGTAGGCGCAGGGTACATGTACAACATCAACAATGCATTCACTTCCGACGATCGGTTCAAAGACGGCGGCGGCATCCAGTATGGAGCCGGGAGCAACGCCTACTATACCGCAGACGGCATGTGGGACGTGCTGGCAGCGCCGGGCACGGCGGGAAGCGGAATAACAAGCCTATTGGTAAGTACAACCAATAACAGATTAGAATATATAGAAAATAGAACAGTCAAGGCGGTTCAAAATAGCGGAGGCGTGGTTGTGGGTACAAAGAATAAAAATAGTGAGGGAGAAGCGTTTAATGGGTTATCGAATAGTAATGCATCAGGAACAAAATCACACATAGAAGGTGGAGGATTGACAAAAGCAACTGGCTCTTATTCCCACGCAGAAGGATATAGCACGACGGCATCTGGCTCTTACTCCCACACAGAAGGATATAACACGACGGCATCTGGCTCTTATTCCCACACAGAAGGATATAGCACGACGGCTTCAGAGGACGTTTCGCACGCAGAAGGACATAGCACGACGGCATCTGGCTATAATGCCCATGCAGAAGGAAATGGCACGACAGCATCTGCCTCTTATTCCCATGCAGGAGGACTCAATACGACAGCCTCGAAAGTTTGTCAAATGGCCATAGGAAGCAAAAACAAACCGGATTCAGATGGTTATCTTATTATCGGAGGGGCTCCTGTAAGTCAGGCCGCAGACCCTGTGAACGCATTCCGCGTGACGCAAACTGGAAGCGTTTATGGAAAAGGAGCCTATAATTCCAGCGGGGCGGACTATGCAGAGTTCATCTATGAATGGGAGGATGGTAACCCCGATAATGAGGACAGGATAGGATATTTCGTGACATGCGATAACCAGAAGATCCGGATCGCAGGCTCAGGAGATTCTGTTGATGGGATCATATCCGGCGCGCCGTCCGTAGTAGGCTCAGGCGATGAGGACTGGCTACATAGGTTTGAGCGGGATGCGTTCAACCGTGTAATCTACGACAAAGCATTCAATAAAGAGGTCAAACATGATGAGCAGGGAAAAGTCATTACCGATGAGAACGGAGATCCTGTTATGGAAGAGACGGATGAGATCATACACATCCCAAGGCAGGTGAAAGACTACGACCCGGAGCGGAAATATGTAGAGCGAAAGGACAGGCCTGAGTGGGATTACGTTGGAATGCTGGGCGTTATTGCGGTCCGTGACGACGGCACATGCATACCAGGCAAGTTCTGTAAATGCAACAACGGGATCGCCACGTTGTCACAGAGAAGAACGGCCAGGGGATCTTGGAAAGTCATTGAGCGAGTAGCGGACAATGTCGTGAAGGTGTTATTCCACTTATAGAACAAAAAGAAACGGAGGTTACAGACAATATGGAACAATTAAATCATTTAAAAATGCTTGTAATAAGCATATCCGGAGGGCTGCTCGGGGCGCTGGTGGCCGCTCTTGGCGGCTGGTCAGAAGATCTGACGACGCTCCTCTGGTTCATGGGGACAGATTTTCTCCTGGGGCTGGCGATCGCCGCATTTTGGAAGAAAAGCAATAAATCAGAGACCGGGGCGTTAAGCAGCTGGTCGGCATGGAAAGGGCTTTGTAAAAAAGGAACGTATCTATTGATCATCCTGATCGCCAACCGGCTGGACGTGACGATCGGAGTATCATACATACGGACGGCGGTAATCATTGCGTTTATCGCCAACGAAGGGATCTCAATTATCGAGAATCTGGGAGTCATGGGAATCCCGTTCCCGCAGATTATGAAGGACGCTATAGAACTATTAACTAAGAAGGCAGAGAAGCCGGAAGCCGAGTAATCACTCTCCTACCTTGCGGACAGCCCTATACAGGTAAAATATCTTAAAGCAAACGAGGAAATGCCTACATTTCATCTTGAAGTGCAGGCATTTCCTGCTGTCCGCTCTTTACTTCCATATCCAAATCCCTTTTCCCAGCAATAAACTCTTTATAACACGCCTAAGTCTAATACATTTGTACTATATTATGTTTTCTTGTCCATCCCTACTCTCAATTCCAACGTTTTAATACATATGTATTATAATATATAAAGAATCCTACTAACCATCAGATAAGCATACCCTCAGTTTACATTTCTTTTAAATCTTTTACGTGATACCCTTAATATATTGCAACGTTTGTACGATATAAATATATAATTATATTTAAAATTTAACATTATACAATTTTTAAATGAAGGAAGCGGTGGCATGATGAAGAAAAGAAGATTATTAACAATGGCCGCGGCTACATTAGCCGCATCATTATTGATACCCGGGACGGCGCTGGCCGGTTCTTTGTTTAATGGTGGAACAGGCAGCATAACAGAGAACAGTTTAGGCGACAACGGCAAGCCGTGCAACGAAGGTTGTACCGGTCATACGTTCACTGGAACCCAAGGAAAAATTTATGTTGAAAGCGGAACACACACTCTTAATTTCAAAGATGTCACAATCAATAAATCACAGGCGTCTGCCGGACAGGATACAGAAGCTGTCCGCCTCGGAACCAACGCTACTGTCCATCTGGTATTAGAAGGTAAGAATTCTGTCGTAGGCGGGAAGAATACGGCCGGCATCATGGTTCCTAAAGGCGCCACACTGGAGATTTCCGCAAGTAAAGATGATCCGAACGCCGAGCTTCTCGCGACCACATACACCGGCTCTGATGCTGTAGGGGCTGCCGGTATCGGCGGGGACTCTTCTGAAAACACGAAGGAGATTGGCAAGATCATCATCAATGGCGGGCACATTAAAGCAACCGGGCGGGGCGACAACTTCCCCGGTATTGGCACGAATAAGCCTAGTGGAGAGATCGTCATCAATGGAGGAGTCATTTCCACAGAGCCTTCTGGTAACGGCATAAATCACGGAAAAGCTATTCAAGGCGCTACTGTCACTTCCGATACAGGACATTTTAGCATCGTGAAGGGCAGCATATACGGCAATACCGCAAACTTAAATACCCTTGTCAGCGATCTTATTAACGACACACAGCTTACCGTTTATGGCGATGTCGTACTACAAGACAAGAATTCTGGAGGCATAGACTGGGAGAATACGGTAGAGAAAATCACTATATTAGACGGAAGCGCCCTTACTCTCCCTGAGCAGAAAGACGACTGGAACGCATCCTGCAATACAGGTAGTACAGGGGAGCTGGTATTTGCTGGAAAGGGAAGTATTATTTTTAACCCGGACAATACTTCTCTCACTTCAACAGATATCTCGAACCTGACCGACAATGGAATTTTAATGAAGGTCGCTCTGACGGCAGAAGATTTCAAACTGGAAGATCCCATAACTCATGTTAAAGACTTCCGTTCCCTGCCATATACTGGCAGAGACCTGACCAATGACCTTCTCTATGCAAATAGTAAAAGAGGCAATTACGATGTGGAAAGCCTGAACGGCTGGAGCCGGAAGATTGAGAAAGACGGCAAGGAGGTTCAGTTTATAAACGCTGGCAATTATGTAGTAACTTATGAAAAAGAAGGCCGCAAAGTTGTCCTTGATCCGGTTAAGATCGCTCAGAGGCCATTAAAAAGTGAAACGAATGATTTTCGGATTATAATTCCGGCTAAAACGTATACAGGCCAACCGCTTGTCCCTGACATATCTGCAACCTATACAGGCGCGCCTATTACTTTCGAATATGGCAAGGATTACACTATGACATCTGATGATGGAACAGACGTGACAGGCTTCACGAACGCTGGCGAATATAAAATTGTATTCACGGGAACCGCCAACGGTAATTTCACCGGGAGTACTGAAGGTACTTTTACCATCCTTCCTGCTTCAATTACAGCAGAGGAAGCCAAAATATCCATCACTGTTGACGGAGAGGACATTCTGGACGATCAGGAAGACGACATCGTTTATGACACAAACGCTAAAAATGTCGAGGTCAAATTGACGTATGACAACAAAAACCTCACACTTGGCACAGATTATACTGTAAAATATTCCGGCACAAATTTTGAAGAGACGGATGATAAGACAAAAGCCGACTTCACCAACGCTGGTACTGTCAACATAACTCTTGAAGGTATTACGAACTATGGTGGCACGGTCACTCATTCCTTTGAGATTAAGAAAAAGAAGATTGATCTTCAGGATGTAACGGCAAAGAGCAGAACATATAACGGTACAAATGTTGTAGAGATTGAAGCGGCTGAGATCCGAGAGAATGATATCCTCAGTTCAGACGATATTTCAATCAAACCGGAGGCCACAGATGCATCTCCCGTTTTAACCGCTACAATTGCAAGAGCAGACATAGGTTCTTATAAAGAACTTTTCTTTAATGCAGCAGATGTAAACGCAAAATTCTTTGGCACACAGAGCAGCAATTACACACTCAAAGAAGATGAGAATGGCCAATACAGATTCGAGCTCAAAGGAGACAAGAATGTCGTAATCAGCACTGCTTCTCTTGGCGTCATCCCCGAACTTGTAGGGCGTAACGAAAATATGTATAGGGCTGACAAAAACTATGAATTTTTTGAATATACAGCACTGGTCAAAGACCCTATCACCGAGCCGCAGTTCGGCCATAAGATTCAATATGAATATAAGATTGGCACTGAGGGGAAATGGCAGGACTCGCCGGATTTCGAAGGGATTAAGCCCGGAGACGAGCATATGTTCTATGTCCGCACAAAAGCTGTATGGCCAGATGGAGTCGCACCATCTGCCGAGCCTGAAAAATATGCGAATATAGCGCCAAGCACTCCAGGAGCCCTTCCGATAAAATTCGAACAGCTCGAACAGGAAGCGCCGGATGAACCGACCCTGACATTTGAGCAGAATGAAGGAATCCCTACATTTACAGCGACTATCAATCTTGGCAAGCCGGTATCGGAAATTCCCGGCGTGGAGTACAGTTTTAACAAGAAGGACTTCTCCGACAATCCTACAAAGCCAAACTGTACGAGCGGAACAGAATATATCGGCTATGTAAGGTTCAAAGAGACAAAGACCCACCTTCCGGGAAAGATTGCACAGAGCAAGCCGACGATCGCGCCACAGGCGATGGTAAGCAAGCCTGTGATCACTCCTGGTCCTGGCTCTAATGGCTCTAAACCTTTCCTGCAGGGCTACTCTGTTGAGGTTACGATTTCCTGCGCTACGCCTGGCGCAGAGATATATTATACACTGGACGGCAAGACGCCTGTTCCTGGTGACTCCAACACAACCAAATACGAGGGCGATCCGATCCAGATTACGGAGACTACGACGGTCAGGGCGCTCGCCACAGAGTCTGATATGGAGCCCACAGAAGGAGAAGCCGTTACGTACACCATGATAACGACCAGTGAGGCACATACACAGTACGTCATTCAGAAAATAGACCCGGACACTCCTGAATCCTACGAGATTCCAGAAACCCTTATCAACGAAGGGCTGAATGGTGTAGACGCGATCACAGCAGCGCTGTTCAATGCGATTATGGAGTCGCCGAAATCTAAGACCGCACCTTTTAACTATCTGAATATGGAATACTTCGATATTAAGATACAGTTCTCTGCTGACGGATTAACGGACTGGGTGGACGCCACGGCAGAAAACTTCCCGCCGGAAGGTGTGACCGTCTCCCTGTCCGATGACACATTGGCCCGCCATTCTGAAAAGCTCAAAGACGTTGATAAGAATACCCACGTCTTCCTTGCAAGCCATATGTTCACGGAATTCTACGGAGACTGGGCTCCCGGCAATGTGGAAGTGCTTGATGTCAACGAGACAGAGACCAGTCTGGAATTCACAGTAACTGGAGCGTCGCCAATGGCAGTCGCATGGGCTGTAGGACAGAACCCGACCCCGGGCGGCGGGAATCCGGCAGACCCAGGTGACAACAATTCTGGAAAGACAGATGATGATAATTCTGGCGGCGGTGATCCTGGAAACACGGGTAGCGGCGATCCGGCAAATCCAGGCAGCGGCGACCCCGCAAACTCAGGCGGTGATCCGAAAGTCGCTTCGGAAGCGGGAGACGGCAGCAAGACTGACCCGGATAACGGCGCTACTTCCAGAGCGCAGCAATACCTCTCCTCTCTCCCTGTTACCGGAGATACGGCTTCTCTCCTCCTTTGGATCTCTCTTGGAGTGATAAGCCTTGGAGTATTGGCATTCGCTATTGTGAAGATCCGCAGGCGCAGATAAGGCAAGCCACAGAAACCATATAAAGAAAAGAAATGCAAAAAGCTCCCCGGCCTTGACTGGCCGGGGAGCTTTCATTCTCTTTCATTTAACGAAGGCTGCTTGTGCCGCATTTTCCATGAGCGTCTTAAAGTCGCGCTCTGTCAGGTGGAAATTCTCTCTTAAGAGCTCCCACTCTTTCGTAATCGTCGTGTTGCTCACCATGCGGTTATCTGTATTGATCGTCACAGGTATTCCCATCTCCAGGAACTGTACGATAGGATAATCCTCTATGGAGGGGACTGCTTTCGTCTGAAGATTGCTGATTGGGCACATTTCAAAACAGATCCGGTTCTTCGCACAGTACTGTTGCAGCTCTCTGTCTTTCGCTGCGGCGATCCCGTGGCCAATCCTCCTTGTCCCAAGGCTTATGGCGTCCTTTATGCTCTGGACGCTTCCGCACTCTCCCGCATGGATCGTGTACGGCACTCCCATTTCCGACGCATACGCGAAGAGGCGTTTCTGCCCGAGTACCGGGAAGCCTTTCTCATCTCCCGCCAGATCGATGGCACACACCCCTTCTCCTAAGTACCGCCGCGCCGTGTCTACGATCTGGAGATTCTGCTCTACGTCCATATGGCGCATCGCGCACAAGATGACCTTCCCTGTAATGCCGTATCTCTCTCCGGCGCACACCCCTTCTAACACCCCTTCTACGATCTCATTTACAGGCAGATCCGCGCGGCAGGACAACAATGGCGCAAAACGGATCTCCATATATCCTACCCCTTCCTGCGCCGCCTCCTTAAGCAGGTTCTCCGCTGCAGCCTTAAAGCTCTCCCGCGTCACCAGATAGGACAGCGGCAAGTCGAACTTCTCAAGGTACTCCTTTAAACTTTGGCACTCGGAAGTCACCTGTAATAATCCGGTCAGCTCCTCATCTTCTGGCAGCTCCTTTCCAACACATTCCGCCAGCTTCCTCATCGTCTCAATCGACAAAGAACCGTCCAGATGACAATGCAAATCGTACTTTTTTATATTCTTCATCTCATCCATAAATCCATTATACGATAAATTGGGGACGGGGTAAATTTAAATTTACCCCGTCCCCAATTTAAATCGTCTCGAACGCTGCTTCCAGCGCGGCGATCAGATCTTCTACTTTTTCTATACCTATGGAGAGCCGGATCGTATTCGGCTTGATTCCCTGCTCTGCAAGCTCTTCTTCCGTGCTCTGGCTGTGGGTGGTCGTCGCCGGATGGATGACCAATGATTTCACATCCGCCACATTTGCCAGCAGCGAGAAGATCGCAAGATTGTCGATAAATTTCTGAGCCGTCTTGGCGTCCCCTTTGACCTCGAATGTAAAGATGGAGCCTCCTCCATTCGGAAGGAATCTCTTATACAGCTCATGGCTTGACTCGCTTGCAAGGGACGGGTGATGTACCGCCTCCACCTTCGGATGGCCTGCAAGGTACTCTACGATCTTCAGCGCATTGCTCACATGCCGCTCCACGCGAAGGGACAGCGTCTCCAGCCCCTGCAGGAAGATAAAAGCATGGAACGGGGAGAGCGTCGCTCCCGTGTCCCGCAGGATGACCGCGCGTATGTAAGTCACAAATGCCGCCTCTCCTACCGCATCCGTAAACGACACGCCGTGGTAGCTTGGGTTCGCCTCCGAGATCCACGGATATCTTCCAGACGCCTTCCAGTCAAAATTGCCGCTGTCAATAATGACTCCGCCGATGGCCGTCCCGTGCCCTCCGATGAACTTTGTCGCAGAATGGACGACAAGATCGGCGCCATATTCGATCGGGCGGATCAGGTAAGGCGTCGCGAACGTAGAGTCTACGACAAGGGGTATATGATGCTTATGCGCGATCTTCGCCAGCTCCTCCAGATCGACCAGATTGGAGTTAGGGTTCCCCAACGTCTCAACGAAGATCGCCTTCGTATTCTCCCGAATGGCCGCCTCAAAAGAGCCTTCCGCGTCCGGGTCTACAAAGGTCGTCGTAACGCCGTTCGTCAATGGGAGCGTATGAGCCAACAGATTGTATGTCCCTCCATAGATCCTCTTAGACGCCACGATATGCTCTCCTGCCTTCGCCAGCGCCTGGAATGTATAACTGATCGCCGCTGCCCCTGATGCCACTGCAAGAGCCGCCACACCGCCCTCTAAAGACGCGATACGCTGCTCAAATATGTCCTGGGTAGGATTTGTCAGCCTCCCGTAAATATTGCCCGCATTTCGAAGCCCAAAGCGGTCTGCCGCATGCTGTGAATCATGGAACACATAGGAAGCCGTCGCATAGATCGGCACTGCCCTTGCGTCTGTCACCGGATCGGCCTGCTCCTGCCCAATATGTAATTGCCGTGTCTCAAATCCCCAGTTTTTAGGATCTTTTATCGCTGCCATCGCAATTCCTCTCTTCCCGTGGTATTATTGAATGCATATTACCATCATTTACCTACTATGTCAATAGGTTTATATGTTTTAATTGAAATTCCTGCATTTCAAAAGTATAATAGAAGAAATACACTGATAGTAGCTGGAGGTATATTTCTATGATTTCAACAAAAGCGCGCTATGCCCTTAGAGTAATGATCGATCTTGCCCAGAACCAGGAAGATCGTTTCGTCCCATTAAAAGAAATCTCCGCGCGACAGGAAATCTCTGAAAAGTACCTTGAGATTATCTTGAAGATACTTGTAAAAGGCAGCGTCGTAAAAGGGCTTCGTGGAAAAGGCGGCGGCTACAGGCTGATCCGCCTGCCGGAAGAATACACTGTAGGAGAGATCATAGAGCTGACAGAGGGCCCGCTGGCCCCGGTCGCATGCCTCATGCCGGACGCGCATGTATGCCGCAGAAAGGATGATTGTATCACTTTGCCATTGTGGAAAAAATTTGATACGCTCATTCATGATTTTTTTTATAATATTACACTGGATGATCTTATAAACAGACGCTTATAATAATGTTCCAATGAAGGTTTGTTTAAAGGGCGCGCACGCCTTGTAAGCTGAAGGGAGAGAGGGTACGGCGATTATGGGAAATAACGAGTCAGAAAGACATTACGAAGAGAACCAGTTAGAGCAGGCTATATCCCTTGCAAAGAACAATTAGATTTTATTGGAAAATATGATAAAGTCTCCTTATTTTGCCCGGATTGATTTTAAATTCGACGATGAGGGCAAATTTGAGAAAATATATATCGGCCGCTCTTCATTAAGGAAGAACGGCTCGCCATATAAGGACAAATTTTTGTTTTGTGAAATAGAAATGTATCTTGCAATTAAAATTTGCATATGCTATAATGCCATTAGGCAAAAAGTAATGACGAGTCCATTCGGACAAAAGAACGAATCCCCAATCCGTGTTGCAGCACAGTCCGGGGATTCTTCTTGTCTTTTATAGTGTCCAAGCATCCAAAACTATCCTGAAAAATATAATGATGCATATCGCAAAGCGCGGAAAACTCAAAACAACTACCATTTACTGGTAAAATAACTTTGTGTAATCTGTTTGTGTATCTGCGATGTGATATATATATACTGTTTCATGAATAACCCGGTATATGACAATGTGTTTTTTTGCAGATTGCCATTCGGTATCCCTGCTCATTCAACCAATCATCCGTAGTAACTGAACCAGAATCGGGAAATTGCTCCAGACGTTCAATGGTATCTAAAATATGGTCGCTGACTTTCAATGCTGTCTGCACATCAAACTGCAAGATATAATAGTCTTCTATTTTTTTCAAATCCTCCCATGCAGAAGGAAGAATTTCCACTCTATACTTCACTGGCTCTCTCCCTTAAACGCTTTCTCGCCTCTGATACACTGATCGTCGGCTCTCCGTCTATTCGTTCCTGCTCTGCCTGAAGTACCTTTGCTCTTAACTGCAACATCTGTTCCCTATTTTCAAAGGCATCTATGCTCATTAATACTAAGTCACCTTCCCCATTCTTGGTAATATATATAGGTTCTTTTGTTTCCTTTGCCAGTGCCGATATCATTGCATAATCATTTCTCAGTGCTGCTGATGCTTTTATAAGCATAATCCTCTCTCCCTTCACTTTTTGTTATATTTTTCTTATACTACTTACCGGAAGCTGAACCGTCAGAGAAGCGTATTTCCGAGCGATACAGCCCTGCTGAAAGCCCTGTATCTGGCGACCTTTGAAGCGACGAAAAGATGGACGTCCACCATCCGGAACTGGGCACAGGTCTATGGGGAACTGAGCATCATGTATGAAGGAAAACTGCCAGAATAACAGATCTGTAGCCATCAGGGCAGGCGGAAAACATCACCTGCTCTTGACATACCCAGAAACAACTGTAAGCGCTCAATAACATAGTGCCTTATATTCTTTTTCCATCCATGAGATAATACCTCCCAAAGAACTGTACAGTAATGCTAGTTATAGTTGTGTACAGTAATGCCAGCCGGAGGAAACCATGGATCAAATAACAAAAGTTAAAAAACATCTAAAACGAGAGCAATGGAAAACTCTCATAAAAGAATGTCAGTCCAGCGGGATGTCAATCGCTGCCTGGTGCAAGGCCAATGACATCTGTGAACAAACTTATTATCGGAACCTAAAACGCCTTCGAGAGGAACTCTGTGCGACACTTCCTGTTCCGGTAGAAGCCCCAGAAAAACCAGTCACATTCAAAAAGATGGAGATCGCTACACCCTTACCAGATACCAAAGCCGCTGTTATCATCCGTCTTCCAAATGCAACCCTCGAAATCAACGAGGGAACGAGTCAGCAGACAATCCAGGCAGCACTTCTGGCACTGCAGAGTGTATGTTAGGAGATATCACTGTTGCTGAAAACATCTACATAGCTTGCGGTTATACCGATATGCGAAAGTCCATTGACGGACTTGCCACCATTGTTCAGCAGCAGTTTCAGATGGATCCATTCCAGCCTGCGCTCTTTCTCTTCTGTGGGAAACGACGTGACCGGATCAAAGCCCTACTCTGGGAAGGGGATGGGTTCATCTTACTTTATAAACGTCTGGAAAACGGAAGTTTCCGCTGGCCACGACTGGAAAGCGATGTAAAGCCACTTTCCTGGCAGCAATTCCGTTGGCTTATGGAAGGGTTGGAAATCGAGCAAAAATCTGCGATTCTTCCTGCCGAAAAGGGGGCTTTCTGCTGACCGCAAAGACACGTGAAACCCTTGTATTACTGGCTTTTTTGTACTTTTTGTTGTATAATATTCCTATCAAAATCAATAAGGAATGATACGAAAATGCCAAACAAAGATGCCTACATAGAGCACCTTGAAAACACCATCAAAGATCTTCGGGATCAGGTAAATAGCCTTACCGAGATGATTCTACTGCTCCGCAAGGAAAAGTTTGGCTCTTCCAGCGAAAAGGCACCGAAAGAACAGATCGGCGGACAGCTGTCTTTCTTCAATGAAGCCGAAGTAGAAGCAGATGCTTCTGTTCCGGAACCGATTGAAAAAGAAGTACGTGGTTATAAACGCAGAGCTCCCAAAACCAAACGGGAAGAACTCTTAAAAAATCTCCCAATCAGGGAAGTGCCATGTGCCCTTCCGGAAGAAGAACAGTACTGTGGGCAGTGCCTCACAAAACTAAAAGCCCTTGGCACGCAGGTTGTCCGTGAAGAGCTGGAATACATTCCTGCGAAACTCCGTATCGTCCGTTATGTTCAGACAGTATATGAATGTCCAAAGTGTAAGCATACCGATCATCCTTACATCGTAAAAGCACCGACACCCACCTCGCTGATGAGCCATTCGCTGGCATCCCCAAGTTCCGTGGCAAACGTCATGTACCAAAAGTATGTGAACAGTATGCCGCTTTACCGACAGGAAAAGGACTGGGAACAGTTGGGAATTGCTCTCAGCCGCGCCACCATGGCCAACTGGATCATCCGTTGCAGTGAGGACTACCTAAAACCGGTGGCAGTCCATCTTCGGAAAACACTATTAGAACGGAATATCCTGCATTGTGACGAGACACCCGTACAGGTATTGAAAGAGGATGGCAAAAAGCCACAGACTAAGTCTTACATGTGGTTGTACAGAACCGGAAATAATGGAAAATCGCCGATCATCCTCTACGATTACCAGCCATCAAGGAATGGGGATCATGCCGTTACCTTCCTGAAAGATTTCAAAGGCTATGTGCACTCCGATGGGTACTCAGGTTACAATAAGCTTTCAAATATCATCCGCTGCGGATGCTGGGCACATCTGAGACGGAAGTTTGTAGAAGCCATACCTTCCAAAAAAGCAAAGGATGCTCCACTTACCCAGGCAGAGATTGGAAGGGACTACTGCAATCAGCTGTTTCATATCGAAGACAGCTTAAAAAATCTGGTAGCTGAAGAACGTTATCACAAGCGTCTGGAACTGGAACAACCAGTTCTTGAGGCTTTTTGGTGTTGGCTCGATGGAGTAACGGCTCTCAAAGGCTCTGCGCTGGGGAAAGCCATTACCTATGCCCTGAATCAGCGGAAATATATGGAGAATTATCTCCTTGACGGTAGATGTGCTATATCCAATAACGCCGCTGAAAATGCGATCCGTCCATTCACGGTAGGCCGTAAAAACTGGCTGTTTGCAGACACTCCCCAAGGAGCTGCTGCAAGTGCCGCAATATACAGCCTTGTAGAAACCGCCAAAGCCAATGGGCTGAATGTCTATACTTATTTAGAATATCTTCTTTTGTATATGCCTGACACCCCGTGGCAGTCAGAACCAGGGCTGCTGGAAGACCTGATGCCATGGGCTCCGGATGTACAGGCAGAATGCAAACAATAAGCTTGAGGTCGGTAAGATAACCGATCTTTTGTTATTTTTCAAGGCACTATGTTATTGAGCGCTTACAAACAACTGTTATATATAAAGCGATGGCAAAAAACTAATATTTCAAGCCTTTTGCCATTCACTATCATAGAAGATCTTATTTACAGACTTTTCTTCATAGTCTCCTTTAATCATAAAAAACTACTATAGGTTTTATCGTAAAATTATTGTTATCCAACTTTGATATTTTGCCTAGTATATTAAAACAAAACTTCTTGTATTTTTCAATTTCCTCTGTTAAATGATGATAATTTACAAGAATTTTATCTCCACCCATCACCATTAATACATTCTTATTATCATTATCCTCATAAGTTATAAGCTTTAATTTCCAAACCAATCCTTTGGGATTATCTTTATATTTCTTATTTTTAATTATGTCTTTACCATTCTTATTTTCTAACGCTAAAAGTTCAAATATACCTTGAAAGTAATATATTCCATTTTCTGATATATCTCTAATTAAATCTACCAAAGGAACATATTTATTCTTAAATTTATCATTCAATATGTGAGAAATCTTCGTTTCTATTGAAGGTTGTATTTTATTTTCTAATATAGTTACATTGCTCAAATTTATTTCCGCATCAGCAGAAGCATCTATAGGAAAACTTTTAAAAAGTTTAGTTCCTAACGAAAGCCGCTTATTATTATTTTTTGTTTTACTTTTAGTCATTTCTATTATATTTTCATAGTAATATTTATACAAAGATTTCACATATCCTTCATCAACATATAATAAAAATTCTAATGGTGTCATATCATGCTTCATACCTTTATAATAAATTTCAAATTCTAACAATTTGCAATGACGTTGAAAAATTGTAACACAGTCATAATCCAACTTCCGTATTTTAGCAAAAAAACGTAAAAAATAAGACATACTAGACTTTCATATCCGATATACTCTATTTTAACTATACAATTTTCCAATTCTTATCTGGTTCTAATGGCTTAAAATAACCCTTAATACAATTAGGATTTACAATACACAATTGTACATGTGTTTTTTCCATAATACCAGACTCGTTATAAACTGGATTTCCTTCTATAAAAACTCCTCTAACACTATCATAACCGTTCCTACCTAACTCTCTATTATATTGATGGATACGTTCGATAACAGCACAATCCAATTCACGTAATAAAAGATCACTATTTCCTTTAATATCTTTATTAATAGGCATTGCCTGACCAATAAGCGAAAGCTCATATGACAATATCTCATATCCATTCTTTAATATTTCAGAACTTCCATAGTCTGCCAAATCTAAACAATGCCCTAACGTAATAACTGCACCTATAACTGCTGGCTTTTTCTTTTCACTATATGAGTGCTTTTTATTATACCTTTGACAATATGATATAGCCCATTCCTCTGCCCTTGACAAGCTATTTTCCCAAAAGTAAATTCCATTTCCAAGCCAATCATACGAATTATGACTTGGCAATAATGGCTCATGATTATATAAAACTTTTTTATAAGTTTCTTCATCACAACCATGAAATGCTAAAACTAAATTTGGTAGATTGCTATACATATTGCTAATCCCTTTTCTTCTGTATACTTAACCGCGTAAATTCATAACGCTCTGTAAAATTTCCATTTTCTTCAATTATCTTGCTTCTTACCAAATTTTCGCGAGACACCTTTATTGCTTCAGTTTTAGACATACTTTTTAAATTCTGTAAATATTCTTTCATTCCATTTATATAGGCTATCTTTTCGCATTCAATCAAATCAACTGATGGCATGGCAGATACCTCCTTATCCTTGTCGTAAAAATTTTCTACATTATTTTGCATACGCTTCTCCTAAAAAGATTATACAATATAGCATGGCAAAGTTTGTAGAAGTAAGGTATGAATTTATTCTTTAATTATATTATAAAGTAAACTATGACAAAATACAACAAAATATAAACATTACCATTCTTTATAACCCATAAGTCTATCAATGATTTTTTATTTTAATATTGTTTCACTTCAACCGTCAATAATCTGTCATAGATATAATCTGGTATATTCTCTTTATATTTAGCAACTACAATCAATATATCTGCCTTTTTCAATACCTTATATTCCTCAAACGCTTCTTCCGCTGTGTCCCATTCTGACAGAGAGCCTATAAACTGGATTAAACTTGTATATTTCCTTGTCTTACCGTTATAACTTACACCCAACGGAAGCACATTATCAGGTGATCCACCATCTTTATAGTGCTTTTTTTGTATGTGACAAGCAAAACATTTAATCGCTTGGGTAAGATATAGTAGAAATCTTCATGATACATTTTATCTTCCATAATTCGCTTTCGTTCTTTTCGTAAAAATTTTACAAAAAACCCTTATAAACAACGTAAACACGTCATCTATAAGGGTCTATTTCATAAATATTTAATGCAAAACTCGCATTACTGTCCCATGCGACTGTTGCGAACTTTCCCTTTTTTGCGTCCCGGCCGCATATCCCCGAAACTATATATCTTACTGGCTTTGCAGTGATTTTTGATTGTTCTAAGACAGCGGCTTTTCAACCGTATCCCCCAAATCTCTAACCTCTATCCCTCAACTGAAACAGTCGCCATATACAATTCCTGCATATTTTTCTCTAAAACACTCAATCCCGCCTTTTTAAATTTATACCTAAGCAAAGCGGCTTTCGCGTCCTCATGCGTAGACAGGACAATCTGTCCGATTCCCTGCTGTGTCAATAAATCAGCCAATGAAATAGCACTGATATCATCAATGGTCTGCAATGGATCATCTATTAATAAAATATCCAATCCATCTGTTTGCCCATATACA
>CAJTVU010000002.1 GCA_910580235.1 uncultured Dorea sp.
ACTCTCAAACGGACGAAGTAAAGCGCAGCGGTCTTGCTTATGCAGCTATATATGCACGGGGCGCTATTTCCATACAAACTCAAACGGACGAAGTAGAGCGCATTTTACACCACTTTGCTCGTAGGCGGCAGGGAGAAATCTCTGCCGCAAATTTTTTGAAAAAGGTCTTGTTTGTGACGTAACGTAACGATGTATAATATATCATAGGAGGTGGGCAATTATGGCAAAACACAGAGCAATACCGCTTGGGTTTATGACGGTTGGAGAGGTTGCAAAGAAAATAGGAGTTACTGTCCGTACATTGCAATACTATGACAAGGAAGGTTTGTTGTCCCCTTCGGCAGAAAGTGAAGGTGGGCGAAGACTTTATACAGATAAAGATTTAGTTATACTTCATCAAATTATATCTTTGAAATCATTGGGTTTTTCTTTGGATGATATAAAGCGTCACTTAATTTCTTTAGAAACACCGGCTGATGTGGCAACCGCCCTTACCGAACAGGCAGATAGCATACGAGAGAAAATAGGACAGCTAACCGCCTCTTTGACAGCAATCGAACAGTTAAAGGAAGAAGTGTTACAAATGCAGACAGTCAATTTTAAGAAGTATGCAGATATTATTGTCAATCTGCAAATGAAAAACGACTCTTACTATCTCATTAAGCGGTTTGATGACGATATGCTCGATCATATCCGTAATCGGTTTGATAAGGAAAGCGGTTTGGATTTTATGGATAGATTTAATCGTTTGAGTGATGAAATTATAGAACTTCAAAAGGCGAATGTGTCCCCTGAAAGTGAGAAATGCCAACGAATTGTAAAAGAGTATTGGGGATTGGTTACAGAATTTACGAACGGTGATATGAGCATGCTTCCAAAATTGATGGAGATCGGCAATATTGATACCGCTACAAATGCTTGGGAAGAAAGACAAAAAATTGTAAACGCTTATTTAGAGCCGGCTTTGCAAGCCTACTTTTCAAGACTTGGAGAAAATCCGTTTGAGGAGGTGGAATGATGAATCATGCAATACAAGTTCGTGGATTAAAGAAAAGCTATGGCGGAAACATTGTTCTAGGCGGACTTGATTTTGAAATTGAAAAGGGAGAAACTTTCGCTCTGCTCGGTGTAAATGGTGCAGGAAAAACGACATCCCTTGAATGTATTGAGGGTTTGAGAAAATACGATAGCGGTACAATTACGGTAAACGGGAAAATGGGTATTCAGCTGCAATCATCATCTTTACCTGCCCATATCAAACCGATGGAGGCTGTAAGATTATTTTCAAAATGGAACAAGGCAAAGATCGATTTCACTATGCTTAACGCTCTTGGCATTAAAGAAGCCACGAAGAAACAGTACATCCAACTATCCACAGGGCAAAAAAGGCGATTACACCTTGCCCTTGCACTTATTGGTAATCCAGATATTATTTTTCTCGATGAGCCGACTGCTGGGCTTGATGCCCTGGGCAGGGTTTCACTTCACGAGCAGATTCGCAAGCTCAAGTCACAAGGGAAAACGATCGTTTTGGCAAGTCACGATATGGCAGAAGTGGAAAGCTTATGTGACCGCATTGCAATTTTGAATAATGGGAGTATTGCCTTTTGTGGCACAGCGGCAGAACTGACAGATAAGATTGGGGAAAAGTATTTTATCCATATCAAAACGAGGCAGGGGGACAGCGCTTTTGAAACGGATAATATTGAAGATACTTTGATTGCCCTGATTGGTGATTTGAAGCAAAAAGAAATTCGTATATTGGATATTAAAGTTGACCGTGGCACACTGGAACGACATTTTATCGAAATGGCAAGGAGGGAAACAGAATGAACGGTTTTTTATATGGTGTAGCGTTACAGTGGAAATTGGATATACGAAGTAAATCCCTCTTAGTTACCTGCTATATCGTTCCGCTTATTTTCTTTCTCCTTATGGGCGGTATTTTTACTTCCGTTATGCCCGAAATGGGAAGTACGATAATACAATCTATGATTGTAATGAGTGTTTCAATGGGAGCATTTATCGGATTACCGCCGTCGTTGATCGAGACTTACGGAAGTGACATAAAAAAAGCTTATAAAGCAAACGGAGTACCTATCTGTTTAGGACTTATTACAATGTTCCTTTCAGCATTTGTCCATTTGATGATTACCTGTGTTGTGATAGTGCTACTTGCCCCTATTCTATTTGAAGCAACTTTGCCGATACAGCTTCCGTTTTTCTTTCTTGCGCTTGCTATATACATTACCTCGTCGTTAAGTATTGGAAGCGTTTTAGGATTGACGGTAAAAAATCAAGCGAAGCTGACGATGATAGCACAATTAGTGTTTTTGCCTTCAATTATGCTTTCGGGGATTATGTTTCCTATTGAGTTTCTACCCGATTTTTTGGAAACGATAGGACTAATTTTCCCAGCCTCTTGGGGATACCGATTGATGTTGGATAATGGGTTTTGCTTTGAAAATCTATGGTATCTAACCTTTATCTTTTTTGCAGCGGTAATTGTATGTGGGATAGTTTTGAAAAAACAAAAAGTAAAATAATATCCCAAGCCTGCACGGGATCCATTCAACTGGCTCCCCCCTTTGCTCCATCCGCCCATAAAGCATTCCCATTTAGGATGCTGCTCCCCTATGCAACCGCTAACGGACTTGTAAGCAGCGTGGGGATTGTAGTTAGGAACCCTCGCTTATCCTATCTACAATCCCCACGCTAATCTACATACTTACAGCCTCCATATCATTGTCAAAAAGGAAGTTCTTCATTATGTAATCTGGAACGGCGGACTACAGGCCTGTTTGATTATACTAAAAAACAGGAACATCATGACTTTAGCTATATGTTCCTGAGTGTTCGGAGTATCTTTAATATATTTCATGACGTATAAAATTATTTAAGCAATTTGTCGTAGGTAGTTTCTAAACAGTCACGGATGCCTTGAAGCTGTGAAACGGAAATGTGCTGAACACCTCTCTCAATTTTCACAAGCGCCTCTCTTGTAATATCTATATCTTGTAATTGGAGCATGCGGACAAGCGTCATTTGTTTTATTCCCTTTTCAAGCCGGATCCTACGAATATTGTTTCCGATATTTCCATTTGCCTGCTTGATTTTTTGTTCCATATCGCCCCCTTTTAAAAGAACTTAAAATAAGTTCATTTAGAAGTTTATTTTAATTAGAAAAAATGATAAAATGGGACTAGAACTAGTCCACTTTGTGTGTATCCAGCATGAAAATTATTTTAAAGCGCCATGTTCTTTCTCATGCTGTAAAATTGCCTGACGAATAAGATATAATACTTCACCATTTATGGAACGACCTTCAAATTCAGACAAACTTTTTAATTTCTTATGTGTTTCTGAGTCGATTCGAAGTCCTAAGTGTTTATCTTTTTCCATATGAATTCTCCATTTTATTCAAATAATAAGTTCAAAATAAGTTCAACTATTATATTTATTTTATGGAATGTGAGAATTGTTATGCCTAATATGGACTCGTTTTAAGTACACTTTATTTTGAAAAAGGGGAGGATAAATATGTTTATTGAAAAAGAATTAAGTTTGTTGACACAAAAGATAGGAACGGACGAATTGTTAGATAAGATTTTTAGAACGTATTTTAAAGAAATGCGAGAGGAGTATTTTTATGACGTTGAAAAGGAATATCAAAACAGTAGGCAAGTCCTAGAACAAATCCTTGAGGAAGAGCAGGAAAAGAGCCTGAAAATGATAGAAGAATTGTTTAAGGAGAATATGAAATATTGCGTAGGCTTTGGATTTAAAAAAGGATTATATTTTGGATTTGAACAATATTTTAAAGAAGAAAGCACAAAAGATCCTTTTGATGAATATGTACATGATGACCTCTTGACAATGCCTAATATGGAAAAACATAGAGAATATTATGAACGTAGAAGGAAAATAAAAGGGCTGGTTGAAAAAATAAAAGAAAATTTGAGCGAGGACGATTCAGAACAAATGATAATATTTTTTTGCACTTTTGGAGAAAGGGAATTAGGGGTTTTAAGACATTCATTCTATATAGGGTATCGCTATGCGTTAGATATTGTGGAAGAAATAGATTTGTTAGGAACAGCAAAAATTGCAGATAAGATATTATACACAGAATATAAGCTGGGTTTTACAATGACGGGAAAAGAAAGAGAACAGCTAGCAAAACAGCATACGAAAGAAGTCAAAAATGAAACGCCCGAGGCACCTTTTTTCATACACTCTCAAACTCATAGAACTCATGGTGGAGAATGTAGTAATTGATCTAAAGCAAGGGATTGTAGACAGGAATGCTCGGACGCTTTCTGCCCACAAGCTCCATCTGCAAAATCTAAGCCCAGGCAGAACGGTCGGCGAGAACGCCTCCCATCTGCCGGGCTAACATTTTCCAGGACCGGTCTTTCGGGCCTCCCGCTTAACCCTCGCTTATCCTATCTACAATCCCCACGCTAATCTACATACTTACAGCCTCCACATTTTTGCCAAAGAGGAAGTCATGCGCTCTGAGACATGATATATAAGCGATCCTCTATGTAATCTGGAACGGAGGATTACAGGCCTGTCTTGGCATGTACTGTAAAAACGCCCCGCGCACATATAGCTCCATAAACAAGACTTCAAGTGAAGCGTTCTGAGTACAGTTTGTTTTGATTGTTATTTTCTATATGCGAGTCCCTCTGGACAAGCATATAAGAAAATCTACAATCACTCAAACGGACGAAGTAGAGCGTAACGGTCTTGCGGTGTAGCTATATGTGCGCGGAGCGTTATTTCCATACAGACTCAAACGGACGAAGTAAAGCGCAACGATCCTTGCGGGGCCGCTATATGTGCCCGGGGCGCCTTTTTCCATACAGACTCAAACGGACGAAGTAGAGCGTAACGGTCTTGCGTTATAGCTACCTTTTACTCATATATCCCAAGCCTGCACGGAAACCATTCAACTGGCTCCCCTAAGCCTTTAATCTGTTCAGCATAGCTAATTACATCGTGGAAGTCATTTGCCAACAGCCCTATATCATTGAACTTCACCCCGGGCAAACCAACCTGCAAGGAATTACAGAGAAAAGAGTGGAATCCGGCAATGTCCCAGCCAAGAATATCGTTCCCAATCCACAAACTGTTATCTATACTGCCGTTCATCACTCCATGGCTATTGCTGCCCTTCAATTCTTTTGCCAATATTTTAAAATACTTTTTCGTTGTTGAAATGCTCACAATACGGCAGGCAATTCCTGTACAAAACCTTTTATAGAAATCCTGTGCATCAGATGCTCGAAAAAATCTGCAATCTACATCAATTCGTCTAAGTTCAAACAGACGATTGGCGGCATCTGAAAACTCTTTGTATTGCTCGTCGTCCATCCTTAAAAAATTTTGATATTCCTGTCTTTCTCCTTTGCTCCATCCGCCCATAAAGCATTCCCATTTAGGATGCTGCTCCCCTATACAACTGCTAACGGACAGGATTTGTTTTCCAATCCCCTGTAGATGTTCTGATGCATTTATTATTCCACATATATAATATCCAATAACTTTGAACTGTTCCATATCTTATACCCTTTCCTGTACTGATTGTGTAGGATATGCTACATAAAGACAGAGGATTATTTTCTACTGTTTCAGCGTGTACTGAAAAAATGCCCCGCGCACATATAGCTGCATAAGCAAGACTTCAAGTGAAGCGTTCTGAGTACAGTTTGTTTTGATTGTTATTTTCTTTATGCGAGTCCCTTTGGACGAGCATATAAGAAAATCTACAATCACTCAAACGGACGAAATAAAGCGCAGCGGTCTTGCGGTGTAGCTATATGTGCCCGGGGCGCTATTAGTTCAGAACTCTCGGACGCTCACTACTCGTAAGCTCTTTCTGCAAAATCTAAGTTTGGACAGATCGTGTAGTAATTGGCAGACCGCGAGGGGATTGTAGTTAGGAACTCTCGGACACTCACTGACCGTAAGCTCTTTCTGGAAAATTTAAGCCTGGGCAAAATGGTCGGCGAGAACGCCTCCCATCTGCCAGGCCAACATTTTCCAAGATAGATCTTCCGGGCTTCCCGCTTAACCCTCGCTTATCCTAACTACAATCCCCCGCGAATCTACATACTTAACAGCCTCCAGGTTCTTGTCCAAAAGGAAATTCCCATTTATGTCTACAGGTAGTAAATGCACTTCTACTGTCCTTATGCGACATATCCTAATTGACAAACACGCTCATAGTACAAAAAATGCGTAGCTCCTAACCATGATGTCGAACGATCTTACATGTAATTTGCTACTGTTTCAGCGTGTACTGTAAAAACGCCCCGCGCACATATAGCTGCATAAGCAAGACTTCAAGTGAAGCGTTCTGAGTACAGTTTGTTTTGATTGTTATTTTCTTTATGCGAGTCCCTTTGGACGAGCATATAAGAAAATCTACAATCACTCAAACGGACGAAATAAAGCGTAACGGTCTTGCGGTGTAGCTATATGTGCGCGGGGCGCTATTTCCATACAGACTCAAACGAACGAAGTAGAGCGATATTTATACTGGATAGCTCCCGTTCTCCGTATCTGCCACAGTCTGATCGATCTTTGTCTGCTGTGCCTCACGGTATTTGAAGAAGTCGGTGGCCACCTGCGGGAACAGTGCGTAAGACAGTACGTCCTCGTCCTGCTGGCTCCACTGCTCGCACTCTTTGCGTAAAGTATCAAGCTCATCCGGGATAAGGTCTGCCGGGCGGCATGTGATGATCTCCGGATCCTCGCCCAGTACTTTCTTCTGTACCTCCGCATTGAACGGTTTTACAGTAGCTCCATATCTTCCGCTTAAGATATCCTTCGTCTCCTTTGTTGCCATCTTATATCGCTCGCCCATAAGGACGTTGAACACAGCCTGTGTGCCCACGATCTGTGAGGACGGCGTTACAAGCGGCGGCTCTCCTAAGTCTTTCCTTACTCTTGGTACTTCCTCCAGCACGTCGTAGAACTTGTCTGCCGCTCCCTGCTCTGCAAGCTGGGAAGTCAGGTTCGACAACATACCGCCCGGAACCTGATAGAGAAGGGTCTTAATGTTGACGCCCATATTCTTCGGATTTAAGAGGCCGCTCTCCAGCGCCTCATCACGGATCGGACGGAAATAGTCGGCGATCTCAGACAGAAGGTTCTGATCAAATCCCGTATCGTAAGGAGTCCCCTTAAACGTCTCTACCATAACTTCTGTAGCAGGCTGAGATGTCCCAAGAGCGAACGGCGACATCGCCGTATCGATCACATCAACGCCCGCCTCTACCGCTTTCATGTAAGTCATGGAAGCCACGCCCGACGTATAGTGGGTGTGGAGCTGGATTGGGATGCTCACGGCGCTCTTTAAGGCCTCCACAAGCTTTGTGGCCTCGTACGGCACAAGAAGCCCCGCCATATCCTTAATACAGATAGAGTTAGCGCCCATATCTTCAATCTTCTTTGCGATATCTGTCCAATATTCAAGTGTATAGGCGTCTCCCAATGTATAAGAAAGAGCCACCTGAGCGTCGGCCTTCTCTTTATTCGCCGCCGTAACCGCCGTCTGCAAGTTCCTAAGATCATTGAGACAGTCGAAGATACGGATGATGTCGATCCCGTTGGAGACAGACTTCTGCACAAAATACTCTACCACATCATCTGCATAGGGACGATATCCAAGGATATTCTGTCCACGGAACAACATCTGCAGCTTTGTATTCTTGAATCCATCGCGGAATTTACGAAGCCTCTCCCACGGATCTTCCTTTAAGAAACGAAGAGACGCGTCAAATGTAGCCCCGCCCCAGCACTCTACGGAGTGATAGCCCACCTTGTCCATCTTCTCTACGATTGGGAGCATCTGCTCTGTCGTCATACGCGTAGCGATCAGAGACTGATGTGCGTCACGGAGAATGGTCTCTGTTATTTTAATTGGTTTTTTTGCTATATCAGCCATTTTATTTTCCTCCACTATGATTATTATGATGTTGGGGCCAAAAGCCCCCAACTAGGATGCCTACGGATTGTTCCGTGCTATCACATAACTCCAAAAATCGCCATAAACGTTCCGGCCGCTACTGCCGTGCCGATAACTCCGGCTACGTTCGGGCCCATCGCATGCATCAGAAGGAAGTTCGTCGGATCCGCCTCGGCGCCCACCTTCTGGGACACACGGGCAGCCATCGGAACTGCGGACACTCCTGCGGAACCGATCAGCGGGTTCACCTTTCCACCGGTAGCGACGCACATCAGCTTCCCGAACAGTACTCCCGCCGCCGTACCGACAGCAAAAGCCACAAGGCCAAGGATTACGATCTTAATCGTGTCCCAGTTAAGGAATGCTTCCGCGCTCGTGGTGGCTCCTACAGACGTCCCGAGCAAAATAACGACAATATACATCAAAGCGTTGGAAGCCGTGTCAACAAGCTGCCTTACAACGCCAGACTCCCGGAACAGGTTGCCAAGCATCAGCATGCCCACGAGAGGAGCTGTCGTAGGAAGGATCGTACATACTACGATCGTAACTACGATCGGGAATAAGATCCTTTCGAGCTTCGATACCGGACGAAGCTGCTCCATCTTGATCTTCCGCTCTTTCTCCGTTGTAAGGAGCTTCATGATCGGCGGCTGGATGACCGGCACAAGGGCCATATAAGAATAGGCCGCCACAGCGATCGGCCCCATGATCGCAGTCTGCTGCAGCTTCCCGGCAAGGAAGATGGACGTCGGGCCGTCGGCCCCGCCGATAATGGACACCGCCGCCGCCGCTCTGTCGGAGAATCCCATAAGCATCGCTCCAAGATAGGCGGTAAAGATACCGAACTGTGCCGCCGCCCCAAGAAGGAAGCTCTTAGGATTGGCGATCAGAGGCCCGAAATCTGTCATGGCCCCTACTCCCAGGAAGATAAGGGACGGCAAGATCGCCCACTCGTCCAGCAGATAGAAGTAATAGAGCAGGCCTCCCGCCCCGTTCGCCGAGTCTTCGATATGCAGCATGATATCGGGATAGATATTGACAAGAAGCATACCAAACGCGATCGGCACAAGAAGCAGAGGCTCGAATCCATACTTAATCGCTAAAAACAGGAAAAAACATGCCACGGCGATCATAATGAGATTGCCGCCCGTCAGATTTAAAAACGCAGTCTGCTGCACGAGGTTTCCTAATGTTGTTGTTATATAATCCATTTTTTAACCTCCAGTCATATGTGTGTAAGGAACATTCTTAATTCAATGTCGCTAATACTGCGCCGGATTCGATCGCATCGCCTACAGCCACATCAATGCTTGCGACCGTCCCGTCCTCCGGCGCCACAACTGGAATCTCCATCTTCATAGCCTCAATAATTATGACAGCGTCGCCCTTCTTTACGCTCTGGCCAACGCTCGCCTCGATCTTGAATACCTTTCCGGCAGCCCCTGCCTTTACTTCAACAGAGCCTGCTCCCCCTGCCGGCTTCGCCGCCGGCTTTGGAACTGGAGCTGCCGCCCTTGGGGCCGGGGCCGGAGCTGCCGGCCTCGGAACCGGTGCGTGTCCTGCTCCTGCCTCTTCAACTGTCACATCATATACATTCCCGTTTACTGTAATCGTATAATTTTTCATCTTTCTTATCCTCCTTCAATCGTTCCCTTATGCTTACCAGTTATTTGACGGACGTCGCCTTATACTGCGGACTACGAACCCGTCCTCGCTTGTCCCTTCTGCCGCTGCGATAGCCGCTGAGATGACTGCGATCAGCTCCAGATCCTCTGTCTCTCCTGAAGCAGGCGCCTCTTCCTTAGCTTCCTCTGTCGCGGCCGCCGCTTCTTTTACCGCCGCCTGCGGCTTCTTCCTGAATGATTCCTCCATCTTAGAAATAAGCCCGAACAGCGAGATAATAAATGAGATCAGGATCAGCACTGCAAATACCGTCCCCATTCCGAGAAGCGTGTTAAGCCCCGCCTTCTCCGCGATCTCGCCCATGCTGTACTGTGCATTCACAGTCATGCTCTCGAGATACATGTTCTCATCGAATATAAAGAGAAGCTCCGCGTCTCTTTCTTCGTACTGCGCCGGTACTGTAACTTCCAGCGTGCCCGTCTTCGCCTCGAAGCTGTAATCCCCGTGGCCTATATAAGCGCCGCACTCTTCAATCCCTGACTGCCACGCGTCCAGAGCCCCTGTAAAGCTCTCTGCCGTAAACGGCCCCATCTGCATCAGCTGATATTCCTGTGCAGATTCAGGAAGGGCCTTCCACGATTCGATGATCTCCTCACTTGCTCCGTCGCACTGCTGTATGAGGAACTCTGTCACCTGCATGACCGCGGCTTCATCATACTCTACCGTCTCCTTCGTGCTGCCGCAGCCGGTGGCAAAGAGCATCATCACAAACAGGCAGAGCAATAAACTAATCTTTTTCTTCAATTTGCCTCACCTCTCTAAACTGTCCCGTGCTTCTTCACCGGACGATCTTCTCTCTTCGTGTACAACATCTCAAATGCTCCGATCACATATTTCCTCGTGTCCACAGCATTGATGATCGTGTCCACGTACCCTCTTCTTGCAGCGGCGAGCGGGCTTGACTGAAGCTCCTTGTATTCTGCCGCTTTTTCCTTGATCGTATCGGCATCCTTGTCCGCATACATGATCTTCGCGGCAAGAGACGCATCCATCATGCCGATCTCGGCCGTCTCCCACGCATATACCATATCTGCGCCGATGGCCTTGCTGTTCATGGCTACATAAGCGCTTCCAAATGCCTTGCCGATAATGACGTTCACCTTCGGGACCGTCGCATTGGCAAATGTGTACGTAAGCCTTGCCGCCGCTTTCGCCAGATTCTTTTCCGCGCACTTGCACGCCTCGAACCCGTTTACATTCGTAAGCGTAAGCACCGGGATATTAAAGGCGTCGCAGAAGCTTACGAACTCGGCCGCCTTCCTTGCGCCTCTTACAGATAAGGAGCCGTCGAACTCCTCTACTACTTCTGCCTCTTCATTGTATACTTTCACACGGTTGGCCACCGCTCCCACCGTCATGCCGTTGAGACGGATAAAGCCGGTCACCATATCCTTTGCATAGTCCCTCTTAGTCTCGAAGAATACGCCGCCGTCAGAGATCTCGGACAGAGCGATAGCCGTGTCCCCCATAGCATTCTCAATGTTGGCGCACGCACGGTTCAGATCGTCCGTACAGTCCTCATAAGACACATCCTCTTCATTGTTGCACGGAAGCATCGCCACAAGAGCGCGGATATCCCTGAAGATCTCTTCCTCTGTCCCTATGGCGTCCACAAGCCCTGCCTTCTCACTCTGGAACTGTGCACAGGACGTATCGCATTTCTTGATATCGTTTCCTGGGATCGCATTCGGAGAGTTCACGAACAGCTTCGCTTTCTCCTTCTCCATAAATGTAAAGTCAGAAAGAGCCGGAACTACGGATAAGCCGCCCCCGCACGTGCCAAAGACCGCCGTAACCTGCGGGATCACTCCGGACGCAAGAGACTGCCTTCTATATAGCGTGCCAAATGCTTCAAGAGCGTCTGTCGCTTCCTGGAGCCTGAGCCCTGCGCTGTCGATCAGTCCGATGACCGGCGCTCCCATCTTCATTGCCATATCGTAAATGTTGGCGATCTTCTTCGCATGCATCTCGCCGATCGCCCCGTTCAGCACGGAAGCATCCTGGCTGTATACATACACCAGATTCCCATCGATCACTCCGTATCCGGTAATAACGCCGTCCGCCGGAGTATCTTTTTCCTGCAAGTTGAAGTCTGTCGCTCTGGCTGTGACTGCGCCGCCGATCTCAACAAAGCTTCCTGCATCAAGCAAGCTTAAAATACGATTGCCTGCTGCATTCTCTTTTGCAATGTTACCCATAGTGTAGCCCTCCATTTTCCTAGATATTTAAAAGTAAAACCAATTTTTGCCGATTATATTATACCCCTTTTTTCCGTATATCGCAACATTTTTTCTACATTTCTTGTTAAGTTTTTGACAAGAAGGGCGTTGCAAAATAGATGAGCTCGAATCTATTTTGCAACGCCCTCTTCCGTTATCTTCTTTGACTGATCTTTTCCTTGTCGCTAGATCGTCGAGATGACCTCAGTCACCAGCCTCTCGAATTTATCTTTCACCTTGTCTGCCACTTCCTGCACCTCTTTGTGGTCAAGGGGCTGGTCTAAGATGCCTGCGGCCATGTTGGTGATGCAGGAGATCCCGCACACTTTTATCCCCATATGGGCGGCCGCCATCGCCTCGCACACTGTGCTCATGCCTACCGCGTCCGCGCCGAGAGAGCGGAACATCTTAATCTCCGCGGGAGTCTCGTAGTTCGGCCCGGTACATTGTACATATACGCCTTCCTGGATCGCTACGCCCAGCTTCTTAGCGGCCGCACGGATCTTCTCACACAGCTCCGGGTCGTATACATGGCTCATATCCGGGAAACGGACGCCCAGCTCGTCTAAATTCGGCCCTATCAGGGGGCTTTTTACAAACATGGAGATATGGTCCGTGATCATCATCAGATCGCCCGGCTTGAAAGACGTGTTCACGCCCCCGGCAGCATTTGTAAGGATCAGCTTCTTTGCGCCGAGAAGCCCCATGATCCTTGTAGGCATTACTACGTCTGTCATCTCGTACCCCTCGTAGAAATGCACCCTCCCTTTCATAAGCACAGTGGGCACTCCGTTCACATAACCGAAGAGGAACCTTCCGTCATGCCCTGCCACCGTAGACACAGGGAACCCTTCAATCTCAGAATACGGGACTTCTACTTTTACATCCATATTCTTCGCATACTCGCCAAGCCCCGAACCTAAGACAAGGGCGGCCTCTGGAGCAAAGCCCGCTTTGTCCTTCACAATCTCTGCACATTTCGTTAGCTTTTCATACACTTGATTCATATTTATTTCTTATCTCCTTTCACCAGCTTCTTTAAGATATCCGACAGAAACTGGATAAGCGGCCCTGCCATTAACGCAGTTATGACCGTAATGGCCCCTATCTTCCCTCCAAGAGAGAAGCCAAGGGTGATACATCCAATGTCAAATCCGACTTTCACATATTTGAATTCCTTCTTAAGCCTGTCCCTGATCACCATCACTATACCAGTAAATGGATCCAGTCCGATATCTGCCGTGATGAACATGGCTACGCCCGTATAAAGCAGCAGGCATCCGAGCGTGGCGCCTAATATCTGTAACGGCAGATCCTGCGTCTGGAACAGCATATGGTACAGCCTTCCACCAAAATCAACAGCCAGGCCATATGGAACGACATAAATGAAAGTACCGATGTTTATGTAATGCCTCCCTGTGAAGAAGACGATTATAATAAGAACGACATTTACAATATTGGATGCTATCCCCAATTGTTCCGGGGAGAGCCTGGCAGCGTTCCTGATACCGTCATACACGATTCCGACAGGGTCGTTCCCAAGCGCTGCAGCCGCATTGAACGCGACGCCCGTGCCGACCAGTATGACTCCCACGACTGCCAGGAGCAGATTAATTAATTTCTCTTTTTTCAAAACTTTTTCCTTCTTGGCTACACTAATTTGCTTAAAATAGATCTGCCAATAGTCCCTTCCGGCATCTCAACGCCAAAATTATCCGCGATGGATGCTCCAATGACGGCAAACGTATCCTCGTCCTCGATCGCGCCCCCCTCTTTCATCCTCTTAGAGTACGCCACGAAAGGGACATACTCTCTTGTATGATCGGTCCCTGTGTAAGACGGATCGTTCCCGTGATCCGCCGTAAGGATGAGAAGGTCGTCTTCCCGCATGCTCTCAAGGAACGTCCCAAGGCCTTTGTCGAATTTCTCAATCTCTTTGCCGTAGCCGTCTATATTCCTTCTATGCCCCCACAGCGCATCGAAATCCACCAGATTCGTAAAGCAAAGGCCGTGGAAATCTTTCTTGCACAGATCGATCGTCTGCTCCATCCCGTGTACAGAACTATCCGAGTGATGTGCCTCGGTAATCCCTTCCCCGCAGAAGATGTCGTTAATCTTTCCTACGCTGATCACATCAAAACCACCATCTTTGAGCGCGTTCAGCGCAGTTGGGCCTGTCGGCTTCAGGGCGTAGTCATGACGGTTGCTCGTCCGTTTGAACTCGCCTTTCTTTTTTCCGATATACGGCCTTGCGATCACGCGTCCGACCCTCCACTCGTCTTTCATCGTAATCTCTCTTGCGATCTCACAGCATCGGTACAGGTTCTCAAGATCGAACGTCTCTTCCTGCCCGCATATCTGAAGGACGGAATCTGCCGACGTGTAGACGATCATGGCTCCGGTATTGATCTCCTCTTCGCCCAACTCCTCAATAATGGCCGTCCCGCTGGCGCTCTTGTTGCCGATGACCCTCTTGCCGCACCGTTCTTCTAATTCTCTGATCAGCTCCGGCGGGAAGCCCGTATCTGTAAATGTCTGGAATGGCTTCTCCGTCTTAATCCCCATCATCTCCCAGTGCCCGGTCATGGTATCTTTGCCGTTGCTCTCCTCCTCGAGGCGCATATAGCGCCCGGCAGGATCATCCACGCCTTTCATCTGCCCGGCAGGATGAAGGTTCAACATGCCCAGCTTCTGGAGATTCGGAATGTCCAGTGTCCCCAGCTTCTCTAAGATATGCCCGAACGTGTCCACCCCCACGTCCCCAAATGACGGGGAATCCGGCATAGCCCCGATCCCGAGGGAATCCAGGACGATTACAAATATCCTCTTATATTCGTTCATTTTCCACCTCATGCTCCTATTTGCGCCTATTCCAGATTCGCAGGCCCGAATCCCAATGGAAGAAGCTCTTTTAATGTAAATGATTCATACTGTTCTGTCCCGGTCGCCAAAATGATCTGGAATGTGTCGGGATCGCAGAACTCCATCATCACCTGGCGGCACACGCCGCAAGGTGCCGCATATTCCGTAAGACGGCCATCTTTTCCACCAACAACGCAGATAGCCTTAAACTTGCGGACCCCCTCGCTCACCGCCTTGAAGAACGCAGTGCGCTCTGCACAGTTCGTAGGAGTGTACGCAGCGTTCTCAATGTTGCACCCTGTATAGATCTTCCCGTCTTCGGAGAGGAGCGCGGCTCCTACCTTGAACCCGGAATAGGGCGTATAAGAAAACTGTAGCTGTTCGATCGCTGACCGGATCAGCTGCCCAATCTGTTCTTTGTCCATTTCCAGACGCCTCCTTACAACTCTTTAATAGCCGGATGCCTCTTCGTTCTTTACAAGCTTGATGATCCGGCTTGTGCCAAGCCTGTCAGATCCAAGCGACAAGAACCTCTCCACGTCCTCCAGGCTTGAGATCCCGCCTGCGGCCTTCATCTTCACGCCCGGCCCGATATGCTCTGCAAAGAGTGCGATATCTTCGAACGTCGCCCCTGCTTTTGAGAACCCTGTAGACGTTTTGATATAGTCTGCTCCCGCCTCTGTAACGATCTCGCACATCTTCACCTTCTCTTCTTCGGTCAGAAGGCAAGTCTCAATGATGACTTTCAGGATCTTATCTCCGCAGGCTTTCTTAAGACAGCGTATCTCCTCTTCTATGAGGCCGTACTTTTTATCTTTCAGCCATCCGATATTGATTACCATATCAATTTCCGACGCGCCGTTCGCCAGAGCGTCTTTCGTCTCGAACTCTTTCACGGCCGTCGTATTATAGCCGTTTGGGAAGCCGATGACTGTGCATACTTCCATGCGGTCGCCCATATATTCCTTCGCTTCTTTTACATAAGACGGAGGAATGCACACAGACGCCGTCTTATACTCCATCGCATCGTCGCAGATCTGTTTTATCTCCTCCCATGTAGCGTCCTGAAGAAGCAGCGTATGATCTACATGTGTTAACATTTCACTTACATTCATTTTTTATTCTCTCCTAAATCTTCTTTGATCAGGCTGCGGACAGCCTCCACCGCCACCTGGATCGCCATATCCGTATCATGCACGACCGGATTCTCAAGGCCAAGCTTTTCCCGCTCCTGATTCGCCACCACGAGAAAACAGGAGCCGGCCCTTACGCCCAGATGGCTTGCTACGATGAACAGCGCCGCGGATTCCATCTCAGAGGCAAGGCATCCTAATCTCTTCCATGCCTCCCATTTGTTCATCAGCTCATAGCTGACTGGCTTTGTCTCCGGCTCATGCTGACCGTAGAAAGCGTCTTTACACTGCACAACGCCCACGTGATGCGGATAGCCTTTCTCCTTCGCCGCGCCCACCAACGCGTTCGTAACAGAAAGGTCCGCCACAGATGGGAATTCTATTGGGGCATATTCCCGGCTCGTGCCCTCCATGCGGATCGCCCCTGTAGCGATCACCACATCCCCGCTTTTTACTTCTGTCTGCATCCCTCCGCATGTCCCGATGCGGATAAACGTATCTGCGCCGCAGCGGTACAGCTCCTCCATGGCAATGGAAGCGGAAGGCCCTCCGATCCCCGTAGAAGTGACGCTCACCTTCACTCCGTCAAGAGTCCCTGTATAAGTCACATATTCCCGGCTGTCGGCGATCTGTACAGGATCGTCAAAATACTCTGCGATCTTCTTACATCTCTTCGGGTCGCCCGGCATGATGACATAACGCCCTACTTCCCCTTTCGCGACCTGGATGTGGTACTGCCTGCTGGCATCTTCTGAATAATTCTTCATTCTCTCACCTGCCTTTCTATTTTTAACAGCAGGGCGCGCTAATAATTAGCGCTGCCCTTTATCATATGGAATACCCTCTGCCTTCGGCGCCCTCGATTTCTTTGATACGAATACAAGGACGATCAGGGAGATAATATATGGAAGCATATTGTACACTGTGCTCGGTATCTTCAGCGCCACCAACGCGTCAAATCCCGTATACACATTAGACAGCGCCCGGAACAGCCCGAACAAGAGAGCGGCCAGGCCGATATTGACCGGCTTCCACTGTCCGAAGATCATAACGGCCAGGGCAAGGAACCCGAATCCCGCCACACCGTTCTCAAACTTCCATTCGCTTACGCCTGCAGTAATATATACAAGGCCTCCAAGGCCTCCAAGTGCTCCAGAGATCATAACGCCTGCGTAGCGCATCTTATACACGTTGATCCCCACAGAATCGGCCGCCTGCGGATGCTCGCCGCACGCACAGAGGCGAAGGCCGAATTTTGTCTTATATAATATAATATAAGACGCGATCAGGATCAGGAGCGCGATCAGCATGAACCAGTTGAACTCGAACTTCCCAATATTCATGAGAAAGGCTTTCTTCTCCTGGCCGTAAGCCACAGTTGAAGATACGTTATCTACGCTCTCCGCCGTGTTGATCGCTCTTACGATAACAACTGCCGCTGCCGGCCCTAAGAGGTTAAGGGCAGTCCCTACAAGCGTCTGATCGGCCTTGAACTGTATCGCTGCCACTCCAAGCATGAGAGAGAACACGACGCCCACTGCCACGCTGGCCAGCACTACAAGGAGGATCATTACCGGCGCAGCCGTCGCAGCCGGAAGATACTTCATCATAAGCGCTCCGCCCAGAGCCCCCATAACCATAATCCCCTCCAGACCGATATTGATGACTCCGCTGTGCTCCGAGAAGCACCCGCCAAGCGCCACCAGCACCAGAACGGAAGCAAATATCAACGTATACTGGATCAGTAGCAACATTACGCCTCGCCTCCTTTCTGCATTTCTCTGGCCCGTCTCTCATCTCTTTTATCCAGATACCGGTTGAGCCATATCTTAAAGAAAAGCACGAACCCGCAAAGATAGATGATGAATGCGGAGATCAGATCCGAGATCTGGGTACAGTACATCGTCTTATCCACATACGTTCCGCCGCTTGTGATATGCTGGATAAAATAAGAGGAGAACACTGTTCCGATCGGGTTCAATCCTCCCAGGAACGCCGCCGCGATCCCGTTGAATCCCATGAGCGGGACGCTTGTCTGCTGTACCATCCACTGTTCGATACCGCTTAAGTAGAAGACGCTCGCCCCAAGCCCCGCAAGGCCTCCCGCGATCATCATCGTCAGGATGATGTTCCTCTTCTCCTTCATTCCACAGTACTTTGCAGCCTGTTTATTCATTCCTGTCGCCTTCAGCTCATATCCGAATTTTGTCTTCTCCAGTAAGATCCATACAAGGATCGCCATAATAATGGCAAGCGGCACTCCTACTGTGACGAATTCATTGTTGGAGAACATCTTATCAAGCCCCATATTCGGAAGCAGCGCGCCTTCATTCGTCTTACCGATCGGAAGCGTATACGGTGTAGACGCATCTTTCACCTGTGCAAGAAGCATGTTGACGCAGTAGAGCGAGATCCAGTTCAGCATAATACAGGAGATAACTTCATTTACATTAAAATACGCCTTTAAGGCTCCTGACACTCCGCCCACAAGCGCCGCGATCACGATCGCGGCAAGGACGCACACGATCCATGGCATATTGAATTTCAGCGCAAAATAAAGGCTTGCCCCTACGCCTACCACATACTGTCCTGCCGCCCCGATATTAAAAAGACCCACCTTATAGGCAAACAATACCGACAGCGAGCACATCAGAAGAGCAGAAGCCTTTACAAGCGTCGTCCCTAAATATTTGGTCGCCGCCGCCGCGCTCGGATAGTATAAGAAATTCTTAAGGATCGCCACGATCGCTTTTGCAGCTCCGCCTGGATTAATGATCAGAAGCACGATATATCCGATCAGGAGGCCGATCAAGATGCAAAGCAGAGACGCAATGATCGTCTGAAAGCCGTTATTTCTTAAAAGCCCGTCTTTCTTTGTCTTTTTATCCATGTGCCTTACGCCTCCTTTCTCTTAGAGCCTGCCATATAGAGGCCGAGCTCTTCCACTGTGACTTCCTTCGGGTCGAACTCTCCTACGATCTCTCCCTCGTACATAACGAGGATCCGGTCTGACACATTCATAACCTCGTCCAGCTCCAGGCTGACAAGAAGGACCCCCTTCCCGGCGTCTCGCTGAGCCACCAGCTGCTTATGTATGTACTCGATCGCTCCTACGTCCAGCCCTCTCGTTGGCTGTACTGCGATCAGAAGCTCCGGATCCTTGTCTATCTCACGGGCAATGATCGCCTTCTGCTGATTGCCGCCTGACATAGAGCGCGCTTTCGTGATCGGCCCCTGGCCGCTCCTTACATCGTACTGCTCGATCAGACGGTTGGCATATTCCCGGATCTCTTTTCTTTTTAAGAACCCTGCCCCGTTCGTGAACTGCGGCTCAAAATATCTCTGAAGGACGATATTATCTTCCAGTGAATAATCAAGGACAAGACCATGTTTATGCCTGTCTTCCGGGATATGGCTCATGCCCGACGTAAGACGCTTACGGATAGGCATATGAGTGATATCTGTGCCGTTCATCACGATCGTCCCGCTCTTTAACGGCTCAAGGCCGGACAGGCCGTACACGAACTCCGTCTGCCCGTTCCCGTCGATCCCCGCGATGCAGACGATCTCTCCTCTCCTTACCTGGAGAGATACATTGTTCACCGCATTATTCTTATGACGCCTGGAAGCGACCGTCATGCCCTGGATATCAAGGACTACTTCTCCAGGCTTCGCCTCCTCTTTTTCCACGATAAAGTTAACGTCGCGCCCCACCATCATGGCTGAAAGCTTCTCAGGAGTCGTGTCTTTGACGTCTACCGTACCGATATACTTCCCCTTCCGAAGCACGCTGCAGCGGTCCGCCACCTGCATGATCTCTGCCAGCTTATGTGTGATGAACAGAATGCTCTTCCCCTCCGCCGCCAGATTCTTCATAATCGCCATCAGCTCCTGGATCTCCTGTGGAGTCAGCACTGCCGTCGGCTCGTCGAAGATCAGTATCTCATTTTCCCGGTAGAGCATTTTAAGGATCTCCGTCCTCTGCTGCATGCCCACCGTAATATCCTCGACGATAGCGCCCGGATCTACGGAAAGGCCGTATTTCTCAGAGAGCTCCATGACCTTTTCCCTGGCCTCGTTCTTCTGCAGAAATCCTCCCTTCGTCGTCTCCACGCCCAAAATGATATTGTCCAGGACACTGAAACATTCCACCAGCTTAAAGTGCTGATGTACCATTCCGATCCCTAAGTCATTGGCATCATTAGGGTCATTGATGGTGACTTTCTGTCCGTTTTTGCGGATTTCGCCTTCCTCTGCCTGATACAGACCGAAAAGCACACTCATGAGCGTTGATTTTCCCGCGCCGTTCTCACCCAGCAAGGCGTGGATCTCGCCTTTTTTCAGCTGCAATGTGATATTATCGTTTGCAATAATCCCTGGGAACCGCTTCGTGATATTCAACATCTCAATTGCATAGTCTTCCATCTTTTACATACCTCCTCTCTTTCCTTTGTAAATAGATATAGCCTTTATTTTAAAAAGGAGCAGGTGGATGCCTGCTCCTTTCTGGCTGATGAAATTAAGAGCTTATTTAATGCTGCCGTAGTCATTTACAGTAATTTCTGTTGCAGGCATAGCCGTAGTATCATCAGAAACCTTAATCTCTCCATTGTACATCGCTGCCACAAGCGTGTGGTAGTCGTCTTCTGTGAATCCGTCGCCCCACAGTGTAGTATCTGCCGGAAGCTGAACGAAGTTCTCCTCAGAATTCTCAGATACAAGCCCAAGGTTCTCGGACTTTCCTGCATAATCATCCCACTTGCCGTCCTTGATCGCTGAGAGGAGCGTCTGGACAGAAGTCGTAAGGCTCTTCATTGCAGATGTGATCGTCAGGTCGTCTGCGTACTCGTTGATGATCGCTGACTGATCCGTGTCGACACCGATCAGCTTCCCGCCTGTCTTCACAGCCGCTTCTGCCGCAGATGTGTAGATACCACCGCCGCATGCGAATACGACTTCAACTCCTTTAGAGCCATACCATGTGTCCATGTAAGCTGTGATGTCAGCGTCGCCATAGAACTGTCCGCCGTATACATACTCAACCTGGACATCGCCTGTGATCCCCAGCTCTTTCGCCGCTTCATCGGCTCCCTGTACATAGCCGTAACCGAATCTGATAACGGCCGGCACGCTCATGCCGCCAAGGAATCCAAGATGCTTGTAGCCTAATTTCACTGCGCCGTAGCCAGCCATATATCCGGAAAGCTCTTCCTGATAAGTACAGCAGTACGCATTAGCCGGAACATTCTCAAAAGCAACGTCAAGAACGACGAATTTTACATCTGGATATAATTCAGCCTGATCCATGACCGGAACTTCGAACAGATAGCCCGGACATATGATTACGTTCGCTCCGTCTGCGATAGCCTGATCGATGCTCGCGCTTCTCGCCTCGTCAGCGTCGCTCTCCGGTTTATAGTAATTGAACTCAACGCCGGCATCCTCTGCCCATGCCTTGCTGGCCTCGTAAGTCGTCTGGTTGAAGCTCTGGTCCGTAATATCGCCGGAATCGGTGATCATAGCAATCTTCATATCGCCGGAAGCCTCTCCGCCGCCTGCGTCTGTGCTGCCTGAATCCCCGCTGCCTGAATCTCCGCCGCCGCATGCCGCCAGAGAAAGTACCATGACGCCCGCAAGCAGCGCTGCTAAAATTTTCCTTTTCATAACTTGTCCTCCTAAAATTGATTTATGGTACTAATTTTATCAGATTTCCTTAAATTTTGCAATCACTTAGTAGGAAATATTTGCTGTCCCGACTGCCGCTCCTCCTCTATTTCTGGTTCCGGAACTGCATCGGCGTCATCGCATACGCCTTTTTAAACAGCCTGTTAAAATGTTCCACATTCTGGTAGCCGACCATAAGCGCGATATTCTCCACCGTCATACTGCTGCTCTTTAAAAGAGCCTTCGCTTTTTTCATACGGGCCTTCTTCACAAGCTCCCCGAACGTCATGCCGGACTTTTCCTTTATATATTTGGAAATATACGGTTTCGACAGATAGAACTTTTCTGCCAGGTCTTCCAGCTTGACGTCAATATAATTTGCCTGGATATAATTCATTATCTCGATCATCCTGGCGTCCTTGCATCCTTCCGCCCGCCCGATCTCTTCCAGCTTGTTCACCGCCACGATCAGCGCCTCAATAGAAGACTTGATGATATCCGCGTCAATGCCGACGCCCCAGAATGTCTTTCCATTGCATATGACGCCCACATAAGAGGCCGCCTTAGCAGAAGATCCCTTGGAAAGCGTATGTTCTTCGTAATATCTCAGCTCATAGCTGACGCCAAAATATTGCTTGATGGCGTTGCTTACCGCATCCAGGCGCCCGTTCCCGGTGGCCGTAATGACACGATCCTCCCCGCCGTGAGAGATCGTCACTTCCGCGGTAATGCCGTCCACCTGCCTGAAATGGCATTCCTCAACATGGAATACGGGCTTCGTGTTAATATAGCTGTCAGAGAAGATCTGATATACCCAATCCGGCGTCAGCTCCTTATGGGCCTTATCTGACACGTCTTTTACAAGATATCCTACTTCTTCGCGCATCTCCTGAGGCAGATTGATGCCGTAGCTCTGCTTCAGTATATAATTTACGCCGCCTTTCCCTGACTGGCTGTTGATCCGGATAACGTCAGAATCATACTTCCTTCCTACGTCCTGAGGGTCGATCGGAAGATAAGGCACGCTCCACTTATCCTGCCTCCCATTCTCCCTGAAGCTCATACCTTTGGCGATGGCGTCCTGATGAGAGCCGGAAAATGCCGTGAACACAAGATCTCCACCGTAAGGCTGCCTCGGATCCACCTGCATCCTTGTAAGGCGCTCATACGCTTCCCGGATATGCGACATGTCAGAGAAATCAAGCCCTGGATCGACGCCATGAGAATACATATTCATGGCCATTGTAATAATATCTACATTTCCTGTGCGCTCCCCGTTCCCGAACAATGTGCCCTCGATGCGCTCAGCTCCTGCAAGGACGCCGAGCTCTGCCGTCGCCACGCCGGTCCCTCTGTCATTGTGCGGGTGCAGACAGAGGATCACACTGTCGCGGTACTTCAGATTTTTATGCACATACTCAAGCTGTGTCGCGAATACGTGGGGCATCGCATTTTCTACGGTCGTCGGTATATTGATGATTGCCTTATTGTCCTTCGCCGGCTTCCATACATCGAGCACCGCGTTGCACACTTCTACCGCATAGTCCACTTCCGTCCCCGGGAAGCTCTCCGGGCTGTACTGGAACGTAAAGCTCCCTTCCGTCTCGGACGCCAGCTTCAGCAGAAGCTCTGCTCCGTCGACGGCGATTTTTTTTATCTCTTCTTTCCCTTTCTTAAACACCTGCTCTCTCTGTGCCACAGAAGTGGAGTTATAGAGGTGTATGACCGCATGAGGGGCGCCTTTCACTGCTTCGAACGTCTTCTTGATAATATGCTCTCGCGCCTGGGTCAGCACTTGTACGGTCACGTCGTCCGGGATCATATCTTTCTCGATCAGCGTCCGTATGAACCGATACTCCGTCTCAGAGGCCGCCGGGAACCCTACCTCGATCTCCTTGAACCCTACCTCCACAAGAAGCTGAAAGAACTCCAGCTTCTCCTCCAGGCTCATAGGCTCTATGAGCGCCTGGTTCCCATCTCTTAAATCTACGCTGCACCACATCGGCGGCTTCGCGATATAGTCTTTTCTCGCCCAGTCATAAGTGATCTGCGGCGGCAGAAAATAAGCTCTCTCATATTTCTCATAATTTTTCATGTAATCATCTCTCCCATCAATTAAAATCAATCAATTTTATTGTCTTATTTTAACACTTTTTCATACTAACATATGCTCACAAAAAAGGAAAGTGAAAAATTTAATCACTTTCCTTGATTTTTTTTAATATTTTACTGGACTTCTAATGATCGTTTCTTCGTAATCGTCACTTTCTCCTCATAGCAATTGAACAGCGCATCCATCTTTCCCCGCTCCAGCTTCGGCGTGACAAGGCTTACCGCCGGAACGATGATGAGGCCTGCCACCATGGCTATCGCCCCTGCGTTAATAGGAGACGCGATATAATGCAGGAACATATTGGACACTGTGATGCCGATCCCTGATGCGAAGCTTGCCCATACAGCCGCTTTTGTCACGCCTTTCCAGTAGAGGCCATACAAGAACGGTGCAAGGAACGCTCCCGCCAGCGCTCCCCAGGAGATCCCCATCAGCTGGGCAATGAACGTAGGAGGATCAAGAGCGATCAGGACAGACAGCAGTATAAAGAACACGACCAAAGCCTGCATGACGCGCACTTGCTTCTTCTCGCTCATATCCTTTAGCACGTTATCTTTCAGAAAGTCCAGCGTCAGCGTAGAGCTGGATGTCAGGACGAGCGACGCAAGCGTCGACATGGACGCGGACAGAACCAGCACTACCACGATGCCGATCAGGATATCCGGCAGCGTAGACAGCATATGCGGGATGATCCCGTCAAACACCATGTTCCCCGCCGTGTCATGAAGAGACGGATCGTCGAACAGCCTCCCGAACCCTCCAAGGAAATAGCAGCCTCCCGAGATCACTACTGCAAATAATGTGGAGATGACGGTCCCTGTATTGATCGCTTTCTCGTCTTTGATCGCATAGAATTTGCCCACCATCTGGGGAAGCCCCCACGTGCCAAGCGACGTCAGGATTACGACGCCCAGAAGATTAAGAGGATCCGGCCCGAAAAATGAGGTGAACGCTCCCGGCTGTCCTATCGTCAGCGGCACGTCGCTTGGGATCTGAGCCATCTCTTTCACTGCATTTAGAAATCCCCCCTGCCCTGTAAGCACTGCGCCGATTACGGCAATGATGCCGCCCAGCATAATGATCCCCTGTATGAAATCATTAATGGCCGTAGCCATATATCCTCCCAGGATCACATAGACAGCCGTAAACGCAGCCATACCGACGACACAGTATGTATACGGGATGTTGAACGCCATCCCGAACAATCTGGAAAGCCCATTGTACACAGAAGCCGTGTAAGGCACAAGGAAGATAAATACTATAGCTGACGCCGCAATCTTAAGCGGCTTGCTCTCATACCTTGAGCCGAAAAAATCCGGCATCGTCTTGGAATTCAAATGCTGGGTCATGACCTTTGTACGTCTTCCAAGGATCACCCAGGCCATCAGGCTTCCGATGATCGCATTGCCAATCCCGATCCACGTGCTCGCAAGGCCATACTTCCATCCGAACTGGCCCGCATATCCCACGAACACGACCGCTGAGAAGTAAGATGTCCCGTAAGCGAAGGCCGTAAGCCACGGCCCTACAGAGCGCCCTCCAAGCACATATCCATCCACGCTTGTAGCATGCTTCCTCGCGTAGACGCCCACCATTATCATAACCGCAAAAAACACAATCAGCAGCACCAGCTTAATCACCATATAAAATCCCCTGCCTCTCTCATAAGTCTTACGTTGAAGCGTTACGCTTTAAACCGTTACGCTTCAACGTGTTAAATTGATATGTTATTAAAATAACATATCCCGAAGGAAATGTCAACAGTTAATTCTCTCCTCCCCATATTGAATTCAGCCTCCTTTTCATGTATAATCTACCCATAAAGAGAAACACTTTTCCTACAGACCTAAATCATGAAAGGAGACTTTCCCATGAGCACTTTAGACGCAACTGTATCCATGCTCGAAGCAATGCCGGAAGACGCGAGAATCAAAGTCATGGAATTCACCCAAAAACTGTTCACATCCAGGAAGCCCGCGAACCCATTCCTCCCGGTCAGCCAGGAACAAATCCTTTCCGACCTTGCCGAATCACGCCAACAGATTTCCGACGGCAAAGGCCTTGACATGGAAGACGCACTGAAAAGAATGGGTAGACAACATGGATTCATTTGACGCGATCATCTCACCAAAAGCGCTGTCCCAGCTGAACGATTACATCGGCTACCTGCAGTATACCCTGCTGAATGACCAGGCAGCCTACAACGTATGGCAGGACGCTTTGGAAACACGTGACAAGCTTTCAAGAGTCGCCGGCAGCCTAAAATTTTGCAGCCACCCTCAGTTGAAAAAACACGGCTACCACATCATCCATTTCATGCGGCACCGCTACCTCATGCTTTACCGGATAGAAGGCACAACCGCTTATGTGGATGCAATATACCACCAACTCCAAGATTATGAAAATACTTTTGCGGATGAATTAGACTAATAAAACAAAAACCGGAATAGGAATAAACTCCCTTTTTCCGGTTTTTGCTTTATCCCTTATTCGTTTTCATCCTCTTTCAAAAGTCATTCTATTTCTACAGTTCCTTCACCATGCCACCATAATCCGACGCTGGATGAAAAGACTATCACTGATACGAATTTAATTCCTTCTCCATAATTTCATAAACAAGCTTCACATCATTCTCCAGCTCGCAAATCCCATGCCCTATCGTCTTATAACCTCTGCTCTCATACAGGCATACTGCAGAAAGTGAAGCATCTAATACAGCCATATCGTGTTCTTTTGCAATTTCCTTTTCAAGACGATCCATAATATACGATCCGCAGCCCTGTCTCTGATAAGCAGGCAGCACATATACCCCCGTAATATGATTACCCTCAAAGCATCCTGTCCCAACAGCCACATCGCCGTCCATCAATATGCTCATATTCCCAGACGTTATACTGCTTATAATGTGTTCTTTGCTATGATGTTGGCAAAAGAAATCCACTACCTCTTTCGGGTAATACTTTGGATATACCGATTTGATCGTTGTGTGTAAAACATCGTAAATCGCATCCACCATATCGGAAGCCGCTGTTACATACTCCATACCATCCCTCCAAAAAACTATTTTTCTTCATCTTCTGATATGTTCATCTGTCCCTCTCCCCGCAGATATTCCTCAAAAGATGTTATCACCGGATATCCCGCCGCTTCCTCTGCCTCCCTGTTCTTCGGATTATACCATGTCCCCGCCATTCCGTATTTCGCAGCTCCTGTCACATCCTTTTTCAGACTGTCCCCGATAAAGACGCACTCCCCCGGCTCACAGCCTGCTTTTTTCAGGCACAGTTCAAAAAAACGCTGCGTCGGCTTCTCCGCCCCGGCTTCCTCGCTTATGACAAGAAAATCCATATATTGCAGCACGCCCATCCTTTTCAGCTTCCGGTACTGTACATAGGCAGTCATATCGGATCCGATGCCCAGCCTGATCCCTCTCTCCCTCAAACGCCGAAGTAACGGAATAAGCCCCGGCTCAGGCTCCATGACCTCGATGAGAGCATCCCAGTAGACATGATACATCTCCATCGCTTTCCAGTAGTCCGTGCTGCCAAGCTGTTCCAGAATACACTGAAACCGCAGCAGCCTGTTATGCTTCGCCGCCGAGTCCCCGGTCCTCTCCGCGATGATATCCATGCACTTCTTCATAAGCGCCGCCGTCTCCTCAGAGCCTATGCCGAAATTCTCCTTCATATAGGCCGCCAGCGCGTCCATCGCCGTCTGGTGCGCCCCGTCAAAATCATACATCGTATTATCAATATCAAAAATGACTGCTTTTATCATGTCCTCTGTTCTCCCGTTATTTTCTGCTTTTTCCTTCAGCACCCTCAGTGTACAAGGGGACACACGGCGTGTGTCCCCTTGTACACTGAGGGTATCAGCTCGACATTTAATACAGCTTCGCCCCTATCTCTCTCGGCCGGAACCCTCCGTCTTCAAGGGACTTTAAAATAGCGTTCTTATGCTCGGTCCCAAATGCCTCAATGGTGATCCGAAGCTCTACCGCCGCATTCCGGTTCGTGCTTACGAACTGGTTGTGATCCAGCTTGATAACGTTCCCCTGCGCCTCGGCGATCAGGCTTGCCACCCGCACCAGCTCGCCCGCTTTGTCCGGCATAAGGACGGACACGGAAAAGATACGGTCTCTCTGTATGAGTCCATGCTGTACGACGGAAGACATGGTGATCACATCCATATTCCCACCGCTTAATACCGCCACCACTTTCTTCCCGTTCAGATCAAGCTGCTTTAAAGCCGCCACTGTGAGAAGGCCTGAATTCTCAACGACCATCTTATGATTCTCTACCAGGTCGAGGAAAGCGCCGATCAGCTCATCGTCTTCTACAAGAAGGACCTTGTCTAAGTTCTCTTTGGCATAAGGGAATATCTTTTCCCCTACCTTCTTTACCGCTGTCCCGTCTGCGATCGTGGCCGCGCTGTCCAGCTCCACCGGCGCTCCGGCTTCCAACGCTGCGGTCATGCTGGCGGCATTCTTCGGCTCCACGCCGACGACTTTGATCTTCGGATTTAGCATCTTGGCGAGCGTCGCCACTCCTGTGCTTAATCCACCGCCGCCGATGGGAACGAGGATATAATCCACCGTCGGGAGCTCCTGCACGATCTCCATGGCGATGCTTCCCTGCCCGGTGGCGACATCCAGATCGTCAAAAGGATGGACGAACGTATAGCCGTTCTCTTCCGCCAGCTGCAGCGCGTAGGCACAGGCGTCGTCATAGACGTCCCCGTGGAGCACTACTTCCGCCCCATAGCTCTTCGTGCGGTTCACCTTAATAAGCGGAGTGACCGTAGGCATGACGATCGTCGCCTTGCAGCCGAACTTCTGTGCCGCACATGCTACGCCCTGGGCATGGTTCCCCGCGGACGCTGTGATAAGCCCCCGGCTCCTCTCCTCCTCGCTTAACGTACTGATCTTGTAATATGCCCCCCGGATCTTATAGGCTCCTGTATACTGCATATTCTCCGGCTTTAAATAGACTCTCCCGCCAGTCTGACGGCTAAAGGATTCACTGTACACCAGCTTGGTCGGCAGCGTCACTTTCTTTACCAGCTCGCTCGCCTGTTCGAATTTCTCTAATGTCAACATATCTCTTCCTCCTGTTGCTCCGATGTAAACAATGCTTTTACAAATGTATCTGCATCAAATTTCTGTAAGTCGTCGATCGTCTCCCCTACGCCAATATATTTCACCGGGATCCCCAGCTCCGCCTGGATAGCCACTGCGATCCCGCCTTTGGCCGTCCCGTCCATCTTCGTCAGGACGATCCCTGTAATATCCGCTACCTCATTGAACTCTTTCGCCTGCTGCAGCGCGTTCTGCCCCGTAGTAGCATCCAGCACTGCCAGCGTCTCCCGGAAGGCTTCCGGGTATTCCCGGTCAATGATACGGTTCATCTTCTTTAATTCTTCCATCAGGTTCTTCTTATTGTGAAGCCTTCCGGCAGTATCACAGAGCAGTACGTCCGCATGTCTTGCCCTGGCCGCTGCGACAGCATCGTACACGACCGATGCCGGATCGGATCCTTCCTGCCCTCCGATCAGCTCTGCCTGGGCGCGGTTCGCCCACTCCCGCAGCTGTTCCCCGGCTGCCGCGCGGAAAGTGTCCGCCGCCGCAAGGATCACTTTCTTATTCTGTGCCTTAAGCTTCCCCGCCAGCTTCCCGATCGTCGTAGTCTTCCCCACTCCGTTCACGCCGATCACCATAACTACGGACTTCCTCTCCTCGAACTCATAAGCCGTCTCTCCTACGCCCATCTGCTCTTTGATGCTGTCGATAAGGATCTGGCGGCACTCTGACGGTTCTTTGATATGCCGCGCCTTCACTTTTTCTTTCAGATCGTCCAGAATATCATACGTCGCCTGTACGCCAAGATCACCCATAATCAATATCTCTTCCAGCTCTTCATAAAAATCGTCGTCAATACTGGAGAATCCGCCGAAGATACTGTCCATCCCGGACACAAGACTGTCCCTTGTCTTACTTAATCCCGATACAAGGCGTCCCCAAAATCCTTTCTTTTCTTCTTCCATAAGAGCCCTCCCTTCAGTCTCATTTATCAAGCTCATCTTCTAACAGGCTTACCGACACAAGCGCAGACACGCCTTTCTCCTGCATCGTGATCCCGTAAAGCCTGTCCGCCGCCGTCATCGTCCCTCTTCTGTGAGTGATCACTATGAACTGCGTATTTTTCGTCAGCTTATGTAAATATTTTGCAAAACGCACTACGTTACTGTCGTCAAGAGCCGCCTCGATCTCGTCCAGGAGGCAGAATGGCGACGGCTTCATATTCTGGATCGCGAACAAAAGTGAGATCGCAGTGAGAGCCTTCTCTCCCCCGGAGAGCTGCATCATATTCTGCAGCTTCTTTCCTGGCGGCTGGGCTATAATACGGATGCCCGCCTCCAGTATATCCTCGTCTTCCATCAGCTCAAGCGTCCCCTTCCCGCCGCCGAATAGCTCTTTGAACACGCTGTCGAACTCTTTGGAGATCTTCCCGAACTCTTCGGAGAACTGTTTCCGCATAGCCTCGTCCAGCTCCTCTATGATCTGCTTGAGCGTCTCCTCGGCGGTCGTCAGATCGTCATGCTGCCCTTTCAGGAACTCATAACGCTCCGATAAGCTCTTGTAGTCTTCAATCGCATTGACGTTCACATCTCCAAGATCCCGGATCTCTCCTTTGAGCTCTGCGATCCGCCTCTTCATTTTGGAAAGATCGGTAAGATCCTCATTCCGAAGCTCTAGCGCACGGTTAAAGGTAATCTCATACTCTTCCCACATATAGCTGATCTGCTTGTCGGAAGCCTCCTCATATCCTGTACGCTGGCTCTCCAGACGGAAGGCTTCTTTGTCAAGCTCGGCCATATGGCGGGACAAGTCTTCACGCTTCTGTAAGAACACCTTGTGCCGGCGCGTCAGCTCTTCCCGCTCCTTTTTAAACTTCTCGATCTCCTCTCGTATCTCCGCAAATAGCTCCTTTGAATTCTCGATCGTCTCCTTAAGGTCAGCGATCTGCTCTTCCTTCTCCTGTATTTCTCTGGAAGTCCCTCCTTTGCTCTTCTCAAGCTCTCTTAGCTCTTCTTTGAACTTCGCCACTTCCTCCCGGATGCGGTTCACATTCTCCGTAGCGAACTCATGCTTCTGCTCTAAGCTGGCGCACACAAGATGGATCTCCTCAGATATTTTCTGCCTGCCGCTCTCTGTCTCCCTCTCTTCCTCCAGCTCTCCCTGGGCAGACCTCACCTTTTCGTTCAGTTCTGCTTCCAGCCTCTCCGACGTGTCAAGCTCCACGCCGATAGACTCCTGATTGTCCACGATCTCGCTGATCTGACGGTTCAGCTCTTCTGTCTCGCGGCGGATATCTTCCAGTGTGCTTTTTGCCGCCGCCACTCGTATCTTGGCCTGATCCAGGTTCATTTTCGCCGTATTCTGCACAACATAGGCTTTCTGCAGCTCTTTTTTGATCTCTTCGATCTTCTCGTAATGCCCGGCCCGCTCTTTCCGAAGGCCGTCGGACTCCGCCTCCATCTCGTCCATCTCGCGCTTTAGCTGCTTTACGGTCTTTTCGAACTCTTCAATCTCCCGCCTTCTGCTCAGAAGATTGCTGGAATTCTTAAATGCTCCGCCCGTCATGGCTCCGCCCGGATTGATGAGCTCTCCTTCCAGCGTGACGATGCGGATAGACTGTTTATACTTTCTAGCGATAGCGATGGCATGGTCGATATTGTCCGCCACAAGCGTTCTGGCAAGAAGAGATTCTGACAGCTCCTTATATCTTCCTTCCGTCTTCACCAGCTTATCCGCCGTACTGACTGCCCCCGGTTCTTTTAACGCCTCTGGCTTATGGAAGCCGCCGTGAGATCTCACGCTTGTAAGGGGGAGGAACGTGGCGCGCCCAAGCTTGTTCTGCTTCAGATATGCGATCATCCGTTTTGCCGTATCTTCATCAGAAGTCACAATATTCTGGATGCTGCCGCCAAGAGCCGTCTCAATGGCGATCTCATACTCTTTGTCTACCTTGATGATATCTGCCACTACGCCAAGAAGCCCCTTCTCCTTCGCCCGGTTATCCATGACTTTTCGGATGCTGTTGCCGTAGCCGTCATAACGCTCTGTAATATTTTTAAGAGACTCAAGCCTCGACTGTTCTCTGTGGTAAGCCGTCTGGCCGATGCGGAACCTCTCTGTCCTCTTTTCCAGATCCTCCTGAAGACGCCGGATCTTATCCTCATATTCAGAGATCTCATCGGTAAAGGCAATAATCTGATCAGATATGTTCTTAAGCTCCTGCCCATACCCTTCTTTCAGGCTTCCGTAATGGACGGACTCTTCTTCCGTCTCGGCTACCCTCTCGCTTAAGCGCGCCTTTCGCGCCTGGATCTGCTCCAGCATCGTGTCATATTTCTGGATCTTTGCTTTCGTAGAGGCGCGGCTCCCCAGAAGCTCCATAATGTCGCTCTTATTCTTCTCGATATCCGCCCCAAGCGCGGCGATCCGTGTCTGTACAGCGATCAGATCTTCTCTTGCAGACGCTTCCCTCTTCTTGTGGTCGAGGAGCTCTGCGCGGATCTCCTCCTGCTCTTCCTCAAGAGAATCCAGGCTTCTCTCCCGCTCATAAATCTCCGTCTCGATCGCCTTCGATCGCTGATCATAGTGCTCGTCGTTCATGTGCGCGCTGTGGATCTGCTCTTTTAAAAGGGCTATCTGGCTCTCCAATTGCTGTTTCAGCATAGTCGTCTCGCCAAGCTGGCTCTTCGCCCGCTCAATAGAAGTATCGATCCCATCCATCTGATCTTCCACAGACTCATATTCCTTTTTCATATTGCCATGCTGCTCTCTGGCGCTTTCCAGCTCCTCTCTCGTAAGGAAAAGCTTCTCGTCGATCTCTTTGATCTGCTCCTGGATCCTGGACGCCTCCAGAAGGAACATGTTGATGTCATACAGCTTCAGCTCGTCCTTCTTTTTTAAATATTCTCTCGCTTTGGCCGCCTGGCGGGAAAGAGGCTCGACCTGCCGCTCCAGCTCTGCCAGGATGTCCTTTACGCGCAGGAGGTTCTGCTGCTCTTCTTCCAGCTTCTTAACAGACATGTTCTTGCGCCTCTTAAACTTCACGATGCCGGCAGCCTCGTCGAACAGCTCTCTCCTGTCCTCCGGCTTCCCGCTTAAGATCTTATCGATCTGCCCCTGGCCGATAATAGAATAGCCCTCTTTTCCGATCCCGGTATCATAGAACAGCTCATTTACATCTTTCAGACGGCACGTGCTCCCATTTATGAGATATTCGCTCTCACCGGAACGATATATCTTCCTTGCGATAGTGACTTCCTCATAGTCAATGGCCAGATGATGGTCCGAATTGTCAAGGGTAATGGCGACGGACGCATAGCTTAGAGGCTTCCTGTTCTCCGTCCCCGAGAAGATCACATCCTGCATGCTCCCGCCGCGCAGCTGCTTCACCCTCTGCTCGCCCAATACCCAGCGCACCGCGTCGGCGACATTGCTCTTACCGCTTCCGTTTGGCCCCACGATCCCGGTAATCCCATTGTGGAAATCAAATTTCATTTTGTGTGCAAAAGACTTGAACCCCTGCACTTCTATGCTCTTTAAATACATATAGCACCTACTTTATGTTTTTCTTACGCAGCTTCAATATGCTGCGGTACGCAGCCTCCTGCTCGGCCGCCTTTTTCGTCCTGCCCGTCCCTTCCGCGTAAGCGTCCTTCCCGATACGGACTTCCACATGGAAGGACTTGTCGTGGTCGGGCCCCTCTTCCCCGATCAGGCTGTAGATGACAGGATCTTTGAAATGTGCCTGGACGATCTCCTGCAGGATAGTCTTGCTATCAAAAAAGAGCTGCTTATTCTCCAGATCCTGCAAGATATGCCTGTTAATAAACTCTTTTGCACTAGCAAAACCACCATCAATATAGATCGCGCCGATAAGCGCCTCCATAGCATCCGACGTAATAGAATCTCGCTTGCGCCCTCCCGTAGCCTCCTCGCCTTTTCCAAGGAGAAGGTACGCTCCAATCTCTAAGCTTCTCGCACAGAGCGCAAGGGACGGCTCGCACACCATGCTTGCCCTCGTCCTTGTGAGCTTCCCTTCCGGCATCGTCGGATGCTCATGGAAGAGGAATTCGCTTGACACAAGCTCCAGGACTGCATCGCCAAGGAACTCAAGCCTCTCATTACATTCATGTTTCTCCATATTCCGTTCATTCACATAGGAGCTGTGGGTCATAGCCTGCCTTAAAAGAGAAAATTCCCGAAAGGCGTACCCCGTCTTCTGCTCCAGCTCTTTTAAATCTCTCCGCATCAATCATACCTCACAAAACGAAAAAGCCCTGTCGGGCTTTTTCGTGAATTTCAATGCCTAACCGTTCGTCGCATTCTTAATCTGCTCTACTGCGTCTCCAACTGTTACGATATTCTCTGCATCTTCATTATCGATTTCCAGGTCAAAAGCTTCTTCTATCCCCATAATAATCTGAAATACGTCCAGGGAATCCGCCCCCAGATCGTCCATAATCTTCGCGTCCATATGGACTTCATTCTCATCCACGTTCAGAACGCTCACAATGATTTCCCGTAATTTTTCAAACTCCATACTATTTCTCCTTTTTACATTTTGTGTCTTTTATTCCCGCGAGCAATGAGCCAGGCAGCCACGCTTGCGCGGATATTTGGCTATTCAGCGGGCGCGGCCGCCTGAATACAGTCCCGGATCCTTTCGCTGATCTTCTGATCCTTGAAATCCACACATTGCAGTACAGTATTGTAGATCTCCTTTGCGCCAGAGCTGCCGTGAGTCTTCACGACCAGCCCGTTAAGCCCCAGAAGGGGCGCGCCTCCATGCTCGCTGGAATCAAAGGCCTTCATCGTCTCCTTGAGGGCCGGCTTGATAAGAAGGGCTCCTATCTTACTTCTAAGAGAAGCCATCAGCCCCTCTTTTATCTTGGCGACGAGGACGCTGGAGAGCCCCTCGTAAAGCTTCAGGATAATATTCCCCGCAAATGCCTCGCACACGATGACGTCCACTGCTCCTTTCGGGATATCCCTGGCTTCCACGCTTCCTACGAAATTAATCTCCTTCGTCTCCTTAAGGAGCGGGAAAGCCTCCTTTACAAGAGCGTTCCCTTTCTCCTCCTCGGCTCCGATATTGACGATCCCGACTTTCGGATCCTTCACGCCCATAATGTGCTCCATATAGATACTGCCCATCTTCGCGAACTGGACGAGGTGGGATGCCCTGGCGTCCACATTGGCCCCGCAATCGATCAGGAGCGAGAATCCTCTGGCCGTAGGGATGAGCGGCGCGAGCGGCGCTCTGTCCACGCCTTTTATCCGCCCGACGATCACCTGGCCTCCCACAAGTACCGCCCCTGTGCTCCCCGCCGAGACGAACGCGTCTGCTTTGCCTTCTCTCACCAGCTTCATACCTGCCACGATAGAGGAATCTTTCTTTCTTCTTATGGCGCTCACAGGAGATTCCGCCATCTCTATGACCTCTGTAGCGTTCACCACTTCGACCCTTGCCTTGTCATATTCATATTTTTCAAGCTCCGCGCGGATCAGCTCTTCCTTCCCCACAAGGTACACGTAGACTTTCTCCTCTTTTAAGACTGCTTCGACTGCGCCTTTTACCACTTCCCCCGGGGCGTTATCGCCCCCCATGGCGTCTAACGCAACCTTTGTAACTTCTGCCATACAGATTCCTCCTATTAGCGCTACAATATCGCTGCTAGAGTTAATTTTACCAAGCATCGAAATAAAAATCAATATATTTTCTATCCTTTCCCTTGTACACTGAGGGTATGTGCAGCTTAAGCGAGAGCAGAAAAAAGGCTCTCACACATATGTGAAAGCCTTTTTCGCAGCTTATCGGTAATTAATCTTGAGCAATGATTTCTTTTTTGTTGTAGCTTCCGCAAGCCTTGCAGACTCTGTGAGGCATCATTAATTCGCCGCACTTGCTGCATTTCACCAGGTTCGGAACGCTCATCTTCCAATTCGCTCTTCTCTTATCTCTTCTTCCTTTTGAAGATTTATTCTTTGGACAGATTGACATGGGTTACACCTCCTTAAAATTCTTAAAAATATCACGGATAACTGACATTCTCGGGTCGAGGCCTGCATCTTCGCAGTCGCAGCCGCCATGATTCAGGTTCTGACCACACGCGCCGCAGATTCCTTTGCAGTCCTCGCGGCACAGAATTTTTGTCGGCCACCCTATCAGTATCTCTCCGTAGACAAGCTTATCTACATCAAGCATATACCCGTCAATATAATCCGCCTCGTCCGCCTCCATGAGCCGCTCCGTTTCCGGGTCGCCAAGATCGACATCCTTCACAAATCTGAGCGCGATCTCTCTCCTGACAGGCTCCAGGCATCTGTCGCACGGGATCTCTACCGTAACGCTCCCTTTCCCTGCAATCTTAAGCTCATGCTCTTTTACACGGCTCACCTCAATAGATAGAGGCTCCTTCCCCACAATGGGAAACGTCCCGTTCCTGAAGGAGACTTCCTCCATCTCGATGGCCGCCTCTTCCTGAATGTCTCTGTAAGGCTCGGACAAAACACCAGATAGGTTCAGTAACATATCATTACTCCTATTCATACCTAGACCATTATACTTGTGTATAAGGACTTTGTCAATATAAATCTTCAAAACTATTATTTAAACTAACGCGACTGTCTCACGTGCGATGGCAAGCTCCTCGTTAGTCGGGATCACAGCAACCTTAACCTTTGAGTCTGCAGCGGAGATTACAAGATCCTCCCCGCGCTTCTTATTCGCCTCCTCATCGACCGTAATCCCCAGGTAGCCCAGATAGCCAAGGATCATCTTGCGTACCGTTCCCGAGTTCTCGCCGATCCCCGCCGTAAATGCGATCGCATCCACGCCGTTCATAGCCGCTGCGTAAGAGCCGATATATTTTGCTACACGATAGCAGAATACTTCCATCGCCGCCTTCGCGTATTTATTCCCATCGTTCATGCCTTCCTCCAGGTCGCGGAAGTCACTGGACAGATTATTAGAGATGCCGAGAACGCCGGATTTCTTGTTCAGTACGTTCATAACTCCTGCGATATCTAATCCCTCTTTCTTCGCAATGTACTCCATAATGGCCGGATCTATATCGCCGGAGCGAGTCCCCATCACAAGGCCTTCAAGCGGCGTAAGCCCCATGGAAGTGTCCACGCACTGTCCGTTCAATACTGCGCTTATGGAAGCGCCGTTCCCAAGATGAGCGACGATGATCTTCGAAGCGCTTAAGTCTAATCCGAGGAACTCTGCCGCATGCTTGGACACGAAGCTGTGGCTCGTGCCGTGGAATCCGTAGCGCCTTACCGCATGCTTCTCGTAATATTCATACGGAAGCCCGTAGAGATAAGCCTTCTCTGGCATAGTCTGATGGAACGCTGTATCGAATACTCCTACCATCGGCGTGCCTGGCATCAGCTTCTTACATGCGTTGATACCGATCAGGTTAGCCGGGTTGTGGAGAGGGGCAAGGTCGTTGCACTCTTCCACTGCTGCCAGCACTTCGTCTGTAATGACTACAGAGCTGGCGAACTTCTCTCCTCCATGTACGATGCGGTGCCCTACCGCGCCGATCTCATCAAGGCTTTTTACTACGCCTGTCTTCTCGTCCGTCAGCGCGTCGATCACGAACTGGATCGCCTCTGTATGCGTCGGCATCGCCTTGTCAGATTTTACCTTTTCTCCGCCCTCCGGCTGATAAGTGAGGCTTCCGTCGATCCCGATCCTCTCGCACAGGCCCTTTGCCAGGACTTCCTCAGATTCTGAATTGATAAGCTGGAACTTCAAAGATGAGCTCCCGCAGTTGATTACTAATACATTCATTCGTCCCTACCTCTTTCTCTCTAATCTTCCATCATGCACTGCACTGCCGTAAGCGCCACTACGCCCTCGATATCCTTCGCGCTGCATCCTCGTGACAAGTCGTTGACCGGCGCCGCGATCCCCTGTGTAAGCGGGCCGTATGCTTCCGCCTTCGCAAGCCTCTGCACGAGCTTGTACCCGATGTTCCCTGCGTCAAGGTCAGGGAATACGAGCACGTTCGCTTTGCCTGCCACCGGGCTTCCCGGCGCTTTGGATGAGCCAACCTCCGGCACGATGGCCGCGTCCAGCTGGAACTCCCCGTCGATAAGAAGGCCTTCCGGCGCGTTCTCCTTCGCGATCTTCACCGCTTCCGTCACTTTATCAATGTCCGCATGCTTCGCGCTTCCCTTTGTAGAGTGGGAGAGCATGGCCACAACAGGCTCTTTCCCTACGATCGCCCTGAAAGATTCTGCGGAAGAGAGCGCGATCGCCGCCAGCTTCTCTGAATCCGGGTTCTGCTCCAGCCCACAGTCGGCGAATACGAACGTCCCATCCGCGCCCATATCGCAGTCCGGTACGACCATGACAAAGAAGGAGGATACCAGCTTCGTGCCCGGCTTCGTCTTCAGGATCTGAAGGCACGGCCTTAAAGTATCTGCCGTAGAGTGGCTTGCGCCGGACACCATTCCGTCCGCGTCTTTCATCTTCACCATCATGACGCCGTAATACAGATAGTTGGTGAGCAGGATCTCTTTCGCCTGCTCTTCGGTCATGCCCTTCTTCTGGCGGAGCTCCACCAGCTTGGCAATGTACGCGTCCGTCTTCGGGCTTGTAGCAGGATCGACGATGGTCGCCCCGCTGATGTCGAAATCACCCTTATTCTTTCCAATCTCTTCTTCGCTCCCTACAAGGACGATGTTCGCTGTACCGTCTCTTAAGACGGCCGCCGCCGCCTCATAGGTCCTGATGTCCTCTGTCTCAGGCAGGACGATGGTCTTCTTATTGGTTCTTGCTTTTGCTTTAATATCATCAATAAATCCCATGACTTAAAGGCTCCTTTCCATATTTTTCATAGTATTTTTATTATAATACAAAGAGACCCGTCGGACAAGGTCTCTTTCAAATAATCTTCGTTCTATTTTCAGTACATTGCCGGGCGAAGCCAGCCCGCCCGGAGGGCATGCATTACGGGATGCCCGGATATACGTCTAGCCCAGCCGGAACACCATGCTTATAATAGCGAAATACACGCTGATAGTGCTGATGTCCACCAGGGTAGAGATAAGCGGCGTCGCCATGATCGCAGGGTCGAGCCCCACCTTCCCAGCTACAAGCGGCAGCGTGCATCCTACGATCTTCGCGATAATGACCGTACACGCCATCGTAACCCCAATGGTGAGCGCAAGCAGCACGTCTCCCTGACCCATAATTATAATGCGAATCCCGTTCACAACGGCAAGGACAAGGCTTATGCACACTGCGACCCGCATCTCCTTCCAGATTACTTTCAGCAGGTCCCGGAATTCTATCTCCCCCACGGCCAGCCCGCGGATCACAAGGGTAGAGCTCTGGGAGCCGCAGTTCCCGCCCGTACCTGTAAGCATGGGGATGAACCCGGTCAGCTGGGGCATAACGGCGATCGCCGCCTCATAGCTGTTCATGATCATCTGTGTCACCGTAGCCGAGAGCATGAGAAAGAGCAGCCACGGGATGCGGCTTTTTACATGTTCCATTACCGTCGTCCCAAAATAAGAATCATCATTCGGGTTCACGCCGGCCATAATGCTCATATCTTCCGTCTCCTCTTCCTGAAGGACGACCATGGCGTCGTCTACCGTGACGATGCCCACCATACAATGCTCATGATCCACGATAGGCAGAGCGATGAGGCCGTATTTCATAATCGTCCTCGCCACCTCTTCCTGATCGTCGGTAGTCTGGGCATAGAGCATGTTCGTATCCATGATCTCCTCCACCAGCCTGGACTCGCCGGTCGTTAAAAGCTCCTTGATATCCACCGCCCCGATGAGCCGCTTCTTCTCCGTCACATAGCACGTATAGATCGTCTCCCGGTTCAAGCCTACCTGCCGGATCTTCAGGATCGCATCCTCTACCGTCATCTCCCTGCTCAGAGCGATATAGTCTACGTTCATAACGCTTCCGGCGCTGTCCTCGGGATATTGGAGCAGCTGATTGATCTGGACGCGCTTCTCCTCATCTGTAGCCATAAGAAGACGATCTACCACGTTGGCCGGCATCTCCTCCAGCACGTCGACCGTATCGTCCAGGTACATCTCCTCCATGACTTCCTCCAGCTCAGAGTCCGTCAGCGCATTGATCAGAAGCTCTCTAAGATCGCTGTTCATATAGGCAAACGTCTCCGCCGCCTCTTCTTTCACTAAAAGCCTGAATATAAGCACAAGCTGCTTTTCATCCACCTCAGTCAAGATGTCTGCCAGGTCTACAGGGTACATATTGTTCTCCAGCTCTTCTTTCAGCTCTTTGAACTGCCTGTGATCCAGCATATCCTGGATCCGTTCCAGAGTCAGCTCCTCGCACTCTTCGGCAGCCGCGGCCGCAGCCCAATCTTTTTCGCTCATAAATATGCCCCTCCTTTCCTGTATTTGCGAACTTGTACAACTTATAGTATAATCAATTTTAATGTCAGTTACAAGGAGAAAGTAATGAAAATTGTCGCACTTATCGCAGAATACAACCCATTCCACAATGGACATCTGTACCATATGGAGAAAGCAAAGGAGGCGTCCGGCGCAGACGCAGTACTTGTCGTCATGAGCGGGGACTATGTCCAAAGAGGCGCGCCCGCTCTTATGCCGAAGCATCTTCGAGCGCAGATGGCGCTGGAGTCCGGCGCGGACGTCGTGCTGGAGCTACCCGTCTGCTATGCCGCCGGGAGCGCAGAGTATTTTGCTGCCGGAGCCGTTGCTTTGCTGGATTCCCTGCACTGCATAGACGCGATCTGTTTCGGAAGCGAATGCGGAGATCTGCGGACGCTGTCTCCCATTGCCCGCATCCTCGCCGACGAGCCGCACCAGTACAAGTCTGCCCTGAAAGCGTACGTGCGGGAAGGACATTCATTCCCAAAGGCAAGGCAGATGGCGCTGGAGGCGTACGCTTCCGGCAGCTGTGACAATAAGATCTTGTCCTGCCCCAACAATATCCTTGGGATCGAGTACTTAAAAGCGCTGTACAGCTCTGGAAGCAAAATAGAGCCTTACATGATCCAGCGTGTCGGCTCCGGGTATCACGAAGATATCTTATCCGAAGGGTACGCCTCCGCCTCTGGGATCCGCAATATCCTTTCCTCCCACAAGGACGGCGCCTCCAATTCGTTCCAACAGCTGCAGGGCTACGTACCAGCCCCTTCCCTTCGGATCTTATCCGAGGCTTTCCATACGCGCTATCCGGTCTTTGCCGACGATTTCTCCCTGCTTCTGAAATACAGGCTTTTATCAGAGACGGCCGCCTCTCTGGCCCGGTATATGGACGTCACGGAAAGCATCGCCAACCGGATTATCAAGAATCGGAACTACTTCCTCTCCTTCACACAATTCTGCGATCTTCTCAAGACAAAAGAGATTGCTCATACAAGGGTCAGCCGCTGCCTTCTCCATATCCTGCTCGGCATCACCGCCGCAGATATCGAAGCGTACAAAAAAAGCGGGCTCTGCCAATATGCCCGCGTGCTTGGGTTTCGAAAAGATAAAGCTAATATCCTGTCCTGCCTGAAAAAGAGCTCGGCCGTCCCTGTCCTGACAAAGCTGGCGCGGCCAGAGGCTCTGTCCCGCACCGGCCAGGCGATGCTTAAGACAGAGATTGCCGCGTCAGATTTGTATGAGAGCGTTATTACAGACAAATACAAAACGCCGTTCATCCGCGAATATGTACAGCAGATCGTGCGGCCGTAGATCCCCGGCGCCTTCTAGTGGCGCGGGCTCTTCGACACGATCTCCATCGCCTGCATGATCGCTGTCGTCAGATCCGCTGTGTTCTGCCTGCCATAGCTGTTCAGCCGGGTCATGATCTCGCCGGTAGTCGTCACTACATACTTCGCCGGAAACTTATTAAGGACGATCGCCTTAATGTCCATGCGGCACACTTCACACTGGCAGCAGCCTGACTGAGGGAGCAGCTCGTCCATCCGCTGCTCTACAATGTCTTCCATAATGTTCTTAAGCACTTTTTCCATAAGATATGCCTCCTTCTTGCTTTATTCCCATTTCTATACTATATTTCAGACAGATCTTCTAATATTCCGCCCTCTTCACGCATGCGACTGCGATAGCGCCCGGCCCGATATGGCAGCTGACGCTCAAGGACAGCCTGGCCATATATATGTCTTCAAACTGTGGGAACTTTTCTCTAAGCTCCTGCTTCCACTTTTCCGCCTCCTCGTCCGAACAGGTATAGGCCGCCTGCAGGATCATCTCCTTTCCGGCGAACCGCTCTGTAATGTCCTTTTCTATTGCTGTGATCATCGTCTTCCTGGCGGCTTTAAACCCGCGGACTTTTGCAAAAGCATCCAGCTTGTCCCCCTGGATCTGGAGCACCGGCTTAATGTTGAGCACCGCGCCGAGAGCTGCGCCGGCAGCTGTCACGCGCCCGCCTTTTTTCAAGTATTTCAGCGTGTCTACTGTGATGTAGATGCTGGCCTCGAGCTTCTCCCTGAGCAGCACTTCTTCAATCTCTCCTGCATCCATCCCTTTATCCGCCATCTCGATCGCCTCTAAGACAGACTGTCTCTGGGTGATAGAGATCCTCTGATTGTCGACCACATGTACCTTCCCATCGTAGTCCTGAGCGAGAGCCATGGCTGTCTCGCACGAGCTGCTAAGGCCGCTGGACATAGGGATATAGACGATCTCTTCAAAATCCTCCAACAATTCATCCCACAATTCCGTCACGCTCGCAGGAGAAGGCTGCGATGTGGATATATCCGCATCTTCCGCCAGCTTCTGATAGAACTCTTCCTGCGTGAGCGTGATGTCTTCAAAATACAGCTCGCCGTTGATATAGAACGGCATAGGCAATACCCGGATCCCCATCTCTTTTGCCTGTGCCTGCGTGATCCCGCTGTTACTGTCTGTTACGACCGCCACTTTCTTCATAATCCCTGTCCTCTCTATAATGTGATAATGTCTGAGACTGCGTCTCTTTCTGCCACCATGATCGGTATGTCCTCTCCTCTGTAAGGATTATCCCCCATGGTTATCTCCAGCTTTACCGTCTCATATGCCAGCTCTGCATAATTATTCTCTTTGCTTAAATGCCCTAATATGACATACTTAAGCCCGTCATGTAGTATATCACAAAGAAGCCTTCCTGACAATTCATTTGACAAATGCCCCTTTTCTCCCATGACACGCTGTTTCAGCGGATAGGGGTACGGCCCCACCTCCAGCATGTGGATGTCGTGGTTCGCCTCCAGCACGATCCCGTCAAGGCCTGTAAGACAGTCTACGATATAGCTGTCGTACACTCCCAGATCTGTGGCCACCGCCACTTTCTTCGCCCCGTTCTCTATCCGGAACCCGGACGGCTGCCTTGCATCATGTGAAATTGTAAAAGGGCGTACTTCCATGCCGCCGATCTTAAGCTTCCTGTCAGGCTCCACTTCCCGGAAGAGCCCCTCCGGCATTTTCCCTAAGCTGGCAGTACATTGGATGCCTTCGATCGTCCCTCTCGTCCCATAGATTGGGATCTTATATTTGCGGCTTAACACCCCAAGGCCCTGGATATGATCGATATGCTCGTGAGTGACAAGAATACCGGACAGCTCCTCGCCTTTTATCCCAAGGCCTGTAAGCCCCTCTTCCACTCGCTTCTTGCTGATCCCTGCGTCGATCAGAAGATGTGTGCCGTCATCGCCCACATAGATACAATTGCCGCTGCTCCCGCTGGCAATGCTGCATAATCTCATATGTATGAAAATCCTTTCTTATAAGTCCTTTACGATCTCATCGAGCTGAGCCATCGTCTCTGCAAATACACCGTTGTTGTCGATGACCCGGTCGCAGTTCTTAAGGAACTGCTCTTTAGGCAGCTGGGCTGCGGCGATCTTCTCGATCTTCTCACTGTCATAGCCTCTGGAGTAATGAAGCCGGTTCCTCCGCGCGTGATCTTCCACGTAAATGTACCAGATCTCATCGCACATATCTACATAATGAGCCTCGATCAGGATCGCAGACTCGATGAGGAAGAGGTTCGTATCTTTTCGCTTCTCATGAAGGACAAGGCGGTCGACCTCCGTCTTCACCGCCGGGTGGACGATCCGGTTCAGCGCCTCCCGCTTCACAGGATCGGAAAATACGATGCCGGCCAGCCTCTCCCGATCCAGCTCCCCTTTCTCATCGAGAATGCTCTTTTCAAAATATCCCACGATAGCGTCATAACAGACGCCGCCTTTCTTCTGCAGCTTCTTCGCGATCTGGTCGGTCTGACAGACCGTCGCTCCGTATCGGCTGCTCAAGTACTCCAGAACTTCCGTCTTCCCTGCCCCTACGCCTCCGGTAATCCCTATAATCTTCATATCTTTACACCTCTACTTTGCTTCGTACCAATTCTCGCCTGTATGCATGTCTATCTCAAGCGGCACATCCAGAGACGCTGCGTTCTCCATCTCCTCTTTCAAGATCTCTTTTACCTGCTCAAGCTCAGGCTTGTAAGCCTCGATCAGAAGCTCGTCGTGCACCTGCAGCACAAGCCTTGACCTCATCCCCTGCTTTTTCAGCCGCTGGTCCACGCCTGTCATAGCGATCTTGATAATATCAGCCGCCGTTCCCTGGATCGGCGCGTTCATAGCCACCCGCTCCCCAAAAGAGCGCTGCATGAAATTGCTGGAAGAGAGCTCCGGGACCGGCCTCCTGCGCCCGAATAAAGTCACTACATATCCCATCTCCTTTGCATGTCTTACTGTATCGTCAAGAAAGACTTTAATGCCAGGATAAGTCTTAAAATAGTCTTCGATATATTTCGCAGCCTCCTTCCTTCCAATGCTCAGATCCTCCGACAGCCCAAACGAGCTGATCCCATACACGATCCCGAAATTCACCGCCTTGGCGTTCCTCCTCTGGAGATCCGTAACTTCATCGAAAGGGACATGGAATACTTGCGACGCTGTAATCCTGTGGATGTCCTTCTGGTTCCTGTACGCGTCGATCAGCTGCTGATCGCCGGAACAATGGGCCAGGATCCGAAGCTCTATCTGAGAGTAGTCCGCATCCAGGAAGATATATCCTTCCTCCGGCACGAATACTTTCCGTATCAGCCGTCCCAGCTCCATACGCACCGGGATGTTCTGCAAGTTCGGCTCTGTACTGCTGATCCTTCCCGTAGCCGTGATCGTCTGGTTGAACTTCCCATGGATCCTGCCGTCGACGCCGATGTAAGATACAAGCCCGTCGGCATAAGTCGATTTCAGCTTTGTATATTGCCTATATTCCAGTATCTTATTAATAAATGGATAGTCAGGCGCAAGCTTCTCCAGGACGCTGGCCGCCGTAGAATACCCTGTCTTCGTCTTCTTCCCTCCCGGGATCTTGAGCGTCTCAAAAAGAATGATCCCCAGCTGCTTGGGAGAGTTTATGTTAAATTCTTCTCCCGCCTGTGCATAGATCTCCCTCTCCAGCTCCTCGATCTTCGCACCGAGCTGGGCGCTGTATATATTTAAAGCCTCTCCTTCCGCCCGGATCCCGTTCTTCTCCATATCATACAGAGTGAACACAAGAGGCATCTCAATATCTGTAAAGAGCTTATCCATATGCATCTCTCTCAGCTTCGAAAGCATAATGCCGGATGCCTCCCAGGCTGTGTAAGCCTCATAGCAGACTTTGACGTACTCTTCAGATTTCTCTTCTATGATCAGCTCCAACTGCTCTCTCGCCACATCTTCATAAGAATAATCATTCTTAAGAGGATTCAAAAGGTATGCCGCCACCGTCACGTCAAAGCAATTGTCCTGCCTCTTGATCTCAATCTCATCCATAGCCGCCTTCACGTCGAACATAGCGAACCGCTCAGCCTTTCCTGCCGCCTGCGACAGCCTCTCAAGAAGCCACCCGGCTTCTATCTCCTGCCCCGCATATATGCAATAGATGTCCGACTTCCCAAAGCATATCCCTATGCCCCCGACGCCCGCTTCATGGGCGAAGAGCGGAAGGACATTCTCAGTGTCCTTAAAAATGCACGCCCCTATGGCCGAAGCCCCTTCTGCCTTTGCAAAGGCCTCTTCTGCCTCCTTCCTTGCCAGTATCTTTCGGAACCCGTCCTCCACTTTATTGGAAGGCCCCGTCACATCGAACTTTGAAAGAAGGTTCTTAAACTGTAATCGCTGGAACAAAGCATACGCTTCTTCTGTAAAGATGTCGCCAAGCTTCGCCCCGGACAGTTCGTAGGCAAAGTCCGCGTCCACATCAATGGTCGCCAGCTCCTTGCTCAGGACCGCCATATCCCAGTGCTCAACAAGAGCTTTAGAAGCCCGTGGAGGCTTGATCTCTTCCGCATGTTCCCGGGCGTTCTCAATGGAGTGGTACTCTGTAATGATCTTCGTCGCCGTCTTCTCTCCCACGCCCGGAACGCCGGGGATATTATCCGAGGCGTCCCCCATAAGGGCTTTCAGGTCGATGAACTCCTCCGGCGTCACCTGGTAGCGCGCAAGCACGTCGTCCTCATAATAGTCCTCCACTTCCGTGCGTCCCTGCTTCGTCTTTGGGATGCGGATCTTCACTTTCTTTGTGGCCAGCTGCAAGAGGTCTCTATCGCCCGAGATGACCGACACTTCCATCCCCGCATCCTCACAGCGCCTGGAGATCGTCCCAAGAAGGTCGTCCGCCTCCAGCCCCGCGCATTCAACGATCTTAATCCCCATAGCAGCGAGCGCTTCCTTAATGACAGGTACTTGCTGCCTTAGCTCCTCCGCCATCGGCTTCCTCGTCCCTTTATAATCTGCATACATCTCATGGCGGAACGTCGGCGCATGCACGTCGAACGCCACCGTCAGATACTCCGGCTTCTCCTCTTCTAATATCTTGAATAGGATCGTAAGAAAGCCATAGACGGCATTCGTATGCAGGCCTTCTGCGTTGGTAAGGTCAGGAAGCCCGTAGAATGCCCGGTTCAAAATACTATGCCCGTCTATCAGTACAATCTTTTCGCTCATATGAACTCTCCGTATAAGAACAAATTATCTTATTATTATACACGCTTTCCATTCTTTTTAAAAGAATGAATCTTTAAATTTCATAAATTTGAGATTGTGTTTTGTTAAGAAAAAACGTATTATATGTATATACAGTTAATACAGTGAATAGGAGGTACACAAAATGGAACAGGTTGCAGTGAAAGCTTGGGGAAATAGCCAGGGGATCCGTATTCCGAAAGCCATTTTAGAAAAGCTCAATATTAAAGTTTCTGATACTCTACAGATAGAAATAAAGGATGACACCATTGTTTTGAAAAAAACTTTTAAGCACAAAAGCTTTGAGGAACGGGTCGCGGAATATAACGGAGAAATATCCGTATGTGCATACGATTGGGGAGAGCCTGTCGGAAAGGAAATGCTATGATGGATTTTTGCCAGGGGGATATTATAAGAATTACAGGATTTAAAAACAAGTTTATTATTGTCAGCAAAAATACTTTTATCAGAGCTACTCATGTATTCCATGTCTGCCCGGTGATAGAAGATTATCCTGCCGGGCCTGTCCATATTTGTGTAGAAGGGAAGGAAAGAGAAAAAGGAACTGTAATCTGCGAGCAGGTAAAGCTGATAGATCCTTCTGCAAGAGGATGCAGCCGAATTGACCGTGTCCCCTATGATATGATTATGGATGTGTCTGATGCTTTACAGGGAATATTTGAGTATGACTGATAAGGATATGATTTGGCCGTGTCGTATTGAAAACATATCCATCTTATCCACATTACACTATACCTTTTTTCACCATAGCGCCAAGAACAGCCTCAACACGGGCTTTCTTTGTAATCTTTTTTTCCGTGGACAACAGCGAAACGCTTATCAAGTTCTTTATAACACATATACCCTCAGTGTACAAGGGCACACACGGTCAGTACAGAGTAAATTTTGCGTCCTGCTTCGTTGCTTTCGCTCCGCGTACGCCCTGTACGCGTCGTTCAAGCGCCTTGCAGGCCACAAAATTTATCTCTGTATGACTCTTTGACCTCAAACGGAGATAATTCCGCTATTTTCCAGGCAGACGATTAAGGCGTACTGGATGTACGCCGATTGAGGATAACGCAGAAAATAGCGGAATTATCCCGTTTTGAGGCGTGTGTGCCCTTGTACACTGAGGGTAAAGCATAGATAAAAAATTTTCGATAAAAGAGAAATAACTGTTTTCACCAGATTCCCAACTGTCCGAAGATTGACGGAGAGATTCATAATAATAGGCCTTGTAGTTATTGATCTGTTCTTCAAAGGACACATATTTTCCTGCGTCGAACCCATTTTTATATAAGAGCAGCAAAGAAAGCAGGCGTGACATTCTGCCATTGCCGTCTGGTAATGACTATATCGGATTCCATCATAAATATCCAAGAAAAAATATTTGATAAAAATTATGACTATCCTTTTTGCTAACTGTTTCTTTCATATTTACGTGATAATATAATCGATGTATATTTTTCCACTAGCCTTTGCGTTATTTCTTCACTTTTCTTAATCAATTCTGCCTGTTTCATCCCCCATTCAGCGGCAGCTTTGTTATCTTCTAATTTCTCGCTTAAAATAACTTTTTCAGTCATATCAATCCCTCCTAACGATCTTCATATACAATATTTGCCTCATGGCAAATAGAAAGAAAATGGGATACCGCTTTTTGATAATCATGTATATTACTTCCCTTATTATGCATACTAACCCCATTATTAAATATTTCTATCGCTTTTTTGCGGTTATAATTTTCTTTTTTTACAAGATATGAAATATTCCCTAAATTTGTAATTACCACCATCATCTTAACTGTACCATTACTAAGAAAAAATTTTACATCTTCCAATGAAAATTTTGATAATGATGGATGGTTATGGAGTACAATAACAACACATTGAATAGATGTGGTTATCAAATGGTATGCCACTGTATTCATACATGGATCAACAGAATGTTCATCTCCCAAAGCAACTCCCATAAACTCTTTTCCTTCAGCAAGCAAATTCCTATAATCCAGACTGTACGTAAGCGCTACCTCATTAGAATCATTATCATTTTTAGAAATCATCAATACTTCCCGAGCTAATTCCTGTAGCATCAAATATTCGCTTTCTGGAATCTCCCTGTATCTAATTAATGGTACTTTTTCGATAGCCATATCCGTAATCATAATTTTATTGGTGCGCTTTTTAGCCATTTCTAAATCATTAATGGGTATCTTTTCATTTTCAGATTTCACTTCTAATCCCCCTCTCTTTACATTTAGGAAAAAGATTCCACATGTACAAAAAGTAAAATTACGATATAACATTATCTGTTTTCAAATATTCAATCAAACTTCCTTTTTGAGAGAGCAAATATTCTGTCGTCTCTTTCCTTTCAAAACATTTTCGATTTTCTATATCTATATCCTGTCCTTTAGAAATAATAAAATCAACAATTCCTTTAAATATTTTCTCGCATTTATAATCATTATTTAACACATCCAGAATATTTTGACAATATAACTCCATTTTACGTTGGTTAAAGCGCGGCTTCTCCTCTTTAGACACAACAATTCTAAAAAGCATCATCGCATGATATCTGCTGCGTCGATATTTCTTGTCAATTTTATTCGTTTTAAAAAGATTTTCAATTTTATATAATGCCAATGCACTGGTGTAATATATGATTGGTTTGTCCGAACTTTTAAAAATTTTATTGCCAAATCGTTTTACAACAGCACCATATTGACCAGATACAGCACTTGGTTCGTCTAAAAACATTGCAGCAATTGTTTTTATTTGTGTAGAAATAATTCTATTTTGGGGAATATCACTGTTTCTATATTGACCTGTCCTGCGTTCATAAACTAAAGATTCTTGCGTTGTAAAGGTTTTATAAAACTCTTCAAGGTTCTTTTGAAATGTTGACAATGCTTCTAACTGTTCTTTTTTAATTGCAGTTTGACTGTTAGTAGCCTTAGTTATTTCATTTTTCAAATTTTCGTCTTTTGTTGCAATAATAGTCACACCATTATTCAGCATACTAAAAGCATTAACATCACCCGATAAAATTGTTTGACAAATACTTTCATTAACATCCTGATTCGGACCTAAATAGTCTCTAATATTATCTTCAAAAACGGGTTTTATTGCCCCGGTGTCTTCTAGTATGAGCTTTTTATATTCTTTGAATGGTAAGACACCACAATAACCCACTTCTTCATCATTAATAGAATACATCGTAATTCGCTTTTCAAATCTAAAAGTTGCAGCTAATTTAGCTTTTGTTTTCCTATATAATGATTGTATCTCAACCGATCCGCAAGGAATAAATTTTATATCAGAAAATAAATTTGTACTCTTAAGATTTTCTTTCCCAACTGAAACGGAGGCATTTAAATTAAGATCATTACACATAGTAGTGCAGAATCATTAAAACTCAAACTAAAATCATTCTGAAAGGCATCTAACATACTTTGAGTAATCCTATCCATTTTTATTCCTCCGATGGTGTATAAAGTATTATAATTATATCCTTTTAACTGACTTTTTTCAACAGTATGTCCATACATAATATTCACCTCATAAATAAAAAACTTATGTTTGTAAATAGTATTCCCCGATATAAATAAAAAGCCAGAAAAAATAATTTTGAAACTACAAAAGAAACATCTCTTTATTAGTAGCCGAAATGTCCCTTAATCCCCAGTAAATTCAATATACAAAGCAGTTTGCCGCTGTTACGCCGCTTTCTGCTGGTGTCTCAATGTTACATTCCCATCCCGGAATGGGTGTATGCAGAGAAAGTCCAAAATGACGCAGGGAATCAACAAAAGCCGATTCACGTTTGCGTCGTTACGAGCCTCCACATAAGCAAGCTCTAATTGCTCCATTGCCATTGGTGTCTCGTCTGCAGGAGCAGGACGAAAGCGAACCCGTCTATTGCCGTCCGAGCCTATCTCTAAAATCTCATTGTCGTCAGCTTTGTACTGACCGCCATATCCATAGCCGGCAAAAGACATCATCATTTCGTGTAAACGCAGAATATCACGCTCTCTGAAATCAATATATTCAAAGCCTGAATGGATTTCATTTAATGCGTCCCTGTAACCTGCGATCTCTGCCTCGTTATGATTAAGAGGGGCGCTATTTTGATTTACAATGGCAGCGATACGTTCGTCGCTTGTAACAATTCCCTCAATAGCATTAGAGCTTTTAATAGATTGTACCTTTGCGACAGCTTCAAGCTCGATAAAAATCTTCGAATATTCTTCTTTTCGTACGCCTGCCATGGTCTTCAGAGAAGATATGTTTGCAATTAAGCTTACAAGATTCGCAGGCAACAAGCCGTTATCCAAAAAAGAATAATCAAATTTTCTCATATAGCCCTCATCTTTCCTGCATATGGATTTCCTAAAAATATGCAGGTAGTGTGTGCCATAATAAGCGCCTATCATACCGTAACGGCATAACTGTGCAAGTTTGTTATATGCAAACGGTGTCAGTTTGAAAGAAATTCAAGAGTGGTTAGGTAACAGTACTATTTCGACTGATGTGCGAGGGACGGTACATAAGAGTACAGAGCAAAAAGAAAAGCCCGCAACCCCCGATATATCAAGGGTTTACGAGCTGTTAGGGTCTGGTGCCGATGGTGGGACTCGAACCCACACACCCTTGCGGATAACAGATTTTGAGTCTGTCTCGTCTGCCAGTTCCGACACATCGGCATTCATAACAAATCGGGATTATTGTATCACAATACATGCCCGATTACAACATCTATTTTCTGAAATTTTATTTAAAATTTATCTCCGAATATATCGCTTCTCTTACACACACCCGAATTTCTTTACTCTCCTCCCCTCAAATCAAACGTCTCTCCGTCCGTTCTCCCCGCGCTGATAATATCGCCTTGCATACTACAAAAAAATGTATATGACACTTCGTCTACTATAACCTCTATTGACATTCCATCCATTTCCAACATACAAAACATACTAAATTCCAATTCTTTTTTATCGCGATTCAAAAAACTACTAATTACATCTTCGGCCTGTTCCTCCAATGCTTTCCTCTCATCCGTCACATCTTTTCCATCACGATATGCTGAAACAGCTTCGCCGCCCGATGTAATAACTTTAGATGAATGTCCCTCTTCCTGCTTCTCAGTCCTGCCGCACCCCGTTGTCATCATTAACAACATCGCCGCTAATACTAAAATAACTTTCTTTCTCATATTCTGCCCTTCCTGGCAGATACGCAAAAAAGCAACCCGATTCAGGCTGCTTTACTTTAATTTCATGCCTCTCACATATATCTCGACTGCTTCTTTCTCTTTATCCGTTAAAGTTTCCCATGTTTCCAGCACTTTTCTTTGTTCCACAGATAACTCCAATTTTCCAATATCTTTCGAGAAAAATTGTGATAGCGTAATCCCTAGTCCATCACAGATCTTATCCAGCGTATATTCGATGGCCTCACCTACAAAAAATAGCCCTGAACAGAAATTTTCCTATTGTTCAGGGCATTTTACTTGTTTAAGAAGAATATTTGAGGATTTACAGCTTCTGCTTCAGCAATCTCTCCCCCACATCAAAACAGTCAAGCGTAGCAAAATAATCCGCGGGCGTCTCTGCGCGCCGGATCAGCTGCGTGCTTCCGTCTTCTTTCAGAAGGATCTCCGCAGATTTGAGCTTTCCATTATAATTATACCCCATGGCAGACCCGTGGGCCCCCGTGTCATGTATGATCAGAAGATCCCCTTTCTCCACTTTGGGGAGCATGCGGTCAATGGCAAATTTATCATTGTTCTCACATAGAGACCCCGCCACGTCATATTTGTGGTCGCAGGGAAGATCCTCCTTGCCCGCTACTGTAATATGGTGATATGCCCCGTACATAGCCGGCCTCATCAAATCCACCGCGCAGGCGTCCACGCCCACATAATCTTTATGGGTGTGCTTCTCATGGATCGCCTTTGTCACAAGGCAGCCGTAGGGCCCCATCATAAAGCGCCCCAGTTCTGTATAAATAGCCACATCCCCCATACCGGCCGGGATAAGCGTCTCTTTGTAGACCCGCTTTACGCCATTGCCGATAGCCCGGATATCATTCGGCTCCTGATCGGGAGTATAAGGGATGCCTATCCCCCCTGAAAGATTGATGAACTTAATGTGCGCCCCCGTCTCTCTCGAAAGCTTCACGGCCAGCTCGAACAAGATCTTTGCAAGCATCGGATAATACTCATTCGTCACCGTATTGCTGGCGAGGAACGCATGGATCCCGAATTCTTCCGCTCCTTTTTCCTTTAATATCCGAAACGCCTCGAACAGCTGCTCCGTAGTCATGCCATATTTAGCATCTCCGGGATTGTCCATAATATCATTGCTCACCTTGAACAGCCCCCCCGGATTATAACGGCAGCTGATCGTCTTAGGGATGTAGCCGATCGTCTTCTCCAGGAAATCAATGTGGGTAATGTCGTCCAGATTGATGATCGCCCCCAGCTTCTCCGCATACGCATATTCCTCCGGCGGCGTATCGTTAGAGGAGAACATAATGTCCTCCCCCACTGCCCCGATGGCCTCGGAGAGCATCAGCTCCGTATAAGAAGAACAGTCGCAGCCGCAGCCGTACTCCCGCAGTATATCGATCAGGAACGGATTTGGCGTCGCTTTCACCGCAAAATACTCTTTATAACCTTCATTCCACGCGAACGCTTCCTTAAGCGCCTGCATATTCTCGCGGATCCCTCTCTCGTCGTAGAGATGGAACGGAGTCGGATATTGTCTTACAATGTTGTCTAACTGTGCCTTTGTCACAAATGTCTGCTTTTTCATCTCTGCTTCTCCTCCTGGATCGCCAAAAGCTCTATCTCATTGGCCAGCGCCTCTCTATAAAGCGTCACAAAATTCCTCTGCCCCGAGTATAGACAAGTATTCATGCTTCCTTCCCCATATTCCCCGGTCAGTACATATTTCGAATCCACAATGATCCCAACGCGCGCCTCCCGCGGCGAGCTGATGTAGACCCGCGCATTCTTGAAGCTCACTGGCTGATCCGTAATGATGACGACCCGCTTATTCATGGAGATCAGCTTATTAAGCTCATCTACAAGAAGAAGAAGATAATTCCTTGTGCAAGATATATACACCCGGTCTTCTGTCCCAAGCAGAAGGTTCCTTATTTTATTTAAAATATGTTCAGAGCCTTCTATCGTAATATATCCGTCAATGTATGTCTTCTCCGCAGGCATGTGGTTTTCAAGCCACTGCCTTGAGTCCTCCAGCTTTCGGATCCGGTTTCTTAAAAATTCCTTTAAAGATACAGGCGCATACTTCTTCGTCGCCCCCTCTTCCACAAGATAAGAGGCTCCTTTATCCGTCATACTGGCAAGAGAATTATAAGCGTTCGATCTGGAAATGCCAATCTGCTTGGCCACTTCATAGCCCGTCGTCTTCCCCTCTCTTAAAAGGCACTCATAAATCCCTGCTTCCTGTCTTGTAAGGCCGAACTCCATCAGACGCTCTACAAAAGTCGTACTTTCCATTATTCCACCACCGTTATCTTCATCATATTGCTCATTCCGGTCTTCTGTCCCCCTATCATCGGTGACGGGATCCCTGCAGTAAGTATGACTACATCCCCGGGCTCGGCCAGCTGCTTGGCGCACACAAGGTCAATGGCGCTATTGCATATATCTTCCGTAGAAGAGGCCTCGATAGACCGCAGAGGCCGCACGCCCCAGTACAGCTGCATACGCCGCAGCGTCGCCTCGCTTGGAGAGACGCCTATGATCTCATTCTTCGGCTTAAATTTGGACACTACTCTGGCCGTAGCTCCGGACACGGTAGGAGTGACGATACATCTGGCGCTCAAGTTGCGGGCGGTAGTCACCGTCGCATAGCCAAGGGCGCTGGACGCGCTCTTCATACGATGATGCTCGCTTTTTTCCAACATCATCTTATAATCCAGATGCTCCTCTGTATTCTCCACGATATGTACCATCATGCGAAGCGCCTCAACGGGATATCTACCCGCGGCCGTCTCTCCCGACAGCATCACCGCGTCCGTCCCGTCATAGACCGCATTCGCAACATCCGTCACCTCGGCCCGCGTAGGACGCGGGTTGCGGATCATAGAGTCGAGCATCTGCGTAGCCGTAATGACAGGCTTATAATTATCGTTGCACTTCTGGATCAGCAGCTTCTGGAGATAAGGGACTTCTTCCGCCGGTATCTCGACGCCTAAGTCTCCCCTCGCCACCATGACGCCGTCGGCGCATCTTACGATCTCGTCAATATTGCGGATCCCTTCTGCATTCTCGATCTTTGCAATGATGGGCGTATAGGGAGCGTTGCATTCATTCAGGAATGCCCGGATCTCCAGGATGCACTCCGCATTGCGGACGAAAGAGGCTGCAATGAAATCTACTCCCTGCTCCACGCCGAACCGGATATCCTCCCTGTCCTTGTCCGTGATAGCCGGCAGGCGGACCGGGACATTGGGGACGTTCACGCCTTTGCGCTCCCCAAGCTCGCCGCCATTTATAATCTCACAGATAATATCTCCATCTTCTTTATCCCTGACCTTCAGCTCGATCAGCCCGTCGTCGATAAGGATCCGGCTTCCAGTCTGCACATCGTCTGCAAGGCCGTCGTATGTGATCGATACTTTCTTCTCGTCGCCGCTTACTTCTTCTGTCGTCAGAGTAATGAGCCCCCCTTCCTTCAGGCTCACTTTCTTCCCATCTTTTAATAAGCCGGTGCGGATCTCCGGCCCCTTTGTGTCCAGAAGGATCGCGACAGGCTTCTTCTCCTCCTCGCGCACTTTCTTGAGAAGATCCATGCGAGCCTTTTGTTCTTCATGGGTCCCATGAGAGAAATTAAACCGGGCGACATCCATCCCTCCATTTACAAGCTGGCGCAGAATGTCTTCCTTGTCCGAATTCGGCCCCATAGTACAGATAATCTTTGTCTTCTTCATAAATAATTCCCTTTCTATTTCACATGTGTGTGCGTAAATAAATGATCCTGGCAGTACTCATAATTCCCATTACATTTTGAGCAATAGCGGAACTCAAGGCCCTCGCCGTCAAGCTCTGTGCGGCCGCAGACCGCGCATTTATGCTTTGCTCCGTTCCCGTAATCCATCGGCTTTGCCTGGCGCACCTTCTTCTTGAATTCTCGTTTATGCTTTGCATACTTTACCCCGCTCTTTGCAAGCAGGAAGAACAAAAAGAAATTCACTAAAGCAGCCGTCGCCTCAAGCGCCCCCACCATATAGGCCAATACCTGGAGCCCCTTGTTATAAGCCGGCAGGAACACCCGTAAGATGGAGAACAGAAGGAACGCCATCTCTGCCATTGCAAGCCATTTCCCCTTAATCGGTATCGTGAACCAGATGCGGAACTCTGCGTCTGGAAACAGCGTCGCATAGACCAGGAACATGGATGTATTCAGATGCAGGATCCCAATCGGAAGCGACAGCCCTGTCAGGAAGTACATCAGCATCGCGACCAGTATATGGAAGAAGATCCCGGAAAAATAGAAGAAATTAAACCGGAACGTCCCAAGCACCCTCTCCAGCTGGCTCCCAATCAGATAATATACATACAAGATCAGCGCCGTCATGAACACATTCCCTGACTCCGGCTGCATAATGAACGTAACCAGCCTCCAGATCTGCCCGCGCATGATGGCCTGTGGGCTCATGCTTAAATAATCAGAAAAGAACTGCGGATTGACCATAAATAGCACAAACCCGGCTCCATATAAAATAATGATATAATACATCAGGTTCGGTATCGCGTACTTTCCGAATCTTCTCTCCAACTTATCCAACCAACTCATACACTGCTCCTACTTTCCTAAATTGTGGTACCTTTATTTCCCATACTGTAGTAATTCTACCTTTTCAGTAATTGTTTGTCAATTCTGCAAATAAGTTTACCTTTATTTTACGGATATTTAATATTTTAACAATAGACTTGTAGCTGTATTTTAAAAAATTTTGTCGTATAATGTTACAGTCATAATTGAGACAACATATTAATAAGAAAAGAAAGATACATATATATACAGGGAGTGTAGCATTATGAATCTAAAAGAGCAATATACGCTTGGCATCGACATCGGTTCCACGACCGTAAAGATCGCCGTCTTAAATAAGAATAATGAAGTCGTATTTTCCGACTACGAACGACACTATGCGAACATACAGGAGACGCTTTCCGACCTTCTCGGGCGGGCTGTCTACAAGCTGGGCGGCGTCCACGCCTCTCCGGTCATTACAGGCTCCGGCGGGCTTACTCTTGCGAAGCATCTGGGAGTGCCTTTCGTGCAAGAAGTCATCGCCGTGTCGACAGCCCTGCAAGATTACGCGCCTCAGACGGACGTCGCCATCGAGCTTGGAGGCGAGGACGCGAAGATCATCTATTTTGAGGGAGGGAATGTAGAGCAGCGCATGAACGGCGTCTGTGCAGGCGGTACAGGCTCCTTCATCGACCAGATGGCCTCTCTCCTTCAGACGGACGCCTCGGGCCTGAATACATATGCGAAAAATTACAAAGCGACCTATTCCATCGCGGCAAGATGCGGCGTGTTCGCCAAGACAGATATCCAGCCGCTGATCAATGAAGGAGCGTCAAAAGAGGACTTAGCCGCCTCCATCTTCCAGGCGGTCGTAAACCAGACGATCAGCGGGCTTGCATGCGGAAAGCCCATCCGCGGGCATGTGGCGTTCCTCGGGGGGCCTCTCCACTTTCTCTCCGAGCTGAAAGAGGCTTTCGTCCGCACATTAAAGCTGGACGAAGAGCACACGATCGCGCCGAGCCATTCCCACCTGTTCGCCGCCATCGGGAGCGCCCTTAATTCGAAGAAAGACCTGGACATCCCGCTCCTCGACATGCAGAGCCGCCTTGACAACAAGATCCAGATGGATTTCGAAGTAGACCGCATGGAGCCTCTGTTCGCCACGGAGGCTGAGTATCATGCATTTAAAGAACGCCACGCGAAACAGCAAGTTCCGGTGAAGGATCTCGCCTCTTATAAAGGCAAGGCCTTCCTCGGGATCGACGCCGGATCGACCACCACGAAGACCGCGCTTGTAGGCGAGGACGGGACCCTTCTCTACTCCTTCTATTCGAATAATGAGGGGGATCCTCTTGGCACTGCCATCCGTTCCATCCGCGAGATCTACAGCCTCCTGCCAGACGATGTGGAGATCGTCCACTCCTGTTCTACCGGTTACGGAGAGGCGCTTATTAAGGCCGCCCTCCTTCTGGATGAGGGCGAGGTAGAGACTGTGTCCCACTATTACGCCGCGTCATTTTTTGAGCCGGACGTAGACTGCATACTTGATATCGGCGGCCAGGACATGAAATGCATCAAGATCAAGAACCGCACTGTAGACAATGTGCAGCTCAACGAAGCCTGTTCCTCCGGGTGCGGCTCTTTCATCGAGACTTTTGCAAGATCTCTGAATTATTCCGTGGAAGACTTTGCCCACGAAGCGATATTCGCCAATAATCCCATTGACCTTGGGACCCGTTGTACCGTATTTATGAACTCCAAAGTAAAACAGGCGCAAAAAGAAGGAGCGGCTGTGGCCGACATCTCTGCCGGGCTTGCCTACTCCGTCATTAAGAACGCGCTGTTCAAAGTCATCAAAGTCTCCGACGCCTCTGAGCTTGGAGAGCACATCGTCGTGCAAGGAGGCACGTTCTATAATGACGCCGTCTTAAGGAGCTTTGAGAAGATTGCCGGCTGCGAGGCCATCCGCCCGGACATCGCCGGGATTATGGGCGCCTTTGGCGCCGCCCTGATCGCGAGAGAGCGTTACACCGAATGCGAAGGGACGACGATGCTCCCCATCGAAGAGATCGAAGCCCTCGAGTACTCCACAAGCATGGTGAAATGCCGCGGCTGTACGAACAGCTGCCGCATGACGGTCAATCATTTCAGCGGCGGCCGCAAGTTCATCACCGGCAACCGCTGTGAGAAAGGCCTTGGAAAAGAAAGATCCAAGACCGAAGCGCCCAACCTTTTTGCCTATAAATTAGAGCGGTACTTTGGCTATACACCGCTTAAGGAAGAAGAAGCGAAGCGCGGGACGATCGGGATCCCCCGCGTCCTTAACATGTACGAGAACTATCCGTTCTGGTTTACGTTCTTCCATACGCTCGGATTCCGGGTAGAGCTCTCCCCCGTCTCCACGAGGAAGATCTATGAGTATGGGATCGACTCTATCCCGAGCGAGTCCGAGTGTTATCCGGCAAAGCTTGCCCACGGCCATGTCCAGTGGCTCATCGACCACGGCATCCGCCGCATCTTCTATCCGAGCGTCCCTTACGAGAGGAACGAGTTCGAAGGCGCCAACAACCATTATAACTGCCCGATCGTAACCTCTTATCCGGAGAATATTAAGAACAATATCGATGCTATTGTGAAAGGAGAAGTGGATTTTATCCATCCGTTCCTTTCCTTAAAGAGCGAGGAGACCGTATGCTACCGGCTCATTGAGGAGCTGTCTGACAAATTCTCCATCCATGCGGAAGAGATCAGGGCCGCGGTACATGCCGCGTGGGAAGAGCTCTCTTCCTGCCGTGAAGATATGAAGAGGAAAGGGGAGGAGACTCTCGCCTGGCTTGACCAGACCGGCAACAGGGGGATTGTCCTGGCCGGGCGTCCCTATCACATCGACCCGGAAGTGCACCACGGCATCCCGGAGCTGATCACTTCCTATAATATAGCGGTGCTGACAGAGGACTCCGTCTCCCATCTCCACCATGTGGAGCGCCCGATCAACGTGATGGATCAATGGATGTACCACTCCCGCCTGTATGCCGCGGCAAACTTTGTAAAGACGAAAGACAATCTCGATCTGATCCAGCTCAACTCCTTTGGCTGCGGATTAGACGCTGTCACCACCGATCAGGTGTCCGATATCCTGACAAGCGCAGACAAGATCTACACCTCTCTTAAGATAGACGAAGTGAACAACTTAGGCGCGGCAAGGATACGCGTCCGCTCTCTCCTCGCTGCTATCCGCGTAAGAGAACAAAGGGACGAAGAGCGAAAGACCTGCCCCGCTTCTATCCGGAAAGTACCTTTCACGAAAGAGATGCGTAAAAGCTATACGATCCTCTGCCCACAGATGTCGCCGATGCATTTTGATCTGCTGGAGCCCGCATTCCGGGCGGGAGGGTACAACATTGAAGTCCTTCCGAACGCCAACAAACAGGCCGTGGACGTGGGGCTGAAATATGTAAACAACGACGCATGCTACCCCTCTCTCATGGTAGTGGGGCAGATTATGGATGCGATCCTTTCCGGGAAATATGACACAGACAAGATTGCTGTCATCATCAGCCAGACAGGAGGCGGATGCCGCGCTTCCAACTATATCGGCTTTATCCGGCGCGCGCTTAAGAAAGCCGGATATGAGCATATCCCTGTCATCTCCATCAACTTAAGCGGGCTGGAGGGGAATCCCGGGTTCAGGCTCACGCCTACGCTGGCCATGCGAGGCATGTACGCCCTCATATTCGGAGACATCTTTATGAAATGCGTCTATCGGCTCCGGCCTTATGAGGCGGTCCCCGGCTCTGTGGACGCCATGCATGAGAAATGGAAAAAGGCGTGTGCAGAATTCCTCTCCAAAGGGTTCCCGTCCCGCTTCCGGTTCAAAAAACTGTGCCGGGAGATCATCGCTGATTTCGACAATAACATCGAACTGCTGGACTTAAAAAAGCCCCGCGTAGGAGTGGTCGGCGAGATCCTGGTAAAATTCCTTCCCGCGGCTAACAACTATCTCGTAGAGACGCTGGAGGCAGAAGGGGCTGAGGCGGTCGTGCCCGATCTTCTGGATTTTCTCCTCTACTGCTTCTACAACCAGAATTTTAAAGTGGAAAAGCTGGGATTTGAGAAAAAGAAAGCTACAATAGCGAACTTAGGCATCAAGGTGCTGATGTGGCTCCGAGCCCCGGCAACGAAAGCATTTGCAGAGAGCAAGCGCTTTGACCCGCCTGCGGACATCGCCCACCTGGGGAGGATGGCTTCTGATATCGTATCTCTTGGCAATCAGACCGGAGAGGGCTGGTTCTTAACGGGAGAGATGCTGGAGCTCATCCATAATGGCGCGCCGAACATCGTATGTACCCAGCCCTTCGCCTGCCTGCCAAACCATGTAGTGGGCAAAGGGGTCATAAAAGAGCTTCGAAGGCTCTACCCTGGCTCTAACATCGTGGCCATTGATTTTGATCCGGGAGCCAGCGAAGTGAACCAACTGAACCGCCTGAAGCTGATGCTCTCCACAGCCAATAAGAATTTAAATATAGGATAATCTTGGAATTAAAAGCTAAGTTTTTTTCGTATTATCCGAATTATTAAATAGAAAGTTATCTATTTTTATTTAAAGAAAGGAGAAATTCAATGAACACACCTACAATTAATCAAGTAGCATCAAATTCATATCAGCCGGTAGACGCAGTCAAAGCAGCCGGCGCAGTTGAATCTGGGAAAGATGCAGTAAAGGAAGTGGACGCACAGAAGAAGCAGGACGCTTATGTAAATTCTGATTCAGCCGGCAAAGTAAAGGAAAATACGTACAAAAATCCGAAGAGATTGTCAGCAGAGGAATTAAAGACAATTTCTGATCAGAGGATGTCGTCATTCAAGAACATGCTCCAGACAATGCTTGGCAAACAAGTAGACACCTTGAACAAGTCTCTGTTCGAGGGTATTACCATCACCCAGGAGGAGAAGGATGCCGCGGCGGCAGCGATCGCGCCGGGCGGCGAGTGGTCTCCGGAAGTAGTCGCAGGCAATATTCTGGACATGGCAAAAGCGCTGTCCGGCGGAGATGCGTCTAAAATCAATTTATTGAAAGACGCAGTGAAAAAAGGCTTCGCAGAAGCTGAAAAAGCATGGGGCGGCAAGCTGCCAAGCATTACAGACGAGACTTATGATCTTGTTATGAAAGGCTTTGACGAGTGGGAGAACGGTGAAGACTAAGACCTCCCCGTAGATTTCCTAAACAGATGAATAACAAAAATGCTATGCGACCGGCAAGCCTTTCGCATAGCATTTTTGTTATTCCAATAGGGCTAATACCCCATCTGTGACTTTATAATCTCTACATAATCGCCGATGCTGATGTTAAGGCCTCCGCTGTAGCCTAATTCTATCCCATCCTTCATAGCCTGCACCGCCTCCTGTAAAGACGGATCATTGAGATCGAACATCGCCATCTGCTCGTCTGTAAGCCCCTGCATTTCTTTTAGGATAGCAAGGCAGCACTGGGTCTTCTCCTCTTCCGCCGCCGCTGTCCAGTCCGCATATGTCCAGTTCAGGTACGGGTCGTCGTAAACCGTCCCGCTCGGGGCGTACAGCTGGCTGAGGTCCATGCCGATCGCATCCTGAAAATCGAAGAATTTTCCAACAAGCTCGTTCGTGTCCTCATCACTGATCTCATACCGTTTATTTTCTTTATTATAAGTAATACGGACCTGGCATGTCTCCGGCTCTCCATAAGACTGCTCCGCTATAGCGTCTCTTAAGCCCTGCACCATCACATCGCCAAGCTGCTCTACTTCTGTAGCGGCCATTGCGCCTTCCATGATCTTTTCAAAGAACAGGGTGATGACATCCGAAGGATACACATCGACGTCGACCGTATAGTTCCCGTCGTCGTCCCTTACAGAGCCCGTAATCTCATATTTCGCAGTTGCAAGAAGGTTCCTGATCTCTTCTACAAGCTCGTCCCCAACGTCGATCCCCAAAGATTCGACCTGCTTGAACATCATTTTCATCTCTTCAAGGGTATCCGTATAATTCTTCTCCAGCTCTTCCTTATCTACGCCCGCCATCTTGGCATATTCTTCAAACTCGCCTCTTGTCTCCGCTTTCAGATAGGCGTCTACCGCCGCTTCCGCATCGATCCCTTTTCGGCCGCACCCGGACAGGCACAGCATAATAAGCGCCGCTACAAGTACGAATGCTAAGATCCTTGTCTTTCTTTTCATAGCTTTTCCTCTCCTTCCACATACATTTCAGCTCTATGCCCGCAGTGTGCAGATCGGCTCTGCGGGTAGGCCTATTTTAGCACATATTCAGAAAATATTCTACCCCTTTGTGCACTGAGTGTAAAGTTCCTGCAATGCAAAAGTTTTCCATCTGGTTACTTGTGATTTCCTTCTTTATATAGTATAATATGCATAATTTATACAACATACTTAAGTTTAAAATGGGAGTTTATTGCATGAAAGCAACAGAAGTGAGACAAAATCTGAAATTACAGGCATATTCTATATTAAAGGAGAAGATCGTCAGCTGCGAATATAGTCCGGGAAGCATGTTGAACGAAGCGAGGCTCGCCACAGAGCTGGGATTTAGCCGGACCCCCATCCGGGAAGCCATCAGTATTCTGGAAATGGAAGGGTTCCTGCACATTGTTCCCAAAAAAGGGATCTTAGTAACCGATATCCTGCTCAGCGATATCGTTCAGATCTTTCAGGCTCGCATGGAGATCGAGCCTGTCGCTCTAAAGCTCGCCGGCCCCAATATCCCCCGCGAAAAGCTCCTCACATGGAAAGAGATGTTCCTTACGGACGCACCTTCCATCGAACATGGCTACAAGACGGACACCGCGATGCACCTTGGCATCATCGGCTACTGTAATAATGCCTACATAATCGATATGATGAAAAAAGTCTTCGATAAGAACACCCGCATTATTATATGCAGCAGGCAGAATAAAGAGCACATGCAGGAAGCCCGCAAAGAACATCTTGAGATCCTGGACGGGCTTCTGTGCGAAGATTTCGATCTGGCCGCTGCAAAAATGCGCGCCCATGTGGCCGTGTGCCGCAATGCGGCAATGGACTTCTTCTATTCTTCATAACTTTCTCTCCGTGTACAGGGAGACACTGAATGCAATATAAGGATGGACATTATATGCCATCCTTATATTTTTGTATCGTGTCCCACAGACCGTCAAGCGCTTCGATCGTTTTACGATACAGCTCATATTTCTTGTCATAAATGGCCGCTCTCTCCATGTCTGGATGAATCGGCTCTGAGATCTTGCACATAGCGGCCGCGGCCCCCGCGATATCTTCATAAGCCCCGCTGGCGGCCGCGCCGATCAGCGCGCAGCCAAAGGCTCCCGTCTCATTTACTTGCACGATCTCTATTGGCAGCTTCATCACATCTGCGAACATCTGCGCCCACACAGGGGAGCGGGCTGCGCCTCCTGCCAGGCGGATCGATCTCACCGGCCCTCTCTTCGTCCTTAAAAGCCTCTCCAGATGATATCTGTGGGAGAACGCCACTCCCTCGTAGACACTTCTAAGCAAGTGCTTCCGTGTGTGGAAATTACTGATCCCTACAAAGCTCCCGCTGGCATTTGGATGCACATTGCCAGCCATAAGAAAGGGCAAGTATACGGGGCAGAACTCTTTCACAGGGATCTCCTCTGCCCAGTCATTCATCTGCTCGTAAATGCCTGTCCCCTTCTTTTTACACTCTTCTTTAAGCTCTGGAAGCAGCGTCTTTATGAACCATTCATTGTTGCCCGCCGAAGTCGGGCTGCACTCCTCTACCAGATAATATCCTGGCAGGCAGAAGAAAGAGTTCATCATTACGCTGCCGTCCGTGATCGGATCCCGCCCGATATATTCATTGATGCTCCAGGTCCCTGCGATCATGCAGACATGTTCCTCGTCCGTGACTCCCACAGCCACGGCACAGGCATCAATGTCAAAGGCTCCTCCGGCCACCGGAGTCCCTTCTTTCAATCCTGTCTTTCTTGCAGCCTCCTTCGTGATATTCCCACACATATCGGTAGAGTACCGAAGAGGAGGGAGCTTCTCCATACATGCAGAGAGCCCGAACAGCCCCAGCAGCTCCTGGTCGTATTGTCCCGTATGTAGATTGACCAGATTGCATCCTGAATAATCTGTGCGCTCGGCAAAGGCTTCTCCTGTCAGGCGGAACCTGACATAATCCTTACAGGCAAAGATCCACTGCGTCCTCTCCAGGGCTTCCGGCTCATTGTCCTTCAGCCAGGCGAGCAGGGACACCGGCTGGCTGCTTAATATATGCTGGCACGATCTTTCAAATACCTTCTTTTCTGTCCCATCCTTCTTCCATTGTACTGGATAGCGCCACGCCCTGTTATCCGTAGATATGATCCCGTTTCGGACCGGCTTTCCATCCTTTCCCCACAGATAAAGCCCTTTCCCATGGCCGCACACGGCTACGCAGGCGATCTCCTCTCCTGCGATCCCTGCCTTCTCGATCGCCTTTCTGATTACCTGGCAGTTCGCCTCCCACATCTCGTCCATATCCCGCTCCGTAAAGCCAGGCTGCGGGACAAGCATCGCCGTCTCCATTCCAGCGGCCGCCACTTCTCTCCCCGTCTCATCAAAGACAGCGGCTTTCGTAGCCGTCCCGCCGTTATCCACACCAAGATAGTACCTCACTTGCAGCCTCCTTTAACAATTCATCTACACACGATCCACATAATCCTTATTCAGAATATGCGGACAATCCTTCCCTGCAAAGAAATCTGCGCTGATATCGATCGCCATTTTATAAATATTCCATAAAGATTCTACCGTCTGGCTCGATACATGCGGCGTAATGAGCGCATTTTCCAGTGTCAGAAGAGGAGAGCCCACAGGTAAAGGCTCCTTCGCGAACACATCCACGCCTGCCCCTCTGATCTGGCCAGATCTCAACGCTTCATACAGGGCGTCTTCATCGATGATATTCCCGCGGGCAGTATTGACAATGACTGCTGTAGGCTTCATCATCGCCAATGTCTCTTTGTTCACCATATGATGGGTCTGTTCTGTGTACGGCACGTGTATACTGATGGCGTCGGCCTGGGAGAACAGCTCTTCCAGCGTTACCAGCTCTACGCCGTCTGCTTCCATTACCTCCTTTTTCGGAAAAGGATCGTACGCCAGTATCTTACAGTCAAACCCCTGGAGCAATCTCGCCAGGCGCCGCCCGATACAGCCGTAGCCGATGATGCCTACCGTACCTCCGATCACCTCGTTCCCGATGTCCTTTACCCATTCCCCTGCTTTCGCTCTCTCCTGGTACTTATTGATCCTGCGCCGGCAGGAAAGCATCATCGTCAGAGCCATCTCCGCGACAGCCGTCGTATTCGCCCCCGTCGTCCTGGCAACTGCAATCCCGTTCGCGCTTGCCGCCTTAAGGTCTACCTGATCATACCCCACCCCAAAACGTACGAGCAGCTTCGCACTGTCTCTCACCTGGCTGAAGATGCTCTCGCCGTAAGGCTCAATATCAATAATGCCCGCGTCTGCCTCTCTTAGCTCTTTAATAACGCTCTCTTCGGAGAACGGAAGCTGAGGCGCCCAGCGGTACTCAAGCCCCAAAGATCTCGCATATTCCTCGGCTTTGCGGTTCAATTCATTAAAAATCTCCGAATTATCTCCAAAAAATGAAACAATTTTTTTCATAGCGCTCCTTTCTCAAATCAGGAAAAATATACTTTATATGCATTGTTGTAATAAATATCTTCCAGTTCTCTGGCCGACAGTATATCTGTCTTCTCCAGATAATCGCTTAAATGCTCATATGTATCCTGCACCGCCGCATACGGAGCGTCTGTCCCCCACATAAGCCTGTCTGCCCCAAGTATCTCCGCCGCCTCTTTTATGATCCTGCATACATTTGGATAAGGGTAGGCGTCTGTGCCTTGTATTTTAGGCAGCGCGGCAATGTCGAACCAGACATTCTCTCTTTTTAAAAGCGAAAGGCTCTGCCTCCACTCCTGCTCCCTCCCTTTCATCGGCGCCAGCAGATGACAGATCACCAGCTTCATCTTCGGGAAGGCCTCGGCGATCTCTGCCAGCGCATCCGGCTGATGGCTTGGCATCGTAATATCTCCCACATCCATCGCCAGCACGCCGCCGTTCTTCTCTATCAGCTCATAGATCTCCATCATGCGCCCATCTGTCAGAGAGAACGGATCATGACATCCCATCAGGCCTCCGCCAGAGCTGATCTCAAATTTTACAAGATGGAATTTCAGCTCTTCCATATAATATCTCAACGTTTCCATATGGTCCGTCATATAAGGATCCGCCGTGCATGATGGGCAGAACCTGTCGGGGTATTTCTGAAGGATGCGGGAATGGTACTGGTTTTGGAACCCATACATGCTGCCATGCATCAGCACCGCCCGCTCCACTTCATTCTCATCCATCAGCTCCAGCGCTTTTTCCACGGGAAATCTCCAGCTGTCCCCATATTCTGCGGGAATAAGCTGGAATTCCTCCCCGTTTCCCCACATGGCCTTTCCGCCTCCTGTCGCGCGCAGCTCTCCCCTGCGGCAGTAGCCTGCGATAATATCTGCAACATGCAGATGTGCATCGATTTTCTTCATATCTTCCCTCCTGATAATTCCAATCCCATCCTTTTATGATTTCCTTTTTGCGAACGGCAGGCGGATCTTCTTCTCATTCTTCTGCATAATATCCAGCGCCACCGCGCATATGATCACCAGGCCTTTTACGAGGCCCTGGTTCGTTGACGGTACGTTCATCAGATTCATCCCGTTATTGAGAAGACCTACAAGCATCGCCCCTACGATGGCTCCCTGGATCGTTCCTGCGCCTCCTGCCAGGCTTACGCCGCCGATGACTGCCGCTGTAATGACTTCCGTGTCATACCCGGAACCAGTGCTTGCCATGCCCTGCTGCGTCATAGACGCCAGAACGATGCCGCCGATGGCTGCTGTCAGGCCGGATGTGATGTAAGAGAGCATTGTAATCTTCCGCACAGAAATGCCGGATATCTTCGCTGCGTCCGGATTGCCTCCAACCGCATAAATGTGACGGCCTAAGACCGTTCTGTTTAATACGAAATAGCTGATCAGAGCAATAATAAGCATAAAGTAGATTGGGAAAGTAAATGGCCCGATCCTGCCAAGCCCGATATCTGTAAACATCTTCGGCCCCAGGCAGCTAAGTATCTTATTATTCGTCAGTACCATGGAGATCCCAAGGTAAATGCTCTGTGTCGCGAACGTCACTAAAAATGCAGGCACATGGAACGTCATAACGATAAAGCCGTGCAGCGCCCCTGCCGCGATCCCGGTCAGAAGCGCCAGGCTGACGCCTAAGATGACTCCTGTATTACTGTAATCACTGTTCCTTATCATAATGACTGTTATGACAGCAGAAAGCCCCATCAGAGATCCGACAGAAAGGTCGATCCCTCCAAGCAGCATGACAAAGATAGATCCAGATACTAATATACCGACCACAGAGATGGACCACAGCACGTTGGAAATATTATTGACGGTCGGGAAGTTCTTTGGCCGGATGATCGTAAGCGCCACGATGAACAAAAGCAGTATGAGGACTCTGCTGTACCTCTCCATCGAAAATCTATTTTTCATACTGCCACCACCTCCTCATCTTCAATCCCCGACGCAGCCTCCAGTATATCCGCCTGCGTCACGACGCCTTCCGCCAGCTCTTTCACGATCTTTCCTTTTCGCATAACGAGGATCCTGTGAGAGATACGGACCAGCTCCTGCAAGTCAGAAGACACTACGATTACAAGGACGCCCGACGCCGCCAGCTCTTCCAGTATATGATAGATCTCATCCTTCGCGCCTACGTCAATGCCCGCCGTCGGCTCGTCAACGATCAGTATCTTCAGATCCCGCAAAAGCCATTTTCCAATGACTACTTTCTGCTGATTGCCGCCGGACATCAGGCCGACTTGCTTCTCTGGATCCGCCGGGCGGATATCGATCTTCTCAATGATCTTTCTGCACATATCCAGCTCTTCCTTTGAAGAGATCGCACCGACGGTTCTCGAGATAATATCATAGTTCGTAAGCGCTGTATTGCGATTGACAGACAGAAGCGGGATGAATCCCTGTCCCCGGCGATCCTCCGGCACAAAGCCGAACCCAAGCTCAATGCTCTTCCTTGTCGATGTAGGGACATATTCCTTCCCTTCAATATAGATCTTCCCGCTCTGATATCTATCCTCTCCATACAGACATCGCATGACCTCTGTCCGCCCTGCGCCGATCAGTCCTCCGAAGCCGACGATCTCTCCTTTTCGCACCTCGAAGCTAACGTCTTCAAAAAAGCCTTTCCGTGTAAGCCCTTCTACTTTTAAGACAGCTTCATTCGTATTGCGCGTAAGCGTCTTCTTAGACCCTGCGGATTCATCTACTACTTTTCCGATCATCGTCTGGATGACTTCCTTCGGGACGATCTCCTCTTTCTCCAGCACCGCCGCATTCTTGCCGTCCCTTAAGATCGTCAGTCGGTCGGAGAGCCGGTACACTTCTTCCAGGCGGTGGGAGATGTAGATAATGCTCACACCCTGGTTCTTCAGCGTGCCAATGATATTGAACAGGATGGAAGCCTCCTTTCCGCTTAAGGATGCCGTAGGCTCATCCATGATCAGAAGCTCTGAATTACAGGAAAGCCCTTTCAGTATCTCCACTAGCTGGCGAAGCCCGATCCCAAGGCTGTCTACCGTATCTGTAGCCTGTAGTGGGAATTCGTATTTGTCGATCAGCTCCTGCGCTTCCCGGTTCATTTTTCTATAATCAATAAGCCCTGTCTTCCCTCTTTTAGGCTCCCGCCCCAGATAAATGTTCTGTGCTACGCTTAAGGCCGGGATTACAGACAGCTCCTGGTATATACAGGCCATCCCAAGCGCCTGGCAGTCTTTGAGGCTGCCTATCTCTACTTCCTGCCCTTTCCAGAGGACTGCGCCGCTGTCTTTTGTGTAGGCGCCTGTAATGATCTTGATCAGCGTAGATTTTCCCGCGCCGTTCTCCCCCATCAGGGCATGTACTTCGCCTCTTCGGATATCAAGGTCTACATTGCTTAAGACCTGGACGCCTGAAAAGCTCTTATTAATCTTACGTGCTTCTAAAATAATCTCCTGGCTCATGCTCCCGCCCCCTTCCTCTTCTTATTCCTGGAGGCTTCATCCATAAAATTATTGTACCAGGAATCAAACGCCACGACACAGATGATGATGACCCCTTTAATGATCAGCTGGTAGGCGGTATTGATCTGGAACTTGTAAATGCCATTATCAAGCGTCGCCATAAAGACCGCCCCGATCAGCGTCCCGATAATATCTCCCCGCCCTCCGGCAAGAGAACATCCGCCGACCACGACCGCGGCGATAACGTTAAATTCCATTCCTGACCCAAGAAGCGCTGTCGTGCTCTGGAGCCTCGCTGTCATAAACACGGCGGCGACGCCGGCGCATCCTCCGGTGATCGTATAAGCCAACAGCCTTGTCCTGTCCGTATTGATCCCGGAAAGCTTCGCAGCCTTCATATTGGATCCGACCGCATATAGATTCGTGCCATACCTTGTATATTTTAATACGATCTGCCCAATAACTGCCAGCAGTAAGAACACAAGGATGACATAATATATGCCTCCGACAGACTTGCCAAGCGCGACAAAGCTCCTGGCCTTCAGAGCCTGGCTTGTGATCAGCCCGTTCTGCTTTATGGAGATGATATAAGTGAGGGCTCGGAAAATGTTCATAGTGGAAAGTGTTGCGATAAATTCCGGGAGAGACAGCTTCGTAACAATAAATCCGTTAAAGATCCCTGCCAGTATTCCTGCCAATATCCCTGCCAGCACCATTGACCAGATAGGGAGCATGGTATATCGATAGATGTTCGCCATCGTCATACCTACCAGCGCCATTGTGGAGCCGGTAGAAAGGTCGATCCCTGCAGTCAGGATCACCATCGTGACGCCCACGCCAATGATCCCTACGACAGAAGCATCACGGAGGATCTCCATAAAGTTGCCGGGCGTCAGGAAATAATCGCTTGAAACTGTGAATACAACAATTAAAATGAGCAATAGCCCTGCCGAAACCAGTTTTCGGATCGTATTCTTATTCATAATCTATACCTCACAGCATTAAGAAAAGACAGGGGGCTCATGCCTCCCTGCCCCTTCAGTTTAAAATTACCAGCGGTCTTCCTCTGCAATCGTTCCGACCGTATCTTTTGTCGCTACGACAGGCTCCATCATAACGGATGGCGTCTTTGTAAGTACATGAGAATCATACTCGGATCCGACCATCAGGAGCGCTACCTTTGCAGCAGTAGATCCCTGATCCCAGCTGTTCGTATAGATCGTCCCTGTCAATGTCCCTTCTTCGATCATGGCCAGAGCATCTTTCTCACCGTCGGCGCCCCAGATCACCATCTCACCAAGACGGCCTGCATTCTGAGCTGCAAGAGACGCTCCTGCCGCCATGGCGTCGTTGATCGCAAATACGCCGTCGATCTTGTCGAACTGAGAGAGGAAGCCGTTCATTACATTCGTTGCTTTCTCTTTCTCAAAATCTGCCGCCTGGCTTGCGATAATCTCCATGTTAGGATATTTGCTCTCCAGCGTATCACGGAAGCCCTTCTCAAGATTATCCGTCCTGGATACGCCTGCGATGCCCTGAATGATTACGACTTTGCCTTCTTCATTGGTCGCCGCCGCTATCTCATCTGCCACCAGACGGCCTGCATCATAGTCAAGCGCCTGTACGAGAGCCGCATGCGTGCAATCGGCGTCCAGGTTCAAAGTAACGACCGGGATCCCAGCGTCTTCTGCCTGCGTCACACTGTCTGCCAGAGCTGCGCCGTCGCTGCACTGGATAATGACAGCATCGTACTCCTGATTGATGACTTCAGACATGATCTTTACCTGCTCCTCGGCAGAGCTGTCGCCGTTAAAGGACTGTACTGTAATATTGTCATAATATTCACATTCCCTCTCGATGCCTTCCAGCCATGCCTGATTGTTCGGCGTGCTGATATCGTGCGCCACGTATGCGATCTTCACATCTTCCACATACGGATTTTTTACTGCCTTTGCCTCTCCGCTCCCCGCAGCTTCCGCCGGAGCCGACGTCTCCTGATCCTCGCGGCTGACTTCCTGCGTGTTCCCACATGCTGCAAGAGCAAATGCCATAACAAGCGCCAGTCCAAGTGCTGAAATTTTCTTTTTCATACTTTCCTCTCCTTTGCATTTTTATTGACGTGATATATACGTCTTCTATTCCTATAGTATACAACAGTTCTCCCTCTACTTTCAATTTACTTTTTAACTAAAATTAGGCTCTTGATTTTGTACGTTTTCCCCAATTTCAAGAGCCTAAAATATAATCCTTCTACAACTATTCTGTTGTTACAGCTGCCCCATGAGCATATTTTAAAATATCTTCCGGCCGCGAGACAATATGATCTGCTCCGGCATCCTCAAGCTCCTTCCGGCTTCCGAACCCATACAGGACTCCGATACAGTCAAGACCGTTCTTCTTAGCCCCGATCACATCATGCTCCCGATCCCCGACCATAACAGTTCTCGATTTATGTCGGATCCGGCAGGACGCAAGAGCATACTCAATGACCGCCGCCTTTGTCCCCCGGCTTTCATCCAGCTCTGCGCCTGCTATATAGCCAAAATATTGTGCAAGCCCGCAGTAATCCAGGACTTTCCGCGCGAACACCTCCGGCTTGGAAGTGGCCACTACAAGCTTTTTCCCGTTTTCTTTCAGATGCTTTATCGTATCTTCAAAGCCTTCATACACCTCTATCTCATATATCCCCTTTTCCTGGTAGTGTTCTCTGTAAGCCTCCACTGCCTCTGCCGCCCTCTCTGGCGAGAAGCTATAGTACTTTCCAAAAGATTCTGTAAGAGGAGGCCCAATAAAAGAATATAGCTTTGTCCGGTCAGTCTCCACAATACCGTAGCGCTTCAGAGCATACATGACCGAATCTGTAATCCCCACAGACGAATCTACGATCGTCCCGTCCAGATCGAAAAGAAAAGTGTCATACGTCTTATCGCACATATCCACCGCCCTGCTCTTTTTTTAAGATCTCTTTCCTTATTTCACAAGCAATGACTTCCCTGTCATCTCTTTTGGCTGCTCCATGCCCATCAGCTCAATAAGCGTAGGCGCAATGTCCGCCAGACAGCCGCCTTCGCGCAGCTTATATGACGCATCGGCATTGACGAGTATAAATGGGACTGGATTCGTCGTATGCGCGGTGAACGGCTCCCCCGTCTCTTCGTCGATCAGCTGTTCCGCGTTGCCGTGATCCGCACAGATGAACATCTGGCCATCCATCTCTTTCACAGCCTCCACTGCTCTGCCTATGCACTCATCCACTGCCTCGATCGCTTTGACGGCCGCAGCCTCCACGCCCGTATGCCCCACCATATCTGGATTGGCAAAATTAATGATGATCACATCATAATCCCCTGAGCGTATCGCCTCTGTAAGCTTATCGCACACCTCGTACGCGCTCATCTCTGGCTTCAGGTCATAGGTCGCCACTTTGGGGGAGTTCACAAGGATCCTGTCCTCCCCGGCATTCGGCTCTTCTACGCCGCCGTTAAAGAAGAACGTCACATGGGCGTACTTCTCTGTCTCAGCGATGCGCGCCTGCTTCAGGCCCTTAGCCGCAAGGAACTCTCCGAATGTATTCGTAATCTCTTCCTTGACGAACGCCACCTCTTTGTTCGGGATCGTCACATCATACTCTGTGAAGCACACATACTTCGTGTGGATCCTCTCCCCTCTTGCAAATCCTGTAAACGCATCGTCACAGAAAGCCCTTGTGATCTCTCTTGCCCTGTCTGGACGGAAGTTAAAGAAGATAATAGAATCATTCTCTTTTATAGTCGCCACTGGAGCGCCGTCTTTCATCACTACGACAGGTAGCACGAATTCATCCGTCACATCTTTGTCATAGGAAGCCTGGATCCCCGCCGGGCCGCTCTCGGCCGGCTCGCCCTCCCCATAGGCCATGGCGCGGTAAGCCTTCTCCACCCGCTCCCAGCGGTTATCCCTGTCCATGGCATAATAGCGTCCCATCACAGTAGCCACTTCGCCTACGCCGATCTCCTCCATCTTTGCCACCAGCTGTTCCACATACTCTTTCCCGGACGCCGGAGGCGTATCGCGCCCGTCCAGGAAGCAATGCACATAGACTTTCCGGATCCCCTGGCGCTTTGCCAGCGTGAGAAGCCCGTATATATGCGTATTATGGCTGTGTACGCCTCCGTCGGACACGAGCCCGTACATATGGAGCGCGCTGTCATGCTCCTTCACGTTCTCACAGGCCGCAAGAAGCGCCTTATTCTCAAAGAAATCTCCGTCCTCGATAGACTTTGTGATCTTCGTAAGATCCTGATATACGATGCGCCCTGCGCCCATATTGAGATGCCCTACTTCCGAGTTCCCCATCTGGCCGTCCGGCAGCCCTACCGCCAGCCCGCTGGCGTTCCCCTTCACGAACGGGCACGCCGCCATCAGCTTATCCATGACAGGAGTCCTGCCTTCTGCCACCGCATTGCCATCCTTCTTATCGTTTAATCCGTACCCGTCTAAAATCATCAGTACTGTAGGTCTTTTGCTCATTTTCATTCTCCTCTTTTCTTCCATAATCTCTCAAGCCATGCGTCCGCCAGCTCTATCCAGCGGGCGCACTCTGCCTGGACGCCGCTTCCGTCCTCTCGCTCTACCCGCCAGTCTGCAAGGCTTAAGCCATGCTCTCCCTCCGGGAAGATGTGGAGCTCCATAGGCACGCCGGCTTCCCTAAGAGCCATTGCAAGAAGAAGGGAATTCTCCACCGGAACGGCCTCGTCCGCCATCGTATGCCATATAAATGTAGGAGGCATGCTCCTTGTCACCTGAGTCTCCAGTGACAGCTGCTTTCTGCACGTCTCGAACTTCTCACCGAGAAGATTGCGGAAGCTGCCCATGTGAGCATAGCGCGCGTCGGACGTGATGACCGGGTAGGCAAGGAGGATCCCCGACGGGCGAAGCTCCTCCGCCGTCATCCCCAGCTTGGAAGACAGGAATTCCTGATTCCAGAAGATGCCGTAGCTTGCGGCAAGATGGCCTCCTGCTGAGAATCCCTGCACTGCGATCTTATCCAGGTCTACATTCCATTCTTCCGCATGCTCTCTTATGATCCTCACCGCCATGCCCACTTCCAGCACCTGCGTAGGGAATACTGCCGGAGCCACCGAATATCGGAGCACACATGCGTGGTAGCCTTTGCTTAAGAAATGCATGGCGATCGGCTCTCCCTCCCGGAAGCTGATCATCTCATATGCCCCTCCCGGGCAGATGAGCGCCAGCGGACGCTTCTTAATCTTCACATTCCGGTCGTGAGGCGTATCTAATATATACGCTTCCAGCTTTGCGGAATCTGTCGAGCCTTCCGCCTGTATCCTGATCTCTTCATATATCATAACATATCCCTTTCAGATATAAAGGGCATATAGAAGCCAAAAATCTATATGCCCTGTTGCAGCGACCCTTTTATTTATAATTCACGATCTTGCCGAAGTCAGCCTTAAGAGAAGCGCCTCCCACGAGGCCGCCGTCGATGTCGGCCTGCGCGAACAGCTCTGCCGCGTTGCCGCCGTTCACGCTTCCGCCGTACTGGATGCGGATCTCTTCTGCCGTCGCATCATCGTAGATCTCTGCGATACATGCGCGGATTCCTGCACACACTTCCTGTGCCTGCTGCGTTGTAGCCGTCTTCCCCGTCCCGATGGCCCAGATCGGCTCGTACGCGATGACCGCTTTCTTCGCCTGCTCTGCCGTCACATTCAAGAAGCCGACCTTTACCTGCTGACGGATGAAATCCATCGTCACGCCCTGCTCTCTCTGCTCCAGTGTCTCTCCGCAGCACATAATCGGTGTGAGCCCATGCTCAAATGCTTTTAACACCTTTTTATTTACCGTCTCGTTCGTCTCTGCAAAGTACTCTCTTCTCTCAGAATGCCCAAGGACTACATATTTTACTCCTGCGTCCGTGAGCATGGCCGGGGAAATCTCTCCTGTATAAGCGCCGCTCTCCTCGAAATACATATTCTCTGCGCCTACCGCGATATTCGTCCCCTCACATGCCTTAGCTACCGGGATGATGTCGATCGCCGGGACACAGAATACTACGTCCACATCGTCGCTCGCCACAAGGGGCTTAAGCTCTTCTACGAGAGCCCCCGCCTCGCTTGGAGTCTTATTCATCTTCCAGTTGCCCGCTACAATTTTCCTTCTTGCCATAATCGTCGATCCTCCTAAGAAATTGTTCTAAAAAATCAAGTTCCTTACTTGTCGTTGGCCGCCGCTACGCCCGGAAGCTCTTTTCCTTCCAGGAATTCAAGAGAAGCGCCGCCGCCCGTAGAAATGTGCGTCATCTTATCGCCATATCCAAGCTGGTTTACCGCCGCAGCAGAATCGCCGCCGCCGATAATGGTAACTGCGTCCGTATCTGCAAGGGCTTTTGCTACCGCCTCTGTGCCATGAGCGAACTTAGGCATCTCGAAGCATCCCATAGGCCCGTTCCAAACGACTGTCTTCGCGTCTTTCACTGCGTCGCAGAAGATCTTCTCCGTCTCAGGCCCGATGTCAAGCCCCTGCCAGCCTGCCGGGATCTCTCCTGCCACCACGGTTTTGGAATCCGCATCGTTAGAGAAGTCATTGGCGATTACCGTATCTACAGGAAGAAGGAGCTTCACGCCCTTTTCTTCCGCTTTCTTTAACATATTGAGCGCATATTCGCAGTAATCTTCCTCAAGAAGGGACTCTCCTACGCTCCCGCCCTGCGCCTTGCTGAAGGTGTAGGACATGCCGCCGCCGATGATCAGCGTGTCGACCTTGTCAAGCAGGTTCTCAATTACAGAGATCTTGCTGGACACTTTCGCGCCGCCAAGGATCGCCACGAATGGGCGCTCTGGGCTGTTGACCGCGTTTCCAAGGAAATCAATCTCTTTCTGCATCAGATATCCGACCGCCGCCGTGCCGACGAACTCTGTTACGCCCACATTCGAGCAGTGCGCCCGGTGAGCCGTCCCGAACGCGTCGTTTACGAACACATCGCAAAGAGAAGCAAGATCTTTGCTGAACGCCTCTCCGTTCTTTGTCTCCTCCGCTCTGTAACGGGTATTCTCGAGAAGGATCACTTCTCCGTCCTTCATAGCCTCTGCCGCCGCCTTCGCATTCGGCCCTACGACTTCCGCGTCCGCGGCAAACTTTACTTCCTGCCCCAGAAGCTCTGAGAGGCGCGCTGCCACAGGCGCTAAAGACAGCTCCGGCTTCGGCTCTCCCTTCGGCTTTCCGAGGTGGGAGCAAAGGATCACTTTCCCACCGTCGGCCACCAGCTTCTTAATCGTAGGAAGAGCCGCTACAAGACGGTTCTCGTCCGTAATCTTCCCGTCGATAAGCGGAACATTAAAATCACATCTGCAAAGGACTTTAAGGCCCTTTACCTGGATATCGTCTACTGACTTTTTATTAAGCATGACAATGCCTCCTTTATTAAGTATAAGTATACTTTCCGCAGGAAGCCGAAACCTCCCGCGGAGGGTTTTTATCATATAGGGAACGAAGCTTCCTATATGATAAAAGAGGTCCGGCCCAAAAAGACCGGACCCTTTGTGAGTCTCACTATGCAAGCTCTGAGAAATATTTGATCGTCCTTACCATCTGGCTTGTGTAAGAATTCTCGTTGTCATACCAGGAGACAACCTGTACCTGTGTCGTTCCGTTGTCTAACGGAAGTACCATTGTCTGCGTAGCATCGAATAAAGAGCCGTACTTCATACCGATCACATCGCTTGATACGATCTCGTCTGTGTTATATCCGAAAGATTCCGTAGCCGCTTTCTTCATAGCCGCGTTTACATCGTCTACAGTAACATTCCCTTCTACGACTGCCGTCAGGATCGTCGTGGAGCCTGTCGGTGTAGGAACACGCTGAGCGGCTCCGATCAGCTTGCCGTTCAGCTCTGGGATAACAAGCCCGATCGCTTTTGCAGCTCCTGTGCTGTTCGGCACGATATTCACTGCCGCCGCACGGGATCTTCTCAGATCGCCTTTCCTCTGCGGGCCGTCCAGAGTCATCTGGTCGCCTGTATAAGCGTGGATCGTCTGCATGATACCGGATTTAACAGGCGCAAGGTCGTTGAGCGCCTTCGCCATAGGAGCCAGGCAGTTCGTTGTACAGGAAGCGGCAGAGATTACCGTATCTTCCGGCTTGAGCTCTGTATGGTTCACATTGTACACGATAGTCGGAAGATCGTTTCCTGCAGGAGCAGAGATAACAACCTTTCTTGCGCCTGCCTTGATGTGAGCGGACGCTTTATCTTTGGATGTGTAGAAGCCTGTACACTCCAGAACTACGTCTACGCCCAGGTCTCCCCATGGAAGCTCCTCTGCGTTAGCAACCGCATAGATCCTGATCTCTTTTCCGTCAACAACGATAGAATTATCTGTCGCCTCTACCTTATCGCATAAAGCATATCTTCCCTGTGAAGAATCATACTTTAACAGATGTGCAAGCATCTTCGGGGACGTCAGATCGTTGATCGCCACTACTTCATAGCCCTCTGCTCCGAACATCTGTCTGAATGCAAGACGCCCGATACGTCCAAACCCATTAATCGCCACTTTTACTGCCATGATTAACTCCTCCTAAACATTTTCTTTTTTGCCGTCTTCGGCCTTTTTATTGTGAAACCCTTTAACCTTTGTTAAAGAATCATCAACCAACCTTCATTTTACTTTATATCCTTTAAAAATTCAAGCCTCTTTTCCATATTTATGGAATATAGAGCCATTTTTATGCAAGCCGCTTAAAAACCGGCTTTCTTTGCCTGAATTCTGTATAATATGTAAAACCGCAGCTTTTCAGGATGTCTTCTGCCTGGCCGAAATCATAAGCCAGGTGCGAAGGCTGATGAGCGTCGGATCCTACCGTGATGATCTCCCCTCCCAGCTCCTTGTACCTTCTCAGCACATCCGGGTGCGGGTGCGCGAACGGAAGCCCATATTTAAGCCCGGCCATATTCAGCTCGATCCCTTTGCCTTTCTCAATAAGGTTCTTAAGAATCTCGTCAATGATATCTGCATACTTCCGGTAAGAATAGATCTTCTCCCGGAATTTCCCGTATCTTACGACATAGTCCAGATGCCCCAGCACGTCGAAAGCCTTCTGGCGCCGGACGCTTTCAAGCGTCTCTTCAAAAGTTATGCGCTGGATCTCTTCATCCGTGTAATCCTCATACAGCTTCCCCAATGCGATATCGCTCCTCCGTATGGAGTGTACAGAGCCAATGATAAGGTCGAAAGGATATTTCCGTTCAAATTCTTCATAAAATGCCCCCAGATGGGGCTGTATCCCCGTCTCCACGCCGATCCTTACGTCGATCTGATCCCTGTACTTCTCCTGGAGAGGCGTAAGGACGCTGAAATACTCCTCGGGATCAAAGATGTCCTCCTCTCCCCAGTCCATGTTGTCCTTATCGAAATGATCGGTAAAGCAGATCATCTCCAGCCCTTTTTCTATCGCCCCAAGTATCATCTCCTCTGGCCTCGCTTTAGAATCATGTGAAAATGTAGAATGCATATGCACGTCTGCTCTCATATTATGTCTACCTCGCTCCTGTAATCGTTCCTCCTCCAAGGACATATTCCCCATCGTAAAGTACCACGGCCTGCCCTGGAGCGACGGCCCTTACCGGCTCGTCAAATGTGCACAGTATCTCGCCCGCGCCTGTCTTTTCTACCATGCACCAGGCCCCCTTATGATTATAGCGGATCTTTGCCCGCACGCGCAGCGGCCCCTCCAGGTCAGATACAGACATAAAATTCACGTTCTCCGCCCTCACATAGGAAGACATAGATTCCTCGCCGCTCCCCACTACGATCTCATTGAGCTCAGGGCGGATCTCCAGTACGAAGACCGGCCGTCCAAGAGAAAGGCCCAGCCCTTTCCGCTGTCCTACCGTATAGTGGGCGATCCCTCTGTGCCGCCCTACGACGGTCCCATCCGACAGCACGAAATCCCCGGGAAGGATCTCTTTTCCCGCATGTTCCTGTATATACGAACCGTAATCCCCGTCCGGCACAAAGCAGATATCCTGGCTGTCCGGCTTTCCCGCCACAGATAAGCCAATATCCCCCGCCATCTTCCGGACCTCTTCTTTGGAATAGCCTCCGATCGGCATAAGAGTCCGGGAAAGCTGCTCCTGGGTCAGATTGTACAGGGCGTATGTCTGGTCTTTCTCCCCGGATATGGAAGTCCGAAGCGAGTACCGGCCGTTCTTAAGGCGCTCTACTCTCGCATAATGCCCGGTGGCGATATAATCCGCCCCGATGTCCATGCTGCGCTTTAAAAGAGATTCCCACTTCACATAACGGTTGCATGCAATGCACGGGTTCGGCGTCCTTCCTTCCAGATATTCCTGCACGAAGTAATCAATGACGCACTCCTTGAACTCCTCTCTGAAGTTCATAACATAGTAAGGGATCTTTAAAGCTCCCGCCACGCGCCTTGCATCGTCCACAGCGCTTAGGCCGCAGCAGCCTCCCTTTTCTTCTTGCGCCTCCCGCTCCTCTTTCTGCCAGATCTGCATCGTCACGCCTATGACATCATAGCCCTGCTCCTTTAAAAGCCATGCCGCCACGGAAGAGTCCACTCCCCCCGACATGCCTACGACCACTGTCTCTTTGTCCATATCACAACCTCTCCGGCTTAATATTCCTCTTCCGTCTCTTCCTCGTCCTCGTGGATGTCAGATTTCGGCTGCTCAAGCCCTTCGATCTCAATGCCGTTCCTCTTCGCATAATCCCACAGAGCCGCGTGGATCGCTTCCTCAGCGAGAAGAGAGCAGTGTACCTTCACCGGCGGAAGGCCGTCAAGCGCCTCCATGACCGCTTTGTTCGTCACCTGCATAGCCTCCTCTATCGTTTTCCCTTTTACAAGCTCTGTGGCCATGCTGCTTGTGGCGACCGCGGCGCCGCAGCCAAAAGTCTTGAATTTCACATCCCGGATGATCCGGTCCTCGTCAATGTCCAGATAGATCCGCATGATATCTCCACATTTTGCATTGCCGACTGTGCCTACGCCGCTTGCGCCCTCTATCTCTCCTACATTTCTCGGGTGTTCAAAATGATCCATCACTTTTTCTGAATACATATCTTATTCCTCCTGTTCCTTCCTTGATAAAATCTTGTTCATATGAGCTGTCCTTTATTTATGGCCCTTCTTTATGAAATCTTCATAGAGCGGCGACATTTCCCTTAAGCCCGACACGATCTCTTTAAGCGTATCGATCACATATCCAATGTCCTCCTTTGTCGTCTCCTCTCCAAGCGTCAGGCGCAGAGAGCCGTGGGCGATCTCATGGGGAAGCCCGATGGCGAGCAGCACATGGGAAGGATCTAACGACCCTGACGTGCACGCGGAGCCGCTGGAAGCACATATCCCCTTCATATCCAGCTTAATAAGCAGCGACTCTCCCTCCACGAACTGGAAGCTGAAATTGGCGTTGTTCGGGAGACGCTCTGTCCGGTGCCCGTTAAGGCGGCTGTGCGGGATCTCGGAAAGCACTCTGTCGATCAGATAATCTCTTAGCTCTCTCTCCTTGCCCGTTCTCTCCTCCATCGTCCTCACGGCGCGCTCTGTCGCCGTCCCAAGCCCGACGATCCCCGGTACGTTGGACGTTCCTGCCCTGCGCTTGCGCTCCTGCCCTCCTCCGTGGATGAAGGAGCGGATCTTCACGCCTTTACGTATATACAGGAACCCAACTCCTTTCGGACCGTTCAGCTTATGAGCGCTGGCGCTCAACATATCTATATTGCACCTGTCAACGTCGATCGGGATCTGCCCGAAAGCCTGTACCGCGTCCGTGTGGAACAAGATATTGTTCTCCTGGGCTATGGCTCCTATCTCCTCGATCGGCTGTATCGTCCCGATCTCGTTATTGGCGAACATAACGGAGATCAGGATCGTGTCCGGGCGAATCGCCTTCTTTAGGTCTTCCAGCTTCACAGTCCCGTTCTCGTCCACATCGACATAGGTCACCTCGCACCCGTTCTTCTCCAGGTACTCCCCCGTATGAAGGATGGCATGATGTTCGATCTTTGTGGTGATAATGTGCCTCCCTTTGTCTTTATAAGCCTCCGCGGCGGCCTTTAAGGCCCAGTTATCGGACTCGGACCCTCCCGCGGTAAAATAGATCTCATTGCTATTCGCTCCCAGAGCCTTCGCGATAACGTCTCTTTGCTCGTCTACCACATTCTTATTCTTCGCGGCGAACCCATAGACGCTGGACGGGTTCCCGTAATACTCCGTGAAATACGGAAGCATCGCTTCCACGACTTCCGGCGCCGCCTTCGTTGTAGCCGCATTGTCCAGATAGATAAATCTCTCCATTTCTTCTTCCTCCATCCTCTATAGATTATTACATCTTCTATTTATTGCATCTGTGATCCTCACATTCCCCTTCCGGGTTCAGCTCACAGCTTTCTTTGACCAGCTCGTCAAGCTTCATCTCATCTACCGTCTGATTGATGCTGTCATTAATCTTCTGCCAGACATATTTCGTCACGCATCCGTCCGCCGCACTGCACCCTTCGTCGGAATAGAACGCGGCGCACCGCACAGGCTCCAGGCTCCCCTCCAGGGCGCGCAGGATATCTCCTACAGATATATCTTCTGCGTTCTTTGCCAGCACATAGCCTCCTCCGGCCCCGCGGATGCTCTGCACAAGCCCCGCCTTCTTAAGAAGCGACACAAGCTGCTCCAGATACCCCTCGGATATGCCCTGCCTTAAGGCCACGCTCCCTATAGATACCGGTTCGCCTGTACTGTACCGCGCCATATCGATCATAGCCCGAAGGCCGTATCTCCCTTTCGTTGAAAGCTTCATCGTCTCACCTTCCTTTAATCCCTAGTTCTTTACTGGGATTTCATACCTGTAGAATATCACTCCTATTTAGTTCTGTCAAGTCCCCCGCCTGAATATCTTATAACAATATCTTTCCTGGAGTGATTTCTTATGTCCGGAATGTCCAGAAAACACGCTATTATAAGAGGAGCTTTCATACTGACCGCCACCGGGTTCGCCACGAGGCTCATGGGGTTCTTCTATCGCATTTTCTTAAGCCACACTTTCGGCGAGGAGGGAGTAGGGCTTTACCAGCTTATATTTCCCATTTACGCCCTCTGCTTTTCCCTGACCTGCGCGGGGATCGAGCTTGCCCTGTCCCGCTGCGTGGCGGCAAGGCTTGTAAAAGGGCAGAAAAAAGAAGCAAGAGAGCTGCTTCGCACAAGCCTCATGCTTACGATCGCCTTTTCCTGTATTGTTGTAGTATTCCTTCAGAAATATGCCTATTTCCTGTCAGATTCTTTCTTGAAGGATGAAAGATGCACGGAGCTTCTCGTGCTCCTCTCCTATGCCCTCCCCTTCGCCGCCGTCCACAGCTGCATCGTCGGATACTATCTTGGCGGGAAGCAGACGGGCATCCCCGCCGTGTCCCAGCTGATCGAGCAGGCGGTACGGATCCTCTCTGTATACATAATATGTCAGATCGCCATGTCCCAGGGAAGCGATGTCAGAATCATCATCGCCGTCGCCGGGCTTATTTTCGGAGAGATATCTTCTGCCCTCTACTGCCTGTACAAGATCCGGGACGGCTCTCTCTTCTCGCCCGTCCCTCGGATCAGGCCTTCCGTCTTCCTGCGCCATGCAAGAGAGCTATTGTTCCTCTCCTCGCCCCTCACGGCCAACCGGGTGCTTCTTAACATTCTGCAGAGCGTAGAGGCCATCTCCATCCCACTGCGCCTTCAGATGTATGGGATGGTGCGCGCAGACGCTCTAGGGACTTACGGAGTTATGACCGGGATGGCGCTCCCCTGCGTCCTCTTCCCTTCCGCCATCACCAACTCGGTCTCTACGATGCTGCTCCCCACCGTAGCTGAGATCCAGGCGCTCGATAATAAAAAGGAAATGTCACAGATTATCCAGAAATCTGTATATTGCTGCATTTTTTTAGGCAGCCTTTGCTGCGTCTTCCTTCTTAGCTTTGGAGACTGGATCGGAGCCTTCCTCTTTCACAGCGCTCTGGCGGGGAAGTTCATCACAGCCATGTCCTGGCTCTGCCCGTTCCTGTATACGAACAACACGCTGATCAGCTTCATAAACGGCATCGGCAAGACATACCTGTCCTTCATCATCAGCTCTTTAAGCCTTGGGATCCGCATTGCCAGCGTACTCTTCTTTATCCCGGCATACGGGATCTTTGGGTATCTGTGGGGGCTTCTTGCCAGCCAGATATTTATCTTCCTTGTCTGCCTGGCATATGTATACCGATATCTACGCGCGTAGGCCCCCTTTTTCGATCCTCTGTCACAGAGTCCTGATGAACATCTTCATGATTACTGGATTTACGTACGCTTCCAGTATGATCCCCACCAGCAGGAAGAGTAGGAAGCACACGGTCTTAGACGCGTTCCATCTGACGCTCGGGTAAGCGTACAGGAACCACAGGAGCATAAGGTACGCGGCCACATAGCACAATATCTGCGGAATAAGGCTGATCAGGCAGAGGATGATCCCCTTTACTCCCATCTTCATCACCGCCGCCACAAGGATCATCCCGCTGGAAAAGCCTGTCCATGAGATGTAGGCAAGAGCCGCGCCTTTGCGGAGCCGGGTGCACCCGGCGGCAAATAAGAGCGCGGCCGGGAGGGATCTTATATATGCCACATACCACAAAAACTCTGCAGTATCTATCTCCACCTGTATATATTGCTCCAAGAAGAAGCTGTCCAAAATGCCGATGCTTGTAATGTAGTCCTTGGACATAAGATTGGCATACAAGATCCCAATAAAAAAGCCCGCCATATAAAACAAAACAAAATGTTTCCTGTTCTCCCGTATCTTCACGCGCAAACCTCCTAAGGTCAAGATACTTCATTATATGCCGGGCATTCCAATATATTCTCATTTCACATATCCATACTCTCATCGTACAAGGTACACTATGGGCAGCCATATTTGTCCGCATAGGCGAGGACTGCCGCGATCGTCTTGGAGTCCTCGATCTCTCCTGCATAGATCTTCGCCTTCACCTCCTCCACGGTATAAGCCCCCACCGTCACATACTCCCCCTCGTCGAGATGCTGTCTGGACGGTTTTAAGCCTCTCGCCACATAGATGTCGATCTTCTCATTGCAGAGCGCCACGGTAGTCCGTATCGTGAGAAGATGCTCCAGATCGTCCGACTTATAGCCCGTCTCCTCCTCCAGCTCTCGCCCGGCGCACACGATCCCAGGCTCTTCTATGTAATCCAGCTTCCCCGCAGGGATCTCCAGCGTATCACGGTCTATCGCATTCCGGTACTGCTCCACGAGAAGGATCCTCCCGTCATCCAGTACGGGGAGGACCGCGGCGGCCCCATTATGGTGGATATAATCCCACACCTGTGTGCCTCCGTCCTCGAACTCCATATAGTCTTTATATACTTTAAGCACTGTGCCTTCATAAGCTAATTCGCGCTTCACGCGCCTGATCTCTCCACTCATTCCTTTCTCCTTTCCCATAAATAAAGAAGCGAAGCTCCCGGATTTTTTATCCTATATGATAAAAAATCCCTTGCGTACAGACGAACCGTCTGTACGCAAGGGATCCTTTACATTTATCTTCTACCTGGCATAGTCTGTAACGCGCGACTCGCGGATTACATTGACTTTTATCTGGCCCGGATACTCAAGCTCATATTCTATCTGCTTTGCTATATCTCTGGCCATCAGTACCATGTCCGCATCAGATACCTGCTCTGGAACTACCATTACACGAATCTCTCTACCTGCTTGAATTGCAAAAGATTTATCCACACCTTTAAACTGATTGGTGATCTCTTCTAATTGTTTCAACCTGTTTGTATATGTTTCCAATGTCTCTCTTCTCGCGCCCGGCCTCGCCGCAGATATCGTATCTGCCGCCTGTACCACGCACGCGATCAAAGTCTCCGGCTCTACGTCGCCGTGGTGCGACTCTACCGCATTGATGACCGTCGCCGACTCTTTGTACTTCCTGCAAAGGTCAACGCCGATCTGGATGTGAGAGCCTTCCACGTCATGGTCGATAGATTTGCCGACATCGTGAAGAAGCCCGGCTCTTTTCGCCACTCTGACATCAAGCCCGATCTCGCCCGCAAGAAGCCCCGCGAGCTGGGAGACTTCAATAGAATGCTTCAGCGCATTCTGCCCGTAGCTTGTCCGGAACTTCATCCGTCCAAGAAGCTTGATAAGCTCTGGATGTATCCCGTGAACTCCCACTTCGAGGGCCGCCGCCTCTCCTTCTTCCCGGATCATCGATTCTACTTCTTTCTGCGCCTTTTCAACCATCTCTTCAATCCTTGCCGGATGGATGCGTCCGTCAACGATAAGCTTTTCAAGCGCGATCCTCGCAACTTCTCTTCTGATCGGGTCGAACCCTGACAGCACGACTGCTTCCGGGGTATCGTCAATGATCAGCTCCACGCCCGTCATCGTCTCCAATGTACGGATGTTCCGGCCTTCTCTTCCGATGATCCTTCCCTTCATCTCGTCGCTTGGAAGCTGGACGACTGAAATCGTAGTCTCCGCAACATGATCCGCCGCACATCTCTGGATAGCAGTAACGACATATTCCCTTGCCTTCTTATCCGCCTCTTCCTTCGCCTGCGCCTCCAGCTCCTTCACCATCTTCGCGGTATCATGCTTCACATCTTCTTCAACAGTTTTTAACAAGTATTCTTTTGCCTGTTCGGAGGTAAGTCCTGAGATTCTTTCTAGTTCCTGTACTCTTTGCTTGCTCAGCTCTTCCACTTTCGCTTCGCGCTGACGTAAATGCTCTTCTTTGGCTGTAAAGCTTGCTTCTCGCTTCTCGATCGCTTCCGACTTCTTATCCAAAGCCTCTTCCTTGGAAAGTACACGCTTCTCGTACCGCTGTAATTCGGTCCTGCGTTCCTTCGTCTCTCTTTCAAGCTCATTCTTGTTCTTGATAGACTCTTCTTTAATTTCCAAGAGAGACTCCTTCTTCTTAGCCTCGGCCGTCTTCACTGCGTCATCAATGATCTCTCTCGCCTTGCTCTCCGCATTCCCGATCTTGCTTTCTGCGTTCTTCTTCAGATTGGAGACCGTAACGAAATGGCTGATGACCGCCGCTGCGATAACTGCTACTACTGCCACAGCAATTATGATTCCACTCGGCACAGGAGCACCTCCTTATTTAATTTTCATTGTACAATTACAACACTTCAATTTTATACTCTTTTCATGTGAATGTCAAGCATCTCTTTGTGCATCTATCCGCCCCTACTTGCCCTTTACATCTCTTCCCATCCATTCTATAATATGAGAGTATCTTTTATTGAAGAAAGGAGCTAAGACCCATGCTGGCTGTAACAAGGAAAGCAAAGATCAAAGAAATCATCCTTGAGAAGAAGAATATAACAGTACTGGAGCTATCAAAGCTTTTCTCCGTGACAGAGGAGACTATCCGCCGGGATTTTAAACAGCTCGAAGACGAGGGCTTCCTCACTCGCACCTACGGCGGGGCTTTTATACAGGATGGCGTGGGGAATAACGTGGATCTGACGATACGCGAGACTGCCTATATAGAAAATAAGCAGAATATTGCTCATAAATGCAGAAAGCTTATCAACAACGGCGATTCTATATTTTTAGATTCCTCAACGACCGCATACCAGGTCGCAAAGGCTGTCAAGAATATGCGGCTTACGGTAGCGAGCAATTCTCTTCTGATCATTAACGAGCTGTGTGAGAAGGATAACATCCATCTTGTCGCCCTGGGCGGGATGTATCTTCCTGAGGACAAAGCATTCTGTGGCAGCATAACATTAAAAAACCTGGAGCAATATTATTTTGACAAGGTCTTTATGTCCTGCCGCTCTCTGTCCATGGAGCATGGCATCACAGATTCCCATGAGCCTACTGCGTCCATACGGCAAAGCCTTATAAAAAGAAGCCAGAAAATATACATTGTTGCCGATTTCTCCAAATTCAACAACACGTCCTTCCTTAAGATCTCAGACTTTGCCCCTGTCACAGGCCTTATCACGGATAAACCACTGAGCAGAGAATGGCAGGACTTTCTTTCCGAGCACAATGTGGACGCATTTATGTGAAGACCTTTATCTTGTTCTTTTCATAGTAATCTACATACTGCTGCGGCACGCCCTTATCTGATACTACCGTGTCCGACAGAGTAAGGCGCCCGAGGCTTAAGAAAGTCTTCTTGCCAAATTTGGACGAGTCAAGGACAATGACCATTTCGTCCGCGATCTCCCTGATCGTGCGGTATACGATCAGCTCTGTAGAATATTTCCTCCTGCGATCATGCTTATAGTATTATTGATGATCGTCTCTGTCGGATTGGTCGACGGGGTGATGGCCCCAATTACTCCAAAGGGCGCGCACTCTTCGATCATCAGCCCTTCATCCCCCGATACGGCGCGGATTGCTGCGATCACCCGTTTCCTGTCTTCCAGATTATAGTCTCTCACCCATCGGCGCTGCGCCTGATATGCCGCTTCTATAGCTTCCTCCACACAGTCGAACACGCCGTCCTCTCCGCCGCTGGCCTTCGGGGCGCTCAGAGCCTTTACATCTATATTCTCCAGCACCTGCTGTACGATAAGCTCTATTTCTTTTGCACCTATGTTCATACCGTTCCTCCTGTTTTCAGCTCTTCCACTACTCTGCGCGCTACCTCTGCAATGATCTCTTCCTTTGTCCTGCCCACGACGCGCCATCAGACGAAGCTCTGTCCCCGGGCTTTACAAGAGGCGTTACCCCCTTCATCGCACACGCTTCAGGCTCAAGAGGCCTGACGTCGCCCGATGACACGATATCTTTGTCATTTGTCTCAATGGAAGCACAGGACGGGACGCCTCCGCTTGTAATGCCAATCTTTTTCCTTATATTCAGAAGCTTATTTACCTGGCTGCAGGACAAAATGTTCTGCCTGCCGATCACATTTCCCGTATACATAAGGATCGTAGCGTAATATTCAACAGATTCCAGCCGGTAGAACGCCTGATAAAGATCGCCTCCCCATGTGAGCGCTCCGTGGTTCGCAAGCAGGACTCCGTTATGAGTATTTACAAAAGGAGCTATGGAGCCCGGTACTTCCTGGGTCCCCGGCGTGGCATATCTTGCGATAGGGATAGAGCCAAGCCCCATGACCGCCTCTGTGAGGATCGCACTGTCCAGCCCGATGCCGGCGATCGAAAAGCTTGTCGCCACCGGCGGATGTGCATGGGCTACTGCCTTAAGCTCCGGATTCTCCTTGTATACCCGAAGATGCATCTTGACCTCCGAAGAGGGCTTCATCCTTCCCATTAAGACTTTCCCGTCCAAATCCATCTTTACAAGCATATCCTGGGTCATAAATCCCTTTGATACGCCTGTCGGCGTTGTCCAGATCGCACGAGGGCCCGTCTTACAGCTTATGTTCCCATCATTTGCCGCCACAAATCCTCTGTCATACATTCGTTTCCCGATATCAAGTATGGCTTTCTTTGCTTCAAAATCTGTCATATACTTTTCTCCTTGGATCATAACCATGTTCTTCACCTACTTTTATTGTTTTATTTTGTTTATATTTCGATTTTATTTCTTTTTTATTGTTTTGTTAATATTTTGTATTGTTTTATTTTGTTTTTAGTTGATTTTTATTTCACTATATGGATTATAGATGACGGATCTTCCACATACGGAAACATATCTTTCTGCTGGCAGACAGGAATCCGTTGGTTGACTTTTTATTATCAAAGTAATAATATTTTCATATACCATCAGTGTACAAGGGGACATAAGGTCGGAAAATAGGAGGACGAAACATGACCGATAAAATTATGGAATGCATTACAAACCCGGTGAAATGTAAATTGCTGCTTGAAATATATTCACAGGAGCGGGCAACCGCAAAACATTTATCCGATGTTCTTGGCGACATTCCACAAGCTACTTTATATCGTAATTTAAAAAAGATGTTAAATGACGGCCTCTTGAAAGTAGTTGAAGAAGCCCGGGTACGAGGTACGGTAGAAAGGACTTATGCGCTTGCATTTAATCCGAACAGTGACTTTGAAGCGATATTGGCTGAAAATTCCGGCACCCTCTATATGCAGTTGTTCATGCAGTACCTTCTTGGATTTGCGAAACAGTTTCGAAAATATTGTAAATCGCCGGATATCAATATTAAAAAAGATATGTCAGGATTCTCTCTTTCACATCTTTATTTATCAGACGAAGAATTAACTGAGCTTATGAAGAATATTTCAAATATAATTAAGACGGTAGAAAAAAATAAGCCAAAAGCAGAACGAAAATTAAGGACGCTTGGGATAATCGTTGCCCCGCCGGAAAATTAAGATTTACCGCTCCCTTCAAAAGTGGAGCGGTTTCTATTGACTTAATATTATCGTTATGATAATATTATTAATATGATAACAAGTGAAGGCAAGATAAAATAGCAAGGAGGAATACTATGCAAACAGTATTGAGAATCAAAAATTTTACAAAAGAATATACGCAAGGGAAAAAAGCGGTCGACAATCTTTCTCTATCCGTTATGCCCGGAGAGATCCATGGCTTTATCGGGCATAACGGAGCCGGAAAAACAACAACAATCCGGGCTGTTGTCGGCGTCATGGATTTCAATGAGGGAGAAATTTTGATAGACGGACACTCTGCAAAGGCCGAACCTGTTAAATGCAAGCTGTTGACAGCGTATATTCCCGACAACCCGGATTTATATGACTATATAACAGGGATCCAATATCTGAATTATATGGCGGATATGTTTTCCGTTAGCAGAGGACATCGGGAAGAACGGATAAAAAAGTATGCAGAGCTTTTCGGTATCACTGACAGTTTGGGAGATCTGGTCAGCTCTTATTCTCATGGCATGAAGCAAAAACTGGCTTTAATCGGGGCTTTTTTACATGAACCGAAGCTGCTTGTACTGGACGAGCCCTTTGTGGGGCTTGACCCTGAAGCGGCCTTTCATCTGAAACAGATCATGCGGGCCTTGTGCAATCAAGGAAGCGCTATATTTTTTTCCACTCATGTTCTGGACGTTGCGGAAAAGCTATGCGATAAAGTTTCTATCATCAAACAGGGAAAATTGATTATAAGCGGGAGCATGGAGGCCGTACGCGGCTCCGGAAGCCTTGAAGATATTTTTATGGAGGTTGTGGAAAATGAAAAATAGGTATTTACTTCTTTTGAAAATGCAGCTTTACAATTCGTTTGGCGTTAACCGCATGCTCCATTCTCACAGTAAAAAAGAAAAGCAGCGCAGTACGGCTTTGGGCGGGCTTGCAATCCTCATTATTGGACTTATGATTGCTTACAGTACAATCATCAGTATGAGCATGGCGCGTATGGGGGCTGTAAATATTCTGCCGACAATTTCCGCGCTGATATGCTCTCTGATTACATTAATATTAACTTTCCTAAAAAGCTCTGGCGTACTTATCGGGCTGCGTGATTACGATATGGTCATGTCGCTTCCAGTGAAAAATTCAGAAGTGGTCTTAAGCCGATTAACAATGGTTTATTTAGCTAACCTCTTAATTAGCATGATTGTAGCGCTTCCCTCTGTTGTAATTTTTTGGACAAATGCAGAAACGGGGATTGCTGGAAACATTATGTTTCTTCTTTCCATTTTATTTCTGCCTGTCATTCCTATGATTATTTCTTTGGGGCTTGGTGTTTTGATCTCTGCTATCTCTTCCCGTTCAAAACACAAAAATATCCTCTCACTGGTATTAAGTACGCTTATTGTGTTGCTGATCGTGGCAGCTTCTACTAAGGCGCAGAACATGAATAGTGATGAGATCTTGAATATTGGGATTTTGTTTTCTAACATGGCAAAAAAGCTCTATCCCCCGGCTGGGCTTATTTCAAAAGCAGTTGAGCAGCAAAATTGGCTGTACTTTTTAGCCTTTATTGGAATGTCTGTTTTAACCAGCGCCATTTTCTCAGGGATAGCGGCTCATTTTTACCAGAAGCTGAATACAACAGCGTTCCATCATTCTGCTGCCAAATCTGAAGGAAAGATTTTACAAGCTTCCTCTCCATTTAAAGCAATGTATAAACGAGAGTTTGACCGATACTTTTCCTGCACGATTTACGCACTTAACTCTACGATCGGAATGGTGCTGTTACTTGTTGCAGCCTTTCTGCTCCTGTTCATCAGCCCCGAAGCATTAGAACAGCAGAGCGGCATAGCCGGTCTTAGCCAAATGCTGCGGCGGGTGCTTCCGTTGGTTATTGCAGTGTTTGTTACTATGACCTCTACCGCTTCGGCATCCCTGTCCTTAGAGGGAAAAAATCGTTGGATAATGTGTTCCGTACCTGTAAGAGCCATTGATATATTCAACTCTAAAATAGCGGTCAATCTAACCGTAATCTGTCCTTTTGCGCTGATAAGCGCTGCTTTGATGGGCTTCAAAATGGGGATTTCGCTAAAACAAGCTATTTTGCTATTTATCGTTCCAACTGTCTATTCCTGTTTCATATCCGTTTTAGGCATGTATATGAATGTGAAATTTCCAAAGTATGACTGGACAAGTGAATATTATGCAATAAAGGGTGGTGCGGTTTCTGTTCTGGCAACAATGGGCGCTGGTATGTTAAGCAGCTTAATCCCCCTGTTTGCTTGCATAGCTTTCCAGGATATCAGTAGCTTGATAATGGTTGCTGCTTCTATTTTATTATTAATATGTTCTCTCCTGCTATACAGGCAGCTGCAACAGTATCAGCTTTATGTCTGAGATCCTCCTATAAAGCAAAGTCCTCTTGTGCATATCCTCCGCACGCTTTACGCACATCCTCATACGGGAATCCTTTCCGTACAAGGTAGGCCATGATCTTCTGCCGCTCCTTATAATCCGCCCTGTCCGGATCGTACCCCCGCTTATCCATTATCTTCTGGATCGCAGCGGCGCAGTCCTCCTCTTCGTAGCATTCCTCCATAGCCTGTCCGATCTCTTCTTCAGAGACGCCTTTCCCCTTCAAGAGCATGAAGATCTCCTTCCTGCTCTTCTTCTCTTTCCGGCCCGCGATAAAGCTCCTGGCATAATTCAGATCGTCCACATACCCGAAGGACTTCACATAAGAGAGCGCCTCGTCCACAACATCCTCCGGGTACCCTCCCTGCCCCAGCTTCATGCGGAGCTGTGCTTCCGTGCGCCCCATCGCATTCAAAAGGTGCATGGCGCGGATCTTCGCTCTTTTTACAAGGACTTCTGCACGGATCTTCTCATAGATCCCCTCTCCCAGCTCCTGCCCTTCCCTCACCTGATAGCGAGACAGCTCGCTCTTGTATAGCACAAAAGCGAACTGTCCGTCTATGTACACTCTATATCTCGTCTTCGCCACAGCCTCCGTCTTCGTAACGATCATCGGCTATTCCTCTTCTTTCTTCCCCTTCTTCGCAGGCTTTGGCTGTTCTGCTTCTGCCTCTTCCTCTCTCGGCGCCGCGCCGTCAAAGTTATAATGCTCCCGGATCTTCGCATCCAGCGCGCCCATAACGTCCGGGTGCTCCGAGAGATATGTCTTTGCATTCTCGCGCCCCTGTCCGATCTTCTCGCCATTGTATGCGAACCATGCCCCGCTTTTGCTCACAAGCCCCAGGCTCACCGCCAGGTCAAGCACATCCCCCTCTCTGGAGATGCCTTTGCCGAACATGATATCAAACTCTGCTTCTTTAAACGGGGGCGCGATCTTATTCTTCACGATCTTCACACGGGTCCTGTTCCCTACCATCTCTCCGCTCTGCTTGAGCGTCTCGATCCTTCTTACATCCATGCGGATAGAAGAATAGAACTTAAGCGCGCGCCCTCCCGTAGTCGTCTCCGGGTTCCCGAACATCACGCCCACCTTCTCCCTGAGCTGGTTGATGAAGATGACCACGCAATTGGATTTGCTAATGACGGGGGTCAGCTTTCTGAGCGCCTGCGACATAAGCCTTGCCTGGAGCCCTACGTGAGAGTCGCCCATGTCCCCCTCGATCTCCTGTTTCGGTACAAGAGCCGCCACCGAGTCAATGACTACGATGTCCATCGCCCCCGACCGCACCATCGTCTCCGCGATCTCCAGCGCCTGATCGCCGCTGTCCGGCTGAGAGATATACAGCTCGTCGATGTCCACGCCGATGTTCTTCGCATAGACGGGGTCGAGCGCGTGCTCCGCGTCAATAAACCCGGCTATGCCGCCTCTTTTCTGCACTTCCGCGATCATGTGGAGCGTCACCGTAGTCTTACCGCTGGATTCCGGCCCGTACACCTCCACGACGCGCCCTTTCGGGACTCCGCCAAGCCCCAGCGCGATATCAAGGCTGAGCGATCCTGTTGGGATCGTCTCCACAACGACCTGTGCGGCCGGATCTCCCAGCCTCATGACCGTCCCTTTGCCAAAATCCTTCTCCAGCTTCGCTATTGCAGCATCCAATGCTTTTTTCTTATCATCATTATTTGCCATCACAAATTCTCCTTCTGTTTACCGAACTAATGTTCGCTTCTGATTAATATAGTATTATACTTGCTTTAAAATGTCAACAGCAAAATGATGAAAAAGAACAGAAATAAATAGCTTCCCTCATAAAATCACTTTACCATGTTTCGATGAGCGCGTCAAACCGTTCCTAAAGTATTGGGGACAAAACAAGGTTTTTAATATTTGTCAAACGGCACAAATTGTATTCTTCTTTGTTCCAGGTTGCGAGCCTAAGAGCTTCTAAATGTTCTGGTAAAAGATCTTGTATACGGACGTAACCGCCCTCTATGCGCCATCCATGGCGCAGATCGGGCTTTTCGTCGGCGTCCATGCCGCCGGATTACTGGGCGCTGAACAGACCATTAAGATGCTCTAATGCTCTCCACAGTCACAAAGAAGAATACAATTTGTGCCATTGACAAGTGTTATTTAAAGACTGTGCTTTTGTCCCAGAAGTCTTCCTACCCTCAGTGTACAAGGGGACACTGAGGGTAATACAATATCAGCACAGCGTCCACCCCAATATTTTATGAAAGCACCAGAAGATCGTCCTCTCCTCTACGCTTCCAAGGGTCACGATATCATAGCCCGCGATCTTCTCTCCCTCCAGTATATAGGCGACCTCCCCTGCCTTTTCTCCTTTTGCCACAGGAGCATCAAAAGAGCTCTCCAGCTTCTTTTCCACTTCCACCTTCTCATCTTGCCGAAGGAGGACTAAGATCTCCTGTCTCTCTCCTTCCAGCCCCGCGGCTATCCGGCTGCCTTTCTCACAGGGCGTCCTCTCGTCCGCCCCGTCCTCCACCGGGATCTCGGTAACGGGGACGTCCTCCCACACATCCCGATATTCATAATTTGCAAGCCCGTACTCCATAAGGAGCCTTGTATCTTTCCACTTATAGTTCTTATTGTTCGGCCATCCACAGGCCAAAAGGGACACTATAAAAGTCTTTCCATCCTTTTGCAGCGCGCCCACATAACAGTACCCCGCGTCAGCAGTGAACCCGGTCTTCCCCGAGATCGCTCCATCCATCATATCAAGGAACGCATTGTGATTGCTGCAGGAAAAGCTGCGGCTTCCCGCCACATCAGAGAACTGATAGCTCCTCGTCTGCGTGATAGCGAGGAACTCCTCTTTCTTCGGGGAATCCATGACACAGTACTTCATAATCCGCGCCAGATCTGCCGCCGTCGTAGAATGCACCCCTCCCTCGTCCAGTCCGTCCAGCCCGTTAGGAGTCACAAAATGCGTGTCTGTACACCCCAGCTCTTCCGCCTTTGCATTCATCATAGCCGCAAAGCCTTCCACGCTCCCGCCGATCGCCTCTGCAATGATAACGGCGCTGTCGTTATGAGACTCCAACATAAGCGAATACAGAAGGTCCCGGACAGAATATTCCTCCTCCGGGCGCGCCCCCAGATGGACTTTTGGCTGTCCTGCCGCCCGCTCCGATACTGTGGCCGTCTGTTCTTCCGACATATTCTCCAACGTCAGTATACAAGTCATAATCTTAGTCGTGCTGGCCATAGGCCGCTTCACATCCGCTTCTTTTCCAAATAAGACACGCCCGCTGTCAGCATCCAAAAGGACCGCTGAGCGGGCGTAAAGGCTTCCTGGCTCGTCCGGGGCTTCCTGTGCTTCCTGCGCCTGCACGCGGATCTCGGCCAGCCAGACAAAAGCCATACATATCAGGCTTACAAGACTTATCATTTTTCTTCTCATTCTCATGCACCTACGTCGGCCATATTACAACAATATATGCGCTGTATCTCTCTATTATACATTCAGCTTCAGCTGTATCTCCTCTTCCGCCTCCTCTTTGAAGCTCTCTACCTGCTCTGGGTTCATCCTTGGAAGCTCCTCCACGGAATGTATGCTGAACCTCCTTAAGAACTCTTCCGTCGTCCCGAACAGGATGGGCTTCCCTGGCGCGTCCAGCCTGCCGACCTCACATACCAGATTATATTCTACCAGCTTATTTACCGCATGGTCGGATTTCACCCCGCGGATCTTCTCGACTTCAAGCTTCGTCACCGGCTGCTTGTAGGCGACGATAGAAAGAGTCTCCAAAAGGACGTCCGTAAGGACATATTTCCTCGGCTGCCTCGCTACGCGGATCAAGTATTCATACATCTCAGTCTTCGTACACATCTGGAACGCGTTTTCCAGCTCGATAATACGCACTCCCCGATCCTCCGCCTCATACTTGTCCTGAAGACGCCGTATGATCTTCCTTGTGGTAGCCTCGTCATGCTCGATTGCTAGAGCGATCTTCCCGATCTCTACAGATTCCCCCATTGTAAACAAGATTGCCTCTATGATTCCTTCTAATTTATCGATCTCCACTTGTTCTATGCCTTTCTTTCCATATTTTAAGCATTTGACGTAATAACAATATCGTCGAAGGGCTGCTCCTGCGAAATGTGGACTGCTCCTTCCTTCATCAGCTGCAAGACTGCCAGGAACGTCACCACGATCTGGACTCTGGAGCTCTGTCCCATAAGGAGCTCACGGAAGCTGAAAGCTTTATGCGCCGCCGCATACTCCGCCACATACTCCAGCTTTTCAGGGACTGTCACCTCTTCTTTCTCAAGCTTCCCAAACTTGCTTCGGACAGGATCGATCTTGTCCGCCTGCCTCTTCATCACATCCTTAAAGACATGCCTTAGCTTAGAGAGCGTAAGACCCCCTAAAAGAGCGTCCATATCCACCGGCTGGACATACTCCAGGACCTCTTCCGGGATGGTGGGGCTCTTATACAGAGCGCGTTGCGCGTCCACCTGCCGGTCTCTCAGCTCATAGGACATATGCTTGTACATCTTGTACTCTAAAAGCTGCTCTACCAGCTCCTGCCTTGGATCCTCCTCTTCCCCTTCTTCGTTCATCTCTCTTGGAAGGAGCATTTTACATTTAATGTCGAGGAGCGTCGCCGCCATAACAAGGAACTCGCTCATAATATTCAGATCCTCTTCCTCCATCGCCTTGATATATTCCATATACTGGTTCGTAATCTCCACGATGGGGATATCGTAAATATCTATTTTATTTTTATCTATCAGGTGCAGGAGAAGATCTAAAGGCCCCTCGAACACTTGCAGCTTTACCGGAATTCCCATATGCGCCCCCGTACAATTTTACTATAGCCTACCTATTATACAAGATTTTCCGCAGTTCCACAACCCTCAGTGTACGCTCCTCTTAAATCAAGAACCACGATCTCCGCCGGATTAAAGAGGCGTACAGGGATCGTGTGCGTCCCGATCCCTCTGCTCACCACCGCTGTCTGCCTCCCCCTCTTATACATCCCTCCAGAGAACTTCGGGAACAGCTTGAATCCGGTAGAGATCACGCCTCCAATGCCCGGAAGGCGCAAGATCCCTCCATGCAGATGCCCGGACAGCACAAGATCCGCTCCCCAGGCGAAATAAGCTTCCATATGGCACGGATTGTGTGCAAGAAGGATGCGATAGCCGAAAGGAGCGCAAGGCCCTGCCAGGCTGCATATCGTCTCCTTCTTCAGATGCTTCTTTGCCCGCCTGCCATAATATTCTCTTGGGATCTCAAGCCCTGTCGCCTCGATCGGAAGGGGCGCCTCCATAATCTTGGCCGTACTGTTCTCCAGCACACAGACGCCTGCCTCTAAAAGCCCTTTCTTATAGCGCGCGTACATATCCCCGTATCTCTCCGGCCTCTCTTTCAGCCTCTGCTCGTGGTTCCCGTTTGCATAGTACACCGGGCACAGAGAAGGCAGCTCTCTTACAAAATCCAGCGCCGTCTGGAAATCATAGCCCCGCTTCCCCACCAACATATCGCCCCCGATCAAGATATAGTCCGGCCTCTCCTCCCGCACAGCCTTAAGAAGCTTCGCATTGCCTTTCCCATATGTCTGGCTGTGCAGATCGCTTAAGAACACGATCTTGCATCTTCCGTCTATTCCATTTAATTTCTCCTGGCAGATCTCATACCGCGATACACGGAAGCTGTAGTGCTCTCTTACGATCTCGAAAATGGACAACGCTGCAAGCAGCGCCAATGCTTTCATCATCATTTCCAATCTCCCTCCCGATCCTGCCTGCTTTTTACAAATGCTTCATACAGCCCTTGGATATCCTCATATACATAGTCCGGCAGAAGATTTGTCTCTTTCAGATCTTCCTTCTTCGCTTCACCTGTATACACAAGAGCAGTCTCTACTCCTGCACGGATGCCGCAGGCAATGTCTGTGTACAGACGGTCGCCCACCACAAGGGCTTCCTCCTTCTTCCCGTCCACCTGTCCCAGGCACATACCTACGATCCCGGCGTCAGGCTTTCCTGTATAGTACGGCTCCCTGCCGGTAGCCGCCTTAAGCATCTCGCATATCCCTCCGCAATCGGGGACGAATCCATAAGACACCGGGCAGCGAAGATCCGGGTTCGTAGCGACATAATCCATCCCGGATCGGAACAAGAGCTCGCAGGCCGCCTCCACTTTCTCATAGGTAAGCGTCCGGTCAAATCCTACTACTACACAGGAAACGTCTTCTTCTGCCTGCTCCGTGACCGTAAGGCCCGCATCTTTTAATTCTTCTACGAAAGACGGCGTCCCCACCACGAACAGCTTCTTCTCCCCATAGCTTCTCTTTAAATGCTGACAGGCTGCATAAGAGGCGGTCATAAACTGCGTCTCATCCGTGCAGATCCCCCACCGTCTGAACTTCTCCACATAATCTTTCCGGCTCTTCGTAGAATTGTTCGTAATATAAAAAGAACGTCCGCCTATACGGTCAATATAAGAGATCAGCTCTCTGCTCCCGGCAAAGATGCCGTCGTCGACCGCAAGCGTCCCGTCTATGTCAAACAGAAAATATTTTTTATCTTTTAGCATTTTTTTGCCCCTTTCCATGCCTTACCTTTAAGTGTAGCCCCTCTTCATTAATATATAATCATTCCTTGCGATTTGCAAGCCGGATATGCCTTTCGCTCCTCCCATTGCCCCTTTTGCACAAATATGATAGAATCCTGTTAAAATGGTAATGCTACACTCAATGTACAAAGGTAGAGCCAATAAAAGGCAGAAAGGGCTTCATATGGACATACAGGACAGGATCGCCGCTCTTCGCGGGCAAATGGAAAAGCACGGCTGCGACATTTACATCGTCCCCTCAGGCGACAGCCACCAGAGCGAATATGTAGGGGAGCATTTCAAAGTACGGGAATTCCTCACCGGGTTCACCGGTTCGGCGGGGACCGCCGTCTTTACGGCACATCGCGCAGGATTGTGGACAGACGGCCGATATTTCCTTCAGGCCAGGGAACAGCTGGAAGGAAGCGGGATCACGCTCTTCCAGGCGGGAGAAAAAGACGTCCCCGGCTTGGAAGAATATGTGGAAGAAGCTCTTCCGCGCGGAGGCGCGCTCGGTTTTGACGGACGTGTGATCTCCATGAAAAAAGGCCTGGAGCTGGAAGAGATCGCCCGGAAGAAGAAAGGGAAGATCATCTATTCTTTCGATCTGGCTGGAGCCGTATGGAAAGATCGGCCTCCCCTCTCAGACAAGCCCGCATTTTCTCTGCCGGAATCCTGCGCCGGAGAGAGCCTGGAAGACAAGCTGTCCCGTGTGCGCGAAGCCATGGAGAGAGAAGGTGCAGACGTCCATATCCTGGCCTCCCTGGACGATATATGCTGGCTTACGAACTTGCGAGGCCAGGACGTGTCCTATTCCCCTCTTCTTCTCTCCTATGCTATCCTCACGGAGAAAGAGATGCGCCTCTACGTAGACGCCGGGAAGCTCTCAGACGGAATAAAAAAAGAGCTCGCCAGATCCTCTGTCCGCATATGCCCCTATGAAGATATATGGAAAGATATATCTATGCTTCCTGAAGAAAGCAGGATCCTTCTCGACCCTGCACGGTTTAATTACGCCCTTTACGCCCTCCTCCCGGAAGAAGCATCCATTATCGAAAAGACGAATCCTACTGTCTTTATGAAAGCAGTAAAAAACGAGACGGAAATCAAAAATATACGAAACGCCCATATAAAAGACGGCGTTGCCGTCACAAAATTCATGTACTGGCTGAAAAAGAACATAGCAATGGCAAAGACGGAAGGCCAAAAGCCTCTTGTCACTGAGATAGATGCCGCACATAAGCTGGAATCTCTGCGCCGGGAGCAGGAAGGGTATCTCGGGGCGAGCTTCGAGCCCATCTGCGGGCATGGCGCCCACGGAGCGATCATCCACTACTCCACAAGCCCTCGGACGAACGCTGCCCTCCTTCCCGGAACCCTTTTCCTTACGGACACCGGCGGCCATTATATGGAAGGCTCCACAGATATCTCCCGGACTTTCGCTCTTGGAGACGTGCCGCCGCATATGAAAGAGGACTTCACCGCTGTCCTGATCGGCGGCCTGAGGCTTTCCAACGCTGTCTTCCTTCACGGGACGTGCGGCGCGAACTTGGATATGCTGGCGAGGCTCCCGCTCTGGGAGAGGGGCCTTAATTACCGCCACGGCACAGGGCACGGCGTAGGGTATCTTCTGAACATCCACGAGACGCCGGCCAGCTTCCACACATTGATCCGGGAAGGGACTTCCGCCGTCCTGGAGCCAGGCATGATCGTCACGGACGAGCCCGGCGTCTATGTAGAAGGCTCCCACGGCGTACGCATCGAGAACGAGCTGCTGGTGAGAGAAAAGGAGGAGACCGAATACGGCCGCTTCCTGCATTTCCAGACGATCACCTGCGCTCCCATCGACCTGGACGCCGTCCTCCCCGAGAAGATGACCATAGAAGAGCGGCGCTGGCTCAACAGCTACCACGCAGAAGTGTATAAAAAAATCGCTCCCCATTTGTCCGATGAAGAGCGAGGATGGCTGAAAATATACACGAGAGAAATTTAGAGGGCGTATAGGGGACGGGGGTTTTCTGAGCAGGGACACGGTGTAAACCGTGTCCTGCGGAAGAAAACCCCCGTCCCCAACCTTATCTCACCTTCTCCGGGAAGCCGATCTTTTTCTGTACTTTCCGCAGTGTCTTGTTTGCGTAGTAGCCTGCTTTTTCGGCGTTGTTCTTGATTACGCTGTCAATGTAGGCTTTGTCTTTCTCCAGCCGCGCTACCTCGTCCTGAAGGGGCTTTAGGACGGACACGACCGCTTCTCCTACCGCTGCCTTGAAATCACCGTAGCCTTTGCCGTCGAACTCTTTTACGACGTCTTCCGGCTTTTTGGCTGTACACGCGCTGTAAATGTCAATTAAGTTCTTTATGCCCGGCTGTTCGTCACGATACACGATCTGCGCCTCAGAGTCTGTCACTGCCCGCTTGCATTTACGCAGGATCACATCTGGCCCATCCATAAGATAGATGCTGGCGTTGGGGTTCTCGTCGGACTTGGACATCTTCTTTAACGGATCCTGAAGGCTCATGATCTTCGCCCCCACTTTGCCAATATAAGCTTCCGGGACTGTAAATACGTCTCCATATATATTGTTGAAACGTTCCGCAATATCCCGCGTAATCTCCAGGTGCTGCATCTGGTCGATCCCTACCGGCACTACGTCCGCCTGGAAGAGAAGGATGTCGGCCGCCATCAGTACCGGGTAAGTGAACAGCCCTGCATTTATGTTGTCGGCATGTTTTGCCGACTTATCTTTAAACTGCGTCATGCGGTTCAGCTCTCCCATGTAGGTAAAGCAATTCAATATCCATGCAAGCTCCGCGTGCCCGGACACATGGGACTGATAATATATACAGTTCTTCTCCGGATCCAGCCCCGCAGCAATATAAAGAGTCAGAAGCGCTCTGGCCCGCTTCCTAAGCTCTGCAGGATCCTGCCTTACCGTGATGGAATGCATATCTACCACACAGTAGAAACATTCATATTCGTCGCTTAATTTCACCCAGTTCTTAAGCGCTCCCAGATAATTTCCAAGAGTCAGGCTCCCTGTCGCCTGCATTCCGCTGAACAATACTTTTTTATCGTTGATCATAATCTTCCTTTTATCCTTTCTCCCTCGCTTTTTACACAACTTGGATCTGGCACGTCTCCATAGACTTAAGCGCCGTATTATGGCTCTCCTGCGTCACGCCCGCGCAGCAGGAAGCGTCCACCAGTACCGGGATCTCCGGGAAGAACGCCTTTATGATCATAGCGTTGGAAATGACGCATATATCTGTGCACAACCCTACAAGAGTGATAGACTCCACTTTTCCCTCGCCTCTGGCCGACAGTCCCGTCATATACTCCCGAAGCTTGTGCCCAAGCTCGATGCTCCCAAACGAAGGCTTATCAAGAACCGTATCTTCCTTCTTCCTGAGCGCCTCGATCTCCGGGCACAGCTCCCATCCCTTCGTCTCCCTCACACAATGGACGACCGGAAGGTTCCTGCCCTCCTGGCTCTCAAGATAATCGTCTTCGTGCGTGTCCCTCGTAAAAAATATCTTCCCGTCAAATCCTTTTATCTTCTCCGCCACCTTCGGCACGATCCTGACAGCCTCCTCAGTCCCCAGAGCGCCGTCTATAAAATCATTCTGCATATCCACCACGATCAATACCTTCATTCTGTCTTCCTCCCATATCCTCGTTCATTTTATAATATATACCAGGGTAAAAAGCCTTTTCAAACTGTATTGGCAAATTGTAAACCTCTTTTCCCCAACATCATTATATAACAATCTTCTCCTAAGTCAAACCCGTTTCTTCACACTTTATGAACATTTCCCGGCGCGCATGGCCCAACCCTCGCCTTACAAGAGCTCCGTAATATTTTTAAAAAGCATCTGGCTCTTTTCTTTTGGATGTGCGATAATAAGATTAATAAAGTAATAGAAAGGGGCATGAGCTATGCCGGCAGCATATGCACACTATCGTTTTGGAAAAGATGTTATAGATTGTCTTCCTCTTACATGTAGAAATCTTGTCACGGAGAACCGCTCTCTGTTCGACATCGGCCTGCACGGCCCGGACATCCTCTTCTATCATAGACCGCTCTCCCATGATCCCGTCAACCGTCTCGGCTACGGGATGCATGAACGCCCGGCGGCCGAATTTTTCCAAAGAGCTGCGATGCTCTACAGGACGTCGGATGCTCCTGACGCCCTCAGAGCCTATCTGTATGGGTTCATCTGCCATTTCGCCCTAGACAGCACTTGCCACCCTTACATTGAGAAAATGGAGCATGATTCCGGCTTAAGCCACGCGGAGATCGAGACAGAGCTGGAGCGCCATTTTATGCTCATAGACAGGAAAGATCCGGCCTCTTATGTGCCAATCGAGCATATCCAGGCCACAGAGGAGGCTTCCCGGGTTATTGCTCCATGTTTTGGATCTCTTGCTCCAGAAGACATCAAAGCCTCTTTGAAAGGCATGATCCGAAGCCATAACCTCCTGCATGCTCCAAAAAAGGCCAAAAGAGATATCCTGTACCTTGGGCTTCGGCTTGCGGGAAAATATGATTCCATGCAGGGGCTCGTTATGAAGCCTGACGCCAATGAGGCCTGCGGCAACTACTGCCTCCTTCTGGGCAAGCTGTACAGGGAGGCTGTCACAGTGGCCTCTTCCCTTATCCGGCAGTACGCGGGCGTCCTAAGCGGAGGCAGCGAGCTCTCTCCTCGGTTCTCGCTCACATTCGGCGCCGGAGAGAGCTGGAAAGAGCTGCTGATATAGCCATATATAATAATAGATATAAATAAGGAGGGCTGCGCCCATGAAGCTAAAGCTGACTTCTCTCGAGAAACAATGGATCTTATACGATGTGGGGAACTCTGCGTTCATCCTGCTCGTCTCCACGATCCTGCCTATTTATTTTAACTATCTGGCAGAGTCTGGAGGGCTCTCACCGTCCACCTATCTTGCCTACTGGGGATATGCTATCTCCATATCTACTCTGATCGTGGCCGTGCTCGGCCCTACCCTCGGGGCGGTCGCGGACACGAAGAATTTCAAGAAGCGGCTGTTCGCTGCGGCTCTCATTACGGGGACTGCAGCGTGCGTCCTCCTTGGGACCGCCGCCTCATGGCTTGTGTTCCTTGTAATCTTCGTGGTCGCAAAGACTGCTTACTCTATAAGCCTGATCTTCTATGACGCCATGCTGACCGACGTGACCGTAGAGGAACGTATGGATATGGTATCTTCCCACGGGTATGCGTGGGGGTACATTGGAAGCTGCATCCCTTTCGTCCTCTGCCTTGTCATCGTGCTGAACGCGGAGTCTTTCGGGCTTTCCATGCAGGCAGCCATGCTGGTCGCATTTCTTATCACCGCCCTCTGGTGGCTTGTGGCATCCTTGCCGCTTCTTAAGAATTATAAGCAGATCTACTATGCCGACGCCGGAAAGCATGTAGTCCGCAACAGCTTCGCCCGCCTTGGCACATCTCTGAAGGAGATATACAAGGAGAAGAAGATCCTTTTCTTCCTGCTGGCGTTCTTCTTCTATATCGACGGCGTATATACGATTATCGATATGGCTACCGCATATGGGACTTCTCTGGGGCTTGACACTACCGGCCTCTTGCTGGCGCTCCTTCTGACCCAGATCGTAGCGTTCCCCTGTGCCCTTATCTTCAGCCGCCTGTCCAAGAATATGCCGTCTGCAAGATTGATCCGGCTTTGCATCCTCGCATATTTCTGCATCGCCCTCTACGCGATCTGGCTGGACTCCCAATTCGATTTCTGGGTGCTGGCCGTCCTTGTGGGCATGTTCCAGGGCGCGATCCAGGCTCTTTCCCGCTCCTATTTTGCCAAGATCATACCGGCAGATAAATCGGGAGAGTACTTCGGGATTCTTGATATATGTGGGAAGGGCGCGGCTTTCTTTGGAACGTTCCTCGTGTCCTTCATCAGCCAGATAACCGGAAGCCCCAGCGCAGGAGTCGGCTCCCTCTCCGTCATGTTCCTCATAGGGTTCGTCCTATTCAGCAAGGCAGAGAGGCTTTCAGGAAGGTTATCCTAATATTCCGAACAAACATTAACATTCCGAATATTTTTCTTACAGTTGGCTTTCTTCTTATGGTATTCTTATAGTGGTATCTTAAAAGCATAAAGGAGTGGTATGTATGAGGAATCTTACACACTTATTTTCTGCTCACCATGCCGATAAGAATTTTATAAGCAAAAGCTGCGGCCATTATTATTGTGAGGTACTGTCTATCGCCTCTTTTACCGACGCGTTAGATCAGGCTTCACCTCCTTACCGACACAGGCACGATGCTTACGAGTTTCTTATCCCTTACGGCCCGATTCCGCTTATCATGTGTGAAGAGACAGTTTACTTCGGAGAGGCTGGGTACGTTTATCCCATACAGAGTGGACAGGAGCACGGCTTTAAGTCCCTTGTCGCAAATGTTACATACGATACGGTCGTCATAGACAAGGATTACCTTGAAGACAGCATGCGGCAGAAAGGTTACAGCGGCAGGACCTTTGACTGGCGGTTTCTGCTTACAAAGGAACAGAAGACCTACATCCAGCTGTTTAAACATGAGTTCAGCAGCGGCAGCGCCTGTGACAGGCAAAAGCTGCAGCATCTGGCGGCGCTGATCATATCTTCTTTTATTGAGGCAGAGTTCTCAAAAGAAGGAACCCACACAAGGAACCCATCTCTGTACCAGCAGGGGATCCTTCAAGTGGCCGCTTATATCAACCAGCACTACACTGAGCCTGTAACACTGGAAGAGCTGGCCGATATGTGCCATCTGTCGAAAACTTACTTCATATCTGCATTTAAGAAAGTCATTGGGCAGCCGCCATATGACTATCTCCTCCGCCTTCGGATCGCAAAAGCGAAGGTGCTTCTTGAGACTACAGATTGTGCGATCAAGGAGATCGCCGACATATGCGGGTTCCAGAGGACGAACACTTTCACCTCCCACTTCCGCACTGTCACGCACATGACCCCTTCCGAATACCGGGAGCATATGCGGAATTAAAGGACCGGATCCTCGCGAATCCGGTCCTTATCTCATTACTTTATTTATTGTTCTTACTTTACCCTCAATCTTGCGTATGGCTAGGCAAGCTTGCTCTTGGCAAGCTCCGCCACTGACTTAAATCCTTCCGCGTCATTGACAGCCATCTCCGAGAGCATCTTTCTATTGATCTCCACCTCTGCCAGCTTCAGGCCGTGCATCAGCTTGCTGTATGACAGCCCGTTCATCCTTGCAGCCGCATTGATACGCGCGATCCAAAGCTGGCGCATCTGGCGCTTACGCTGCTTTCTTCCTGCGTAGGAAGACGCCAGCGCTCTCATTACAGACTGCTTGGCCACTCTATACTGTTTTGAACGCGCTCCTCTATACCCCTTTGCCAGTTTTAAAACCCTGTTATGTTTCTTTCTTGCATTAAGTCCGCCTTTAATTCTTGCCATGTCTTATTCCTCCTTCATATTCCTATCTTACAGATAAGGTAATACTTTCTTCATATTCTTTACATTTGTTGCGTCTGTGATCGTTGCATGCCTGAGATTCCTCTTTCTCTTCGCAGACTTCTTCGTTAAGATATGGCTCTTGTATGCTTTATTTCTTTTCAGCTTCCCTGTCCCTGTCTTTTTGAAGCGCTTTGCAGCTGCTCTATTTGTTTTGATTTTTGGCATGATATGCTCCTCCTTCAATCTTTCTTTTTTAATGTATTTTTAACGTTTTTCAGTTAAAACCATGCTCATGCTCCTGCCTTCCAGCTTCGGCGCTTTCTCGACGACCGCGATATCCGACAGGAATCCCGCAAAATCATCCAATATATGCCTGCTCTGCTGCACATGCGCCATCTCGCGCCCGCGGAAGCGCAAAGTCACTTTCACTTTGTTCCCCTTCGTGATGAACTTCTTGGCATTGTTGATCTTCGTATTCAGGTCGTTCGTGTCGATGTTCGGCGAAAGGCGCACTTCCTTCACTTCCACGATCTTCTGCTTCTTTCGCGCCTCTTTTTCCTTTCTGGCAAGCTCATACCTGTATTTGCCATAATCAATAATCTTACATACCGGCGGCTGGGCTTTCGGAGCGATCTTCACCAGATCAAGCTCTGCCTCCTGTGCAAGACGCATTGCTTCCTTAATCGGCAGGATCCCCAACTGATCCCCATTTTCTCCGATTACTCTCACTTCCCTGTCCCTAATCTGACCGTTAATCATTAAATCGCTAATTGTTGTGCACCCCCACATCATAAAAAATAAGCGAACAGTCCCAGACTATCCACTTATACATCTGCACAGTGAGATCCTTACTTATATAACTACGCATAATCATAAAAATAAAATCTTCAGCTATACTCAATATCAGACCTGTAGTCACCCAATCGTGCTACGGTGAGAGCGGATACTCTGCTTTATTTTTTGCTTTTCGCAATTAATAATCTACCATATCCCTGTAGATATGTCAAGCAAGAGTTTTTTTCATTGAAAATTATTGCTTTTTGTGGGATAATAGTAGATATTCTCTTTTGAGGGTAAGGAATGATTATATGAAGGAGGACTTTTCTATGCAGAAAAGAAGTAATTTTACCAGTAAACTCGGATTTGTCCTGGCTGCTTCGGGTTCCGCGGTAGGGCTTGGAAATATATGGCGCTTCCCATATCTTGCCGCGCAGTACGGAGGAGGGACATTTCTTCTCATTTATCTCATCCTGGCGATCACTTTCGGCTTCACCCTTATGATCGCTGAGATCGCGCTTGGAAGGAAGACCGGCCTTAGCGCCATCGGCGCTTTCCGCTCGCTGGACAAGCGGTTCGGCTTTGTCGGGATCCTTGCGTCCGCCGTCCCGATCATTATCTTTCCATATTATTCCGTAATCGGCGGCTGGGTCATAAAATATTTTTCTGTATTTATATCCGGCGGCATGGGTGCGGCGGCAGAGGACGCTTATTTCCCGACTTTCATCAGCGGGGCGCTCGAGCCTCTCGGATGGTTCTTCCTCTTTATCGGCGCTACTGCTATCATCGTACTTTTAGGTGTAGAACAGGGGATTGAGAAAGTAAGCAAGTTCATGATGCCTATCCTCGTCGTCCTCACCATCTTCATCGCTGTATACGGCCTTACGCTGGACGGTGCCATGGAAGGGCTCGTATACTATATTAAGCCCCACATGGCTGATGTGTCTGCAAAGACGATCCTGGCGGCCATGGGCCAGCTCTTCTACTCCATGTCTCTGGCTATGGGCATTATGATTACTTATGGCTCCTACATGAAGAAAGACGCGCATCTGGAAAGCTGCGTAAGGCAGATCGAGCTGTTCGATACGGGAATCGCATTCCTCGCAGGGCTTATGATCATCCCTGCAGTATTCGTATTCTCCGGCGGCAACAGCGACGCCCTGAACGCAGGCCCGTCTCTTATGTTCATCACGCTTCCGAAAGTGTTCGCAAGCATGAAGTTCGGCGGAGTCATCGGGACGGCTTTCTTCCTGCTCGTACTTTTTGCAGCCCTTACTTCCGCGATCTCACTGATGGAGACTATCGTGTCTATCTTCCGCGATAAGTTCCACTGGAGCCGCAAGAAAGCCTGCATTATCGTAACCGCCCTCTCGCTGGCTCTCGGGATCCCGGCTTCCCTCGGGTTCGGCCCTCTTGGGTTCATAAGCTGGATGAAGATGTCCATACTGGATATTATGGACTTCACAAGCAACAGCGTGCTGATGCCGATCGTGGCATTCTTCACCTGCATCTTTGTCGGATTCATTGTAAAGCCAGATCTCATCTCCACTGAAGTGAAAGAGACCGACGGCACTTTTAAAGCAGAAGGAATGTTCAATCTCATCATCAAATGGGTCGCTCCCATCTTCCTTGTACTCATACTCGTAAGTTCTGTAGCGAGCGCAATGGGCATATTCGTAATTTAATGATACCAGGGCCAAAAGGGCTTTGCCCCACATGAGCTTGAGTCCAAAGCATCGTTTAATTCATAATTAAAAGCACCGGATTTGATATTTCTATCATCTTCGGTGCTTTTACTCTCAGTGTACCATACTATTATTTATTCCTGTTTTCGATCAACGTTCCCCTCCCATGCAGAATACGGCCACGACGCCTGGCCCCGTATGGCTTCCGATGACCGTGCCGATATTATTGATAAGGATATTGTCGATCCCCATCTTCTCCCGCACGCGCCGCGCCACATATTGTGCGTCTTCGATACAGTCGCCGTGGGTGATCATGATAATCTCGTTCTCCCAGCCTTTTGACTGCTCTACCGCCATATCCACGATCTTATTCAGAGATTTCTTCCGCCCTCTCTCCTTCCCGATCACTTGCAGGCTTCCGTTATTATCCATATGGATCATAGGCTTGATCTGCACCATAGTCCCAAGGACGGCCGCCGCCTTCGACACACGCCCGCCTCTCTGCAGATGGTACAGGTCGTCCACCGTTACGTTGTGGCACACATGGAGCTTATTCTCTTCCGCCCACCTCGCAGCCTCCTCGATGCTCTTTCCTGCATCGCGCAGCTTCAGGACATAGTATAAGAGCATAGCCTCTCCAAGGCACGCGCACAAAGTGTCCACGACGATGATCTTCCTGTCCGGGTACTCCTCTTGCAGCTCTTCCGCCGCAAGGCGCATGCTATTGTAAGTCCCGCTTAATGCAGATGAGAACCCAAGATGAAGGATATCTTTCCCCTCTTTTAAGAAAGGCTCCAGCGCCTCTCTCGCCTCGTCGGGGTTCACCTGGGACGTGACCGCCATCTTGCCGTCTCTTAATTTCTCGAAGAACTCTTTGGAGCCAAGCCCCAGCATATCTTTGTAAGTCTCGCCGTCAATCGTATATTTCAGTGGGATGAAGGGCACATTCCTCTCTTCAAGCCACTCTTTTGGCACATCCACCGTGCTGTTCACAGTAACGATATATTCGCTCATAATCTATCCCTCCCTGTTATCGCTCGCATCTATCATATCATTTTTATCCATATTCCGCAAAATCTTTTTAAATGTAACTGTAAATATAATAGCCGTAGCCGTGACGGAAGTGATATCCGCGATCGGCTCCGCCCGGTAGATCCCCATCACTCCCATGAATCTAGGAAGGATAAGCGCCAGAGGGATCAAAAGCATGACCTTCCGAAGCAGAGCGATAAATACAGACACAAGCGCCTGCCCCAGCGCAACGAAAGTCGTCTGACATGCGGTCTGTATGCCGAATATGGTAATCCCGAGGAAATACACTGGCATAACGCTTGCCGTGAGATCGGACAGCTCCCCCTCCCCCGTAAATATCCCTGCATATACTTCCGGGAAAAGAACCGCGATCCCCGCCAGCACGAACATAACGGAAAAAGACACTGCCAACATCCGAAAGAAAGCGTCCTTCACCCGCTTCTTATCTCCCGCTCCGTAATTATAGCTGATAATAGGCTGGACGCCTTGCGTAATGCCCTGCACCGGTATGACGATCAGCTGCATGATGCTCGTTAAGATCGCCATCGTCCCTACATAGATATCTCCTCCATACTTCTGGAGCCCCGCATTTAACGCTACGATTACAAGGCTCTCCGTACTCTGCATAATAAAAGGCGATACTCCAAGCGCCATCGTCTTTCCGACGATCCCCGCCTCCAGCCTCATATTCTTAAGGCGCAGGCGGACTACGCTCCGCTTTGACGCAAGAAAGCATACGACCCATGCAGAGCTGAGCGCCTGCGACAGGACCGTGGCAAAAGCCGCACCTTTGACCCCCATTCCCGCTACGAATATGAGCACCGGATCCAGGCAGATATTAACGACAGCCCCTATGAGAACCGAAAACATCGCTGTCTTCGCCGCCCCCTGGCCACTGATGAACGTGTTAAGCCCCAGCGCCGCCTGTACAAAGACCGTGCCCAGAAGATAGATGCTTATGTAATCATCTGCATATCCGATCGTGAGATCGCTGGCTCCGAACGCATACAGAGCAGGCGTCTTGAACACAAGAAAGAGTACGGTCAGAATAGCTGAGAACACCACGATCAGCCCTGCGGAATTCCCTAGTATCTTCTCGGCTTTCTCATAATCCTTCCTCCCAAGCTCAATGGAAGCGAGCGGCGCCCCTCCCATCCCTGCAAATGCGCCAAACGCAGAGATCAGCATGATGATGGGGAACGTCACCCCTACCCCGGTCAGCGCCTCAGCCCCATACCCTTCAATATGCCCGATATAGATACGGTCTACGATATTGTATAATACATTAATAAGCTGAGCAGCCACCGCCGGGACAGCCATAGATAACATAAGCCGTCCGATCGGGGCGCTGCCCAGCCTCTCGTCCTTCCCTCTACTTTCCTGCATGTCTTCCTGCACTTCCTTCCATACCATCAGTGTGCAAAGATACACCGAGAGTACATTCTACATATATAATGTGTATGATAAATATTACGCAGATCCTGCCCACGTAATATTTATCATAACACAAAGGCTTCTACGAGTAAACGCTAATTCAGCTTTATGTTCAGATAGTTCCTCCCGGATAATGTCTTATTAAAGCAGATACTGCACACGATAATAATGAACCCGGCCGCAAAGCCCACCCAGTTGAAGAGCGCCGTCAGGACAAGCAGCTCCAGGCGCATGAATTTCAGCGCATATCCAAGCTCAAAATTAGGCTGGGTATAATTCGCCACCGCCACAAACGCCATATAGAGCATGACTTCGGCGTTGAACCATCCCGATTTCACGGAGAACTCTCCCATGACCAGGCCGGCAATGACGCTAAGGGGAGTGCTAAGCATGCTCGGCGTATTAAGAGCCGCAAGCCGTAAGCCGTCTATGGCGATCTCCAGGATCAGCAGCTGGAGGACAAGAGGGATATTCACAATATCCTTCACCGCCACAAACGCGAACGCTTCCGGCAGCCAGTTTAAGTTCTGCATGAAAAGCAAGAACAAAGGGGTCAGGAACACTGTCATAATCGTGATCAGCGCTCTTGCTATCTTAAGATACACGTTTGTAAGAGTTGGGAAATAATAATCATTAGCCTCCTCAATGATATCCAGTATGGAAGTCGGCAATATCATAGCGGACGGCGAATTGTCCACCATAATCACGACTTTCCCCTCCAGGAGACATGCCGCCGCAGTGTCGGGCCTCTCTGTAAACTTAAATTTCGGGAAGGGATTATACCATTTCCTCTTGAAAAGACATTCCGCCAGGCTCTGCTGGTTCATGCGAAGAGCGTCCGTCTTAATATCCTTTATCCTCTGTGACACTCTGTCAAGAAGAGCCTTATCCACCCGCCCCTTCATATAGCAAATCGCCACATCTGTCCTGGAGCTGTCTCCCACTTCCACCATCTCCATGACAAGATGGGGATCGCGGATCCTACGGCGCATCAAAGCCGTATTGAATACGATCGTCTCTACGAACCCGTCGCGGGATCCCCGAAGGGACTTATCCTTGTCTGGCTCGTCCACTCCCCTTGCCGGATAAGTCCGGCAGTCAATAGCGATGCACGCTTCATACCCCTCAATAAAAAGACAGGTCACCCCCGACAGGAGGTTCTTCATCACCTGATCGAAATCCCCGATCACATCGACCTCCACATAAGGTACGCAGAGACGCCCAAACTCCGTCGCGTCCGCAGGCATATCCTCCTTCGTTATCTTCATAAAAGAGTCCATGATCTTCAGCATAGACTCATCCTTCATAAAGCCGTCAATAAAATAAAAAGAAGCGACGCGCCCCCCGATATACATATCTCTCTGTATAATGTCAAAACTTTCTTTTACGGGAAGCACCTCATTCATATAAGATACATTCTCTTCCCGCATTGCAGACACTTTCCTTGCTTCCGGCATCATAAGACCTCCCATTTCACCGTATCATTCCCGATTAGCATTGCCGGAAACAAGAAAAAATATACCTGTTCTATATTGTAGTGCTTCCAAATCCTCCATTGCGGACCGCAGTCACGTCGTCGTCAAGAGTGATTCCGTATTCCACAAAGATCCCCTGCATAAATCCTTTGCCTGCCTCTAATTCCAACGTCCGTCCCTCGTTGCTGTCATTGGTTATCCTGGCGAATATATGTCCTTCATTGTCTGAATAAAAGTAATCACTGTCAATAATCCCCACTGTGTTGTTAAGCTGCAGCCTGTACTTGAACCCGAGCCCGCTCCTCGGATAACATTTCAGCACCCAATCGTCATGCATCTCCACACGGATCCCGGTCGGTATCTTCACAGCCTCTCCCGGCCTTAAGATAATGGAGAACGGAATATAGAAATCATATCCGGCAGAGCCGGACGTCGCCCGCCTAGGGAGCACTATATCGTTATAGATGTCCTGTATATCCCCCTCCTCATGCTCTGGAAAACAAGCACGAACCCCCTCTTTAAATTGCTCATAGCTGACTTTGTGGAACTGTGCTATCCTCTTAGCCATATCTTTCTGCCCCTCCTGTCTTCAAGCTTAATTCCCGCACTCTATACTAATCTCATTGAACAGAGCCAGAATGTCCTCTACATGGATATCCCGCTTCTCCTCTTCTTTCTTGTCAAAAATGATCTTCCCTTCATGCATCATGACAAGACGGCTTCCGTACTCTACTGCGTAGCGCAGATTATGCGTCACCATGATCGTCGTAAGCCTCTTCTCTTTTACGATCGTGTCCGTTAGCTCCATAATACGCTCTGCCGTCTTTGGATCGAGGGCCGCCGTATGCTCATCCAAAATGAGGAATTTGATCGGTGTCATGGCGCACATAAGAAGGGCGATCGCCTGGCGCTGCCCACCGGAGAGGGAGCCTACTTTCACATGCAGCTTATCCTCAAGCCCAAGATCCAGCTTTGCAAGCTCTTCCCTGTATAGCTCGATCCTTGCCTTGTTCGTCCCTCTGGAGAGCCCGTACATCTTCCCTTTGTTATCTGCAAGCGCCATATTCTCCAGGATCGTCATGGAAGGGCACGTCCCCATGGCCGGATTCTGGTACACCCGTCCGATGTCCCGGTTCCTTCTGTATTCTTTCTCTTTTGTAATGTCTCTCCCGCCCATAATCACCTGCCCCGCGTCTGCCGGGATGCTCCCACAGATCAGGTTCAGCATGGAAGTCTTCCCCGACCCGTTGCTCCCTACTACGGACAGGAACTCCCCTTTCTCCATCTTCAGGCTGAAGTCCCGGAACAGGCACATCTCGCTTACCGTACCCGGATTATAATATTTGCTTATCCCTCTTAGCTCAAGCATTTCCTCTCACCTTCCCTCTTCTCTCCATGCTGATTACAAGTATGATAAGGAACAGGACCGCCGTAATCAGCTTCATCGCCTGAGGCTCAAAGCTCCTAAGCGCGACGGCCACGCACGCCTTATAGATCACTGAGCCCGCAAGCACCGCCGTAGTAGTCCGAAGAAAAGCCGCTTTGCGGAAAATGCTCGTTCCAATGATGACGTTGGCAAGCCCGATCACGATCGCGCCCGTCCCCATAGAGATCTCGAACACCCGCTCCTCCTGAGCAAACACGCATCCCGCCAGAGCCGTCAGCCCGTTGGCGATGGCAAGCCCCAGTATCTTTACATTCCCTTCATCTTTGGCAAGGGATGTCACAAGCACCGCATTATCCCCAACCGCCCGAAGAAGATATCCCGACTTCGTCTTCAAGTACAGATCCAGGAGCGCCTTGCAAAGAATAGTCAATAGAAAGACAATAATAAGGGTAGAGTAAGGCTTCAGCGCCTCCGGCATGATACCGTCCACTATGCTGTTCTTAAAGATGCTGTCTTTCGAAAACAGCGGTACGTTGGACATTCCCGCTATAGAAAGATTGATCGTCCACAATGCCGTCATCATAATGATGCCGGATAAGAGATCCCTCACCTTCCCCTTCACATGTATGAGGCCGGTGCACACGCCCGCCGCCGCCCCTGCGAGAAAGGCCAGCGGCAAAGCAGCGTATGGGTTTACGTCTCTTGTGATGAGCGCGGCCGTGATCGCCGCCCCGAGCGGGAAGCTCCCATCCACCGTAAGATCGGGGAAGTCCAGTATTTTATAAGTGATATACACGCCCAGGGCCAGAATACCGTAAATCAGCCCCTGCTCTAAGATTGATACGACAAAGTCCATAAAACGCCTCCATTATCTTCTCGCTTAGATCCTTCTATTCGTCAAATTGCTCTACGGCGCTTTCCAGAAGATCCTCTGGCACTTCGATCCCCAGATCTGCAGCCACCTTATTATTTACATAGAAGCCCGGCTCTGTAATGATCTCATAAGATATCTCCGAAGCCTTCTTTTCACCTTTTAGCACTTGCGCCGCCATTTTCCCGGTCTGTTTCCCAAGAGCGATGTAGTCAAGCCCTTCTGCAGCAAGACATCCGTTCCTCACTTGCTCTACCTCGCTCCCAAATACAGGGATGCCTTTCTCGCCGGCCTTCTCAATGATCGTCGGAAGAGACGCCACGACCGTATTGTCCGTGATGTTCGTGATACAATCTGCCTCGCCAAGAAGGCTGTCGGCCGCAAGAGGCACATCCGCCGTCGTACTTATGCCCTTCTCAACCAGCTCAAAACCATATTTCCCCACCAACCCTTTGTACTCCTCGATCGCGGATATAGAGTTCGCCTCGCTCGTCGTGTACATAATGCCGATCTTCTTCGCTTCAGGAAGGATCGCACGGATCATCTCCAGCTGCGCCTCCACGGGAAGCTTGTCGGAAGTCCCGGTAATCTCTCCTACCGGCGTCCCGTCCTCACCGGCCAGCTCTGCCTGCACCGGATCTGTCACCGCCGTATAGATGACCGGGATCCCTTTGTCCATAGCCGCATTGTATGCACTCTGAGCTGCAGGCGTGGCGACCGCGCATATCATATCCACCTTATCAGATACGAAGCTGTTGGAGATCTGCCCCGTCGTCCCCATGTCCGCAGCAGCGTTCTTATACTCGACCGTCAGGTTCTCCCCCTCAACAATGCCTTCCTCCTCAAGCCCAAGAAGGAACCCTTCTCTGCAGTTATCAAGAGAGCCGTGCTCCGCGAACTGGCTTATGCCTATCGTGTAGGCCTCTTCACCGTTCCCGCCGCCTTCTCCTCCTGCGCTGCTCCCGCAGCCTGTCATAAGCGCCGCTGCCATTGCCATTGTCAATAATCCTGCTAATGTTCTTTTTTTCATTGTCCCATTCTCCTATCTTTTCTTTTTTGATATCTACTGTCTGACAGACGGCATAAGCCAGCCCTCTGCCAGCCCTCAGTGTGCAAAGGGCTCCTTTGTACGCTGAGGGTAATGTCAGGAGAGAAAATGTGAGTGAGGCGAAGCTTCTCTATGTGATAAAAAAACCGCCTCAAACTATATAGTTTGAGGCGGTAATAAATCCATATTATCGCGGTGCCACTCAAATTGACGTAATGCCCACTTTTCTCATGTACTAACATACACTCCTGATTGATAACGGGTTCGGTTCCCGACATACCATACTCTCTTCCTGTCCGAAAGATTTCAGGCAGCCCTCAAAAGTCCATTCAATCATTCTCTCCATACGGCAATCCCACCGCCTGCCGCTCTCTGTGATGTCTTAGAATAATCTACTTCTCTTTCTCAACGGTTTTAATTATTTAACTACATATTAATTTACTTCGTAAATCTACATTTGTCAAGACCTTTTTTTATTTTTCCGCTCTTAGTCCTTCACGACCGGTACCGGTGTGTCGTCCATAGCGTCAAGGTCGTTGATATATTTCTTCGTCTCTTTCACAATGACATTAGACAGGAGCAGTACCGCTACCAGGTTCGGGATAGCCATAAGCGCGTTCAATGTGTCCGCGATAAGCCATACAAGGTCAAGCGCTACGACCGGAGCGATCGCTGCTACCGCTATGTAAAGGATACGATAAGGAACAAGCGCCATCTTGCCTGCAAAGTACTCTACGCAGCGCTCGCCGTAGTATGCCCAGCCGAGGATCGTAGAATATGCGAAGGAGATGATGCCAAGCGTCAGGATGGCCGGACCGATGAACGGGATCTGCCCGAACGCCATAGAAGTCAGCACGCCGCCGTTGTCGATCTCATTGGCATTGATGGATGGGTTCTTCATAATCGTCGTTACAAGTACAAGGCCTGTCATAGCACATACGACTACTGTATCCCAGAACGTACCTGTGGAAGATACGAGCGCCTGGCGCACCGGGTTCCTTGTCTGTGCTGCTGCTGCCGCGATAGGAGCAGAGCCAAGGCCGGACTCATTAGAGAAAAGCCCTCTTGCGACTCCGTACTGGATCGCCATACGGATGCCTGTTCCCACAAGGCCGCCTGCCGCTGCGCCCGGTGTGAAGGCCAGCTTGCAGATCGTCCCGATAGCCGGGATGATGAAGTCATAATTCATCACAAGGATGACAATACAGCCGATCACATAGAAGATAGCCATGAACGGAACCAGCTTCTCACATACGTTCGCGATAGACTTGATACCGCCAAAGATAACGATCGCCGTAAGGACTGCTACTACGATCCCCACAACGATCGGTGGGATGCCGAAGTTCTCCTTACATACAGTCGCGATAGCGTTCACCTGCGTCGCACAGCCGATACCGAAAGACGCGAACCCTGCCAGGATCGCGAACAGCATACCGAGCCACTTCATATTCAAGCCCCGCTCCAGCGCGTACATAGCGCCGCCCTGCATACGTCCGTCCTCAGTCTTAACCCTGTACTTTACCGCGATCAGGGACTCTGCGTATTTCGTTGCGATCCCGAATACACCTGTGAGCCAGGTCCAGAGGACTGCTCCAGGCCCGCCGAGGGCGATCGCCGTTCCTACGCCGATGATGTTACCGGTACCGATCGTCGCTGCAAGCGCCGTCGTGAGCGCTCCGAACTGTGATACCTCGCCTTCTGCATCCGGGTCTTTCGTAACAGAAAGCTTAATCCCTTTTGAGATCGTCTTGCTCTGGATGAACCCTGTCCGGATCGTCAGGAACAAATGCGTGCCGAACAATAAGCCGATCATCGCCCAGCCCCATACAATACTGTTTACACTTGATACAAATGAATTGATAGCATCTAACATACTATTCCCCCTTTTCCTTTTGATAGATACGTTCCATCACTTACATAAAACTATTCTACATGATTAGTATGAAAATTGCAACAATTGTTATTAAATTGACATTTACTCTCCACTCTTTGACCATATTTTCACAATATTCAAAATCTTTCAATCCCCCTGATTTCGGGCTTTCGGACGCCCTCACCATACAAACATGGACGGAAAATAACCAGGCATAATAAACGAAAAAAAAGACGCCTGCTTAAACAGACGCCTTTCTCAAGACTCATTTCTTTACAATTCATATGGTGTCTCCTGGTATACATAATAATTGAGCCAGTTCGTGTACAGGTTGTTGGCGTGGGCCCTCCATGTAAGGAGTGGCTTGTTCTCTGGGTCGTCGTCTTTATAATAATTCTTCGGGATCTCGATCGGAAGCCCTTTGCCCAGATCTCTTTTATACTCTCCGTCCAGCGTCACGCGGTCATATTCCGGATGCCCCATAACAAAGATCTGCCGCCCCTCCTCCGCCATGGCGAGGAAGAGCCCTGCCTCTTCAGATTCTGCCAGGACGGTCAGCCGCTCCTCTGCACGTATCTTATCCATCGGCGTCTCCGTATGCCTGGAGTGGGGCGCCAGGAACACATCGTCGAACCCTCTTACGAGAGGTATCTTGCGGTTCATCACCTGGTGCCGGAACACGCCGAACACTTTGCTGTCAAGCTGTACTTTATCAATACCGTAATGATAGTAGAGCCCCGCCTGCGCCCCCCAGCACAGATGGAGCGTCGACGTTACGTTCTCCCTGCTCCACTCCATGATCTCTGTGAGCTCTTCCCAGTAATCCACCTCTTCAAACGGGATCTGCTCCACCGGGGCGCCCGTGATGATGAAGCCGTCGAATTTCTGATCCTTGATCTCGCAGAATCTCTGATAGAATTTATTCAGATGGCTCGTAGGCGTATTCTTCGACTCATGGCTGGACACGGTGATAAATGAGACGTCCACCTGGAGAGGCGTGTTGGAGAGAGATCTTAATATCTGCAGCTCCGTATCCTCTTTCAGCGGCATCAGATTGAGAAGCCCTATCTTGATCGGGCGGATGTCCTGATGGATCGCCCGGTGCTCATCCATAACGAATATATTCTCACTCTCTAAGATCTCCTTTACCGGAAGATCGTTCTGTACGCGGATCGGCATTTTCTAGTCCTCCTTTTCTTCTGCGGGAGCTGCGCCCTCACCGGGACGCCTGTAATTCCCCTCCGAATCTACATAACTGCTCAGATCATAATAATCCGAATCCGTAGGCAGCCTTTTCTTCTCGAGCCGATGGTCAAGGAACATCTCGACAATATAATATATGACCGCAAATGTCGGGACTCCCATAACCATGCCCACGAAACCGAACAGCCCTCCCCCGAGGAGGATGGCCACAATGACCCAGAACGCGGACAGCCCTGTTGAATTGCCAAGGATCTTCGGGCCTAATATGTTTCCGTCAAACTGCTGCAAAAGCAAGATGAAGATTAAGAAATAGATCCCCTTCATCGGATCTACAAGAAGGATCAGCACCGCACTTGGGATCGCGCCGATGTACGGCCCGAAAAATGGGATGACATTCGTTACCCCGACGATCACGCTGATCAGCATGACATACGGCATATTTAAGATCGAAAGCCCGATGAAGCACAGTACGCCGATAATGGCCGAATCTATGATCTTACCGATAATGAACCCGCCGAAGATCTCATTGCTCTTTGTCATAAGATGCAGGATCATATTGGCATGCTCTGCGCTGAAGACAGCGTACACGGCCTTCTTGCTCTGCCGCGCGAACAGCTCCTTGCTAAAGAGTATGTATACGGACACGATAAGGCCGATCAATATATTAAGTATCTCGCTTAAGACATTGAGGACTCCTTCTGTCAGGTTTGTCATGACCTCATTCGTCTTGTCCAGAAGATCCGTCTTCATCCACGTCATGAACATATCTGTCCCTTCCTCAATGGCCGTCTGGATAAGCGCGCCTGCCGTAGAATCATCCAGCTGCGCCTCGTTCAGCTTATTTAAGGCGTCGCTAATCTGGTTCGGAAGGGTGAGCGCCATATTGCGGATGCTGTTGTACAGTTCCGGGATCAGAAGGTTAAGCAGCGTCCCTACCAGCACGAACAGAAGGATTAGAGACAGAAAGATACCGGCGCACCTTGACAGGCTCTGCGCCTTGCTCTTCGCCATCCCTCTCCTCTCCAGGAACGGAGCAAAGTACCGATCCACCTTATCCACGATCGGATTCATCAGATAGGCGATCACACAGCCGTACACGACCGGCTTCAAGACGCCAAACACCTCCCCTGCTCCGTAAGAAAGCTCCGTCACCCGAAGCAGCGCAAAGTAGAATAAGATGCTGGCGGCCACCACAAGGAAAGCCGTCATCCCTCTCCCAAATTGCTGCCGCAGCTTCGACGGCCCTTTCTTCCTGAATACAGGGCGCTCCCCATAATATGTGTTCTCTTCTTTTTTCTCTCCTTTTGAGATTTTCTCATAGAGCTCTTTGTTGTCCATAAATGCTGTTCCCTCTCTTATGCATATAGTCCATTATAACCGTTGTCGAAATCAGCGTCAACTACCCTCAGTGTACACATCAAAAGGAAATGGGATCCCAAGCTTCTCATATTTCTCTTTGCAAAGCTTCCGGAACGGAAGCATGTCTGTGCGCTCGATACATGTGAATCCATGGAGGAGCCTTTCCAGCCTCCTCCTGTCCTCCTTGCCGTCATTGAGCCCCGGAACGACTACATGGCGGATCCATGTGGGGATCCGTCGCTCTTCCAGCTGCTCCAGGAAGAACATAGTCTGCCCAAGCGACCCTCCCGTATAGCGGGCATAGTCTTCCTCGCTCGTCATCTTCACATCCAGAAGGACGAGATCCGTCACTCCTAGCAGGCCCTCTGTCTTCTCATTCCAGATGCACCCGCTCGTATCAAGGCATGTATGGATCCTGGCATCCCTGCACAGGGTGAACAGCGCTGTCACGAACTCGCTCTGCATAAGGGCTTCGCCCCCGGACACCGTGACCCCTCCGTCCTCTCCAAAATAATTGCGGAAGCGGCAGATCTTCTCGAATACTTCCTCCGGGGCGGCTTCTATCTCGTAATCTTCCATATTCCATGTGTCTGGATTATGACAGTAGCCGCACCTTAAAGGGCAGCCCTGCATGAAGACGACGAACCTCACTCCGGGGCCGTCCACCGTTCCCATAGATTGCAGCGAATGGATATATCCTTTCATCTTTACATCCCTTCATGGAAAGTGCGCCGGATCACCTCTTTTTGCTGCTCTCTGGAGAGCTTGTGGAAGTTCACGGCATATCCGGACACACGGATCGTAAGATTCGGATATTTTTCAGGGTTCTCGTAAGCGTCCAAAAGCTTCTGGCGGTTGAACACGTTAATATTGATATGATGCGCCATCTGCAGGAAATACCCGTTCAGGATCTGAGCGAGATTGACGATCCGCTCTTCCTCTGTCGCCCCCAGAGCCTGCGGCGTGATGGAAAATGTATTCGAGATACCGTCGCGGCAATCTTTGTAGCAAAGCTTCGCCACAGAATTCAGAGATGCCAGCGCTCCGTTCGACTCCCGGTTATGCATCGGGTTCGCTCCCGGCGCGAACGCCTCTCCCGCCTTCCTTCCGTCCGGCGTCGCTCCTGTCTTCTTCCCATATACCACATTGGACGTGATCGTCAGCACAGACAATGTATGCTCTGCGTTCCGGTAAGTTTTCGTCTTCTTGATCTCTGAAGAGAAGGAGGAGAGGAGCATCTGTGCGATCACATCTGCCCGGTCGTCGTCATTTCCGTATTTGGGGAACTCTCCCGTCGTCTCAAAATCTACGATATGCCCCTGCTCGTCCCGGATCGCTCTTACTTTCGCGTATTTGATCGCGCTTAAGGAATCTGTCAGGACGGACAGCCCTGCCACTCCGCACGCCATGAACCGCTGTACATCGGTGTCGTGGAGCGCCATCTGAGTCTTTTCATAGGCATATTTGTCATGCATGTAATGAATGACGTTCAATGTGTTAATATACAGGCGGCAGAGCCACACTTTGTATTTTTCGAACTGTTCCATTACTTTATCATAGTCCAGGTATTCCTCCTGGTACACATCGCCTTCCGGCCCCGCCTGGGTCCTGCTCGTCGTATCGTACCCCCCGTTCAGTGCAAGGAGGAGAAGCTTCGGCAGATTACATCTCGCCCCGAAGAACTGCATCTGCTTTCCAATCTTCATGGCGGACACACAGCAGGCAATACCATAATCGTCCCCGTAATCCGGGCGCATCAGGTCGTCATTCTCATACTGGATCGCATCCGTATCAATCGATACTTTCGCACAGAACTCTTTAAAAGGCTTCGGGAGCGCGTCAGACCACAGGACCGTCAGATTCGGCTCCGGCGCCGGGCCTAAGTTGTATAAAGTATTCAGGAAGCGGTACGTATTCTTCGTAACAAGGGTCCGCCCATCCTCGCCCATGCCGCCCAGAGACTCTGTGATCCACATAGGATCGCCGCCAAACAGCTCATTGTAGTCCGGTGTGCGTAAATGTCTTGCCATCCGCAGCTTCATGACAAAATGGTCGATCATCTCCTGGGCTCCTGTCTCATCAAGAGTCCCTGCCTCCATATCCCTGCGTATATAGATGTCGATAAAGCTGCTCGTGCGCCCCAGAGACATAGCCGCGCCGTTCTGCTCTTTAATGGATGCAAGATACGCAAAGTACAGCCACTGGATCGCCTCTTTCGCATCACGGGCAGGCTCCGATATATCAAACCCGTACATCTTAGCCATCTCTTTCATCTTTTTCAGGAACTGGATCTGCTGGAACACTTCTTCCGACAGACGGATCTCTTCCACGTCAAACCCATCCTCCCCGATCTTCCTCTTGTCAGCCTCTTTTTCCTGGATCAGAAGATCGACGCCGTAGAGCGCCACCCTCCTGTAATCCCCGATAATGCGCCCTCTGCCGTAAGCGTCCGGCAGTCCGGTGAGCACTCCCGCATGGCGGACTTTTTTCATCTCTTCTGTGTAGGCGCGGAACACGCCGTCGTTATGAGTCGTGCGGTACTGGAACTCCTGCTCGATCTTATCGGAAAGCTTATACCCGTATGCCTCGCACGCCCTTCTTGCCATCTTGATGCCGCCGAAAGGATTGACGCCTCTCTTGAGCGGGCGGTTCGTCTGCAGTCCCACGATCAGCTCCTCCTCTTTGTCCAGATATCCCGGCTCATAGGCTGTCAGAGAAGACACCTCCTGCGTATCAATATCAAGAACCCCTCCGAATCCCTGCTCTACGCTTAAAAGCTGCTCCAGCTTACGCATCAGGCGATCCGTACGATCCGTCTTGCCGCTCAAGAACGTGCTGTCTCCCTCATAAGGCGTAACATTCTTCTGAATAAAATCTCTCACATTGATCTCTGCCTGCCATCCTCCAGGGACAAATCCTTCCCACTGTCCAAATCTCTGCTGCTCCATATACCTTCTCCTCCTTGGCCTTTCACGGCGCTTTCACATCTTGCTTCCCTCAGTGTACAGTTACAGGAATCAGGGGCGCTCTTTTTTCGTCCTGTAGAGATACCTTCAGCGTACAAAGATATGAAGACAAAAAAGAGCGATCCCTCATTCAGGATCGCCCAGACGGTCGGCTGTCAGATCCCATGCTTCCTTGTGGTACTCCACATTCTCCGTCAGTCACATGGGACGTGTTTACTTTATGTTGAGATTATAACGGATAGAAAAAGGATTGTCAACCCTACCGCTACAACAAAGCGTTTAGCTTCTCTAAAAATGACAGATAGAACTCCCTCTCTTTCTCACGCATCCTCTGTACATCCATGCTTTTTAAGCCCCCGGCGGAAGATGAGCGTCCTAAATCATACAGCGCCTGCTCCGTTGCCATGATCGCTGACTGTACCGTGCTTCCCAGCAGGTCATTTGTACTGCCGGTACCGTTTATCCAGTCCTTCATCCTCTGCGCCATCATTTCCGATATGTGCGTCAGCATACCATTCCCGGACATCCCAAGCCCGTTGGCTCCTATTTCTTTTGCTGCCTCCAGCCATGCCTTCTTCACTTCCTCCGGCGCATTCGCCCCTACCGATCCAAAGGCTTTTTCATTAAAATCCTTTTCCTCCTGGCCCGCTCTCTCCATCACAGCCTCCATGAATCCCGCAGCACCAGATCCGACGCCCTTTTGCACCTTCTTTGTTCCATGCCATGCCGGATCCTCCATCAATCCGACCCCACTTATGCCCATTTTTATCCCTCCATTACTTTTGTACTACGTCCCAGACCATTTATGCCTTCCTCTTCCTCGTTGCAAGAACGATCGTCCCTGCGGACGCAGCCATAAGCGCCAGCAGCATTACCGGCTGGGCTGCGTCCCCCGTCTTCGGGGCGCGCCTCTCTGTACGGATGATGATATGCGGCATGCTCCCCGCACCATCCTCTGTCGATCCCGCTGGCTCCTCCGGCTCTGTCGGCTCTCCTGGCCCTATCGGCTCCTCCGGCTCTGTTGGCTGTTCTGGGTCTGTCGGCTTCTCTGGCCCTGTCGGCTCCTCCGGCCCTGTCGGCTCCTCCGGCTCTGTCGGCTTCTCCGGCTCTGTCGGCTCCTCCGGCTCTCCTGGCTCTGTGACCGTGAGGGCTGCCGGCCCTATAATTGCTTCCGTCGGCTTCTTCGCTCCCTGGGTATAGGTCACTTTACACCTGTACTGCGTTCCGTCGTCTTCCATCGTAAGGCCTGGAAGATGGATAGAGCTTCCTGTCTCTCCCTCCATATCTTTCCAACTGTTGCCTTCCTTCCTCTGCCACTGGTACGTAAGCGTCCCCCGCACCGGATCTGGCTCGCTTAAGTCTACCCTCAGGGTCGTCTCGTTCTTGCTGGCGTCCTTGCTCAGGACAATCTTCCGGTTACCCTTTATCTCCCCTTCCGGCATTCCTGACTCATCGGATATGCTTGCCCGGATCAGGATGTCCCCGCTCACGTTCTCGATCCGGATCCTTCCTGTAACCGGGTCGTACGCTGTCTGGGTGATCGGACTGTAGTTCATCGTCACTTCGACGGACGCTTCGTCCAGATAATACCCAAGGCTTTCGTCCGCGCTCAGCGTCGCCTCATATACGTCCCCATAGCGGACGACATCCTGCATGTTGCTGGACGCCACATTGCTCAGCTCGTACCTTACCTCATACTCGCTCCGCTTCCATATAGCGTACAGCGTGACCTCCTCGCCGTCCCGCTCGATCAGACCGTCCGCCACGTCCCCGTCCGCTTTTATGGCCTCGCCGTTAGGGCTCTTCGACCACCCTGTGAAGAGGTAGTCCTCCATCGTAAAACTGTTGGGCGTAAGGGTCCTTGCCGTATTCCACTCCACATCCCTCATCTCCGCCATCGGTACGCTGTCATCCCCGCCGTTGGCGTCAAACCGGATCGTGCCCTTGTACGGCGTCCAGCTGCCCGTAAATGTGATCTCCACATCGTCCAGCCCTGCCAGGCTCCCGGTGTCCACGATCCCTCTCTCTACATCTACCGTGTAGCTCCTGCCATCGTGCTCGAAGCTGTAGATCCCTTGCGCGTTCTCTACGCCCACGGCTTCCTGCCCTGCCACCTCCATGCTCGGGATCCAGCCGTCGAACTTGTGGCGCCCTGCATCCGCGGTAATCTGCGCCACCGCGTATATCCTCCCGGCCACCACTTCCTGCTGGGCGGGTATATGCGCGCCCGCAGCCACATCGCCGATCTCAGGGGCGCCCTCCGGCACATCCCCTGTATACTCATACCTGAACCTTATCTTTGCTATGGCGGCCTCGTCGATGCTCCATCTGCCCACGGCGGTGACCGGGGCTCCCGGCATTGTGATCTCCGTCTGTAAGGCGCCGTCCACATACCAGCCGTCAAAGATGTACCCTCTGGGGGCTGCCGGCGCTACCGCAAGTCTGACTGCGTCCCCCTGCTTATGCTCTTCATTGGGCGGCACCATCACGCCTATTGGCACGTTCCCTTCGTACCTGTAGCTTAATGTGAACATCTCGTCGCCGGGATCCGGATCGGGGATCGCATCGTCGCTCCACCACGCCCGGGCCGTCTTAGATGTTCCCGAGCTGCTGATGGACGTCACGTACGCCGTATTGTCCCAATAGTAGTAGTCCCCGCTCTTCTTCGTGACGCCGTCCGTCCTGGACACGGTGCACTTGAAGGATATCCGGATCTGGCTGCCCGCGTACAAACTGTCGAGCTTGCCACGCAGATAATTTATGCCGCCCTCGCTCACGATGTGCGGCTCCTCTGCCACCCATCCTCCTACATAGCCGGCCAGCGTCCCTGGGATCGGCTCTGCCCGGTGCACGGTCAGGGAGCTCTCGTCGATCACTATATCGCTGCTTATTGGATCGTTCAATTCTATCTGGCCGCTTATTGCGCCCCTGTCCCCGGTGTACTTTACGATGACCGTATACTCTACCTCGGCCTTGTCCGCAGGGCCAAGCTCGATCTTCTCCTGCCTTACTGACAGATCCGGGTTATTATCCCAGTGATTGGGATAGCCTCCCGCAGCCCTCACGGCCTTCCTTGCCGTGCCGTCCTTTTCCGTCCCTTCCTCTGCCTCTGGCACGCTCCTTCTCGCCCCGGATCCTGCTCCGCTCTCTGGAGCCACGCTGCCCACCTTCATGGCCAGCCCTCTCATGGGCTTCCCTGGGCTGTACAGAGCAGCCGCTCTTACGAACATCCGCTCTCCCGCCGCCTTCAGCCGCGCTATCTCTCTTAGCGCGCCGCTCCCTTCCGCGGCTCTGGAGAGGAGCCCTGCGCCGATATGGGCAGCCTTGGCCCCCAGCTCCTTCACAGCTCCCGCAAAGCCTTGCCCCAGCATCGCCATCTTCTCCATAGGCGCTCCAAAAGCCTCGCTCCCTTCAGGCTCTTCTGCCGGAGCGTCCGCGATCGCGCCTTCTTCTGGGGCAACCGCCGGCGCGTCTTCTATCACGGCGCCTCCTGCTCCTTCAGCCGCATCTAAATCCACATCCTCTATCTTATCTTCTCCCGCTCCTTCTGTCGGCCCGCCCTCGGCCACGGCATCTGCATCCCCCGCATCTCCTACCGGGATGCCCTCGGCCGCATCTTCGCCTGCCGCTTCCACTGGGGCCTCCTCAGCCATATCTTCTCCTTCGCCTTCCAGCAGGGCTTCCTCCATGGCTGCTTCTTCCATCAGCATAAGCTCTTCTTCCATGGCCTCATCAAGAGCGCTCGTCGCGATCCCGCCATCCACGTTCCCTCCGGTCGCCGCCATGTACTCATTCGCGATCTTATTGAGCGGAGCCTGCGAGTCTGTCGTGTTCGTGATCGTCAGCGTCCCGGCCGGGCAGCCTGCGAACATATCCGTAACGCTGAAATTTCCTGCATTCGCCTGGGCGATCCCCCTGAAGGACAGATCCAGCGCGTCCAAAGATATGCAGCCATTGAACATGCCGCTCGTATCCGTCAGGTTGGGCAGGCTCCACCCGCTCAGATCGATGAGCTCCAGCCTGTCGCATCCCTTGAACATATCTCTCATTGACGTGAGGATATCAAGGCTCTCCGTCGCCCACGCTCCTCCAAAAGCGATCCTTTCCGCCCCTGAATAGGCGAACATCTCCTGCATGCTTGTGGCGCCCTCGAGCCCTCTCCAGCCTGAGAGGTCTATATCAGGGATATTGCTCCCCCAAAATAATCTTGCCATATTGTGCCGTTCATTCTGGAGATCCCAGCTCCCTACGTTCAGCTCGCAGCCAACGCCGCTATTTGCACCGACTCTCTGAAATGCATTATCTATGTTCACGACCCCGTTAGTCCCAAGATTCCTAACATCCAGCTTTCTCAAACTGTCGCAGTAGTAAAAAGCCTCAGGCAGGCTTACTGCTCCGGCAGGCTCCCATCTGCCCAGATCCAATTCCTGTAGGCTGCTGCAATCGTAAAACGCATTAGACATATAGGTCATCTGGCTTACGTCCCAGCTCCCGATATCCAGCCCCTGTAGGCCGCTGCAGCCAGAGAACATATAAGTCATACTGGTCACATTACCTGTATTAAAGCCACTTACATCCAGATTCTGTAAGCTGCTGCAGCTACTAAACATAAGATCCATACTGGTCAAATTACCTGTCTCAAACCTGCTCACGTCCAGGCTCTGTAAGCTGCTGCAGCCAGCAAACATCCAATTCATTCCCATCTCGACCACATTCCCTGTGTTAAAGCCGCTTACATCCAGCACCTGCAAGCCTCTGCAGCCATTAAACATACTCGACATACTCGTCACATTCCCTGTATTAAAGCCGCTTACGTCCAGCACCTGCACGCCTCTGCAATCTTTAAACATACTCGACATACTCGTCACATTCTCTGTATCAAAGCCGCTTACGTCCAGTACCTGCACGCCTCTGCATTCAGAAAACATCTCGGACATATCCGTCACTCTGCTCGTATCAAAACTGCTTACGTCCAACGCAGCCAGATGATCACAAGAGTAGAACATCCCGGACATATTGGTTACATTCGATGTGTCAAGGCCGCTCACATTAAGGCTTTGTAGACGATCGTCATAAAAAGCCGAGTAATTCATGGCGAACATCTGGGACATATCCGTCACATTACCTGTATCCCAACTGCTGATATCCAGTTCCCGCAAATAATAGCAGTTATTAAACATACCGTTCATATTTGTCACATTGCTTACATCCCAGCTGCTCACATCCAGTGTTTCTAAAAATGCCCCTCTGAACATACTCTTCATATTTATTACATTGCTTACGTCCCAATTATCTATATCCAATGTCCGTAAGCTTCTGCAGCCATTAAACATCTGTTCTGCATCCGTTACATTAGACATATCTATAGTTTCTGCATCTATAGCTTTCAGGCTCCTGCTATCTGTATGGCTATGGAACAGCCGGACCGCCCCCTGTCCCTCAAGATGCAAGTTGCCGTTCAGCCGGACCGTCTCTACATATTGTAATGGATCGTCAAACGCGCTCGGGCAGTCAAAGAATCCTGGATCCTCAACGGTGATCCCCCCTTCTCCGGCTATATATATATCATATTCGGATCCCCGCTGCATGGCATACGCTATGACGATGCTGTCCTCTGCCGCGCCCTCCGCGATCTTCTTCCCCATATCTACAGCGCAGGCCGCCCCAGGAACCTCTACTTTCCTTGTATCTGCTTCTGCTGCGTATGTTGGCAGAGAATTCAAGACTGTGATCGTCTTAATATTTCTATAGGAAATACCTGTACCTGCGAACAGCTGGCCAAAGAGGCCTCGCCTTGCTCTATTTGGAAGCAGGTTTGCCGCAGCCGTGCCTGTGATCTCCTTCTCTACCTCGGCCTTTCCCCAGATAGGCCTCAAGGACACCTCCCCGCTTGGGAAACGGATGATGCTCCCCTCACGCAGCACCTGCCCTGCCAACTCTCCGTCCAGCGCTCTCCATCCCCCGAAATCTCTCCCTGTATAGAGAAGATCCCCCTGCCCCGGGACTACGTACCTCGTCCCCGGCATCTGGCTCGCCTCCGGCGGCAGGCTTCCTGTTATCTGTGCATCCCCCTCCGTGGTGAAGCGGATCTTCCCCAGCTCTCTCGACGCCTCGGCCTCATAGATATGCCACGCCTCCCCATGGACAGGCTTCTCGTCGAAGATCCCCGTGTGCATCCCGTTAGCGCCGTCGCCCATCGGGATATGCTGCTCTCTGAACACCGTCGCCCTTCCTGTCTCGCTCGTGTCCAGCTCTACCTTTATCTTAATGTACACGTCGATCTGCCTGCAGAGCCTCTCGATCTGCACCTTTGCCGTCCTGCCGTCATCGCTTACATCCGTTATGGCCTGCGCCCCCGCCGTGACCGCGCTGTGCTCCACCCCTGTGATCTTCCGCGCCAGCGGCGCCCCCTCCAGATCGAAATCAATCTCAATCTTGTGGTAGTGCTCGTGCACCGCCTGTTCCAGACGCTCCGCCATCATATGCCGCAGTTCGAAGTCGCTGCCTGACGCGTACGCTGCCGGTGCCGTGCGGCTTTCGTGCGGGAACCTCTGCGTGCTCACATACTTCTTCAAGAGCCCGCTTGGCTGATCAGCATACTGGAACGTCATAAGCCCTGTATCTACGCCGTTGTCCCGGGCAATGCCGTCCAGCTTCTCCCTTAGCTTCTTAAGCTCCGCCTCGATAGCCGCTTCGTCCTTGTTCCCGAACTCCTCTCCCAGAGTCCAGAATACGATCGTCGGGTACTGAAGCCTCTCTGCCGGGAGAGCATCGATCGCCGCCTGCGCCGCCTGCAGAGCCCTCACCTCGTTGGGCGTGCCCTGTCCCGGGTTCAGCGTATTACGCAAAGCGCTGCTCACATCCGTCTTATAAGACAGCCAGCCTGTGTCCGTCAGAACTGTATTCTGATAAGTAATACCACATGCCCGAGGCGACGCCCCGTAATCAAAGATATAGCTAAGCCCGTTATCAGCGAGCATCCTCTTTGCAGCCGCAAAGGACTCCTTCCCATTGACCGACGTATCGCCCAGGTACAGAAGGTTCGCGTTATCCGCCTTCACCCCGTGCTTCGTATAAGTTATTACGGCCTCGCTGTGCTCATCGTCCGTGTACTCTACCGACGACGTCCAGTCCGTCTCGACAGTGATGCGCTCCGCCGCTGCGGGCGCCTCCGCGCCATCCTGCCCATCTGCCTCATCGCCTGCAGCGTACGACCTCCCCTGCGGCAGCACGCTCAGCGCCATAGACGCTACGATTAATAAGGAAACAGCCCTTTCTCTCAATCTCCTCATCTTAAAATCCCCCCTTATTCAATTATCCTATCTCCCCTGTGTGCCCTCAATATAGCAGAGCGCTTATATCTTCAATGCCATATCTCCCCTTCGCAATCTTTTCTCTTTCTTCTTTTCTCGCTTTTGCGATCTATCTGGCCCGATATAGGAAAAGCGCTTCCCGCCCGCCGACGACATAATGTGCATTATGTTGTCCGAACGCCGGGGACAGGCCTGCAAGAGATCTCCTCGACAGAAATGCGGGATGTCCGGAAGGGAAAAAGGCGGCAAGCAAAGGCTGGCAAGCGGGAGCGGCGCTTTCCAGCCTCGTTTTGCTGTCCGATTTTATATTTGGGGGAACATATCTTCGGGATTTCTCACGATCCTCTTTACAAAAAAGGCTTTATATGGTAAAATATTTAAAAATTCGTGAAAAAGCCCTATAAGGCAACAACATAATGCACATTATGTCGTCAGCAGCCTCTGCACCTTCTCCAGGCTGCTGATATGCATGCTTCCGGACTCTATCGTGTAGATCCGCGTCGTATCGATGCTCGCATGCCCCAGCAGATCTGCCAGGCGCACGATATCCTTCTCGATGCTGTAGAAGGTCCGTGCGAACAGATGTCTTAAGTTATGAGGGAATACCTTCTCCGGCGCTACATGCGCCTCCCTGCACAGCGCCTTCATCTCCCGCCATATGTTGCTCCGATCCAGCGGCCTGCCGGTCCTGGATGTGAATACTGCTCCGGTCTTCAGGCCGGTCTTTTTTATGTACCTTTCCAGCTCCCTCTGCACTGCCCGGGGTATAAGGATGACCCGCATCTTGTTCTTACAATCCACTACCGCCCTTCCTTCCCGGACAGCCTCTACCATGATATATTTCAGTTCGCTGATACGGATGCCTGTACCGCATATCGTCTGTAGGATCAGGGACAGCCGGGTCCCCCTCGCCGCTTGCAGCAGCCTCTTATACTCTCCCCGGCTCAGCTCCTTCTCTTTCCTGCAGAAGATCTGGCGCTGTATCTTCAACAGCCTAACGCAGCAGTCCTCCCTCCCCGAGAACCGCAAGAAAGAGTTCACGGCCACGAGCATGGAGTTCACGCTTGCCGGGGCATATCTTTGGATCAGGGATTCCTTATACTGTATCGTCCTTCTCTTGGTAATCTCCCGGCCTTCCGCGTAGCTTAAGAAAGCCCTCGCGTCCCGCATATACTTCTCAATGGTCGCCCTGCTCTTCTCTTCGCTCTCTAAATGTCCTCTAAATTGCTCCAGGTATCTTTCCATAAGTCTTGCCCTCCAAATATATGTGATACGCCTATTATACCCTCAGTTTACAAAAACGTTCCCTGTATAGTCAAATATCCGCGCAAGCGCGGCTGCCTGGCTCATTGCTCGCGGGAATAAAAAGCAAGTGTACAAGACACTTTTTTCCTGTCTCATACACTTGCTTTTATTTCGGCGGGCAGATAGAAAACACGCCTCGTCTCATAGGATTCCCTCTACGCGCATCCGCACTCAAATGTGCCGCACTCTGTCTCGCCACATTTACATGCGTGGCTGCCGCCTACGTTGATCTTCCCTGCATGGCACTCGCACTTATGATTATACATGCAGTCTGTCGCTTTACAGTCGATCTTGCTTGTAGGGGAAGCGCTGCCTGTAACCTCTGCGGCGTTCATCATGGACTCTTTGCGCTCCTCGAAACTGTCGCAGCATGTCTCCTCCGCGCGCCTCGCAGAGCTTCCGCCCACTACGATCCCATCCCGATCACAATAGAAGTTCTTATTGTGCACGCATGTCTGCACGTTACATTTTAGTTCTGTTAATTCCGGCATAATCCTACCTCCTCTTGTTAATCATATGATCGAGGTTATTATGCCCTGTTCTTTTCATTTTTAATCTGATTTCTTTTAAAAATCAGTCTTCTCTCACAGTCTCCCGGATTTCTTTTGACGCGATCTCTTTCTTAACTGCCTCGATAAAGCCCTCCAGGCTCTTCTGTCCCTCGTCGCCTGCGAAGCGGCTTCTCACAGACACAGCGCCCGCCTCTTCTTCCTTCGCTCCCACGACAAGCATGTACGGGATCTTTTCCATCTGCGCCTCGCGGATCTTATAGCCGATCTTTTCTGCCCGCAAGTCGATCTCCCCGCGGATCCCCGCCTCGTTCAGGGCGTCGCACACTTTCTGCCCATAGTCCGTATATTTGTCAGAGATCGGAAGCACCTTCACCTGCACCGGCGCAAGCCATGTAGGGAACGCTCCTGCAAAATGCTCGATCAAGATCCCTATGAAACGTTCGATGGAGCCGAAAGCCACACGATGGATCATGATCGGGCGATGCTTCTCTCCGTCCGCTCCTACATATTCCAGATCAAATCTCTGGGGCATCTGCATATCCAGCTGGATCGTCCCGCACTGCCATGTACGCCCGATCGAATCTTCAAGATGGAAGTCGATCTTCGGCCCATAGAACGCCCCGTCGCCCTCATTTACAGTGTAAGGAAGCCCCAGGTCGTCAAGGGCTCCTCTTAAGCCCTCTGTCGCCATCTCCCAGTCCTCGTCGCTCCCCATGCTGTCCTCTGGGCGGGTGGACAGCTCCACATGGTATTTAAATCCAAAAAGGCTGTATATCTCGTCAATAAGCCTTGCCACCCCTTTAATCTCTTCCCGGATCTGCTCCGGCGTCATAAAGATGTGGGCGTCGTCCTGGTTGAAGCAGCGCACCCGCATCAGGCCATGGAGCTGGCCCGATTTCTCATGCCGATGCACGAGCCCGATCTCCCCTGCGCGGAGCGGAAGATCCTTGTAAGAGCGCGGCTCGGACTTATATACAAGCATCCCGCCCGGACAGTTCATCGGTTTTACCGCAAAGTCCTCATCGTCGATGACCGTCGTGTACATATTGTCTTTATAGTGATCCCAGTGGCCGGAGTTCTCCCACAGATGCCGGCTTAAGATGATCGGCGTCGAGATCTCTACATACCCGTTCTTCTTGTGGAGCTCTCTCCAGTAATCAAGGAGCGTATTTTTAAGCACCATCCCTTTCGGAAGGAAGAATGGGAATCCCGGCCCTTCCTCTGCCATCATAAATAGCCCCAGCTCTTTCCCAAGCTTCCTGTGATCCCTCTTGCGCGCCTCTTCCATCATCTTAAGATAGGCGTCGAGGTCTGCCTTCTTCGGATAAGATACCCCGTAGATCCTGGTGAGCATCTTATTCTTCTCGCTTCCCCTCCAGTACGCTCCCGCAAGGCTTGTAAGCTTGAACGCTTTCACTGCCTTCGTGCTCATCAGATGAGGCCCCGCGCACAGATCCGTGAACTCGCCCTGGCTGTAGAAGCTGATCTCCTCTCCTTCTGGAAGATCCTCGATCAGCTCCACCTTATACGGCTCGCCATTCTCTTTGAAATACGCGACGGCCTCTTCTCTCGGCTTTGTGAAGCGCTCGATCGGAAGATCCTCTTTCACGATCTTCTTCATCTCTGCCTCAATCTTCTCCAGATCCTCCGCTACAAAAGGAACCTCTCTGTCCAGATCATAGTAGAACCCGTTGTCGATGGACGGGCCGATGGCAAGCTTCGTATCCGGGTACAGCCGTTTCACCGCCTGTGCCAGAATGTGGGATGTGGTGTGGAAGAACGCTCCTTTCCCTCCTTCGCTGTCAAATGTCAGGATCTCAAGGTCTGCGTCGTCCTCCACGACCGTGCGGAGATCGACGACCTCCCCGTTCAGCCTCGCCGCTGTAGCCGCTCTCGCAAGCCCTTCGCTTAAATCTCTGGCGATGTCGATGACCGCCATGCTGCTTCCGTACTCTTTATAAGAGCCGTCTTTCAATGTGATCTTCATGTTTCTTCCCTCTCCTTACTTTTTCTTTACAAGTTATCTGCTTCCAATGCTTTACGCAATATATCATGGATCTCGGGGCACGCCTGCTTGAGCGACAGAGGCCTCCCTTCCTGGTTGATAAAGCAATGCTTCGTCGTCCCCTTACAGCATACCATGTTCGTCCGCATATTCGCCACCTCATAAGCCAGCGTAAGCTTGATGCCATTGTATTCTTCCACCGAGACATCTATAATCATCGTCTCGCCGAAATGCGCCATCCGCAGATAATCCACTGATACAGAGAGCACCGGGCTTAGCACCCCCTGCTCTTCCAGCCTCTGATAATTCAGATCTATTTTCTCCAGATAGTCCATCCGTGCTTCCTCGAACCAGCGCACATAGTTAGAATGATGTACGATCCCCATCTGATCCGTCTCATAGTACTGTACTTTACGCCTGTATTTCCTGTTCATCTTCCTGCCCCTTTCCTCTTCTGTAACAAAGCGGACAAGTCCGCTCCAGCTCCCTAAATCCCTCACTCATGAGGAGCTTGACCGCTTTGCTGCGCCGAATGCGGTCACGCAGTGACATTTTCTGCTCGCACGAGCGCGCATCCTCCTGGAGGGTTTTTATCATATAGGGAACAAAGTTTCCTATATGATAAAAAAATCCCTTGCAGACAAAAATTGCTGCAAGGGACGAGTCTTATCCAAACTCGCGGTCCCACCCCGCTTGAACCGATCTCCAGCCCTGTGGCAATGGAGCGATCGGAACCACTTTTTATGATGATAACGGAATCACCGGACTGTTTTGCAGCCGCTACAGAGGTAGTCTTCGGAAGGTTCCAAGATAAGGGGCTTTCAGCCTGAGGCCCCTCTCTCTTTCATCTCTTTCCCAACTTACTCGTCTCTTTAACGCGTTCGCCATATGTTTCTTATTATAGCACTCTCTTCTTCTTTGTCAACAGCTACTTGCCGCAGCATTTCTTATATTTCTTTCCTGAGCCGCACGGGCACGGGTCGTTGCGCCCCGGCTTCTTCTCCTTGCGGATCGTCGTGGACTCCTTCTGCTCTTTATACAGCCTCTTCCTCTCTTCCTCAGAGTAGATATCGTTCCACTGCGGGAGCTCATACAGCCAGTCCGCTTTTGCGGCGACCATGTTCTTGTAGAGCTTTTCTTTGTCAAAAGCAAGGCTTACTTCTGTGCCCTCCTCCATTTCCTCGATTGGGTTCGGCTCTTTTAAGCTGTCGTTGATGCCGTCTAAGAACCCGACCATCGTAAGCACTTCCTGCCCGTATTTTTCCGCAAGCTCTTTTACCGTTCCCCTAACTTCCTCGTCAGGATGTGCAAGAAGCTGCTCATAGATCTCTTTCTCGATCTGAAAATAGCTCCCCCAGAATCTTTGCAGCTGCCCTCTGTCAGCCCCCTCGTCGTATGCGATGTCTCTCCACTGTTTCAATAATGTATGTGCCATTCTCTAAATACTCCTTTGTGCTCTTCTTATTCTGCCCTCATCGTACAAAGGGCGCTGTCTTATTATATAACATTTTCCAGTTTTTTCAAAGCATCTTTTTCACATCTTGTGAGGCCGGGCTATGATACCTGTGGATCGCTGCGTGCTACACACTCTCACGATCCTACCCGCTATTCGCATATCGTGGGATCATCTACCTTCTGTAAATAATATCTTCCCGCCCCGGGCCGTTGGACACCATCGTGATCGGATAGCTGATCTTCTCTTCAATGAACTCGATATATCTTCGGCAGTTCTCTGGAAGCTCTTCGTAGATCCTGATCCCCCGTATATCGCATTCCCATCCGGGCAGGATCTCAAGGATCGGCTTCGCCTTCTCCAAGAGGTGCGTTGGAGGGAAATCTTCCGTCACTTTCCCGTCGATCTCATATCCTGTACATACAGGGATCTCTTTTAAATAGCCAAGCACGTCAAGCACAGTAAAGGCCACGTCCGTCGCCCCCTGCAGCCTGCACCCGTACCTGGAAGCCACACAGTCGAACCAGCCCATGCGCCTCGGACGCCCCGTCGTAGCCCCGAACTCGCCGCCGTCTCCGCCGCGCCTCCTAAGCTCGTCCGCCTCCTCTCCGAAGATCTCGCTCACAAAGGCTCCCGCGCCCACCGCGCTCGAGTATGCCTTGCACACCGTGATGATCCTCTGGATCTCATAGGGCGGGATGCCTGCACCGATCGCCCCGAATGCAGCCAGTGTGGAAGAAGACGTCACCATAGGATAGATGCCGTGGTCAGGATCCTTTAACGATCCAAGCTGGCCTTCCAGAAGGATATTCTTCCCCTCCTTAAGCGCGTTATGAAGGAACAGGGAAGTGTCGCACACGAACGGCTCCACCATCTTCTTATATCCCAGAAGCTCCTCGTAAAGCTCTTCCGGCTTAATAAGCGGCTTGTGATATAGATGCTCAAGAAGCACATTCTTCTGTGCCGCTATCCTTACGGCCTTCTCTTCCAGCAGCTTATCGTCGAACAGCTCGCTCACCTGGAAGCCGATCTTCGCGTATTTATCAGAATAGAACGGAGCGATGCCGGACTTGGTGGAGCCAAAAGACTTCCCTCCAAGCCTCTCCTCTTCATAGGCGTCGAACTGCTTATGATAGGACATCACGATCTGCGCCCTGTCCGACACAAGGATCTTCGGTTCCGGCACGCCTCTGTCCACAATCGACTTCACTTCTTTGAACAGGATCGGTATGTCCAGCGCTACCCCGTTTCCGATCACGCTCGTCGTATGGCTGTAAAATACGCCTGACGGAAGTGTATGGAGAGCGAACTTCCCATAGTTATTAATAATCGTGTGCCCTGCATTCGCCCCTCCCTGGAAGCGCACGATAATATCTGCTTCCTGCGCCAGCATATCCGTAATCTTGCCTTTGCCTTCATCTCCCCAATTCGCGCCAACTACTGCTTTTACCATATTCTTTCCCTCCTGTATATGTATATCCTACATAAGCGGCGCGACGAGCCTCAGCACCTGCCCGGATATTTTTGTGACGAGAGTCCGGTTCTTAACCTCGATCAGCGTCACCTTGTGACATTTTGCAAGCGTAGACTGGAAGTCCCGCTCGATCTTGTCCACTTCTGAATTGTTATAAATAAATGTGCCACATTCGAAATGCAGGTACAGGCTTCTGTAATCCAGATTGACCGTCCCCACCGTGGCCGTGTCGTCGTCAGAGACGAACACTTTCGCGTGGACGAACCCTGGGGTGTACTCATAGATCTGGACCCCGCCTTCGATCAGCTCCTTATAGTATGTCTTAGCTACCGCGAACGCATACCATTTGTCCGGGATGTGGGGCATAATGATGGCCACCTCGATCCCGCTTTTGGCCACTCTTGTAAGGGTCGTGATCATCTCATTGTCCAGGATCAGGTACGGCGTCATAATATGGACGTACTTCTTCGCGTGGTTCAGGATGTGGAAATACACTTCTTCTCCTACATTCTCATTGTCAAAGGGGCTGTCCGCATAAGGGATCACATAGCCCAGCTCCCTCTTAAATCCCGGACGCTTCGGGGTTAGGTACTTACTGTACGCCTCCGCCCTCTTCTCATCCACATTCCACATCTGCAGGAAGATCATAGTCAGGCTCTGCACCGCGTCGCCTTTTAACATGACTGCGGTATCTTTCCAATGCCCGAACCGGACTTTCCTGTTTATGTATTCGTCTCCGATATTGATGCCGCCGGTAAATCCGACCTCTCCGTCTATCACGCAGATCTTCCTGTGATCCCGGTTGTTCTGCGTAGTGGAGAGGAACGGCTTCATGGCGTTGGACATCTTGCACTTAATACCGTATTTCCTAATCTGTTCCGGATAATTATAGGGCAGCATCGTAATGGCGCACATGCCGTCATACATGAACCTGACCTCCACCCCTTGCCTCGCCTTCTGCCGCAATATGGAAAGGATGGTGTTCCACATATAGCCTTCCTCTACGATGAAATATTCCATAAAGATATATTTTCTTGCTCTCTTAAGCTCTTCTGTCAGGGCCTCGAACTTGTCCTCGCCCAGCGGGAAATAAGTGGCTTCTGTATTACGGTAAGTTGGGAATCCCAGCTGGTGCGACAGATAATACGCCAGATTCGCGTTGGCGGAGCGGCTTGCGCGCATGCTCCTTACGACTTCCTCATCCTGGCACATGTATGGATCCGTCTCTATCTTCAGATCCGACATCCTTTGTCTTGCAAGCTTTGTCCCCGGCTGGAACTTGACATAAATAAAGAACAAGGTCCCTATGATCGGCAGCGCGATGACGAACAGGATCCATGTCATCTTAAAGGCCGGGTTCCCTTCTGAATTTATAATATAGACAAGAACGACTACTTCCGCGATCATCAAAAGCCCGTACATATAATTCATGTGCTCCCCAAGATAGCTGGGAATGTTCATAAACAGCACGACCTGGAGCAGTATCAATGCCAGTATGATCCCTGTACGGCTAAACACGATGCGGAACAGGCCTCTTTTTGCTGTCCCGGGCGCTTCACTTTTATGCATTCTATTTCTCCTTCCTGAGGACAAAACGGACAAGCTCCTTCCTAATAGGATAAAAAAACATTACAGATACAGTTTATCACAAATCACTTTTCATCTCAACAGGCGTATTTCTACATATTTTGCATAAATTTTTCACAGCTTGCCCTTTTCATTTTATGAAAAAAGTATTACAATACACATGTCAGGAAAAAATAGCCAGATGAAAGGAGATATTGATTATGGCAAAATGGCTGAAAAAAGTATTAGGCGCGGCCGCAGTAGGAGGAGCTGCAGCAGGTGCTCTTTATTATTGGAAGAAGAACATGGTTGACACAGCTGAATTTGAAGATGATTTCGAAGATGAAGACTTTGATCTTGACGACGATCTAAAGCCCGCCTCCGACCGCGAGTATGTTTCCTTAAGCTCCGCCGCCAAGGCTGCTGAAGACGTTGCCGAGGACGTAAAAGACGCCGCCAAAGATGTTGCTGAAGATGTAAAGGACGCTGCCAAAGATGCAAAGGAAAATGTAAAAGACGCTGCTAAAGATGCAAAGGAGAAAGCAGAAGACATCGCAGAAGATGTCAAAGAGAAAGCGAAGGATATAATCGACTAATTTGGGACGGGGTAAAATTCATTTTACCCCGTCCCAAATTTACGTCCAGCAGGACACTAAGATCTCTGCCGCTTCTTTTATCTGCTCTTCTGTCAGGCCGGCATAGCCTAAGACGATCGTCGCCTCCTGCATCTTCCCTTTCGCTTCCTGGCCTGTGCTCCCGCCGATCCTGTAATCGGATAGCCCGTACACTAAGACTCCCTTGTCCTTCGCACGCTCGATCAGCTCTGCTTCTGTCTTTCCATCGTGGAAATTTATAAGAAGATGCACTCCTGCATGCTCTCCTGATATCCGGCAGTGCGCCGCCAGAGGCTTCAGCGCGTCGATCAGCGCGTCGTGCCGCCCTTTGTAGAGGGCGCGCATTTTATTTAGATGCCGCTCATAATGCCCGTCTCTTATAAAGCGGCTCACGATATGCTGGTCTACTTTCGATACAGACGAGCTGATAAAGCGGCTGCTCCTGTCGTACTTTTCCATCAGCGGCTCCGGGAGCGCCATGTAGCTTAAGCGGATCGCCGGGGCGATGGACTTGGAGAAAGTGCCAAGATAGATTACTTTCTCATTCCTGTCATATCCTTTCAGCGCCGGGATCGGCTTTCCTTTATATCGGAACTCGCTGTCATAGTCATCTTCAATAATATAGCGCCCCTCTCCTTCTTCCGCCCATCTTAGAAGCTCCATCCTCCTCTTCACAGGCATGACGATGCCCGTCGGGTACTGGTGGGAGGGAGTGACATAAGCCGCCTGCGCTCCTGAGCCCTTAAGCGCCGACACGGACATTCCATTCCCATCCATAGGGACGGGGACTGTCTCATACCCTATATGCTTCATAAGCCTGTACGCCTGCTTGTAAGCCGGATCTTCAAAGGCGATCTTAATCCCTGTCCCAAGCACTATCCCAAGGAGCATCAGCATATAATCGCTTCCGGCGCCCACGATGATCTGCTCCGGCGTAAGGCTCACGCCTCTCGCCTCATAGAGATAGCCGGCGATCGCTTCCCGGAACTCATACTCGCCCTTCGAATCCCCCAGGCGGAACAGCTCCGTCTTATCGTCCTGTAATATATCTTTGGAGAGCCTTCTCCATACATTATATGGGAAGCTTTTCAGATCCACCCCGTGGGGCGTGAAGTCATAGCGGTATTCTTCCTTCTTTACTTCCGGCGCCCGTGCTCTCCTGCCGACCGGGCCGATACGGTGCAACTCTTCGATCTGTGCCACAAAAAAGCCCCGGCACGGTACGGACTCAATATATCCTTCCGACAGGAGCTGCTCATAAGACAGCTCCACCGTACTGCGGCTCACCGCCAGATGCTTCGCCAGCGCGCGGGTAGAAGGAAGCTTCTCCCCGCAGGGGATCTTCCCACATTGGATATCCGCCTTAATGTACTGATAAATCTGCTCGTACAGCGGCATCTTCACATTCGTTGCCAAATTCATCGTCAGTTCGTTCATATAATTCTCCAATTGGGGACGGGGTAAAATTCATTTTACCCCGTCCCCAATTTAAATTTACAATTTAAATGAGCTCTTTAAAGATACGATCCTGTTGAATACCAAGCTGTCTGGCGTGGAATCTTTCGAATCGATACAGAAGTAGCCGTTCCTTACGAACTGGAAGCTGTCATGCCCTTTCGCGTCCGCGAAGCTGTCTTCTACATAACAGCCCTTTCGGATCTCAAGGGAATTCGGATTCAGGTTCAAAGAGCCGTCCTCCTTGTTGTACACACCTTTCTCCTCATCTACAAGGTTTTCATAAAGCCTTACTTCCGCCTGTTTGGCGTAAGGCGCCGCCACCCAGTGGATCGTCCCTTTTACTTTGCGCCCTGTAAACCCGCTCCCGCTCTTCGTCTCCGGGTCGTACGTACAGTGGACGACCGTGACATTCCCGTCCGCGTCCGTCTCATAGTTTTCACATTTCACAAAATATGCCTGCATCAGGCGTACTTCATTGCCTGGGAAGAGACGGAAATACTTCTTTGGAGGCTCGATCATAAAATCATCTCTCTCAATATAGAGCTCCCGGCAGAACGGGATCTGCCTCTTCCCAAGAGACTCATTCTCCAGATTGTTCTCCGCCGTAAGCCACTCTACCTCCCCTTCCGGGTAGTTGTCGATCACCAGCTTGATCGGGTCGAGGATCGCCATCATACGGGGCTTCTTAAGCTTCAGATCCTCGCGGATGCAGTACTCCAGCATAGCATAATCCACAGACCCCTGCGCCTTGGAGACGCCGCACAGCTCCACGAACATCTTCAGGGATTCCGGCGTAAAGCCTCTCCTTCTAAGCGCCGCAATGGACACAAGGCGAGGGTCGTCCCAGCCGTCCACTACTCCCTCCTGCACCAGCTTCTTAATATACCGCTTCCCTGTCACCACGTTCGTCAGATACATCTTGGCAAACTCGATCTGGCGCGGCGCGGGATCGAACTCGCACTCTCTTACGACCCAATCGTAGAGCGGCCTGTGATCTTCAAACTCCAGCGTACAGATAGAGTGCGTGATCTTCTCCACAGCGTCCTCGATAGGATGTGCGAAATCATACATCGGATAAATGCACCATCTGTCCCCCGTATTGTGATGCGCCATGTGGGCCACGCGATAGATAACCGGGTCGCGCATGTTGATATTCGGAGACGCCATGTCGATCTTGGCGCGCAGCACTTTCTCTCCATCCTTGTACTCCCCGTTCTTCATAGCCTCAAATAGCGCAAGGTTCTCTTCCACCGTCCGGTCGCGGTACGGGCTGTTCTTCCCCGGCGCTGTCAGAGTGCCCCTGTACTCTTTGATCTCCTCCGCGCTCAAGTCACAGACGAACGCCTTTCCCTTCTGGATCAGCTTTACCGCGCACGCATACATGACGTCAAAATAATCCGACGCAAAATACAGATGCTCCTTATAATCTGCGCCAAGCCACTCTACGTCTTCCTTAATGGACTCTACGAACTCGGTGTCCTCCTTCGTCGGATTCGTATCGTCGAACCGTAAATGGAACGTCCCGTTATATTTCTTCGCAAGCCCGTAATTTAAAAGAATAGACTTGGCATGTCCGATATGCAGATAGCCGTTCGGCTCCGGCGGGAACCTCGTACACACCTCGCTGTACACGCCCTCTGCCAGGTCCTTGTCAATCTCCTGCTCAATAAAATTTTTGGAAATCACTTCTTCTCCCACGTCGTTCCCTCCTATATCCTCTTTCAAAAAGGCTTCCGGGACCCTCCCCGAAAGCCTCTTCTTTTCAAGCTGCCTAGCGGACTTGAACCGCCGACCTCCGCCTTACCAAGGCGACGCTCTACCGACTGAGCCAAGGCAGCGCGCGGCCGCAAGATAGATCTTATGCCGCCATATAACGTTAATAATATACACTAGGAGACATTGATTTGTCAATCCTATTTCTCGTAAAATCCCGACTTTTCCTGCTCCAGTATCTTCTCCGCCTTGCTCCTGATCCTCTGTATCGCATTGTCCACCGTCTTCGGGCTTTTATCCAAAAGCCTAGCGATGATCTTATAATCCGTCCCCCGAAGGTGGAGATAGAGCACGCGGCTCTCCAGATCGCTTAAGCTCTCCTGAAGCTTGCTCTCCAGTATCTCCGCATATTCCCGGCTTAAGAAGAGCGCCTCCGGGTTATTCTCCACTTCCGCCTCCATCGTCTCGATCAGAGCCTCCTTCTCTTCATTTTTCTCATAAAGAGAAATATAGGAGTTCAGCGGGCTGTGTTTCTTCCGCCTGGAAGCCTCGATCGCGGAATACATCTGCCTGCGGACACAGAGGGAGGCAAAGCTGAAAAAAGATGCTTTCCGGTCGATCTTATAGTCCTGCACCGCTTTAAAAAGCCCGATCATGCCTTCTTGTATGAGATCGTCGTTCTCCCCGCCCAGAAGGTACATCGTATTCGCCTCTTTCCGCACAAGATTCTTATACTTTTCCATAAGGAAATCAATAATTGCCGTATCGCCGCCGCGCAGCTCTTCGATCAGCTGCTCGTCGGTCATCCTCTCATATCCGCACATAACATTCTTTAGCTCCTATCCCAGCCGCTGCCGCACGATCTCATAAGCCAGCACGCCTGCCGCCACCGACGCGTTCAGGGAATCGATATCCCCTCTCATCGGGATGCCCGCGGCAAGATCGCATTTCTCCTTCACAAGGCGGCTGACTCCGTCCCCCTCGTTCCCTACGATGAGCCCGATCGGGCCTTTTAAGTTCTGGCGGTACATTACGTCGCCGCCCATATCCGCACATACGAACCACAGCCCCTGTCTCTTAAGCTCTTCCATCGTCTTGACAAGATTGGTCACTTTGGCTACTGGCGTGTAGCTAAGGGCTCCTGCGCTCGTCCTTGCGACCGTGGCCGTGAGGCCTGCGGCGCGATGCTTCGGGATAATAACGCCGTGAGCCCCCGCAAGATTGGCGGTACGGATAATGGCTCCCAGGTTATGGGGATCCTCAATTCCATCCAGCAGGATCAGGAATGGGTCTTCCCCTTTCTCTTTCGCAAGGCGCAGCATATCTTCCACTTCCGAATATTCATAAGCCGCCACGAACGCGATCACTCCCTGATGCTTTCCTGTCTCAGACAGCTGGTTCAGCCTCGTCTTGTCCACGAACTTAAGAAGGGTATCGTGCTTTCTTGCCTCCCGGACGATCGTACGCACCGGGCCGTCCTGGCAGCCGTCAAGGACGAACAGCCTGTCCACCGGCCTCCCGGACCGCAGCGCCTCCAGCACCACATTGCGCCCTTCGATCATATTCTCATTTCTCGTTCTGTTCTCCTCCATAGGATCTTCTCCTTCATACATTTATATCTCTTATAGCAATTAAATCCTGCTATTCTGCATGCCCCTGCCCCTCTTCCAGACTGTCCAGCCCGATCTTCACCAGCTCCAGCATCCTCTTCCAGTCCTTTTTCAGATACAGATGCCCAAGAAGGGCCTCGAAGCCGGTCGCCCGCCGATAGTCTGTGACAGACTGGTTCTTGGCGGGGGTGACGCTCTTTGCATTACGCCCCCTCTTATAGATCCCATGCTCTTCTTCCGTCAGATGCCCCTGCATGGCGCGCATCATCTTCGACTGTGTCTTCGCCTGCACATAAGAGCTTGTCCTTTCATGGAGCTTCTGCACTTGCCTGTTCCCTTCGCTCAGCACAAGAGTCTTAATAATAAGGTCATAGATGCTGTCGCCGATATACGCCAGGGCAAGAGGGGAATACGCTTTCGCATCCGCCTCCTGCATCTGGAATATGTCCTGCATGTAAGCGTCAAACTGCCATTCTACGCTCTTTTCCATTTTACGCCTTCCCTCGTATCTTCCAGAATGATCCCTTTGGCCTGCAATTCATCACGGATCGCGTCCGCTCTTGCAAAGTCTTTCGCTTTCCTCGCCGCCTGGCGCTCCTCGATCATCTTCTCAATATCCTCCGCCAATATCTCTTCTTCCTTATCCACGATAAGCCCAAGGACGTCTGTGAGCTTCACAAGAAGGTCAAAAAGCTTCTGGAGGTATTCTTTGGAATTCCCTTCGCCCGCATGGATGTTACAGAACTTCACAAAGTCGAATACCGCGGCCACTGCGTCCGCCGTATTGAAGTCTTCGTCCATGGCGTCCTCGAATTCCTTCACGAACCCCGCTGTCTTTGCAAATGCCTCCTCTTCCTCCGGGCGCATATCACCTTCTGCCTCCCGCATGAGGAACTTCAGATTATCCGCGGCATTGACGATACGCTCCAGCCCGCTCTTTGACGCTTCCATAAGCTCTGCGCTGAAGTTCAACGGGCTTCTATAATGGGCGCTCAGCATAAAGAACCGGAGTACCTGGAGATCGTACTGCTCGCTGATCTCCCGGACAGTACGGAAGTTCCCAAGAGATTTGCTCATCTTGTGGTTATCGATATTTAAGAATGCATTATGCATCCAGTATTTAGCAAACTCTTTACCGTTCGCCGCCTCGCTCTGGGCGATCTCGTTCTCATGGTGCGGGAAGACAAGGTCCTCACCGCCGGCATGGATGTCGATCTGCTCTCCGAGATACTTCCTGGACATGACCGAACACTCAATGTGCCATCCCGGCCTCCCGGCGCTCCACGGCGAATCCCAGGACGGCTCCCCCTCCTTCTTCGGCTTCCACAGCACGAAGTCAAGGGGATCTTCCTTCTCATCTTCCCCTGTCACAAGAAGGGAGCGCTCCCCGGAGCGCAGATCGTCCAGATTCTTGTGGGAGAGCTTTCCGTAATCTTTGAACTGGCGGGTACGGAAATAGACTGTGCCGTTCTTCTCATAGGCATACCCTTTCTGTATCAGATCGCCGATCATATCCACCATCCCGCAGATCTCCTCTGTGGCGAGGGGATGCGTTGTGGCCGGCTTTACATTCATGCCCTCCATATCCTTCTTACATTCCGCGATGTAGCGTTTGGATATCTCGTCTGCGGACACTTTTTCCTCAATAGCCTTGTTGATGATCTTATCGTCCACATCTGTGAAATTAGACACATAGTTCACGTCATATCCTTTATATTCAAAATATCTCCTCACCGTATCAAATACGATCATAGGCCTCGCGTTCCCGATGTGGATGAAGTTGTAGACCGTAGGCCCGCAGACATACATCTTTACCTTTCCTTCCTCCACCGGGACAAATTCTTCCTTCCGTTTCGACAGCGTGTTGTACAGCCTCATATATATTTCCTCCTCTATCTGTTTAGTCTTTCTATCTCTCCACTGTTATACGTGCGTCCTGCATGATCTTCATGCGCTCTTCCAGCTCAGCCAGCTGCTCGTGCAGGCGGGCATTATCTTCCTGCAGCTCTAAAATGTCGCTGCTGATCGGATCGGGAAGGTGCACCTGATCCAGATCCATGCGGGGGACCTTCTCCTCATCCTTCTTCACAATACGCCCCGGCACTCCTACGACCGTGCAGTTGGGCGGCACTTCTTTGAGCACCACGCTGCCCGCGCCGATCTTCGAATTCTCGCCAATGGTAAAAGAGCCAAGCACCTTCGCCCCCGCGCTGACCATCACATTGTCTCTCAGCGTAGGATGGCGCTTCCCCTTCTCCTTCCCCGTGCCTCCGAGAGTGACGCCCTGGTACAGCGTCACATTATCCCCAAGCTCCGCCGTCTCCCCTATGATCACGCCGCTCCCATGGTCGATGAACAGCCCTTTCCCAATCTTCGCGCCCGGGTGGATCTCGATGCCCGTCTTCCTGACAGCCTTCTGCGATACCCAGCGTGCCAGGAAATAATGCTTTTTTAAATACAGCCTGTGCGCCAGCCTGTACCTTAAGATCGCCTTAAAGCTGGGGTACAAGAATACTTCCATATTTGACTTAATCGCCGGGTCCCGTTCTCGTATGACCTGGATCTCCTCTTTTACATAAGATATAATTCCCATAAAATAACTCCTCTCTAAATCTTTCCTTCTATAGGAAGCTTCGTTTCCTATATGATAAAAAATCGTCTCCTGCACAATGCAAGAGACGAAATAATTCCGCGGTCCCACTCTTATAGAGGATATTCCGTAATCGGACATCTCCTCCGCTTCCTGCGCGCGTAACGTGCGCGTGCCCGTACCCGGCTACTAAAATCCTGAGGATCATCTCCTCTTGCCCTTTCGCCGGATCGACTCCCGAATGCACTTCACAGCCATTTCCCCCAGGTCTGCTCTCAGCCGGTGACAGTCCCTCTCTGCCGGTTGCCCTGTCTGCTACTCTTTCGCTCAACGTCTTTCCTATATAGATGTTGGAGCCAAAAGCCCCCAACTAGGATGCCTACGGATTGTTCCGTGCTATGCACTCCCACAATCCTACCCGATATTCGCATATCGTGGGATATACATCCCACTTTTATGCTCATATCAGGAGCGGGTCCCAAGATCTTTCACCCACTTATGAACAAGCTCATGTGGGCTTAGACCTTTTGACCCTAACATCCTATATAGATTATATCATATGCGAAAATCCTATATTTGTCAATTCCCCAATTCTCTTTACGCGGGCTACACGGCCTCGTTCAAGTATATCCTGCTAAGAGGCACGATCTTCCTTAGCTCTTCCCGAAGCCTTGGGCTAAGTCCCACGCCCTCTTCCAGACAGATCTCCTCCACGCTCTTGGCTCCGAAGAGAAAGCTCGTAAGCGCGGCTACCGTAATGCTCCCCTCGCTGTTCTCTTCTTTCCCGTCCATCAGCATAACGCCAGAGTATTCCGTCCCTGTAACGACAAGGCATCGGTTGTTCTCCTCAATGATCGGGTCTGTCACCGTAATGCAGAAAGCCGTAAGCTCTTTAAGCCTCATGGACATCAGAAGCCGCCGCACGTCTACGGCCCTCACCATGATCTTCGGCTTCTCCTTCGACGCTTCCTCGCCCGGGCGCACACACAGGCGGCAGTCTGCGATCGCGCCGTCCCGGCGGAATACAAGCAGCTTCCCGCCGTCGCTCTCGCACTCTTTCTTTAAGCGGCTGTAATACCTCTCCGTCCGTCTGGCGTACACCTGGTAATGCTCTGCCAGGTAAGCCTCCGCTGCCAGAGCCGTCTCCTCACATTCTTCTTCTTTTAATTCTGTGACCTGGAACGGTTTCCCGTCCTCCCACGCCGTGTGGGCTCTACCCTCTCCCGGCAGCCCTCCTCTGTATACCTTCCTGTCCTGCTCATACACAGTGCGGAAATCATGGGGCTCATAGATCGCCTCTGCCGCAGGCATAAGAAATGTAAATGCCTCCCCAGCTTTTTGCATATCTGCAAGCGCCCTCTTCAAAAGAAGAGCCATATACCCCCGCTTCCTGTATTCCTTCCTCGTGGCCACCGCCACAATATAATGAGCCGTCTTCTCTTCTGCGCCCACCATGATCTGATACGGGTTCAGATGAAGCATGGCCTGCACTGCTCCGTCCTCTTCTATCACATAGATCTGGTTATCCTTCGTCTTCTCCGTATAATAATAATCCACAAAAGACTTACTGTCCTCTGGGAACACTTCTTCATAAAGCCCTCTTGTACACGGATGCTCGTCTATTGCCAGCTTTCGAATCTCCATATTCTCCAATCCTGCCTTTCTTCTCAATCTCAGACCGTCTCAAGACAGGCGACCGCCTGAGAGGATATCCCCTCTCCGCTCCCTGTAAATCCAAGCCCCTCTTCCGTCGTCGCCTTAATGTTGATCCTGTCCGGCAGGACGCCAAGCGCCTTCGCCATATTCTCTCTCATCTCCTCCATATAAGGAGCCATCTTCGGCCTCTGGGCGACGATCGTAGCGTCCACATTGCCCACGGCATATCCTTTTTCCCCAAGCAGGCGTCCCACATGCTCCAGGAGCCGGATGCTGGAGGCTCCTTCATATTCCGGGTCTGTGTCCGGGAAATGCCTCCCGATATCCCCCAGCGCCGCCGCGCCCAGGAGGGCGTCCATCACCGCATGGACGAGCACGTCTGCATCTGAATGTCCAAGAAGCCCTTTCTCATAAGGGATCCTCACTCCTCCCAGGATCAAGTCTCTGCCTTCTGTCAGCCTGTGCACATCGTACCCCATTCCTATCCGCATTCCTCTTCCCTCGCTTTCCGCCTGCTTTCAAATATCCCAAAAAAGTCCGGCATGACCGGACTTTTCTTAAAAGTAGCGGGAACTGGATTTGAACCAGCGACACTACGGGTATGAACCGTATGCTCTAGCCAACTGAGCTATCCCGCCTCACTATGAGCGCTGCGCGCTCTTTTCATAAGATATGGGACCAATAGGGCTCGAACCTATGACCCTCTGCTTGTAAGGCAGATGCTCTCCCAGCTGAGCTATGATCCCATATTATCGTTACGAATCCGTATCTCGAACCCGCTATGCCATTATACTATTCTTTTACAAGAGTTGTCAACACTTTTTTACAAGTTCTGCTAATCTCTTATATCTTGCCATCGGCTCCTCTAGAGACGTTACGCCGTCCGTCGCTCCCAGCGCCTCCACTGTGCAGGAGGCCACCGCGTTCCCAAAGCTCCCGCACTGCTCTACAGAAAAGCCTCGTGATAGCCCATAGAGGAATCCTGCGACAAAGGAATCTCCCGCTCCAGTACTGTCAGCGACTTTAGCGACGGGAAACGCCGGGATCTCTGTGCATTTGTCCTTTGTCTGGATAATACACCCCTTTTCCCCACATTTTATCACCGCACAGCCCGCGCCCGCGCCAACGAGAAGCTGAGCGTTCCTCCGTGGATCCTCTTCTCCTGTAAGCATCGCCGCCTCGCCCTCATTTGGCAGGATAAAGTCCACATACTTCAAGATCCTCCCCAGATCTTCTAACGTCTCTCCATTCTTCGGCTTCGTCATATCTGCTGCAAGGATCCTGCCCGGCTTCTCTTTTATACGTCTGAATATCCGCTCCATAGAATCGACATCAAGCATCGGCGAGATGAATATCCCGGCAAAGCTGACGATATGTGCCGCCGTATCAATGGCCACGTCAATATCCTCCTCTGCTAGCTTCCGCATACTCCCTCTTGGGTTTGTAAGGAAGAAACGCTCGCCATGCTCATCTACAAGGACGATATTGACGCTTGTGGGCGTCTTCTCATCTCTTCTTATACCGGCACAGGAAATACCCTCCCTTTTCAGGAAGTCAAGAACATATGTGCCGGCCTGATCCTGCCCGACTTTTGAGAGCAGCTCCACATCTGCTCCAAGGCGTGATAATACTACCGCTTCATTTAACGCGTCCCCGCCGTAGGACAGCTTAATATCCTCCATAGGCTGAGAGCCTGCCTCCATATTAATAAGGCTGACCGGGAACGCCAGTACATCTATAATAGCCGGGCCGATAACCGTTATTTTCTTATCCATCACATTGCCTCGCATATCTATTAATACCCTCCTTTAAGCCCTGTCTCTGTCATATGTTGCTATACATAATCTGCCTTCCTGCCCTCAGTGTACAGTTTTTATTAAATATACCTGATTCCCCACTATTTTACAACCAGAAAAGAACGTAACGCTAATTCAGCCATTTGCCCGCCAAATGTAAACCTCGATTGATAGAATGCAACCGGGGATTCTGGTACACTGAGGGTAAGATTAGTACAGAAAGACAAAAGGAGGAGCTTTATATGGAATTCGCAGAAAAGATCATAACGCTACGCAAAGGCAAAGAATTGACACAGGAGCAATTGGCTGAGCGGCTCAATGTCTCCAGACAGTCCATTTCCAAATGGGAGAGCGGGCAAGTCATACCGGATGCAGAAAAGATTGTTGCACTTAGCAAAGTATTCGACGTCACCCTTGATTATCTGTTAAAACCGTCGGAGATAGACGAGCTGGCAGTTAAGACAGAGATGCTGGAGCATCAGCAAAAAAAGATATTAGACAGAGAGCAAAAACGCACGAAGATCTTCAAAAACATCCTGTATACAATTATTATCTACTTAATATTCTTGGCGGCATTTTTCGTAGAACATTATCTCTTCTTCTCTTTGCAATGGGAAATATGGGGAAAGCCTGTAATCTTTGCAGAATTCTTCATTGCCACTGCGATCGTTATACTGGTCTGGGCAAGGACTTTACTAAAATAAAGTAAAGGGGCTGTCGGTTAATACCAATCTCAGCCCCTTATGCACACTATGTCAATTTCCGTTTTCTAGGAATGTTAAAATGCGTTGCTTGTGGCAACGGGCAATTTCGCCTACAATAATGGTAAACACTCATTTGAATGGCTGTTTGTCAAAGTAGCGCCGATCATCCTTATTGGTGCGATGATCATTGGAGCCTTTTTAACACGGAAGAAAGAATAAATCCGCTCATCATAAATACTTTCTGATACCATGTAGCCAAACTTTCATGGTTAATTTCTGCGGTAATAGCTTTACATTTAGGTGCTGGCATTTTACATAGAGTGAACAGACAGACATATCCCTGCCTTTTTTTGCATCCTTCAATGCCTTTTTAACCACTTTTTCGGGAGCGACAATTCCAGGAAAACGCACCTTTTTACCACCAATTTCTTTTGACAGCATTGTTGTGTCCACCCAGCTTGGGCAAACAGCCGTTACCGTAACTCCAGAAGACTTCAGCTCTGCATTCAAAGCACGGGAGTAGCTTCGTTCAAAAGCTTTTGTAGCAGCATACAAATTGATATATGGTACAGGCTGAAATGCGGAAGCAGAAGAAATATTCAGTATCTTTGCTCCCTTTTCCATAAACGGGATGCAGATATTGATAAGCTCGGCAGGCGCTTTACAATTTAGGTCGATCATCTGACTGATCTCCGAAATAGAAAGCTCTGCCGATGGCGCCATTTTTGCGATTCCTGCATTATTCACTAACCATGCGATAGATATTGTCTGTTCTCTTAGTAAATCTGAAACAGATAGTATATCTGTGCCCTCTGTTAAGTCTTTGCATATAGGAACGATTTTTTCTCCAAATTCTTCCTTCAGCACAAGAAGCCGTCGTTCATTTCTGCCAATAACCCATATTTCATCAAGCGTTTCTTTCGTAAGCTCACGGACAAATATATGTCCTATGCCGCCAGACGCACCTGTTATAATTGCTATCTTTTTCATAAAAGCCTCTTTACTTCCGCTCTTATGCGTTCGTGCTTATCCAATTACCGCTTTTGCCCACAGAATATACATCCGCCGACGCGAGCGACAGGTTCATCCGCACGCCGCCCTTCTCGCTTAAGCTGTCTTTGAAATCAAGCCAGCCCATCATGTACCGCTCATACGTGCTTCCACTCTTACTGTAGGAATCCGCCCTCTTATCTGACGGATCTTCAAAGAATCCGTTCCAGTAAGCTCCGCCGTTCTTATATCTGTATATCTCTTTTGAATATCCCAGACCTGTCTTCCTGTCATACTGCTCCTTGCCGTACTGCGCCCCTTTTATAAGCGCTTCCATCACATTGCCGGAAATGCGGTACTGCTCCATCGTCTTATTATATACGTCCCACACCGCCTTCTCATCCAGCCCGGCGTTCCCCTTGCTATCCTGCGCGGTCTGGGCATTGCCCCGGTTCGCTTCCAGCTTGCGGCCAAGCTGCTCTAAAAAGACGTTCCTATATCCGTCTAACGCTTTCTGGAGGACTTCACGGAAAGCAGGGCTTTTGCCTTTCCCTAACGTGTCTGTCTTCATTGCAAGCATTGCAAGATCCAGGCCGATCCTCTCCTCGTTCATCTCATAAGGGTTCGCCTTCGCCGCCATAGAAGAGAGGCTGGAGGCGTACTGCCCAAGAGCGTCCAGCTCTTCCAGTGAATATCTTCCCTGATCTTTCGGCGCTGCCTGGGAGGCAATATCCTGCTTACGCAGCATCGCCGCGATATATTCATCATCCTTTAAAAGCCATGCGTCCTTTGTTCCTGTTAAGTCTATAAAGCCTCTGTTCTGTTCCAGGAACGCTCCGTACTCTGCAGCCTTCTGCTCTACGCCGCTCTTAAAAGACTCGTAGATCTTCTCTTTCTCACCGGGGACGCCGTATTCTTCCAGGATCCCTCCCACAGCCTCAGCATAGCCTTTTGCCGCATCTTCCAGAGCCGCCTCATATATCTCGCCCAGCTTATCCAGCTTCGCTTTCTGCTCCGCTCCCGTATAGGACGACCGGATCTTATCCTCCATCGCCGCATAGCGTGAGGCAAGATACTCTACATTCTTATCGAATTCTCCAGACGCAACGAACCGATACGATGTCCCTGAGCCGAACCCAAGCCCTGAGAATTCAAACTTCAGCATATCAAGATCTGCATCGCTCACTCCATCCAGAAGATTCCCTTCCTGAAGCATCTTCTCCACATCCGCCGCGCTTAACGTCCTGTTCGAAGTGTCCGCCGTGCCGTTCAGGACGTCGAAAAGATTGACCGTGTTCATCTTCCTCCACTGCTTATTGACCGCATCTGCCTTTGTATAATCAGAACGATCCGCGGCATACAGCGACTTCGTCAAAGTGGAGGCCTCGGTCGTCGATCTGTCTGCACGTCCCGCCGTGTCGGGCATCCGGCTCTCCGACGGCTTCGCCTGGGTGAGCTTCCCCGTAAATGGCGCGGCTATATTCACTGCCTCGGGCAATAAGGATATCCTCTCTGCTATCGTCATCTGTTATCACTCCTTAATGATTATTTACTTTATCACGGTCAATGTACTCTGTCCGGATCAGACCGGACATCCAAGGGCGCTCTGCCACCCTCTCCCGGTTGCTGTCGATCAGTGCGTCAAGAGAATCCATAAACCGCTCTGTGAACGGATCGAAGGATGCTTTCAGCATATCGGACAGCTTGCTGCTAACCCCCGCCTTTTCAATATCGGTCTTTAACGCTTCATATCTCTCTGCAAAATATCTGCCCAGCGCAGCATCGCTTTCCTCCACATTCCAGTCTGGATCTTGCAGCTGATGGGACAGCTCCTTCGCATAGGCTCCGGCAAAGGCCAGATCCTTTGTGCTATATGGAGCCTGTTCGCCTGCCGCCTGCTTTTGAGGCTCTGACAATGACGCGGCATTTTTGCGAAGCTGCTCCGCCATATATGCGTCGTCCTGCTTAAGCCATTGCTTATCCGTTCCGGCCAGGCTTGCGAGATCCATCTGTGCAAGATAGCTTGTGTAAGCGTCCGCTTTTGCATCTATGGCCGCCAGGACGCTGCCCCTCATATCCTGGGCTGCCCCGGATTGCCCAAGGCTTTCATAAAAGCCGCCGATGCTGTCCGCATAGGAATCTGCCATCTCTTCTTTCACCGCTGTGTAGAGCTGTTCCAGCTTCTGCATCTCACTCTCTTTTTTCTCGCCGGTAAGCTGGCTTTCGATACGATCTTTTAAAACTGCATATCTGGATGCGACATAGTCTGCTTTCTGTTCGAACCGCTCCACATTGCCAAAGCCAATGCCGATCTGTACAAAATCTGATTTTACGCCTCGCCAGTCGATCTCTGTCCCCAGCCCATCCTCATCTAATTCGCTTCGGAGCCTCTCCAGATCCTCCCTCGCTATCTGATCCGGCAATATAAGCCTGAGCGGCTCTGAGGAATTATGCACAGACCTTTCATCTACATATATATGCCCTTCAATACGATACTGCTTCATATACTGCCTCATAAGAGCGTCCTCTTCCGTATATCCCGTTCGTTCAGAAGGAGGCAGAAGCTCCCTTTTCAGCGATTCATCCGGCTCCAGCTCCGTATATGGGACGGGATCGATCTTACGCATCCATCCTGCGGCCGGCCGATAAATGCCCGCGCTATCATCCTGTCCGCTGTGAAGCCCGATCTCTGCCTTATCCCGGTTAAATACCGCAGCCTGCAATTGTACGTGCAGTATATTCGCTCTCTTCTGGCCCGCATTCATATTTCGAAAATATTGGCTCATCCCTACCTGCCCAATAAACATTCTCACTACCTCCTCTGCCCGCATCTCTTTCCTATATTTGTTATATCGGCATTTTGTGAGAAATTCTAAGAACTTTTCCGGGCCGTCCCAATCAAAGCCTCCACACCTCGCTCGCCTGATCGGAGAGCCATTCGGCGCGGGCTGCTATCTCACTTTCATCCCATTCATTTTTCGTAAGCGCGTCATGGAGAGTGCAAAGCCCGCTGGCACAGAGGTCAAGCCCTGGCTTCCCGCTCCCCCTCCCGGCCTTTTTTACTTCCCACGCCGCGTCTCTGATGGATGCGTTCAAAGACTGCGTGATGATCGCCAGATTTCCAAGAGTCAGAAGCCTGGAATCCCTCTCCTTCGCCAGATCCTCCGTCGCACAGGGCGGCCAGTTGTTCCGCCATTTCTTCGGCAGAAGATGCTCAAGGCTGTATTGATCGAACCCCAGCAAAGCAACCGAGCTGTTGGCCGGACGTATCTTGCTCTCAAGCAGATAAAGGATGCCTTTTGACTGGAGGTTGATCAGCTTGGATCTTTCCATCCCGTTCCTTATCTCACTGTCATCGGGAATGTATGTAGTAGCAGCGTCGCTGGAGGTTTTCAATTTCGCCAGCAGCGTATCTGCGTCCAGAACGCGGTTCAGGATCAGGGACGTGAACAGATTGTTATAGTTCTTAGTGGATGCATGGACGATCATCCTTCGCATAATAAAGCTTTCAAGGATCCCATATATCCTATTCCTTTCAGCACTGTCAGGCACATTCTTTGCCACAAAGAGGATGTACGGGATCATGGTCGTATTCTTCAGGCCGAATATCACGACATTCATCCTTTCTGTGCCAAATGTGCCCGGGACGCTCTGCCCGCATTGATCCAGCCTGAACGTATCCATAAAGCAGAGAGCGTAATCTCTCATCGGCTCAAGCACTACGCTTTTGTCCCCACCGCAGTAAGCTTTGATAAAGTGCTGGTAAGACTGCGACAGATTGTCTACCCTCGCATACATCAGCTTATCTTCATTTGCGATATTATATTTCCGGTCTTGAATGAACAGCTGGAAATACGCGTCAAAGAAAATATCGATCATAGCCCGCCGGATCCGCCCTGTCTCCAGCTCCATATCCCAATAAGCCTTCGCCTCGTCATCCTTTTCAAAAACGGACACCCATTTAGATTCATACTCGCAGACGGTCTCCCGGCTGAAAAAATAGTTCTTCAGCAGCTCTGCCGTCGTCAAGTTCACGCCCAAAGAATTGATCGTATCAAAAATCTGCTGTTCGTCCTCGTCTTCGTCCAGATCTATTTTCACAAACTGTGTATTCGTCATAATTGTCATAATGTCCAATTTTGTCTCGTCAAGATGATCGACAAAGAAGTTGAACGCTTCAATAATCCTGGATCCAGGCGCAGGGGTCTCGATCCGCTCGGCCTTCTCAGACGCCATTGCTTTCTCAAAGAACTCAATATCATTTCTGCCATGGCATAAAGCAAGCATGCGCCCCATAATCCTGAACTGCATATCAAACATTGCCGTCTGCCCCGTTTTTAAGCAGAGCACTTTCATAAAGATCAGGAAAGTAGTCAGACGCTGCTGCCCGTCGACGACCGTCTTGCATACCGCAAAGAGATCGTCTGGCCTGCGCTTCCGCCCCGCTTTCAAAATGACAGACCCGAAAAAATGAGGCCTGCCAGTTTTTACCATAAACTCCATATCGTCCAAAAGCCGCTGCCAAAGATCCTTCTCCCATACGTAAGAACGCTGGAAGAACGGGACTTCGATCATCGTGCTGTTATTAAAGATCTCCTGTATTAACGCTTTATGTGCATCCATATATCTCTTATCTCTCCTTATCATTTGTATAACCAGTTCTGTAAGCTGGGACGAGGCTGTTATTTTGATTTTTCTTCGCACTCTTCCTTATAGAGATTGAAAATGTAAAGTGGCGATTGTCCATACAGACCCGTTTCATCATCTGCGAAGCTTGATCCTGTCGCTGATGTATAGAAGCGTTCCATTGCTTCCTTTTCCGATATTTGATATGTCTCACTTATCCTCCAGACAATTTCCGGAAGTATTGTTGCCCTTACCGTTGCATGTGCCATATCTCTTTACCCCGCTTCATAACATTCCACAAAATGTAGTGACTGCAATGCTTTTTCTGTACAGAAAGCAATCTGATTATTAATTTTTTCAAACCGAAGCCTCTGTAAAGCATCTTCTTTCCTCATAATTCCCTGCATTACATATGAAATTGTTTCTCCGACATTATCATTTGCTATTTTTCCGCTTACAACATCATATTCATGATGATATCTGGGATCTTTTCTGCACAATAGAACCATTTCCAGCCATTCCATTGATGCCCCTTCAAAATCTTTTCGGTTTAACAGGATTTGTTCATCCCAATCATAGACATTTACAATAGCAGACGTTTCAGTCTTTCCTTTTTTGGATTCTATCATTGCACGCCGTCTCGCCCATCTTTCAGCCTGCTGTCGAATATCTGTAGTATAAAACGCTGGCCCGAAATCTCGCCCAATATTTCTCGTAACAATTCTTGGATTTCTTACCTCAGCTGTAGCGCCATGATATAAAATCACCCCTCACATCTCCCTTCTAAATATTCATCACAAAAATGAATCAAATATTCCATTCCCATCCCATGTAGATCTTCATAATCATTTTCCAGCAAATCCAATAAGCCCTCTTTTTTGAAGATCCTATAAACATGGTCGCTTGCTATGTGCTTATGTTCCGCATAATACTCTATACAAAACCCAATAAAAGATATTTTGCTCAAACTATCACCAACCTTCCCTTGTGGTTTTATTATTTAACACAGTTCTGCAAACTGAGATTTATCTCTCTGTTTCAGGTTCAAAGATACCTCCATCAAATACAACGCCATTTCTCTCTGTATCTTTGTAAAACACTCTTTGTAACGCATCAATCATTTAGTTATATATTAGCATCATTTTTATCACATGAATGTCCTATAGATGGGCAAACATTACGTTCATTAAAGAACTTCAACTCCCTTTTTCTTAACCTAATTTCACTATCATTCTCTATATATCTCATTATTTCATCAAGCAACATTAAAACTTCTTCCATCTTATATGCATCAACAAAAAAATCTGTTGGCAACTGCGGCATTGGAATATCATGAGGCGACAATTCCAATCGTCTCTTGCCCTCCACAAATTCGTCTATGTATCTTTGCTTTCCTACAATATCTAATAATCTGTCAAGAAGCTCCAATAACTCGTTCGGAAAAAGATATATATAATCTCGTTCAATTTGTGATATATTATTATAAAACTCTGTCCCATCCTTACACCAACATTTATACCATGGCAAATTTGTACTCATTTTCATGATTTGTTCCATAGCTTGCGGGTCACTAGAATTTGCATCAATTAAAGTCATTTGTAATCTCAATTTTGTAGAATCCCCATAATAACCATCTTTATAGAACGGGTTTGTATTATAAATTTATGTAATAAATTCTTCTTTGCAATAATAGAGGCTTTCTAAGACATTATCATTACTTTTAACTGGCTTATTACGTGTAGCAATGTAAAGATACAAATAGAATTCATAATACTTCGTTAAAATAGGAGCCATTTTATTATAAAGAATCAATCTCCGTTTTGCTTCCTTCCTCCCTGTCTCTCTTAATTGAATCCTGTCAATGCACCACACTAGAATCATGGAAGAAAAAATGCCAACAGAAATATCATATAATATGTTCTTTGCTATTTCCCACGAAAAACATATTGTCTGTAACTCTTTCCACGGTATGTCACTTCCTAAAATCAATGTCAGAATTAAGCTTAATACTGTAATAATTTTCATATTTCTCCAAAAATTCTTATCCACTTTACAATCTCCATATTTTAAAGTACATTATGCCAAATATTCATCAACTGTTTGACTAACTTAATAATACCTCAAAAACACATCATCTTTTATCACTCTACACTCAAAAAAACTAATTTCAATTTTGCTTTTAGGTCTTTGCAAAATCCAGATTTGTCAATTCCTTCATATCCATATTATAGCAGCTGCTTATATCAGCCACAACAGAAATCCTGTAAATTCCATAGTTTGTTTTGTAAATGTAAAGCCAGCTTGAAAGTGCCATGCTCCAAAATGTCATGGCACGCTCAGACAATACTATACCCCTCTGCCGCCAACAGATCCATGGCAAGATTAAGCTTATCCGCTTTCACAAGGATATAATCCGTGTTATAAGTTGAGACAACGAAGATGCCAATCTTATTCTCAGCAAGGATAGCCGATATCTTTGACAAGACCCCGATCATGGAGAAATCAAGGACTCCCTGTATACGGAACCCCCTCCATCCGTCCTCGCGCGCAGCCGTATGAAGCGGCGCGTCTTCTGTCCTGCATACGAGAGACAGCTCTTCGTCTGTCTTTCCAATAAAGTAAATCTCCTTCGTAAGATCAATTTCATCCACCGCATTAATCTTACATACGGTCAGCTCATATTCTAGTTTTTTCAGCTTCATTTTGTCCTCCTTATAACATTTTCGGATCCGCCCTGGCTAAAGCGCCATAAAAAGCGTCCCCGCTGTAATCAGCGCCATCCCCACGAGCGATCTCACCGTGAGCTCCTCATGCAGAAAAATAAAAGCTAGCGCTAATGTAATAACAACGCTCATTTTATCGACGGGAACTACCTTAGACGCTTCTCCCAACTGCAGAGCCCTGTAATAGCAGAGCCACGAAGCGCCCGTCGCCAGCCCGGATAAAATGAGGAACAGCCAGCTCTTTCTGCTAATAGAGGCGATCCCGCTCTGGGCGTCTGTGAAAAAGACTATCCCCCACGCCAGGATCACAACGACGAGCGTTCGGATCGCCGTGGCCAGATTGGAGCTTACGCCCTCAATCCCCACCTTCGCGAGAATCGAAGTCAATGCTGCGAATATAGCAGATAATACTGCAAATACTGCCCACATCGTTTTCCCACCTCTCCACTAGTTAATTTTAATCCTACATTCATGCCCTCAGCAGGCCTGTATCTGAAAAAATCTGCAAGACAGCCAAAATAACCGCCCTGCAGATCTTCTTATTATTTATCTTAACCTACACGATGCCCTGCGCCGTCATCGCGTCTACGACTTTCTCAAAGCCCGCGATATTCGCTCCTACAACGTAATTGCCCTCTGCGCCGTAACGTTTTGCCGCGTCCGCCATATTGTGGCAGATGTTGACCATAATCCCTTTTAGCTTCGCGTCCACTTCCTCGAACGTCCAGCTTAAGCGCTCGCTGTTCTGGGACATTTCAAGGGCTGACGTAGCGACGCCGCCTGCGTTGGCCGCCTTTCCCGGCGCGAACAGCACTCCATTCTTCTGGAGATATTCTGTCGCCTCCAGCGTTGTCGGCATATTCGCTCCTTCTGCCACTGCGATACAGCCGTTCTCCACAAGAGCCTTCGCGTCTTCCAGATGCAGCTCATTCTGCGTCGCGCAAGGAAGGGCGATGTCTGCTTTCACCGACCACACGCCGCGCCCCTCATGGTACTCGGAATTCGGGCGATAGCTCTTGTATTCCGTAAGCCTTGCACGCTTCACTTCCTTAATCTCTTTTAACGCTTCTACGTCGATCCCGTCCGGGTCGTACACCCACCCGGAAGAATCGCTGACTGTCACGACTTTCGCCCCAAGCTGCCGTGCCTTCTCAGCCGCATAGATGGCTACGTTCCCGGAGCCTGACACTGCCACTGTCTTTCCTGCCAGCTCTTTTCCATTGATCTTCAGAAGCTCTTCTGTCAGATAGAGGACGCCGTAGCCCGTCGCCTCTTTCCTTGCAAGGGAGCCGCCGTAGCTTAAGCCCTTGCCCGTAAGCACGCCCTCGTATACGCCGCGGATCCTCTTGTACTGCCCGTACATATAGCCGATCTCTCTTGCGCCCGTCCCGATATCTCCCGCCGGGACATCCGTGTCCGCTCCTATGTATTTATAAAGCTCTGTCATAAAGCTCTGGCAGAACGCCATGACTTCTCTGTCTGACTTTCCTTTCGGGTCAAAATCAGAGCCGCCTTTGCCGCCTCCGATCGGAAGCCCGGTCAGGGAATTCTTGAAGATCTGCTCAAACCCAAGAAACTTGATGATCCCGAGATTTACAGACGGGTGAAGGCGCAAACCGCCTTTGTATGGCCCGATCGCGCTGTTATACTGCACGCGATAGCCGATATTTACATGCACCTGCCCTTTATCGTCCACCCATGGGACACGGAACTTAACCTGCCTCTCCGGCTCTACAAGCCGCTCAAGAAGCGCATCCTTACGGAACTTCTCTTCATTTGCCTCTACAACGACGCGCAGAGACTCAAGCACCTCTTTCACCGCCTGATGGAATTCCGGCTCCGCCGGGTTCTTTGCCACTACCTGCTCCAAGACTTCATCAATATATGACATACTCTTCTACCTCCTGCTCTTGATTTCTTTCCTCCATTGTAAAGGATTTTATAACAAAACACAAGATTTTTTTCACTTATTTTGAAATTTTTTGTTTGTGTTCTTGCAAAATCCATATAATTTACTCTTATTTATTTGATATAAATCGCTTTTTATGAAACAGATTCTGCTCCAAGTTTCAATTTATTTAAAATATGCAACGCCTGACTCAAATATCTTCAGATCCTGCTCTCCATAGATGTTGATCGCCACCGAGCGCGCCCGCCTCTCGGAGTGCGCCATCTTGCCGAACACGCGCCCGTCGGGGCTTGTGATCCCCTCGATCGCACAGTAAGAACCGTTGATGTTCCATTCTTCATCCATCGTCACATTCCCGTCCAGATCACAGTACTGGGTCGCCACCTGCCCGTTCTCGAACAGCCTCTTGATCCATTCCTCATTTGCCACAAAACGCCCCTCCCCGTGAGAAGCCGGGCTCACGTACACGCCGCCGAGGTCTGCCCCCTGAAGCCATGGGGATTTGTTGCTTACGACCTTTGTATATACCATCTTAGAGACGTGACGCCCGATCGTATTGTAAGTCAGCGTTGGGGAGCTCTCCGTCTGGCCTGTGATCTTTCCATTCGGGACAAGCCCAAGCTTAATGAGCGCCTGGAATCCGTTGCACACGCCAAGCACAAGGCCGTCCCGCTCATTCAAGAGCCTTTCTACAGCTTCCTTCATCTTCGCATTCTGAAATGCCGTCGCAAAGAATTTTGCAGAGCCGTCCGGCTCGTCGCCTGCGCTGAACCCGCCCGGGAACATAATGATCTGTGCCTTCCTTATCGCCTCCTCAAATACGTTTACGGAATCCACAATGTCCGAAGCGTTCCTGTTCTTGAACACTTTGACGATCGTCCTGGCTCCAGCCCGCTCGAACGCGCGCCTGCTGTCATACTCACAGTTCGTCCCCGGGAATACAGGTATGAACACGGTAGGCTGTCCGATCTTATTCGTGCAGACATGGACGTCCGCCGCGTCGTAAAACCCCTCTTGCGGCCTCTTGTCCTGCCCTTCAGAGCCGGAATTGGCAGGGAATACTTTCTCGAGCGTCCCCTTCCATCTCTCTTCCGCCTCCTTAAGCGAAATGCTCGTATTGCCGTAAGAGAATGCCCCATCTTGCGTCACCTCGCCGATAACAGTGTATGTAATAGACAATCCCCCTACTTCCCCCGCCGGGACTTCTGCGATAATATCGCCGAACCCGGGGGCAAAAAGATCTCTCGCATCCAGATTATGCTCCAGCCGGGCGCCCATACGGTTGCCGAACGCCATCTTGCTGACAGCGGCGATCACGCCGTGGCGGTCAAGGGCATAAGCAGACACGATCCTTCCGCCTCGGATATCCTCCGTAAATCTCTCGTATTGCTCTGCTACTTTCTCATACACAGGGACGTCATATCCGTCCGTGTCGATCCGAAGCCATACAAGCTTGTTCCCCGCTGTTTTAAGCTCCGGTGTAATGATATCTTTCTCCTTTGCGATATCTACCGCAAAGGACACAAGTGTTGGCGGAACATCAATATCTTCGAACGTGCCCGACATACTGTCCTTGCCGCCGATGGATGGAAGGCCGAACCCAAGCTGTGCGTTGTAAGCGCCCAGAAGCGCGGCAAAAGGCTGGCTCCACCTATGTGCGTCTTCCGTCATACGGCGGAAATATTCCTGAAAAGTAAAACGGATCTTCCTGTAATCTCCGCCTGCCGCCACGATCTTCGCCACAGACTCCGTCACTGCATAGACCGCGCCGTGGTACGGGCTCCAGTCCGAAAGGTACGGATCGAACCCGTAGCTCATCATACTGACCGTATCGCAGTCCCCGGTAAGTACCGGCAGCTTCGCGACCATCGCCTGCGTCTCCGTCAGCTGGTACCTCCCACCGTGAGGCATGAGTACGGAAGACGCTCCAATGGAGCCGTCGAACCGCTCTACAAGCCCTTTCTGAGAGCAGACGTTCAAATCTCCAAGGACAGACAGCCATGCCTCTTTCACATCGCCGACTTCCGCCCTCCTTAAGATAGCATCCTTTCTGTTCGGGATATCTACCACGACGCTCGTCTCCTGATGCGCGCCGTTCGTGTCAAGGAACGCCCGGGACAGATCCACGATCTCTTTGCCTCTCCAGGAAAGCACAAGCCTTGGCTCTTCTGTCACCTCCGCCACTATCGTGGCCTCCAGGTTCTCCTCTGCCGCATATCCCATAAATGCATCTACATCCTTTGGATCTACGACGACCGCCATACGCTCCTGGGATTCTGAGATGGCGATCTCCGTCCCATTAAGGCCCGCATATTTCTTCGGTACTTTATCCAGATCGACTCTCAGCCCGTCTGCGAGCTCGCCGATAGCGACCGACACGCCCCCTGCTCCAAAATCATTACATTTCTTGATCAGCCTGCTTACTTCCTCTCTCCTGAACAGACGCTGGATCTTGCGCTCCGTAGGTGGATTGCCTTTCTGGACTTCCGCTCCGCACGTCTCGATAGATTCCTCCGTATGTACTTTGGAAGAGCCGGTGGCGCCGCCGCACCCGTCGCGCCCAGTGCGCCCTCCAAGGAGGATGATGATATCTCCCGGGTCGGATGTCCCGCGGACGACCGCACGCCTAGGGGCCGCGCCCAGCACTGCTCCGATCTCCATGCGCTTCGCCGCATAATTGGGGTGATAGATCTCCTTCACGGCTCCAGTGGCAAGCCCGATCTGGTTCCCATAAGAGCTGTAGCCGTGAGCCGCCTCTGTCACCAGCTTCCGCTGGGGGAGCTTCCCTTTCATCGTATCATCCACAGATACGGTAGGATCCGCCGCCCCAGTCACGCGCATAGCCTGGTACACATAAGCCCGCCCGGAAAGCGGGTCGCGTATCGCGCCCCCAAGACAGGTGGCCGCGCCGCCGAAAGGCTCTATCTCCGTCGGGTGGTTGTGGGTCTCGTTCTTAAAGCTCACAAGCCACTCTTCTTCCACACCTCCCACCGTGACCGGCACGACGATGCTGCACGCATTGATCTCCTCAGATTCTTCCTGGTCTTTAAGCTTCCCTTCTTTTTTCAATTTCCGCATAGCCATCAGGGCAAGATCCATCAGACATACGAATTTGTCTTCACGGCCTTTGAATATCTCGCTGCGGTCGGACAGATACTGCTTATACGCCGCCTCGATCGGCTCTCTGTAGTCCCCCTCGCCGAACGTCACATCTGTAAGCTCTGTAGAAAAGGTCGTATGGCGGCAATGGTCTGACCAGTATGTGTCTAGCACCCGGATCTCCGTCATAGACGGGTCTCTGTCCTCCTCGTCCCGAAAATATTTCTGGATATGTAGGAAATCTCTGAACGTCATGGCAAGCCCGAGAGAATCATACAGCTCTCTTAAACGTTCTTCCTCCATCTCTTTAAATCCTTCCAGCACGGCCACGTCTTCCGGCTCATCGAACTGCACTGCCAACGTCTCCGGCTTCTCCATGCCCGTTTCTCTGGAATCCACCGGATTAATGCAGTGCCGTTTAATAGACGCAAGCTCCTCGTCGGAGATCTCGCCGTCCTTTCCTACGATCACATAAGTCGTGGCTGTCCTTATGACCGGCTGCTCGTCCTCTTTGATGAACTGCACGCACTGCACGGCAGAATCTGCGCGCTGGTCGAACTGGCCCGGAAGGAACTCTACGGAGAATACCCTGCTCCCTTCCTCTAGCAGGATCTCTTCGTGATACAGCACGTCCACCGGAGGCTCGGAAAAGATTCCGCTGCACGCTTTCTCGAATATCTCATCCGAAAGATCCTCAACATCATAGCGGATCAGCACGCGCACATCTTTTACATCCTGGATCCCAAGATAGTCGCGTATCTCCTGCCTCAGCTCCTTCGCCTGGATGCCAAATCCTGCCTTCTTCTCCACATACACTCGTCTTACATTGCTCATACGTTTCCCTCCATCAAAGAATGTTATGATTATGGTTCCAAAGGAATATTTCCAAGCCACACTTAACAGGCTGTGCAAATTGGATTCCTTTTTGTTCCGGGCTCCGAATCTAAGAGCCTCTATATGTTCTGGCAAAAATTATCTTATACGGACGTAACCGCCCTCTATGCGCCGTCCATGGCGCACTCCGGGCTTTCGGCGGCGTCCATGCCGCCGAATTACTGGGATTAGCAGAACATTAAGAGGCTCTAATATTCTCCTCAGTCACAAATCGGAATCCAATTTGTGCAGCCTGCCAATATCAGTTTTGAAATGCTCTCTTGGCTCCAGAATCTTATGTTACAGTTAATCTACTCCTTCTTCGCCGTCCTGGCTGCCCCTGCGAGCTTCTCCCACAGGAGGAGGATGGCCGTCAGCGCGCCCTGGCTTATGATAAAGTAGATTAGTATCTTTCTTGCCATGCTGAAGAAGAATCCTTCCGGCAGCATACGGATCATATAATCTGTCTGCGGATCGAAGATCCACAAGTCGTTAGTAAAGAAGATCTCGTGAAACACTGTGAAGCACGTTGTAAAATCTATTGTGAACGCTATGATTAGGAACGCCACAGCCGCTCCGAACAGCGCCGCCGCAAAGCGGTACGCCTTCGTCAGTATTTCCCGTATATCCCTCCTTCCGTCTTCTTTCCACAGGCAGAGCAGTACAATGATGGCTGCTGCCAGCACTACCAGCATATTACGCAGCGCAAGCCCTCCTAAGAACAGATTCTTAACATCTGCCATATGGAGCCTGTCCTGCTCATTGAAGAAGTCCTGCTCTCGTCCGTCCACGTAAGTAGTAATGGACAGCTCTTCCTCCTCCCCGATCAGATAGGCCATCATGTAATCTGTCACTTCCATGACGTCCTTCATCTCCATGTGCAGATCGTCCGTCACTGCATACTTCTCATACAGAGACTCATAGAAGCCATACTGCGGATCGCCATATATAGCCAGCTGGAAGCTGGTGAGAAGGGCTGCGATAATTACAAAGAACATAGCAAGCAATGCAAGAAGATTCCGTAATATTTTCATATATCTGTCCCTCCCGGCAAACTTATTTTATCAGCTTAAGATCCGCACGCCTGCCGGATGCCTTCCGCCGTGCCTTTCAGGCTTCCCTGCACCATTTCCGGCTTCCCGCCGCCGCGCCCCTCAAAAGCCTCGTTCAACTTTTTGCACAAGGGCCTCACATCCTCGTCGCGGCTTCCGATCACATAACGCCAGCCTTCCTCGTCGCTTCCCGCGAACACAGCGGATATCTTCGCCCCTCTGTTAAGGAGACAGTTCATCAGCTCTCTTGGGCCGTTGCCTGTAAGGCCGCCGTCAAAGACCGTGACTACGTCTTCCGACACGTCGATCTCCTTCGCCCGAAGGAAAAGCAGCTGTTGCTGCAGATCGGCCGCTTTACTTTTTAAAGAGGACTGGTCTTCTTTTAAATGCTTTACGGATTCAAAGATCTCGTCTTCTTTCGCACAGAGCAGGGCGGAGATGGCCTTGGCACTCCCGTCCTTCCTGTCGTAATCGGCGAGGGCGCGGCTACCGCACAGCATAAAGACGCGCTCTCCGCCCTTATAATTCACCATATTCACCAGCTTGATGCAGCCGATCTCACCGGTCTTCTTCACATGAGGCGCGCAGCAGGCGCAAGTGTCCACGCCTGGGACGCGCACGATCCGCACTTGGCCTTCGATCTCGATCTTGCTGCGGTACTCCATGCTTTTTAGCGTCTCTTTATCTGGGTACAGAACTTCGATGTCCAGATTGTCCCAGACAGCCTGATTCGCCTCAAGCTCTATCTCACGCAGCTCTTCCTTCGTGATAGGGCCGCTAAAATCCATTGTGCAATAATCTGTCCCAAGGTGGAAGCCCACATTGTCATAACCGAACCTCTCATGCACAAGCCCGGACACAATATGCTCCCCCGTATGCTGCTGCATGCTCTCAAAACGCTTCTCCCAGTCAATGCTCCCGTGCACAGCCTCCCCTACGGGCAGAGGAGCATCCGTCATATGGAAGACGGCCCCTCCCTTCTCCTGCACATCCAGCACATTTACGTCCCCAAGCGTCCCGGTATCTGCATACTGGCCGCCGCCCTCCGGGAAGAAAGCAGTCCTGTCAAGCACTACCTTATACCCCTCCTTCGCCTCCTCACATGCAGTCACCACCGCGTCAAATTCCTTTCTGTGGCTGTCCTCATAATACAATTTCTCTGTCATATGCCCGCGTCCTCTCTCATCTTCCTTACATCCTCTCAGGCGCAGAGAATCCCAGTACGTCCGTACAGGCCTCCAGTACGTCTTTTGTCAGCGACAGGAGGGCGATATAGCTCCTTCTCACCGCTTCATCTTCTTCCGTCAGTATCTTAGTCTCATGGTAGAAACGATTCATCGCGTTCGCAACGTCATAAATATAAGCGCATATCTTATGAGGCGCCAGCTCCTCATACGCTGTCTCCATCACCTCATTGTATCTTGCGATCTCCAACATAAGCGCCTTCTCGCTTCCGCTTCCCGCCTCGCCCACCAAGAGCCCGCTAAGAGATCCGCCCTGCTCCTTGTATTTATTGAGGATCGACTTGATCCGCACGATCGTGTATAAGATATACGGCCCTGTATTCCCCTCAAAAGAAGTGAAGCGGTCGACGTCGAACACATAGTCCTTGGAAGCCTGGTTAGACAGATCTCCATATTTTATGGCGGACATCCCTACGACCTTCGCGGTCTCTTTCGCTTCTCCCTCTTCTACCGTGCGGTTCTCTGCGATCTTCTTGTACATCTCTTCCTCGATCCCCGCGATCAGATCTTCCAGCCGCATCACGCCGCCCTCTCTTGTCTTGAAAGGCTTTCCGTCCTTGCCGTTCATCGTCCCAAACCCGAGGAACTTAAGAGCCGTCCTCTCCGGCACGATCCCCGTCTTCTTGGCCGCCCGGAATACTTGGACGAAATGCAGCTCCTGGCGTTTATCTACCACGTAGATGATCTGATCCGGGTGATAGTCCCTCTCTCTTTGCACCAGCGTCGCAAGATCTGTCGTCCCATAGAGCGACGCGCCGTCCGACTTCTGGATCATGCACGGCGGTATCTCTTTCGTATCATCCTCCTTATGGACGTCGATCACAAGCGCGCCCTCATCTATATGGGCATATCCTTCTGCTTTCAAGCGCTCGATCATATCCGGTATGAATTCTTGCGCGTCTGCTTCCCCCTTCCACAGATCGAACTCTACGTTCAGGTTCGCGTAGTTCTTTTTCAGATCTGTGACGGACACATCCAGTATGTGCCTCCATATCGCCGTATACCCTCTATGCCCGTTCTGCAGAAGATATGTGGCGTGGAGCGCCTCCTCACGGTACGCCTCGTCTTCTTTCGCTTTTGCGCTGGCCGTTGGATAGATCTCTTCCAGCTCTTCGATCGTAAAGGGCGCCTCCGACGGATATCCCCCTTCGTACCCTTCGTCAAAATAAGGCAGGCCGGGCTTACGGCTTCTAAGCTCTGTAATAATAAGCCCCATCTGGTAGCCCCAGTCTCCTAAGTGGATGTCTCCTAATACAAGGTGGCCCATCTTTCTTGCGATCCGCTTTAAGCTCTCTCCGATGATCGCAGAGCGCAGATGCCCTACATGGAGGGGCTTGGCCACGTTGGGGCCGCCGTAATCAATGAGGATCGTCTGCGGCTCCTTCGCCTTCTCCACCCCCAGGCCTTCCTCCGCCTGCATCTCGTTCAGATAATCCGCCGCCGCCTTCTTGCTCACGGTCAGATTAATAAAGCCCGGGCTTACCGCCTGCACTTCTCCTATATATTTATTATCTGCAAGCCGCGCCGCTACGTCGCCCGCGATCGCGATCGGCGCTTTCTTATACTGCTTTGCTCCTGCCATCGCTCCGTTGCACTGGTACTCGCACAGGTCGGGACGGTTAGACAGCGTGACCCGCGCAAGGCTCCTGTCGTAACCGGCGGCTTCGAATGCCTCCGCCATCTCTTCTGCGACCAGATCAATTAGTTTTTTCATAGTTCCTCGCCCTTTCATCTTCAATCCCTTTATATCTACTGTATTTTATCACAAGGAAAGACTTGCGGGCAACCAATTCTTAAAAGTCTCCCGCAAATCTTATTGCAGTAATGGAAAATATATGCTATAATTACAGTAATAATTACTATTATTATTAAGGAGGATTCTTTATGAACACAAAAGTATTACGTAGCTTATCTTATGGGCTTTATGTCATCTCTTCCCTGGATGGGGACAGGCCTACCGGATGCATCGCCAACAGCGTGATGCAGATCACTTCCTCGCCTGCCACGGTAGCCCTCAGCATGAACCACGACAACTATACGAATTCCTGTATCGCAAAGAGCGGCAGATTCGCAGTGTCTATTCTTTCTGAGAAGTCCGATCCTTCGCTCATAGGCCATTTTGGATTCCAGTCTGGAAGAGACGTAGACAAATTCGCTTCCGTGAAGAGCGCTGTGAAAGAAGGCCTGTCCGTCATTGAAGATTCGTGCGGATATATCGTCTGCAAAGTCGTTGACAAGATGGAATCTTCCACCCACACCGTGTTTTTAGGGGAGATCGTCGATGCAGGCACGATCGGAGAGGATCCGGCCATGACTTACGCCTACTATCACAAAGTCATAAAAGGGAAAAGCCCGAAGAACGCGCCTACCTATCTTCCAGAGGAAGATAATGTAGAGATCCCCGACAAGAAATGGACATGCGGCGTCTGCGGATATGTATATGACGGAGATGCTCCCTTTGCAGAGCTCCCCGACACGTACACATGTCCGATCTGCAGACAGCCAAAAGAAAAATTCATTGAGAAATAGAGGAGGCCCCTATGTTGAAAATCGGTTCTCACGTGAGCATGAGCGGGAAGGATATGCTTCTTAGCTCGGCGAAAGAAGCCCATTCCTACGGCGCCAATACTTTTATGTTCTATACAGGAGCGCCGCAGAACACAAAAAGAAAGAATATAGACGAGCTTAAGATCGGCGAGGCGTGGGATTATATGCGTGCGAAAGGCATTGACGAGATTATCGTCCACGCCCCCTATATCATCAATCTCGGGAACAGCGTAAAGCCGGAGACATTCGAGCTGGCAGTAGAATTCCTGCAGCTGGAGGCCGAAAGGAGCGAGGCGTGCAAAAGCCGCACCCTCATCCTCCACCCTGGCGCCCATGTAGGCGCAGGCGTGGACACAGGAATCGCCCAGATCGTCAAGGGCCTCAATGAAGTCATCACAAAAGACATGCATGTCAATATCGCCCTGGAGACTATGGCCGGGAAAGGCTCGGAGATCGGCCGCTCTTTCGAAGAGCTTGCGCGCATTTACGACGGCGTCGTCCACAACGACAAGCTGCGCGTCTGCTTTGACACTTGCCACACCCACGACAGCGGCTATGATATCATCCATGATTTTGACGGTGTAATAGACAAGTTCGATCGTCTTCTTGGTAAAGATCAGATCGCCGTCTTCCATATCAACGACAGTAAAAATGTAAAAGGAGCCTCCAAGGATCGGCACGCCAATGTGGGCTTCGGTGAGATCGGGTTCGACGCCCTCTCCTATATCGTATGCCACAAAGATTTTGAACACGTACCGAAAATACTTGAGACTCCCTATATACCATCCCGCATAAGCGAGAAGAAATCTTACGCCCCTTATGGCTATGAGATCGCCATGCTCCGGGCAGGCCGATTTGATCCTGACGTACAGGACAAGATACGGACAGACAATGAAGATTAATCCTCTTCGTCCCTGATCATAAGCCCCAGCTCTTCCAGCTGCTTCGGATCCACCTTTGTGGGCGCCTCTGTCATAAGATCGGAGGCGTCCTTTATCTTCGGGAATGCGATAACGTCGCGGATGCTGTCCTCTTTCGCCATAAGCATCGCCAGACGGTCAAGGCCGTACGCCAGCCCTGCATGGGGCGGGACGCCGTACTTAAACGCGGTAAGAAGGAAGCCGAACTGCTCCTGCGCCTGCTCTTTCGTAAAGCCAAGGATCTCGAACATCTTGCTCTGGATCTCTGGATCGAATATACGCACGCTCCCGCCGCCGATCTCCTGTCCGTTAAGGGTAATATCATAAGCCTTTGCCCGCACTCTTCCCGGATCACTGTCGATGTACGGGAGATCTTCCTCCATCGGCATTGTGAACGGGTGGTGCATCGCCACGAACCTGCCCTGCTCCTCGCTCCACTCAAGAAGCGGGAATTCGGTGATCCACAGGAATTTATACTCATTCTTATCCAGAAGCGAAAGCTGTCGCGCAAGCTCCAGACGAAGGGCGCCCAGCACGTCCCACACGACTTTATCCTGATCCGCCGCAAAGAGGAGCAGGTCGCCGTCCTCGCCGTCCATGGCGCGGATCAGCGCACATATCTCTTCCTCTTTCATAAATTTCGCAAAAGAGGATTTCACAGAGCCATCCTCCTGGATAGCAATGTACGCAAGCCCTTTCGCGCCGTATGTCTTTGCAAGATCCACAAGCTTATCGATCTTCTTCCTCGGCATCGCTCCCTGCCCTTTGGCATTGATGCCGCGCACGCTCCCGCCATTCTCGATGGCGCCTTTAAATACAGCGAACTCACAATCCTTCACTGCGTCCGTCACATCTGTAAGCTCCATTCCGAAACGGACGTCCGGCTTGTCAGAGCCGTAGCGGTCCATAGCCTCCTGCCATGTCATCCGCTGGATCGGAAGCGGGACTTCCACTCCTAATATCTCTTTGAATAATCTCGCAAGAAGACGCTCGTTCACGTCAATAACGTCGTCTACATCCACAAAAGACAGCTCCATATCGATCTGTGTGAACTCCGGCTGCCTGTCCGAGCGCAGATCCTCGTCGCGGAAGCATTTCGCGATCTGGAAATAGCGGTCGCACCCGGCGCACATCAAAAGCTGCTTGAAGATCTGCGGCGACTGTGGGAGGGCATAGAAATAGCCTTGATGTACCCGGCTTGGCACAAGGTAATCTCTTGCTCCCTCCGGCGTGCTCCCGATTAAGATCGGCGTCTCGATCTCTAAGAAGCCCTCTTCATCCAGGAACTTACGGGTCAGCGTCGCCGCCTTGCTCCGCATCATAAGGTTCCGCTGCATATCCGGACGCCTTATATCCAGATAACGGTATTTCAGGCGAAGCTCTTCTTTCGTCTTCGAATTCTCTTCAATAGGGAATGGAGGCGTCTCAGATTCTGAAAGGATCCGAAGCTCCTCCGGGACGATCTCGATCTCACCGGTGGCAATGTTCTCATTCACCGCGCCGGAACGCTTCTCCACCTTACCGACGACAGCCACTACATACTCCGCGCGAAGGCTGGCCGCTTTCTCGATCAGCGCCGCCGCGCATCTCCCCTCTTCGAACACGACCTGGATGATTCCAGAACGGTCTCTTACATCCACGAATACAAGCCCGCCTTTGTTGCGGTTCTTCTGCACCCATCCCATAATCGTAGCCGTGCCGCCGATATCCGCGGCGCTCAGCTGGGCGCACCTGTGCGTCCTCTTTAATCCTTTCATTGACTCTGCCATAGCTTATCTCCTTATTTCCTCTATTTCTTCATAGCCTTCTTCTGCCAGCTGTTCTTTCTGGAATTTCTTATTCTTCTTCATATTTACGACCAGCACCTGTCTTCCTGCTTCCCGTTCTTCCTTTGCCCGTGACAGCACGTCCAGCATGCCTTCTTTTGACAGCTGCTTGTCAAGAAGGTACGCCTTCTTCGCCCCCTTTTTAGGAACTTCATACCCATTCTCCAGAAGGAGCATGACGATCCGCTCGAACCCAATCGAGAACCCGCAGGCAGGCGTGTCCTGTCCTGTAAACTTCCCGATCATCTTGTCATAGCGCCCGCCTCCCGCTACAGAGCCGCCGAAATCATCCATCGCCACTTCGAAGATGGTCCCGGTATAATAAGACTGGCCGCGCACAAGCGTAGGGTCGAACCGCAGGCGGAACTCACATTCTTTTGCCGCCTCCACACTGGCGATGATCGTCTCCATTCGGTCGGCAATGTCGCTGCTCAAATGATCCCCCAGCCTCTCTTTCAGATAGCAGACGCCATCAAGCCCGTCAGGTACTGCCTCGAACAGATCCAGATAGGCTCTCGCCGTCTCCTCTTTATAGCCGAGGCTTCGCAGCTCCTCTCCCACTTCTTTGGCGCCGATTTTGTCCAGCTTATCTAAAATAATGAATACGTCGTCGTAATCCTCCTCCCGAAATCCGCTGTAGGCCGCCATAGCCTTTAAGATCTCCCGGTCATTTAAGCAAACAGTAAAGTTCCGAAAGCCAAGCTTCCCAAGCATGGCCGTCGTAGCAAGGATCAGCTCTATCTCTGCCAGGCTCCCGCCCTCTCCCAGAATGTCGATGTCGCACTGCATGAACTGGCGGAAGCGCCCTTTCTGCGGGCGGTCCGCACGCCACACATTCCCGATCTGGAGCGCTTTGAACGGCGACGGTAATTCATTGGCATGATTCGCATAATATCTTGCCAGCGGCACAGTCAGATCATAGCGCAGGCCGCTGTCCGCCAGATCGTTCTCCTCTTTGGCCTCGCCGATCCGCAGCTTCTCTCCCCGCTTCATAATCTTGAAGATCAGCTTCTCATTGTCCCCGCCCTGCTTGCTGCACAGGTTCTCAATATGTTCTACGCAGGGCGTCTCCATGGACACAAAGCCAAATGTCTTGTAAGTGTCTTTGATCAGCCAGATCACATAATCCCGGATCTCCATCTCACGGGGCATCATATCCTTCATGCCCGTGACAGGCTTCTTCTTTAACGCCATAACCATTCTCCTTTTCGTTCTATCATCTCGTCGACGCGCACAATGTACGCGTCGATCGCTTTCACATTCTCAAGCCGCATAAGGGTCGCCTTCTTTTTCGGATCCGACGGGCTTAGGATCGGCTCCTTCAGCACGATCTTCGTGGAAGCCCCCGCCCCTGCGGCAACGATGGATTGCTTTTCCTCCATAATAAGTATATTGTATATTCCGGCTTTGTCAACCTTTGCATAGCCCACATTTTCAAAATTCCCTGCGATATTCTTCTGCCTGTACATATAATAAGGCTCCATCCCCATATCTTCCGCCGCCTTAGCGGCCGCCAGGATCATCCCGCCTATATCCTCGCATACTCCGCCGTACTTCTCCTGTCCCATCTTTGCCGCCCGCTTAATGGCGAGGGAATGTACGGTCAGGCTGTCCGGCGCAAGCGCCCTTATCTGGGCCAGCGTATGCTCCATGTCGGCCAGGCTCTCCCCCGGAAGCCCGGCGATCAGATCCATATTAATATTCTCAAAGCCGGCCGCACGCGCCAGCCGGTACGCCTCATACACGTCCTCCACTGTGTGCTTCCTGCCGATAGCGTCGAGAGTCTTCTGCTGCATGCTCTGGGGATTGACAGAGATCCTTGTGACATTGTGGCGCTTCATCACTCCTAGCTTCTCTTTTGTAATGCTGTCCGGCCTCCCCGCCTCCACAGTATATTCCAGCACATGCTCTCTGTCAAAATTCTCATCAATGCAGGACAGAAGCCTTTCCAGCTGGGCGGCTTCAAGCGTCGTAGGCGTCCCCCCGCCGATGTATATAGTGTTGAGCTTCTTATCTGCCGACATCTCTGCCACAGCCCGCAATTCTTTTAATAGAGCTAAGAGATAATCCTCCACTTTGCCCGCCCAGTCTGCGAGCGCGCCGGAGCTGAACGAACAATATGTACACACCGTCGGGCAGAACGGGATCCCCACATAGAGGCTGTAGCCGTCTTCTTTATCAAGCCTGTCGAGCAGCGCCTTCTCCTTCTTCGCGATCTTCCACGCCAGCCTCGCCTTCTCGCCGCTGACAAAATAATTGTCCCGGAACCAGGAGACGAACGCTTCCTCCCCCACCCCCTTCTCAAGCTTTGCCATAGCAAGCTTCGTCGGCCGCACGCCTGTCAGCATCCCCCAGGCAAGCTCCCGCCCAGTCCGCTCGCACAGCGCGCGGTATAGCGCGGGCGCTCCGTCTTCCGTCACAGTCCCGTCTTCGAGCTTCACCGTTACATAATTAGAGGCTTTTCCCTCCACGCGAGGAACGACTTCCTGCGCCGGATAAAAAGCCTTTACCATATGATATGCATTATAAATATAAGCTTCCTTGCCACATATAACCTCGATCATACCCAACCTTTCCGTCTAAAGCCTCCTGCGCTCCCGGCCTACACAAATGGATTATGTGCCTTCTCATGTCCGATCGTCGTCTCCCCGGAATGCCCCGGACAGACATACGTCTCATCCGGCAGCACAAATAACCTCTCACGGATAGAGGCCACCAGATCCAACATGCTGCTACCTACAAAATCCGTCCGGCCTACAGAGTTCTGGAACAGCGTATCGCCGCTGAAAAGCACGCCCTCATCCTCGACATAGTAGCAGACGCCCCCTCTTGTATGTCCCGGCGTGTGTATGGCCTTAAAATCATACCCTGCGAAATGAAGCTCCTGACCGTCTTTTAAACACTCTGCCCCCGAAAATGTGTAGCCCGGCGTATAGGACGCGGACAAATTAAGCCTCGCGTCATTCATAACGTCCGCGTCATCCTCGTGGACATACACCGGCATCTCCCACTTTCCCAAAAGAGCGTCTATCCCCATAATGTGATCAAAATGCCCATGGGTGAGGAGGATCGCCTGGGGCTTATAGCCCTCTGCCTCTATATGGCCTTCCAGACGCTTCGACGCTCCGCCTGGGTCGATAATGACGATCTCTTTCGTCTCCTCATTGATCGCGAGATAGCAGTTCGTTCCTAATATCCCCACGGGGATCTTCTCTACCTTCATAAAAATACCGGCTCCTTTTCCTTCCTATCCTGTGGTCCTCTCAATGTCTATCACTTCCTCAAGCTGGCGCATCTTTGCGATCAGCCTGGAGAGCTGCTCTCTGCCGCAGACGATGAACCCCGTCTCAATGGTGGCCGTCCCCTGCTTGCTCGTGCGGACGTTCATACTTTTTACATCCACTTCCGCCTCTGTAAAAATCCTGGAGATATCCAGGATAAGCCCCTGTCTGTCCGTAGCGTAGATCTTTATCTCTGCCAGATAGCGGCCTTCCTCATTCTTCGCTACATTGTTCTCCCATTCCACCGTAATGAGCCGCGCTCTCTCAGCCTCCGTGAGATGGAGCATGTTCACGCAGTCTGTGCGGTGGATCGTCATTCCCCGCCCGCGGGTCACGAACCCGACGATCTCATCGCCCGGGACAGGGTTACAGCACCGGGAGAACCGCACCGCCATGTCGTCGATGCCCTTTACGACAATACCGCTCTTAGACTTGGCGATATGCACCTTATTCCTCGATGCTTCCGCCACACGCTCCAGGACGGATTCATCTGTAATCTCCTGCTTGTGATCCTTCCCGTACTCTTCTGCGAGGCGGTTTACGACCTGGCCCTCTTTCAGCCCGCCGTGCCCAACTGCTGCCAGAACGGCCTCCCAGTCCCGGAAGCCGTATTTCATCTGTACGATCTCCTGGTACTTCGGCTGCATCACGTCAGACAAAGTGATAGATTTTGCTCTGCAATAAGCCGCGATCATCTCTTTGCCCCGGATAATATTCTCTTCTTTAAATTCCTTCTTGAACCACTGGTTTATCTTATTCTTCGCCTGTGTGCTCTTCACAATGCCCAGCCAATCGCGGCTTGGGCCTTTCGAATTCTGGGATGTCAGTATCTCGATCCTGTCCCCGTTCTGTATCTTATACCCGATCGGCACCAGCTTGCCGTTCACCCTCGCGCCGACCATCTTATTCCCAACCGCGCTGTGGATGGCGTAGGCAAAATCAATGGGCGTGGATCCCTGGGGAAGGTTCTTCACATCTCCCTGGGGCGTGAAGCAGTACACATCCTCCACGAACAGATCCAGATCTCCTTTGATCAGGCTTAGGAACTCCCGGTTATCCGACATGTCCCTCTGCCACTCCAGTATCTGCCTGAGCCAGCTTAGCTTCTCTTCTTCCTGTGTCGCCACGCTCTTCCTGCTGTCGCCGGTCTCCTTATACTTCCAGTGGGCGGCGATCCCGTACTCCGCCGTCTTGTGCATCTCTTCCGTTCGGATCTGTATCTCAAACGGCTGCCCTACCGAGCTCATAAGCGTCGTATGAAGGGACTGGTACATGTTCGGCTTAGGCATGGCGATATAATCTTTGAAGCGCCCCGGCACGGGCGTATACAGCTCGTGGATGACGCCAAGAGCCGCGTAGCAGTCTTTCACAGAGCCTACGATGATCCGCACTGCAAAGAGGTCGTAGATCTGATCCACCGTCTTGTCCTGGTTGACCATCTTTTTATAAATACTGAAGAAATGCTTCACACGCCCGCTTACCTCCGCTTTGATGTGCGCGTTCTTCATATGCTTCTCTACCTCTTCCACGATCTGCTGTACGAACTCCTCCCGCTCCATCTTACGGTCGTTAATCTGCTGCACAAGCTCGAAGAATGTCTCCGGCTGGGAATACTCAAGAGCCAGGTCGTCAAGCTCTGTCTTGATCTTGGATATCCCAAGCCGCTGGGCGATGGGGGCATAGATATCCATCGTCTCTTTCGCCTTCTCCTTCTGCTTCGCGGGCGTCATGAACTGGAGCGTCCGCATATTGTGCAGGCGGTCCGCCAGCTTAATAATGATGACCCGGATATCTTTCGCCATAGCAAGGAACATCTTACGCAGGTTCTCTGCCTGCACTTCTAATTTATCTGAAGAATAAGACAGCTGTCCCAGCTTCGTAACACCGTCTACGAGCAGCGCCACCTCTTCCCCGAACATCTCGCTTATCTCTGCTTCGCTGATCTGCGTATCCTCCACCACGTCATGCAGCATCGCCGCAATAATGGTCTCCTTATCCATCTCCAGATCGGCGAGGATGATCGCCACCCAGAGCGGATGGACGATATATGGCTCCCCGGATTTGCGCCTCTGGCTTCCATGAGCATCTTTTGCCAGCTCGTAGGCCTTTCGGATCATGCTCACATCGGTAGACGGATGATATTTGCGTATACGGGCAATTAACATGTCATACAGCTTATCCGGGCTCTCATAATCATCCGGCGCTTTTACGGCATGGCCGTCCACGATCTCAAGCCCCTCTCTCGGATCCCGCATCAATGCCTCAGGCGCGATACGGTTATCGAAAGATTCATACGTCGTAACCTTATCTGACATATTATTGCCTCCTTTCCTCTCTTAATAATCTGTTCAACAGTATAGCACTAATCCGTCAGATTTTCAAATATTTCTACATATAGTGCGTAATCACGACTTGAAGCGACCGTTCTCCTCTGTATTCATTTATCTCCGGATAGTATGTAACCGTAAGCTTCCCGCCGCCGTCTCTTAGCTTCTGCCGGAAATCATCTACATCCCCAAAGTACACTGCAGGCAGGCAGGAGCCTTGCGCGTCTGCCGCCCTCGCTTTTATGACATTGCGGTCCTTCCCGATCACGCGGACGTCCGTAAAAGCGATGGAGCGCCCTGCGAACACCGGTCTCGTATTGCCTTTCCCAAAAGGCTCCAGAAGGGACAGCTCTTCTACCAGCTTCCCCGTCACAGCGGAAAAAGGCATCTCCATGTCTATAACGACTTTCTCGGCCATCTCCTTCTCACTTAACGTACATCTCTCATTTACTGTGCGCCGGAACAGATCAATCTTCTCTTTCTCCATAGATACGCCGGCCGCCAGCCGATGGCCGCCGTATTTTGTAAATAATTCTTTACACTTTGTCAGCTCTTCATACATAGGATATGCATCAATGGAGCGCCCGGAACCTTTTACCCCTTCTTCCGCGTCCGTCAGTACGAACACCGGCCTGCCAAACCTCTCCCGCACTCTCCCTGCCACGATCCCCGCCAGGCTCTCATGACAGTCAGGAAGATAGAGCACAAGCACCTTCTCTCCTTTCCCGCACCTCTCCTCTGCCTGGGAGGCCGCCTGTTCTACCGCCCGTATTGTCATAGCTTTACGGCTGTCATTGAGAGCTTTTAAGTCCGCCGCCAGCACGCGCGCCTCCCGCTCATCTCGGACACGCAGAAGGGCGAGGGCGCGCCTGGCCGTGTCAAGCCTTCCTCCGGCATTTAAGCATGGCCCCAGCACGAACCCGACATGGTACGCCCGGATGCCGTCCTTCTTAAGCCCCGTACATTCGATCAGCGCTTTAAGCCCCGGATTCGACGTGCGCTTTAACATCTGCAGCCCCTCTTTTACAAATATCCGGTTCTCCCCGGTCAAGTCCATTACATCGCCCACTGTGGCGATCGCCACATTCTCGATCAGATAATCCAGATCTTCAGCGTCGCGCCCGGATGCCTCGTAAAGCGCCTCCACCAGCTTGTAGGCGACCGCCGCGCCGCACAGCCCCTTGAACGGATAAGGGCACCCTTCCTGTTTTGGATCCACGACCGCGTCGGCAGGCGGCAGGATAGGACGTCTCTCTCCACCCGCCTCCTCGTAGGGCACTTCGTGATGATCTGTCACGATCACCGTCATTCCAAGGCTCTTCCCATACGCGATCTCCTCTGCCGCCGCAATTCCGTTGTCACATGTAATGATCGTGTCTACCCCCTCCTTGGAAGCACGCTCGATCAGCCGGACGTTCAGCCCGTACCCGTCTTTCTTCCGGTCAGGGATATCGCTGTCCACCGAAGCTCCGAGAGCCTCCAGCCCTTCCAGCAGTATATAGGCGGCGTTCACGCCGTCGATATCATAGTCCCCGATCACCCGGATCTTCTTATCCTCCCGGATCTTCTCAAGCAGGATTCCCACCGCCCTGTCCATATCCTTCAGCATCATACCGTCTGCAAGGTCTGCGACCGTGCCGTTCAGATACAGATCGACGTCCCGGTCCCCTATCACCTCCCGGTTGCGTATAAGAGACGCCAGTCTCGGGCTGATCCCATATTTTCTGCCGATCTCTTCAAAATCAGCGCCTTTTCTTAAAATTACCCATTGCTCCATATCCGCCCCCATAAGCCAAGAACGGCAACCAGGCTACAGGCCCGGTCACCGCCTCATCGTCAGAAGGAATCCTCAGATACCCTCCTGCCTATTCCTTTACAAACCTCTTCTTCATCACATACCAGAGCGCGCCGGTAATGCAGACAGACGAATATGCCCCGCATACGATGCCCGCCATAAGCGGCAGCGCGAATTCTCTGATAGAGCTTACTCCCATAACAAAGAGTACCGCCACCATGACAAAGGTCGTCAGAGACGTGTAGATGCTCCTTGTCAGAGTCTGCGTAATGCTCTTATTCACCAGCTCTTTCAGATCCGCTCTTGATCCTGCGTAATGCAGCTCTTCACGTATACGGTCAAAGATAACGATAGTCGCATTGATCGAGTAGCCTACAATGGTCAGCATACATGCGATAAATGTGTTCCCGACAGATATCCTTGCAACGCCGTAGAATGCAAGTACGACCAGCACGTCATGAAGGAGGGCCGCCACCGCGCTCGTCGCGAAACGGATGTCCTTGAACCGGAACCAGATGTACAGGAGCATACAGATCGTTGCCAGGATCACTGCGATGATCGCGTCCTTTCTCATCTCGCTGCTCACTGTAGAGCTGATATTCTCCGCTGTGATCTGCGCCTCATCTACCCCGAAGCCTTCTGCCAGAGCCGCATTTAACGCCTCGCGCTCTGAGAGCTCCAGCGTGACCGTCTTAATAATGACCTGGTTCGTCCCTGTCACTTTCTGAGTCTGCACATTGGCGTCCCCTGTCACTTCCTCCACGACAGGGACGATCTTCTCATCGATCTCTTCAATCGAATAGTCTTCGTTAAATGTTACATTGGTAGCCGTACCGCCTTCGAACTCCAGGCTGTACGCGAACGCGCCTCTGCCTCCTGCCGCGTTGGCCCCGATGATCCCTCCTCCGATCACGATCACAAGAAGGGAAGCTGCAAAAAATACCTTTCTTTTGGAGAGGAAATCAATAGCCCCGCGCTCTTTGGCCGGCCTGCAATAGAGCTTCTCACTGCGAAGCCCCACTGCATAGAACGCATACACGATCATACGCGTAATCACAAGCGCTGTGAACATAGAGACGATAATACCGATCCCCAGCGTCTGCGCGAAGCCTTTCACTGTGCCGGATCCCATGACCCACAGCACAAGCGCGGCGATGAGCGTCGTAATATTCCCGTCCACGATCGCGGACAGCGCTTTCTGGAACCCTGTCTTAAGAGAATTGCGGACGCTTTTGCCCCGCGCCATCTCTTCCTTTACACGGGCAAAGATAATAACGTTGGCGTCCACCGCCATACCAATGCCAAGGATGATGCCCGCAATGCCCGGCAGCGTCAAAGTGACTTCAAATGCATTCAGTATCACAAGCACAAGCCCAGTATAGATGACAAGTGCAAGGCTCGCCGCAAGCCCCGGCAGATAGTATACGAATATCATGAACAAGAACACGATCGCCAGGCCGATGACACCGGCCTTTAAGCTGGTGCTGATAGCCTGCTCCCCAAGCTGCGCCCCTACGACATTCGAGCGAAGCTCTGTAAGCTCCAGCTTAAGCCCGCCGATACGGATCGTGGAGGCAAGGACGTCCGCCTCCTCAAACGTCATGTTGCCGCTGATCTCTGCCTGCCCGTTCTTGATCGGCTCCCGCACGGTGGCCACGCTGGCAAAAGCCCCGTCATAGTATATGCCGATGCTGTCTTTCGTCTCCGCCGCCGCGGTCGTCGCTTCCGCGAACTTCTCAGCGCCCTCGTCCGTAAATGTAAGGCTGACGACATACTCGTTCTGCCTTGTCGTCTGATTCTCTCTGGAGCCCGCCTGGGCTCCTTTCACATCATTCCCTGCAAGGATGAGCGAACCGTCCTCCTCCAGCTCCTCGATCGTCTTATTCAGCTTATAATCCTGCCCCACATCTCCCGTAAAGCCCGTCTGAGAGTAATTGGCAGATCCGTCGCTCCCTTTCTCCGCGATAAAGTACAGGGAGCCTGGCTGCCCCAGCTCATCTAAGATGTCATTGGCGTTGGACACGCCCGGGATCTCAATATTGATCCTGTCGTCTCCTTCGCGGTACACGCTGGACTCCGTGCTGTACTGCTCTACACGCTTCTGCAGCTTGTAGACCGTGTCGCTCATATCCTCCTCGGAAGCGTTTTTATCTTTCACCTGGTACGTAATGCTGACGCCGCCGGCAAGGTCAAGGCCTAATTTAATATTTCTTGCCGAACCGCTGCGGCTCTCGCCAAATCCAACGACCGTCGTAAATCCTAAAAGGCCGATCAGGGCCGCGGTCAAGATCAGGCTTATCATCCCTCTGCTCTTCTTCATCGTAATCTTTTCTTCCTTTCTTATCACCTGTTATATGCCCGCCAGCGCCGCTTTCATCATAATCGCGCATTCTACGCGCTTCCTCTGCATCTCGCAGCCAATATCATAGGTGTTATGTATCGTTCCATGGAAATGGTGGGCGTTGGCCATACAGCCTCCGCTGCAATAGAATTTCGCAAAACAGCCTCTGCACTTCTCCTTGGAGTACACGCTGCAGCTTCTGAACGCATCCGCGATCTCCGGCTTTACGATGCCCTCGTCCACATTCCCCATAAGGAACTCTTCCTGGCCGACGAACTGATGGCACGGGTACAGATCCCCCCACGGGGTCACCGCCAGGTACTCCGTACCTGAGCCGCATCCGGACAAGCGCTTCGCCACGCACGGCCCTCCGTCCAGATCTATCATGAAGTGGAAGAAGGTAAAGCCCTCCCCCTTCTTCTCTTTCTCGATCATAATCTCCGCAAGGCGGTCATACTCTTCTTTGATTGCCGGGATATCCTCTTCCCGTATCGCATAGGGATCGCTCTCATCCCCCACTACCGGCTCCATGGAGATCTGCTTAAAGCCCAGCTGCGCGAAATGAAGGACATCCTCGCCAAAATCCAGGTTGTTCCTCGTAAACGTGCCGCGGATATAATATTTCTCCTGTCTCCTGCTTCTGGCAAGCTTCTGGAACTTCGGCACGATCAGATCGTAGCTTCCTTTGCCGCTGCGGAACGGGCGCATAGCGTCATTGATCTCCTTTCGCCCGTCAAGGCTTAATACTACGTTGTCCATCTCCTTGTTTATGAACTCCTGGATCTCGTCGTTTAAAAGCACGCCGTTCGTAGTCACGGTAAAGCGGAAACGCTTATCGTAGATCTTTTCCTGTTCCCTTCCATACGCCACAAGGTCTTTCACGACCTGCCAGTTCATAAGCGGCTCCCCGCCGAAGAAATCCACTTCCAAGTTCCGGCGGCTGCCGGAATTCGCAATGAGGAAGTCCAGCGCTTTCTTTCCCACTTCATAGCTCATGAGAGCCCTTCTCCCGTGGTACTCGCCCTCCTCTGCAAAACAATATCTGCAGGCAAGGTTACAGTCGTGGGCGATATGAAGGCACAGAGCTTTCACTACAGTCTTCCGCTCTCTCACTATCTCCGTCATGCCCTCGAACTCATCTTTTGTAAAGAGCCGCCCTGCGTCCGTAAGCTCCATGATCTCCGCAAGCGCATCCGTAAGCTCCTCCTCTTCGTACGAAGCCCCCAGCCTTTCCTTAAGGAGCGCCATCGTCTCCGGCGCGGCAAGCGTCTCCTTCGTATGCTCTTCATCCTGCGCGTTCAGCGACCCTATCACATCATAGCAAAGGTCGTCCACCACATGGACAGAACCGCTGTACACGTCAAGAACGATGTTATATCCATGATTCTTATATTGATGTACCAAAGCATTTCCTCCCAAAGCTAAGAAGATTAACAACAAGAAACAGCGACCCTAAGACCGCTGTCTCTTAAGCATCACTTATAATCTTCCGCTATCTCTTCTGCTCGCAAGTCTGGTTCCCTACTGTGCAGGAAGTCTTACACGCTGACTGACAAGATGTCTGGCACTCGCCGCATCCGCTTTTCTTCACTGTATTGTTAAGAGTCTGTGTATTTAACGTCTTTATGTGCTTCATCGAAACAATCCCTCCTTGATTTTGCTTAACTTTAGCCATTATACCATCTTTTAGAGGGTTTCGCAATGGTTTTTCGACAAATCCTTATGACAGCATCCCTCCTCCCATGCCTCCTCCGGCACACAGGATAAACGTGGTCAGCAAGTGGGCCGCGTCCCCGTTAAGATCCCGGTACACGCCAAGCGTGATCAAAAGCAGAAGGCCGAAATAAGCCACGCCAAGCCCCATCCCCCACAGAAAGCGCTTCACCCTCGATAGCTTCCCGATGATAATGCCCCCAATCAGCGTAGACAGGAGATATACCCCCACGATGGCGGCTGAGATCACTTTCTCGCTCATCTCCAGCTTATACATGAAGACCGTCAGTACAAGAAGCAATATCCCGGTAACGATATAAGCAGCCAGAAGGGCTTTTAATACCCACATTACTTTAGAATCCTTTTTTATCCGTCTCTCCATACGCATCCCTCCCTTGTCTATCACAAGGTATGCCGGAACGCTTTGTTTTATTCCCCTGCCCTCTTCCTTTTCTTACTGCTCCATCTGCCTTCCGAGAAATGACGCCGCACAGGCCGCCATCTTCTGCTCAAGATTGCCGAACTTCGCCTTATCCTCTCTCGTAAGGAGCAGCACTCCTCCAATGACGTCGCCCTCGCAGATGATCGGCGTGATCACTTCATATTCATATTCCTCCTCCTGGTCGGCGATGACCTTCACATATTTCTTATCCCCTTTTGCCGCAAGGACCGTGCTCCTGTCTTCCAGCTCCCTCTGGAGCGGCTTGCTGATGTACCTCTCCTGTACCTCTTTCTTCCCGCTCCCCGACGCCGCGATGACCTGATCCATGTCGCAGACGCAGACAAGGCAGCCCATAGTCTGGGAGAGGCTGTCCGCATACTGCTTCGCAAATACAGACAGCTCCCCGATCGGTGAATATTTCTTCAGGATGATCTCTCCTTCCCTGTCTGTAAATATCTCCAACGGGTCGCCCTCGCGGATCCGAAGGGTCCTGCGTATCTCTTTCGGGATCACGACTCTCCCCAGATCATCTATCCTTCTGACAATTCCTGTTGCCTTCATATAGAAATCCCTCCATCTTAAGCTTGAGTTTCTGTTAGTATCTGTAAACGTAGGAATTTTATACCGCGGCTCTGGATATTCTCTTTTTAATCCTGTATAATAATCTGAAAAAGCCGACATATTTCATAAAAGGAGGAACAAAGATATGAGTAAGATCGAAGAAGTAAGAAGCGCCATGGTAGCCGCTATGAAAGCAGGCGATAAAGGGACAAAAGAGACTTTATCCCTTCTCCTTGCCGCGCTTAAGAATAAAGCGATAGACAAGAGGGAAGACCTGACCCCCGAGGAGGAGGTGCAGGTCGTCTTAAAAGAGATTAAACAGACAAAAGAGACTCTGGAGATGGCCCCCGCCGACCGCGCCGATATCATCGACGAATGTACGAAGCGTCTGGCCGTCTTAGAGCAGTATGCCCCGAAGATGATGGATGAGGCAGAGATAAAGGAAGCGATCGAGGCCACCCTCAAAGAGCTGTCCATCGACGCTCCCTGTGCAAAGGATAAGGGCCGGATCATGAAATCCCTGATGCCGAAAGTAAAAGGAAAGGCAGACGGCAAGCTGGTCAACGAGATCGTGGCTGGGTATATGGGGTAGCCCCTTTCCTCGCCTGCTTATTCTTGTACATTTTTTCATCTGCTTCTCTGAGCAGCGCCTCATAGTCCGTCTCTCCATCTACCTGGCAATAGCCAAAGGAGAAGCGGAGCGGGACGCTGCTTTCCTTATCTAAAGTAATAAAGCGGCCGGATTGCATATCTTCTAGCGACCTTATGTCATACATAAGCTCTTCCTGGCTGTCATAGCCATACAGGAACAGTACGAACTCATCTCCTCCCTGCCTTGCCGCGACGCTGTCCTTTGTCCCCATTTGGGCTATAGCCTGGCCAATCCCCTTTAAGTATATGTCTCCTTTTTCGTGCCCATAAGTATCGTTGACCTCTTTGAGCCCGTCGGCGTCTATCATAACGACAGCGCTGTAGCCAAGGCTTTCCGGACTGGAAAATAATTGCGCCAGGCTCAGATCAAGCCCTCGCCTGTTGTACAGGTGTGTTAAGACGTCCAGGTCTCTTTCTTTTTCAATCTCTATCCTTCTTTGCGTCTCCACTGTCACATCAACTGCGACTCCGAATACTATCTCCCCGTCGCTCTTCATCTCTTCCAGGCGCACATACTGATCTCCATGCTTATAGACTCCCTGTTCATTTTCCACTGGATGCTCCTTTATCCCTTCCAGGAATGCAGTAAACTCTTCCGGGCTTGACGCCAGCTCCTCCATTCTTTCATATCCCACAGACAATATCTTAGGGATATATTCCGTATAGCATATTTTCTTTAAATGCCTGTCGTATTCGTATGTACCAATATAAATATTCGTCCTGCTCAGCACATAAGACATCTTTTTATTATCGTATATAAGGCTCTTCACCATAGAATTAATATAATCGCTCAATTGCGAGAATTCCACGCTGCCCCGGACGTCTACCGTCTCATCCAGGTTCCCCTCAGCAATAGATTCCAGTTTTTCATTTACCTCGCCAATCTTCATCACTACATGCTGATTTATATGCCGCGTGACAACATTTGCCAGGAAAAGCACGATAGTGATAAGGCTCAGTAATGCCAACAGCGATGTGGACAGGACTTTCTTATAAAAGTAGCTGATATCTATCACCTGCCCTATATAATTCGTACCTGTCCTGCGGAATACACAGAAGGATATCTTACCGTAGACACGCCCATAGAACCCATTCCGGCCCTCCTGCAGGACACCTTTCTCCAGTCCGATGTCTTCTATATCCGCACCCACAGCCTCAAGGGCCGTTGCTCCCATAATCGTCCCGCTCCCGGCGTCTATCGCATAATAGTCATATGCCGGCGTTACCCGGAACAGGGAAAAGATATAAGACAGCTCGTTTTTCTTTGTCACTTCCATAACGTTGACCGGCTCCCTGCCAACCTGTACAATGTATTTCCCGCTATCGCTCCATACAGCGGAATATTGCATAAGCTTCGCCTCAGCAGTATTCGGCACGATGCCCTGGACCAGCTCTAATGTCTTATCTTCTAACAGAGGCTTAAAAAACGACATCTGCTCCCCAGAGTCAAACGTATAATCTAAGTATTCCGGGTGTGTCCCGGCGAAGATCCTCCCTGTCTCATCAAAGATGTGGATCTCATCAATTTCTGCCTCTTCCGCTATCTTCTTCAGCTCTTCTACGCTCTCCAGAACTTCCGGGCTCCCCTCGATAATACGTGACACTACCTTCGCGTTGTACAGACATGTCTGTCGGTATCTCTCCTGTATCTCTGCAAGCTCCTGCTGATTCTCCCCCAACACGGACGCTATCTGTAAAAATGTCCTGTCTGCATCTGCAAGCGCCTGTTTTTGTTCTGTCACTATCTGCACATATACAAGCAGGACAAATATGCACACGATCAGAATGCATGCTGTCTTATGCATATATCTGCTAATCAATCTTTTTAACGACAGCATCTCTTCCTACCTCTCCCCACAAAAATAGCACAGGTAAACGCACCAGTCCAAAAACTCTGTGCGCTTACCTGTGCTGCTTTCAAAGAATTTAAAGAGCCCCTATCTCTTCTCTTCTCTTCTCTTCTCTTCTCTTCTCTTCTCTAAGATTATGATATTTTATATACATTTATGTCAACCTTTTCTTTTAAGTATTTGAGATTTAAATATAATTGTAGCACAATCACATGCCAATGTCAAATATTTCCTCCATAACCTCCTGGCACGCGACAGGCCGATCCTCTGGCGCAAAGATCAGTCCCCTCTCTTCCTCTGCATCACGAGAGAGACTATCCCACAGCACATCCCGCCTATCGGGAAGGCTATCCAGCACACTCTCCACAGGCCGAATACGAACCCCGCCACAAAGAATATGATCGTCGCCGTTATCATAATACAACCGTACCATATGGCTGCTTTTTCATCAGCTTCTTTCCTTGCCGGGCTGTTCTCCCGGTTGTACGCCTCTACATCGTACTCGCCTTTCTGCATGCTGCTGTATACGAGGATCCCTGCTGCCACTGCCGCGCATACCATGAACAGCCCATAATAGAAGTCCTCTGTCATGGCGCCTTTTAATGGAAGCTGCTCTCCGAACATTCCGAATATGAGCATCCCTATTAAAAGGATCCCTACGCCTGTCGCTATGCACGCCGGAAACTTCCTCTCGAACGCTTCCTTCTCCTCTTCTGTATAAAAATCACAGATGGACGGATGCTTTTCTTTATAATGCTCGTTCTGCATCCCTTTTACAATAAAGATGAGGATAGCGACTGTAAGCAGGATCCAAAAAGACACGTTCCCGATATCTTCATTCATCCCCAGCCCGACGATAAGCTCCCGCAGGGCGCACCCGGCCACGAGCATTACCACGCCCGCTGTGATCCCTGCGCGGAAGCTCTTCATCTGCTCCCTGTGCTCTTTATTGTCTTTTATCTCTCTTCCCGCCACCTCTTCTTCCGCGTCCCGGCGAAGCAGCGTGTCCATATCGCAGGAGAATATGTCGCACAGCTGCAATATCTTCTCCATCTCCGCATAAGACGTTCCCGCCTCCCACTTAGAAACAGTCTGCCGCGACACTTCCAGCCTCTCCGCCAGCTGCTCCTGCGTCATCCCGTCCCGTTTCCTGTAATATTGCAGATTTTCTCCAAATAAGCTCATATTTTCATACCTCTCTTTTTATGTATTCCTTGTCTGCGCTCTAAGGTTGGATTTATTGTATGGCTCCATCTATGTAAAATCTACAAATTCTGTGTTGCTTTTAAAGATTTTGATGTAAGCTTCTGGTTGCACAGCCCATTTTACAGCATTTCCAGCACAATTTCCACAATCTCTCCAATTTCTTTTTGAGGCTTGACAAATATCCTCTTTTGTATTATTGTATTACTTGTATAGTACAATTAAGCTGTAAACAATATTTTAGAAAGGAAGATGCCATTATGCCATGGGACTTAGACAATGACCGCCCTATTTACGTGCAGCTGATGGAGAAGATACGGCTGGACATCATGTCAGGCGTTTACAGGCCCGGCGACAAGCTGCCGTCGGTAAGAGATCTGGCGCTCGACGCCGCCGTGAATCCGAACACAATGCAGAAAGCCCTGTCGGAGCTGGAGCGGAACGGGCTTGTATACTCGCAGAGGACCAGCGGCCGATTTATTACGGAGGATGAGAACATGTTAAAACAATTAAAAACAGAGCTGGCAGCAGAGCAGATCAGACAGTTCTTTGAAAAAATGAAACAGTTAGGCTTTGAAGACAGCGAGACGCTGGCGCTCGTCAAAAAAGCGGTGAAGGAGGAATCTTAATATGAATCCGATATTAGAATGTAAAGGCCTTTCGAAAAAATACACAGACGCATTCTACGCCCTCGACAATCTGGACCTTACGCTGGAGCGCGGGCAGATCGTGGGGCTCCTTGGCCCCAACGGCAGCGGGAAGACGACGTTGATCAAATTAATTAACGACGCTCTTATCCCTACTTCTGGAACGATCCTCATCGACGGCAAGGAGCCGGGCGTAGAGACGAAAAAGATCGTCTCGTATCTCCCGGACAGGGCCTACTTCGATCCGTCCATGAAGGTAAAAGATATCCTGTCCTATTTTGCAGATTTCTATGATAACTTTATAATGGAACGGGCGGCCCATATGCTGGAAGATCTGGACATTGACGTAAACGCGCGGTTTAAGAACCTGTCCAAAGGAACACAGGAGAAAGTACAGCTGATCCTTGTTATGAGCCGGGACGCTGCCCTCTACGTCCTGGATGAGCCTATCGGAGGCGTGGATCCGGCGGCAAGAGATTATATCCTTAAGACGATACTGACAAATTACAACGACAACGCTACCGTGCTTCTCTCCACCCATCTCATCGGCGATATCGAGAACGTCCTGGACAGGGTCGTCTTCATCCGTCAGGGCCGCGTATCTTTAAACGCCACTGTAGACGAGATCCGTATGCAGCAGAGAAAATCCGTAGACGCGTTATTCAGGGAGGTGTTCAAATGTTAGGAAAATTAATAAAATACGACTTAAAATCCATGAACCGTTATCTGATCCTGATCCATGCATTCCTCCTTCTGGCTTCCGCGGCGATGCGTGCCTTCCTGACCGGGCCAGTCCTATCTGCCGGCACTGACTGGAGGAGCACGGAAGCCATGCTGTCGTTTACGCTGTTTATAATCCTTTATTTTATAATCGTCTCAGCCGCTTCTTTTGCGACTTCCATCGTAATCGTAGTGCGGTTCTACAAAAACCTGTTCTCCGGACAGGGATATCTGACCCGCACGCTTCCGGTCACCAGCGGGCAGCACTTGTTGGCGAAGACGATCTCCGGCAGCATTTGGGTCATCGTGAATTTCCTTGTCACTGTACTGTCCATCGTCATCGTCGTAGCGACCCCCTATGTCGTCAGCCAGGTTAAGGCAAATAACAGCTTCATCCGCACAGCGCTGGGCATCACAGGGGAATACGCCGACATGTCCTGGTGGACGATAATCGCGATCCTCATGGCAATGATGATTATAAGCGCGGTCTCCAGCGTCATCACCTACTTCGCCTCCATAGCGATCGGACAGCTGGTGTCGAACCACCGGGTGCTTGGGGCTATCGCGGCGTATTTCGTGATCACTACGATCGTTTCCATAGCATCCTTCATATGTATGGCTATATTGGGCCTTCTTGGTACGGCTATGGATCCTGTAAAAGAAGTGTCCGGCATGAACTACTTTTTCGATATCTCGTCGTTCTCCTGCATCGTATCGATCGCATTCTCAGTTATTCTGTATATAGCGGCATACTGGATCATGAAAAAGAAGATCGACCTGGAATAAAGAGAGACCGGGTAAAAGAGGCAGCGCGCTGCCTCTTTTATCTATCCCAGAACTTCTTCATCTTCTCCCTTACATCTCCCACGCTGCACCCGCTTATATCCTCCCACTCCCGCGGGAAGGTCTCCTGGCACCTGCGATCATAGAACCTCTCGTCAAGGAGAAGGATGACGCCCCTGTCCTCACTTGTGCGTATGACCCGCCCGGCGGCCTGGAGCACCTTGTTCATCCCCGGATAAAGGTAAGCATAGTCAAACCCCCTCTCTCCTCTGGAATCAAAATAGCTTTTCAGTATCTCCCGCTCCCTGCACACCTGAGGGAGTCCTGTACCCACGATGACCGCGCCGATCAGCTTATCTTCCGCAAGATCGATCCCTTCTGAAAAGATCCCTCCCATGACGCAGAATCCCATAAAGCTATGTTCCCTTGCCTCCTCGAAGCTCTCTAAAAATATCTCCCTTGCTTCCTCGGACATGTACTGGGACTGCATGACATGCTCGATCTCAGATAATCCGGGAGCGGTTTCTGCGCTCTCAGAATTGCCTTCCGTCAACGCCGTGAACTCTTCATACACCTCTTCCATAAATCTATAGGACGGGAAAAAGGCAATATAATTCCCCACTTTCGCGCCGGCCACCTCGATAAGATACCGGGCGTAACGGCGATACATCTCTTCCCCTCTCCTCGTGTACTTTGTACTGACGTCCTTTCCGGCCAGGAGAAGCCTATTTTTCGTATCAAACGGAGAGCGGGCATAAATTGCATAGTTGTCCTTTTCTGTGCTCAAGAGCTTCTTGTAATAATGGATCGGAAGCAGCGTGGCAGAGAAAAATATCGCGCTGTTCCCTTTATCCAGAAATTCCTGAAGATTGCCGGCCGGATCCACGCAGAACAGATGCACCCGGAAATGCCCGTCCCGCCCCAGCTCCGAATACAGCACATACCTTTCATCCACCCTCTCGTAAACGCTCACGAACCTTCTCACCGCAAAATAAAACTCCAGCGCCTCCTTTCGCAGCTCCTCCCCCTTATGGTCGTCCAGGAACCGTTCCATCTCTGCCATGACGTTCAACAGCTTCAGATAAACGCCGGACACGCTCTCAAGCACCTGGTAATCCTCACACTCCCGCTTCAGCGCCAGCAGCTGTTTGTTGCACTCTTCCAGCCTTGACGCAAGCTTCACGTCCTCTGTCTTTACGAGACGCTTTATCTTCAGCACATCTTCCTTACATATATCCGCGCTGTACATCTCCCTGCCGCGCTCTACAAGATTATGAGCTTCATCAATGAGGAACAGATATCCTCCCCTGTTCCCCTCTCCAAAAAACCGGCGGAGATATGCATCTGGATCAAATACATAATTGTAATCACAGACGACCGCGTCCGCCCATGTAGACACATCAAGGCTCATCTCATAAGGGCAGACCTGCCATTTTCTCGCCTGCTCCTCCACAATGTCCCTGCTCATCTCATCCGACGTCGTGAGAAGCTCATACACTGCATCGTTCACCCTGTCGTAATGCCCTTTCGCATAGGGGCAATAATCAGGATTACAATCCGCCTCCTCACAGAAGCATATCTTCTCTTTTGCCGTAAGCACAAGCACCTTCATGCGGAGCGCCTGTTCCTTTAACGTATCAAATGCCTGCCACGCCACCGTGCGCGTAATCGTCCTGGCTGTCAGATAAAAGATCTTATCGCTCAGCCCTTCTCCAACTGCTTTTACTGCCGGGAACAGCGTGGCCATAGTCTTTCCCACTCCTGTAGGAGCCTGGATAAAAAGCTTTTTCTTTCGCAGTATCGTCCTGTACACTGACACGACCAGATCTCTCTGCCCCTCCCTGTACGAAAAAGGGAATTCTATCTTCTTAATAGAAGCGTCCCTCTTCTCCTTCCAACGGATCTGGTACCGCGCCCATTTCTCATATTTCCCTGTCAGATCTAAAAACCATGCCTTTAGCTCTTCATAGAGATAAACCTTCTGAAAGCGCTTAATCTCCTCCGTCTCCATATGACAATAAGTCATCTGTACGCCAATCTCCTCAAGCTCCTTCTGGGAGGCGTACATGTAAGCGTAGCACATTGCCTGGGCAAGATGCGTCCCCACAGGCTCTTCCAGATGCTCCAGATCCTTGAGGACGCCTTTTATCTCGTCGATCACGATACCTTTGTCCGTCTCTATGATCCCGTCCGCCCTTCCTTCAATGCGAAGGGTGAATCCTTTGCAGCATATCTCATGCTTCAGAGATACTTCGGCGTGATAGCCCGCTCCCATGCTTCTCTGGATCTTGCGGTGGATGCGGCTTCCCATCTGCATGGCGTCTTTATCTGATGCTGTTCGATTGTCGATATCCCCTCCGCGCAGGATAAACTCCACAAGATCCCGCACAGAGATCCTGATCATCGGCTGCTCCATTGCGCCAGGCCTCCTCTTTTTTGAAGTATGTGATATCCAAAATCACATGCCATTAAACCTTCTCTCCGTTTTCTAAATATAAAATCCCTTTCAAAAGAACTGTTCACAGCCTGTGCAATATCCCCAGCTAAGCTATAGTAACGCTCTCTCTTCTTATTTCTTACCAGTATAAATTATCCTATTTATGCCGTCAACGAAATAATCCATCATCTACATCACAGGGTACTTGTAGATATTCTATCATCTTCACGAAGAAAACTCTGTCATGTTCTCCCTGTACCGAAGGGGAAGATGCTGCATCTGGCATCTCGGGCTTATCCTGCTCTCTATGGCGATCGTCTTGCAGAAGCTTTTCCACATCTTCGCGTACTCCTGCTCCTTTTCCGACACATCTTCCGTCTTTGAAAAGTCAAACCCTTCGTCCCACACAAGCACCCATTGCTTCTGTGCCTCATGGACAACGAACATCTGATGGGACTTATCATAGATCATAAAATCCTCCAGCGGGAGACGGTTTGAAAAATGAGGGGCCAGACAGGTAAGGATCTGGTTCTTCGGCTCTATCTCGGAATACAGCACGCCGCTCCCTAATTCCTTAAACCGCAGGAACCCCTTATAGCTGTGCGCTTCCCCGCCTACTGTACGGCTTAATTCAAATACTTTCTCCACCTTTGGATGGCTCAGATGCTCCATGATCCTCATGCTGTCGGGAAGCCGCCTTGCCGCCAGCATCGTCCCAAGGATCGCATCTCCTTTCTCTCTGTCTTCCGCCAGGGCGGCGTGATAAATGTCCCAGTACGCCTGCCGTCCCATATGCTTCCAGATCAGAGCGCACACTGCCTGTGCTTTCTTCTCTGACTCTTCGCTTTGTACATACTCGCAGAACAGCTCCTGCTCCAGCGCGTCCATGCACGCTATCCCACATTCCTCTTCCATCCATCCGGCTTTCCAAGCGTCATAGACAGCAGAGAAGATCCCCGTCACCGTGTCATTGCACACATATATCTTTTTCATAAGGCCCCTCCTCGTAAGCTTATATCATCAAATAAAGACAGCTGACGATACCCCATATTCCTTATCTCCTCGGGAAGGCGCTCGTTCACGCTCAGGAGGTTCCTCGTAATATAATCTTCCTCCATCTTCGTAGGGTACATCATCTTCCCTTTGCATGTAATAAAATACATCGCCCGCTTCAGAACAACGCCCATCTTCTTAAGATCTGTGAAATCAAGCATCCCAAGCCGCCTCGCCTTTACGATCCTCACGGCGGACTTGTAGCCGACGCCCGGGACGCGCAGAAGCATCTTATAGTCCGCCCGGTTTATCTCCACCGGGAACTGCTCCAGATGCTTAAGCGCCCAATTGCACTTCGGGTCGAACGCTGTGTTAAAATTCGGATCCTCCCTGGAAAGGAGCTCGTCGGCCTCAAAATGGTAGTACCGAAGCAGCCAGTCCGCCTGGTAGAGCCGATGCTCCCGCAGGAGAGGAGGCCCCTCGTCCGTCCTCGCCGGAAGCGCCTTATCTTCATTCACATGGACAAACGCAGAGTAGAACACCCTCTTCAGCGCGAACCTCTTATACAGAGACTCGGCCACCTTCATAATCTGGTAATCCGTCTCTGGGGTGGCCCCGATGATCATCTGCGTGCTCTGCCCTGCCGGAACGAAGCGGGGCGCATTGCGGTAGGCTACGATCTCCTGCCTGTTCTCTTCCATGCGGTTCTGTACAAGCCGCATAGGCGTCAGTATATTCTTCCTTGTCTTATGAGGCGCCAGAAGCTTCAGGCTCTCCGCCGTCGGCAGCTCCAGGTTCACGCTCATCCTGTCCGCCAGGAACCCCACTCTCTGGATCAGCTCCTCATTCGCTCCCGGAATGGCCTTCACATGGATATACCCTTGAAACCCACACTCTCTCCTTAATTTAAAAAGGGCCGCATAGATCAGCTCCATAGTGTAGTCAGGGCTTTTTAAGATGCCGGAGCTTAAGAACAGCCCCTCAATATAATTCCTGCGGTAAAACTCCATCGTAAGGCTGCATATCTCGTCGGGCGTGAAAGATGCCCGAGCCACATCGTTGCTCCTCCTGTTAATACAATATTTACAATCATAAATGCACTCGTTCGTAAACAAGATCTTAAGCAGGGAGATGCATCGCCCGTCCGCCGAAAAGCTGTGGCAGATCCCGGTCTGCTCACAGTTCCCCATGCCGGTCCCGTCGCCTCTCCTCCTCGTGCCGCTGGAAGTACAGGCCACATCATACTTTGCCGCGTCCGTCAGTATATTCAGCTTATCATATACAGACATCGCTTCTGGGATCCTCATACTGCACACCACCTTCTACACAAAAAGAACATCTGTTTGTATACTAATTATACGAACAAATGTTCTTTCCGTCAAGTGTTATTTTTTGCTTATTTTAGGAATCTGTTCCATCTACCGCCCCACACAATGCCTTGCTTTCGCATGATGCGCCATAATACGGGCACGCCCGCCGGATGCATTGCTTGTTCTCCTCAGAATAGCTACATCTGATCGCGTCGGGCGCCTCCAGGCGGATCCCGAAATGTTCCTCGAACAGCTCTGCCGCCACCTTCACTGCCGTAAAAGAATTACGCTTGCAGCACCTCGGCCCGCCAAGCTCTCCAATCGCGTCCAACACCCTCCCTGTGGCCCGGTTAATGATTCCCCAGCTTTTCCCGCTAAGAGGGGTGGACTTCGTAAGGATGCTCATACACATGCCCACGCTCACCGCCGCTCCGCAGCAGCCCCAGAATCCGCAGGAGCCTCCAGGATAGCTTCCGCCCCGCTCCTTCATCTCGCTCAACGCCTCTTCTAAGCAGACTTCACCGCCCGCATTGTAATACGCCGTAATAAGAGCCGCTCCCACCATAATATGATGCTCCGGCCCGTGCATATACACATATGGGTCCTCCATCATCTCGGAGAGCATAGAGACCGGATCCTTAAGGCGCGTCTTGCTGCAATATCCCATAATGGCTTCCACGCCTTTTTTTGCATGGCATTCATCGCAGACATAATGGCCTTCTTTACATTTCGCGCGGCTTAGCTCCTTTTTATGACAGAAGGAGCACTCCATCTCCTCTGCCTTCTCCACATATAGGAGCGCTCCTCCACACACAAGGCACGCGCCCTCTCCTCTTCGCATCTTCTTTATCCCCTTCTGCTATATCTTATTTACCGCGTCTGCCAGATACTTGTTCCCAGCTTCAAAGAACCGTTCATTCTCCACCGCCTCGGCAAGCTCCGGGTCAATGGGCATCTTGCCGATGACCGGGATCCCCAGCTCCTGCGCCGCCTCGTCGATATGGCTTACGCCGAATACCGAGATCTTCCTGCCGCAGTCCGGGCACAGAAGATAACTGTAGTTCTCCACAAGCCCCAGCACTGGTATATCCATCTGCCTGGCCATCCCATAGGCTTTCTTTACGATCATCTGTACCAGATCCTGGGGGGATGTGACAATGACCGCCCCGTCTACCGGGAGCGACTGGAATACGGTAAGAGGCACGTCCCCGGTCCCCGGCGGCATATCCACGAAGAGATAGTCCAGCTCTCCCCACATGACATCTGTCCAAAACTGTGTCACTACATTGGCGATTACCGGGCCTCTCCAGATGACCGGGTCGGATTCATTTTCAAGAAGGAGGTTCACAGACATGATCTTCGTGCCGTCCTGCGCCTCGCAGGGCATGATCCCCTCTTCGTTCCCCACTGCTTTCTTGTGTATACCGTACATCTTCGGAATAGACGGCCCTGTAATATCCGCGTCAAGGATCCCGACAGAGAATCCCTGCTCCCGCATGATGCGCGCCAGGGACGCCGTCACCATAGATTTGCCGACGCCGCCTTTGCCGCTTATTACCGCGATGACTTTATTGATATGTGAATGTTGGTTCGCAGGCTTTCTGAAATCTACAGGCTTGCCCCCGCATGTATCTGCATGAGCGCAGCCCGCGCAGTCAGAAGGCTTACAGCCGTTCTGCTGTTCTTCCATGTTACAAGCTCCTTTCTCTTGTCATACATTCTACTCGGCTGCCGCGATCAGCTCTACCTCGCACTTTACGTTCTTCGGGAGCGTCTTCACTGCCACGCAGCTCCTTGCCGGCTTGGATGTGAAATACTTCGCATACACCTCATTAAACGCTGCAAAATCGCCCATATCTGCCAAAAAGCAGGTCGTCTTAATGACTTTATCATAAGAAGAGCCTGCAGCCTCCAGCACTGCCGCGATGTTCTTACATACTTGCTCTGTCTGTCCCTCGATCGTATCAGACTCTATCTGATCTGTCTCCGGGTTGATCGGGATCTGTCCCGCGGAATAAAAGATCCCGTTATGGATATACCCCTGTGAATATGGCCCCAATGCTTTTGGCGCTCTCTCTGTCGCTACTACTTTCATAATCTACCTCTCCTTTGCTTTCTCTAATAATTTCTGTGCGATGCACACGTCAAAAAGCCCCATGCCTACAGATTTAAAATAGGTGGTCTTTCCCGTGGCCTCTTCTTCGGAAGCCCCTGATGCCAGGAACCGATCCATCAGCACGGTATTTTCCACACTGATCCGCCCTTCCTCGATAGGCTGGTTTAAATCGCCGCTCTCCTCGCATGCGTAGGGAAGCTCGATGTACACCTTGTCCGTCAGATCCCAGATCGCATCCGGGATCTCCCGCATGTGGGGCGTATAAGAGCCGATGGCGATGATACACTTCCCTCTCAGAAGCTCCTTATCATCAGGAAGCACGGGCGTCTCGGAAGGCGTGGCCGTACAGATGATCTCACTGTTCCTTGCCAACTCTTCCACTGTCTTACATTGTACTACCTTTGTGCCCGGGTTATCAATAGATTTCTCAAGCTTTGCGAGATATTCCGTCAGATCCCGCCCACTGTGGTTGTACACGTACACCGTATGGATGTCCCTCGCGGCGCAGGCATAGAGCGCCAGGTGGAACCCTTGCGCCCCTGCGCCCACGATCCCCACTGTGCGGCAGTCCTTTCTCGACAGATGCCGGATCCCTACGCCGCCCACGGCTCCCGTCCGGTACGCCGTCACGCACTGTCCGTCCATAACGGCCAGCGGCGAGCCTGTCGTCAGATCATTCAAAAGGACGACGCCGTCTATGGACGGCAGGCCCAGCTTGCTGTTCTCCGGGAAGATGGACAGTATCTTTGTGCCGATAATCTCTTTTGTATAACATGGCATATACATCATCGTCTTATTCTCGTGCTCCACCACCGGGCGAGGCGGCATGAAGTAATCGCCCGCTCCGAAGATCCGATACGCTTCTTCGATCTGATCCATCATCTCCTGCAGATCTACCAGCTCCTCAATATCTTTCTTTCCTAAAACAATCATTGCCTACGCTCCTTCCAGCTCTTGTTTTTCTCTTGTTACGTCATTGAGCCATTTATATTTGCGATACCTCCATATACAGACAGGTATCTTAATGATCTCGTCGCTCATAAGGATCGCATACACGACTTCCACGCGCGCGTGGAAGACGAACGCCGCCACCGCTCCGATCAGTATAGAGCAGCACCACATAGTCAGGACGTCTATGTACAGCCCGAACTTAATATCTCCGCCCGAGCGCAGGATCCCACATATCACCGTAGAATTGAACGCCTGGCCTATCACAAAGTACGACATGACGAAGAACATAAAACGAAGATATTCCTGCGCCTGAGCCGAAAGTGTGAGGAAGCTGCTCACCACAGGGCCGAAGATAAGGATCAGGAGCCCTCCTGACGCCCCCAAGATCACCGACAGCCACATAAACCGCTTCGCATACGCTTTTGCGTACTCCGGCTTCCCCTGCCCCAGCGTCTTCCCAAGCCAGATGGCCGTAGCGTTGCCGATTCCGAACACCACTACCTGCGCCAGCTGCCTCGCCACCTGCGCCACAGAATTAGCCGCCACAGCCGCGCTCCCCAGGTGGCCGATGACCGCCGTGTTGCAGGACGTCCCCAGCCCCCACAGCATCTCGTTAATAATCACCGGCATAGAATAACGGATATAGTCTTTTAACAGGAGCCGGTCTATACGGTACAGATAGCAGAGCCTTATCCTCACGATCTTATTTTTAAATTGTGCATAGAGAAGTACAAGCAGCGTCTCCGTCATACGGGCGCACAGCGTCCCGATGGCCGCACCCGCGATCTCAAGCCTCGGCGCGCCAAAAAGCCCGAATATAAGGATGCCGTTGACGCCGATATTTACGAGCAGAGACAGAAAATACACGACCGTCGCCACTACGACCCTCTCAATGCTCCGCATAATATTTAAGTACACCTGGGTCACAGCCATAAAAAGGTAAGATACGCCCACGATCCGAAGATACTTCGCTCCTTCCGCAATGACCGCCTCCTCGGAAGTAAAGATGCTCATCAGCGGCTCCGGGATGGCAAATGCAAGCACAGCAAACACAAGCGCTACGAGAAGCCCCGTCGTAAGCCCCATGCCAAGTATCTTCTCAATCGTATCAGTATCTTTCTTTCCCCAGTACTGTGCCGTCAGGACCGTGCAGCCTGCCGTAATCCCAAAAAACACCAGCGTCATAATGAACTGGATCTGCCCTGCCAGAGAAGCGCCGGAAAGCACATCCTCGCCCACCCGCCCAAGCATGAACACGTCCGTCGCCGTAACGCCTACATTGATCAGGTTCTGAAGAGCCAGAGGGACGACAAGGGCAAATATATTTCTGTAAAAGTTTTTCCAGTCAATATTCAAATGGTCTGCCTTATTCATGATTGGCCGCTTTGTAGATCTCATACAGATCCTGCGCCGAGAGCTTCCGGAAGCAGGCTACTTCTACTGTACCGCCTTTCGTGGCGCTGTCTGCGAGCTTCCTTAAGACTTCGTCCGGCAGCACGCCGACGCCCAGCTCTCCGATACAAGTAGGCATCTGAAGCGAACGGAAGAACTCTTCTGTCCGCTCAATGGCCGCGATGGCTGCGCCCTCTGTATCTTCAATATTAAGTCCCCACACTTTCCTTCCGTAGCGTGCGAACCTCTCTTTGTCTAAATGATACACATACCTCGCCCAGCTGCCCCATGTGGCGGACAGAGTGGCCCCGTGCGCCTTGTCGAACATGCCGCTAAGACCGTGCCCCAGCTTGTGAGCAGCAAAATCCTTCGGCCTTCCAAGCCCTGTAAGCCCATTGTGGGAGAGGCTTCCGCACCACATAAGCTCGCTCATGGCGTCATAGTCTGTCTGATCCCTGTAGGCGGTCTCGCCATTCTTTATAACAGTCCTCATCAGGCCTTCCGCGATCTCATCCGTCAGCTCATTGCCCTTCACCGGCGTAAAATACCTCTCCAGCGTGTGCATCAATATATCCACCACGCCGCAGGCTACCTGGTATCTTGGGATCGTATAGGTGAGCTCCGGGTTCATAAAGGCCAGCTTAGGACGGATCGCGTCTGCATTGACGCCGGCCTTATGTCCCGTGCCGTCTTCTGTCAGCACCGCCGAATCGCTCATCTCGCTCCCTGCTGCCGACAACGTGAGCACTGCGCCTACTGGGAGCGCCTTCCTTATCTCCTTCCGGCCCATCCAGAATTCCCATATATCTGTGCCAGGCTCTGCTGCCCCGAGGGCGACGGCTTTCGCCGTATCGATGGCGCTCCCGCCCCCGATAGCCAGAATATAGTCCGCTTTGCAGGCGATCGCCCTTTGCACCCCTTCTCTTGCATGGGACAACAGAGGATTCGGCTTCGCCCCCGGGAACTCTTCCCAGATGATCCCTTCCGCCTCCACAGACTTTCTTACACGTTCCAATATCCCGTTCTTTACGACGCTTCCGCCTCCGTATACAACGAAGGCTCTCGACGCCCCTGCATCTTTCAGCAGCTTCCCTGCCCTTTCCTCCGCGCCTTTTCCGAATACGACCTTCGTGGGCGTATACTGCTCAAAACTTTGCATATCCTTCTTCCTTTCCTTACCCTCGGCTTACAATGGCTGCTATTTATCTACAGCATTATTTTAGCTTATCCTGGTTAAAAAGACAACCATTCTAATCTTACAATATCCATTGTAATTATTCCGATTATACAATATACTATATCTGTACTTTAATGGCTTGCCCATAGTGTGCAAAGGGAGATACAAGGATATGAGATATGGGACCGTTACGGAAGCAGCAGATATATTCACCTCTATCGACAGTAAGAAACTAAGGCTTGATAAGCTTCGCCCCCTTACTGCAGGAGAGGCACAGCGTCTGCACGATGAATTTATGATTGATTTTACCTATAATTCTAATGCGATCGAAGGTAATACTCTTACGCTTAGAGAAACCGCTATGGTGCTTGAAGGTATGACGATAGACCGTAAGCCTCTGAAAGACCACCTCGAGGCAGTGGGACATCGCGACGCTTTCCTTTATATTGAGAAGCTCGCACAAAATAAAACGAAATTACATGATTCGGAATATGTAAATGAGCGCCTTGACAGATATTTAGAAATTATGGAAAAATAAAATCCCCCCTTTGAAAAGGCAGGCTTTAACTTAAATATTTCCAAAGAAAAGCTCCCCAGATAAGCTGGGGAGCCTCCCAAGCCTTGTAAGCCCGTTGTGGGAGAGTAATTTAGTACTTCCCTCTACCCTTGTGCAGAGTATTGGTCAATCTTCAGTGCATAATCCTGTGTCCTGGTCAAATGAAAGCCAAATCCATCCCAGGAATCGACTATCTTTTGGAAGCTGGTCCGCGTATCCATCCCCTGCACATACATGTATTTGAATGCTGGAGAATCCAAACGGCTGGAATTATCAAAAAACTGATCCCAGTAATAGTTATAACGATACCGATCCAGTGTCCCGTAATAGCTGTCTTCTGCCTTCTGCCTGCTTCTATTCTGTGCATATATAATTCCATCGAAAATTGCTTTCAGATAATCCTTCTCTCTTTCATATGTCTGCAGCATCCTTTCGCAGACCTTGCCAATTTCGGCTTTATCGAAAACAGGGTTCTTCTTAATATCAAAATAGGGATCATCCGCATGATCCAGCGCCCATTTATTTTCAGCGTCGATCTGTCTCTCAATATGATTTTTTACTGCTGCCGTCATCTTCTTCCCGAAGCCATCTGACACACCGCTCTGCCCGGTAAACAGGTTGGCCTTTAATAGCAGCATGCCTGCCTGTAATCCAATCTGCTCCTCATCAGAGGATCGTGATGCGACGGAGCCCCATTTCGTCTCATATACAAAACGATTGGCAAGAGTGATCTCCTGCAGGCTGTAACGATCAGAGCTGGCGTCTTCCTCATTTTGTGCGCCCTGTATCTGCGTATCGTATGCCTTCCGCAGCTCCTGCGCCATGTAGGCTATATCATTCTTAAGCCACTGATCCGGGCTGTCTTTTAGGTTGGCATAATCGCTGCTATTTTTCGCAAAATCACTATACTGCCGCACCCGCTCTTCATACTCGGACATAATGGAGCGATATATCTTCTCAGCTTCCTTGCTGCCGCCATTCTCCTCCAAAAATCCGCCCACTTCGCCAGCATACATATTGGCCATGTCGGTTGCTTTCGCAAGTACGGTATCTTCCAGCTCCCGCAAGTACCCCTCCAGCTGTTCGCCGCTAAAATGGGCAGCCAGATGTTCTGCGCCTGCGACATAGGCCGCTGCCAGCCGGTCCACATTATAGCCGATGTCATCACCCTGGAAATCCATGGCAAAACGCAGCCGGTACGGATCCCACTCTGTGATCTGCTCCTGATTCAGCCGATCTACGAATTCCTGAGATACCTCAGATGCCTCATAAGCTCGTTTCGGCTGATCCTTTTCAAAAATGTAAACTGGATTTTCCCTGTTATATCTGTACATCAAAGCATCGTCTCTTGTAATCTCTTTGTTTCCGCCAAATATAGAATCGATCACCAGATTATCATAATCAATCGCTTTCCCGCCAGACTGGCTTGGAGACGTATTATTTTTAATGTGGATGAGCGGAAGCTTATTTCTATATTGCAAATAACTTTGATTGCTGCTGATCCTCATAATGCCACTCTCCAATCTCTGCTTTATATGAATATCGGCTTTATAAGAATAAACCTTTAGCCTTTCTTCCCCAATGTGATTTCAAAAATGCAGCCAAGGGCTTCGTACGCCTTAAAATACATTTACATATTCTCTCTTATCTCGTCGACCAGGCTCCTCTTCCTCTGGCTCTTATAGGCGAGCCACGGTACAAGAGCCCCTAAGAAGAGCAGTGCGGGGAACACTGCGAACATCGGCCATATGACGAAAGAATATTTAAGGAACCACAGGCCGCCCACCAATGAGCGTATTGCGGTAAGAGAGAAGACACAGCCTGCGACAAAAGACGCTGCAATTGTAAATATCGCGTAATACAGCCCTTCCAGCATCAGCATCTTCACCAGCTGCTTCCTCGTCATTCCGATCGCCTCCATCATGGCGAATTCTTTCTGCCTTGTCACCATGCCTGTAAGAATAGAATTGATAAAGTTCAAAAGGCCGATCACGGCGATCACAAGCGTCAGCATACCGCCCACCAGCACGATAAGCCCCATCATGCCTTCATATTCATCAAGCCAGAACTGCTTGGACTCATAGCTCATCAAAGGCTCTTCTTCCTCTGTGTACCTCTCAAGGAACTGGTTGAACGCTTCCTCCTTATCATCTTCCACATCGCAGGCGTAGCTCATAAGGAATCTGTCCGATACCCATTCCTTAAATATGTCGGCGGAAGTATAATAAGTAAAGGTGGAGGCTTTGCGGTCTGACAGCCCGTAATAGCTCTCCTTGATGACGGAGAGCACTTCTACTTCCTTCTTCGTCCCGTCAGGAAGCACAAGCGTTATCCTGTCTCCTGCGTGATGCATCACTTTATCCTCGTACACGAAGCCATTGTCGTCCGTCCTGGCGGCATAGAGGATAAAATCTCCTGTCAGAAGCTTCTCCCTGATAGATTCTATGTCTTCCTCTCCCTCCCATACATCGATCGTCCCCAGCGTGAAATCTTCCAGTCCATAGACCGTTGTATCATAGGCCGTATCATTTATCTTAAAAAACGGCTGTTTCGTATTTCCATACATATTATAATACTCACCGTTCTCATCCCTTAAGATCGTGTCCGGAGCCTCATAAGATCCTGCATCCAGCCCTATCTGGCATCTCGCCCCGTAGATGCGCCCGCCCTCCTTAAAGCCATCCTGGGCTTCGCAGGCTTCTATAAAAGAATCAGAAAGCCGCATGGCCTCTATCTCCTCTTCTCCCATCTCGCTTCTGTACTCATAATTAAAATATACGGCATTGGCGATCACCACATCGGAAGAGATGAACTTCTTTAGATACGTGTCCATATCAAAAGAGTGCGTCAGCGTGAATATACAATTTAGCAATACGACTGCCAGAGACAGCGACACAATGACGACCGCAGTCCGCTTCTTGCTCCTGCCGATGTTGGACAGAGCCATCCTTCCAGGCCTCCCGCCGTCGGTGGACTTCTTCTGCCTCCTCTTCCCCGTGCTCCCATCCGTATAGCGCGCCGCTTCCACGGGAGACACCCCTGCGGCGATCTTCGCAGGCTTTCGGATAGAAATAAATACTGTGATCAGGGCGAACGCCGCCGCGCCTGCAAAAATAAGAGGATTCATGCTCACAGCCGATCGTCCGCCGCCATAAAGGGTAAGGTCAAGCACCATAGGAACAATCCATCTCCCGATGAGGAACCCTAAGATGAGCCCGGCCGGGATCCCCATAAGGCACAGTCTAAGCGCCTGCCTTTTAAGAATCTGCCTCACCTGCCTCCCTGTCGTCCCAATCGTCTTTAAAAGGCCATAATAGCGGATATCTTTCATCACAGAGATCTGGAATACATTATAAATGATCAAATATCCTGTCAGAAGGATGAGAAGCAGCCCCCCTGCCGCTCCGACTAAAGCCATGGGGTCTGTCTCCCCGCCGTCGGAGATATACGCCCAGTTGGCATTGCTCTCTACAAAATCTTCGTCGTCCTCTGATATCGAATAACCGCTCTCTTCGATTACTCTGTCTAATTTATCCTGGATCCCGAAAGAATTGGAGAACATCACGTCCATCCTGATTATGCCGGTACTGGAGCCATCCTCCTCATACGTGTTGGCAAGCTCGCCTGCGTGGGCCGTCTTATAAGCCTCTGATACGATACCGAACCCTACGTTCATCCCTCTTGCGGCTCTTGCCACGCCCGACACTGTGAAGGTGCGCTCGACCACCTCCTCGTCCCGGTTTTTGATCCGGAGCGCCAGCGTCACTTTCTGCCCTGCCTTCGGCTCTTTCCCAAGAAGGGAGAGAGACGTCTCATCAAGAACGATCTCATCCGCCGCCTGCGGCGCCCGCCCGTCTATAATCTCCAGGAAACAATGGGGATAATGATACTCGGGGTAGTACCACATTTCCACATGGCGTTTTAAGAATCCCGGGTTCTCCACCTTATCCGCCACCAACATGCAAGGCGCGCTTTCTTTGATAAGCGGATGATCTTTGAACGCCTCGTACTGCTCTTCTGTAATGTTCTTAATGACGCCATGGCTGTCCCCGCCCGCCTGCATCATAGTCTGCCGCTGGAAATTCTCCATCGTGCCGATGCCAATAGTGAACAGCGACGTAAAAAGCATGGCAGTCAGCGCGATGGCCAGCGCTGCGATCATGTTCCTCGCTCTGTTGGCGTGGAAGCTCTTATCTGAGAGGTTGCGGATGACTTTGCGATTCTTTACTTTACGCATGAGCCTCACCGCCTTTACTTCCCATAATCCTGCCGTCCTCGATACGCACGATCCGGTCGGCCAGCTGGGCGACCTCCTCATTGTGCGTAATCATCACCACTGTCTGTCCGAATTTATTGCTTGTCACTTTCAGAAGGCTCAGCACATCCTGGCTCGTGACAGAATCCAGATTCCCTGTAGGCTCGTCGGCCAGAAGGATCGCGGGCTTAGCTGCAAGCGCCCTCGCTATCGCCACCCTCTGCTGCTGGCCGCCGGAGAGCTGGCTTGGCAGGCTGTATTTCTTCTCCTCCAGCCCCAATACTTCAATAATATCTTCCACATACTGCACATCCGGCCTGTTGCCATCCAGCTCCACCGGAAGTACGATATTCTCATATACGTTCAGCACCGGGACCAGATTGTAGCTCTGGAACACGAACCCGATCTTCCTTCTCCTGAAGATAGTCAGCTGCTCGTCCTTCAACATGGAAATGTCCCTGCCTCCCACGACGACCGTACCTTCCGTCGGCCTGTCAAGGCCTCCCAGCATATGGAGAAGAGTAGATTTCCCACTCCCGCTCGTACCCACGATCGAGACGAACTCCCCTTGCTCCACCGAAAGATCGATCCCATCCAGCGCCTTCACAAGCGTGTCGCCCTCCCCATAATATTTTTTCAGATTATCGGTTCTTAAAATACTCATGCTCTTGTCCTCCTTTATCAATCTGGGACGGGGTAAAATGAATTTTACCCCGTCCCAGATTGATTTTACCCTGTCCCCATTTCTACATTCTTTCTGAAATCTAACAGTTTTGTCATTTTTTCGGAAGATAGAGGCCGAATGTGCTCCCTTTCCCCTCTTTTGCCAGTACTTTGATATAGCCCCGCTCTCTTTTAACGATCTCTCTTGCAAGATAGAGGCCGATGCCGATCCCTTCCTCCTGCTGTACCCGCGCGCTCCGGTAGAACCTTCCGAAAATCTGCGCCTTCTCTGCTTCTGCTATGCCCATCCCTTCGTCCTTTACTTCGATACATACATAGAATTCGAACTCCCGCACCGTCATAGAAATCTTACTTGCCCTCGGGGAATACTTCACCGCATTATCGAGTATATTGCCCAAAGCTTCCAGCGTCCACTTCAGGTCATAGCAGCATAATATCCCCTCCGGCTCCTCCCACAAGAGCTCTATGCCCTTCTTCTCTGCCGCCGCCTGGATCCCTTCCGCCGCCCGGGCGACAAGCGTCTTCACTCCCTGGCTCACAGGTATGACTTCCAGCACATCGGACTCCAGCCTGGACATCTTCACAAGAGCCTGGATCAGAAAAGAGAGCTTCTCTGTCTGTGCATGGATCTGCTCTGCCAGATGGTATGTTTCGTCGTCTCTCGTACATTCCATAAGCAGATCGCTATACAATAATATGTTTGCAAGAGGCGTCTTCGTCTGATGGGAAATATCTGACACAAGGGCTTTCATATTCTTCTTTTCCCGTCCGGTCTGCTCCATGGACATCCTTGCGGCAGAAAAATACTGCTTCCACCGGCTCTCCAGCCTGGACAGCTCCGTCTCATCATACCGGCTCTCCTCAAACGTCCCCTCCATCGCTTCGTTCAACATGTCATCCAGACGCCTAAGCGTCCTCTTCGCCCCAATCTGTATCATTTCCTTTTATCCCCCCACATATACCCAAGCCCGTAGATCGTCTGGATCGGGCACTTCCCTTCCTTTCCTCCAAGCTTCTGCCGGAGCCGGTTCACCGTCACCGACAGAGCGTTCTCCTCTACATAGCGCGCGTCCTCCCACAAGATCTCTATGAGCCGTTCTCTTGTAAGCGTCTGCCCTTTATGGGACACGAGCGTCCTAAGCAGCCTCTGCTCATTCTTGCTAAGATCGGCTTCCGCATCTTCTACAAAGAATTTCATCCTGTCAAACTCAAACCGATATCTGGCGTCCTCATATACAAAGCTTCCGTCCTTCTGGCCGGTACGCTTTCTGGCCCGCGATGCCCGAGCCCGGAGCACCATAAGGCTGAACGGTTTCGTAATATAATCATCCGCCCCAAGCTCCAGGCCCCGCACCTCGTCGATCTCCATGTCGTTGGCCGTGATCATCAGCACCGGGATCTTGGACGTCTCCCGCACTTCCTCAAGGAAATCATACCCGCTCCCATCAGGCAGGCTCACATCCAGCATCACCATGTCCACCGGCGCTCTCTTCCAGATGTCCCGCGCCTCTTTTAAGCTGTAAGCTGGAAAGAATCTCACGCCCTCCTCTTTCAGAGCCAGGGCGACGCCCTGATTCAGCCCTCTGTCGTCCTCCACGATTAAGATATGGTACATAGCAAAGCCCCTCTTTCCCCTGTTCACATCACGTTCAGATAATAAACTGCCAGCTGGGTCCGATCCCGCAGGCTTAGCTTATCCAGAATGCCGCTTATATAGTTCCGCACCGTCCCCTCGCTTAAGAACAGCTCTTCCGCGATCTCCTTATTACTGAGCCCTTCTGCCACAAGAGAGATGATCTGCAGCTCCTTCTCCCCGATGTCACAGCTCCTCCAGTCAAATCTCTTCTTCTCTTTTAAAAGCTCCGGCAGCTTCGCGGTAACCTCCGTCCCAAAGACGCTCTGGCCGGAATGGACCGCCTTAAGCGCGGGGAGGATGCTGTTGTAATCTTGTTTTAACAGATACCCCTTCACACCGTATTTCAGCGCTTTCACAATATATTCATCGTCGGCGAATGTAGTGAGCAGCAGTATCTTCGCCTGTGGATGCTCCGCCAGGATCTTTTCTGCCGCCTCAAGCCCGCCCATCTCTCTCATGCGGATATCCATCAGAAGCACGTCCGGCTTCTTGCTCTCATATAACTGTACTGCCTCCTTCCCGTCGGCGCCCACGCCTGCCACCGTTACGCCCGCGTCCGCCTCCAGTATAGTCTTAAGCGCGCCCGATACGAACGTATCGTCGTCTACGATCACTACTCTCATCTAGCCTTCCCCTTTCTTTGGCACTGTAATATAAATGCGGAAGCCCTGCTCCTTTGTAATCTGGAACGTGCCGCCCAGAGCAGAGGCCCTGCTTTTCATATTGGGGATCCCGATGCCTTTGCCTTCCATCTCTCTGTAAAGCTCCTGTGCATCTTCTGCCCTCATCCCTCCACTGTTCCTTCCCTTCTCTTTGACGCTCCCGTTATCCTCAATAATCAGCTGGTACAGCCCTGGGTGCTCCCTCGCCAGTATCTCCGCCCTTGTGGCGTCGCTGTGCTTTGCGGTATTGCTAAGCGCCTCTTTCACAATAGCGATAAAGCTGTACTTGACTTCCCGCGGGACCACATACCCCATATCATAAGTGAGCTTCACCGGGCAGAAGGCATATCCATCCGCCAGGCTTTCCAGCGCCTCTTTCAGATTTACCGAATCGTCGTGGAGGTCATGGACGCTTTCCCGCACGCTGTCCATGGCGGCATGCAGCGTCTCCTCCAGCTGCCCAAGCGGCCCCTTCTCATCCTCATTCTTATCTACCGCTTTCATGGCGCCTACCATCAGGATCGCCCGGGACAGCATATGGCCGACATTATCGTGTATCTCTCTTGCAATACGGTTCCTCTCTCTGAGCGTCGCCGTATATACTTCATAGTCCTGATTTTTAAGAAGGCTCTGGTTCTTTTCTTTTAACAAGATATTAAGCTCCGCGCTGTCGTCCCTTGTCTTTCTAAACTCCTCCGACAGCCTGTCATACCACTTTGACTCGCACAGGAGCGCGCAGGCAAATACACAGCCTGCCAGCAGCATCACGAACACCCCCGGCTCTCTCCCAAGCCAGAAAAAGGCGCACAAAGCTCCAAGGAGGGCTCCTGCCGCATACCTTTCCTCATCCAACATACTGTACAGCGCTGCCGGCGTGAAGATTAAAAGCATCGGAAAGAAGACGCATGCCGCAAGAAAAAGCATTGGCAAAGCCCCCTTCCACCGCATCAGAAAGCTTGCGTCCCCCGCACATATATAGATGACCGTTGTAAGGAATGACACCACAAATGCTGTGTCTGCCGGGATCAGCAGCACAGTGATAAAACTGTATGAAATCAGGATCCCCTGTATGATGATCGTCCGCATGATCCTTCCCCTTTTTCATATCCGCCCGTCCATGCCCTGCGGGATTCTCCGATGGACATGACATTTGTCACATCTTCTTTGTGACATGTGACACTACCATTATATACGCAAGGCTATTATACTACAAGTAACAAACGCCACATTTGTCAGGCGGCGATTACAACAGGAAGGGAAGGAACGCTTATGATCCATATGGAGAACCTGGTCAAGCGCTATGGCTCTGTCGTAGCCCTCGACCATTTGAGCTTAGACATAGAAGAGGGAGAAGTATTCGGGCTCCTCGGCCCCAACGGCTCCGGCAAGACAACAGCCATCGGCTGTCTTCTTGCTCTTCTGAAATACGACAAAGGCACGATCACTGTCTTGGGGAAAGAAATGCGCCCGGACAGCTATGATCTGAAAAAGGACATTGGCGTCGTCATGCAGAATGTCGCCGTCTTCGAGCAGATGTCCGTCCTGGAGAATATTGATTATTTCTGCGGCCTCTACGTAAAAGATAAAACACGCCGAAAAGAGCTGGTGGAAGAGGCCATACGCTTTACCGGGCTTGAAGATTACCGGAAGGCGCGCCCGAAAAAATTATCCGGCGGCCTCCTTCGAAGGCTCAATATCGCCTGCGGCATCGTCCACAAGCCGAGGCTGATCATCTTAGACGAGCCGACTGTGGCCGTCGACCCGCAGAGCCGCAATAAGATATTGGAGGGGATCTTAGAGCTGAACCGACAGGGATCCACGATCATCTATACTTCCCACTACATGGAGGAAGTAGAGCAGATCTGCTCTCGCATCGCCATCATCGACCATGGGCGGGTGCTTGCCACAGGGACTACAGAAGAATTGAAGAATATGATTAAGACAGGCGAGACGATCACTATAGAGGCGGTCGCCATAGAAGAGCGCCTGATCGCCGAGCTTTGCACGCTCCCGCATGTATTCGACGTCACATACGAAGAACAGGTTCTCAAGATCCGCTTAAGCAGCGCAAAGCACAATCTGGTGCGGATCCTGAACTTCCTTACGGAGCGGGACATCTCCTTCGGGCGGGTGTTTTCCGAGCTCCCTACCTTAAACGACGTATTCCTTGAGATTACCGGCAAAGAGCTAAGAGATTAGGAGGCGGGCTATGCTATTTTTATTCCGATACCGTTTTTTACAGATTATAAGGGAATATTCTGTTATGTTCTGGGCGCTTGCATTCCCGCTTATATTAGGCACTCTCTTCTATTTCAGCTTCGGGAGCGCGGGGCTGTCTGCCACAGGGGAGTCCGAGTGGGACATGATTAAAGTGAGCGTCCTGGAAAATATAGATCCCGGCGATGCGCCTGATGAGAATGAATATTTTGACAACGCAGAGGCATTCTCTGAATTCTTGCATGCCCTGGACGGCGACACATTGGAGATCGTCCCGGCCGATTCGGAAGCGGACGCTCTCTTGGCCCTGAATGAAGGGGATATCACCGGAATCTATTATGCAAAGGAAGCCCCTTCCCTCACGGTGGGGAAGAACGGCTTGAACGAGAGCATCCTTACATCCATTTTAGACTCCTACAATCAGAATGCCGCCATGATGAAAGACATCGCCATGAACCATCCTGAAAGCCTTCTGACAGCCATGGAGGCGCTTGGCGATTATAAACAGATGACGCAGGACAAAGCCTTAGGCGGCGACACTTTAGATCCCAATGTACAATATTTCTTCGCTCTGATCGCCTATGCCTGTCTTTCCGGAGCATTCCTGGGCGTTCGGGCAAGCTTCGACAGCCAGGCCAACCTGACTGCCCTTGGAGCGAGAAGGAGCGTTACGCCTACCCATAAGCTGACGCTTGTCCTGATCGATATGCTTGTGCTTGCAGTGATCCATTTCCTCGATATTATGATCCTGACAGTCTATATCGCAAAAGTACTCGGCATCAGCCTTGGAAATAACATCCCCGCCCTCCTCCTTGTCAATCTTATGGGAAGTGTGATCGGCGTGGCTCTGGGGCTTGCTTTCGGCTCCCTTACAAAAATGTCCCTCAATATAAAAATGGGGCTTACCGTCCTTGTGACCCTGCTCCCCGGATTCCTGGCGGGGCTTATGTTCGGCAATATGAAGAATATCATCGAACAGCATCTTCCGATCGTCAACCGCATCAATCCGGCGGCAGTCCTAAGCGACGCTTACTACTGTATGGGCGTGTACAATGACATGGAACGTTTCCAAAGGTGCATCCTAATTCTTGCATTCATGAGCATCCTTTTGCTATGCACCGCATTTTTAGGAGTAAGGAGAGAACGTTATGACAGTATTTAAAGGATTTTTATCTATTACAAAGCGGAACTTGGGCATGATGCTGCTGTATATCATCATTTTCCTCACGATCAGTATTTTTGCCCAGAAAATGCTCGACCCTGCCGACGCCTCCGGATTCAAAGCAGAGCAGCTTGATATCGCCGTAATCGACCGGGACGGCGGCGCACTGGCAAAAGGGCTTACGGACTACCTTGGCCTTTTCCACAATTTAAAAGACTTGCCCGATGATAAGAGCATCCTGCAGGATCGCCTGTTCTACCGGGATATATATTATATTGTGACGATCCCGGAGGATTTTGAAGAAGCTTGTCTTTCAGGCAGCGAAAAGCTGTCGGTGACAAAAGTCCCCGGCAGCACGACAGGATATTATGTAGATCAACAGATCAACACATTTTTAAACAGTGTACGTACTATGACCGCAGGGGGGTTCTCCGTCTCTGATGCGGTCGCCCGTGCAGCAGAATACGCCTCTTCTCCTCCTGACGTGACGCTGATCGACAAGACCGGGCACGGGGGCAGCATGGCGCAGCACGCATTTATGTTCCAATACATGCCCTACATCATGCTTTCTATCCTCTGCTACACTTTAAGCTTCATTATGATCGCTTTCGGAAAGCCTGATGTGAAGAAACGGACCTTATGCTCCTGCATCTCAGCCCGCAGCATGAATCTGCAGCTGATCGCAGGGCACGCCGTAGTAGGGCTTGGCATATTCGCGATCTGTACTGTTATGCCTGCGATCCTTTACGGAAGATCATTCCTTTCAGACCCGCATCTTCCCTATTATCTGCTCAACAGCTTTATTATGATGCTAGTCTCCCTCTCCATTGCATTCCTCATCAGCTCTTTTCCTATAAACGAAGAGATCATCAACGGGATCGTCAATGTGATTACTCTTGGAATGGCCTTTACTTGCGGTGTATTCGTCTCCATGGATATTCTGGGGAAAGGGGTGCGGACGATCGCCCGCTTCCTGCCAGTGTACTGGTATGAGACTACTAACAGCCTTATTGCCGGGAACCGTACGTTCACGGACTCTCAGACTGCCGAGCTCTGGCGGGGGTATGGGATCCAGCTGCTCTTTATGGCTGCATTCTTCGGCATCGCCCTCGTGCTCCGGCGCAACCGGGCGATAGCGGAACGATAAAAAGAAGCCTTTGATGATCAGTCATCAAAGGCCTCTTTTACTTTATCCATAAATCCTTTCTTCTTCCGGCCGCTGTCCGTATTGCCGCTGCCGGCCGCTCCCGCTGATCTAAGCGTATTCCCCGCCAGCTCGTCGAACTTGCGGAGCGCCTCTTTTGCCTCCGCGCTCAGCCGTTCCGGCGTCTGGATTACAAGCGTCACATAGTGATCGCCCCGAACTTGAGAATTCCGAAGAGACGGGACTCCTTTTCCTTTAAGGCGCACCTTCGTGTCCGTCTTAGTCCCTGCCTTCACTGTATAGATCACTTCACCGTCGACCGTCTTGATACGGATATCTGCGCCAAGCGCCGCCTGTGCGAAAGAGATCGGCACAGTTGAGAAGATGTGCATATCCTGTCGCTGGAAGATGGGATGTCTGGCGACGGTGACTTCCACGAGCAGATCCCCTCTCGGCCCACCGTTCACGCCCGGTTCGCCTTTATCGCGGATGCGGACGCTCTGGCCGTTGTCGATCCCTGCCGGGATCTTGACGGATATCTTCTTCCTGCTCGCCACATAGCCGCTGCCTCCGCAATCTGCACATTTCTCACGGACGATCTTCCCGGTCCCGTGGCAATCCGGGCAAGTCTGTACATTCTGCACCATACCGAATATAGATTGCTGCGTATAGACTACCTGGCCTTTTCCTCCGCACTTTGAGCATGTCTCCGGGGATGTGCCGGGCTTTGCCCCTGTCCCGCCGCATGTAGGGCACGGGTCTTTCAGCACTACATCCAACTCCTTCTCACATCCGAAGACCGCCTCCTCAAATGTGATCCGCACGCTCTTTCGGATGTTCATGCCCTTCATAGGTCCCTGGCCTGCGCGGCCGCGCCTTCCGCCGCCAAACAGATCGCCAAAGATATCTCCGAAGATATCACTGAAATCAGCGCCGCTGAAATCAAATCCTCCGAACCCTCCGGCTCCGCCTGCGCCTCCCTCAAAGGCCGCATGGCCGAACTGGTCGTACTGGCGGCGCTTCTCAGGATCGCTGAGCACCGCATAGGCCTCGGATGCTTCCTTGAACTTCTTCTCGGCCTCCGCATCGCCCGGATTCATATCCGGGTGATACTTTTTGGCGACTTGCCTGTATGCTTTTTTCAAGGCGTCGTCATTGGCATCCTTGCCAACGCCCAGCACCTCGTAATAGTCTCGTTTTGATTCTGCCATAATTTTCTCTCCTTCGTGAGAAATGTCCTGATACATAAGGAAGCTCTGCGGAGCCCGGCTCATAGATCTCTGCCAGGCTCCGCAGAACGCTTATACTTCTTTGTAATCTCCGTCTACGACGTCGTCGCCCTGGAACCCGTCCGGCGCAGGGCCCGTCTGCGCTCCCGCGCCCATATCCGGGCCGGCGCCCTGTGCTCCTGCCGCCGCGCCAGCCTGCTCATACATCTTCGTAAACAGCTTCTGCGCGCTCTCCATGAGCTTCTCTTTTCCTGCTTTGATCTCAGCGATCTGCGCGTCTGTCAGCTCTTCCATGTTCACTTTCTCAAGCGTCTCTTTCAGAGCCTTACAGTCGGCCTCCACCGCCTCTTTGTCAGCCCCGTCCAGCTTATCTCCTACTTCTCCTAACGCCTTCTCGGTCTGGAATACGAGGGAATCTGCTTCGTTCTTTGCATCGATGCCTTCTTTGCGCTTCTTATCCTGCGCCTCGAATGCAGCCGCCTCTTTTACTGCCTTGTCAATATCTTCGTCGGACATATTAGAGCCCGCCGTAATGGTGATATGCTGCTCCTTTCCTGTTCCCAGGTCTTTAGCAGAAACATTTACAATACCGTTGGCGTCAATATCAAAGGTAACTTCGATCTGCGGTACTCCGCGCGGAGCCGGAGGTATGCCGTCCAGCCTGAACTGCCCGAGAGACTTGTTGTCTCTTGCGAACTGCCTCTCGCCCTGTACTACATTGATATCCACTGCCGTCTGGTTATCCGCGGCTGTAGAGAAGATCTGGCTCTTCTTTGTCGGGATCGTCGTATTCCTCTCGATCAGCCTTGTCGCAACGCCGCCCATCGTCTCAATGGACAGAGAGAGCGGTGTAACGTCCAGAAGAAGGATATCGCCTGCTCCCGCGTCCCCCGCAAGCTTACCGCCCTGCACGGAAGCGCCAAGCGCCACGCACTCGTCCGGGTTTAAAGATTTGCTCGGCTCCTTTCCTGTCAGCCGCTTTACTTCCTCCTGCACCGCCGGTATACGTGTAGAACCGCCTACCAGCAGCACCTGCCCAAGCTCGGAAGCCGCGATGCCCGCGTCTGATAGAGCTCTCTGCACCGGCTCGGAAGTCTTCATTACAAGGTCGTGTGTCAATTCGTCAAATTTCGCCCTTGTAAGGTTCATGTCAAAATGCTTCGGCCCCTCTGCCGTAGCCGTGATGAACGGAAGATTGATATTCGTAGTCGTCGCAGAAGAAAGCTCCTTCTTCGCTTTCTCCGCCGCCTCTTTCAGCCTCTGGAGAGCCATCTTGTCTGTAGACAGGTCCACTCCCTCCTGCTTCTTGAATTCTGCGATCATATAATCTGTGATCTTCTGGTCGAAGTCGTCTCCTCCCAGCCTGTTGTTCCCCGCTGTGGACAGTACTTCTATAACGCCGTCGCCGATCTCGATAACAGATACGTCGAACGTCCCGCCGCCCAGGTCATACACCATGATCTTCTGCTCTTTCTCATTGTCAAGGCCATATGCGAGGGCCGCTGCCGTCGGCTCATTGATGATACGCTTTACATCAAGGCCCGCGATCTTGCCCGCGTCCTTTGTAGCCTGGCGCTGCGCGTCGTTAAAGTAGGCGGGCACTGTAATAACGGCCTCCGTCACTTTCTCACCAAGATAGCCCTCTGCATCTGCTTTTAGCTTCTGGAGCGTCATAGCGGAAATCTCCTGTGGAGAATATTTCTTATCGTCAATGGCCACTCTGAAATCAGACCCCATCTCTCTCTTGATGGAAGAGATCGTCCTCTCTGCGTTCGTAACTGCCTGACGCTTCGCCGGCTCTCCCACAAGACGCTCTCCCGTCTTCGTAAATGCGACGACAGACGGTGTCGTCCTTGCTCCTTCTGTATTTGCAATGACTGTCGGCTGTCCGCCTTCCATAACTGCCACGCAGCTGTTTGTAGTTCCCAGGTCAATACCAATAATTTTTCCCATGATTTATTTCCTCCTTCTTTTAATTTGCTACTTTTACCATGCTGTACCTGACTACGGCGCCACGGTACGTATAACCCTTCTGAAGCTCCTCGGCTACAATATTCTCACCAAAGCTCTCGTCTTCCACGTGCATTACTGCATTATGGAAATCCGGGTCAAACTCCTGCCCCACCGCTTCGATCGGCTTCACACCGATGTTCTCCAGGGCTGCCATCAGCTTCTTATATACCATTTCCATCCCCTGGACGAACGAGTCGTTCCTGTCTTCTTCCTCAACGGTCCCAAAGCCTCTCTCAAAATCGTCAATGACCGGAAGGATCTTTTCTATGACATCTTTCGCTCCCACTTCATACATCTGGGATTTCTCCTTATCTGTACGCTTGCGAAAGTTATCAAACTCTGCCATCTGGCGGGTGAGCCTGTCAGTCAGCTCCTCGATCTTCTCATCTTTTTTATCCTTCTTGTTCTTCCTGCCGAACAGCTTCTTGCCGTCCGTCCCGCCTTCCTCTTCTGCGCCCGCCTCTTCTCTGCGCTCTTCGCCCTCTTCTTCCCTGTCGTCCTCTTCTCCTGCTTCCTGGGGCTCCTGTCCGCCCGCCTCTTCCTGCAGCTCTTCCTCTTCGCTCTGGATATTGCTGCTATCAGCCTCTTTTGCCATTTCTTCCTGGCTTTTCTCCTGCTTATCCTCCAAGAGTCCTTCCACCTTTCTTCTTATTCTTCCTTATGGAACATCTGATCCAGCTCATTCTGCAGCCGTTTCATTGATTTTAATACATGTTCATAATCCATCCGCTTCGGGCCGATAATACCTATCGTTCCCTTCATGCCTTCGCCCAATTCATAAGTTGCGGTAACAACGCTACAGTCTTTCATATTCTGCACCGGAGCCTCATCGCCGATGTACACCTGGATGCCTGTGCTCTCTTCCCGAGAGAGAGTCTGCGTCACCAGTTCTGTCAGCTGCTGCTTCTCCTCGAATGCGCTGATGATCTCCTGTGCGCTCTGTTTATCGGAAAGCTCCGGGTATTTGAAAATGTTCGTCGCGCCGCTCGTGTATATATGCATATCCTCGTCGATCTGGATGGCGTCCGCCACCGCGTCCAGTACATCCCCTATCACTTCGCTGTGTATCCCGGCCTGTTCCTTGAGCCTTGCGATAAGCCCTAAGCTAATCTCCTCAATAGACATACCGTTAAGCGTCGTGTTGAGAAGCATATTGAGCTTCAGCAGGTTCTCATTGCTAAGAGGCTCTTCCAGATCGATGATCTTGTTCTTGATCACATTGCCGCCCAGCACGATGACCGCGATCACCTGCTCTTCATCCACCATGGACAGCTGGATGAATTTTATCTTATTAACACTGTTCATAGGGGTAGACACCATCGTCGCATAGTTCGTGCTGCTGGCCAGGACTCTGGCTGCCTGCTTAAGCAGATGTTCCATCTTGTCGGCCTTCTCGAGCATCTGCTCCTGCATCTCGCTTAACTCCTGTTCTTTTTCTTCCATAAGCATATCGACATAGAGCCGATACCCCTTATCCGAAGGAATACGTCCTGCCGACGTATGAGGCTGTACGATATAGCCCAGCTCTTCCAGATCCGACATCTCATTTCGGATCGTCGCAGAGCTTAAGTTGAGATCCGTGTACTTGGAGATCGTCCTGGAGCCGACCGGCTCGCCCGTCTCTAAATATGTCTTAATAATCGCGTGCAGGATCGTAAGCTTCCGCTCGTTAAGCCCATGTTCTGAAACCATCCGCCCCCTCCTTCCTTCTTGTTAGCACTCAAATTCACAGAGTGCTAATATCTTCGATTATTAATGTATCACTACGATAGCCTTTTGTCAACATACTTTATAATTTTTTTATACATCAAACGAAATCTGGGACGGGGCAAAATTCATTTTACCCCGTCCCAGATCATCAGCTCAGCTCTACCTTCGCCGCCTCTTCCGGCTTGAACTCATTCTCAAGATCATAAATATTATGTCCCGTGGACTCTCCAAGCACTCTCCCTTCCAGAGAATAGCAACGGATGAACCTCTTCACGTCAATGCTGGACCAATGTTCTACGTCCCAGCTCATATAGCCGTCTTCGTCCGTCTTCTTCTCCTTTAAGTACAGATCCACCTGGCGGCCGTCCCGCATAATGTCGATCAGCCCTTTCGTCCCGTCCACTTCCAGCTCTGCCTTCTTTACTGTGTCATACACCTTCATTTCCATTCCCTCCTTTCATTTCATATATTTATCGTTTTACAAAGTATTCTTCGTACCAGACAAGGAATGTATAGATCGTCCACACTTTCCGCCAGTTATCCGAATTGCCGCCGATATAATCCTCGAAGATCGCATTGATCTCTTCTACATGGAAGAACCTCTCCGCTATATCGCTTTTAAATTTCTCCCGCACATCTTTATTATACCGCTCGTCTGCCATCCAGATGCGGATCGGGACGATGAACCCCAGTTTTTTTCGGAACGCGATCTCTTCCGGCAGTACTTTCGCCGCCGCTGTGCGAAGGGCTACCTTGTTCTGCTCTTCTGTCACCTTATATCTTGACGGCATGCGGGACGCGATATCGAAGATCCTTCTGTCTGTGAGCGGCATACGGATCTCCAGCCCGGCGGCCCGGCTCATCTTGTCTACATTCAAATAGATATCTCCCTCCAGCCAGATCTGGATATCCACATTCGACATCTTGCTTAACGGGTCAAGCCCTTCTGTCTCCGCATAAATATCTTTTACCAGATTGATCGGAAGCACGTCCTCATAATAATTCTTCAGGATCTGCTTCTTCTCGTCTTCTTTCATAATATTCGTGTTTCCTACATAGAAGTCCTTCAGAGCCTCCCCGTAACGCTCTGCATTACGGTACATATTGTAGCCTCCGAAGAATTCGTCCGCCCCCTCGCCTGAATAGCAGATCTTCGTATGACCGGCGGCGGCTCTGCACCCGAGGGCAAATGCGATTGCAGACGCGTCGCCCAGGGGCTGCTCCATATTGTACATGACATAAGGTACGATCTCGAAATACTCTTCCGGCGTAATGCGGCATCTGGAATTCTTCTTCCCCAGCATGTCCGCCGTCTTCTTCGCAAGCCCCGACTCGTCGAACCGCTCCTCGTCATATCCGCAGGAATCCGTCGCCTCCACGTCTGACATGGCGGCCACATAAGAAGAATCCACGCCTCCTGACAGGAATGCGTCGGCCTTCTCGTCCGGCGCCTTTACTTCCGGCATAATGGCCTGGACTGTCCGGTGTATCTCGTCTGCCCAATCCTCAAGCGACTTGCTCTCGTCCGGGGCAAACTCCGGCTTCCAGTAGCGGGTAATCTCCATACGGCCGTCTTTCCACACAAGATAACGCCCCGGCAGAAGCTTCTTCACGCCTTTGAAGAACGTCTCCTCCCCCGGAACATACGTAAGGCTCATATAAATCTGGAGCAGGCGCTCGTCCAGCTCCTTGACGAATCCCGGCTGCTCTAATATCCCGCGGATCATTGTCCCATACAGAAGCCTGCCGTCTGCCGTCTCATAATAATAGAACGGCTTCGTACCAAACTGGTCTCTTAAGCAGAACAACTCTTCCTTCTCTCCGTCCCACAGCGCGAACGCGAACATCCCATGCAGGTGGTCCGCCATATCATGCCCCCATGTCTCGTAAGCCTTTATCAGAATAGCCTCCTCCCTCTCTTTCCTCGGAAGGCTCCGATCTATGCCCAGCTCTTCCACGAGAGCTCCCCAGTTTCTAATATGGCCGCTATATTCCTCAATCTTTATCATACCCGTGCCCCTTTTCTGTTTTAAGCTGATATTTGTGATACATGCGGATTGCTGCGTGCTACGCACTCCCACAATCTTGACATCATTTATTTAGTTTATCACGATATGCTCAATACTTCAACCATGCTCTTGCCAAAAGCAGGCCATATCCGCTATAATAGGCCGTGAGAAAGGGGAATATACGGATGCATGCACACGAGCACACACACGAAAGATCCGGCCATGGACATACGCACGGGCAGCCCGGCCACGTCCACAGCCGGGAAGAGAAGAAGGCAGTTATGAACAGGCTCTCGAAAGCGATCGGACACCTGGAAGCAGTAAAGCGCATGGTAGATCAGGACGCCGACTGCAGCGATGTCCTGATCCAGCTTGCGGCAGTGCGCTCCGCTATCAATAACACGGGAAAAGTCGTACTGAAGAACCACTTGAACCACTGTATCGTAGAAGCGGTAGAAGAACACGATACGGAAGCCATTGACAAATTAAATCAGGCTATTGACAAATTCATGAAATAGCCATCCCCGCCTCTTCATAAAAGGCGGCACATAATATACGACTACCCTCAGTGTACAAGGGGACACTGAGGGTATCTTTCGCGAAAAAAGATAGGCGCTATTCAATAATTGATATTTGCTTTTCTGGCCTGGCTGCATAAGTCACGGGTAGACAGAGTATAGCTTTTTCCGTCCTTGATAAAATGTGTCCCACACTGCCGGAACTCAAAATGTACTTTGCGGGCGATACATTGTTCCCGTATGGAAAGCACCCACGCATAGTCAAGCGGCCTGGCGTTCCTGTCTGATTCGCCGCCAACCACGACTAATTCAACATTATCAAGATAAGCGGCAAGGCTTATCTCCTCAATCAATGGCTGGCAGATAATATTTTTATGTTTAATAGGCAGCTTGTTGAAAATGGAAAGCCTGTAATCAGCCCTGTCTTGATTTTCCACCGTGCATCCAACCGTAACATTATCATATCCATCATTCCAGTCCTCCGGGATGCAATCCATAAACCGTTCAATACGCTTTGTCAAAAATAGAAAGTGCAAGTCTGAACGCTCCCGTACCATCTGCCAACATTCCGAACGCCATTCATCAGCATCCTCAACCAGAAAGTCCGTAGAAAAGCAGAGATACACGGTCTGCCCCGATTTGATTTTATATGCTCCCGATTTATTTTTGGCGATAGGGGCGTAGAAGCTATCTGTCTTCACAATATTATTCGTATCAATCCCACGCTTGAAGCCACCCTTATGAATGTAACAATACTTGCATCCCTCGCTATGTCTGTGGCAGCCACGCCACGGATCCCACATTGCTGCCATCAGGACATTCCCTCCCTCTGTGCTTCACTTTCCGTTCCAGTTTTCCCTGCAATTGATTTCTCGTTCTTCTATTTTTTCAATTAGGAGACAAAGCCTCCAGTTATGAATCCTGGAGGCTTCCGTCCATTTTCACCGTAATCACATGGAGCGGTATCTCTTTCCCGCTTGCTTTCAAGCCTTCTCTGGCAGCCCATTCAAGGCCTCCGCAGCACGGCACTTCCATACGCAGAAGTGTAATGCTCTTAATCGCGTTATTCTCAAAGACTGCCGCCAGCTTCTCAGCATAATCTACAGCATCCAGCTTCGGGCAGCCGATGACCGTGACCCGCCCCCGCATGAAATCATCATGTATCTTCGCATAGGCATAGGCCGTACAGTCTGCTGCGATCAGAAGGTCTGCGTCCTGGAAATAAGGAGCCGTCACGGGGATAAGCTGGATCTGCACCGGCCACTGTCCAAGCCCCGATGCCCTGGCATCCAGATGCCGCTTCACCGCCTTCTCGTCAAAGGCAGCCGCCTCCCTCTCCTCAAAAGAGATAGCGTCCGCCGGACATGCCGGAAGACAGTTCCCAAGCCCGTCGCAGTAATCGTCCCGGATCAGCCTTGCCTTGCCGTCCTCCATGACAATGGCGCCCTCATGGCATGCATCCGCACATGCGCCACAGCCGTTGCACTTCTCTTCATCTATCTTAATGATCTTCCTAACCATAATATCGTGCCTCCTTTGTACGTTTCTTTTGTACATTTTTAAATCCTTTAAAATTATACATAAAATCTATCACTTTTTCAACTCGTAAGATCTTTCCATTCCAGAATCCTGTCACATACTTGCTTTGCCAGCTCTATATTATGCGTGATCACAAGCATCCCGAATCCATAGCCTTCTGACATCGCAAGCAGGCTATGCCATACTTGCGCCTGGGTAATCGCATCCAGCATCGTGCTGATCTCATCACAGATCAGAAAGCGTGTCTCCTCCCTCAAGACGCGGGCGATACAGAACCGCTGCAGCTCTCCGCCCGAGAGCTCCGACGGCCAGCGCGTAAGCCATTCCCTCTCTATGCCCATGGCCTGCAGCACATCTGGGGCAGGCATCCCCCCTTCTTTCAAGATCCGCTCCATCTTCCATCTGGGATCTACCGCTGCCTCCGGATGCTGCTGTATCATCTGTACCGGACAGTAACCGCCGGACGGTAAAGGCTCTCCCCCCCAGAGCGCCGCCCCGCCGGACGGCTTCAAATATCCTGCAAGGATCTTCGCCAGCGTGCTCTTCCCACAGCCGGACGGCCCGACAAGGGCTGCCCGCTCTCCCGGGCTTATTATAAAGCTGACGTCTCTTAAGATCTGGCGTTCTCTATATCCAAAACTGATCTTCCTCGCCTCCAATATCTCGTCTTGCTGCACAGATACCCCTCGCTTTCCTTTCTCTACGTTGCATGGACACATTTCACTTCTCCGCCTCGCAATGGCCGCATGGGAATCTCTCCTGCACACAGCTCGGAGCGCGCCGGGCATCGATCCGCAAAGACGCATCCGTCCGGAAGCCTGCCCGCATATGGCTGAGATCCCCTGGTAGGGCGGAACCCATTTTGCGGGAGCGCCGCAAAGAATGCCTTGCTGTAGGGGTGGCGAAGCATGCCCTCCCCCTGAAAGTCCTTTGCAAACGCTGTCTCTACTATTGTCCCCGCATAGAATATCGCCACCTTGTCCGCCACCGCAAGCGCAATGTCTATGTCGTGGCTGATCAGGAGCACACCGCAGCCTTTGTCAGCCAGCGCGCGGAAATGTCCCAGCGCCTCTCTGGCCATCTCCCGGCTTAAGCCCGGCGTAGGCTCATCCGCCACCACGAGGCGCGCTTCTTCCATCTCTGCCGCCGCAAGAAGCGCCCTTCTTGCCATACCGCCTGAGAGCTGGAAAGGATACAGTTCCTCCGCCTCTTCTCCAAGATCGTATTCCTGGAATAATTGTCTTTGCCTCTCCTTTGTCCCTCTTGTCCCCTGTACCTGCCTCCCTGTCTTCATAAGCGGATCCAGATAATCCACCGACTGGGGGATAAAAGCGATCTCTCTCCCACGAAGGCGCTCCTTATCCTTCTCTCCAAGAGGATTCCCCATATAATACATCTCGCCGCTTAGGACAGCGTTGCCTGGGAGCAGGCCAAGCACCGCATGGGCGAGGATGCTTTTTCCAGAGCCGCTGGAGCCTGCCACCGCTACGATCTCCCCCTCCCGGACGGAAAGGCTTAGCCTGTGCAGCACTTCCAGCTCCCGCTTCCGAAATCGTCTCTCGTACATACGAAAAGATACTGTAATATCGTTTAATTCAAGGATCTTCATAATTATACTCCTGATTCTACTCCTGCGCGCTGCCCGGATCCATCAGCTTCTTAAGGTTCTCCCCAATCACGTCAAAAAGCATCACCGCGGCAAGAAGCAATAGCCCCGGGAACAATGCAAGCCACCATTTCCCTGTAGAGATGTACTGCATGGACTCTGACAGGATCACACCGATAGCCGGCTCTTCCGCAGGGAGGCCGAACCCAAGGAACGTAATAGACGCTTCATGCATAATGGCATGAGGGAACAGCAAGACTACGCCCACCATCCAGACAGGGAGCACATGAGGGATCATATGGCCCCAGGCTACCTGTCCTTTCGTCCTTCCCATCTTGTAGGCTGCCTGCACGTACGGGGCAGAGCGGATCTGCAGCACCTCCGCGCGCACAACGCGGGCCAGCTCAGGCCAGTGAGTGAGCGCCACCGCCACAGTCACTCCTGTCGTCCCCCTTCCCAACATGAAAGAAATAAGAATGAGCAAGATCAAATGTGGGATCCCCATACAAAGATCTATGCACCAATTGATAAAGCTGTCCGTCTTTCCCCCGGACACTGCCGCCGCTATACCCGCGGCAAGAGCGATGACAGAGCTTACACCGGCTGCCAGAGCCGCTATTGATATGCTGGTGGAAAGCCCCTTCACACATCGGCAAAGCATGTCGCGCCCCATAAAGTCCGTCCCGAATATATGTCCCGCCCCGGGAGCCATAAGCTTCATACTGTAATCTACGCCGTAAGCGCTCTCTGGCATCTTAAGCCCCCACACGAGGATTCCAAGAACATACAGAGCGGAAGCGGCGATGTAAACAGCCACCCGCACCCTCGTATTTGCTGTCAGGCCTCCATGCCTCCTACATCTCATGCCGCACATCCTCCCCTATCCTCGGATCCAGAGCTATATAGAGCACATTTGCCATAAGATTCCCTGCAAACACGAACAGAGCGCTGCACACAGCGATCCCTAGAAGAAGCGGGACGTCAGCGTTAAGCCCCGCCGCCGTAACTGCGCTTCCAAGGCCAGGATAAGAAAATACCGTCTCCGCCAGAGCGATCCCACCGAACAGCTCGCTAAAAGATGCGAACTGTAAAGTTACAGCAGGAAGCAAAGTGTTCCGAATCCCGTGGCGAAGAAGGATCTCCCATGCGCTCTCCCCTCTTGCCCTCGCATATAGGATAAAATTGCTGCTTTGTATCTCGATAAATTTCTGCCTTGTATATAAGGTAATCTTCCCAGTCCCCAGAACGCTTAATGTCAACGCCGGAAGCGCCATATGATAAATGCGGTCGGCCACATCAACCTCCGCCGCCGTCTTCCCCATAGGCGCCGCAAGCCCGATGGGGAACCAGCCAAGCTTCACTGCGAACAGGCTCAATACAAGAAGGCCTACCCAAAATGTAGGCGCAGACTGCATAGCGAGACAGCATGTCTTGACTGCCTTATCTATGAGCGTCCCCCGCTTTGCGGCGCTGGCCATGCCAAGGGCATATCCCAGCACTCCGGACAGCGCCCATGCCAGAAAGATCAGGGCGATCGAATACTGGAAACGCTCCAGTATCACATCCCGCACCGGTTTCTTATAAGTAATGGAGCTCCCCCAGTCTCCACGAAGGAAATTGCCCGCCCACGCGGTAAACCGCTTCACGGGAGCATCATTTAGCCCCCAATGCTCTGCGATCTCCTCCCTGGCTTCCTGCGACAACGTAGAATCGCTCCCTATATAAGCCGTCATAGGATCCACAGGCGAGAGCGTAAGAAGGATAAAGGACAGGACGCTCACCGCCGCCAGAAGCGTGAGCATCCGAAACACCGCTTTCCCTAAAAATCTCGCACGAGGCATGAAGGCCCGCCTCCTTTTATTCTGCTACCTTATCGTCCAGTCTTTCATATTACAGATGATCGGGAGCCCATGTCCATGGGGGTGGGGGATCTGTGTCTCCACAGAAATGTCCACATTATCCTTAATGAGATAGCAATGCTCAATATTTACCAGATACAAATACGGGATATCATTTGCATAGATCTCCTGCGCTTCTTTCCATTTGGCCACTGCTTCCCCATGGTCGTCTGTAAGCAGCGCCTCGCCCATCAGCGCGTCCACTTGCGCGTTCTCATACCCTGCCGTATTGCCATATTCCGTCGTCAGAAATGTATCGGAAGAAAACAACTGATGCAGTACGGACGGATCGAACTGCCCGAATCCCCACACGACTCCCGCACGATAGGATGCTTTCGTAATCTCATCCCAAGTAGTCTCTTTCACCGTTATTTCGATCCCAAGCTCTTTCGCGCTCTGTGCTGTAGCGACGGCCAGCTGGTATCGATCCTTCTCATCGGAAGGCGTGTACACCTCGAAGGCACATCTTACGCCGCTCTTTTCCCGCACGCCGTCCCCGTCTTCATCCGTCCATCCTGCCTCTTCAAGGATCTTTTTCGCCTCTTCTGCTCTTTTATCCTCCATCACAGGAGCGTTCCCCCATTCTAGATTCGACGTGAACCCATATGCAGGCATGCCTACGCCGTTAAAAGCGTCTTCAATGATCTGTTCCCTGTCGATCCCGATGTTAAGCGCTTCTCTCACCGCAATATCGCTTGTCGCGCTGTTCCCAACTTCCACCGCTTCTCCCCGCGCGTTCTCCATCGTCTGTTCCGGCCTGCATGGAAGGCTGATGTTCCGCACATCCATCGTCTCCAGCTTCTCTATATGCATCCCTTTGATCTCTTCAGCCGCATAGGCCGGCTGCACCATAACGATATCCATCTGGCCTGACCTGGCGTTTGAGAACGCTGCCTCATTATCCATGTTTACAAATGTCACCCGTCTGATCTTCGCAGCGCCGTCATAGTAGCCCTCATTCGCCTCCACGATCAGCTGCTGCCCTGGGTCGTACTGTACGGCTTTCCACGGGCCTGTCCCTATCGGCATCTCATCAAACGCGCGGCTGTCATAACTGCTCTTTGGCACGATCCCAAGCGCCGCCGTCGCGTCCAGAAATGGGGAGTACGGTTCTGACAGCGTGATCCTCACCGTATGCTCGTCCACCGCCTCAATGGCCGACATCCTGCTTAAATCTACCTTCTCATTATTCCCCTGCTCCTCCTTCACTGTCTCATAAGTGAATACGACATCCTCCGCCGTAAAGGCAGAGCCATCATGAAAGCTGATCCCCTCTTTCAATTTGAATGTATATGTCCGCGCATCCTCTGAAATTTCCCACGAATCTGCCAGATCTCCCACATAAGAAGAATCCGGCTGCACTTTCAGAAGCGCGTTGTTCGTAAATCCCCATCCGTAAGAGAACGCTCCTTTCACCGGATCTAAGGAGCTGTCCCAAAATGTATGCCCTACATAACAAATAATGCTGTCCTCTGCGGCGCCCCCTTCCGCCCTCTCACCGGCCTGCCCAGCGGGCGCGCCGCAGGCTGCAAGCCCATATATGGCAAGGCATAATAAAATGCTGGCAATCTTTCTTTTCATTTCTTCCTCCTCTGGCCCTTTTCATTTTACCCTCAGTGTACAAGGGGAAGCTGCTTTTATTATAAAAAATCCCCGGAAGGCTCGCAAGCCTCCCGGGGGGATAATACCTTCAGTGTATAAGAGCATCATTCCCGTATATAGCGCATCCATTCCTTTATCTCTTTCTCTTTGCCGTTCTCTCCCGGCTCATAGAAGACAGTCCCCAATATCTCATCTGGCATATACTGCTGCTCCACATAATGATGAGGATAATTATGGGCATATTTATAACCGGTCCCGCGCCCTATATCCTTTGCCCCCCGATAGTGGGAGTCCTGGAGATGGGGCGGGACTGTCGTCTTATGGCGCCCTACGTTGTCCATAGCCGCGCTGATCGCATTGACCGCCGAATTGCTCTTAGGAGCCGTAGCGACATAAAGCGCCGCCTGGGACAGGATGATCTGCGCCTCGGGCATACCGACGCGCTCTACCGCCTGGGCTGCGGACACTGCCACCGTGAGCGCCATAGGATCTGCATTCCCTACATCTTCGGATGCACAGATCATAATCCTCCTAGCGATGAACTTAATATCCTCCCCCGCATAGAGCATCTTGGCAAGGTAGTAGACGGCCGCATCAGGATCCGAGCCCCGCATGCTCTTGATAAACGCGGAAATCGTGTCATAATGGTTGTCCCCTGTCTTGTCATAGCGCACGACCCGCTTCTGGATACATTCGGAGGCCACTTCCAGCGTAATATGGATCTTCCCATCATCGCTCCTCTCTGTCGTAAGCGCTCCCAGCTCAACTGCGTTGAGGGCGTTCCTTGCGTCTCCCCCTGCAATATCCGCAAGGAATTCCAGCGCGTCCTCTTCTATAACCGCACCGTAGCTTCCCATGCCTTTCTCCTTATCACAGACCGCCCGGGTAAGAAGCTCTTTGATATCCTCTCTCCCCAGAGGCTTCAGCTCAAAGACGACTGAGCGGGACAGAAGGGCGCCGTTCACCTCAAAATACGGATTCTCCGTAGTAGCCCCTACGAGGATGACCGTCCCATCCTCCACGAAAGGCAGAAGATAGTCCTGCTGCCCTTTATTGAACCTGTGGATCTCGTCTACAAAAAGAATAGTCTTCTTCCCGTACATGGCCAGCGCTTCTTTTGCTTTCCCCACGACTGCTTCCATATCCTTTTTCCCCGCCACAGTAGCGTTTATCTGGGTAAATTCTGCGCTGGTCGTGTTCGCGATCACTTTTGCAAGGGTCGTCTTCCCTGTCCCCGGCGGGCCGTAAAAGATGACCGAGCGGAGCTTGTCAGCTTTGATGGCGCGGTAAAGCAGCTTATCCTTCCCAATGATATGCTGCTGGCCCACTACCTCCTCCAGTGTGGCCGGGCGGAGCCTTGAGGCCAGCGGCGATTCTTTCTCCATATTTTTTTCTCTCGCATAATCAAATAAGTCCATTTTCCGCCCCTTTCCCGGCCGGAGACCCCTCCCGTGCCGCCAGTATGTCCCGCACGGCCTCTCCTGCTATGAGAAGCCCCGCCACAGGAGGCACAAAAGAGATACTGCCCGGCAGGCTTCTTCTCATTCCTTTGTCTTCTCCCGTATCGCGCCCCGACGTATCGACAGGAGCCTCTTTTGAATACAGCACTTTCAGGCTCCCGATCCCCCTTGTCTTTAATTCTTTACGCATCACTTTGCAGAGAGGGCACACAGAAGTCTCGCTGATGTCCGCGATCTCAAAGAGATCTCCACGCAGCTTATTCCCTGTCCCCATACAGCTGATCATCGGTATGCCGCGCTCCTTTGCCCTGCCTGCAATGGCGAGCTTGGCCGTGACCGTGTCAATAGCGTCGATGATATAATCCGGCTCCTCCTTAAGGATATGTTCTACATTATCTGGTAATACGAATGTATTATAAGTTGACACTTCCGTAAAAGGGCTTATATCTGCGATCTTTTCTTTCATCACTTCGGTCTTATATCTTCCAAGCGTACTGTGGCCGGCGATAGACTGTCGGTTGATATTCGTCAGTGATACAGTGTCGTTGTCCACAAGGATCAGCTTTCCCACCCCGCATCTGGCCAGCGCCTCAATGCAGTGAGAGCCGACGCCCCCTACGCCGAACACGCACATACTTGTATCCTTAAGGGCTCTTAGCCCCTCTTCTCCTATCAGAAGCTCCGTCCTTGAAAATTCATGGCTCATCTGTCATTCCTCAATCTAAGATCAATTCTTCGACCGTCACGAATTCATAGCCCTCCGCCGCCAGTATATCCGCGATCCGAAGGGCTGCGTCCACCGACGATTCGTAACAGTCATGCAATAGAATGATACCATTTTCCTTCGCTTCCGTCACTACTTTGTTCACAATTTCATCTACATTTTCTGTTGTCCAGTCAAGAGGATCGATATCCCACATAACGGGGAGGACTTCTGTACCCATCTCCAGATCCCTCTGCCATACGCCGAAAGGAGGCCTTACATATCGCACATGTTCTCCTGTTATGCCATATACGATCTCATCTGTCTTCTTCATCTCGAGAGTGGCTTCCTCGTCAGACAGGCGGGTGATGTCCACATGGCTGTACGTGTGGTTTCCGATGACATGGCCTTCCTCGTACATGCGCTTCACAAGCTCCGGGCTCTCCTCCGCACATCTGCCTATCACGAAGAACGTAGCCTTGATGCCTCTCTCTTTCAGCCCGTCAAGAAGCCTCTCTGTGCTTTTTTTCGGCCCGTCGTCGAACGTAAGCGCGATCCTGGGCGCTTCCACTCCTTCCTCAGGCTCTCCCGCGGCTTCCATCGACTCTCTCTTCCCTACATGAGATCCGGCGCCCGCCCCCAGAATCACGACGGCCATCACGCCGCACAGCAATTTAATATAATAATATCCTTTCCTGCTATTTAAGCTGCACTTTTTCATTTTATTCCCCCACGCAGACATTTCCTTAAATATATATGCATTGCATTATAAAAAAAACAGTGTTATAATTGCTCTTACGTTTAGGAGGTCGTACAAATGTCAGAAATGAAAAAAGAGCTAAAAGAAAATAAGATGGGCGTTATGCCCGTCCCGAAGTTATTAATAGGCATGTCCCTGCCCATGATGATCTCCATGTTGGTGCAGGCTCTTTACAATATTGTGGACAGCATGTTCGTGGCAAAATTAAGCGAGGACGCCCTCACCGCCGTCTCGCTTGCATTCCCCATCCAGGCTCTGATGATCTCGATCGCGTCGGGTACCGGCGTCGGGATCAACGCTTTACTGTCAAGGAGCCTCGGCGAGAAAGATAGCGAGGGAGCCGATCAGGCTGCAAATAACGGCCTGTTCCTTACAATTGTAAGCTGTATCGTCTTTGCCGTTCTTGGGGCTTTCGGCTCCAGGCTGTTCTTCACGCTTCAGACGGACAATCCCGTCATCGTAGAGTATGGGACGCAGTATATGTCCATTATCACTGTCTTCTGCTCGGGGATCTTCCTTCAGATTACGTTCGAGCGACTGATGCAGTCTACGGGGAAGACAATTTATAATATGATCACACAGGGGCTGGGGGCGATCATCAATATCATACTCGACCCGATTATGATCTTCGGCCTTTTCGGCTTTCCAAGGCTTGAAGTGGCAGGAGCCGCAGTGGCTACCATCACAGGGCAGGTCGTTGCCATAGCTCTCTCTATCTACTTCAACCACACGAGAAATAAGGAGATCAGCATAAGGCTTCGGGGATTCCGCCCTCACGGAAGGACTATCCTGCTTATCTACAAAGTAGGGCTCCCTTCTATCGTCATGCAGTCCATCGGCTCTGTCATGACTTTCGGGATGAACAAGATCCTGCTTATGTTCTCTTCCACTGCTGCCGCAGTATTCGGGGTGTACTTCAAGCTCCAGAGCTTTATCTTCATGCCGATATTCGGGCTGAACAACGGTATGATCCCGATCATCGCGTACAATTACGGTGCAAGGAAGAAAGAGAGGATCGTGGAGACAACGAAGCTGAGCATGGCTATCTCCATATCCCTTATGCTCATAGGGCTGGCTATCTTCCAGCTCGGCGCGCCGTTCCTGTTAAAGAATTTATTCGCTGCCTCGGATCATATGCTCGCCATCGGCGTCCCTGCGCTTCGGATCATCTCGATCAGCTTCCCGGTAGCAGGGTTCTGCATTATCGCAGGCTCTGTGTTCCAGGCTCTCGGCAACGGCGTGTACAGCCTGATCGTCTCTGTCGTAAGGCAGCTGGTAGTGCTCCTTCCGGTAGCCTTCCTATACGCCGTGACGCTCGGGCTTTCCAAGGTATGGTGGGCTTTCCCCATCGCAGAATGCTTTTCTCTCACTCTGTCCGCCATTCTTCTGAAACGGATATATCGGCTGCAAGTAAAGCCTCTGGGCAATGTGTAGCGATCGCCTGAGGCATATCGGCACATGCGCGGATCAGAGGCCTTCCGCCTCTTCCGCCTCGGCTTTTGTCTTATGAACGGTACCAAACGGATGCTGAGGCGGAGCATAAATCGAATATATCTTCAGTGGCGTTCTCCCAATATTTACAATATTATGCCATGTTCCCGCCGGGACTATAGCGGCATAGCCGCCACTTACCTTTTGCCGGCAATTCAAAGCGCCTTTTTCTTTCCCCATCATCACGAACGCATAGCCGCTTTCAATCTTTAAAAACTGGTCAAGATGCGGATGCACTTCAAGGCCGATATCTCCTCCTGCCGGAATACTCATAAGAGTCACCTGAAGATGCTCTCCAGTCCACAGCGCCGTCCTGAAATATGGATTAGCTTCTGTAAAACAGTCAATATCCACAATGATCGGCTCTCTGCCATAATCATTTATATTAGACATATCGTCTCCATATCTGTTTCTATCCATGTGGGCCACCTTCAAAAAATATCTCAATAATATTATATGAACGCCGCATATTTCCGTTCCCGCGAGAGATACTGAGCTTGCAGCCGGATTAAAGCCTTTCCAGGAACAGACAGTTATGTTAAAATATACTTGGGATGCCCGGATGGGCATACTTAGGAGGCAGCGCTATGAACGAAAAAACTTCTTCTTTGCCTGAAGAAAGGCAAAAGGCGATACAGACAGACAATCTGACGAAATATTATGGCAAGGCCAGAGGGATCACGGAGCTCAACCTGTCCGTCGAGAAGGGCGAATTCTTTGGATTCATCGGGCCAAACGGCGCCGGCAAGTCTACGACGATCCGCACCTTGTTAGGGCTTATCTCTCCGACTTCCGGCAGCGCGCAGATTTTGGGGAAAGACATTATAAAAGAAAAGAAAGAAATCTTGCAGAACATTGGATATCTTCCTTCCGAAGCAGCATTCTATCCCGGTATGAAGGTGAAAGATGTGCTGACGCTGTCCGCCGCTATGCGAAAGACAGATTGTACAAAAGAAGCAGAAAAGCTTTGTGATCGCTTACAGCTGGACACGTCCCGCAAAGTAGACGAGCTGTCTTTTGGCAATCGCAAGAAAGCGGCCATCGTCTGCGCGCTCCAGAGCTATCCTGAGCTGCTGATCCTCGACGAACCGACCGGAGGGCTTGATCCTCTCATGCAGCGAGAGTTCTTTGATATCCTCAGAGAGCGGAACCGTAATGGTGCGACTATATTCCTGTCCAGCCATGTATTGTCTGAGATCCAGCGGAACTGTACCCGTGCGGCGATTATAAGAGAAGGCAGGATCATCGCCTGCGACAGTGTGGACGCGCTCTCAAAGACCAATGCAAAACGCGTGGCTGTGCATGGCAGCGTAGCGCTTGACGGGCTTGGCAAGATCCGGGACAGGATAGACGGGGACGGGTCGGTAAGCTTCCTGTACAGCGGAGATATAGATCTTCTCCTGCGAACGCTTTTGGCAGGCCATGTTACGGATCTTTCGATATCAGAGCCCGACTTGGAAGAGATATTCCTACACTATTATGAAAAGGATGGTGACAGAACATGATAATCGTAAGGCACGAGCTTCGCCAAAGCAGAACATCCCTTTCGATCTGGACGGCAGCCATCGGATTCCTGCTGGCAATCTGTATATTCCTGTTCCCCGAAATGAAAGGAGAGATAGAAGGCATGAACGATGTATTTGCCTCTATGGGCTCTTTCACTGCCGCGTTCGGCATGGACAGGCTGAATTTCGGCACGCTGGCCGGCTTTTACGCTATCGAATGCGGTAATATACTGGGGCTCGGAGGGGCGTTCTATGCGGCTCTGTGCTCGGTGAATGTCCTCAGCAAGGAAGAAAAAGGCAGGACAGCCGAATTCCTTCTGGCACATCCCGTCAGCAGAGCGCGCATCATCACTGAAAAGCTGATCGCAGTCCTTATCCAGATTACAATAATGAATCTCATCATCTATGCTCTCGCCGCAAGCTCCATAACGGCGATCGGCGAGGCTGTCCCATGGAAAGAGCTAAGCCTCCTCCATCTTGCATACTACATCCTGCAGATAGAGCTTGCAGGCATTTGCTTTGGCATCTCTGCCTTTATAAGAAAAGGAAGCGCCGGCATCGGCCTTGGCATCGCCGCTATGATGTATTTCCTGAACCTGGTAGCAAATATAACGGAAGCGGCAGAGCTCCTGAAATACATCACCCCTTTCGCGTACTGCGAGGGCGCCGACATTATAACGAACGGCAGCCTGGATAAGCCTATGGCCGCCGTCGGCACGGCAATCGGAATTGCCGGCATTATTACCGCCTATCTGAAATATACGAGGAAGGATATTCATTAAGAGAGCGGCCTGTCAGCCTTCGGGCGCCGCTTTCTTACGCTGTATCCGAATTTCCCAAGCCTCTTCCCCAACGAGAAGTATTCTCCGTGGGAATAGGCAAGAAGGCCTGTTCCATTCAGCTCAAATTTCCCGCCTTCTTTCATATATGCCTCGTCAATCTGCACTGCCAGCACTTCTGCAAGGAACATATGATGGGAGCCCAGCTCCTTTACCTCGGTCACTCTGCACTCGATGTTCACCGGGCTCTCACAGATGACAGGGGCATAGAGGAGCTTCTCGGCCTTTCCTCTTGTAAGCCCCGTCTCTTTCCATTTATCCTTGTCTCTGCCTGAGCGCGCTCCGCACCAGTCCGTGGCGCGGGCAAGCTTCTCTGTCGTAAGGTTCACGACAAATTCTCCGCTTTCCCTCAGCATATGATAAGAATACCGCTCAGGCCTCACAGAGATGTACAGCATGGCGGGATTCGTGCAGACCGTACCCGTCCATGCCACCGTAATAATGTTATCGTTCCCCTTCTTATCTGCCGTGCTCACCATGACCGCCGGCAGCGGATAAAGCATATTCCCTGCTTTCCATACCTGTCTTCCCATAAATGGCCTGGAGGGCTCTCCCTCCTCCCCCCTTTCAGTCTACTGCTGCAGCGCCGATACGAGCGCCGGTATAAGCTGCTTCTTCCTGGATACGACGCCTCTTAAAATAACCTTATCTGTGCCCTCCGGCACGTCGAAAGCGTCCACGATCGGCGCTTTCGCCCCTGTCCCGCAGCAGAGCAGCTCTGTCGTCTCATCCAGGATGTCTGTAAGCATAAAGTAGACCATATGTAGCTGATGCGATTCCAATATATGAGGCAGGTGTCCTTCGATCTTCTCCTTGATCTCCGAGAGCTCCTCTTTGCTCATGGAGTTGATCTGCCCTACGCCGAACACCGTATCGCTCACTGTAAACTGTTTAAAATCCTGGAAGCAGATCTCTTCTGCGCTTTTGCCTTTCATGCTGCTTCCGGCATTGAACATAGCTCTGGCCATCTCCTCCGGCTCAATTCCAGCGATCCCCGCCAGCTTCCTGGCCGTCCTCTCGTCCAGCGCAGTGCATGTGGGCGAACGGAACAGAAGGGTGTCGGAAATGATCGCCGAGCACAGAAGGCCTGCGATCTTCTTCGGGATCTCGACCCCCGCTTCCTCATACATCTGATTCACAATGGTGGCCGTGCAGCCTACCGGCTGGTTCCGGAAGAAGACCGGCCCCATCGTCTCAATGTTCCCAAGCCTGTGGTGATCGATGATCTCCAGTATCTCCGCCTCCTCGATCCCTTCCACCGCCTGCGACCTCTCGTTGTGATCCACTAAGATCACTCTCTTCTTGCTGGAATTTAAGAACCGCCGCCTTGATATGAATCCCTTCAGCCTTCCGTCCTTGTCCAGAATGGGGAAGTCACGGAATTTCTTCTTTGTCATAATATCCTTCATATCCTCCACATAGTCGGTCATCTGGAAGGAGGTGAGAGGCCCTTTCGTCATAAAATATCTCACCGGGATGCTCTGGTTGATCAGGCGCACCGCCGTAAATGTGTCGTAAGGGGTGCGGATGATCACCGTACTCTGCTCTTTTGCCTTCTCTATAATCTCATCCGGCACTTCTGCATTGTGGCACACGACAAGACAGCTGGCGTCAATGCCTACCGCACAGGCCAGAGACTCGTAGCGGTTCCCCACGATCACAAGATCGTCCTTCTCTATGAAATCCTCCATAAGCTCTCTGTTGGAGGCGCCGATCGTGACTTTCCCATTCACGAACTGCCCATGCTCATTTCCCAGGAGCATCGTGCCGTCCAGCACTTTTAAAATGTTCCTGTACTGCGTCTTCGCATCTGAAAGGATGCGGTTATCATGCACATCCATATAAGATTTTGCAATATCTCCCGTGGAGATGACCCCGATCAGCTCTTCGCCCTTTACTACAGGCATCGTCTTCACATTATGTTCCTTCATCTTCTCCCATGCGTCTTTAATAGATATATTAGGAGCGATGCCCTCAATCTTATGAATGTCCAGATCCTTCACCTGGAGCTTGACATTGGCCAGAAGCCTGGGGGCGTCCATCTTAAAATGTTTCAGGACATAGGACGTCTCCTCATTGATCTGCCCTGCCCTCCTCGCCTCATATTCATTTCCTGTTATCTCGCGCTTCAGCGCGGCATATGCGATCGCAGAACAGATAGAGTCTGTGTCCGGGTTCTTATGCCCTACTACGTATACTTTTCCTGTTTTTTTATCCATAATCCACCTCGTCCTGTCATTTATTTTAAAACTAGATTACCATTTTTTTATGCGCTCGCCAACCTATTTAACGAAAAATCAATTATTTTCTTTGAATAAGCCCTCTTTTTATGATATACTGACTTCATACGTAAATTTTAAAGACTGTATCAGTCGGGAAGGGAATAAACTATGAGCGAAGAATTAATGAAAGCAACAGAAGGAGCACCATCTGAGGAATTGACGATGGCAGATTTAGAAGAGCATTTTGACGATGCCAACCCATGGAACGTGGTGCAGTCTTATATGGATAAACAGACCATTCTCTCCGTCAAGGTCGAAGGGATCGTGAACGGCGGCGCAATCGCCATGGTCGAAGGGCTTCGGGGCTTTATCCCCGCATCCAAGCTGTCCTTATCCTACATCGAGGATCTGGAAGACTATCTTTTGAAGGACATTGAAGTGCGCGTCATCGACGTCGATCAGGCAAACAACCGCCTCGTCCTGTCTGCCCGGGAGATACTGAAGGAAAAAGAGAAAGAAGCGCTGAAAGAGAAGATGGCCAACATCAAAGTCGGGAGCGTAACAACGGGGAAAGTTGAGACATTGCAGAATTATGGCGCTTTCGTACGCCTTGAGGACGGCCTGTCCGGCCTGGTCCACGTCTCCCAGATCAGCCGTACCCGTGTGAAATCCCCGTCCGACGTGCTGAAGACAGGCGACGAAGTATCTGTGAAGATCATCGGCATCAAGGACGGTAAGATCAGCCTGAGCATGAAGGCTTTAGAGGAATCCCGGGAAGAGCCGGAAGAGAAAGTCGAGATCCCTAAGTCCGAGAACATCGGGACAAGCCTGAAAGACTTGTTTAAAGATATCAAGTTTTAAACCCACGATCGCAACATATTTTAATAGAAAAATACAAGCCTCACGGGGATCTGCTCCCGTGAGGCTTCTTTTTTCTTAATCTCTTATTCCAGCGCAGAAAGCCGCTCCCCGATCTTATCCAGTTCCTTCATCCACACTGCCGGGCTGGCGTCGCTTGGCATCCTCAAGTCCCCGCGGGGAGACAGGGCCACGCTCCCCACTTTCGGGCCGTCCGGCAGGCAGGAACGCTTGAACTGCTGGCTGAAGAACCGCCAGCAGAATATGCGGAGCCATTTATATATCGTCTTCCCATCATATTCACCTGCAAAAGCACGCTCTGCGATGCGATAGATCTTTTCCGGCGGATAGGAGGCCCGCACCATATAATAGAGGAAAAAGTCATGGAGCTCGTACGGCCCTACAAGATCTTCCGTCTTCTGCGCGATCTCACCGTCCTTTGGCGGGAGCAGCTCCGGGCTTACAGGGGTGTCCAGCACATCATACAAGGTCTCTCGCAGCTCCTTATCGTCGCATGTGTCCGCATAATAGCGTACCAGATATCGCACTAAAGTCTTCGGAACGGAACCGTTGACGCCGTACATAGACATATGATCCCCATTGTAAGTGGCCCATCCAAGAGCCAGCTCCGACATATCCCCTGTGCCGATGACCATGCCGCCCGTCTCGTTCGCGATGTCCATCAGAACCTGCGTGCGCTCTCTTGCCTGTGCATTCTCGTAGGTCACGCTGTGCTCCTGCGGGTCATGCCCAATGTCTTTGAAATGCTGCATCACCGCGTCGCGGATAGGCACTTCCCGCAGATCTGCCCCCAGCTTCAACGACATCTTGCAGGCGTTCTTATAAGTCCGATCTGTCGTGCCAAAACAGGGCATCGTCACCGCTGTGATGCCCTTTCTGTCAATCCCCAGCGCGTCAAATGCCCGGGCGGTCACAAGCAGGGCCAATGTGGAGTCAAGCCCTCCTGATATCCCGACCACTGCGCTCTTCGCCCCGGTGTGCGCCAGACGCTTCTTAAGCCCCATAGACTGTATCGTCAGGATCTCCTCCCAGCGCTGTCTTTGCTCCTCCCGCCCGTCCGGGACGAACGGGCGGGAAGGGAATACCCTTGTAAGGACCGTATCTTCCATTTGGATAGAGAATGGGATCTGCGGGAGCGTCCTCTTCTTTAAGCATTGGAACGTCGTATTCTTGCGCCTCTCACTGTTGATCCTCTGTATGTCGAGCTCTGCGTAGATTACGCCATTTTCAAACAGCTTCCCTTCTGCCAGGACATTCCCTCTCTCTGCAATAATGTTATGCCCGCCGAACACAAGATCCGTGGTAGACTCCCCCTCTCCTGCGTTCGCATAGATATAGCCACAGATAAGCTTCGAGGACTGTCCGGTGATCAAATCTCTTCGCCCTGCATCCTTTCCTACGCTCTCATCACTGGCTGAGCAGTTCGCGATAATGACCGCACCCTCTCTTGCCGCGTGGATGCTGGGAGGGATTGGAGACCACACATCCTCACAGATCTCCGCCGAGACGACAAGCGTCTCCATCTCCTCCGCCACGAAGAGGAGATTCGGCCCAAAAAACACTTCCTCACTGCCAAAACGGATCTTTCTTGCCTCTTCCGGCCCCTGATAGAAATGGCGCATCTCATAAAATTCTCCATAATTGGGCAGAAAGCTCTTCGTAGTAAATCCCAGCACCCTTCCTCTATTGAAAGCCGCCGCTACATTGTACAGCTCTCCGTCTACAGCAAGAGGAGCCCCTGCAAATACAAGCGCGTCCGCCTCTTTCGTGCATGCGGCGATCCTGCCGACCGCTTCTCTCGCCTTACGGAGCAGGATATCCTGCGTGAACAAGTCCCCGCATGTATATCCTGTGACGCACAGCTCCGGAAATACAATAATCTTAGCGCCTTTGTCCGCCGCCTCTCTTATTTTCTTGCATATCTGTTCTGTGTTGTAATCTACATCTGCTACCCGGATGTCCGGCGTCACCGCCGCCACCTTTATAAATCCGTGCCTCATAGCTCCCACCGCCTTTATTTATTTGCTTCTCTCTATAATCTCTTTTAAATCGGCAACACTGTAATTGTAGGCCGTATTGCAGAAATGACACTTGACTTCAATATCTTTGCCCTCATCTATCATAGCCTGGATCTCTTTTCTTCCGATGCTGGCCACTGCCTGCTCCACCCGCTCTTTTGTACAATTGCAGTAGAACTTCGTCTCAAGCGTATCTGTAATCTCAAGCCCCAGGTTCCCAAGAAGGGCATAAAGCAGCTGCTCCGGCGTGTAGCCCTTATCTAATAGCGCCGTCACAGACGTTACATTTTCCAGGCTCTCTTCCAATCGGCTAATCGTCTTCTCCTCTGCAAAAGGCATCAGCTGGACGATAAACCCGCCGGCGCATCTCACCGTATTATTCTTTTCCATAAGTACGCCCAGGCCTACAGAAGACGGGACCTGCTCGGAGCTTGCAAAATAATAGGTCAGGTCTTCCGCGATCTCGCTGCTCACAAGCACCGTCTGCCCTGCGTACGGCTCCTTAAGCCCCATATCTTTAATGACCTGGAGAAGCCCTGCGCCCACTGCGCCCCCCACGTCCAGCTTCCCGTTCTTCGGTGGGAGCATCACATCAGGGTTCAGCACATATCCCTTTACATTCGCGTGGCTGTCCGCCGTCACAGTAATGCCCGCCAACGGTCCTCCAGAGCGGATCTGAAGCGTTAATACATCCGTATTATTCTTCATCATGCTGCCCATCATCGCACCTGCCGTTAAAAGCCTTCCAAGCGCCGCCGTCGCCACCGGGCTTGTACCGTGGCGCTGCCTTGCCGTCTCCGTCAATTCTCTTGTCGTCGCCGCAAATGCCCGCACCTGCCCGGCTGCCGCTGTCGCTCTCACAATATAGTCTTTCATGTCAGCCCTTTTCCTTTCTCTCTTGCCACCATGCAGATCCTCTCGCTCTCTTCATGGGGCGGCCTCTTCTCATAAGCGTCATAAGCCGCTATGAACGCAAGCCCTGACCGCTCCAGAATCCCTTTCATCTCCCGAAGCGTATACGCGCGCTGGAAATGCGTCTCCTTGTATTTGCGGTACAGGCCTTCGTGTACTTTATCCCGGATGAACAAAGTCAGCTCATATGCATTGATCTTCTCTTCTTCATCGTAATAATTGTCCCAGATGAAGCTGCCGTCCTCCCTGTCCTCGGCAATGGTCTGCTCTCCCAGTATCGCCTTATACTTATACTCCGTATTAAAATCAAACACGAATATCCCGCCCGGATCCAGATAATTATTTACAAGACGGAACACTTCGATGAGCTCGCTTTCCTCTGTAACATAGTTCACACAGTCACAGACGCTCACTACCGCGCCCACCGTCCCGTACAGCTCGAGCCCGCACATGTCCTGCTGAAGATAGAGGATGTCGCTCCCGCTCCTCCCCCGCTTCCTGGCAGCGATATCCAGCATCTCCGAAGAGCTGTCCACGCCGATCATATCATATCCCCGTGCCGCCAGCGCCTCTGTCATACTTCCCGTGCCGCATCCAAGATCCAGCACAAGGCCGTCCAGGATCCCATGCTCTGCCAGCAGCCCTCCGATATAATCCGCCCAGGCTTCATATGGCACATCGTCCATGAACATATCATAGACTTTCGCAAAGCTTGTATATGCATCCATATCATCACCAATACATTACTACGATCGTATTAAAACACTACCATTAGCAACATCTTGAACCTTTCCTTCCCATACACTGCATGGGGCTTCCTTGCCGGCATGACGATCGTCTGGCCTTCCGTCACAATATATTCCTCTCCCTCGATCGTAATCCTTCCTGTCCCTTCAAGCACAGTTACCATAGCGTCCCCGCCAGATTCATGGGTGCTGATCTCCTCGTCTTTCTCAAAAGCGAACAGCGTTACGCTGACCGCCGGATTCTGCACGAGCGTCTTGCTCGTGACCTGCCCCTCCTGGTACGCGATCTGCTCTTTTAGCTCCAGGATCTCCTTTTTCGCAATATTCTTATACCCGACCATCTTCATTCTCCTTTTTCCGATCCTCGCCTCTTAAAAACGGTACTCCTATTATAACGCATTTCACGTGGCACGCCAAGGGGGCGCGCGCCTAGTATTCCTTTTTGTTAATGAATCTTATAGAAAGCAACATGGACACGCCGGCCACTGCCGCCCAGAGGACAAAGATCCCTGCGAGAAGTACCGGCGTCTTCAGAGCTGCGATCCTGTCAGCCAGCCCCATAAGATCGGCGCCTCTGTCTTCCGACATCTTCACAAGGAAATAGAAGCACAGGAAAAAGGCTGCTATCACTATCGTAAGCCCAATACGCCCTTTCTCCACTCCCAGCTTGATCTCGATCGGGAGAGCCAGTGATAGGAAGCATATCGAAAGCGTTATAGAGACAAGGGAGACGATCCCAAGATCTCCAAGCTCATACGCAATGCCTCTTATATTGCATGCGGCCACGGCCAGCGCTGCGACGGCCGCCCATCCTGCAAGCATGAGCAGGAATCCGAACAGATATTTCTCCTTCACATAGTCTTTTCTGCTGAAGGGCAGAGTAAAAAGATAGGCTCCCCCATTGTCAAACTCATCATACGAAAGAGTCGTAATACAGAACATGGAGAGCATGATCGTAAGATAGCTGACCGAAAAGAACGGATCGCTATAAGCAAACATAAATAACAGCCCCATCAGTATCATTACTACAAAAAACTGTTTCTGATTCTTCATCAGCTTTATATCTTTAATTAATAAGCCTTTCATCGTCTTTCACCTCGGATCATCATCATAATCAGCTCGTCAATATTTCCCTTCTCTATTACAATATCAGGATAGTTCTCCTGGTAGAACTGCTTCTGCCCTGTCAGAACACTGTAGCCGAAGCTTTCCTTCCTGTAGCGGAGGATATATTCCTTATCCAGCTTTTCGTACTGCTCCTCGCTCACCTTCAGAAGCCCGTACTCATCAGTCAGTACGTCCGTCTCCTCATGCATCACGATCTGCCCTCTGTCAATCATGTAGATGTCGTCGCAGAACCCCTCCAGGTCGCTGGAGATATGAGAGCTGATAAGGATCGCCCGCCCTTCTGCATCCATATATTCCCGCAGCAATCTTAAAAGCTCGTCTCGCGCCATCACGTCAAGCCCTGCCGTCGGCTCGTCTAAAATGAGCAGATCGGCCTTATGGGAAATAGCGGCCAGCACCTGAAGCTTCCGCTTCATGCCTGTTGAGAATTCTTTCACCTTCTTATCAAGAGGCAGGCTGAACTGTTCACATCTTCTTTTAAAATCTTCCGTGTCAAATCCCTTATACATTCCTTTCATCACCCCGGCAATATCCTTCACGGTCAGATAGCCGCTGAAGCCGGAATCCGCCAGCACTACGCCAAGGCGCTCCTTATCTTTCGCAGTTATCTCTTCCGCCGGCTTCCCCAGGATCTCCACCGTTCCCCCGTCCGCGCGGATCAGCCCCAGTATCGCTTTGAACGTAGTGCTCTTCCCCGCGCCATTGGCCCCGATCAGTCCGGTGATATAGCCTTCCTTCACCTGAAGGGAACAATCAAGCGCAAAATCTTTATATTGTTTTCTCACATGCTCCAGTCGTAACATTCTTTCATCCCTCCAATACAATGTCAAACAGCTCTTTCATTTCCTCGTCGCTCATACCGCAGCTTCTGCCCTTCCTTATGGCCGTCTCAAAATCGGCTTCCACCTCTCTTTTCTTCTCTTCCATCATACGCCCCTGGCCTGCGAAAGCAACAAAGCTTCCCTTGCCCTGGACTGTAACGATAAATCCTTCCATATTAAGGACATCATACGCCTTCTTCACAGTCAGCGCGCTGACTTTCAATTCCTTAGCCAGCGTCCTCACAGACGGAAGCTCCGTATCCGCCTTCAATCTTCCCTGCATGATCTCACCTTTGATCTGCCCTGCGATCTGCTCATAGATAGGCTGCATGGAAGAATGATTTATAATTAATCTCATTTAATTCCCCCTCTCTTAATAAACAGTATATAACAGTTTATAACAGTTGTCAACAATTTGGGACGGGGTAAAATTAAATTTACCCCGTCCCAAATTATTAAATCTTATATATCCATCCTTCCGGCGCTTCTATCCTTCCCATCTGGACGCCTGTCAGCGTATCGTACAGCTTCTTCGTGACCGGGCCCATATCTTCCATCCCGCTCGGGAAACAGATCTCCCTGCCATGGTCTACGATCTTGCCTACCGGCGAGAGGACTGCCGCCGTCCCGCACAGCCCGCACTCTGCAAAATCTTTTACTTCCTCTAAAGAGACTTCTCTTTCTTCCGTCTCCATCCCCAGGTACTTCTCTGCCACATACATAAGAGAGCGTCTTGTGACGGACGGGAGTATGGTCGGAGATTTAGGAGTTACCAGCTTATTATCTTTCGTGATGAAAATGAAGTTCGCGCCTCCCGTCTCCTCTACTTTCGTCCTTGTAGCCGCGTCTAAGTACATGTTCTCATCGAACCCTTTCGCATGAGCGTCCATAATCGCATGCAGGCTCATAGCATAGTTAAGCCCCGCCTTTACATGTCCCGTCCCGCGGGGAGCCGCCCGGTCAAAATCGCACACCCGGATCGTGATCGGCTTTGCGCCTCCTTTAAAGTACGGCCCTACCGGGGTAGTAAATACACGGAACTGATACTCGTCTGCCGGCTTTACCCCGATCACAGCGTTGGAGCCGAACAAGTAAGGCCTTACATAGAGCGTTGCCCCCGATCCATAGGGAGGGACGTACGCTGCATTGGCTTCCACCGTCTTCCTCACTGCTTCAAGAAATCTCTCTTCCGGGAACGGCTGCATCTCAAGCCGCTTTGCAGTCTCTGCCATCCTCCTGGCATTCAGATCCGGACGGAACATCACGATGTCCCCATTCTGCGCCGTATACGCCTTAAGCCCCTCGAAGCAGGTCTGTGCGTACTGGAGCACGCAGGCGCATTCATTTATCACTACGTTGGCATCAGAAGTAAGGATTCCTTCATCCCACGCCCCATCTTTATAATTCGACACATATCTCTTGTCAGTCTGGATATAGCTGAATCCGAGATTCTCCCAATCAATGTTCTTCTTGTCCATTGTCCATTCCTCCGTTCTCATTGGCCTTTTCATCTTTTCCTATTATAATACTCCGCTTTTGAAAATTCAAGAGCGTACTCTGTTTTTTATCGTTCCATCATACTGATAGACTCAATGCCTACGCTCCCTCCGCGCACCACTTCTATCGTCCTGAATTCTTCTTTCATCAGCTTCACGACCGCGTCATTTTTCGTCGCCGTCTGCACGAATTCAAGAAGCAGGCTATCCTTCCCATAATCAATGACCTTCGCCTTAAACGTCTCCGCGATCTGGAAACATGCCGTCTTATCGGCCGACGTACATTTCTTCACCTTAATATACATGATCTCTTTCATCCGTACGAATATATCTGAGAAATCAATAACCTTAATAACTTCCACGAGCCGGTTCAGCTGCTTTTTAATCTGCTCGAACGTCTCGTCGTCGCTGACCGTAGCTATCGTCATCCTGGAGATCGTCGGGTCTTCCGTCGTCCCTACCGTCAGACTGTCAAGGTTATAGGACTTTCCAGAAAATAATCCTGATATTTTAGAGAGCACGCCTACCTGATTCTCCACATAGAGCGACAGCCATCTTTTCTTCATTCCATTGTTCATACTTTCATGTCCTCCTTCCTAGCAATCCATAATCATATCTTTTAACGTTCCCCCGGGCTGTATCATCGGATATACCAGATCTTCCGGGTCAATGTCAAATTCAATGACCGTAGGGATCTTATTACTCCTCCTCGCCTCTTCGAACGCGGCCCTTATATCCTCTTTCTTCGTCACGCGGATCCCCTTCGCCCCGTAGCTCTCGGCAAGCTTCACGAAATCCGGCGTGTACGGCGGGCACTCCACTTCTCCGCATCTCCCCCTGCATGCCGCGCCCGAGCGCAGACATGTCATGGAATACCGCTTGCCGTAGAACAGCTTCTGCCACTGTCGCACCATGCCCAGATTATTATTATTGAAAATACAGGAGATGATCGGAAGCTCCTCAAGGACCGCTGTCGCCAGCTCCTGGATATTCATCTGCATCCCTCCGTCACCGGAAATAGAGATGACTGGCACATCAGGATTCCCGATCTGCGCGCCGATGGCTCCCGGAAGCCCGTAGCCCATCGTCCCCAGCCCGCCGGACATAAGAAGCCGCTTCTTCTCTGTAATCTCGGCAAACTGCGATACGAACATCTGATGCTGCCCTACGTCCGTCACGATCATACACTCTTCGAACATCTCATTTATAGCGTCCAGAATATCCTGCGGCGTCATAACCGGTTTCTTCTTCATGGCGAGCGGATGCTCCGCCTTCCAATCTTCAATCTGTGCGATCCATTCCTCTTCCCTGCAGTCCCCTACGTACTCCAGCATTTTTTCGATGGCTTCCCTGGCATCTGCCACAATGGGCACATCGACCTGGACGTTTTTAGATATGGCCGCCGTGTCTATATCAATATGGACGATCTGCGCCTTCGGCGCGAAAGAGTGGAGCTTTCCGGTAATACGGTCATTGAACCTCGTTCCGATAGAAAAGAGGAGATCGCATTCATTTACTGCCATATTGCAGGCGTAAGCCCCATGCATCCCCACATTCCCGATGTACAGAGGATGCTTTGTAGATACGGCGCCCCTCCCCATAATCGTGGACACGACCGGCACGTTCGTCTTATCTACCAGCTCTGTAAACGCTTCATTGGCACGGGATATGTTCACGCCCCCTCCTACAAGGAACAGCGGGCGGCGGGCTTTCTCCAGCATCTTAATAGCCCTCTTTAGCTGTCCGATATGGACGCCTGTACTTGGCTTATATCCACGGATATTGACCTCAGATGGATATTCCGCATCTCCAAGCTCTCCCATCACATCTTTCGGGAGATCGATAAGCACCGGCCCAGGCCTTCCGGTCCTGGCGATATAGAAAGCCTCTTTGACGATCCTTCCGAGATCCTCCCTGTTCTTCACAAGGACGCCGTATTTTGTAATGCTCCTTGTAATGCCTACGATATCCACTTCCTGGAACGCATCGTTCCCGATCAGGTGTCTCGCCACCTGCCCTGTAAAGCACACAAGAGGGACGCTGTCATAATAGGCCGTCGCAAGTCCTGTGACAAGGTTCGTGGCGCCCGGCCCGCTTGTCACCAGGCACACCCCTGTCTTCCCCGTGGAGCGGGCGTAGGCATCCGCCTCATGGACAAGGGCTATCTCCTGCCTTGGCAGGATGACCTTCGTATAATCCTGCTTGTAAAGCTCATCGCTCAAGTCTATCGTACAGGCTCCCGGATAGCCGAAGATCGTATCTACCCCCTCCTCCTTAAGCGCCTTTACTAATAGTTTGTTACCACTGATCTTCTTCATATATTTACCTCCTTTAACCCTGTGGTACAAAAAACGCCCCAAGCCATCCTCTCTGGCTTAGGGCGAATATAAAATCCGTGTTACCACCTAAATTCATAGAATCTTTCTATGCACTCTGCCGATACGGGAATCCCTCTTCTGTTCCGATACCGCTCCCCTGTAACGTCGGGAATACGTTGGAGCCTACTGGCCGCCATGGCTTCCGGCTGCGTTCGGTCCACTGCTCAAGGGCTACTTCCATAAATCCTTCACGAAGATTCGCACCGTCCATCTTCTCTCTTGGCTTCGGGTACTTATGTACTCCTCCCTGTCATAGCATTTCGCTTATAATTGTAACTATTATAGGAGATAAATACAATGTTGTCAATGGATTTTTTTAACCATTGCCCATAAAAATAGAGCTCCTGACAGAAAATACAATCACTCATTCCCCCTGTTTTTTAAATACATAAGCGCTCCATCAAATGTATCTTCATTTTCCGACCACAAAAGGCTGTATTGATTTAATTCTAAAAAGGAATTCATCCTGTCATTATATTCTCCAGCTGCAATTATGATTATTTTCGGCGTCTCTTCCTGCAGCTTTTCAAAATATTCATCCATAATCTGGGGCTTGACAGTACCTATTGGAAATTGGTAGGAATATCTCGTTGCATGTTTTCTTTGTGAAATCACATAGATTATATTCCAGTTCCCATATACAGAAATAGCTTCATCCTCTGTAGTATTTTCTTTTATAAGCGAAGATATTGTCCTTACTATGTCTGAAATCTTATAACTGTCCCTATTTGAATAATTTGATGCTGTTGATGAAACAAGCGAAATCCAATTAGGCAATATAATTGAGCTTAATGCATAAATATTTATAATAAGAATCAGTTTTTTTGAAATCTGCTTTATTTCCAATCTTTCGAGTTCAGCAAACAGCTGGCTTAACGGATAGACGACAACAGGAACAAGAATCATTCCATAATGCCCATAGCTCATTCCCGATAAACATAAAAATAGAAGTGTTACTATCATGTAAACAATATACGCTGTATCAAATTTTCGTTTTTTGCTTCCGCATAGATATATCTGTATTAAAAAAGAAGCCGTGTACACTATAGTATTGAAAAAAGTAAAAAATGAAATCCATTTTGCTGCAAATGTCCCTATTCCGTCATTAGCCGATATATATTGCCTGTTGAATCCAATATATGCTTTCCAACACGAAAGAAGCGCATTATTACATGCAAGCCATATAATAATCGGAAGTAAGATAATAATCATACCTATTAAAAACCAAGTTAAAAAATCTAATATCTTTTTATATTTTCCAGCGCCCTCTTCTTTTAATAATCGAATAAGTACAACTATTGAAAAGACAACCCAAACTGAAATCATATTAGGCCGGAGCAGCAAGACCCCTCCCAGGCATAATCCACAAAGCATCAGTTTTAATCTTGAAATCCGATCATTGTTTAAATAGTCCATAAAGATATACAATGAAATCGTAATAAATGCCATAGCATATTCTTCTGTCAGATTACCTCCTTCAAAATAGGTAAATAATAATGAAATCGCCATAAAGGCCGTTATATATGCTGTCAGCACATTGCAAGACATACGGGCAATTTTATATAACATAAAAAAAGCTGTCACCATAAATAAAAATTCAAATACCCATACCCCACGATACCCCGATATCCTATCCCCCCAAAAATTTATGATAAAAAGGAGTGGGCCTTTATGATCAAAAGAGTCTTTATAAGGCATATATCCATGTTCCATCATCAGCGCCACAGTCTTAAAAACACTGGAGTCCGTTCCTGCGTCAGAGCCTATCCATGGATGTAACGGGCTTTGCTGTAAGAATAAAAACGCGCTAATGCTCATTATAAAAAGGCATATTAGATTTTCACTGTTTCCTTGAACAAACTTTTTTAGATTATACAATTTATCAGAGTCCATATCCTTTTTCTACCTTCATTTCATTTTTAAATTTTCTGAAATCTCCCAATGCCTCCACACCTATCTTTATGATCTTAGGAAGATTAACAGAATTTCCTCCTCTCTGTCTTGATTTAAAACTTATCGTTCTAAACGTATACTTTTCTTTATAATAAACGAAATAAACTGTCATCATAATATTAGGAAGACTATAATCAGGAGCCATCTTATATAAATATTCTCTGACAATATCTGTTTTCATTAATCTAAAAGGGGCATTAGCATCTGGTACATTAACGCCAAAATAAAACTTTAACAAAAAGCAGACTACCTTCTCAACGAAATCCCTTACTTTTCCATCTCCACGAATATTTCTATATCCAAAAATACCATCGTATTCATTTCGCATATTCCAGAAAGCGTCAAATTCCATAGGATTAGTCTGTCCATCTGAATCTGTCTGAAAGACAAAATCAAAACCTTTTTTAATGGCATAGTCATAAAGAGCAATAACTTTAGGGCCATGCTGTTTTTCTGTATCTACAAGAATATCTAATTGCGGATATATATTTTTTAAGTTTATTAATATTTCGTGTGTTGCATCAGTGCTTCCACTGTCTGCTATGACCAATCTTGAATCAGCAGACTTGCCTTCAAGGATAGGATACCAGTTTTTTACGGTTTCTTCAATATTTGACTCCTCGTTGTATGCAGGCATTACAATACATAATGAATCCATTTTCTTTCCTCTTTCCATAGTAGGATCTCTCATCCTTTATCCGTTCTTTGCCCTCTGAACGATTATCCGCGGATCGCTGCTGCCGCGATCTTCTTCCACGATATGCCGCTTACGTCCGCCGGGCGCGTATGCCGCTGCCGTATGCTCATAAGGAGGGCTTCTGCCAGCCGCCTTTCAAAATCCGGGAGAGCTTCTTCTACAGGCTCATCCGTATTTCGCATCTCGGGGAGCGGTACATATATGACATCCGCCCCTTCGGCCACCGACCCGAGCCATTCCCGGACGCCCGGAAGATCCGTCATCACGACGCGATCCCCGCAGGAGAGCGCTTCTATAGCTACAAGAGGGATCCCCTCAAAAAAAGAAGGCAGCACGAAAATATCGCTCTCATTATAGCAGGCGGCAAGCTCCGCCTGAGACAGCCTTCCTAAAAACGTCACTTCATAAGGGCAGTCCTTTGCAAGCTCCTGTATGGCCTTATACTCTTCCTCGTTCCCCGTACTGCCCGCCAGAGAGAGCTTCAAGCTGTCCCGCGGGATCTCTTCCCCCGCCAGCTCTCCTACGATCGACAGGCTTCGAAGCAGGCTCATAACGCCCTTCTTCTCTGCGATCTTCCCGGCAAATATAAGCCTCGTCACCTCGTCTTTTGGCCGCTTATCCTCCGGGCGGAAGATGTCGCTGTTGTACCCCATCCCAAGCCGGGCGATCTTCTCCGGGGAGACGCCGTATATCTCTTTTACGCCTTCCTCCTGGGCTCTCTGAGGCACGAAGACCCGGTCAAGCGCCTGGATCTGCCCCCGGATATATTCCCTCTCAAGCTCTGTCTTACGCATCTGCCGAAGATCTGTATTATGGCAGAACCCATATATTCTATGGCCGGGGAACCGCTCCCTTACGATAGCTGTCAGAAGATACAGATGGTGGCAGAGGATCAGATCCGGCTTAAGCTCCTCCACCGCTCTCTCGATCGCCTCCAGGAACGCCTTCCGGAACTGCTCTGCCATCTCATGAGTCATATCACAGTATCTTGTGCTTTTGTAGGGCATCTCATCGGACATGCCTGCAATGGGGAATGGAAGCGTTTCGCTGTTAAAGTACACGGGATAGAAAGATACCCCTTCTGGCAGCTCTACCTCATCCTCTTCGTACACTCCCGCCACCACCGCCTGCTCATGCCCGTCCATCGCATACTCTTTCACAAGAGCCGTCAGATAGACCCCGCTTCCGGTGCTGTTCGGCTTCTGCGCCGTAATGCTCAAAATCCTCATTTATCTCTCTATCCTCTCATAGATCGTAAAATAATATTCCAGATCAAAACAGGTCTGCTCCTCGCTGATCTCTGTCATCTCCCACTCTGGATCCTCGTCCAGATCCGGGAAATATGTGTCCGCATCAAAAGCATGATCTATCCTCGTGACATACGCCTTACTACAATAAGGAAGCATGGCGCGATAAACGCTCTCACCGCCAATGATGAAAACGTCTCCTTCATACTTCTTAGCCTCCTCCGCCGCCTCTTCAAGGCTATGGACGACGGCCGCCCCTTTCACTTTATATCCTTTGTTCCCTGTAATCACGATATTGACGCGGCCTTTCAGGGGCTGCCCCTGGGGGAAGCTCTCCAGCGTCTTCCTGCCCATGATGACGATATTCCCCTTCGTCTTCTCCCGGAAGAACTTCATATCTGCCGGAATGCTCCACATCAATTTATTGTTTTTACCGATGGCCCAATTCCTGTCCACCGCCACGATTAAATTAAACTCCATATCCTCTCTCCTAAGCCCATCCTTCCTCTCCGCCTCAGATCAGATTGCCACCGGGATCCCCTTTATCTGCTCATGTGTCTCATAATCTAGAAGCTTCACATCATCCGCCGTAAAATCATAGAAGTCCTCTACATCCGGGTTGAGCCAGAATTTCGGCGCGGGAAGGGGCTCTCGCCGGATCAGCTCTTCTATAAGCGGGACATGCCTGTCATAAATATGGGCGTCGGCGATCACATGGACAAGCTCTCCCGCCTCCATACCGCACACCTGTGCGAACATATGCACAAGTACCGAATATTGACAGACATTCCAGCTGTTGGCCGCCAGCACGTCGTTAGAGCGCTGGTTCAGGACCGCGTTCAGCGTCAGCTTGTCATGTCCCGGCTTCTTCGTCACATTAAAAGTCATGCTGTAGGCGCAAGGATAGAGATGCATCTCGTGGAGATCCTGATGCACGTAGATATTCGTCATGATCCTTCGGCTGTAAGGATTATTCTTCAGATCATAGAGCGCTCTGTCTACCTGATCGAACATCCCTTCTCTATAAGAATGCTTCACGCCCATCTGATAGCCGTAAGCCTTCCCGATAGACCCGTCTTCGTCCGCCCAGCTGTCCCATATATGGCTGCCCAGATCGCGGATATTATTCGATTTCTTCTGCCAGATCCAGAGAAGCTCGTCCGTGCAGCTCTTAATGGGCGTCCGCCTAAGCGTCAGCGCCGGGAATTCTCTGCTCAGGTCATATCGGTTCACCACGCCGAACTTCTTGATCGTGTAGGCCGCAGCCCCGTCCTCCCAGACGGGCCGGACCTTCTCGCCCCTTGTGTCCGTCCCATTGTCAATAATGTCTCTGCACATATGAATAAATACTTCGTCCGCATAGCTCATAGCATGCTCTCCTTTTCTCTATATCCTAGTCTATCTATGGCTCTTCAATATTATACAGAACTCTGGCCAGCATCTTCTCCAACGCTTCGATCTCCTTCTTATTCATGCCAAGCGTAAGCGTCTTGTCCAGCTTCTTCCTGACCATATCCATCCACCGCTGTATATCGTATGCTTTCTCTGTCAGATGGATATTATTGCACCGCTTATCTTTGTTGCTTGGGACTGACAGGATGAACCCCTTCTCCTCCAGGCGCTTTAGGATCCCCGTCACCGTCGGATTGCTTAAGCTTAGCGCTTTCTCGATGTCGCGCTGGGTCACGGCCTCTTTGCTGCTCCCGAACAGATAGTCAAGCACTCCGCACTGGGAAGAAGTGATCCCGAACTTACGCAGACGATTGTTGAACTCTTTTTCATATATAGTATTGATCTGTTTGAACATGAACCCGAGCGGCATCCGTTCCTTCATAAGCGCCTGTCTCCTTTTCTCTTACCTCAATGTCCGCCTCCCGATCATATCCGCCAGATTGGCCTTCGAAAACATCTTTGCCACAGTGTAGAACAATATAATCTCTACGGGCAGCATAATGATCTGCTTCATTGCCCTCGCCGGGAACAATACGGCAAAGGCGTCCCCATACAGTATCGTCATCCAGTATGTGTTCAACAGCATATTCACAAACACCGTCACAGTACTGTTAGCTACAATAATGCGGCGAAGGCTCAAAGGCCTCTTATAGAGGATCACGCCGTATATGACCGACCCGAGCATCGCGCTGAGCGTAAGCCCCGGGAAGAAAGCTCCTACCGGTTTTATTATGTACGATATAATGTCGGAAAGCCCCGCCACCATACACCCCACTACAGGGCCAAAAAACATGCTCGTACTTTCTTTCGCGATAAAATCAAACCCGATCCTTATGGATTCCGTAAGCTGCACTCTGTAAAAGCCCAGCACTACCGTGATAGACAACAGCATGGCCGCCGCTACCAGCACTTTTAAATCTCTCATCTCCTGAAAGGAATCCGTAAACTGTTTCTTCAAATTCTTCATAAAAATTACCTCCTTTGCAGTAGTCCTTAAAGCTACGCATAAGCAGGCAATCTTTTTTCTGTCTATGTGTAGCAGCGGGATGCGGAATCTGCACCGCGGGCTTTTGTAAGAGCCCTTCGTCCACCCGGCAACTCCCCGTCCGGACAGCACTTAACGCACATATTCCTACTCTGCTTTTTATTTTCTTTCTTTAAGATGATATCATACCTCACAGAAAAGGTCAATTACCTCCTGCCGGAACATCCATCCTTCCAAGCTCCCTGATAGCAAACGCGATTGCCACCACAGCCGCCGCAAGATCGGCGATAGGCCCTGCGTACATAATCCCATCTATCCCCAGGAACAGCGGGAATATAAGGATCAGCGGGATCAGGAACAGCACCTGCCTTGTCAGAGATACCATGATCCCAAGCTTCGCTTTTCCAATGGATGTAAAAAACCCGCCTGACATCGGCTGTATACCGTTTATGAACGTCATAAACATAAAAATCTTAAAGTACCGCTCTGCAAAGCGGAAATATACCTCGCTCCCTTCCCCGAAAATACTTACGATGGGCCGGGCGAACAGCTGGAAGCAGATAAAAAATACGATCCCCACCGCCAGAGCCGCTCCAAAAGCCTTCTTGTACGTCTCCCGCACACGTCCATACTTCTTCGCGCCATAATTAAATCCCCAGATTGGCTGGCATCCCTGGGAGATCCCAATGCATATGGCCATAAACACCATGTTTACTTTCGAGATGACTCCCGCACATGCAAGGGGGATATCGCTTCCATAGACAGAGGACGCCCCATAATGTCTTAATGTGTTATTCATCGTAATCTGCACGAACGCCATAGCCACCTGGTTGACGCAGGAGCTCATCCCAAGGAGCAGGATCATCTTCAGGCAGTCTGCGCGGGGCTTCATCTTGTGGACAGACAGCTCCACCTTCCGGAACTTCAGGAAGTATGCGATCACAAGCATCCCCGACGCCGCCTGGCCGATGACCGTCGCTGCCGCCGCCCCTTTAATCCCCCATCGGAAGGAAAATATAAAAAGAGGGTCTAGCACCGTATTTATAATGGCTCCTGTAAGCATACCGATCATAGAATACGTAGGGCTTCGGTCGGCGCGGATTAAATGCATGCCTCCGGTCGTCAGGATAAGGAACGGGATCCCCAGAGCCGTAATGCCTGTATAATCCCGCGCGTATGGAAGCACGTCCGGCGTCACCCCAAAAATCTGCAGGATAGGGCCTAAAAATACAAGTACGATCACTGCGATAACGGCTCCACATATCCCAAGCATGGAAAGCCCCGTCCCTAGGATCTGGCTCGCCTTCTCATGATCCCCGGCTCCCGAGAGAAGATTGAAATTGGACGCGCTCCCGATCCCAAGAAGGAGCGCCGTCGCCGTACAGATAATGGAGACAGGGAACGCCACATTGGTGGCCGCATTCCCCAGCATGCCCACCCCGCGGCCGATAAAGATCTGGTCGACGATATTATAGAGCGAGCTTACCAGCATGCTGATAATGGCGGGCACAGCAAATTTTACAATTAATCTCCCAATATTTTCCACTGCCAGTGGGTTTTCGGCCGTCCGTATGCTATCCACGCCTCTGCTCTCCTTTCAGCGCTATTAGTATTCTCTTATCACATTGCTGATCTCACGGGTCGTCTCCATCTCTTTTAAGCGCTCCAGCGCATCTTTCATATGGTATTCTTTCACTGCCTCCGTCACAATGACAAGCTCTGCCACGCCATCTGTGACGTTCTTCTGCACGACCTTGGAAATGCTTACCTTATGTATGCCGAACACGCCTGCAATAGCAGACAGCACGCCTGGCCTGTTATCCACCTGCATACGGATGAAGAACTTATTTCGCACATCATCAAACCTCTTCACGGGAGTACTACGGTAACAGGTACAATGGATCCTCCCGGTGCAGTGGTACTGGATATCGCGCACTACGTCTATGACGTCCCCCATCACCGCGCTGGCCGTCGGCATCTCGCCTGCCCCGCGCCCGTAGAACATAGCGTCTCCCACTGCGTCGCCGTGGACGAAGACCGCATTGAAAGAATCCCTCACGGAGGCCAGAGGATGGCTCTCTGCTATGAGCATCGGATGGACCGCCACCTCGATCCCCCTCTCTGTATTATGCGCCACGCTAACAAGCCGTATCACGCTTTTGAACTCTCTTGCATAGGCAATATCGCGAGGGGTGATCTTCGTAATGCCCTCTGTGTACACGTCGGAAAATACGACTCTGGAGTGGAAGGCGATGGAGGCCATGATGGCGGCTTTGCGCCCCGCATCCAGCCCTTCAATGTCGGCCGTCGGATCCGCTTCTGCATATCCGAGCTCTGCAGCCTTTGCAAGCGCCTCGTCAAAATCCATATCATCTTCCATCATTTTTGTCAGTATATAATTCGTCGTCCCATTAACGATCCCGATGACTTCGTCAATCTCATTCACTGCGAGGCACTGCTTTAACGGCCGGATGATCGGGATCCCTCCCGCGACCGCCGCCTCAAAGAGAAGATCTACGCCATTATCCTCCGCGGCGTCCAGAAGCTCCCCACCGTGCTCCGCCAGCAGATCCTTATTGGCAGTCACAACGTTCTTCCCGGAATCCAGCGCCTTTAAGATCATTGTCCTGGCCGGCTCTATCCCGCCCATGACTTCGATCACGATGCGGATCTCCTCATCTTCGATAATGTCCTCCCACTTATCTGTAAGAAGCGAGGCGTCTACTCCTTTCCGCTCCTTTTGCAGATCGTGTACGAGGATCCTGGATATCTCAAGCTTTGCTCCCGTTTTCCTTGGCATCTCTTCTTTCTGCGCCTGTACTAATTTATATACACCGGTCCCCACTGTGCCCAGTCCCAACAGCCCTGCTTTTACTTTCTTCTCGCTCATCATGTCCGTCTCCTTTCCGTAGTTATTAGTATAGCATACAATGGATTCCTCTGACAATCCTTATGCTTTCTTCATTTTGCCGCTTTATCCCGCTGCTTAAGAACCTCTTCCCGGCGGACGGCATAGGATAATAAGATAGCATAGGAGGATCATCTTATGACAGCCAGCATAAAAAAACGGACGACAGGCCTCTCATCTGGGGCAGAAATAAATCAAAACGCCATTGTACGGCGCATCTCGCTCATAACAATCGTCGGCAATATCATCTTATCCGCAGTGAAGCTGTCTGCAGGCATTGCCGGAAGGTCGGGCGCCATGGTGTCGGACGCGATCCACTCCCTCTCCGATGTGTTCACTACCGTAATCGCAGCCTTTGGCGTACGGCTCTCTCAAAAGGAGGCGGACAGGGAGCACCCCTACGGGCATGAACGCCTTGAATGCGTCGCTTCGCTGCTGCTGGGGGCTCTCTTGATGGCCACCGGGCTTGGCATCGGCAAAGCAGGGATTGCGAGCATGATCGCAGGCAGATACGACGCACTGGCCGTTCCCGGCGGCATCGCACTGGCCGCGGCCGTCCTTTCCATCCTTTCCAAGGAGGCCATGTACTGGTATACAAGGCATTACGCCAAAATCTTAAATTCCCCGGCATTTATGGCGGACGCCTGGCATCATCGGTCGGACGCTCTTTCTTCCATCGGCTCGCTGATCGGCATCGGCGGCGCTATGCTGGGCTTTCCTGTCATGGATCCCATGGCCGGCACTGTAATCTGCCTGTTCATCCTAAAAGTCTCCTATGACATCTTAAAGGACGCCATCGTAAAAATGCTTGACACCGCCTGCGGAGAGGACTATGAGAAAGCTTTGACGGACTATATCGCCGCCCAGGAAGACGTAGTCCAGATAGATATGCTCCACTCCAGGATATTCGGCAATAAAGCGTATATCGATCTGTCCATCCAGGTGGACGGGGATCTGCCCCTCTGGAAAGCGCATGCCATCGCAAAGCGCATCCATGACAACGTGGAAAGGCGTTTCTCGGACATTAAGCATGTTACGATCCATCTGAACCCGGCGGCTGAGCATCCACGTCGCACTCTCTGCTAAACAAGCCTCCTTTTGTCTTATTGAAAAATGATGTCCGGCGCCCTGTTAAATTTTTCAAAAAACTGTTGACAAATAGGAGGCCTTATAGTATAGTAATTATTGTTCTGATGAACATTTAGTTTATGCGACAGTGGCTCAGTTGGTAGAGCACGACCTTGCCAAGGTCGGGGTCGCGGGTTCGAATCCCGTCTGTCGCTCTTAAGGGAATCGCAAGATGCGGTTCCTTTTTTATTCGTATTAGTATTCGCCGCATTTCAGAAATTTAACCATATGATATAGAGGAAAGGCAGAAGCCGCTGTACATAGCAACGGCTTCTGCCTTTCCTCTATATCTTCACCTTATTGTTCTATCTGCCCCTCCTGGCGTTTTTCTCCCTCGTCCATATCCGCCTGGTCGTCCGTCCTCATCTCATCTGCATAAGGTACGTCTTCTTTCACCTTCATAGTAACAGACAGATCTCTGAAATCAATCTGCTTCCACACCTTCTTGTGGACGGTTATCTCTGTATCTTCCCTCCATTTATCACATGTCTCTTCATAGAGGGCTGATTTCCTTTCTGATATGATCGTTTCCTTTTTTGCATCTGTAGCGTCGCGGTCCAGAAGGCTTGTCACCTTCGCCACATAGCATCCCTCGTCCGTGTCGATGACATCGGTAGACCCGCCTTCTTCCAGCGCGTCTGCCGCCTTTACAAGCGCCGCATGAGGGATTTTGCTGTCAGCGTCAAAAGTGGCTGTCTGTACTTCCACCTCTGCCGCTTCTGCAAGCGCTGCAAAGTCTTCGCCGCTTTTTGCTCCTGCGGCCAGCTGCTCGGCCTTCCCCTTCACTTCTTCCTTCTCTTCGTCAGAAAGGTCTGTGCTCTCTCCATCCTCATCTGTCTTCTTATAAGAGAACATCACATAGCTCATGGCTTTCTGGGCTGCCTCTTCATCGGACACTTCTGTGTCGGCGCCCGCCTGGATCGCCTCCGTCATCTTCTGCCGGATCGCCATAAGGGTGAGCACACGCTCCACCACTTCTTTGTCTCCCGACACCAGCTCCTTGTCCTCCAGCGCATTATCCTCATCAAACTTCTGCACTGTCTTTGCGATCACTTGACGCTCGGCCTCAGAAATAGACACGTCATAATCGCTCATATGCCTCTCCAAGAGCGCCATCGTCTCCAGGTCGTCCTGGATCATGGACTTTACGCTCTCCTCATAGCTCTCTCCTTCACTTGCCTCAGACTTCCACATATCTTCTCCAAGATATGCGGACATATAAGTCTCATACCCGGCCTGTGTCTGCCTTGCGTAAAAATTCGCCACATCAGCCGTAATCTCTGTATCTCCTACTGTAATCGCCGGATCGCTCCCTTCAAAGGAGCCGCATCCTGCAAGCAATGTCACGGACATCGCTCCGGCCACAGCCGACACGATCCACCTTTTCTTCATCATTCCCATATAACCTCCTTCGTACCGCTAACCACTATATTATAGCTTGTTTCCCCTATGCAATCAATCCTTTTATCCCAATTAACACTTTTTTCACAACGTCTGCCGGATTATCTCCTTTTTCTTTCCCGTTCTTCCTTTTCTTCCGGTAAATAAAGCAGGGCCGCTCTGCATCTGCCTTAAAAGACAGCTCCTCCCTGAACTGTAAGAGAAGCTCAGGGATCCGCTCAGGCGCTACTTTCGCCTTCTCATACATCAGGAACGTATACGTGTCGCCCTTCTGCTCTATCTGGGTCACGTACGCCTCATGCGCCAGCGCTTTCAGCCGTGCCACAAGAAGCAGCATCTCCACCTTCTTCGGGAACTCTCCAAACCGGTCGATCAGCTCTTCCGTCATTTCTTCCATGTCCTCTTCCGACTCAATGGCGGCGATCCGTTTGTATATATCCAGCTTATGATATTCATTCGGGATATAGCTGTCCGGGATATAAGCGTCAAGGTTTAAGTCTATCGTCGTATTGTACCCTTCTTCTCCTCCCTCGCCCTTTAAGTGCCGCACCGCCTCATTCAGCATCTTGCAGTACAGATCATACCCCACCGCCTCCATATGGCCATGCTGCTCGGCTCCTAAGAGATTGCCCGCCCCCCGGATCTCCAGATCCCGCATGGCGATCTTAAAGCCAGAGCCCAGATCGGTGAACTCCCGGATAGCGGCCAGCCGCTTCTCCGCCACTTCTTTTAAAAGCTTATCCCTGCGATACAGAAGAAAAGCATAGGCCATGCGGCCGGAACGCCCCACGCGCCCTCTCAGCTGGTAGAGCTGGGACAGCCCCATCCTGTCCGAGTCATGGATGATCATCGTGTTTACATTGGAGATGTCAAGCCCTGTCTCAATAATGGTAGTGGACACAAGTACGTCTATCTCTCCGCTGATAAAGTCGTACATGATCTTCTCCAGCTCCAGCTCCCGCATCTGCCCGTGGGCATAAGCCACATTTACGTCTGGGACGAGCCGCTGGATCCTGGCCGTGATCTCTGCAATGTCCTCCACCCGGTTGTACACATAGTATACCTGCCCGTCTCTTGCACATTCCCGCTCGATCGCTTCCCGCACCATCTCCTCACTGTACTCCATAACATAAGTCTGGATAGGCAGGCGATCCTCCGGCGCTTCTTCAAGGACGCTCATGTCGCGGATCCCGATCAGGCTCATATGGAGCGTGCGGGGGATCGGCGTGGCGGTCAGCGTCATGACATCCACGTTTTCTTTCAGCTTCTTGATCTTTTCTTTGTGCTGGACTCCAAACCGCTGCTCTTCGTCGATGACGAGGAGACCCAGATCCTTGAATGCGACGTCGCCGCTCAAGAGCCGATGCGTCCCGATCACAATATCTACAAGGCCTCTGTGCAGATCCTCTATCGTCTTCTTCTGCTGGGCCGATGTCCGGAAGCGGCACAGCAGATCCACCCTCACCGGGAAATCTTTCATCCGCTGCAAAAATGTATTATAATGCTGCTGGGCCAGGATCGTAGTCGGCACAAGGTACGCTACCTGTTTATTCTCCTGCACCGCCTTAAAAGCCGCGCGGATAGCTATCTCTGTCTTGCCGTAGCCTACGTCGCCGCAGATCAGGCGATCCATGATCTTCCTGCTCTGCATATCCCGCTTTACCGCGTCAATGGCCAGCAGCTGATCTTCCGTCTCCTCGAACGGGAACATCTCCTCGAATTCCTTCTGCCATACTGTGTCCTCCCCGTACACATAGCCTTCCTGATCCTGCCTCGCAGCGTACAGCTCTACCAGATCTCTTGCGATCTCCTTTACAGCCCCCCTCACCCGCGCTTTCGTCTTTGTCCACTCCTGCGTGCCGAGGCGGTTCAGCTTCGGCCTCTTTGCATCCGAGTCGGCATATTTCTGGATCAGATCAAGCTGGGTCGCCGGAATATAGAGATTACCGCCCTTCGCATAAGAGATCTTCATATAATCTTTGGCGATCCTGTCTACCTCTATCTTCTCTATCCCCTGGTAAATGCCCAGTCCGTGGTTCTCGTGCACTACATAATCGCCAGGCTTTAATTCAGAGAAATTCTGTATCTTTCTTCCCTCATATATCTTCCGCTTCTTTTTCTTCTTTGCTTTGCCGAAAATATCTGTCTCCGATATGACCGTGAACTTTAAGAGCGGATACTCATATCCCTCGGCCACATGGCCGTACATCGTCATAACCTCCTCCGGCTGGACTTCCCGCTCCATATCTTCCGTGTAGAAGCTGCTAAGGCCATAGTCCCTTAAGTCCTCCGCCAGCCTCTTCGCACGCGTGCGGGAACCAGACAGGAGGATGACCCGGCTCTTGTTCCTCTTAAGCCGCTTCAGATCCTGCGTCAACAGCTCGAAGCTCCGGTTGTACGGCTGGACGCCCTTTACATGAAGGCTGTAAGCGCCCCGGACGAGAAATGCCCTGCAAGGAGTGTCAAGAGCAGAAAAGCCTATGCTTCCATACTGATTCATCTTCTTTACGATCTCTTCCACCGGATAGAGCGCCGCCTCAGCTTCCGATACTTCCTGCCCGCTCTCCACCCGCCTCTTCTGCGCCTCCATGAATTCCTCTTCTACGGCGGCTCCTTTCTCAATCAGACGGGGCGGCTCATCCAGATAAAGGATCGTATCTTCCTGCGGAAAATAATCCAGGAACGATGTCCTCCTCCCCTCCTCTTCCGGAAACTCTGTAGCAGGGCCTATGGACGCCTCCTTCAGGTTCTCAATAGAACGCTGGCTCTCGGAATCGAAGGTGCGTATAGAGTCCACTTCGTCCCCCCACAGCTCGATGCGAAGAGGAAGCTCCTCTGTCAATGGATAGACATCCAGGATGCCTCCCCGTATTGCGAACTGTCCGGGAGCATCCACCTGCACTTCCCTCTCATACCCGATTCTGGCAAGCTTCTCAGCAAGAGCCCCCATATCAAGCGCCCCCTCTCCCAGGACCCGCAAAGTGCGCTTTGCCATCTCCTCCCTGGGGATCAGGGAATCCATAAATGCGTCAAAGGTAGTAACGACCGTGACCGGCTTTCCATCCATAATAGCCTCTATGACCTCCATGCGCCGCCTTGCCAGCTCCCGCCCTCTTATATCCGCCTGATAAAAAAGCAGGTCCTTGGCCGGATACAGATATGTATCCCCGTCCAGGAACCGATAATCTTCGTAGATCTGCTTTGCCTTTGTCTCACTAGAGCAGGCGATGACTTTATAAGTAAAGCCATCGCTGAGCGCATACATCATATGTGCTTTCTGGGAGGCGGCGCAGCCTGCGATCCGTATCATGCCGGCGCCGTCCCTCCTTCTCTTCCTGATTTCCTCATATTCCGCCAGTTCCATAAGCGGAGCCGTCAGAGCCTGCATCTTCCTCTTTATTCCTCCGTTTTTTTCACACTCTCTTTCCGGTTATACCGGTTCATGGCAGCCTGTACGTCCCCCGCCACGATCTGCCCTGCGGCCGATACGGCGCGATCATACGCTTCCTCCATCAGCTGCCTCTCTCCTTTTGAAAATCGGCTAAGCACATAATCCGCCAGATCATACTGTCTCGGCTTCTCTCCGATCCCTACCTTGATACGCGCAAATACGTCCGTACCCAGATTCGCGATAATGTTCCTGACTCCATTGTGCCCTCCGGCGCTCCCCTTGCTCCTTACCCGGATCTGTCCCGGGCTTAAGCTGATGTCGTCATAGATGACAAGAAGACCTTCCTCCGGATCGACCTTATAATAATCGACGATCCCACGGATGCTCTCGCCGCTTAAGTTCATATAAGTCCACGGCTTCACAAGAATAGCCTTTTCCCCTTCTACCATGCCCTTCCCAATGTAGGCGCGGCTCTTCCTTGTGTCTACCGATATATTATATTTTTCCGCGATCCTGTCTATGACATCGAATCCCACGTTATGCCTTGTCCCTTCATACTGCATGGTAGGATTGCCGAGTCCCGCTATAATGAACATATTTTATACACCTCTCGTTTTTCTGCTATCCATTCTACAGGAAGCCACGCATATTTTCCACTCTTTTTTCATATCATTATAAAGAACTGAACCGAAGGAAATGATAAGAGGAGGACATTTATGAGTTCCAAGACAAAAATTGTCGTACTTCATATGAAAGAAATCATCTACACGGCTATATTCGCCGTGCTGGCAATAGTATTGATCTTATTGTTAATATTTATGTTCCTGCCAAAGGGGAAGGGAAATACGGCCGATGAGAAGAAATACGCTCCTGGGATCTACACTTCCACAGTCACCCTTAACAACACCGCGTTGGAAGTGGAAGTCACCGTAGATGAAAGCCACATTAATTCCATCCGCTTTTCCAATATCGACGAGACCGTAGCTACTATGTACCCGCTTATCCAGCCTGCCATTGAGGACATCGCAGATCAGGTGTATGAGAAGCAGTCTCTGGAAGGCATTGAGTATTCCCAGGATAACCCCTATACTTCACAGATCATATTAGGCGCTATCAATGATGCGCTGGAAAAAGCCGTGACTGACAAATAGTCACGGCTTCCATATGTTCCCTGCACTCCTGCGCGCCACATTCCGGCCAGGGATCCTACCCCTCCACGATCAGGTATCTTCCCCCTGAAAGAGCAAACACTTCCGACGCCTCTTCCAGCTCCTCATCCGACATCCCCGACGCGTCCAGGCCCTCCTCTTCAAAGTACTCTCTTACTTCCTTCAGACTGTCCACCACTGTCGCCATGCAATCCTCCAGAAATGCTTCCGCCTCCTCCATCGTACTGGCAACCGGTTCGTCAAAAAGACGCGACTGGTTCTTAAGAAAAGCTTTCAGACAATCCTCGTCATACTCATACATCGCTGCACACACCTCCGCTTTATAGTATTGTCTTACACAAAGTTTAAGAGCTCCTCTGCTTTATCTATTATATATTCCGGTTCCTCTGCTTTTAATTCTTCTTTCGTGCGAAATCCCCAGGAAACACAGATTACCGGAAGCCCTGCGTTTCTTCCCGTCTGTGCGTCCACCTCAGAATCTCCTACGTATAGGCAATCCTCTGGCTGCACATGCATCTTCTCAAGAGCAAGATAGACTCCCGCCGGGTCAGGCTTCCTTGGTATCTCCTCTATCTCTCCCTGTATATAAGTAAACAGATCCTCCCCGAACATGGCATGTATCACTTTCACAACCTGTCTGTGGGGCTTATTCGAAAGGACGCACAGCTGTATTCCCTGGCCCTTCATCGCGCTCAGAGCCTCGGCGATCCCTTCATAAGGCTTCGCCTCATATGTACAGTTCTTATCAAAGACCTCTCTGTATATGCCCAGAGCCTCCTCTATCCTGGAAGAGCTTCCCGGCTGCGACGCTTCAAGGCACTGTTCCAGCAAATACCGCGCGCCGTTCCCTGTAAATCTTATACACTCTTCCTTTGAGACCCGCGGCAGCCCCATCTTCTCAAGCGTAATGCCGACCGAGCGGGCAAGAGAAGCCCGCGTATCCCCCAACGTCCCGTCTAAGTCAAAAATGCATCCTCTCATCTGTGCTTTCCTCGCCTTTTTCTATTTCTAGACATAATCATAGTATGAACGTCTGGAAAATGCAAGGGTAATTTCAGACATATGATTTGTCAAGGACTAAAAGTTTTTTTATTTTTCCTGGGGCGGAATAACCGCAGAATATATGGAGCATGATTCTATTAGACTAAAATACGATTTCATCTGGAGGAGGTTCTTATTATGGCGCAGGGAAAAGTAGAAATATGCGGAGTAAATACAGCAAAGCTGCCAATTCTCAAAGAGGAGGAGAAAGAGGCCTTATTCGCCCGGATCAAAGCGGGGGACGAACAGGCGAAAGAAGAATATATAAAAGGGAATCTAAGGCTTGTATTAAGTGTGATCAAACGGTTCGGAGCAAGCGGCGAGAATCCTGACGACTTATTCCAGATTGGCTGTATCGGCCTGATCAAAGCAATCAATAACTTCAACACCGAGCTCGACGTGAAGTTCTCAACTTACGCAGTTCCTATGATCATTGGCGAGATCCGCCGGTACATGCGCGACAACAACAGCATCCGTGTCAGCCGCTCTCTTCGCGACACTGCCTACAAAGCGATCTACGCGAAAGAGAATTATGTAAAGCAGCACATGAAAGAGCCTACCGTACAGGAGATCGCAGAAGAGATCGGCATATCAAAAGAGGACATCGTATTCGCCCTCGACGCCATACAAGTCCCTATGAGCCTGCAAGAGCCAGTCTACAATGAGGGCGGCGACGCCTTATATGTCATGGATCAGATCAGCGACAATAAGAACAAAGAGGAGAGATGGGTCGAGAACCTGTCTTTGCAGGCGGCCATGGAACACTTAAGCGAGCGAGAGCGGCACATCATTACCCTGCGCTTCTTCGAGGGGAAGACGCAGATGGAAGTCGCCGAGAACATCGGCATCTCACAGGCCCAGGTAAGCCGGCTGGAGAAGAATGCCCTTCGGACGATGCGGCAATATCTGTCATAATCAAAAACCTGTTGTGCCAGATGAAAAAACATAGTAAAATATCCATATAGGCTTCAGGCGTCAAAATAGGCTTTTATAAACTACCGCAGGAAAATTCCACAAATTGCAATTTGTGGAATTTTACAGCCCTATTTTTGAAGAGCCTATTCTGACGCCTGAATCCATATAGAAAAAAATGCTTAAATGAGCATAAGATACAAAGGAGGACAACTCAATGGCAGGAGGGACTTGCCCATATTGTGGAGCGCCAGTCGGCCCGGCGGCGGCTGAATGTGAATTTTGTGGAAGAACGCTGACCGCTCAACAGCCTACGCAGCAGCCTTATGTACAGCAGCCTTATACACAACAGCCTCAGGCACAGCAGCCTTATGCACAGCAGCCCTATGTGCAGCAGACACAGCCTCAGATCGTAATCCAGCAGACGGCTCCGCCGCAGGCTTACATGCCGGACATCAATCCGGCGTGGCCGATAAGAAGCAAGGTTGTAGCAGGCATCCTCGCTCTCCTCTTGGGAGGGCTTGGCATACATAAATTTTATCTTGGAAAGACAGGGATGGGCATTTTGTACTTATGCTTTTCCTGGACGGCGATACCGGCCCTCGTAGGGCTCGTCGAAGGGATCATTTATCTTTGTTCCAACGATGAGAGCTTCCAGCTTAAGAACCATGTAAGGATCGTCTGATAGAGGCAAAAACTATGGGAGATACAGGATATAAACGTTATCCTGTATCTCCCTCTTAGCTAATCCCTTTCCCATTTATCCGCAAGATTATTTATCTGTGCCTCAAATTTCGCCAGCTCTTTATTAGAAAGCCCTTCGTTCTTATACACAATATCAAGCAGCCTCCTGGCAGCGGCGACCACTCTCTGGAATACGTTCTGCTTCCTGCTCTGCGCCGGCTTCTCCGCCGCTTTCTTCGGCTCCCGTACCCCCTCTGATAGGATCTCGCCTGTAGCAAGATCCACACATCCTCCAGAATAAGGCGCGAATGCCGGGCATCCGAACCGCTCCGCCACTGTCTTTGCGAACTCGTCCGTCACCGTGTCTTCGCCGTGGACGACGAACACGTGCTGCAAGGAGCTCTCAAAGCCAGACAGCCAGCCCAAAAGCCCGTTCACGTCCGCATGGCCGCTGATCCCTTTTAACGTCTCGATCTTCGCGTTGACCTCCACCGTCTCGCCAAAAAGCTTTACGCTCTTTGCGCCGTCGATCAGCTTACGCCCAAGAGTCCCAACTGCCTGATAGCCCACAAAGCATATCGTACTTTCTCTCCTCCACAGATTATGCTTTAAATGATGGCGGATGCGCCCAGCCTCGCACATGCCTGACGCAGACAGGATGACTTTCGGATCTTCGTCGAAATTGATCGTCTTTGAATCATTGCTCGTGACGCTGGTCCTAAGCCCTGGGAAGACAAGAGGGTTTACGCCCCTTCTTATAAGCGCAAGCGCTTCCTCGTCAAAGCAGGAGCGGGTGTTCTTGCCAAAGACTTTTGTAGCTTCGATAGCAAGCGGGCTGTCCACATACACATGAAAGCCTGAATGCTCCGGGATCAGATCCTTCTCCTTAATCTCCCGTATAAAATACAACAGCTCCTGGGTACGCCCCACCGCAAAGGAGGGCACGACCACATTCCCGCCTTTGTCAAAGGTCTCCTTAAGAATGCGGGCGAACTCTCCTACGTAATCCGGCCTCTCTGCCCCATGCACGCGGTTCCCATATGTAGATTCTATGACCACATAATCGGCTTCCTTCACGTGCAGAGGATCGCGGATAATAGGCTGATCTACATTCCCCACATCCCCGGAGAACACGATCTTCTTAGACAGTCCGTCCTCCGTGATCCACACTTCGATGGCCGCCGATCCAAGAAGATGCCCAACGTCCGTGAACCGCACATCGATCCCGTCAAACAGCGTGATCCTCTGATCATAGTCACAGGGCGCAAGAAGCCTGATGGCGGCCTCTGCATCTTCCATCGTATAAATAGGCTCATAGAGCTCTGCGCCGCTCCTCTTCGCCTTCCTGTTCCGCCATTCTGCCTCAAACTCCTGGATGTGCGCGCTGTCACGGAGCATAATGTTGCACAGATCTGCAGTGGCAAAAGTCGTCACGATGTCTCCTTTGAACCCTTCTTTACATAACAACGGGATCTTCCCGGAATGGTCAATATGGGCGTGGGTCAGAAGGATTGCGTCGATCTTCCCCGCGCTTATCGGTATCTCCTGGTTCTCGTACAAATCCGGCCCCTGCTCCATACCGCAGTCTACCAGTATGTTCTTTCCGCATGCTTCGATCAGATGGCAGCTTCCTGTCACCTCATGATCTGCTCCAATAAAAGTAAGCTTCATGGCAAACAACCCCTTTTTCTTTTATTGTAGCATCTCTGCCTTATTATTTCTATGAATACTTTACAATTTCCTTCTTAAGCCTCTGCATGATCTTCTTTTCCAGCCTCGATATGTACGATTGAGAGATGCCTAAAATGTCTGCCACCTCTTTCTGTGTCTTCTCCTCCCCTCCCGGCACGCCAAGGCCGAAACGCATGCGTATGATCGTCCGCTCTCTGCCTGAGAGATGGCTGATCGCCTTGACGAGCAGCTTTCGCTCGACTTCCTGCTCGATATCCCGGTAGATCGTATCTTCCTCCGTCCCCAATATATCTGAGAGAAGAAGCTCATTCCCATCCCAGTCGACGTTAAGAGGCTCATCTATGGACACTTCCAGCTTCGTCTTGTTATTCCTCCGCAAGTACATCAATATCTCATTTTCAATACAGCGGGACGCATATGTCGCAAGCTTGATATTTTTGTCTGGATTGAATGTATTGATCGCCTTGATCAGCCCAATCGTCCCGATCGAGATCAGATCCTCCACTCCTACGCCTGTATTGTCGAACTTTTTAGCAATATACACGACAAGGCGCAGATTGTGCTCGATCAGCAATTTCTTTGCGTGCTCTTCTCCCTCCGTCCCCAGCTCTTCTATAACCGCCGCTTCCTCTTCCGTATCCAGCGGCGCCGGGAGTATCTCTGATCCCCCGATGTAGTGGATGTCCCGACGATCCGGGAAGAGCAGCGTCCGGAAATCCGGGATGACTTTCAGCTGGAAATGATGGGGTACTGATACCTTTATGACCATAATGATCCCTCCTATAATAAATCAGGATGTACAAGCATTTCATAATCGTCGGCGGTAATATCCTCGCAGACGGCTACGATCGGCCTATCCAGCCAGACCGGCGTCTTCTCATAAACGCACATCTTATCTAAGGCTGCCGCCGGCAGGACGCCGTCCGGCCTTCCGACTGAATGATAGGGAATATAGCGGCATCCTTCAGCTTCCAGCGTCTCCCACGCTTTCGCTGAGATAATGCTGACAGGCTTCCCGGTTACAGGGTCGCGGAGACGGTTTCCCGTATCGACCAGCGCTTCTGCCAGATACTCACGGCCGCCCTTTATAAGCCGGACTTTGCAGCGCACCGCGTTCCTCCCGGCAAGATATGCGACCAGATCCCATATCCCGAGGCTCACAAAATATCCTGCAAGGGCAAGGGCAAAGAAGAAGCTTGCCCCCCGTACATACTGGCGGAAATATCCCATGACGCCGCCTGCCAGGAACGCGCTTATGTAAAGCATGACGCAGGCTCTTAGAAATGTCCGGTTCCATCCGATTTTAAGTCCTATTTTAACCATCGGGATACTTCCGGCTGCGTGGAGCAATACGAATCTTACAAATGTATTCATTCCGGGGATTACCATCACGGCACAGGTACACAGCGATCCCGCCGCGGCCCCGGCTATGATCCTTCCATGCGTGGCAGAACATTTCATCATCTTTCCGGTCAGCCGAAGCAAGAGGTAATCCATCATAAAATTCACGAGAAAAAACACGTCTATGTACAATTCATAGTACACGTCCCACCTTCTCTCTCCTACGATGATGGGTTCATTATACGAGGGATAAGCCAAAGAATTTGTCAGATACTGAAAGAAAAAAAAGTGTTTGTTTCGACATAAAAATGAGGACGGGGCTTCCCGTCCTCATGGATCTATCTATTTATTTCTTAAAGAAATCCGGTATCTTAATAGACTGCTCTTTCACCCGGCTGGTCGGAGCCTTCGGCGCTTCCAGAGAAGGCATCGTCCCACCTGCGGCCGTCCGTCTGTCTGAACCGTTACTGCGGCCCCCCCTTGACGGGGACATGCCCATCACATCAAGCTTAGGAGCCTGCGCCTGTCCTTTTCCCATCGCGGCTCCTCCATATCCTAGCCCCTGCGCTCCCGCAGGCCTCTGGCTCTCAAGCCTTGATTTCAATTTGGATGCGCTTCCGCCTACATTGTGGAGCCCTGTGGCGATAACTGTGATCGTCGCCTCGTCGGCTCTGGAATCATCGTACATCGCGCCGAAGATGATGTTCGCCTCTTCTCCCGCCAGCTCCTGCACATACTCTGCCGCATCGGATGCATCCATAAGAGTGATATCTCCAGACACATTGATGATAACATGGGACGCGCCTGCGATGGTCGTCTCAAGCAGCGGGCTGGCGACCGCCTGCTTCACAGCCTCAAGCGCTTTATCATCGCCGCGGCCCTGGCCGATGCCGATATGAGCGATGCCCTTGTCCGTCATAACGGTCTGGACATCTGCAAAGTCAAGATTAATAAGAGAAGGTACGTTGATAAGATCCGTAATGCCCTGGATACCCTGCTGTAGCACTTCGTCGGCCTTCTTAAGCGCCTCCGGCATAGTAGTGCGCCTGTCAACGACTTCCAGAAGCTTGTCATTCGGGATTACGATCAATGTATCTACGCTCTCTTTGAGCTTCTCAATCCCTCCAAGAGCATTATTCATACGAGTCTTTGATTCAAACCGGAAAGGCTTCGTAACGACCCCTACAGTCAGCGCTCCCTGATCTTTCGCGATCCGAGCCACGACCGGAGTCGCGCCCGTCCCGGTGCCGCCGCCCATACCGCAGGTGACGAATACCATGTCCGCGCCTTTGAGCGCCGCGGATATCTCTTCTTCGCTCTCCTCGGCCGCCTTCTCTCCTATCTCCGGCCTTGCGCCTGCCCCCAGGCCTTTTGTGATCTTATCCCCTATCTGAAGAAGGGTCGGCGCTTTGCTAAGCTGAAGCGCCTGCTTGTCCGTATTAATTGCGATAAATTCCACACCGGCAATCTGCTCGTCAATCATCCGGTTCACGGCATTATTGCCGCCGCCGCCTACTCCTACGACAATTATCTTCGCGGCCGCTTCTGATTCATTGGTCTTAATTTCTAGCAAGGGTTTCTCCTCCTTTGTTATCCTCTATATACAAATATATCACATGCATTGTTCAATGCATAAAATCTCGCTCTGCCATATATACTCTATAATATAGGCTTTTGTCAAAAATATCAATAGAATTTTCTCGATTTTCTTAATTTCTACGAATTTTATTCAGGGAATTCACCAATATCAAAAGTAATAGTTTCCCTGCCCTCTCCGTAAGACTCCAGATGCAGAGTCCCCGACTGTTCTCTAAGCTCTCCTATGATCGGAGGGATCTGTGCGATCTTCTCGGGAGTCACATCTTGCCCGAGGCTTATACACACGTTCCCGGTATATATATATATCCTTCCCTCCCTGCATACGATCTTATCCATCGCCAGCTCATATCTCTCAAGCTCCTGGGTGGCCTCCAGTATCTCGCCGAACACTGCCCTGTCATCGCCTTTTACATATGTATACAATTCAATGCCTTCTATATTAATCCCCTCCACATAGGGGACTTCTTCAATGTAAGATGTCGTTTTCTTCACGATCAGCCCGTCTTTGTCGAAATATGCATACTCATTGTCCGGGGTATAAAAGTAGCCTATGATGGGCTTCTCTTTCACCTTGACGGTAAGGATCCAGGGCAGGCGGACGCCTACTTTCATCTCTTCAAGACAGGGCGGCTTCTCGCCGCGCCCCAGCATATATTTCCCCAGCACATACAGGCTGTTCACCGAGTATTTATCATTCTGCACTGCCTCTAATATCTCTCTGTCCGGGCAATAATCGTTCCCTTCAACTTCAATCTCCTGTACATAAAAAAGAACGACTGCCCCTGTAAGAATAATCAGGATGCCCAGAAAGATGACCATGAAAGCATACAATTTATGTCCTTTTTTCTTCCTGTGCCTGGGACGCTCATCTTCTCGCCTTTCCAGATGTCTCCTTTTCGCCATAGACGCTCCTCCCTGTGCTCTGCCGTTGCTACTACTATATCACTTTTGACACGCTTAAGACAAGCCCCATTTCTATAAGGAGGAACATAACGGAAGTGCCGCCGTAGCTGACGAAAGGGAGGGTGATTCCTGTATTAGGGATAGTGTTGGTGACGACAGCGATATTCAGGATGACCTGAAGCATCATGTGCGCCATCGCCCCCGAGGCTATCAGCGCCCCGAACAAGTCCCGGGCGTGCGTCGCAATGACGAAGAAGCGCCAGATGAGTATCAGGAACAGAAGCAGCAAAAAGCCTGCGCCAAAAAGCCCCAGCTCCTCGCACACAATAGAAAATATCATGTCATTCTGCGCCTCCGGCACGAATCCCAGCTTCTGCACGCTCTCTCCCAGACCTCTCCCAAAAAGCCCCCCGCTCCCGATCGCATATAAGCCCTGAAGCGTCTGGTAGCCCTTCTCGAAGTTCTCTGGATTCCTCCATATCTCAAGGCGCTCCAGACGATAGCTTTCAAGAGCCAGGAAGATCGTCATGAATCCAATCCCCATTACCCCCATCACAACGAACTGGCCATATTTAGGGCTGGCGATGAATACGAGGACGACTCCGATCCCAAGGATGATGATCGCCGTGCTTAAGTTGCTCGCTCCAACCAGCGCGACGATCGGGAGGATCGACACCATGATCTTTATAAGGGTACGCATCTTCCCTATATCTTTGACATTTTTCGTAATGATCGCCGCCAGAAAAAGGATCACTGCTACTTTGGCGAATTCTGACGGCTGAAAAGAAAGAGGGCCCAAAGACAGCCATCTTTTGGACCCATTGTATTCTTCTCCCACGAACATAACCGCAAGAGACAGGATAATTGCCATCACATATCCGAGAAGCGCCACATGCCGCCACAGGTGGTAATCCATGCCTGCCACGATGAACATGCCCGCGACTCCCAGCGCCGTAGCAAAAATCTGTTTTTTCAGATAGTACAAAGAATCATGAAATTTTATCTCTCCATTGTAAGCGCCGGTGCTGCCCAGTATCACAAGCCCCATGACGATCAGAAGGCCCAGGGCAACAAGAAGCGTATAATCATAGTTTACCTTTCCCCGTCGCATCAATCTAATATGCACTCCTTATAAGGAATTTACGATTTCTTTGAACTTCTCTCCACGTACTTCATAATTAGGGAACATGCCCCAGCTGGCGCATGCAGGCGACAAAAGCACCGCATCTCCGGGGGCTGCATACCTTGCCGCCATCTGGACGGCCTCCTCGAACGTATCGGCATAGACATAATCGGTAAAGCCGCACTTCCTGGCGTCCGCCGCGATCTTTTCTTTTGTCTCTCCTACAAGGACAAGCTTCTTCACCTTGCCGTCAAAGCTCTCGATCCACCCGGTATAGACGGCGTCTTTATCGTAGCCTCCGCCGATCAGCACGGTAGGGCGCTCCATCGCCCGGATGCCCTTGATCGCGGCGTCTGGATTGGTCCCCTTGGAATCATTGTAATAGGCGACGCCACTTTTCTCGGCCACATATTCGATCCGATGCTCTACTCCCCGGAAAGCCTTCACCGTGTCCCGTATAATATCCATCGGCACGCCGTACGCCGCCGCCATGCAGACGGCCGCCATGACGTTCTCGTAGTTGTGCGTCCCGAGGATCTGCAGCTGTGAAGTCCTGCACACCGTCACCTCGTCGGGATTCCGGTATACGATGTCCTCACCGTCAAGATAGATGCCTCTTTCTAGTTTACGTCGGCTGCTGAAATATAGAACCTGACATTTCAGCCTGCCGCCGAGCTCCCTCATGCGCTCCTCTTCATAATTGAGGACGCAGTAGTCTTTTTCCGTCTGGTTGCGCGCAATATTTTCTTTTGCGGCGATATAGGCCTCCATCGTATGATGCCGATCCAGATGGTCCGGCGTGTAGTTAAGGATCGCGCTTACATTGGGGCGGAATGTAACGATCGTTTCCAGCTGGAAGCTGCTCATCTCCGCAACCGCAATGGATCTTTCTGTCATCTTTCCCGCCGCCACCGTATAGGGATTCCCGATATTGCCCACAACGAACACATCGTCCCCCTTATAATTCTTCATAATCTCGCCCAGAAGAGTCGTCGTCGTCGTCTTCCCATTCGTGCCCGTAATAGCCAGGACATCGCCTTTCCCGTACATATAGGCAAGCTCTGTCTCCCCGATGACTGGGACGCCCGCCTCCCGCATCTTGCAGATGACAGGAAGGTCCGCAGGCACTCCCGGGCTTAAGATGACAAGATCTACCTCTCCGAAAAGGCGCTCCGGGAGCTCTCCTGCGATTATCTCTACCTTTTCATCTCTGCCAAAAGACTCCCTTAATCTCTCTTTATCAAGATCCTCATTCCCGTCATAGAGGATGACTTCCGCCTTCTGCGCTCTTAAAAGCTTTGCCGCGCCCGTTCCGCTGATCCCTGTCCCGAACACAAGCGCTTTCTTCCCTGTAGCTTCCATATGCTTCTCCTTCGCTTTTTCTTACATAGCCATCAGCGCGATCAGGCACAGGATGGCCGTGATAATAGAGAACACGGCCACGACCCTTGTCTCCGACCACCCGCACAGCTCAAAATGATGATGGATCGGAGCCATCTTGAAGATCCGCTTTCCACCCGTCTTTTTAAAATATGTCACCTGTATCATAACTGATAGTACTTCCACTAAATAGATCATCCCCACGATCACTATAAAGATCGGCATCTGCAGCATATACGCAGTAGACGCCACAAAGCCGCCAAGCGCGAGAGACCCTGTATCTCCCATGAACACGCTGGCGGGATATACATTAAACAATAGAAATCCTAAGAGGGCTCCAACTACCGCGCACGTCACAGGCTCGATCCCGCTCTTCGTGCCTACCGCCACCACGGTAAAGAACGTAGCCACAAGCACCGTTACGCTGGATGCAAGGCCGTCCAGCCCATCTGTGAAGTTCGTCCCGTTCACAGTCCCTATGACCGCGATGAACATAAGCGGTATCGCAAGCCATCCGATGTCCAGATATTTCCCGCCGCTAAAAGGGACCAGCATAGCCAGGGACACGTTCGTGATCTTCGTAAGATAAAATGCGAACACAGCCGTCACCACGATCTGGAGCGCCATCTTCTGCATTGGGTAAAGGCCGTCGGAACGCTTCATGACCACCTTAAGATAATCGTCCAGGAAACCAATCAGGCCAAATCCCAGTGTCACGAACAAAATCGGGATCATCTTTGGATAATCCCGGATGTAGAACACAGACGTGACTACTACGCTGAGTAAGATGATTACGCCTCCCATCGTCGGCGTCCCCGCCTTCTTAAGATGCGCCTGCACCCCTTCTTCTCTCTCCGTCTGCCCCATCTTTAATCTTCGCAGGATCGGAATGATTACCGGACCCATAATGACGCTCAGCAAAAATGCGATGATCACCGGTGCAAATATCATATAATCCATAACTCACCTCATTAATCTCTTTTGTTATCTTTCCTCTGACCTGATATAGTATACTTCATTTTTCAGTCTTTTTCAATGCCAAGATAAGGGAATATGTTATCGAAGATATTCCCGATCACCGGCGCGGCTATCGTCCCTCCATAATAGATCCCCTGCGGATTATAAATGACGCACATACCTAATATCTGAGGGTCATCTGCCGGTGCGAACCCAATGAAAGAGGAGATGTATTTATTGGCGCTTCTTGGAAGCGTCTGAGAAGTGGCCGTCTTCCCACCGATATGATATCCTTCTACATATGCGTTCTTTCCAGATCCCTCTGCCACCACGCTCTCCAAAAGCATCTGCATCGTCTCAGATGTCTCTTTGGAGACGATGCGCTCTCCCGTACCGTAAGAAAATTCTTTCACTTCCTTCCCCTCTCCGTCCAGCACCCGCACGCCAAAATGGGGCGTCACCCGGATCCCTCCGTTCACAAGGGAGCTGAAAGTCGCGGCCATCTGGATAGGAGTAACCTGGAAAGACTGTCCAAAACTGATCGTGGCCAGCTCCACCTGCCCGATGTTCTCCTCTTTGTGCATAATAGTGGTCGCCTCTCCCGGAAGGTCTACCCCTGTCGCCCCCAAAAGCCCGAACTGCCGGAAATAGTCGCAGAATCTTTCCACTCCAAGGCGGAGGCCGATCTCAATAAAGACTGGGTTACAGGAGTTCTGGATCCCCTGCACGAACGTCTCTGCCCCATGTCCTCCAACTTTATGGCAGCGGATCCTTCTGTCTTCCACAGTGCGGTACCCGGGACAGCTGAAATGATCGTCCAGCGCCACCACGTCCTCTTCCAGGCAGGCAGAAGCCGTTATCGCTTTAAATGTGGAGCCCGGCTCATACGTATCATTGATGCAGCCGTTCCTCCACATCTGGTTCAGGGCTTCCTGCTTCTCCTCGTCAGACAAGGCGTCCGCGTCAATCCCCGTATTCAGCTCAAATGGCTCGTTCAGATTAAATTCCGGCACGTTCACCATGGCCAATATCTCTCCGTTCTGCGGGTTCATAAGAAGGATCGCTACTTTATCAGCCTGCTTTTCTTCCATCACTTTCTCCGCCATCTGCTGTGCATACATCTGGATATTATAATCCAAGCTTATCTGCAGCGTATTGCCCGCCACAGGCTCCACACGATCTTCCGCCACGGCGTCCAGCTCCACGCCTCTGGCGTCGGTAGTAGTCAGTATCGTCCCATTGACGCCTTTTAAATATTCTTCATACTTTACTTCCAGCCCGATGATCCCCTGATTGTCCCCTCCTGTAAAGCCAAGCACTTTCGATGCCAGCTCGTTATATGGATAATATCTTTTGAAATCTTCGTCCACTTTTACACCGTCCATCTCCAGATTACGGATCTTGTCTCCTGTCTCTTTCTCCACATTTGTCTTAATACGCTCCATGGAAGATACTTTCTCCACCTTCTTCCTGACTGTCTCCTCCTCCATCTCAAGCTCTTCTGCAAGCGCTTTTATTACATGCTCCGGGTCTGTAATCTGGCTATGTATGACAGAAATGGTGCAGACTGTCTTATTCGTGGCAAGGACGGTCCCATTGGCGTCCACGATCTCCCCTCTGGCCGCCTTGATCTCCCTCTCTCTCTCATGGAGGTCTTCCGCCTTCTTCTGATAATACTCCGCGTCAAATATCATCAGATAGACAAGCCTCCCAACAAGCCCAAGAATGATCCCTATAGCGCAGATGAAGACTACCAGTACCTTCTTCTTATTATATGTCTTATTCTTTACCATTAAAAAACCTCGAAAAAGCCCTTTCTATAACTTATTAAGACTTCTTCGAGGTTATTCTTTTATTTTCCTTATCCTATTCCGACGGCTGGGCCGCTTTCTCAATCCCCATGTACGGAAAGATCTCTTCCATAATGTCCGCTGCAAGGGCCGGCGCGTATTGCCCGTTTGACGGGGTCGCAGAATTCACCTCGTCGATCGCCACATATACAACGGCCTGAGGGTCTTCCTGGGGCGCGTAGCCGATGAAAGACAGCACGTACTTCTCATTCCCTCTCGGAAGCTTCTCCGCCGTCCCTGTCTTGCCTCCCACGTCATAGCCTTCTACATAGGCTGACGAGCCTGTCCCATGCTCCACGACTCCCAACATATAATCTTTTACTATTTCTTCTGTCTCTTTTGAGATCGTCCTTTTTATGAGGACCGGATCTTTGTTCTCCGTCACGTTGCCATTCTCATCCTGGATCGCTCTCACTACGTGAGGCTCATAATAATCGCCCCCATTTACAAGAGAGCAGAAAGATGCCGCAAGCTGTGTCATAGTTACGTTAAAATTCTGTCCGAATGCATTCGTGGCAAGGCTGGCGGCATCCATATTGTCCGCCGTATAAATAAGCCCCTCCGTAGCAGCCTCGCCCGGCAGGTCGATCCCACACTTTTCCCCAAACCCGAATACTTTCTGGTAATCCACAAAATCTTCTACGCCGATCTGCTGTCCGATCTGCATCAGAGCTACGTTGCAAGAGTTCTCCATAACGGCCTTTAAGCTCTGCGATCCATGTCCGTTCCGGTTATTGCAATGGATATCATGGTCGCCTACATGGAGCATGCCCCCGCATGTATAGTACTCCTCTCCTGTCAGCACTCCCAGTTCCAGCCCGGCCGCGATCGTAAACGGCTTGATTGTAGAGCCCGGCTCATACGTGCTGCTGACGCAGAAATTATTCCAGAGGCCGTTCAGTATATCCAGCTTCTCTTCATCTCCCATCGCCTCTAATTGCTCTTCTGTATAATAAGCACTCAGATCCCGCGGATTATTCAGGTCATAGTTCGGATAGGATGCCTCTGCCAATATCTCGCCGTTCTGCGGGTTCATTACGATGACCGCCGTATTCTTACTGCCTTCTCCCGCCCAGGCGCCGTTCCTGTGCTCTTCATTAAAAGCAAGGATGTGCTTCTCTACTATGCTCTGTATCTGGAGGTCTATAGTAGACACTACTGTACTGCCGCTTTGAGCTTCTTTCACCGTCCGCTCATAAATCGCGTCCTTATCCTGATACCCGTACTCTCTGCCGTCCGTGCCATTGAGGACGGAATTGTAAAAGGCTTCGATGCCGCCGTTCCCAACGTTCCCGTCCACTGTGAACCCAATCACATCGCTGGCCAGCGTATTGTATGGGTACATCCTTATATAATCTTCCTCAAGCCATACGCCGTTCACATCAGGATAGCTCTCGTCATCTGTATCTATCCCTTCGAATTCCTTGGCTTTATTATAGTCTATCCCTTTTAGCAGGATCTTGTACCTGCTCTCCGGCTCCGCTTCAAGGATGTTTTCTACATCTTCTCTGCTGATCCCAAAACAGGATTCCAGGACATTAATCGTCGGCTCTCTATATCTTTCTTCGCTTAAAAGCACCTTCGCATCCAGGATTACATTATAGACGCGGGTACTGGTCGCAAGCTTCGTCCCGTTCCTGTCCACGATGTCCCCTCGTTTGAAAGGAATCGTCCGGCTTCCATACTGCTGCTGATCCAGTACGATCTTAGAGTATTTGTCCCCGTTGGAAGCATTAATATATGTAATCCTCCCTACAAGAACGGCAAAGACCGCTACAATGCCCACAAAGACCATAATCAGCTTCTTCTGCATCAGTTTTGTAAGCTTTCTCCTGAACCCCTTGCTTCTCCTCTTCTTCATAAACACTCCTGGTTAAGACATTTTCTTCCTGCCACGCAAAATCCCTGTCACGCACCCGCTTCCTATAAGAAGGCCGAGCCATGCCACACACCCGCTGCTATCGCCTGTAGCAGGAGCCGGCGTCCCTTTCGCCCTCTCGATAATGATCGGCTGGACTGGCTCTACCGGAGGCTCTATGCCTGCCGGATCCGTTGAGATCGTAGGCCCTGTAGGCTCTTCCGGCCCTTCTGGTACCACCGGCTCTTTCGGATCTTCTGGCTCTTCTGGTACCGTCGGCTCTTCCGGATCTTTTGGATCCGTTGGCTTTTCCACCTTTGTCCATTTTGCATACAGCTGCACGTCGCTTGTCACTGTATCTGTCGCAAAGTCCCATTTCGTCTGGAACGTATCTTCCCTGTACCAGCCGTCCAGCGTATATCCTTCTCTCTTACATACTGGCTCCGTCAGCTTGCTCCCCGTCTTTACTGTCAACGGGTTCGGATTGATCGATATCCCTCCGTTCGGCTCGAACGTGACCTGATGTTCCACGGCCGGCGTCGAATCTTTTGTCCATCTTGCATACAGCTTCATATCGCTTGTCACTGTATCTGCTGCAAAATCCCATTTCTTCTCGAACGTGTCTTCTTTGTACCAGCCGTCCAGCGTATGATCCGTTTTTGTGCATGGCGGCTCTGCCAGCCTGCTTCCTGCCTTCACCTTTACCGAATTCGGATTGATCGGCGTCCCGCCATTCTCTACAAATGTGACCTCATGTTCCACGGCCGGCGTCGGATCTTGCGTCCACTTTGCATACAGCTTCATATCGCTTGTCACCGTATCTGCAGCAAAGTCCCATTTTGTCTGGAACGTGTCTTCCTTGTACCAGCCGTCCAGCGTATGATCCGTTTTCGTACATGTCGGCTCTGTCAGCCTGCTCCCCGCCTTCACTGTTACCGGATTCGGATCGATCGCCGTCCCTCCGTTCGTCTCAAACGTCACCTGATGGTCTGCTGCGTCTTTCAGCACCCATTCCGCCAGAGTTACATCTCTTCCTTGTATGGTCGCCTCTCTTGTCGTCTTCTCCAATGCATATGAGGAGCCTGCCCCAAGAGGTTCTGATACAATAAGATCTTCCCCTGGCACAGGGCTGTTATCTGCTCCTGTTCCAGAAATTGTCAGCAGCTTATCCGTCGTTCCGTTAAGATAAGAATAAGAAAATACGACCGGCTCTCCTACAGCGTTCTTATCGAATCCTGCAATATCGGCGTCTGTAATCACTCCGTCTCCGTCTGTATCTTTTACTCTTACTTTCATGCCTCCCGGAAGCTGGATAAGAGCTGCGTCAACATGCAGCGTCCCGCCAAGCTCCACTTCATCGCACAGGCCGAAGGCAACTGTGAAAGTCTTGCTGTCTATAGAGATCTTCGACTTCGTATTTGCGTTATAGGCCGCAGAGCCGGCAACACGAAGCACTCCTCCATTTGAGTTCGCCTTGTAAGCACGGCCAAACAGGGTCGTCTGGCTGGCCTGTCCAAATGTGACTCCTTCAAAAGCCATGTTCACATTCCCATTCATGGAATATTGGTTGCTTGAAGCTGTGTTTACCAGTCCCGGCATAAGGAATCCGCTGTCATTACGTAATGTACTGTTCACTACGCGGATATCTATATCTCCCGTCCTGAAGGCCGGCGACGGACTCACTGCATCCGTCACGTTCTGGCTCAGCGACAGATGCAGCCCCGGACGGAAATTGCCAATCTCAGAATCCTCTACTTTGACCGTCATCTTTCCATCTATCGTAAAGTCATTCCGCATCTTCGAATATGTGGCGGCGTCAGCGTATGCGCCTTTATAGAATGGAGCCTGGAAATTATTAATGACTGATCCCCCTGTGACATTAATATCGAGCGTGGAGTTAATCTCCGTCCTGTTCTCTACAACATTCCCGTTTGTCGCGCCTACAAGAGAAAAAAACCTTATCCCATAAAAATCGTTGATCGTGCTATTCTCAATATTGATCGTAACAGGCCCATTGAACACATAGCTGTCATGCCGATCGCTCCGTATCATATGAAATTTACCGATCTTACTGTTCCTTATATTAACAGTTACAGGAGCGTCATAAGTGAACACACACTCCTGATCGGTCCCCTTATGTGCTGTCCCGCAGTCCGGGAGCGTATCTTTCTGATCCAGAACATTTTCGTAATTGCTTCCAGACTGATCATTGTCAATATTAATCTCAACAGGAGCCGTAATGGTGTGCGTGCCGCTCGCTGCTCGCGCCCTTCTCATACTGGCTCCGTCTGTAGCCTCTTCCTGGAGGCTTTCCTCCACTATGCTTTCCTCACTTCCTGCATCGCTTCCTTCCTGTTCCGGAAGATCAGCTTCTCCTGCGTCCTCTTCCTCTTGCGGCAGCATGGCCGGGATCTCCAAGCCTCCTGCCTCTGCCTCATCCTGCGGCAGATCCTGCTCTAAAAGGCCTGATCCATCTCCCTGATCCTCGGCAGCATCCAGGAGGGCTGGAGCCTCATTATACCCCCCCCCCCCCGTATCTTGGGCGGCCTGAGCCTCTTCCTCTGCCTCCTGTGCATGCACAGGCGTTGATACTGCGCCCATGGATAAGCTGCATAGCATTATCCCCCCTAAAAGCACAGCGATCGCCTGTCTCCCCTTACGTTTCTTCATACTCCTTTCCTCTCTTTCTTCTCCCCGTTGAAGACATTGTATCTTTTATTTATTTTTATTCATTTGTATGCTTATCTGAGCTGGCGATCACGCCATCTTTCGGTATATCTTCATACTGCTTTACATAATCAGCCGAAGGGCTGTTATATTCTATTACCTGATCTGTAGATGCATAGGCCATCCCGAGGGTCCCCTGCGCCACTTCGCGGATCTCGTCCAGATTCACTGCATCCATCACTGAATTATATCTCGTATTGTTCTCTTCTTTCAAGCTTGTCAGCTCCTGCTGGAGCGACGTAATATTTTTAGAACGGCTGTCCAGCTTTGACTGAAGCTGCACATACTTGACGCAAACTACAAGCGCCAGCATCGCAGCCAGGGCAAGGAACATCACGTAGCTGAGATTCATGCGGAGCGCCGAGCGCCGGTTCTCCCTGACCTGGCTGCTGACCCTCTCTTCTCTCACGGGCTCCTCCACCCGTCTTTCGGGCTCGTATGCCGGCTTTGTCACGACATTCCCATGCACATACATCTGTCCTGCTATTCTGTTCGTCCTTCTTCTCGCCGCATGTACAGTCTGCCGTGCCGCCATTACGATCACCCCTTCTATCCATTCTCTCCCCGCTCAAAAATCCTAAGCTTCGCGCTCTTAGAGCGAGTATTCTCCTCCTGTTCCTCTTCGTCCGGCAATATGGGCTTCTTCGTCACAATTCTCCCCTTTGAGACGTTCCCGCACACGCATACCGGGAAATCCGGCGGACAGGTACAAGGATCCTCATTCCTTCGGAATGCGCTTTTCACAATCCTGTCCTCCAGGGAATGGAACGTGATAATACACAGCCTTCCCCCCGGATTCAACAATTCAATCATATCGTCCAGAGAGCATTCTAATACTTCCAGCTCTCTGTTGAGTTCGATACGAATAGCCTGGAACGTCCTTTTCGCGGGATGTCCAGACTTCTTCTGGTACTTCATTGGAATGGCCCTCTTCACCACTTCCGATAATCTTCCTGTCGTTTCGATAGGCGCTTTACCGCGCTCTGCCACAATGTGCCTGGCAATATTCTTCGCGAACCTGTCTTCCCCATAGTCCCGAATTATACGGTATAATGCCATCTCCTCATAGTCATTGACGATGTCCCTGGCCGTCATCTTCTGACGTGTATCCATCCGCATGTCCAAAGGCGCATCCTTGCGATAGGAGAATCCCCGCTCTGCCGTATCAAGCTGGTAAGACGATACGCCCAAATCAAGCACGATCCCATCGACCTTGTCAATGCCGAGTTTTTGAAGCTGCGACTTCATATCGCGATAGCTGCTCCTGACTATCGTGACTTTCTCCCCGAAGTCTTTTAAGCGGCCGCCGGCGGCTTCAATCGCCGCAGCGTCCTGGTCTATTCCTATAATACTCCCCTTGTCTCCGAGGCGCTTACATACCTCTACAGCATGTCCGCCTCCACCGAGCGTGCCATCTACATAGATGCCGTCCGGCTTTACATTCAGCCCCTGGACTGTCTCTTCAAGCAATACTGATTTGTGGTCAAATCCCATATCTTCTCCCTCTAGATACTGAATCCGCTCTCTTCCATATCAGACGCGATCTCCTCAATGTTGAGCTCCACTTCGGCATTCTTCTCTTCCCATCTGGCCTTGTCCCATATCTCGGCACGCTTCCCCATACCGATGAACACGACTTCTTTGTCAAGCCCCGCGTAAGCGCGGAGCACAGAAGGGATCAGTGTCCTGCCTTGCTTGTCAAGGTCCCCGTCCGTCGCGCTTCCCTGAAAAAAATACGCTAAAGCACGGGCTTTTTTATCTGTGGTGGTGGGCAGGGCGTTCAGCTTATCTTCAAAGGCGCTCCATTCATTCTCAGGGTATACGTACAGACAGTTCTCCATTCCCTTAGTTATGACGAAATTCTCCCCTAGATCGTCACGGAACTTTGCAGGAATGATCAGCCTTCCCTTGGCGTCGATATTATGACTGTACTCCCCTTTCAACATGAAGCTCACCCTCTTTACACAAGCCGGCTCTTAAGTGTCTGCCACATTTCTACCACTTTGAACCACTTTTCACCATCTTCTACCACCTTGTGATTATTGTAAACCACTTTCCCATGTATTTCAACCCTTTTTTATACTTTTTTCAAATACTGCTTTTTTGCACAAAAAAAGAACAGGCAGTATCGCCTGTTCCTCATATCCCATGCCGTCTTCTATTCTTCCACCGTCTCCTCTGCCGCCGCATCTTTTATATCCTGTGCGAACGTATCGAAAGACTGGTAGTCAATCTGCACCTTCTGCGGTTCTTTTCCCGAATCATAGATATCATACGCAGAATATCCTATCCATGCCACGAGCAGAAGCCCGCATACTGTCACAATGCACTTACGGATGGCGTTGGCAGCCTTCTCTCTCTTCATAGCCTGCTTCCGATTCGCTTTCTCTTCTTTATATCTGTCTACTTTCTCCTGGCTCATAAATCCAAACTCCTTCCATCGCAGACCATTATAGCACAAGTACCCTCCGTTTACAAGAGGCGCTTACACAACTACGATTATCCCTCCGTCGGCGGCATACATACTGCTAATCCCGGCAGTGTCCACAATAATGGCATCACGGAACTTCATCCTGGACGTCAGCATCTCCTTCACCGCCTCGGCCCTCTCTCTACAGTTGCAATGAGAGATCGCAAGCGTCTTCTCACTGGCATCCTTTACTTCCTCCAGTATATGCTCGCTCATCTTGGACAGAGCCTTCTTAACGCCTCTCGCCTGCCCCAGCTGGCATATCATGCCCTCTTTCGTCGCCCCCATGACAGGCTTTATATTCAGCGCAGTAGCCACAATGGCCTTGAGCCCCGTAAGCCTCCCGTTCTTCCGCAAAGTCTCCAGCGTCTCCAGGACAAAATATGTGTTCTGTTCCGCAATATATGCTTCCGTCTCCTTCACGACTTCCTCAAATGACATACCCTTCCCTTCGCACTCCTGTATCTTAAGAGCAATAAGCGTCTCGCCCACAGATGCGGAACGCGAGTTAAATATATGGATATCCTTCTCCCCATACTCTTCTATATAAAGATTCTTCCCTAACACCGCGCTGTTATAAGAGCCGCTTAATTCTGCCGACAGCGTCACCACGTAGACACGCCCGGCTTCGCATCGGTACCCTTCCATATATCTCTCAGGAGATGGACAGGATGATTTCGGACATTCTGGAGACTCTTCAACAATCTTCAGGAACCTGGCCTGATCAAAAGTCTCGTCGTCCACAATATGATGCCCGTTCACATCAATCTCCAGAGACGCCGTCTCATATATCCCGGACGCCTTCATCTCCTCGGTAAGCTCTCCACAACTGTCGACAATAACCTTATAATCCATAAACTTCCTCCCGACCTGCCATCGCCTTTTTCTTTTTGGCACGTCATTAATCTCTATTATATGTAGTTTTCGATACTATGTATATTATCATACCACGCTTCAGGAGGAAAATAAAGCCTTTTATTGTTCAATGCGTATACTTTTCGACACGCGGAAAGCAATACCCATCTCCGCCATAAGGAACAAAAGAGATGTGCCCCCATAGCTAATGAAAGGCAGCGTGATCCCGGTCGTAGGCAGAAGGTTCGTCACGACCGCCACATTCAGGATTACCTGCAGGGCTATATGGGAAAAGACTCCCGTCACGATCATGGATCCGTATATATCCGGGGCGTTCTGAGCAATGAACAAAAGGCGGTATAGAAGCATCCCAAAAAGCACAAGGATGATGATCGCCCCAAACACCCCCAGCTCCTCGCAGATGATGGAAAGGATCATATCGTTCTGAACCTCCGGGATGATCATTTTCTGGGTACTGTTCCCCAGCCCCTTCCCAAAAAACCCGCCGCTCCCGATAGCATAGAGCCCCTGCAGCGTCTGATATCCTTCATCGGACGCATAAGCCTCCGGATCGAGCCAGGTGATGATCCTCTGGATCCGGAAATTCTCGCTGGACGAAAGCGCACCGGCCAGCCACCTCACACCGACGGCCACGAGCGCCACGCCGGCTGCGATAAGCGCAAGGAACGGCTTCGTCTTTGGATGCATCACAAAAATGAGGACGCAGGTAATCCCCAGCACGATAATGGCCGTGCTTAAATTATCTGTCAGCACATGGACGCACACGGCGGCCACCGCGCCCCACAGAAAGACCTTAACTATCCCCCTAAGAGTCCTCGCTTCTTTGCCAAGCTTAATGATTACGACAGGGATAAATAAGATCACGGCGATCTTTGTTATCTCCGAAGGCTGCAGCTGCTGCCCCAGCGGGAGCCTGAGCCATCTTCTGGCGCCCTTTACCGTCTTTCCAAGGGGAGTCTGTACAAGAGCCATCAGAAAAAGGCTTAAAAAATATAAATATTTCGCCCATTTTATGTAGAAATGATAATCTATGGCATATACGATCCACATACCTGTGAATCCCAGAGCATAGAATCCCACCTGTCGTTTAAAATAGTACATGCTGTCGCCATAATTGACCAAAGAGCTGTATGAGCTGGTGCTATAAAGCATCACCAGGCCAAAGCAGACTAAGAAGATAAGGACAGCCAGCATGCTGTAATCAAAATAACGCGTCTTCTTCATCGTAACCTACACTCCCATCAGCCTTATTATACTCGTTTATACGTCCAAGCACAACCAAAAAAAGCCGTCTCCCACACAACTCTCGTATTCCCACATACTATAATATTGCAAACATTTTATGAAAGGAGAGTCTAACATGCCGAATTACCGTTATAATTCGCAAGACTATATGAGGCGCAAGCCCCGCCCTCAGAATCTTACCCCTATGCCTGAGGCGTGCCCGAGCACACCTTGCCCCGTATGCATGGAAGGCAGATATGACGAATTGAGCGAAATGCCTCTGGCCATGGCGTATGTCCCGTGGCAGGCGTGGCGCGATCTGTACGATGCTGAGAAAGGGTTCTGCCGTGGGACCATATTTGAAGAGCTGGATAAGCCATTCAAGGGGATAGGAGGTTGTCAGAATGTCAGATAACAGACCTTGCCGCAAAGAATTATTAGATTGGATCAACGTTGTAAGCTTCGCCGTCGACGATGTAAAACTGTTCCTTGACACGCACCCGTGCGACAAAGAAGCGCTGGAGTATTTTGAAGAATTTAAGAAACAGCGCGTGCAGGCGCTCAAAGAATACGCCAAATACTACGGCCCGCTCACGCTCGACACCGCATGTACTCCAGCAGAGCGCTGGGCATGGGTAGACGAACCATGGCCGTGGCAGGAAGGGGGATGTGCATAAATGTGGCAATATGAAAAGAGACTTCAATACCCTGTAAAGATCAGCAAGCCAAATCCGAAGATCGCACAGATCATCATCACACAGTTCGGCGGGCCGGACGGGGAGCTGGCCGCCTCCATGCGGTATCTCTCCCAGAGATACTCTATGCCGTACAAAGAGGTTACGGGAATACTGACGGATATAGGCAGAGAAGCCCCTGAAATGTTCCATTCCAGGGGCTTCTAAAGCCTTATATCAATTTATCTCATACCATTTAATCTCATTGGCTTCAAGAGCGAGCCTGAAGCTTTCTCCATCCCCTTTGTATACTACCGTTTCCTGGGGCTCATAAGTGTTGTTCACCACACAGTACTTCCCATTCTTCACATAGGCGTGGACGTCCACATTGCAGTTGCTGGAGAACCATCGGCGCAGCTGTCCCTCGCTGTGGCTGCTCCACAGGATAGCCCGGTACAATATCCGGCTGTTGGCAAAGCTGTAGGGGAGGCCGGAAATGTAGACACAGCGGCCCTCTCCATACTCGTTCACAGCCATCTGCACCTCTTTTTCCCGCTGTACAAGTACTTGAGCTCCTTCCAGCGCATACATGTTCTTCTTCCCCTCGCCAAAGTCTGCCTCTCCCTGACAGTCCGCCAGGATAAAATGCTCCCGGTGCTCCTTCCAATTGTACTTGTCATATCCAAGAGTGAAGCCCGTCTCCTTCTCTACCCCCAGAGCAGAAGCCAGCTGCAGGTACCGGCCCTGATAAGAATGTCCCGAAGGCTCTCCTACGCCGATCAGCCCGCCGCCCCGAAAGATGAATCCCCGGATGGCCGAGGACACCTGCGCGTCCTCCCAGACTGCTCCTCCTGTGTGGGCCGTATCTCCATCCCCTACATTGATCAGCACATCGATCCCATCCAGCGCCCGGGGATCCTCCCGGATCTGGTCAAAGGACAGGAATGACACATCAAAAGGCGCTCCTGACAAAGCCTCGATGACTCCGGCATAGCTGTAATTCTGCTTCTGGTACAGGGCATGATGCACCATGTGGCAGCCCCAGGATCGCATGGATCCCCAGCAGTTCAGCACAGCCACCTTCTTCTGGCAGAATGCTTCCGTCCCCCGGATATTGTCATAGAGCTCCCGGAATTCACGGCACACGCTCTCTACATAATCTATAAACTCCGGGAACTGGCAGGCAAGCTTTAGATACCCTCCGTAGCCGATGCGGTCAATAGGCTTCCGCAAGATAGCGCGGCGGGCCGTCACCCAGTTCTCCCTTGCCTCCTTCACCGGATCTCCCCCCTCATGAAAGGTATCTGGAAAGAAATAAGGCAGAAACCTCCCTTCCGTATAGCGCACCCCGGGAATATCCGCAATGAGCCGCAGAGTAGATCCATTCCCCACAGAGCCTACTACCGCATCCAGGCCGATGGATGCGAACTCTTCCATAAATGGCTCCGTGCCGATCCAGTGATCCCCCAGGAACATCATAGCCTCCTTCCCAAGCGCGTGTGTCAGCTCTACGATCTCTTTCGCAAGAGCAGCCACCTCCCGGCGCTGGAATGCCATAAAGTCCTTATACTCCCGGCTGGGAGAACGGTACTGGTTATTATAGTACCCCTGATCGATAATGAGCTCTGGGCGGAACCGGTACCCTGCCTCCCTCTCGAACTGCTCCAGTATATAGGGAGACACGGAAGCCGAATAGCCGTACCAGTCCACATATTTTTCGCGCTTCAGCTCATCGAAGATAAGCGTGAACTGATGGAAAAAGGTCGTGTAGCGTATCACGTCCACATAAGGATGCTCCTCTACGAACCGGCGCAGCCTCTCCATCGTATATGCCCTTGTCTTTGGCTGGCGCACGTCAAAGGTGATCTGATGCTCAAAATCCGTCCAGTCATTCACCACCGCATTGTACATATGCACGGGATCCCAGATCAGATACGCCAGGAAGCTGACCGTATACTCGTGCCAGGGCTCGGGGGCCGGCAGGAGGACACAGCCCTCTTCAGGGGCATACTCCCAGCAATCAGGATCTACCGGACATCCTGTAGTCCGGTCCATAACCTCCCACCAGCGTTTGATGTCATCTCTGTCATTAACCTTCAGAAGCTCCCGGCTGATGCCGTCCATCAGAGGGATCCGAAGGGGCTCTTCTCCTGCTGTATAAAATCCGGTCATAATATAACACTGCTGCACCTCATCTGGATTTGCCCTGGCCCAGGCATTATCTTTTCTCGTTGTATAATAGGTGGAATAGACTTTTGCCCCCACCTCCTTCAAGGCCTCCGGATAATCTGTGCCGTCACAGTCGCGGATGGCGTCCGCCCCCCAGCGTTCCAATAATTCCATTGTCTCCGGGACTACATCTACATCGGTGGGGATCGTAACCCGTCCTCTCGTCTCAATCTGCTTGCTCATCTGCTACACCTCGGTAATCCTCTCTCTTTGATAGGGCAAAAAAAGCCCTGCCCGCCTCTTCGCGGCCTGTCTAGCGTTTTGAATCCTCAAAGGGCTTATTGTAGATCATAAGCGCCGCCAGAAGAAGCGCCAGGCCCAAAATCATAAGCCCCAGACCGGGGATCTTCCCCGTCATCCTCCAGCCGCCGATCACCATGGCCAAACCTGCCACAAAAAATACGATCATAATAATAATCCTTAAATTTCCATGCTCTTTCCAAAACCTCATACTCTCACCTTACCCTTTCAGGCCGCCCAGAGTCATGCCCTGTGTCAGCTTTTTCTGTACGCATATGTAAAGAATCAAGGTAGGCAGCATGACCAGGACAAGGCCCGCGTAAAGCTGGCCGTACTGAGCCGCCGACTGCTGCGCCTGGGTCAGCTGCATCAGCCCCACCGGCAAAGTCTTTCCGCCCTTTGGATCCGACAGCAGCGTCATAGCAATGATGTACTCATTCCAGAAGGACAGGAAATTGAATAAGATCACTGTAATAATAGAAGGCTGGGCCATAGGGAAGATAATCCCTACCATAGTCTTTCCATAGCCTGCCCCGTCAATATATGCCGCCTCCTCATAATCGTGGGCCAGGGTGGAGAAATACCCTGACAGGAGATAAACGGTAAAGGGCAGCGCCGTAGACGCGTAGACTAAAGACAGCACAAAAATATTGTTGAGCAGGAAGCCTCCTCCCAGGATCCCCTGCAAAAACTTGTCGCCGTCCACCAACATGAGGAAGATCGGCACTACAATATAATTTACATTAATAAAAAGGCCTCCCATAAAAAGCACATTTAAAAATTTCCGTCCCCTGAATTCAAAACGGGACAGCACATAGGCCGCGGGAAGAGCCACTACAAGCAATATAAGCAGGGCTAAAGCCGTGACCAGCACAGAATTCAGCATATATTCGCCCATCCTGGCCTTTCCCCAGGCATCGGCGAAATTCTGGATATAAAATCCGGCGGGCATTGCCCATGGATTCCCATAAAACTCACTGTTCTCCTTGACGGACGCCATGAACACCCAGGCCACCGGTACAAGGATGGAGACTGCAAGGGTGATCAGCGCCACATAGATAAATATTTTATACAGCCGATCGGCTGATGATCTTTTCGTCCGTTCCATTGACTGTCCTCCTTAAAATTCCAGTGGTTCCCGCCTGGTAACCACATTCACCAGCGCCGATAATCCAAAGGAAAACAGAAAGACCAGCGCGCCTATGGCCATTCCGTAGCCATAGGAAGAATTGGTGTAGGCCTGCTTGTACATGTAGGAAAGCGCTACCTCGGAGGCGCCGTTCGGCCCGCCGGAAGTCATAGCCTTCACAAAGAGGAAAGCCATATTGATCGTACTGATAATAAAAAATGTCAGCGTAGTGCGGATATTAGTCCAGATCAGCGGCAGCGTGATCTGGAAGAACTGGGTAATCCGGCCCGCCCCGTCCAGTCCCGCGCTCTCATACAAGCTCTGAGGAATACTGGCCATGGAAGCCATGTACATGACCATATAATAGCCGATAGCCTGCCAGATCATAGCGATGATCAGGCTGGTCATGACCATATTCTCTCCCTTCCACAAGATCGCGACGGTCTTCCCGGAAAACAAGGATAATAAGCTGTTCAGCATACCGTTATTCGTATCATAGATCGCGCTGAAGATAGCCGAGATCACCACTACGGACAAAATATTCGGGATGTAAAAGATAATCCGGAAAAAATTCTGCCCTTTGATCTCCTCCCTGGTCAGGATCGCTGCGAACACCAGAGCAAAGGCAAAAGTGACGATGGTCACCACTACGATCAGAAGGATCGTGTTCTGCATAGAGCGTATAAAGTTCCCGTCGCTCATAAGGCGCACAAAATTTTCCGCCCCTACAAACTCCTCATCGACAGAATAGGCGCTGCGCCGAAACAACGACATACGAAACACATTTATAGTAGGAATGATCATAAAGACCGTAAACAGCAGCACGGCGGGCGCCGCACATAAAAATACGAATCTGCTGCGGCCTGAACGTTTCTTCATAGGTCAGAGCTCCTTTCCCCCTTCGGTATCTCCCGTTTCCTGTTAAAAAAACGGCGGTGAGCAGCCTGCCACCGCCGTTCCCTCATTCACTTTTTATTACTGGATCATATTCTCGCGCATCTGATCATTGATCGCCTTGATCCCATCGATCCACTCCTGCTCCGTCATATTGCCGGATACGAGAGAATTGACCGGATCGAACCATACCTCGCGGTTGCTGACTCCTACGACTCCGCTGTCATATGCGGCAAAGTTGCCCATAGCAGCCTTAGCGCCATTGTCATAGATGCCATAGAACATCTGATTGTCGCCTTCCAGAGTGTCGGCAATGCCCAGTACAGGCTGGATAGCCGGAGCCGGCTCTCCATCCGCGTTTACAGCGCCTGCAAAAAGCTCACATGCTTTGTCGCTGTACAGGAATGCGACAAACTGCTTCGCATCATCCTGATTCTCTGCACCGCCAGGGATCCAGGCCTGCTCGAACCATGTATAGCTGTAGCTTTCGCCACCCTCTTTTACTGCCGGCAGAGCAGTCATGCCCCACTTGAACCCTTCCGCTCTTGGAGCCTCCGCCATCTCGCCTACGATCCATGTGCCGTTCGGCATGAACAGAGCCTTGTTGTCAAGGACAAGCTGCTGGTTCTTGGTGAAATCCTGGTCATTTGCCTGAGAAGGCGTGGTAGGCTCCGTATAGCTGGCCAACTTTGCTACGATATCAAAGCATGTCTTTGCCTCATCAGAATCCCAGATGCCTTCCTCATAATTGGTAGCCTTGTCAAAGAACTCAGGGCCGCCTACAGAGTACATCAGCGCATAGAAAAATGCGTCGAAATAACCGGTAGTAGGATATGTAAACAGAGAGATCCCCTCTGCCTTAGCCTTGTCGCCCAGCTCCCACATCTCATCCCATGTGGCGGGAACTTCCCAGCCTTTCTCCTCCATCAGCCCCTCGTTATAGAACAGGCCGCAAGGAGAATAGAACATAGGAGCGAGATATGTCTTGCCGTCTCCATAAGGATTCGTCAGGCTCGTCTCAGTAAAGCCTCCGGCAATCTTGTCGCCTACCTTCTCAGACTCGCCGGGCACTGTCATAGACAGAACGTCGGTAATATCCACAATATTCTGATCTTTGATAAACGTCTCAGTGAGAGCCTTCTCACGGCCGGTAGCCAGGTGGATCACATCGGGATAATCCCCCGCCTGCATGGACGGCCCGATCACATCCTCTAAGTTCTTATCTGTGATCAGCTCTACATTGATCCCTGTCTCCTCTGTAAAAGCCGCACATACGTCTTCCCACATCTTGCTGCCATAAGCAGTCTCGATGGCGGCTACGGTGATGCCTCCCTCTTTAGATCCTCCTGCGGACTCTCCGTCGGCAGGCGCTTCCTCCTTCTTGCCCGAGCACCCGGCCAGTGCAGACATGGCAAGTGTGGACGCTAAAAGGATACTAAGTATCTTTTTCATAACTCTTCTACCTCCTGATATAAAATTGTGTTCCTTAGGTTCCCCTAACTATCTGTTCTAAGTATAGCAACCATATCTGCTGTTTCCAATACCGATATTGCTTATTTCTTTATATATCTTGCTTACTTTGGATATTTTTTCAAAAATGCGCGCCATATTCCCTTTTACTCTATACAGGTTGACGAAGCTTCCTCCACCTTTCACCCTTCTCTCTTGGATAATCACCCCTATTATCCGTATATCTGTGGCGCCTTCTTGCTATTTTTACAGTTGGATATTATAATAGAATTATTATATCCATGATATGTATAGAAATAATTTTATATATATTGTTGCATATTTTATTTAAATTGCTGCATTTGCAGGATTCTCAAAAAATCTCAGGGGCGATGACAGACAGCTTCCCGCCCCGCTAAAGGAGGCCGTTTTTTATGAGTACCAGCCACTATGTCCTCGATCCCCTGGCAGTCAACCCGGTAGACCGCTCTGTCACCAAGCTCCTCTATGTCAGCGTCACCCGCTACAGCCCAGAGTGGCACTCTATACTACATACCCATCCCTGCGCCGAAATGTTCTTCGTCACAGGAGGATCCGGCTCCTTGAGCCTCTCAGGCAAGACCGTGCCCATCGGCATCAATGATGTGATCATCGTCAACCCCGGCACTGAGCATACGGAAATCAGCTCCGAGAATCAGCCCCTGGAATATATTGTCATGGGCGTGGACGGCCTGGAGGCTATCTCCGGGGACGATGGTGGCGACGGCTATTCTATTATCCATTTCCAGACCGGCGCGGACCAGATCTTGTTCTATCTGCGCTGCCTTTTAAAAGAAATCGAGAGAAAGCTTCCCGGCTACAGCACCATCTGCCAGGACTTGCTGGAGGTCGTGCTCCTTCTCCTTATGCGGCGCAGCCAGTTTACCGTCACCTTCGTGCCGGCCGTACATAAATCCAGCAAGGAATGTGCCGTAGTGCGCCGTTATATTGAAAATCATTTTAAGGAGAGCCTGACACTGGACGATCTGGCCGCCGTGGCTCATGTGAGCAAATATTACCTGTCCCACGCCTTCAGCCGGGAATACGGCACTTCTCCCATCAATTATCTTCTGTCCTGCCGCATCCAGGAAAGCCTCTACCTCTTGTCGGAGACACGCATGTCCCTTTCACAGATCGCCGGTATGCTGGGCTTCTCCTCCCCAAGCTATTTTTCTCAAAGCTTCCGGCGCATGCAGGGGATAAGCCCTATGGCCTATCGGAGCCAGTGCAGGGAATCTGACGGAAGCTAACGCTTTGCCGATGCTTTCGCAGCCGTATAGCTCCATTTAAAAGGGAGCATATTCAGATAAACATCAATATTATCCCTGTCGTTGACGACCATCTTATGTAAAAGCTGCTTATAAATCTCATCTTCGCACTCGATGCCACCGACGATCTCTTCAATCGCTTCGCCGATCTCTCCCATCAGCTCCTGCTGTCCCGCCATAGCCTGCTGCCCGTCAATGCTGTCAATGGCAGATCGAAGCTCTGCGATTTTGGCGTCGCACTTAGACCGCGCTGCAGAAAACTCTTCTTTATCTATATCCCCGGACATATAAATATCGATCAGCCTGGCCTTCTTATCTTCAATATCCCTGATCTGTGCCTTCAGCTTCCCGGCGTCTGTGCCTGCCATATCCATACTAACGATCGGCTTAATAACAGAAAGCAGACGGCCCACGATCTTTTCCTTGTTGTATTCAAGGCTCCTGACGACAAGGCACATAATATGGACGGCATCCTCATTACGGATGCTAAGCCCTCTGCATCCGACTTGATCCCCCTCTTTATTAATATGAAGGCTGCCGTGCCTGGCCGCTTCATTGCAGCGCCACGCTTTATAGCGGCTTCCGTCCCCTCTTGTCTTATATCTTGCCACATAGCCCCCGCCGCAGCGCCCGCATTTGATCTTACCAGAAAAAAGATAACGGCTGCTGTATTTTGGTCTGCCCTTCTGGGACAAGGAACGCTCGTCTAAAATGCGGTTCGCTTCATCGAACATCTCGCGGGATATGATAGGCTGATGATGGTCTTTAATGATAATAAACTCTTCCTGCCCCCGGTTGTATTTCTTTTCATGGGAAAGGAAATCAGGAGTGTAGGTCTTCTTCTGCACAAGATCGCCGCAGTATTTCTCATTGCGGATTATACGGAGGATCACCGTATTGTGCCACTCCTTTACACGCCGCATAGGCTGTATGCCCGCTTCCTGAAGCTCGCGGGCAATGACATGAGCCCCTTTCTTCTCATTCACAAATTTGTGGAAGATAAGACGGACGATCTCTGCTCCCTCCTCGTTGACATACATTTTGCCGCCTCGGACGTCATAGCCCAGCATATCCCTGCCGAATACCACGCCTTGCTCCATCCGGCGCTTCTGCCCCCACTTGACGCGCTCAGAAGTCTTACGGCTCTCTTCCTGCGCGATGGAGGACAAGATAGACAGACGAAGCTCTGCGTCGCCGTCTAAAGTATTGATATTGTCATTTAGGAAGATAACGCCTACACTGTGCTTTTTAAGCTCACGGGTGTAATAGATGCTGTCAAGAGTATTCCTTGCAAAACGGGAGATCTCCTTCGTAATGATCAAATCGAAACCGCCACTGTAGGCGCATGCGATCATACGGTTGAATTCTTTCCGTTTCTTTGTGCTCGTGCCGGAGATGCCCTCGTCCGCAAATATTTCGTAAAGCTCCCACTCAGGATTGCGCTCAATATACTGTTTGAAAAATGTGCGCTGGCTTTCGAAAGAATCAGCCTGATCCTGGCTGTCAGTTGAGACACGGCAATACGCGGCCACTCGCTTCTTCGTGCCTGCTCGTTCCCTTTCTTCGTTTAAACGTTCATATTTATTTATTGTCGCTCCTCCTTTCTCTATACGGCCTTCTGCCTCTGCGGGCCATGTGAAAAGCCAGGCTCTTCAGGCCTGGCTACATTTTTTTCTGCCATATTGTTTTTCAAGCTCGTCTATGCAGCTCTCATATTGCGAATGGGTCAAAAGCCCTCTTTTTTCTAAAGAGGCAAGTATCGACTTTTGAAAATGCAGATAAAACTCTGCGTGCTCTTGCTCAGTAATTTGCGGAACATGCTCTCCTACATAGACAAACTCACGGCTTTTCAATCATCAGCACCACCTCGTTATACTGTATTCATAAAGGTTTGTACAATATAACGAGACAGCTGCTGCAATCTGAATATTTTATCACCTTGCCGGCATCTGAAAACCTGCAAGCGCCTTGTTCAGATAATCGTTAAATGGCTTCATAATGCGGAAAGCCTCGGCTGCCTTCGCAAGAAACGCTTCAGCGTCGCCCAGTTCTTCATCTTTGACCGGATATTCCACATACCAGCTTTTAAGCTTTAAGTATTCCGCTTGCGGATGCTCTTTATCATACCCGGCCGGGACATTTTTGAGAGCCGATCCTCGCACGGCAAAATGTTCCTCAAATTCTGGCGCATGGATAATATTTTCAAATTCTCCTCCATTTTGTACAATATAGTCCCGCACCATTTTCGTCGCGTCTTTGAACATATCTGCGAACAGGCCGCCGCCTAAAAAGGACTGTCCGCCGGGTTTGATCATAATATAATAGCCAACAGGGATCGGAATCTTTCCTTTTGAAGAAATATGCGCGCGGAACGCCGGGTTATAGGGCGATTTATCATGGCTGAACCGCGTATCTCTCACCAGCTTAAAAGTAAGGCTTTTCGGCTCGTTGTGCAGCACGCTGCTGTCAAATCTGCCGATACGGAGGATAAGCGCCCCGATCAATGCTTGAAATTCTGTGTTTGCCGCCTTGTTCTCTGCTTTATGTGCGTGATACCATTCCCGATTATTATTCTCGCTTAGATCAGAAAGGTACTTTAAGATAAGCTGCGTATCCATTTTTCATGCCTCCTATGCATTTGTGACGACGGAATAGGACGTCCCGTCTAAAAATTTCTGAATAAGCTCTTTTAAGCTTTCCGGAGATTGATAAGTCTTGCAGAAAGCAAATTCCTGTGAGAGACTGTCAATGTCCTCCATAGCCTCTTTTACTTCAATCGTCGTCTCCATAGGGACGGCTGTTGTAAAGTCCAGCTTTGCAGGGCTGATCCTGTGATTTTGTATAGCATAATCCACTCTGTTGGCACAACGGCACTTTCCATCCCCATATTCGCCGCAGTATTCCTTTAAGAAATCCGCCATCTTCCCGCGGATCCTTGAAAGCCGCTGGCGATAAGCTTCAGGAGAGATGCCCAGGATATCGCCCGCAATCCGGCTGTCCACCTTGAACATCGTCCCTAAAATAAAAATACATCTGCTTTCAGTATCAAGGCACTGCAGCATAACATTCGTGCAGGACAGCTTAAGCTCTTCTGCCAAAATGGATCTCTCCACATTCTGCGTCAGATCCGGCACATCCTCAATCTTCCCGTTTTTAATATCGTCTCCATAAAACTCAAAGCTGAGAGGGAATTTTGCGAACATATGCTTCCGATAATTTTTCAGATGGTTTGTCGCAATGCGGAATACCCAGGTAGAAAAAGAGCTTTCACCCCTGAAAGACGACAGATGTGTTACGATCTTCAATAAAATGTCCTGTGTAGCGTCCTCTGCGTCAGGGAAAGTACCAAGCATACGCAAAGACAGATTAAACACTAAATCCTGCACGCTGAGGATAACGGTTTCCAGAGATGCTTTGTCTCCGGCAGTGGCCTTTTCGATCAAAGCCAACAGTTCTTCATTTGTTCTACTTTTCATGGCTTTTACCTCCTATATACCATTAGACAGCCAAAATGCGGTCGTGTGACAGGAAACAGGCTCAAGGAATACCGGAGGGCAGCCTTGGGATATATAGAATTATTATATCCACTCCATACAATGAAGTCAACGATACCGCAGAAAATAAAACTGTATGGCTTGTCTGAAAGCCAAAGACCTCACACTTGTCCTCATATTTGATACACTGGAACATTTTAGATGCTTCTCTGGGTACAGAGGAGCTGGCCCACATGGAGATGATATGCGCCATCGTCCACCAGCTGACAAGAAATCTGACTCCTGAAGAGATTGAAAAATCCGGTTTCGATAAATACTATGTAGACCACACGCTCGCTCTCTGGCCGCAGGCTGCAAGCGGCGCTCCGTGGACGGCCACTTACTTCCAGTCCAAGGGCGACCCGATCACAGATCTCCATGAAGATCTTGCAGCAGAGCAGAAAGCCCGCACTACTTATGACAATATCCTGCGCCTTGTAAAAGACCCGGAAGTCTGCGCTCCGATACGCTTCCTAAGAGAGAGGGAGATCGTCCACTACCAGAGGTTCGGTGAATCCCTGCGTATTGTGCAGGATCATTTGGATAGCAAGAATTTCTATGCAGTGAATCCTGAATTCGATATCCGCGGTGGCTGCGATTGATCCCACCATAACAAGAGGATCTGAACAGATAGACGATTATTGAAATAACATCTTGATCACAAAAGGGCCGGCTCTGAAAATATAAATCAGGGCTGGCTCTTAGTCTTTATTAAATCTTCATTTTTTCCTGCTATTCTCTTTTTATAAAAATGAACTTCGGTGTGCCCCTTTGTACACTGAAGGCAGGAAGGAGTACGTATGGAAATGATGCTTCAGACTACAGGGCTCTGTAAGTCATTTAAGAGACAAAAAGCGGTAAATAAAGTTTCACTAAATATCGCGAAGGGGAAGATCTATGGCCTGCTTGGGCCTAATGGAGCCGGGAAATCTACTACTTTAAAAATGCTTACCGGTATTTTAAGGCCTACTGCAGGCGAGATCTATTTCAATGGAAAGCCGTGGAGGAGAGAAATACTATCTCATATCGGGGCGCTAATTGAGCATCCGCCAATCTATGACAATCTGTCTGCAAAGGAGAATCTGAAAGTCAGATCATTATTGCTTGGCGTAGATGAAAAAAGAATTGACGAGGTGCTACAAATAGCCTCTCTTGCAAATGCAGGGAAAAAGAAAGCCGGGCAGTTCTCTCTGGGAATGAAGCAGAGGCTTGGCATTGCAATGGCCTTATTAGGCAATCCAACGCTTTTGATACTAGACGAGCCTATGAATGGGCTGGATCCTATCGGCATAGAAAGTTTCCGCAAACTGATACGCTCTTTCCCGGAACAGGGGATTACGGTCATACTTTCCAGCCACATCCTCTCGGAAGTACAACTGATCGCAGATTATGTAGGGATTATCTCAGATGGTATTTTAGGATATGAAGGCCCGCTGGAACAGGGGCAGGACTTAGAAGAGCTCTTTATGGACGTTGTGAGAGAAAATAGAAAGGCTGGTGAAGCTTATGCTTAATATTGTGAAAGCAGAATACCAGAAGGCAAGGAGGTCGGTGAGCCTAATGCTTATCTGGGCTTTTCCAGTACTTACATTTGCCCTGGCATTCGTACTTACTTTAGGAATGATAAATGCATATGCAGAGAGCGTGTGGAACTGGTGGTATACACTGCTTCTGCCCGGGATGCTCGCCATTATCTGCCACCTTTCTATGATGCGGGACAAAAGGACAAGATACTATAATCTGATAACGCTTTCTACCAGTAGAAAAACTTTGATGATGGGCAAGGTCGTCTACATGGGATGTGTGATTTTGGCGTCAAATATTATTATATTTGCTGGCGCTTCCTTAGGCGGGCTTCTATTGACAACTTCCGTTCCGTTAGGTGGAGCGGCAATTGCAGTATTGGCCCTTACAGCCGCGCAGCTCTGGGAGATACCATTGCTTTTATTTTTAAGCGAGCGTTTTGGAATGATCGTGGAATTGCTCGTATGCCTGTTCCTCACAGTGGGAGGCACCATCACCTCGCCAACAGGGAAATGGTACTTTTTTGCTTCCGCGATCCCTATGCGGATCCTCTGCCCGCTCCTTCACATATTGCCAAATGGGCTCCCGGCAGAAGCCGGCGATCCGCTATTGGATACAAAGATAGTTTTCCCAGGGATCTGCTTATCTATTATATGGTTCGTCCTTTCAACAATTTTGTTCTTAAATTGGTTTGATCAAAGAGAGGTGGGATAAGAATGCTTAGAAAGAATCTCTATGCAGACTTTCTGAAAATGAAAGGCCTCCCTATTACATTTGCACATATTTTAATCCCGATTATAACAAGCGGACTGTTTTTAATATATTATCCTTTTTCCAACTGGAGCGAGAATATAAAAATTGTCGCTTTCTATGAGGCAGTTGGCGCAGGATTTCCTGTCCTGATCGGAATATTCGCTGCAAGTGTAATGGAACAGGAGCAAAATGCCGGAGAATTCCAGAATCTGCTTACTTCACGGAAAAAGACGGTGGCATTTCTGTCTAAGGCGGCGCTTCTGCTTATATTCAGCTTGTTTTCCATATTATTAACAGTAGTGATATTTGCCCTCGGCTTTCGCCAGATCTCTGGGGGCAGTACAGTAAGTATAATGACGCATATGACGGCTGCGATCCTTATGTGGTGCAGCAGCATTCCACTATATATATGGCAAATGCTTTTGGCTTTTCTGTTCGGAAAAGGCCCATCCATTGGAGCAGGGATCGTTTCCGGGCTTGTTAGCACATTAATGCTTACGGACCTTGGAATGTTTGTATGGAAATACGTACCTGCTTCATGGACTGGCAGGATTCCATACACTTATCTGCAGATCGCCCTGGGAGGATCGAACGCAGCAAGATCTATAGATGAAATGGAGTCTGTAATACCAATATTTTTTGTATTTGCAGTAATTAGTATGGTATATTATTTATTTAAGGCATCTCATTGGGAAGGGAATAAAATATCAGAATAGAGGGAAGATATGGCGAAGATTTTAGTAGTTGACGATGATAGAGCGATCCTTGATATGATAGGGACAATCTTGAGCAAGGATGGGCATTTAATTACAAAAGTAAATAACCCGCTTGAGATTAATATGGAAAAAGTAAGCCTTTATGACCTTATCTTACTAGACATTATGATGCCTGGAATCGATGGGCTCATACTGTGCGCGGAAATGAGGAAGCTTGTTGACTGTCCTATTTTGTTCCTTACGGCAAAAACAGAAGAAAGCAGCCTAGTAAATGGATTGTCATTGGGGGCAGACGACTATATCTGTAAGCCGTTTGGAGTTATGGAGCTTCGTGCAAGGGTCGCTGCACATATCAGGCGCGACCGCCGGGATCATTCTGTCAGGATGATCGTTGGGCGCGTCTGCTTCCATCTGTCTTCAAGACAGATGGTGATCGATGATAAGGAGATCTCTCTCACAAAGTCTGAATATGACATTTGCGAGTTCCTTGCAAAAAACCGGGGACAGGTTTTTTCAAAAGAGCAGATTCTGGAGCATGTCTTCGGATTTCACAGCGAAAGCAATGACAACACGATCACGACTCATATTAAAAATATAAGGACAAAGCTCTCATGCTATAATTGCATGCCAATAAAAACAGTTTGGGGGATTGGATATAAATGGGACGAGCAGATAAGAGAAGAAGCCGCACATTAAGCGAAATCTTTCTGAGATATGTACTGGCTATGCTTGGAGCGCTATTAGCTTTGGGCATATGCACGGTTATTACATTCAATATCCTTGTTAACATAGGCGGTATTTATCCAGCCAATTATGTAGAAAGGAAGATTAATGAGGCCTATGATACGATCCAGAGCGCGGAGGAGGTGACAGAAGACATGATACCGCCTCTCTGCCATTATGTCATTTTTTCTATAGACGGCAAGATACTTAGCGGAAATATGTCAGAAGATTCCGTTGGGATCGCATGGGATGTCGCAAATCACAGGGCTGCATCAGGACACTATTTTTATAAGGTGATCTCACGGCCGAACGAATCTGTCGTTCTGCAGTACAGCTTAGCTCCACAGTATCAATCTACATTCTTAAGAGAACATTTCATAGAGCCACAGAATCTGCTGTCGATCATAGCTATACTGGGCGGGGCCGTTATTATTTTACTTCCTTCCGTCCGTTTCGGTAAAAAGATGAGACAAAAAATAAATCCGGTAATGGACGCAGTAGAAAGAATTAAGAACCAGGATCTTGAATACGAGGCATCTTATTGCGGAGTGAAAGAGATCGATGATTGCCTGTCGTCTATAGATGAGATGAGAGCTGCACTGAAAGATTCTCTGGAGCGGCAATGGAAGGCAGAGCAGGAAAAAAACAGACAGATGGCAGCTCTGGCTCATGATATAAAAACACCGCTTACTGTCGTAAGAGGGAACGCAGAGCTTCTTTCTGAGAAAAACCTGACGGAAGAACAGGAAAGCTATGTCGGCTATATAGTAAGCAGCTCATTACAGATACAAAATTATGTACAGACATTAATAGAAACAACAAAGTCCGCAGAAGGCTATCAATATATATACGAAAAAGTAAGGATAAAAGATATGCTTGACGACATACGAAAGCAGGCTTTAGGATTGGCAGAAGTGTACCATCTAAAAATCAACTGGGAAGAACAATATGCTCATGAAACAGTAAACGTGGCCTATGGCCAGGTTGTAAGCGCCTTTATGAATGTTATAAAGAACGCGGCGGAACATACGAAGGAAGGTGGGGCGATCTATATCTCTATAAAGGAGCAAGATGAAGGGCTGACATTTATAGTGGTAGATACTGGCAGCGGTTTTACAAAAGAAGCGCTGTTACATGGAACGGAACAGTTTTTTATGGATGATGCAAGCAGAGGCAGCGGGGCGCATTATGGGATTGGCCTGTTTTCCGCAGACACAATGGCTAAAAAGCATGGAGGAAGAATATTGCTCACAAATTCGGAAGAGACCGGAGGAGCAAAAGTAGAGATCTTCCTTCCATTTCGGTGATTACTGGCAGGAGAATGGATTGTCTTTCGCCGCCTCCTCGCTGCTGTCGATCCGACGGACATACTCGGACATCCTGGTATATCCCTCCGCCTGGCGGACATCAAACTGGACGTCTGTCGGGAAAAATGCCACATACTTCTTGTTCTCGCCAAGGCCCGCGATCGTATAGCTCGGGTCATCCTCATAACTGTTGTCGCCCCAGTCAAAAGCCCCGATCGTCACAAGATTCCCTCCAAACCCTGCCTCATATGCCGGCTCATAATAAATCTCAAAAGTCGTATCGTCAACGACGCGGTAAGCCCAGTCCCCGTCAGCGGGCAGATACAATGTGAAATATTCAGACTCCAGGCGCGCCTGCCCCTCACTGTTCGAGACGGTCAGGCCTTCCGCGATATTATAGCCGCCCGCCGTTCCTTTATCTGCAGCTGCATCCTTCCCCGGACGGGCGCTCTGGCTCACGGAGCCGCTCCCTTCCAGAACTTCATTTTTATGCATCCTGAATGATCCCCCGCCATCCAGATGCATCCAGTACAGGTAATCAGAATATACATAGTATATCGTTGAATCTTCCAGATATCCGCAGGAATGATCCGGAAGATCATATTCGGCTTCGACCAAAGCCTCCTCTCCCGTGTCCAGATCATGGCGGTAGATGTTGAAATCTTCAGCCTCATAGTAAATGCACTCTCCAGTCGCCCAGATCTCATAGTATGGGGAGAGGGTGTTCTCAAGGCGGAGCTCTTTTACATCGTTTGTCTCCGGCGCATACTCGTAGACAAAATCGTCCTCTTTCCCTGTCATGATGTAAGCCAGATCCCCACAGAAAAATATCCCTCCTGTGCAGCCCAGCTCATGAAGCGTTTTCCGTTCTGTCCCATCCAGAGAGAGGAGAAGCAGATCCCCGTCCTCGTTCAGACAGTAGATCCCTTCGGAAGACACCTGGAAGCACTCTATGCCCTCTTCCAGCTTCTTGCTCTCTCCGCCCTGTTCCGGTACGCGGTACAAGTACCTTCCATATGTAAAATAAATATTTCCGTCATACATCTCAAAGTCGTCATTGCTGAAGGAATGATCGTCAAGTACTTTTGGCACGCTCTGCCCCTGCTCTGCTTCCTCAAGAGAAAGACGTAAAAGGCCGTCTGCCGTCGTCATATACATAAAGGAGCCGTTAATCGCGATACCGGATATCTTGCTCCCCAGCTCTCCTTCGGAGACGAAGTCATAGAGATCGTCCTTCTCGTCCAGCAACGCGCTGCACAGCTGGCCTTCATAGCCCCAAAAAGCTACTCCATTGTGCAGGATCAGCTCAGACCCATGGATGATGCCGTCTCTATAATCTTTACTCTTTATCTCTTCTTTATCTTCCGCCTTCGCCGCCTTTTCCTGTACCGCCGCTTCCGGCTTCCCGCATGCCGTAAGGCCGATCGCCAGGATAATGACGAGCAGGCTGTATATCCTTTTTTTCATTAGACCTCTTCCTTCTGAAGCGCACTGCCGCCTATTTAAGGAGCATGAATGCAATGATCCCCGCCACAACGACTATGGCGATGCCGAGAATAATGATTGGAAGCTTCGATACGTTCTCATCATAATCTTCATCGTAGCCGTCATACAGATCGTCGTCCGGCTCTTCATACCGTTTCGGCTTTGGCTTTCTCCTTCTTGTACTCTCCTCGTCAACAGCCAGCATATCGTCGTACGCCTTCTTCATCTGGCGCTCCCGCTTATCACGCACAGCCTTAGGCGGGATATTCGAATAGGTCTGCTCCTCCTCTTCTTCCCGCGCAGATCTCCTCTGTGGCGCTTTGAACTTCTTTCTGCAATTGTAGCAGAGAAGATAGTTCGGATCCTTTTTCCCCGGGCGAAGCTGCTCGCCGCATATTGGACATTTCATTCGTATCATTTCCTCCTCATCGTACTTTTCTATTGCAATGGATACTTATCTGTCAGCTCCTTCACTGCCGCTTTCACTCTCTCAATGTTATCTGGGCTCTTCATGACAAGAGAGATGCATTCCGCGATCTGATCCATATCTTCTTCTTTCATCCCCCGCGTGGTGACCGCAGGCGTCCCCAGCCTCACGCCGCTCGTCACGAACGGAGATCTTGGATCGTTCGGGATCGTATTCTTATTACAGGTGATATGCGCCGCGTCCAGCCGGCGTTCCAGCTCTTTTCCTGTAACTTCCTCGTGGCTTAAGTCCACTAGCATAAGGTGGTTGTCCGTCCCGCCGGACACGATCTGTACGCCTCTTTCAAGAAGGCCTGTGCAGAGCGCCTGTGCGTTCTTTAAGATCTGGCTCTGGTATTCTTTGAATTCCGGCGCAAGCGCTTCTTTGAAGCAGACCGCTTTCCCTGCGATCACATGTTCCAGCGGGCCGCCCTGGGTCCCGGGGAATATCGCCTTGTCGAAGCTGAACTTTTCAGCCGCCGCCTTGTTCCAGAGGATCATGCCTCCTCTCGGCCCCCGGAGCGTCTTGTGAGTCGTCGTTGTGACCACGTCTGCGTAAGGTATCGGGCTTGGATGGAGCCCTGCCGCCACGAGGCCTGCGATATGCGCCATATCTACCATGAGATAAGCCCCCGACGCGTCGGCTATCTCCCGGAACTTCTTAAAATCAATCGTCCTCGCGTATGCGCTGGCTCCCGCTATTATAAGCTTCGGACGCTCCTTCTGCGCCGTCTCCCTCACTGTCTCATAATCTATAAATCCATCCTCTCCCACACCGTAAGACACGATCCGGAAATACTTTCCCGACAGGTTCACGGGAGAACCGTGAGTCAGATGCCCGCCATGGTCAAGATTCATTCCCAGTATCTTATCTCCCGGTTCCAACATGGCAAAAAACGCAGCCAGATTTGCCTGCGCTCCAGAATGCGGCTGCACGTTGGCATAATCGCATCCAAATAATTCTTTTGCCCTCTCTATCGCAAGGCTCTCCACAACATCCACGCACTGGCATCCGCCGTAGTACCGCTTGCCCGGATACCCTTCTGCATACTTGTTCGTCAGTATGCTTCCCATCGCCGCCATGACCGCCTTGCTCACCCAGTTCTCGGATGCGATCAGCTCAATATGAGAATCTTGCCTGTCAAGCTCCCCAGCGATCGCATCCGCAATTTCCTTATCAGTTCTTTCAAGCTCATCGAACATATGCATAACCTGCGCCCTCCTATAGGCACATTATAACACTTCTATGAGCTCCTTCCAAGAGTAACTTCTACTTTTTCTTCTTTATATTCTCCGTCTGCCGCCGGAATCTGCACAGTTACTTCTACTGTCTCTCCTGCCTGATAATATTGCAGCTGCTCTTTCAGGCTCCCCATATCATTGACACGGATCCCCCCAAGATGGGTGATAACAGAGCCTTTCGAAAGTCCTGCCTTCTCCGCGCCGCCGCCCCGCGTCACCTCGGAGATGTAGACTCCTGTCGGCATATTGTACATCTGCGCGCTGTCCGCAGTAACGTCCACACCTTGTATGCCGATCATCCCCTGGCGCCCTTCTGGGACTTTCGTCCTTGTCTCGCGGCTCATCAGCTCCGTAATCGTCTCTCCTGCATCGGAGACCGGGATGGCATAGCCAATACCTTCCACTGCACTGACTGCGATCTTCGCTGTATTGATCCCGATGACCTCCCCTTTCGCATTTAAAAGAGCCCCGCCGCTGTTGCCCGGATTGATCGCCGCATCTGTCTGGATCAGCCCTCCGTCAATACCGTCCAACGTACGGTCGGTGGCTGATATGACGCCTGTAGTTACAGACTGTCCATATCCAAGAGCATTTCCGATCGCTATAGCCGGCTCCCCTACCTGAAGAGCCGTAGAGTCGCCCAGCGTTGCCACCGCGATCTGCTCCATTGTAGATTTCTGGATATTGTTAAGGTCTACCGCTACCACCGCCAGATCTCTTGCGGCGTCCGTCCCCTTAATATTCGCCTCCACGCTCTCTTCATCGATAAATGACACGGTGAGAGTATCGCTTCCGGACACAACATGGTTGTTCGTAAGGATGAGAAGCTCCGTGTCTGTCTGGCTGATAATGATCCCAGACCCTGCGCTGGTGCTCTGCTGCTCCTGTATCCCTCCGAAGAAGCTCTGCACTTCCTGGATGCTCATATTTGTAATAGATACGACAGACGGCATAGCGTTCCTTGCGATCCTTGTAATATCGGTGGTGATCGTACTGCCGGACGAGCTCTGGATCTCCGTCTTAGGAGCCGTCTCTGTCGGCGCCAGATCCTTTACTTCTCTCTCAGAAGTACCAAGAAGCCTTCCTACTGCGAACCCTGCCGCCTCAAACGCCGCTCCCGCCACAAGCCCAAAGACAAGCGCAGCCGCGATCAGCTTCACAAATTTAGGAAGCTTTCTCTTCTGTTTCGGCTCCTTTGTATAATAGTCCTGGTTATCCTGTCCGGGCGTATAATAGGTATATTGATTATCCATGAAATTATCCCCTTTCATTTGTTCTGTAACCAGTGTACCGTCAAGTTGTGTTGAAATTGTGATAAAATGTTGTCTAAACCTTTAAATCTTAAAGAAAGACCGTCTGTATAAGGAACATATAAAGAACCGTGCCTGTCCCGATGCTCAAAAGGTTGTTCCTCTTCCACATATGGAGCAGCGCCGTAACAGCCACCGCTATCGCTTCCGGCGCTCCATAAGGCGCGGCAAGCACAGATGTGCTCCGCAGGCAGTACACCACAAGCATCCCTATTATCGCAGGAGTCAGCGCTCTTCCCAAATACTGCACCAGGCCCGGTATCTCTTTCCCTTTCGGAAAAATGAGGAAAGGGACGGCCCTTGTGGCAAAAGTAACCGCGGCTACCAACAGAATAATAAGAAAAGAAGTCAATGCATTTACCGGCATCTGTCGCTCACGCTCCCTTCCAGCTTCTTTCTTCCGACGAACAGAACGGCTACAATACAAAGCATAGCCGGAAGCACGAACCTGTCCGCCCCGAAGACAGACAGGCAGAGGAGCGCCGCCGCTACCCCCAGAAGCTCCGGGATCCGGTTCTTCCTGTCCATCCACTGTTCCACAAAAATAACGACAAAAAGGGCTGTCATGGCAAAATCAATCCCTTCGGAATTAAACGGGAGCACCATGCCTGCCACCGCCCCGAGGAACGACCCAAGCACCCAGTAGCTCTGATTCATGATCGAGATGGCAAACAGGAATTTCTCCTCGTCCACATCTTCTGGTATTTTCGTCGTACACAGGAGCGAGTAGGTCTCGTCCGTCAGCCCAAATATCATGTACCATCTCTTCTTCCCCATATTATTGAACTTTTCAAGAAGGGAGATCCCATAAAAAATATGCCGGATATTGACCATTAAAGTCATGAAGATCACGTGTAAGAAAGAAATGCCGGGCACAAAGAAATTCACCGCCAGGTACTGTCCCGATCCTGCATACACAAGAAGGCTCATAAGCACCGCCCAGAAAAAGGAGTACCCTTTTTCCGCATACATAACGCCGAACGCAATGCCGATGAACAGATAGCCAGTCAGCACTGGTATCGTATATGGAAATGCTTTCCTCGCCGCTTCTTTATATCCGCCCATATCCTTCGCCCTTTCTACTAAAAAAAAGAATCTCGCTTGCGAGATTCTCTGCCTGCGGCGGGTTGCATCAGCAACATAATCCCACTCCGCCGCAGTGCGCGTTCTGTTCTTTTTACGTCTGCTCTTCGTACGCCTTCTTGAGATCAAGAAGCGATTCTCGAAGCAGAGCGTCTGAATCCACAGCTGTCTCGTAAGCTGTATTCGTCTCTTCCAGCAGTTCTCTCACATCGTCGTGAGTGCTTAAGAAGCTTACATACTCCGTAAGCTCTTTGCCCCCCGGCTCACTCTTTATCTCATATTCACCGCTTGTCCTGTCTCTCTCGATGTACAGCGTCCCAAGCCCTGGTACTTTCGTATAGATATCTTTTATCTTCATGTCATATCTGACAAACGCCACATATGAGCCTGTGTACTGTCCTACTTTCGTATATACCCGTATATCATCATAAGATTCTGCGAAGCTGTTCTCCTTCCCGGCGCTCGCGTAATAGTCCCTCACAATTTCCGAAAGCCCCGGATATGCCTCTTCCCGCAAGGGATTGAGGCTCTTTGTCCTGCTGCCGATATTCTCTACTCTGTCTGACTTCGCATTTATCCTTTGTACTTCCTGTGCTTTCTCTCTGGTGAGACCAAATCCCGCGATCCCTGCTATTAATACCAGCGCCAGCGGGACGAGCCATCTCTTCTTCATAGGCCACCTCCGCACGATCCGTACTATTTTTAAGGTACACACCCGGGCGGATTCGAACCGCCGCTCCCGCCTCCGGAGGGCGGTGCTCTATCCCCTGAGCTACGGGTGCATGAATAACCTTTGTCATAGTAACATATTTCTATAATAAAGTAAAGGAAATGATGATGACAATTCTCACATTTCCTTTACTTTTTCTTTTACATGCTCAATTTTCTTAAAATACGGTCATAGTAATAAGCTCTGTCTGAGAGAGCCTCCTCCTGCATGACCTGCGTCTTATTAATCTCCGCCACCATCTTGTCAAGGAGCTCCTTCCCACATGACCCTTTCCTGGGAACGACGATCGCTTCATGTACGCTGCTTGGAAGCACAAAGTAATCGTCCTTAAGCCTGCGGCCGATCTCCTCTAAAAATCCCGGGTAAAGGATCGCCGACGCCCCGAAGCTTCTAAGGCGGTTGCTTATCACATACACGCGGCCAGCCCCTGTCTCTTTCTTCTGCTCTTCTCCCGTCAGCTGCTCTATCACTTCATCCATAGTCTGAAAAGAGGCTGGGAGGAGCATCTTCGTGTTGCGGCACGCTTCCTCATAGACCTCCTCTTCTGTCGCGCCCCATATATTAAGATGCTCTGACGTCACCGGCATGGCTGCCATACCGTACGCGTCTGCCTCCAGAAGCACATAGAAGACGATCGCAAGATCGAGCCAGGGAACATACGGCATCTCCTTTAGAAGCCTTCTGTTCTTCTCCTCGTTGATCAGACGGTATACGATCCTTTCCCGCACCGCTTTATAGTCTTTAATCGCCTCCGGATCCCACGGCGTCCGAAAACGCATCCTGCGGTGGAGCTTAAGGATCTCTTTTACGATGGCGTCAAGGCTGTCCCCTTCATGGAAGCGGTGATAATACTCTTCAAGATAGATGGCCGGGGAGACATTGCTCTTCTCCTCTAAGAACAAGATGCCTTTACGGCTGGCCCCGTTATATTTCTGCGCCGTATGGATGCTGACGCACACCCCTTCTCCTATCCCCTCCTTCACTTTATGCTCTACTGTCTGTACGAACTGCTCATAGGTCATAATCCTCCTTCCTGCAGACAGCGGTATTTCATGTTTTAAATATTATGGTACAGAAAATTATAAAAAAGCCTTGCACAAAATGCAAGACTTCTTCACCTTATGTTTTTCTTAAGTTTCTTAAGATTATACGGAGCTATGCTCTGGACAGATACTCTCCTGTACGCGTGTCGATCTTGATCGTCTCGCCCTGCTCAACGAACAGAGGGACCATGACCTGCGCGCCCGTCTCCACGATCGCCGGCTTCGTCGCGCCCGTCGCTGTATTCCCTTTTACGCCCGGCTCGGACTCCGTGATCACAAGCTCTACCGTAAGAGGAGGCTCGATGGAGAACACCTTTCCTTCGTACAGCTTCATCTTAACCTTCTCATTTTCCTTCACAAACTTAAGAGAGTCCCCCACGACATCTGCGTCTAATGCGAACTGATCCCAGCCGCCGTCCTCGCCGTACATAAAATGGAACAGCTCTCCGTCCCCGTAGAGATACTCTGCTTCCTTCCTCTCGATGAACGCCTTCTTAAGCACATCTTTGGACGGATTGAACGTCCTCTCGATCACTCCGCCGTTCATGACGTCTTTGAGCTTCGTGCGTACAAACGCAGAACCCTTTCCCGGCTTTACGTGCAGGAATTCCAGGCACTCAAATACCTTCCCATCAATCTCATAAGTCGCACCTTTCTCAATATAAGCATCTGCCATTCTATAAATCCTCCTTAGCTGCACTCAAACAGCGCATCATTCATTATCTTAATCATTCTATAATAAATCACGCCTTTTTTCAACCTTTAATTTTATGCAGTATGCCAAGCGCTGTTTTTAAGTCCTCTGCATGCGCCTGTCCAGGAGCGGATGCTTTCTCTGCCATGCCGAAAGTAATCGCCGAGCCGAACGCCCCGCCGCAAAGGCGGCTTACTGCCCCTTCCTTTCCCATAGATATCGTAACGACCGGAGTCTTATCATAATTACGGCTCATCTCTTCCGTCGCCGCCAAGAGGGCAAGCACGTCTCTCTTGCTCTGCGGCATCACCGCGATCTTCACGATATCTGCGCCAAGCTCCTGCATCTTCCGAAGCCTTGCAACGATCTCTTCCCTGGCGGGCGTCCTGTAAAAGTCATGGCTGGAGGCGACGGCCTTCACCCCGTAGCGGTGAGCATAGGCTATCACATCCTCTGCCCCTGCAAGCATCTGGATGTCGATCAGGTCCGCCTGGCCGCTTTCTATCACTGCTTTGTTGAGCGCAATATATCTTTCTGCCGTGATAGCCCGCTCGCCGCCTTCATCTTCCGTTCGGAACGTAAAAAGGAGCGGCGTCTCACAGAGCGCTTTTCTAAGAGAGGCCAGCACTTCCTTCACCTTCTCTGCGTCCATCACATCTTCAAATCGATCCGCCCGCCATTCCACAAGATCAGCAGGCACAGCCCTCATATTTTCTGCCTCTTTTATGACTGCCTCTTTTGTTGTCTCTATGATTGGCACGCATATCTTGGGGAGCCCCTCCCCGATCGCCACATTTCTCACTATTACCGGATCCATCGTCTCCCACCTCTTATCTGTCCTGGCGCTTCTCTTTCTCTCTGTCTCTACGGTAGAAATGCAGGACGATCTTCTCCAGATAGCGTTTCAGTACGATCTGCACCTCCTCCTTCGGGTAGATCGGCCTCACAAGGACAGACTGGATCCCGGTACGCTTCGCCCCCCATACGTCTGTGAAAAGCTGATCGCCGATAAAGACTGTCGTGCGCTCGTCCGTCCCCATCAGCTCCATCGCTTTCTTATAATTCTTTGTGGACGGCTTATGGGCGTCATGCACATACCTGCTTCCCACGCCGTCCGCAAAAGGCTTCACCCTTGGCTCCTGATTGTTGGAGATAAGGCACGTATCAAATCCAATCTCCCGAAGCCTTGCAAAAAGCCCGACCGCGCGGTTATCTGCCGGCGCGCCATGGGGCACGAGGGTATTGTCAATGTCAAAGATAAGCCCCCGCACTCCCTCTTCATACATTTTTTCAAAATCGATCGTATAGGCAGACGCAACATATGCGTCTGGATAGAACGTATCAAACATCTTCCTTCTTCATCCCTTCCAGCTTTCGGATCAGCTCTTCACAGACCTGGCGTACAGTCTTTTCATCTGTGTCTATGACAATGTCTGCGGCAGCCTCGTATTTCTCTCTCCGCTGTTCCATAAGCTCCCCGATGTATCGTGCATTTTTACGGCCTTCCAGAAGCGGCCTGTCTTCACTGTCCTTCACACGCTCAAGGATCGTGCCGGGGGCTGCCCGCAGGAGGACGACTGTACCTCTCTCCTTCATCTTCCGCACATTTTCCTCGCGCATCGCGGCTCCGCCGCCGCAGGAGATGATCAAGCCCTCTTCTCCTTGCAGCTCCTCCAACATTTCCGTCTCGAGCCCACGGAAATAAGCTTCTCCACGTGTCCTGAAGATGTCTGCGATGCTCATCCCTTCTCTCTCCTCTATCGCCGCGTCCATCTCCACCGCTCTCCTTTGGAGCATGGCGCTTAAAGCCTGCGCCACCGCGCTCTTCCCCGATCCCATAAACCCAATAAGGGCAATATTCTGATCGATCACGCCCCCCGGCCTGCTACCCATCTTCAAATCCTCCATTCGCGATCGCTGTCTTAATATCTGCTTTGAACTGCTTCCATGCCTCCTCGTCCTCTACGAAGTATTTCGGACAATTCTTCCCTGTCACATCATAGTGGCGGATAACATCGTCCTCTGTCAGATCGAACTTCATACAGAGCCATGCGCTCAGCTGTACCATAGAGCGGTACGTCTCCTGTGTGAACTTCCCACTCTCATCTGGATGGCAGCACTCGATGGAGACCGTATCTTTGTTCCGCTCGTTCGACGCGTAGGCCACTTCCCATGTAGGCACGCACTGCACGATCTCTCCGTCAAGCCCTACCACAAAATTGCTGCTGACCTGTGTAGCTTTCGTATCTTTCAGATGTTCAAAATAATTCCGGTTATCCATAGCTGTAGACCCCGGGTTCGCCGTGTAGTGGACGACGATCCCTCTGATCTTATCCGTCTCGGCGCCTGGCCTTGAATATTCGTTCACCGTCAGGAGCTGTACGTCGATCTCCGGCTTCGATGCATCGATCTCCTCACTGCTCAGCTCAAAATACCCTTTTTCAAACCACCCTGGCTTTACGATCTTAAGTATGGTAAGCACAAGGAGGATGGCTGTCAGGACCGCTAATATAATCAGGCCCAGACGGGTATAACGCTGGACCTGCTTCTTTTTCTGTACGCTTGTCGCTCTTCTTTTCCTGAAATTCTTCTTCATCTGTGCTCTCCATCGTTTTATCCTGCTTTATTTTAACACATTTTTCAGATAAAACCATGAAAAGTTCCTTAGAATTTTATGAAGATTTTCTTTATTCGTCTACACTGTAGTTCGGAGCCTCTTTTGTAATATGTATGTCATGCGGATGGCTCTCTTTCAACGACGCGGAAGATATCTTCACAAAGCTTCCGTTCTGCTTGAGAGACTCGATATCAGGAGTCCCGCAGTACCCCATGCCAGAGCGCAGTCCTCCCATCAGCTGGAACACTGTATCTTCCACGCTGCCCTTATATGCTACGCGCCCTTCCACGCCTTCCGGCACAAGCTTCTTAGCATCGTCCTGGAAATAACGGTCTTTGCTCCCATTCTCCATAGCGGCGATCGATCCCATGCCGCGGTATACTTTATACTTTCTTCCCTGATACAGCTCGAACGTTCCCGGGCTCTCATCACAGCCTGCAAAAATGCTTCCCATCATACATACGCTGGCTCCTGCCGCAATAGCCTTCGTCATATCGCCGGAGTACTTGATCCCACCGTCCGCGATGATCGGGATCCCATACTTTTCCGCCGCCTCATAGCAGTCCATGACCGCTGTGATCTGCGGCACGCCGATGCCCGCCACCACGCGAGTCGTACAGATAGATCCAGGCCCGATACCGACCTTCACTGCATCTGCCCCCGCCTTGATCAGCGCTTCCGTCGCCGCCGCTGTAGCCACGTTCCCTGCGATGACCTGCAGCTTAGGAAACCTGCTCTTCACCATATCCACCGCATGTAGCACGTTGGCGGAATGCCCATGAGCAGAGTCAAGGACGACTACATCCACCTGGGAGCCTACCAACGCCTCCACCCTTTCCAGGCAGTTAGCCGAAATGCCGATCGCAGCGCCGCACAACAGGCGCCCCTGCGGATCTTTGGCAGACAGAGGGTATTTAATCTGCTTCTCTATATCTTTAATTGTAATAAGCCCTTTTAAATTGAAATCTTTATCTACGATCGGAAGCTTCTCTTTCCTCGCCCTGGCGAGGATCTTCTTCGCTTCCTCCAAAGTGATGCCCTCCTCGGCTGTAACGAGCCCCTCGGAGGTCATAGACTCTTTTATCTTCTTTGTGAAGTCTTCTTCGAATTTCAGGTCACGGTTCGTAATGATCCCGACCAGCTTCCCGTTCTCGGTAATCGGGACGCCGGAAATGCGGAATTTGCTCATCAGCTCGTTGGCGTCCGAGAGCGTATCTTCCGGTGCGAGATAGAATGGATCGGTAATAACGCCGTTCTCCGAACGCTTTACCTTATCCACTTCTTCTGCCTGCTGCTCAATGGACATATTCTTGTGGATGATCCCGATGCCTCCCTGGCGGGCCATCGCGATCGCCATACGATGCTCTGTCACCGTGTCCATCCCCGCGCTCATCATCGGTATATTCAGCTTGATCTTTTTTGTAAGATACGTGGACAGATCTGCCTGATTCGGAATGATCTCCGAATAAGACGGCACTAGAAGGACATCATCGAACGTAATGCCTTCCCCAATAATCTTTCCCATGGCCTTATCCTCTCTTTCTCGTATATTACCTGCTATCATACAAAATATTAGCGCTTCTTGTCAACCTCTTTTTTACTTCCGGCGGATCACCTTTCTTGGAGCAAGCAGGAAGATCCCTTCAATGATCGTATCGTTCGGCTCAAAGATCATCTTCGTAACCTGCCCCTTCTCCACTACTACAAGGACATAACGCTTCTCCCCCGGGACGCCGGAGCTGTAGTCAGCCACTATCCCGTTCCTGTACTGGGCAAGCTCAGGGCTCCCCTCCGGCGCAAGCAGCTCCATGTTGCTTATCGGCGTTGAGAACACTCTCTTCCTCTTCGATCGGTTTATGATCTTGTCAATGTCCAGGTCTCCATTTACATACAAATATTCATACTCTACGTTCATTCGTCTCATAAGCGCCACGACGACAAATATCACCACGATCGGGACGAGTATTGCCAGTGGGAACAAAAATACGGCAAGCACCGAGACGATGGCCAGCGACACAAGAAATGCTTTCACAGCCACGTCTTTCGCCGTTGTCTGCTTCTTCACAAGCTGTTCTGTATAAAAATCATTCATTCTTCTCTCCTCCATGATCCACAGAATAGACAGTCCTGATCCTGCCTGTAAGAACATTGTACCATAAACAGACAAAAAAAGAAAACTCCCGAAAAGGGAGTTTTCAAAAACTTTACATCATGCCCATTCCTGCGCCGCCCGCCGGCATTGCCGGAGCCTCTTCCTTAATGTTCGCAACGACAGACTCTGTCGTAAGGAGAGTAGATGCGACGCTTGTAGCATTCTGGAGCGCGCTTCTTGTAACCTTTGCCGGGTCGAGGATCCCATGCTTTACCATGTCCACATATGCTTCTGTCAGCACATCGAATCCAACGCCTTTCTCAGCTTCTGCCACTTTGCTGATGATGACGGATCCCTCAAGCCCTGCATTTGCAGCGATGTGGAACAGAGGAGACTCCAGCGCTTTCAGCACTACGTTCGCGCCCGTCCTCTCATCTCCTTCCAGCTTAGCCGCAAATTCTGCCACTTGTTTAGCCGCATGAATGTAAGCGGATCCGCCTCCTGCAATAATGCCTTCTTCTGTTGCGGCTCTTGTGGCTGCAAGGGCGTCTTCCATACGAAGCTTCGCCTCTTTCATCTCTGTCTCAGTAGCGGCGCCTACGCGGATGACTGCAACGCCTCCCGCCAGCTTCGCCAGCCTTTCCTGCAGCTTCTCACGGTCAAAGTCAGATGTGGTCTCTTCAATCTGGCTCTTAATCTGCGCCACTCTCGCCGAGATCTCCTTCTTATCGCCAAGGCCGTCGACGATCACCGTGTTCTCCTTCTGTACTTTCACAGATTTCGCGCGTCCCAGCTGATCCATAGTCGTCTCTTTTAAATCTAGTCCAAGCTCCTCGGAGATCACCTGTCCGCCTGTGAGGATCGCAATGTCTTTTAACATCTCTTTCCTTCTGTCGCCATATCCTGGAGCCTTCACTGCCACTACATTGAACGTCCCGCGCAGCTTGTTCACGATCAGTGTGGTGAGCGCCTCTCCTTCCACATCTTCCGCGATGATCAGAAGCCTTGCGCCTGACTGTACGATCTGCTCCAGGACCGGAAGGATATCCTGGATATTGGAGATCTTCTTATCTGTAATAAGGATATACGGCTCTTCTAAGCTGGCCTCCATCTTATCCATATCTGTAGCCATATACGCAGAAATATACCCACGGTCGAACTGCATACCTTCCACAAGATCCAGCTCTGTCTTCATCGTCTTGGACTCTTCGATGGTGATGACGCCGTCGCCTGACACTTTATCCATGGCGTCCGCCACCATCTCTCCTACCTCTGTATCTCCTGCGGAGATCGCCGCCACTTTAGCGATCTGATCTTTCCCCGTAACTTTGCTGGACATGCTTGCAATCGCTTCCACTGCCACATCCGTCGCTTTCTTCATTCCCTTTCTCAAAATGATCGGGTTCGCTCCCGCCGCCAGGTTCCGCATGCCTTCATGCACCATAGCCTGCGCCAGGACAGTCGCTGTAGTCGTTCCGTCGCCCGCTACGTCGTTTGTTTTTGACGCTACTTCTTTAATAAGCTGCGCGCCCATATTCTCAAACGCATCCTCCAGCTCGATCTCCTTTGCGATCGTAACGCCGTCGTTCGTAATGAGGGGCGCCCCGAAAGACTTATCAAGGACTACATTGCGCCCTTTTGGTCCCAGCGTCACCCTCACAGTGTCCGCCAGCTGGTTCACTCCTGCCTCCAGCGCTGCTCTCGCCTCTGCGCCATATTTAATCTCTTTTGCCATAATCCATACGCCTCCTAAAATATTCTGTCTTTTTAATTTCTACGCCTCTTCTATTCTACGATAGCAAGAATGTCATCCTGCTTCACGATAATGTACTCTTCCTCTTCCACCTCGACAGTCGTTCCCGCATACTTTGAGTAAATGACTGTCTGGCCTTTCTTTACATTCATCTGTACTTCTTTGCCGTCCACGACCGTCCCCGGCCCTACGGCGATCACTTCTGCCTGCTGTGGCTTCTCTTTTGACTGTCCCGGGATCACGATCCCTGACTTCGTAGTCTCTTCCGCTACGAGCTGCTTCAGTACGACTCTGTCCCCTAATGGTACTAATTTCATGTTATCTCCTCCTTAACTGCTCCTGAAAAATGTAGTTGTATCTTGTTAGCACTCATAAAAAGAGAGTGCTAAAAACTTCTAGATATAAAATAGCACTCTCCTCATGTTTTGTCAACATACTTTTATTCAGTTTAGATTATTTTTATAAAATCCATTTTCTATCCGAAATACGATTACTTTTCCAACTTTGCTCCAATATCTCTCCCGGATCGTGCCGGTACATATCACAGGGCCGTCCTTAGAAGAGACTGTACACTCGTACAGGCCGTCGAGGGAAAAAGAGGGAAGGTCTGCTTTCCCTGCTAATAAGTATATGCGCTCTTCCCCTGAAATATACCGGATGATCTTACAATGATGGGCAGTCTCATCAAAACATCCGTCCTTTAATATCGTCCTTGTCATTTTAAGGATCGCGGGGCATTCCTCAAACATAGCATCTCTCCTTTAGCCGTCCTTAACCTCTGCCTCGCTCTGCTTTGATGTGCTCCAGTTCTGTAAAGACATAGTCATTCACAACTTTGATATAAGTCCCCTTCATCCCGGAAGAGCGCGACTCGATGACGCCTGCGCTCTCGAACTTACGCAGAGCGTTCACGATCACGGAGCGGGTGATCCCTACTCTGTCCGCGATCTTGCTGGCGATCAGTATGCCCTCTGTGCCGCTTAGCTCCTCGAAGATATGGATGATCGCCTCCAGCTCTGAATAAGACAACGTGCTGATCGCCGACTGGACGATATGCTCCTTACGGCTCTCTTCCGCGCTCTCCTCATTCACAGAGCGGAGCATCTCAAGCCCTACCACTGTAGTCCCGTACTCGCTCAAGATGATATCGTCGATCTCATACATCTTCTCCACCTTATAGATGAACAGTGTCCCCAGACGTTCCCCTGCAATATCGATCGGCGTGATGATAGCCTGATACCCTTTCACCTCTTCTTCTGAAAAGCCAAGAGTCTGCAGGTTCACATTCTCCTTTGTTGAAAGAATGCTGAGGAACCTCTCATTCAGCATCCCATCGATATGTTTCCCGACCTCACTGACAATCAGCTCCTCAATATAAGGAACCTCTTCACATTTGCTCTTTCCAAGCACTTTTCCTTTCTTGCTTACTACCAGCACATTCGAGTCCAAGATTTCTGTCAGAACTTCACATATATCGTTAAATACTACTTTGCTCGAATTGTTGTTGTGCAGTAACTTGTTGATTTTTCTTGTCTTATCTAACAATTGTACGCTCATCAGCAATCCTCCAATCTATACACATACATGTTATCATACAATCCGATAACATTCAACGAGTTCTCTAAATATTCTCACTTTTTCTTTTATTTTCAGTGTACCCACATTGATGATCGCTGCATACAAGCCTGTTTCCCTTCTCCACCATATAATTCCCACACTTCGGACATTTCTCACCAGACGGCTTCTGCCAGGACATGAACTCGCAGCCCGGATTGTCCTCACACCCGAAATACCGCCTGCCCTTCTTCGTCTTCCTCACGACGACTTCTTTGCCACAAAGCGGGCATCTCACCCCGATCTTCTCCAGATAAGGCTTCGTATTCCTGCACTCGGGAAATCCCGGGCATGCAAGGAACTTTCCGTGAGGGCCGTACTTAATTACCATGTTGCGCCCGCACTCCTCACATATCTCATCTGTGACTTCGTCCTCTATCGTTACGTTCTCCAGCTCTTCTTCTGCCTTCTTCACCGCCTCCTCAAGATCAGGATAGAAATTCTCAATAATCGTCTTCCACTTCACCTGTCCATCCGCAACACCGTCTAACAGGCTTTCCATATTGGCAGTAAAGTTTACGTCTACAATGCTCGGAAAAGATTGTTTCATAATGTTGTTGACCACTTCCCCAAGCTCTGTCAGATAAAGGTTCTTGTTCTCTTTCGCCACATATCTCCTGGCAATAATGGTAGATATGGTGGGCGCGTATGTGCTGGGACGCCCGATCCCCAGCTCCTCGAGCGTCTTCACAAGAGCCGCTTCCGTATAGTGCGCCGGCGGCTGGGTAAAGTGCTGCTTGGCGTCAAAGCTCTCAGGAGCCAGCTTTACACCTTCTTCCAGCCCTCTTAAAAGCACGCCTCCCTCTTTTTTCTCTTCCTCCGCCTCAGTATAGATTATATGGAACCCTTCAAACGCGATCTTAGATGCCGCCGCCGTGAACTGGTACTCCCCGGCCTCGATCTTTACCGACGTAGCCTCATATCTTACCGGCTGCATACGGCTTGCTACGAACCGTTTCCAGATCAGCTGATAAAGGCGGAACTGGTCTCTGGAGAGAGAATCTTTCAGCACGGCGGGAGTACGCCTCACATCTGTAGGGCGGATCGCCTCGTGGGCGTCCTGGATCTTGCCGGAAGACTTCTTTCCTGTCCCTCCCTCCGCCACATACTGTTTCCCGTACTGCTCTCCTATGAACTCCCTTGCGCTTCCTTCGGCTTCTTCGGACACTCGGGTAGAATCTGTACGAAGATATGTGATGACGCCTATAGTCCCGTTGCCTTTGATATCAATACCTTCATACAGCTGCTGTGCGATCCTCATCGTTTTTGACGTTGCAAAGTTAAGCGCCTTGGACGCCTCCTGCTGAAGCGTGCTCGTCGTGAACGCCGCAGGGGCCTTCTTTACCCTCTCGCCTTTCTTAATGTCGGCCACTACATAAGATGCGCCGTCCAGATCTTTTAATATGTGATCCATCTCCTCTTTCGAGCTGATGTTCATCTTCTTCTCTTTTCCGTAGAACTTTGCCGGAAGAAGCTTCTTCTCTCCGGGCACTTTAAAGTCCGCGTCAAGGCTCCAGTATTCTTCCGGGATGAATGCATTGATCTCTTCTTCTCTGTCCGCAATGATACGGAGCGCCACGGACTGCACGCGGCCCGCACTTAAGCCCCGCTTTACTTTCGCCCACAAAAGCGGGCTGATCTTATAGCCCACGATACGGTCAAGGATCCTTCTCGTCTGCTGTGCGTCCACGAGATCCATATCGATCTCCCTTGCATTCTTAAGAGATGCTTTCACCGCGCTCTTTGTAATCTCATTGAAGCTGATGCGGTATACTTTCTTGCCTTCCAGCTTCAGCGCCTGGCTCAAATGCCATGAGATCGCCTCCCCCTCGCGGTCCGGGTCGGTGGCAAGATAGATCTTGTCTGCTCGTTTCACCTCTTTCCTTAAAGATGCAAGAAGCTCTCCTTTACCTCGGATCGTGATATATTTTGGCTCATAGTCATTTTCCGGGTCTATTCCCAGCTGACTTTTCGGCAGATCCCGTACGTGCCCGTTGGACGCGGCCACCACATAATTGCTCCCCAGGAATTTCTTAATCGTCTTTACCTTTGCGGGGGACTCCACGATTACCAGATAACGTGCCATACAACTATTTCCTCGCTTTTATATAATAATTCTTCGATACTTCTCTGACCAGGCCTTTAATTTCCATATATGCCAATATGCGGAGCAGCTCCTGTGCCGACAGCTCTGTGGCGGCGACAAGCTCATTGACGCTTTTGGGAAACAGGCCGAGACAACTATACACCATATTTTCTGTAGTTTCAAGCACTTTTTTATTTTCTTCTTTACTTTTTTCTTTATTTTTACACAATTTAACAATTTGGATATCCAGCTCTTCCATCAGCTCCCGGGGCGAAAGCAGGATGCCCGCCCCCTGGGCTATCAGCCTGTGGCAGCCTCTGCTTGTGGGGCTTGTCGCCGGCCCGGGAAGGGCGTACACATCTCTGCCCTGCTCAAGAGCCAGATCTGCCGTAATGAGCGACCCGCTCCTCTCCTCCGCCTCCATGACAAGGATCACGTCCGAGAGGGCGCTGATGATCCTGTTCCTTCTGGGGAAATGCACAGGCAGCGGCGGAGCGCCGGAAGGCAGCTCTGACAGGATCCCCCCGCTCTTTAATATATCTGCATATAGCCCTACATGCTCTCTCGGATAACAGACGTCCGCTCCGCAGCCCAGCACAGCATAAGTGCGCCCTCCTCCGTTTAAAGCCCCTCTCTGCCCGGCCCCGTCGATCCCCCGCGCCATTCCGCTTATGACTACCGCACCGCAGCGGGCGAGCTCTTCACCATATTCCAGCGCCATCGCTTCCCCATAGGGAGTGCATCTTCTGGCTCCCACAATAGCCACTGCTTTCCGCCCGGGCGGCGGCAGGCTTCCCTTCACGTACAGTGCATAGGGCGGATCCGCGGTTTTGGAGATCTTTTCCGGGTACTCTTCCGAAAAAAAGGGGATAAAGCGGATCCCCAGCCGCTCCTGCGCCCGTCGTACCTCCTCTGGTGAGATCTGCTGTTTTGCCTGTCTTAATATCTCTATGTCCTTCTTCGTAAAAAAATCCATAGAAGCAGAACATGCCCCATCGCTGTCATAAACTGCCTTTCCTGTTCCGAAAGCCTTTCGGAGCATCCGTTTCTTGCGGTCTGAGATCCCTCGTATCTCTGCGAGCCAGCATTCATACATCATCGCGCGCGCCTCCCCCAATATTTCTTATCCATCGTCCGATACCCCACCGCTTCCTGCAGATGAAAGCATCGGATCTCCTCGTCGCCGTCGAGATCCGCGATCGTCCGCGCTACTTTTAATATTTTATGATAAGTTCTCGCTGTAAGGCCGAGGGCAGTGAACGCCTGCTCCATCAGGCGCTCTTCCTCTCTCCCGAGACGACAGTGCTTTTCCAGCTCCTTTCCTTCCAGCATAGCGTTCGTGCGGATCTCCGTCCCTTTATAACGTCGTTCCTGGATCTCTCGCGCACGGCACACTCTTTCGCGGATAACGGCCGATGCCTCAGCCTTTCCTGCGCCCTTTAGATCCTCGTAAGAAACGGCTGGAGCCTCGATGCATATGTCGATCCTGTCAAGGAACGGCTGGCTGATGCGTCCCAGATACTGTTCTACCTGCCCCGGGCTACATCTGCATCTCGTCATATCGGGATAGCTCCCGCAGGGACAGGGATTCGAGGCAGCCACAAGCATGAACCCGGCCGGGAACACATAATTCCCATGGCTTCTTGCCAGGCGGATGCACCGCTCCTCCAGCGGCTGGCGGAGCACTTCCAGTACCGGCCTCTGGAATTCTGCAAGCTCATCCAGGAAGAGCACGCCCCCATGCGCCAGGCTTATCTCCCCCGGGACAGGGATCCCTCCCCCGCCGATAAGAGCGGCCTTTGTGGCTGTATGATGGACGCTTCTGAACGGCCTGCCTGTAATCAGAGGACATTTCTCGTCCACCAGGCCCACAACGCTGTATATCTTCGTAATCTCCATGCTTTCTTCTCTGGACAGCGGCGGCAGGATCGTAGGGATCCTGGAAGCAAGCATGGATTTACCGCTTCCGGGAGGTCCTATAAGAAGCAGATTATGCCCTCCTGCCACGGCCACTTCTGACGCCCGCTTCACTACTTCCTGCCCTTTTATGTCGCTGTAGTCCACAGATGCGCTTCCGGGCACATCCCCTGGAATCTGCGCGCCCCTGTCAGGAATGTGCGCCTGAGCCTTTTCCTCTCCCTTTAAGCGCCGGCACAGCTGGCTTAAGCTCTCTGCCCCGATAATGCGTATCCCCTCTGCCAGCGCCCCTTCCGATACATTTTCACAAGGCAGGATGCAGGAATCATAGCCTGCGCGGACGGCTTCCGCCACAATGGGAAGCACGCCTTTTACCTTCCTGATCTTGCCGTCAAGGCTTAATTCTCCTAACACTAGCGTATTCTTTAAAGACCCCGGTGGGAGCTCCTGTGCAGACTGTAGGACAGACAAGGCGATGGGCAGGTCAAAGGACGGCCCTCTCTTCTTTACTGTGGCAGGAGAGAGATTGATGACCGTCTTCTTCGGCGGGAGATGGATCCCCGAATTACAGATCGCCGTCCTCACACGCTCAGACGCCTCCTTCACTTCTGACGACAGATATCCTACCATATGGAACATGGGAAGGCCGTTGCTCACATCCGCCTCCACACGGACCATGTCCACACGAAGCCCGGTAATGGCCGCAGACGGAACGAAGCTACAAGCCATGGCTGCGCCTCGTTTTCTGTTCTTTCTCTATTTTCATAAATATATAAGCTGTGATCCGCTGGCCGGAACGGCCGGATTATATCCAGACTCTCTGATTGATAAGGACAGTATAGCATCTGCGCTCCTGGCGCACAAGAGGTACTATTTCACAAATTTTCACTTGGAAAAGCACAAATAAACAATTTTCATCATAAGTTATATCAAATATGCCTTGAGGTGCCTCGTCTTGAAATCATTTCCCCAACCCCTCACAGCCGCAGAAGAACGATATTATATGCAGAAATATACAGAGGGCGATCTAGAAGCGAAGCATATTCTCATCGAACGCAACCTGCGCCTCGTCGCACATATTGTCAAAAAGTATCAGACCTCCCCAGACGACACAGAAGACCTTCTCTCCATCGGCACGATCGGGCTTATCAAGGCCGTCGTTACTTTCGACCCAGACAAAAGCGTGCGCCTTGGCACTTACGCTGCAAGGTGTATCGAAAATGAGCTCCTTATGCACCTTCGCGCAAAAAAGAAGACTTCCCGCGAAGTCTCACTATACGACCCTATCGGCACAGACCGGGAAGGGAACGAGATACAGCTGTTTGACATTATTGAGACTGAGGAAGATGACGCACACCGCAAAATCGAATTAAAAGATGACATTCAGACCTTGTACCAACGGGTAGAGGCCGCTCTCTCCCCCAGGGAGCGGCTGGTGCTGAAGATGCGCTACGGACTTTATAATGAAGAGGAATATACACAGCGAGAGATAGCAGATTTCCTGGGCATCTCTCGTTCTTACGTTTCGAGGATCGAAAAAAGCGCTATAGAAAAGCTGCGCGAGTATTTTTAATACTCACGCGGCTTTTGTTACCCTCAGTGTACGCTGTAATGCGCCTTACATCTCTTGTCTACGCAGGATGTCATATTGTTCAGCCTTGCCCGACAGCCCCACATAAAGCGCCTGCTTCGGGTGAGGGGCGCTCTCCTGTTCCTCTCCGTCTTCATCTGTGATCCGCGTCACCGTCACTTGCATATTCTCTCCGTCCGGCTTCATAATCTCAATCTGTTCTCCCACAGAGAACTTGTTCCGCTGCTCAATGCGGACAAGGCCGTCCCTCTCTCCTCCTACGATGCCAAGATAAGTGTATTCCTTTACATAAGTGCTGCTGTCATAAATCTGGCTTTCCTCTTCCGGCTTCCCAAAATAAAACCCTGTCGTAAACTGCCGATACGTACAGTTCGATATCTGATCAAGATACCATGGCATGTTCTTCTCGTAGTCCTTCGGATCTTTCAGATAATCATCGATGGCTTTCCGATAAGTCCTCGCCACTGTCGCCACATAGAGGGCAGTCTTCATGCGCCCCTCTATTTTGAAGCTGTCTATTCCGGCCTCGATCATCTCTGGTATATGTTCGATCATGCACAGATCCTTCGAATTGAAGATGTACGTGCCCCGTTCATTTTCATATACCGGCATATATTCTCCCGGCCTCGTCTCTTCCACTACCGCATATTTCCAGCGGCACGGATGGGTACAAGCTCCCTGGTTGGCATCCCGCCCGGTAAAGTAATTGCTCAGGAGACATCTTCCGGAATATGAAATGCACATTGCTCCGTGGATAAAGCTCTCAATCTCCATCTCGTCCGGGATATTCTCCCGGATCTCCCGGATCTCTTTTAAAGACAGCTCCCGCGCGGAGACAACGCGCTTTGCCCCCAGTCTCCACCAGAAGCGATACGTCCCGTAGTTCGTATTGTTAGCCTGCGTGCTGATATGACGCTCGATCTCAGGACAGATGTCCTTCGCCATCTGGAAGATGGCAGGATCCGCGATGATCAGGGCGTCCGGCTTCATTTCCTTTAGCTCCTTCAAATATACTCCTACTTCCGGCAGGTCTTCATTATGGGCCAATATATTCGCTGTCACGTACACTTTCACGCCGTGCTCATGAGCAAACGCGATCCCCTCTTCCATATCTTCCGGCGAGAAATTTTTTGCTTTGGCCCGAAGCCCAAAGGACTCTCCACCGATGTACACTGCGTCCGCTCCGAATACGACTGCTGTCTTCAACACTTCCAGGCTGCTGGCCGGAATAAGCAATTCAGGACGTCCCCTCATATTCCAATCTCCTCCTATTTCCGTATACTTAAGGCTACCCCGTCCCCCAGCGGGAGGATCGAAGTCTCCAGATCTTCTCTGTGCTTCAGCTCATAGAGATATTCCCGCATCCGCTTATGTATGGTGCGGTTCCTTCTCTCCACCGCGAACCGGGACTCAAGTATATCTCCGTCCTGCATCACATTATCCGACAGAAGCGCCCCGGAAGGAGCAAGAAGCCTCACTGCCTCCGGGAGATAATGGATATACTGTCCCTTCGCCGCGTCCATGAAAATAAAATCATAGGGGCCGGCAAGCCCCCGCATCACTTCCAGCGCATCTCCCTCTATAAGCGTGATCTCTTTCTCTTTTCCCGCTCTTTTGAAATTCTCCCTGGCAATGGGGATCCGCTTTTCATAGTTCTCAATGGTAGTAATATGGCCGCCCTCCGGCAGATGCCCGCTCATCAGGATCGCTGAGAAGCCTACCGCAGTCCCCACCTCCAGGACTCTGAGCGGTCTCTTCATCATCAGTACCACCTTCAGAAAGCTCTGCGTCTCCTTCCGTATGATCGGCACATGCGCTTCAAGCGCTTCCCTCTCTATCTCCCCGATGATCCCTGTCTCGGGGGATTCCAGCGACTGGATATACGTCGCTATCCGTTCACTCATCTCCATTTGGGGACACCCTTTCTTTTAATTGGGGACGTACGCTTTTGCAAAAAGCGTACGTCCCCAATTAAAAATTTAACAATCTATACATCCATGATGACCGGCAATATCATCGGCCTGCGTTTTGTCCTCTTCCAGATAAACTCGTTCATCGTATCGCGGATGACGAGCTTGATCTTGCTCCAGTCAGCGTTCCTCTGATGTGCCAGACAATCTTCTACTGCGTCTGTAAGCACCTGTCTTGCCTCTTCCATCAGCCCTTCGGACTCCCGCACATATACGAATCCTCTCGACACGATGTCGGGCCCTGCCAGGAGCCGGTTCGTGCCATATTCCAGCGTAAGGACTACAATCATGATCCCATCCTCTGCCAGATGTTGTCTGTCTCGAAGCACGATATTCCCCACGTCGCCTACGCCAAGGCCGTCCACCAATATCTCTCCGGTGTGCACCTTATCCGCGATCTTCGCCTCGTGGGCGTTCACTTCCAGCACATCTCCTGAATTCAGCATAAAGATGTTCTCCTTCGGGATCCCGAGCATACGGGCGATCCCCGCGTTGGCTTTCCTGTGCCGGTACTCACCGTGTATCGGGACCGCATACTTAGGCTTTACTAACGAATAGATAAGCTTCAGCTCTTCCTGGCACGCATGTCCTGATACATGGGCGTCTGAGAAGATAACATTCGCACCTTTCTCTGACAGCTCATTGATGACTTTGGACACAGACTTCTCATTTCCCGGGATCGGGTTGGAGCTAAAAATCACTGTGTCCCCTGGCATGATCGACACCTTCTTGTGAACGTCGGCCGCCATCCTGGACAGCGCAGCCATGGACTCTCCCTGGCTTCCAGTCGTAATGAGGACAGTCTTTTCCGGCGGATAATTTTTAAGCTGGTCGATCTCTATGAGCGTGTGGTCAGGCACATTTAAATAGCCCAGCTCCTGCGCGACGGAAATGATATTCACCATGCTGCGGCCTTCCACAACGACTTTCCTCTCAAACTTACATGCCGAATTGATGATCTGCTGCACCCTGTCTACATTGGACGCGAACGTCGCAATAATAATCCTCGTATTCTGATGTTCTGCGAAAATATGGTCGAACGTCGCTCCGACCGTGCGCTCTGACTGGGTGAACCCCGGCCTCTCTGCATTCGTGCTGTCGGACATCAGCGCCAGCACTCCCTTTTTCCCAATTTCTGCAAATCTCTGCAAATCAATAGCATCGCCAAATACCGGCGTATAATCTACTTTAAAATCTCCTGTATGCACTACGATCCCCGCCGGTGAATAGATGGCAAGGGCCGCCGCATCCTGGATGCTGTGGTTCGTCTTAATGAACTCGATCCTGAACTGCCCCAGATTAATAGACTGTCCATGCTTTACGACTTTCCTTCTTGTCGTCTTAAGGAGGTTATGTTCCCCCAGCTTCCTCTCAAGGATCCCCATCGTCAGCTTTGTCGCATAGATGGGAAGATTTATCTCGCGGAGCACATAAGACAGCGCCCCGATGTGATCTTCATGTCCGTGGGTAATCACAAACCCCTTCACTTTCTGAAAATTATCTTTCAGATAGGTAATGTCCGGTATGACCAGGTCGATCCCCAGCATATCATCCTCCGGGAACGCCAGACCGCAGTCCACCACAATAATACTGTCTTCGTACTCGAAGGCAGTAATGTTCATCCCGATCTTCTCAAGCCCTCCGAGCGGAATGATCTTCATACTTCCGATATTCTCTTTTTTCAAATTTACACCTCCATGTGTTTTCCGTACTACGTTACCTCTTCCGGCACTCTTCGCACTGTCCGAAGAACTTTAATTCGTGGTCCAGCACATGGAATCCTGTCTCCTCCTCGATCCGTCTTTCCAGATCTTCTAACAGGTCGTCCTTAAAAGGAAGGACCTTTCCACACGTCTTGCATATTAAATGATGGTGATGGTGCTTTCCTTCGGCGTCCCCGAAAGACGCCTCTCCGATTTCATAACGCACGCATCCGTCATCCAGATTAATACGATCCACCAATTGCATTTCCAATAACAGCTGCACCGTCCGGTAAATCGTCGCCAGGCCGATATCCGGGTAGTCTTCTTTTACGAGCTCATAGATATCCTCTGCGGCCAGATGCCTGTCGTGGTTATCCGCCAGCACCTCCAGCACGCACAGGCGCTGGTTCGTCACTTTAAGCCCCTTCTCCTTTAACATTCCCTTGAATTCTTCCTGACTGACTGACATACTACTTACCTTTCAATTTCTACATCCTCTAACAGTTCCTCAAATACCTTCGATATCGAAGCCAATTCTTCATCATCTTCCACAATCTCGTAAATACTGTCCCCTGCTTCCTCCGAAGATGTATCTTTCAGGATCAGACATTCTGCGCCGTCTTCCTTAGAATCCGTCACCAGAATATAAGATGACCCATTGATCTTTGTCTGCTCAAGTACATAAAGCTCTGCTTCTTCCTGCATTTCCTCAGACGTAAATATAATCTTCTCCATACCCTCACCTTTCTTTGCAGACGCGTCCGTTAACCCCTGCGAAGTGAGTCCAGATATGACTGCAATATAAAAACTGCCGCAATCTGATCGATATATTTCTTGCGGTCTTCTCTTCTCACCTTATTCTCAATAAGTGTCCGCTCTGCCGAAACGCTTGTGAGGCGCTCGTCCCACATCTGTACGGGCAGCCCCGTACGTCTTCCGATCATCTCGCCAAAGGCCATGGACGCTCTCGCACGCTCTCCGAGATCGCCGTTCATGTGCTTTGGCAGCCCTATAACAATCTGCTCCGCCCCATATTCTCCTGCCAGCTCTTCAATACGGGCGCACGTCTTCCTAAGCTTGCCTTCATCTTTACGGCATATGGTCTCCACCGCCTGAGCAGTGATGCCCAAAGGATCGCTCACAGCCACTCCTACAGTCTTCGACCCATAATCCAAACCTATAATCCTCATATATTATTTCCAGCCGTTATGCTCGATATACGTCTTGAGCATCTCTTCTACAAGCTCATCGCGCTCCATCTTCATAATAAGGCTTCTGGCTCCGTTGTAGCTCGTAATATAAGTCGGGTCTCCCGACATGATATATCCCACAACCTGGTTCACAGGATTGTAACCTTTTTCGCTCAGCGCCTTGTACACAATTTCCAGAATATCTTTCGCTTGGATCTGTGGACCGCTTTCTACCTGGAAAAACTGTGTGTTGCTTAATTCTTTCATATACTCACGTCCTCCAAAAATACTTCCTCTTTATTCTAACTGATTGCCCCGCAAAATTCAATGGATTATTTGGAAAGGATTCTTAATTTCTACATTTATAAGCTGATTTGTCAGGTTTTCCTGCGTTTTCTGTCCAATTTTCACATATTCCCTCGTGTGCCCCACCTGATAGATCCCGTCTTCCGTCTCCACTGCCTCTTCTATTAATACTTCCTGCACCGTGCCTATAAGCGCCTCCTCGTAAGCCGCCCGCTTCTTCCTTCCAAGCTCCAGCAGGACATTGCTCCGCTCTGCCTTTACCTCTTCCGGGACTTGTCCTTCCATAGCTGCCGCCTTCGTCCCCTCCCGCCTGGAATACTTGAATATGTGAGTCTCGTAAAAATCCATCTCATCGACAAAGGCTCTGGACTCCTCAAACTCTTCCGACGTCTCCCCCGGGAACCCTACGATCACATCTGTAGTCAGCGCCGGGCTGTGGAAATACTTCCGCAGAAGGGCACATTTCTCCCGGTATGCTTCCGCTGTATAACGCCGGTTCATCCGCCCAAGCGTCGCATTACAGCCGCTTTGGAGCGATAGGTGGAAATGCGGGCACACTTTTGGCATCCGGCTTAATCCCTGCAAGAGCTCGTCTGTAATAATCCCGGGCTCCAGAGAGCCGAGACGGATCCTGGCGATCCCTTCCACCTTGTGGGCTTCCCGGATAAGAGAGAGGAGGTCCTCCCCCGTATCAACGCCGTAAGAGCTTAAGTGGATGCCCGTAAGCACTACCTCCTTGTACCCGCCTTTTGCCAGCTCTTCGACCTCCGAGAGGACATGGGCCGTCCGTCGGCTCCGCACCCTGCCTCTTGCGTAAGGAATGATGCAGTAGGTACAGAACTGATTGCATCCGTCCTGCACTTTAATGTACGCCCGCGTATGATCCGCTGTACGGGTAAGAGAAAGAGCTTCATATTCTTTCTCATGGCTCATATCCGTGATCTCCATCTGCACGTTCCCGCGCCCTCCTCGCTCGCGCCGGCTCTCCTCATACTCCGCAAGGATCGCTATGATATCTTTCTTCCGGTTATTTCCTATAATGATGTCTATATCCGGGTCCGCTCCCTCCTGCTTCGCCTGGACATAACAGCCCGCTGCCGCGACGACTGCTTCAGGGTTCCTCTTCCTCGCTCTATGGATCATCTGCCTTGACTTCCTGTCCGCCATATTCGTCACCGTACACGTATTGATGATATAAATATCTGCCTTCTCTTCAAAAGGTACGATCTCATATCCATGCTCTTCCAACATCTCCTGCATAGCCTGTGTCTCATAGGCGTTGACTTTGCATCCTAAATTGTGCAATGCTGCTCTTTTCATATTCGTTTCTCCGATTTTACATATATTTCCTTGACTTTTGAGCCCCGCAATCTTAAGATAGGAATAGAATACGAAACATAGCAAGGAGGATATATAAAGTGAAAACTGTACAGATTTCTTTAAATTCAATCGATAAGGTAAAATCATTTGTAAATGCGATTACAAAATTTGATTTTGATTTTGATCTTGTATCTGGAAGGTACGTCATTGACGCAAAATCTATTATGGGCATTTTCAGCCTGGACTTATCAAAGCCGATCGAGCTCAATATCCACGCCGGAGAGGCTGAGATCGAAGGGATCCTCGACACTCTGAAAGAGTATCTTGTCGATTGATCCAGACACATAAGCCAGAAAAAAGCAGACCCTTCGTCAAGAGGGTCTGTTTTTCTGCGCTTTACTCTGCCTCGATCACTTCTACCGTGTCAATGGCCGTCTTCACAAGCTCCTCTATCTTCTCTTCCAGGCTCTCCTCCGAACGCCGGATAATATCTACCCGCGGCTTCGTCACCGGGTGTTTTGCCACAAAGATCGTACAGCAGTCCTCAAAAGGCTGTATAGATGTCTCGAATGTGCCGATCTTCTGAGCGATATCCACAATGTCCTGCTTGTCAAGCCCAATGACCGGACGGTACACCGGAAGGGCGCACACATCGTCAGTGGCCGCCAGGCTCTGCATCGTCTGGCTCGCCACTTGTCCGATGCTCTCCCCGGTAATCAGCCCCAGGCATCCACTCTCTTTCGCAAAATGTTCTGCGATCCTCATCATATAACGGCGCATAATGATCGTCAGCTCATCGTGAGGGCATTTATCATAAATATACAATTGGATATCTGTAAAATTCACTACATGCAGCTTTACAGGCCCTGCGTACCCTGCCACGATCCTGGCCAGATCGGCTACTTTTTGCTTTGCACGCTCGCTCGTGTAGGGCGGCGCATGGAAATATGTCGCCTCGATGCCTACGCCGCGCCGGGCGATCATGTAGCCTGCCACCGGGCTGTCGATGCCGCCGGATAAGAGGAGCATAGCCTTCCCGTTCGTCCCGGACGGCATCCCTCCCGCTCCCGGAATGACCTGAGAGTAGACGTAGACCGCGTCTGTGCGGATTTCTACATGAAGCGTCACATCTGGATCATGCACGTCTACCCGGATTTCGGGAAATGCCTCCAGAACAGCCTCCCCCAAGTCACAGCTGATCTCCATCGAGTTCTTCGGGTAAGTCTTCTTCGCCCGTCTCGTCTCTACCTTAAATGTCAGATCCCGTTCTGGATATACTTCCGCCATATAGGCCACCACGCTTTTTCTTAGCTCCTCGAAGCCTTTATCCTCCAGGCGGACGACGGGGCAGATGCCTACGAGGCCGAACACCTTCTGAAGGCGCTCTACTGTCTCCTCATAGTCATAGCCGCCTTCGCAGTCCACATAGATCCTGCCCTGCGATTTGTATGCCTTAAATGTCCCGTCCACGCCTCTCAATGCACGGCGCACCTGGCGCACCAGCGCGTCTTCAAAAAGGTAGCGGTTCTTTCCCTTTACTCCTATCTCTCCGTATTTCAACAAAAATGTAGAAAACTGCATTCTCGATTCTCCTTGCTTATTTTAATTAATGTCTTGTATATCTGCGAAGCATCGGCACTATATTATAAAGAGTACGGATCGTCGTGTCGATCTCCTCTGCTGTTGTAAACTCTGACATACTGAACCTCAGCGTCGCATCCAGGAACTCCTGTCTCGCCCCTATCCCTCTCAGCACGCCGCTCACCTGCGGATGGTTCGAGGAACAGGCGGAGCCTGAGGAAACATAGATCCCTTTATCCTCCAGCGCGTGGAGGAGGACTTCGCTTCGGATTCCCGCAAAGCCTACGCTGATGATGTGCGGAGCAGACGTCTCATCGTGCAGGCCGTGGATCGTGGTATTTTCAATCTTCGTCACTTCTTCAATAAAATGCCGCTTCAACTGCCGCATGCGCGCCACCTTGCCGTCAAGCCCGTCATAGATAGTCCTGGCCGCCAGGGCAAGCCCTGCGATGCCGGCCACATTCTCTGTGCCGGAGCGGACATTCTTCTGCTGCTCCCCTCCAAATACAATGGGCTTGATCTTCACACGCTCATCAATATAAAGCGCCCCTATCCCTTTTGGCCCGTGTATCTTATGCCCGCTTATAGAGCACATATCTATTTTTAATCTCTTCGGATAGATCCGGTATTTCCCAAACCCCTGCACTGCATCTACATGGAAGAGGATATTCTTATTATAAGCCTTTACGATGCCCGCAGCTTCCTGGATGGGCTGGACAGATCCGACCTCATTATTCACATACATAATAGAGACGAGTATCGTCTCCCGGCACAGCGACTCCTTTAACGCTTCAAGGCTCACCCTTCCATAGCGGTCCACCGGAAGATATGTGACCCGGAACCCTTCTTCCTCCTCAAGATGCCGCATCGTGTTGAGTATCGCGGGATGCTCGATGGCAGAAGTAATCAGATGCTTCCCCGCGCGGGCGTTGGCGCGGGCCGCTCCCATCAGCGCCAGATTATCGCTCTCAGTCCCTCCCGAGGTAAAGAAGATCTCTTTTGGCTGCACCTTCCAGAGCCCGGCCAGCGTCTCTTTCGCATCTCTTATATATTTTTCTGCCGCCACGCCTTTCGCGTGCATGGACGAGGGATTCCCGTAATCCTCGCACATGACCTTGCGTACCAGATCCCCGACGCTTTCATAAGCCTTCGTGGTGGCAGAATTATCAAGATAGATTTCTTTCATTCCTTCACTTCCTAATTGTTTTCTTATTAACAGAGTATGTCACTGGCCCTCCAAGTGGAACATAAGCACAGCAAGAATCGAAAGCCCGGCAGTCTCTGTCCGCAAAATGCGCCTCCCCAGGGTAATCTCTTTCGCTCCTGCCCGGACGGCGGCTTCTGCTTCTTCCCTGTCGAACCCGCCCTCCGGGCCGATAAAGATCCCTACCGACTGTCCGGGTGCAATGGACTCTATCACTTTCTTCGTCTCGCCCATATCTTCCGCAAGCTCGTAAGGCATCAGCGCCACGTCCAGCTCTTCCACGCGCTTTAAAGCCTCTTTGTAGGGCACGGCCTCGCACACCCGGGGGATGATCCCTCTGCCCGCCTGTTTTGCAGCGCTTTTGGAAATCTCCTGCCATCGCTCGGCCTTCTTCTTCGCTTTCTTGTCGTCCAGCTTCACAACGCACCGTTTCATGAAGACTGGGATAATCTCATAGACGCCCAGCTCCACGCACTTTTGTACGATCAGCTCCATCTTCTCCTGCTTGGGAAGCCCCTGGAACAGATAAATACGACATGGCAATTCTGTGTCGGCACATATCTCCTCAACAATGCGAAGACAGGCCGCCTTCTCCTCATATGCCGCGATCTCACAGAGATAACATCCGTTATTGCCGTCGTTCACCCTTATCTGCTCGCCCACGCGCATACGAAGCACATTCTTCATATGGTTCACATCCGAGCCTTCAATGTAAATAAGCCCCTCTTTCACCTGGAAAGGCGTCACAAAAAAGTTCTGCATCCCTTCACACTTCCCGCCTTATCTCTTCTTCGCCACGACAGACGCCCACTCGCCCTGGCGGTTTACCTCCAGCACCTCAAGCCCGGCCTCTTTTACAGCTTTTACAACATCCTCTTCCTTACCTTCGATAATACCGCTTGTGATGTATACTGCCCCCGGCTTCATCTGATGGATCACCACCGGCGTAAGCGGCACTAATACGTCCGCCAATATGTTGGCCGCCACAATATCATACTTTTCATAGCCGACCTTTCTCTGCACCAGCTTATCATCAATAATATTCCCGATCAGGACCTCATAGCGTTCCTTCTCCACACCGTTGGCTTCCATATTCTCATGGCAAGCAGTGATGGCGCATGGATCCAGATCTGTGCCTACGCAGCGCTCTGCGCCGAATTTCAGCGCCAGCATCCCTAAGATGCCGCTCCCGCAGCCTACATCCAGCACTTCCATCCCCGCCTTTACATATTTCCGCAAAGCCCGTATGCACAGCTGCGTCGTCTCGTGCATCCCCGTTCCGAACGCAGTGCCCGGATCTATGTGGATGACCAGCTTTGCGCTGTCCTCTTCCCTTACTTTCTCCCACGAAGGGATGATCAGTATATCGTCAATATAAAACTGGTGGAAATACTGCTTCCAGTTGTTCAGCCAATCTACGTCCTCTGTCTCCGATTCCTCGATCGTACACGCGCCCACATCAATATATGCGCGCATCCTCTCCAGCTCCGCTCTGACGTCCGCGAGGATCCTGCCAGCCCCTTCCTTCTCCAGATAAAACGTAAGGTATGCGCTCCCGTCGTCCTCCGGGATGCCTGGTAAAATATCCACGAACATCTGCTCTTTATCCTTCTCTGTAAGCGGTACTTTATCCTCTATCTGTACGCCCTCGATCCCAAGGTCGTCCAGCATGCTGATTACGATATCCTCCGCCTCCGTCGTCGTCTTTAAACGATATTGGTTCCATTTCATGTCGATAATTCCTTTCTCCTCGCCGGCTCTTCGGGGACGGGGCTTTTCTTCCGTTTTTGGGGGACGGGGCTTTTCTTCCGCGGGACACGGCTTCTCGCCGGCTCTTCGCTTTTGGGGACGGGGCTTTTCTTCCGCAGGACACTGTTCACACAGTGTCCCTGCTCAGAAAACCCCCGTCCCCAGGTGTCCCTGCTCAGAAAACTCCCGTCCCCAGGTGCTCCAGCAGGATCTTGGCGCCCATGAGGATCAGGATGACACCTCCGGCCAGCTCTGCTTTTGACTGGTATTTTGTCCCGAATATATTGCCTATTTTAACACCTGCGACGGAAATTGTAAATGTCACTGTGCCAATAAAGCTGACTGCAGGTATGATGGGCGCTTGGAGGAATGCGAACGTCACCCCTACGGCCAGTGCGTCGATGCTTGTCGCTACAGCCAGAGGGAACATTGTCTTTATGTCCAGGGACGCATTTGCATGAATATCGCACGCATCTTTTTCTGTCAGCGCCTCCTTCACCATATTCCCGCCAATGATGCCAAGAAGGATGAAGGCGATCCAATGATCGATCGATACGATGACCTCCTTAAACTGTACGCCCAGAAGATACCCGACGGCCGGCATCAGCCCCTGGAACCCTCCGAACCATAAGCCTGCGGCGCAGCCTTTCTTCCATGTAAACTGTTTCATTGCAAGCCCCTTGCACACGGACACTGCAAAGGCATCCATAGAAAGCCCTACCGCGATGAAAAATAATTCAATCAACCCCATACTTTAACATTCCTTTATCCCTGTATTAAGCGCCGCCTCTACTTCGTCAAGCTGCCCTAAGACTTCTTCTCTTCTCTCGTCGAAGAGAAGCTTTTTGTTGTACATATAATATTTGCTACAGTCATTCTCTTTTAGATAACGAACGCTATAATATCCGGTATTAAGCTCCGCCACGAACGCGACCATCTCCTGGCTGTCCCCAAAGGCATCCTCCAGAAAGTCAAAGGCGCAGGACAATGCCTGTCCAGCCTCCTCGGCGGCCGCCTCCCGTCTCTTTACTTCCTCCTGGAACGCAGCCCGCACCATCTCTTCTGTGCCTTGCTTATCCAGATGGTCTTTCGCCGCGCGGAAGCGATATGCTTCCAAAGTATCGTTCACTCTTCGGCAAATATATCCTCCGGCCTTGTCCAGACGCTCTTCCCTCCGAAGCCTCTCATACTCCTGCGCGGCTCGCTGGACGGCCCCTTTCAGATCCCCGTCTTCTATAAAGCCTTTCAGATAGGTATGGAGCAGCGTTACATAACGGTCCGCCTCCACATAGCCCCGGAACAGCTCGTTTAATCTCCCAAGCAGCATGCCTACCACGCTAAGCCTCTCATCGAACGGCGCGTAGCAAAGCTTCTCCAGCGTATTTTTACTATAATGCCCGCCAAGGATCTGCTCAAGGCCATAATCTTCCTTATATTTCCGGTACAGCTCCACATAATTCGCAAAATCCTTTGCGATCTTCCAGTGGCGGATATACTGTCGGACGACCTCTCTGTCCACCTTCTTGCCCAGCGCCTCATACACTTTCAGCAGCTCAGACAGATCCTCCCACCCTCTGGCGGTCGCGAACATCTTCCCGTCCACCGTCGTCTCAATGCGATAGAAATACTCCCTGCGAAGCTCCAGATAAGAAAGGATCGCCGGATGCACCTGCGCTTCATAGGCATACTCTTTCCACACCTGGTAGTCCTCTTCCACCTGGATCTCCCTGATCCTGTCCAGCGTCACCACGTCGAACTCCCGCACAGAGCGATTGTATTCCGGCGGGTTCCCCGCCGCCACGATCGTCCATCCTTCAGGCACTTTCTGATTCCCGAACGTCTTGCACTGCAGGAACTGCAGCATTGTGGGAGCCAGCGTCTCGGACACGCAGTTAATCTCGTCAATAAACAGGATCCCTTCTCTTAGCCCTGTCTGCTCCATCTTCTCATAGACAGAAGCGATGATCTCGCTCATCGTATATTCTGTGACAGAGTACTCCTGCCCGCCATAAGACTTCTGTCGGATAAAAGGAAGCCCTACCGCGCTCTGCCTCGTATGATGGGTAATCGTATAGGACACAAGGGCAATGCCGCATTCTCTTGCGATCTGCTCCATGATCTGTGTCTTCCCGATGCCGGGCGGCCCCATGAGGAGCACCGGCCTCTGGCGGATCTCAGGTATTTTATACGCCCCGTACAAGTCTTTCTCAAGGTACGCTTCTATTGTGTCTTTAATCTCCTGCTTCGCCCTCTTAATATTCATAATCTTCCTCCAAAATCAGCTTCATAGCCCAGGGAGGCACGTCCACATCCTCGTAATCCTCCTCAAGAAATAGAAATGCAGTCTCATAAGGCGGCATCTTCTGCGGATAGATCCCCTTCCCGTCCGTAAAGTATAAAAGCCCTTTCAGCCTTGTAATCTCCTGCTTCCTCATCAGTTCTTCTACATAGGCGAAAGCCGGGCGGAAATCTGTGCCCCCCTCCCCGAAGAGCTCCAGGCTGTCCATGTAAGAGACAAGCTCCTCGGCACAGGTAATCTTTACATCTGTCTGTACTTGATCGTCACACTGGAGAATATGGATGTTCACTTTATGGAAGAAGCTGTCGCTCTCTGTCAGAACAGCATACGTCTGCTCCAAAAATTTCTTCACCAGCTCTCCCGAACAGGACATAGACGTGTCGATGACAATGACAAACTCCTCTATCTTCTGCACTTCTCTCCATTCTTGCGGCTCTATGAGGGGCATGTTCCCATAAAGCGACAGGCCATAGCTGTAGAACACATAATCGAAGCTGTCCTGGTCGACGACCGTCTCTTCCCGCAATACAGAGAATTTCCGAAGGAACTGTGGGTAATCGAACTTCTCCCGGTTCTCCACCTTCACCTGCGCGATAAAATCTCCCTCTGAAGACGCGCTTTCTTTCGAGAACGTCTCCATATCTGTCTCCATCTGCTCGCTAATCTCCTGCCACTTATTCTCAATCTCTTCCTGCTTTTTCTTATCTTCCCCAGAAGGCCAGTAAAGATGGCTGTCTACAACAAATTCTTCTTCAAGCCTTTCGATCTCTCTCTCAGAAAGAGACATGGCCAGAAGCTCTCCATATATCTTCTCTGCCGTCAGTACCTTCATTTTTCCAGAAAGCCTCCGGTACATATCTCTCCGAAGCCACGACCGGCTCTTTAATACACAGGGATAGCGAAGGCCATCTATGACTGACTCCGCCGCGATATCACAGGCAAGGCCGTAAAGCCTCTCGTCCCGCCCTCCCCGGCGCGCCATATGCTTAAATATACCATGAAGCACCATGTGCAGATAGGCCCTGTTCACCAAAACCTGATCCTCCCGGAACAGCCCGCCCAGATAGCGCGGCTCATAATAGAAGCACAGGCCGTCCGTGCCGATAGTCCCAATACCCTCGTCAAGAACGAAGGGACAGGAGCTCAAAGCCACATCCAGGAACCGCATCTTAAGATACAGCTCATTTCTCGAAAGCAGAAGTATCTGCTTTCCAATCCTGTGAAGCTGCTCCGGCAGCTCCTGCCGCCCTGACATCTGCTGTTCCAACATATATACTTCCTTTCTTCTTATAGCAATTTGACATTGAAAAGAGTTTTTGCAAAATGCGACTGGGAAATTCCGTAAGCTACATTTTCATTTGCGACTGTGAAGAAGCTTAGAGATTCTTAATGTTCCAACACTCTCCAGCAATTCGGCGGCACGGACGCCGACGAAAGCCCGTCCTGCGCCATGGACGGCGCATAAAGGGCGGTTGCGTCCGTACCCAATATCATCCAGGAACATTTTAGAAGCTCTTAGCTTCGGAACCCGGAGCAAAGAAAAATGTAGCTTACAGAATTTCCTCACGCATATCTGCAAAAATCCTTTTCGATGCCCCGTCTCTATAATGAAAAGTCCTTCTTCCTCGCCGGGAACCTCCGGTACTTTTCATCCATCATAAGCCCGAGGAGCTCTGTCTTCTCTCTCTGCCTTGCATATTCGATACCAAAATCCAGCGCCGATTCCGTCCAGTAGCCATTTTGTGATAAAAATGCAAGCCATCCTGCGTTTTCTTTATCTATAAGCAGCTTCGCTGCCGTCTGCATGTGCGTTCTTACATATTGTTCATAAGACGCCCTTGCCGTCTCTGAAAGCCTGTACGGGAAGAAGAGGCGAAGAAGCGCCAGCTCTGCCACTGTCTCCTCTCCTTCTTCAGCTATAGCTCTGGGGAGCAGCGCATCATATTTCCCATAATCCAATTCTCTGTCATAAAAGCACTGCCTGTAATACCCTCCGGCGCCATGGTGGCTCGTGTAGAGAAGCCGGGCGGGGGTATTTTCTACCGATTCTTCATAGTGTTCTGGAAAAAGGATCTCCCACTCCTCCCCTTCCCCGAAGGCAGCGCTCTCTTTATGGAACTTCACATGGACGGCAAACCGTATCTCATCCAATATAGACTTAAGCGCAGAGCGCTCTTTGCCGTGCAGAAAGACCTGCACTTCCCCGAACTTGCACCCCGTCAGCGCTCCTCCGCCTATGCCCGGAAGCGCGTCATGGAAGGACAGCCTCTGCATGTTATGGCAGCGATAGAATGCATAATTCCCAATCTCCCGTACATAGCGCGGCAGATACACCTCTGTCACATCGCCTGCGACAAGCCTTCTTCGCTCTCCTGCAAAGCGGGCGTCTGGGCTCAGCCAGATGTTCTCTTTTCCCTTTTCCTGCCCGACAGCAGGCTCTGAAGCAGAGCTTACAGAAAAAGTATAGGGGGCAATAGACACAATCGGTTCCCCCTCTATTTCGTCTGGAAGGAAGATGCGCCCATCTACGCCATAACAGGCCGTGAGCATAACGCCTCCGGCAGTCTTGCGATAATGAAGCTCCGGGCACAGATCTTCAGCATTCCTATAACCTTTTTCCATGCGATCCCCCTATAAAAAGCCCGAAAAACTATATGCATAATTTTTCGGGCTTTCTTGCATCTACATTCCTACCCTCAGTTAATAAGGGCATCGTTAATCCAAATCAATAAAGTCGATATCAAAAGCATCTTCTCTACGCTTCTTTGGCTTCTTCTCAGAGAGCCCTTCCAGAAGGCCATCCAGATCGTCTTCTGCGCCCACCCCGCTTACAGGAGCCTTACGGTGTACATTCACAGTGTCATATTTCCCTACCTTCTCCTCGGAGAAAATGTCCTCGTCAAATCCATCTTCATCAAAGAGATCCTCATCCGGGCTGTCTCCATCGAACTTCTCCTCAAAGTCGTCCTCCTCAAAATCATCGGCGTCAAAATCATCGAAGCCGCCTACGAAATCATCCTCAGATCCATCATCAAAATCGTCCTCAGACCCATCATCAAAATCATCATCAGATTCATCATCAAAATCATCCAGATCGATTGGTACAAAATCATCATCCTCGAACCCGGAGCGTATATCCTTCGCCTTCGCTTTTGCTTTAGGCTTCGCCGCCGTCTTCTTCTCCTTCACCGCCGGCTTTTCTTCTCCCTCTTCTAAATCAATCCCATACTCGTCATACAGATCGTCCAGCTCCAGATTGCGGTTCCGAAGCTTCACCGCGAGGATGATGATCACTACGAGGACCGCAATGCTTCCAAGCCCCAGTACCAAAACTATCATCTGTATATTTTTATCAAGAAAGCTTCGGATCTTCCCCGTAAAGGAGCTGTCCTCTTTCTCCTCCTCTTTCTGCTCCGCCGCCGCGATCTCTATTTTCTGATAAGTCCCTTCTGCCTCGTGGTACTGATAATAACCGGTCTCGCCGCCGCTATTCATGGCATACATCACATAATAGCCGTCATGCTCCTTATCCTGCCATATCGGGAATTTCTTTTCATTCAGCGTCAGCTCCGCCTCCCTGTATGTGTCTGGGAGGCTTACTTTGGATGTGTCGCTTAAGATGATGATGGAGGACGTATCTGAAATACGTACTTCTTCATAAGGCGCAAAGGTGGCATTCTCCTGATTGTAGAGAAAGAAATCTCCCGTACCCTGTGCATCAAGCAGATATCCGAGATAAACGGCTGCTGCCTCATTCATGACCATCTGGCGCTCCTGTCCATTGAGCGCGACAGCCGTCCGCGTATAGCCTGATGGGATATCCGCATCTGCAAATCCATCTGTCAGGATGTAAGCTTCGCCGTTTACTTCCACCTGGATATCCTCTGCCGACGGCGTGACAGCCGCTCCACCGTCCTCTTGTATCTTCGAGGGATCCCCCGGGCCGATCGTCACCGTTGAATCTCCCTCCTCGACAGCCAGCGCGGCGCCTCCATCCGAAGCTACGGACATGCCTGAGACTGTCACTTTCGTGCTTCCTTCCGCCAGCGCCTGGAACGTCATATAAAATTCAATTTCCGAAGAGCCTCCGGCGCTGCTGCATGTAAGAGAGCCGTCTCCTCCCGCCGTGACGCCCTCTCCTGAATCAAACCGGAGAGCCGCGCTGTCATAATTCAGATTTATCTCTACATTGCCAAGATTTCCAACAGAAGAGCGCACTACGCATTTAATCTCTACCATCTCCCCCACTTCCGTACTTGGGTCTGAAAATGCAATGCTCCCGTCCGCCGCATAGGCAGTCATACGGATGCACGGCACGCAAAAGCACAGAACAAGCAAAACAGCGCCGATCCTTCTCATTATCTTCATGTCCTTCTCCCTTTCTCTTACGATCCTCTATATAGTATATCTCGGTCTACCTTAAGCTTATAACACTTTTCACCGATTTCCAGCATTTAAGAGCCCAAGTACGTGCCTCCCATCCCATCGTCGATGCCCTGGTAATCTGTCGGCCTTCTAACGCCTGTCAGATACGTAATCTCATCCGAAATGAACTGTACTGTCTCAGACACCATATAAGGCTCATTCGGATAGAGGACCTCATGGATCTGCTCTACATTCTCCGCATGCCCGACAGGCACGACAATGCTCCCAATATTCCCAAACATCATGCTCGTCTTATCAACAGGAAACCCTGCGCTGTCTCCCAGCTCATATTTGTTCATATCTGCCGCCAGGCCGATCAGCTCAGAAAGGCTGAAGCTGGTAGACACCTGCGGGAATACCGTATCAACGATCTGATTGATCGTACCGATATTCGTGCTCATCGCTTTCTCGAACATCTCCTCGATCACTGCTCTCTGCCGCGTCGTCCTCTTAAAGTCTCCTCCCTCCAGCTTTCGAAGCCTCGCATATGTGACCGCCTGAGCGCCGTCCAGATTGTACACTCCAGGGCCCTCCAGATAATTACATCTCGCCCCTGCCGCTTTCGCGGTCTCGGCAAGATAGTCGTTCAACATAGGGACTTCTTCCTCTGTCACCTCGATCTCGACTCCGCCTAACAGGTCGATAGCGTCGACCAAAGCCTTAAAATCCACTGTCACGTAATCCCGGATATCCAGATCCAGGTTCCTGTTCAGCATATTGATCGCTTCCTCCGGGCCGCCGACAAAATAAGCGCTGTTGGCCTTATCATAAGTCTTATCTTCTTGCTGGAGCAATGTGTCCCGATAGACCGAGACCATACGGATCTCCCCCGTGTCGTGATTGATCGAAGCGACGATGATCGTGTCTGCGTGCGTGCCTTCTTCGAGCTGCCCTTCTCTGGAGTCTCCTCCAAACAAAGCCACTGTCGTATAGCCTTCCCTTTTGACGCCCTCATTAATCTGGATATCTTCCTCATTTATCGACACCGTCTGGAACTTATTGTACTTTGCCATCACATACACGGTCCCCATCAGCAAGCTAAGTATAAGCACCTCAAACACTAAGATAAAGACACGCCTCCGGCGCCTGCGCTTTTTCCTCGCTCTGACAGCCTGGGCGGCCTTTAGCTTCTTCTGGTTATTATTTGCCATAATCCGTCCTCTTCCTCTATGATACGATTGTATGCCCTTGTACACTGAGGGTATCTTGGGATATTGTAACAAATTCTTAATAATTTGTAAACCTTTCTTATCATATCATGGCATATTATGGCTGAAACAGGTATGCCCCTGTCAGAAGCAGGGGCATATATTTACATTATTCAGAAGCCTCCCCTTCCTCTCCCTGCTCTGTCCCGTCCTGTCCTGTCTCTTGCGTACCATTTCCCCCTGGATTCTCTCCTACTATCCCATCGTCCGTCTCTCCTGGGGCATCGTTCCCTGTGCCCGGCGCTTCCGTGCCTTCTGCGCCCCAGCTGTTATCGTCTCCGGCCCCAGCATTGCTTCCAGTCCCGTTATCGCCTCCAGTATAATCCATTCCTTCCTTTGGATCGGCCTCATATATCTGTGTGCTGAGCTCCTGATCGCTGGACACATTCTGTTTCCCCACGCGGACGATAATATTACCGCTGATCCGCCTTACTGTCGACGAAGGCGAGTAATCAGACGCCCCAAAGAGGAACTGGTGCAGCTGCCTTACATTATCCTCCAAATCTACTGGTATTACTATGCTCCCAACTTCTGCTATCGTGTCTGTCGTCTTATCGATCGGGAATCCTGTATTCTCTCCCAGCTTATAGTCTGCAAAATACCTTGCATACTTCAAGATCTCCGTCACGCTGAAGCTGGTAGATACTTTGGGGAACACTATATCAATGATCTTATTTATAGTAGACAGATCTGACATCTGCACTTTTTCAACAATCTTCTGGATAACGACCCTCTGGCGCTCAGTCCTTGTAAAGTCTCCGCCCGCTGTAGAACGGATCCTGGCATATGTCGTCGCCTGCACTCCGTCTAAATGCTGCATTCCCGGCGCCTCAATATAATTTGCCTGCTTTTCCGCTACTTTTGCCGTCTCAGCTATATACTTATTCATAGGATCGACTTCTTCCGGCAGCACGTTGATATCTATCCCGCCAAGAAGATCTATCGCCCCTGCAATGGCGGCGAAGTCAACGGTCACATAGTCCTGTATGTCCAGATCCAGGTTCATATTCAGCATATTGATGGCCATCTTCGCCCCGCCATAGCTGTAGGCTGCATTACATTTCTGCAGCGTCCCCTCTGACAGATCCAATAAAGTGTCCCTGTATACGGACGCCATCCGGACCTCTTTTGTCTCTTTGTTCAGGCTGGCGATAATAATACAGTCTGTCCGTGTCCCTTCTGCCAGGTCGCCGTCTCTGGAATCTACGCCAAATAACGCTACATTCAGATAGCCGGTCCCCAGGTCTTCCAGCTTCTCCTCTATCTCTGCATTGATGACAATGTCTTCCCGGGGGATATCCTCCTGCTCTATCTTTCCTAATTTCGCAGCCACGAATAATACGCCTGTCGTAAGAAAGCATAGAAATACTCCCACAAAACAGACAGCGATCTTCGCTCCCACGCTCAGAGAGCCGAACCAGCCGCGCCTTCTCCTGCCTCTGCGCCTTCCCCTTCTCACACGTTGTCTTCTATCCATCCTATCGCTCCTCTTTGCTCTCATGATATAGCTGCGCCAACATGTAGCTCCAAATAATCACCGGAAAGAAATAACCGATCAGATGCCCCGCCATTAAGGCTCCTCCGGCTCCGGCACACACGCCCAGCCCCAGCGTGCATGTGTAAAGATTTATCTTCTCTTTAAATGTCTTTAAAATATTGAAGACAGCCAGCAGGAACACCAGCGCGAAGGGGCTTAACAATAATACGGCTCCGACGCTTCCGAACCATGCGGCCTGCGCCATGATATCTCTTTCCATATACGGGAAGTTCGTAGTATAGCCAATTCCCCAATACCGATCCCCTGGATTATCATTCAGCTTCAGTACCTGCTCATATATCTCCACCTTAAAATCGCGGAAATTCACTTGCTTCTTGTTCGGGTTGCTAATGACGGCCAGCCAGAACTGCGGATGCTGATCGACCGGGAACAGCTTTACGAATTCTTCCTGTATACCATATATGTAATAGTACTTATTTAAGAATTTCGAGAAGCCTTCCGTATCCAATTCTCCTTCTGCGAACAGCTCCAGCTCTTCTTCTAAATCTTCTTCTTCCTCACTTCGCATATAGCTCATCCCCTGAAGGCTGATCATCATCTTCACCGGAGAATTGTTAAGAAGGAGCACGCCGCCGCCTAATATAAGCGCCAGAAGCAGTATTGCTTTTATATTTTCTTTCAGCTGCTTCTTAATAAGCCCAAAAATAAGAAGCAGGACGATCATAATCCCTATTACGAGCAGACTGCCCAAAGCAGCTGTCTTTGTAGCCACCATGATCATTGCGACTGCCTGCACGGCAACGCACGCATACCCCCTCTTCTTTTTGAAGGCTGCTGCATAATAGACGACCACCGGGAACAAGATCAACAAGATCAGCCCAATCTGATTGCCAGAATAAAACCATCCCTTTGATGTAATCAGATTGAGATCTTTCGGCGGCGATTTCGTAAACCATTCTATAATATTCTGTCTGATATGCTCATTCTCTTCCAGATAAGACGCGTAAGAGATATAAGAGACTTTGAAGATGTTCGTCACTACGATCACGCTGCTGATAAAGGCGCTTGTACTAACCGCAGTCTTAACAAAACGTTCCTCTTCCGTCTTTATATAGACCATCATATATAAGAGCATGACCGGAAGAACGTATGCTCTTAATATGACATACAGCTCTACTACGACGTTGACTGCCGTCCCTGAGATAATGCTTGTATCAAATTTTAATATATTCAGGCAGTGCAGGCACAGGTATGCTCCCAGAAGAACAGCATATACGCCTGCCAGAGCGAATGTCTTCCACCTCTTCTGGTTAAAGATAAAGAGAATGCCGAGATAGCCTATGAACAGGATATTAATCAGCTCGACTAAGGAGATGCCCGCGATCTCTATGCCATTCCCCACAAAAAGCCTGTATATATCAATGAGCGGCTGCAGAAAGACTAAAAGCGCGAATTGCCTGCTCAACGCATTATCATTGTATAATTTTTGCCACATATACATTTCCCCTGTCCTTATCTTCTTCTCAATTTAAATTTCCCCATTGCCTTGTCCATGATCAGTCCCATCGTCTCATTCTTACTTACGATCATAATGCCAAAATACAGCCCCGCCCCTGCCGTCGTCTCAAACAGCAGTTTTAATGGAACAGCCGCATCTATAGTTCCAATCAGTAAGACGACAGCGAACATAATGCCTGACGCCAGCAGTGGGATCCCATTATCTTTTACGATCAGACCTGGCTTTAAATATTCTTTTGCTTTTCCAAACGAAATGAAAAAAACGACGCATTCTGCCAACAGCGAAGAAATACAGGCGCCTGTTATCCCAATCCGCGGGATCGAGAACAAGTTCACCGCCACGTTCACTAGAGCCCCTGTCGTCGTAGCAATAGCATACTCTTTCTCTTTTCCTACAGAGATCAACAGCTGCACTCCCAGCACGCTATTTAGCGACATCGTCAGCACAAGGGGCCCCAGAAGCTGCAGCACTGGTATCACGCCCAAGTATTCAGGCCCAAGAAAAAACGGGACAAAATCCTTGGCTGTCCCTATAATACCAAACATTATCGGCAATGCCAAGAACAAAGTAAAATTCATAGATCTGCGGATATAGTATTTTATCTCCTCTTCTTCATTTGCCGCGTTCAGATTCGCGATCCTGGCCAGCATTACATATCCGATCGACTGCAGGATAGCGGTAATCGCACGGATGAGCCTCTGCGCCTGGTCATAGATCCCTACGTTATCCGTGTCCCCCGTGATCCATTTCAGCATAGACCGGTCGAGCAGCGCATACACATAATTTGTTATCTGCGGGATGAACAAAGTGACGCTCCCTTTTATATGGCCTGCAAATGTAAAGCGCCGCCCGGGAGGCAGCTTTGCGAGATATTCTTTCAAGTAAAGCCACATAGCCGCATTGCCTGCAAAGGCGCTGCCCACGATGAGGAAGACATACAAGGGCAGATCGGACGGCTCTTTTATAAAAAGAAACAGGCATACCACATAAACAGCTTTCACTGCCATATTCCTTATCGTGACCCGCTTAAAATCTTCTACCCCTTGAAAGAACCATGAGATATCAATAGCGGTCGCTACAATATTGATCGTCTGGATCCGGTACAGATAAGCATATTCATTATCCACACATAAAACGGCGATATAGACGATCAGCGTCGCCCCTAACAATGCAAAGCGCAGCAGCACGATCTCCCAGAACATCCGGGTCATCCCGGCCTGGTCGTCCCGCTCATACGCGATCTTCCTTGTCCCGTACATGGCCGTCCCCACAGCCCCGAACAGCATAAAGTACGTGACGATCCCCTCCGTATAAGAATGGATCCCGTTCGCATGAAGCCCCAGCGCCCTTGCTGTGTACGGTGTGGTGAGTATGGGCAGCGCTGTCACCAGGATCTGGTACAGCATATTGTATATAAAATTCTCTACAATTGATCTTTTTACTTTCATACTACTTTTCACTATATCTTCTTACAATCTCGTCCACAATACGCTTGCTTGCCTTCCCGTCGCCATATGGATTCGACGCGCGGCTCATCTTTTCGTACTCTTCCTCGTTCTCTAAAAGCTCTTTCACCATGCCGTAGAGTACTTTCTCATCCGTACCTGCGAGCTTCAGCGTCCCGGCTTCGACTCCTTCCGGGCGCTCCGTCGTGTCGCGAAGGACGATCACCGGCTTGCCAAGAGACGGCGCTTCCTCCTGGATCCCGCCGCTGTCCGTCAAGATCAGATAAGACTTGTTCAAGATGTTGTGAAAATCGATCACATCTAACGGCTGTATCAGCTTCACCCGGTTACAATCCTCAAAGACCTCTTTTGCCGTACTCGCCACCACTGGATTTAAATGCACGGGATAGACGACTTTTACATCGGGATATTCGTCGACGATCCGACGGATCGCCCGGAACATCTGCCGCATAGGCTCTCCCAGGTTCTCTCTGCGGTGGGCTGTCAGCACGAGCAGGCGGCTGTCCGCCCCCCATTCCGTCACTTCGTGCCGATAATCTTCCCGGACAGTCGTCTGGAGAGCATCGATGGCTGTATTGCCGGTAACGATAATGCCGCTCTCCTTCTTCCCCTCTCTTAGAAGATTCTCCTTACTTCTTTCTGTCGGCGCAAAATGCAGATCCGCAATATTCCCGACAAATTGTCGGTTCAGCTCTTCCGGGAAAGGCGAATACTTATTATATGTCCTGAGGCCTGCTTCCACATGCCCCACGTCCGTCTCATTGTAAAAGGCCGCCAGCGCGGCTGAAAATGTCGTTGATGTGTCTCCGTGGACAAGTACGATGTCCGGCTCCGCCTCCTTGATGACCTCTTCCATCCCTTTTAAGACTCTGGCCGTAATATCTGAAAGCGTCTGCCCTGCTTTCATAATATTCAGATCGTAGTCCGGCGTAATCCCAAATATGTCCAATACCTGATCCAGCATCTGTCGGTGCTGTGCCGTCACGCACACGATCGTCTCAATCTCTTCCCGTCTTTTTAGCTCCTTCACTACCGGCGCCATCTTGATCGTCTCCGGCCTCGTCCCAAATACCGTCATCACTTTAATCTTCATGTCCTGTCCCTCTCTGCAGCAAGCGTACCTTCTTTATGAATCTGACGTTGCTCTTATAAAACCTGCCTATCCTCTTAGGCTCCGACACGATCCTGTACAGCCATTCCATATTGCATTTTATAAAGATCCGGGGCGCCCGCTTCTTCATACCGCTTAAGACGTCAAAGCTCCCGCCCACTCCCAGGAAGATCCCCTTGGAGGCTCTTTCATAATATTTATCGATCAGAAGCTCCTGATGAGGGATCCCAAGAGCCACCAGTATAACGTCCGGCTCCTTCTTAACGATCTCTTCCATCGCCCGCTCCTTCTCCTGTACATAGCCGTCTGTGTAGCCCAGGATCTCTATGTTCGGGTATGTGCCTTTTATTTTCTTCAAAAGCGCCTGCCCTACTTCCTCCCTCGCGCCGAACAGGTAAAGCCTTTTGCTTTTATTGTCCAGCAGCCTTAGTAGATCCTGGCAGAGCTCTACGCCTGTTATCCTGTCCTTTAGCGGTATACCAAGCATATTCGCCGCCTTCACTACCCCGATCCCATCCGGAACGATCGTCGTATGATCTGCCCGCAAGATCGAGTCGAATGCAGGATTGCTATCCCCGATCATGAACGTCTCCGGATTCGCGGTGACGATGAATTCTTTCTTCTCTCTGTCCAGGCTCTCTGAGATCTTCTGTACAAATTCTTTATACGTGCCCTTGTATATCTTATCAAAATATGCTTTCATGCTTCCTTCCTTCTACATCCACTTTCCCCTTGTACACTGAGAGCCGCTGCTATATCTTCGCAATAAACTGTTCCAGCGTCTGCCCGTCTGTCATGCGGATCCTGGGCAGTATATAGGGATTCATGCCCGGGTAGCTCTTCCCGTTCTCCGTCGTCACCGCGCACAGAAGGCCGGCTGTCTGTAACGCGCCGATCTTCTCTTCTGTGTAGTCCCCGAACGGATAGGCGAATGCATTGCCGTTCCCGCACATCTGTATCGATTGCCACAGATCGCTTACGATCTCTTCGTCCGACAGCGCGGTGTAGATCCCTCCATGTCCGATCGTGCCCCCGCCTTCGTGCATATAGTGGGAATGGGTCTCAAAATTCACATAGTCGCTCCTGTATGCTTCCAGCGCCTCTGCGCTCTCCCAATATCCCGTTATCACAAAGCACGTCACCGGGACCTGGTACTTCTCAAAGATCGGAACGCCCAGCTCTATCATCCTCGGATCGTCGTCAAAGCACAGCACAATGCTGTTCTCCGGCAGCAGAAGCTTCCCATCCACATAATCTCTCACTTCCGGCCACGTCGGGAAATAATAATCGCTCTCTTTCAGATATTTTATTTCTTCCTCCAATGTATCTGTCGCTATGAAGTTTGCGTTCAAGTTGTCCGGTGGGCTTGCCTTGTCATAGACATAATGGTACATGCAGATCGGAAGCCCGCTCGTCTCATACTGAGTATTCGGTAAGACTTCTATCTCTCTTGCCGCTTTTGCCTCCCTGCCTTTGGCGTCCTCTACTGTGTAGACGATCTGCTGGGCCCCCGCGCGGTTAAGCCCGCTTAAGTCCACCTGTACCTGATCCGTCAGGTCTGTTCCGTCTTTATCTTTGGCAGTAAACCCCGGCTCGATATATTCTTCGCCCAGAGTAATCTGCTCTGTTGTACTTGCCTCCAGCGTGATAACAGCGCTGCTATCGCTCTCTTCTGTAATCTGAGCGTCTTTTCCCGCGCTCTTATCTTTCCCGACGTCTTTTCCATCCGCATGGAGGATAAGCGGCGCCGCCTTAACGAACGCTATAATGAGAAGGACGGACAATAGCAGGATCTCTCCTGCGAAGATCCTTCTCTGCCTCCGCCTGCGCCTGTTGCCCGTTCTCCTCTTATGCTCTTTTATCCGCCGTCCGTCGCCTCTGCCATTCATATCCATCTGATCCTAATCTCCTGTGACCTCGTCGATTAATGCTTCTACTTGTCTGATCTGCTCGTCCAGACTAAATTTTCTTATGTGCCGCAGGCATTCCTCTGCCATCTTCCTGTTCTCTTCCTCGTCCAGAACGCACTCTTCTATTGCTTTCGCACATTCTTCTATGCTGTTTACTACCCTGCCGCACTTCCCTCCGTCTGACAGCTCCTTCACCCCTCCTACCGGAGTGCTGATAAATGGGACGCCTAATGACATCCCCTCTGCAAAGACGGTCGGGAACCCCTCGTTCTTCGACATCATACAGATAGCTCTGCTCTGCTTCATGAGCGGGTAAGGGTTCATCTGGTAGCCAAGCAGGGACACCTGGGAGCCAAGCTCATACTCCTTGATCTTCTCCTGGATCTCCCCCTGTTTCTCCCCCTGGCCTATATAATACAGAAAGACCTTCTTCCCTTCTCTTTGCAGGCGGCGCATCACCTCCAAGAGCACAAGGGGAGCCTTCCCTTCTTCCAGCCTCCCTACATAGAGGATCGACGGCGTTCCTAATTTTATATCGCATGGCTCATCCCCTGCCTTTGTAATCTCTGTAAGGTCAAAGCCATTGTATATGACTTCCAGCCTGTCCGCCGTCTCAGGATAGACCTCCAGGACAGAATCTCTCGTATTTTCTGAAATCGTGACTAACCGCGCCACTTTCTTAAGGCTCCTTCTCTGCAGCCAGCGATAATAAGGGCTTCTCTTTAAATTGCCGACCCCGCCGTGGAACCAGGCGATAGCAGGACATTTTCCCGACAAGAGGAAGGTGGGGATGAGATAGTTAAAAGAAATCTCCAGATCGTACCGCTTCTTACGCCTGCGTAAAAGCCCGGCATAAGAGTATACCTGTATATTCTTCCATACCCTCTTTATCTTGCCGTCTTTCTTCATGGACACGATAGGCGCGCACCTCGTAATCCCCTGTCTTATGCTCTCCTCCTTAACGCCATAGTCTGCATATTCCAGTATGTCAATATTATATTTTTCAGGATCCAGCCTATTGGCTATATTAGTCAGGATCTTTTCCGCCCCTCCCCCTAATGAGTGGGTATAAATAATAAACAATATATTTTTCTTCATATCACTTGGCTCTTCTGGCAATTTTAACATAGCTCTTCATAATAAATCTATTGTTTTTAAGGATTCTTTTCAATATTCCGTCTTTTTTCATATATTGCCTGTTTCTTCTCCACTCTGGGAAATGCCTCTCCAGATAAGAAAAGCTTTCCTCTATAAAGCGGTCTGCATCTTCTGCGCTCTTTTGATATCGCTGTTGGATGTTGTATACCATAAGACGGTTAATGCAGAACCATTCCACATACTCTCTTAGCTCTTCGCTCATCTGGCCTGCCCCGAAAAACTGGCGGATATCATCCAGGACAGAAAATATATCGTACACTTTTCTGTCCATGACTTTCGTCTCGCTGCCCTCTCTAATTAAGTAATAGACGAGCGGAAGATCCACCTTACCGATCCTTGCCGCAGAAGCGATCGCCTTTAGGGTAAATCCCACGTCTTCATATTTCACATTTTCCGGGAAACAGATCTGGCGCTCTCTGAGCATATCCGTCCGATATATTTTATTCCACGGGCTTGTGTTAATATCAAAAAGCAATCTCGGCTCTTTATTAAGATCCGTAGGCTCGAACTGTGCGACTTTTACGTAAGCCTTCTCTCCTGTCTTCTCGTCCACCTCATAATAATCGCATACCGCCATGTCCAGACCGTCCTCTTCTGCCTTGCGGCACAAGGCTTCGCAATACTTCACGTCTATACGATCGTCACTGTCGATAAAGGCAATGTACTTGCCGCGGGCTTCTATGACCCCTCTGTTCCTCACTGCCCCGATCCCCCTGTTATCCTGATGGACGGCTCGGATCTTCCCTGGATATCGCTCTTCATATCTTGACAATATAGAGGCAGAGCCGTCCGTAGAGCCGTCGTTGACCACGATAGCCTCAATATCTCCACATGTCTGCCCAAGAACGCTATCCAGGCACGCCTCTAAATACTTTTCAGTATTATATACCGGAATTATAACACTTAACAACACGATTTCTCCACCTACTCTTTTTACATGGGCACAGCTTCAAAAAGTCTTTTCATAGTCTGCTTTTCTTTCATAGGGGAATGGATATAAGTATTCTTCCAGCCTTTCTTCTATCACTTTCCCCTCTTCATAAAATTCTGGCTTAGAGATATACAGCTGCGTATTCTCAATGGATGCCTCCGGGATAAACTTTGTCTTTCTTCCCGTGTGCCGGCTTTTATCTTCTCCCAGATGCTCTAGTATCTTTCCGACAGCCTCTTCATAATGATAGACAAGATCTTCAAAACGGATCCGCATAATGCCGGGATGCCTTGCTGCTTTTTCCATCTTCCTCAAGCTGCCATAACATTTACAAAACTCATCCACATCTGTCGGATAAGGTACGGGCTCATGATTCCTGGCCCAGATATACTTGTTAATAATATAAACATCCCTTGGGTCTCTCTCTACTACGAACACCCGGATCTCTTCCGGCCCGAAGTAGTCATCTATCCTGAACAGATTAAAAGGGAGAAGGAGCTGATCCAAAATAATATTTCTTTCCGAAATGCCCAGGTCTGTCCACAATCTTTTCAGATAGCTTCTTGTATTCTTGTAAAATTCCTCCGGTGTAATGTAAGACAGCATCATGTCATTATAGACGAGCGGCTTCTTCACCTGCAGCCTTCCCAGAGACAAGGTCGACACGAGCTTCTTCCATATGAGCCTGCACACCATCCCCGCGTCCGCGTTCTCCTGATAATACCAGTAGTACTCCGGGCGGTACTGCACCAGTGATTCTATATACTCTTGCGTATACTCCATGAACCGGGGAGTAAGTCTTTCATTATAATGTCCTACCCACCAGTATTTCTTATCATAAAGCTGGTTCATCCGCTTTCGGAAATGGTGCAATGCTTCATCGCTCCTGACGGCGTTATTCCCACTTAGAAGCTTATCTTCCAGATCGAACACACCGCCGGGGCAATGTAGGAACACGTATTCAAAAGTCCCTGTGTCCGCGTCATATCCCTCGATCTCAGAAATAAGATCTGTGACCGCTGAAGAGCCAGAGCCCATATACCCGGTCGGCACTATTATCTTTCCCATATCCCATCTCCACCTTTTTCAATTATTCGGGATCTCCGAAGCCCTCTGTACTCTCTTTCATAAAAATAATCTTGAGCGTCATTATGATCAGCTTCAGATCCAACAGTATGGAATAATTCTGAACATACATCAGATCTAATCGAAGCTTATCGTACGGCGTAGTATTATACTTTCCGTAAATCTGTGCATACCCTGTAAGACCGCCTTTGACCTTCAGGCGATATGCAAACTCCGGTATCTCTTCCGCATATTTCTCTACATGCTCGACCCGCTCAGGCCTCGGCCCTACGATGCTCATATTCCCTCTCAGTATGTCAAGCATCTGCGGAAGCTCGTCCAGCCTCGTCATCCGTATGAAGCTCCCGATCGGCGTAATACGCGGATCTTTGTCCGTCGCCGGGATAGAGATCCCTTCCTTCTCAGCATCCACGATCATACTGCGGAACTTGTGTATCTCGAACACCTTGCCTTCCTTCGTACACCGTTTCTGCTTAAAAAATACAGGCCCTCCGTCATAAAGCTTGATAATTAAAGCTATGATCAGCATGGCCGGCGAGAAGATCACCAGCACAGCCATAGAAATAATAATATCCATCACACGCTTTATAAAGCGCTCTTCAAAAGTCAGCCCGCTGTTGCGGGAAAGTAAGAGAGGAGTGTCGAACAGATGCAGGCACTCCGAGCTCCTGATCAGGATATCTGAGATTTTAGGCGTCATATAGACCCGCACTTCTTTTTCATAGCAATATTTTAGTATTTTATTCCTTAGCTCCGAGTGGACGTCATAGATCAATATCGCTTCGCTGTTATCGATAATATTAACAAGCTTGCTCCAAGGACGCTCCACGCTCGCCGAGCCGACGATGCGATAGCGGTCCTTCCTCCGCTTCACCTTCTTCAGCAGTTCGGAAGGATCATATTCCTGGTATAATACTACTATCTTATGTGGAGGGAACAGGAGCTTGAACAGCCTGTCGAAAAGCGTCGACCAGATGATGATCCCGATCATCTCGATAGCTGTAATCTTAAACATAGGCAGAACGGTCACAAATTTTGCAGAAAGCAGTACCGTCTCCAGATAAATCGCTATATTCGTACATACGATGGACAGAATCTGCGAGAAGATAATATTCGTACTTTTTAGATAGCCATATTTCATCCCACCATACAGGTGAGAGAACATGATAAAGAAAAAAGCATAAAAGACTCCCACCAGCCAATAGCCTTTATAATAAAAAGGAAAAACAATCCCTTCATTATAATTCTCTTTCCAGAAAACGATAAAAATAAAAGTGACGCATAAAACTACCGCAGCGCCCGCCACAAATCTTACCAGCCTCTTATATTGCTCGAACTTCTTCTTATTCCTGGCATTCTCCAATCGCCCACACCACCTTCTTGTATTTAAGAATGTTACAATTTCTCCTGTCTATTACAAACTTGTTACATTATAGCAAATATTTCTGCTTCCTACAATATTTTCTACTTTTTATATTGTAATATTTCAAAATGCTGCCCCGGTGTACAAAGAGCGCCTCTAAAACTAAAAAGATTGTGCCGAAGCACAATCTTTTTTTAGCTACATCATCTGATTCATCTTAGACGTCAAAGCGCTTCCATAATTAGTATCTCCAGCCCAGCCGGTTTTATATGGATTATGTGGTATGCTCAGCCATTCCACATAAGGCGCTTTTTCTCTTAGATTATTTGACCATCTCTGGTCTACGCACGCTTGGTTCAGCGCCGCCTTGCTTGCATAACATTTCAGATGCTGGATCTGTGCACGTATGCCCGTCCTCACATCCTTGAAAGAATTCCCTGGCTCCCCGCCGCCGGTGGCTCCTAAGCCTGCAAAATTAAACTGCCCGATCTTCACATCACCGCCAAACTGCAGGTAACCTGTCTCCTGCATAGCTTGTGCAAAAGCGACTTCCGCTCTTACCCCCTCTTTTTGCGCTTCCTCAAAATACATCTGACAGAAAGTCCGGATATCTCCTGCCCCTCCTTTTTTAAGCTCAGCGCTCGGATAGGACTTGTTAATGCTCGCGACCGTTCTATTATAATATGCTACCATTTTATCGACGGTAGTCCCGGTAGTCCCCATAATCGTATGGAGGCTTCCCATATCTGTGTAGACGCCGTTTCCGTCAAAGTAACATTGGCTCCCAGAGATAGTAGCCAGAGAGCGCTTAATCATACTACCGGACGGGTAAAAATAATACTTCTTCCCGCCGATCGCCTGCCAGCCCGTCTGCATCGCCCCTGTGCCAGAGAAATAGTACGTCTCGCCTCCAAGAGTCTGGAGCCCTGTCACAGCCTTGCCGTTCTTATAGTAATAGTACGTCCCGTTCTGCTGCTTCCAGCCGTCATTATGGACCTCCCCGATGAGCGCTCCGTCTTTATCGAACTCATACACCGTCCCATTAATCGTTGCTTTCCCTGTGACCGCGCTTCCCGACGGATAGAAATAATACTTCTTCCCAGACAGAATCACCCAGCCGGTCACCATGCTTCCTGACGGATAGAAATAGTATTTCTGGCCTCCGATCGTCTGCAGGCCCGTCTGCATCCTTCCCTTACCATCGAAATAATACCACTGGACTCCTATGTACTGCCAGCCGGTCTGTGCTTCGCCGCCCTTATAGTAATAATATGTCCCGTCGCTCTCCTGATTCCAGCCGTCCAGCTTGAATTCGCCTTTCAGAGCTCCTCCCTGGTCAAATTCATACACGACTCCGTCTATCGTTTCTTTCCCTATGACCGCGCTTCCCGACGGATAGAAGTAGTACTTCTTCCCGGATATCGTCTTCCAGCCGGTCTGCATCTCTCCCTTGTCATTGAAATAATACTTCTGGCCTCCGATCTTATGAAGCCCTGTCAAAGCCTTGCCGTCCTTATAGTAATAATATATCCCTTTTTCCTGATGCCAGCCATCCGGCACTACTTTTCCTTTTAAGACACCATCTCTGCCGAACTCATACATCGTCCCGCCGATCATCTCTTTGCCGGTGATCGCGCTTCCTGACGGATAGAAATAATATTTCTGGCCGGATATTATCTGCCAGCCCGTCTGCATCTCTCCATTGCCATTAAAATAATACTTCTGGCTTCCGATCGTCTGAAGGCCCGTCTGCATCTCTCCTTTACTGTTGAAATAGTAGTACTTGCCTTTTATATACTGCCAGCCTGTCTGCGCCTTGCCATTTTTGTAGTAATAGCTCTTCCCGTTCTCTTTATGCCAGCCGTCTGCCTTTATCTCTCCCTTCAGCGCTCCTCCCTGATCAAACTCATACACTGTCCCGTTTATCGTTATTTTCCCCGTGACCGCGCTTCCTGACGGATAGAAGTAATATTTCTTCCCGGATATTATCTGCCAGCCAGTCTGCATCTCTCCTTTGCTATTAAAGTAATATTTCTGGCCCCCGATCATATGCAGGCCTGTCAGAGCCTTCCCGCTCTTATAGTAATAATATATCCCTTTTTCCTGATGCCAGCCGTCTGATCTGACCTGCCCTTTTAAGACTCCTTCGTTGTCAAATTCATATGTAGTCCCGTTAATCGTCACTTTTCCGACCGCCGCGCTCCCTGAAGAGTAGAAATAATACTTCTTCCCAGACAGCGTCACCCAGCCGGTCACCATATTCCCGGACGGATAGAAGTAATACTTCTGTCCTCCGATCGTCTGAAGGCCGGTCTGCATCTCTCCATTGCCGTTGAAATAATACCACTGCTCTCCTATGTACTGCCAGCCGGTCTTCTTCACGCCGCCTTTGTAGTAATAATATTTCTTATTTTCCAACAGCCACCCGGTAAGGCCTCCGTCGGCTTCAAACGTGTAAGTCGTGCCGTTAATAACAGCTGTTCCTGTCACCATGCTTCCAGAGGAGTAGAAGTAACATCTCTTGCCATCCACCGTCTGCCATCCCGTCTGCATAACCCCTTTGCTATCGAAATAATAGGTCTGCTGGCCGATCAGATGCTTTCCTGTAACGGGCTTCCCATTCCTGTAATAGTATTGCTTCCCTCCTTCGTTCTTCCATCCAGTAAAGCCGCCAGATCCTTTGGACAGCCCCAAGTATTCTGCAATACCTGTGGCGTCTGCCACGCCCAGCTTCTTAAGCCCCTCCTCTGAGGTGAGAAGGCTTTGGTCTGTCCCTCCGGAATTGGAGATAAACGCATGCTCTACAATAATCCCTGGAAGATTGTACTCTTTCCCGGCGTTCTGGACGGAAAAGTAATCTCCGACGCTTCCGTCCTCATATGTATCGCCGTCCGTCGCATTCTTATAATAGATACTGCGCCTGGTAAGCCCTAATTTTACTAACTGGTCAAGAATATGCTCCGCCAGCGCGGTCCCGGCCGTATTTTGTTCCGGCTTCCAGCTGGAATTCGGAACAATAACCTCCGCCCCTCCGGCCGAACTGTTTATGGATGAGTTCAAATGTATGCTGACATAATATTTGGCTCCTGCCGCCGCTGCCAACCTCACTCTCTCCCAGATACACTGTCCTGCATGGTTCGAGCTGCCTACACCTGTAGGACATGCAGCGGTGGTCCTTGTCATATAGACTTCCACATTATCGTATTTTTCCAGCTCTGCTTTCACATAGTTGGCGATCTTCAGCGTAAGGACTTCTTCTTTCAGCCCATTATGGCTTGCCCCTGTGCTCATATTATCATGGCCCGGGTCAAGGGCTATGATCACCGTCGATGCCTTCGCCCCGGCGCCATCCTGGGCTGCAGGAGCCTGCGCTGTCCTTGCCCGTGCTTTTTTCGGAGACGCAGAAGCTGCCGCTGCTGCAGATGCCTCAGAAAGCGCAGACTCAAGGGTCTCTTCCCCGCTGATCTCCCCATTCTCGTCAATAGAGACTACAGATACTCCTGCTTCCGGCGCTTCTTCTGAAACGGCAGAAGCCTCAGCTTCTTCTCCCTGTACGACCGGCCGTCCCGGCGCATATCCTTCATATTCCTCGTTCACGCCAAACTCGACGACTGCCTCCAGATCGGACAGGAAGAACTCTCGCTCCTCTCCGTCCTGGACAAAACGGATGCTGGTCGCTTTATAGCTCCCGCTTTCGGCCTCAGAGAATTGCTTTGAAAACAGGAATAATTCATCCATATTCAAGGCAGCGGCCCATTCCTCTGCCTCTCCGCCCTCTTTCTGGCAGACAAGCCTTGCGTCTGAGATCCCTTCTGTCCCGTCCCCCCATGACACGACAATGTTCTGCGTGTTAGGTGTTTCCAGATACGGGCTCTCCACATAGACATAATTCAGCCTCTGCTCTGCCAGATCCTCTTCTCCTTCAGAGCCTATATCTTCCTCAGATGGCTCTTCTATATCCTGGCCGTCCTCTGCTCCTTCTGACGGCTCTTCCGGCGTCCCCTGCTCTTTTGACGCTGCGCCTTCATCTTCTGTCTCCTGTTGTCCGCCTGTCCCATCTCCTGGTTCTGACTCCGGCCCCGTCTCCTGTCCTTTTGCTATTCCATCTTCCTCTCCCGGCCCTTCCGGGATAGTTCCTTCCTCTCCCGCCCCGGATATTTGTTCGGACATTTGCATGTCTCCGTTCAGTACTTCTTCTGCATATACATTCCGCGGCATCATCATTGAGACCGCCATTGCTATCACTAACAGCAGCACTGTGATTTTCTTTGATCTTCTTCTCATTTTACACCCCTTGCTTCCATATCAGAATCTTCTTCCTACAGTGTGATACGCTCCATATATCCGTCCACGGCCGCCCCATGGCTGGTGGACAGCGCTTCTCCTTCTTCCGTGATCCGGATCCTGTCGCACCCGTATGCATCCAGATATGTATTTGTAAGACATGCCAATATCTCTGTCTCCCCAGCAGTCCCAAAACTTCGGATCCTGTCGCCCGTCGCCCGGTTAAAATCCATATCCAACGTCTTATCCGCTTCATTCACTTTAAAGCCAAGCAATTCACATTCTTCTGCTAAGACGGAATCTTTCTTCATCTCCGCCCAGATGGCCTGCTCGTCTTCTACGTCCGCCTCTCTGGACGCCAACGCCCCCATATCGTCAATGTAATATATCTTCACCGTCTTCGTGCCATCCTCCTCCACATCGGCTCCCTCTTGCGGCACATCTTCTTCCTTTTCTTTTTCTGCACTTTCTATATCTGTGCTTTCGGAGCCGTCTGCATCCGCCGTCTCCTCCTGTAGGACATCCTCTTCCCCTGTCTCCTGCCCCCCGGAACACCCGACAGTAAACCAGACGGCAGCTACGCACGCAAATAGCAGCTTTTTATATTTCATACCCTACCTCCTTATCTGCTTATCAACTCTTACCTCACCATGATTTTATACCATCTTTCTCTACTTTTCAAGGTTTTCGGGCATTTTAGCAGATTCTTCCTCATTTTTTGATATCTCCGGTGAAGTTTTCAAAGAAGGAGGACTTATTTTCTAATTCTCCGTCCAGCTGTGAGATCCCCACTTCTTCTGCCAGCGTCTGCCTGTCTCCAAAAAGGTCCGTCCCAAGCCCGATCCTGCCTCCCTCGATCTGTACTCCCATACTTGCCAGCGTACTGGGGAAGAAGTCCAACGTTGTGAACGCCCTGTTCCTTGTCTGTCCCGGCTCTGCCACAGAATTGATAAATACGTTATATACTGTCCTTTCATAATCTTTTGGGACATCATCACAGAAATCAGCGTCCATCGTAAGGTGGTCCCCTACGATCACAATTGTAGTATTCTCATAAAACTCCTGCTGGCGGATCCACTCCACAAATTCCGCAGTCTGCCTGCTGGAGCAGTCAAGCACTCTCGCATAGGGATCCTCTATCTCCATATCACACAGACGGCACGTATAGCCGTCTTCAGCGTGGGTGTCCGCCGTCAGCATTGTGAAATTAAACGGCCTTCCTCCTTTTGACAGCTCTAAAAGCTCTTCCTTTGCAAAACCGAACAGCTTCTCATCCTCAAATCCCCACCATTCTTTATAATCCCAGGGGATCTTCACCTCGTCCAGCGCGGTATAGAAATCCCAGATCTCGTAATCTCCATGTTGTTTGAAATAATTCTCTCTCCCTCCGAAAGATGCTGCCGATCCGACCATCAGCATCTGTTCATAGCCTTCCTCTTCCAGTATATCCCCGATGCTCACGACCCCCGGAAGGAACTGCTCTTGATATTCCATATCATTTGCACCGATCGGTATCTTCAAAGGCAGGCCTGTAGTCTGCGCGAACATGGCTCCCATCGTCCATGTGGCTCCTACTGTCTGATACCCTCCTCCGAGGCTGATCTTGTTCGAAAAGCTTACGTTATCCTCCGCCAGCTCTGTGAGCTGCGGGATGCAATTATCCTCAAACGCTCCCCCACTTGCTTTATCCGCAAATGTTGCTTCCATAGATTCCAGGAATATATAGATCAGGTTCCTCTTTTGTTCGGGGAATTGCAGTGTTATATTTCTTGCGTCCACATAGTGATCCTGGATAAAGGTAGATTCTGTCTTCTGCTTCTCTATGTAATCCTCAAGCTCCAGCTCCCTCCACATGTCCTGGCCTGCGCCGTAGACCAGGCCTATGGAGAAAGCTACGATCACGGCTGACAGCGCCGCTCTCCACTTCCGGCTCCTGTAGATACCGGCAAACAATGTCAGCATCAGCAGGAAGACGAGCACGCCCCCTGGAAGGCATGTTTGGACGGCATCTAAGATCAGATCTTCATTTGTGCCTTCTACCGGCGCTTTCAAATGGAATACGACCTCATCCGCAGTCAGGTTCTGCCATGTCTCCAGCGCCCAGCCTGACAGATTGTGCAAGACTATGCTGGCCGCAGCTATGATCAAGATTATGGATTCAATGATAATGTCCGCGATCCCTATAATAATTTTTGCTATTTTCTTAAGTTCTTTCTTTTTCACTGTTATCCCTCTTGCGTTCCACAATTCTCCAGTATATCCATCCATTTTTCCATGACTTTGCTCTCTGACAGCATCCGGGCGCTCTGAGCTGCGCTTTGCCCCATAGCCGCGCGTTTGTCTCTGTCCATGAGCAAGCTCTCTAATCTCCCGGCAAAAGCCTTTTCATCTCCGTCTTTTATTAAGAACCCGGTCTCCCCATCCTTCACGATGGCTCTTGGCCCTACCCTCACGTCAAAAGCCAGCACAGGCAGCTTTGCTGCCATGGCCTCGATCAGGACGAACGGGAATGCTTCCGAATAAGATGTCATCACATATACGGACGCCTTTTCTAATTCCTCCGCCACAACGGCATGGCTGCACATCCCCATCATCTCTACCGTGCTCTCTATCTTTAATTCTTTTATTTTACGTCTTATCTCCTCTTCCAGCTCTCCCCCGCCCAGTATCTTGAGGATCCAGCCGTCGCAGCTGTGCGCCGCTTCTTTCCATATATGAAGGAGGCGGTCAAATCCTTTTACCGGATGCAGGCGGCCTACTGCTATCACAGTATTCTCTTTTTCCCCAGCCTTTCTTTCAAACGCTTCGTCCGCCAGGAAATTCGGGATGGCCGCACAATGCATCTTTGTATCACGATCTTTCACCATCTCCGATACTTCGTCTCTTAGCTGCTCCGTCAAGGCTACGAACCAGTCAATATTCGTATACCGTTTCTTAAAATCATTTACATACTTTTTATCAAAATTATGATCGTGATGGAGCTGCGCTATCTTAAGCACATCTGTATTCCCATATTTGGACAGGAGCACAGAGTGCTCGTTCCTTGTGGATATGACGGCTCCTTCTTTTATATTCCGGATTGCCCTCTTCATAGAGCTGTGCTTTAAGTAAAGCACTTTTAATGCCTTGCGCCCCTCTCTTAACATGCCTGCCACATTCTTCTTCCGTCTCTCCAGAAGGAACTCCTCCCGGTTCGGCGCTACGCAGGTCAGGTACGTGATCTTCACATCAGCGCTTATCTCATAGGCGGGCTGCCCAAGATTGTAAATACAGAGGATCTCCACTTCATATCCCCGTCTGGCGAAAGCGTCCGCCAGAAGAGAGATCGCCATCTCCACGCCCCCATGTTTTAAGTGGAGAGCCGTAATATAGATTTTCTTTTTTATCTTTTTCACTTTCATATATCTCCCTGATCAGAATAAGATTCTCCAACCGGCCGCTGAGGGTAGTATATCAGATTTTCACAGGCGCGGCAATCGTTATCACCGTCCTTTTATATTCTGCTCTTCCTGGACGATCCTGTAATAATCTTTTGCGTAACGGTACTGGCTCAGAGAATATTCTCCAAACTCAACGCCGCAGATCCGTTTATATTCGCACCAGTTGCTCCACAGGAACCCGCATATGGCGATATAACAGTAGATCTTAATCCGTACCGGAGCCGGGCACTGATCTTCAAAGTACGCGTCGATCAGCTCTTCCACCTTCGGACGGTCATACATGGCATAGATCGCGAACATAGCTATATCGACATGGATATCCTGCATACCGGCATATTCCCAGTCAATGAGATATGTCCTCTCCTCCGTGAACAGAAAGTTGTCAGGTACTGCGTCTATATGGGCCAGCGCGATCGTCTTAGGCTGCGCGTCTACATATTTTTTTAATTCATAGACCTTCTCTTTTGTCCTGTCATAATCTTTGTAGATGGACTTCTCGCCTTCTCTCAGGCTTTCATAATATTCTATCTGCCCGAAAAGATCGAATGTATGTCCTACCGAGAGGTTCTGTTCATGAAACCCTCTCAAATATCTCATAGCCCTCTTCACGTCTTCCGGCGAATCCGGGTCGCACACCCTGGAGCCCTCCACAAATTCTGTTATCTTATATCCGGTCTCGCGGGAGATATAGCAGACCGGATCTGTAATGTCCTTTCCTCTCAGGCTCTCATATACTTCATATTCCTGTCTCCTGTCTATCATCGACTCGGTCCCCTCCCCCGGGATCCGGGCTATGTACCTTTTCCCCCGGCAGGTAAATCCAAAAGAACGGTTCGTCATTCCCTTCTTTATCGCCTTTATGTCTGTAATGTCATTACTTCCGCATTGGAGCTGCTCTTCAATGACTTTTATAACGTCTGCTCTTAACTGGCCTGAATTGCTGTCCAGCTCTCTTAATTCCTCCAGCGTATTAATCTCGCAGGCAGATCCGGCCGGCACTATTTTAGGCATAACATACATCTTATTCCCCTTCATCAGCGCATCGTCCCAGAAAAGCTCCTTCGCGTGCTCCTTTTCGCAAAGGTACAGCACTCTCTCTTTTAAATATTGTGCGTCCCCCTTAAGAATGTAAGATATGCCTATGATCCGATTGCCCATATCGCCTTCCTCTACGGCGGCCAGCTCTCTTTTTCTGTTCACTCTTAACATGCTCTCTTCTGTCTCGTCTTCCGCCACCATATACCAGGAGTACAATTCGTTTTTCGAGAAAGGGTTGCTGCTGCACCAGACATCGCATGGAAGGATATAAGTATTGCCGATCTTATGGATGACCTTCTTTAGAGAGAACAGATTATTTTTCGTCGCGTACTCTCCGTTATAGACAAGATTGACCTGATATTTGTCGATCAGATATTCGTACTGTTCTTTCATAAACCCGACTACAATATCGATCTGATGGACGCCGGCTTCGTGCAGCTGTCTGATCAGACGCTCTATAAGCGCCTCTCCCCGCACTTCTATAATGCCTTTCGGAACTTCCATATTGATCGGTATCATACGCATTCCAAATCCTGCAGCCAGTATGACTGCATTTTGCGGCCTCTTGCTGTCAAATTCTTTCTCCGCTTTTTCTGTAAGCTGCATATCCTCATCCAAATACCCTTGCTCTTTTAAAATCTTCAATGAGGAGTTTACTTTCCCCAATGAATATCCTGTCTTCTCTGCTAATATCCTTTGATTCTCATATCTCTCTATTGTCAGTATGTTCATTATATCGTACTGTTGTATGTTCATATACTTTCTCCTTCCTATTTTCATGAATTTTCATTTTATATTACCACCAGACGCTGCATCTGACAAGTAGCTTGCAAAAAAAAGCAAGGCGCGATCTCCTGATCCGCCCTGCTATCTTTTATTATACATACCGCGCTCACAGCATCCCCGGCTTCTGCGTACATTTCCCTACGGGAAGATCTTATCCGGGTACTCTCCTGCACTGACCAGCTTCTGTATGGCCTCTGAAACCGACTGGCGATCTTCCTGATACGTCACTCCAAACCATTTATCTTTAGATTCCAGCACTGTCACTTCCGCCTTATGGCCCAATAATCCTCCAATGATCCTGGGCAGGAGATACTCTGCTTTTACATCTTCTTCATCCAGATGCTCCAGAAAATCAGAGAACCCTTTCTCCAGCACGTCAAAAATATCTGGCTGGAGCCCCCACATATTCATGGAGACTGGAGAATCCAGATCCAGCTCTATTTCTTTACCATCCTTTATCGCCGTCGCTTTCTCCCCTTTTCTCTGGATCGAGTAAGTCTCCTCTATCTCTGTCAGCATACAGTCCTCATCGACTTTACAGATCCCCCTCGTCACCGTGCCATTCTCGCTCAACGTGTTCTTCAGCACGAAGCCTACCATACATATATCGTTCTTCCCATTCTTCCGGGCAGGATCCGTCAGATAGCCATATGCTTCTTTGTATGCCTCTTTCCCATAATAATCATCTGCATTAATGACAAGGAACGGCTCATTTACGACATCTTTACAACAGAGGATCGCCTGTCCTGTCCCCCACGGCTTCCTGCGGCCTTTCCACCTGTCTTTATACCGCTCAGGGATATCGCCAAGCTCCTGATAGGCATACGCGACATCCGTAACCTGCTCTATCCGGTTCCCGATCACCTCTTTAAAGTCCTTCTCCAAATCTCTTCTTATAATAAATACGACTTTATTAAATCCCGCCTCTAGCGCATCATATACGGAGTAATCCATGATGATCTCACCGCTGGGGCCTACTGAAGCCAGCTGCTTTATACCACCGCCATACCTACTTCCAATCCCTGCGGCCATAATTACCAATGTCACATTTTTCATAATTCTGTCTCCTGTCATTGTGCCCTTTACGCATGTCATAATTATTTTTATTATATAATAAAAGGCTTGTTTTGTCTATCTGGTAAAATTATTGTTGCTTTTTCGATTTTTTATTTGCATATTTTTCTGTTTCCATTTACAATGAGGAAAAGGGGCGTGAAACTATGCAGATTTTGTCGAAACGAATCCGGGAGCTGCGCCAGGAGCGGAACATGACTCAACATGAGCTGGCTTCTATGCTGCATGTCCATCGCGCCACCGTCGCGGGCTATGAGACAAAAGACCGACAGCCACACTTTGACACTGTCGTGAAGATCGCCGATATTTTCGAAGTAACTACAGATTATCTTCTGGGGCGGACCGACGAAAAAAGATGATTTGGACAAAAAGGGGACGTACACTTTTAGCAAAAGTGCACGTCCCCTTCTACGCTAACGTTAGTAGCTCATATATTCTCCCATCTTCGCTATGATCTCATTGACGCTCCCCCAGTCAGGAACCGTGACGTACAGCGGCCCGCCGCTATAAGAATAGCAATACTGCTTCCCGCTGGGATCCCCGGAAGCCGCCACAGATTCTATCTCCCACCCTTCCATATCGTTAAACTGCATTCGGATCAAAGATTTTATCTGTTTCTCGGACATATTCGTCTCTGTATTCCCCGCCACACTGTTGATCATCCCGTTCGCCCGCAGAAGCGTCATAGGAGATACTGCTTTTTTTAACAGCGCCGAAAGAAGAGCCTGCTGATTCTTCCCTCTCTGATTATCGCCGTCTGCAAGAGCCTGGCGCTCCCTTACAAAAGCCAGCGCTTCTTGACCGTTCAGATGGTTCTTCCCCTCCTGGATCTCCACAATGGCCCCGGCATCCTCGCCGGTCGTAAAGGCAATCTCCGATTCTACATCCACGCCGCCCATAACGTCCACGATCTCCTCAACGGAAGTGAAATTCACCCGCACATAGAAAGGGATCTCTGTCTCGTACAGGTTCTCAAGGGTAGCGATAGATGCTCCAACCCCATAAATCCCCGCATGCGTCAGCTTGTCATTCTGCCCCTCCGATATTCCCGGAATCGGCACATAGTAGTCTCTTGGAGTCGTAGTAATCAAGATCTTATGCGTCATCGGATTCACAGTCATAATGAGATTCACGTCGCTCCTGCTTTCCTGAGCAATCTCCCCATACACATCCATCCCGCTTATATAGATGTTGAACGGCTGCTCAGTCAGATCGAGGGCATGCTCCTCTTCATAGCCCCCGCTTTCTTCACCTGTAGCGATCTCATCAAGAGCCGCGTTTACTTTCAGCGCATAGAAGCTAAGGCACAGCAGGATCAGGCTCAGCACGAACGCAGATCCTTTCCCGCTCCCCTGTCTTCTTCCCGCCCTATACGCTTTTCTCTGCTTCTTTTTCAACGCCAGTAAAAAGAGGATCAAAATGGCTCCCAGAACGATCATATATTTCAATGGGAAAATTGCGAGGATCGCCATAGAGCCGAAGAAAATGACAGAAGCGACAAACTGGATGAAAAACATCATCCTGTCCATCGCCCTCGGCTTTCTTCTTGGGGGTTCTTCCAGTCTCTCTCTCTTTTTCTTTCTCTTTTTTATGCCAGTCCCATCAGGCTTCTGATGGGACTTGATATACTTTAGCTGATCACGATATTCCATACTATTCTCGATTCCTTATAATCTCTTTCAGGAAATAGACGCCTCCTCCGCCGATCCCGGCAAATGCTATGCACGCCATTACAATCCCCAGCCTCTTCAGCAGGTTTATGTCAACCGCCGACACAGACGCCGCCTCTTCCCTTTCTTCATGGTCATATTTGGATGCATCTATGTTTTTATTGTTCTTTGGCTTTTTATTTTCTACATCTTTATTCTTATCCGTCTTTCTTTCCGTGACAGTCACTTCCGGCTTATTTTCAACGGCCTCTGCCTGGGAGCCGCCCGGACGTCGGGCTGTAGGTGCAAAAGGCGCGGCTTGCTCTTCTTTTGCGCCGCCTGTTGTGCCGTGCACATCCTGCGTACCAGCTGGCTTCTGCAAAATGCTCACAGGCTGCGCTGTCTCTTCAGGCTGCGCTCCTCCGGGCCTTTCAGGAACAGCCGGCTCCGATTCTTCCAGATCGGGCGCTCTTGCAGGCGTTCCTTCCACAGTCCCCTTTCCTTTCGTCAGCGTCAGGATCTCTTCTGATTCCGTCACCGCTTCATAGCTCTCTACTGCTATATTATGGATCCCTTCTGCCAGTATCTCGAAATTGACTGGTATGCTGACTGTTCCCTCTCTCTGCACGTTCGTCTGGCTTACGACCGCTCCTCCGCCTCCTCCGCTTACATTTTCTCCTTCTATAAGCCTCAGCGCGTCTTTATTATAAGAAAGGATTATCTTTCCTCCTGCGATCACATCCGAAGGAGTCGTTACGGTCGTGCTGAGAGTGACTGTATCGCCTACTTGCCCTGACACATCGTCCAGCGTAATATCTCCATCCGGATCCTTTGGCTCCGGCGTGCCCTCGCCCGGATCCTGCCCGTCCTCCGGACCCAGGCCAGCTTCTGTATCTGCATCCTCATTTTCCTTCACAGGGTCGTCGTTCCCTGTCGGCTTCTCACACGCGCTGTCCGGCATGTTGAGATACACCGGTATCTTAAACGTCAGGCTAAAGCTGCGCGCAGGCCCTGTGTAAGCGTCCGACATCGAAGATGCCTCCAGCGCCGCTCCTCCTACATTCCCCATATACTGATGGTTATACAGGTTGTCCCCCTGTACATTGAATTTCTTCAAATACAGCGTATCCTGTCCTTTTGCAACATAACCGCTCCCGTAATGCTCTGCGCCTCCAATAATAGACTTTGTTCTTGTGTCCCATGGGCGCCCATAGGAATCTCCGCTGTTATCGCCGCCCCTGGCCCACCACAGGCCTCGCTGCACGGCGCTCATATCTTCCGTCTTATATGCGCCTACGCTAAAGTAGTTATAATACCCTTCATAACCTTCCACATCTCCCGCTATGCCGCCGCCTTTTCCCCGGGAGCCCTGCTCGGCGATGATCATAGACGCAAGTGTATACGGGCTTACTCCGGACGCTGCCGCCGCCTTCATAAGCGTGTCCACGTAAGAGACCTGCTCCCCTTCCTCCTCGTATGTACCTGAAAGGAAAGTCCCCTCCACCATAGACGCAAGCCCTTCTTCTGTCTGGAGCTCCCCATCATAGCTGTGGCGCAGGAACTGGAAAATATATTGCTCGTCCAGGAAGCCCCTGGGATCCATATAATAGGAGATAATCTCTTCAGACGCAGAGACCCAGCCGCCGGAATCAAATACTGTCCACTTTCCCGCATCCCAGTCATAAGCGCCGTCTTGCGTAGATTTCCATGACGCAGGCTGAAAGTCCTGCACAAGATTAAGACCCACTTTGCCCTCCGCCATGACAGCCTCTCCCCAGTCCAGATTGGTGTGCTGCGCTTCAAACTGCCAGTAGGGATATCGGTCATGAAGCTTCCTTAATTCTGTTTTATAGCTCTCTGGAAAACCTTGCTGTGTAAGATAAGCCTCAAAATCCATATCTGTATATGGATCCGCCACAGCTGCTTTGACTGCGCTTCCCGCGGTCAGCACACACCCTGACACAAGGATCACGCTTGCCGCCAGCGCCAGAAAACGCGCTGCCAGATTATGCATTCGTCCTTTCATTACCTTCACCCCTGTATTATATATCTTCCCTTTTGTTCCTCTGTATCTCCCCAGACACCTGTGCGTTTATTATATATGAAAATGCTGAAGATTGCAATATCTTCCGCAATCTTCAGCATTTTTATCTTGTTTCTATCTCTACTATTCTCCCAGGCCGCTCTCTACAACTTCTACCATAGCCTTAAGCGCTTCCTCTTCATCCGAGCCTTCACATATGAGCACGATCTCGTCGCCTGATTTAATGCAAGATCCCAACACGCTCAGCACGCTCTTAGCATTCTCGTACACATTCCCATATTCAAAGGTTATCCTGCAATCATACTTATTAGCCGTGTTGCAGAATACTCCTGCCGGCCGAAGATGCAGCCCTGTAGGATTGCTGATCCTTACTTTCTGCTTTACCATAACGTTCCCTACTTCTCATCTAAAATAATGTTTACCGTTACCGTATTTTCTAATTTGCAGCCCTGTGGGAGCCTCACATGCACAGGAACCTCATAATCCCCTGCCTCCTTGTACTCTGACAGGTCTATGCTCACATACTTTTGTATTTCAAGAGACTCCAGGACATCCGACGGGCCTCTCACCTGTGCCTGTACGGCATCGCCTGTCTCATATGCCAGAGACAGCTCTTCCCTTAGCCCATTCACTACGATAGAGCCAAGAGACACTTCAAATGTCTTTACGCCGTCCTTATCGATCGAGATCGTCACCACCACAGAGCCCGCATTCGTATCTACCAGATTGAGCCCATCCGGAATGTACTCTGTAATATCTACAATCTGTTCTGTCCGTTCAGTCAGCCCCGTCATCTTCAGGGCAGAAGCAGGGATCTTAATCTCCTTCACTGCTTCCAGCTCGCTCTGTGAGCCGGACACCCGTATCTCCGAAGGCTCATATGTGATACCTACAAAGTTATGGCCTTCTGCTGCCTCGATCTGCGAGCTGTCGAACACGAGCGGGACATTCTTTGTCCTGAGGATCTCAACACTGACAGAAACACCGTCTATACCGATATTGTTAGCCAGCAGAGACTGGTCTATCACATTGTTCTCATCATCATAGAGCACCAGCTGTGACAACAGCATTGCATCTTGTGAAAGCCCTGACACGCTGACTTCAGCCTCCACTTTACTGATCCGGCTGATAACCGATACCGGCCCGCGGATAGATACATTCTCCGGCACTGCTCTTATATCTCCTAATGCATAACCGTCCCGCACTGTCCCGGTAGTAGTCGGCACGATCGGGAAGTTCCTCGTCTGCTCTTCTTCCAATCTCACCTGAAGATTCCTCGGATTGCTGACCGCCTCTTCATAATCTCCCTCAAACCTGCTGATGAACACGCGGATCGGTATCTGCGTCTTTAGCGTCAGCTCCCGCATATCGGCAATGGCCGCTATATCCTCACTGCCGATCTTGTTCAGCACAGAGCGGTGCCCGCTGACTGTTATGCTGACCGTCTGTGTATTGTCTACAATCTGATATGTCTGGTTCTCCTGTGCCAGAACTTCTTCATTCGTTACGCTGACCGGAATATTATGGTAGGTCTGCGTTGTTATCGGGTCATCGATGTTAACCACTATAAGCCACAGCATGGAAGCTGTCAGAAAGGCCAACATCTTAAGACCGATATTATGCATCAGTCTTTCTTTCATTTTTGTGCCTTCCTTTCCATAATGCCATGAATCTTCCTGTCTCTGCCTTCCAATTCTGGATCTGCGACAGGCGGTCCCGCAGCTGTGTCCTTGTCACGTCGCGCTCCAAAAGCCCTCCCTGCGCTACAGACACTGCGCCGGTCTCTTCCGATACTATGACCACAAGCGCATCGCTTACTTCGCTCATGCCAACCGCCGCCCTGTGCCTTGTCCCCAGGTCTTTGCTAAGCCCCATATTATCAGACAGTGGCAGATAACAGGTAGCAGATACGATCCTGTCGCCGCGGATAATGATCGCGCCGTCATGGAGCGGGGTATTATGCTCGAATATATTTATAAGCACCTGCATGGAGACCTTACAGTCCATGTAAATGCCTGTACTTTCATACTCAGTGAGCCGGATCGCCTGTTCCACCACGATCAGCGCTCCGGTCTTCACCCGCCCCATATTGTATGCCGCGTCTACGATGCTCTCCATCGTCTCCTCGCTGAACCTGCCTCTATCACGAATCCCTGACGGTGGAACGACCGACGTGAAGAACCTTCTCTCCCCCAGCTTCTCCAAAGCCCTCCGCAGCTCCGGCTGGAACACGACGACCGCCGCCGTGGCGAACACAGTGACTGCATTTCCCGCCAGGAACAGGATCGTGTGCATCTTAAATATAAAAGCGACCAGAATAAAAGCAGCAAGAACTACAATCCCGCGCAGAAGCATCCACGCCCTTGTGTTCTTAATCCACACCATCAACTGGTAGATCAGATATGCCAGGATCAGCACTTCCAAAATGTCTGTCACATGGACTTCCGGAAAGTACACATCTGTCATAAAACGCCCCAGCACCGCTGATATGCGCTGTTCCACTCTCGGTCACCTCCTTTTCCAGCTTTTATTCTTATTTATTTTAAATCCAGATCCTGTCTTAAGCTCTGAGTCAGAAGCATCCTGTCCACTTCATCCATATCGTGCGTCGGCCCGCTCTTCCTCTCTTCCTGCCTCCGGCTCTTCCTGCGGACCTGAGCCGCATCGATGATCTCCGTCTCCTGCCGCTCGTTTATCCGCTTTACCGTCTTCTCCGGTGTCGCTACAGACAGCTTCGGCACTGCCTTTACATAATAATAATATTCATCATCTTCATACTGAAGCCTCTCGCTTCTTGCGTAATCCACTGAGAAAAAGAACAGCTCCAGGACAAGCCCTACTGCAATAGCCGCTACATTCCCTACGATCAAAAGAACAAAATCCGTCTCTTCCCCGAGAGCCATATCTCCTCCTGCAGCTACGACGATATTAACGACCGCTCCCAGTATGACTGCTATCTTCCAGGCATGGTTCACAGACTGTCTTCTCATCGTGTAGACGACAAGGTAGCTGATGACGAAAGCCGCCACAACGACCCACATCTCTTTATTCTGGAAAACACCTTTCACATACGCGGATATCTGACTCATCAGCCCTTCCGCGTCAGCGCCTTTCATACCGGCCGCCGCCTTTTCCACATACACCAGCATATAATACGTGATCGTTCCGCATCCAATCGCGATTATGGCTGTCGGAGCCAGAAGAAGGGCGCACGCCACCGGCATCACATACTGGATCTTCAGCACGAACGCAAGCGGTGTCAGCAGGACGATCAGAGCAGTCCTTGGAGACAGCCTGAAATAGAAGATATACATCACAAGGAACACAAGCGCCGTAACAGCAAGAGCCGCAAGCGACACTGCATACATGTGCGCCAGGATCAGCGCGCTCGCCGCGACGACAGTAAACATCATCGGAAGGAATGTACAGACGACCGCAAGAGCCGCCGATACTACAGGCGAAGACGCCATTTTCATATAGCCTATATTCGCATTGATAGCATAAAACGTTGCAAACGCAAGGATCAGCTGCAATCCCTTATCAAAAATCCTGGAATTCTTCGCATATAGATCCTGGAATCTTTCCCGAAGTAAAAACAAACTGTCCATCTATCTCTTCTCCTTTTCGTACATCTTCAATAATTTTAGCAGATCATGATTGTATTTCTTCACTCTCTGCCTTGCGTTCTTGTGCTTCTTGTTATATATATGGCTGGTAATGAACGCATATACGATCACTGCCACCAGATAGCCTGCGATGGCTACGGCGCCAAGCGTCACAAGAAACCCCACAGACATATTGGCAAGCAGAGCCTGAAGCCCTGCCAGCACGATGATCCCTGCCAGACATGCATATCCGATAGTCGTCCAGATAATAGAGCATACAACATGCATGCCCGCATAATCTTTCCTATAATACTCGCTGATCTTAAAATCTTCCTTGCCCTGCGTCTGCTCATACAGCGCAAGCCTCGTCATCAATCTCACTCTCTCTTCATCTAACATAGTCCACCTCAAAGTGCATGCTCCTACCAATTAAACATCATTTTTAGTATAGCAAATATCAGTAACCTTGTCCAATACTTATAGTCAAAAAATAAACTTTTTGGACGCCCGCCTTCTTTAATGTTTCTGCAACAGCGCTGACGGTATTCCCAGTCGTATAGATATCATCGATCACAAGAACGCGCTTCGCCCCTTCCAGGCTCTTCCCCGCCGCAAACGCCCCTTTCATGTTCTTACGCCTCAGCCTGTCATTAAGGATTTTTTGAGGCTTTGTGTCACGCACTCTTAAGACTGCTTTCGCATTAACTGGGACATGAAGGAGCTTCCCTAATTCCTTCGCCAGTATCTCCGCCTGATTATATCCTCTTTTCCTCCTCCGCCGGGGATGAAGAGGGACGGGCACGATCATTTCTGGATCCCACCTTCTAAGCGGCGCCTTGAACGCTTCTGCCAGACAAGCCGCATAATATGCTGCGTAATAACGCTGGTTGTGATACTTGAACCTGTAAATGGATTCGCTCACAGGCTCTCTGTGGAGCCAGAGCGCCGCGCCTCTGTCATACGCATGATCTGCATGTGAGCAATCATGGCAATACTCCCTCTCCTCATAACGGATCGGCTTGCCGCACTTCATGCACCTCGGCTCCTGGATGACAAGAGCTTCCAACTTTTCTCTGCACGACAAACAGGCGCCCTCCTTCTCTGCCTTCTCGCAGAAAGGGCACCGATTGGGCCACAGCAATTCTTTTATTGATATCTTCATATAAATTCACGGATCCGCTCTGCCAGGCTTGTATTCCTGTCCTGTTCATGCTCGTTCTGTATCATTTCCTGGAACACAACGTCGCTCCCTACAAGGGTAACACATTTCTTCGCCCTTGTCACCGCCGTATACAGAAGATTACGGTAATACAGCTGCCTCGGCCCCTTTAGCAGAGGGATTACTACAGCCGGGTACTCGCTCCCCTGGGACTTATGTACCGTAATGGCATAGGCCAGCTCCAGCTCTTCCAGAAGGGCAAATGGATATTTTACGAGACGGCGCTCATCATATTCTACCGTCACAGCTTCCTCATAATCACTGATTCTCTTTATAACGCCCATATCTCCATTGAAGATCCCAACCCCTTTATCTACAGCCATGCCATATTTCGTCTGCACTTCCCACTCCAGCTGGTAGTTGTTCTTAATCTGCATGACCTTATCTCCCTCGCGGAACAAACGGTCTCCTGCCTCCCGCTCATTTTTGTCTTTCGACGGCGGATTTAAATATTCTTGCAAGATCCTGTTCAGCCTCTCCACCCCAAGAAGCCCTTTCCGCATAGGCGTAAGCACTTGTATATCATAAGGCCCCGCCTCCACATATTTGGGCAGCTTCTCCCGGATCAGCGTAATTACAATGCTGATGATCACATTCGGATCCTGCCTCTTAAGGAAGAAGAAATCCCTGCTCTTATTATCCAGCACGACTTCCTCGCCTCGATTGATTTTATGTGCGTTCACTACAATATCGCTCTCCCCCGCCTGGCGGAAGATCTTCGTCAGCATGACGACAGAAAAGCAGTGGGAAGAGATGATGTCTTTTAGCACGCTCCCTGCCCCGACGCTTGGAAGCTGATTGCTGTCCCCAACAAGTATCAGCCTCGTACCCGGGACTATGGCGTTTAGAAGCGCATACATCAGGGGCAGATCTACCATGGACGTCTCGTCAATAATGATCGCATCCGCTTCCAGCGGATTCTCTGCATTACGGACAAATCCTGTCTTTCCTTCCTCCTCGGGATTGCCGCTGACCTCCAGAAGCCTGTGGATCGTCTGCGCCTCGCACCCGGTGGCCTCTGTCATCCGTTTTGCCGCCCTTCCCGTAGGAGCCGCAAGGAATATATCCATTCCTTCTCCTTCAAAGTAGCGGATCATCGTATTAATGGTGGTAGTCTTTCCCGTCCCCGGCCCTCCTGTCAGGACGAATACCCCATGGCGCACCGCCTCTTTCACGGCAGTCCTCTGGAGCTCGTCCAGAACCAGCCCTGTCCCGTCCTCTATGGCATGCAGGCGGCGCTCCATCTTCTCTTCAGATACGTCTTCCATCACATTCAGATCATGGAGCATCCTGGCCACATTCATTTCCATATAATAGTAATGGGCAGCATATACTTTTGTCTCATCCGCTTCTTTCTTAAGCACGACCTTTTTCTCCATGGCAAGATCCATAAGATATTTCTCAATATGCTCGATCTCTACGTCTAAAAGCTGCCCTGTGCGCCTTAAGAGGACGTCTTCAGACAGGTACACATGCCCCTCCCCCACGCACTGCAAAAGAGTATAAAAGATACCGCTGCGTATGCGATAATCTGAATCCGCATGGATTCCTACTTTTGCTGCAATCTCATCCGCCGTCTTAAAACCTACCCCCTGGACATGGTCGGCCATCTGATACGGGTTCTCTTCTATCACCCGGTAAATACTCTGCCCATAATAACTGTATATCTTTGCTGCAAGGGCGATAGAAACGCCATATTTCTGAAGATAGATCATTGCTTCGCGCATATCCCTCTTCTCTTCCATCTGAACAGCGATCTCCCTTGCCTTCCGCTCACTGATCCCCTTAATCTCGGCAAGACGTTCCGGCTCCTCCTCAATAATGCGGAAAGTGTCTTCCCTGAACTTCTCCACGATCCGCCCTGCCAAAGAAGCCCCGACGCCTTTTATAGCGCCGGAGCCAAGATACCTTTCGATGGACACCAGGTCTTCGGGAGCGCATACTTTGGATGTCTCCACCTGAAGCTGAGTGCCATATAATTTGTGGACGGTGTATTCTCCAGCCAGCTCCAGAAGCTCCCCTTCTTCTATATAGTGGAACTTTCCTACACAAGTAAGGTCGCCGTCCTCATTATTCAAATTAAATACTGTATATCCGTTCTCTTCGTTCCGGTATACAATGTGCTCTACATATCCTTTTATCTGTTCCATCTGTAATCATTCTTTTCGTGCGCTCATCAGCTCTACGAACTGGCCTGTCCCAATGGCCACTACCTGCATCGGCTCTTCCGCCGTCATCGTATTGATCCCTGTCCGCTCCTCGATCATCTCTTCCAGCCCCCGGAGCATAGCACCTCCTCCAGTCAGGACGATCCCCCGGTCTAAAATATCCGCAGACAGCTCTGGCGGTGTGCGCTCAAGCACGCCGATGACTGCCTCTACGATCTGCCCCGTCGTCTCACGAAGAGCCTCTTCCGTCTCTGCCGACGTAACCTTAACAGTCTTCGGAAGCCCGGTCACAAGATTCCTGCCCCTTACTTCTATTACCTCATTGTCAATGAGCGGGTATGTCGTCCCTATCTTAATCTTAATGTCCTCTGCCGTGCGCTCCCCGATCAGAAGATTGTGCTTCTTACGCATATACCGCACGATAGCCTCGTCGAAATCATCTCCCGCCAGCTTGATAGAAGTGTTCACCACCGTGCCTCCAAGGGAGATGACCGCGATATCCGACGTCCCTCCTCCGATATCCACGATCATGTTGCCGCAAGGCTTCGAAATGTCGATGCCCGCCCCGATCGCCGCGGCTACCGGCTCTTCAATCAGCTGCACTTCCCGGGCTCCCGCCGCGTAGGCCGCCTCTTCCACGGCCTTCCTCTCCACCTCGGTAACGCCGCTTGGCACGCACATACTGATCCGCGGCTTCTTAAACGTCCGTCTTCCGAGCGCCTTCTGCACGAAATATTTAATCATCTTCTCTGTCACGGTATAATCAGAGATGACTCCCTGTCTCAAAGGGCGGATCGCCACGATATTCCCCGGCGTCCTTCCAAGCATCAGGCGCGCCTCCTCCCCGATCGCTTTCACCTCGTTACTGTCCCTGTCAAATGCGACCACGGATGGTTCTTTTAATATCACGCCTTTCCCTTTTACATATACAAGAATGCTGGCCGTACCTAAATCAATCCCTATATCTGCTGCCATCTACGAAACTCCTTTCGCTACGCTATCATCTATCTTATACCGTTACGCTTTGTTTGAAAACCCTTTTTTCCTTAATTATCTATGAAGAAGCTCCCTTCCCATCGAAAATAAGGGCTATTTGTCAAGCATATGCCGGATATATTTCCCGGTATAAGACACCGGATCCGCAGCGACTTCTTCCGGCGTCCCCTTCGCGATCACAGTTCCGCCCTTGTCGCCTCCCTCCGGCCCCATATCGATGATATAGTCCGCTGTCTTAATTACATCCAGATTATGTTCGATCACTACCACAGTATTCCCATCTGCCGCCAAACGATGCAAGATTTCTGTTAATTTATGCACATCTGCAAAATGAAGCCCCGTCGTCGGCTCATCAAGAATGTAGATCGTCTTCCCTGTACTCCTCTTGCTCAATTCTGTCGCAAGCTTGATCCGCTGAGCCTCTCCCCCTGACAGCTGGGTGGATGGCTGGCCAAGGCGGATATAGGAAAGCCCCACATCGTAAAGCGTCTCCATCTTCCTCCGTATACTGGGGATATGCTCGAAGAAATGCAGCGCCTCTTCCACGGTCATATTCAGCACATCGTAAATGCTCTTCCCCTTATACTTCACTTCCAGCGTCTCACGGTTGTACCGCTTCCCATGGCACACCTCACAAGGCACGTACACATCGGGCAGGAAATGCATCTCGATCTTCAAGATCCCATCCCCGGCACATGCTTCGCATCGTCCGCCTTTCACATTGAAGCTGAAACGTCCCTTCTTATATCCCTTCGCCTTCGCGTCCGGCGTAGCCGCGAACAGATCGCGGATCAGGTCGAAAACACCGGTGTATGTGGCCGGATTGGAACGGGGCGTCCGTCCGATCGGCGACTGATCGATGTTAATGACTTTATCCAGATTATCAATCCCCCGGATATCCGTATGCTTCCCCGGGATCGTCCTCGCCCGGTTCAGCTCCTTTGCGAGACGCTTATACAGGATCTCGTTGATCAGAGAACTTTTCCCTGACCCGGAGACCCCGGTAATGCACGTCAGGATCCCAAGAGGGATCTCCACATCTACATTTTTCAGATTGTTCTCCCTGGCTCCCGTGATCTGGATCCATCCCGCGGGGGCAGTACGCTCCTCTGGCACAGGAATACGTATCCTCCCGCTCAGATACGCGCCGGTCAGAGATTTCTTATTTTTCATAATCTCGGCCGCCGTCCCTTCGGCAATCACTTCTCCTCCATGTTCGCCGGCCCCCGGCCCGATATCGACAATGTGGTCCGCCTCCCGCATAGTGTCCTCGTCATGCTCCACTACAAGGACAGAATTCCCCAAATCCCTTAAATGCTTCAGTGTATTGAGCAATTTGTCATTGTCCCTCTGATGGAGGCCGATGCTCGGCTCGTCCAGAATATAAGCGACTCCTACAAGGCCGGAGCCGATCTGGGTCGCCAGCCGGATCCTCTGCGCCTCCCCGCCGGAAAGGGATCCCGTAGCGCGGGCAAGGGTCAGATAGTCAAGCCCCACATCCATCAGAAAGCGGATCCTCGCCTGTATCTCCTTCAATATCTGATCCCCGATCAGCCTCTGCTGCTCGGTCAGCTCCAGCTTATCCATAAAATCCTGCAGCCGCTCGATCGAAAGAGCCGTCAGCTCCGAAATATTCCTGTCCCCCACAGTCACGGCCAGAGCCTCGGGCTTCAACCTGTGCCCGCCGCAGACACGGCACGGTGTAATCCGCATAAATTCCTCATACTCTGCCTTCATATAATCCGAAGATGTCTCCCGGTAGCGCCGCTCCACATTTTTAATGAGCCCTTCAAACTCCACATCGTAAACGCCTTCGCCGCGCTGTCCTTTGTACCATACTTTAAATTCCTTGCCCTCCGTACCGTAGAGCAGGATGTCATGCACTTTCTGTGGATAATCCTTAAAAGGCGTCTCGAGAGAGAACTTATATTCTTTGCTGAGAGCCTGCAAGATAGCATAGGTAAAGCTTTTCGGATCGGTACAGGACTGCCATCCTATAACTGCGATAGCGCCCTCGGCTATGCTCAGTCTCTTATCGGGGATCATCAGGTCTTCATCAAATTCCATCTTGTACCCCAGGCCAAAACACTCCGGGCACGCCCCAAACGGATTGTTAAAGGAAAAGCTTCTCGGCTCGATCTCATCAATACTGATGCCGCAGTCCGGACAGGAAAAGCTCTGGCTGAAATTCATCGGCTCACCACCAATGACGTCCACCGTCATAAGCCCTTCTGCAAGATGCAGCACGTTTTCAATAGAATCTGTCAGCCTCTTCTCAATCCCCTCCTTCACCACAAGCCTGTCCACGATAATCTCTATATTGTGCTTAATATTTTTGTCAAGGTTGATCTCCTCTGTCAGCTCATAGAGATTCCCGTCCACGCGCACACGGACATATCCGCTCTTCTTCGCACGCTCCAGCACCTTTGCGTGAGTCCCCTTTCTCCCTCTCACGACCGGAGCCAGCAGCTGGATCTTCGTCTGTCCCGGCAGGGCCATGATCTGATCTACCATCTGATCCACTGTCTGCTTCTTAATCTCTTTCCCGCAGCTGGGGCAGTGCGGGATCCCAATCCGCGCGTAGAGGAGACGGAAATAGTCATAAATCTCCGTCACAGTACCGACTGTGGAGCGAGGATTGCGGTTCGTAGACTTCTGGTCGATAGAGATGGCCGGTGAAAGCCCTTCAATGCTCTCCACATCCGGCTTCTCCATCTGCCCCAGGAACTGCCTCGCGTAAGAAGAGAGCGATTCCATGTACCTTCGCTGCCCTTCCGCATAAATGGTGTCAAATGCCAGGGACGATTTCCCAGAGCCGCTGATCCCCGTCAGCACTACCAGCTCATTTCTCGGAATATTGAGATCAATATTCTTCAGATTATGCTCATTCGCCCCTCTGATCCTAATGTATTGTCTGTCGTCTCTTTTTCTGGCCATACTCAATCGTATCTCCCTTTCCTCTATTCTGCCAACGCCTTTTTCAGTTCTATCAGCTTATCGCGCAATTCTGCCGCCGCCTCAAAATTAAGCTCCGCCGCCGCTTTCTTCATCTGCTTCGTCACGTCGCCGATCAGCTTCTCTAACTCTTCTTTGCTCATGGACTCCGGATCCTTCTCCATGCGAAGCTCCTCGGCCGCCACTTTCTTGGAAATGCTGATCAGATCTCTGACGCTTTTTTGGATCGTCGTCGGCGTAATCCCATGTTCCTCATTGTACTTCATCTGTACATTCCGCCGCCTCTCTGTCTCGTTGATGGCGAGGCGCATGGAATCTGTAATCATGTCTGCGTACATGATCACATGTCCCTGTGCATTACGGGCGGCGCGCCCGATCGTCTGGATAAGCGATGTCTCAGAACGCAGGAACCCTTCCTTGTCCGCATCAAGGATCGCCACAAGGGTAATCTCCGGTATGTCGAGCCCCTCTCTGAGCAGATTGATGCCGACCAGCACGTCGAACACATCCAGCCGCATATCCCTTACGATCTCTGTCCTCTCCAGCGTATCGATATCTGAGTGGAGATATCTTACCCGGATGCCTACTTCCCGCATATAATCTGTAAGATCCTCCGCCATCCGCTTCGTAAGAGTCGTAATAAGCACCTTATTTTTATTCGCCACTTCTTTGTTAACCTCGCCGATCAGATCGTCGATCTGGCCTTCTACCGGGCGTACCTCCACCTCTGGGTCAAGAAGCCCCGTAGGGCGGATGACCTGCTCTGCCCGCAGAAGCTCATGCTCCCCTTCATAGGAGCCGGGCGTAGCAGATACGAACAGCACCTGATCTATCTTATCCTCGAACTCGTCAAAGCTTAAGGGACGGTTGTCAAGCGCGGACGGCAGGCGGAATCCGTATTCTACCAACGTCCGTTTCCGCGATTGATCCCCGTGGTACATACCGCCCACCTGCGGCACAGTCTTATGGGACTCGTCAATCATCAATATGAAATCATCCGGGAAATAATCCATCAGCGTGTGCGGCGGCTGCCCCGGCAGGAAGCCGCTCAAATGGCGGGAATAGTTCTCAATCCCCGAACAGAAGCCCGTCTCTTTCATCATTTCAATATCAAAATTCGTCCGTTCAGAAATCCTCTGTGCTTCCAACAGCTTTCCTTCGCTCTTGAATTTCCGGATCTGCGCCTCCAGCTCTTCTTCTATCCCTTTCACTGCTCTGTCCATGCTCTCCTTGGACACTACATAGTGGGAGGCAGGGAAGATCGCCACATGAGACAATTCCCCTTTTATCTCCCCGGTCAGCACGTCGATCCTCGTGATCCTCTCGATCTCGTCGCCAAAGAACTCCACCCGGACAGCCATATCCGCCTCATTTGCAGGGATGATCTCCACCACATCGCCCCGCACCCGGAACGTGCCTCTCTTAAAGTCCATCTCATTCCTGTCATATTGGATATCGATCAGCTGGCGCAGCACTTCGTCCCTGTCCTTCTCCATTCCGGGGCGCAGAGATACCATCATCTTCTCAAAGTTCTCCGGCTCTCCAAGCCCATAGATGCAAGACACGCTGGCAATAATGATTACATCGCGCCTCTCGATCAGGGAGGCTGTGGCGGACAGGCGAAGTTTGTCTATCTCGTCATTGATAGAAGAATCCTTGGCAATGTACGTGTCAGAGGACGGGACATAGGCTTCCGGCTGGTAGTAATCGTAGTAGGACACAAAATACTCCACTGCGTTATTCGGGAAGAATTCTTTGAATTCCCCGTACAGCTGCGCTGCCAATGTCTTATTATGTGCAATGATCAGCGTCGGCTTATTCAGCTGCTGGATGATGTTCGCCATTGTAAATGTCTTGCCGGAACCTGTGACGCCTAGAAGAGTCTGGCATTGGTTGCCCTCCTTAAAGCCTTTCACAAGCTGGTCGATCGCCTGCGGCTGGTCGCCGGTAGGCTTGTATTCTGATACTAGTTCAAAATGATCCATTATTTTTTCTCCTGAATAGTGGGATATCCCTATTTTAAACAGTTGCTGCGTTTTTTACACCAGCTACACTTTGCTTTCTTCGCTATTATAACAGAATGTAAAATAAAAGTACAGAACAAATCCGAATGTTTGTTCTGTACTTTTATTGGGTGGCTCTATGATCTGCCATTCATACGCTCACTGAGCTTATTTTTTATCTTCTTATCTTTCATTGCTATCACTTTTCTTCTTTTATATTTGCTTTAATCTCTAAAACACATCCGTTTTTCCCATCTACAACTTCATTATTATATCCATAACAATAATTTGGAGAAAAAACCAGTTCTATATCATAATTATGCTCTTTATCCCTAGAGTCCTTACAAGTGCACGATAATTTTAAGGCCAGGCTCCATTTATAATCAATATTTGTTCTAACTATGTCTCTTATTAAATTATAATAAGTACTTGGAATAGAAATGTAGCCAGTGCCCTGAAAAGAACCACTGCTTAAATAATTAATCTCTTGAATAGTATTTGCCTGTATATACTGTTTCTTTTCATGATTTCTTTGGATTACGAACAATCCATCTTCAAGATATACAGAAGTATCACTATTTCCTTTATTTAATTCTTCGCTTATCGATGAGATATTTTCTTCATCTTTCCATGCTATCACAATATCTTTTGCTGGTTTAGCCGCAATATTAATAACTGATATCATCGGATAGGCATCTACTTGTATGTCATATAAGTGTCTACTAACCTCCTGATAAACAAAATCATCTTCATCCAGCGTTTCCCCGTCTTCATTCCACGTCATCCCATAGGAACTGAGATTAATTCTTAATTGCGGCTTATAATCTATACCATAATTTTTACCGGTCTGATATATTGCAAGTACAGAAATCACAACGGGAGCTATCTTCCACAACCAACCCCATCTTTTCTCTTGCTTTTTATCCGATTCCTGCTTTTCTAACCTCTCTTCTAGCGCCTCTATTTTGTTTTCAAGCCCTTTTATCCTCTTCTTTTTGCCCATATTTCCTCATATTACACTTTTCTTCAAGTATCTCGCCCAAACTTCTTCGGTTCCGTCTAATCATCTTACATATCGCCATGCCCATTGCGTCTGTCACTCTTTTTAATGCACACTACCCTTAACTTACAAGGGCACGCACGCCCCAAAACGTCATATTCCCCCTATTCCAGAACAATTGACTGATCTCTTTTTATGCTCTCAATGATTGCCCCAATATTACAAGCCACTTTTCCTTTACAATTATGAATATCCTCATTGATTTTCTTCTCCTGTACAATGGCTATATCCACGTTCCTTGCCAGTTCTCCGATAGCAGAATTTTTCTTTGGATTCACACCAGTTCTTGCTAACAGTAGTTTATAAATGCATGTCTGATTACCGTCCTTCTCATTCTTAATAATCCTCTCTTCATTCGGCTTAATATCTTCTCCATAAGCATTTCCAAATTGAGGAAGCAAAAATAATTCAAATGCTGGATTACTTACCGCAAGAATATTTTCCGCCTCTCCTAATGCTACCACTTCATCATAGTCTTGCACTTTTTCTTCAAAAATGTCTGCATCAAACACGATAATCATTTTATCTCGCTCTTTATCAAAGGAAATATCTTCATTTTCTTTCTGGCTCTCTGCAAAGGCAATTAACTTTTTCGGAAAACTAATATCCTTACCTTCAATCTTCTCAAGCAATCGAATATCTATCAATGGATGGATATTCAGAGATTTACGAATATCTATCAGTTTGCAGAAGTACTATGTTTCTGTATTTGCCCCTTCACAAATGAAAAAATATTTGCGATATGGCTCTCTTTGTTCTACATTATCTGTACTTCTACTGTTCCAATTTGTATAACTTCTAACGGGAGACATACCTATTCCTCCTCTCTGGGTACAGAAATCCTTTCTGCACTGTCGTGGCAGTCGTCAGATATATGTGCAAGCACATCTGCCTGACTCGTTGCTCGCGCAAAATCGAATGTGCTAAATACCGGAATAGCGCCATATCTGCCTTCCAAATACGCCTTACTCAGAACTTTATCATACCTCTCTTTGAAACGATCCAGGGAATAAATCACACTTGCATTGTCTGAATTACGTTCAATAAACCATATCTCATCTCGTCTGAAAATACTCTGATCCATGATAGAAGATTCATGTGTTGTAAAAAGCAACTGCATACGTTCTTCCTTGTGCAACTGCATGAACAGTCGTAAAAATCGTTCTGTCAGCTTCGGATGCAGGCTTTTTTCCAGTTCGTCTACCACATACAACATATCTTCTCTTTTATTAAGCAGCATATCCATTAAATCAAACAAACTTCCATCGCTGCCGGAAGCGTTAAATCTCGGAACGATTGTATCTTCCTTGTCATCTTCCGTAGTCTGATAGATAACCTTAATCGGTTCTCTCGGCTCATCGGTAAAAGGTAAACTTTCGCCATTGGTAAGCATAGCGATAAGATTTAATATCAGCTTGCTTTTCCCATCGCCGGGATCGCCTTGCAGAAGCGTGAGTTTTCCAAATGGGATATACGGATACCAAAGCCATTTTACTTCCTTTTCTTCAATACCCTTTGCCATAATGATTTTTAGTTCATCATCGCAAGGTACTTTTTCTGTGTTCATTTTTTCACTCTCCTTTTCGATAAATATTTTGGGCAATACACAACAATACAACGAAAACTCTGCTTGCAGAGATGACTGCATTTTCTGCAAAGTTCGTTGTAGGCAATGCGGTTTCTTTCATTCAGAAACAACGCCCACTCCTGTTTCCGCTTTTTGCTCATTCTCGGCATAGCAGTCCTCCTTTCCTGCCAAAAATATAAAAACCACAGGGAAGATACGTTAAGCCTTGTTTATGTGCTTTTTCGGGGCGAAAATAGGGGGAATATCCCTTTCTAAGCCTTTCAAATAATCACATAAGGTATTTGTACTAACCTGTGGTTATGTATTGAATTGTGGGTTTTGGGTAACAAAAAACACCGTATTGCTACGATGTTTTTTACCATTTACTCTTATTCTTTTGTACTATCAAATTGGAATCAAATTTACTTTTAGATAAATTGTTTTCATTTGACACTTAAATTTTCTTTCTTAAACACATTTTTCGCTCCTGCATACAACTGTGAAACACAAACTTGATTTTGGTGAAAATAAATCTGTTTTTCACTCAATATTCCTTCAGCAACAAGAGATACTATAATTTCGGCTATCATTTTTACGCATTTTTTCTCCTGCTCCTCATTAAATTGCCAATCATATACTTCAATATCATTCATTGTAGTATTCCAATCAGCAATCAAATCACTTGGTTTTTCTTCTTTGGTAAAACAAACACTAATCATAGGCTGTCGTTGGTCTAAAAAGCCCTCAATACCAAAGGAAGTATATTCACCGCTTTGTTCACGAATAATCCTCTTGAGATTGGCTTCTACATCAACTCTAATTTTATTGAAGTTTGGTCTTTTCGTTGTATAACATAATCCTTTATTTCCATTAGGATAAATTTTTTCAATCATAATGAGTTTATCCTTTTCATAGATACATATATCCTTATGATTGCCCTCAGTTCTTCCTATATCAATCCACTTTAATATATTATCTTCATATACAAATTTCTCAACAATTTTACCAACTTGAAAATGAGATGAAAACGAAAGACATAGTTTTGTGTTTTCAAAAGGATTATCGAATACAAAAAGTCTGTTTAACAAACCACTTGAAAACCATAGTTTTTCAGCATAACTGTCATAATACAAATACACATCTGTTATCATGAATTTTTTCAGAAAGGTGCTATATTCTTCAATCATAACAATCCGGTTGTTACTGTCATAATAATATTTCATACAATAGTTTGATATAATGGGTTTATCTATAATCTTTCCGTTTAATTTGCTTCCTTTTCTTTCTTCAGCAAACGGCGTAAAATTAGCGATTGCCCCATTAGTAATAACGATACGGTCAACTGTTTCAGATACTTTGTTTATGATAGTTTCTGCGTTGGCTTTATATTCATAGAACTGACTTTCTACTTTGTTTAGTTGTTCAGCATACTCATCTATAAGCAGTTGATATTCTTTGTCTGAAAACATCTGTAAATTTTCAAAAAATTCTCTGAAAGTCTGTTCCTCTAACAGTTTTATCCCACTTCCATTTTTTCTCTTAAATTTATCAAATATTCCCATCAATAACACCTCTTATAACCTCAAATTCTCTTAAATGTTAAGTGATACACTTTTACATTTTATATTATACTCCTAATTTTCCCGATTTTCAATAAAACTGGCTACTTCGATTATACACCACACTTATTAACTTCTTAAATACTTGCCGAAAAAGGAGAACTGCCATCAATCAGACAGCAGTTCTCTTTCGGTTGGTACGCTACTAAGAATAAACAATATCATTTAATACAATCTCATCAACGCAGGATCGAATGTTATTCATCAGTCCTATCCATCTCATCATATCCTCCGCTTTCAGTTTTTCCGTTACTCCTTGCCTTATCGCCATTTCCTTTATCAAAAATTCTGCCATATCACACGCCGAAGTATCAATTTCAGCAAGGTGTTCATTTAACTTTCCGCTTGTCAGCAGATTAAAATATAAGACTTTCCTGTATTCCCTTAAATATCGTTCTCGCAATCGCCCATATTTTGAGAGGGTAGGCGGTTCTTCTATTGTTAAGCAGGGATAGTAGTAATCGCCGATGAGTTCGTACTGGATACCGCTTCTTTCATCTGTGATAAATCTTTGCATAGTGATTTCTCCTTTTCTTTCTTCCTTTGATAATACCTGCGTTTCAGCAGATTTTGATTTACTCTTTTACACTCCGATGAACAAAGTGTTTCTTGCTTATTTTTCGGCTGAAAGGGTTTTCCGCATATCTTGCAGACCCTTTTTTCAAGTTTATCCGCCGTTCGTCGCTTTGCATTATAAGTCGCTGAACGCTCTTTTTTAGCCTTGTCATAACATTCCTCAGAGCAAAATTGCTTTAATGGGTGAGTGGGATAGAATAATCTACCGCAACAAGCGCATTTATTTTGAGGATAAGGGTGTCCGTCATTTTCAGCCAATTTCTCCGCTTTTTTCTTTGCCTCATAGGCTTTTTGGTAATCCTTTTTCCATTGTTCCTTTTGTTCAGCCTTTTCACGAGCTTCTTTTTCGGCTTGTAATCTTTTTTCGGTCAGTTCTTCCTCTGTATAGGCTAAATCATACCTGCCGATAAAGTTAAAATATATATCGACCTGCTGTGTGCGGTTCGGTTTTCTTCCCACCGGCTTGTGAACAACGATCTTATCAATCAGTTCTCTTGTAATCTCCGTTGGCTCTTTATACTTCTTAATGAGATTTACAAAGCGTTCCGCCTTGATAGAGGGGATTTTCTGCTGTTCTGTCTGCAAGGACAATTCCTGTATTTTCTGTTCCACTTCCTTTTGCTCATCATCATACTTTTTCATCAATGACTTATACTGCCGTTCGGGAAGTAGACCGGCAACAAAGTTCTCATACAGACCGCTGATGAGTGCGTCAAGTTCCTCGTAGCGTTTGCTAAATGCTTTCAATTCAGCCTTTGACTGCTTTGGTACGGCATTTTGTTTTTCCTGCCATTTGTCCTTGAGTTCTTTAACAAAACTATCTTCATCTTCGATAATTCGTTTGGAAATCAGACGGATATACTCCAACAGCAAGGCTTTCAAGTCATTTTCATTGATATAATGGGCAGTACATCTGCCTTTTTTACCATCGTAACCTGTGCAGTTATAGGCAATGATGATGTGTCCTGTCTTATCATTTTCAAGCATTTTAATGACAAGCTTACTGTCACAATCCGCACAATATAACAGACCTAAGAACACAGCAGAAGCCTTTATATCATCATTGATACGCTTTCTTTCCACAATCCTCCTGTTTCTTTGAGCCTTATCCCACAATTCCTGTGTGATGATTGGTTCGTGGGTATTTTCAAAAAAATACTGCTCATCTTCGGTTGTCAGCCTACGCTCATCTGTTTTGAAATTTACGCTGACCGACTTTTTTAAAATGGTATGCCCAAGATATTCTTTGCGTTTCAATATATCAAGAACGGTTGTCCTGTTCCATTGATATGGATTTTTCGGTACTTTTCCGTTACCCTGCCCCTTATGATGTTCATTTGCATAAGCAGAGGGGACAAGTATTTTTTCTTCGGTGAGTATATCTGTAATTTCGCCGGTATTTTTACCATTTGCCATCAATTCAAAAATACGGACAACTACTTTTGAAGAAACAGGGTCTACAAGAAGTTGTTGTTTATCTACAGGAGAACGGTAATAGCCGTAGGGGACAGAAGCACTACATCTCAGACCATTCTTCATTCTTGCGTCAAATACCGTTTTGATTTTGTTACTGGTATCTTTGGCATATCATTCATTCATAATGTTTAGGAACGGGGCAAAGTCATTCTGATTGGGATTGTCGCTGCTTGTATCAACATTGCTGTTGATTGCTATGAAGCGGACATCTTTTTTCGGGAACATCATATCTGTATAAAAGCCGACTTGCAGATAGTTTCTGCCAAATCTGCTCATATCCTTTACGATAACCACGCCGACTTCTCCTGCTTCAATATCTGCAAGCATTTCCTGAAAGCCCGGTCTTTTGAAACTTCTGCCGGTAAAACCGTCATCTATGTAAATGGTGTCTTTGATACAATGTAACTTTGCCCCAAACCTTTTAATTTTGCCTTATACTTTTTAATTTTGCCCCATACTTTTTAACTTTGCCTCCGAGGGGTGTACACGATATAAAAATGAGCCATCCCTCATTCGTTGGAACAGCTCACTTTTATGTATTGTCTGTTTTTGCAGTTCTTTTTTTCTACACGCATATATCAGCCTGTCGATGATGAAAACCATGACATATCCTGCAGTACTCTGCGAGGGTTCCTTATTGCTTTTCTCCGATTGTTAAAAGCCACCGCTGGTCAAAATAAATCTCCCCATCCTTTTGATAGGGCGAAAAACCTGTTTTCGAATTTCCGGCAATTTCATCCTTCATATCTTTCCTGATCTTTTCCCTCATAAAATCCGGTGTCCTCGTTAAATCCATCCATGCACTCAGGCTCACAGGGATTTTTGTGCTTTCACATTTTGTAATTCCGAAAGAATGTTCATGGAACAGGCTTTGTATTTCCTCCCTGCTCAGATTCCGCACATGGGAAGGATCGCGCCATGTTTCAATTTCATCCTCACGCTCTCGTAAACTCTTTTCCGCCGCTTCCATATCGATCAGCACCAGCTTTCCCTTCGGTCGAAGCACACGCGCCATCTCCTGAAAAGGCTTCCGTATATCCGTGAAATGATGGAAGGCAAGGCGGGAAATCACAATATCAAAGCTGCCATCCAAAAAGGGCAGTTTTTCCGCTTCCCCGCAAACGAAGACCATATTGTGGAGTTCATGCTTCTCTGCCTCATGTTTTCCGGACTCCAGCATTGCAGGTGTTACATCCAGACACGTCACAGATGCCGCATATGGCGCCATGGCACGCCCTGTGGCACAGGTTCCCGCCGCCACTTCAAGCACACCGTCTGTCTTTGAAACGGCTGTCGCCGCCACCGTGTACGCCAGATAATCTTCCTTTGAAAAATTCATGGAGGAATCATTAAAGTGTCCAGCCTGCACCGTAAAAGATTTCTGTATTTCCTTTATGTTAGATATTTCCATACCCAATCAGTTCCTTTCCATAAAATATCCATTAGAATCTTTCGGCGCCTGTTCACGGTCGGCGTCAGAATATTCCCGGATGGCAGTACATACTGTGATCTTGTAAGACTCAAACAATTTTTCCCGGCCCTCTTTCTGGCTCATACGGTGTTCTGCCACATTGCGCCAGCGTTCCACCGCCGCCTCGTCTGTCCACACATTCATGGACAAAAGTTTGCCTTCCTCATTCAGACTGCTGAACCGCTCTGCCCGGATAAACCCTTCAAATCCCGCAAGCATCGGCTTTAACATCGCTGCCAGATCAAGATATCTCTGCATTCCTTCTTTCGTAGGTTTTACTTCAAACAAAACAATTACATTTGCCATTTTTGCATCCTCCATTTCACTTTTTATTTGAAAATCCCATCACAGGAGATTGTCTCTTTGAATATCATTTTATCTCTTTTTTTCTTTCTTTGTTATCAATATAAGTTCATATATTGTAATAATATCGCCAAATGACTATATGCGTCTTTTGTTTTTATCAATGATCTTTGCCTAATCATATTTCAAGCATTTTCCCGTTTTCATAAAATCTGCCGGCTTCATCCAAAAACAGCTCTGCGGGACTGCGCTGGGAGGAAAACTGCATGGGCGACAGCACCGCTCCATAGCTTCCGGCATTGCTGATAACTAATGGGTCCCCCTTTTTCAGCACAGGCAATGTAATGTCCTCCGCAATCATATCCGAAGCCGTGCAGAGATTTCCTGCGAGGGTGACGGTTTCTGTACTCTCCCATTCCGGGTGGAAACTGACGATCTTAAAGGCATCCAATGAAGTAAAAAGCGGTTCATTTCCAGAAGGGCTGCCACTCCCTGCGTATCCAGCTACCAGCCGTGCCAGGGATGGCCGGAGGAAACCATTCAGTGTATTTGCCAGGATCACAAACGTCTTCCCATAAGAAATTTTCTTATCCAGCACATGGGTCACATAAAATCCAGCTTTTCCCACCGCATACCTTCCCGTTTCAATAAAAACCTTCGCCCTTTTGAATTTTGCGTGGAAGGATGACAGCATTTCTCTAACTGCCTCTCCAAGGCTTTCTGTATCAAGCGGGGTATTCCGCCTGGAATACTGGATACCCATTCCTGCACCCATATTAATAAAATCCAGTTCCTGCCCCAGAGCCGTCTGGAAATCATCCGCAAGCTGAAACATCCTGCGGTAATATCCTTCCAGGATTTCTGCATCCAGCACCTGGCTCCTAAGATGGACATGGATGCCGGCAACCCGGATATTCCCAAGCCCCTTCCACACAGGGACAGCATCCAGCGCCTGGACCGTATCGATTCCGAATTTGGAAGGATGCCCGCCGCTGCCATGAAATGAAAAATCCGGATTCACGCGCACGCCGACAGGGACGGATAATCCTTCTTCGCCTGCGATCCTGTTGATGCGCTCCACTTCACCCAGGCTGTCCGCAACCAGGACTGCATTCCGAATCGCCCCCCTGATATCTTCATCCGTTTTACCCGGAGCAGAGTAATAAATCTCATTCCGACCAAGCCCATTTGCCGCACCCATCCGCACCTCGTTCAGGCTGGCCGCATCCACACCGAATCCCTTTGACAGGATAAAACTGACTACATCCGGGTTATGGTTCGCCTTCATCGAATACAAAAAATTTATCCCTGCGAAATCATTTTGAAGCCGACCTGTGTACTGGTCTATGATTTCCTTGTCATATATGTAAAAACTGCCATACCGCTGCACCAGCCTGCGTATCCGTTTTTCAGGTATCAGTTCTATCATGCACATCCCCCTTCCCATGCTCCAAAAAACAGCCTTTCTCATGGGAATAGATCACCCCCACTGCCTGCATATAGGAATAGATAATGACAGCCCCCACAAATTTCATCCCCCGTTTTTTCAAGTCCTTCGATACAGAATCCGATAGAGGGGAACTGGTCATGTCATTTTCATAGATGACTTTTTCTTTTGTCCAATGCCAGAGATAATTGGAAAAACTGCCGTATTCCTTTTGTATTTCCCGGAACACGCAGGCATTGTTTACGGCGGCTTTTATCTTCAGCCGGTTTCTGATGATCTCCTTATTTCCGCACAGTTCCTCTATCTTTTCCTCCCCGTATGCACAGACTTTCTCCAGTTCAAACCCATCGAATGCCGCCCGGAACGCTTCCTGTTTATTCAGGACACATTCCCATGAGAGCCCCGCTTGAAAACATTCCAGAATCAGCATTTCAAATAATTTATGGTCGTCATAGACGGGAACGCCCCATTCCTCATCGTGATAACGCAGATAAGCGTCATTATTTGGATTTGCCCATTTACACCGTGTCCTGCCGTCTTTCCACTCCATTGCCGTATGACCTCCTTCTTACCATCTTTTTTTCTTCTCGCAATTCCCACAATTGCTGCAGCCGTTGCAGACCATCTGCCGTCCGCAGGTATCGCACCGTTCCCGAAACTGCGGCTTATGCCGATGTTCCTTCGGTATGGGATATCCCCAGTCATCATACAGTGCAAATTCCATCGGCTTTCCCTGAAAATTCATCCCGGATTTGTATGCCATTTCACTCTGCACCCGTTTATCGGGCATACGGTAAGTCCTGCCGTCTTTTACAAACACTGTCCCGGTTTCAATAAAACAGAAGGTCACATTAAAATCCATGCACTCCCTGTGCAGCGATTTTACCCAGTCAAAATAACAGGGGCGTGCACCGCCATAGTTTTCCCCGCCACATTTCACCCGTTCAATCTGTCCGCTTTCCAGATATTTCCGCATACTGACCGGGCCGATAAAAGGCGCGCACATAATCCCTTTGTGTTTAAAAGGAAGCTCCAGCAAAACCGGAATGCGTTCATCTGCCCGGCGCTGGTTTTCGCAGGTGACATTAAAAAACACATTCTCCCACCCGCCGCCCCAATCGAAAGGCAGGCATTCCCTTACCCGCTGCGGACGTTTGGTAAGCAGAAAGAAAACCACATCTTTCCGCTGCCTCATCATATCCCACGCCTCATCCCTCCACCTGTCGGCTTCTTCCAGAAAAAAATCCGATGTCATACATACCCGCAGCGTTTCTCCGCTCTGTATTTTATACCGCCCCTGCCGGTCTTTCTGGATCGGCTTACGGAATCCTGTTTTCGTTTTATAAATGTGGGAACCATCCTGGTCCCTAATCCTGTCCAGAAAGTACATATAGCAATGGTCGCATCCTTCGCTGCACTTGACGCACCCGTGCCAGGGGTTCCATATGTCATGCATTGTTTTCACCCCTGACAGGCTTTGCAAGGAATGTTTTCTGTGAGCCTTCTTCCAGCCGGTCCGTCGGTTTCAGGTGTCCGATCAGAAGCGGAGAATCCGGGTCATGCAGGGCGCAGTTTTCACGGGGAAGCTGTGCATTTTTATTGGCATAACAGTATTTGCAGCCATTCACGCAACTGTTCAAAGCGCCAATGTCCCTGCTTTCCATGCAGTGACACCCTTTACGGAAACCTTTGTGCTTCAGTTTCCGAAACTGGAGGTTGTTTGCTTTCCCCAAAATATCCAGCGTGACACACCCGGAAGTCTGTATCCCATATTTTGCATAATCCTCTTCGGGTCCGCAGGTCTGGAGGATAAACCCTTCTTCTGAAGCTATCCTTCCGATCCCTCTTGCAATTTCATCTTTATTTTCATTTGTGAGGGGGATAAGCTTCGGAAAATTTGTTTCATGCTTTTTGTACATCTCAACAAAACTGAAAATGCACCGGTCGAACCTGCCGCCAAGCCTCCCTGCAATATAACGGAAAGTCTCAATATGCTTATCCACTGTATAATTTTCCGTCAGCAGGATTGGGTCGTACCGCCATGCGGCACGCTGTGGGCCGACGATATCAGCCAGTTTCAAAAACGTGCCTATACTCGAATCAATGTCCGGAACCCCCGGTTCCACATCCTTTCCATACGCCGTGATTGTATAATAAAAATAGGTGGGGAACTTCTCTGTGATCTCATGTATCCGCTCCAGTACCGGTGCAAAGTTTTTAGAACCGAAAATAACGCAGTCTACTTTCTCCGGCGTCAGTTCATACCGTCTTACGGAATTGGGGAACAATGAATTACGGGACAGGACATAGCCTTCTTCAAACCGTTTGAACATCCCGTCTGAATAATGGTTTACGATGTCTGTCCGACCGCTGATATTGATAAGCATACATACCTCTCCCTTCACGCCTGCCCAAGATATCTTTTTGTATATGGGCAGGACTCAATACATTTCCCACAGAGGGTTTCACGTTTTCCGAAACCACGCTCGGAGCGTGACATAGCCATCTCCCTGCATTTTTGGTAATCAAACAGTTTCTCCCGCCCCACAGAAACATTCCATACTGTACCATAGATTGCCCCGGCAGGGCAGGCATCCCTGCACACCATGCAGCTTCCGCACCGGGACTGGCTGACCGCTTCTGATACGGCTAAGGGCGCATCTGTAAGGATGGATGAAAGACGTACCATTGAACCGTACTGCTCCGTTATAAGAAGTGCGCATTTTCCGATCCATCCTATTCCCGCACGCGTCGCCACGGTCTTGTGGGGCAGCATCGTCTGACAGCTTTCATCATAACCGCCAACCCGTGCCCTTGTATTAGCAACCGCATGATAGCCTTTCTTTTGAAGAAATTCAGCGCCATCCGTAACCAGACAGTCCAGCCGGTCATTCAGGGAACCATACCAGTCACGGTATTCCTGTGTAGGAAGTTCGGAAATCCCTCGGATAACATCTTTCGGATATTTCACTGCTACACTGACTCCCACAGGAAGCCCATACCGTACTTTGTCCGGCAGCATCGATAAATCTCCCACAGCAGCTAAATCCGCCCCACCTTCCACGAGGAGCTCTATCAGCTCTTTTGTCAAAACAACATCTATTTCCATCTGCTCTTTATCCCTCCAATCCTTCCGGATGAGCGGCAAAACATTCCGGACGGCAGCGCTTGCACGGTCTGTAACCCGCTTTCAGGGCTTCCCCCAGGCTGTCATAAAATTCAACATTCTTTGCTAACGGCTTTGCCGGGCAGCTTGGAAGGCACACGATCCCCGTGGTGCGTACAGCTACATAAAATATCCCATCGCAGTCTTTTTTCCGTTCCTGCATTGCCTTTACTTTTTCTTCTCTTGTCATTGCCTTTTCAGCCTCCCCATACTATAAAGCCGTTCCCTTTGCCGGGACAAACAGTTTCTCCATATCAACCCCTTCAAAGGCGAGGAGCTTTATCTTTTTTTCAAGTCCTCCTGCATATCCTGTCAGGCTCCCGTTTGTTCCGACCACACGGTGGCAGGGGACGATGATGGATATCGGGTTATGTCCCACTGCGCCGCCTACTGCCTGCGCAGACATCTTTTCAATTCCGCGGCTGGCTGCAACCTCCTGAGAGATTTCCCCATAGGTCATGGTCTGCCCATATGGAATTTTGCAAAGGATTTTCCATACCGCTTTCCGAAATTCACTCCCTTCCGGATTCAGGGGCAGTTCACAGATATCCGGCTTTTCTCCTTTAAAATATCTGTCCAGCCAGTCTTTTGCCTGGCACAAAACCTTTGAATCTATATTTTCTTCCTGCACTTCACCCTGCAAGGAACCAAGAAAATATTTCTGTCCCTCCATCCAGACTCCCGCCAGTGCATGTTCTTTTTCCACAAGCAGGAGCGTTCCGATTGGGGATACATAACGCATTGTATACAGCATATATTCTTTTCTCCTTCCATCAATTTCTTCAGCAATCCCACTGGCAGCGTTTCAGGTCAACATGGGAAGCGTCCCGGAACAGGACGCCTTCCTGGCGGAGAAGGTGTTTCTGTTCCTGCCATCCCGGAACCAGCCGCCCTGCATGGTTTACCACTCTGTGGCAGGGATAATCCCCATAAAATCCAGCCATTCCAAGCGTCCTTCCCACAAGCCGTGCATTTTTATCACGCCCAATCAGACGCGCAATCTGTCCGTAAGTGGCAACACAGCCAGGCGGAATCTCATCCACCACGGAAAGGATTTCAAAGACCAGGTTCTCATCTAAAATCCGTCCCATCGCTTATAATGCCGTCCCTTTTGTCGGAACAAAAAAGTTTTCCATGTCTGCGCCTTCCAGCGAAAGAAGCTTCTCTTTTTTATCCACTCCTCCCGCATATCCTGTCAGGCTTCCGTCTGAACCGACAACACGGTGGCATGGCACAATGATGGATATCTCATTATGCCCTACGGCGCCGCCTACCGCCTGTGCAGACATATGGGCGATCCCTTTTTCCTTCGCTACCATCTTTGCCAGCTCCCCATAGGTAATTGTTTCCCCATATGGGATCTGGAGCAGGAGTTTCCATACGGTGAGCCTAAAAGGTGTGCCGATCATATGTACGGGCGGCATAAAGTCCGGCTCATGGCCGGAAAAATAGATATCCAGCCATCTTTTTACGGTTCCAAAAACCGGAAGTTCTTTTTCTTCATGTTCCGGGTCAAGGCTGTCCGCATAAAACTTCTCCCCGTCAAACCACAGCCCCGTCAGGCCGGTCTCATCGGCGGCGAGCAGTATTTCACCAACGGGTGACTGATACGTTGTTGTATATTGCACTTCACTTTCTCCTTTCTGAACTGCCTCTATTTTCATTTAGCTGTAAATACATATTTTTTCAGCCTTTCAAAGGCTTCGGCCAGCTTTCCATACGGCAGGGCCAGGTTCATCCGTATCCCATACGGCACATGGAACGCACTGCCTTCCCGCCAGACCACTCCAACCGCAATGCCTGCTTCCTGCAGTTCTTCCGCTGTCTTCCCGTGTTTCCTGCACCATTCCATGCAGTCAAGCAGCAGAATATAAGTGCCCTGTGGACGGAAAAACGAAACCCCTTCAAAATTTGTCTGTATAAAATCACAAGCATAAAGAATATTTCTTTCCAGCACACGCTTCAATTCTTCCATCCAGAGGCGTCCCTGCGTCCGATAAGCCTCGACCAGCGCCCGCATAGACAAAACATTCATTTCATTATAGTGTGACAGCGATTCATACTGCCTGATCCGTTCTCTGAGATAACGGTTATAGATAATATGATAACTGCCAACCAGCCCGGCAAGGTTAAATGTCTTTGACGGGGAATAGAACGCCACTGTCCGTTCACGCGCTGCATCCGATACCGACTGGAGCGGGATATGCCTGTTCCCAAACAGGGCAAGGTCTGACCATATCTCGTCTGAGATGACAAAGACATCATTTGCCTCAAAAAGCTCTATCATCTTTTCAAGCTCCCACTGCTCCCATACTCTTCCTGACGGATTATGCGGCGAACAAAATAAGGCTGTGTGAATCTGAAATTTCTTTATTTTGGATTCCATATCCGCAAAATCCATGCGGCAGATACCGCCTTCATCCTGTTTTAGAGGACTGAGCACAATACGGAAGCCATTTCGTTCAAGCTGCGTTGTGAAGCCGCTGTATGTAGGGGAATGCACCAAAACAGGCTCCCCATCCGAACACAGCACCCGCAGGGCGCTGGTGACCCCGCCCAGCACGCCATTTTCATAGCCAATATCAGACTGAGCCAGACATTCCACGCCATGAGACTGTTTCTGCCACCTGATAATGGCATCATAATATTCATCCCCAGGAACGAAATACCCATAGACCGGATGTCCGATACGCTCTATAAGGGCTTCTGTAACAGCGGGGGCGGTTGGAAAATTCATGTCAGCAATCCACATTGGGATTTTATCAAATCCCGGTTTTGTAATCCCCCTCGGTATCGGCCAGAAATCATTCTCGTTCATGTCGGCGGCAATGGAATCCTTTCCCCGCCGGTCCGGCATCGTTTCAAAATCAAACTTCATCTTCTTCTGCCTTCTTTCTTATAATTTCTTAGATATTTACAGCGAGTTCCATAAACTCACTGTGGCATAGCTGCGCCACGGGCTCCAGCGTTCAGACAATTTTATCAAGTCCTTTTCTGAATAGGACGGCAGTGCTTTCTTGATCCCTGCATCCGTTTCCAAAAAGGCATCGGTCCAGCCCATTGTCCGCATTGCAATATACCTTGCTGTCCAGTTTCCGATACTTTTCACCTGGAGCAGTTTTTTTATCTCCATTTCCGGGTCGGCACACAGATCCAGCCTTATCCTGCCGTCAGTCAGTGCCTGTGCCAGGGCAAGGATACACCTTGATCTGGATGCAATCACCCCTAATACTCCGAAACATTCCTCTATGTTATCACTCAGGGCAGAAATATCCTCTGCCGAAGGGAACAGATGCGTAAGCCCGTCAATGTCGGTGGAAACAGGTGTTCCATAGGTCTTGGCGATCTTTCCGGCCAGTGTGCCTGCTGCCTTTACCGTAATCTGCTGCCCTAAAACTGCACGTACTGACATTTCAAAAGAGTCAAAACAGCCTGGGATACGTGTCCCCGGCTCCCAGAGGCAAGGCGATACATCGTTCATAGACTGCAGCGTTTCATTTATGGCATCCGGGCTGCAGTGCAGATCAAACAGCCTGCGTATGCGCGCCAGTATCTGTGGAAGGACGGGAACCAGTGTATCACTGAGGGTAGCCATGATCCTGTTTTTTTCTGGATCGTTTTTGACGCATACCCACCCGCAGTTTTTTCTCCCGTTTCTGTCCATGATGCAGACGGTACGCATATAGCATCCAGCCTTTACAGTTTCAACTCCTGGGATCGCACGCTGCGCAAGAAATTCCAGCATTTTTTCCCACCGGTAAGGCGGACGATATCCCATACCAACCGTTACTTCCTGTGCATGCGTCTTTCCCTGCGCAGCCTTTTTCCTGAGTGCTGTCGGAGAAAGCCCGTAATGCTTCTGGAACAGTTCATTTAACCTCCGCAGACTCCCAAACCCTGATGCCATTGCCACATCCAGCACAGACAGACAGGTATCGGTCAGGAGATTTTTAGCGAGCAGGAGCCGGCAGGTCTGCAGATATTGTACCGGCGAAACGTGATACTCTTCCATAAAAACTCGCCGAAGATGCCTGTCTGTACAGCCGAGCTGTTCTGCGATTTTTGGAAGGTTCTGTCCGCTGCCGCAGTTCTCTTCCAAAAAGGCTGCCGCCTTACGTGCAAGCATGGAGCGTGCATCTGCCACAGAATTTCCCGGTGCAAGTTCCGGGCGGCACAGGAGGCACGGCCTGAAACCTGCCGCTTCTGCCTGTGCTGCCGAAGAAAAGAATGTACAGTTTTCCCGTTTTGCCTGCTTTGCCCGGCATACGGGGCGGCAGTAGATTTTAGTCGATGAAATCCCTACAAAAAAACGTCCGTCAAACCGTGTATCTTTAGACTTAAATGCCTCATAAAGAGCATCATCTGATCCTTTCATGGCGTTCCCTCCTTTTCCTCCACTATCAGTATAACTTATAGAAATTTTTAAATCTCGCTGTTTTCGGACATGGTATTTATAAAAGCATTTCTCCATGATCTTCTCGTGATCGCGGATGCTGTGGACACTTGACATTTTTGATTTTCCGCATTATAATTATATCATAAAGTTTTTCTGTTATTTAGCAGAATATCGCCAAAAAATATAATTATATCTTCAATTTTTGTAAAGGAGAAGGATTATGACCGTTAAGGACAGCTATATCAACTCTGTAAATCTGAATGCGGATACAGACTTTCCTTACCTTGTACTTAATGTTATTAACGACAGGGGCTATCCGAAAAATCCTGGGTTCCGTGTTATGCACTGGCACAATGACCTGCAGTTCATTTACATTTTAAACGGAAGCGTGACTGTCCAGACACTGGATGAGAAAATGATACTCTACGCAGGGGAGGCTGTTTTCATCAATAAAAATGTTGTCCATCTTGTCATGCCGGAAGGCTCCTGCCACTATAACAGTTTTATTTTTCCTGACTATTTTCTAAAATTTTATTTTGAAAGCCCCGCCGGAAAACTTGTAGATAACATTGTCACAAATGTGCAGCTGCCAGTTTTTTCTTTTACTGAAAAAACCGGGTGGCACAGCAGAGTTTTAAATATGCTCCGGGAACTTGTTTCCCTTGAAAAGGATAAAACAGAGTTTTATGCATATGAAGTGCTTGTTCAGCTTTCTTCCCTATGGCTCGAAATCCAGAAAAATCTCCTTCTTCCTCCCGCCAGGCAGACTGATTCGCTCCATATAAGGATGCAGAATTTTTTAAGTTACATTGAAAGTCATTATTCAGAAGAAATCTCCCTTGACGACCTGGCAAAGAGCGGACATGTAAGCAAATCGGAATGTCTGCGCTGTTTCAAAGTGAGCCTGCAGACAACACCTTACAAATACCTGATGGAATACCGGCTTTCCAAAGCCGCCTCGCTCATCAAATCTACGGATGAACCGATTGGCGACATTGCATCTAAGGTCGGATTCCATCATTTGAGCCATTTCGGAAAATGTTTTAAAGAAAAAACAGGATATGCTCCGAAAGAATATAGGAATTTGCATTAGATAAGACTAAGAAAAGGGTTCATTATTCTTGAACACAGGGTTCAAATACATTTAGAGGGGGTTCAAAAATGAACCCCCTCTATTTATTTGCCTTTGGTTTTAAAAGTAATGGTAAAGACTATAACGATTTTCAAACACACTTAATCAATTAAAAGCCTTTAATTCTATCAGTTTTCCGTTGTTTGAACCTGACCGATTGTATCAATTTTGCAATTTACATTTCGGTGTAATGCTTTATATTGCCAAAACCATTTTTAAGGGCGTAATCTTCGAGATACTGCTTTTGATTGGAAATACTGTTGCTTTCGCCTTGCTGTTCATCATCTCGTGATAATCGCTCATACAAAGCAGTGAAACGCTCAAAACCCTTTCGTTTAGCCACTTTTTCACCTCCTGTCGTATATGGTTTGTATGCCGCATCTCTGCGACTAATGTTAGTATAGCGAATAATTAAGCCTGCGGATCGACGTCTACCAGAAGCACTCTGTTTCCCTCCTTTGCCAGCCCGACACCTAAGTCTACAGTTGTGGTCGTTTTTCCGGTTCCGCCTTTCTGGTTCGCTATGGCAATCACTTTGCATTTCGATGTCATACTCTGTGAGTGCATTTTGATTTCCTCCTTCCTTTAAAATTTAATAGCCACTCCTTTGCGAGAAATGGCTATGTAGAAAATTTAGGCATAAAAAAACCGATTGATTCTCGTATTGAAAACCAATCGGGTATGTAGGGTTCTTTATATAAGTTTTTATTGATTAAATAGATGAAACTGGTCTTATATTTCCTAATAAATGTTTATGGATAACTTCCGAAAGTGGCTTAAATCAAGGCTTTGCGCCATTTCTTCTTAAAAACCCTTATATCTCTTTATGTCTTTCTTTTGTAAGCGCGGGCGTCAAAAAAGCGTCAAGCAACAACTGGTTGTCACGCAGTAGAACGTCATTTTGAGGGGTAGTAATATAATTGCTTACCTTTGATGTTTTCGTACCTATTAAGCCGCATATATACGCGCTTAGGAAGGCTCTATCGGATAATATAGCCTCATCATCAGGGCGGGCGAAAGCACTTGCTGCTTTTGTCCGCTTGATTACCCATCAGCAGGGGAAGATGAGACTGTCAACGGCGGCGCTGTAGCGTCGTTTATCTCGACCGTTGACCGGCTCGGCTACCCCTGCTACCCCTTGCGGGTTGTTTGCTCATTCGCTTGGTTTAAGGAACTGTTCAAAAAAGGGTATAGAATAAGCACTCTATTTAATCTTCTTGACTTTCATTTTGAAATGATGTGGTTAACTCCATCATCTTCTGAAAATAAGTAGCCCCATCAATTTCTTCATCTGCATATTGTCGCATCAATTCATCAATTTGACTCTTTAATTCCTCTCTGGTCATTTTGTGCTCCTCTCTTTTGCTAATTATCAATAAGAGCAATCAGTCCTCTTTGAACAAGTTATATCCATGCTCCCTATGATAACTTGGTCCGTGCGGGATTTCATCTCCCCACGCTCTTTTACTTAACACGGAATTAAATCTACTCAGTAAATTTTCCAAACTAACAGCTAACGAAAAATCATCACCAGCAGAACAATATCGCTTTCTTACAATTTCTCGTTCAGTATTCAACACGTCATCCCCTACCGTCTCAAACCATTTGCTACTATATTTTTGTGGTTCATTTTCACTCAATAATTTGTATATTCCCAATCCTGTGGCTACAAGTCCAAAACCTACTCCAACTATTTTCTTTATATTCATGTGATTTCCTCCATAAATTCCGCTTTATCGTTCAAATATATATAATGAGAAAACCATAGCACTTCATTCTGAATACCATTCCTCTTAATTTTATTCAAGTTCTCACTTGAATCAAATGCTATGAATTTATATATTTTTCTATCTTGAATTATCGTATGTAAAAAATTTATTTTATAATCGGTTGCGTCTTTCATCAAACAAGCAAAATACCTTTTATAAAAAGTCAATTCATCTAACATCTGCTTTCCCTCATTTTAGTTCTAATCTCTCATTACGAATATTTATTGCAAAAAGTCACAAATTCCATTCCCCCGTCTAGTATCATATAATCCGTCTCCCGCTATTTCGTCCGCAAAATCCGTACCAAACAGCACGAAAAAGCACCAAATATCAGGCTTCTGAACCCCCAAACACTCTAGGAGACAAAATACTCCACCGCGTTATTCGGGAAGAATTCTTTGAATTCCCCGTACAGCTGTGCCGCCAATGTCTTATTATGTGCAATGATCAGCGTCGGCTTATTCAGCTGCTGGATGATGTTCGCCATTGTAAATGTCTTGCCGGAGCCTGTGACGCCTAGAAGAGCCTGGCATTGGTTGCCCTCTTTAAAGCCTTTCACAAGCCGGTCAATCGCCTGCGGCTGATATTGCGATACTAATTCAAATTGATCCATTGAGTTCTCCTATATTTGAACCTCCGAGCAAAACTCGGTAATTGACTTACAAATAATACTAAATTCCAAAATCACTTAATTTCCTTCTGTAACTCGTAGAAACTAAATTTCCTTGGCTTTCTATGATATCTAACTCTATAAGCTGTTGTAAATATCTGTTTACTGTGGATTTGTTTTTCCTGTTAATTTTCTAACTGTTCGCGCCTCAATTATATCATACACCTCCAAATATTCTATTAATAGGCTTTATTTTAGTAAAATATCTAGGGTATCCTATGACTTCCCTATTCAACATATCTCAGTAATAACATTTACTATCTCATCATCAAATTCATCTTTCTGAAATTCAGATATTATTTTTGGTATTGTTAATCCTTTATTATATTTTTTTCCAAACCACTTGTTTAAACATTTTATAAATTCTTTACCTCCAACCATACTTAACTTATTTTTCAGATCTGTCCAATTATTTTTCATATACTCTCTTGCTTCCGAATTCGCTGTACTTATATCTATCTTTTTGTATTTTAAAATATGTTCTGCATATTGATCAAACACTCGATCTCTAAATTCATCAGCAACTTCTTCCAACTCCTTCATAAAAGCATCGTATTTTTCCTGTGATTGTTTTGATATACGAAATAGTACTTCTGGTTCTAATAAATAGTTTTCTATTTCTTTTCGTTTCCATATATGAAGTTTCAAATGATTAGCAGATGCTTCATCACATCTTTTCTTTATCATATCCCTTGGATAGTAATCACTATCCAACAAGCAAATACACTGTATCATACCTTTTGTTTCATCATAAAATAATTTTGAAGCACCAAATGCTTCTCTCAAATTATTGAAACCATTTAGCGCAACATGGGGTAAAGTCTCCAGAGAAGTTATTTTCTTTCCAAAAATAACTTCCGCAATCTTAGTTAAAAGTTTCAAGTCTTTTCCTTCAACAAAAATACATTTTCTAGCATCGCCTAGCCTCATCAAACTCAAATTGCTTACTGTGCCAATTTCATCAACAACTTTTTGTACGGCCTGCAAATCTGTCGTATAATGCATTTTTCTGTTTTCTTTATTCATAGTGATAATATTGCCTGGATCAACTTCTGATATTATTTCTATGGAATGTGTTGCAATAATAACTTGAGGATATCTATTTTTTACTAACCTAATAAGTTTTCTCTGAAGATCCGGATGCATATATACATCCGGCTCATCAAGTATAATTGTTTCATTCCTTCTTGTACGTGCTAAAAACCAGATAATCTGCAGCCACATTTGCAAACCGCTTCCCATCAGTCCAATTTCAGCGTAAAAATCTGTGTCAGTTACATACAAAGATAATATATCTTGGATAGGATCATAATCTATTGCATTAATGCGTAATCCCGGCCAAGTACTCTCAGTCAATTGAACAAAGTCTTTCCAAAAACTACTTTTATAATTATATATTTCATTTCTAAAATGCCTTGACGATAAATAGGTTTCTTTATCTTTTTCAATTGTTTCTTCCGTAAGTCTTTTTTCATTTTCTTTAATTAGTCCAATCTGGGGAAGAATCGAAACGCTAAATGGAAATATTTCTATCGCTTTTGTTTTAGTCTTAACACATTTCCCATTTTGGTCATGTAATACTGCATATATATATGATCTATTTGCATAAATACATATTTCTGCATCATTATTAAATTTCACAGTAATACTTGCAATTGAATCTTCGTACCTATATATAATTCCTCTTAAATCGATTTTTAATTTTTCTACCTCTAAGCGAAACCCTTTTTCTCGTATTGGAAGTTTAAACTCTTCCGGTAAATCTTTATATGTAGTATATTTGCATTTTCGTACTGATAGTGCTGTTAATCTCAGAGCCTCAATTAAAGAGGATTTTCCTGCGTTATTTTTTCCAACTATAACAGATATATCTTTAAAGTTTATTTTACTATTTTCAAAACAACGATAATTTCTTAAGTGTATATTCTTAATCATTCTCCAGCACACTCTCATTTCTTTCATTTTTAAACCAAAGTTTTCTTTTCGTGAATTTATCTTAATTACATCCAACCATAAGTATTTGTGATTTTCTTTAATGTTTTATCTTTCAAATGCATCTATCCCTTTATTATTCTACATCAGCCTCCTGTATCCACTGCCGCAACTTATCTTGTAGCAGTTTCTTATCTGGCAAATACAATTTATATTTGGATGCATATATATTGGCATCTTGTGGTAGTGTAATCTCCACTAATGCATCACTATTTTCTTTACATAACAAAATACCAATCGTTGGATTTTCATGGTCCAATTTCTCATATCGATCGTAATAATTTACATACATCTGCATTTGTCCAATATCTTGATGTGTTAATTTATCCACTTTTAAATCAATCAACACATAACACCGAAAAAGACGATTATAGAACACCAAATCAACATAATAACTATCTTCATTAAAGGTAAAACGTTTTGCCTGGATTCAAATAGATATCCCTTTCCCATTTCCAACAAAAATTTCTGCAATTTATCAATAATTGCTGTTTCTAAATCTGTTTCTGAATATTTAGTTTTTTCTTCCATTCCTAAGAATTCTAATACTGTTGGCTGTTTTACAATATCTTCCGGTTTTGTAATAATGTTACCTTTCTTTGCCAACTGTAAAACAGCCTCTTTATCTCGGCTAAGTGCCAACCTTTCATAAAGACTGGAGTTGTATTGTCTTTGCAGAGTACGTACACTCCACCCTGATTTTGCTGATTCAATTTCATAGAAACTTCTTTCATCTTCATTTTCTATTCGCATTAATTGCAAATAGTGTGACCATGATACTATGAAGGGCGGTTTCTCTTCAAAAAGGCTAAACACTGTTTCGTCAATTCTATCCTTATAGGTCAGATAAAACTTCCGCACATTTTTCAAACTATCCTCCGAAAATCCTCTTTCAAAATTCTTTTTCATTTCTTCAGATAGCCTTTTAATAACTTGGCTACCTATCTTGCTCTTGTTTCACCTTTTTGCTGCACTTCTATAATCCATTTCCCAATAGTATAATAAGTAAGCAATTGAATCATATTCACTTGTTGAACAGCAATATTTCTTGCATGCTTCACTAAAGCTACTGTATTGGCACATAGCCTTTCGATATCTATATCCTCATTAGTTAATACCTCTGCTTTTTGACTATGGTTCGACTATGGTTCATGTTTTAACCGCTTCCTTGCTTGCTACGATTTCCGTTTCCCATATTTTTTCTCAAATGTCGTTATCTTTGCTATTTTGTACCATCTCATATTATCTCATCCATTACATAAATCCAAGTCACAAACTCCACCCGTCCGCCTAGTGTTATTTCGTCTATAATTCCCCATCTTGTCCACAAAATACGGTACAATCAGCACCAAATAATACAAGATAATGCGTTTTTCACCCTGTCCCTAAATTAGGACACAAAATACTCTACTGCGTTATTCGGGAAGAATTCTTTGAATTCCCCGTACAACTGCGCCGCCAATGTCTTATTATGTGCAATGATCAGCGTCGGCTTATTCAGCTGCTGGATGATGTTCGCCATTGTAAATGTCTTGCCGGAGCCTGTGACGTCCAGAAGAGTCTGGCATTGGTTGCCCTCTTTAAAGCCTTTCACAAGCCGGTCGATCGCCTGCGGGCTTGTATTCTGATACTAGTTCAAAATGATCCATTACTTTTTCTCCTGAATAATGGAATATTCCTATTTTAAACAACTACTGCGTTTTTTACACCAGCTGCACTTTGCTTTCTTCGCTATTATAACAGAATATAAAATAAAAGTACAGAATAAATTCGAATGTTTGTTCTGTGCTTTTCTGGGCGGCTCTACCCTCACAACTTCATAGTTTAACTTTCCAATAACACTTTCTGTGTGAACCTGTATTCTCAATCACTTCTTCGTTTACCAATTTTTTCATAGATTATCGGACAGAGTCCGTCCACCCCGATAAGGGGTATGTATTACGGGATGCCCAGGTGGGTATAGTTCTCTGAACTTTGCTTCTGGAAAGTTTTAATTGCTTTTGTATTTCTGATTGAATTATTAAGAGTTTTTTCAACTTCACTTTCAGCCTCCCTCTGCAACGTCTTATAATTCAAATTTTTCAATTGCTTTATGTTCTTCATTGTCATGTAAATACGATATAAATAATTTAGGATGTTTTCTCATTTCTATACCTCTCTAGTTCATCATCTATTTTCTTCTGGTACCTTGTTTCGCACTTTTATTCGCATCTTTAATGGTCTCTATATAGGCTTCTTCCACAGGAGAAATTGTTTTTTCCTGATATTTTCTATATTCACTCTTCGCTTTCTTAACAGCCTGATCGTGACTCACTTTTCCTGCATCAGTTAGTAATTTCCGATTGCCAGAAGATAGTACTAAATCTAATTGTTCCACATAATCATTCATGTACATTGGTTTATGCTCAATCGCATTAATTTCAGCCAAGTCAAAATAACCTGAAACAAGATTATTTAGTATCTTCACTTCATCTTCCAAAAGATAATTCTTTGCAACACTGATATCTTTTAACGCTGGCAGTCCGCCTGCAAAAGAAGTTAATCCCATAAAAGGTTTCTCAGCATCGGCTCTTTCATATATCACTTCCGCCGCCGTATGGCCATGCGCTGCAAAATGCAATTTATTCTGTACAATCTTGAAAAACGTATTGATTCATCACTATGAGGGTTATAATCAAAACTTGTGGCATATAAATCAAGTACTTGACGATAAAGAACTTTTTCAGATGAGCGAATATCTCTAATTCGGTCAAGTAATTCTTTCCAATAGCTTCCACCACCATTTCCTTTTAACCGTTCATCATCCATCGTGAACCCTTTAATCATATATTTCTTTAAGCGTTCTGTTGCCCACCGACGAAATTGTGTTCTTCGAATAGACTTCACACGATATCCTATAGAAATTATAACATCAAGATTATAATAGTTTGTAGGTTTTGTAGAAAAATCGGAATTTCTGATTTTTCTTACAGACTCCGATTTGAGTAATTCTCCTTCTGAAAAAACATTTAAAATATGCTCATTTATAGTTGATCTAGATTTTTCAAGTAATTCTGACATCTGATTTATTGTCAACCAGACAATTTCATCTTCTACTTTTACTTCAATATGTGTCAAACCATCATCCATAGAATTAAATTCTCAGAGGTATAATAGCTCCGACTTTAGCAATCCGAAAAAATTCTCCATTACGAATTCTTACCACAAAAGTCACATTACGCAGTATCCCTTGGGAAAACTGGATTTTGAGGACTAAACAACACCAAACAACGCAAAATGATACTTCTTTCCTATAGCTTCTCCTTTTAATTCACCACGCGCATGTAATGAATTTATTTTTTTACCTCCATCCAAAAATTTCATCCACATGGCTTATATGTACAACCGGAAATGGTAAATTTCTTTTTTCTAAAATATGTGAAGGGTATTTAATTACAAATGCACCTTGAATATCGTCAATCCGTGTATCATCAAATTCTTTCTCCAACAATTCTATGTTTTCACGAAGAAACTTCAATTTGCCATCCATTTTCCCACAAAATGATTTTCCTCCTTTTGTAAAATTTCTAATAAAATTTTGTTCTTCTTTCATTGTGTATTTTAACCCTACAGCCTTACATTCCAAAATATAAGCCACATTTTGAAATAAACATATTATATCAATTTCTCCGGGTAATTCTTCTCCACACACATTAGTAACCGATCGTTTTATCTTTATATTTAAGGATAGTTTTTTTATTTCTTCCACAACCTCATTCTCAAAATATCTCCTATCTTCATGTACTTTTTTTTGTATAATTTTATTTAGTTCATCATTTGCGGTCTGACCAATAACTATATCCGCTAATAAACGCATTATTCCAATCTGCAACATATATGTAGTAGTATAGCAGATATTTTCCCCATACTTAAGTATCGGCTTTATAGAACTCTTTTCATGACCAAACGCACTATTTTGCTTAGGCCTTTTTTTCTCCAATACAAAATATGAGCAAAATTTCTGCATATCTTTTGTTTCAACTTTCAAGCCTTTAAATACGACTCCTAACTCATCATTTTTAAATAATATCCATGAAAAACCATCATTTATATAAGCATTTATTTGTTTTAATAGTGTGTCAATTTCCTCTAAGTTTAATCCCAAAAATCGTTTTATATCTATGTCATGCTCTCCTAACCATTTTTTCTCCTCTCTATTAATAGAATACTTTATCATTTTTTCATATTCTTCCAACCCTAAAGCCCTAAAGTTTTCCTTATATTTTGTATCCTTTACAAACACTTCACCTTTTAAAATACTCAGATTGATATCATTATCAGACATAAACATATCTAACAGAGTGTAAAACTTATAAAGCATTCGAACTATATTTAATAAATCAACAATCTGCTCTTCTCGAAATAGACTTTGGACTTCCTGCTCATTTTTGATTAGAATGTCTTTTGGCATATAGTAATTAATGAAACAAATACCTTTTTGTATTGCTTGTTTATCATAAGCCAATATATTATTTATCTCTACAAGTTCCTGTTCCAATCCCTTTCCAAATTTTTTATTAAGCACTATAGACTCTATAATTATTCTAGCAAGCTTATCCTCTATCCCATCTGCTATGAGTTTTTCATCATTCCTATCAATAAATACCATAGATAAGAAAAAATTGTAATCTAGTATTTGTTGAAGTATAATCAAACTTTCTCTTGAATAATATTGTATATATTGCTCATACAAAATCATTTCACTTTGCTGAATAAACTTAGTCAATATCCTTTTTACATCATCTTTACTGACTTGTTTTTCATTCCCGCACGTTTTCCTCACAACCTCTCTAGTCATATAATCACTATTAATTTTTTTATTCAATAGAACCTCTTTAGATAATATCGCCATAAGCTGCCGAGACTCTGAATCCCATAAAGGCATTATTGCCCCTATTTGCAACTTTAAATTTTGAGAATAATATTTTTCAATTACTTCTAAATAACAAGTCAAGCCATAAATATATTTCTTCTCGTCATAATTCATTTCGTTTTCGTTACTCCTTCTTTTTTAGACACTCTTATCGCCACTTTGCAATATTATTTTTCTCTAACAATCTTTCAACTGGTGACAAGTACTTTTATTAGGTGAAAGAATTAAATATTTTTATGAAGGTCAACATATCAGCTTACTATTTTTAAAATAAATAATCGCTTGCTTATGAGTTACTTTACCTTTCGTATCAAGAATATCTCTCCTCGTCATCCTCAAGTAATCATCTATTGTTTCCAACCAGTCTTTCATATACATAGGTTCATGATTTAAGGCTTGTACTTCTGCGATGTCAAGATACGCAGGAACTATTTTATTTAAGGCATCTATTTCTTTCTCACTCAAATAGCTTTTGGCAATTTCTACATCCGTTCTTTTGATTTCGGCTCCTTTCCAAGAAGTTAATCCCATATTATCTTTTTCAGCATCTACCCTTTGATATATTACTTCTGCCGCCGTATGCTTGTGCGCTGCCCAGTGCATTTTATTTTGAACCTGTTTAAAAAATTCAATTGAACTTTCCGCTTTTGGAGCATAATCAATACTTATGGCATATATCTCCAAAAGACTTTTTCTGAAGATCTGATATCTCGAATACGAGATAACAATTCCTCAAAATAATTTCCACCACCAAGATTCTTCAGTCGTTCATCATCTAAGGCAAATCCTTTTTTCATATATTCTTTCAAAATCCCTGTCGCCCAAATACGAAACTGTGTTCCACGATGAGATTTCACGCGATACCCAACTGAAATAATCACATCTAAATTATAATAATCCATCTGATAAATGTTTCCATCAGAAGTAGTGTAGGCAAATTTTGCCCAAACTGAATCTTTCACTAATTCTCCCTCTTTAAATATGTTCCTTATATGCTTTCCTATAACGCTCTTATCTCTTTGAAAAAGTTCTGCCATTTGATCAATAGACAGCCATACCGTATCATTCTCAAAAACTGTTTCTATTAAAAATATGTATCTCAAGTCACTTTTTAAGCCGGCTGCACTTTGCTTTCTTCGCTATTATAGCAGAATATAAAATAAAAGTACAGAATAAATTCGAATGTTTGTTCTGTGCGATTATCTTCTGAAAGAAAAAATCAATGACGACTATTTTGTTGAGAAAGCAGTGCAAATATATTATAATCATTTATTAAGGGACAATACGGGCACAGATGTCTTATAAATCCCTTATACACTGAGGGTAATTGGCTGGGATATGAAGTAGTGCAAATAGCAGGCCAGTACTACGGATCGATGATAAAAATAGTCATGGCCACTAAAATATAAGATGGAGAAATGAGGTTAGAATGCAATGGAAGGATTTTTAGGTTCGGTAATAGTATTATTGCTCTTTGTGGTGATATTGGGGTATTTTAATGAAAAGGTCACAAAGCTTACATACGAGATTGCTTTGATGCTTTTTTCGGCCATTATCGGAATGGGCTGCCTGATTGTGGGCGCTCTCTTTCATGTGGAATTGCTCCCGGAGCTTGTGCGTATAATCGGGCGGATTGATCTGGATGCCTTTTTGATGGACGGCGTTTTATGCTTTATGCTATTTGCAGGCTCCTGCCATATGAAGCTGCTGTCCTTCAAAAAGCATGCCAAAATCATCAGCCTGCTCGCAATCGGCGCTACCTTTTTGGGCGCGGTATTTTACGGCCTGCTGTTCTACGGGGCTTCCGTTCTGCTGCATCTGGGCGTCCCCCTGCCTGTCTGCCTGATGTTTGGCAGTATTACAGCGCCCACTGATCCGATCGCTGCCACTAGCATTCTGAAAAAATTCAATCTACCGAAACAGATCGGATTTATCATAGAGGGAGAGTCTCTGCTCAACGACGGAGTAGGCGTGGCGCTGTTCGTGTGCTTTTCAGGAATGGCCTCTGCGGAAGGAGGAGGAAGCGGCCTCCTCGCTGTGATGTTCCGCGAATTGTTTGGGGCTGTTGCTGTGGGAGCAATCGTCAGCCTCGTGTGCTTTCAGATCTTCAGAAGGACGCAGGACGGAGCAAGGCGGATCTATGCCAGTCTTCTGGCAGTTACCCTGTCTTATATGCTCTGCGGGTATTTTGAATTTTCCGGGGCGATCGCTTCAGTTGTCTGTGGCGTAATGTTTTCGGCACAGCGCAATCTGCGGGCAAGCAAGGGCGCTAAGATGGAACTGGCTGAGTTTGATACATTCTGGGATATTCTTGACAATCTGCTCAATTCAATCCTGTATGTGCTGCTGGGGCTAAGCTTCCTGCATATCCTGCAAATGCCCAATGTACTGCTCGTGTCGGTGCTGGTGATCTTTTTCAATCTAATCGGACGCATGGGCAGTGTGGGGGCAGTGTCTTTGTTTGCCGGAAAGCTGCCGGACGGTTATGACAAACTGAGCTTTGTGAAACTGCTTACCTGGGGCGGGCTAAGGGGCGGGCTTTCCGTCGCCCTTGCGATGAGCACGCAGGATATGCTTCCGCCCACGATCTACCACATTGTACTGGGAGGGACTTATGCGATCGTGTTCTTTACTACGATCGTACAGGGTATCACCATGAAAAAGGTCTATCAGGGCATCGAAGCAAAATTAAATACAAAAAAATAAGAAAAGGAACTACGAGGGAATGGGGAAAAAAATCCGGTTTTTGTTTTTTGCCCTTTGTATTGGCGGGGCAATAGGCGCTTTTATATGGGCCTTTTTGAGAGTGATGGACATTGGACAGAAGTTTTTGTTTACAGGGCTGCCAAAACTTGTACAGACGCCTGGCCTGGTGCTGGTAGTCTGCATTTTGGGCGGAGTGGTGATCGGCATCTATGAGAAGCTGTTCCACGCCTCACCGGAAAATATGGAAGAGGTCATGGCCGCCATTAAGAAGGATGGAAAGTACCCCTGCGACCGGCTGGCGATCCGCACCGTCGCGGCTCTGCTGCCGCTGGTCTTTGGCGCAAGCCTTGGTCCGGAAGCCGGGCTGACGGGGATTATTGCCGGGCTATGCTTTTGGGCGGGCAACAAATTCCGCTATGCAGGGAAGCATATAGAGGAACTTTCACAGATGGGGCTGGCTGCAGCGCTGGGCGTTATTTTTGGCTCTCCCTTATTTGGCTACAGCTTTTCTGTGGAGGAAGAGCGCACGGCCGAATATGACAGGCCGGTTAAGATGGTTACATATATTATGGCGATCCTGGGTGGGTTTGGCGTCTTTGTGCTGCTGGGAAGGCTGTTTGGGGGAGGCGCAGGACTGCCAAGGCTGACGGCGCCTGATATCGGGAACAGGGAGCGTTTTTCTGTAATCGTGCTGATCCCGGCCGGGATTGTGGCCGGAATCGTCTATACGGTCTTCCATGCAGGGAGCAACCGCTTTTTTGGCATACTTCAGAGGAAGTATGGCGTGGTAGCCTGTGCAGCCCTTGGGGGCGCCTGTCTGGGAGCTTTTGGAATGTCTGTGCCGTTTAGCATGTTTTCAGGGGAGGCGCAGATGGAAGTTCTGGCAAAAGATTATCTGGCGTATGCTCCCGCCATGTTAATCGTCATTGGGGCCGCAAAGCTTTTTCTTACAAATGTCTGCATACAGAGCGGCTGGAAAGGAGGGCACCTTTTCCCGGTTATTTTTTCCGGCGTCAGCATCGGATATGGTATGGGCATGCTCTGCGCCATCGATCCGGTATTTGGGGCAGCGGTGGTAACGGCGGCGCTGCTTGGCTATATGATGAAAAAGCCTGTGGCGGTGGTACTGCTTCTGATGCTGTGCTTTCCGCTGGATGCGATTGTGTGGATGCTGGTGGCTGCGGCTCTGGGGTCGGCAGTCCCTGCTTTTTTTCATAAAGAAGAGTAGCCCCCTCTGATTGAGCCTTATCCTTCGCTTCAATGTAATCAGCTTTTATCATGCCATATAAATAATAATCACAATAGATGAAAACCATCCGTTGCCCTTTTCATGATCTCGTCCTCTGAAATTTTCACTCCGGAATATGCAAAGCGGATGTGTAAGGAAATACGGCGTCTTCATCCTCGAACAGATCCGGATTTACCATCGGTACAATAATCTGGCAGACTTCTTCGTTTTCATCATATCCGATATAGCTTTGATAGAAGCCGTCTCCGAAGCCGGAAGCAATCATAACCATATTGCGATGATGAATAGGGTTGATCCACACTATAAAATCCCCGCCTTCTCTCTGATATGCAGGGAACATCTCATAACTTTGTGCAAAGAAAGCAGCAAAGTAATCGTCATAGTGGTTTTTGCCCGGATTTTCCCGATACCATTGATCCAGGAATTCACGATATTCATCCGCCACTTTTACATCGCATATCGTCATCATCCCAGCGTCCACCGGAAAGCCCGACAGCACTTCATCTCCCCTTGCTGCAGCTGCGCTTTCTTTTGTGGGAGCCGCGAGGATATATGTCACGGGCTTCGTGTCTTTTATTCTCAGGCGCGCCGTACACATACGGATCCCGATGTCTTCATTACGGTAAACGGAGACGTCAACAGGGTAAGCGCCTATGGGGATCCTTATTTCCAATTCAGGCGAATATTTATTAGACGGAAGATATGCTAACGGATCGGCTACGATAACCCTCCCGGTCGGAAAGTGAGCCTTTCCTACCGGCATACAATGATGCTTTTCATCATTTATAAATTGCTTTTCGATCGTTTCTACGGAGACTTCCGTCTGGCTAATATATTTCAGATTTTGTTCGAACCGTTTCTGAAATCGCTTTTTCCTTTCTTCCATCGCCTGATCGGGACGATCTGACTCTGATAAAAGACGGTAGCCTGGATTTTGATAGAGCAATTCTAAATCACCGTCTACAAAGCCAATTCCGACTCCTGCCTTTTCTTTCAATATGTCTTTATATTTTCCTTTATCGAGATAGGCGACGGCACATTTCCTGAAAATTTCCAAAACCTCCTGAAATGTCCCTTCATACTGGATTACATATGGATGTTCGCGGATAGCGAACACCTCCTCGCACGCCCAATCTGTGTCCTCCTCTGAAAACTTGCTTGTCCCCGCCAGCTCCACCGACCAATGATGATCGGCATCTTCGTATAAGTTAAAGCAGAAGGCAGACGCAGCGTCCACTTTCTGGCCCGGGAGCTGTCCGTCAAGCCACTCCTCAAAACCGTCATAAAATCTGTTCTTCTTAAATTTATCAAATATCTTCATAGCAATCTAAACTCCGTTATCCATGTATTCTCTAAGCTTATTTCTAATCTTCTCCGCTTCCACTCTCTTGCAACATTCGATCATCATCTTTTTATTCTGGATAAAATAAACATCCACAACCATATTATATCGCGCATTTTCTGGGCGTACAATCATAATCTTCCAAGACAGGGAAATTTTACCTTTCCCTGCATTTTTGAATATACTGTACACGATTATCCATCACAAGCCCAATCACTGCAACGAGAAGCTCTGTCACAGGATAGACAAGCCATATGCCCGTCATCCCCCACAATGCCGACATAAGGAACGCCATCGGGATGATCAGGATAAAGCCTCTCAGGATCGATAAGACATGAGCCGGGATCACCTTTTCTATTGAGGTGAAGAATCCCGACAGAATAATATTGTACCCAACAAATACGCTGGACAGGAAATACAGTCTTAGCCCTGGCACGGCAATGCGCTGGAGCCCTGTATTATTCTCACTGTTGAAGACAGCGGCGATCGGATGTGCAAACATAAAAATAGACAGATAGGCTATGCAAGATACGGCCAGCATCATTATAAGCGAATAGCGTAATAAGGCTCTTGCCTGCTTTGTATCTCCAACGCCATAAAACGTGCTCATAAGCGGCTGCACGCCCTGCGCGATCCCCGTATACACCGCAATCACTACCAGTGAGATATTTGCAATCACGCCATAGGCGGCTACGCCTGTATTTCCTTCCAACCTTAATATAATGAAGTTAAAGATGATCATAACGATCCCAGAGGAGATCTGCGCGGCCAGGGACGGAAAGCCCAAGGACAGCTCCTGCCCGATGATAGCCGTCCTTACCTTTGCTCTGGTAAGGTGAAATGTATTCCTCTTTTTTATCCAATGAGGAGACATAAGGGCAATGCTGATGACCGGAGACAGCCCGGTTGCGAATATTGCGCCGAAGATCCCCATCTGCATTGGAAAAATAAAAATATAGTCAAGAGCGATATTGCTAAAGCTGCCAACAAGCATGGCGGCCATGGAGAGCTGCGGGCTTTCATCATTTCTTACAAAGCAGAGCAGGACATTATTCAAAATAAACGCTGGAGAAAAAAGCAGCATCCAGCGAAGGTACGTGTCCGTCATCTCCAATACATCTTTATCTGCCCCCAGTAGTATCGCCAATGGTTTGGAAAAGAGAAAGCCAAGCAGGAAAAATACTGCTGAAAATAAGATAGCAAGGTATATAGTATTCGTATAAATGTGATCTGCTTCTTCCCTTTTCTTCTGGCTTTTGCAGACAGAAAACTTTGTCGCTCCTCCCATGCCAATCATCAGGCCTGTGCCGTGGATAAAACTGTAGACAGGGATCGCAAGGTTTAAAGCAGTGAGGCCGTCCGCGCCCAACCCCTTTGATACAAAAAATGTATCGGCTAATATATAGCAGGAGACTCCTAGTGTTCCTAATACACTTAACATTGTATAGCGGAAAAAATCACGCAGACAAGATCTACCTTCCATTCTATCACTCCTAAAGCAAAAATAACGCCAGCGCTTTCTATCTTCAAAGGCCTACGATAGAAAGCCTGACGCTTATCCCTTTATCCGGCGATAAAGGCGTGTCGCTCTATATTTTCAATAAATCCTATCACATTTACACGGACAAGTCAAGCCATACATTCCATTCGGCCAGCCGGTCTTCCGGCTGGCCGAAGCTCTTCTGCTATCTGTTCCGCGTGGAGCATCACATCAATATAACAGTTTCTGTCTTATTTCACCATTTCTGGCCTGCAGGCTTCTTCATCCTGCGTTTCGAGCTCAGAGCGTACCCATGAAAGGTCATAAGTGGAAGTCGCCACTTCTGAATCATCGATCCCTTCAAAATCGAACAGATCCTCCTGTGTAATCAGATCCATAGGATAGTACATATACTGAGGCACATCCTCACCGTCAAGAATATCAATCCCAAGGAACAGCGCTGCTGCTGAGAACCATGGCGTCGCCACGCCGGAAATAGTCTCATATCCGTTCTCTTTATTAGCTTCCATCCACCAGTTCAGGAACTCTCCTCTGTTCCCTCCATAGATAAGCGGGATCTCAAGGCCTGCTGCCTGGAATGCCATAGCCGCGCCATAGGCATCGCCACTCTCTCCACAAACAAGATCTATCTTTTCTTTCGTGCCTGCCAGGAAAGAGGAGATCTCTGTCTGAGCTGTCGTGCTGTCATATTCTCCATATACTTCTCCGACAATCTTCATATCAGGATATTTTGCGATCGCCTCTGTAATTCCCTGATAAGCAAGAGCATCATATGACTGTCCTGCGATCCCACGGCAGATCAGCACATTTCCTTTTCCGCCAAGCTTTTCGCAGCACCACTCAGTAAGGGAGCCAAAGTTCGCTACACAGTCTACATTCAGCTGATAGCAATCAGGGGAGCTTACCGGGCCGTCGTTAAACACTACTACCGTAGCGCCGGCAGCCTTAGCTTCCTCAATCGCTCCATCAAGCCCTGAAGAAGAACATGGGTCAACGATGATCAGATCGCATCCATCCATAATAAAAGTCTCAATCTGCTGCACCTGAGTAGCAACGTCATTGTTGGCGACTACGAGCGTAAAGTCGGAGACGATCCCTACGTCTTTCATGGAATTGCACAGATCCTGGAAATACCGCTCCTGCTGCTGATGGAGAGTATTTCCATCAAAATTGTCTGTAAATCCGACTTTATATCCCTGGTCTTTATCAAGAGCCTTAAGATCCTCGGCCACAATCCAATCTGCACGGGATGCAGCCGCTTCATAATCATCGGCTCCTCCACTCTCCTCGGCCTCCTGTCCTGAATCCTTTGCCTCATCCGTGCCACCGTCGGAGCCACATGCTGCTAAAGCCCCCATAGCCAATACTGCCACCATAATTACAGCCAAAATCCTCTTCTTCATAAGTTTCTCCTTTCTACTTTTGCTAAAACACTCCACGCACCATATTCTAAATCAAGCCCTGCTCGACCTGGAATCTGCAGCAACCAAGATCAAAATGATCACAACGCCTTCTACAAGCTTCTGCCAGCCAGCCGCGACTCCCATAATGTTGATCATAGATGAAAGCAGCGTCAGAAGGATCGCACCGCCAAACGTCCCAAGCACACTGGATCTTCCTCCAGATACGAGAGTCCCTCCTACAAGAGCAGCCGCGATCGCCGGCATCTGATAAGAATCTCCTAAAGTCTGGAAAGATCCATTTACATAGGCTCCCAGCAAAACTCCAGTCACTCCTGCGATCAATGCACTGAAGATGAATACAAGCATCAACATTTTCTTCACCGGGATCCCTGCCAGCTCAGCAATATGATGTCCCTGCCCAACTGCATGCAGACGTTTCCCGAATTTAGTCTTGTACATGACAACAGCCATGATAACAAGCAAAATGACGCACAAGACTGTGATCAGCGAAAACCCGTCCCAGTTTGTCTGGGCAAATTTCATCAATGTTTTGCTTGGCTTTACATTAGCCGATTTGGAATAGACCAAAACAATTGAATATATAATGTAACCGACCGCAAGCGTCCCAATCATTGCGTGTACTTTCAGATAAATATTGATCAGGCCATTCACTGCCCCGATCAGCACACAGACGCCAATGATGATGAAGATGCCTAGGACCGCCTTATCATCTCGAAGCCAGTTGGCTGAAATATAGGCGCAGAGCGTAACTACATATGGGGCGCACAGATCGATAGCGCCATCGCCGCTTGTAATGACCAACATTTCACACAAGCCTAACAAGAAGGAAAAAGACGCCAAAGTCACATTCAGGAAAATAGTCCTGCCTGAAAATCCTCCGCTGATCAGGGCAATGGCCACAGATAAAACGACACATCCTGCAAAAGGCCATATCCATGTATGTTTCGCTGTAAGTTTTAAACCTTTACCCATTATGCGCTCCTCCTTTTCATCATTGCACGATAGAACAATACAACGATTAGAATGATACCAATGATCGCCGTTCTATAATCACTGTGGATCTGAAGCATCGTAAGGATTGATGATATTAATGAAATAGACACCGCCCCAGCTACAACGCCAACAGGCTCCACGATACCGCCTGAAAAAGCACATCCTCCTAAAAGCACCACTGCGATGCTCTGCATCTGGTAAGATGCCGCGCTCGTCGCATCAGATCCCCGTCCCTGGTATACAAAGGCAAGCCCTGCAAGAAGGATGAAGATGCCACTAAGCACATAAGCCATTACACGAGCCAGGAAGTAGGACCATCCGCGTTTTGTTACCGACCCTGGGTTATCACCGATGCCACGGATCACCATTCCGTATTTAAACCGGAATACAAGCCAGTAAGCGAGAGCCGCAGCCAATACACAAATGTATACCTGGACCGGAAAAACAGGCGTCTTCAGATAAAATATCTTTAACAGCCACTCCGGGCAGCTTCCTCCCGGCGTCTCCTGTATCAGGAGCGCGGCCCCAAGCCATACGCTGGACATCCCCAGGCTGACTACGATGGAAGGCATGTTCCTTTTATGGATAAGTACCGCGGTCAGGCTATACACTGCTAAAAATCCCAGCATCGCCAAGAGGCCAAGGCCAAAGCTCTGCACCATAAAAGTCGCCGCGATCACACTGACCAGCCCCATCGCATTTCCTACGCCTAAGTTGATGTCGCTGACTACTAACATAAACATCTGCCCCAGGGAGACGAACACCAATGGAAGGGAGGAGCCGATCATCATTACCAAACCTGCTCTTGTATTTACATTCTTGTTCAAAATACTTAAAATAATCCAAATCAGTAAAAATACAATTATAGAAATACCCGACCCCGATTTCAGCAAAGAAGCCGCTGTCCCCAGAACGCCGCTGTCCCCCTTCTGTTTTTTCACTGCCGGCACATCCGCTGTCTTAAATGATGAGGCAACCAGAGCATCCACGCTGATCTGCTCCTTTTTAAGCTCGTCGACGATCGTCCCGTCCCTCATCACGTACACCCGATCGCATTCCAGCATTTCATTATCCTCTGTGCTGTACCAGATTACACTTTTCCCTTCAGCGGCTATTTCACGGATAATCCCGTAAATATCCTTTTTAGTCCCGGCATCCACGCCTCTGGTAGGGTCGTCAAAGATCACCAGATCGGCTTCAGAAGCGATCCCTCTGCCAATGATAGCCTTTTGCTGGTTCCCTCCGGAAAGGTTTAAAATATTATCTTCTTTTCCCTGAGCGCGGAATTTCAGCTTGTCATACCACGCCTGGGCAAGAGCTTCTTCTTTTTCCTTTCGGATTAATTTGAAATCCGCAATCAGATCCAGGCTGGAGATTACAATATTATCCGCAATGCTCCATAATTTGAAAATACCTTCTTTCTGCCGATTGCCGCTGACAAAGGAAGCGCTTCCATAAGTCCTTATCTTCTTTCCCTGTCTCTTTTTCTGGAACTCACGGAAGATCTCATTCAAAAGCTCTCTCTGCCCGGAGCCGCCCAGGCCAGAGATACCGATAATCTCACCTCTGCGGATATCCATAGTAATGTTATGAAGCTGATCGTTACTAAATCCTTCGATCTCAAGAAGCTTCTCCCCACATTCTTTGTGAGATGTCTCTTCAATATACTCTGACGGCAGCTTTCCGCCCATAATCTCAATCAGCTCGTCCACCTGGACATCTTTTGTCTTCAGCTCCTTGATGACCTTCGCATTTCTCATCACAACAATTCTTGTGGTAATGTTCACAACCTCTTCCAGCTTATGGGAAATATAAATAATTGAGATCCCCTTTTCTTTCCATCGCTCAATAGCATTATGGAACTGCTCGATCCGCTCTGTCCCAAGAGAAGAAGTAGGCTCGTCAAAAATCAGGATCTTCAGCTGATTCGTCGCCATCGCACAACAGATCTCCACCATCTGCTTTTGCTCTATAGATAGCCGTTCCACTTTTTGGCGGACATTCAGCCCATGGTCTGGGAACACGTCGTCAAGCATACGCTGCGCCAGATCCATCATTTCCTTTCGCCACCCGAATTTCCCGAAGGGCTTGTGATCCATAACCATCAGTGCGAAATTTTCGTAAATCGCCAGGTTATTGCACACAGACAGTTCCTGATAACAGCATGCAATCCCGTTTTCTCGAGCAATGGTCCCATTGTATGACTTTTTATCATATTGGACGCCATTTAGCTCTATGCTTCCTTCTGTCGCACCGTGTATTGCTGTAAGAATGCTCATAAGTGTAGACTTCCCAGCTCCGTTTGGCCCGATCAGGCCGATAATCTCGCCAGCCTTCACTTCCAGATCCACATGGTCAAGGGCCACCGATGCGCCAAACTGCTTTACAATATGGTTCAGGCGAAATCTATATTCTTTTGCAGATTCCTCAACAACATTCTTATTCATCGCATATACCCCATTCAACTTTTATAAATGCACCAGGATCTTTCCTGCATCTTCTGATTTTTCATCTAATATACGAAGCCCTTTTCCTGCCTCCTCCAAAGGTAGGCAGTGCGTAATGATCGGTTCGATCAAAATCCCCTCGTTTACCATCTCACAGGCTTCCTGAAAGGCCTCTGTCGTATATGTCATTGAACCAATCAGCTTCTGCTCATTAAATACAAAGCTATATGTATAGACTGGGATCGGTTTTGTAATCATAGCAACCAGTACTACTTCGCCCAGCTTTTTCGTAACTGCAGAAGCCTGGTCAATAATATTAGGCGCTCCTGCCGCTACGACGCATACATCTACCCCTGCCCCACCTGTGGCTTCTTTTATCAGCTCTTCCACATTTTCATGAAGCGGATCATAAACTGCTGTAGCTCCCAATTTTAACGCCATCTCCCGGTTAAAAGGAGCCGTGTCTGTACAGAATATCTTCTTATATCCGCGCTTTACTGCTACCGCAAGCACCAAAAGGCCAATAGTCCCTGAGCCAAGGATCGCGATTGCATCCCTGCCTGGATCCGTAGTAAGGTTCATTGCCTGGACAGCCACTGCCAATGGCTCTATCAACGCCCCTACATCATAGGATACCGAATCCTCAAGTTTATATACTGCCTGCTCTGGAGCCAGAAAATATTCCGCAAATGTCCCGCACCATGCAGCTGTTCCCGGCACGATCTTGTTTTTGCAGAGGTTCACATGACCACTTTTACAAAAATCACATTCTCCACAAGGGATCTGTGGCTCTACGGTCACACGATCACCCACCTTATACCTCGTTACCGCCTCTCCAACCTGGCATATCTCACCAGAGACTTCATGTCCTAAAGCTGCCGGCGGGTTTCGGAACGCATGGGTCCCTTTATATAAATGAATATCTGATCCGCATATCCCCGCCCGGACGACTTTGATTAAAACGTCCTTTTTCCCAACTTCCGGCACAGGCCTGTCTTCAATCTCTACTTTATATGGCTCTGTTACGATCGCTACTCTCATATGTTCACCTTCTTAATCTTCCTATCATTCGATCTTATGTAATGCTACGGTATCAAAAGCATTTTTCCCGGTTTACCAGAAAATATGTCTTTAAATGCCTCTTCGTAATCCTCCAGCTTATATATGCCTCCTATCGTAGCGGCTGCATTATACCGGGGATCTTTTAAAATAGCCTCGCACTGTTCCCAGGTCCGGTACATTTCCCGCCCTGTAACTCCGATTACAGTAGCCTCCTTGTAGATAATATCTTCACTTAAGTCCAAAGAAGTCTCCCCATTTGAAAGTCCCACCAGGACAAAGCGCCCGCCCTTCCTGAGCATTCCAAAACCGCTTTTGATCACCACCGGGCTTCCTGTATAATCGATCACTACATCACAGCCATGCTTCGTGCGCTCCAATACAAGCTTTACAGCATCTTCCTCTTTAGAATTGATTACATAGTCGGCGCCCATCTTCTTCGCCACTTCCAGCTTATTGTCAAATACGTCGATGGCAGTGATCGTCTTTGCTTCCATGCATCTTGCGGCCCCGATCGCCATCAGGCCAATAGGCCCGCAGCCATAGATCACAACATCTTTTCCGGCAACATCACCTTTGTCGACGCCATGGACGCCTACGCCCATCGGCTCCATCATAGCAGCCGTATTGTAATCCAGCTCGTCGTTTATCTTGTACGCACAATCAACCGGAAAGCTGATATAATCTGCAAACGCCCCTGGCGTATGCACGCCTATAATCTTCATATTTTCACATATATGACGATTATCCGTCTCACACTGATAACAGGAATTACAAGGAATATGTGTCTCTCCTGCAACCCGGTCCCCTGCTTTGACCTCTGTAACCTCGGCCCCAACCTTTACTACCTCGCCTGCGAACTCATGGCCAAATACCATCGGTACCGGCACTCTTTCCTGTGCATATTGTGTCCAATTATAAATGTGCTGATCCGTACCGCAGATCGCAGCCGCTTTGACTCTCACTAAAATATCTCTGGGGCCAACCTCTGGAATCGGAAGGTCAGTTCTGAACTTAGCTCCCTTCTCAGCATTCTCTTTTAAAATACCTTTCATCATTTCCACAATAGTTTCCTCCTCTCAGGCTCTTTTATGAGTCACTTTTTATAAGATTATACTCATGTAAATTCATTTTTGCAACTATTATTACCAGTAAATACGTTTCATTATTAAACATTTATTGCATTTTTACCAAAATAGCACTCCGAACCCCCAAAATAAACCTTATTATTGAAACACCTATCCTTAACGGAGTTTCCTATATGAGAAAAAGCGCTCCTGCCAAAGTCCATACGATCCACGTATCTCCTTCAACAAGAGCGCCTTATTTATTTTTACAACGATCCTTTTACAGGCTCCTCGCCGCCCACGGCTTATCATTCACGAGAATTAAGGATGCGCCACACCGTAGTACGGCTGATCTTCAGGCGTTCCGCCGCCTTCTTCTTACTGTCTCCTTCCTCCTTCATCACCATACGGACTACGTCATAAGTAATATCGTCCAGAGACTGGTTCAGATCGATATTGCACACTACAGAGCCGTCCAATTCAAACATCTCATTCTCAATGCACGTCTTGATATTCTTGGCCGTAATGTAATTCCCATCTGCAAGGAACGCCGCTTCCAACAGTACTCTTTTGAGCTGCGTAATGTTCCCCGGCCATGAATAGCCGGCAAGAGCGTCCATAGCCTCGCCATCCAGGCCCAGAAGCTGCTTCCCTGTCCGCATATTGATCTCGCTCACATAAATGGCCACAAGGCTCGGAAGCTCCTCCATCCGCTTCCGCAACGGCATAGCCTGCAGCAGCACGCATTTTGTCCGGGCAAGCAGGTATTCCGCCATCTTACAGTTTTTCTCCTCAAATTTGATCACAGCCGAAAATATGACTTGGTTACGTCTGCAAAGATTTGTGTTTTCAATAAATTCCACCAGGATCTTCTGCAGCTCATCGGTCATTTCCTGAAGATTTTTAAAATACACAGTACACTTCACGTCCAGCAGCGGCGAAGACGTCTTCACAAAAAAGTCATTCCATTCCCGCATAGTCATATTCGCATAATCAATGACAAAACAGGGGCTGTTCCGATTATAGCCCAGCCGGTGAAGGCTGGCGGCAGCCGCGTCCTTCCCGCACCCCTTTTCGCCAAGGATAAGGACCGGCTCTTGCACATCGCAATATTTAGAAATCGCATCCTTCATTTTCCCAATAGAGTTCGCCACACCAAAAGAACTCTCGAACACATAGTCCTCCTCATTCTCCTCCATTATCGTAATACCCGCTGTCTTTTCCGGCGCGCCGTCATAAATCTGCCTGCCATATACGATAACATTTACATCGTCTTCCGTCTTCCTGACTCTCGAATGCAAAATACATATTTTTTTATTGATGTTGGCTTCCGTCTGGAACTCATCCTGCTTTTTCAGGATTTCAAAATTCTCTCTTATAAAATCAGCAAATCCTGTGTAAGAATCAGGATCCTGGCGATTTGTAAAAAGAACATTTCCCGCCTCGTCATAAATCCCTATAAAATCAGGCATCGTCTCTTTGATCCCTTGCAAATAGTCCAGCTGCCTGGCTGATTCCTGCTTTATTTTATTAATCTCGACCACCTGGCGCAAGACCGCCCTCACGCTATTCTCCCCGGACATCATCAAAATCGTATTCATTCCCAGCTGATTAGCGTGGGACGCTGTCGTAACATCCCCGACAACCATCGTATACCCAAGCTTCCGCAGCTCTCGGAGCTTCTTCTCACTTTCCTTCTCAGACTCAATAGCAAACACTTCGTTGTTGTATTGGAGCATATTGCACAGATTCCGCGCGTTCTCTGCAATAGAAGGGAAGCTTACTATAGCAAACTTCTCCTTGTAATTCTGCGCCAGCAGCACCGCGCGGAAAATATCGTCAAACCCTACCGGGATATCCAAAACCATAATATCGCAAAACTCTTTCCGCAGCAGCTCTGCAGTACCTCCACGAGATATGACCATGTCGCATTTTTCTCTCGAGATCTTGTCCGCCACCATCCGCACCGCATTAAAACGGCTTGATACTACAGTAGTAAGCCGGATCTCAGGAAATTCCTTTATCTGCGCCAAAAATAATTCTTTTAATCCTTCATATGGCAATACTGCCAATAATCTCACGCACCTCATCATTCTCTCCTTCGCACTTATACATTACTATAACTATACAATATTTAAGAGCAAATGCAAAGTTTTCTGTCTCAAAACGCAAAAAGAGAGCCGACGCTCCAGAAGATCTCTCATCCACTTCCGCAACAGCCCTCTCTTCTTCTAAATCACACGATCGCTAATGGCCTCAAAAACATCCCTGTAGCATACCTTACCTTCGCAGGCGAGCAGATAAAGCAAAATTCATATATCTTATCCTTTGCCAGCTCCTCTAACTGCACGTATTCCAAAATGTGGACGCCTTGCTGGATAAGCAGGTAATGATGCACCGGCTGCGGATGTCCCGGCACCGAAGTAGAGCCGTCCGCATTCTGTCCATCCAGACAAGCCATATCATCGCCCACAAGAATAGCGCCGCATTCTTCTACCAGATAGCGCGCCGCGCTGATACCAAGCCCGGCGCCGCCGCAGCGGCTCTTAGGCCAGCTTTCTCCGCATCTTATCAGAACGGCATCCTTTGGACGAAGCTCTATATTCTGCCGTTTCGCGCATCCTTCACAGTCTTCTGCTGTAATAATGTAATCCCCAGGTAAATGCTCAGCCCCTTTATAGGCCGCCATATCCAGAAGGACCCCTCTCATGATTAAGGGCGGGATTTTGGCCACGTCGCACTTCACCGGCCCGAAGCCAGAGCCATGCTGTGCATCACAATATCCGTTGTACCAATGATTATCTTCGCCCGTCGTCCAATGGCACAGCGCGTCAATATGAGTCCCGATATGCATTGGCGCCACCACCATCTCTGTATTGCACCCCATATGATATTCTGGAAGGTTATTCTCTTCATCCATCCAATTGCCCTGTCCGTACCAGTTAACGCCATCATCTCCACCGGTACTTTTCAATCGTTCCCTTCCATAGGTACTGGCATATCCTACAATCTCATACCCGCAATGTCCGTTCCAAATATCCATACCTTTGAACAGTTCCGTACCCAGGTCATACACCTTGCCCCTCCTCACCAGAGAAAAAGCGCCCAGCACGCTTGCCGCATCGATCTCATTGGCCTTCCCTCTCTCGTCATCCTGTCCATATACGCCCCAGGAATTCTCATTCAGCCACGTTTTGTCATTATAGTCTTTCTTCATGATCCACCTCCTGTTAAAGTTAAAACGTCCAGCATCTTCACAAAAAAATCTTCTGTCCCGAACCCACCGGATTTTGAGACGATCTGCAAGACCTTCCCGTCATTTTTCATTTTTGCCTGGAACAAAATCGCCCCCTTATCCACCTCACACAAAGGATATACCTCTTCACATCTGATATATTTCAGGAAGCTGTAGACCGTATCGCCTCCCGACATCACCAACGTATGGTCCAGTCCGAAAGACAGCCAAAGCTCCAGCAATTCACTGAGCCTTTCCGCAATCCTGACACGGATATCTTCCACTGCGATCCCATGCGAACGGCAATATCGCTCCGCTTCCGAAACCACATCCGCTTTGTCAAAAACATCCACTATTACCGGCCGCTCTCCTTTGCAAAGGCTCTTTAATCCATCTGAAAACCTCTTTCCTTTTTCCGTCGTCAGATAATCCGGCAAAAGCTTTTGTTCTGTCGTCAGGCTGACCCTGCAAAAACCATGATCCCCGGCGTAAGAAAGCTGTCTGCCGGTTCTCTCATTCACTGTCCCGCACACTACAAAAATCCCTTCCGCCCTGCTGATCGCACGCTCCTTCTTGCCACCGGGCCCAATTACTTTACTCAGCCTCTCCGCAAAGCCCGCACATCCTGCGACCGCCCGCAGCTCTCCGGCTCGTTCCAGCCCTTCTGCGATAACATCGATCTCTTGTTCTGTACAGGCGTCGTACACAACAATCATTCTTCCCCCATCCGGCAGATTTGACACATCCCCTTCAGAAAATACCGGAATATCATTCTGCTCTTGTATAATATCCGCAACTGCATCATGCCGCACAGGCTCAAAGGGATCCGTCCCAAATACGCTTTTCGACACTGGAAGCCCGTCAATATACTGAATCCCATTTACAGTAATCCTGTTTTCACCGGGAAGGGCAGGCACAAAATGCACACGCGCCTCCAGCGCGTCGCTCAGCGCAGCCAGCTCAGCGCCCACGCATCCCCGCAGCGCCGAATCAGTTTTCTTATAAACAGATCCAACTTCCAGGCTCTCGAGCCTTTTCACTAATCCATATACTATCTCATATGCTCGCTCAGGCTGCAGATGCCTCGTCTCCGAATCAATAATCAGCACTTCGCAGCCGGCAGCTACCCTTGTCAATTCGAACTCTGCCCCTATCATCATTTGTGTGGCTGCGCCCGCCTGAGCAAATTTTATCCCCGTATCCAGGGAACCTGTAAAATCATCAGCGATTACCGCTATTTTTATCATTACAGCTTATGTTTCTTTCTGGCCGTTGCCATTAAAATGGCATTTTCAAGGGAATTCACAAGGCTCAGCTCATTCTGGACGCCCTGGCCCGCATGCCCGAACGCCGTCCCATGATCTACTGAAACTCTGATAATCGGAAGTCCAAGGGTAATGTTCACTCCCGCGACCGCTCCCCATTTCTGTTCTTCTTTGTGATATACGAACCCGACTACTTTAAGCGGGATATGTCCCTGATCATGGTACATCACGACAACAATATCATACCATCCTCCTCTGGCTTTTGAAAAGACCGTATCCGGAGGGATCGGGCCATATACGTCGATCCCCTCTCCCTTTGCGATTTCAATAGCCGGCGCGATCTCTTCAATCTCCTCTCTTCCGAACATACCATCCTCTCCGGCATGTGGGTTAAGCCCCGCCACCGCCACCTTAGGGCTCTCGATCCCCAGATCTTTGCACGCTTCATACGCAAGCCGTATGCACTCCAGGACTCTATCTTTTTTCACTCTGTCGCAAGCCTCTTTCAAAGAAACATGCGTCGAGACATGGACGACCCTCAGATCTTCATGAGCCAACATCATAGCATATTTCTTCGTCTCGGTATATTCCGCATATATTTCCGTATGTCCGGAAAAATGATGGCCCGCCATATTGATCGCTTCCTTATTCAAAGCATTGGTCACAGTCGCATCGATTTCGCCATTCATCGCAAGCTCTATTACTTTCACTACACATTGGAACGCCGCTTCTCCACACATTTCAGAGAGCTTCCCATACTGGAATTTTTCCATATCAACTAATTCCAGGTGATAAACATCCAGCGTTCCATATTCGAACTTCGCATCGCCAACTGCGGCTACTGGATTCACCTGAAGCTCACCTTTTTTCAGATACCCCGTCTCCTCCAAGATCCTGATAGAATCCCGAAACATTTTTTGATCCCCGACAACAAGCGGCTTACAACGCTCATAAATCGACGGGTCATGCAATGCCTTTACAGTAATTTCCGGGCCGCATCCGGCAGGATCGCCCATTGTGATTCCAATAATCGGTTTCATCTTCACTCCTCCTGACCTTACATTTTCTTTAATTTACGTTTATCTTTGAATCTGTAAGAGCATTATAAAACATTTAGTTTAATTTTGCACCATTTTTGAAATCATTTTTGTGTACAAATATGAAACATTTATGATTTTCCAGCAATCATATCACCTATTTCACAGCAAAGGAAGAGGGCCTGACTTCTCGTCAGACCCTCTTCCTCATAGTCTTCTTACATTCTTCGTAGCCCAGCCCCTCATACATGGCGATCGCTCTTCCATTATGAGACAGGACGTCCAGCTCCACATAATCCGATCCCCGCGCCTTCGCCCAGCGCTCTGCCTCCTCCATCAGAGATCTTCCTACGCCATTCCCCTGTGCAGATGGGAGGACGGCAATGTCCATCACATACGTATATACATGCGGGACGAAACATCCGAAAGGCGGCGTCGCCTGTTGATGCACATATACAAAGCCTACAATCTCCTCCTCTTCCGCCAGAAGGATATCCGCCTCCTCGCTTTCTATAGCCTTTTCCAGGAATCCCACGTCCTGTGCAGTCTCCTGGAAATATTCCGGCTGGAGCGCCGCCATCTCATGAAACAGGATATGGTACAGCGCTTTAATTTCTTCAATGTCTTCCCGTACTGCTCTTCTTAGCTTCATCTTCTATCTGCTCTTCCTGATTTCTAAGGCTTAGTACGCCGTCTAAAAGAATCTTCACATCTGTCAATATATAATCAAACGCTCCCGCCTCATACAGATTTATCACGATCATGCCGACAGGGACCGCAAGGATCATTCCAAACACGCTGCCAAGACGATACCCTGCGTACAGGAACACTAATGTAGGCAAAGGCTTCATTCCGATACTGTCCCCCACGAACTTCGGCTGGATCAGCTGTCTCACCAGCTGAGACACCCCATACAGGATAAGAAGCCCTGCCATCATCCGGTAGTCCCCCACCATGAACTTATAGGCCGCCCACGGGATAAGCGCCGTCCCAGTCCCGAAAAACGGGAGGAAATCAAGAAATGCGATCAGAAATGCCAGCAGGAAATTAAAATTAATCCCTAAAATCACAAACCCGACAAGAAGGATCACGAACACGACCCCCATAATCTTAAACTGCGCTTTGAAATATCCCCCTACCGCACACTTCAAGTTGCTCACGACCATGCTCATACGCTTCACGATAGGATCCGGCGCGACTCTCTTCGCCCACCGGATCACATCCTGACGCTCTGCAATAAAGAAATATGCTGAGATGAAAGTCACGATAAGCGCAATAAGGACAGATGGGATCCTCTTTGCAAAATTTCCCGCTGCCGTCACAGCAGGATCGCTAAGCCTCCCCATGATGTCCCCCATCATGATGTCCAGATTCCCCGCGAACATGAACCAGCCGTCCTGGATCCCCTTTGGGAGCATCTCAAAGAATCCCTGCATGTTCTCTCCGATCGTATCAAGCCCTTTTTCCAGATCCTCATACATCGACGGCATATCCCGGACAAGGCTCGCGATCTCCTCCCAAAGCTGGCTTCCTATGAACCAGAAAAGGGAGATGACTCCTGCCAGCACTACTATAATAATGAGGGCAGAGCCCAGCTTCTTTACGAGCTTTAATCTCCTCTCCAGCCATTCTACCACAGGAGATGTTATATAGGCGATAAACCAGCCGACGACGAACGGCATGAAAAATACGAAAAGACGGATCCCTACATAGATGAAAAGCACTGTAGCCAGCAAGCTGAATATAAGGCTTACAAGCACTTTCCAATATGGACGGCCATCCTGGGGCTTTTCCTTAAACTGACTCTCCATATGCTACTCCACTTCTCTCTCCAGATATTCTCTCTCCACCAATTCCCAGATCTCATCCCTCCCCTGCTTCGTAAGAGAGGAGAAAGGGATGACCACAGCGCCGGAAGGAAGGCCAAGCCCCTGCCGCACTGCCTTTAGATGCTTCTGTACCTGGCTTCTTTTAATCTTGTCAAGCTTTGTCGCGATAATGATCGGCCTGTAGCCCTGGGACAAGGCCCACTCATACATCAGCTTGTCGTTGGCAGAGGGATCATGTCGGATATCGATCAGCAGGAACACCGCTCTTAACTGCTCAGAGCTGTGGAGATACCGCTCGATCAGCCGCCCCCACTCCCTCTTTTCCTTTTCCGACACCTTTGCATATCCGTAGCCTGGTAAGTCCACCAGATACAGTTCTTCATTGATATTGTAAAAGTTGATCGTCTGCGTCTTCCCTGGAGTCGACGATGTCTTCGCATAAGACTTCCGGTTCATAAGCCCGTTGATCAGGGAAGACTTCCCTACATTGGATTTCCCTGCGAACGCGATCTCCGGCAGACTGTTCTTTGGCAATGTGCTTGTAATCCCGCACACTGTCTCCAGGTTCACATTTTTAATTACCATAATCCCCACCTTGTATGTCTTATTTATTCTTGGACTTTGAGCTGCTCCCCTTCGCCACAAGAGCCGCTTTCAGCACCTCGTCCATATGAGAGGCGGACAGTATCTCCAACCCTTTTGTAATCTCTGAAGACAGCTCTTTCACCGCCGCCTCATTTTCCTTCGGAACGATCACAGTCCTGATCCCCGCATTCTTCGCTGCCAGCAGCTTTTCTTTCAGCCCGCCGATCGGGAGCACTCTTCCCCGAAGCGTAATCTCTCCGGTCATTGCAACGTCAGAGCGCACCTTCCGCCCCGTAACCGCGGAGATCATTGCTGTCGCCATTGTAATGCCGGCTGAAGGGCCGTCCTTCGGGACAGCTCCTTCCGGTATATGGATATGGATATCATGTTTCTGGAAGAAATCCTGTTCAATCTTATATTTCCCACTCACAGAACGGATATAGCTGATCCCGGCTCTGGCCGACTCTTTCATGACGTCGCCCAGCTGCCCCGTCAGCAGGATCTCTCCCTCCCCCGGCATCACGCTGACTTCAATCTGAAGCGTATCTCCGCCAACGCTTGTCCAGGCCAGCCCGCGCACGATCCCGACTTCACTGCTCTCATTGGCCGGCTGGTATACATAGAGTTCTCTTCCAAGATAGCGTTCTAAGTTCCCTTCCGTCACATGGATGGACTTCCTGTCCTTTTCCAGTATCTTACGCGCCGATTTCCGGCATATATCCCCGATCTTACGCTCCAGCTGCCTTACCCCGGCCTCTTTCGTGTAATTCCTGGCTATCTTCCACACCGCCTTCTTGCTGATCGTTATCTGGTCGTCCTTAAGCCCGTGCTTTTTGATCTGCTTCGGTATGAGATGCTCCATCGCAATATGCATCTTCTCATTCTCTGTGTAGCTGTTGACCTCGATCACTTCCATCCGGTCTAAAAGCGGTTTCGGTATCGTCTGGAGCGTGTTCGCCGTAGTAATGAACAGTACATCGGACAGATCAAGCGGTACTTCCAGATAGTGGTCGCGGAATTTTACATTCTGCTCACTGTCCAGCACTTCCAGAAGGGCGGAAAATGTGTCTCCTTTATAGTCATTGCTCACCTTATCTATCTCGTCAAGAAGTATGAGCGGATTCCCGACGCCTGCATATTTCAGGGCGTTAGCGATGCGCCCCGGCATTGCCCCGACATAAGTCTTTCTATGCCCGCGTATCTCTGCCTCGTCCCGCACGCCCCCCAGGGAGATGCGGACATATGGACGCTCCAGCGCTTCCGCAAGAGATCTTGCTATAGATGTCTTACCTGTTCCCGGAGGCCCCGCCAGACAGAGGATGGGCGCATCCCCTTTTTTCGTTAGTATACGCACCGCCAGATATTCCAGGATCCTCTCCTTCACTTTCTCAAGCCCATAATGATCCCTCTCCAGCACTTCCTCAGCATAGCGGATATCCTGGCGCTCCTCGCACATCTTATCCCACGGCATCTCCAGCATCGTCTCTATATAAGTGCGTATGACCCCCATCTCTGCCGGGCTGCTCATCGTATTTTTAAACCGTTTGACTTCCTTTCGGATCCGGTCTTTTACTTCCTCAGAAGCCTCTAATCCTTCCACCGCCTGCTCAAATTCTTCCGCATCAGACTGCACATGATCCTCTCCCAGCTCTTCCCGGATCATCTTCATCTCTTCCCGAAGGATGTATTCTTTCTGGTTCTTGTCTACACGGGCTTTAAGCTTTTTCTGGATGTCCTCCTTAATGCCAATGATCTGGATCTCATTCACGACTTTAAAAGACACCGCTTCATATCTCCCCAGTACTTCCGGCTCTTCCAGGATCTTCTGCGCCTCGTGGCAGCTCATAGGCAGATTGGCGGCAATGATGTCCACCAGCTTCTGCAAAGAGCCTGTCTCCTCTATCTTTACGGCAAGCTCCTTCGAAAGCTTCGGATTCCTTGTCATATATTCTTTAAAAATGTCCTTAAGCCCTCGCTGCATGGCCGTGTTGCTAAGAGCGTTCCCAAATATCTCTTTGGTGTCCTCGCTCTCTTTATCCGGGATCACCCGAATGTCCGCGTGCAGGAAGGGCGTATCTTGAAGGTACTCTATCTCTGCCCTCTTCTCTCCAGTGACAAGGATCCTCCTGACATTTCCATGCACCTTTACGATCTGCTTTATCGACGCCACACACCCGATACGGTACACGTCGCCGATCCCCGGATCGTCCGTGTCCGCATCTTTCTGCGCCGTAAGGAATATCTTCTGCTCTTCCCGCATCGCCCGCTCTACCGCCTGCAGAGACTTCTCCCGGCTCACGTCAAAATGCACGACCTGCTCCGGCAGTACAGTCATCCCTCTAAGCGCCACCATAGGCAGGCTCATCATTTCATTTTCCATATATGCTCTCCTGTTTTCCGTTTAGGGACGGGGCAGCCTCGGCTTCGCCTACGTTGCCGCTTGCTTCCTACTGCGCTACGCTTGTGTTTAGGGACGGGGCAGCCTCGGCTTCGCCTACGTTGCCGCTCGTTCTCTACTGCGCTACGCTTGTGTTTAGGGACGGGGCAGCCTCGGCTTCGCCTACGTTGCCGCCGTCCCTAAAAGACGGGCGCAATTTGCCCTTGCACCCGCCTCATGAAAAATTATGCACTTTCTGTTTCAACGGATGTGCGCTCACATTCCGGCCCTTGTTTGCCCCTTACTGTCTCTGCCGTAATACGGCATGTTTTTAATGTATCGTCCGACGGCGCATGGTACATGATGTCCATCATCACGCTCTCCATAATCGCCCGAAGCCCTCTGGCGCCTGTCTTCCTCTTCAGGGAGATGTCCGCCACCTCACTAAGCGCCTCCTTGTCGAATATAAGCTCTACCCCGTCCAGCTCCAACATCTTCTCGTACTGCTTCACAATCGCATTCTTAGGCTCTGTGAGGATGCGTAACAGCGCATTCTTATCCAACATCTCAAGCGCCACGGTGACAGGGACGCGCCCTACCAGCTCCGGGATCAGCCCAAACTTCACCAGATCTTGCGGCAGCACTTGTCTTAACAATTTATCCACGTCATTCTCGTGCTTTCCCGCGATCTCGGCGTTAAATCCGATGGACTTCCGATCGATCCGCTTTTCAATGATCTTGTCGATCCCTTCAAATGCTCCTCCGCAGATGAAGAGGATATTCGTCGTATCTATCTGCAGCAGCTCCTGATGGGGATGCTTCCTGCCTCCCTGGGGCGGGACATTCGCCACAGTCCCTTCTACGATCTTGAGAAGAGCCTGCTGCACGCCTTCCCCTGACACATCCCGCGTGATAGACGGATTTTCCGATTTCCTTGTAATCTTGTCGATCTCATCAATATAAATGATACCATATTCTGCACGCTCAATATCTCCGTCTGCCGCTTGTATGATCTTCAGAAGGATGTTCTCTACATCCTCCCCCACATATCCGGCTTCAGTAAGGGCAGTCGCATCCGCTATCGCAAAAGGTACGTTCAATATCTTCGCCAGCGATTGTGCCAGAAGCGTCTTTCCGCATCCGGTCGGGCCGAGCATCAGAATGTTGCTCTTATGAAGCTCCACATCTAAATCTCTCTGTGCCATAATCCGCTTATAATGATTGTAGACTGCGACCGAAAGCACCTTCTTAGCGTCCTCCTGGCCGATGACATACTGGTCAAGGAACTCCTTGATCTCTTCCGGCTTTAAAAGGTTGATGTCAGAGAATGGGCTCCACTCTCCATTCTCCTCATACGCCATCTCTTCCTCTATGATCTCCGCGCACACTTCCACGCATTCGTCACAAATGTAAGTGCCATTAGGCCCCGCGATCAATTTACGTACCTGCGCCTGCGTCTTATTACAAAAAGAACATCTCACATGGTCGTCGTCATATCTTCCTGCCATCTCTCCACCTCTTCAAATATACCGCGCCTTTAACGCTTCGCGATAACCTCGTCAATCAGGCCATAGGCCTTCGCCTCTTCCGCCGACATAAAATTATCCCGCTCCGTGTCGATCCGGATGACATCCAGAGGCTGCCCGGTATTCTCGGACAGGATCTGGTTCAGCTTCTGGCGAGTCTGTAAGATATGCTCTGCAGCAATCTGGATCTCTGTGGCCTGGCCGCGCGCGCCGCCTGACGGCTGGTGGATCATAATCTCTGCATTTGGGAGCGCGAGCCTCTTGCCTTTCGTCCCCCCGGCAAGGAGGAAGGAGCCCATGCTCGCCGCCATGCCGATACAGATCGTCTCAATGTCGCATTTGATATACTGCATCGTGTCATAGATCGCAAGCCCTGCAGTCACGGAGCCTCCCGGACTGTTGATGTACAGATGTATGTCCTTCTCCGGATCTTCCGCCTCCAAGAACAAGAGCTGTGCGACGACCACGCTTGCAGATACGTCCGTCACTTCTTCCCCTAAAAATATGATCCTGTCTTTCAAAAGCCTTGAATAAATGTCATAAGAGCGCTCTCCACGGCTCGTCTGCTCAATGACATAAGGTACTAAACTCATGAACATTCTCCCCTTTTCCTATAATTATCTCTCTACAGCGTTCTCTACAAGGAAAGTTACGGCTTCCTGTACAGCCATGTCTTCCTTCATCTGCTTCTTCTCATTTTCGCCCATAAGCTCTTTAAGCTTATCCACTTCCATCTTATAGGCCTCCGCCATCTTAGCCAGCTCTTCCTCTATCTTCTCATCTGAGATCTCGATGTTCTCTGCTTTTGCTACAGCCTCTAATACAAGACGCGTCCGGATCCTTCTCTCCGCCTGCGCGTGGAATTCTTCCAGCATCTTCTCCTCGCTCATCCCTGTAAACTGGAAATACTGCTCAAGGGAAAGGCCCTGTGACTGGATCCTGTTCGCAAAATCATCCGCCATCTGGCGCGCCTGTGTCTCGATCATAGCCTCCGGGATCTCCATAGAAGCATTCTCCACAGCCTGCTCTACCGCCTGATCTTCCTGCTTTGTCTTTCCGTCCGCCGCTTTCTGTTCTCTTAGCTTCGCTTCCACATCAGCCTTATATTCCTCTAATGTATCGAATTCGGATACTTCCGCCGCGAACTCATCATCAATCTCCGGCAGCTCTTTTGCCTTAATCTCATGGATCGTACATTTAAATACCGCATCTTTCCCCTTCAGGTCTTCTGCCTGATAATCTTCCGGGAACGTAACTTTTACTTCCACTTCCTGCTCCGGCTCGGCGCCGATGAGCTGCTCCTCAAATCCTGGAATGAACGAGCCGGATCCGATAACGAGCGGATAGTTCTCTCCTTTTCCACCCTCAAATGCAACGCCGTCTACAAACCCTTCAAAATCAAGGACTACTTCATCCTTATCCTGGACCGGACGCCCCTCTACCGCTACAGCCCTCGCATTCTTCTCCGCTTCTTTACGGATCCTGTCGTCTACCTCTTCCGGCTCTACATGATCGGACACTTTATCCACGGAAAGGCCTTTGTATTCCCCAAGAACGACTTCCGGCTTTGTAGCCACTTCAGCCGTAAAGATAAAAGGCTTGCCCTTTTCAATCTGTACGATATCGATCTTTGGCTGTGATACGATCTCAAGCCCACTCTCGTCATACGCGTCAGAATACGCCCCATGGATCAGCTCATTTGCCGCATCATCATAGAAAATCTCTGCGCCGTACATTTTCTCGATCATCTGGCGCGGGACTTTCCCTTTCCGGAACCCCGGAAGGCTGATCCTGTTCTTCTGTTTCATGTATGCGCTCTGGAGCGCTTTCTCCAACTTATCGGAAGATACTTCGATCGTCAGCTTTGCCATGTTTTTTTCTAATTTTTCCACCTGTAAACTCATCTGATATTTTCCTCCTATTGCCCCAGAATGGGCATATTACATTCACTAGAGAAGTATAACACAAACTTTTTCAAATATCCAGCCCTACATTTCATACGGACAAAAGTATTTTCCCCAATATTTTCTTAACGATATACGATCGCCTCTGCGACTTCCTGCGCTTTCTTGCTCCCCGCCAGGACCTCCACCAGCTTCAGCGCAAAATCTGACGCCGCTCCCGCCGCCTGGCCTGTAATGATATTCCCGTCCGCCATGACAGGCGCTTCCGTGAGGAGCGCCCCCTGTATCTCCTCTTCTACAGACGGATAGCACGTCGCTCTTTTCCCTTTCAGAAGCCCTAATTCTGACAGTATCGTCGGCGCCGCGCATATAGCTGCTACATATTTCCCGTTTTCGGCAAAATCCTCCACGACTTTCCTCACGCCTGAGTGGCCCTTCAGATTCTCTGTCCCCGGCATCCCGCCCGGAAGCACGATCATATCGAAATCGTCAAAATCTATCTCTTCAAACAGATCCTCTGTCTGTACCGCGATCCCATGAGAGCCATGCACCATATAATCATCGCTTATGGACACAGTATCTACATATATTTTTGCTCTTCTTAAAAGATCCACCACTGTTAAAGCCTCAATCTCTTCAAAACCGTCCGCTAAAAATACACTTACTTTCTTCATCCTGAATTCCTTCCTCTCTTTTTTGCTGATTCTTCCTGTATTTTATACTAACACCATTTACTTTTTATGTAAACCGGATTAAGATGAAGAAAAGCAGAAAAAGACAGGAGGCTTCCTTATGGAGATTGAACGCAAATTCCTGGCCGGTCGGCTTCCGGACGATCTTATGTCCTATCCTTCCCGCACGATCGAGCAGGGCTACTTAAGCACCGATCCAGTCATCCGCATCCGAAAAGACAACGATAAATATGAGCTTACTTACAAATCAAAAGGGTTTATGACAAGACAGGAGTATAACCTTCCTCTCACTGAGGAGGCATATCGCCACTTACTCCCCAAGATCGACGGACGGCTCATACAAAAGACACGGTATATGGTCCCTCTTGGCCAGGGGCTTACAGCCGAAGTGGATATCTTCAGAGGGGGCCTGGAGCCGCTTATCCTCGTCGAAGTGGAATTCCGGGACGAGCCTTCTGCCAAGAAGTTCCTTCCTCCTCCATGGTTCGGGGAAGACGTCACCTTTTCAGAAAGATATCATAACAGCGCTTTAAGCAAGATCTGATACAGCAACGATCTGTTGATTTTATTTGTTTCGCTTCATTTCGACGCATAACAACCTATTTATTGGGCAAATTGCTATACTAACAATGAAATGAACTTTGGAGGTTATAGCATGTCCAATATGCAGTTAGCGGAAAACCTTCGCTATCTCAGGAAAAAGCACGGGCTTAAACAGGAAGATCTAAAAGAATTCTTAAGCATATCAAGACAGGCGTACTCAAACTACGAACGTTGTGAGAGGACTCCTGACTTGGATGCTTTAACGCGCCTTTCTCAGATGTACCGTGTCCGCATTGACGACCTGATCTTAAGAGACCTCCGCACGCTTCCGGCCTCCGAATACGAGACAGTCCGGGAAGCCTTCGACGGCCTGCGGGAAGCCGTGACCCCGTACACCTATGCCAAAAACGAAGAAACCGGGAAATCTCTTTATCTCACCGAGGAAGAGCTGGATTTCATCCTTGATTTCCGCTCCCTTCCCGAAGAGACAAAGCAGATCGTCACCGGTTTCCTGAAAGCCTCAAGACAGGAATAATAAGCTCCTATTCCGGAATCGCGAATCCATCATGGACCGCATTCATCGCTTTGTCGATATCCTTCTCCGCCACGAGGACCGTAATCCTGATTTCCGAAGTGGAGATCATGTTGATATTCACGCGGGAATTATATAAGGCTTCAAACATCCTCGCCGCCACGCCTGGATTGCTCATCATCCCCGCGCCGACTACCGACAGCTTGGCCACCTCCTCGTTGTAGGTGACATCCTGGATGGTCAGCCTTTCTTTATTGGCCTCCAGAACTTTCAGCGCGTCTTCCAGATCGTCCGACGCCACTGTAAAAGAAATGTCTTTCGTTCCTTCCCTCCCCACAGATTGCAAGATTATATCTACGTTAATATTGTTCTTCGCCAGCACATCAAAGATACGAAATGCGATTCCCGGCCTGTCTTCTACGCCGATCACAGATATACGGGCCGTATTTTTATCGGCCGCGACGCCTGTCACTAACATTTTCTCCATACGCGATGCCTCCTTGACTATAGTCCCTTCTGAATTATTCAGGCTGGAACGCACGACTAACTCTACATTGTACTTCTTCGCCATCTCCACGGAACGGTTGTGCAGCACTTTCGCTCCGAGGCTGGCCAGCTCCAGCATCTCATCATAAGTAATGGAATCCAGCTTCCGGGCATTCTCCACGACCCTTGGATCCGCCGTGTACACTCCGTCCACATCCGTGTAGATCTCACACTTATCCGCATAGAGCACTGCCGCCAGCGCCACCGCCGTCGTGTCGGATCCCCCTCTTCCTAACGTCGTAATATCCTCATACTTATTCACGCCCTGAAAGCCGGTGACAATAACGATCTTCCGGGAGTCCAGCTCATGCAGGATGCGCTTCGTATCTACCCGCTTAAACCTTGCGTTCCCATGCCGGGATGTGGAATACATCATGACCTGGAATGCGTTCAGAGACACTGCTGGAACGTCCAGAGCCTGCAGCGCCATAGCCATCAGGGCCACAGACACCTGTTCTCCTGTAGTGAGGAGCATATCCAGCTCCCTCTTCTTGGCCTTTGGATTAATGCTTTCTGCAAGGGCAAGCAGCTCGTCGGTAGTATCTCCCATAGCAGAGAGCACTACGACTACGTCGTGGCCGGCCTTGTAGTCTTCCACACACCGTCTTGCCACATTGAAGATCCTTTCTTTATCAGCGACAGAGCTGCCGCCGAACTTTTTCACAATTAACATGTCCCCTCCTGTAACAGATGCCGAAGCAGCCTGTGGCCTTCCGGTTCATAATTCCCCGTCTGTGCTGCAGCCTTCTCATTGTAACAATCTTTCCCTTCCTTTACGACAGCGCTGTCATAGAGGAGATAAGGGACTGCCTCCCCTGTATGTGTACGCACTTCAATAGGGGTCTGATGATCGGGAAGAAGCAGGAGCCGGAAATCTTCTCCCGCTTTCTTAAGCTCTTCTACCACCGTTCCAAGCACTTTCTCATCTACATTCTCAATAGCTTTCATCTTGTTCTTCGCAACTCCCTGATGCCCCATCTCGTCCGGAGCCTCTACATGGATGTACGCGAAATCATATCCGTCTTCTGTCAGCGCCTTCACCGCTGCCTGCGCCTTCCCCACATAGTTCGTGTGGATCCCGCCGTTGGCTCCCTCTACGATTATGCGCTCCATCCCTGCTCCCACTGCGATGCCTTTCAGAAGATCGACAGCAGAGATCATAACGCCCTTCTTTCCGTGAATCTCTTCAAAGGATGGAAGGGACGGACGTTTCCCTGCTCCCCAGAACCACGCGGAATTAGCCGCGCGTTTGCCTTCTTCCCTTCGCTTTATATTCAGCGGATGATTTACAAGGATATCATAGCTCCTCTCCATCATCTCCCTTAATATATCATCTTTCGGAAGATAATCTCCAATGCGCTTCCCCAGTATGTCATGGGGAGGCGTAAGCTCTGTTATCTTCCCTTCCTTTTTGATAAGAAGATGGCGATAGCCTACCCCTGCATAAAATTCATACCCTTCTCTTTTCAGCCCCTCTTTCAGAGACTCTACAAGGACGGCCGCATCTTCTGTACTGATCTCACCGGAACTATGGTCGATCATCGTCCTATCCTCATAGGCACATTCTTCCTCGCTCAGAGTCACAATATTACAGCGGAAAGACACATCCGTATCTTCCATGTCGACGCCCATGCTAAGAGCCTCCAGAGGAGACCGTCCCGTATAATAGATCTTCGGGTCATATCCTATAACTGACAGGTTCGCCGTGTCGCTCCCGGGCGCCATGCCTTCTGGCACGGTACATACCATTCCAAGCTCCGACACTTTGGCAAGAGCATCCATGACCGGCGTATCCGCCGCTTCCATCGTCGTCTTTCCGTCAAGCTCAGCGAGGGGCCTGCCCGCCATCCCGTCGCTTAATATCACTACATATTTCATCTTATATCGTCTCCTATCTGTTCTGATCCTGTATGCGTATCATGTGCAGGATCTGCCCTTCATAGCTCTTTGCCCTCGTGTCGTAATCTCCCTCCATCATAACAGGGGTCACAAACCCGAATTCATCATCAAGCCCTTCCACACGGACGACCTCGATATCGCCGAAAGAATATTTCAGATCGTCCTCCATCTCCTCTGCATTCCCTTTCATGCGGATGAAGAAACGGCGCTTCGCATCTCCTTTATCCTCCAGCTTCAGCTTATCCTGCTTCCACATAGTCATAATGTTGCGGTTCAAATGCTTCGCCGCGTCCACCACATCCGCCACCACCGCGCTGGCGGTAGGCAGCTTTCCTGCCCCGCTCCCGTAGAACATAGCGTCTCCCAGCACGTTCCCGTGGACAAAGATGGCATTGAACACATCGTTCACATTGTAGAGAGGATGATCGGGGTACAACATGCAGGGAGCCACGATCGCATGGATGCGGTTATGGCGGCGCTTGCTCGACGCCAGAAGCTTAATAGTCGTTCCCATGGCTTTCGCATATTTCATGTCTTCCACTGTAATCTCTGTAATCCCCTCACAGTATATATCTTCAAAATCCACCTGCTGCCCGGAGATCAGAGAAGAGAGGATCGCTATCTTCCTGCATGCGTCGTACCCTTCCACATCTGCTTCAGGGTTCCGCTCTGCATAGCCGTTGTCCTGAGCCTCCTTAAGGACCGTATCATAATCCGCCCCCTCATAGAACATCTTCGTCAGCATATAATTCGTCGTGCCGTTCAGAATACCGGTAATCTCCTCAATCTCATCCGCCGTCAAAGATGAATTCAGCGGGCGTATGATCGGTATGCCGCCGCCTACGCTGGCTTCAAAGAGAAAGTTGATGTTCTTCTCCTTCGCGATGGACAAAAGCTCCGCGCCATGTCTGGCCACCAGCGCCTTATTGGAAGTAGCGACGCTTTTGCCTGCCTGCAGGCTCCTCTTCACGAACGTATAGGCCGGCTCGATGCCGCCCATGACCTCCACCACGATCTTAACCTCATCGTCATTTATAATCGTCTCAAAATCATGAACGATCTTCTCCTGCACGGGATCGCCTGGGAAGTCCCGCAAGTCCAGGACATACTTCACATACAGCTCCTCGCCGATCCTCTCTCCTATGCCCGCGCCGTTCGTATTGATGACTTCCACCACGCCGGACCCGACTGTCCCGTAGCCCATCACTGCTATATTGATCACTTCAGTCCCTCCTTCCGGCCGCTTGCGGCCATCTTTAAGTACGCGTTAATAAATACATCAATGCCGCCGTCCATAACGGCCGTCACATTGCTGTTCTCTGTGTTCGTCCTATGATCCTTCACAAGCGTATAAGGCTGCATCACATAAGATCGTATCTGATTGCCGAACCCGATCTCCTTTATCTCTCCACGGATATCCGACACCTTTTCCGCCTGCTCTTGTTCCTTCATAAGCTGCAGCTTTGCCTTTAACATCTGCATCGCCTTCTCTTTATTAAAATGCTGAGAGCGCTCGTTCTGGCACTGTACCACGATCCCCGTCGGCAGATGGGTGATGCGGATTGCAGAGGAAGTCTTGTTCACATGCTGCCCTCCCGCTCCGCTGGCCCGGTATGTGTCGATTTTGAGCTCATCATCGGCGATCTCAATATCAATATCGTCTTCAATATCTGGGACTACATCGCAGGACACAAAGGACGTCTGCCTCTTCCCAGCCGCATTGAATGGAGAGATACGGACAAGCCGATGCACGCCTTTTTCCGATTTCAGATATCCGTAAGCATTCTCTCCGCTCACCTCAAATGTCACCGTCTTAATCCCTGTAATATCTCCGTCCAGATAGTCCAGCACCTGTATAGAGAAGCCCTTTCTCTCTGCAAACCGGCTGTACATGCGGTAAAGCATGTTCCCCCAGTCACAGGCCTCAGTCCCGCCGGCTCCTGCATGGAGCGTCACGATGGCGTTGCAGGAGTCATACTCCCCAGACAGAAGGGTCTGGATCCGAAGGCTTTCAAACGCTTCCTCAAACTCCTCCATCTCTGCCTTGATCTCCGCGATTACGGACGGGTCGTTCTCCTCATATCCCATCTCGATAAGCACCTGGATATCGTCGTATCTCCCATACAGGCCATGAATCGTCTTTACAAGCTCCTGAAGCCCTTTCAGCTCCTTCATGACTTTCTGGGATTCCTCCGGGCTATCCCAGAACCCGGGCTCTTCTATCTTGCGCTCCAGCTCTTCGATCCTTCTCTCTTTGCCTGCGACGTCAAAGTGAATCCCCCATCTCGGCAAGAGGCCCTTCATAAGCGCCGATCATACTTTTAAACTGATCAAGCTCAACCACTTCCTGTCACCTCTTTCTATTTCTTTCTATCCTATCTATATCTCTGCGCCCTATTTGCGGCCGCAGCACTGTTTATACTTCTTCCCGCTTCCGCACGGGCACGGATCGTTCGGGTACACCTTCTTATCCGCCCGCTTCTTCGGCGCTCTCGCAGCACTCTCGTCCCGGTTCGTACCGGTCACTTTCGCCACCTGCTCTCTCTCTACCTTCTGCTCAATCCTTATATGGAAGAGCGTCCGCACCGTGTTCTCTGCAATGGCTTTTGTCATCTCTCCGAACATGTCGTAGCCAAGCATCTTGTACTCCACCTTCGGGTCGCGGTTCCCGTATGCCTGAAGGCCGATGCCCTGGCGCAGCTGATCCATATCGTCGATGTGGTCCATCCACCTTGCATCAATGACTTTCAGAAGGACGACACGCTCGATCTCCCGCAGATGCTCCTTCTCCGGGAACTCCGCTTCTTTTGCCTCATATGCTTTGGAAGCACGCTCTTTAAGCATATGTTTAAGCTCCTTCTGGCTCATGCCCTTTACGTCCGCCTCAGTCACAGGCGCCATCGGGATGACCGGGAAGATCGTGCGGTTCAGAGCCGCCAGGTCCCAATCCTCGTAATCCGCGTCCGCGGAGATCTCCATGTCTACCACGTTCTCCACATAGTCGTTGATCATATGGAAGATAGAATCCCGCATATTCTCGCCGTCCAGCACCCGCCGTCTCTCCTCGTAGATGATCTCCCGCTGCTCATTCATGACCTGGTCGTACTCCAGCAGGTTCTTGCGGATCCCAAAGTTATTGCTCTCTATCTTCTGCTGCGCTTTCTCAATAGCGTTAGACAGCATCTTGTGCTGGATCTCCTCGCCTTCTTGCACTCCCAGTGTCTCAAAGATGCTCATCAGCCTCTCAGAGCCGAAAAGACGCATCAGATCGTCTTCCAGCGCAATATAGAATCGGGACTCCCCCGGATCGCCCTGGCGTCCGGAACGCCCGCGCAGCTGATTATCGATCCGTCTGGACTCGTGGCGCTCAGTCCCGATGATCTTAAGCCCTCCTGCGGCCCTCGCCTCATCGTCCAGCTTAATGTCTGTACCACGCCCCGCCATGTTGGTGGCGATCGTCACTGCGTCATGGATGCCCGCCTGGGCCACGATCTCCGCCTCCATCTCATGGAATTTGGCGTTCAGCACATTGTGCCTAATCCCCCGCTTCTTGAGCATACCGCTTAGAAGCTCCGAATTCTCGATCGTGATCGTTCCTACAAGCACCGGCTGATGGTTCGCGTGGGCCGCCTCGATCTCATCACACACCGCCTTGAACTTCTCGCGCTGCGTCTTATATACCACATCTTCCAGATCTTTGCGGGCCACCGGGACATTCGTCGGGATCTCTACGACATCCATGCCGTATATCTCGCGGAACTCGTTCTCTTCCGTAAGGGCCGTACCGGTCATCCCCGCTTTTTTTACAAACTTATTAAACAGGTTCTGGAATGTGATGGTGGCGAGCGTCTTGCTCTCCCGCCTTACTTTCACATGCTCCTTCGCCTCAATAGCCTGGTGCAGGCCGTCCGAATAGCGCCGTCCCGGCATGATACGCCCGGTAAATTCATCGACGATGAGCACCTGGTCTTCCTTCACTACGTAATCCTGATCTTTGAACATCAGGTTGTGGGCGCGCAACGCAAGGATGATGTTATGCTGTATCTCCAGATTTTCCGGATCCGCAAGGTTCTCGATGCTGAAGAACTTCTCAACTTTCTTCACGCCGTCTTCCGTCAGGTTTACATTCTTCTCTTTCTCATTAACGATGAAATCTCCTGTCTCTTCTATGTCTTCGCCCATAATGGCGTTCATCTTCGTGAACTCGCCGCTTGCCTCGCCCCTTTGGAGCTGGCGTGCCAGAACGTCGCACATCTCATAGAGCTTCGTGGATTTGCCGCTCTGCCCTGAGATGATCAGAGGCGTCCTGGCCTCGTCGATCAGGACCGAATCCACCTCGTCGATGATAGCGAACTTAAGGCCTCTCTGTACGAGCTGCTCTTTGTAGATGACCATGTTATCTCTCAGGTAATCGAAACCAAGCTCATTATTGGTCACATAAGTAATATCACAATTGTAAGCGGCGCGCCTCTCGTCATTATCCATACCATTAAGCACGACGCCCACCGTCAGCCCCATGAACTCATGGACGCGCCCCATCCACTCGGCATCTCGCTTAGCCAGGTAATCATTGACTGTCACAATGTGCACGCCCTCCCCCGTCAGAGCATTGAGGTACGCAGGAAGAGTGGACACCAGCGTCTTTCCTTCTCCTGTCTTCATCTCGGCGATACGCCCCTGATGAAGGATGATGCCCCCGATCAGCTGCACGCGGTAGTGCTTCATGCCAAGAGCGCGCACCGCCGCCTCTCTCACAGCAGCATATGCCTCCGGTAAGATATCGTCAAGCGTCTCTCCTTCTCCCAGACGTTCTTTGAATTCCCTGGTCTTCCCTCTTAGCTCACTGTCGGAAAGCTCCTGCATGGCAGGCTCCAGCGCTTCAATAGCGTCTGCGATCGGATAGATGCGCTTCAGCTCGTTCTCACTGTGCGTTCCAAATATCTTCTGCAATAAACCCATATCGAAACATACTCCTTGTCCGTAAATTTACTCATGTTACATTCTAACACTAACGATAATGCAATTCAACAACATTTATAAGTGTTTTCAAAGTATTCACACAATATTCTTCACTTTATCATAGGACAGACGCCCGCCGAAAAGGTCAAGAGCGCTCCCCACCGTAAAATCAAGCTTCCCGTCCGATGCTTCTTTCAGCTTCTCGATATCGCCATAGCTGCCGATCCCACCCGCATAAGTGACGGGCGCCTCGTCAAAGCTTTTCAGGATGCCGACAAGGCCGCTGTCGATCCCCGCGGACTTCCCCTCCACGTCCACACCGTGGACAAGGAACTCGTCACAGTATCTGGCAATACTGCCAAGCGCCTCCCTGGAGAGCTTCATGTCCGTAAACTTCTGCCATCGGTCCGTCACTACATAGTAATCCTCTCCCCGCTTACGGCAGCTTAAGTCTATGACTATATGCTCTTTCCCTACTGCGTCGGCAAGACGCTTTAAGCTCTCCATCTTAAGTTCTCCGTCGCGGAAGACATAGGAAGTTACGATGACATGGCTCGCTCCTGCATCCAAGTACTCCTTCGCGTTGTCTGCCGTGACCCCTCCCCCTATCTGAAGCCCTCCCGGGTACGATGAAAGAGCCAGGAACGCCTGTCGCCTCGTCTCATTATAATAAGAAGAAGAGGGCGGGTTCAGAAGGATCACATGTCCGCCTGTAAGCCCGTCTTTTTTGTATAATCTTGCATAGTAATCTGCGCCTCGCCGGGAAGAAAAATTCACCTCGGCGCGATCCCCGCTGTCGGCAAGGCTCCCTCCCACGATCTGCCTCACTTGTCCGTTATGTATGTCGATACATGGCCTGAAACGCATAAAATACCTCCCAGAATAAAAAATGTCCTAAAACAGAGCTTCCTCTGTTTTTTAGTATACCACAATATTCATAATAAGAATATATCTTCCGTGAGCAAAGCGCAGTTGTACTGCTAATAAAAAACATGGGGCTGTCGCTTTAACGATTGAAAAATCGTGAACCGAAAACTTCCTTTTCGACTTTTTTATGTCTATATTCACGCTATCCTATTAGAAAAGTTGGCTTGGGATAAAAGGCCGTACTTTAACACGCTTATAAAATAAAGCAGAAAACGTTTTTGGGGGAATATGAAACTTTTTCTGTAAATAATGTCTTAAAGGGTCTTCTATGATAAAATAAATTATCATGAGGAGGCCTATTATTATGGCAAGAGAAAAGAAACCTGTACACAGAGTACAGATGACAGAAGGGAAACGCAACATAATCCATCAGCTACTGGAGGAATATGATATCCAATCAGCAGAAGATATCCAGGATGCGCTAAAAGATCTCCTTGGTGGAGCCATCAAGGAAATGATGGGAGCAGAAATGGAGGGGCATTTAGGATATGAAAGATCTGAGCGTTCTGACAGTGATGATTATCGTAATGGTTATAAACGCAAGAGGGTAAATAGCCGTTATGGCTCTATGGAGATTGAAGTGCCGCAAGACAGGAAATCGACGTTTGAGCCTCAGGTGGTAAAGAAACGTCAGAAAGATATTTCAGACATTGACCAGAAGATCATCTCTATGTATGCAAAAGGCATGACGACCAGACAGATCTCGGAAACAATCGAAGATATCTATGGTTTTGAAACATCAGAAGGCTTTATCTCGGACGTTACAGATAAGATCCTTCCACAGATTGAAGACTGGCAGAACCGTCCTCTGGAGGAGGCCTATCCAATCCTGTATATTGATGCGATACACTACTCTGTCCGTGATAATGGAGTGATCCGGAAGCTCGCAGCCTATATCATCCTTGGAATTAATGCAGAAGGCAAGAAAGAAGTCCTTACCATCAGCATTGGAGAGAACGAAAGCTCAAAGTATTGGCTCTCTGTTTTGAATGGATTAAGAAATCGTGGTGTAAAAGATATCCTGATCATCTGTGCAGATGGGCTTACCGGCATCAAAGAAGCGATTGCGGCAGCATTTCCTAAGACGGAATATCAAAGATGTATCGTTCATCAAGTGAGGAACACCTTGAAATGTGTCCCGGATAAAGACAGGAAAGCATTTGCCACAGATTTGAAGGCGATCTATCAGGCGGCAGATGAAAAGAAAGCTTTGGCAGCTTTAGAGCGGGTAACAGAAAAATGGGCGCCCAAATATCCGAATTCCATGAAGCGCTGGAAAGATAACTGGGATGCCATTTCCCCGATCTTCAAGTTCTCAGCAACCGTTAGAAAGGTCATTTATACAACGAATGCCATAGGATCACTGAATTCGACCTATCGGAAGCTGAACCGTCAGAGAAGCGTATTCCCAAGCGGTACAGCCCTTTTGAAAGCCCTTTATCTGGCAACATTTGAAGCTACGAAAAAATGGACTGCAACGATTCGCAGCTGGGCACAGGTCTATGGGGAGCTGAGCATCATGTATGAGGGACGCTTACCAGAATAATGGAAAAGTCAGAAAAACGGGCGGATTTCCGTCTCGCTCTTGACATGCAATCTTGTAACTGCTATATATAAAACAAAGGCAAAAAGCTGATTTTACGCAAGCCTTTCGCCTATCATTATCATAGAAGATCTTATTTACAGACTTTTTTTCATAGTCTCCTATCAGACAATTAAAAGCCACGTATTTTGCAGAATTATTTTCTCAATAATTACAGCTTCCCCCTTAATAGTACTTTCCTCCGCAATATTAATATTGTTTCATCTTCATATCTGTGCTATACAACACGAATTTCCATATTACCAGAAGCATAGTTTTCTTGATCAAGAATATTCTTGTTATAGAAATTTAATTTTCTCGTGTAAATACTAATCAAAAAGGATTAACAACATATCAACCATGAAATACTTCCTACAATACCTGATATATCATACTTGCGAATACATTTAATAAAAGAATACTTTTAGTAGATCTAATGACTTTTTCACTCTTCTCTCAATTGCAAAGAAATGCGGAGCTGCATGCAAAATGGAAGGGAAATAAATATTTCGAGCATAGCAGTATAAAAACATAAAGACATATTGTCCAGCAATCCCCTCCCATATCGTATTAAAAATGGGAAGTAAATCAGAATTATCATTATCATACTTACACATAGAAATCACATGCATTAGTCCAAACAACGCTCCACATATCAGAGTACCTTTATGCCTTCCAAACAAAACAACTAATCGCGGCCACATATAGCCCCTAAAAATAAACTCCTCTACAAAGCCTATTGCTATTAGTGCAAATAGCATATTAAAAACAAAATCGTAAATAGTAACTTTATTAGTAATTATTTGTTGCACATTTATTAATAATAAAAGAGCAAAAATAACGCTTGCCGTTATCAGCGTCTCTTTTAATTTTGTCTTTCTTAATCCTAGTGTGTATAGTTTATTAATATTTGTCACAACCAAGACTAAGCAAAATATAAGATTAAAAAGTGAACCTACTAAATGAATATATTCTCGATCAGTATGTAGTACCACTAACAAAAAACCTACCATGTATACACTAATAAACATCAAGCAAACATATCCATCTTTTTTTTTAATATCTCGAAAAAAAATAGGCTTATATAAAAAATCATTTATTCTATTTACCATGTTTTTTCTCTCACAAATTGTCATCTCCCTGAAATAATTATTACATTAGCTATTCATATTAAGCACTTGCGTAAAGACCTTAACAAAACAATATACTATTGTTGCAATACTTATCCCCTACTATTTTTAGTTTTTTTGTATTATATACTAATTGAACAAGCTCTTTTACATTGAATTTTGTCGGATGACATTCTCGCTTTCCTGTTTTGATATACTTATAAGGACACCCACCAAGACATACTGGTAAAACTTTGCAGTCCAAGCACTTTGCTTCAGTTAAAAACTCATAGTTAATCCATTTGGTATAATTCAAATTTAAAGGCACCGCCTCTCTAATATCTCCAATTTTTGCGTCAATGTCACCAATTTCATCCCAACATTTATAGATATGACCTAATGGATCTATAATAATGTAGTTTTTAGAAATAGCACCACAACCTCCTGGACTATATTGGGGTATATTAACAAATGTTCTCCCCTTTTTTTGATTTCTTTGGTAAAATTCTATTTGTTCTTCGGAAAACTCTGCACAACTAAAACAAGTTGAAGAACTACACGTACCGTTTATATCATCTACAGGCGCAAGATAAAATCCAACTTTATCTTGCAAACCAAAGTCATCAATATACTTAAGAATCTCGTCAACTGTGTTAATATTACACTTATCAACATGGAATTGTCAAGAAAAGTGTAGTCGTATAAACTCACTAAATTCTTCCAGTACCTATGCTGCAAGAAGCCCTTCCTGCAGCGTTCGATATATGACCGGCGGATATCCGCCCGGATTGGCTGTATAAATCCTCGTTCGATTGTAATAAGCAAAGACATAGCGGAAAATGATAGTCTTTACTGCATCACGTCTCATTTTGTATGTAGGGATCCGATAGAGTAGCTCCTTTTTCAGTGTTGCAAAAAAGCTTTCCATTCTGGAATTGTCATAGCAATGATCTACACCGCTCAGGCTCTGCTGTACCTTGGCATTGGATAATGCTTCTCTGAACGCTTCACTGGTATATTGGCTCCCGCGGTCGGAATGCAGGATGCACCCATTTAGCTTGTAACGTTTTGTGACCGCATGGAAAGTATCGATACACAATTCCTTCTTCATATTGTCTCTCATGATTAAGGAAAGGACCTCTCCATTATAACAGTCCAGGATTGGAGAAATGTAAAGCTTCCCATCCTGGCACTGGATCTGGGAGATATCGGTCAGCAGCTTTTGTAATGGCCGTGATGCTGAGAAATCCTGTTTGATCAGGTTCTCCTGCTCTTGGATTCCTGTTGTGGCATGTGTAAGCCCCTTCCGCCTGCGATGTGGCTTATGGAGCCATCCGCGCTCCCTCATGATACGGGTGATCCGTCGCATCCCAGCCTTGATCCCCTTTTGCAGAAGCGCTAGCTGTATACGTGGAGCGCCATAATTATCATTATATGGAGATTCGTCCAGGATGGACTGTATCGCTGCCGAAAGAATGGCATCCTTGTTTGGCTTCCCAATGCTTCTGCGATATTTATAGTAACCGGAAGCACTGACGCCAAGGATTCTGCACATCAGCTTCACTGTCCATTTGCCATGCTGTTTTTTGAAAATGAACCGATAGCGCTGATGGGCTCTTACTTCTTCCGGCGCTGCGCGAAAAAACCAAGGGCCTCCTGCAGGATCTCGTTCGCATGCTTGAGCTCTGCATTTTCCTTTTCGAGCTCCCGGATCTTCTGCCCTATAGGATCAGCAGACATCCGCTTATGGCCGCTCCCGCAATAGAAACCGGGTCCGAATTTCTTGCGATTATTACGCCAGCCGGACAGTGTGTTGTAGGGGATGCCCAGCTGAGCGGCGGCGGCTTTTACTCCGATCTCATCGGAGAGCTTCAACGCTTCTTCTTTAAATGATTTGTCGTATTGCATTTTCCTCACCTTCCTATGCATTGATAATATCATAGATTTGGTGAGTTTTACGACTCTACTTAAATGCTATCACTCCAAGCTATACATATTAATATCTGTAATATTTAAGTCGTTAAACAATATTTGACCGGTATATTCATTCCCCTGAACCCCAATAATCGTTTCTATTAATGTAGTTTTTCCTCTACCATTCTCTCCACATATACAATAAACATTTCCGGGTGTAAAAGTATAATTGAAGTTCGAAAAAAGAATTTTATTATTTCTTACAAATGTTAGGTTTTTACATGAAATACTTTCCACCTTGGTTATTTTAATCGCACCATCACTTTGTTCTTTTAAATCAAATAGTTCTACTAGTCTGTTATACGAAACTTTATTGTCTTGATACTCTTTTCCCAATGTACTAAAATACTTAAAAGTTTTAATAATAAAGTTAAAATAACTAAGAATAACCGAAAACTCGCCTATTGACATTTTTCTATTCATCACCATATTCCCACCCAATACAAATACAAATATATTGGCGATTACTGTAACAATGGCATCTAAACTTGAATACATAAAAAAAAAGTTTTGCGTTTTTTTTACGCTATCAAAATAATGATTATAAGAAGTATTCATTTTCTCCTGATATTCATTAATTAGCGACTGTATCTTAACAAATCTTATATCTTTTAATTGCATCAACATTGCAGAAAAAAAGTTGCTTGCTCCTCTTTAAGTTTAAATGAAATGGAATATATGGTCTTTTTTAACAATAGATAACTCAATATATATATACACCCAATCCCTAACATAGCCAAACCAATCTGATAACTCATCTCTATTAATATATAAATTGAAAAAAACAACGTAATTATGTTAGTTGTAAAACTGCCCACCAACTCTATCACAAATGTAGTAACAGAATTGCTGTCATTGTTTATTTTTTGATTTAAATATCCAATGTCAAAAGTATCTATTATACTTAATGGTAACTCCTGAATATGTTTAATTAGTTTTGAAATGATGCTGAATGCTGTATTTGTTTGGAGCTTAATATAAAATCGATTTCTAACTAGATTTAGTATAATAATTGTTGCATTAGCAAGAAAAAAACAAATAATAGCTTTATATAATAATCCTTTTTGACTTGTGACTATAAAATCTATAATTCTCCCATTTAACAAAGGTACACAAAGACTCAAAAAACCACTTATTACAATGAGTAAGTAGTATAAAATAAAATACTTTTTATATTTTTTTATGTATGTAATGCAAAATTTAAATATATCAAACATATTTCATCATCCCTTTTTATGTTATGTATAGCATAAAATATTATCATTCTACATTTTTGTACCTAATTATATATGAGCCTTCCTCTTCTAAACTCAAAAAATATACAGCATAATTGTTTCTAACCATATTTTTATCTCTTTTTCTATCTTGATAATGAATATATTTCTCCAGTAAAGATTTTTGTAGCCTTTGCCGTACATGTATGAAGACTTAATGCTAAAATCTCATTATTAGGATAAATTATATGATAAAAACTCCCAATTTGGACATTGTTGTAAAAATCATGCAATTTGATGTAAAGATTTGTTTATATTTAATATAAGTCTATCTCTAACTAATATGCCTCATCAGACAAAGTCTGCCTATCCTACGAGGGACATACATTACGGAATACTCGGATGCATATACCTCTCCGAACATCCTGTACACTATCTAGTCTTGTGAGATTATCAGTTCTATATCCAATATCACTATCTGGATTAGGCTGTTCTAGTTTACCCATCATAAAATGGCAGTCCCTCATCTTTCTCGGATAGTAAGCCATACTAAACACGCAAAAAAGCAACACTGCACAAACGGATCGGGAATCTACTGCGCCCCTCTCCTGCCTTCTGGCAAGGATGGGTGTAGACAGAGCCCGATAACAGGTCAAGGGACTGATCCCTTGTAGAGTTTGGGGAACGCCCCAAGGTCTTAGATCACCAATGCCTGTAATTTTCAAAGTTGCGGTGAGTCAATTTTTTCGACCCAGTTTTTTCATAAATTACTTAATACTACTAGTTGATACAATAACTATACTACACAGAATACCCTAATTTTTTAAACAATATTGATGAGCTCCAATTTGTAGTTTCGTGGATTTACCTGTATACTATAGATTGGAAAAAATCAAATGCAACAGGGGTTTACTATGATTATGAAAAACTGAAGGAAACAATAGAAAAATACATAATTTATTACAATGAACAAAGAACCAAACAAAAACTGGGATGTATGAGTCCGGCAGAATACAGGCTCAGTCTCTTGGCTGCATAAAAAATGCATAACAGACGTTAAAATCTGTTACGTAATAAAAGTCTAACTTTTTGGGGTCACATCAAAGATTAAATTTACCGGGCCTTTTTATGCTATTTCAGAAGAACGTATACAAAAGCGAATCTAAAAAGAGAGTTTGTCAACAGGTTCTCTTTGGGATAGACCCATGTATACCGAAATATCGTCATAACTCATATACCCTCAGTTTACAAGAGCAGGGCAGTTTATCTGCTTTGCATGAACATAAATCTTGACATTAAAACGCCCTGCAAGATCGTAAAGCCTTGCAGGGCGCCTATTAATCTTAAAGCTACCACGTCCGGGATCCGAGGTTCTTAAATTCCCCAACTGTCGTTACATGGGAGTTCATACCGCCGTCAACGGTGACGACCTGCCCGGTTACGAAAGCCGACTCATCGGAGGCAAGGTAAAGCGCCATGTACCCAATGTCGTTCGGGCAGCCATAGCGGTTCACGCAGATATTGTTCAGGAAGATATCCTTTAAGCTCTGCGCCACGTATGCATCGTTCTGTGGAGTTACGATCAGGCCCGGGCGGATGCAGTTGCAGCGGATGTTCTGCTTGCCGTATTGTAGAGCTACATCTTTGGTCAGCATATCGACTCCTGCCTTTGCACATGCGTAAGCCGTCCCGCCCAGATCTCCGCCGCAGGAGGCCATCGAGCCGATGTTTACGATGGAGCCGCCGTTGTTCTTCTGCATATAAGGAAGGACAGTCTTTATTGTATAAAATGTGCCCCGCAGATCCGTGTTAAAGATGTCGTCCCACATTTCCATGGACACTTCATCGATACGCCCATCCGGCAGCGCAACATTGGATGCATTATTGATCAAGATGTCGATCTTACCGTAAATCTTAACGGTTTCCTCGAATAATTGTTCAATCGTCTCCGGCTTGGTCAGGTCGAGATAGATGTAAGCCGCCTCGCCCCCATTAGCCTTGATCTCGCCTACAACGGCCTCGCCGTTTTCTTTCCTTCTTCCACAGACAATGACGCTGGCGCCTGCGTCAGCGAATAATTTCGCAGTTCCCAGACCGATTCCGCTGGTGGATCCGGTAACGATTGCGACTTTTCCTTTTAAGCGATCATTCATGATAAGCCCCTCCTTGAAAAAAGTAGTAAAAGACATTACATTTGCTATAATAGTCCAGGGTCAGGATATCCTTCTGCCCCAATAACAAAAGTCTATCAAAAAGAATCAGGCTTGTCAATAAAAGCGGACATGAAGAAAAAAGGCGTTTTTGCGTATATAAAGAGAGGGCATCGCTCAATCATCCAATTCGATGGTTTTACGACCCCTCTTTTCTGCTATCTGTTATTATTCTCTGAATTGTCTTTTCTGTTCACGCCGTCGTCGTTCCTGTTCTCATTGTTTCCGTCAATGGCGTCGCCGATATCGTCCGCTCCGTCCTTTAAATCGTCTCCGATCTCATCCATGACTCCTTCGCCGTTGCCATTTCTGTTATCTGTACCGTCCGTAGCGTCGTTCGTATTGCCGTTGTTTCTGGTATTATTGTTAGCGTTATTCTCCGTCGTGTTATTCTTGATCGCTCCGTTGTCATCTGCGTTCCCGTCGCTTCCACAGGCTGTTACGCTTAAGATGACTCCTGCACACATGAACGCCATCAATAATTTCTTCCACTGTTTCATATTCCATTCTCCCTTTCATGTATATTTATCTGTGAATCAAGTAGCTGAAACGTACTTGTTGCTAGTAATATCTGCAAAACAAGAAAATATATACCTTAGGGAAGTTGGAATATTTTTACATTTTTTCAGCGATCTGCCCGCTTCGGTATGCCTCAAGGAGCATCTTCAGATCTTCGATCTGCTCTTTTAGCTCTCTCCCGATGTCCGTGTCTCCTACAAGCTTTCGCTCTGCCGCCCGCTTTACCATCATAGCGTCCGAGTGGATATCCGTCTCTTTCTCAATGGCCGCCTCCGTCGATTCGAAAGGCCTGTGCGCCGACAGGAAGATCCCATGAGAATTATAAATAAGCGTATATCCGGCGATCCCTGTCTCCTTTTGATAAGCCTTTGAGAACCCGCCGTCAATGACATACACTTTACCACCGCATTTAATAGGATTCTCACCGTTCTTCAATTTTACCGGGACATGGCCGTTGATGATATGCGTCCCTTCCGTCTCAAGCCCGAACTCCCTTAAGATGCCGTCTATGACCTTCTCGTCTTCAAGGAGCATATAGTAAGGATTCTTCTTCTCCTTATGGGTCTCTTTCTCTGCCAGGAAGTACCGCTCGAAAGTAGCCATCTTGTCTTTCCCGAACAGAGGAGAGTTCTCGCTGAGCCAAATGTACCACATAATGTCCTTTCCCCGCTCCCTCTCCTTCTCGTCAATAGCATAGAATCCCTTCCTCACATAGCTCTCCAGCACTTCATAAAGGCTCTTGCCTTTGTAAGACCGACCGAAAAGGCGCACGGATTTCAGGCTCCCGTCCGCTTTTAAAGGCACGCAGCCATGGTACAGGAGATTATTATTGTACACTTTGTAAAGCCCGCCTTTGTTGAGAAGGAACCGCATGTGCTCCTGCAGCTTCTGGCAGTTCTCAAAGGCTTTCGTAAGACGCTCCATAATATCTTCCTCTGCCGCCGTCAGAGCGTACGGACGCTTCGGATCGACCGTCGGGAAATTCCTGTCCAGCAGCTCATACGTCTTCCCATCTATCTCGATCGTCCCCTTCTCGTAGTCGATCCGATGGAGAAGGTTCCTATCCTCCATCTTAAATCCGGGGTTCTTCTTAATAATCTGCCCCTCTATCTTGAACTGTATAACAGAGATCGCCTTATGCATCATCACATCCAGAGACACTCCATCAAGGCCATATTCCGGAGCGCCCTTAATCTGGAAACAGCCACAAGGGTCGTTCCCGTATGTATCCATAGCGAACGTAGCAAGAGGCAGAAGGTTGATCCCATAGCCATCCTCCAGTATATCCAGATTACCGTACCTCGCGCAGATACGGATGACATTTGCGATACAGCCTCTCTGTCCTGCCGCCGCCCCCATCCAGAGCACATCGTGGTTCCCCCACTGGATGTCGACAGAATGGTATGTCAGCAGCTTGTCCATAATGATGTGGGGCCCCGGCCCCCTGTCATAAATATCTCCTACGATATGCAGGTGGTCTATCGTCAGCCTCTGCACAAGCTCACTCAACGCGGTGATGAACACTTCTGCCCGCCCGATCCCGATGATTGTGCTCACAATAGAATTGTAATAAGACTCTTTGTCCGACACTTCCGCCTTCTCCGTAATCAGCTCGTCGATCACATAGGCGAATTCCTCCGGCAGAGCCTTCCTTACTTTTGAGCGGGTATATTTGCTGGCCGCGCATTTACACACTTCAATGAGGCGGTACAATGTTATCTTGTACCAGTCCTCCATATTCTCTTCTGTCTTCTTAATATGGCTGATCTTCTCTTTTGGATAGTAGATAAGAGTCGCCAACGCCTGCTTGTCCTTGCTGCTTAAAGTATTTCCGAACACTTCGTCTATCTTGCGGCGCACCGCTCCCGATCCATTCTTAAGCACATGGGCGAAAGCCTCATATTCCCCGTGGATATCCGTCAGGAAATGTTCCGTTCCTTTCGGAAGGTTTAAGATTGCCTGTAGATTGATAATCTCCGTTGCTGCTTTCGCGATGGTCGGATATAGCTGAGAAAGCCGTTCTAAATAACGGGATTCTAAATCTTTCATCGTTTTCTCCTTTCTGCTCCTCTTCCCTCGCCCCGGGCGGTCTGGGACGGGGCTTTTCTTCCGCTGGACACGGCTCCCGCCGTGTCCCTGCTC
>CAJTVU010000003.1 GCA_910580235.1 uncultured Dorea sp.
AGCATCTGCCCCCTCCCTCTGTCAATACCTTTTCCCTCTTTTTTTTACTTTTTTTGTCCTTTTTTTTCACACAAAGTTTCTCCATACTATACCTAGGCCAATTCCACACTGGAATACTAAATATAGGGGCTGTCGCTTTGCCTGGCTATAACAGAAACGCTTCTTCCTCGACATGCTTTGTCACGCAAGGCTCAAAAAAACAAAAATCACCCGAAGCAAAATGCTTCGGGCGATCTTACTGAAGCGGAGAAGGAGGGATTTGAACCCTCGCGCCGCTATTAACGACCTACTCCCTTTCCAGGGGAGCCCCTTCGGCCAGCTTGGGTACTTCTCCATGGCTGCTCGATAACTCGAACTCGTCTATTACTATACAACAGCCACGGGCGATTGTCCAGCCCTATTTTCCTTTTTTCAAAACTTTTTCAAATCTTTTTAAATCCGGCCTCTATTCGCCGAAATTCTCTATATCCATTCTGCTTACAAGCCCTGTATCGGCATCAAATTCTATCTCGCAGCCAGAATAGATGGAATCCTCATCTTCCCACGTGTATATATGGATGCTGTCTCCTTCATACACATCGTCAGCCTCTCCGTATGCTGCCAGCACAGCGTCCTTCTCCACGCCAAACTGGATCCCTCCCGGGAAAACGATATCAATCGCTCCTCCAGTTCCCCATTCATCTGCAGTTATACCGCCAACAAGGCACTCGCCCACAGTCTTAGGCTCATCCGAAGTATTGATGACATCCACCATAATATAATTCTCTTCTGCATCTTCAAAGAAGACCCATGTATACTCATTGACATTCACTACATACTCTTCGGGAGTCTCATCTATATCCTGCGTAAGCCCTGTTGCCTTCAACGCCTCCATCGTACATGGAAGCGTCAGGACCTGACCGTTGACCTGCACTGTGTAATTCTCCCATGTGGCCCCCAGCTCATCGCTTGCCTGCGCCGGTTCTACAGGCACATTTGCCCCTTGCGTATCATCTGTATCTGCATCGTCCGCATCCACATCGTCAGCCGTATCATCAATAAGCTTATCTGTAACATCAACATTTTCCTCTAATGCCACGGGCAGATCGGGCATAGTCTCTTTCATGCCCACCATCGCTATCGCTATGTATATGATGCTTGCGACTAAGCCGATTACCGCGCTGAGGATCGTAAAAAGCCTTGCCTTCTTCGCCGCCTCCTGCGCGCCTGCATAATCTCCCGCTTTCTGGAGGCTCCCTATCTTGCTCGCATACACGATTGCTGCAATTCCAAGCGGCAGACAACATAACAGTGTGGTAATAATCGCAAACACCATATAAGGCGTCCCGCTGATCTGCTGCTGAGGCTGTCCATAATTTCCCTGATCAGGCGTTCCATACTGGTAGCCGCTCTGCCCCCCGTACTGATAACCGCCCTGGCTCTGTTCCGGCGTCCCATACTGATAGCCTCCCTGGCTCTGCTCTGGCGCCCCATATTGATAGCCTCCCTGGCTTTGTTCTGGCGCCCCATACTGATAGCCTCCCTGGCTCTGCTCTGACCCTCCGTACTGATAACCGCCCTGCTCATATCCGGCGCCCCCTGTTTCAGTCCGTTCCGGCTCTACCGGTGTCCCACAGTTCGGGCACACATTCGCTCCTTCCGGTATCTCTCCTCTGCAAAATCTACATTCCATACTCTCATTTCCTCCTCTTACTTTACGCTTATAGGCGCTAACAACGTGAACGGATATACGTCTATATTCCTGACGATCCCATATAAGATCACAATGCCCAGTAGGACATATGTAGCTTCTATAGGGATCTTCCTGCTAATCGTCTCCTTCCCTTTAAGCAGCCACTGGATCAGGCAGATGCCTGTATACAGGCCTATCCACGGAAGAAGTATGCATAGCAGCGGGTTATATCGGAATGCTTCATAGAACTGTCCATGCAGGATTGAATAAGAAGCCCGGCCTGACCCGCACCCAGGACAATAGTACCCTGTCAGCTCATGAATAACACATATAAGCCACGTGCTTTCCTTAGGATTATGATAATATAAAAACCTGCTTTCCGCAAGCAATATTAACGAGGCTAAAAAGAATATAATAATTCTTAAAGGGCGCTTTACCACTCCTGCCTCATCATACATCCACGCAAATCTTTTCTTCATAATCAACAGCTCCTCATATAACAAAGAAGAACTCTGCCTTCGCAGAGCTCTTCTTAAGCGGAGAGGGTGGGATTCGAACCCACGCGCCCTTGCGGACAAACGGTTTTCAAGACCGCCTCGTTATGACCACTTCGATACCTCTCCATCTGTTTTAACGCCGTTCTAATCTGGCTTCGGCGACAATATGCATTTTATCACACATAGAATGCAGCGTCAATATTTAATTCCCAACATTTTCATTTTTCCTGTTCAGGAACATCCGCGCGATGTCCATGTCCTCTGGAGTCGTAATCTTAATATTCTCATAAGACCCTTCGAACAGCTTTACTCTCGCGCCCATCATCTGCTCTGCCACCATTGCATCGTCCGTCACATTTACATGCCCGTCTCTTAACAGCCTGGAATATGCTTCTGTAATAAACGCCATTTCAAATATCTGTGGCGTCTGCACTGCCCATACGTATTTCCGCTCCGGCGTCTCTCTTGCGATCCCGTTATCGTCTGCAAGCCTCACCGTATCTTTGCTCGGCATTCCTGCCACGCACGCCCCATATCTCTCTACAGCTTCATAGCCGCGCCTTAGCATCGCTTCGTCCACGAACGGGCGAGCCCCATCATGGATGAATACATACCCATCCTGCCTCTCTATTGCCTGAAGCCCCTGCCATACGGAATCATAACGCTCCCTCCCCCCTGGAACGACCGCCCTTACTTTCGTGATGGCATATTTCTCTACAATAGAACGACGCACATTCTCTTCCTGCCCTTCCCCCACGACAAGAACAATATCGTCTATAATGTGAGAATCCTCAAATGTCTTTAATGCATAGTAAATGACCGGCCTGCCTCCCAGCTCGATATACTGCTTCTGCACGGAAGCCCCCATACGCCTCCCCTGGCCTGCTGAAAGGACAACCGCTGTACAATGCTTTTTCATAGACTACCTCTCGCCCAATCTCAAGTTGGGAACTGCGTTCAGATCCCATCCATGCCTCGTTCCGTTCCGATATTCATAATAGGCGGCAACACCTATCATGGCCGCATTGTCAGTACAGTATACGGGAGACGGATAATAAAGCCTTACCCCTCTCTTTTTACAGGCTGCTTGCATAGCCTCCCGAAGAGCGCTGTTAGACGCTACTCCCCCTGCAATGGCAAGCTTATCCACATCATATTCCTCTACCGCCCGCATAGCCTTGTCCACAAGCACGTCTGTCACCGCCTTCTGAAAAGACGCAGCCACATCAGCCTGACTGTAAGATCCGCCCTTCATTTTGCATCCGTTAATATAATTCAGCACAGCGGACTTTACCCCGCTAAAGCTGAAATCATACGGCGCCTCTTCCACATGGGCCCGCGGGAAGACGATCGCGTCAGGGCTCCCCTCCCTTGCCACCTTATCAATCTTCGGGCCGCCGGGATAGCCCAGCCCGATAGCTCTTGCCACCTTGTCAAACGCTTCTCCGGCAGCATCATCTCTCGTCCTTCCGATAATATCAAACTCCCCGTAGCCCTTCATACGCACCAGGTGCGTATGGCCTCCTGACACTACCAGACAGAAGAACGGCGGTTCAAGATCTGCATGTTCAATAAAGTTTGCCGCGATATGCCCTTCGATATGATGGACACCGATTAAAGGCTTCCCCGCCGCGTAAGCGATTGCCTTCGCCTCCGCCACTCCTACAAGAAGCGCGCCTACAAGCCCCGGCCCATAGGTAACGCCAATGGCGTCTATATCGTCAAGTCCTGCTCCCGCCTGTGCAAGCGCCGCCTCTATGACCTGATTTATCTTCTCAATATGCTTTCTGGATGCTATCTCCGGTACTACGCCCCCATATAACGTATGCAGCTCGATCTGTGATGAGATGATATTAGAAAGCACTTCTCTTCCGTTCCTCACAACTGCCGCCGCCGTCTCGTCACAAGAGCTTTCAATAGCCAGGATCAACGTGTTTTTTTCCCCATTCTCGTCCATAATCTCCACAACCCTCTAATCTGAAAACACAAGCTCAGCCGTGCGGCCGTCCTTGGCCGCTACTGCGCCCGGGAATATGCCCCGCACTTCATCCATATATTCTTCTGGCTTTGTAAGCGAAGGACTGTAATGTGTCAGCCACATCTCCTTCACATCTGCATCTTTCGCAATGCGGGCCGCTTCATAAAACGTCATATGCTTATATTCTTTCGCCTTCTTCTGCTTGTCTTTCTCCCCATACATGCCCTCGCATATGAACAAATCAGAACCGGCTGCATTATTTTTAATAGAATCTGTCGGGCGGGTATCTGTACAATAGGTAATCTTAATCCCCTTTCTCGCAGGCCCCAGCACCATATCCGGCGTATAAATATTGCCGTCAGACTCCACTGTCTCCCCTTTTTGCAGCATCCCCCAGTACTTCTGCAAAATGCCCGCGGCATTCGCCCGCTCCACATCGAACTTGCCTGCGCGGTCTATTTCCATTGTATAGCCGTAGCATGGCACATTGTGGTTCACGCGGAATGCTTTCAACCGATAGCCATTTATCTCAAACGTCCTCTCGGGCTCATTTATCTCGATGTATTTTATCGTGAACGGAAGCTCCGGCGCGATGACCCGCAAGGAATTTACTACACGCTCCAGCCCTTTTGGCCCGATGAGGGTCAGAGGCTCCGTGCGATCCGCGTTCCCCATAGTAAGGAGAAGCCCCGGCAGCCCGCTGATATGATCGCCATGATAATGGGTAAAGCATATTACGTCCAACGGTTTGAAGCTCCACCCCTTCTCCTTGATCGCAATCTGTGTCCCTTCCCCGCAATCAATCAGCATGCTGCTGCCGTTGTAACGCATCATCAGCGACGTGAGCCAACGATACGGCAGCGGCATCATCCCTCCTGTTCCTAATAAACATACATCTAACATAATCTACCTTCCGTCTCTTATTTTAATCTGAAATCCTTTCACGAATTCATCATAACAATGCTCACAGAGGTCAAAACGATCTGTCTGATTATCCTTATCAGAAAAATATCCCCACGTTTTCTCCACTTCAAGAAAATCTTCCTGGGGAACCCCCTTTCTGACCGGGATCTCCCTGCCGCATCTGTTGCAGACAATTTTCGTGATCTCGCTTGTCTCCTTCATGATTGTGCTATATTGGCGCATACAACTCCTCCTAAGCGTATCTTCCACTGTTTTATCCTCGTGTTACGCCTACATTATACATGCTGCTTTTCTCCATTCCTAGTGGGAACTGCTGACAGCATTTCCAATTATATCACAAATCCGTCTTGTTAATCCTACGGCTCATTAGTATAGCATTTTCTGCGGGATTCGTATAGAACTTTTTTCGGATCCCGTCTTCTGTAAATCCATATTTCTTATAAAATGCTATGGCCGCGCTATTGCTTTCCCGTACGTCGAGAAGCAGCCTTACGCCGCCTTTCTTCTTGCAGGAATCCTCCAGATGCTTAAGCAGCCTTCCGGCAACCCCTTGCCTCCTCACGGATGCATCTACCGCAATGCGGACAATCTCACCTTCGCCCGCCACATAATAAAGGATCCCATAGCCTACAAGACTCCGTCCCAGCTTTGCCCCTGCCACAAGGGCGCACGGCTGCCTCCATGTCTCCTGGATCGCCTGTACGCTCCACGCATCGGAAAAGATTATCTGCTCAAGCCTTGCGATAGCAGCGGCTTCCTGCTCGCTCACTTCTGCAATCTGAATCTCCTGATCCATCTTACAGCGCCTCAATATCCGCGATAAGAGCATCTATCGCCGCCTCTGTCGTCGCCCAGCTTGTGCAGAACCTCACCGCACTGCAGCTGTCGTCCATCGCTTCCCAGAAGCTGAAAGAATATTTTTCTCTCAGCTTATCAAGATGCTCGTTCGGGATGATTGGGAACTGCTGGTTCGCATATGCGTCATATCGAAGAGCGTAGCCTTTCTTCTCAAACGCGTCCCGCAAGCGCATTGCCTGCACATCTGCCTGCCTGGCGATCTCATAATACAGCCCGTCTTCGAACAAGACTTCGAACTGGATCCCCAGAAGCCTTCCTTTGGCGAGCATCCCTCCATGCTGTTTGATCAGATAGCGGAAATCCTTTTTCAAAGCCGGATTGACGATCACAACCGCCTCCCCGAACAGAGCGCCCACTTTCGTCCCTCCAATATAGAATATATCTGTAAGCTCTGTAATATCTGCAAGCGTCACATCTGTTTTCGGAGACGTCAGCCCATAGCCCAGCCTCGCCCCGTCAAGGAACAGCGGCAGCCCGCACTCTGTACAGGCCTCCTTTAGCGCCGTAAGCTCTGCCTTACTGTACAATGTCCCGTTTTCCGTCGGATGGGAGATATAGACCATGCCTGGCTGTACCATATGCTCATGAGTCTCGTCACCCCAATGCACATTATAATAATCGCGCACTTGCTGCCCCGTAATCTTACCATCCTCACTTGGAAGCGCCAGCACTTTATGGCCCGTCGCCTCTACCGCCCCTGTCTCATGGATATTAATGTGGCCGCTCACTGCCGCGACCGCCCCCTGGTGCGGGCGCAAGATGGCGCTGATTACTGTAAAATTAGCCTGTGTCCCTCCCACGAGGAAATGCACGTCCACATCCTGCCTTCCGCACGCTCTCCTGATCTTCTCCCTTGCCGCCTCACAGTGATGATCGGCTCCATATCCCACTGTCTGTTCGAAATTTGTCTCTTCCATCTTTTTCAGAATGGCCGGATGCGCCCCTTCTGCATAATCACACTGAAAATGGATCATCTTTCTTTTCCTCCTTCTCTTGTCTCTCCCTCTCTGCCTGAGACGCCCTTAAGTAATCTGGCTTGTGATCCGCCGCACTTTCTATCTTGCCCTCCCGGTAATAGCGAAGCGCCAGCGCTCCTACGGACGCCGCTCTCTGTCTATTTAGATTGGCCGGCGCAAAGGAAATATCGCATCCTGCCATAATCTTCTCTGTCAATGCTTCACGGAATACCGGGACGCCGTCTCCCAGAAATATCACCTTCCTGCCATATGAAAGGAGACGTTCTCCCAGCTCCTCTATGCTCACTGCCATCTGATCTTCCAGAACAGATAGCCTGTCCCCGTTAAACTCATAGATGCCAGCATAGGCCTGTCCCCTTCTGGCGTCCAGGATCGGGCACACGACCTTCTCTGTCCCGCACAGATTATAAGCAAGCCCCTCTAATGTAGGGATATGGATCAGAGGCTTATTAAGGGCAAGCCCCAGCCCCTTCGCTGTCGCAGAGCCAATCCGAAGCCCTGTAAAAGATCCCGGGCCTGCGGCAGCTGCAATAGCGTCAATCTCGTTCAGATCAAGCTCCGTCATCTTCACGATCTCATCCAGCATCGGAAGGAGCGTCTGCGAATGCGTCTTCTTGTAGTTCAATGTATATTCTGCTATCGTCTGCTCATTGCCCGCGGCTTCCTCCACGATCGCCACTGTGGCCACCAGTCCCGAACTGTCAAGCGCTAATATTCGCATATGCTGATCCTCCGATAATCGAACCCTTTTTCCAAATCTTTTTCTATCCTTACTTCCGTATAATGGGGCGGTAATATGTCTTCTATCAGATCCGCCCACTCGATCAGGCTTACTCCTTCTCCATAAATATAATCCTCATAGCCAATCTCGTCCATCTCTTCCACGCCGCCAATCCGATAGACGTCAAAATGATAGAAGGGCAGACGCCCTTCCTCATATATCTGCACAATCGTAAACGTAGGGCTGCTTATGGGCTCCTGGATCCCAAGGCCTGCCGCCAGCCCCTTTGTAAATACAGTCTTCCCCACGCCCAGATCGCCAAGCAGAGCATACACTTGTCCCGCTCCGGCCTTCTGCCCTATATGAAATCCCAATTCATATGTCTCTTTTTCACTGACGGTCTCTCTTACCATAGGCTGCCCTTTCTGCCGCCGGCATGTGCGGCGGCTACTTCTTTCCGTCCGTTCTTATAATCTTCACCGCTTCGCCCGGCATATGTGCGGCTATCATATCTACCACTGCCGTATAGCTCTCCCCGAGCTGCTCTACAGGGAGGATGATCGCGCGCCTTGAGTGATCGTATAAAATAATGGTTTTCTTTCTGGAGACTGCTTTTTTAAATTGATCCCATTGCTTCGTCTTCCTGTCCGATGTCGTGACGGTAGCGACCCCCTCGTCATTAAATTCATAGTTCAAAGGCTCTTTAAGCTTCGTAGCCCCTTCCATCTGCCTCTTTACTTTGCTCTTAATAAACTTTGGAAACGCTAATAATATAAGCAATGTGAACACAAGGAACAGAACTGCATAAAGATACTTGCCCCCCAGCGCAAACGAGACTGTAAGCCCTATATTCAGCGCCCCCAGTACAAGCGTCAGCGCTCCTGCGCTTCCGGTATAGATATGGTACAGCATGAACTCCGTCATTGACTCCACATCTAATCTGACTTCAACTTTTACAGGCATCTTATGCACCTCCTCCTATCCTACTATACTAAACCGATATCCCGTCCTCTTGCAATACATTTCTCCTTTTTTCCAGACAGGGCTTTCAAAATTTCCATGATGCACTGCATCCGGCGCATACTGGGCTTCAAAGCATACAGAGCTGCGCCTCTCATAAGCAGCGCCGTCCTTCCCTTTCTCTCCGGCCAGGAAGTTAGCCGTATAGAGCTGCACTCCCGGGTAGTCCGTAAAGACGCTCATCTTAATACCGCTCTTTTCCGATTCTATGCTTGCCGCTTCACGATATCCGCTGCCGTTGATCACATAATTAACGTCATACCCCGCCCCGATCTTTAACGCCTCATGGCTACTTTCGATATCACGTCCGAGAGGTTTCGCGGTCCTGAAGTCAAGCGGCGTTCCGGCCACGCTTAAGACCTCCCCGGTCGGAACAGAACCCTCGTCGTTCCGCATATACTTGTCCGCGTCAATCCAGGCTTTCTGTTCCAGCACGCTTCCGGCATCATGCCCGTCCAAGTTGAAGTAGCTGTGATTCGTCATGTTGATCACCGTATCTTCTCCCGGCGAAGCTTCATATATGATCTGGACTTCTCCGTCTTCCGTCAGCTTATAGGTTACATAAATATCCACATCTCCAGGAAACCCTTGATCCATATGAGGGCTGGACAAGAAGAATCGGACCTCTTCCTCTCCCACCTTCTCTACGTTCCAGATACGCCCTTTATAAAAATCCCTCCCACTATGGAGACAGTTATTGCCATCATTTCTACTAAGCTCGTATAGCTGCCCATTTAGTTCAAAAGAAGCCCCTCCGATGCGGTTCGCGCACCTCCCAACAATAGCTCCCATAAACACGGTATCCTCTTCATATCCTTGCACATCCTCATACCCTTGCACTACATCGATCTTTCGGCCGGTTTTGTCTCTTACTATGACAGACACGAGCGTCGCGCCAAAATCAGACACTTGCATCTGCATTCCCGAACTATTCGTAATCGTATAGAGAAATGCCTCTTTCCCATCCTTCGTCCTGCCAAACCCTGCCTTCTTCCAGCCCATCGTTTTACCGCTCCTCTCCATTCCTGTCTGCTTCTCTATGCTTTACATTATACCAGATAATACCTCTATAGGAAAGGATAAAAGAGGCTGGTGTTATCAAACTGCGCTGGGGAATTGCACGGATTGCATTCTGCTTTGTTCCGGGTTCCGAATCTAAGAGCCTCTAAATGTTCTACCGAAATGTAATGGCTACGGACGTAACCGCCCTCTATGCGCCGTCCATGGCGCAGATCGGGCTTTCGTCGGCGTCCATGCCGACGAATTACTGACAATTGGAAGAACATTAAGACGCTCTAAGTTTCTTCACAGTCAAAAAGCAGAATGCAATCCGTGCAATTTCCCAATGCCAGTTTTGACAAGTCCCTTTCAATACCTGCATTCCTTACAGATTCGGAAAATCATTGTAAATGATGTGCTTAGATGAAATTTCATATTTTGTGAACTGATGTTGTTCGCTCAAACGGATATGATAGGAACAGTACGATAACGCTTATCGAGCAAATGGATGGAGCTATGTCGGGAAAACACCGTTACATAGAAAAAGCTTCCATGAAACATATGTTACATGATCTGCAAAAGGATTTCCGTTGGAGTAAACGCAGGAATACCAAAGCCTTCAAAATCTCTTTTGTTCCGGGTGACAATACAATCACAATGTATAGATTTGGCGCAAGTAGCAACAAGACAATCCTCGAAGTCCTTTGCCTTTTTCTGAAATGCAATAAGAATATCATTGTTAGTAACGCTGCATACTTTGACAATCTCCAAAAGCTTTCCGACTGCCTTATATGCCATATCAGTGCTATGAGTATATTTTCTTACAAGATAGTAGATGTCGGTAACAGAAGATGCTGATACAAAACCATCTATTTTGTGTTCTTCGCAAAGCTTCAGAACCTTGTAAGAATCCTCTATAAAAGGTTCTCTTTCCAATAACACATCAATGATCACGTTCGTATCACACATTATTTTCATATTTTAACAGACGCTCCTCTCGCAAAGAATCCATATCTATATCAGAAGAAATACCACCAAGCATCCCGCGCAAGGAATCCACAGCAGAAATTTGGGGATTTACAACTTTAGCAACCGTTTTTCCATTACGAGTAATAAAAATATCTTCCTTGGCAATTAATTCAAGGTACTTTCCGAAGTTAGCTTTAAATTCTGTCGCTGTAACAACCATGGATAAATCCTCCCTTTATTTAATCTATTCTTATTGTATGCGATTTTAAAAAGAAAATCAATAAAATCGTTCGAAACGGAAAAAATAATATTAAAAGTCGTTCGATATGAAAGGAAAATTTTTCTGTATATTTCTATCCCTATCTGGTTCCACCTATAATCAACTTCTCGTCATAACCTAATTCTACCCTCAGTGCGCCCTTGTACACTGAGGGTATTCTGATTAGATTAAGACCCAGCCCGGGATTATATCCCAGTATTATAAGTAGTCTTGCAATCCAGAGTAATCTTCTGCGAATACAGAGCTGATCGAAGGATTTCCATATGCGTCTCCGATGAGATAAAGCGTATACATTCTTCTAGTGCCTATATTCTCCCTTACATTCAGCACCGGCGCCCCGCTTAATGTCTCAGATACATAAAACTCCTGGCTCCCCTGCGCCACCTGCCTGTAGGCGGACACTGTCTTGAACCTCAAGTCCTCATACCGTATCATCCCCATCTGGATCGTCACATCAAGAGGAGGAGAATTGTAGGAGAGATTCACCGCGCGAACGCAGGAAAAATTCATCCTCCTGTCCCTGCATGGAAAATCAGGGATTAGGAACATAGACAGGCCGTTCATGCTATTTACGAACGCAATCGTATACACATCTCCATCATTAAACAGGAATGTATCGTCAGCGATGATCATCCTTCTCATTCTTGTGTTCGTCACCTGTATAGCTTTAAACCCTGTTGTTTCGATAAAATAGGAAGACATCTCTCCATACTTTAATCCGTTCACTACTGGTTTGCTATTGATCGCCACATTGACCGGCTCATGCCCGACCGCGGCATGGAAGAAACGGATCGTACAATAGCCCTGCCTGTCATCCTCCTGTCCCCCGCCGGGGCTCTGGCCTGGCCTTGGAGGGAATATAGGGATCGGGATTACGGTCACCGGCGGTCTTCCGCTACCCGACGCTCCTGGAAATGCAGGCCGGTTGGGCCCTGGCAAAGACGGCGTAGGCAGCGGCTCCGGGCCTTCCGGATATGGCGACGCAGGTTCGTCCATGGCCGGTGGCGGCCCAAAAGACGGTGTGTCCGGAGATTCCGGAAGAAATGTATTATTCTGATTATCTGGCATTTCAGTATCTCCTTTCTGAGGATTTTATACCCATCTGAGCATGTATTGCGATATGCCCCGATGGGTATGTGATACTACACTATATGCCAGGACGATCTCTTCCGCTACCTTCTGCGAGATTATTTTTAATGACAGCCTTTGCAGCGGCCACAGTCGCCGCCACAGCAGGATCTGCCACTTTTTTTGTCCCGGATCATTTTTTTGATGATCAGCCCTGTTACTATCAAAAGAATCCCGCCAGTCACAACTGTTCCCATAATATCTCCTCCACTTCTGCAAATGATATTCATTTTCATTTTATAAGGCCAGTATACTCTCCTTGCTGCTGAATGTCAACATTGTTTTGATGCCCGTGAACGAAGTATTTCTTCCCTCAACCACAAACTGGTATGTTTAATCTATTCATAATTGGCACTTTTATTCAATCCAGTTGTCATATAAAATAAGTGCAGCAAATTATTTTGACACTCTCGGCTTACGAGGGCACATACGATTTAAAACAGAATGCCCGGATGGGCATAGCAGAAAGGGGAATTTCATTATGAGCGCTCACTTAAGAAAGATAGTTATAGCCGCCTTGCTGGCCGCTTTTACATGCATAGCAACGATGTCGATACGCATTCCAACGCCCGGCACAGGCGGATATATACACCCTGGGGACGCCATCGTCCTCCTCTCCGGGATCATCCTCGGCCCTGGTTACGGCTTTCTGGCCGCGGGCATTGGCTCCGCACTGGCCGATCTGCTGGGAGGATATCTTGTATACATTCCAGCAACATTTATAATAAAGGGCATAGCCGCTTTTAGCTCTGGCATGATCTGGAAGAAAGCCGCATGCACAACACATGCGGCAGATATAAGGAAAAGACGGTATTTTGCCATTTTCCTCTGTGGGATCTGCAATACCGCCTTTGTCACTCTCGGGTATTTCTTGTATGAAGCTCCAATGTACGGGGCAGGCGCAGCTGCAAGCATGCCTGCCAATATAATCCAGGGCTTAAGCGGCCTGATCCTTGCAGCCGCTCTTTATCCTGTCCTGATGGTGGCGCCGGAGATAAGGCGCATTACTTCCTTGACAGGAAATCCATAGCCTTTTCTTAGTAGATGGCTTTATTTCCCAGGCTGCCCGTAATATGCGCCAGCCCCATGTTTCCTGTAATAATGCTTGTCCTGCAGTTCCTGCGGGGCAGGCTTATTGTCAGGATTCAGCCATTCACACCTGGCCGCCATCTTCGCGACTTCCTCTAATACGACCGCATTATGCACTGCTTCATGGGCGTCCTTCCCCCATGTGAAGGGGCCATGGTTCTTGCACAGCACCGCCGGCGTCGCCTTATAATCAAGCTCCATGCGCTCAAAATCATCTGCAATGAGCACGCCTGTATTCTTTTCATATGCCTCGTCAATCTCTTCTTTTGTAAGGTTCCTCACACACGGCACTTCCCCGTACAGATAATCCGCATGGGTCGTACCGTAGCAGGGGATCCCTCTTCCCGCCTGCGCCCAGCTTGTAGCCCAGGAAGAGTGAGTATGCACGATGCCCCCGATATCCTGAAAACGGTTATAGAGGACTACATGTGTCTCCGTATCGGAAGACGGATTATAATCCCCCTCCACTTTGTTCCCTTCAAGATCAACGACCACCATGTCCTCTGCTTTTAGATCCTCATAGGCGACTCCGCTCGGCTTAATGACAAAAAGCCCTTTCTCCCTGTCAATCCCGCTTACGTTGCCCCACGTAAATGTCACAAGCCCGTATTCCGGGAGGAGCATGTTTGCCTCATATACCTCTTTTTTCAATTGTTCTAACATAGTCTCTTCCTTTCTGTTATGATATTCCTTTCATTGTCAGCTGGATCCTTTTTTTCTTAAGGTCGACGCTCATCACTTTCACGTCTACAATATCGCCTACACTGACTGCCTCCAACGGATGCTTAATATATCTGTCCGTAATCTGGGAGATATGGACCAGCCCGTCCTGATGTACTCCAATATCGATGAACGCCCCGAAGTCTATGACGTTCCTCACCGTTCCTTTGAGGATCATCCCTTCTTTCAAGTCTTTCATCTCCAGTACATCCGTGCGAAGGATCGGCTTTGGCATCTCATCTCTGGGGTCGCGGGCCGGCTTCTCCAGCTCCTTTACAATATCCCGGAGCGTGATCTCTCCAATCTCCAGCTCCTCAGCCAGCTTTTTGTAATCCCGGATGGTCAGGGACAATCCTGTCAGCTTACCGTCCCTTACGTCTTCCGGTACGAACCCCTGCTTCTTTAGAAGCTTTTCTGCTGCCGCGTAGGATTCCGGGTGTACGCTCGTCCCATCAAGAGGATTGTCGCCGCCCTGGATCCGCATAAACCCCGCGCACTGTTCATAGGCTTTAGGCCCCAGCTTCGCCACCTTCAGAAGCTGCCTGCGGTTTACAAATCTTCCGCTCTCTTCCCTGTACGCTACGATATTCTTAGCAACCGCTGAGGAAATTCCCGAAATATAAGAGAGGAGGGGAGCTGACGCTGTATTCAAGTCTACGCCCACTTTATTTACACAATCCTCTACTACCCCGGACAGAGCTTCGCTTAGCTTCTTCTGGTTCATATCGTGTTGATATTGCCCTACGCCGATGGCTTTCGGCTCGATTTTCACAAGCTCCGCCAGCGGATCCTGAAGCCTTCTGGCAATAGAGGCCGCGCTTCTTTGTCCCACGTCGAATTTTGGAAACTCCTCGCTCGCCAGCTTGCTTGCAGAGTAGACGGACGCGCCTGCCTCATTTACAATGACATATTGCACTTTCTCAGGTATCTCTTTTAAAAGCTCTACGATAAACTTCTCAGATTCTCTGGAAGCAGTGCCATTGCCTACGGAGATCAGCGTAATATTGTACTTCTTGATAATCTTCTTAAGCAGATCCTTGGACGCCTGTATCTTCTGGGGCGTAGTAGGAGCCGTAGGATAGATGACCGTCGTCCCGATCACCTTGCCCGTCGGATCGACCACCGCCAGCTTGCACCCGGTACGGAATGCCGGATCCCAGCCAAGTACCGTCTGCCCCACGATGGGAGGCTGCATCAGAAGCTGCTCCAGATTCTTCCCGAACACCTCTATCGCTCCTGACTCAGCCCGTTCCGTCAGCTCGCTGCGGATCTCTCTTTCAATGGCCGGGGCGATCAGCCTCTTATAGCTGTCTTCCGCCGCCTCCTCCAGGATTGGCGTAGTGTGCGGATTATCCCCGTGGATAATCTGCTTCTTGAGGTAACGCAAGATATCTTCCTCTGGAGCCTCTACCTTCACAATAAGGAACTTCTCCTTCTCTCCTCTGTTAAGGGCTAAGATGCGATGTCCGGCCAGACGGCCTACAGGCTCTTCAAAATCATAATACATTTCATAAACAGACTCTGCCTTCTCATCTTTCGCCAGCGAAACGACCTTCCCTTTCTGTGTAGTCAGCTTCCGGATCCACATACGGTAATCCGCCTCGTCAGATATGCTCTCTGCGATAATGTCTCTCGCTCCGTCGAGAGCGTCCTTTACCGTATGTACTTCCTTTTCCTCGTCTACATAATCCGCCGCTGTCTCTTCAAGAGGCTTGTCTGTCTTCTGCAATGTAATAATGGCAGCCAGGGGATCCAGGCCCCTTTCCTTCGCTATCGTAGCGCGGGTCCTTCTCTTTGGCCGGTATGGCCGGTACAGATCTTCCACGACTACGAGCGTCTCTGCGGCAAGTATCTGCGCCTTCAATTCCTCCGTAAGCTTCCCTTGCTCTCCAATGCTCCCCAGGACCTGCTCCTTTTTCTCTTCAAGATTCCTAAGATACTGGAGCCGTTCATAAAGCTTGCGAAGCTGCTCGTCGTCAAGCGTCCCTGTCGCTTCTTTACGGTATCTGGCAATAAAAGGAATCGTATTGCCCTCGTCAATCAGCTTTATAGCCGCCTCTACCTGCCAGCCTTTCACCTCAAGTTCTTCTGTAATCTTCTGATTGATGTCCATAAACCTTCCCTTCCCGTCCCAGAGCCCGCTCTGTTTTCTTGTAAGCCAGCATTTTCTATGCTATAATTAACATATCACTAAGAGGAGATTATGGCAAGATGAAAGAATTATCAAAGCAGCAAATAAAATCGCAGGAGACAAAGGCAAAGATATTTAGCGCAGCCAAACACATTCTGCAAAAAAAAGGCTATGAAGGGCTGTCGATTAAGAACATCTGCGAAGAAGCCGGCGTCTCCAACGGGAGCTTCTACCATCACTTCAAGACGAAAGATGACTTGCTTTCTTACTATATCGAAGAACAGCCCGCCATCGACCCCGGTTTTCTAAAACTGCCGGAGAGCGCCGAAGAAGCCGTCCTGGCCATCGTCTTCGTGTATTTGAATTATGTACAGTACTGCCGTGAGCTGGGCGTAGAATTCATGGCGAATTACTATACGCCAAAAAACCAGTCTTTGAACCCGCTAATCCGAACAGAGCGTCCTTACCCGATCGTGACTGTCCATGATTATATGAAGAAATGCATGGATGCAGGTATCTTCTCGTCTCATTTAAGCTTAGAGGATATGACCGCCGACATCCGTATGATCGTTATCGGAAATGTATTTGAGTGGTGCTTAAAAAGCGGGAACGCGGACTTTGAACGTAATATGAAGCGCTCCCTAGAAACCTATCTCCACGGCGCGCTCCTTTGGCCGCCCGCAGAAAAAGGCAAAAAAAATCCTTTAAGCAAGCGGTCTTAAAGGATTTTAAAGAAGGGAATAGGCAGTTTTAACTACCAACAATAATATCTTGTAACTGTATTGTGCCTTTGCATTCTAAATAAGTCCAATCACTTATTTTAATACACTTATAGATAATATCTATGCAGGAGGCGTCTATGTACACATTCATCGTAAATCCTAACGCCCGCACCGGGCTTGGGGTACAGGTGTGGGAACGGTTGGAGAGGATACTTTTGGAAAAAAATGTGAAGTACAAGGCATATCTGACCCGGTATCCGAACCATGCCGCCGAATTTGCCGCTGAAGCGACAGCAGGGGAGGAAGACATAACTCTTATAGCCCTTGGAGGCGATGGGACGATTAACGAGGTGATCAACGGCATCCGCGATTTCTCAAAAGTCACTTTCGGCTATATCCCCATTGGCTCCAGCAACGATTTTGCAAGGTCTATGGGGCTTTCACGAAATCCGGAGCAAATGCTTTCCCAAATACTAAATCCGTCAAGCTTTACATATGTTGATATAGGAAACCTGTCTTACGGCGGCTTTGTCAGGCGTTTCGCTGTAAGCTGTGGGATTGGCTTTGACGCAGACGTCTGCTTCCACATTTCTTCTTCAAAGATTAAGAAGCTCCTGAATCGGCTGAAGCTTGGAAAGCTGTCTTACACGGGAATCGCGCTGTTTCTTATGATGTCCCTGTCGCCGCGCCCCATGGATATCATGATGGATGGGGCCGGATATCGCTTTCGCAGAGTATTCTTTGCCGCTGCCATGAACCAGCGATATGAAGGCGGCGGATTTAAATTCTGCCCTGCAGCCGACCCGTCCGACGGCCTTCTCGACATCATTGTGATCGCAGATATGCCGCGCCTGAAAGCTCTTCTACTCCTCCCGACCGCTTTCAAAGGGTGGCACGGCCGCTTCAAAGGCGTCCACATCTTCACCTGCAAAGAGGCGGAAATTATAAATGGATCTACGCTTCCCGTACATACAGACGGCGAACCAGTCGTAAAAGCAGCGCAGATCAAGATTTCTTTAGAACAAGAAAAATTATTATTGATTCGAGGTTAGATTATGGTACCTATATTTGTATTTATCCTTATACTTTTTGCCGGACTGTACATATTCTCCATCTGCCCGGAAATGTCCCGCAGACAGCAAGTGGCAGCTTACAAAGGCACAATGTTCGCTCACAGAGGCTGTCACTCGGAAGAGAAGGGGCTCCCTGAAAATTCCATGCCTGCTTTTCAGGCCGCCATCCAGAAGAATTATGGAATCGAGCTGGACATTCATGTTACGAAAGATAACCGGGTCGTTGTCTTCCATGACGACTCCCTGAAACGGGTATGCAAAGTAAAAGGCTCTCCGGAAGAGATGACTCTTGCCCAGCTAAGGAAATGCTCTCTCCTGGGCACGAAAGAGCGGATCCCGACTTTATCCGAAGTCTTAAATCTTGTAAACGGGCAAGTCCCGCTCCTCATCGAGCTAAAGCTTCCGACCTTGTCCACAAAGCTGTGCGAATGCGCCTACCCGATCCTCCAAAAGTACCATGGGCCTTATATGATCCAGTCTTTCAACACGCAGGGGCTCCACTGGTTCCGAAAGAACGCCCCGCACATACTGCGGGGGCAGCTTGCCTCCAACCATACGAAGTATGATTACTCCCCCCATTTAATCGTCCGGTTTATGGCGAAGCACCTCATGCTGAACTTCTGGGGAAGGCCGGATTTCATCTCCTATAAGCTGGCCGACCTCCCTACCCTTACTACGACGCTTTTACGGACTTTCTGGGGAACTCCGTTCGCAGTGTGGACGCTTCGCGACAGAGCGTCTCTGTTAGAGGGGCGCCGCAATTTCGACATGCAGATCTTCGAAAAGCCTTAAGAAAATTATTAACAAACAGTGAACTTCCTTGTTGCTTTCTCTCATTCATGTTATAATGCGTGAAGAATCGTGAAGCAATTGATTTAAAAAAGGGGTTCTGATTAGGCTATGGAGAAACTAAAACAGACGATCAATCGATACCGTCATGCATGGGTCTTATTGTACATGTTCATCTACATGCCCTGGTTTTTATGGCTGGAGCGCCGGGAGGGAGTAAGGCATTTCATTATCCACTCTCCGATCGACGACTATATCCCGTTTGTGGAATATTTCATTATTCCCTATCTTCTCTGGTTTATATTCATTATTGGATCTGCCGCATACTTTTTCTTCACAGACACGGCCGGGTTCTACCGTTATGCGGCATTCCTCTGCACAGGCATGACCTTGTTCCTGATCATATGCACGGTATTTCCGAACGGTCTCAATCTAAGGCCGGATACGTTCGCGCGGGACAATATATTCTCGAGAATGGTAAACATACTCTATGCCACAGACACGCCTACGAACGTGCTGCCGAGCATCCACGTCTTCAACTCCGTCGGAGCGGTTATCGCCATCTCGCATAGCCGGGCATTGCGGGCAGGCCATCGAAAGATCCAATATGCCTCTTACGCATTAGCCGTCCTGATTATTTTATCTACGATGTTCCTAAAGCAGCACTCTGTGACAGACGTCATTGCGGCTTTTGCCATGGCGGGCCTTATATACCCGTTCGTATACGCGACTGAGCCAAAGAAAGCGACGAGGCTCTCTCGTCAGCTGATCTGACAAAAGAGCGCCACTTTCAATAGCCAGATACAGACAGGCCAAAATATCGTTTCAGGCCAGACACGAAAAATTTTGTCGGGCTGTGTAGAAGCATCTTGATTTTCCATTACGTTTCCTGTATCATTATAGGCGTATGACATGCGGAGCTTATACCCATCCGGACACTCGAATTAAGGAGGAATATTATGAGAGCAGAGTTTAGCGAAAACTTAGTAACAGGAAATGAGCTGATCGACACCCAGCACAAGGAGCTGATTGACAGGATCAACAAGCTTCTGGACAGCTGCGAGCTGGACGCAGGCGCTGTGACAGCGGTAAAGACTCTGGACTTCCTGGCCGATTATACAGACTTCCACTTCGGCGCAGAAGAGAATCTCCAGAAGGAGATCGATTACCCTGACTATAACAAGCATAAAGCGCAGCATGAAGGGTTCAAGCAGACTATCAAAGAATTAGAAGAGATGCTTCAGGAAGAGGAAGGCCCAAGCGCCGCCTTTATTGAGAAAGTCGAAGAAAATGTAATTAAATGGTTCTACACGCACATCGAGGGATTTGATCGTTCCGTTGCAGAATACAAATTTATGAGAGAGAATAACGACCGGCTTTAAGGCCGGCCGTTATTCTCTCTCACTTCTGTTTGCCCTGTCTGCGGCATATATTTCTCAAACGCAGATGGGATCGGGTATATTTTCTGTATCTCCTCCGGGCAGATAAAAAGAAATTCTTTCTTATTCGTCTTCTCCAGCTCGTCCACCCAGATCTCATATCCTTTCATATGCCATTCTACATGGCTAAAAATATGTTTTGCCTGCGAAAGCTTTCTGATACGTATAGGCATAAGGCCGATGCGCTTGCTGTATTCCGTCACTTCCCGGAGAGACAAGTAGCCCTCAAGCCCTGGAAGTTCGTACAGCCCGGCCAGAAGCCCTTTGTCCGGCCTCTTCTCGATCGCTATCTTATCATTGTCGCGAAAGACCAGTATTGTCCGCTTTTCAATCCTTCTTTCTTTCGCTTTGGCCTTCACCGGAAGCTCTTGAATGCGCCCCTGTCTCCTCGCCTCGCATACATCCTTTACAGGGCATTCCCTGCACTTTGGCTCTCCGCCCGGCACACAGACGATCGCCCCAAGCTCTATCAAGCCTTGGTTGAAGTCTCCCGCTGCATCTGCCGGTATGACCTTCCTTAGCTTATCTTCAATCCGTTTCCTTGTGCCCTGCTTCATAATATCTCCGTCATCCCCTGTAATTCTGGCGATGACTCGAAGTACATTCCCGTCGACCGCAGGCTCGGCAAGGCCGTAAGCAAAAGAGCTGACTGCTCCGGCCGTATAATTCCCTATACCTGTAAGAGCCCGTATCTCTGCATAAGTGCGGGGGAATTCTCCTCCGTATACTGCCACGATCTGCTGCGCCGCCTTTTGCATATTCCTTACCCTGTTATAATATCCAAGGCCCTCCCACAGCTTCAGCAGCCTGTCCTCTTCTGCGTCCGCCAAAGCACAGACTGTGGGAAGCTCCTGCAAAAATCTGTCATAGTAAGGCTTCACAGCTTCCACCCGTGTCTGCTGAAGCATAATCTCCGACACCCAGATATGATACGGATCTCTCGTCCTCCTCCAGGGCAGATCCCTTTTATTCTCACGGAACCAGTCTACCACGGCTTCACGCATCTCATACAGAGCAGGTTCCGAAAGCGCCACCGGGATCTCCTTTGCCAGATAGATGCTGTCCTTCTCAGCATTACACTCATAAGCCAGCACATGTACTCCTCTTTCTGACGCTCTAAGAAGAGCCTCCCCAAATTGTGGATGAGTATCTACATTAGGAGTAAAATATCGCATCCCGCCCATCTGGATCACAAAAAGCACATACGCATCATATCCTGCTCTCACTGCTTCTTCAAGCTCTTTCACATGCTTTACAGCTCGCTCGCTGGGCGCGTCAGGGAAGCGCGCCGCGCCGTTTTCCTCCAACGTGACCCCTTTCACTTCAATCAGTATCTTCTTCCCGGCCGCCTCCACATACAAGTCGATCCGGGAATTACCATAAGTGTATTCTGGCTTAATAAGGGTAACATCATGAAAAAGATTCCCCGCCGCCAGCCATTCTTTCACAATCTTATTAGGCGCCTGAGAATCTATATTTACCATAAGGCCGTCCTTCTCCACCGCGATCAGATCCCAGCGCAGCTTACGCTTCTCATTCTTACTGTCCTGTACATAAACAACTGCGCCCGGCTTTAAAAGCTCGGCGCAGCGTCCGGTGTTCTTCACATGTACAGCTTCTTCCCTCCCGCTTATCTCCACATGGGCGACGAATCGGTTAGGCCGGTCGATGAAACGGCCTGCTTGTATATTGTCGTATTTCATAGTCCCTCTTTTTCCAGACAGGCATGGATCGCTTCATTCAGCGACAACATCTTCTCATCCAATGTCGACACCATCTCCGCACATTCTCTTAAATCGCGGCTGATATAATCCGGCGCATTCCCTTCGAACTTATAATAGATCTTGTGCTCCAGGCTTGCCCAGAAGTCCATTGCTATCGTTCGGATCTGTATCTCTACCTTCGTATCTACCACGCCGTCTGACAGGAAGATCGGCACGGATGCGAGCATGTGATAGCTCTTGTATCCGCTCTCCTTCGGGTTCTTAATATAGTCTTTGATTGCCAGTACTTTCAGATCGTTCTGATTTCCTATCATCTCCGCCAGACGGTAGATGTCCGATGTAAATGAACATATAACGCGCACTCCCGCAATATCGTTCACATATTTTACCATGTTCTCTATAGACGTCTCATAACCGTATCTTTTCAGCTTCTTGACGATGCTTTCTGCTGTCTTCACTCTTGTCTTTATATGTTCGATCGGATTATACTTATGAACATGCTGAAACTCGTCATTCAGTATTTCCAATTTCGTCCCCACCTTTTTTAGCGCAGAGTTATATAAAAACATTACGGTCTTCCAACTGTCGACATCGTCATAATTTTTCACTGCATTCAGCATATGCCACCTCTCCTTTCTGACCCGAAGGGTGTATGCTTACACTCTTTACAGTATATCATATTTTCATCGGTTTGTATCGGATTTCATACTTATTTAATATTCAATTCCCTTTCTCGCCGCCTGCCCCGCATCATAAGGATGCTTTATCTTCCTCATCTCAGTCACATAATCTGCAGCTTCTTCCACACGCTCCGACACTTCATGCCCAGTCAGGATGATCTCAAGCCCTTCTGGCTTACATTCGAGAAAGCTCAGCAGCTTATCCTCGCTTAAAAGCCCCAGCTGCACAGCACAAAGAGCCTCATCCATAAAAAGCACATCAAAAGGCGAACAGAACTTTACAATCTCATCTAATGCTTTATTATTATAATGCTTTGCTTCCGCTCTCTCCTCATTGCTCATCTGATGAAAGAACTTCACTTCCTCTCGCCCAGGCAGACAAGTCACATTGGAAAGGCTCTCCAGAATCTTCCTCTCGCTGGAGCTGTTGTCCTTGAGGAATTGGAATACAAGCACATTTAGCCCTGCGCCCGCAGCTCGGATGATCTGTCCGACGGCGGCCGTCGTCTTTCCTTTCCCGTCCCCATAGTAAATGTGTATGCATCCTGTACCTGTCATAGCGTTTCTGTCCTTTCTTACACTACACATGCTTTACTCATTCCCTTTCTTTCGAAGCGTGCTCAACACCCCGTCCGGGATCAACGCTCCTTCCGGGCATGCTTTTAAGCAGTCTCCGCATCTGATGCACTCCGGGCTGTTAGGCTTCTCCCACACAGAGATGTCCATTTTACATACCCGTTTACATCTTCCGCACCTCGTACATTTTCCTTCTTCCACCCGGTAGCGATACATCGCGATCGGATTAAAGACACTGTAGACAGCGCCCAGCGGACAGATGTACTTACAGAATGGGCGGTATGCCCACATAGATAAAATAACGGTTCCTATCAGAATAAAAAATTTCCACTTGAACAGCGCGCCCGCCGCCATACGCAGCGATTCATTGGACAGCAAAAGCGGCAGTCCTGCTCCAAGCGTGCCGCTGGGGCAGATATATTTGCAGAACCAGGGGCTCCCCTGGCCGATAATATCTAAGACCGTCAGCGGAAGTAGCACGACAAATACGGCCAATATTATGTATTTGAGCCAAATAAGCGCCTTATGCCCCGGAAGGTTCTTCCTTTTCCGAAAAAACGGTATCTTATACAATAGATCCTGTACAAGCCCGAAGGGGCAGAGCCACCCGCAGATAAACCGCCCAAACAGCGATCCAAAAAATATAAGCGCGCCTGTAATATAAAATGAGAACTTATAATCCCTGCTTCCAAGCACCGCCTGCAGAGAGCCGATCGGACAGGCTCCCAGCGCTCCCGGACAGGAATAACAATTAAGTCCGGGCACACAGAATACCTTTGTCGGCCCCCTGTAAATACGCCCGGAAACAAATCCATATAAATATCCATTTGTCACGGCCGTGAACGCGATCTGCACCCACAGCCTCATCTTATCTCTGAACCAATTAGCCAATCCCAATACACTCCAGACATATATTCACTGCTTTTGTCACAACCTCATCTGCCTCTCCTCTTACGGCTCCACAAATGATGAACAAGGCTGCTGCCGCAAATAAGGCCACACGGATCCGCCTTATCTTGCTCGCGCTCATTACTGCACCTCTTCCCGCAGCTCCTCAATACGCTGCTTCCATGTTTCCTTATCTGTCGCTCCAGAATAGGCCTTCCCTACCTGTTTTCCCTCTTTGTCCACAAAAACTGTAGTCGGGACGGCCTGGACAGCTCCAAGATTCCCTTTCATCAGATCGTCCGAAGCTACAATGTGCATATAGTCTGCTTCGGTGGCTTCTATGATTTCTAATGCCTCCTCATCTCCTGGCTCATAGACATCACAGAGCATTCCAATAATCCTGACGCCGCTCCCTTCATATTCGCGGCTCAGCTCTCCAAGCTCCGGCATCTCAGCAATGCACGGGCCACAGAAAGTCCCCCAGATATTCACCATCGTAAGGTCCGCCTCAGCAAAAATGTCCTGTGTCACTTCCGTCCCATCCACTGTCTGAGAGACAAATGTTCCGAACACGGCCTCCTCGGACTGAGGCTTTGCGCCTTGCGTTCCGGCCGGATCCTTCTCAACATCCGACGGTCCTTCCACCTTTTGGCAGCTAGTCAGGAACAACATTCCTGCCAACGCTAAAATTGATATGCCTGTAATCCATCTGCCCTTTCTCATAAAGCTTGTCCTCCTTTATACTCCATGCTTTTTACATATATCACTCAGACAACATTTATCACAATATGGCTTCGTCCGGGCCGTACACACATCCCTTCCGTGCCAGACGAGACGGTGGCAGAAATCGCTCCCTTCTTCTGGCGGGACGATCTTCCAGAGCTCCATCTCCACCTTCTTTGGATCTTTTATATCTTTCACGAGCCCAATGCGGTTACAGAGGCGGATACAGTGGGTGTCTGTCACGATCGCCGGCTTCCCGAACACATCGCCCATAATCAGGTTCGCACTCTTCCTTCCTACGCCCGGCAGCTTTAAAAGCGCATCGAAATCATCTGGCACTTTACCGTCATGCTCGTCCCGCAGTATCTTCATACAGGCGCTGATGTCTCTGGCCTTGCTTCTTCCAAGCCCACATGGCCTTACGATCCTCTCAATGTCATCCACATCCGCATCTGCCAATGCATTAATATCGGGATATTTTTCATACAACCCTTCTACGACCACATTGACCCTTGCATCCGTACACTGCGCCGCCAGGCGGACGCTTACAAGAAGCTTCCACGCATCGTCATAATCCAGCGTACAGTCCGCGTCGGGGTATTCCTTCTTAAGCCTCTCTATTACTTCCAGAGCCAGCTCCTTTTTTCTCATGTAACAGTCTCCTTTGTATTTTTACCTTATTATATAAGTTAGAGCAGATAAAATCAACTTTAATTATGGTTTTAACAAAGAGTGCGGACACATTCACGAATCCAAAAAACAGAATTAAGAACTTCTTAAGAAATTTTCGATTTGTTTAAGAGAATTAACATACTTTGGACATATTTACCTTTTATACTATAAGACAGATAGTTGAACAGGACATCAGCTATCACCCCCTCATAAAAGTAAAGCATCGGGACATCCGATGCGGCACTTTACTCTCATTCCTTTAGATAACTATAAAACAACGGAAGCCCGCGAGCCGCAAGGTTAGCGGGCTTTCGCTGTTCATGACGTCCTTCTTCCGGAGGAGTACACAGTTTTTACACAGTTTTGTTTCCGGCGTCTACCCGGTAATGCACTTTCTGAAATGGTTACTCCCGAGAACACTTGACATAAAAATGTACAAATGCTAATATGATTACAGAAGAAGTGCTACCGGTAGACGGTCAGCCTTCAATCTGAGTTACGGAGTAACCGCAGGATTGCAGCCTTGGCGGTTACTTTTTTTGTTGCAGATCTTGTAGACAAGACCTGCAACGCTAATAAGCACGATACAGAACTGAAATAATTCAGAGTATGTAACCATCAGCATACCCTCCGCTCTTTTTAACGCTCTCTCATAGTAAATACGGCGACGGTCCGCGGGCGCATTATGTAATCTCCATCTACCCTCTTCTCTTCTCCTTCCGGGTATGTATAGCGTCCTTCCTCATCTCCATAAGTATCTGCGCTCAGATGCCAGAATCCGGCGCTTGGAAGGTATGGCAGCTTAATCTTTATGTCTTCCCAGTATGGGTTTACAGCAAGGTATACAATATCATCTCTTCCCATTTCTCTATCATATCCTGCGAAGCTTACTGAGAACATCCTTGCATTTTCGGGAAGCTCTGTCTTGTTGGCATCCGCATCGTAGCTTTGGATCGCAGGCAGCCCGCAGACTGCATCGGGCATCTTCTTCCTGATGATCGTATGCTCCTGCCTGTACGCAATCATGAATTTAAAGAATTCAAAGAGCTCCCGATTCTTCTCAAGCAAGCTCCAGTCCAGCCATGATATTTCATTGTCCTGACAGTAAGCGTTGTTATTACCGTACTGTGTATTGCCAAACTCGTCTCCTGCAAGGAACATCGGCGTCCCTCTGCTGCACATGAGTACCGCGCAGGCATTGCGGATCAAGCGGAACCGGAGCTTCAGCACCTCCGCGTCGTCCGTCTCGCCCTCCTGTCCACAATTCCAGCTTCTGTTGTCGCTATTCCCATCTGTATTATGCCATCCGTTCTTCTCATTGTGCTTCTCATTATACGAATATAGATCATATAATGTAAATCCGTCATGGCAAGTGAGGAAATTCACGCAGGAATTATACCCTGCATACCGATCGTTCCCTTCCGTATCAGAGCCGCCGTAGAGATCGCCGGAGCCGCAGATGCTCCAGGCCGCTACCCGCGATTCCCAAAGATCGCCTTTAAGATAGCCCCGCAGTGAATCTCTGTATCTTCCGTTCCACTCGGCCCACCTTTTATTCGCCGGGAACTTCCCTACCTGATACATGCCGCCTGCGTCCCATGCCTCCGCGATCAGCTTCAGGTTACTAAGAGCAGGCGCATAGGCAAGTGTCTCAAGAAGCGGCGGCTGATTCGAAGGAGAGCCGTCTATATTCCTCCCTAAGATGCTCGCAAGGTCGAACCTGAACCCGTCTATCCGGTAGTGGATCGTCCAGTATCTTAAGCACTCCAGCACCATCTGCCGCACGATCGGATGGTTGCAGTTCAGCGTATTGCCACACCCGCTGAAATTGTAGTAATTCCCATCCGGCGTCAGCATATAGTACACTTTATTGTCAAACCCTTTAAAAGAGATGACCGGGCCGCTCTCATTCCCCTCCGCGGTATGGTTGAACACTACGTCTAAAATAACTTCTATCCCATTTTCGTGGAGAGCCTTGATCAGCTCTTTTAATTCCTTTCCCTCACGGTTATATTCCACCGCGGCCGTATAGCTTGTGTTTGGGGAAAAGAAGGTCACAGGGTTATATCCCCAGTAATCCAGGAGCTGCTTTCCGTCCACCTCCCTTGCGTTAATAGCCTCGTCAAACTCAAATATCGGCATCAGCTCCACTGCGTTAATCCCAAGCTCTTTAAGATAGGGGATCTTTTCCTTGAGCCCTGCGAACGTACCCTTGTTCTCGACTCCTGACGATTCATGCTTCGTGAATCCTCTTACATGCAGCTCATAAATGACGAGATCGCTCAGCTCTCTCTTCGACTGTGGCATAGCTCCCCAGTCAAACATGTCTTTCACGACACGGGCATGATAAGCGTCCTGCTTCTTCATGCCCCATACTGTCTGGCCGGTTACTGCTCTTGCATAAGGGTCAAGCAAAATGTTGTTCTTATTAAACAGATGCCCGTTCTTTGGATCATACGGCCCATCTATGCGATAAGCATACTCGAACTCCTCTATATCAAGCCCGAACACGATCATAGAATACACATCCCCTATCCGATATTCCTCCGGAAATGGAAGCACGGCATAAGGCTCTTCCGCCTCCCTTTTGAACAGAAGAAGCTCACAGCTGGTCCCCTGATGTGTATGCACCGTGAAATTCACTCCTACCGGCAGCGCCGTCGCTCCGCGCACATCAAAAGTCCCCGGCCTTATTGGAAATCCTTTCAATGTTGCCATAGGCTCAATGTTTTGTTTCTGCTCTTTCATACATTCCTCCCACATTTATTCAAATTCAGGCGGGGCGCATAATCCCCTCTATTTTTCATTAGGATATGCTACCCCGATCTTCGCACGGACCTCATCCATCACTTCCATCATGCGGACAATCTCCTTATGAGGCATCTGCGGGCATTCCAGCTCTCCTTTTTGAATTGCTTCCATACATGCAAGAACCTCATACTCATATCCTGAAATCTGCACAGGGACAGGAATCTCTTTCAGAAGCTCATGGTTATGATCATAGACACGTATCTTCTCACAATTATTGATATTCTGTACCATGATATAGCCCTTGTCACCGTAAATAGCCCCTTCTCTGTTATCCGCCACCCGTGCGTCGCAGAATAAAGAAGCCACTTTCCCGTCCCGGTACTTCAATGTCATATTCACTGCCATGTCGACCCCCGTCTCTGCCAACGCCGCCGATGCGTCAATTCTCTCTACGTCGTCTCCGAAGGCCATAAAGGCAAAGTTGAGAGGGTAGACTCCCAGATCCAAAAGAGCCCCTCCTGCCAGCTCAGGCTGCCGGATCCTTTCTACGTGGGCGACAGGATAAGACAGCGTTGCGTGGAGGGAGTGTATCTCGCCGATAATCCCGCTTTCCATAACGTCAAGGATCATCTGCTTTGAAGGCATATATCTTGTCCAGATAGCCTCTGCCGCAAGGACTCTCTTCTCCTTTGCAAGCTCCAGTAATTCTTTTGCCTGGCCCGCATTCTGCGTAAACGCTTTCTCCACCAGCATATTCTTCCCATGCCTGGCGCACAGCTTTCCATGTTCCAAATGGTGGGAGTGGGGCGTAGCCACATACACCAGATCTACCGCCTCGTCTTTCACCATCTCCTCATAAGATCCATAAGCCTTCTCAAAGCCATGTTGCTCTGCGAACTTCTCCGCTTTCTCTAAACTTCGGGACGCGACGGCATAGGCTTCCACTTCTGGCATTTCTTTAATAGTGGCCGCCATCTTTTCCGCGATTCCTCCCGCTCCTAAAATCGCCATTTTCATAATTCGCTTTCTCCTTTCTTCTCTAATCCATCAAACATCGCTTTCATCGTCGGATTTCCACGAGTCAGCCTCTTTACCGTCAGATCTTCCGCTTTATTGTTAGCAAGACGAAGATTATTTTCTGAAGAGATAAGGGCATCTTTCGTCTTCTGCAAATGTAATATCGTCTTATCGATCTCGTCAATGGCCGTCTTGAATTTCCGGCTTGCCAGCTCATAGTTCCTGGCAAATCCTTCTTTGAATTTGTTAATATTCTCCTCAAAATTCGTAATATCTATATTCTGGCTCCGCACGCTTGCAAGCTCGGCTTTATACTCCATCGCGTTCAGTGCCGCGTTCCTGAGTATAGTAATAATCGGAATGAAGAACTGTGGCCGTACTACATACATCTTCGGATAGCGATGAGATTTGTCCACGATCCCTGAATTATAGAGCTCGCTGTCCGGCTCGAGAAGCGATACGAGGATCGCATACTCACACCTCTTTTCCGTTCTGTCTTTATGCAGCTCCTTCAGGAAATCCTCATTCTTTTTCTTTGTGGCTGTCTCATCATTCTCATTCTTCATCTCGAACATAATGGAAATGATCTCATTACCGTTCTCGTCAATCTCCCGATAAATGTAATCGCCCTTGCTCCCGGTGCGGGCATCATTGTCCTTTTCAAAATATGCGTCCTGAAAGCCGATCGCACGCAGCTTATTAAATTCATTTTCACAGTGCTGCTCTAAGCTCTCCCCGATCATCTTTGTAGATTGCCTCGCTTTAAAGTCTTTGTAATAAGCGATCTCCTCCTCTTTCAGGCGAAGCCTCTCTTCATATCTCTCTTTGAGGGATGCTTCTGTGAGCTTACGCTCTGTCTCCTGTGCGCGTAATTTTGCCGCCAGATCGTCTCTCTCTTTTTCTATACTGTTTACTGCTTCTGTTATCTCAAGCCTGCGCTTCGCATCCTCTGCTTTGGCATCTGCGCGCATCTTTTCGATCTGAGAGGATTTTTCCGCAATCTCTGCATCTTTTTGCGCCAGCTTCTTCTCTGCTTCGGTAATCGCTTCCGCCACCGCCAGCTTCTTCTCTGTCTCGCCTGCCGCCAGCTTTGCTGTGAGCTTCTCTTCTAAAAGTGATTCCCGTTCCCTGACTTCTCTGTTAAATTCCTCATCACGTACCTGTCTTACGATATCCGCAAACCCTGACTCGTCTACCTGAAACACCGTCCCACAATTAGGACATTTAATCTCCTGCACCTTCTATGTCATCTCCTTTCTTCCAAGCCTTACCTCCTCCATCTCTCTCGCCAGCTCCCCGTCCATATGGTCAAAGAGATAATTCTTACCACTTTCTCTCCTCTTCTCTGCTTCTGCCCGGATCTGGCTGCGAACGTTCTCCACTTCCTCTTCAAACTCTCTGGCCGATATAAGCGTCCCGCCCTGCCCAAGCGTCACGACCTGCTCCACACTGTCAGAGGTCACGACAGTCACATGATATTTCCGCCCTATCTCATGGACGACCTTTTCAATGTATTGATCTGCCGTCTCCGCCTCCTTCGTGTAAACTACGTGGATATTATGATACTTCTGGATCTCCAGAGCGCATCCCTCCACCTTATATGCGTCAAATACAAGGATCACTCTGCACTTCTTAAATCCCTGATAGTTGCTTAAGACATCCATCAGCCTGTTGCGGGCCGCCTCGATATTCACTTTCGCCAGCTCTTTTAAATCCTCCCATGCGAAGATAACATTGTACCCGTCCACCAGGAGATATTCGTCCACATGCTCTTTCTTCTTATGCCTTTTCTCCTTCTCTTCGCTGATAAGTGTCCTGCCGCCTCCAGCTTTCCGCTCGATCTTCCCGTAAGTGCGTATAAATATTTCTTCCAGTTCCTTTTCTTCTCCCGGATCCCACGAATCCTTCATCTTTCCTGCGCCTGCCGGGCTCCCGGAAAATCGCGCGCGTCCTGTCTGCCCTGCCTGTCCCTCCCTTTCTTTCGCCCGCTCCTCTTCTTCCCGCCTTCTTCGCTTCTCCAGCTGGCTTTCTATATGCATATGTTCCGCCACTTCATTCCACGGCACATAGAAGCCTGCGCCATGGGAGCAGAATACAGAGCCCGTAGGGTTATCCAAGTCTGCCTCCGGATCGTAACCGGCAGCTTCGATGACTTCCTCCTCGTTATGACAGGGAGCATATCCTTTAAACGAGCAGGCCAGATGTCCTCTCCCTTTCGTATATCCAGCGACTTCTGTCTGGTAGCCCATCACGCATGCCACAGGAACAGTCCCCGTGATGACCGCCATTTCCCCTTCTGCGCTCGGTGGCGTAGACTCACCGCACATCCGCTGGATATCTGTAAGCGCGCGGCCTACACATTCGGACGGCACTTCCAGTATAAAATCATAATAAGGCTCCAGAAGGATGCTCTCCGCCTGCATCAGCCCCTGTCTGACAGCGCGGTACGTCGACTGTCTGAAGTCTCCTCCCTCTGTATGCTTCAGATGGGCGCGCCCCGCCGCAAGAGTGATCTTCACATCTGTCAGAGCCGCCCCTGTAAGCACGCCCCTGTGTACCTTCTCTCCAAGGTGCGTTAAGATCAGCCTCTGCCAGTTCCTGTCTAATATGTCCTCACTGCAATCCGTATCGATCGCCACTCCGCTTCCGGCCTCTCCCGGCTCTAATATGAGATGGACTTCCGCATAGTGCCGGAGCGGCTCATAATGCCCTACTCCTTCCACCGTACTGCAGATCGTCTCTTTGTACACGATATTCCCTGTATCAAATGAGACTGCTGTTCCAAAACGCTCTTTAATGAGGCTTCCTAATACCTCGATCTGTACCTCCCCCATGAGGCGCACCTGGATCTCTCTTAGCTCTTCGTCCCACGACACCTGGAGCATCGGATCTTCTTCCTCCAGCTGCCTTAGATTCCTTACCATCGTATGGGCGTCGCACCCCTCCGGCAGGATGACCCGATAGTCCAGCACCGGCGCAAGAGCCGGGGACGCCATATCCTTCTCTGTCCCAAGCCCCTGCCCCGGATAAGTATGGCCAAGCCCTGTCACCGCACAGATCATACCTTTTTCAGCGCTTGCCGCTGCCTCATACTTCTCTCCTGAATAAATGCGTATCTGGTTCACCTTCTCTTGGTATTGCTCTGATACAGCATCTTTTACCTTTAATACTCCAGACGTGATCTTAAGGTGCGTCAAACGGCTCCCCTGGCTGTCGCGTGATATTTTATATACCTTCGCCCCAAACGGCGCGTCCGTAATCTCCCCTTCTGCAGCCTCCTCATCGGACATATAATGCTCCAGGCCGTCAAGAAGCTCCTGCACCCCCTGCATCTTAAGCGCCGAGCCAAAATAGCAGGGGAATGCTTTCCGTTCTGCGATCAGACGGACAATCGTCTCATGGGACAGCCTGTCCGTTTCCAGATACTCCTCCAAAGCCGCCTCGTCGCACACAGACAGCTCCTCATAAAAACTTTGCAGCTCCTCCCCGCTCCGGCTCCCGTCCCGACGCGGTGCGTCTGAAAATGCTATGCAGGCTCCGTCCAGCCTCCTTTGCAGCTCCTGCAAGATCCTCTCTGCCTCCACGCCTTCCTGATCCATCTTGTTGATAAACAAAAATGTAGGAACATTGTATCTTTTTAAAAGGCTCCACAGCGTCGCTGTGTGCCCTTGCACACCGTCAGGCCCGCTCACGACAAGGATTGCATAATCAAGCACTCCAAGCGTCCGCTCCATTTCCGCCGAGAAATCTACATGCCCCGGCGTGTCCAGAAGCGTTACCCGCTTATCCCCCAGATCAAGCACTGCCTGCTTCGAGAAGATCGTAATGCCTCTGCTCCTTTCAAGATCATAGGTATCTAAAAACGCATCCCCATGATCTACGCGCCCGATCTTACGTATGCTGCCGCTTGCATAGAGAACCGCCTCTGACAGCGTCGTCTTCCCTGCGTCTACATGCGCTAATATTCCTATGCACATATGCTTTTTATATTTAACTGGCTTATTTTCTGATATATCCTCCATAGAAAATATCCCTTCCTACTGTTTATACTCATACATTTATTATCATACCACAGAAGGGAGCGTCCGTCGATAAACAACCTCTTACTTTTAATTTCGGTTGTAAACTGAAGGTATATGAAATATAATAAATCCAGCGGCACATTGGGATTTGGAGGAATGTATCAATATGATCGATTTACAAGATAAGGATATCTGTCCTACGATTGAAGAAATAGGCGAATATGTAGGGAACCCCGTTTTCATGCAGTTCTGTTCAGAAATCAAGGGCATATATAAATGTAATGAAAAAATAGAATACAGCTCATGCAGCTGGGAAAAGGGCTGGAACATTAAATTTAAAAAAGCCGGAAAAACATTGTGTACTATATATCCGCGGGAATGCTATCTTACAGTTATGATCGTTGTAGGCACGAAAGAAAAAGCCCTTGTCGAATCAATATTGCCACAATGTACGATTGAGCTACAGGATATATACGATCAGACACAAGAAGGCAATGGGCAAAGATGGCTGATGATCGATCTGGAGGACAAAGAAGGCCTGTATAACGACCTCCTGCGCCTGATCCAGATCCGCAGGAACAGCTAGCTTCCTGCTTATAGATCTATTTCTCTGCTACGATCAGATAACGGTGGATCGTCCCTTCAACGATCCCCTTATCTTCAATCGTTTTTTGCATTTCTAATAATTGTCCAAAGCATCTGTCAACAGAAAATCCAGGGAATTCCCACTCAATAATACGTGCGAACCATACAAATGCGCCGACATCATAAAATTTAATCGGTCGATAGGCTTCTTCCTCCTCAATAATATGAAATCCCACATCTTCGAATGCTTTTTTCTGTTCTCTCAAATTCAAGTGGGGGAACGGCTTCTCCGTGTCCGGAAGCACCTTTTCCACCAAGTCTCTGTCATTCTCTGAGCCAACCTGCTCTGTTACAAATATCCCTCCCCTTTTCAGCAGACGGTAACATTCCTTCGCATTGAAGCTGCCGTGCCGGTTTAGGATCATATCAAAACTTTCATCTTCAAATGGGATATTTGCCGGATCATTGCATGCTTTGAAATCAATGCCCAACGGCAGCAGTGTTTCCTGGCATAGTTGTACATTTGGAAGATATCCTTCTGTTGCCGCCGTTTTATGGAACGGATGGTTCAAAGATAATAGAAATTCTCCGCCGCCCGTGTCATAGTCCAATATACGTAGGCCATCGCTTAAATATCTTCTGACTATTTCCTCATAATCCCATGGCAGGTCCTTCTCCTCTTCCCATCTGCCGCGGATATGTGAGAAATCCCAACCATGGATATGCGCTGCTTCCTCTTCCTTTTTCCAGACTGCTCTTAATTCCTCTTTATTCATCTCACTGCTTCCTTTCCAAAACCTTCAGAACAAATGAATAGCCCCTTACTATAATAACACCATTACGTCCAAATAACAAAGTTTTATCAGGAAGTCCTAATACCCGTATCTCTTTCTATATTTCATGAACATAAAGCCTGACAAAGCAAGAGCCATCATCTCCGCCGCAGGCGTCGCCAGCCACGCTCCGTTTACGCCCAGGATGAGGGGCAGCACGATCATTGCGATCAGCATAAACACAAAAGATCTGGAAAATGCCAGGACGGCCGAGACTGCCCCGTTGGATAATGCGGTAAACAGCCCGCTCGCAAAAATATTAAAGCCAATAAAAAGAAGCGCGACCGTACATATCCTGTTCCCTGTCACCGCCAGATCATATACCGGGTTATCCGGGCGGGCAAAGACGACGACAAGGGGCTTTGTTAATACAAAGGAAGCCACAACCGTTACAAGTGAGATCCCTGCGATTACCTTTAAGCTAACTGTAACCAGCTTTTTCAGTTTTCCATCGCTCTGCTCCCCATAATAGTAGCTGGCCATGGGCGCCACCCCATAAGAATATCCCGTGTACAAAGAGCTTGCGAACATGAGCACATACATAATGATCGTCACGGCCGCGACCCCATCCTCCCCGACATAATGCAACATCGTCCAGTTAAACATCATCGTAATAATACCGGTAACAAGCGCGGTAGCCATCTCCGAGCACCCGTTCGTAGCCGCATTTACAAGGACTCTCCCTCGGAGCTTCGGCTTCTTGAAATGCAGGAGGCTCTTTTTCCGGCTGAAGACGAACAGCCCTACGATCGCTGTCACCGAATAGCCGAGGCCTGTCGCGATCGCCGCGCCGCTGATCCCCATACCAAGCCCGGCAATGAACACATAGTCAAGAGCCATATTCAGGATGCCCCCCGCTACAGAACAGGCTAAAGAGAGAGTCGCCTTTTCGCTGGCAATCATATAAAGCGTGAAATTGTTCATCAGAAGAATCGGCACAGTAAACAAAAGATAACGGCTTAAATATTCCACACAGTACCTTTCCACATCAGCAGAGAGATCCATACTTGCAAAAATATGATCCATCGCCATATACCCCGCCGCACACATAACAATCCCTACAATGACATTTACCAGGATCAGAAAAGTAAAATCCTCCTTTGCCTCTTCCGATTTCTGCTCGCCCATCTTTTTCATAATGACCGCGCTGCCTCCCGTGGCAAGCATAGTAGAGATCGCCGTGACAAGCTGGATGATCGGCGCGGTCAGATTAATCGCAGAGAGAGCATCCGTACCAATCAGATTCGACACGAACAGCCCGTCGACCATTGTGTAAAAGGACATAAATACCGTCATTGCAATAGTGGGCACGGCAAACCTCAAGATATTCTTGATTGTTACCGGCTTTTCATACACATTTGATCTTTCCATAAATTCTTCCTCCATTCGCCTTGCATTTTTCCCTTGTATATGACATCATAGACCATACAGTAACTGTACGGTCAATACTAAGTTTAAAACTTCTGCGAGGGAATTATGGATAAAAAAGACAAGCTTCTCACAATCGGCCAATTTGCCGCTATGCATGGAATTAATAAAAAGACCCTTATGTGGTATGATGAGATTGGGCTGTTCAAGCCAGCCGCTATTAACCCAGAAAACGGATACCGATGCTACAGCTACCATCAGAGCCCTGTCCTTGAGACCATCCTACTGTTGCGGGAGCTGGATGTTTCCATAAAAGAAATACAGCACTTCATGGGAAAACGATCTGCCGGAAGCCTGAAAGCGCTTCTGGAAGAAAAAATGGCAGGCCTTGATATGCAGATTACTCACCTGCAGGCAATCCGAACGCTCCTTTGCACGCACCATCAGAATATGGCTACACTGCTGGCTATGGACTTATCAGAGATCTGTATCATTGAAAAAGAGGAACGCTGCCTGATTACTGTAGATATAGACGAAAATACCTCCTTTGAACAGGAAGTAGAGCTGATTACCACTGAGGCAGAAAAGTACCATCTGGGCCGGCTACACAAAGCATCCTACGGCTCTATGATCCCTGTCGCAAGCTTGCTGAACAACAGTTTTGACACTTATTCCAATCTCTTTATTGAAATCCCTTTCCTCCCATACCAGGATGGGCTCCATATCACCCCCGGTGGGAAATATTTAAGGGCTTTCCATAAAGGAGACTGGGACCGGATCTCAGAACGGTATGAGGAAATCCTTGCCTATGCTAAAGAACATAATCTAACGCTCCATGGATTTTCTTACGAAGCAGGCATCAACGAAAATGTCATTGACCGGATTGAAGACTATATTATCCAGATTGAAATCCCAATCCTTGGATAAGGCTCGGCGTGCCAGCTACAATCGGCACGCCATTATATATTCTTCTTCATTTTCATCAACTACTTCGAACCCTGCTTTTTTATACATGTGGACCGCATAATTCGCTTTCTGTACAGAAAGCGACGCCTGCTTATATCCTTTATCCTTTAAAAGCTCCAGCATAGCTCTCATAAGCGCCGTCCCAATCCCTAAATTCCTGTATTCCTTATAAAGGGATATGGCAAGAGAAGGCGTCTCATCATCAATATGCCCATAGTCCTTCATAATACGCGCCCATACTGCGCCCACAATCCTTTCTTCTATTTCAGCAACCAGGCACCAATCATCAGCTTTTCCAAAATCAGCAATATATACTTGCAATTCCGGCTGCTTAATAACAGATCTTAACGGCTTATCCGCACCCTCTGGAATAAAAATCGCTTCATACAGAAAATCGGACAATATTGCATATTCGCTTTGTCGGATCTCCCGGATTTGATAGTCCATTAGCCTTGAATCTCTTCTTTCAGCAAGGAGTACATCTTCATATCGGCTACTGCACCATTTTTCACCGCGTTGCTTCTCAATGTGCCCTCATATTGGAATCCTGCTTTTTCAAGCACCCGGCAGGACGCTATATTAGACGCAAACGGTTCCGCGTAAATCCTGATAATATCGCTTTTATCAAAAACATACGCGCAAATCTGTCTTACTGCCTCGGTCATAATCCCTCTGCCCCAATATTCTTCAGCAATATAATACCCCAGCTCGGCAGTCTGCCTGTGGATATTACTCTGGCGGAAGACACCGACACTGCCGATCGCTATATTATCTACTGTAACGGCAAAAGCAAAAGTCTCATTTTCATCTGCGGAAAGCATAGCGGAAATAAAATCCTCCCCGTCTTTCTCTGTATACGGGTACGGTAATCCGTCCCGAAGATTGTCCTGCACCTTTTTGTTTGAGAGGGCCGCCGCCAAATTCTTTGCGTCAGACAGCTCCCACTTCCTTATTTTACATTCCATCTCTCTACACCTCTTTCTTGTACAGCTCTGAGGGTAACATCTCCAAAGCCAATCTCTAAGCCCATATCCTTGTTCAATTATACAAAAGAGCATAAGATTTTTCAACTTTCTTTACCCTTGTAGACTGAGGGAACGGTAATATGATAAAATGGAGTTAAGTACACATAGATACCTTCAGCGTACAAAGGGTATGGAAGGAAGCATGGATGATCGGAATATATTTTAGTGGTACAGGTAATTCAAAATATTGTGTCTACAAGTTTTTACAAGAATACGGCGGCGACAGCCTTGCATTTTCTATAGAACAAGACGAGGCGGCTGCTCATATTAAAAACAGCAGCGAAATAATAATCGGCTATCCCGTCCAATTTAGCAATATCCCTAAAATGCTCTATGACTATATCGTCAAAAACAGGCGGCTTTGGAGAGGGAAAAGAATCTTTATTATTGCAACAATGGGGCTTTTTAGCGGCGATGGAGCCGGGATCCTCGCACGATTATTAAAAAAGCACGGCGCCGTTATAATCGGCGGCCTGCACCTGAGGATGCCGGACAGCATTAGCGACGAAAAGGCTTTAAAACGAAGCCATGAAAAGAATCTTGAACTGGTCAGAAGCGCAGAAATGAAAATCCACAAAGCAGTCCTACAATTCAAAAACGGAACCCCGCCACAGGAGGGGTTAGGCATCTTCTATCATACTGCCGGACTGTTTGGACAACGGCTCTATTTCTACAACAAGACAAAACATTATACGGATAAATTAAAAATCAGTCCTGAAAAATGCATCGGGTGCGGTCTGTGTAAAAAACTATGCCCAATGAAAAATATTAAATTGGCGAATGGCACTGCCGTTCCAGCAAATAAGTGTACCATGTGCTACCGCTGCGTTAACAAATGTCCCAAACAGGCAATTACATTGCTGGGGAGAAAGGTTGTTGGACAATATGATATAAGGAAATATCTTTAGCGTCCCAAATAATAGCTTACGATCTCCTGCTCAAGCTTCACATTATGCTCTTTCATGTATTTTAGGACTTCACTGTACGGCGCATCCCCAACTAATGTCTCAAGCCTGCTCCTGTCATGATCCGTCAGCTCTCTCAGGCAATGGCCGAAACGTACGTCGCGTAATTGCTGTATGCCCATACAGTACAGTTCAAAATCTTTAGAAGCTTCACGGCACAGATGTTTATGGATTAAGAACCCTCCAATGTCGATATCTCCAAAATGCTTATATCTCACATCGGGATTATGTGCGATGACTTTTCTTAAGAACTCTGTCTGATGCCGATTTGCAAAGCCTCCTTGTTCCTCTCCAGAAAATCGATCATCTTCAGATTTGCTCCAACTCTTTCAGGAATAAGCGGGCATCCCGGCTCTTCCGCATGTGCAAGGACGCCCTCGCAATATTTTTGTACGATCCCTCCCATGCCTGTATACTTCTTTACTATTTCGCATATTTGTTCTGAAAGAATGCTTCGCGGCACAACGCCATATTCATTTTTTAAATATTCATATATGGCGCCAATGCGCTCTTCAGAAAGATATATCTTCTCTATATCGTCGCTGTATTTCAGGTGATCAACTGCTATAAAGCCCATGCCCGACAGCTCACATACGGCTTCATTCATACTTTGCTTTTTTAATATGTCCGCATTGTTCTTGGCATAATCTTTATATATCTCTGCCGGCTTTAATATAATCCTCCGATTGGTAGTAATATTTTTTGCATACCGGACATTATATTTTTTCAGCAGACCGTCAAGGATCGCTTTCCTATAATCTTTATCCCTCATGGAACTTTACCTTTCCTATCTGCATATTATCATTACTGATCTTAAGGACAGGGATAATTACGCCGCATTCGCTGCCGATGGACTCCAGCTTATTGGGCGGCGCACAGAAGATAACCTGAAAATCCTGGTTTTTAAAGAAATCCAGCATTAACTTTATATTATGGTCGCTCATCTTCTCAAATGGCTCGTCAATAAAAATCAACCGGACTGAATTGACCCTCACATTGTACAGCATGGACAATGCCGCAGAGAGTATAAGCGTATAGGGTATCTGCGTTCCCGCCCCGGAATTATATCCTACCTGTTTTGAGAGCTTCCCATCCTTTACTTCATCATTATTAATGATAATCTCATAGCTCATATAATTCCGATAATCTGCGAATTTCTTTATCTGTGCGATATCGTTATGATCGACGATCTTATTGATGATATCGCGGATCTCCCGCTCTCTTGCTTCGACCTCGTCGCTTTCATATCCCATAAGCCCTGTAAATGCCATCTGCCCGTCGGCCATATTATTTGTCTCTTGTAAATATTGTGCATAGCGCAGTATTTTCGCATAGTCAGAATTATCGCTCAACATTTTGACGTCGAATTGATATTTCGTAGAAAACTGAAGCTTCCGCAGCTCTTTATTTATATCCGCGATATCGCTTCTCGCCTCCTTCGCCGTCTCGTATATGTTCAGCACGAACTCTCTCTTAAATATCCGTTCATAAGTTATCGTCTGCTCTTTCAGCTTCTGCTGTATTCCCTGCAGATCGTCGATCCAAATCTTGCCTCTTCTTCTCTGATAGGCAGTTTCATGCTCCAGCCCTATTGGTAATCTGTCCGCTTCCTGCTTGCGGTTATTATATATTTGCTGGCTGCTATTAATATTGACCTCCAGCTTCTGGACTCTACTCTCCATCAGCCTTTTTTTCTCATAAGCCATAAGGCCGCAGCTTTGATCCTCTCCGGCTAAATATGCATCATACTCTTTTATTGCTCTTTCTACGACAGAATTGCTTACAATCCTCTCTTCCTCTAATTCTGCCTGCTTTGCCGCTTCCTGCGCTTTCAGGCTCTTTATGGATTTCTCTTTCTGGGATATGGTGGTCTCCAGTACCGTCTTCTGCCTTATATTCGCCTCCCGCTCTTTTTTCCTGGACTCCAGCTGATCCCCAAGTACAGATACACGCTCGTTCAGCGCCATAAACTCAGCATTATTGCTCTGCGCTTCCAACAAATCTTTATAATGCCCTCTCTCATCGTTCAGGTCGGCCGACACTTTTGCCCACTCTCTATGGGCGTTTAAATTGAACTCTTTGAAGTACTCTAAGCTGGCTCGCAGATATTTCGACTTATCTTTCAAATCTCTCTTTTTTAAAAGCATTTCTTTTTCTCTGCTTTCCAGCTCCCGCAGCTTCTTTTCTGCCGCCCTTCTATTGAGCTCTATCGCCTGGCTCCCCAGACAATAGCTTCGAATCTTCTTCGTATTTATATAAGTCACGGCCATGTTACGGCTAAGCTTCCCCTCCTTACACATGGCATTATCGTAATTCGGTACATTTTCAATCGCTACTGCATGGATTCTTCCAAGCCAGAATTTAAAATAATTCGCCGCGGCCGCATTCTGGATCGTAAGATAGTGGAAGACCGAATCTTCTACACATTCTATCTTCTTTGCCATCAGTCGTCTTGTATTTACCAATTCTACAAACCGATGCCTTGACTTGTCCATCACAGCATTTGCAACATCAAATGCCTCTTCCGGCACGATCACCGCGTAGCGATGGATTCCTAAGAAGGCCTCTATCACATTCCTCCACTCCTCGTCCCTTAGCTCTGCCACATATTCAAAAGCCATGCGAGCCTCTTCATGAATGCCCTGTCTCTTAAATTCACGGTTTATCTCTCTTATAAGCTCCATCTGCTCCTGAGCGTCGGAATAATCCGTTCTGTTCTTATCACAGCTTTCGATGATGCGGTTCTGTTCTGTACATTCATCCTGTACGTCCTTCAGTTCTCTCTCCAGCAGCTTGTCTTGCCCAATAAATTTATCACGGCTTTCTTGTATCTCTGTTTTTAATAAATCAATACGTCTCTGCTTTTCAGCCGCTCTGGCGCTTTTCGATGTCAGCACGGGGACTATGCCGTCATTTTGTACTGGCTCTCCCCACTCCGCCAATCGAACGATCAGCTCCTGCATCTTCCTCTGGAAGGCCTCTACTCTCTCTTTCTCATCACTCAACCTGTCCAGCTGCTCTTTATATGTATCGAGCAATTGTTTTGACGCCTCTATCGCCTTTGACACGTCGAGATCCCGAAGGGCGCTTCTTGTCTCCGAATAGATCTTGTCAATCTCATCTATTTCTTTATCCTGCTCATGGATTGCCCTGCCCAGGATCTCACATGTAATGCTGCTCTCTTTGACCAGCCCTTCTGCTTCCCGGATCTCTCTCTGGAATTGCACAAGCTCTTTGTAGCGGATCTTTATGTCATCTGTCCTTAGCTGCAGCGCCTTCTTATCATGCTCGTCGTAATCTGCCAATATCGAATCCAGATCTTTTAATTCCTGATTGATCTGTTCCAGGCTGCTGTTGATCTGTTCAATGTTCTTCTTTGCTTCCTTCAATTTGTCAAAATTGACATCGTGCTCTTCTAAAACGGACTCTTTAATAAATTCCTGGATTTTCGCGGCAGGGTTATATGCCATAATATTCCTGAGCTTTCTTTGATACTTTGGCACTTCCTGGAAGGGCAGCTTAAGCCCTGTCATCTGCATAAATAAAGTAATGCCTTCTTTCTTAGTCCTCATCTGCACGCCATATGCCTTCTGGAATCCTGATGCGTCATAAGGCTTTATAACCGAATCTTCTTCATATACAAATGAGATATCCGCAATCGTCTTCCCATCTATCGCATACCAATGCGTGCCTCTGACGTCTGTGACAGCAGTTTCGATCACTACGCCCAGCACAAACGGGTTCTCATTGATCTGGTCAAAATATTCCAGAGCAATGTGCGTATACACTACCGGTATCTTATCCGCAGGCCTTGCATATATCCCCGCGCTCGCATCCACCAGACAGCGCGTATACGACACCAGATTCCGCTTGCCCACGCCCGTATTGTACCCGCTCGTCGCTTTATTGAATTGTGTATCGCCTGTATATGCGTACTTGACAGCGTCCAATATTGTTGACTTCCCGCACTCATTTTCACCTGAGATCAGCGTCAGATTCTCAGAGACAGGGATCGTCCTGTTACTAAATCCATACCAGTTCACTAAATGTATATTCCGCAAAATCGTCTTATTCATCTGCATCCTCACTTGCCCAGAATCCATCCTGCTCCGTCTCCGCCATTTCTCCTTCCGGAGCATATTCCGCCATAACCTGCTTTAACTGCCCAATATCCATACAGAACTGTAAAGAAGGGTATAATCGGACTTTCCCTTCCTCAGACGCTATGTCGTCGCTGTAATCTATCAGGCTGAACCTCTTAAATATACGATAGGCTTCTTTAAACTCTGCCGGCTTCATATAAATCTGATAGATCTGGCATTTATCGATAATATCGCCCACTGTCACATACACGCGCTGCGAGTACCCTACGCGCTCTAAAAACAAAAGCCAGAGAGCCATTAACAGCTTAATCTGTTTCGAATCGAAGCGATACAGATTTGTCCTCTTTAGCCCGACAGTCTCAACGTCCTCGTCCGCCTGCTGCAGCATCGCCACATTCATCCCGTCTTCAATGACAACAACTTTGTACCCAATGGCCGCTAAATATGTATTGACGTCATATTGATTAGACTCTGATGATATGAACTCATACAGCTTTTCATCTTTATCAGCCACAATGAATGTCGTATCAAGCATTTTACGGATGCATCTCTTAAATAGATAGGCGTCTTCCTCATTCATTTTTTTCATAAAGCCGAAGTCATTCATAGACGGCCTCCTTCTATTTCTTGATTATGGTCATATTCGTAATATCCGCGATCTCTGTCGTTACAGTCTCTTCCGGAAGCCTGACCTCATACGGGAACTCTTCGTTGTTAGCATAAAGCATTGCCGCCGCATACATCAATATCTCCTCTTTTGTCCGGATCTTCCTCTCCTTAATGCTCATTTCATGCTCACTTCCTAATTGTACATCAAGAAAAGCGCTTACCCTGTCGACGGAATAACTGTTGAGAGAGCTGCTGAACAATTTTTCTGTCTGTAGACTTTTTTCCTCTTCCGACAGATCTGCCGCTACAAGCCCAATATTCTCTCCCTCATTTTTCATACGTTTATTCTTTTCAAAAGATTTGTAGCCAACATACCTTTGATTCACGATACGCGTGCAATCTGCGACCTTTTCCATCGCGGCGTCCTGCTCCTCTTCTGGCATTTCTGACACTGCATTCAGGAAATCATTGATTGCCGCCTCCATCCTGGCCCCATTGCTTGCCATCAGCATAATTCTTGTATTCGCAAGATTATAATAATTGTTGATCCGGCTGTCGATCAGCTCCATATTCGCCTCATACTCAACGCTCAGAAAATACTGGAGCTCTGCAAAATATCGCTCGACGCGCTCCCTGGCCTCCTCATAGCCCAATTGCAATTTCTCCGAGCATTCCTTTATCATCCTCTCGCACGTCTCTTCTTGCCTTAAGATCCTAAGCCTCCCCTTTATAAACGATATCTGTGCGGGGATCAATCCATTATTCTTCACAAAAAAGTATTCGCTAAAAAAACGATCCAGCATCTCGTCTTTCATTATAAATTGCCCGAAGCTGTTTATATCCTGGAATACGATTACAGCTTTCATAATGCTCGAAATACTTTCTTTTAAATCTGTCAGTTCATCTTTTAATTTTGCCGCTTCCCTAATTAGCGGTACAAGAATATTCGTATACGGTCTCTCTGTTCGCCCAGAATCTTCCTCAAACGCATATTTTATAGTATCATACATAGAGAAGATACGGTTCGACATCATGCCTTCCTCGGCCTTCTCTGTCATTCTTTTCAGAGAATCCATAAGCTTCCTACAGTCGATCGAAATATTGACGACATACTCGCCGTTCCTGCCTATCTCCCGGGGAAGCGCCCAGCCGCATTCACGGAACAAGGACAGGATCCCCGCCGGCTGTAATTCAATACTGCTCTCGTCCGGCTCTATATCTTCCTCTGCATCAGCGCCGTCAGATAAATCCTTCTTTGCCTCGCTTATACCTATATTCTTCAAATAGACGGTAATACTGTCTTTGGCATCGGATTCATACAATACCGGCAGTTCTTTCGTTTTTTCAATCAAGATCTGGATACAGTCATAGTATATCCTTTTGTATTTCAGCGTCAACGGCTTAAAAAAAGCGTCGTTCTTTATGTAATCAAAAAAATTCACTATTTTACCTCGTTATTATTTCAAGCTCATACTCTCGATACATATATGTCAGTCCCCGAATATCTGAAGTATATCGTTGGCTTTCTTCTCTTCGTCGTAGTAATCAGGGCCTAGTTCTCTATATATAGGCTTCAGCCTGCGTAAGCTCTCCAGATAGTCTTCCTCCGAGTCAGACTGGACAATGACCATCTCGTTTTTTGCTTCCATATACAGCTCCAGCCTTAATCCGTCATCTGTCTCACGCCTTGCCAGCTCTATAAGAGCATCTGTCTTCAAAAACCGGACCACATGCAGCTCCTTTACGCTTAATCCTCCACCTTCAAGAAGCACATCGCAGGCCGTCCGGCATTTCTCGTACTCGCCTTCGTCATAATCCAGCTGAGCGTTTATCATTGCCCCTGCAATCGTATCGTCAGTAAACAGCTGCCGGCACATAGATGCAATGTCGATTCCATCCACCTTATATCCTGCCTTATTGGACAGCAGAAGCGTAATTATCGAAAACCTGAGATTATCGCTTTCGCTATACCAATTCGACAAGTCCTCTGATGCAAGGGATATATCGCTCGCCAATTGCCTGCTGTCAATATTCGCGAACATCTCCGGGCTCTGCAAATACAATTCTGCCAGCAACGGCAGCGCCGCGTCAACCTTATAGGATATTCCTGCGCCAGAATAGCCAACTACTGCCAATTTGTACGCCTTAGTAGTCTGGCCATCCATATGCAGCATCCATGCAAGGTTTATAATATCTTCCGGTTCAAAATAATCTGAATGCTCTTGATAATAATAATATAGCTCACTGGAGCTGACAGCCTTATTCCCCAACAGATTATAATAGGCATCAATAAGCAGCAGTTTGGGACATGACCCATATTTATCAGAATCTAAAAAACCCCTTACGATCTCCTTGTCTCTTTCACTAATGTCCTCATCCGCAACATGACGCAGGATCCCTACAGTCTGAATCGCCAGATTATCCGGGAACCTCCGAAGAAAAGCATCTAAATGTGGTATCTCTGAAGTATAGGATTCTTGAACTTTCAAAAGGATGCTGGAAAGACAATCCATTTCTAATTGGCCAACCTGCCCCTGAGGGTTTGCATACTCCATATCTAAAGCCTTTTCTGCATATGAGGGCTTACGATCCAGGCCGTACGCCCGATCATAGCACAGGATTGCATTTCCTCTCTGACTGATCCTCTCAAAGACTACTCCTGCATTATAATAATATTCTGCCACCTCGTCCAATGCAGCCATATAGTACCACATGATCCCTACGTGATAGCCATCAAGGCTTTCCTCTTCAACAGACTGGTAGATTTCATATGCTTTATTCAGATAGCCTTTCGCCTTGTCCTCATCTTTATAGAAATAATACTCCACTGCATCCATAAGCTCTTCAAAACTGTCTTCATCCACAGGCTCTTGCAGCCGTTCCTCCTGCTGCTCCTCTTCCTGGCTATTATTGTCCCCACTGTCCGGCTGCTCAAAATTACCATACCCATTCTTGCAGAACTCTTGATAATGTCCCGGATCATAGATCTTTGTAACAAACTGATATGGCATCTCCTGGAAACGCGCCAACAGCATAGGTTCAATTTTGGTCCTCGAAGACTCATATGTGGTCAGAAATGGCGCAATTATTATTAGAGCAACAAGAATAACCAGAACAAATCCCTTCACCCACCGGGCCACCCTATTTCGGATTGTTTCTGACAACAGGAAGACAATAACTGGAATGATCACAAGAGCAATCCACTGTTCTGTAAGGTTGGAAATAAAAACAGTCTTAAAGTACCGTCCAAACTCCTTCCATGTGTACGTATCGTTCCCTACATATATCGCAATGCTCAGGCACAACAAGGCTAAATATAATCCCGATGATGTAAGGATCCGGATCAGCCAGGATTTCTTCCCGGCCTTCAACGCGCCGCCACCCTCTTCCTCCCTGGCATTGCCTTTATTTTTACGCACAGCCTTTCCTGAATTTATGATCAAGTCTGCCACCAGGGAAGATGTGAACATTGTTATCCACTGGTAATACTGCGTAAACAGGGACAGCACATTAGGGCTTGTTATCCACTCCTTAATCGTAATATAGATCTCCTTCACCCGAACGACCTCCCTTCAGCAATTCCGCTGCTTTATCTTCAGTCTAATTTAAAGACTTATATTATTTCTATTTATAAATTATAATATCTTTCAGGTTGTTTTTCTATCATCTTCACACAATATTATTTTTTACAAATTGTAGAAAAGCCGCTCTGCCCTCTTTACCGCTTTGCTTTCCGATATCCCGCATCCATTGCTTCCTGCTCCGTCTGAAAAATCACCAAATATTTGGAAGCTGCCATTTCTTCATAAGCGTCCTGCCCTGGACAGTGGTAAATCTTCGACCTTGAATTGCCCCTGATCTCCCCTTTCGTTTCTGCCTGTACGTCCGCCTGCTCATCAAAGGTACTTTCTCCAGTCTTATAGTCAATCATAATTCCTGGCTGGACATTATATACATACACATGAAACAAAATACTCTCGCCTTGATCTTCAACGGACATTGCTTCCATCTGGACACCACTTGCCACCAGATCCTCGTCCTCAAAAATGGGCGTTACCCGATACAGCACATGGCCCTGTGTTTCCTTTACATAGTCCGCCACCATATTTTCAAATGGAAGCATTCCCTCTACATTCATATATCTGGTTCCAGTAATCAGATTTCTCTCATTAGCATTTTCTCCTGCCAACTGGAATCCAATCAAATGACAGCGATTATATAAATATTTGCCATCCACATTATCATACTTTACCGTATGCCAGCCAGACGGCTTTACCTGGCCAATACTTTCCCGCTCTTCTGTTGGCATGAGCTCCATACAAATATTTGCGTAGGCGGCTCCACATCTGTCAAGCTCATCCAGCTCGCTGTATACTTCAAAAGTTTCTTCCGTCAAATCCTCTTCTGAAAAATCCGGCTCATTATTATTTAAAACTATGTACGGCTCTCCAGAATACTCTGGAACCTCCTCCAGCGAAACCACCATAGATTTGCTCTCGAAAAAGACATTTACTTCCGTTCCCTTACAAGATGTAAGTAGTACACAGCATAGTAAGGCTGGCAACAACCTACGGATTCTTTTATAAGTATTCATTCTCTCTCCTCCTGCAATACATTTCTTTCGTAATCTTCTCATGGGAAGTCCCTTCGAGCTCCTCCTGCCTTACCAGTTTCCAATTCTCCCCTGAAAGATCTAGCGGAAAATAAATATCTGCCGGATAACAGCAGTTCCAGTAGTATAAGATTATTTTGTCGATTCGTTCCTCCTGCCGGAAAACCTCTGCATCTTCCACAAAGCAGATTCCATCTGAAGGGACCTGCTCGCTCAAATCCTCAACCATCTTCAGCTCTACTTCATCTGCATTTTGAAACAATGTCCGGGAATAAATACTTATATGTAAAGTTTTCCCATTACACTCTCGCAAGATATCCGCAGACACCACGGAATCCCTGCTCTGGCGGCGATGATTGAACATCATCCCTTTTCTCTTATCTATACAAGCAATAACCAGCATGTCCCCACCCCTAGCTATCAAAATATTATTGTATTTAAAGTAAATGGCAAGCCACTTGTCCTATGATTAAAAAGCGCCGCCATGGTGAGCGGCTGTTAAATCACTTGTTTCGTCTTTTACAGTTTTACGGCAGCATGCCAACCAAAAAGTCCTGTGGTATTTTATGGGGCTCCTCCCGTAAAACAATCCCTTTTCCCATGGCCTAAGTATACCATGAACATTGCGAGAAATCCAGCAAATGTGGACGCTCCTCTTCCGCAGCACAGTGGCTTACTGGATCGCCATCTTTTTCGATGTATTCACATACAGCACATAAGCAATAACCAGAGAAACAACATCTGCCACAGGCTGCGCCCACACCAGCCCAGTCATTCCTATAATCGCTTTCAGAATAAATAGAGCAGGAATAAAGATAATCCCCTGTCTGCTTACGTTAATGACAAGAGCCGCTGTTGCCGCGCCCATAGCCTGCAATGCATTAGTAAGGACATAGAACACTCCTAACAGAAAACTTGTGGTAAGCAAAATCCTTGAAAATTGCACTGCATACTCAAATGTAGCTGCATCCGTAAGAAAAGCGCCTACAATCTAATTTTCAAAAGTCAATAGTATGCGATTGATTTACAAAAACTAATTTTCCGCCTTTGACTGTTCCGTCTTCCTTGCCTTTCGTCATATTCTCTTACCAGCTGAAAAAACATATCCTCTAAAAACTCCCTGCTCAAGCATAAGCTTGGCATATACATAAAAGCAAAGGAATTGCAGGGGATCCTTTTAAACGATACGGAACGCTTCTCATTCAGAAGAAGAACGTTAGCGGTATATCTGTTAAAATATATCCCAAAAATGGATAATAAAAATTTTGAGCAAAAGTATTGACTTACACGTAACGTGATACTGTATTCTTTTCTCATAGGGGCAGAATAGATATAAGCCGACAATCTCTTCCTTGCTTCTTCACAAATTTAAGGAGCTGATAAGAATGCGAACTATAAGCCAAGTTGCAGAATTAACAGGCATAAGCACACGAACATTACAATATTATGACGAGATTGGATTGTTAAAGCCAAGCGAATTGACTGAATCCGGCTATCGCCTATATAATGATGAGTCCTTACAAAAACTACAACAAATTCTATTTTTTAAGGAATTGGGATTTAAACTGAAAGAAATTAAAGAAATTCTGCAAAAACCTGACTTTGACAAAATCAAAGCTTTCAAAAGACAAAAAGAACTGCTTCTGCTGAAGCGCAATCGGACAGACAGGCTTATACAGCTTCTTAACCGCTTAGAGAAAGGGGAACACTATATGAGTTTTAAGGAATTTGACCTTTCTGATTACATCACTGCATTAGAAGATTTTATGCAGAATAACACCGATGATGTCATCAAGCACTGGGGAAGTATTGAAAATTTTGATATGTTTGTTCAGAAAATCAAAGATGATGAATCCGAGGTAGCGAGACTCGCCATCAGGCAATTCGGCAGTATTGAAAAATACACCGAAGCCATGAAACATAATTTAGAGCATTTCTCTGAACTCATGGAAACACAATTAACAGAGGAAGCGAAAAAAATCGGAAAACAATCTGATATACTGTATGGCAGACTAGCCGCCGATTTGTCAGAAGACGTTTCTTCCCCTAAAATACAATCCATTGTACACGAACTATTGCAGCTTATACAGGAAAACAGCACTAGCGCATCCCTCGATAAGCCCTATGTAAATGTTCTTATCGACACATATTCAAGCGATTATATAAAAAGCATGACTGACAGCAAATATGGAAAGGGGGCTTCTGATTATATTGTAAAAGCGTTCCGTTATTACTCGGAGAATAACGCTACCGAAAACAATTAGAGCCATTTTAGCCAACAGGCATGAAACAATCCCGGAAACGCCCATTTATCGGCATTTCTGGGATCCTATCCGCTATTCGGACTCGGCGTGTGTCCCCTTGTACACTGAGGGTAACTGTATTTGTTTAAGTTTTATGCAAATACACGCCCTATTTTACTTCAATTACATCATTTATTCTGGCTTACTGATTTTCTGTTGCCAAAATATTGCCGCCTTTATTTATCTCTATAATGAGAACCACATTGAACAATCTTTATCATATTATCTTCTATACGATAAACAATACGATTTGCATCGTCGATTCGCCGACTCCAATAGGATGCCAAATCGCCACTTAATCTTTCCGGCTTTCCTATTCCTTCGTATCCATTCCGGTCAATATCCTTCAATAACTGGAGAATACGCTTTAATGTCCTTTTATCCTGCTTTGTCCAATATTCAAAATCTTCCCACGCCGCATCCGACCATGCCTTAATCATCAAAGTCCACCTCATGCACCGTACCACCTGTAGCTTCCATTTGCGCTACAGACTCCTTAAGCCTAGCCATATTTTCTTGCGAATAAAAGGGATCAACAGATACTTCAAACGGTATCCTTCTCTCTCGTCCCAGTTTTTTGAGATAAATATTTATAGCCGTAGATAAAGATATTCCAATATCAGCACAAGCCTGCTCTGCCATTTTCTTTACATCATCCTCTATACGCAAACTGATTTGAGCCATTATACCACCTCTTTCTTTATGATATATCTAGTATACTCTATGATGTAGCATTTGTAAAGCATTTTACTATACATTTACTCGTTTAACCACGGCGTGCTCTTTGTTGTCTTTAACTGTATTTGTTTCATGCCAAAATGTTGCCTTGCCTATATTGTTAAAATCTCTTTCAAATCTTCTATCTGTATAGGCAATTAAAGATAACGTCCATAATCTAATGGAACTGCCGTTGATGCGCCATAAAATCCACTAAATTATGGACAAAATAGTTAAAAACATACTGATTATCCACCATATTAAAAACAGAATCTGCACCAATTCTTCCTGGTAACACTCTGTTTCCAGAAAGATCTTTTCATAAATTGTGTCTACTTACTTGACTATGGTGCACAACTGTGTCTGTTGCTTTTATCCATTGTTATGTTGTCTGTGTAAACATATTATTTCCTAATTTTCCTTTAAACCTATCGAATTTGATAGGTTTAAAATTCGGATTATAGATTTATCCCCACAATCCCAAAACGAAATCATGGAGCAATTGAACATCCAGTTAGTAACCACAATAAACGGATTGACAGAATTCATCACAAGTATATCACACAGCATTTAATAAATAAATTCACAATTAAAATTTTACGTTGATAACAATTTCAATGTCCATTTACAGACAAATACAGATAATATAAAAATAACAGGCAATCATATAGACTGCCTGTCATCTAAAATAATCCATATCAAATTTTAATTTATTCGAACTCTATCGTCGCGGGCGGTTTCGGGCTCATATCGTAGCACACGCGGTTGACGTTCCCGACTTCTTCCAGGATCCTCTTTGTAACTGTCTCCAGCACATCCCAGTCTACTTTCTCGACAGAGGCGGTCATAGCGTCGATCGTGTTGATCGCCCGGATGATGACCATGTATTCAAGCACTCTTGCGTTGTTCTTCATGCCCACAGACTTGAAGTCCGGCACAACAGTAAAATACTGCCATACTTTCTTGTCCAGCCCCGCCTTCGCGAACTCTTCCCGGAGTATCGCGTCGGCCTCGCGCACTGCCTCCAGACGGTCTCTTGTGATCGCGCCAAGGCATCTTACTCCAAGCCCCGGCCCCGGGAACGGCTGGCGGTATACCATGTCATGCGGAAGCCCTAATTCCACACCGCAATCGCGGACTTCATCCTTGAACAGCTGTTTTAACGGCTCCACCAGCTCGAACTGCAAGTCTTCCGGAAGCCCGCCTACATTATGATGAGACTTCACCGTTTTCGCAGTCTTCGTCCCGCTCTCAATGATATCCGGGTAGATAGTGCCCTGTCCAAGAAAATCAATCCCCTCTAATTTCCTTGCTTCCTCCTCAAAAACGCGGATGAACTCCCCGCCAATGATCTTCCTCTTCTCTTCCGGGTCTGCCACGCCTTCGAGCTTCCCTAAGAAACGCTCGGAGGCATCCACATATACAAGGTTTGCATGGAGCTCGTCACGGAACACTTTTATTACGCTCTCAGACTCGTTCTTACGCATCAGGCCGTGGTTTACATGCACGCACACTAACTGCTGCCCGATAGCCTTTATAAGCATCGCCGCCACAACAGAGGAGTCTACGCCACCGGAGAGCGCCAGAAGGACTTTCCGATCTCCCACCTGCCGGCGGATCAGCTCTATCTGATCTTCGATAAAATTCTTCATATTCCAGTTGGCTTCCGCTTTACAGACATCAAACACGAAGGAGCTAAGCTCCTCCCGGCCCAGAAGCTCTGTATACTTCTTCTCACATTTCGACGCCGGATAATCCACTGAAACAATCGGATAGCCCGCGCCATAGATCTCCTCTCTCACTTCCACTGCCTGTCCGTCTACGACGCGGTTCTCACCGCCGTTTAATATAATACCCTTTACATTTCCAAGAGCCTGAAGCTCTGACGCCGTGATGTCGTGAGGATGAATCTCGCTGTATACTCCAAGTGCGCGGATCTCGCGGGCAAGAACGGTATTCTCTGTGCTGCCCAGATCCAGGATTACGATCAGATCTTGTTTCATGGGTAATATTCTCCTTCGCCTTTAATTTTTTATTTTTCCATTATAGCAAAAAACAATTGTATTTGCACACTTTTTCCTTTCATTTTTACGATTTCGTGACTTTATCACAGAATCTTCCCGAAGTTCTCCATATGATATAGTAAATATATACTTGGAGGAATACGATTATGGACACCTTAAGAAAGAAGCGCAAGGCTTTTGTCGACCAGAACGACTGTGTGGCCTGCGGCTGCTGTGTAAAAGTCTGCCCGTTCTCTGCCATTCGGGTCGATCGGGGCATTATGGCGGCAGTAGACCAGGAGAAATGCGTAGGCTGCGGCAAGTGCGCCAGAGAATGCCCGGCCAGCGTTATTACGATTCAGGAGGTGGCAGTATGAAAAAACATTGGTACGATTATCTTTGGATCGTGTCTCTTACTTACCTTATCCTTGGGTTTTTCAACATACTATTCGCATGGCTGGGGCTTCTCTGTTTTTTCATCCCTTTGATCATCTCCATCGCAAAAGGGACGAAAGGCTACTGCAATCGTTATTGTGGAAGAGGGCAGCTGTTTGGGCTGATAGGAGGACGATTCGGCCTGTCCCGCAAGAAGGATGTACCGAAATGGATGAAGAGCAAATGGTTCCGCTACGGTTTCCTCATCTTCTTTTTTATCATGTTCTTCCAGATGCTTTGGAATACTTATCTCGTCTTTGCGGGCACACAGGATCTGCGGCAGGCCGTAACGCTTCTCTGGACATTTAAGCTGCCGTGGCGCTGGGCTTATCACGGCTCCCTCGTCTCGCCCTGGACAGCGCAGTTCGCGTTTGGATTCTACAGCGTCATGCTGACCTCAACAGTGCTCGGATTTGTCACAATGATACTTTTTAAGCCCCGTTCGTGGTGCGTCTATTGCCCAATGGGGACGATGACACAGCTAATCTGCAAAGCAAAAAATAAAAATTGATATACAGAATCGTTTCATGGTACAATAGATTAAATACACACCAAAATAATCTATAGGAGAGAGAACAAATGAATGACATTCTGACCATGATTAACGATGCAATGTACACTTACATCCTGCTGATCCTTCTGGTGGGAGTAGGCGTCTATTTCACCGTCCGCACAAGAGGCGTCCAGATACGCCTTCTGAAAGACGGTCTGAAATCCATGCTGGAGAAAGCGCCGGAAGGAGCCGACGGAAAGAAGAAGGTATCTTCTTTCCAGGCGCTGATGATCTCCACCGCCTCCCGGGTAGGCACGGGCAATATCGCCGGCATCGCTACCGCCATCGCATCCGGAGGCCCCGGCGCCGTATTCTGGATGTGGCTTATGGCTGTTATCGGAGGAGCTTCTGCATTTGTAGAAAGCACGCTGGCCCAAGTCTACAAGATAAAAGATGGGGATAACTTCAGAGGAGGCCCTTCCTACTACATGCAAAAGGCTCTCGGAAAGAGATGGCTTGGAGTCTTATTCTCTGTCGCCCTCATCGTCTGCTTTGCGTATGGGTTTAATGGCCTGCAGTCTTTTAATATGTCTTCCTCGCTGGAGTACTATATCCCGAATTACGCTTCCACCCAGTTCCCCATGATCCTGGGGATCATCCTGGCTGTCGCCACTGCGGCGGTCATATGGGGCGGCGTACATAGGATAGGCTTCATTACCTCTGTGATCGTCCCGGTTATGGCTACAGTCTATATCCTGATCGGCCTTGTGACTATGATCCTTCATATTGGAGAGCTTCCGGGAGTCTTCGCAATGATCTTCGAAAGCGCCTTTGATTTCCGGGCGATGGCAGGAGGTATGGCAGGAAGCGCAGTCGTCATCGGTATCAAGAGAGGCCTCTTCTCCAACGAAGCTGGTATGGGAAGCGCTCCCAATGCATCCGCTTCTGCCGATGTAGACCACCCGGTGAAGCAGGGGCTCGTGCAGACGATCTCTGTTTTCATAGACACGCTTCTAATCTGCTCCAGTACGGCCATGATGCTTCTCGTATCAGGTATTGAGGGCAAGAGCGGAGTCCTGGACGGGATCCCGTATGTACAGGCGGCTATCAGCGCCAATATCGGTGAATGGGCCATTCATTTTATCACCTTCTCCATCTTTGCCTTTGCTTTCAGCAGTTTGATCGGGAATTACTACTACGCGGAATCTAACATCCTGTTTATTAAAGATAACAAGACCCTTTTAAATATTTTCCGCGTGACTTGCGTGATCGCGATCTTCCTCGGCGCGCAGGCAGACTTCTCCTTAATGTGGAATATTGCCGATATCACAATGGGATTCATGGCGATCATCAATATCATCTCCTTGTTCCTGCTGGGCGGTATTGCTATAAAAGTACTCCGTCACTATGAAGATAAGAAGAAAAGCGGCGGCGAGATGTCTTTCCGAGGCTCGGACATCGGTCTGGAAGATACAGTCTGGAAATAAGATAGAGGAAATTAAAAAGGCAGGGGCAAAAATCCCCTGCCTTTTTACATACACAGCTTCTCAAGCCCTTCTTCATCCGTTACTTCTATCGCTCCTCTGGACAGCTTCACTAATCCTTCATTCTGAAAATAACGCAGCATCCTTGTGACCACCTCCCTGGCAGTCCCCATATGATTCGCGATCTTCTCGTGCGTAATCCTAATACATGGCTCCCCTTCCAGAGACGTCTCTTCCAACAGGAATCCTGCAAGCCTCTTATCAAAGCTTTTCCACATAATCTGTTCCATCAGCCACATAACTTCCGAGAAGCGGCTCGCCATAATCTGATTCGTATAATTGGCGACCACGGCAGACTCTTCCATCAGATCTTTATAAATTCCTGATGGTATGACCCAGATCTTTGCATCCTTCTCAGCCTCTACCGTCACTTCAAATTGAAGGCTCTGTATCATGCAGGGCGCGGACAAAAGACATATATCCATCTCGAACAGACGGTAGATCGTGACCTCCCGCCCTTCATCCGAGAGGATGAACGCCCGAAGCTGCCCGGACTCTACTAAAATAAGTCCGGTGCAATCCTCGCCTCTTCCATGAAGCACTGTTCCTTTTTTTACATTTCTTGCAAACGCGGCTCCCGAGATCTCCTCTTGTTTTTCTCGCGTTAATTTATCCCATACTTGGAAATAACGTTCAAATTCCATTTTCAAGCCTCCCTCTATATTCATATTGAATTGGCCTACTCGTATTATATCTTAATTTCCCTCTGCAATAAACCTAATTTTATTTTTTTATTCTTTTAATGTTTCTTTAATCTTTTGCTCCTATAATGCAAATCATACTAATAAGGGCATGCACTACAAGATACCCGCCCTCAGCTTACGAAGGGCGGGCGAGCGCAAAATACAAGCCTTGCAAAACAAGACGAAGGGAGATATTATTATGAAGAGAAAAACACTTATCCTCGCAACACTTGCTATTTTTACATTTACACTGGCCGGCTGCCAGCAGGCGCCGGAGACGCCAGACGCTACAGTCCAGGCGCAGCAGGACAATATCGGGAATGGAGGCCAGAACCAGATGCAGGCGACCGCTCCTTCCGGAAATCAGATCGCCGGCACACAGAATACTGATACTCAGAACACTGGCACGCAGAGCTCCAACACGCAGAACACAGCCATTGAAGGAGAGATCTCTGAGAGCAGGGCAAAAGAGATCGCCCTTGCAGATGCGGGCATAACAGAGGCAGATGTTCTGGCCATTCTTGCAAAAAGGGATTTTGATGATGGGCGTATCGTATATGACGTAGACTTCTATTCTCAGAATCAAGAGTTCGATTATGAGATCGATGCCGTTACAGGCGCGATCATAAGCCGGGACTTCGAGATCGAGGACGATTTCCTGTATCAGTCACAGATTACCGGAAACGGGGCGGCGGCAGGCACGATCAGCATGGAGCAGGCCACAGCAATCGTCCTGAACCGTGTCAGCGGAGCTACCGCTCAGAATGTCTTCATGAAGCTTGACCATGACGACGGGTATTTAAAATACGAAGGCGAAGTCTACTATAATGGCGTAGAGTATGAGTTTGAATTAAATGCTCAGACTGGCGATGTCCTTGAATGGAGCGAGGAGCGAAAGGGTTATTAGATTATGAGGATACTGGTCGCAGAAGACGAAAAAGACATGAACCGCCTTATATCCAAGAGGCTGCAGCAGGAAGGCTACAGCGTGGACTCCTGCTACGATGGGAAAGAAGTGTTCGACTATCTGGAGTGCGCGGAATATGACGCTGTCATCTTAGACATTATGATGCCCAAGATGGACGGAATACAAGTATTAGAAAAATTAAGGAGCCAGGGGGATCAGATCCCGGTCCTCCTGCTCACCGCCAGAGACAGCGTGGAAGATCGGGTAACGGGGCTGGATGCCGGGGCTGACGATTATCTTGTGAAGCCCTTTGCTTTCGATGAGCTTCTTGCCCGCATCCGTGTCATGCTCCGCAAGCCCGCTGTCATTAAGACTACTGTATACACTGTCGGGGATTTGGAAGTACATACAGATACACGGCGGGTCCTTCGCTCTGGCCGGGAGATCGCTCTGTCTGGCAAAGAATACACGCTTCTGCGCTACATGGTACAGAATGCCGGGATCGTCCTGTCCCGCGATAAGCTGGAACAGCATATTTGGAATTATGATTTTACCGGAGGATCCAATGTCATTGACGTCTATATCCGTTATCTCAGGAAAAAGATAGACGACGGATTCGAATCCAAGCTGATCCACACCGTGCGCGGCGCAGGCTATGTGCTTCAGGCGCATAGCGACAGGGGGAGCCTATGAGACGCCTGTCATTAAAAACAAAAATCACAATGCTCTATACCACGATTATGACTCTCGTCGTGCTCAGCGTACTGATCCTCCTGTTCTCATTCAGTAATCAGGAGATACTGACCGGAGTCCAGAACCAGTTGGAAGAAACAGTCGCCGGAGCGATAGGAGACATTGAGTACCAGGATGGTATGCTAAAAATTGACTCGGATTTCCTGGAGCTGGAGAACGGGATCTACTTGTCCCTCTACAGTTCGGACGGAACCCTCCTATATGGAAAGATCCCCTATGGCTTCGATAATTCTGCTCCTTTTCAAGATGGCAGCATACGGCGTATGCAAGGGGCCGGCTCCTCCTACTACCTTATGGATATGGTGTATACGATCCCCGGTTACGGCGTTGTGGACATTCGGGGAGTGGCCTCGGTTACTGCCGCTGAGAGGAGCTTCTACACAACGATCCGTCTGGCCGCCATCCTCCTCCCCCTCATTGTGCTCGTGACAGCAGTAATGGGATATTTCATGACAAAACGGACCCTGCGGCCCGTCAGCAAAATTACTGATACCGTACAATCCATACGGAAAGATAAGGACCTCTCCAGACGGATCCATCTGGGCGAAGGCAATGATGAGATATACCGGATGGCCGCCACTTTCGATCAGCTGTTGGAACAGATAGAGGATAGCCGCCTAAGAGAGCAGCAGTTTACATCAGATGTCGCCCATGAGCTTCGCACCCCCCTTTCTACTATGATGCTGATGTGCGAGGATATGATGACAGACGACGCTTTAGATGACAGCGCAAAGGAAAACGTATCTCTGCTGCACCAGAAGGTAATTATCCTGTCACGGATGGTATCTCAGCTCCTCACTTTATCACGGGCTGACCAGGGCCGGGCAAAAATAGAAAAGGAACATATCAATATAAGCGAGCTTGCCTTATCTGCCCTGGAAGAAGCCAGGGAACTCGCTCTTCCTAAAAATATCGCTATAGAGTCCGATATTGCCCCCGGCATTACTATGATCGGTGACGAGACCTTACTGATCCGCTTCTTTTTGAATCTTCTCACAAATGCCGTTTCCTACGGGAAGACAAACGGGCATATCCGGGTCGGCCTCCAAAGCTGCGGCGATCTCATCAGGGGAGAGGTGCAAGACGACGGCATCGGCATCGGCGATAAGGATCTTCCCCATATCTGGGAACGATTTTACCAGGCAGATGCTTCCCGCACAGAGAAAGAAAGCTCCGGCCTTGGGCTGTCTATGGTCAGATGGATCGTAGACGTACATGGTGGAACTATTGATGTGGACAGCAAGATTGGAGAAGGAAGCTGCTTTTACTTCTCTTTTCCTGTGAATCCGAAAACAGAAGCTCCCCACCCTTAATCTTTCTTTTATGCTCCTCGCGCATATGACGGTTATTGTTAAAATATCTTGAAATCTTCTAAAAAAAGGATATAATAACAATGTAATCTTATTGTTTACTTACCCTCAGCGCACGAAGAGGAGCATAGCAGAAAGGAGATCTACATGAAATTAACCAACATCAACAACATTGACAAATTTTTTGAGGTTATTAATTCTTGTAAGGGCAAAGTGGAGCTGGTATCGGAGGAGGGCGATCGCCTGAATCTGAAATCTAAGCTGTCCCAGTATGTCTCTTTAGCCAAGATTTTTTCCAATGGCGATATACCTTTACTGGAAATTGTCGCGTACGAACCTGAAGATATTGAGAAATTACTTCAATTTATGATGCATGGATAATAAAAATGGAGACAGATAGCGTTCTATCTGTCTCTTGTCTGTTTTTATCCATCTTTGCCGGCCTTATTTTTATAGCCTGACTATCTCCCCGGTCTCCAATGCTTTCTGTGCCGCCGCGCTGACTACCGTCGCCGCGGTCCCGTCATGCACGTCTATATCGGGCTTCCTGCCCTCCTGCACGCACTTTATGAACTCCTTCATCTCCTCCGCATATGCGACTGCGAACCTCTCCGGGAAAGAGCCTACGCACTCTTTCACAGCCCCTGTATGGTTATAGATCATGGCAAGATTCTTCTCCGGTACCGGGCTGATACGTATGCTTCCCTCTGTCCCGATAATCTCCGTCTCTATATGATATCCGTGACAGCTGATTCGTCCTACATGGAACTGGCCGATGCCGCCGCCACGGAACGTGAACGTCGCACAGGCCGTCTCCATATCTCCCTGCTTCGCAAATTCTGGATATTTCACCACGCTCCCTACTGCATAAATAGAAGCTACCTCGTCTTCCAAAAACCATCTCATAAGATCAATGTCATGGCTCCCCATATCAAGCATAATCCCTCCGCTATTGGGGATGAACCCGCTGGAGAGAAGCTGTTCTGCCGCCGCGTCCGGGTCGATCCCTGTAGCCTTCACGAGATATGGCTTCCCAATAGCTCCCTCCTTAATCTTCTTCTTCGCATATGCATAGGAAGGGTCATAGCGGCGCATGAATCCGAGCATAAAGATACATTCCGGATGCTTCGCCACTTCCTCCTCAATCGCAATGCATTCTTCCTCTGAGACGGCAAGCGGCTTTTCACAGAAAATATGCTTGCCTGCTTTTAACGCTGCTTTTATCTGCTCTGCATGGAACGCTGACGGTGAGACGATCGCAACTGCATCTATCTCAGGATTGCAGCACATCTGCCCGAAATCATCGTATGTGTTGGCGACCCCCAGCTCCTTTTTGGCATATTCCAATTCCTCTGCGACTACAGAGCAGGCGGCCACAAGCTCCGCCCCCGGAATTGAAAATGCAAGATTCTGCGCGTGTGTGCGCCCAAGCCTCCCAAGGCCCGCTATCCCGACTTTTATTTTCTTCATATCCTCTTCTCCTTCTCCGACAGAAGACGGGCAGGAAATCCTACCGACTTTCTGCCCGTTCTGCTTTCAAAAATCACATTTTACTATGTAGCTTACACTTGTGCAGCCTTACTACCCAAGATAGGACTTCAGCGTATCCATACGATCCTGTGCGTTTGTCTCATCAACTACGCTACATCCAGAGTCAATGAACTCATCCAGCTTCTCTCCCTGAGTAGCTTTCACTGCAGCCTCAACAGCCTTGTATCCCATGTCGTACGCTTCCTGTGCAACGGACATAGTCTCCTCGCCCTTGATGATCGCTTCACATGCAGACTGGATCCCGTCAAATCCGACGAAGATCGTATCTTTGTATGCCTCGTTATCTTTTGCGGCACGAGCTGCTCCCATGGCAATATCATCATTATTGCAAGCAATGATCGCGATTCCTTCCGGATGGTTCTGCATAATAGCTTCCATACATGTAACTGCCTTATCTGCGACCGCGTCTGCATACTGTGTCTCATCAGCAAGGAATTCTCCTCCCGCCGCTTCAACGCCTTTCTGGTAGCCTGCCAGACGGGCGTTTACAGTACCGTCGCCCTGTACGCCGGAGATAGCGATAGCTTTAATCTCTTTCCAGCCTCTTTCCTTAGCTACTTCTACAGCCTTCTCGCCGCCCATAGCCGCTGCGTCTTCATTTCCAGTTCCTACAAAGCTAAGTACTTCTGGAGCCTCGATCTTCGTATCAACTGCAATGATAGGAGCAGTCTGTCCAGAAATCAGAGTCGTCACAGTATCTGCCTGGAGCGGTGCGATAACATATGCATCGTATGCGCCTGAGTTCAGATCAGATTCGATCATGTTCGCCTGCTCATCATAAGCAGTCTCAGATGTAGCGCCCTTTACTTCAACTTTAACTCCTTCATTCTCTTCGCCATAAGCCTCGGCTCCTGCCTTTACATAGCCCCAGTACTCAGATGCTGTTGTCTTAAGGATAACGTCAACGCTGATCTCTCCTCCGCTCTCATTCGTGGAGCCTTCTTCTGTAGAAGCGTCGTCGCCGCCTGCGCTCTCTTCCTTCTGTCCACATGCCGCCATAGATAATACCATAGCCGCTGTAACTGCTGCAACAAGAATCCTTTTTACTAAACTGTTTTTCATAATTTCCTCCTTTTACTTTTTACATTTCTTTTTATTATTTATTTGCCTGCCGGCAATTGCAGGACTCTGAATGATACGAAGAGATGGGGTAGACTATATATCTTTCAAATCCTGCAAATAGCAACATAATTGTACTACAACTTATAGATTCAGTCAATATCGTTTAATTTTTCACATTCTTTTATCTTATTTTCCGATATCTATATATTTTTGAAATATTTTTCTGAATCTTCTTAATCTTCAGACACCTGTTGTGCCGCTGCGATCCTGCGCGCTCTGGCCTCCATATTCTCGCGGATGACGTCAAGCAGGACTGCCAGAATGATTACAAGTCCGAGTACCATGTTCTGTACTGCTGATTCGATGGAAAGCAATGTAAACCCATTTCGAAGCGTAGCAATGATCAATGCCCCAAGCATGGCTCCCGCCATCGTTCCTTTTCCGCCCATAAAAGAAGCCCCGCCGATAACGCTGGCGGCAATGGCATCCGTATCATACGGCTGGAGCGCGTTCGCTCCATTACAGATACCGGAACGGCCGATCGACACGATCCCTGCCAGCGACGCCATAAATCCTGACAGCACATAACAGAAGGTCAGCACATTAGCGGAATTAATACCTGAAAGCCTCGTCGCTTCCATGTTGCCTCCCGCGCAGTAGATCGAGCGCCCAAGGGCTGTGCGGGTCAGAAGGATGTGCAGCATAATATAAAGCACGACCACAAGTATGAAGCTGATCGGAATGCCGCCTACAGTAACAGTGCCAAGCGCCAGCACTCCATCCGGGAATCCGTTGATCATCTGCGCCCCCGTAATGAGAAGGGCAAACCCCCACAGGAAGTTCTTCATACCTAGCGTAGATACAAAAGGATGAGGCAGGTGCAGACGGGTTAGGAGAAGGCCGTTTATCAGGCCTACAAGCGTACCTGTAAGGATCCCTGCAAGGATCAGGATCACCGGGTTCGTCATGCCCGATTTTACGAGCACGCCTATAATACAGGCGCAGAATGTCGCATTGGCTCCTACAGAGAGGTCGATCCCCGCAGTAATAAGGCAGAACAGCATGCCTGCGGAAAGAAGCGCATTAAATGGCGTCTGCTTCAGAATAGACATAAGGTTACTGTAGCTTAAAAACTTATCGCTTGCAAATGACAGGATGACGCACAGGATGACCAACGCTCCAAATGTTCCCGCCAGCGACATAAATCCGCTTGATCTCTTATTGTTTTTCATGATAACTTACCTCCCCAAGCCGCTTTCATGAGGCTTTCCTGATTAAAATGTTCCGTATCGCGTTCAATCTCTCCCATTACCTTGCCGCCGCGCATAACGATTACCCGGTCGCTCATTCCCAGGATCTCCGGCAGCTCAGAAGATACCATAATTACGCATTTCCCTTGTTTCACCAGCTGGTTCATAACATTGTATACTTCGATCTTGGCTCCTACGTCAATGCCGCGCGTAGGCTCGTCAAAAATGTAGATGTCCGCATTCGTATTGACCCATTTCCCGACTACTACCTTTTGCTGGTTCCCGCCGGAAAGCTGGCCGGCCCTTTCATCAGCAGAGGGAGTCTTGATCTTCAGATCTGAGATGTTCTTCTCACTGGCTTCCTCTATCTCTTTATAATTCAGGAAGAGCCCTCTGGAAAACTTCTTCATACTGGCAAGCACTACATTATGCTTGATGCTCTCTGGAAGTATGAGCCCCTGGCCTTTCCTATCTTCCGTAAGGAATGCGATACCTGCGCGTATAGCCTGGGCAGGGTTTTTAATCTTCACTTCTTTGCCGTGGACGAATATCTTACCCCCATCGATCGCATCCGCGCCGAAGATCGCCCGCATCGTCTCTGTACGCCCAGCGCCGACCAGGCCGGCAAACCCAAGGATCTGCCCGTTGTACGCCTCGAAGCTGACATCCCGAAGGACACCGCCTTCTTCCAGATGCTCCACTTTAAGCGCCACGTCGCCTTTCACGCCAAACTCCTTTGGGAACAGATTATCAAGCGTCCTTCCTACCATTGCAGAAATCAGGGAATCGTGATCCCATTCGCTGATATCTCTCGTCTCTATGTACTGCCCGTCACGGATAACAGTCACCCGGTCGCACAGCTCAAAAAGCTCCTCCAGCTTATGAGATACAAATACAATACCTATCCCACGCTCTTTCAGCTCCCTGCAAGTATCCATCAGCTGCTTGACCTCTTTCTCGCCCAGTGATGACGTCGGCTCATCCATGATGATCATTTTAGCATCGATCAATACCGCTTTCGCGATCTCGATCATCTGCTGCACGCCCATGCCGAACGTGCCCGCCGCCTTCCTCGGATCTACATCCTGTCCAAGAGAAGCCATAACTTCCTGGGCTTTCTGGTGCATAGTCTTGTAGTCCAGAAGCCCCCCTGCTCCCTTGATCCATTTGTTAATGAAAATGTTATCCGTAATGCTCAACAGCTTCTCAATATTCAGTTCTTGATAAACACACGCGATGCCTGCGGCGGCTGACTCGTTCGGATTGCGGAATGACAATTTCTGCCCGTCCACATAAATCTCGCCCTTGTCCGGCTGGTGAACGCCAGTCAGCACCTTGATCAGCGTGGACTTTCCGGCGCCATTCTCACCGATCAGACCATGGATCTCGCCTGGCTTCACCGCAAGCTGCATCTTATTAAGAGCCACGACCCCCGGAAATGTTTTTCGGCAGTCCCTTAATTCCACTACATATTCGCTCATAGCCATCCATCCTTTTTTCAAATTTCCCCATCTCTTAAATCCTTACAGAACATTCTGCACGATCCATAAAATCCATTCGGCCGGGACTGTAAACTCTTACAATTTTATCCCATATAGCAGAACAGCATTTGTATATAATTTTAATATCTACCTCCTTTCACGTTAATATTTTCGGCAATTCTGTATATTTGTTGTACATATTGCACGAATTTTTATTTATTTTGCATAGAATAGCAAATTCTTGCTCTCTTACACATTTATAATTTACAGCCTTGCCACTCCGCTCTTCCTTGCCGCCTCGGCCACTGCCTTTGCGACAGCCGGGCCGACCCTTTCGTCAAAGGCTTCTGGAATGATATAGTCTGCGTTGAGCTCTTCCTCTGATATAAGGCCTGCCAGAGCCTCTGCCGCTGCAATCTTCATTTCATCATTAATGTCGCTTGCACGCACATCAAAAGTCCCCCGGAATATTCCTGGAAACGCCAGCACATTGTTGATCTGGTTCGGGAAGTCGCTCCGCCCTGTAGCGATAACTGCCGCCCCGCCTTCTCTTGCCTCCTCAGGGAATATTTCAGGCGTCGGGTTCGCACAGGCAAAGATAATCGCATTCTCCTTCATCGTCTTAACCATCTCAGCAGTAACTGCTCCCGGCGCGCTTACCCCGATAAATACATCGGCCCCCACGAGCATATCCGCCAACGATCCTGTACGCTTCTCCAGATTGGTAGCTTTGGCGATCTCCTCTTTCACAGGGTTCATGCCCTCCTGACGCCCTTCGTAGATGGCTCCTTTCCGGTCGCAGAGAGTAACATCCTTAAGCCCATTGGCGATCAGAAGCTTACATATCGCGATCGCGGCCGCTCCCGCGCCGTTCATCACGACTTTCACTTCATCCATCTTCTTGCCGACGACCTTCAGTGCATTGATCAGCCCTGCCAGAGTAATGACCGCCGTTCCATGCTGATCGTCATGGAAGATAGGGATATCGCATTTCTCTTTGAGCTTCTTCTCAATCTCAAAGCAGCGAGGGGCTGCTATGTCTTCCAGATTGACCCCGCCAAAGCTTCCGCTTATCTGATAGATCGTATCGACGATCGTATCGACATCTTTGCTCTTAATGCACATAGGAAAAGCATCGACTCCCCCAAACTCTTTAAAAAGGACACATTTCCCTTCCATAACAGGCATGCCTGCCTCCGGCCCGATATCCCCAAGCCCAAGCACTGCTGTGCCGTCTGTCACTACCAGGCACATATTATGACGGCGGGTCAGCTCATAGCTTTTATTAATATCCTTCTGGATCTCCAGGCACGGTTGTGCGACGCCCGGCGTATAAGCCAGGGAAAGATCCTCTCTTGTCTTGACCGGCACTGTAGAGATAACCTCGATCTTTCCTCTCCACTCTTCATGCATCCTTAATGATTCCTTTGCATAATCCATCTCCCTATCCTCCTGTCTCCTTATTGTTCAACTATTCCTGGCAGCGTTGATCCTCCGTAAGGCATAACGATCACTTTCGCCTGCGCGCCCTGCGCTGCAAAAGCCGCTTCCAAAGCATCCTGTACATTCCCATAAGGGGCCATGAAAAGGCTCCTCACGAAATCTGGCTCCATTTCCGACACAAGATAGATCTCCGCGTTCTGGAGCACCATCGCGATCGCCGCCGCTTTATGGCCTCCCAGCTGGAAGTCTGCTTTCACTCTGTCGATCAGCTCCTCCGGTCTCGAGGCTTCCGTCAGCCACTTCTCAAATGTGCTCTCTCCCAGCCCTTCCTTGCAGGATCCTACCAAAATTATCGTTCCGCCTTTCTTAACGGCGTGCTTCGCGTTATCCAGCGCTTTTTGGGTCTGATAAAGGTTCAGATCTTTAGGAGCGCCGCCCTGCGACACGATTACAATATCTGCCCTTTCTTTGATCTCTTTCTGATAAAGTGTATCCAGGAACGCACATCCCGCCCGATGTGCCTTTGTCACGTCTCCCGCCACCGCTTTGATAATATTTTTCTTGGCGTCCAATACGACGTTCAAAATGAAATCGACACCACAGATCGCCCCTGCTTCCTCAATGTCTTTCCGCAGTGGGTTCGTCTCAATATTGCCGGCGCAGGCAAGGGGATCTGTCATCATCGTATGGTTCGCCTGGATCGCCTCGCGGGTAGACACCCCTGGCATAATCGCTTTCGCACCGCCCGAATATCCGGCGAAATAATGATATTCAATATTTCCAAGACAAATCCGCCGATCCGCCTCTGCCACCACACGGACAATATCTACCGGTGTCCCATGAGCGGTCTTCCCCATATGCACACAGTCCGACGCGTCCCCGTCGATACAGCGGATCTCCCTGTAGGCCCTCTCTCCCGCCAGCTTCCTCTTTTCTTCTTCCGTATGGAACCTGTGGCTGCCCAGAGCGAAGACAAGAGTGATATCTTCTTTCCTTGCGCCCGCCGCATACAGCTCATCCAGAAGGGGCGGCATCACCACATATGTAGGCATAGGCCTTGTAATATCGCTAGTGACGATGGCCACTTTCTCCCCCGGCTTTACGATCTCCCTCAGCCTGGGGCTGCCGATCGGATCCGACAGCCCGCGGATGACTTCCTCCTCTCCTGTGGACGACGCCTCTACGTCGTTGGGCAGCAACACCTCTAAAAGATTCTTATCCGGTATTACAGCTTCCTGCACTGTATTCCCAATCCCAAGCTCTATCTTCATTCTCACATCTCCTTGCGCGAATCAGTCAAATTGTCAGATCCCGGATCCGTGGCGCAGCGCTTTTACTACCGGAAGCTCTTCTCCCGTAAGGAAACGGATCAGCGCTCCTCCTCCTGTACAGATATAGGAGATCGCATCCGTCTTGCCGTATTTTGTCGTAGCAGTAATGCTGTCTCCTCCTCCGATCACTGTATACGCCTGCGTGTCTCCCAGCGCATCCCACACCATTTTTGTCCCCAGCTCTGTCGGAGCCTCCTCAAAGATTCCCATCGGCCCATTCACAAATACTGTCTTCGACGTACGAATGTATTCCTGATATTCTTCCGCTGCTGAAGACCCAATATCCGTAATACCCGCTTCTGCCGGAACGCTGCCTGTCAAGGCCTCTTTTCTTACCCCGTCTTCTGTATATGCCAGATCCTTCGGTAGTACGATATGGCTCTTATATGTATCGTAAAGCCCTTTTGCCTTCTCAATGTATTCTCCATAGTTTGATTTATAAATATAGTCCATGCTTGCCTTACCGATCTCTTCGCCCTTTGCAGCAAGGAGGATGTTCGCCACCAGGCCGCCTGTAAGGATATGGTCCGCCACGCCTGCTTTAAGCACTGTCTCCATCATCAGGAACGCATCTGCGATCTTCGCTCCTCCCAGTACAAATGTACAAGGACGCTCGGGCGCCTCCATAAGCTCGGACAGCACACAATATTCCTTCTCGAAGAGACGCCCCATAGCAGACGGAAGGATCTGCTCAAAGCCGCAGAGGGAAGGCTGATCCCTGTGTGCAGCAGCAAACGCGTCGCACACGTAATAGTCCGCGAGCGGCGCCAGCTTCTGGACAAGCACGGTCTGCGCCTGCTGCTCATGGGTTAGGCATAATTTTAATTCAAACAATGTCTGCTCTTCCGACATAAAACGGACATTGTCAAGCAGCAGGATATCCCCCGCCTTCAAAGCCTTGATCTTCTCGATCGCCGCTGGCCCGCACACATCCGCAATAAACTGCACTTCTTTTCCGAGAAGCTCGCTTAAGACTTTCCCATGGGGCTCTGTCGTATAAAAATTCTTATACTCGATATCGCTTCCCTGATGAGCCATCAGCACAAGCTTTGCCCCGCTGTCCGACAGCTCTTTCAGCGTCGGGACACATGCCTTGATGCGCGCAATGCTCTTCAATGTCTTCTTCTCTTTATCCACCGGTTGATTGATGTCGATCCGGCAGAGCACTGTCTTACCGTTCACATCAATATCATCCAACGTACGGATCCCAAAACGCATAATCTCTTCTTCCTTTCTCCCGACTTTCTATTCCCCGACTTTTACCGGCACACCGCCCAAATCGCAAGACTTCTGCGCCGCAAGAGCGATCAGTACAGGCTGAAGCCCGTCAAAAGCATTGACCGGAGTATCTGTCCCGTTCAGGCACGCCTTTACGAATGCTCTCTCTTCCTCGATGAACGCATCATTGTACCGCTCCAGGAAGAAGTACAGCGGCTTCTCCTTAGAGACGCTCTCCTTCGTATAAAGAGTCGTGTTGTTCGGCGTTTCATTATCTGCGGTCACACAGCCTTTGGAGCCAAATACTTCTATCCTCTGATCGTAGCCATATACCGCCTGCCGGCTGTTATCAATAACGCCGATCGCCCCGTTCGCGAATCTCAGCGTGATAATACAAGTATCTACATCCCCGGCCTTCCCGATCTCCGGATCTACCAGACACGTCCCGACAGCCGAGACCTCTGTCACCTCGCTGCCAGAGAGGAACCGCACCATATCAAAATCATGGATCGTCATATCCGCAAAAATGCCGCCTGAGACTTTGACATAGGATACCGGAGGGGCTTCCGGATCTCTGGATGTAACCTTCACGATATGCACGTCTCCAATCTTCCCTTCCGCCACCGTCTCCTTAACTTTAGCAAAATTACGGTCGAAGCGGCGGTTGAATCCAACCTGGTACTTGACCCCTGCTTTCTCTACTTCGCTCAGTACTTCCTTAATCTTATCCAGATCATGGTCGATCGGCTTCTCACAGAAAATATGCTTCCCGGCCTGTGCAGCCTCTTTTGATATAATCGAATGCGTATCCGTAGAAGAACAGATGAACACTGCATCAACCTCCGGATCCTGAAGGATCTTTGTATAGTCGTCATAGATCTTCTTTACTCCCAGATTCTCTGCAAGCTCCTGTGCGCCTGGAAGATACACATCTGAGATAGCTGCGACCTCTGCCTCCGGAACGCTGTTGACCAGATTATTCGCATGAAGCTTTCCGATCCTTCCCGCCCCGATGATGCCAATCCTTAATTTTTTTTCCATAAATGCTCCCTCCTTATTCTTATTTCAGCCTGTCCGGCTTTTTCTCATATCTATTAGTACTACAGGTATTATTATATATTATTATAATAGTATGGTCTTTCTTCCTCCTGGCCATGCCTCAATAAATCCTGTGCAGCAGCGTAAGTATCCTTCCATAAAATAAATCCTACATTTTGTTTGCACGCATATAATATTCCATGGTACAATCTTGTTGAATATTGTATAAAAGAACAGGAGGTATCCATATGTTTGACAAAAAACACGTTTCCCTTGGCATCGCGCCTATCGGCTGGTGCAACGATGATATGCCTGAGCTCGGAGCCGAAAATACTTTCCGCCAGATCGTAAGCGAGATGGCGCTTGCAGGCTTTACCGGCTGCGAGATCGGGAACAAATATCCGTCCGATCCGCAGGAACTCAAAAAAGAGCTTGATCTTAGAGGCATGCGTATTGCCAGCCGGTGGTTCAGCTCCTTCCTTATTACAAAGAGCCTCGCAGAAAATGAGGACGCCTTTAAAAAGGAGCTTGATTTCCTGTCCGCAGTCGGCGCCGACAGGATCAACGTAAGCGAACAGAGCTACAGCATCCAGGGCAAAACAGACGTCCCTGTTCTGGATGATAAAAAGCACATCATGAACGAAGACGAATGGAAGCTCCTCGCTGAAGGGCTCGATCACCTCGGAAAGATTGCTGCAGACCGCGGCTTCAAGCTTTGTTTCCATCATCACATGGGTACTGTCGTACAGACTGCCGCCGAGACAGATAAGCTGATGCAGATGACAGATCCGTCGTATGTATTCCTCTGTTACGACACCGGCCACTTCACCTTTGCAGGAGAAGATCCGCTCCTCATGCTTGAAAAATATGCAGACCGCGTCGGGCATGTTCATCTTAAAGATATGCGTCTGTCTGTAGTAGAGCAAGTCCGCAAAGATCATATGAGCTTTCTGGACGCCGTGAGAAACGGCTCTTTCACTGTCCCGGGGGACGGGGACGTAGAGTTCGGCCCGATCTTCAGCCTTCTGTCGAAAGCCGGCTACAAAGGGTGGCTTCTCGTGGAAGCCGAGCAGGATCCCGCAAAAGCGAATCCTCTCGAGTACGCCGTCAAAGCCAGAAGATACATCGCAGAACAGACGGGCCTGTAACAGGATACTTAAGGCGCGGGACCCGCAAAGCCGCAAATCACACATGGCTTTGCAGTTCCTGCGTCTTTTTTAATATCTGCCGTCAGCCCACAAGAACGACTGGAAACCCTTCTGCATGCTCCGCACTGACAAAAATGCCGTCCGCTGCCGCCCTTACCCTGGCTCCCGCCTGTGGGACAAGAGGGCTGTACTGCCCTGTGACGCCTGGGACGAACTGCTCCCTGGCATCAACGCCCTCCAAAATAATATAACGCCGTTCGCCTTTTCGGGTAAAATGAGCAGAAACATTTCCTTCTATTATAGATTCCCGGGTATCCGGGCAAGTGCCATAAATAGCCTCGCCATTCGCCTTAAGCCACTTCCCCATCCCCCGCAGGCTCTTTTCCTGTATCTCAGGGATAGTACCGTCAGCCATAGGGCCTACATTGATCAGCAAATTCCCATTATTGGCCACTGTACTTGACAATAGCCCGGTGAGCGCCTGGGCAGACAGCGTATGCTCCGGCCCCTCCTGTGCATTATAGCCGAAGCTAAGCCCCAGGCCGCGGGTCATTTCCCATTTTTCCTCCCGGTTCATGGAGCCTTGCTGATATTCTTTGCACCAGTAATCGTGCCACAGCCCGTTAAACCTGTCGTTTGCCACGCCGTCAGGACATGTATTATAATAATGTGCAAGCAAATGGGGAAGCATGTGCTCTCCCGCATAAGGCCACCCAATATCATTCCACAAAACATCCGGGCGATAATCATCGATCAGCTCCATCCACTGTTTAAATGCATAATCTGCATATTCATGTGTAGGACAGTTAGAATTATGGACATCCTCGTCTGAAAAAGCAGGCTCATCCATAAACCTCCAGTCAATAATGCTTGAATAATAGAGCCCAAATCGAATCCCTCGCTTCCGTACCGCCTCTGCTAATTCCCCGATGATATTGCGGCAAGGGCCCCGGTCCACAGAGCTATAATCCGTGTATCGGCTGGGATATAGACAGAAGCCGTCATGATGCTTGCTCACGGCTACGACATACTTCGCGCCGGCCTCTTCAAACAGCTCGGCCCACCGATCCGGATCCCAGTTCTCTGCCTTCCACATATCGGCAAAGCGCTCGTATTTAAAATCGGCTCCATAAGTTTTAACATGATGCTCATACGTGGGGCCGCGTCCTACGTTTACAGAATTATAATACCATTCGGCATAAGGGTTCGACACGAACCATTCGTGATCGGGAATCGCTCCCAGCTCCCCTGTGGGCGGCGCAAACGCCGGCACTGAGTAAAGGCCCCAATGGATAAAGATCCCCAGTTTTGAAAAATCATACCATTCCGGCACCTTATGGTCCCGGAGAGAATTCCAGTTTGGGCGATATCGATTCATACAGCTTACCTCCTACATTTTGACAGCCCCGGCGGTCATACCGGAAATTACATATTTCTGTGCGAATATATACATGAGTATTACCGGAATAGAAACTACGATTACATCGGCACAGACAAGATTCCAGCTTGTACTGAACGCGCTGTAAAAATTATATACGGACAACGGCAGCGTATATTGTTTCGACGAGCTCAGCAAATACAATGGGATCTGCAGCTCATTCCAGCTCCACATAAATACTAATACTGCAACGGTAGCCGCAATCGGCTTCAGCAGGGGCACTGTTATCTTCAAGAACAGGCTCATCCCTGAGGCTCCGTCAATGACCGCCGCTTCGTCCAGCTCTTTGGGCAGCCCTTTAATATAACTGGTGATCATCATTGCCGAAAACGGGAGATACAGCGCAGAATACACAAAAATAAGCCCCCAAAGGCTCCCATATATGCCCAGCGCTCCTAACAGCTCCATCGTAGGCATCGCGGCAAATGGCGCAATAATCCCGAACGTCAGCAGCTTGTCTATCACGCGGCAGAATTTAGTGTCCCGGCGCACGATCGCGTAGCTAAGCATAGATGCCGTAGCCAGCACGATAATTACTGTAATCATGGAGACAAATACGCTATTAAAAAGATTTCGGAATACATCGCCGCTCTCCAGCACTTCTGTATAGTTCGACCACAGCCACTCTCTCGGAAGGGCGACGCTCAAGCCGCTGGCTTCCCTTTTCTCTTTAAATGACGTCATCAGGACCATGAGAAGAGGATAGATGACCAGAATGCTCAACAGCCAGAGGATTGCGGCATACAGGATATTGGATCTCTTATCAGCTTTCATATTGCACGCTCCCACCTTTCACTAAGCTTTTTATAAAGTATTGCAATTCCGATCAGGATAATCGTAAAGATCAGATTTACAGAAACCGAAGCCGCATATCTTCCAGCTCCCATTTCATTCATCATCAAAGTCCCAAAGCTCTCCGTACTGCTTCCCGGTCCCCCGTTCGTCATTACATAAATGAGGTCGAACATCTTAAGCCCATAAATAAGGCTGAACAAGATGTTGACGCTGACCGTCGGCGCGATAAGCGGAAGTGTAACATTAAAATATACCTGTTTCTCCGACGCTCCGTCAATGCGGGCCGCTTCAAGGTAGTCCGAGGACACTGACTGCATCCCGGCAAGACTGATTACCATAGCATATCCTACATTGCGCCATACCTCTGCGAAGGAAATAGCAAAAACGCCCGTCCATCTGCTTCCAAACCACTGGACAGGAGCTTGCCCGAAAAGATCCATAATCTGGTTCACCGTACCTCCTCTTGTCTGGAAAACAGCGCTGAAGATCAGGCCCACGACCAGAGGCGATAATACCGCAGGGATAAAGTAGACGACCCGCAGGGCGTTCCTGGAGCGGATCTTACGATTCAGGATGTACGCCAGTACAAGCCCGAGAACAGTAACGATTACCGTCTTTACAATGGCATAGATAAAAGTATTCACCAGCGCGGTAGGAATCTTCGAATTTTGGATCATCTCACCCAGGTTTTTCAGCCCGACGAAAGAAATAGCGTCAAAAGAGCTCCTCGTAGCGCTCCAGTCTGTAAACGCGTACAGATAACCTATGGTGGAAGGAATTAGAAAGAAAATAATAAATATTATCAGTGGCACAAAGACCATATACTTAGGATATACTTTATCTCTGTTCACACAATAACCTCCTTATTATACTTGCTTCCGGCGGCTTTACACACGCCGGAAGCAAGAGTTTTGTCTGGAACATTTAGAATCCTTCTGCCCCTAAAGCTGTCGCGGAAGCTATGCGCGCCTCATCCATAAGGTCAATCGCGCCCTTAACATCAACGTTCCCAATAAACATTTCTGTAATTGCGGAGCCTGTCTCATTCTGCGTATAACCGATGATCTTCGGCTCAGCAGTAGACGTACGCTGATTTTCATTGACAGAATCCATTGCATCGGTAACCATCGTAGACTGGATATTCGTGTTCTGGCCGTTAAATACGCTTACCGTTGCGATGTCCTTGAAAGCGTTATTATAATTTTCCGGAGTCGCGCAGAAATTGATAAAGTCAAGGACTGTCTCTAATTTGTCGCTGTTCTTGTTCGCCATCAGCATGTTCAGATTTCCACCCTCATATGTCCCTTTGTCGGCAGTATTCATGAAAACTGGCATCAATGCGAAATCTTCTTTTGTGTAATCCATTCCTTCATCAAAGTCTGTATAGAACCATGTATCCCAGATCAGGATCATCCCTGCTTCACCTGTTCCCATGATCGTGCTCATATCATCCCAGCCGTCAGTCAGATAAGACGGGCCGAACCAGCCTTTCTCTGCTGCATTTCCAAGCCATTCCAGCATGTCTGCCACTTCTGGGATGTCTGCATATTTGATCTTGTTGCTGTTGATCTGCTCAAGCAGCTCCGGCTTATCTGCAAAGACTGGATCCAATCCGAACTGATACATCCAGTTGCATCCGTTAGCAGGCCAGCAGATCGCCGTATGCCCCGCGTCCGTCAGCTTCTGGCACAGCTCGTCAAACTCAGCCTGGCTGGTAGCCGGCTTAAGGCCCAGCTCGTCGAACAAAGTCTTATTATAGAAACAACCGGAAACAGAGCTCTCCCAGTACGGCAGGCCTAAAATATTGCCCTCGCTGTCCTGGCTGTAAGCCTTGGATCCTTCCGTCAAATCGCTTACCCACTCCTGGTCGTTCATATACATGAAATTATCTGCCACATTATAGTTACTAAGAGAGGAATTATTAAAGTGCATGAACACATCCGGGATATCGCCAGTAGCAAATTTGCTCGTAGCGATCGTATCAAAATTCGCCTGTTCGATCGCTACAATATCAAGCTTATTTCCACTTGACTTCTCATACGCTTCAATGATTCCTGTCATATACGGCTTCGCCAGATCGGCGGCGTTGCCCATCAGAGTGATCGTCTCGCCGCTTCCTGAGCCGGCAGCAGAATCATCAGCAGAATCATCGCCGGACTGCTGTGTCGGGGACTTGGAGCCACAACCGAACATTGTGAGAACAACTATACCTGCCAGTAACATAGTCAAGAGTCTTTTTTTCATAACCATTCTCCTTTTTCTTTTCATAGTAGTCTTCGTAGTAGCTTCCCTGTTCTTAGATATCTGTCTTATATGCAGATTATCTTATTGTGCACTTCCATTATACCACCCCCTCCAGTGCTGCCTCTTAGTGCGATGTAATTTGGGTTGGAGTTCTATTTAAATCGTCCTATCTTCAGATATTCATTCGTCTTGGCCGTGCCTTCTTCTCTTGTTGCCTGAAGGCCGCATGCCGCACGGATCCCATCGATCGTCTCCGGGATCGTAACGCTCTCCTGCGGGATATTGATCGCGAACATAATGTCATTGCCACTCTCTACAATACTGTCTTCCCACAAGCCTATCTCATACATATCTCCACGCGGATTCCCAAGGTCACGCGCGTATTTAAAGAGGGAGGCGTTCCCCTGGAAGCCATCGTCAATCCTTACGACACGAATACGGGGATGCTCCTCAAATACTTTAAGAGCCATCTCTTTTGTAATCTTCTCTTTGCCGGTGGCCAGTACTGTAATAATATGCCCATGCGTAACAGGCGTATGCACAAGAATGCCTGTAGCATCCACATGAGGCATGATCGTCATAAGATCGACTGCCTGATGAGACGGCGCCTTGTCCATCTGGAGCGCATTCGTAAGCCCACGGTGATAATCTCCTGGATCTGCGACACGGCGGATAATCGTGATCGCTACCTTCTCGATCCCGTAAGCGCGGTCCAGACAGTCTACAGTACGGATAAGCCCAGTCGTATTACAGCTTGTAAGCTTCAGATAATCTTTGCCGATGCCTTTCTCATAGTTCGCATAGCCATGAAAGAACACATCTGCCACGGAATTCTTCTCTCCTCCCTGGAAGATTGCTTTAATCCCTTTCTTCTCGTAAATCTCCTTGTTCTTAGCTCCAACTCCGCCCGGGGAGGAATCCAGCATAATATCCACTTTATCAAGCAGATCGTCAAAAGTGCCTGCGACCGGTATGCCCAGCTTCTCGAAAGGAGCGCTGTCCGCCCCGCTCACTAAATACAGGTCATAAGGCATGCCTTTTTCGTGTAGCGCACGGATCGCCAGCGTAGGCGCAAGATCCGCAACTCCTACCAGCTCCATGTCCTCCTGAAGCGCAACGCCGTCTGCCAGCCTCTGCCCGATCGTACCGTACCCGGCTACTCCAACTTTAATTTTTGCCATGTTCTCTTCTCCTTTCCTACTCCTGAACCTTTGTTCCCAATATCTTTTTATTGCTGGAAATACATTACTTCCTTGCGATCGCTGCTTTTGTTTTCTCGATAATGTGCTCCACTGTAAGGCCAAAGCGCTCCTCCAGGTAATCCTGAGGCCCTACCTCGCCAAACACATCCTCGACAGCCACATGCTCTATCGGCACAGGCAGCCTTTCCCCAACCAGTTCGCATACTGCGCTCGTCAGTCCTCCGATCTTATTGTGGTTCTCCGCTACGACGACGGCCCCCGTCTTCTCTGCGTATTTCAGCACGATCTCCTCATCAAGAGGCTTTACCGTGAACAGATCGACAACTGTCACTTTGACGCCCTCCTGTGCAAGCTTTTCTGCTGCTTCCATCGCTTTTGCCACCATAATGCCGCAGGCAAATATTACAGCGTCGCTCCCATCTTCCTTCACAACGATCCCTTTGCCGATCTCAAATGTGGAGCCATCCTCATACATCTTCATATTATTCTTGCGCCCTACGCGGATATATTTGACGCCGTGTATATCCTTGCACTGCTCCAGCACGCTCTCAAGCATCGCAGCATCTGTAATGTCGAACACGTAAGACTTCGGGATCGCGCGGTACAGAGCCATATCTTCAAACGGCATATGAGTCCCCCCATTAAAAGCAGCGCACACGCCCGGATCCGTACCGATCACCGTCACAGAATTCCCTGCATAGCCCCCTGACAGAAATATCTGGTCATACATACGCCTGGACGCGAACGGCCCAAAAGTATGGATGAAAGGCTTTAGTCCCACTGCGGACAGGCCAGCCGCGACACCCGCCATATTTGCTTCCGCTATTCCACAGTTGATCGCCCTGTCCGGGTTCTCTTTCGCCCACTTTGCCGTACCGATGCAGCTCATAAGATCTGCGTCCAGATAAACGACATCCGGATCCTCCTTCGCCATGCGCGGGATCGTCTCTCCAAGCACGTCCTTGAACGCGCGGTCTTTCTCTCCGTTATATACAATCTTCATTTTTCCGCTCCCTTCTTCCTATGATAATGCTTCCAGCTGCCCGTTCAGCTCGGACAGCCACCTGTCAAATACATCTTCTGCTACAGTCATAGAATGGTTCGCCATCGTCTCTTCTACTTCCGTCACTCCTCTTCCTTTCACCGTGTCCAGGATGATCGCTATCGGCTTATCCTCCGCTTTCTTTGTCAGAGCGTCATAAAGCTGGCCAAGATCGTTCCCGTCAATGCGAAGAGCGTCGAACCCGAACGCCTCGAACTTTGCGCGCAGATCCCCGCTGTCAAGGACATCCTTCACATAGCCGTCCAGCTGTTTCTTATTATTGTCTACAAGCCATACAAGATTTGTAATCTTCTTTGCTGCGGTGAACATGGCCGCTTCCCATACCTGTCCTTCGTTCGCCTCTCCGTCGCCTACAAAAAGGAACGTCCTGCTGTCCCGTCCTTTAAGCTTGTCTCCCAGCGCCATTCCTGCCGCCAGAGAAGTCCCCTGCCCAAGAGAGCCCGTAGTCATGTCAACGCCCGGCGTCTTCGTGCGGTCACAGTGGCTCGGGAATTTCGTTCCAGGCTGATTCAACGTCTTAATGTCCTCATATGGAAAGAATCCCTTAATGCCCAAAGCGGCATAGACCGCCGGCCCTGCATGCCCTTTCGAGCAGACCAGCTTATCCCTGTCCTCCCAGCCAGGATTCTTCGGATCCACTTTCATAACCGCGCCATACAGCACCGCAAGAGCGTCTGCAACGCTTAAGCAGCCGCCGATATGCCCAAACCCCCTTGATTTGATCGCCTCTACAGTCCCAATACGGATTTCCAGCGCCAGGCGCCGCAGATCCTTTTCTTGCTTCTTATCTAACATATGAACCTCCTTTTTCATCATTGCTGTCTTCCATTATCCGTTAAAACTCTGCGTCATGGAGCCATACATAAGCCTCGTCCTCGCAGCGGTCTGTCTGAAGCCATGGATTTCCTTCCAAATGGCGGATCATCCAGCAAGTATACATCTGATACCCCGGCGCCACCGACTGCGGATGCAGCTTGCCTCCCGGAATCGCGGAAAAACTATTATCTACACTTTTAAACACTTCATCTCCTACAAAGCTTGCCCCGAATCCTTCCGGATGATCGAACTTGAAGAAGTATGTCTCTGGCTGAGGATGCCTGTGAGGAAGATAACCTGACCAGTTCCCCCGGTCATTGAGCACCTCTCCAAGCACCATATTAGAGTATGGCGCGATATCATGGTCGAAGATCGTGCTTACACGGCGCTTCGCCACATTCCCGAATTTCCCCACAGAAGAATACTTCCACGGCGCATCCTCCGGCACATACAGGCGAGTCTGGAATTCCCTGCTGTTCCTGGTACGCTGCACAAGAACCTCACTTTCCTCTTCCGCCTCTACGGATACTTCTTTTCCTGTGCAGAAATGGAGCGCGTAAGGCCCTTCTGTAAACACATCTTTACGGCTTACCGGCTCCCGCCCATCTTCCCAGATGAACACTGCCTTTCCAGAAAGAAGCAATACTGCCGCCTCCTCCTCGTTACAGGAAAAATCTCTTCTCTCGCCCTCTTTTATATTATATACCCGAATATCCATCAACATATCCCTGTACTCATTGTCATAAGTCGTAAGGATCATCTCTCCACTCTCATCAAACTTCGGGTAGCCGAATACCTTTTTTTCCATAATATGCCAAAAATCCTCCCTCTTAATAGTCTCTCGCTTCTTCACGCCCTCTGAGGACTTCTTCGCATGCCTTTCTTACATCCTCCTTTTCAGAAGTAGTGGCAATCCCTACATTCCACCAGGACTCATAGCCGTCTGTCATCGTCTTCGGAATGACTTTCAAATCGAACAGACAAGCAATCTCCTGCGTCTTCGCATCCTCAAGAGCCTCTTCCAGCTCACGGATCGTCCTGCATGTATAAGTCTTAAGCCCGTACCCTTCCCCTATCTTCGCATAGTCTACAGGGATCAGGTCTCCACATGGCTTCTTCCCGTCAGTGTAGCGGAACTCCGTAGCAAGGCTTCCAATACCGTGGTTCATCTCAAGGTTATTAATACAGCCAAAGCCACAGTTATCGAATATAAGGATATTGACCTTCTTGCGCTCCTGCATAATCGTCATAATCTCGCTGTGAAGCATCTGGAAGCTGGAGTCACCGACTACGCAGTACACTTCATTGTCCGGCTCCGCGAATTTTACGCCCAGAGTGGCGGCAATCTCATAGCCCATGCAGGAATAGCCATACTCTGCATGATAGCCTCCCCGTTTATCTGTCGTCCACATCCTCTGCATACAGCTTGGGAGCGAGCCTCCGGCTGTAATGATCGTAGCATTTTCGTCGATCACCCGGCGGATCGCGGCAAGCGCGGCCGTCTGTGTAATCTTACCTTCCGTGAGGCGGACGAATTCCGGTATCGTCCTTGGATCTCTCGCCTTAATGTTCGGCTCGAAATCATCGCCAGTATACGCAATGCCCGAAAGGCGCTCCATCTCCTCATCCCATTTTGCCTTTGCGCTCTCAATCTCACCTGCATAAGCGGCACAGTACCCCTTCGCACGAAGTTTTTCTGCCAGAGCCTCCACCGTGGCTTTCGCATCTCCGACCGCTTTCACCGCATCCATCTTATATGCATGGTATCTGCAATTATTGATCGTCACGAACTGCACGTCGTCCCTGAACAAATGCTTGGAGCTGGTAGTGAAGTCTGACAGCCTTGAACCGATGGCGATCACTACGTCGGCGTCTTTGGCGATGATATTGGATGCATATGTCCCTGTCACGCCTATCCCGCCCAGGCAATATGGGTGGCTGGACTTACATGCGCTCTTCCCTGCCTGGCTCTCTCCGAACGGTATGTGGAACTCCTCGCAGAATTTCTCCACTTCCTCCCCTGCTTCTGAATATTTCACGCCGCCGCCTACAATGACGATCGGCTTCTTAGCTCCGCTTATAATCTCCGCCAGCTCGTCAAGCTCTTCTTCTACGGCGACCGGCCTCGTAATACGGTGGACTCTTTTCTTGAAAAAGTACTCTGGGTAATTATAAGATTCTCCTTCTACATCCTGATGCAGCGCAATGCAGCAAGCCCCTGTCTCTGCCGGATCTGTCAGCACCCGCATCGCACTGATGAGAGCCGTCATGATCTGCTCCGGCCTCGTAATGCGATCCCAATATTTGCAGACCGGGCGGAATGCATCGTTCGTTGACACCGCGAGGCTGCTGCTGACCTCCAGCTGCTGCAGCACCGGATCGGGCTGTCTGGATGCGAAAGTATCCGCCGGGAATACAAGAAGCGGAATGTTATTCACTGTCGCCGTCGCACACGCCACGACCATATTGGCCGCCCCAGGGCCCACAGAAGACGCACATGGGATGATCGTCTTCCTGTTGTTCTGTTTTGCAAAGGCTGTGGCAACGTGGCACATCCCTTGCTCATTGCGCCCCTGCATGACCCGGAGCTCTCCCGGATCCGTGTCCAAAGCCTCTCCCAGCCCAACTGCGATCCCATGCCCAAATAATGTAAAAAAGCCTTCTACAAACTTTGTCTCTTTTCCATCCATAGATACATATTGGTTATCCAGAAATTTAACAATGGCTTGCGCCACTGTCAGCCTAATCGTTTTTACCATTTCTGCTCCCTCCTTCTTCCGCGTGCTTTTAGCGTGCGTTTTGCGTGCAATATATTCTCTTACTTTGCCCTTATTTTATTACTTTTTTGCATTTTGTGCAAGTAGATGTATATTTTTTTCGTTTTTTTGTCTAATTCCACAATTTTTTTAATGTTCTTTTAAGCATTTCGCTCAACTCTTCTCGTATTGCACGCATTTAGCACGCTATTGCACGCTTTGCTTGTCATTCCAACTTATCTGTATTTTCCTCCTCTTCATCTCCATCCTCCTTAAGATCCGTCTCCTCATAATCCCCCTTGTAAAGCCTCCGGGCCGTCAGAACTGCCATGCATACCCCGAACACGATGAATACTGCTCCGGCAGAGGCCACAAGAAAAGCATGGCTGATCTTGTCCGTGACCGCCCCACGAATGACCGTCGCTCCGAGATATACAAGATATGCTCCAATTATGATACGCAGATAAAGCCTGGTCTTGATGTTCATATCTTCTTCTCCTATAGATTATATTTTGTCTTAATCACAATATCCGTATAATAGAACTCCTTTTTAACCTTCCCGCCGTTAGAAAGGATCTCTGCCAGAATAATCGGCGGCCTGTACCCCTGGGCGAACGCCTCCTGGTCGATCAGGAAATCTACTATGCCCTCCTCCAGAAGCTTCCGATTGCTCGGCGTCAGGTCATAAATAATCGTGTGGGGCCTTTTTTTCAGATGCAGCTTCTCAAAAGCCCTGCGGATGCCCTCCTGCCCCCCTGATATCACAAAGATTCCTGTAATATCGGGCATATCTTTCATGGCTTTCACAATAATGCTCTCTACCTCTCCTGCATTGTCAAAGCTCCCGTGCACTCCTGCCAGCTCAAGTCCTGGAAAGCTCTCTTTTATCTCTCCTACAAACCCGTCTACCCGGGAATTGCTCACACGGTTCATAAAATATCCTGTAATAACAAGCATCCTTCCTCTTCCCTTATTCAGCTGGCTCATCAGGCCTGCCGCTGCCTGGCCGCTCCTGTGGTTATCAAGCCCCACATAGCAGCTTCTCTTCGTGCCTATGATATCTGAGTTGAACGTTACTACCGGGATTCCTTTTTTCTCAATCATTTGCTCCAGCTTACTGCGTATCGTTTCAGAATCCGCCGGCATGATGGCCAGAGCGTCAATCCCTTCAGACTCCAACTGTTCCAGCGCTTTTAGCTGCTCCTTCTCATCTACCAGAAGCCCTTCTTTTAAAATAATTCTTATATTCTGCGCCTGGAGCTGTCTCTCAGCCTCGCGGATGCCCCGGTTTACCTCCTGCATAAACGGGGATTCCGCAAGCTGCGTTACGATCCCGATCCTAAACCCCGGCTTCCTCCTCTTCTTTTGGACATACCCCATCTCTTCCGCCGTCCGGCATATATGTTCTGCCACCTCCTTGTTGATCCGCCCGCGGCCATTGAGGGCTCGGTCTACAGTCCCGCGCGACACTCCTGTCCTGTCTGCAATTTGCTGGATTGTTACCGCCATTTTGTCACTTCTTCCTCCTTTCTACCGTCTTATCATATTATATTCTTCCCAAATCTGCAACAAAAGACGCCGGCCTTACCCTTCTGCTGTCAGCTTCTTCATCCAGTGCCCATAATTCACCTTTATGAACACTGGCACACATTTGAATATCTGATCCGCATTCAGGCAGCAGACTACTGCTACAGGGGAGAGCTTCAGGAGAAATGCCGCTGCGAAAGACGCCGGGAGCACGATCCCCCATATACTGATCAGATCCAGCTTCACTGCATAGGCCGTATCGCCTCCTCCTTTAATAATCCCGGCGTTCGTCGGCATCTGGTAAGACATTCCCACACAGACGACGCTTAAAACGATCAAAAATGCGTTGGCCAGCTCCGTCGTCTCCGAGCTTAGCCGATACAAGCCGAGGACCGGCACGCGGATAAAAAATAAAAAGAGGCCGGCCGCCACGCCGATAGCCACAAACATCTTCTGCAGCCTGACCGCATACTCTTTAGCAAGCGCCAGGTCGCCTGCTCCAATCGTTTTTCCTATAATGACTGTCGACGCAGAAGCGGCGCCTGTGCCTGCAGACTTGGCCAGCAAGAAGAGATTAGAGGCTACACTGTTGGCCGCAATAGCAGCCGCTGCCATATGTCCAAGTATCGCAGTCTGCGCCGCCACGTTAAATCCCCACAGAGAAGCCAGCAGCAAAATAGGAAGGCTCACTCTTAAATACTCCTTCACCACTGTAAGATCCACCCTCAAATAATCCTGAAGCCGGATATTAAGGATCTTCTCCTTCTTCACGATGTACAATAACAGTACCGCACACTCTGCCACCCTCGCAGCCAGGGTCCCAATGGCGGCTCCCACAGCTCCCAGCTCGGGGAATCCGAAATGTCCGAATATTAAAATATAGTTCATCCCACAATTAATAAAAAGTGTAAGGATCGACAGATAAAATGCGATCTTCACTATCTCCATGCTCCGCACGGCGGCCAGCAATATGTGCGTCACCGCAAAAAATATGTAAGTGAACCGGATAACCCCCATATAGCCCACGCCTTCAGCAATAATCCCGGCATCTGTCGTAAAACAGCTCATCACCTGGGAGGGAAAGAAAGTTATAGCTCCAAACAACACTGCCGCTATGAGCAGTGCAAAATGCATAGAGGCCACTATAACTTTTTTCATCGGCTCTACCATATGTTTTCCCCAGTACCGGCTGCAGAAGATAACAAGCCCGTCTCCCAGCGCCATAATTAATTGTTGGAATATGAACTGGACCTGGTTCACCGCGGTCACTCCGGACAGAGCCGCTTCCTTATACGAGCCCAGCATCATGTTGTCCGCAAGGCTGACCCCGAGAGTAATGATATTCTGCAAGACTAACGCTATATAAAGAGAAAAGAACATTTTATAAAATGCTTTGCTCTCCATCCTCCCTCTCCTTTCTAATCTTCCTCTACCCTCATCTTACAAGGGCGTACATATCAAAAAGCCGTCATTCATCTGACGGCTTCTGATATTCTGCATCTATGAAATGCTCCTTTTCACTCTCTCCTATTATATCTCTGACTTTTGCAGGCATCTCTTCGGAAACCTTTCTAAGCCCTTCTGACATGGATTCCAGGCTCTCGCGCACCTCGTCGATCTGCTTTACATAATCCGAGATCTTGTACTTCACCGTCACGAACTCAAGCGCCTTCTGCCCCATCTCTTCCTGGAGCCTTTGCAGGCTTCTACTGCGCCTCTCCTCTGCCTCTTTGTCAGCTTTCTGTACGATGCTCTCCGCTGTCTTCTCCGCACTGCTTATCATGGCTTCTGCATTATAATATGCGTCTTTCAGCACGCGGACGGTCATTTCCCTGTCATGCTCCATGGCGTCTATACGTTCTTTAAGCGAGCCTATCTCGTCGCTCATAGACTTTACGCAGGCTTCTACATCTTCTTTATTGTAGCCTCCGAACATGCATTTCCGAAACTGATGGCTTACTCCCATTTCTTTCTCCTCATCTTTAGCTCCTCTTATCTTCCGTACTTTTACGTCAGTCGCGCAAAGCCTGGCTTAACGCTTTGATGACCGCCTCTCCCTTAAATGGCTTGAAGATAAATCCTTTTGCCCCGATCTTTACCGCCTCATCTATCGTTTCATCATAAGCCAGGGACGACACCATAAGAATCCGGGCATCCGGCCACTTTTCCATGATTTCTTTCGCAGCTTCCAGCCCGTCGACGCCTGGCATGAGGATATCCATAGTGATGACATCCGGCTTCACCTCTTCATACTCTTCAATGGCGCTCTCTCCACTCTTTACGCACTTCACGATCTCAAAGTCCGTACCGTCCAATATTTTGTGCATCTGGGAATGGACGACCTTCGAATCATCCACTACCATTACTCGTTTACTCAATGTATTTTCCTCCATTCACATTTCGTTCGCACTACGCGGGAACTGGTCGTGTAAAAGCATAGCTGACTCAGCGTAGTCGTTCATATAACATATGTGTATCACTCCGTCCGGATCCTCCCCTTCCGGAAGATAACATCCTTCTGCAAAACATGGCGGCTGGAATCTTGCCGCTGTCTTCGTCCTGCTGAAGACAGCAGCCACGATATGGCCGCATAAGACATTCAGCAGCTCCTTCATATATTCCACAATATCTTCCGCGTCCGTAACCGGCTCCTCCAGCATATTTTCAGTAATCCGCTTCATCATGCTGCGCTGAGCGCAAAATGCCATCCTTGCTTTGTAACCGCCATTAAATACCGTGTACACCGTACACACATCGCCATCTGCAATATCATTCCTCTGGCAATTTTGCAGATGGATCCCCGTTGTCTTGCAAAACACATCTTTGATAACCTCATCAATAAGAGAGCAAAAAGAATTTTCTTTTATCATCTGTCTCCCTCCTTTGCCTGAGGCGAAAGCTGTACTGCTTATCTGAGCACGATTTCGCCCAACTGTACATGTATTTTCACATCTCTGTTCTCCTCCTGGACTGTGTAGGACAGATCCTGTATCTCGATCTGTACGCCCGGATAAATCGTAGAGGCCACTACTTTACATCCTGTAATCGCCTCGTCTTCCCCATCCTTCTCTTCGATCTCCTCCAGCTTTTTCTGCATATGTGCGATCTGCATGGAAAGGACAGATTTACGTAGCCGGAAGTCGGCTGCCCTCTGGATTTTTTCCGGGTCGCTCCCCGCCGTCCTGTCCAGATACTCTATTGTGCGCTCCACTTCCTCGACTTCTCCTCGCACTTCCTCCAGGGAGCTCTCCAGTTCTTCCTTTCTCTTCCGTATGTACGGCAGCTGTCCAATGCTCAGGGACGTCAGACGCTCCGCTCTGCTCCCGATGGCTTTCGCGTCAATCTTTCTGGCCGCTACCAGATGGCCGCCTACAATCGTGCCTCGCCCGCTCCGCACTATGATCGTGCCGTCGCAGTTGATGTGGGATCCTACGATGCTGCTCCCTCTTACGCTCTCCCCCGCATACACGATACAATTCTCAATATACTCTGCCTGGACAAGCCCGCCGGCCTTAATTACCGCCTTATCGTCTCCCAGTATCCCATTGCTTATGATAACGTCGCCGTCAGCTTCGATAATGGCGCCTTCCACAAGGCCCTCGACCGTGACCGTTCCTGTCGCTTTGATGACAAATCCTTCCCTTACGTCCCCTTTCACATGGACGTCTCCCAGGAAATCAATGTTGCCCACATTAAAATCTACGTCGCCAGGAACATGGAATGTCGGCTTAACGTGGAACTTGCCTTCCTGGAACCTCAAGTGCCCTTCCATTGACGCGATGACCTTCGTCTTATCCTCGCTCAAGACTGTATTCTGCCCTAAGAGGAGCTTCGCTTCTTTCCCTTCTTTTGCAGGGATTACGGTTCCCAGGACGTCAATCCCATCCTCCCCGGGAGTCGGGGCGATCGCTTCGCACAGGACATCTCCCGTATGTATGATCTGGACATAGTTCTGTGCACGGTAATCTACATTGCCCATCTCATCCATACTGAACGTCTTCTCTATGGTCCGGGGGTAATTCTCAACAACATATCCGTCCTTACCAGGGATCATCGGCTTGCCTTTTGCAATGAGGATAAGCTTGAAGTACGGCTGCTCTTCGACGATCTTACCCAGCGCTTCCTCGTCGAGCCCTGCACATACCGTACACTCTGCCAGCGCGAGCTCAAGCTCCTGCTTTGTGAGAGGCCCGCCCTCGCCTGTCGGCGGGAATACGAACGCCCACGCAGCCATACGCTTACGAGCCACATGCACTACGGCCTCCGCGTCTACCGAAGGGATCTCTCCTTCCTCGTTCGCTCTTGTGATCATATGATTCTTTTTTGCCCTGGCAAAAAGGCTGGCCGTCGCCCTGTGCCTCTCACTCTCTATCTCCTCTTTGCTTAAAGGAAGGTCTTCCGTGCCCTCCATAATAATCTCAAGAGGGCCGTACTCTCCGTCATGGCTATGCGCTCTCTCTTCACTGTCTCGAGGCTCTCCATCAAGAGCCAGGTTCCACTCATGCCAAAGCGAGTACAGCAGGCTGTTCGTAGGGATATCCAGAGCGCCCGGAGTAAATACGTCCGGCACTTCTCCCATCACGGGCGCGTCTGCCGGAATCTTCACCATTTCTTCTTTTTCTGGCTCGGAAGCGCCTAAAATGCTTTCTTTAATCCGCTCAAATAAACTAAGGCGTTTTTTTGGCTCTTTTTGTTTTTCATCCATCTTCAGTTCTCCTGCCCCTCTTCTACATCCCCAAGATACATTCTTTCTTCTCCAGAATCTCCGCTACAGCCTTACATGCCGGACAGTCACAGTACTTCGCGCCTTCTTCCTTAATCTGCCTTGCATGAGCCGCCACTCCAGCAGCACGGTCTCCGAACACTCCCTTGCCCGCCTCTGACTCTGCAAAAGAGATCAGACCGTCTATCGGCATCAGGTTCTCCTCCATACTGGCGACATAGATCTTCGCCATCTGCCCCTCCCTGTCTGTCCCTACTGCGTCAAGCCAATCCTGCGCCGCCTTCTTCAGCTCGCTGCGGCAATTCGGTATCTCTGTCAGCTCCTTTGTCTTACGAACAACATAATTCATTGTGTCCCCATTCATAATAGTTCCCTCTACTTTCTTTTAGTTGATTATATTCTAACATAATCCACCCTCAGTGTACAATTTTTATTTATTTTTCTTTATTATACTAAGGCCTGCTTCCTCCATTTGCCTCCGCAATACCGGACTATAAAACAAACTGCGCGGAACACCCAGTCTATGACCATTGCCGCCCAGACGCCGAACACGCCCAGGCCTGCGTATTTCCCGAGGATATAGCTGAATACGATCCGGAAGATCCACATGGACAACATGGAAATATACATACACGCCTTCGCATCCCCAGACGCCCGGAAGGTCGACGGGAGAGTAAATGCTGCAGGCCAGACAATTATCGCGCTGATCCCATGGAAATAAACAATCTTCCTTGCCACATCCGCCGTCATATCCGACAATCCATAGGCTCTCATTATAAGCGGCAGGATCAGGAACACTCCCACGATCATGATCGCCATGCTTGTATGCGTAATGGCCAGCAGCTTTTTATTGTAATACCGCACCTGCTCATAGTCTCCGGCGCCCACGCACCTGGCGATTACCGTTGTAACCCCTAAGTTGATGGCCAGTCCCGGGAGAAGCTGGAACAGCGCAATGGCATTGCTGACCGCATTGGCTGCGATGGCATAAGTCCCAAAAGTCGATACCAGGCTTAAAACCATGATCTTGCCCAGCTGGAACATACTGTTCTCCAGGCCATTAGGCACGCCCACGCTCAGTATCTTCTTCACCTGGAGCCAGTCCATATGGTAACGCCAGCTTCTTTTAATATGGAGCGGATGCTTCTCATTACACAGAAGCGCGACAACGATAACCGCCCCCACAATGCGGGATATGAGAGTGGGGATAGCCACCCCTTCTGTTTCCCGGTGGAATCCGTAGATTAAAAGCGCATTGCCGCTTACGTTAATAATGTTCATAATAATAGATACCTGCATGGAGATTTTAGAGTTCCCCATTGCACGGAAAATAGCTGCGCCTGCGCTGTACATTGCCACGAAAGGGATCGTCGCTGCCACGATCGTAAGATATACGTCCGCATGATGCATTACATCTGCCTCTATCTTCCCGAACACACCGTGGAGAATGACATATTTCCCTCCATAGACCAATGCCGTGATCACGATGGCGCACAAAGTGATGAACCAGACAAGCTGTGTCGCAGAGCCGCACGCCGCCTCCCACTTACGCTGCCCCAGATATTGCCCCGCCACCACCGCTCCTCCCGTAGCCAACGCCGCAAATATGTTGATAAGGAGCACCATAACCTGGTCTACCAGCGATACGCCGGATACAGCCGCCTCCCCTACGCTGGAGATCATAATAGAGTCCGCCATGCCAACGAGTATCGCCAGGAACTGCTCTATAATGAGAGGGATGATAAGCGCCGCAAGAGCCTTGTTATCGAAAAGATAGCCGCTCTTGTCTGTTGTTGTCTTTATTATCATGCTCATAATTAAAAACTCCTCGCCGTATTCATTATACGCCGGGGAGCCCTCTTAAACAAGATTTTATTTCTTTCTCTACGCTACTACATACTGCTCAATATTGCGGAACAGTTCCTGACATTCCTCTTCATACACCCTTAGCTCGATCTTCCTGTTCAGACCGAGATTTAAAAGCCCTAGCAACGATTTTGCGTCTACAATGCTCTTCCCTCTCTTAACATCCATATCATAAGGGTATCTCTCCACTGTCTTCACAAAATTCATTACTTCGTCAGGATTTGAAAACATAACTGTCTTTCTGTTCATATGAATCCCTCCTTTTGCGGTTTGGAATATTCTAACATACTTATTCCCACAAAAAAAGAGAAATTCTGCCACAACATTTTCCTTGTTTTTACAATTATTTATGCATTTTGGTGTAAATACTTCTCCCTTGTAGCAAGGCCGCCCCGAATGTGCCGCTCAGACTTGTTGACGTCGAGAACAGTGCGGGCTTTCGCCGCAAGAGCAGGGTTGATCTTAAGAAGACGTTCCGTCACGTCTTTATGTATCGTACTCTTACTTACTCCGAATGCCTTCGCCGTCTGCCGCACTGTCGCCCTGTTCTCAATAATATAGTACGCAATCTCTACTGCTCTTTCCTCAATATAATCTTTCATATAAAAAACCCCTGCATAGTTCGTTTTTTACAATCTATGCAGAGGGTTTTCCAAGTATTCATCTATACTTCCTGTCCTATTTCGCCACCTGGATGCAGCGCTCTACAAGCCACTCTCCGACCACGTTGTAGAGCGCGATCTCTCTTAAAGCGTCTTCCTCTGCCTCCTTTGCCAGGCTCTCTCCATCTCTGAACCCATAGGCGGCCGCTATGGCCTCCAGCTGCTCGGCATACTCTTTGTCACTTAACGTAATCTTTTCTTTCTCTGCGATCGCGGCAAGCACCATTTTCTGCTTTACGCTGTTCCTTCCCGTCTCCTGGAACTGCTCCTTGAACTGTTCCTCCGTTATCCCGGACTGTTCCAGGAATGCCTCGAAATCTACTCCTTGCGATTCAATCATCGATCGGTACTGTTCGCTCATGGAATCCACAGACTCCTGCACTTCCTCCTCCGGGTATTCCAATACGGTGGAATTATCCAGCACTGCCTGCCATACTGCTTCGCTCAGCTGGCTCTTATACGCGTCTTCATTCTCCTTCTCCAGCTGCTCTTTAATCTCCTTCTTATATTGTTCGACTGTCTCCGACTTATCGGAAACAGTTTTTACAAATCCGTCGTCCAGCTTTGGCAGCTCTTCTTCGATACTATTGATCGTAATTGTGAACACGACATCTTTCCCGGCAAGCTCCGCATTGCCATAGCCCTCCGGGAACGCCCCGTTCCAGTCATAAGTCTCTCCCGGCTTGTGGCCTACCATGCTCTCTACAAAGCCGTCGATGAATCCTCCCGCTCCTACAGTGATGGGATAATCCTTCGCAGCCCCGCCCTCGAACGCGGCTCCGTCCACCTTCCCTTCAAAGTCGACATTGATCGCATCACCGTCCTGCACAGCCCGATCAAGCCCTTCTGCCGCCGGCTGCGCGTGCCCTTTCCGCACGGACTGGATATACATATCTACCGCCTCGTCTGTGACTTCCTGCGGCTTCTCTATCTGGTCTATTTCCACGTTCTTGTACTTTGTAATCTTAAGATTGTCCGTCTCAATCCCCATGTCCGGCTGACAACCGGCAAGAAGTATGGAAAGGGCCAGCGTCCCTGCTATAAATATTGTTGATTTCTTCTTCATAACCTGTCACCTCATCTGTTTCCTTTTTACCTTCTGTCCATAACACGACCATTCTGTTATACCACATTCAGGCAGATTTAAAAATAGTTTTCACACATATTTCACACGCCTCTTTTACAAAATCGGGGAAAGCAAACGACAGAACTGCTCCTTTGCCCGCAAAAGAAGGCTCCGGTTCTTATATGCCGATCTTGTGATCAGAGTGCTGAAGGCAATATCCTGCCGGAAAGACTCTATCATGTGCTTCGTCGTCCCTGCGTCATAGATGACCGCGTTCACCTCAAAATTCAAGCTAAAGCTCCGTATATCCATATTCGCGGTCCCGACACAGCAGACAAGCGAGTCTACGCACAGGCACTTCGTATGCAGGAATCCGTTATCATAAATATAGCACTTTGCTCCGGCCTCCACCATCTCCCCTACATAGGAACAAGTGGCCCAGTAGACAAACGGATGATCCGGCTTGCACGGTATCATAATACGCACGTCGACGCCTGATCTTATCGCGATCAAAAGCGCGCTCCTTATGTCTTCATCAGGAATAAAATAAGGCGTCTGGATATAGATGCTCCTTGCAGCCATATGGATAAGGCGAAGATAATTATCCCGGATTAAAGGGCTTGCAGAATCAGGCCCGCTGGAAATAATCTGCACCAGCTTGTCTCCTCTTTTCTTGTAAGACGGGATCTGGAACAGGCTGTCTTTCAGGAACAGATTATCCTTAGCGGCAAAATTCCAATCCAGCACGAACCGCACTGCAAGAGAAGTCACAGCCGAACCTTCCACGCGAATATGCGTATCTCTCCAATACCCGAACTTTGGATCCCTCCCCAAATATTCTTCCCCTATATTGAATCCCCCGAGGAACCCCGTCCTTCCGTCAATTACTACGATCTTCCTGTGATTTCTATAGTTCATCCGAAGCTGGAGCTTCCCCATGATGGCAGGGAAGAATTCCGCTACCTGGACGCCCGATTCTGTAAGCCTCTTCTTTTCTGCTCTTCCTATCCCGCTTCTTCCCCTACATCCCATGCTGTCGAACAGGACTCTTACCTCAACGCCCTCCGCAGCCTTTCGGACCAGGACTCTCTCTATTTCTTCCCACAATCCGTCCCTTCGGATAATATAATACTGCATGTGGATATAGCTTTCTGCATGTTCCAATTCATTGAGAAGGGCGCGGAACTTGTCCTTTCCGTCTGTGTACGCCCTCACATCATTATTGTCTGTAAGGACAGCCTTCCCCTCATTAAGATTATAAAGCATCAGCCTCTTGAACCGGTCAAGCTCCGGGTCGCAGATCTTAAGCTCCTCTCTATATATGGAGCTCTTTTGCTTAAAGGCCGCATACTTCAGCTCGCTTTCTATCTCCTTCGCCCGGAACATCCTTTCCTTTCGCAAGCCCTGCCCGAAGATCAGATACAGCGCGAACCCCAGCACGGGTATAAAGTAAAGCAGCAAAAGCCACGCCCACACTGTGGCCGGATCCTTCCTCTGAAAAAATATGATAAGCACTGAAAAAATAAGATTGATAAATAAAATCTGTTCCATGGATATTCCCCACTTGCACTTCCAGACAAACAATGCTACAATAAAATTTACGAAAATGACTTAAAGAAAAATAGGAGGTCCTCCCGTGAGCACACTGACAATCGTTTTATTAGTAATATTAGCAATATTGATTATTGCATGTATCGTACTATATTTTCTTGGCAAAAAGGCGGAAAAGCGCCAGGCAGAACAGAAAGAGAAGCTGGACGCGGCCGCCCAGACCATGTCCATGCTGATCATCGACAAGGGCAGGCTGCGGCTCAAGGACGCCGGGCTTCCTCAGATCGTCGTGGACAACACGCCTAAGTACTTAAGGAGGTCCAAAGTCCCTGTAGTAAAAGCAAAAGTCGGCCCAAAAGTAATGATCCTGATGTGCGACGCAGAAGTCTTCCCGCTAATCCCAGTGAAAAAAGAGGTAAAAGCGACTGTGAGCGGCATCTACATTACTGCTGTAAAAGGGCTCCGAGGCTCCCTTGAAGCTCCGCAGAAGAAGAAAGGGCTTCTTGCAAGGCTCCGCGGGAAATAAGAATAGAGAAAGAAAAATGAAAAAAGACGGTTAAGGGTATCTCCCTTAGCCGTCTTTTGCTTCAACCTTCATACAGATATTGCACTCTGCAAGCTTTTCTCCGTTTACGTCCAACGAATATTGGACATGTACGTCAATCTGCCTCTCCTGCACTTTTACATCCAGCTGCGTCGTATAGATCCCCACCATAATCTCCCCATAAGGAATCTCATAAGGAGTGATGTTGATCTTATCCTTCTCAAAGACCATCCGGGTGTTGGCAAGGCCGGATTTAATGATCTCCAACGTCTCGCCTTCTTTGATCTTAATCGTATTCTTAATCGTCCCCGGCATTCCCTCCACAGGCTCTTCATAGAGTATATAATGCTTCCCATTCTTAAGATAATACAGAGCCGGAGCCATAACCTCTATAGGCTCATTATCCTCTTCTGGGAGCAGGGCGCTCTCGTCATAGTGGAGGCCGGATATAGTAATCAATACATTCTTCGTCATAATCTGTTCTGCCCTGACATCCGGCTGCCTTTTACAGCGCCAGCTGCTTCGCGATCTCATACTGATATGGCGGGATCACTTTGTCCATGCCCAGCGCCTCGTCAATATCAAAATCTACATACTCTCCATGGCGATACCCTACAACGCGGTTCGTCTTTCCTTCCAGCAGAAGATCTACTGCTATAGAGCCCATGATAGACGCATACACACGGTCTTTACAGGTCGGGCTCCCTCCCCGCTGCATGTGTCCGATGATAGTCGCCCTCGTCTCCATGCCCGTAGCCTCCTCAATCCTCTTCGCCATATTAATGGAATCTCCGATCCCTTCTGCATTGATGATGATATAATTCTTCTTTCCGCGCTTCCTGCTTTCCTGAATATCCTCTACGATTGCTTTCTCATCGTAATCGTGCTCTTCCGGGAGAAGGATACGCTCCGCTCCGTTGGCGATCCCGCACCACAGCGCGAGGTAGCCCGCATCTCTTCCCATAACTTCGATGATAGAGCATCTTTCATGGGAAGTGGACGTATCACGCACTTTATCGATCGCTTCCATCGCAGTGTTAACTGCCGTGTCAAACCCGATCGTGTACTCAGTACAGTCAATATCCAGATCGATCGTCCCCGGGATCCCGACTGTGTTCACACCGTAATGAGACAGCCTCTGCGCCCCTGCGAAGGAACCGTCCCCGCCGATGACTACAAGGCCGTCGATCCCATATTTCTTGCAGATAGCCGCCGCTTTCTGCTGGCCTTCCTCCGTCTGCATCTCCTTACAGCGGGCAGTCTGTAAGATTGTCCCGCCTCTCTGGATCGTATCAGACACATCCCTTGCAGATAGATCAATGATCTCTTCGTCCAGAAGCCCCTGATACCCTCTCCGGATCCCTCTTACTCTGACTCCTCTGCCAAGCGCTGTCCTGACGACCGCGCGGATCGCCGCATTCATCCCAGGCGCGTCGCCTCCGCTCGTCAGCACTCCGATTGTACGAATTCTTTTCTCTGCCATGATTTTCTCCTCCACATGTAGGCTTATAATCGTTTTTAATATCTCTCTTTCACTATTTTACAATTCACATTTTACATGAATCAAAGGCACTTTTCAACTGGCTTTTCAATCACTTTTACACAAGATTCCCCGAGATAATTTGTCAATCTGCTCAAAATGCCCGGCTCTATATGCACGCTGCGGCTGGCGGGAAGGCGCTTTACCGCACGCTCCGCCTTACAGTAGATCACCACTTCGTCATTCCCGTCGGAACCAGAGATCATCTCATAAAGCATCGGCTCCTCTCTGAGGAATGCCGTCTTGTCTGTATATTGGAGCCACAGCTCCTTTTTCATCTGAGAAAAGGGAACGACCGTCTCGCAGATCAGCTTACTGGGCGCGTCGTCCTCCTCCGACACTCTCCCTCTTATGAATATCTTGCTCTCCTCATCCAGATCCAGATGGTATTTCTCATAATCGCGCGGGAACACGACGACTTCCACCGTTCCTGCAAGATCCTCCAGAGTGAGGAAGCACATCGTCTTATTATTCTTTGTATATTTGATCGTCTTTGCAGCAATAACGCCTCCCACAGTCTCCGACATCCCGTCCCTTACTTTTGTACGCCCGGTCTCCTCGTCAATCTGGAAATCCAGCGTTGTACGCGTAATCCCTTTCCTCCATTTCTCTTCATAATCCTCCATCGGATGTCCGCTCAAGTACACGCCAATCACTTCTTTCTCATAGGCCAGCTTCGCTTCCTTTTCATACTCGCCCATATCGGGAAGGGGCACATCGAAATCTGTCTTCTCGGCTTCCCCTACCAGATCGAACAGAGACATCTGGCCGCTCATAGAGCGCTTCCTTTCCTGGCTCACCTGATCAAGGACCTTCACATAAATAGCCATCTTCTGCTTTCTCGTCCCCCTCAGGCTGTCAAAAGCTCCCGATTTGATGAAGCTCTCCATCGTCCTTTTATTTATCTCTTTCCCCGGCATCCTTTCAATAAAGTCCTTCAGAGTCCTGAACTCTCCGTTCTTTCCCCTCTCTTCTATAAGAGCGTCGATCACTGGACGTCCGATGCTCTTAATCGCCGTAAGCCCAAACCGTATCGCCCCGTTATCTACAGAAAAATTCCATTCCCCCACGTTGATGTCGGGCGGAAGGATCCGGATCCCCATCTGCCGGCATGTATAGATATACTCTGACACCTTCCCCGGATTATCAATGAAGGAAGTCATGAGCGCCGCCATGAACTCCACCGGATAATAAAATTTCAGCCATGCAGTCTGGTATGCGACTACTGCATAGGCCGCCGCATGGGATTTGTTAAAAGCATACTTGGCAAAGTCGATCATTTCATCATAGATCTTATTCGCCGTTCTCTCATCAATGCCGTTGGCGATGCAGCCCGGGACATTCTCCTCCGGGTTTCCATATACAAAATTGTGCCGCTCTTTCTCCATGACGTCGCCCTTCTTCTTAGACATCGCACGTCTGAGAAGATCGCTCCGCCCAAGCGTATAGCCTGCAAGGTCGCGCACGATCTGCATCACCTGCTCCTGATATACGATACAGCCGTAAGTCGGCTCCAGGATGCTTTCGAGCTGCGGGCAGTCATACGTAATCTCTTCTGGATGGTTCTTCCCTTTAATGTACTGTGGGATAAAATCCATCGGCCCCGGCCGGTACAGAGATATCCCCGCAATGACATCCTCCAGGCTCTGAGGCTTTAGCTCCTTCATGAAGCTCTTCATCCCCGCGCTCTCCAATTGGAAGATGCCGTCGGTACGCCCGCTTCCGATCAGGTTATAGACCTCTTTATCATCATAGTCTATGACGTTCATATCAATAGCGCTACCCTTGCTCTTTGCTGCAAGGCTGACCGCATCGCGTATGACCGTCAATGTGCGGAGCCCCAGAAAGTCCATTTTGAGAAGCCCCAGCTCCTCCAGCGTCGTCATGGTGAACTGTGTCGTGACCGATCCGTCGGATCCAAGAGAGAGCGGTACATACTCGTCTACCGCTTTCTGGCTGATGACGACGCCGGCCGCGTGCATGGATGTGTGCCTCGGAAGCCCTTCCAAACGCATAGACGTATCGATCAGCTCCTTTACCTGTGGATCCGTCTCATAGGCTTTCTTAAATTCCGGCCCCGTCTTGAGCGCCCGCTCAAGCGTGATATTGAGCTCCTTTGGGATCGTCTTTGCAATATTGTCTACAAAAGCGTAGGGAAGATCCATCACTCTTCCCACATCCCGGATAACGCCCCTGGCCGCCAGCGTACCAAAAGTTACGATCTGGACGACCCTGTCGGCCCCATATTTCCTCACCACATAATCGATCACTTCCTGCCGCCTCTCAAAGCAGAAGTCAATATCGATATCCGGCATAGACACACGCTCCGGGTTCAGGAACCGTTCGAAGAGCAGCTGATAGCGGATCGGATCTATCGTAGTAATATCAAGACAATAAGATACGATGCTGCCCGCTGCCGAGCCGCGCCCCGGCCCTACCATAATACCGTTATCTTTGGCATATTTTATAAAATCCCACACGATGAGGAAATAGTCCACATAGCCCATGGAACGTATCACGGACAGCTCATACGACAGCCGCTCTTTTAAATCGTCTCCCGGATCCGTGTAATGTCTCTCCAGCCCTTCATAGCATAATTTATTCAGATATCCCCATGAATCATAGCCTTCCGGGACATCATACTTCGGCAGCTTCGTCACGCCGAACTCGATCTCTACATTACACCTGTCGGCAATCTTCTGCGTATTCTCAAGCGCTTCCAGAGCATAGGGGAAGAGAGCCTTCATCTCGTCTTCCGACTTAATATAATACTGCCCTCCCTCATAGCGCATACGGTTCTCATCTGCCAGCTTCTTCCCTGTCTGGATGCAGAGCAGGATATCGTGAGGCTTCTCGTCTTCCGCATAAGTATAATGTACATCGTTTGTAACGACAAGCGCAATCCCGGTCTCCCCCGCCATGCGGAGAAGCGCCTGGTTCACTGTCTGCTGCTGGGGAATGCCGTGATCCTGAAGCTCCAGGAAGAAATTCCCTTTACCGAACAGCTTCTCATACCGAAGCGCGGCCTCTTTCCCTTCCTCATACATCCCTCTTGCAATATTGCGCTGCACTTCTCCTGCAAGACAGGCGCTTAAGCCTATGAGCCCTTCATGGTATTGCTGGAGCACTTCCATATCCACACGGGGCTTATAATAATATCCTTCTGTGTAGCCTTTTGACACGATCTTGATCAGGTTCTGGTAGCCCGTCTGATCCTCCGCCAGGAGGACGAGGTGATAATACCTGTCATCGCCGCTCCCCACCGCTTCCTTGTCAAATCTGGAGCATGGAGCCACATAGACCTCGCATCCAAGAACAGGCTTGATGCCCGCCGCCTTTGCCGCCTTATAGAAATCGATCACGCCGAACATACATCCATGATCTGTGATCGCCACGCTGCTCATGCCAAGCTCCTTAACTCTTGCCACACATTCTTTAATCTTGTTCGAACCGTCCAAAAGGCTGTATTCCGTATGGACATGCAAATGTGCAAAACTCATAATCTGTCCCTCTAAAAGCGAATCTCTGTCTCCGTAATCTGTATCTTCTTCTCCTTCAAAAGCCTTCCTACCGCACGCTTGAACGCATTCTTGCTAAGCCCCAGCTCCTCTTTTATAAGCTCCGGGTCCGCCTTGTCCGTAAAGCCAAGCCTCCCTCCGCACATCTCCATTCTCTCTAGTATCATTTGTGCGTCCTTGTCCATCTGGATATGTGCCTTCTCCCGCACGCTTAAGTCCAGCTTCCCGTCCTCATGCACTCTTACGACCCTCGCTCTCACCCGGCGTCCGACCTTTAGCTCTCCGTACGCCTCCCGCTTCGGGATAAGCGCAGAGTAGCGGTCGTCCACTGCCACGAACACGCCGAAATTGTTGCTCGTATCGTAAATAATCCCTTCTACATTATCGTCTTTCCTGTAAGGGGAATCTTTGCGGAGAAGCTCGTACACCTTCATTGTCGCACAGAGCCTCCCACTCTTGTCCACATACAGAGACACCAGCGCCTCCTCCCCTTCCTGCACTTTTGCCGTCTGCTCACGGAACGGCAAGAGCAGGTCTTTCGGGAGCCCCCAGTCTAAGAAAGCGCCGATCCTCCCCGTCTCTTTCACCTTAAGTACCGCCAGCTCTCCCAGCACGATCTTAGGCATGGCCGTCGTAGCAATGAGACGGTCAGAAGAATCTTTATATAAAAATACTTCTACCGGATCGCCGATCTCTGCTCCGTCCGGCGCTTCTTTCTTCGGCAGGAGCACCCTGTCTTCTTCTGTCCCCAAATAGACGCCGAATTCTACCTTTTTTACAATCATCAGTTTCCGTCTCTTCCCAAGCTCATCTGCTAATCTCATCTTTTTCTCCTATCCTCGTCTCTGCCGTTCACATGTACCGGAATTCTACGATCGCATACGGGCCGCCCTGCGCGTCGCAGAGCTTTACTACCGTCCGATCCTCCTCCCTGGCCACCCTCGGGAAGATAAGATCCTGATACACCGCGGAACATTTATATTCCACCCGCGCTTGGCATATATCCTTTCCTGTCTCAGCGGCCTCCATCGCCATCTGCACATACTGGCAGTTGTTTACATGCTCATTCGTGTCAATATGATACCGCCGCACCGGGAACTCCGGTAGGCCTTCAAAGCAGGCCGGCAGCTCAATCTTACGGGGCGCATATTCCATATCAAGCGGCTCCCCTGTCCCGTAGGCTTCTATCTCACAGCTTTCCGGCTTTGCAGGGCGTCCCCTCTCCATATCCATATATACCCAGAGAGAGTTTGCGTATGCGACCTTCTCTCCTCTCCCGTCTTTCATAGAAAAATTACGGGACGCCAGCATCTTTTTAAAATCGGTCGCCCATGTGCTGACTTCAATCTCTTCCTCAAACAACGGATAACGCCTTACTACTACCTGCCAGGAAGATAAGATCCATGCCCGTCTCCTCTCTGCCAGGTATCCGAGCCCAAAACCAATCTCTTCAGACTGGAAGATGCTACAATCCTGAAAATAATTGATGATCCCCGGAAGCGTCATCTGCTTCCTGCGGCCAATCTCACTATAGCGGACCCTCCCTGTAAACGTATACTGATTATCCCTTTGCATTTCCTATATAGCTCCTCTCGATCGTAATTACACATTCATACCGTTCATCTGTAAATTTCAGAAGCTTGCCGAGAGACTTTTTAAGCTCCTCCTGTCTTTCTTTATCATACTCGAAAGGCACTACCATGTCAAAGATCAGGTTGATCCTCTTCTCTCCGTCCACCATGCGGAAGTCATGGATCGTCACTTTCGGGTCCAGCACCTCTAATATCTCTACGGCTCTGCGCCTCGCATGGAGCACATGCTCGTCCTTCGTCTCTGTAGGATCCATGTGGATTACGAGAAAGATCCCCATATTCTTTATAGCGTCCCTCTCGATCCGGTCTATCACCTCATGAGACTCTTCGATCCCTACATCATTAGGCACTTCCGCATGGATCGACGCCATGCTCCTTCCCGGCCCATAATTATGTACGATCAGGTCATGGCTCCCCACGATGCCCTCGTAGCTTTCCACAAATCTTGTAATCCGCTCATACTCTTCCGGCTCTATCGGCTTTCCGATCAGAGGCTCCAATGTGTCCTTTGCGATGCCAATCCCGGCCCACAATACTACAAGGGCTACGCCGATCCCTACAAAACCGTCAATATTGATCCCCGTCGCGCGCCAGAAAAGGATCGATACGATCGTCGCTGATGTAGTGACCATATCTCCGAGAGCGTCCGTCGCCGTCGCCATCATTACTTTCGAATCTATCTTCCTGCCAAGCCTCCGGTTAAAAAGGCTAAGCCACAGCTTCACTCCTACCGACAGGATCAGGATGATGACAGAGGCGGCCTGGAACTTCAAATCTTCCGGCTCCCGTATCTTCCCTACCGCATCTTTGAAAAATGTAAGGCCCACTTGCAGCACGAGGAACGATACTACAAGCGCCGCTATGTACTCTACTCTCCCATGTCCGAAAGGGTGATCCTCATCGGCAGGCTTCCCCGCCATCTTCACCCCTACAAGACCGATAATGGAAGAGCCCGCGTCAGACAGGTTATTGAACGCATCCGCCATAACAGAGATGCTCCCCAGGAAGAATCCTATCCCCCATTTTACCACAAACAATATAACATTACAAAAGATGCCCACCACACTGGACAGCACTCCATATGCCGTCCTGACGGACACCTTTTCCACTTCCTCATAGTCCTTTATAAAGCGTCTTACAAGAAATTCGGTCATTCTCTTCTCCTTAATATCTTCTACCCTTCCTTCGCATCCCTGCCGAAGAAAAACCATTTTATCTTGAAATCTGAGGCCGCGGTGACCATCTCATACTCTTCCGCGCTCAAAGCCTCCTTTAGATCTTCTTTCCCCTCTTCGCTTACTACCGCGCATGCCGTATCAATAAAGCACAGGTTCGGGTACAGCACGCACCACCAATTGCGCCCCCCGCCATCGCCAAGCTTGATCTGAAGAGCCTCGTAATCCCCCGCAGGGAATACGATGTCGCCGTAACGTTTCTCCGGGAAGTAGCAAGTGGCCACCTCCGCTTCCGCACCATAAGAGAATCCGTTCTCCTCTAACACTTTTTCCGCTACGGATCTCAATTCATCAAGGTGCGCCCTGGCCCACCCTTTCGTGTCTTCAGAGGACGTCCTGCCGCCTTCTCCTCTGTCATCCATGTTCTTCTTCATATAGTCAAGGATCGCGTCCCGCACTTTCATCTTCACATTCTGATCCTCTTCACTGTCGCTGTTCGCCGGGACATGAAAGCGAAAGACTTCTTCTGCCAGCCCTTCCTGCACACTGGCAGTCTTCTCCTTCAAAAGAACAAGCCTCTTCCCCGTCCATATCCCCATAATAGCCGCCGCCATGCAGAGCCCTATAACGGTGCAGATAAAATGTTTCCGTCTGTCCATATCGCTATGTACCTCCCCATACCATCTAAGATGTACAGAGTATGCACACATCTGCGGGCACTTATTCATTTTCCCCAAGTTTTATTTTATCGCCTTTAGCCGCGCTTTGTACGGATCGTATCACGGATCGCCGCTACTTGATTGTCGATATGCTCGCATATGACTTTCACGGCCTCGTCCTTCCTGCGGTTCTTTATATGGCAGATGATCTCCTGATGCTCCCGCATAAGCTGGTCGTACACAGCAGTGTTCTTCAGATATTCCACTCGGTAACGGTACATCTGCTCTCCCAGGTTGCTGAGAAGCTGCGTCAGCCTTCCGTTATCTGATGCTTTGTAGATAACGTCATGAAAATGGACGTCGGCCTGGGCGATCTCTGTAATATCCTCGCCGGGCAGGACCGACCGGAATCTTTCCGCCGCCTGCTCCAGCTCTTTCACCATGTCATCCGTCATCCGGTCGCATGCCAGCTTAACGGACAGCTCTTCCAGCGCCCTTCGCACTTCCAGCACGTCCCGAAGGCTTTTCTCTGTAATCTCTGCTACTTCCGCCCCTTTTCTTGGTATCATAAGGACCAGCCCTTCCAGCTCAAGCTTGCGGATCGCCTCTCGGATCGGGGTACGGCTCACCCCAAGCTTATTTGCCAGCTGGATCTCCATAAGCCTCTCTCCCGGCTTTAGCTCTCCTCTTAAGATCGCCTGTCTGAGCGTGTTGAACACTACGTCCCGGAGAGGAAGATATTCGTTCATATCCACGTTAAAATTCAGTTCCCTCATTATTTTCTCCTTGCATGGTGTATAGATGTCACATACACCTGCCGCGCCAATTTTAAATCCTTTATCCTGTCCGCCGCCGCTTTTGCCGCGTCTCGTTCTTCGTAAAGGCCGAACACTGTCGGGCCGCTGCCGCTCATCATTGCGCCAAGCGCCCCCTCCTGCTTCATAATCTCCTTTATCTTTTCAATGACCGGATATTCCTCCACTGTCACATTTTCCAGCACATTGCCCATACAGGACGCGATCTTGCGTATATCCTGCTCCCGAATGCCATCCAGTATCCCATAGATATCAGGGTGTGCATAATCCGTAAGAGAATCCAGCCTCCCATAGACCAGCTTCGTCGATACGCTGATCCCCGGCTTTGCAAGAAGGACAGAACATTTGGGACAAGGATCAAGGGGCGTAAGGATCTCCCCGATCCCTTCTGCAAACGCCGTCCCTCTCATAATGCAGTAGGGCACATCCGCCCCCAGCGTAACTCCTCGCTCCTGGAGCTGATGGAACGACAGGCCTAAGCCGAACATACGGTTCATGCCGTAGAGGACCGACGCCGCGTTGGCGCTCCCCCCCGCCATGCCCGCAGACACCGGGATCCGCTTATGCAGGATAATATGGATCCCTCCCTTGATATGGAACTCATCTATAAGCATCCTGGCTGCGCGATAGGCAAGATTGCTTCCGTCAACCGGAAGGAAAGAAAGATTTGTCTCCATGCTGATGCCTGGTTCCTTCTTTCTCTCCAAAATAATCTGATCGTAAAGATTCACTGTCTGCATGACCATCCGTACATCGTGGTAGCCGTCATCACGCTTCCCGATTACATCAAGCCCCAGATTAATCTTCCCCAACGCCCTCAGTTCTATTCTGTCCATAGCCTTTATCCCCCGTGCTGCATGTCCCAGTACTTAATCTAAGATACCCAAGGTCTTTCATCCACTTATGAGCAAGCTCATATGGATGAAAGGCCTTTTGACTCTAGTATCTACAGTATGTATCTTGTATACAATATACTTATAGTATACTCATATTCTCTTTAAAAATCAATATTTTATCACCCGGTTTTATATCCTCGGAAGCCATATGGTTCACTTCCATGATCCCCTCTGTAGTCGTGCTGTAGTTCTTGGCCAGCCTCCACAGGCTGTCGCCGTCTTTTACGATATATCCCACGATGCCCGGACGGCGCTCCAGCTCTTCCATATTGAAAGGAGCCGTCTCCACTTCCTCAATATTTCTTACAGCCCTCTGGTTTCTTAAGAAGCTGTTAAATGCGAGTACCGCTTTTACTTCTATCTCATCGCTTCCAAGAAGCCCCACAGACAGCTGCTCGACGCCGCATGTGATATCGTAGCTCATATTCTCTCCTGTCTCGTTGCTCTCCAGAAGATGGGAGAACGGCACCATCCCCTGCCACACTCCGAATGGGACTTCATCATCCGCTTTCACATACAGGAAATAAATATGAAGAACTCCTTCTATGCGGATGCCGCCTTCTTCTGCTTCCGTATTCTCCGCCTGTATCCTGGCGCTGCTGTGGCAGATCTGGAGGATGCTATCCTTAATCTCTGGAAGGGAAAGCCGCTCTACTACCTTACATTTGGAATGATTCTGCATAAGCAGCCGCTCTACGATCTCATCCTGGATCTTCGGCGTGCACTCCTGGCTGAGAGAGTAGAGGTCTTCTAATATATCCACCGTCTCTTCCTCACAGACTAAGATCCTTGCCTCCAGCGTCGCCTCCACACCAATCAGGCGCATCTCCCCATCTTCATCCATCCGCGGCTCGATCCCCACATCCGTCAGCGTCGGGTAAATATGGTGGTACATATGCTCTTCGGCTCCGGGGCATTCCATTCTCCCTTCATAAGGGATCGTCTGCTCCAGCCAGTCTGTCTTCCCGTCTGGAGATTCATAAAAGCAGAACAGCAACAGCTCCCCGTTAAGGAGCAGCCCTCCGTCCGTGAGCCTTGTGTCCAGCCTGCGGCTTGTAGCCTCCGTCCAGAGCAGCGTTCCGATGCTTTCTTTCGTTCCCCCTACAGGTACTTCTTCTTTAATCCGGTAAGTGTCCTTCTGGATAGCATTTAGCCTCAGTACTTGTTCCTTACAGAATTTTTTATACAGAGGGAAGTCTGCCTGCGTATCTGTAGTCAGGGAGATCGTCTCTCTCTTCTCAGAGCATATCTGCAGCTCGCAAAGCGCCTTGATATTCAGCTTCCGGGAATGGATCATAGTCACGGTGACATCCGTCTGAGACGATTTTAAGAACAGATTCCCCTCATGTGCTTCCTCCATATAGACCATCTCTTCGAATGGGATCTTCCCTTCCAAAGCGCAAAGCCGCTTCGACCCATCCTCCGCCACGTACAGTACTTTAAATGCAAGACGGCCGGACACTCGTATGTAATTCTCCACTACCTTCATATCCTCTACAAGAAGGCTCCCTTCGCCTATAATAACGTTTCCTACATCGCTCTTTGCATCCGGCACGTTATAGTCGTCATCAACATAAAACTGATCCGTGATAGCCTTCCCCTGCCTGTATACGTCCATATCTCTTCTCTCACATTCCATACTGATTCCCTCCTTATTCAAATATCACATATTTGTCGCTGTATTCTATTTTCACCACTATATAAGGGTATGTACTTTCCTCTGCGATCTCTTCGTCCGCCTGCGGCCCGATCAGCTCCGTCTTAATAGCGATGACGTCCTCGGCCTCATAACATTCCTTCACTTCCACACTGTAGCCGCTCGTCTCCCTTTCTCCGTACCCCCGCGCCAGATAGAGCCAGCCTTTATCTGCATAAGTAAACATAAACGCTTCTTCCTTCTCCTCCCCAATGATCCCTGTGAGCTCTTCCGGCACTTCATTCTGGCCTACTACCGTAAACTCCACATCCCGTAGCTTCACCTTATCGTCTTTGCCTGCGGAGCACGCGCTCAAGAACAGAAGCGCAAATATGGAAAGTATGTACACACACCGTTTCTTCATAATGTCCCCTTATCCACATTCTTATTAACATCATACACAACAGGTCTATGAAAAATTCCAAAAATGTTGTATACTAAAATGTATATGATACCAGGGTCAAAAGGTCTGAATCCACATGAGCTTGCTCATAAGTGGATGAAAGACCTTGGGACCCGCCTCGATATGAGCCTAAAAGTGGGATGATAATCCCACGATATGCGAATAGCGGGTAGGATTGTGGGAGTGCGTAGCACGTAGCAATCCGTAGGTATCATAGTTGGGGGCTTTTGACCCCAACATCATGTATATCGTAATTTAAGGAGGCCATAAGATATGAACCAACGCGAGAGGCTTTCCGGCATCCTGCTCCATCCTACTTCCCTCCCTTCCCCTTACGGGATCGGAGATCTGGGGAGCGAAGCGAAAAGATTCGTTGACTTCTTAAAAAATGCCGGACAGCATTTATGGCAGATTCTGCCCCTCACCCACACCGGATATGGGGATTCCCCTTACCAGAGCTTCTCAGCCTTTGCAGGGCAGCCGCTCCTCATTAGCCCGGAACATCTGGTAAGCCTTGGATTTCTTGAGGAGGGAGAATTATCAGACTGCCCGTCGTCCGACCCGGAGCACATTGATTACGGAGCGGTCATCCCATGGAAAGAAAAGATACTGGCTCTTGCCTACAGGCGGTTCCGCCAGAGAACAGAAGCCAATCAGGAGCTGAAAGCCCTTTTTGACAGCTTCCGGGAAGAAGAATGTCTCTGGCTTCCTGACTACGCCCTGTTCATGGCGTGCAAAAAAGCTCACGGCGGCGTGTCGTGGCTTGAATGGGAAGACAGCTATCGCCGCCCTACAGCACAATTTAAGGAAGAACTTTCCCGCACTCTGAGCGAAGATATAGAGTATTACGAGTTCATACAGTTCCTCTTTTTCCAGGAATGGAAAGCGCTGAAGATATATGCTAACGAGAACGGCGTCCAGATTATCGGCGACATTCCCATTTTCGTCTCTATGGACAGCGCGGATGTGTGGGCGAACCAGCATTTGTTCCAGCTTGATGCGAAAGGCTTCCCCCTTGCCGTCGCAGGAGTGCCGCCAGATTATTTCTCCGCTACAGGACAGCTCTGGGGCAACCCGCTGTACGACTGGGACGCGCACCGGGCGGAACGCTACGCGTGGTGGGTGTCCCGGATCCGGGCCCAGCTTACGAACCTGGACATTTTGCGGATCGACCATTTCCGCGGTTTTGAAGCATACTGGTCTGTCCCCTACGGGGAGAAGACCGCTGTGAACGGACAGTGGATAAAGGCTCCCGGACACGAGCTTTTTACTGCGGTACAGAATGCCCTTGGCGGCGATCTGCCTATCATCGCAGAAGATCTGGGCGTCATCACGCCGGAAGTAGACGCGCTCCGGGAAGCTTTTCATTTCCCGGGAATGAAGGTGATGCAGTTCGCCTTTGATTCCACAGGGGAAAATGACTATCTGCCTCACAGATATCAGAATCCGCTCTGCGTGTGTTATACAGGGACACATGACAATGACACCTCCCTTGGCTGGTACGGCTCGCTGCGGCCTGAATGCAAAGAGAAGGTGCGCCGCTATACCCACAACATCCAGGAGAGCCGCCTAAGCCTTGACTTCGTGCAGGCCTGCATAGGCAGCGTCGCTGCCTACGCGGTCGTCCCTCTCCAGGATATACTCTGTCTTGGGAGCGAAGCCCGCATGAATACGCCGGGAGTCCCGGCCGGGAACTGGGGCTGGCGGTATAAAAAAGATGCGCTTCGTGAAGAGACAGCTGCAGAGCTTCGGAATATGTGTGCATTATACGGAAGATATTAATCGTGAAGGAGGATGTGGCATGGTAAGATTCATCATAATCGTAATCATCCTTGGACTTTATCTGCTGCTTGGGATCCCTGTGCTTGGCATTGAATGGATCGTCGGCAGATTCCGTAAAGAAAAAGAAGATTATCAGTGCCTTCGCATGGTCCAGGGAGCATTTAAGCTGATGCTCAAAGTGACCGGCGCTAAGATTACCGTTATCGGTGAGGAGAATGTTCCCGACGAGCCAGTATTGTTCATCGGAAACCACCGGAGCTATTTTGACATTCTCCTGACTTACTCTCGTTGCAAAAGGCTTACCGGGTACGTAGCCAAAAAAGAAATGCTCTGTTACCCTCTCCTTCGCTCCTGGATGAAACGGCTCTACTGCCTGTTCCTGGACAGGGAGAGCCCAAGGGAGGGCTTAAAGACCATTCTGGAAGCAATCGAGTATGTGAAAAAAGGCGTTTCCATCTGTATCTTCCCCGAAGGCACAAGGAACGACGGTGAAGAGCTGAGCATGCTCCCCTTCCACAGCGGATCTTTTAAGATCGCGGAAAAAAGCGGCTGCCCCATCGTCCCTATAAGTATGAATAACACCGCAGAGATATTTGAAAATCATTTCCCGAAGATTAAAAAGGCTCACGTAATAATCGAATATGGGAAGCCAATCTATATGGATCAGATGGAAAAGGAGCAGAAGAAGCATATCTCACAATACTGCCAGGATCTGATCCAGGATACTATTAACAAGAACCAGGCGCTTGTATAACGTCTGGCTACAAACTTACAAAGCATAAGGAGCAAGGACAGATGAATAAGCAGGATCTGACACTATTGACAGATTTATATGAGCTGACCATGATGCAAGGCTACTATGAGCAGCAACAGAACGAGGTAGTCGTTTTTGACCTTTTCTTCCGCAATAACCCTTCTAAAAACGGCTATTCTGTGTGCGCGGGGCTGGCGCAGGTCATCGACTACATCAAGAACCTGAACTTTACTTACGAAGATGTAGATTATTTGAGGAGCCTGGGGATATTCAGTGAAGATTTCCTCCATTATCTGAGCGGGTTCCATTTTAGCGGAGACATTTACGCTATACCGGAAGGGACGGTCGTATTCCCGAAAGAACCGCTCGTGAAGGTCGTGGCGCCTATTATGGAAGCGCAGCTTGTGGAGACTGCCATATTGAACATTATTAACCACCAGTCCCTCATCGCTACCAAAGCTTCCCGCATCGTGTTCGCCGCGGCGGGGGACGGTATCATGGAATTCGGCCTTCGCAGGGCGCAGGGGCCGGACGCAGGGCTGTACGGCTCAAGAGCCGCTATGATAGGCGGCTGCGTCGGCACTTCCAACGTGCTGGCAGGACAGGCCTTCGGAGTCCCTGTCATGGGGACTCACGCCCACAGCTGGATTATGAGCTTTGAGGACGAATACACGGCGTTTAAGCACTATGCAGAGCTTTATCCTGACAACTGCACCCTCCTTGTCGATACTTACGATACACTGAAATCTGGCGTTCCTAACGCCATCCGTGTATTCAAAGAGTTCCGGGATGCCGGGGCCCCTCTTAAAAAATGCGGGATCCGTTTAGACAGCGGCGACCTCGCCTATCTTTCCAAACAGGCCCGTAAAATGCTGGATGAAGCAGGATTCCCGGATGCCGGTATCTGCGCCTCCAACGATCTGGACGAGTATCTGCTGCACGACTTAAAGATGCAAGGCGCCGCTATTAATTCCTGGGGCGTAGGGACGAACCTGATCACTTCTAAAGACTGCCCGTCTTTTGGCGGCGTTTATAAGCTGGCGGCGATCCAGAACGAAAAGAACGAGTTCGTCCCAAAGATAAAAGTTTCCGAAAATACAGAAAAAATCACCAACCCCGGAAACAAGACAATCTTCCGAATCTATGATAAAGAAACAGGGAAGATCCGCGCCGACCTCATCTGCTTTGCCGATGAGTCCTACGACACGGATGAAGACCTGCTTCTCTTCGATCCTATTGACACATGGAAAAAAACAAAGCTCCCGGGAGGCTCTTACACAATGCGCGAGATCCTCGTTCCTGTGTTCAAGAACGGCGAATGTATATACCAGTCTCCGTCAGTCATGGAGATCGCACAATACTGCAAAAAGGAAAAAGATACTCTGTGGGATGAGACGAAGCGTCTCTTCTATCCTCACCGGGTATATGTAGACTTATCGCAGAAGCTGTTCGATGTCAGGAACGCTCTGCTTGACCAGGTAAATCTCTCAGATTAAAGGAGGCTAAAATGAATATTATTGTATTGGCAGGCGGCTTAAGCCCTGAAAGAGACGTTTCCTTAAGCTCCGGCGCATCTATCTGCAGAACATTGCGAGAGCGAGGGCACAAAGCATTTCTTCTGGACGTCTTCTTCGGGCTTGAATACGACAAAGAAAGGCTGCAAGAGGTATTTGGCCTCCCGGATGCGGGGCTTGCGATCGCGGACTCTATTAAGACGACCGCCCCCGACCTCAAAGCTCTCCGGGCTTCAAGGCCAGACCAGTCTGCCTGCGAGCTGGGCCCGAACGTCATCGCGCTCTGCCGTATGGCAGACATCACTTTTATGGCTCTTCACGGTTCTATCGGTGAGAACGGGAAGCTTCAGGCTACTTTCGACGTACTCGGGATCCGCTATACCGGGCCGAATGCTCTTGGCTGTTCCCTGTCCATGAATAAGCTGGTAGCGAAACAGATCTTTAAGATGACCCATGTCCCCACTCCGAGAGGGACTTCCCTCACGGCAGATACAAAGGATACCCCTCTTGAAGAGCTTGGCTACTATCTCCCTCTTGTCATAAAGCCCTGCTCCAGCGGCTCCAGCATCGGCGTTCACATCGTCCGCACAGAAGAGGAATATAGAGACGCCATAAGGTGTTCCTTCGACGTAGAGCAGGAAGAGGAGGTTGTTGTTGAGCCGTATATCAAAGGGCGGGAATATGCCTGTACCATCATAGCCGGGAAAGCGCTCCCCATTGTAGAGATCATCCCTAAGGATGGCGTGTTCAATTATGAGAATAAGTATCAGGCAGGAGGCGCTAAGGAGATCTGCCCGCCTGTCTCTATTAACGAAGAAGAACAAGAAAAGATGCGCTTCGCCGCTGAGCGGGCTTTCGAAGCCCTCCGCATGGATGTGTACGCCCGGGCAGATTTCATCTTAGATGAGGCAGACGGCGCATTCTACTGTCTGGAAGTGAACGCACTTCCGGGGATGACCCCTGCAAGCCTCATCCCGAAAGCCGCGCAGGCTGCCGGGATCAGCTATGGAGACTTGTGTGAGCGGATCATAGAAGAGTCCATGAAAGCACGCTATTAATTAGGAGGAAAGAACTATGAGGAACCTCACGCTCGAAAATATTACGAACGCCTGCCGCGGCAATTACCGCGGCGACTCATCTTCGCTTACGGCGGAAGTGTCCGGCGTTGTCATCGATAACCGCAAAGTTGAGAAAGGCTGCCTCTTCGTGGCGATCGACGGCACGAACGTAAATGCACATCAGTTTATCCCAGATGCAGTGGATCGTGGAGCAATGTGCGTCGTATCTCACGAGGACTTAGGCGAGACAGACTATCCTTATATTCTTGTGGAATCTACCGGCCAGGCGCTCCTTGACATCGCTAAGCTGTACCGTGACTCTTTCAACATCAAAGTCGTAGGCATTACAGGCAGTGTGGGGAAGACCAGCACAAAGGAAATGATCGCCTCTGTAGCAGCTCAGAAATATAAAGTACATAAAACTCTCGGGAACTTCAACAATGAGTGGGGGCTTCCTATCACATTGTTCGCAATGGCAGAAGATACACAGATCGCGATCCTGGAGCTGGGAGTGAACCATTTCGGCGAGATGCGCCGTCTCTCTTCTGTTGCAAGCCCTGATATCTGTGTGATCACAAACATCGGTATCGCTCATCTGGAGTTCTTTAAGACAAGGGAAGGCATCCTGCATGAAAAGACGCAGATGATCCAGGATATGAAGAACGGCGGCTCCATCATTCTGAACGGGGACGACGACCTGCTTCGGGAGGTCGCCCCCATAAAAGGCGCCGAGCCTGTGTTCTTCGGCATAGATGAAAACTGCGCCGTCCGCGCTGATAATATAAAATCGCTCGGATTGAAGGGCACTGCCTGCACGATCCATCTCCCTTCGGGAGAAAGCTTTGACTGTATCGTCCCTCTCCCCGGCTCTCATATGATCTCCAACGCCCTGGCAGGCGCTTCCGTGGGCTTCCAGCTGGGGCTTACGCCAGAAGAGATCCGGGCCGGTATTGAAGGGCTTCCCTCCATGCCCGGAAGAAATAACATTATATCTACGGAAAATTTTGTGATCTTAGACGATTGCTACAATGCGAACCCTGTATCCATGAAAGCGGCCCTTGACGTCCTCGACATGGCCCTCGGGCGCAAAGTAGCTATACTCGGAGGCATGGGCGAATTAGGGAATAATCAGGAGGCCATGCACTACGACACCGGCGTATACGCCGCCGAGCGGGACATCAACCTCGTGTGCGGCATCGGCGAGCTGGCAAAAGAACTTGTGCGGGGCGCGTCTATCGGAGAGCGCACACAGGCTCTCTGGTTCGAGACAAAAAAGGATTTCCTGGAAGAAATGCATAGCCTTTTAAAGGAAGGAGACAATATTCTCGTAAAGGCCTCCCATTCGATGGAATTTCCCGAGATCGTAGAAAAATTGAAAGGATTCCAGGGACGGGGGTAATATGAGCAGGGACACCGCGCAAGCAGTGCCCCCGCAGAAGATTCCCTCCGTCTCTGGCGAAGACATATATGAATTATCAGCTTTTAGCCCTCGACCTCGACGGCACTTTAACAAATTCAAAGAAAGAAATATCAGCGCCCACTCTTGAGGCGCTGATCGACATACAAAAAAACGGGAAGAAAGTCGTGCTTGCCAGCGGCCGCCCCATCATGGGCGTCCTCCCTCTCGCAAAACAGCTCCTCCTTGACGAGTACGGCGGCTATACGCTTTCCTTCAACGGCGGGCGCATCACGGACTGCCGGAAAGACGAGATCATCTATGAAAAGCTCCTCCCAGAGGACGTGGCTGCTCCTGTGTTCCACATCGCAAAGAAGTATTCTGGAGTAGACATCCTGTCCTACAGGCCGGATGCCATTCTCTCCGGATTAAAAGCCAATGAATTCACAGAATTGGAAGCTCGTATCAACCGTGTGCCGATCGTACATGTGGAAAATTTTGCCGAGGAGATAGTCCCCGGCAACAAATTCCTCATAACCGGCGAGCCGGACATCATCGAACGGATCCGCCTGGAGCTGGCCAGACATTTCCGCTCCTATCTGAACATTTACTGCTCCGAGCCTTTCTTCCTGGAGGTCATGCCTGCAGGCGTTGACAAAGCGCGCTCTCTTCTCCGTCTCCTGACTGCCATCGGCCTGTCTGCGGACGAGATGATATGCTGCGGGGACGGCTATAACGACGTAACCATGATAGAGACTGCAGGGCTTGGCATCGCTATGGCAAACGCACAGCCCATCGTGAAGGAAAAGGCTGACTACATCACAAAGTCCAATGACGAAGACGGTGTGCTCCATGTAATCAACGAGTTCCTGCGCTAATCTCTTTATCCAAACCTGTCCTGTACAAATTCTTTTAACGCTTCTTTCGCATACCCGCAGGAGACGCCTGTCATAATCCTCGCATATGCCGTCTCTGTAGCCATATTAAGCGGCACGATATGGCCATTCTGAACAGCATCGTATGTAGAGGAATACTGCTCGCAGCCAAGAATGCAGGGCGCCAGGAAGAGGGGGATCCCCTTCCTTTCACACCGCTCCGCCAGAGAGAGGATAGAAGCAGAAGAAAAGGATTCCTCCGGCGCATTGCGCTCTACACAGACTGTACCAGAGTGGAATGTCCCGTGCACGACCGCCCGGATCCCCTCCAGGCTTATGCGGTCGTAACGGATCCCTACATAAGGGCTGATGCACAAGACTGTATCTTCAAGACCCGCATACTTACTGAGGAGGCTCCTGCCTCCTTCTTTCTTTTTCTCTATATGACGACAGTATATCTCTGAAAGCATGTTCTCCATACTATCTCGCGCGCCTTCCTGATCCACTACATACGCCTTTTCTCCAGGAGCGCTATAAAAATCATCTGAAAAATTGGCGCACTGCATGAGAGCAGCCCCCTCATGAAGCCACATTGTCCCGTCCAGGTTCCTATAAGGCACATACACACCGGGCGCGATCCCTGCCATAATAAGCTCTGCCGCCGTCCTGAAGTTGGCATTGGCATTCGTCAACGGGTCGTCCGGCGGCCGGTTGGCCGACACCAGCATGATCGGAACAGGCGCGCGCTCAAAGAGCAACGACAGGACGACCGTGGAATATGCCAGCGTATCTGTCCCATGGAGGACGATCACGCCCGCATACTTATCCAGATCAAACGTAACAATATGCCGAATGATGCTATCCAGCTTCCCAACCGTCATATTCTCGCTCAAAGTCGTCGCCTCAAGTCCTGAGTCCTCGAACAATCCTTCTTCCACGGTCTCCCCGCCCTTCCGGCCGCCCCGTATAAAATTATCCACGATGATCCGCTTCGCTGCTGTTACATTGAGGCTTCTGCCCTCCTCCTGTGCGAAAGAACAGATCGTTCCGCCCGTGTATACTGTCAATATATTCTTCATACGGCTGTCCTTCCTTTTCCCAGTCCTTCTGCCTTCCCCTGCAGCTACTGCCTGTTGATATGATCTACAAGTATCTCTTTCAGCACTTGCGGGCTGCAGTTGCCTTTGAGCTGCTTCATACATTTTCCGAACAGCGCCATAAGGGCCTTTTCTTTCCCGCTCTTGTAATCGCTGACAGATTTGGGATCTGCCTCAATGACCTCCCGCACGATCTTCTCGATACCTTCCGTGTCGTTGGACATGATAAGCCCGTTCTCCTCTGCATATTTAAGAGGGCTTATATCCTCGTCAAACATAGCTGCCAGTATCTTTTTGCCGCTGGCTCTGCTGACCTTATCTTCGGCCACCAGCTTCACCAGCTCGCCTAATGCCTTGCCGTTAATGGCAAGCATGTCTGTCGTCTGCTGTCTTTTATTGAGGATAGTCATACAATCTGACATAAGCCAGTTCGCTGTCTCTTTCGCCATGCGGCTCTCCTCGTAAGCCTTCTCGAACACATCACAGAAAGCGCGGCTCTGCACGATCTGATCTGCATCATACTCGCTCAGTCCCAGCTCCTCGATATAGCGCTGCTTCTTCACTTCCGGCAGCTCAGGCAGAGATTTCTTAATACGATCGTACCACTCGTCGTCAATGATGACCGGCATAATGTTAGGATCCGGGAAGTACCGGTAATCTCCCGCGGTCTCTTTATTCCTCATGGCGTAGCTCTTGCCTTTTACATCATCCCAGCGGCGCGTCTCCTGGACAAGCTCCTCCGCTCTGTTCTCTACCGCGTCGATGTGGCGTGATATCTCGTAATCGATCGCTCTTGCGATCGCGGACAGAGAGTTCATATTCTTCATCTCTGTCCTGACCCCCAGCTCCTGGCTGCCCTGCGGACGGATAGACAGGTTCACGTCGCACCGCATAGAGCCCTGTTCCCAGCGGCAATCAGAAACCCGTGCAAAACGCAGCAGCGTGCGGATCCTCTCGAGATATGCGATTGCTTCTTCCGCACTGGATATATCCGGCTGGCTCACGATCTCGATAAGAGGCACGCTCGTCCTGTTAAAATCTACGAGGCTGGTATCTGTCCAGTCATCGTGTACAAGCTTCCCTGCGTCCTCCTCCATGTGGATCTGCTTGATGCGGATCTGCTTCTTCCCTTTGGAAGTCTCAATCTCCACTGCGCCGTTCACACAGATCGGCGCGAACCACTGGGTCGTCTGGTAGGAACATGGAAGATCCGGGTAATAATAGCTCTTCTTGTCAAATGTAGTCTCCCTGTTAATGTCGCAGTTCAACATCATCCCGGCAGTCATGCCAAGATCGACTACACGTTTGTTCAAGATTGGGAGCATCCCTGGCATCCCGCAGCAAGCCGGGCATACATGGTCGTTCTGCTCTGCACCGAACTTTGCGGAACAGGCACAGAATATCTTTGACTCTGTGGCAAGCTCTACATGGACTTCCAGGCCGATAACTGTTTCATATTTCATTATCGTTCTCCCCCTCTCTCAAGAAGCTCCGCCAGATCTAGCAGGCTGTTATCTGCGAGCGCTTTCCCCACAATCTGCACGCCCTCCGTCACTACTGCCGGGAGCCCTGTAATAAGGACAGGAGCAGTATAGAGGCTTTCGTCATAGGCAATGTATGGATTCTTCTTTACTTCTTCCTCAGTGTAGCTCCTTCTGGAGCATGCAGGAAGAAGGATCGCATCTGCACCTTCCAGCACGCTGTTCATATAATCACTTACTACTCTGCGTATTCTTAAGGCTTTGTCATAAACGTCCATATATCTTTCCGTAGACAGCACATCAGAGCCAAAAAGGATGACTGATTTTAGAAGATAGCCGAAAGCCTCGGTGCGGCTGTTCGTGTACAGATCGTCGATATTTGTACTGTCCATGGAGCGATAGCCAAACTTCACCCCATCATAGCGGGACACGTTGTTGCACACTTCCGCCGACATAAGGATGTTCCAGGCCGGTCTCGCAAGGCGCAGCTCTTCCGCATCGATCTCTGCCACTTCAATCCCGTTCTTCCGGGCTTTCTCTACATAGGCGCCGATCATCACTGCCGTCTCATCGTCCACCGAAGCAAGCAATGCTTTCGCAACAGCGATCTTCTTCACAGAATCTCTCGGCGCGTCCGCCTTCAAGAGAGCGCACTTCTCCTGGGGCAGGCTTGTGCCGTCCTTATCGTCATGGCCTGCCAGAGCCGACAAGATCTCCCTGCATATGGAGGCTCCCTTTGCCGTCACGCTCACCGTCTCACCCGAGCATACTGCCGGGATCGTCCCGTATCTAGAGACTGTCCCATAGGTAGGCTTAATATAGGTAAGGGAGCTAAGAGCCGCCGCTCTTGCAGACGAGCCGTTCACTTCCAGCGTAAGCCCTGCCCGCGCCTCTTCTGCTTTCACGATCTCTGCCACGGCGTTCGTAAGCTTCCCTTCCTCGTCCGCACACGCGCCGTAGTAAGAAGTCTCTCCCAGAAGGTCTAAGCCAAGCTCGCCTGTGTTGGCTTTTCCATATACGCTGTACTTTGCGTCCCGAAGCCTCGTTACAGCTTCTGCTTCAAAAAGGCTTTTATACCCGTCAAGCATTTTCGAGCCTGCACAAGTCGGCATATCTGTCGTTAAGATCATATCGTCGGCCACAATATCCCTGGCCGCTGTGCCAAGTTCGCTAATATATAATTTCATCGTCCACTGCCCTCCTTCCTTATTCCACAAGACGAGGCACCTGCCAGTAGCCGTCGGAAGCTTCCGGCGCGCCCGCCTGAAGCTGGTCGCGGGTGAACGGCTGGGAAGATACATCCTCTCTTATAACATTTATCATCGGCATTACATGGACCATTCTCTTGACATCCTCCGTGCTCACCGAATCAAATATGCCCATGTCCTCCTCTGCCTTTTTAAAAAAGGCAAGGATATCTTCTCTCTCATTCTCTTCAAGCCGAAGCTGGTTCAGTTTCTCAAGCTTCTTTAATTTCATGGCATCCATGTGCATCAGATCTCCTCTCTAATCCGGATATTCGCCTCTTTAAGCTGCAGCTCGCTTATCTCGCCAGGAGCGCCCATCATAAGATCCTGTGCGTTTCCGTTCAGCGGGAATGCGATAACGTCTCGGATGCTCTCCTCCCCGGCGATCAGCATCACCATACGGTCAACGCCCGGCGCCATGCCTGCGTGCGGCGGCGCTCCATAAGAAAATGCCGTGTAAAGCGCGCCGAACTTCGCTTTCAGCTCTTCTTCTCCATAGCCGGCAATCTCAAACGCTTTCCGCATAATGTGCGGATTGTGGTTCCTGACTGCTCCGGAAGAAAGCTCTACGCCATTACATACGATATCGTACTGGTATGCAAAGATCTCCAGCGGATCTTTGCCCGTCAGCGCCTCAAGCCCGCCCTGCGGCATAGAGAACGGATTGTGCGTAAAATCGATCCTCTTCGTCTCCGGGTTGAGCTCGTACATTGGGAAATCTACAATAAAGCAGAATTCATAGGAATCTTTATGAATCACATCAAGCTTCTCTCCGAGCCATGTGCGGATCTCTCCCGCAAGACGGTTCACGACGTTCTTAGCGTCACAGATAAAGAAAAGCGTCTCTCCTTCTTTAATCCCTACAAGATCTGTCAGCTCCTGCTTTTGCTCTGGCGAGAGGAATTTAGCGATCGGCCCTTTGTACTCTCCTGATACGAGGGTCAGATAGCCCAGCCCTTTCATGCCGATACCGGTAGCAAATTTCAGTGAGTCTTCGAAAAACTTCTTAGATTTCCCTGAGCAATCTGCCACAATCCCCCGCACCGGCTTATTTTTGAACAGCGGGAAGTCCACATTCGCGAAAAACTCGCTTAAATCCTGAATTACAAGCGGATTGCGAAGATCCGGCTTATCAGTCCCGTATCTCATCATCGCATCTGCGAACGTAATCCTCTGGAAAGGAGGCGCGGAGACTTTCTTGTCCGTAAACTCCCGGAACGTGTTAAAGATTACTTTCTCTGCCACCTCGAACACATCTTCCTGCGTAGCGAACGCCATCTCGAAGTCCAGCTGATAGAACTCTCCCGGGGAGCGGTCCTGCCTTGCGTCCTCATCGCGGAAGCAAGGAGCGATCTGGAAATATTTATCAAATCCCGACGCCATCAAAAGCTGCTTGAACTGCTGCGGCGCCTGCGGGAGCGCATAGAATTTCCCTCTGTGCTTCCTGCTCGGCACAAGATAATCACGGGCGCCTTCCGGAGACGATGCTGTCAGGATAGGCGTCTGCATCTCCATAAATCCCAGCTCCTCCATCTGTCTTCTCAGATAGCTGATGACTTTAGATCGAAGCACGATATTATTGTGTATCTTCGGGTTCCTCAGATCAAGATAGCGGTACTTCAGCCGCACATCCTCTCTTGTGGCTGTCGAATTGTCAATCTCGAACGGGACTCCATGCTCACAGGGGCCTAAGACTTCCAGCTCATCTGTACGCACCTCTACCATTCCCGTCTCCAGCTTCTTATTTACCGTCTCCTCGTCCCTCTTCGTGACTGTGCCCTTCACAAGAATAACGCTCTCTTTGCTGACGCCCTGCAGCATACTGTCGTCTGATACGACGACCTGTGTAATCCCGTAGTGGTCGCGCAGATCTACAAAGATGACCCCGCCGTGATCTCTGACTGTATCTATCCAGCCAGCCAACGATACACTCTTTCCGATATCACCTTCCCTTAATTCGTTACATGTGTGTGTCCTTAACATATCCATCCTCCTATTCTTATATATCAATCTTGTATGAGGCAGAAAGCGGTCACGTAGTGACATCTTCCATTCGCACGACGGTGCATATTTTTTATTCTATAATAGAACAAAAAAAGCTATCTTCCTGCCCTCACATGGGACGAAAGATAACTTCCGCGGTACCACCCAAATTGATTGTCTCCAATCCTCTCTCTATCACCGTGGCGCGGTGATGCGTGCGGTTCTAGTAACACCCGCTCTGCGTGTGCGTTCTTCCGCCGGCTCCGAAGCGTTCTTCTTCCGGGGCTCATTGCCGCATTCCCATCATCCGCGGCTCTCTGAAAATGAATTCCTCGAAATACTGTCTCCATCACAGCCGTTATAAAAATATAAATATACCTTACCAGACGTCCGTCCGCCAGCCCCGCAAGGGATATGCATTACGGGATGCCCGGATAGGCATGTATATATGCATTCATTATATTTTAATCTCGGAAAAAGTCAAGCCCTTTTACCGATTTTTTGTCAGAACATAATCTTATTCCACTGGTAGTGTCCCATATCCACATGACCGTCCACGAATCCCACTCCCTCGCCCTTAAGGAGCTCTTTCTGAAGCTTGCCTCCAGCGCTCTCTGCGCCGCCGATCACTTCTCCGTTCTTTTTTACTACCCGATGCCACGGGATATCCCTCTCATAAGGAGCCGCATGAAGGGCATACCCTACGACCCGCGCCCATCTCCGGTTGCCTGCAAGCGCGGCGATCTGGCCGTAAGAGGCGACTCTCCCTCTTGGGATCTGGCAGATTATATCGTAAATGCTCTCAAATGCGTTCTTCTCGCCCATTCTCTTATAGCCCCTTTATCCTCCAATAATATCAGGAGAGAGCCCGCTGTAAAAACAGCAGGCGGCGCGTCTCACAGGCGCGCCTTCCGCTTTCCAATTATAGCCTCTTCCTTAAAATATCTCTTTCACCGTCGGATAGATCTTACGGAACTTCTGGTATCGCTCCTCATATTTCCGGACCAGCTCCGGTTGAGGCTCTACCGTGTCTATTACTTTGACGATCTTTTCTGCGATCGTCTCTACATCCGGGTATTCCCCGCAGCCTACCGCCGCCAGCATAGCCCCTCCAAGAGCGGGGCCTTCCTCGCTCTCGATAACGTCTACCTTCATGTTCATCACATTTGCGATGATCTTCTTCCACAGTGGGCTTCTGGCCCCACCGCCGCAGATCTTTGTACGCTCTGGATGGATCCCCAGGCTCCTTGCAACCTCGAGAGAATCCCGAAGACCGAAAGCAACGCCCTCAAGAACGGCCTGCGTCATATCTTCTCTTGTAGCATCCATGGACATGCCGATGAACATCGCCCTGGCGTCCGGGTTGTTGTGAGGAGAACGCTCGCCCATAAGGTATGGCAGGAAGAATACATGGTTCTCACCAAGTTTTGTAATGCCTTCCTGCTCTGCTCCAAAGTCTTTTGTCTTTAATATCTCCTCGCTCCACCATTTATTACAGGATGCCGCGCTGAGCATACAGCCCATCAGATGGTAATTGCCGTCAGAGTGGGCAAAGGAATGGAGGGCATTGTACGCATCCACCTTGAAATGCTTGCTGGAAATGAAGATCGTCCCAGATGTCCCAAGAGAGATATTACACTTTCCTTCCCCGACAGTACCTGTCCCGACCGCCGCCGCCGCATTATCGCCAGCTCCGGCGATGACCTTCACTTCCGAAGGCAGTCCCAGCTCTTTTGCGATCTCCGGCTTCAAAACTCCGACTGCCTCATAGCTTTCATAGAGCTTCGGAAGCTGTTCCTTCCTTATCCCGCATATCTCCATCATCTCTTCCGACCAGCAACGGTTCTTTACATCCATAAGAAGCATTCCTGAAGCGTCCGACATGTCTGTGCAGAAGGAGCCCGAGAGCTTATAGGCAAGATAATCTTTCGGCAGCATGATCTTTTCTATCTTCGCGAAATTGTCCGGCTCATGCTTTTTCATCCACAAGATCTTCGGCGCCGTAAATCCGGCAAATGCAATGTTTGCCGTGTACTCGGACAGTTTCTTCTTACCGACGGCCTTGTTCAGATAGTCCGTCTCTTCGCCGGTCCGCCCATCATTCCAGAGGATCGCAGGGCGGATCACGTTATCGTCCTTATCAAGCGCCACCAGCCCGTGCATCTGCCCGCCGAAGCTGATGCCCGCTATCTGGCTCTTATCGCACCCCGCCGTCAGCTCCTGCATCCCTTCCATAGATTTCAGGAACCAGTCTTCCGGGCTTTGCTCGGACCATCCCGGATGAGGAAAATAAAGGGGGTATTCTCGCGAGACGATCTTCTTTATCTTTCCGTCGCCATCCATCAGCAGCAGCTTGACCGCCGATGTCCCTAAATCTATACCAATATATAACATACGTCTTCCTCGCTTATATTTTGATTACTACCTTTACCAGATCTGTTTTATTATTAACTGCTTCGTCGAAAGCCTCCTGGATGTGATCCAGATCGAACTCATGGGTAACGATCCCCTTCACATCGATAGCTCCACTGGCTACCGCGGCAATTGCCTTCGGATAAATATTCCTGTAGCGGAACACGGATTTGATCTCTGCCTCTTTGTCCATAATCTGGGCAAAATTATAACTGATTTCTTCTACCGCCGCAAGTCCTACAAGCGTAATCGTCCCTCCCCGTTTTACAAGGAACGGTGTCTGCGCGATCGTAACCGGCGATCCTGCCGTCTCAAACACCTTATCGGCTCCTTTTCCGTCTGTCAGCCTCTCTACCTCTGCAAGGACATCCACTGTCCCGCTGTTGATCACATATGACGCTCCCAGTTCCTTTGCTTTCTCAAGACGCGCATCTACAAGATCAGCCACGATAATCTGTCCCGCTCCCTTCGCTTTACATGCAAGCAAGGTCACAAGCCCAATACAGCCCGAACCAAGGATAACGACCGTATCTCCTGTCTGCACGTCCCCCTGATTTGCCGCATGGAAGCCGACGGAAAGAGGCTCGATCAGCGCGCCCTCCTTCGTGCTTATATGATCCGGCAGCTTAAAGCACATGTCTTCTGGAAATGCGATATACTCTTCATAACAGCCCTGTACCGGCGGCGTTGCAAGAAATACTACATCCGGGCACAGATTATATCTTCCTGTTTTGCAGAACTCACACTTCCCACAGGTAATCCCTGGCTCAAGGGCAACCTTGTCGCCTACCTTCAGCTCTGTGACGCCCGGCCCTACCTCTGCTACTGTCCCGGCGCATTCATGGCCAAGCATAAAATCATTTCCAAGATCCACCTTATACGGCCCGCACACTCCATGATGGAAGTAATGTACATCGGATCCACAGATCCCTACATACTCAAGTTTTACTAACACCTGCTTTTCTCCTGCTTCCGGTATCGGCGCTTCCTTAATTACCATTTTGTCCAGCCCTTGCATATACGCTGCTTTTTGCATTTTCATCTTTATACCCATCCTTTCCTCAAAAAATGTGCCTGGCGGCGGAAACGGCCAGGCACTATTACACAATTCACTTTCCGGCAAGAATTAATCATGAAGCTTTATTATTCTGCAAGTTTCCCACTGTCTGAGATTTCGCCATTTTCAACATACATCTGAATATACTCATCTACATTATCTGCACTGATCTCTGGTGCGTCTACATAGTCGTTTACATCTGTAACTTCCATCTCGCCTGCCAATACTTTAGATGCATAATCTATATTCATCTTTGCAAGGTCAGATGCGGACTGGAGCGCCGTCGATGTCAGAAGGCCCTCTTTAATCAGGAGGCATCCCTGTGCTGTCCCGTCGACACCGTAGGCCAGGAAGTTTGATTTTCCGTCCTTTACATAATTTGGATCTTCACGGACTGCCTCGATCGCGCCTGCCGCCATGTTATCATTCATGGAAATGATCGCGTCGATATGTGTTCCGGACTGTACCCAGTTCTCCATCAATTTTAATGCCTCGTCGCTGTTCCAGTTTGCATAATCTTCATAAAGGATCTTAACATCGGAACGTTTTGCGAAGAACTCTGTATCCCATGCCTCACGCCTCTTCTCAGCGTGGAAGTTTCCAGACGGCCCTCTTAACACTACTACGTTCGCATTCTCAGGAACTTCTTCTACCGCGCGCTTCGCACCTACCGCTGCCTGCTCTACCGGATCGGCGTCAACCGTTCCTGTTCCTTTCATTACAGAGTTATCGTCACTTCCGTCAAGATCGCTCTGATGTGTGGTCGGATTCGTTGTAATAACGGGGATCCCCGCCTCTACAAGCTTCTGTACATAAGGAGCCTGGGCAGCGTTATTATTGGACTGTACGATTACAAGATCATATCCCTTCGTGATGCAATCCTCAAGAAGCCCGTTTTCTTTATTGTCATCAGCTTCTCCGCTGACACATGTCAATTCAATATTGTCATTTCCTTCTGCTGCTTTCTGCATTTCAGAAGTAAGCCATGCCGCAAATGTATCTGCACTCGCTCTTGCCACAAAGCATACTCTCTTCTTACCGTCTGCCGCCGCGTCGCCGCCGTCAGAAGAGCCGCTGTCGCCGCTGCCACTGCCGCCATTGCCGCACGCTGCTAAAGAAAATACCATTGCTGCACTAAGTAATACCGCTGTAAGCTTTTTCATTTTCATGTTTTTTCTCCCTTTCTTAATTATGATTATTTGATTCTTGCCGGAATCATGAACGGGCAATTCTTGCTTGTTATTTTTCCGCTGCTTTTTCACCCGGTTTATCTTCTTTCGCTACAATTACCTTCTGCGATTTTCTAGACTTGCTTACTACATCGAACGCTACTGCAAGAACGATGATAGATCCTTCGATAATCTGCTGGATATAAGCATTTACGCCAATCAGGTTCATAACGTTCTCAAGGAATCCGATAATGAACGCACCTGCAATAGTCCCGCTTACTGTACCGATACCGCCTGTAAATGACGTTCCACCGACAATAGCCGCTGTAAGCCCTGTCATCTCATACCCGACGGCGCCGTTCGGAAGGCCGGAGTTATTCCTCGCCATGAATATCATTCCTGCAAACGCAACAAGCACTCCATTTACGATGTAGGAGATATAGATGCTCCTCTTTGCATTAATCCCGCTGGCCTCTGCCGCGCTCCTGCTGCCGCCGATGGCGTACAGCCCTCTGCCGTACCTCGTATTGTTTACAATGTACCAGATAATGACCGTAATAATGATGACGATCAGCACTGGGATCGGGACCGGGCCAATCATCCCCTGTCCGATCTTTACATAATCCCCAAGCTGCAGGATGTTCTGCCCGCCAGTATAGTAGAGCGCCAGCCCTCTGGCTGCCTGCTGCATCCCCAATGTAGCAATGAACGCCGGGACATTGCATTGTCCTACGAAGAACGCATTTACAAGATTACACGCTACTGCGACCATAATCGCTACTGCAACTGCCGCCGCCATAGACTGTGTGCTCTGATACACCGACACGGACAGTACGCCTGAAAGCGCCAGGACGGATCCTACCGACAGATCGAGGAACCCGCTGACGATCAGGATCATCTCTCCATAAGCTATCAGAATGCCCACACAGAGCTGCCTCGTTACATTAATCAAGTTACTGCTTTGAAGAAAGTAAGGGCTAATCAGGCTGCAGGCGATAAATAGCACGATCAGCACTATGTAAATGCTGAATTTTTGTAAATAATGCGTAACATTTGTTTTCATATCTCTTCTCCTTCTTTACCCTTGTGTATCGATTCCTGCCGCATACCTCATAATCGTCTCCTGAGAAAAATCCTCCCGCCCGATGCACCCGGTCACTTTTCCCTGGCACATGACATAAATGCGGTCGCACATTCCCAAAAGCTCCGGCAATTCTGACGACACCATAATGACCGCTTTCCCTTCTTTCACAATCTCTGTCATGAGCTTGTAGATCTCGAATTTAGCCCCGATATCAATCCCCCTTGTAGGCTCGTCCAGGATCATGATCTCTGGATTGCAGAGCATCCATCTGGCTAACAGCACTTTCTGCTGGTTCCCGCCGGATAATTTCGAGATTTCTGTCCCGAGGGAAGGAGTTTTTACGTCCATCCTGCCAAACATCTGTGAAACTTCTGTGGATTCCTTCTTCCTGTGGGCATACCCACCGTAAATGTATTGTTTGAGCGACGCAAGGCTGGCATTTTCAAGAACGCTCCTGACTGGCACGATCCCATCGTCTCTCCGGCTCTCAGAAAGCATGACAAGCTTTTTCTCAATGCTGTCCTGGCTGCTCTTAATCCCTGCTTCCTCCCCGTTGATCTTCACCGTTCCGGAATCATGGTGATCCAGCCCGAACACAGCCCGCATCGTCTCTGTACGGCCTGCGCCGACAAGTCCTGCGAACCCGACGATCTCGCCTTTGCGCGCATAGAAGCTTACGTCTTCAAAAAGGCCATGCTGTGTAAAGTGGTTGACTTCCAGCGCCTTTTCCCCGATAGCGACCTCTTCCTTCGGATATACATTCTCAATCTTCCTGCCAACCATTCTGGAGATAACTGTATCAAGGTCAAGATCCTCTGCTCTGTCCGTAGACACTACGCTCCCATCACGCAGGACGGAAATATCGTCGGAAATCTTAAATACCTCTTCCATCTTATGTGAAATGTAAATGATCGAAACACCCTTCTTTTTCAGCTCCTCGATCTTAGCGAACAGCTGAGCGACTTCCTTTTCCGTGATCGATGAGGTCGGCTCGTCCATAATGATGATCTGTGCGTTGTTGGTGATCGCCTTGATAATCTCCAACATCTGGATGTCAGACACCGTCAGCGTCTTAAGCTTCTGGTTAGGCGCATAGCTTAAGCCTTCCTCTTCAAGAAACTTTGTAGCCTCTCTGCGGACTTTCTTCCAATCGACCTTACCGAGCTTATTCACAGGCAGGCGCCCCAGGAACAGGTTCTCTTCTACAGTAAGCTCCGGCACATAGTTCAGCTCCTGCGCGATCATAGAGATACCATGTTCTCTGGCCTGTATGGCATTTTTAATGTCAACCGGCTTCTCATCAATATATATCTGCCCTTTATCCGCTTTATAAAGTCCCATGATAATCTTCATTAACGTAGACTTTCCCGCGCCATTCTCGCCACACAGCGCGTGGACCGTCCCTTTGCGTACCGCAAAATCAATATTACTGAGCGCCTTCACGCCTGGAAACGACTTCTCCACCCCGGAAACTCTCATCTTTATTTCGTCCATACCCTCTCCTCCCTTCCTTTTTGTTTTTTTCAGTGTACTCCAGGCATATTCTTTTGTCAATTAGTTTATTTATGTTTGTATCATTAAACAATATTTATATTATTTTTTTATGCATTATCTACAATACTAACCTCTTTCATTCAGCATATTGTAGATTTTTTAACATTTACTTTAATTAGTTATTTTACTTATTTTGCATAGTTTTGTAAAAAATATTGACTACTTTCATAAAATACTTTATCTTTAAATCAACATGATTTTAAGGAGGTGAGCACATTGCCAGAAGAAAAAGTAAAGACCCGTGATTTTGGCAATATCTACCGCTTGATTTACGAAAGGAAACAATGCTCCAGACAACAGATCGCAGAAGAGCTGGGCATCAGCCTTCCCACAATCACGCATAATCTGGCGCTTCTAAAAGATCAGGGCCTCATATATACTTCTGGTACTTTCCATTCGACTGGCGGGCGCAAAGCAAATATATTCCGTTGTGTCCCTGATGCAAAATATGCCCTGGGGATCGACATTACCCAGAACCATCTTTCCATTGTCATGATTAATCTGAACCTGGATATCATTGATAGCGAAAGAATGAGGTACCCTTTCGAAGATACTTCTGCTTATTATGAAAATCTTCAAAAAAAGGTGGCACAATTCCTCGACAATCAGAAGCTGGATAGGAATAAGCTTCTTGGTATTGGCATTTCCCTGCCCGCAATTATTGAGTCAGACCAGAAAACTATATTTTACGCTACTGTAATCTCGCTGCTTGGAAATTTTTACGAGCGGATCAGATCTTGTTTTCCTTATCCGTACCTGCTCTTTAATGACGCAAGCTCCGCAGGGCTCGCCGAAAGCTGGCACTCTAATCTCGACAAGCCAATGCTATATCTGTCTTTAAGCAGCAGCGTAGGCGGCGCTTTTCTAAATAACGGAAAGCTTTTCCCCGGCGCCAACTCCCACTCTTCTGAGTTCGGCCATATGTGCATCATACCTCATGGGAAACGATGCTATTGCGGAAGCTACGGATGCCTGGACGCCTATTGCTCCGCAAAAGTACTCTCCGACTTCACTGGCGGTAACCTGATGGAGTTCTTCAAGGAATTATCCTCCGGCAACCCCGGATACCGCAGAGTCTTCGACGACTACCTTGATTATCTGGCAATCGCAGTAAACAATCTCCGTATGTGCTATGACTGCGACGTCATCATCGGCGGCACTGTCGGATCCTTTATGTCAGACTACATAAAGGATCTCCGGAAAAAGGCCATCCAGCTCAATCCTTTCGAAAAAAACGGCGATTATATACTATGCTGCCATTACCGCACAGAAGCTTCGGCAGTAGGAGCAGCCGCCCACTATATCAATCAGTTCATTCAAGAATTGGGGACGGGGTAAAATGAATTTTACCCCGTCCCCAATTTGCTTGACAAACCTACCGCCGGTATGATATTATGCAAACATACTAACAGAATGTAAGAAAGAGGAGGAAATAATGTCCCGAAATAAGCATCCAGAAGAGACCGTTAATTTAATATTAGACGTTGCTTTCCGCTTATTCATGGAAAAGGGATTTGAGTACACTTCGATCCAGGATATTATCAATAACCTGGGAGGGCTTAGCAAGGGCGCTATCTATCATCATTTTAAGTCGAAAGAAGATATACTGGTCGCAGTTACAGAACGGATGACAGCAGAATCCAATCAAATGCTTGCAGCCATACGCGACCGCACCGACCTTAGTGGGAAAGAAAAATTAAAGACTATTTTTAAAGAATCCATCCAGCGGCCTGTGCAGAACGATATTTTTACAGCAGCCCCCAATTTCCATAATAATCCGAAGCTCCTTTTCAGCCTTTTGCACGACACGATAGAAGAGGCAGCGCCAAACTATATCGCTCCGATCATTCGGCAAGGCATTTCCGACGGCTCTATTCAGACAGATCATCCAGAACAGCTGGCCGAACTGATCCTGCTCGCTGCAAATGTCTGGATGAACCCCATGATATTCGACAGTTCTGAGGAAGAATCCTACCGCAAATTTATCGTGTTCAGCCACATGCTGCAAGGCTTCGGCTTAGACATTGTAGACAAGGAGATGTTAGACCGACTACAGGAGCTGACATCTATTTACCAAAAGAACAAGTAAGTTGGGGACGGGGTAAAATGAATTTTACCCCGTCCCCAAAGGAGGAGAAAATGAAGCAGAAATTGTTTTCAAAGGATTTTACATTAGTCGTTATCGGACAGATCATCTCGCTGTTTGGCAATGCAACGATCCGATTTGCGTTACCGCTCTACTTATTAAATCTGACAGGATCGTCGGCGCTTTATGGGACTGTTACAGCCTGTGCTTTTATTCCTGCCATCCTGTTATCGCCTGTAGGCGGGATTGTCGCCGACCGGGTGAATAAGCGGAATGTTATGGTAATATTGGACTTTTTTACAGCGACGGTCATATTCGTATTTTCTTTATTAATGCACAGCGTCGATCTCGTCCTCCTGCTGACAGTCACGCTCATGCTTTTCTACGGTATTGCGGGCGCATACCAGCCGTCCGTACAGGCGAGCATCCCTGCCCTGGTAGACCAGGATAATTTTATGGTAGCAAATTCTATCATTAACACGATTAATTCTTTTGCATCTCTGTTAGGTCCTGTGCTGGGGGGCATCTTATACAGCGCCTATGGCCTGGAGCCTGTGCTGCTTGTTTGCGGAGTATGCTTTTTTGTGTCGGCAGTTATGGAGATCTTTATTAAAATACCATTTCAAAAACAGTCCTCAAACGGCAGCTTATGGAAGACTGTTAAGGCTGATTTTCACGAGAGCATCCGCTTTATCCGAAAGGAAAAGCCGGTGATAGGAAAAGCCCTTCTTGTCGTCTGCGGGATTAATCTATTCCTCTCTGCAATGATTATCGTTGCGCTGCCCTATCTGGTGACAGAAGTATTGGACTTGCAGGCTTCGCAGGCAAACAGGCTTTATGGCTTCGCACAGGGGGCATTAGCGGCGGGCGGCCTGTCCGGAGGCATCTGCGCGGGCATCTTCGCAAACAAGCTGTCCCTGCAGAAATCGGGCAATCTGGTGACAGCCTGCGCCGTATCTGTATTCCCCATCGGCGCCGCGCTTATACTATCCTCATCTGGCATTATAAATTATATCGTTATAACGATATGCTGTTTTATCGTTATGGTATTTTCAACTACTTTTTCCGTACAGATGATGTCCTTTATCCAGGCGGAGACTCCACAGAACCTGATCGGGAAAGTAATCGCTGTCGTCCTTACCATCGCCATGTGCTCACAGCCTTTAGGCAACGCACTATACGGCGTCCTGTTTGAAATCTGCAAAGGGTGCGAATATGCAGTCATCCTATTTTCAGGCACCGTCTCGCTCATAATCGCTATCCGCAGCAGGCGCATCTTCCAAAATATCCACAAGTAGCCGCCATTCAAAAATATAAATGTGGAAAAAATATAGCCGGGAGATCTTCTGCAAAACCTCCCGGCTATATCTTTGCCCTCAGTGTACGATGTTCTTTAATAAGCGTATCTTAGCGGCTTTAATCCTGGACATATAACGGCTGGAATATAAAGCCCCTGTTAGCAGCGTGCCAAGGACAAATCCCAGAGCAATATTCACAATAGCCTCATAAGGCTGCACTTCTGCAAGCCCTAAAGTATCGATCGCTATATAGACCACCATGCCGACAATCGCTACAATAAACATAGCGCACATTTTTTTCGATACAGAATCCCTCTCCACATTATTGTAATCGGCAATCTTAAGCATAAGCTCTTCTGTCTTTCTGTCCATACTACTATCCTTCCTTTCCCCATCTAATATTTCCCCAACTTCAATATCATAGTATTTCGCAAGTTCGATAAGCAGATCAAAATCTGGCATAGTTAGACCATTCTCCCACCGCGAAATGCTCCGGTTAGACACTCCCAGCATCTCAGCAAGCTCCGCCTGTGTGACGGCTTGTTCACTTCGTAGCCTTCTCAGGAATCTTCCAACTTTCTGTTGATCCATATATTTCTGCCTCCTTTCGCCTTCGAGTATAGCCCCTCCGGCAAAAAAAGTACAGGACAGCATCTGAGAATCAGCATTTGTCCTCTTCTTTTTCATCATATTCTGCCGCAGCCCTGTCCGTCGATGCATACAGCAATACTTTATTTCCACATGTCAACCTATACTCTGCCCTACAGGCGATATTCTCTCGTATTCTCCGTGTCATCCTCCCACTGTCCGGGGCTTTTAGCACGTTTCCTCCAGGCTCCAGAAATCGCACGTGCAGTCTGTATCGCCCCTGGCGGATCAGCAGCTCCCCATCTCCTAATCTCTCGACCGACGCGCCCAGATACGTCGCAAAACGGTATTCCCTGCCCTCTCTGAAGAGAAGCCCGATAGCTCCCGTAAATCGCGCTCCTGCCAGCGGGATCGACGCCGCCGCTACCATAATAGAGCCTTCCGGGAGGAAATGCTGCGTCCATATATATCTTTCAGGAAATGAAGTCCCGCTGTCTCCCTCCATATATCCCAGTCCATTTTGAAATCTTACTTTCTCATCATTAATCCTCAGCTCGCCATCCACAGTATGCCTCATACTGTAGACTGTATGTCTGCACTCCATTCCGGGAATCAATGCAAAGGGCCCCATAATATCATACTTTGGCTCCGAAAATCCTCCAAAATGCAGGCAGCCTCTGACCCTCGCTTTTGAAGAGGCCGGTTTGCGGCCATCGCCCATATGCACGACATGACCGGCTCCTTCTGACAGGATCGCTTCGAAATCGAAGCATATTCCTCTCCGTGAGAACAGATTGTCCCCAATCCGCATAATTCCTTTTTTCCGATCGATCCGAAACTTAGCGATCGGGAATTCCCTATACAGGCTCCCGCTCCCGGTAATCACCTGCACAGAGCAAGAGTTCTTCCCAGACGACAGGTGTACGGCGGGAATGACAGCAAAGCTGCCTTCTTTTCCCTGGCATCGAAAATACCATCCATAGAAATAATCACTCATACCGGATCCCTTCCTGCGCCGGCCCGTCCAGCAGGTTCCCTTCATAGTCAAAACGCGACCCATGGCAAGGACAGTCCCAGGAGCGCTCATCCGGATTCCATGTCAGCTCACAGCCCATGTGGGGGCAGACTATATCCACCTGGCAGAGCGTATCTTCCTCCGTCTTGTACACGCCCGCTTTCCCCTCAGGCGTCTCTACCACCGCCCCGTGCCCTCTCTCAAGCGCCGCGGCCGTCTCAGCCGGAATATGGAAAAATCGTTTCGCCAGCCCTTTTACGGCTTGCCCGCCCTCCTTCATAATCCCCGCAGCATCTTCTGTTGAAAATCTGGACGGTGCAAATACTTCTGCGTACGGATTCTCAATCCCGCAGACTATATCTTTAAGCAGCATCCCAGACACCATGGAAGAGCTCATACCCCACTTCTGGAATCCCGTTGTCACGAGCCAGCCTGGATGTTCGGCAGCATACTGCCCGATAAACGGGATGTTGTCTGCTGTGATACAGTCCTGCGCCGACCAGCAGGCCGCCACAGAGCTTGCAGGATACAGCTTCCTGGCAGCGTCCTTCAGCCTCCCGAACCGCCTGCCCTCCTGGTTCTCTCCAGTCCTGTGCGCCTGCCCGCCAAACAAAATGTACTTATCATACTGCCTGAAAGAAAGAGCGTCTTCCCCGTCCCCTATATACATTCCATCCAGACTTCCGGCATTCTCAAGGGCAAGTACATAAGAACGTTCCTGATGCATCCTTGCAAAGTACATACCGGGGAAATTAATAAAAGGAAAATGAACAGCAAAAATAATCTTATCCGCCTTCACACTTCCCCGCGCTGTTCTTACAAGATTCTCCTCCACTTCCGTCACCCTCGTATCTTCGTATATCGTCAGCCGCTCTGCCAGCGCCTCGATAAATTTCAGCGGATGGAACTCGGCCTGACAGGGAAAGCACACCGCACCGGCACAAGATACCGGAATCTCGATCTTCTCCTTGAAAACCGCGTCGATTCCCAACCGCTGCGCCGCCTCCGCCTCCTGTCTTAGCTTTTCCCCATCCGCAGAATAGACGTAAGCGTCGGTCTCTGTCAGGCTACAATCGATATGCTCCTCTCGGATAATCTTTTTGTACTCCTCCACCGCACCTTGATTCGCCTGCACATATCTCCTCGCCGTTTCTTCTCCCTTCTTCTCAATAAACGTCCGACAGAATAGCCCATGCTGTGATGTAATCTTTGCCGTAGTATTCTTCGTCTGCCCCCCTCCGATCCGGTCAGCCTCCAGAACGACAGAGCGGATCCCGGCCTTCTTAAGATGCCATGCAGCCAATATGCCCGCCATACCGCCGCCCACCACAGCCACATCTGCCTCAATGTCTCTCTCCAGAGCCGGCCTTTTCTTCCTGTCACTCGTTTTAACCCATATAGATTCCATTTCCTGCCTCCTGTGTCCTTTTCATTTAACATTTCCCACTGGAAGCGGTTTATGCAGGAACTATATAAATTAATCGCCGTACGCTATCTCTTCCTTATCGGATGTCTGATTACAGTCTTTCGCCTTTCTGGAGCGACCTTTCTAGCATCGCTTAGATAAATCTCATGGTGAAGGCGCTGATCCGTGATGTCAAGCGCATACCCCTGCTCCTCCATAAAAGTATGCATAAGCGCGACAGTAGCAGGCTCATCATCGTAGGAGCCGATATGCATACACTGTACGCACAGGCCCTCGTCATAACGCAGCAGCTCGGCCTTAGAGAAATCCATCTTCTTTTTCCTTGTAGCCTCCTGCACCGCCCATTCAAAATCTGCCTCTGTCACAAAATCCGGGAGACGTATCACAGATATCCATTTAAAGCTCTCCTTATGAGCATAATCGATTCCTTCTACGCCGTCCTGCCACCAAAAGCCTTCCAGCGGAGGCACGACATAATCAAAATACCCCTCGATCTGACGATCGCCCTTTTTGCTCATCTTAATCGTAAAGGCAATGCCATACAAGAGGCCGATCGCCTGTTTATATTCTCCATCCTCCACATTGGGATCGCCCTGCCCGCGGACGGCTATGTAGCTCATAGCAGGCACGGTGACAATGCCGGGCTTGCTTTTGGGCATATAAAATTCTTTGTATTCTTTCTTATAATCAAACGCCATGGATCCGCTCCTTTCTATAAGTTTATCATATAGTTTATCACAATATAAAAGGAATCGTCTAGCCAAAAGCACTCAAACTCTGTATAATGAATCCAAAAGAACTATATACCGGAAAGAGAGGGTATGAAAATGGAACAGGCATGGTGGAAAAAAAGCGTCATTTACCAGATTTATCCCAGAAGCTTCGCGGACAGCAACGGAGACGGCATCGGCGATCTGAACGGGATTACGGAACATCTGGACTATTTGAAAGAGCTGGGCGTGGATGTCATCTGGCTCTCCCCCGTATATCAGTCTCCCAACGATGACAATGGCTATGATATATCGGATTATCAGGCTATCATGAAAGAATTCGGTACTATGGAGGATTTCGACCGGATGCTCTCAGAGATGCACAGGCGCGGCCTGAAACTGATGATGGATCTGGTAGTAAACCACACCTCCGACGAACACCTGTGGTTTACCAAAAGCCGCGGCTCCCTTAATAATGAGTACCGGGACTACTATATATGGAAAGACGGCAAAGAGGAGAACGGCATAAAAAGAGCGCCCAACAACTGGGGAGCCTGCTTCGGCGGCTCTGCCTGGGAATACGACGAGAATACCGGCATGTATTATCTGCACTGCTTCTCCAAAAAACAGCCCGATCTGAACTGGGAAAACGAAAAGGTCCGCAGAGAAGTCTTCGACATGATGACTTGGTGGTGCCAAAAAGGTGTGGACGGTTTCCGCATGGATGTGATCAGCATGATCTCCAAAGATCCTGCCTATCCTGACGGAGAAGCTTCCGGAGGCCTGTATGGAAACTGCATCCCCCATGTGTGCAACGGCCCCCATGTCCACGAATACCTACAGGAAATGAACCGGGAGGTGCTTTCCAAGTTCGATCTGATCACTGTCGGTGAGACTGCCGGCGTCACGATTGAAGAGGCAAAAAAATACGCAAACCTTAACGGAAGCGAGCTGAATATGGTCTTTCAGTTTGAACATACAGACATGTCGGACGGCAGATGCGGAAAATGGACCACCAAAAAACGGCCTTTGAAGGAATTAAAAACAACGCTGAATCATTGGCAGACTGAATTGGAGGGCCATGCCTGGAACAGCCTTTACTGGGATAATCACGACCAGCCCCGCGCTGTCTCCCGCTTCGGGAACGACAGCCCCATGTACCGGGAACGCTCCGCAAAAATGCTTGCCACCTGTCTCCATTTGATGAAAGGCACTCCTTATATTTATCAGGGCGAGGAGCTGGGCATGACCAACGCCTATTTCACACATATAGAAGACTACCGGGACATTGAGAGCTTGAACGGTTTTCGGGAGCTGACCGAAAATGGCGTGGTGGATGAGGAAGACATGATGAGCCGCCTGGCGGCGGTAAGCCGGGACAATGCCCGCACGCCCATGCAGTGGGACGAAACTGCGAATGCAGGATTTACTTCCGGCACGCCATGGATCTCTGTAAATCCTAACTATCTCCTGATCAATGCCAAAGCCGCGCTGAAAGACAAAGACAGCGTATTCCATTATTACAAGAAGCTCATCCATCTCAGAAAATCACGGGACATTATCATTGACGGGATTTTCCAGAGCCTGATGGATGAGGACGAGAACATCTATGCCTACCAGCGGGTCCTCGGCGCAGAGCGCCTTGTGGTAGCCTGCAATTTCACAGAACAGGAGCTTCCTTGCAGTTTGTTCGACGAGCCTGGGGAAGAGCTGATCTGCAACTATCGCTTCCACAAAGCCGGCGTACTGAATCCCTACGAGGCCAGAGCCGTTCTCTATTCAAGAAAATAGCAGACGCAAAGAGGACTGTCACAAAACGACAGTCCTCTTTCTACATCTATATGCTTTTTTATCTATATACTTTTTTTGCCCACAGAAATCTATGTCCGCAAAGGACGACCGGCTTCGCCAGATCCAAAGCCTCTCCCGTGAGGAGGTTCTGGAACCTCTCCCCAGTCAGAGCCTCTTCGGCAGACAGTTCTATCTCCTGCGTCATTTCATGGAAATTAAACAGGGCGATCAGCAGCTCATCTCCCATTCTGCGCCCAATACCAAGAACAGAGCAGTTCCCTGTCTCCACAGTCCACACCCTGGCGTCCCCTGCAAATACCGGCTCCTCCCTTCGAAGGCGCTCCAGGGCAGAAAGCGCCGGGAAAAGCTTTCCCTGCACAGTATCAGGATCCCCGATATTCTCCGTCAGCTTCCAGGGGAATTTTCCACGGTGGATGTATCTGGAGTCCTCTCTTTTTTCCATATCTTCCTTATATGTGTAATCATTGACCTGTCCGATCTCATCCCCGCTGTACAGCATTGGGATCCCGGACTGTGCCAGTATGTAGGCATGGAGCATAATATCAAGGGCTATAGCCCCTTTCATCTTTTCCGGATCCTGTTCGAAGCCTGCGCTCTCGATTCCGCACATGGAAGCAGTCGTGCCGCAAAAACGAGCGTCCCCCGTAGCCAGATCCTCATTGTAAAGCTCGCCGCGGCTTATGCTGCCCCCTGTCCTTCCTGTAAAAAACTGGTTTAAGAACTTCTTATGGGGAACCTCCTCCATACCCCACTCCTTTAACGTAGGATAATCAAGCCCCCAGCCAATATCGTCATGACAGCGCAGGTAATTTAAAAATGTATATTCCCTGGGCAGGCGGTTCACAATATCCATCTGCTTTTTCAAGAGCCGCACGTCCCTTGTAGCTACAGAATTCCAAATAGTCGCCATAGTGGTCACATTGTACAGCATATGGCATTCTGGTTTTTCCACTGTTCCGAAATAGGGGGCTACCTTTTCCGGCTCCATCACGACCTCGCCCAGAAGGATCACGCCCGGACATACCACTTCGCTGATCATACGCATCATACGGACAATGGAATGCACCTGCCGAAGGTTCCGACAGCTCGTCCCTATCTCCTTCCAGATATAGGGGACTGCGTCAATACGGATCACATCCATTCCCTGATTAGCCAGGAACAGGAAATTATACATCATCTCGTTGAACACTCTGGGATTCTTGTAATTCAGATCCCACTGGTATGGGTAAAAGGTAGTCATAACATGATGTCCCGCCTCGGGGATCCATGTGAAATTCCCCGGCGCAGTGGTTGGGAATACCTGGGGTACCGTCTTTTCATACTGTGCCGGGATATCATAATTATCAAAGAAAAAATACCGGCTCATATATTCCCCCTCGCCATTTCTGGCGCGCTTCGCCCACTCATGCTCCTCAGAGGTATGATTCATTACGAAATCCATGCAAAGGCTTATGCCGCGCCTGTGGCACTCCCTGGAAAGCTTCTGAAGATCCGCCATGGAGCCCAGCTCCGGCCTCACCTTACGGAAATCAGCCACTGCATATCCCCCGTCAGAACGCCCTTTTGGGGAATCCAGAAAGGGCATCAAATGAATGCAGCTTACATTGCAGGACTGAAGGTAACCTATATGCTCCCTCACTCCCTTGAGATCCCCTGCAAAATTATCAATATACAGCATCATGCCAAGCATGTCGTTCTTCCGGAACCAGTCAGGGCTCTCTTCCCGCTTCCCATCCAGCTCTTTTAAAGAATCGCTCCGCTCCTTATAAAAGCTCTGCATTGTGTCGCACAGCTCTCCAAACATATCGCCGTTATTATAAAGCTCCATGTACAGCCAGCGCAGCTCGTCGTGATGGCGCCCTAGACGCTCTTGAAAACAATCTCTGTTCTTTTTCTTTCTTTCCGGCATAATCCCCGTCTCCTGTTCTTTTCCATGAGCCGATCTACAATCAGTCCGAAACTCTCACAAAATGATACTGGTAAGCCTGATAGGCTCCCAGCTCCAACGGCATCGGATAGCCTGTTGCCATCAGCGCCTCCGCCGGATATAAGCGCCCGCTCTTCTCTTCCCGGTAAAAGGCGCCCTCTTCCAGCCCTTTCAGCCGAACATACACCGGCGTCATATTTCCATGGATCTCCAGCATCACTACATTCAGAAGAGCTTCCGACCGATCCTGCGCCACAAAAGCCCAGGCCCCCGTTTCATCGACAAAAGGATCCGACAACCGATAATAACAGCCATTTTGAATAAGCGGCGCATATTTGTGGTATTCCTCCACCTGCCTCTTCACTTCCTGCTTTTCCTCTGCCGTAAATTTCCCCAGATCTAGCTCGTAGCCAAAAGTCCCGGACATGGCTACCACCTTTCTGGTATTCATAGGCGTCTCCCTTCCTGTCTGATGATTCGGCACGACAGATACATGGGAGCCCATCGCGGACACTGGATATCCAAAGGACGTACCGTACTGGATCCGCAGGCGGTCTATAGCGTCAGTATTGTCGCTGCACCAGATCTGCGGCGTATAATACAGCATTCCTGCATCAAAACGCCCTCCTCCTCCGCTGCAGCCTTCAATGAGCAGATCCGGGTATCTGTCAAGCAGCCGTTCCAGAAAGTCATAAAGCCCCAGTACATAGTCGTACAATACGCGTCCCTGATCCCGGGTCGCTACCGAATACACATCGGACAGCGACCGGTTCATATCCCATTTCACATATTCAATATTCTCCTCATCCAAAAGCCTGCACATCTGAGAGAATACCTCGTCCACCACTTCTTTTCTGGAAAAATCGAGGACAAGCTGATTTCTGCTTCGCACCGGGCTCCTGCCAGGTATGGCCAGCGCCCAGTCCGGATGCTTTCGGAAAAGCTCGCTGTCCTCACTGACAGCTTCCGGCTCGAACCATATCCCAAACTTCAGTCCCAGGCCGTTGATGCGGGAAATAAGGTTCTTCAGCGTCCCGCCAAGCTTTTCCTCGTTTACGCCCCAGTCTCCCAGGCCGCTGCTGTCGTCGTTCCGTTTGCCGAACCAGCCGTCGTCCATCACCAGCAGCTCAATGCCGGACTGTGCCGCATGTTCCGCCAGTGCATAAATGGACTCCCCGTTAAAATTAAAATACGAAGCCTCCCAACTGTTCAGCAGCACCGGGCGCACCATGTCTCTGTACTTTCCGCGGCATACATGGGTGCGGATGCAGGAATGAAGATTCCTGGAGAGCGCTCCCAGGCCGTCTGCGCTGTAGGTCAGGATTACCTCCGGCGCATAAAATATCTTCCCCGGCTCCAGAGGATAAGAAAATCCATCGTCATTGAGGCCAAGCATCACCCTTGTCTGATTGTACTGATCCTTTTCCGCCTCGCCTTTAAAACTTCCGCTGTATACAAAAGACATGGCATAGCAGCTTCCGTAATCCTCACAGGCGCTGCGTTCTGCCAGGATCATCATAGGATTATACTGATGGCTGGAAACTCCCCGTCTGCTTTCAATCACCTGGCCGCCGTGATTCACAGGCATCCGCTGAAAGTTCCGCTCCATGGCGTGCCTTCCATAAAAAGTGATCAGGTCATAATTTCCTGTGACAAAATCTAAATTTGCACTTTGTACCTTCTCCAGATATACCTTTCCATTCCCGTTGTTCGTCACCACAGCGCTTCGGGTAATAATGTCAAGCTCTGGAAGCAAACCATACAACAGGCATACGCCAACCCCTGTCACCGAATCCTTCAGATATATCTTCAGTGTCTGCGCCTCCTCGCCCCCGGCATAGACTGCCGGAAGGCCCGGAAGAGCGTATTTCCCCTTTAAAATCTCATAGCCCTCATAGCGCAGGTCACAGGCACAGGAGCCGTCTGCATTCTTCACCGCAAAGACAGTGCTTCGATAGTCTCCCGTCCCCTGGCTTGGAAACTCCTGGGGAAGGGAATCAAGGGAATAGGTGCGATCGTTTCCCGCCTCGTAAGGGTTGCCGGAAAATCCTCTGTCCGTGTAGGTCAGCAAATAGTCCATGCAGCCCCCAGTCCTTTTCCCATAATACAGATGCAACAAATATCCGTACTGATCCGCCTGCATCTGATAAGTTGTGTTTTTGGTGTGCAAAGTGAAAGTCTTTTTTTCCTCGTTCCATATAACTCCCATGCTGTGTACTCCTCTACGCTTTGTTTTTCTTACTTCACCGCTCCATTTACTACGCCGTTAAGAATCTGCTTCTGACAGAAGATGTAGAAGATCAGGATCGGCAGGAGCGCCAATAAATACGACGCGAACGCCAGATTATAGTTAGTTCCGAACTGTGTCTGGAAGGTCATCTGTGCAAGCGGCAAAGTGTTCATATCGCCTCCTCCTAAGATAACGAGAGGCGTCATCACGTCATTCCAGGTTCCCAGAGCCGTCAGTACAGCAACTGTCGCGTGCATCGGCTTCATAATCGGGAAAATAATGCTCCAATATGTCCTCCATGTTGACGCGCCGTCCACTCTCGCCGCCTCCTCCAATGCAATGGGTATATTCACCAGATAACCAGAGTATAAGAGGACGTTCATCGGCATATAGAATACCACATAGCAGAGGATTACGCCAACTACATTATCAATTCCAAGCTGGGCAGTCTGTTTGACAAGCGGCATCATCAGAATGGCAAAGGGTACGAACATACCGCTCACCACGTACAGGTATGCCAGATTGTACCACTTGTTACGCGCTTTATTTCTTCCGATGGTATAACCCATCAGAGAATGTATTACAATGGAAAGCACAACGGTCACAGACGTGATGAGCACGCTGTTCCCAAGCGAGCGCCAGAAATCGGTCACGCGCATCGCCTCAGCGAAATTCCCCAAGCTGAAGCTTTTAGGAAGGGAAAGGATCCCTGCAATGCTGTTCGTCATCTCGGAGGGCTGTTTAAATGCGATCACAATAGTAAGATAAAGGGGGAAAGCAACCGTAATCAGCCCTACGATCAAGAGTATAGTGACAGGCCAGTTCGCTTTCTCTTTTATGTTCTTGTCTTTCATTATAACTGCTCCTCCTTTCTGCTGGTAAAGTTCATCTGCGCTACGGAGATCGCTACGATCATCACAAAGAATACGACTGCGTTAGCGCTCTGGAAGCCAAACTGGCCGCCAGCCATACCGTTATTATAGATCAGGAATGAGATAGACTCTGTGCTCTGTGCCGGGCCTCCCTTTGTCAACGCCATGATCTGATCGAATACCATGAGGAAATTCTTCATGGAAAGCACCATGTTGATGCTGAAAAATGGCAGGATCAGCGGGAAGGTCAGATGTTTGAACTTGCTCCATCCTGTGGCTCCATCCAGGGAGCCCGCCTCATAGACGTCCTCGGGAACCGTCTGTAAGCCTGAGATATAAATAATGGTATTCATAGCGATCGCCTGCCATGCACACACGATCATAATGGCCACCCACGCCCATTTGCTGCTTGCCAGCATACTGGTCCCCTTGCCACCCATCATCTGGATCACCGCGGGAAGGATATATGTAAAGAAATAGTTGAAAATATAGCCGACAACCAACGCGCCCAGAATATTAGGGATAAAGTACATACCGCGCAGGGCGCTCTTAAATTTAATCTTGCTGTTTAATCCAATCGCCAAAAGAAGGCTTAAGACATTTACCACAATGGTCGTCACCACGGCCAGCTTAAAGGTGAAGAGATAGGAACTCCCCACTCTTGAATCCCCGAACAGGTCTATGTAGTTGCGAAGCCCTACCCATTCAAACTCTCCATAGCCCCGGAAATTCGTAAAGCTGTAGATCACGCCCTGAATCAGAGGCAGTGTGTTAAAGCAGAAGAACAGGGCAAGAATCGGTATCGTAATCAATAAAAACGTTCTCTGTCTGTCATTTTTCATGATTTTCCACTCCCTTCTTCGTTACTCATCGCCGTGCTCCGCCTGGTACTGTTCTACCTTGCGGATAATATCGCGGTTGTAACGCTTCCAATCTGTGTCGAATTTTTTCAGGAACTCCTCTGGATCCTCATTGATGAGAAACGTCTGGATCTGTGCGTCTACAGCCATCTCCGTAGGATAGTAGTGATCCTGATAGTCCGTCATTTTCCCCTGTTCTATGTATTCCAGCATTCCGTCCAGCATAGGAGCAAGCTGGAATGTCTCGTCCTTACAAGGCACCGCATTCTGCTCGTCCAGGTAAGTCTGGATGCTTTCATTTTCCAGAAGGAAATCCAACACCTCGTATGCCGCTTCCTTATTCTCACAGTTATCCATCACACAGAACATCAAGTCTACGCCCGAGTTCAGGACATTTCCGTCCTTTGTATCTGCGCCAGGCATTACAAAGGAATCAATGTCCATATCGGGATTTGAGGATTTAATCTGGGGAACAGCATAGCTTCCGATGGCGAACATAGCAGATTCGCCGTTCGCAAAGGCTGTGCAGGCATCGTTGTACCCGTAGGCGAAAGGGCCGTCCTGCCCGTACTGTACAAGCTCCAGCATTTTGTCCGCAACTTCCCGATACTCCTCTGAAAAAGTCGCCTCGCCGCGGTTTACCTGCTGGCACACGTCCGCAGGCGCCAGGTCGACGGCAAGCGCGTTCCATGGAGCCAGGCAGGTCCACACATCCTTAAAGCCAAAATACAGAGGTTGGATGCCTTCCTTCTCAATCTCCTCGCACAGGCTCATAAATTCGCTCCATGTCTCCGGTATCTCCCAGCCATGCTCCTTAAACATCTCACGGTTATAGAGGACTCCGGCCGCGTTTGCCACATAGGGCACTCCATATGTCCCTTCTGTGGGCACGAACTCCAGCCCCTCCAGGATGTCCACGTACGCGGGCTTGATAGACTTCAGGCCTTCATAATCTGAAACATCCGCCAGAATATTGGAATCCATAAACAGAGAATAGTTCATATCTCCTCCGATTCCAATGATATCCGGATAATCCTCCCGGATAAATTTGGTTTTTAAAATCGTCATTGCATCATTGGGCGAGTCAATCTTCAGCAGAATGTCGTCATGGGTGGCATTAAACTTCTCCTCCAGCTGTTCAAAGACTTCTACAGCCTCAGGCTTATACTGCACCAATTCAATGACTGTCTTGCCCTGGCTGTCCGCCTCCGAACTGCATCCGGAAAGCAGCGCCGCCCCAAGCATGCTGCCTGTTAAGACTAAACTCAGAACTGTACTTCTTTTCCTCATTTTCTTACTCCTTTTCCGGCTTTTTACGCCTTATGAACCTTTGCAGAAACATATGCCGGACTGCTGCAGCACATTCCTCTTATCAAGTATCCTGGCATATCCCTGCAAAATCCGCGCTTCGCTCACGCTCACACTTTTGAACGTTTTCATTATAACATGCCTTTATGTGTGCTAAAATATCAGCTTTTTGTCATTTTTATGTCTTTATGTTATTTTTTCTCTATATACTAAAAAGCCATCTAGCATTTTGGTATATCGTCTGTTATACTTGCCTTGTGTAATGAGGATAACTAATCTTATGCCGTTATGGAGGGGCGCTTAATGAGCGATTTATTGTTTTCTATCTTCCCTAATGAAAACTTTGTAGACCTGGGGCTGTATCAGTTCGGAAAGGAGCATTGCGCCCCTTCCCATCACTATGGCCCTGCTGCCCGGACCCACTTTTTGTTCCACTATGTCATTTCCGGGACCGGAAAGCTTATGGCGGGCGATTCTAAAGGCATCACCAGGGAATATTCCATCAAAAGCGGGCAGGGCTTTATGATCTTTCCCGGACAGATCAACACCTACATTGCCGATCAGCAGCTTCCCTGGGAATATGTGTGGCTGGAATTTGACGGGCTTCGTGTAAAAGAGGCTCTCGCCATTGCCGGGCTGTCTCCGGACACGCCTGTTTACCGAGCAAATTCCAAAGAGATGCGGGAGACACTGATGCAAGAAATGCTTTATATCGTCCACCACAAAGATGAGGCGCCCTTTCATCTCATCGGACATTGTTATCTGTTTCTGGACGCGCTGACTCGCTCTTCCGCTTCCATGAAGATAAGATCTGGCAATAAGCTCAGAGATTATTATGTTCATGAAGCCCTGGTATTTATTGAGGAAAACTTTCAAAATGATATTTCTATAGAAGACATCGCCCGGACGTGCGGGCTGAACAGAAGCTATTTCAGCAAGATCTTTCACGATACCGTTGGAAAATCCCCCCAGGATTTCCTTCTTCAATACCGCATGAATAAGGCCGCCGAGCTTTTAAAGCTGACGCAGCTTAATGTGGGCGACATCGGCAATGCCGTCGGCTACCCTAACGCCCTTCATTTTTCCCGCGCCTTCAAAAATGTATACGGCGTCTCTCCCCGTACCTGGCGGGAACAGCGCTGGAAGGAGGGGATGTGAGAGGTTGTGGCCTGCTCCAAACATACTGACGGAAGCCATTGTAGGGCTTTTCCATACTGGATTCTCTTGAATCCGCTTCCAAACTGCTCGATAGGCTTATTCAGGTACAGGATTTTAGCTATCGTACCATTCCTAATTTCTGATTCAACATTTTCTTTTATATACTCCTCCTATAATGGCAATGTAGAAAAGTACGACCAGAACTGCTGTTGTTGTTTTACATGAAATCATTTAATGACAATCCAACTTCCATCACGCTTTGAACCAATCCTTTCTATAACTTTTTTATTCTGCAAAGAGCTGAATGCTCGCTCTATGGTTCTTTTGGTCACGCCTATCTTTGAAGCCAATTCGTCAGAAGTATATTCCGAATCTTCTATCAGCAGAGAAACCACTTTCTTTTCAGTTTTATTCAAACCGACATTCAAACCGACATTTTTCATTTGAATTCTATAACGGCTAAATCTAATACTTGTATTAAATCAGCTGTCCTTATGGCTTGTTAATATTAGATTCTTTACTTTATCTTTGTAAGAAAAAAGAGCATCTACTTATTCATTTTGATTTAAGTAAGTGCTCTATTAGGATTTTATATTCGGTTTTTAAATCATCTGAAAATATCTAAATGCGTCTTTAATTGCATTTTTTCCAATATACATTTTGGCTGTTTAACATTTTTATTGTTAGGTTTTTTGTAGCACTCTCTTCCAATAATGCCACATTTGGTTTTTGTTTAATCAATATTTAATGTTGATACCTTAAAACCATATTTATCCAGAACATACTATTTAATTTCCTCATAGGTTGCCTTGCTCTCCGCTGCCGTCAAATCCATCTCATCCATGTGAAGTTCTACCTCAATATGTTTATCTGATTTAAGTTTAGAAAACATTACAACCGTCTCCACATGCTCAACGTTGTCCAAACCAAATCACATATCTCATTATTTCTTATCTGTCTTTTGTTCCAATATTTTTATAGAGTTCAAATAATCTTCTTCTACATCACTGATGGTTCTTGCTTTATATTTTTTATATTCATCTGTTGCCTTATCAACAGCTTGCTTATGAGAAATATTGCCATTTCCCTGTAACAACTGTTCCCCACTCATTGTAAGTATACGATCCAGATGTTCTGCCCAATCTTTCATAGTCATTACCTGTTCACGTTCCGCCTGACGCTCTGCAAAATCTAAATATCCAGACACAAGCTGCCCCATTGCCCGAAGTTCCTTTTCACTCAAATAATTTTTAGCAACAACAGCTTCTTTCAAGGTTGGCTGATTTCCCACAAATGTTGTAAGCCCCATAAATTCTTTTTCAGCATCTGCCCTTGTGTAAATAACCTCAGCTGCCGTCTGACCATGAATGGCATAATGGATTTTATTCTGCACCTTTTTAAAGAAAAGAATAGATATTTCTGCCTTTGGGTCATAATCAATACTGGTAGCATAAATTTCCAAAACTTGTCTGTAAAATACTTTTTCAGAAGCACGTATGTCTCTAATTCGTTCGAGTAATTCTTTAAAGTAACCACCGCCACCCAGATTTTTCAATCGTTCATCATCTAGCGCAAAACCCTTTCGCATATACTCTTTCAGTATATTGATTGCCCAAATTCTAAACTGTGTACCGCGCTTGGATTTCACACGATAACCTACAGAGATAATAACATCCAGATTATAATAGTCAACCTGATAGGTTTTTCCATCTGCCGCAGTTGTTGCAAAATTTGCAACAACTGATTCTCTCACCAGTTCTCCCTCAGAAAAGACATTTTTTATATGCCTTGAAATCGTCGATTTATCTCTTTGGAATAATTCAGCCATCTGGTCAATGGATAACCATACAGTATCTTCGTCAAAAGTCGTTTCAATTTTTGTCAGACCGTCTTCTGTTGTATAAATAATGATATTCGACTTTTGCTCCCTAGTTTCCCAGTTATTCACCTATACACCTCATTTCTAAATTATGCAATACTCTTTATACTTTTATCATACAAATCTCCATTCCGCTGCTTTTCAGCCGACAGCACAGATAGTAATGAAAACTTATTTTTCACAGTATTACTTCTCTGTATCTTTCGTACTCTAATATTTATGCAATTAGCAATACCAGAGATTGTACTCTTTCAATACAGTTATTTAAGATAAACTTACTTTAATTCATTTAAAAACTTTTCTGTTGTATAATCGGCAGGTGTTTTTTGAATAATAGAAAAAATTCTAGATATTCTCTTAAATTCTTCCTGCCTATTATTTTGAAGTTCTTCTACAGAAATCTCAAAAAGAATTGCCCATAAAAAATAAAAATTTTGATCTGTCTTATATTGAATTCCTTTCTTTGAATGATTAAATAAGGCTCTCAATTGTTCGGGATTATTCTCTATCAACATTAATATTTTATCAACAAAAATTTCTACATTTTCCAATGCCTTCACAAAAACTTTTGGATTGCTATTTGATAAATCACTTAATGTTTTTGTAACATTATCTTTGCTCATTATTCTGGCACACATTCTATCATTTCGTTTATATATATTTAAAACATTTATAATTTCTGTGTGAGGCTGATTCATCCTATAATCAATATATGCTAAAGAAGTTATTAATTCTTCAAGTTTCATTCGAGTATCTCTACCTCTAAAAACCTTCTTTTCATATCTGATAGATATCTCTTTTACCTTTATAACTATATCTTTATCTATATATGCATTCCACATTTCAAAAGTATTTTCTTTAATCGGATAAGGTTTTGTATTTAATCTTAGAAACAAGTCTATCTGGCTAAAATCTGGATTTTGTTCCGAATCTATTTCTATTATATCCATAGGAAATTCTAAAATCTTTTCTTCAAATTCATCGTCTATTGTATCTATCATTTTCCCATTTAATTCGGACAGAATTTTTAATTTAGATAGCTTAAACTTATCCTTATCAGAACATACACTTTCTCCACGTTCATTTATATATGTCTTTCCCAAAAAACCTAAAATTGTAAGTAAACGCTGTTGTCCATCTACAACTTCCTTTATCCTATCCTTTCTTTTATAAATAAAAAGTGGCGGAATGTTGATTCCCAACAAAATACTTTCCATCAGATATGATGCCTTTTGCAAATTTTTCACCTCTGATCTCTGATAATCTGGTCGAATTAAAAATCTAGATTTTTTCATATCAGAAATAATGTCCTCAATCGTTAGAGTTTCTGGTAAGGGTTTATTAATTTTATAATGTGAAATTTGATCTTTTTCACTTCTTCTTTCCATCATCTCTGAAAAAGCTTCTGAATTCTTTATATACTTTTGATAATCAATTTTAAATATATCTTGAAATATATTGGCTATAAATCTATATCTGTTATTGATTGCTGAATAATAATGACTGCCTGTAGACTCAAAAATTTGTTCTACACTTCTTTGTGGATTATTTATTATATTATCCCATAATTTATGATTTTCACTGGCATTACTTATGTAATCGAAAACCAGTTCAATTCTATTGTCTTCAATTTCTCCTCCATTTTGTAATACAATACTTATAGCCCAATAAAGCACCTCATAAAATAATTTGCTATCATATAGATAATTATTTCGTTCTTTACATACAGAATTGAATTTCGATATATAATTAATAACAGCCTCAAATTCTTCCATTATCTCTTCTGCGCTTTTATTTTCTAATATAAAATAATAGTATTTACAAATAATATCAGTTTTTGAACTCCCTTTCGAATAACTAAATATAGGAACAAAGGGAAGTGTTACTAAATTTCTTATTAACGAAACTATAATATTTACTTTATCCCGTTTACTTGCTTTTTTCTTACTTTTGGGGAGAATAATTTCACACAAAAAATTATAAAGTCCAGTATTATTATATATTTTACTATATAATAAATTCGACAACTTATCATTAATATAAGCGGCTCTATCAATGTCATATCTCTGTAATGGTGTAATTCCTGAATTATATCGTCTAAATATTTCTTTTTTTATTTTTTCTTCTTTTTCTTCATCCAATTTAGGTTCATCAACTACGTTAAATTGCAAAATACGAATTCTAGTATCTTCAAATAATTCTTTTGTGTCTGAATCTAATTGACTGTATCTTTTTCCAGCAAGAACCTTTAAACTATGTAATCCTTTGTCTTTTAAAACAAGTTTATCCTCCAAAAAACGTTTTATAGTTTCATATCGCTGTCTTCCATCAATCACCTCATTCTTATCTTTAGTTTGAAATAAGACAAGCGGCGGAATTTCTGTTCCCAGCAAAATACTCTCTATAAAATATGTAGCTTTCTCCTCATCCCAAACATAATTCCTCTGAAAATACGGCTTATAATTTATTTTTCCTGCATATCTTTGGTTCAGAAAAATAGACGATACTTTTTTTACTATATTATCTATTTTTAGTTTCTCTTTAAAAATATCCATTATATCTGAATAATCTAACTGTATATTCGACATTGTAAATTTCCTCCTTAGTCTCAATTTAAATATTAAGTCACTTTTACTCTATCTTGCAACTTTTTACTTGAAAACTGTTCTACAGTATTTGAAACAATAGATCCTTGAAAAAAAAATTCATTATTATAATTTTGTCTCATTTTTACCAGTCCGTCTATTGCAAAACGAAAAACATACTGCCATGACATATTTTCAAAAGATGATACAATTTGATGAAGTCCTGGTAACCATTCATAAATATATCTGCATTCATCATATACCGTAACATCTGTAAACATACAATTCGTCTTTGCAATATATTGAAACCGTTTGTTATGTAAAATGTTATTATGCATTGGATATGACAACTGATTAAGAACAATATCAAAAAACAAATTACTATGCGGTTTATCAAGAAATTGATATAAATTTCTACCTGAATCAAAATATTCTTTTATATTTTGTACATCTTCCTTTAATTTAATTTTTCCGTTTCTCAGCAAAACAATTATCTTTAATCCCCTTAATAATAACTCATAGCTTCCAATCTCTCCCAAAAAGCATTGGCTCTTCTCTCCTAATAAACCACTCTGTAATAACTTTCTTGCAGTAAAGAAATACTTAGCCACAGAATTCCCATTCGATATATTTATAAACTCCTCATCATCTTTACTTATATCTGTTAAGTCAAATAGTTGATTTATATATGGGTTTTGTGCAATCCTTTGTAATGGTATAATAACTGCTGGTATATCGCGCAATATTGCAGATAAAAATTCGCCATAATATAATTCAAAATTCTCGGTTACTTCCTCTAAAACTTCATGATATTCCAGATTACTTATCCCATTTTCATCTATTTTTACTTCTAATGATGGATACTTTTTAAAAAATAAGTAGTGAGATACTATCTCATAATAATCATCTACAGATTCCTTCATAATATCTGGCATAGCAAAATTTGTTATTATAACCCCCGGAGAATTCAAACGGTGATTTTGACATATTGTTGACACACACCTCAATGCATGTTGTGTGGATGGGACACTTCCGCAAGCATCTATGTATATAATATCAAATTTTTTGGGGGTCTGTTGAAAAAAAGTTTCTATATTCTGTTTTAAGATTCTTGGTTGTGGATATTCCCCTTGCTCATAAGTTGCAATTGCTTTTTTATATACTTGATTATTTGACTCAAAGCCCCAAATATTTTGAGGGAGTATACCAAGATTAATCAGTTCCTGAAAATCATTGTCTGGCTCTGGGCCACTCAAAAAACAAACCATTAAGTCTTCTGGCCTTTTTGTTTCCACAAAAGAATCATGTAATTTTTCCCAATTTGTTATATACGAAACATTAATTTTTTGCGCCTCTGCTTTATTCTGGCTTATGTCTTCTGATAAAGTAAAATAATCATATAATCTACGCACATAATTTCTTTCAACACAACATGACTGCCCTCTTTTAGAAGTTAAAATCTCTACTGCTTTAAATAATGCCGAATGTCTTACATTTTGCTTCGTATATTGATTATATTTATAATGTTCTTTCGTATTGACCCACTCCTTTACAAATTTATTCAAAATTAAGTTTTTCTCCACCCAGCAGGACAAATGCCCACTCATATCATGCAAATGATTTTTCTTTTATAAAACCACCGTCCTTTTATCGTTTCCTTACTAAGAAACCGGCAGTAACACTCAAAAGTATAAATCAAAGAAAAACCCCCACCATTCCTAATCTACCATCAAATCATCCGAAAATATTCCAACGCATCTCTTATCGCCTTTTCTTTCTCTGGCGGGCACTTCGGCTGTCTGGAATTTTCCGATTTCGACAGGTTATAGTTTTCTCTTTCAATAATACTGCATTTCTGCTTTACCTGTGCAATATACAAGCTACTGACCTTTAATCCCATATGTTCCAGTACATAATCCTTGATTTCCTCATAGGTTGCTTTACACTCCGCCGCAGTTAAATCCATCTCGCTCATTTTCAATTCCACTTCTATAGTCTGCTTTGCATGAAGTTTGGAAAGCAAACAGATAACTTCTACATGCACCGTCTGTGGGAACTGATCTACCGCCCGGGCTCTCTGAATCTCATATCCGTTCTTCCGCAGGAGCTTTACATCTCTTGCTAGCGTAGCCGGATCGCAGCTGACATACACGATCCGCTCAGGCCCCATATCCACCATTGTCCGAAGCAGCGTCTCATCACAGCCTTTCCTCGGCGGGTCTACGACAATGACATCCGCACGCATCCTCTCCCCGGCATGTCTCCGGGCGTATTCTTCGCAGCAGGCCGGGAGGATCTCCTCGGCTCTTCCCGTATAAAACGTGGCGTTACGAATTCCGTTTATCCTCGCATTCTCCCTTGCATCTTCAATGGCCTGTTCCACAATCTCCACACCGTACACCTGCTTTGCCTCTTTCGCCAGGAACAAAGAAATCGTCCCAATGCCGCAATACAGATCCCATACAGTCTCCTCCCCCGTAAGGCCCGCATATGCAAGAGCCAGACGGTATAATCTCTCCGTCTGCACTGGGTTGACCTGGAAAAAGGAAAGGGGGGAGAGCCGATACTGCACGTCTCCGATGTAATCTGTAATATATGCCTGCCCCCATACAGGTATAATCTCATTTCCCATAATCACATTTGTGTTTTCTCTGTTCACGCTCAGAGTAATGCTTGTCATTCCGGCGATCCGGGACAGCCTCTCCGCCAGGATCCCGCTGTGGGGCAATTTCTTGCCGTTTATGACAATGCATGTCATAATCTCTTTCGTCACAAATCCGCTGCGGATCAGTACATGCCGAACGAGCCCTGTCTGATTCTTTTCGTCATAGGCAGGGATCCGATACTCCTTCATAAACGCTAGAATACAGTCCAATATATCTTTATTGGCCGGAATTCCCAGGGCGCAGTCCGTATTCGGGATGATGCTGTGGGTCCGCCCCGCGTAAAATCCGGCGACAATGTTCCCCTCCTTGTCCGTCCCGATCGGGAACTGGGCTTTATTACGGTAATGGAACGGATCCTCCATGCCCACGATCGGCTCCATAGACTCTTGAAGCACAGCTTCCGGAACCTCGCCGATCCTCATAAGATCATCCTTCACTTTCCTCTCTTTCAGCTCCAGCTGTTTTTCATAAGACAGCTCCTGGATCTGGCAGCCGCCGCACTTTCTTGCAAAGGTACATGCAGGCTCTGTGCGGAACTTGGACGGCGACAGGATCTTCATCAGCCGAGCGTACCCGTAGCTCTTCTTCGCTTTCATCAGCTTCGCTTCCACCACGTCGCCGATAATAGCGCCCTTAATAAACAATGTGTACCCGTCGGCTTTCCCAATGCCCGCTCCGTCAATCCCTATATCCTCAATCGTAACAATCACTATGTCATTCTTCTTCATATCCTACCCCAATCTCAATCTGGGACGGGGTAAAATCAATTTTACCCCGTCCCAGATTAAATGCTTGTCTTTCTTAAATTTGTCTCGAACAGCCGATTATATCCAAGCCAGTCGCTTGTATTCTTCTCTTTAAAGATTTCTGTCAGCGTCTGCATTTTAGCGTCCGTACAGTCCGCGAAGTTGAGCGCCAGCGCTTCCGCCAACGCCGGCTTCTTTGGAGACCCGTACTCTAATTCTCCGTGGTGGGCGATAATGCAGTGCTTCAGCTCGCTCGCCAGCTTTTCAGGAAAGCCCGGAATGCTCCGCACAGCGTCGCTGACCATCTCTACTCCTATAACGATGTGCCCCAGCAGCTGCCCGTCGTCTGTGTAGTCATTGTCCGGAAATGCAGACAGCTCCTTTGTCTTGCCTATATCGTGACAGAGCGCCGCCGCGTACAACAGGTCTTTGTTCAGTATGGCATAAGCCGACGCCATATACTCACAGAGCCGCAGCACGCTCAACGTATGTTCCAGCAGCCCCCCGGCAAACCCGTGGTGGACGCTTTTTGCTGCCGAATGGCTCTTAAATGTATTTATAAATTTTTCATCTTTTACAAAATAGTATTCCACTGCCTGGCGCAGATATCCATTTCCAATCTGCCTCACATAGCCCAGAAGCTCCTCATACATACCGTCCGTGCTTTTCTCAGTAGTCGGCATATAGTCCGAAGGGATGTACTCCCCCTCCCCTGCTTTGCGAAGCTGTTTGATATTCAGCTGAAGGTTATTGTTATAGCTGATAACCTCGCCATATACTTCTACGAAATCTTTCTCGCTGTAATCTGCGATGGCATTGGAATTCGGATCCCACACCTTCCCGTCGAGGATCCCCGTCTTATCCTGGAGGATCAAAGTCTCATATGGCTTCCCGTTCCTTGTCTCCGCCTGGCGCTTCCCCTTGCACAGATACACGTTACGAATTGTCTCCCCTGCTGCCAATGTATTAATATATCTCATTTTTATAAATGCCTCTCTTTATATAATCTGTCGTCTACTTCTTTGCCCCTACAATCACTTTAAAATCAATCGCCACATACTCTCCTCCTGTCCCTTGTCGGCATCCCTTAAGGACGAGCTCCTGTCCCTCGCTCTTTGCCATCAGGGTATCATGATAGTCCGAGAGCGCTGTAATCCCTGTATCGCCGATTCCGGTAATCACGTCCCCATTCTGGATCCCCGCCGTCATCGCAGGGGAGTCAGGCTCCACTTCCTTCACATACATCCCTCCTGGAAGCCCCTGCTCCTGCATATCCTCAGTTACGTCAACACCGTAGATACCCACATATGGCACGCTCTGTCCATTAGACAGCTTCTCGATGACGCCCTTCATGTCGGAAATGCCGTAGCCTGCCAGCATATTGCGGCTCTCTTCCTCCAGGAGCGTCTGCTCCACGATCCCAATGACTTCTCCCCTGACATTTACGATCACGCCGCTTGCATCCGCAGTCCCCGCAATATCCGTATGGACGACTCCATACTGCCCGTCAGCAAGATTTTTACCAGTCATCTCTGTAGAAACTATCCCGTAAGTGTAGCAATTCGCATCCCCGAGCGGCTTCCCAAGAACAATGGCCGTCTCTCCCGCGCTCACAAGATTGGAATTCCCCAGTACTGCCGTGTCGATCTTCGTCCACGTGTCTTCGGAGATCGCTCCTCTTGGCACTGCATAGACAGCCAGTCCCAAATTGCCGTCCCGCGTCTTCTCAGTCCCTTCATAGCTGTCGCCCCCCGCAAATGTCACGCGGATCCCTCTGACGTCTTTCACTGGGCATATCTTTCCCACAAGCAAGAGCTCCTGTCCATTATCCGCTACGATCGCTCCAGCTACACTGTACTGGCTGCTGTTTAATTCCTTTTCCCAATCCTCTTCCGCACTGATACCGGTAATCTCCACAATGCTCTTCTCCGTCTCTTTTGCCACATCCTTCAGAGATTGGAGCATCTGCCTGTAGCTCTCTGTGTTCAGGACAGGCTCTTCTTCCTGCGTCGGCTCTTCTGACGGCTCTTCTCCTGCCTGTTCCTCCTCTTCTGCCTCCTCATCCCTGGGGATAGTGACTTGGGACGGCTCCTTCCAGAAACGGCTCTCCATCCATGGCCTCGCCACATAAAAAGTAAAGGAAGCAGCAAGGCCGAAAATAAATCCCATGCCTATCATATGCATGATCCCACTTCTTAACTTCTTCCCGCTTCTCATCTCATCTTTGATGACTTCCTGCAAGAACGAATATTCTTCCTCAGGCGTCCTTTCGTCTTCTTTCGGAACTCTCTGTTCTTCCATAACGGCCGCTCCTTTACATCCCCTTTCTCAGTATACATGATAGCCTGTAAATGTTCAATATTTATCCTTTTCTTTGCCGCCCAAATAGGGTAGAATAAGTCTAAGCAAAGAACAGGTGGAGATTATGAATAAAAAAACGTTTACAAAACTTGAATACGATAAAATCACAGATATGCTCACAGAGCGTGCGTCTTCTTTCGGTGGAAAAGAACGATGCCGGAAATTAAAGCCTATGACAGATATTTCGGCTATCCGCTCCGCACAGGAAGAGACAAAAGACGCATTTACCCGCATTGTAAAAAAGGGACGTCCTTCTTTCGCAGGCGCGGCTCCCGTCAGCGACTCTCTGCGCCGTCTGGAGGTCGGCGCAGTGCTGGGAAGCTCTGAGCTGCTCCGTATCTGCCGTCTTCTGGAATCTGCCGGACGGGTGAGATCCTATGGGCGGCACGACAATGCAGACACAGAAGAAGATTGTCTGGACGGATATTTCTCAAGTCTTGTCCCTGCGTCCGTGCTGGCAGCAGAGATACGCCGCTGTATACCCGAAGAGGAGGAGATCAGCGACGACGCAAGCCCTGCCTTAAAACACATCCGCCGACAGATCGGGCAGATGAATGATAAAGTACACTCTACCTTGTCCTCCATGGTGAACGGCTCTCTTCGTTCCTATCTGCAGGACGCCATCATTACTATGCGGGGAGACAGATACTGCATTCCAGTCAAGGCCGAGTACCGATCCCAGGTATCTGGCATGATCCACGACCAGTCATCTACAGGATCTACTCTGTTCATCGAGCCTATGGCAGTAGTAAAGCTGAACAATGATTTAAAAGAGCTTTATGCCAAAGAGCAAGAAGAGATCCAGATCATTCTTGCCCGTCTAAGCGCCGATGCAGCAGAATATATCGAAGATATCCGGACAGATTATACGATCCTGACCACCTTGGACTTTATCTTCGCCAAAGGCGCGCTGGCTCTGGATATGAACGCAAGCCTTCCCGTCTTCAACACGGAAGGGCAGATCTATATACGAGAAGGGCGGCACCCGCTTCTTGACCGTAAGGCCGTTGTCCCCATTACCGTGACGCTTGGAAAGGACTTTGACCTTCTCATTGTCACCGGCCCCAACACCGGCGGAAAGACTGTCTCTTTAAAAACGGTAGGGCTCTTTACCCTCATGGGGCAGGCCGGGCTCCACATTCCTGCTCTGGATCGGTCGGAGCTGTCTGTCTTCACGGAAGTTTATGCAGATATCGGAGACGAGCAGAGCATCGAGCAGAGCCTGAGCACGTTCTCCTCCCATATGACGAATATCGTATCTTTTCTGAAAAAGGTAGATGAAGATTCTCTCGTACTCTTTGATGAATTAGGAGCGGGGACTGACCCGACAGAGGGAGCCGCGCTTGCCGCCTCTATCTTACAGTACCTCCATTCACGCGGGATCCGTACTATGGCGACGACCCATTACAGTGAGCTGAAAGTGTACGCTCTTTCCACTCCAGGAGTGGAGAACGCCTGCTGTGAATTCGACGTAGAGACTCTGCGCCCTACTTATCGGCTTCTCATTGGGATCCCGGGGAAGAGCAACGCATTTGCCATCGCAGGGAAGCTGGGGCTTCCAGATCATATTATTGACGATGCGCGCACGAGGCTTTCCGAACAGGATGAATCCTTTGAGGATCTGCTGACAGATCTGGAGTCAAGCCGCCGCACTATCGAGAGAGAACAGGAAGAGATCGCTTCCTACAGGCGGGAGCTGGAGCGCTTAAAGTCTGAGACGGAACAAAGGCAGCACAAGCTGGAAGAGCAAAAGGAACGCATCCTTCAGGAAGCCAATGAGAAAGCCCACGCTATACTGGCAGAGGCCAAAGAGACGGCCGACGAGACTATGCGGAACTTCCACAAGTTCGGTAAGGAATCTATCTCTGCTGCAGAAATGGAAAAAGAGCGCGAACGGCTCCGCAAGAAGATGGAGGAAGCTCGCGCAGGCATGAAGGCCGAGGCCCCTAAACCACAGAAGGCCTATAAGCCTGAAGATTTCAAGCCAGGCGAATCTGTGAAGGTCCTAAGCATGAACCTTACAGGAACTGTCGCCGGGAGGCCGGACTCCAAAGGCAACGTGACAGTCCAGATAGGGATCCTGCGCTCGCAGATCCATTTCTCCGACCTGGAGATTATCGAGGAGAAGCCTTCCTACTTAAAAAAGGCAGCCGCAAAAGGCGGCGGCAAAGGGAAAGTCAAGATGAGCAAATCTCTGTCTGTGAGCCCCGAGATCAACCTTCTCGGAAAGACAGTGGATGAGGCGATCGCAGAGCTGGATAAATATCTGGACGATGCAAGCCTGGCTCATCTAAGCTCCGTCCGTATCGTACATGGAAAAGGAACGGGCGCGCTTCGGACAGGAATCCACAATTACCTTCGCAGGCAGAAACATGTAAAATCATTCCGCCTGGGCGCTTTCGGAGAAGGCGACGCAGGAGTGACCATCGCAGAGCTAAAGTGAATCTGATCCATAAGGAGGATGACTATGGTAAACAAGCAGAAAATATTGATTGTCGACGATGATGAGAATATCGCAGAGCTGATCTCTCTCTATCTTACGAAAGAATGTTTTGATACAATGATGGTACACGACGGAGAGCAGGCGCTCGCTGCTTTTGACACGTATCATCCGAATCTGATCCTTCTGGATCTGATGCTTCCAGGTATTGACGGGTACCAGGTGTGCCGCGAAGTGCGGACGCGTTCCGGAGCGCCCATTATCATGCTTTCCGCAAAGGGGGAAGTATTCGACAAAGTATTAGGGCTTGAGCTGGGGGCTGACGATTATATTATGAAGCCGTTCGACCCAAAAGAGCTGGTCGCCCGCGTAAGAGCCGTGCTGCGCCGTTATCAGGCCATCCCAAAGCAGGAGGCCTCTGCGGAAGCGAAAGGGAAAGTCGTGGAATATCCTGGCATCACCATCAATCTTACAAACTATTCCGTCATCGTGGACGGGCAAAATGTGGAGATGCCCCCAAAAGAGCTGGAGCTGCTGTACTTCCTCGCATCTTCCCCTAATCAAGTGTTCACCCGGGAACAGCTTTTGGATCAGATATGGGGCTATGAATACATCGGGGACACCCGCACTGTAGACGTCCATATCAAACGGCTGCGCGAGAAGATCAGAGACCATAGTAAGTGGAGCCTTTCCACCGTCTGGGGAATCGGCTACAAATTTGAGACAAAGTAAAATGAGAAGCACATTGTACCTGAAATTTATAATCGTATATATCATCTTCGGCTTTTTAAGCGTGTTTACTGTGGCCATCCTCACTCCCAATCTTGCAGAAGCGCCCCTTATCGGGAATATCGCCACGAACCTTTACCGCCAGGCCACACAGATGGCGTCCGATTATCTGCCTGGCTATTTCTCCGAGCAGATTTCTTTAAGTGATGTCCGTATGCAGCTCTCCGGCATGGAGGCGCAGCTAAATGCCGCCGTATGGTTCGTAGATCGGGACGGGAGCCTGATCGCTTCTGCACAATCGGAAAGCTTCCCTTCCGCCCCGGCGGCAATCGAAGCCTTCAATCCTGCGGAAACAGGCGGCTCCCAATACCTTGTGGGAGATTACCATGAATATTTTGAAGAGGACGTCATCACTGTCATCTCGCCCGTGGTAGACGGCTACTCCCCAAAAGGCTATCTCCTCGTACACAAAGACATGAGCGACCTGGATATGATCCTGAATACCCTCAAGATGTCCGTTTTTGTTACACTGATCGTAATCTACGCGCTCTCTTTCGTCATACTGCTCGCTTTCCATTTCTTCGTGTACCGCCCTCTGAACTTAATCGCAGAAGCTGCCAAGCAATATGCTTCCGGCAACCTGGACTACGAGATACCGGTCAATACAGAGGACGAGATGGGCTATCTCTCCGCCTCCTTAAACTACATGTCCTCCCAGCTCCAGGATATGGAGGATTATCAGAAGAAATTCGTGGCAAACGTCTCCCACGACTTCCGCTCTCCCCTGACTTCCATCAGAGGATATGTAGAAGCCATGGCCGACGGGACTATACCGGCAGAGCTCCAGGAGAAATATTTGAAGATCATCCTGTTTGAGACAGAGCGGCTTACAGATCTTACTCAGGATCTTCTCACTCTTAATGAATTCGACACCCAGAACCTTCTTCTTGATAAGGAGCCCTTTGATATACATGAGATTATTAAAAATGTGGCCGCCTCTTTCGAGGGGCGCTGCAAGCAGAAAAAAATCTCCATTGAGCTTATCTTTGCCACGAAGCACTTAAAAGTTATGGCAGATAAGCGGAAAATCCAGCAGGTCCTCTACAACCTGCTGGACAACGCCATCAAATTCAGCGACCCCGACTCTGGCATCACCATTGAGACGACCGAGCGCGGCGACAAAGTATACACTTCCGTAAAAGACGACGGGATCGGGATCCCGAGAAGCGCCCTCAATAAAATCTGGGAGAGGTTCTACAAGACCGACGCCTCCCGCGGCAAAGACAAGAAAGGTACAGGCTTAGGCCTTGCTATCGTAAAAGAGGCAATCCAGGCGCATGGCGAGAACATAAACGTAGTGAGCACTGAAGGAGTGGGGACGGAATTTATCTTCTCGCTTCCGAAGGTGATATAGGGACGGGGGGATTCTTCCGCCGGGACACCGCTTACGCGGAAAACGTTAGGGACGGGGGGATTCTTCCGCCGGGACACCGCTTACGCAGTGTCCCGGCTCAGAATACCCCCGTCCCTAGTTCTCCATCCAGGTGACGCCTGTATCGATGTACGCTTCATTCCCCATGTTAAGGGCGGCTCTTGCGGCCGCCACTACGGATGCGTAGCCCATACCGAAAGGGTTCTGTACGACCAGGCCGTCTATCTTTCCATCTTCTAACGCCTCTATCTCCTCTGGCATTCCATCGTATGCAACTACTGTGACATCTGCCTTTTCTGCACGGGCGAGAGCGTCTGTCACCTTTTTTACGGTCGTGCCGTCTGTGGCAAAGCATCCTGCTACATCTGGATGTTTTTCCAGTATATAATCTAACGCCTCTTCGTCGGTAATCTCGGCGATTGCGGCTTCATCCACTACGGAGCCCTCATATGATCCGGCTTCACCTGTTATACCGATCTGATCTTCTTGAACGATAAGCCTCTTTATTTGTTCCAGGCTATCCATATAATAGACCCCGGAAACACTGATCTGCGGATGTTCCGAACCAATCTGTTCTGTAAACCCTCTCTGTCGCTCCTCTATGGACATAGACTTCGTATTTTCAGCAAAGATTACGATCTCTCCCGTACCTCCCATCATCTCGGCCATCTTGTCCGCCGCCATCTGACCGGTCCCCACATTATCTGTTGATACAGTGGCCATAAGCCCCTGATAATCACTGGCCGAGTCAAAAGCCACAATAGGGATGCCGTTCGCCGCTGCCAGATCGAACTGTACTTCACAAGACTGCGCGTCTATGATGGATATACCGACTCCCGTCGGATATCTGGCCAATTCTTCATCAAGAATATTCACCTGCTCATCCACCTTTCCGGCTGTCGAAGGGCCGCTGTAATCCACTCTCACCCTGTCCTTCCCCTCATACCCGAGAAGCGCATTTATATCAGCAGCCGCCTGCTTCGCTCCGGCCTCTACCTGCTCCCAGTATTCTCCGCTGCTTTTCTTCCCGATAATGGAAATATAAGAGCCCGGTTCCAGATTAAGCCCAGATACATCTCTATAAGCAGCAGGAGAGATCTGATCCAATTTCTCCTGATACTCCTTGACATCCTTCTTCTTTTCATCCTTGGCTGCCTCTATCTTTTTCTCAGCCGCTGTCTTATGCTCCTCATCTGCCTTTGGCGAACAGGCGCCAAGCCCAAGCGCCAGGCATAACGTGATTGCCGTCAGGCTCTGGATCTTCTTCATTTCTCATTTCTCCTCGCATAATTACTAATATCAACCACTATACACTAATTCCGTGAAAATTTGTTGAAAAATTTCTTAAATTTTTCCTACTTGTATATTTTATCTGTTTGTATTATGATAGGAATAGACAAAATAGTTACTGTCTATTGATTCCAAGAAGGAGGTACATACCAATGGCACATGTAATTAGTGATGAGTGTGTAAGCTGTGGCGCTTGTGCAGACCAGTGCCCGACAGGCGCTATTTCCGAGGGCGCGAGCCACTACGAGATCGATGCTGACGCTTGTGTTGATTGTGGCGCTTGTGCAGACCAGTGCCCGACAGGAGCAATCTCCCAGGGCTAATCGCATCAAAATAATGCAGAAAAACATTGCCGGCAGGACAACATCCCTGTCGGCAATGTTTTTTATCATATAGGAAACTTCGTTCCCTATATGATAAAAACCCTCTGGGAGGATGCGCGCTCGTGCGAGCAGAAAATGTCACTACGTGACCGCACTCGGCGCAGTAAAGCGGTCAAGTCCCTCATGAGTGAAGGATTTAGGGAGCTGAAGCGGACTTGTCCTCTTTGTTCTATTACATATATATCAAATATATATCACATACAATAAAAATTTCTATGCGCCTCCGACCCTCTTTGACTTTCTTCGCACTTCCTCTATGCTATCCTTACGTTACATACAGACAAGCATTCATTAATAAGGGGGTACGATTATGGGAAATGCACTGGAACAATTGAAGCTTGAGACGAAAGATGATGCTAAATTATATGGCTGTATTAAAGAACTGTATGAGCAGGGAGTCCCTTTCGAAGAATTAAAAGGGCTGATCCCCGACATTAAACGTACAAGAGAGCAGTTACATATGAAGCGTATGTTGCAGAATAACAACGAAGTCCTGCTATCCATGTTCAGCAGAGAGATGTCCTTCCTCCTGGATGCAAAAGAGCGACAGGAAGAAGAACAGTTTAAAAAACTGGACCAGCTCATCAGACAGCAGCAGTCCTATCGGAAATCTGCCGCTCAGAGCGGTCCAGTCAGTAAGCTCAAACAATTATTCCTGCCTACTTAAGTTCGCAAACTTCGTATAATCTGCAAGCCAAGCCAGATGAACGGTCCCTACAGGGCCGTTTCTCTGCTTTGCAATAATGATGTCAGCCTGCTTCTTGTAATCAGAATCTCGATTATAATACTCATCCCGGTAAATGAACATCACCACATCTGCATCCTGCTCAATAGCTCCCGACTCACGTAGATCTGAAAGCATCGGGCGCTTGTCCGGCCTTGACTCCACCGCGCGGCTTAACTGAGAGAGCGCTACCACCGGCACATTAAGCTCCCTCGCAAGAGCCTTTAGCGAACGAGATATCTCTGAAATCTCCTGCTGCCTTGATTCAACGCGGCTTCCCACTCTTCCTGACATCAGCTGCAGATAGTCTATAATAATCAATTGTATGTCATGCTCCAACTTATATTTCCGGCATTTAGACCGAACCTCTGACACAGAGATGCCCGGCGTATCATCAATGATCAGATTCGACTGTCCGATGATCCCGGCCCCTTCTATCAGCTTTTCCCAATCAGAATCTTTAAGGTTCCCTGTCCTGAGCGCCTGAGAATCCACCTGGGCCTCCAGCGCGAACAGACGGTTCACCAACTGCTCCTTCGCCATCTCCAGCGAGAATATGACGACGCCCTTCTCTTTCCTGAACGCAACATATTGCGCGATATTGAGGACGAAAGCCGTCTTCCCCATAGACGGCCTGGCCGCCACAAGGATGAGATCAGAAGGCTGCAATCCCGACAATTTGTAATCCAGATCGATGAACCCTGTCGGGATCCCCGTCACCACGCCCTTGTTTTTAGATGCCTTCTCAATCCGGTCAAGGGCGGTCAGGACAATCTCTTTAATAGCTGTATAATCTTCCGCGCCCCGCCTCTGGAGCAGGTCGAACACAGACTTCTCCGTCGTTTCCAGAACGCTCTCCAGCGGTTCCTTACCTGCATAACAAATGTTGCAGATCTCTTCATTCAATTTAATGAGCTTCCGCATCATAGACTTATCAGCTACAATATCAGCATAATATTTCACATTTGCAGAAGTGGGGACTGCCGTCACCAATTCCTTGACAAATTCGAGGCTTGTAATCTCCGGGGGCACATCCTTTTCTCTGAGCCGCTCCTGAAGCGTCACCAGATCTACTGGCTTGCCCTCATTGAACAATTCTACCATGGCGTCAAAAATAGCCCCGTACGCCGTCTGATAGAAGTCTTTTCCGCTGATGATCTCCAGCGCGGTCATAATCGCGTCTCTGTCCATCAGCATCGCGCCTACGACGGATTGCTCTGCCTCGATACTGTGAGGCATGACCCTTTTTATAAGCGCCTCTTCCATATACCGCTTCCTCCTACGCCTCTTCTGTCACGACTACGGTAAGGTTCGCAGTCACCTTCGGATGCAGCTTTACCGGGACTTCAAAAGTCCCCAGCGTCTTAATGGTCTCTTTTAGCTGGATCTTCTTTTTATCAATATCAAGCCCCAGCCGGGCTTTCGCCTCCGCCGCGATCTCCTTCGAAGACACAGAGCCGAACGCCTTTCCGCCTTCTCCTGTCTTGATGGACAGCTCGACCTTCCCTGCCTCTATCTTCTTTCCCAGCTCCTGCGCCGCCTCATACTGTTCCTGCGCGTGCTTCTCGTCATTGGCCTTCTTAAGCTTCAGATCGTTCATATTCTTATTGTTGGCCTCAACGCCCTTCTTCATCTTCAATATGAAGTTTCTTGCATAGCCGTCGCTCACTTCTACGATCTCGCCCTTTTTCCCAAGAGACTTTACATCTTCTGTCAATATCACTTTCATCTATATATCTCCTTTCCTGATCATGTCATCCAGCACCTGTTTCACGCTCTCTACAGCCTTTTCCATGTCCGTGTGGTCAAACTGCGCCCCAGAAGCATTCATATGCCCGCCTCCGCCCAGCCTTTCCATTATGATCTGCACATTAACTTCATCAATGGAACGGGCGCTGACATAAATCCTTCCATTATATTCCGTAAGAACGAAAGACGCCTTGATCGCACTTATATCCAGCAGCTCATTGGCCGCCTGAGCGCCAATGATAGTCGGGCTCTCCACATTGAGATGCTCGCCTCTGGCAATGGCGAATTTCTCATGATACACTTCTGCGCTGCGTATAATTTCCGCTTTCGCCTGATAAGACTCCAGGTCGTCCCTCAACATTTTGCGTATAAGCGTAATATCCGCTCCGCTCCGCCTTAAGAATGCTGCGGCCTCGAAGGTCCGCACACCTGTACGGTTTACAAAGTTGTTCGTATCGATCATGATCCCGGCATACATACTGCTGGCTTCCAGCCTCGGAATCCGCACGTCATCCACAATATATTGCAGGACCTCGGAAATCATCTCACACGCAGACGAGGCATACGGCTCAATATAAGAAAGCACTGCGTTGTCAATATTGTCGCTGCTCTGCCTGTGGTGGTCAAGGACCACTATCGTCTTGGCAATATGCAGAAGCTCCTCACATTCCGTCATCTTCGGGCGGCTCGTATCCACCACGATAACGAGGGAATTCTCATCCGCCAGAGCCAATACTTCTTCCGAAGTCAGGAACATATCCTCGGGATAATTCGAGTCTTCCACATATTTATTATAGATTGGGCGCAGAGACGCCGACACTTCGTTAAGGATTACCTGCGCCCTCTTGCCCAGCACCGTTGCGGCACGGCAGACGCCGATGGCCGCTCCAAATGAGTCCACGTCCATCAGCTTATGCCCCATGACAAAGATCCTGTCCTTCATAGTGATGAACTCCCGTAGAGCCTCTGCTTTCACGCGGGCTTTCACGCGGGTATTCCTTGATGCCTGCTCCCGCTTACCACCATAATACGTAATCCCGCTCCCCTCTTTTATGACCGCCTGATCGCCCCCTCTTGCCAGCGCAAGGTCGATCGCCACCCGGGCATAATTGTTGCTCTGGGCATAGGCCTCTCGTGAAAGCCCCAGTCCGATGCTCAAAGTCACAGGGATGCTGTTTCCGATATTCACCGTCTTTACATCCTCTAACAGAGAGAACTTATCTTCTTCCAGCTCCTTAAAGTACTGCTTCTTCAATACGATAAAATATTTATCTGTCTCAGTCTTCTTAACGATTCCGTCAACCCTGCCAATGTACTGGTTGATCTTTCTGTCCACCAACGCTACAAGGAGCGATTGGCGCACTTCCTCCACACTGCCGATGACTTCATCGTAATTGTCAATATAAATCAGCCCTGCAACAAGGCGCTGCTCTTCATTTTCCTTAATATAGCGGTTCAGTTCCGTCATATCCTGTAAATGGACCGCAATAAAATGCTCCTTTTTCTCTGGAAGCTCCAGCAGCTTCTCCGTCTCATTGAAGCCTGCTACGGAAACTTTCCGAAGCTCCGCCTTATATTCCCGATCTTCGTAGTAAACGTCCATCTCTACGACGTCGTTCTCCTCCCGGGGGAAAATACTGCGGTTCAGCTCCGGCATGCACTTGCTCAAGTAAAGCTCTCTGGAATGCCTCTTTCCCAGAATCTTCTCAAACTGCTCGTTCTTCCAGACCATCCTCCCGTCATCCAAAAGCATGGCATAAGGCACGGCCAGCTCCCTGAGCAGCGTATTCTGCACCATACCATACTGGACGGCGAACTCGATCAGATCTTTCATAATAAGAGACTTGCCGTAAAAATACAAAATCGAGGCCATAAAAATGTAGATCGCTACGAACAGGAACATTAAAAGCCCTGCCCGTCTGTCGATCCGGTAGACCCAGATGTCCATAGCCACAAGAAGCACAGCCATGAACCCCGGCCACTGCATATACATTTTAAGCTGCCCTTTTAACTGAACCTTCTGATTATCTTTCTGATTGTCTTTCATATCTTTACCTCTAACAAAGAGCCCGCCTTAGCGCCTTTGGATCTGAAATATCAGTTTGATGCGGCATAGCCGTTCGGATTCTGGCTCTGCCATCTCCACGTGTCCTCGCACATCTCCTCAAGCCCGCGCTCCGCCTTCCAGCCAAGAACCTTAAGCGCTTTCGCAGGGTCTGCGTAGCACATAGCGATATCGCCGTCACGCCGCGGCTTAATCTCATACGGGATCTCCTTCCCGCAGGCTTTCCCAAATGCTTTTGCCATATCCAGCACAGAATAGCCTGACCCAGTCCCGAGATTGATAACGTCAAGCCCCGGGTCTGTAAAAATATAGTCGATCGCCTTTACATGCCCGATCGCAAGATCGACCACATGGATATAATCGCGGACGCCAGTCCCGTCCGGCGTATCATAATCATCTCCAAAAACTCCAAGCTTATCCAGCTTTCCCACTGCCACCTGTGAGATATACGGCATCAGGTTATTCGGGATCCCTTTCGGGTCCTCGCCAATCCGCCCGCTCTTATGTGCGCCCACCGGATTAAAATAGCGAAGAAGGATGACATTCCACTTTGGATCCGCCTTCTGCGTATCCGTCATAATCTGCTCCATCATGGATTTTGTCCAACCGTATGGATTCGTACATTCGCCCTTTGGACATTCCTCTGTAATAGGGATGATCTCCGGGCTTCCGTACACCGTAGCAGAAGAGCTGAACACAATATTCTTCACACCGGCTTTACGCATTACATCCATAAGCGTAAGCGTTCCCGTAATATTATTCTGGTAATACTCAAGAGGCTTCGCTACAGATTCTCCCACAGCCTTAAGTGCCGCGCAGTGGATCACTGCATCCACCTTCTCAGCCTCAAACACCTTCGAAAGACATTCCCCATCCAGAACATCTCCTTCGTAAAAATGGATCTGTTTCCCGGTCAGCTCCTCTACCCTCTTCAAAGACTCCTCAGAGGAGTTGCTAAGATTATCGTAGACCGTAACCTCATAACCCGCATTTAAAAGCTCCAGCGCAGTGTGGCTCCCGATGTAGCCCGCCCCGCCTGTAATCAATATCTTTGCCATAATATCCGCCTCCTAGTAGTTATACTTGTTAATAATCTCCTTCATAACATCCCATTTGTTCTCCATATCTTCAACCAGCTTGAACTGCGTCCTGGAGCGGTCAAGATTGTGACGCTCTCTGTGAATCTTAAAATACGTATCTCCCTGAAGGTAATCCGTAAGAAAACGCATCCCACACTCAAACGTCATTGTCTTAGCGCCCATCGGCATAAGCTCGATCTCCCTCTTCGTGAGCTTTCCTCCGCATCCTTCGATATAGCCTCTCACATATGCCTCAAAAAGCTCCATGCTACATGATACTTTGTCAAGATCTACTTCATCTTCCGCCGCAGTACTCGCACCAAAACGGATAGAATCGCCAAAGTCATACATCGCAAGCCCTGGCATGACTGTGTCCAGATCGATGACACAGATCGCCTTTCCCGTATGATCGTCAATCATAATGTTGTTCAGCTTCGTATCATTATGCGTGACGCGTAAAGGGATCTCCCCCTTCTCCAGAAGGTCGCACAGATAGTTTGCTACGTCCTCCCTGTCAAGCACGAATTGGATCTCCTTCTGGACAGACGCCGCACGTCCCATCACATCTTCCTCTACCGCTTTCTTAAATGTGGCGAAGCGCTTCTTTGTATTGTGGAATCCTTCAATGGTCTCATACAATGTATCTGCCGGGTAATCTGCCAACAATCTCTGGAAATTCCCGAATGCCACCGCGCTCTCATAAAAATCCTCCACCTTCTCCACCTGGTCATAGCTTGTTGCATCCGTAATGAAAAGATAAGAACGCCAATAGTCCCCTTCCGAATCTATAAAGTATGGCTCTCCGTCTACGGTCGACACAACGGTCAATGTCTCCCTGTCAGGATCGCCCCCGTTCTCCTCGATCTTCTTCCGAAGCCAGGAAGTTACCCCCTTGATATTCGCCATAAGCTCTACGGGCCTTGGAAAGACGTTCTTATTCATCCTCTGGAGGATCATACGGCTCTGCCCTTCTTCTCCATGGTCGAATATGAGAAGGAACGTATCGTTAATATGCCCGCTTCCATATGCCCTGTCCGCCACAAGAATGCCTTCGTATTTAAAATTCGCGATCGCCTCATCAATCTGTTTTCTCATTACCTTCGCCATCTGCCTACTCCTCCCACAGCCGCTCCGGATAGAGCCCGTCTTCCTTCATCTTCCGGATCGCCGCCACAACGACCGGCTTATCCTCTTTGTAAGTTACACCGTACCACTTATCTGCGGACTTAAGGACGGCTACCGTCGCACGGCCCTCGCCCAAGAGCCTGCTTACGACTGCTGGAAGGAAATATTCACATTTCATTGGGTTCTCGGCAAGCCCTTTATCAAGAAATGCCGGGAATCCGTCCCGGATCTCTTTTAAGATGCTTTTTGTGAATCCCCACATATTCATAGACACGATCGCTTCTTCCAGAAGCGGGATCCATGTAGCCCCGCCATCCTCCGTATAAGCAATGCCGCCGTCGCGCTTCTCGATCTGCGTCCTCTCATTGACAGCAATAAGCCCGCCTTTCTCATTCATATCACACACTCCTCTGGCAACATGCCCATTGTCCGTCACCGTGTTGGCAAGCTTATACCCCACCATTGTGTAGCGGTACTTATCATCATCCTCATGAGACGAAAGATAATCATAGATTAGCCGGAATGCCTCCGCCCCGTAATAATCGTCCGCGTTAATTACAGCAAACGGGCCGTCTATCTCATTAATACAGCTAAGTACCGCGTGCGCCGTTCCAAATGGCTTCGTCCTCCCCTCCGGGACTTCATACCCGTCCGGCAGATCCGTAAGCTCCTGATAGCAGTAAGCCACTTCCATATACTGCGCCATGCGATCTCCTATCGCCTCTTTAAAGTGCGCCTCAATTTCCTTCTTAATAATAAAGATTACTTTCTCAAATCCTGCTCTTCTGGCATCGAATACGGAAAAATCCATAATAATATGACCGTCGTCATCCACCGGATCAATCTGCTTCAATCCACCATAGCGGCTTCCCATACCCGCCGCCATAATCACCAATACCGGTTTTTTCATAGGAACCCTCCTAAACTATTGTTAAACGATAGCGTCGGTGTACAAAGACGCTAGTTATATCATATACAAAAACAGGCCGTTCTGCAAGTACATCTTGCAGAATGCCTCGTAGAAAAACTCCTCCGCAAAACAGGAATAGCGCGGAGCTTCCGCCCCGCGCCACTTTTCATCTATAGCCTTATTCCATTACAACTACGGCTTCTTCTGCTTCTTCCTTCTCTTCTTCCTCTTCTTCGTCCAGAAGCTCTGAAAATTCCATCTCTTCCAAATCCTCCAGATCCTCCAGATCCTCTGGAAACTCTTCTGGAAGCTCTTCTGAGAAGAGCTCATCTTCCAAAAGCATACTGCCTTCCAGCTGGATATCACGGTACTTCCTCATTCCCGTTCCTGCTGGGATATGCTTACCAATGATAACATTCTCTTTCAGGCCGATAAGTGGATCGACCTTGCCCTTAATGGCAGCTTCTGTCAGGACCTTTGTCGTCTCCTGGAAGGACGCTGCCGACAAGAAGGAATTGGTCGCAAGGGACGCCTTTGTAATACCGAGCATGATCTGCTCTCCCACTGCAGGAGTCTTTCCCTCTGACTCAAGCTCAGCATTCCTGTCCTCAAATTCAAGAATATCCACATTCGTTCCCGGAAGGAACTCTGAATCCCCAGCCTCTTCAATCCTGACCTTCTTAAGCATCTGGCGCACGATGACCTCAATGTGCTTATCATTGATCTCTACACCTTGCAGCCTGTATACGCGCTGCACTTCCTGGATCATATAATCCTGGACTGCACGCAGGCCTTTAATCTTCAGGATATCATGCGGATTCACGCTTCCCTCTGTCAGCTCATCCCCGGCCTCGAGCTCGGCGCCATCCTGGATCTTGATGCGGGAGCCGTAAGGGATCAGATAAGCCTTCGTCTCGCCCGTCTCATTGTTTGTCACGATAATCTCGCGCTTCCTCTTCGTATCATTGATGGTAGCTGTTCCTGCGAACTCTGTGATGATCGCAAGCCCCTTTGGCTTCCTCGCCTCAAAAAGCTCCTCCACACGCGGAAGACCCTGTGTGATGTCGTCGCCTGCGACACCACCGGTATGGAAAGTACGCATCGTAAGCTGCGTCCCCGGCTCGCCGATAGACTGTGCAGCGATGATCCCCACTGCCTCGCCTACCTGGACCGGCTCTCCTGTCGCCATATTGGCTCCATAACATTTTGCACAGATACCATTGTGAGAACGGCAAGTAAGGATCGTACGGATCTTAATCTTTGTAAGCGGCTCGCCCTTGCTGTTCACGCCTTTTTTGATAATCGTCTCTGCCCGCTTCGGCGTTACCATATGGTTCGCCTTCACCAGCACATTCCCGTCTTTATCGACGATATCCTCGCAAAGATAACGCCCTGTAATACGCTCCTGAAGGCTCTCGATCTCTTCTTTCCCATCCATAAACGCACGCACGTACATGCCCGGAAGATCGGTGCCCTTCTCCACACAGTCAACCTCGTGGATGATCAGCTCCTGCGATACGTCCACAAGACGTCTCGTCAGATACCCTGAATCAGCTGTACGAAGAGCCGTATCGGAAAGCCCTTTACGCGCTCCGTGAGCAGACATGAAATACTCCAGTACGTCCAGCCCTTCACGGAAATTAGACTTGATCGGGAGCTCGATTGTACGCCCGGTAGTATCTGCCATAAGCCCTCTCATTCCGGCAAGCTGCTTAATCTGCTTATCAGAGCCACGGGCGCCGGAATCGGCCATCATAAAGATGTTATTGTACTTGTCAAGCCCGCCAAGAAGCTCTTCTGTAAGCGCGTCGTCCGTAGTCTTCCAAGTCTCTACGACCTCTTTGTAACGCTCTTCTTCTGTGATAAGGCCACGTTTGAAGTTCTTCATAATCTTATCCACGGTATCTTGCGCCTGGGCGATCAGCTCAGGCTTCTTCTCCGGCACTGTCATGTCAGAGATAGACACTGTCATGGCTGCCTGAGTCGAATACTTATAGCCAATGGACTTCACGTCGTCAAGCACTTCCGCCGTAGCCGTAGAGCCATGCGTATTGATTACCTTCTCAAGAATCTGTTTCAGCTGCTTCTTCCCTACATGGAAATCCACCTCCAGAAGAAGCTCATTCCCTTCTATCTCACGATCGACGAATCCAAGATCCTGCGGGATGATCTCATTGAAGAGAAAACGCCCCAGCGTGGACTCAATAACCGCGGATTTTTCAGTCCCGTCCGCCATCTTCTTGGACACACGCACTTTAATACGTGAGTGCAGAGTCAGAGCCTCGTTCTCATAGGCCAGGATAGCCTCGTTCACATCTTTGAATGACTTTCCTTCACCTAGCGCTCCAGGCCTCTCCTGCGTCAGATAGTAGATGCCAAGCACCATATCCTGCGAAGGGACCGCAACCGGCCCGCCGTCGGACGGCTTCAGTAAATTGTTCGGAGACAGCAGAAGGAAACGGCATTCTGCCTGTGCCTCTACTGACAGCGGAAGATGGACCGCCATCTGATCCCCATCAAAGTCTGCATTGTAAGCCGTACACACAAGTGGGTGGAGCTTGATCGCCTTCCCCTCTACGAGAATCGGCTCAAATGCCTGAATGCCCAATCTGTGAAGCGTAGGGGCGCGGTTCAGCATGACCGGATGCTCCTTAATGACCTCTTCCAGTACATCCCACACTTCATCCTCAAGACGATCTACCATCTTCTTAGCATTCTTAATATTATGCGCCGCCCCATTCTGTACAAGCTCCTTCATTACAAAAGGCTTAAACAGCTCGATAGCCATCTCTTTGGGCAGGCCGCACTGGTAGATCTTAAGCTCCGGCCCTACGACGATAACCGAACGCCCAGAATAGTCTACACGCTTGCCCAGAAGGTTCTGGCGGAAGCGTCCTGATTTTCCTTTCAGCATATCAGAAAGAGACTTCAGCGCCCTGTTTCCCGGCCCTGTGACCGGACGCCCGCGGCGGCCGTTGTCGATCAGCGCATCCACCGCTTCCTGGAGCATTCTTTTTTCATTTCTTACGATAATGTCCGGCGCCCCCAGTTCAAGCAAGCGTTTCAGACGGTTATTTCTATTAATGATCCTTCTGTACAGATCGTTTAAGTCAGACGTTGCGAAGCGCCCTCCGTCAAGCTGCACCATCGGGCGCAGATCCGGCGGGATCACCGGGATATTGGACATAACCATCCACTCCGGCTTATTACCGGACTCGCGGAACGCCTCGATCACTTCCAGACGCTTCACGATCCTTGCCCTCTTCTGCCCGGTCGCGCCTTTCAGCTCTTTTTGCAGCTCTTCGTATTCTGCATCAAGATCGATCGCCTGCAGCAGCTCCTGGATGGACTCTGCGCCCATCCCTACACGAAATGCGCTCCCCCATTTCTCGCGGGCCTCCTGGTATTCCTGCTCCGACAGTACTTGCTTATACTGGAGATCCGTCTGGCCTTTGTCAAGCACAATGTAGGAAGCAAAATACAGCACCTTCTCCAACGTCCTTGGCGACAGATCAAGGATCAGCCCCATACGGCTTGGGATCCCTTTAAAATACCAGATATGGGATACCGGGGCTGCAAGAGCGATATGCCCCATGCGCTCACGGCGCACGTTCGCCTTGGTCACCTCTACTCCACAGCGGTCGCAGACAACGCCTTTGTACCGGATCTTCTTATACTTGCCACAGTGGCACTCCCAGTCTTTGCTGGGCCCGAAGATCTTCTCACAGAACAGGCCGTCCTTTTCAGGCTTCAGCGTCCTGTAATTGATGGTCTCCGGCTTTGTAACCTCTCCTCTTGACCACTCCAGGATCTTATCAGGCGAAGCCAGACCGATCTTAATCGCATCAAAGGTCATTGGCTGATATGAGTGTTCCTTCATGTTTTCTGGCATACTGGCACCCCTCCCTATTCATCAATGTCTGATAAATCATCATATGCAAAGTCATCCGCTTCTTCAAACTCTATCTCGAAGTCCTCGTCTGATTCTTCCTCAGCTTCGATATCGACAAGCTGTTCCCCCTCAAACTCCTGCTCCGTGTAGCCTTGTTCTCCAAAATTGCTCTCCTCCCGGTATTTCCTGTCCCCTTCGATCAGAGAGCGGAAATCCGTCTCCCCCATATCTACCGTCTCCATAATCTCAACTTCCGTGTTGTCGTCGCGAAGCACGCGGACGTCAAGGCCGAGCGACTGCAGTTCTTTTAAAAGCACTTTGAATGATTCCGGAATGCCCGGCTCCGGGATATTCTCACCTTTGATGATCGCCTCATAAGTCTTCACACGCCCTACAACGTCGTCGGACTTCACCGTCAGGATCTCCTGAAGCGTATAAGACGCGCCGTAAGCCTCCAGCGCCCACACCTCCATCTCGCCGAAACGCTGTCCGCCGAACTGCGCTTTACCGCCAAGCGGCTGCTGTGTCACGAGAGAATACGGGCCTGTGGAACGTGCATGGATCTTATCGTCCACAAGATGATGCAGCTTCAGGTAGTGCATGTGCCCGATCGTTACCGGGCTGTCAAAGTACTCTCCTGTCCTTCCGTCGCGAAGGCGGACTTTCCCGTCTCTGGAGATCGGCACGCCTTTCCACAGCTTCCTGTGATCTCTGTTGTCTGACAGGTACTGGAAGACTTCGGGGAGAAGCTCTTTTTTATGCTTCTTCTCAAATTCTTTAAATTCCAAGTTCACATAATCGTTGGCAAGGTCGAGGGTGTCCATAATGTCATCCTCGTTCGCGCCGTCAAATACCGGTGTCGCAATATTGAATCCCAGCGCTTTCGCCGCCAGGGACAGATGGATCTCAAGCACCTGCCCGATATTCATACGGGAAGGCACGCCCAGCGGGTTCAGCACGATATCGAGGGGACGCCCGTTCGGAAGGAACGGCATATCCTCCACCGGAAGGACACGGGAGACAACACCCTTATTCCCATGGCGGCCTGCCATCTTATCACCTACAGAGATCTTTCTCTTCTGGGCAATGTAGATGCGGACAGACTGGTTCACTCCTGGCGAGAGCTCATCGCCGTTATCTCTTGTGAACACTTTCGCCTCCACAACGATACCGTATTCCCCATGCGGCACTTTCAGCGAAGTGTCTCTTACTTCACGTGCCTTTTCGCCAAAGATAGCGCGGAGCAGCCTTTCCTCAGCCGTCAGCTCAGTCTCGCCTTTCGGCGTCACTTTCCCTACAAGGATGTCTCCTGCACGCACCTCAGCGCCGATCCGGATGATCCCCCTCTCGTCAAGGTTCTTAAGCGCGTCGTCGCCGACGCCCGGGATATCGCGTGTAATCTCTTCCGGCCCCAGCTTCGTGTCACGGGCCTCGGCTTCATATTCCTCAATATGCACAGACGTGTAAACGTCTTCCTGCACGAGCCTCTCGCTCAACAATACGGCGTCTTCGTAGTTGTACCCTTCCCATGTCATAAAGCCGATGAGCGGGTTCTTTCCAAGAGCCATCTCGCCGTTAGAGGTAGACGGGCCGTCGGCGATCACCTCTCCCGCCTTGACCTGATCGCCTTTTTTCACGATCGGCCTCTGATTGTAACAGTTGCTTTGGTTGCTTCTTAAAAATTTCGTCAGCTTATATTTCTTCAGATTGCCGTCTTCATGGCGGATCGTAATCTCTGTAGAAGTAGCGCGCTCTACAGTTCCGGCTTCTTCTGATACGATACAGACGCCAGAGTCCACCGCCGCTTTCTCTTCCATCCCCGTTCCAACGACCGGAGACTCTGTCACAAGAAGAGGCACTGCCTGACGCTGCATGTTGGAGCCCATAAGAGCGCGGTTCGCGTCATCGTTCTCAAGGAACGGGATAAGCGCCGTAGCGACAGAGAATACCATCTTTGGAGAAACGTCCATGTAATCGAACATCTTCCGCTCATACTCCTGCGTCTCGTCACGGTAGCGTCCAGATACGTTCTTACGCGCAAAATGTCCCTCTTCATCAAGCGGCTCGTTGGCCTGGGCGACATGGTACGTGTCTTCCTCGTCCGCAGTCATATAGACAACCTCGTCCGTCACCACCGGATTCTCCGGATCTGTATGGTCGATCTTACGATATGGAGCCTCAACGAACCCGTACTGGTTGATCCTTGCATAACATGCAAGAGAGTTGATCAGGCCGATGTTCGGGCCTTCAGGCGTCTCGATCGGGCACATTCTCCCATAATGTGAATAGTGTACGTCCCGGACCTCGAACCCTGCACGGTCTCTGGAGAGGCCGCCCGGGCCAAGGGCAGACAGACGTCTCTTATGGGTCAACTCCCCAAGGGGGTTATTCTGATCCATGAACTGCGACAGCTGAGAAGATCCAAAGAACTCCTTCACAGCAGCCGTCACTGGCTTGATATTGATCAGGGACTGTGGAGAAATGCCCTCTAAGTCCTGTGTCGTCATCCTCTCTCGCACGACCCTCTCAAGCCTTGACAGGCCGATCCTGTACTGGTTCTGCAAAAGCTCCCCGACCGCGCGGATACGCCTGTTGCCAAGATGATCGATATCATCGTCGTTACCAAGCCCATACTCAAGATGGATATTATAATTAATCGAAGCAAGGATATCCTCTTTCGTGATATGCTTCGGTATCAGGTCGTGAATGTCCCTCCTGATGGCTTCTTTCAGCTCCTCGATATCCCCTGCCGTCTCCTCAAGAAGCCCTGACAGTACCGGATAGTACACAAGCTCTGTCACTCCTACTTCCTTCGGATCGATATCCACGATAGAAGCGAGATCTACCATCATATTGGAAAGGACCTTAATATCCCTCTCCTCTTCCGGCCTGCGGATCCATACGGAAGAAACCGCCGCATTCTGGAGCGTGTCGGCAAGATCCCTCGTAACTTTTGTTCCCGCTTCTGCGATCACTTCCCCTGTAATCGCGCTCTTTACATCTTTCGCCAGTATCTGGCCGCTGATACGGTTCTTCAGCAGAAGCTTTTTATTAAATTTATATCTTCCTACCTTTGCAAGATCATAACGCCTCGGATCAAAGAACATGCTCATGATCAGGCTCTCCGCGCTGTCCACAGCCAAAGGCTCGCCTGGGCGTATCTTCTTATATAATTCAAGGAGGCCCTCTTGATAATTCGTAGCCGCGTCTTTATCGAAGCTTGCCATAATCTTCGGCTCTTCACCGAAGAGCTCCACGATCTCCGGGTTCGTACCGATTCCCAGCGCACGTATCAGGACGGTGATCGGAACCTTCCTCGTCCTGTCCACACGTACATAAAAAACGTCATTGGAGTCCGTCTCATACTCCAGCCACGCGCCTCGGTTCGGGATCACTGTAGACGAGAACAGCTTCTTGCCAAGCTTATCGTGGGCAATGGCATAGTAAATCCCGGGTGAGCGCACTAACTGGCTTACGATTACACGCTCTGCGCCATTAATGACAAAAGTGCCTGTATTCGTCATCAGAGGTAAGTCGCCCATGAAAATCTCATGTTCGTTAATCTCTTCCGTCTCCTTATTGAGAAGCCTTACCCTGACTTTAAGAGGGGCGGCATAGGTCGCGTCACGCTCTTTACACTCTTCGATCGTATATTTTACGTCGTCTTCGCATAGAGTAAAATCAACAAATTCCAGGCTAAGATGTCCGCTGTAATCAGAGATTGGGGAAATATCATCGAATACTTCCTTAAGTCCCTCATCAAGGAACCAGTTGTAAGAATCCTTCTGCACCTCGATCAAGTTGGGCATCTGAAGAACTTCTTTCTGCCTGGAATAACTCATACGTGAACTTTTTCCGCTTTTGACAGGGCGAATTCTGTTTTTCTCCATATTGACGTCTCACTCCTTATTTATTTTTTGTGACTGAAAATTGTCGGCAAGTATTGCAATTTCAGCAAATATCCGTTATTCTGTCATTATCCGACAGCAATATTATGGTATACCCGTCCGGGCATCCCGTAATGCATGCCCCTAACGGGGCGGACGGGCACACGTCCGGCATGGTATAAGTTTCCACAATAGTGCATTTTTAAATATAGCACGAATCTCGTAGGCTTGTCAACCGGAAATCCTCACAATTGGCAAAATTAGCAAAACAATTGGCAAAATCGCAAAAATATAAGCCCGGGCAGCACAGGCGGCGCACAGGCGCTCCCCGTCTCCCAGGCTTATATATTCATATATTAAGATCTGATTGTCCGTTTCTTCCCCTACTCACTTTCTGCTCTGCATACTGTCTTATAGATCCCCGCTGCGATCGCCGCGCCTATGAGCGGCGCCACGATGAAGACCCATACCTGGCCAAGCGCTACTCCGTTTCCTACTAAGAGAGCCGGCCCGAAGCTTCTCGCCGGGTTCACGCTCGTTCCAGTAAGCGGGATCCCAAGGATATGTACGAACGCAAGCGTAAGCCCTATCACAAGCCCTGCTACCGTGCTTGTCTTAGCCTTCGCTGTCACGCCGAGGATCGTAAGCACGAACACTGCCGTAAGAAGGATCTCCACGAGGATCGCCCCTGTCAGGCTAAGCCCTACGTAGGAAACGTCCCCGTAGCCATTCTGCCCAAGCCCCGTCTCCGCCACCGGGCCAAGGCCTGAACAAGAGATGATCCCGTACAGGATGCCCGCTCCCGCAATGCCTCCCAGAAACTGCGCGGCCAAATATCCGCCAAAATCTTTTGCGCTCATGCCGCCGCTTAAGAATACGCCCAGCGACACTGCCGGATTGATATGGCAGCCGGACACGTCGCCGATGGCATAAGCCATAGCTACGATAGAAAGCCCGAACGCCATCGCAATGCCAAGGATCCCCAGCGTTCCTTCAATACCTCCTGAGATCGCGGCAGATCCGCAGCCAAATGTAGTAAGGACCATAGTCCCGATAAATTCTGCAACATATTTTCTCATATCTTCTTCCTCCTTTGAAAAATTGCAAACAAGATTATTTATATACCCGCGTTGCACCCGTGTAAACACTTTTACCATTATTTCTTCTTTTTTACTATTTGCAGCCTCTGTCATATTCTGCAATTATGGTATAATATAAAAGTCGGCTATTTAAAGGCTATATTATAAATATATCTTATTGCCCTCAGTATACAAAGGGTAAGATCACAATATATAAGGAACGTAAGGAGATACACATATGACAATCGCACTTGTAGATGATTATGCTGCTGACATTGATATTCTGTACGATTATATCAGCCGGTATTGTCGGGAGCATAACGTTCATATCTATGTGGAGAGATTTACAGATGAGGCCGAATTCCTAACATCCATGCACACGACAGTATATTCCCTCGTCTTTCTGGACATCTACATGAAGCGCGCCACTGGGATCTCGCTCGCCAGGAAAATACAGGAGATGGATTCCAAATGCCAGATCATCTTCACTACCAACAGTACGGAACATGCTGTGAAAGCATTCCGCCTGCACGCTCTTGACTATCTGGTGAAGCCCTATGCCTATGCGGACCTGGCGGATGCGCTTGACCGTTTCGAAAAGATCGCGTCCAGGTTCGCCCATTATATCGAGCTCAAGGAAGGGCGCCACTACACGCGCGTCCTTATCTCCGATATTATATATACCGATTACTACAACCATTACATTCAGGTACACACAGACTCTTGCGTGATCCGTTCTTATATGTCATTTAATGATTTCTCCCCTATGCTGTCTTCTTACCCGCAATTTTTGCAGTGCTATAGAAACTGTATGGTGAACATGGATTGTATTGATTCTTTTGATAATCAAGATTTCATCCTGAAGAACGGCGAGCGCCTCCCGATTGCCCGGGCGCGCAAACAGAAGATCTTGCAGGCATATGCCGATTATGTTTTTGATAATGCAAACGGAGAGATCGTACTATGACGACAACGGCTATTTATATAATTAATATCCTGCTTTTCATCATCCCCTGCTTCCTCCTCCTTGCCCTGATATTCTGGGACAGACAGAAGATCTCTTACGTGAAGGTGGCGATAGGGATCTCTGTCTATCTGCCAATCTGCTTTCTCGGCACTGTCCTTTATTATATGTGGGGCGCTTCTACCATACTGCAGTCCCTGCTCTCACTGACGACTGCCGTCATCGGCGTCGCCCTCTTTTCTTTTCTTATGAGGTACAGTATCTGGCAGAGCATATTCCTTATCATCCTCGTTAAATGCTACACAGAGAGCGTGAATCTCTTGACTTACTATGTCTATTTTCTTTTCACCCGATCTATCCCGGAAGCCACACAGGAACCTCTGTTCATCCTTGCTTTCTTCCTCACCCTGCTTACGTTCCCACTAATGTACCGCTTCTGCAGCCGTCTCTTAAAGCCTGCCCTGGACTGCTCTTTCTCTCTTACAACATGGCGGGTGCTGTGGGTCATCCCGCTTCTTAACAATGTTATCTATACGCTTATCATTACTCCAAGCGCCCCCATCTACACGACAGCTGCGGACTCGGCTTTTTATTTCCTGCCTCCCCTCTGGATCATATTGACATTCACGACATTCTTCCTGCTGGCAAGAACTATTATGGCTATCACACAGAACCTCACTCTACAGCAGAAGCTGCAGCTATCAGAAATACAAGTTACAGCACAGCAGAAGCAGAACGAGCTGCTTAAGTCAAGCATTGAAGAGACTGGACGGATACGGCACGACATACGGCACCACTTTCTGGCTCTGAGAAACCTTGTAAACAATCAAGATATAACGGGGCTTGAGAAATATTTCGAAGAGCTCAGCGCCTCCTACCCCGATCGGCCTTCCATCATTTATTGCGACAATTCCACAGTAAATGCGTTCTTATGTTATTTCCGGGATCTGGCGGCTCACGCAGGCGTCGACATGACGCTGTCCATCGGCGTTCCAGAGACATTCCCCATCCCAGAGGCAGATCTCTGTATCATTCTTGGCAATCTCCTCGAAAATGCAGTGGAGGCCTGCAAGCGCATGAAATCAGAACAACGTTTCATCCGGCTTAAGATGACCATGTCCAGCCCACTGACTATGATTATTATAATAGAGAACAGCTACGAAGGAGATATCCACATCGCGCCAGACGGTAATTACTTGTCCTCAAAGACGACAGGGCGGCGCGGCATCGGGATTTCCTCAGTGCTGAACATCACCGAGAAATATAACGGCATTCCTCGCTTTGAGCACCGGAATAATACATTTAAAGTCTCACTCCTGCTAAATGGACAAAAGAACAAAGCGGACAAGTCCGCTTCAGCTCCCTAAATTCCTCACTCATGAGGGACTTGACCGCTTTGCTGCTCCGAGCGCGGTCACGCAGTGACATTTTCTGCTCACACGAGCGCGCATCCTCGCGGAACGTTTTTGATTCATAGGACTCACTTGCCTATGAATTAAAAAAAGCCCACTCACAGAATACGGATGAGAACACCAATATCCTGTGAGGGGCTTCTGCCTTTGTAGCAGATTTTCCACTCTTTATTATTTCAGATTAACCTGTGCGCCTTCTGCCTCAAGCTTTGTCTTAATCTCCTCAGCCTCTGCTTTGGAAGCGCCTTCTTTCACTACCTTCGGCGCGCCGTCAACCAGCTCTTTTGCTTCTTTCAGCCCAAGTCCTGTAATCTCACGTACGACCTTGATTACTTTAACCTTGGAAGCGCCCGCAGATACAAGCTCTACATCAAACTCGTCTTTCTCTTCAGCCGCTGCGCCTGCGTCTCCGCCTGCCGCTGCGACTACCACGCCTGCCGCTGCAGATACGCCAAACTCTTCTTCACATGCCTTTACCAGCTCGTTGAGCTCTAATACTGATAACTCTTTGATCGCCTCAATAAATTCAGCTGTTGTTAACTTTGCCATTCTTATTTTCCTCCATTTTATTATTTTTTAATCTCTTCTCTTACATTACTCCGCCGCTGGAGCCTCTTCTGCCGGAGCCTCTTCTGCTACAGCTTCTGCTGCTGGGGCCCCTCCCTGCTCTGCGATCTGATTAAGAACACGGGCAAGATTGGTAATTGGTGACTGCAGGCTTCCAAGCAGTTTGGAAAGCAGCTCTTCCCTTGAAGGAATGCTTGCGATCGCCTCAATCGCCTTCGCGTCATAGAACTCTCCTTCAACTACGCCTGCTTTCAGTTCAAGCGCCTTCGCCGTCTTCGCATACTTTGCAAGGATCCTTGCAGGAGCCGTCGCATCGTCCTTAGAGATAGCGATCGCACTTGGCCCTTCCAGAAGCTCGTCTAATGATGCAAATTCAGTTCCTTCAAAAGCTCTTCTCATCATCGTGTTCTTGCACACTTTGTAGACGATCCCAGCTTCTCTTAACTGCTTGCGAAGCTCTGTGTCCTGCGCCACGGTAAGCCCACGGTAGTCTACCAGCACAACGCTCGCCGCATCCTTTACGTCATCTGCGATAGCCTGTACGATAGGCTGTTTTAATTCAACTTTTGCCACGAATGGTACACCTCCTTATTAGATTTTGGTATCTATACCGCCGAACAGATATAAAAATATCTCCGTCCTTAAGAAGACACGGAGATCCATAAATCTTATACTACGTCGGACTTTCGTCCGCCCGCCCCGATAAGGGCTTACGTTTAGTATTAAATCTATCCTTCCTCGGTAGGCGTGTGTGTACTTACGCTTTTTCAAGCACCTACTGTCTTCGGCAGTTACTAATATACGATATCATAAAATACTTTTGATGTCAAGTAAGCATTGGCACTTTCTTTCGCGGGAAATTTTCAACAAATTGCACAAATTACGAACGCGGTCAGATGGAATGACTGGGATTTGCCGCACGCTGCATTTTCTACTCGGTTCGTCCATCTCTTACCCGACATTCGCGAAAACTCTCCTTCGGCTCAAACAGTTCGCTCGGTGTCGGGCATTAGCACGAACCTCCTTACGAAAGCCTCGCTATCGCCACTCCACCCCAGTCATTCCATCTGACTGCTGCTTTCCTAAAATCGTGCTATTTAGAGAAGCAAGATCTGAGTCTCTGTCCGGTTATTTCGATGGCCTTTTTTACACAGATGCGATGAATATACGATCAAGAAGCAAAGGACTTCAAAGCTGGCATCGGTAAATCGCACAAACTGTATTCCGATCTGTGACTGTGAAGGATCTTAAAGCGTCTTATGTTCTGTCTGCTCACAGTAATTCGTCGGCACGGATGCCGACGAAAGCCCGGCCTGCGCCATGGACGGCGCATAGAGGGCGGTTACGTCCGTATGCAGCCCCTGTTGCCAGAACATCTAGACGCTCTTAGATTCGGAACCCGGAACAGGCGGAATACAGTTTGTGCAATTTACTCGGCTCTCTTCGCTCCTTTTCTCTCTGCATCTTATAGTACAAAAAAAGGCCTGCGGAAAATATCCCGCAGGCCCCCTCTATCGCGCAATTCAAGCTATGAAAGCTTCAGTGGATTAATCTTAATCCCCGGCCCCATCGTGGAAGTGAGGACTACGCTCTTTAAGAACTGTCCTTTCACTGCTGCCGGCTTCGCTTTCACAATTGCTTCGATAAGCGTCTGGAAGTTGTCCGTAATCTGCTCCTCGGTAAAAGATACCTTCCCGAGCGGCACATGGATAATGTTTGTCTTGTCAAGTCTATACTCGATCTTACCTGCCTTGATGTCCTGCACTGCTTTCGCAACGTCCATCGTCACTGTCCCAGCCTTCGGATTCGGCATAAGCCCCTTAGGCCCGAGCACACGCCCGATACGCCCAACAACGCCCATCATGTCCGGCGTGGCGACTACAACATCAAATTCAAACCAGTTCTCTTTCTGGATCTTCTCGATCAGCTCCATTCCTCCTACATAATCTGCTCCTGCCGCTTCTGCCTCTGCAGCTTTCGCGTCCTTCGCAAATACAAGAATGCGTACTTTCTTCCCTGTTCCGTGCGGAAGTACGACCGCTCCACGGATCTGCTGATCAGCGTGACGCCCGTCACAACCGGTCCTTATATGAGCCTCGACTGTCTCATCGAATTTTGCTACCGCAGTCTTCTTAACTAACGCTACTGCGTCTGCAACATCATAGAGCGTTCCTCTGTCGACTGCTTTTGCAGCCTCAACATATTTCTTTCCTCTTTTCATCTAAATAACCTCCTTGTGGTAATGTCGGGATACCCCTCCCACTTGTATGTGTTCCTAAACTGTCGCACTCTGCTCATCTACTCTACTTTTACGCCCATAGAACGGCAAGTTCCTTCGATCATGCTCATAGCCGCCTCAATGCTTGCCGCATTCAGGTCAGGCATCTTAAGCTCTGCGATCTCACGGATCTGATCCTTTGTAATCGTAGCAACCTTTGTCTTATTCGGAACGCCCGAACCGGATTTAATCTTACATGCTTTCTTAATAAGGACTGGAGCCGGCGGCGTCTTCGTAATAAAGCTGAAGCTTCTGTCGCTGTAAACAGTGATGACTACAGGGATGATCATATCTCCCTGATCCGCCGTCTTAGCGTTGAACTGTTTTGTAAATTCAACAATATTCACGCCGTGCTGGCCAAGCGCAGGCCCGACCGGCGGAGCCGGGGTTGCTTTTCCGGCAGGAATCTGTAACTTGATGTAACCTTGTACTTTTTTTGCCATTTTCATTACCTCCTTGTGGTGCTTCCGGGGCTTTCTTCCCCTCCCACTGCATTAATTTGCTGCTTCTAAAGTTTTTTGACTTCTGCGAAACCAATTTCAACCGGCGTTTCGCGGCCGAACAGTTCAACATTAATCGTAAGGCTCTGCTTTGGAATGTTCATGCTCTGGACTACGCCGACAGTGTCGGCCCATGCACCCGCGACAACCTGGATCGTATCGCCTTCCTTAAAGTCTACAACGATGTTCTCCTGCCTTATGCCAAGCGGCGCCATCTCTGCGGCAGTAAGCGGGACCGGTTTTGATCCGGGCCCTACGAAGCCTGTGACGCCTCTTGTGTTACGTACAACGTACCACGTGTCGTCATTCATAATCATATGAATCAGGACATAACCGGGGAACATCTTCTTCTGTACTGCCTTCTGGACTCCGTTCTTAAGCTCCAGCACATCCTGCATGGGGACGCGCACCTCAAGAATCTGCTCTTCCAGATGCCTGTTCTCAATCGTCTTATCAATGTTGGCTTTTACTTTGTTCTCATACCCTGAATAGGTATGGACTACATACCATTTTGCCTCTGACATAAACTCACCTTTCCTGCCCGCCAATTCCAGATCAGCCAAGGCTGACCAGAATATCAACGCCGTTCTGCACCAGGAAATCAATCAGCGCTATGATGATCCCCAACGCTACAGATACAGAAACAACTGCCGCCGTCCGTTTCGCAACTGCCATCTTATCTGGCCAAATGACTTTTTTAAACTCGCTTCCAAGCCCTTTGGCCCAACTCTTCTTTTGAGCATTCTCACTCATGACATTCACACTCCTTTCACGCGGCTACTTTGTCTCCTTGTGCAATGTGTGTGATTTACAGAACTTGCAGTACTTCTTTGTCTCCATACGTTCCGGATGCGCTTTCTTATCCTTCATCATGCTGTAGTTACGCTGCTTACATTCTGTACATTCCAATGTGATTCTCGTACGCACAACTTCCACCTCGCTTCATTTTGCTTCAAATTCACTGTTACCGGCAGTTTGCGAGACTGCCAATTTCCAGGCATAAAAAAAAAGCCTACTTCCATTCGCTAAGATAGTGTATCACACAACCTTGAAAAAATCAAGGCTTTTCGCCACTTTTTCCATCTGCAGAAAATCTTTTGCCTTCTGTCAGCTATAATGCTATAATGAAGTCTCACCCTCATCGCACGGGAGGCGTGCGCTCCCTGTACGATGAGGGCATCAACAAAAGACAAGAAGGATAGATTATGAAAGAACTGACAATTGAAAACCTTCAGGACATCATTGTCCGCACTTTAAATCATATTGATCGCCGGCTGACCGGCCACGGCGAACGGGTCGCTTACGGGACTCTGCTTATGCTGAAAGAAGATCCCCGATTCTCCTATATCGAGACTTGCAAGATCATATGGACGATCCTTCTCCACGATATCGGGATCTTCCATAATATGGCAAACGTAGAAGGTCTGTTAAAGAACGAGCGCGCTTCAGCCTTCTTACATGCCCATTATGGCTCCTTCTTCTTAAAATATCTCAGCCCCTACCCCGAGTATGCGCCAATCGTGTACTACCATCACTCCAGCCGGGAGGACGTAGAGAGCGCCTGCATGAGCGAGAAAATGAAGTGGGCCTGTAAGTATATGCAGGCGCTGGACGCCGCAGACCTGTACTGCGTCTCCCACCCTGAAGCCAAGTCTGATCAGCTGCTTGGCTTTTTAAGCCGTTTAAGCGCCAAACGCTACGACAAGAGAGCCGTGGACATAATCATGGGGCTTGTACGCAAGTACCAGATACCTCAGAATCTTATATTGGAAAATGTACACAGAGAGCTTCTGCAGTATTTAAAAAAGATGCACGTCACTGAAGAAGAGAAAGCCGCGCTTTTACAGACTCTTGTAAGCTTCATTGACTTCCGGAGCCACTATACCGCCCTCCACTGCGCTATTATGGTCCATGTAAGCGACATGCTTGGAGGACTGTGCGGGCTGGACGAAGAGACGCGGGCCGCTCTGCATATAGGCGCCACCCTCCACGATCTGGGGAAGATCGCCATTCCGGTCGAGATTCTGGAATCTCCCGGAAAACTGGCGGGAAAAAACTGGGAAACTATGAAATCTCACGTCTCTCTCACCGAAGAGATACTAAGAGGGCGGGTTCCCGACAATGTGCTCCACATTGCCATACGACATCATGAGACTTTAAATGGAACAGGCTATCCTCTGGGCTTAAACGCAGACAGCTTAGATCTGCCTGCGCGTATCGTCGCCGTCGCAGACATCGTGAGCGCTCTCTCGGAAGAGCGCAGCTACAAATCCGCTTTCCCTCTCGATGAAGTGCTGCAGATCCTGTGGGATATGGCTGACAGCGGAAGGATCAGCCCCGAGGTAGTCCGCATCCTGGATGACAATAAGGAGGAGATATATGAGGCTGCCCGGGAAAAAGGGCGGAAGACTTCCGAAATGTACGACAAGATCTACCGCGAATATGCCCTTAGTGTACAAAAGTACGTTGAGGATAAGCCTTCCAAATAACATAAGCAATAAAAAGGACGTACGCTTTTTACAAAAGCATACGTCCCTTTCTATATATCGGCAATATTGCCGTACCACCGCCTGTATGTAATTTTATTGTTTCAAAAATGCGCCCAACTTCTTATCCTCCGTTCGAATATGGCTGACAAGCGCGCCAATGTGCATATTCAAGTTGCTCAGATCTGCCATGCTCGGCCCTTCATCCGGGATGTTGCCGACAATCTCATTGAGCCTCCTTTTATATCCTTCATGAAACTGCTTATGTCCTGGGAAATTCGGGTACTTCGCCTTCATCTGGAGATCTTCCTCATGGGAGAAATGTTTATCCACATAATCAATAAGGAATTTAATCGCCGGTTCCATGGAAGCGCGTCCCTGACCGTTTGAGCAGGCATCCATCAGTGCGTTAACAGCACGGAACAGCTCCTTGTGCTCTCCGTCAATGATGAAATTGCCGGTCTCTAAATCTTTTGTTAGCTCATATCTCATAATTATTAACAACCTCTCTTTTCATTCTAATATATTCTAATATTGTAAAATCCTGTCAGACAGGCGCGGATTATTTTTTTATTATAAATTGCCGATGTTTGGACTATATCACATTATTTACCAGTCGTCAAACATAACTTTACATGTACAAGAATAAGTGCAAGAGCAGGCCGCCTCCATTTATGAGCTCCCACCTATGCGCTCAGAAGCTTCTCAATGCTTACCAGCTTTACGCTCAGGACGAAGATCTCTGTCGCCAGCTCCAGCTCCTCCACAGTCGGGAATGACGGAGCGATCCGTATATTGCTGTCATGCGGATCCTTCCCATAAGGATAGGTCGCCCCTGCGGCTGTCATAATAAGGCCCGCGTCTTTTGCCTTGGCTACGATTTTCTTCGCACAGCCGTCAAGAGAGTCAAAGGACATGAAATATCCTCCAAGAGGCTTCGTCCATGTTCCGATCCCCAGACCGCCAAGCTCCCTCTCTAGCACATTTTCCACCATCTCGAACTTCGGGCGGAGTATCTTGGCATGTTTACGCATATGCTCGTACATTCCCTGCATATCTTTGAAGAACCTCACATGCCGCAGCTGGTTCAGCTTGTCATGGCCGATCGTCTGGTATTTCATGTACTCTTTCGCATCCTCTATATTCGCCCTTGACGCGGCCAGCGCAGCAATGCCAGACCCCGGGAACGATACTTTCGACGTGGAGATGAATTTAAAGACCATGTCCGTATTCCCGGCTTTCACACATTCGTTCAAAATCTCCAGGATCACGTCTCTCCTATCATCGTAAAGATGGTGGATCGAGTAAGCATTATCCCAGAAAATACGGAAATCTTCCGCCGCCGGCTTAAGGCGCGCGAACCTCCTTACCGTCTCGTCAGAGTAGGACACGCCTGTCGGGTTAGAATATTTCGGAACGCACCAGATCCCTTTCACTGAAGCGTCCTGAGACACCAGCTTCTCTACCATATCCATGTCAGGCCCCGTCTCATAGAGCGGGACATTGATCATCTCAATCCCAAAAAGCTCCGTAATCCCAAAATGTCTGTCATACCCTGGAACCGGACATAAGAATTTCACCTTCTTAAGCTTTGCCCACGGGGTGTGCCCCATGATACCGCAAGACATGGCGCGCGCCACTGTGTCAAACATAACGTTCAGGCTGGAGTTCCCATAGATCAGTATATTCCTCTCCGGCACTTCCGACATATCTGCAAGAAGCTTCCTTGCCTCTGCGATCCCGTCAAGCACGCCGTAATTTCTGCAATCCACGCCTTCGGAGCTTACCAGATTGCAGTCTCCTGTCAGGACATCCATAAGACCATTGCTTAAATCCAGCTGGGCTTTTGACGGCTTCCCGCGGGACATATCCAGATTCAGCCCTTTCTTCTTTACCTCTTCATATTGCTTCTCCAATTGTTCTTTCAAATTATGCAGTTCTTCTTTTGACAGCTTGCTATATGGCTTCATCAGGAAATCCCCCTACTCTTTTTTTATTCTATATGCTATTCTATTCATAAAATGAAAAAAATGCAAGTTAAACTTGCATTTTTCTTCAAATTCCCATTGAATTAATCAATTTTTAATCCAAATATGCAATTTTATCCCCTTAAACTCTCACAGTTCACAAACCTTCCCCGTCCTCTGGCACATCTGCCTGCCCGTCAGCCACATTACCTTCAGTGGGCAAAGAGGCGCTGCCGGCATCTTCCTGGCTTTCCTCTCCCGTCTTAGCAGGCTCTTCGCGCTCAGTCTCCGATGGGCTCCCCTCAGGCAGCTCCTTTTTTATAAACTTCGCTTTCAGCTTTTCCTTAAAGTCAAAAAGGCGCATACGGATCGCTATCATCAATGCCTTGCATCGCTTTACGAAAGCCTGTTTCAAGAACCTGGCGTCTCTCACAAGCCAGAAGAAGGGGAGCAGAAACGGACGTTTCTCAAGTACCGGGAAGAACCGGACCATATACTCCTTTGGCGGGAACAGCCATTCCCGCTGTCTCTCAAGCCACTCACTCTCCCGGTTTCGTCTGTAAAAGTCCAGCATCACCCGTCCATATGGCAGCAAGGTAGCATCCAGGTGCGGATTTTCCGCATTCCCCGAGAGAATGTACTCCTCCAATTCAAGGGCTGTCCCGTATTCCTGATTCTTCACTTTCCCAAACCACAGGTCGCACAATATCTCTATCTGACAGGCAAATTCCTCAAGCCCCATTTTCTTTCTGAACTCTTTCGCTTCTTTCCACTGGAAGTCCTCTCCCTGCTGTCCCATGAACAGCCAGAAGTCCAGTATCTCACGCACTCTGATTATGCCTCTTATATAAGACTCCGTCAGCTTCCCAAGACGATAGAAATACTCTTCTTCCGGGGAAAGCCTATGTAAATATCGGAAGCTTCCCATATTCAGATACTTCTTTACTGGATCGGAAAAGAAGCGCTTCAGCTCCCTGTTGTCCGAAAGTATCTCATCATATACCGTCACCTGGATCCCGGGCGTCCTTACGAACAAGATCCCTAATCCTGTCCTGTTCTCCTTCTGCTCATAATCCATATCTCGCATCAGACGCATCACAAGCGGCAGATCCTTCTTGTCTACAAGAATCTCCAGACCGTCTATGTGCGCCATATCCGGGATGTGATAGAGCTCCCTCACTGCCGTTCCGCCAAGGATCAGCGCATGGATCCGATTTCTCTCCAGCTGCCACCAGACTACCTCTTCCGCGCTCTTATAGGACGCGCTAAGAAGCAGCTCCCGCCTGTAGCGGTGATAGAACTGATCCTCACAGCTCTTCGACATCTCCTTCTCAATCCCCAGCATCCCATGATAGATAATACTGAACACTCTCTGATAATCGGACGCCTTCAATATGTTCTCCCAGTTTATCCGCTGCTTAATGATTGGGGCAGCTTTACGATTAATTACATTTTTCACCACCATCATGATGTATCTGGTTTCGTAATTAATAATAATCACTCCTCCCGAGGCCTGCTCTTTTCTTTCGTTCTTCCAGCACACGCCGTTCCTCAAAAATGTCTACTGCTTTTGTATTATAAATCGCATTTTTCTCATCCGCTACAATGGTTCCCGCCACAAGCGTAATGTTCCTTTTCTTCATAATCGTAATCAGCTCCCGCGCATGGCTGGCTACAATGACCGTCATACCATTGTAATTGATTTGTTCCAGAAGCTGCATCAGATCCCATGCTGCATCCGGGTCGAGATTGGCCGTAGGCTCATCTGCGATCAGGATCTCCGGGTCTGTAGAGAGGGCGCGGGCGAGAAGGGCGCGGGCCTGCTCGCCACCGGAAAGCTCTTGTGGATAAGCCTGGAACTTTCCGGCAATCCCTACCAGCCCCAATGCTCGCATGATCGTCTTCTTTGCCTGCTTTATCCCGAACCCCGTCTTCTCCGCAGCATGCAGCGCAAGAGCAATATTGTCGTACACGGTGCGGTCGTTCAGCATTCCTATCTCGGGCGACATAATACCCAGCATACGCCGATAATAAGGCGCCCGACTCTTTTTCATTAAATCGAGCCTTGCGCCTCTGACAGTAATATTCCCGGACGTGGCTTCCTCCTGACTCATAATCAAGTTCAGCAATGTGCTTTTTCCTGCCCCGCTCTTCCCGGTGATAAAGACAAACTCGCCTTTCTCAATCTCAAAAGACACATCTTCCAGGGCAATTTCATCCTGAAACAGTTTCGTAACATGTTCAAAAATAATTTCTGCCATATTCGCCCCCAACCCGCCAAAATCGTTGATTCAACTATACTTCCTTAAGCTGCTGATGTCAAGGCAGCCGACAGGAAACATACAGCCTGCAGTTCCTCTACTGCAGGCTGTACATATGTGGCAGAAGCTACTCAGGCTGATAATAGGAGTCCTTTCCGGCCAGCCTGCGGCTGATCACTTTATCGGCCTCTATCGTCCTCTCTAAAACATGCTTTATCTGAACGCTTAATTTCAGGATCTTCTCTGTCTCTTCGTCCTTCTCTCCATTTATGCTATGGCCATTCAGCAAGACCCTCACTGAATCTCTGTCTTTAGAGTCCATCGCATCCAGAATCGCATACAGCCCTCTCTTACCTTCATCTGCCTTATCCATCTCATCTTCCCGCATTCCCAGAAAAATCTGTGCGGCCTCGTTGTCGCTTCTTGACAGTGCATCTCCAAGCTCTTTCGTCAGCTTCTCAATTTCTGAAAGCCTGACGTAGTTTTTCTGCAGCTGCCTCACGACTTCTTCAAAAAGCTCTTTTCTCCTCTCCATAGCTCCTCCTACACTCCACCGCTTATCTTCTCTGCTTCCTTAAAGACATCCCGCAGCTCTGTGACAAGAGGCTTGAGCTCATGGATAATGGCAGCTCTCCTACCGGCTTTCAGCCTGCTTGTTTCGAATAGGAAGAATTCATACATCCTTCGCAGATCTCTGCTGACCGCATATTCCATATTCAAAGTCTGTTCCAGATAACGTACGATCTCGTCTACCCGTGTGACGGATTTGTCGAACAGTTCGTAGTCCTCATCCTCCAGGGCTATCTCTGCCCTCGTCAGGCGTTTCAATATCTCATCGTAGAGAAGAAGAAGCATCTCCCCTCTTGTCATCGTGTTGACGGACTGCATCTTGTACTGATCATATCCATTCTGATACATATTTCTCTTCTTCCCTTTCCCGTGTCTTAGAATCCGCCTCCGAACTGGCTCAGCCAGCCGCTCTGGCTGTTCATCTGAGCGATTACTGACTCAAGGCTCGTGAACTGCTTAATGTATCTGTCACGCTCCATCTTAAGCCTGTTCTGAAGGTCTGAGATCTTCTTATTGATCGTCTCCATCTCCTTGTAGATAGCATTGTCCGTAATACTTCTCGGAGCCTTCGCCGACCCTGCCCTGTTGATTAAGGTCCCATACGTACCTATATTATTCGCATATTTGTACATGACTTTCTTCATGTTGGCAGCGATTCCGTCCGTTCCGCTCACATTGCCGTCTTCGTCGGTAGTAGACTGCTTTGTGAACAGCTCCTGTACCTTATCCGGATCTGACTCCAGAGCCGCGCGGAATTTCGCCTCGTCAAACTCCAGCTTCCCATTGTCCGTATAAGAACTGGAAGTGCTGATACCGATCTCTCTTAAAGCCTCCTGGTCTGAAGCTCCGATAACGAACCAAAGATCGTTGCTTAGCTGGCGCAGATCCGCGTCGCCGAAGAGGAGCCCCTGCTTCGCCTTTTCCTCATAAAGCTTGATCTCGTCCTCATCCAGCTCCTTCTTCTGCTCAGAAGTGAGCGGTCCGTAATCTCTGTCCGGCCTTGTAGAGACTTCCTTGTTCACAAGCTCTACGATCTCATTGTAGGCTGTGATCATATCTTTGATGCTCGTAACGATCTTATCTGCATCGACCTTCGCATCGAACGTTACTGCCTCTGATGATGGATTAAGGTCGCTTACAGACGTTGCGCCTTCTTTATAGCCAAACTCACCGCTTACAGTCACTGCAAGCCCGTCAATGTCAAATGTATTAGAGCCTCTCACGATCTCTACCGCTTCGCTGGAATCGCCATATTTTACAGCGATGATCGCATCCTGCCCGGCCTTGTAGCCGCTGTCCTGCAAGTTGAAGAGGTTCTTGATTCCGTCTGTAATATCGTTGCCGCTGTCTGCCGCCTCGAACTCGATGCGCCCGCTTGCGCCGTCTTCCTTCGCTGTGAAGATAAACTTGCCGGACGCCTCCTGATAAGCCACCTTTACGCTGCTTTCTTCATTGATCTTATCCATAAGGGAGCTGATCGTATCCTTCTCCTCAACAGTGATCTCTTTACCGTTGATCTTAAACTTATCGCCCACAGAGATGCCAAGATCCGCTCTGTCCACGATCTTCTGATCCAGATTCACGCGGTTCGACACGCCGTTCTTCAGGCTGAACGCGTTCATAAGGCTCTTATCCCCGTATGCGACAGAGAGGACAGAAGTCGGATCTGAATTCCCGTCCGGCGTTGTAGTCTCAAAATTCAGGTTATTCCCGTCGATCTTCACGGACACCCTTCCGGTCCCGTACTCTTTGTTCAGCTGATCCTGAATAGAGTTCTTAATCTGCTCCATCTTCTCTGCGTCGGTGCCTGTAAGCTCCGTTGCCGCCGGCATCTTTATGTCTACGCTCTTGCCATTATATCGGAATGTCATCGACTTGCCTGCGACCGCGTCAAAGAAGCTCATCTTCTCAACCAGGTCGTCTCTTGTAAGATCGCGGGAAGAAGACACAACGTTAGTCCCTGAGAATGAGAGGCCGTCCTCGCCTGGATCGCTGAACCCGAGCGTCTCAAGAGCCTGCCCGCCTACAAGCTTCAGCTCATTTCCTTCCTTGTCGCCCTTCTTCGCAGAGAACTCCAGCCTCTGGCCGTCGGCGCTGACGCTCACTTTCACAATGTCCGACAGCTTCTCTCCGCCTGCGACCGACTCTGCCGCCAGCTGCTCCTCAATGCCTTTTGCAACATCCTCCAGCGTCATGTAATCGGCATCGCTCGGCAGATAAATGCTGTAGAGCTTGCCGCCGTATTTAAAATCAATATCCTGCCCGTTGAGCTTTCCGACTTCAACGTCCTTCGTCGTATCAAAGGACGCGCTGATCGTCGTATTCGTCGCAGCCTCTGACGTCCACGATGCTTTCTTCGCAAGCTGCCTTACGCCCTGGATAGCGATATCATTAGCTGTATTGGACATTCCCGTAGCTTTTACGAAATTGCTGAACTGTCCTTTCACAGAAACATCGCTCTTCCCCCAGAAAAGTGAGTTGAACAGATTCGTAGAAGACGTCATCGTCGCCGTATACTTGTTGGCAAAATCTATCATTTTGTCAGTAATGCCTCTGAAAGCGTCCATCTTCCACTGGAGCTGCGTCTTCTTAAGCTCCTGCTGGGTAATCTTGCTGGTCGTTCCATACGTCATGTTCTCAATAAGAGTGTCTCTGTCCAACCCGCTGGCTAATCCGCCATATCCTCTGATACCATTAACGGTTGAGTTGCTTAATCCACCTATGCTTGACATTTTCATCTCTCCTTTAACTGAATCTTTTTTACCTTTCCACATGACAGATTATTTTGTCATATGACATTTTCAAAATTACTCTGTACTTATCTATCGGCATATAGTATACTTTAAATAACAATTTTTACAGAGTTTTCATACGAACGGGGGAAATTATTTTGGCTATTGTCATTACTCTTACCAACCAGAAAGGCGGCGTTGGGAAGACCACCACATCAAGTGCGCTGGCTGCCGGGCTGGCTTCTTTTTATGATAAAAAAGTACTTGCTATAGACCTGGATCCTCAGGGCAGCTTAGGGTTCAGCCTGGGCCTTAATATTGAAGACTGCAGCTCTATCTATGATGTCCTTACCGGGAAGACAAGCATCCGGGAAGCCATTCAGACGACAGATTACTGCGACATCATTACTTCCAATATCCTTCTTAGCGGCGCGGAGCTGGAATTCACATCTGCGGACAGAGAGCTTCTCCTGAAAAAGGCCCTCGCTCCTGTACTTCAAGACTATGACTATGTAATCATCGATACGCCGCCTGCGCTTAATATCCTGACTCTCAACGCCTACGCGGCCGCGGATCATCTTATTATACCCATGGCGCCCGAGGTATTGAGCCTCCTCGGCGTCACACAGCTTAGAGAAACGATAAATTCTGTGCGCCAGACTGTAAACAAAGGGCTGGATATCCTTGGGATCGTCCTCACGAGATTTAACGGTCGCACCCTCCTCGCCCGGGAGGTAAAAGAGATGGCAGAGAGCGTTGCCGGGCAAATGGGAACGAAAGTGTTCGACCGACAGATACGGGCAAGCGTCGCCGTCGCAGAGGCTCCCGCTCACGGCTCCAGTGTGTACGACCACTCGCCTAAGTGCAATTCCTCTCAGGATTATAAAGCCTTTGTGGATGAAGTGCTCGCACGGACATCCGGTATGAAGAACAATTTTCAGGAGGTGAGATAAATGGCCAGAAAAAGCAATAAAACCGCACACGTGCTCAACCTTCTATCAGGGCATGAGGAAGACCAGCAGACATCTGAAACATCTGTAACGGCACAAGCACAGGAAGCTGCCCGCCCATCTGCAAAGCCGGAGCTGCCTGTACAGAATGTCTCTGTCATAGACACTACAGAGGAAGACCCTTTGACAGAGCTGATCCAAAACAAGTTGTCCGATGGATTGGAGCAGGAGGATCCCTCTCAAGAAGGTTCTCCTCAGACAGAAGCATCTCCTGAGACAGCAGTCCAGGAAGACGCCCCTCAGACAGAAGCCCAGGAAGATGTTCCTCAGACGGCAGTCCAGGAAGACGCCCCTCAGACAGAAGCCCAGGAAGATGTCCCTCAGACAGAAATCCAGGAAGATGTCCCTCAGACGGCAGTTCAGGAGGACACCTCTCAGACAGAAACGACGCCTGAGCCGGAACCAGATTTTGTACGCCTGAACATTATGGAACGCATCGTACAGGAGAAGATCATCTATTTTATGCGCCAATTCGATGTGTGTACCTGTGACCGCTGCGTCGCCGATGTAGTCGCGCTGACGCTCAACGGGCTCGCTCCAAAATATATTGTTGTTGACCGCGCCGCCGCCGCGCCTCTCTCAGACTTCTACACAAATAAATTCATCGCGGATGTAACAGTAGAGGCAATGAAAGCATGCGCCACTATAAAAGAAAACCCGCGGCATTAATTACAAGGACGGCAAAGTCAAAGGCATTTCTATTATAATATAAAGAAAGGGACGGAATATCTCCGCCCCTCTTTTATTGTATTCTCTTAATCCTCCGGGTTTTCTTCTGCATTTCCGATAGCTTCCTGGACCAGCTCTTCCGTAGGGCCTTCCGCGCCTACGATCGTGTCCCATATCTCTCGCACATCTTCTACGCACTCTATGTATAGCTGCGCCAGGACGTTAATCTGAAGCCCCAGCTCCTCTGCCAATGGCTTAATCTCATTCCACTCTGCTCTCTCGTAGCAAAGAATGAGCTTATACAGCTTTCCTGCATCACCCTCCTGAGAGATAAGCGCCTGCTTAACCTCGTCTGCGATTGGGATCTCTGTCAGGATATCTTCCAGCGTAGCGTCGATCATATACTCCAACGTAGAGAACATTCCAAGCAGATACGCATCGGAGCTCGTAATCGGGAACTTCCTTATCTTCTTTACAAGAGCCGACGCAAAGTTCGCCCGCAGGAAAGAAGTCCTCAGCATCTCTTCAGATGCGTTCTCGCCCTCTTTAAAGCTAAGCAGATATACCCACTGCTTAATCTGGCTTATGCCGACGCGCACGATCGCCTGGCGTATAGAAGCTGTCTGATGGCGTACAGCAAAGTATGCAGAATTGGCCATCTTAAGAATAGCATAAGTAAGCGCTACATCACGGCTTATAATCTGCTCCAGCAGCTCCACATCCGGTTCTTCCTTCGTCACTTCCACGATCAGCTGATACAAGTTCCCCTGCATATACTCCAGCTTGCTTGTCTTCGTGATCATAGCGTCGGAAATATAATTTCCCTCCACGTAATCCACTTTCAGCTCTTTGGCGTAATCGTAAATCTGTCGGCTGTTTACGCCAGTGGCAATGAATTCTTTCTGGAATCCGTGGGCCATCTCAACAATATTTTCCAAAGAGCGCCGATTCTCCTCTGACATTTTATCCGAAATATCTATCTTAATATAATCTGCAAATTCCAACATGCTGAAATATTTCGGGGTAAACTGAAAATCATTGATAGCAAAACGGTATCCGTCCTTTCTATACTTCCCAATCAATATAGAAGCCAACGGGTGGATTACAATATTGTCCTCAATCTGTATTACGATCTTATCTTTGTCGAAAAGCTTCGGCGTATTCCGAAACAGCAGGGACGGCGTAAATGTCATGAATGTACATCTCTCATGAAAAATCCTCGTGGAATTCTCGGACAGGAATGCCGTAATCGCATTTGCCGCTATACTGTCGGAACTGGGATTATATAAACTGTCCTCGTCACTTTGGATTACAAGCTCGTACCCTACGATTGAATCTGTCTTCTGCTCTTTGATTGCCTGTCTAACAACACACTTATCCATACTGTCTCTCTTTCCTCTCTAACAAACTATCCATAACTTCTACAAGGTGTCCGATCTCCGGTTTGGATAACTGTTCATCCGCCCCAAGCTTCTTACCTTTAATCTGCATCTCCGCATTAATGAGAGATGAAAAGATAATAATCGGTATCCTCTTCATCTTCGCATCGTCCTTCACCAGCTTGGTCAGGCGATGCCCATCCATCTCCGGCATCTCGATGTCTGTGATGAGAAGGCCTGCCTTATCATCGAAGTCACTGTCATCTCTTATCTGCGTCAGGTAATCCCACGCTTCTCTTCCATTGTTAAAAGCTGTGATATTCTTATATCCTGCACGGATTAAAGAGTCTTTAATCATCTTCGCCAGAAGGATGGAATCTTCTGCCAGGAGGATCTTATAATTCCTGTCCTCACGCTCGCCGAGCTTGTCAATCTCTTCTACCTGGATGCCCGTCTCCGGTGCGATCTCCGCTACGATCTTCTCAAAATCAAGAATCGTAACCAACTGCTTGCCGCACTGTGCGATTCCGGTAGCCACGCCCTTCTCCCCATGGCTGATCGTATTATCCGGCTTCTGGATATCTTCCCACGATATCCTGCTTATGCCCACTACCGTATGCACGCGGAACGCAATATGCATCTTGTTGAAATTCGTGATAATAAACAGGTTCCTGTCATGTATATCGCTTGTCTGTCCCGTCAGATATTTTGGCAGGTCAATTACTGTCATAAGGATATCCCTCGGTTTGAAGATACCCTCGACCGCATCATGCGAGTGGGGGACAGGCTTTACTTTGTCAGCCATCATAATCTCCCGCACTTTCGCCACATTAATCCCATACAGCTCGCCGAATATCGTAAACTGCATGATCTCAATCTCGTTCGTTCCGGATTCCAATAAAATCTCTGTATCAGCCATTGCACACTCTCCTTTACCTTCTCTTTTATCCTCTTATTTTATGTATCGCCATAAAATCGTCTATAGATAACTCTTTAAATCGTGCGTTCTGCTTTTCCTACTGTACGCACCTTAACAACGCCGGTCGCCACGTCGATCAGCATCGTCCTGGCATAATTAGAACCGGTATCTTCGCCAGATACCCGAAGCCCCTCCGCCTGCAGTACCTTCTTCACCATATTCGTATTCCGCTCGCCTATATTCCCAAGGCCTCCCGGTCCTTTCATCTCGAACATTTTTGCGCCGCCTGCTATCTTGCACACAAGCCTTCCTTTCACTGCGCCGAACGCCGTTATTTTGCGAAGCGTCTCCCGGATCCCGGAATCTGCGAATTTGTAGATATTCGCATCGCTCATCTGATTCCTCTCCGGCAGCATAATGTGAAGGAGCGCTCCCAATTTTATCATGGGGTCGTAGAAAGAGATCCCGATACAAGAGCCAAGGGCATACGTGATCAATATCCCCTCCTGTCTTGTAATCTTCATGTCCGCGATCCCTACAGATATCTGTTTACCAGCCATTCTTACACAACTCCTAATTTTCTCATAAGAACATTAAGCGATTCCACATCCGGCAAGAGAAGCATATCGCTGTCCAGTTCTCTTCCTTCTATCTTGAATTTGCCTGTTATCATCATAATCCTGTCAGAGTTCAGCCCCAGCATGGCCATAGGAAGGCTTAGGATCCCTCCCAGCATATTGACTGCCATCTGCGGCACAGACAAGGTCACGTTCACATTCGTAAGAGAAGATAATGCGTTGATATACGAGGAAATCATAATATTCCCTATCTCTGTCAGCACGGATGTCTCAATCTCTTGCATATTAAGGAAGTCCACCTCCGGCTGCCCCGTCACACGGAAGATTATCTCGTCAGAAAATTCTTTGCTCAGAATGAAAAGCATAATTCCCTGAATCTCTCCCGACATCTCCACAAGTATAGCGGCGACTACGTCCTCCGGGTTCCCCAGATGTCCCAGCGCCTCGTTGAATTCCAGAATCTCCACTTTCGGAAGAGGCATCTTTACTTCTGCCGAAAGCAGGCTGGACAGAGCCGTAGCTGCATTCCCATTCCCGATGCTCCCAATCTCCTTTATGATGTCCAGCTCCATCTCGTTCATCTCTTCATATTTGTTAATTGACATACACTACCTCGCTATTGCCTCAATCCATTAATCGTAGTTACAATCTCGTCCGACGTCGTCACCATTCTAAGCGCATAAGAGTATGCCCGCTGGCTCTCGATCACTCTCGTAATCTCATCCGCCACGTTTACGCCTGACATTTCAAGCGCGTGATCCACAACATTCGCATCTTCGATCAGATAAGGAAGGCCATTCTTTGCTACCGGCTGAAACTCATTATTGCCCACGCTCTGCATGCCATCCAGTATATTAAAACCGTACACCCCGACCTGTCCGCTCAGCTCTCCGTCCGTCACCCGGATCCAGTTCCGGTTCCTGTCTAAGACAAGATTCCCACTGTCATTTACAAGATAATACTGGTTCCCGCGAAGAGACAGGCTGAAATGCCCGTTCCTTGAGTATGTGATCGCCCCATCCTGCGGGCTCTGCAGCATGAAGAAGCCTTCTCCGGTAATGGCGTAGTCATATTCCCCTTCTGTAGTCATAAACCCGTTCGGATCGAAGTTCGTATCCGTCTTCTCGACCACGACTCCCGTGCCTGCTTTAAGCGGAGTCTCCTGGCCATAAATATTATTCAGATTATAGTACATAAGGTCTGAAAAAACTGCCGCTTTCGCTTTATATCCATAGTTATTGGCATTGGCCATGTTGTTGGCCACGACATTCATCTTCTTCTGCTGTTCGATGGCGCCTCTTGCAGCTGTGTAAAATGAAGTGTACATAATGTTCTCCTTCCCCCTGTCTTATTATGCTATAGTGCCTATCTGCGACATCCTGCTCGTCAGCTGGTCATACATGCGAAGCACTTGAGCCGCGCTCTGGAGGGCCCTCTGTCCGCTCATCATAGCCGTCATCTCATCAACCATTGACACGTTAGAGTCCTCAATGTACTTCTGCGTCACTGAAGCCCCCTGCGCCGCCTGCGCCTGTCCGTCTGCCCGGAACATGCCGCCCGAGATCTTTGTAAGCTGGTTATAATCTGCAAAATCTACGATCTGCAGCGTCCCGTAATATTGGCCAGTCTCTGTTGACGTAATAGCCCCGTTCTTATTGATGCTTACTTTGTCCGTCGGCAGCTGGATCGGCCCGTTCAGTCCCATAACGCGCCCAAACCCCTGAAGGATCAGATATCCCTGATTATCCAGATTAAAAGATCCGTTCCTCGTATATACGACTCCGTCCGACGTCTGGATCGTAAAGAATCCGTTTCCGGAAAGCCCTACATCGAGGCTTCCTCCCGTCTCCCTTAATCCTCCCTCTGTATAGTCCGTAACCCTCTCGTCCGCCAGGGCCATACGGGACACTGTCCCTACCGGCGTCTTGCCCGCCCTGTCGTAACGATATATCAATTCTTCCCGGAAAGTGCTCATCATAAGATCATCGGCCTTATAGCCCGGTGTGGACACATTAGACATGTTATTACTAATAATATTCATGTTCCGGTTCTGTGTCACCATAGTAGAAGTCAGATCATAAAATCCTTGAAACATCTTTTCTCTCCCTTTCCTCGTTGAATTTCTCCATATACTTTTTAAGCTTCCTGATCGCATTCGTATGGATCTGCGATACCCTCGGCTCGCTCACCTCAAGTACCTCCGCGATCTGTCTCATATTCAGCTCGTCGATATAATACAGCGAGACGACCAGCTGCTCGTTCTCTTTGAGCTGGCCTATCCCCTCTGCCAGCACTTCCATGACCTCTTTCTGAAGGAATCGGTTCTCTGGCTGCTCGCCTTCATCTCCCTGGGGCACCTGGATCTTGCCCTTGCTCTCCTGAGCCTCCGCCAGCACCATATCCAGCGACAGGACATTGAACAGCGCAGCTTTCCGCATCGTCTCCTGATACCGTTCGGGCGTGATGTTCAGATATTGTATCACTTCCTGTGTTGAAGGATAGCGCCCAAGTCTATTATATAACGTTGTGACTGCTTCTTCAATATCTCTTGTGTTCTTTCTTGTACTTCTTGGAACCCAATCCTGTTTTCTCGCGATATCGATAATCATTCCTTTGATCCGCTTCGAGATATAAGTCTCAAACTTCACATTCTTATCGGGGTCAAACTTATCGATCGCAGACATGATCGCGATCACGCCTTCATTGACAATGTCGTCTACCTGAGCAAAGCTCATATAAATATCTCTCATCTGAAGAGCTATGCTCTTCACCAGATAGACATATCTCATAACAAGCTCCTGCTTAATCTCAAGGCCGCCCGTTTCCTTATACAGTTGTAAAAGCTCTTCATTAGTCTTCCCTTTGTACATTTCCTGCATATCCATACCGGATGCCTCACCTGCCGCCTTTGATTCTTACATCGTGATATTGCCCACTGCCTGTATCTGAATATTATTATTAATTTCATTAAACGAGAGTACTGACACATTCGGGTAGAACTGCTCGATCAAGTGGTAGAAATGGACCCTCACGACCTGGCTTGTCAGAATGATCGGATCTTGGGCCAGACCGTTAAACTTCTTCACTTCCTCAGACAGCTGGGTGATGATATTCTGCATCGTGTCCGGGCTCAGAGCCAGGTACATGCCGTGCTCTCCTGTCGTCAGGCTGGTAATGATGCTCTTCTCCAGCTCCGCGTCTAACGTTACTACCTTCATGCTTCCACCCTCGCAGAATTTCCTCGTAATCGTGCGCTTAAGCGCGACACGTATATTCTCGGTGATGGAATCTATATCTTTCACTGTCGCTGCGGAATCGATGATCGTCTCCATGATCGTCTCCATATCTTTGATCGGGACTCCCTCTTTGAGAAGGTTCGTCAGTATCTTCTGGAAATTCCCATAGGATATAGTCGCCGGTACGAGCTCCTCTACCAATTCTGGAGCCTGCTTCCTTACATTGTCTACAAGCCTTACGATCTCCTGTCTGTTCAAGAGCTCGTGTGCATGTTTCTTCACCGTCTCAGACAGGTGCGTCAGCATGACAGAGAGAGGATCGATAACCGTATATCCATAAATCTCCGCCATCTCCTTTTTGTCCACTGTAATCCATTTGCTCGGGATGCCATATGCCGGCTCGATCGTATCGATCCCGTCGATCTCTTTCTCAGGGCTTGGCGGCTCTAACGCCAGATAATAATCTACAAGGATCTCGCCTTTTGCTACCTCTTCTCCCTTAATCTTGATCACATACTGGTTCGTATTAAGGCTGGAGCTGTCGCGCAGCCTTATAGACGGGATGACAAGCCCCATCTCCTGTGCATACTGCCGTCGGAAGATTACGATCCTGTCAAGCATCCTTCCGCCGCTGCTCTCATCCACAAGAGGGATCAGGCTGTACCCAAACTCCATCTCTATCGGTTCTACTGTAATCAGTGCATATACACTGTTGATATCTTTGAAGCTGTCCTGAACGGCTTCTTCCTGTTCCCGGCCTGCCGCCGCTTCCATTTCTGCCGCCTGCCTGCTCACTTCAGCCATATCGCCCATACGGCGTATCAGCCACCAGCCGCCCAGCATAAGCGCAAGCGACACGACTGCCAGCTGGAACTTAGGCATTCCCGGTATGAGAAGCAGTACCGCCAGCACTCCGCCGGTCATCATGATCGCCTTTGGCTGGGCCGTAAACTGCCTGGACGCATCCTCGTTCAGGCTTCCGTCCGAAACGGCGCGGGTCACGACCATGCCGGTCGCCGTCGAGATGAGAAGCGCCGGGATCTGTGATACAAGGCCGTCGCCGACTGTAGCGATAGAGTAGACCGACAGCACTTCTGTAAAAGCCATCCCTCCCTGGACCATACCGATGACAGTACCTCCGATAAAATTGACCGCGGTGATGATCAGAGACATGACCGCATCACCTTTTACGATCTTGGTGGCACCGTCCATGGAGCCGTAGAAGTCCGCTTCCTTCTGTATCTTGTAACGCCTTTCTCTTGCTTCCTGCTCAGTGATCAGGCCGCTTCCCAGGTCTGCGTCGATCGCCATCTGCTTTCCAGGCATCGCATCCAGCGTGAACCTGGCTGCAACTTCAGCCACACGCTCCGCGCCCTTCGTAATAACGATGAACTGCACAAGAACGATAATAAGGAAAATAACAACGCCGACTACTACGTTTCCCTGGAGGACGAAATCTCCCATGGACTGGATGACCGCCCCGGAATTACCAGAATTGCCGAGAATGTTCCTCGTCGTGGAAATGTTGATCCCGATACGGAACAGCGTGGTAATCAAAAGCATCGACGGGAAAATGGAAAATTCCAGCGGCTCTTTGATATTCATGCTGATCAGCAGAATAACCAGGGATATGGCGATGTTAAGAATAATCATAACATCAATCAAAAATGTATTCAGTGGTATTATAAGAAGCAGCACGATCATAACAACAACGAGCGCCACTGCGTTATTCAGTATCCGTTTCATTCTTTACTCCATCTTCTTGTTCATGCGGAATACCTGAACAAGAATTTCTGCGACTACTCCATAATATTCCGCTGGGATCTCACTGTTCAGCGGGGTAGAGGCGTACAAGCCCCTGGCCAGAGGACGGTTCTCGATTACCGCGACTTCATTTTCCTCTGCGATCTCTATAATCCTAAGCGCCACCAGATCCTTACCTTTCGCCAGAAGGATCGGAGCGTTGTCATGATCAATGTCATATTTCAGCGCTACTGCATAGTGCGTAGGGTTACGGATAATGACGTCCGCATCCGGCACTGCCTGCATCATACGGTTCCTTGCCATATTGCGCTGAAGGCTTCGGATCCGGCTTTTAATCTCCGGATTACCTTCCGTCTGCTTATACTCCTCTTTTACTTCCTGCTTCGTCATCCGGATCTGCTTTTCATAAGAATATCTTTGATAATAATAGTCAAATCCCGCGATCGCCGCAAAGATAAGCCCTATCTTCAAAATCATGCTCATAATCTCAGACAGCGTATACACCGCGGCTGAAACAGGGTGGACATCCAACATCTGGGCCACATAGACCAGCTCATCCTGAAATATCTGGTACAGTACGACACATAAGATAATGATCTTCAGTATCGACTTGATCAATTCCACTACCTTCTTCATGGAAAAGAGGCCTCTAATGCCTTTTAATATATTCAGGTTCTTTAATTTAAATGACGCAGCCTTCTTTGAGAACAGCCACTTTGTCTGTACGCCCGTAGCCACGACAGCCAGCGCGGCGGCCACCAAAGCGACCGGAAATACACATGTGGCTATAGTCGTAGCTGCATAGATCCCGATAGGCTTAAAATTCGCCAGCGTCGGCTCATCAAACTCAGCGATGGCAGTAATAAAATGCTGCATACTTTCCCGCAAGGTCGCATACATAAAAGGAAACATGATCCGCAGGAAATAAAACGTCCCTAAGAGCGACACGACTGCGATTACATCCTGGCTCGAGAAGACATGGCCTTCTTTCCGTTCGTCGCGCCGCTTCTTAGAGGTGGCTTTTTCAGTTTTTTCTTCTGCCGCCAACTTAGCCTCACTTCCTTTTCACGCTGTGACGTCCTCAATAATCCTGCATCTATCTACAAAAATGTCACAATGCCTCTGACTGTATTTATCATCTCAGTTATGATCAGATTCACATATTCTCCCATAGGAGAGAATAAAATAATCAGAAGCATCAGACCGACAATAATCTTAAGCTGGATATTAATTACAAATATACTGACTTGCGGTACTACTTTATTCATAATCCCGACGCCGATCTCCATCAGAAATTCTGCGGCGATGATCGGCATGGCGAACTTTATCCCCATCCCGATACATTCCAGGAAGATATCTATAATCCTCTGCGCCAGAGTCTGCGTAATAAGGATCCCCCCATAGGGTACGATCTCCGCCGATGTGAGCAATATCCGCATCAGCGCCAGATGGCCGTCGAGAGCAAAGAACAAAAGCATATAATATGCCTGGAACAGGCTTCCCGTCACAGGTATCTGTGCATTGCTCTGCGGATCATAGACATTGGCCATGGAAAGCCCCATCTGGAAATCTATCACGAAACCGCCAAAAGTAATAACCATGAAAAATAACTCTACAACATACCCGATCACATACCCCGCTCCAAATTCCTTGAGCAGAAGGAACGCATATTCCACCGGGCTCTCTATATCAAAAGCATCTCCCCCCGAAGAGGAGTATACTAACAATGTCAAAATAAATATAAATCCCGCTTTCACGATCGCCGGTATATTTCTCCGCCCCAGTATCGGATTGAACAGTATGAATCCTGACATCCGCATCAGAATGAGAGAAAATAACGTCAGATGTGCGGTATCGCTGATCAACATGCCCTTTCTCCTTTACCCGGCGCTGCGTGCATCATCCTTGTATCAGTTCGAATATCCTGCGTATAAAATCCTGCAGAGTCTGCAACATAGTACCGCCCGTGAGCACAAGTATGATACCGATCACCAGCAGCTTAGGCACAAAAGTAAGCGTCTGTTCATGGATCTGTGTCGCTGCCTGAAGGATGGCAATAATCACGCCTACAAGCATACTGATCACCAGCAGCGGCCCTCCCAGCTGGACGGCCAAAAAGAATACTTCCTGCATCAAAGTCGTAACTTCTCCGTTAGTCATGTGTTAAGCCTCCATTTCGCGTCACCAGTTGAAGCTTCGTACAATCGACGAAAACAGCAGCTCCCACCCGTCCACCGTCACAAATAGAAGAAGCTTGAACGGCAATGAGATCATAGCCGGAGGGAGCATCATCATTCCCATTGACATCAGCGTGCTGGCCACGACAATGTCAATTAACAGGAATGGCAGATATAGTAAGAATCCGGCACTAAACGCACGTTTGAGCTCGCTCGTCATAAATGACGGGATCACGACAGTCATAGGAAGGTCCTGCACTCGTGCAACTTCCTCCGTACCTGCGATATCTGTAAATAATGTAAGCGCGCTGTCTTCCGTATTCCTCAGCATGAATTCTTTGATTGGGACCTGTGCGATCTCCAACGCTTCCTCCTGCGTAATCTCCTGATTCTTATACGGCGTATATGCATTCGTATTGATGTCCTGGATGACCGGATCCATAATAAACAATGTCAGGAACAGCGCGATCCCTATCAGTACCATGTTCGGCGGCGTCTGCTGGATCCCAATGGCGTTCCTTAGAAAAGACAGCATAATGACAGTCCGTGTAAACGAAGTCATCATTATGACAAGAGACGGCAAAAGTGATATGAGCGTCAGAAGCAGAAGGAGATCTAGTGTAGGCATCTGATTGCCATTTACATTAATAAGTGAATCATACACTGTCTCTACCTCCCTTTTTTCGTCATATCACTTAATTTCCCCATAATCGTCTTGAAATCTGACGTCTTCATCCCAGTCTCGCCGTCGTCCGGAGAAAGAGGGAGAAGATCCTCATCTTCTATCTCGGAAAGAACATTAATCTGCCCGGAAGTAATCCCCACAAGCAGATACCTGTCCCCGATCTGCACTACTGCAATCTGGCGGTCCGGCCCCAGCGCGATCTGATCAAGCAGGCGCATGTACCTGGAGCTGCTCCCCTTTGCCATTCCCTTTCCAATATATTTGCTTACCAGATAGCTCAAGTATATGATAAGAGCTACCGCGATAAAAGTAACTATTATTCTCCCCATGATCGCCTTCCCTACTCCAACGAAGCAAAATTAATCTTCATAATCTCTGTAATCCTGATGCCGAAGTTATCTTCTACGACCACTACATCCCCCTTGGCGATACACTGCCCGTTTACATACAGGTCAACCTGCTCCCCTGCAAGCTTATCCAGTACGACAAGAGAACCTTTCGTGAAATCAAGGATATCCTTCACAAACTTCCTTGTACGTCCGATCTCAACAGATATTTCAAGCGGGACTCCAAGGATCAGCTCCATGTTCTCTTCCTGTTCGCCCTGAAGCACAATTTCCTTATTCGGCTTCAAGTTCGGGCGTACCGGAGGCTGTACGTTCAGCATCTTCGGTTCGGGCTTCCTGCTCTCTTCCAACATCTGCTGCTGTGACTGCTGCATCTGCTGCATCTGCTGCATCATCTGCTGCATCATCTGCATCTGCATCATCGCCACATCTGAGCTTACCGCGGCCTGTACTGGAACTGCTGACTGTACCGGAACTGCTGGCGCAGGCGCTACAGGCGCCGCCTCTGGCTGTACCGGAATCGCTGGCGCAGGCGCTACAGGCGCTGCCTCTGGCTGTACCGGAGCCGCCGGTGCAGACGCTACAGGCGCCGCCTCTGGCTGTACCGGAGCTGCCGGCGCGGGCGCTACAGGCGCTGCCTCCGGCGTACTGTCCACTCCTCCTTGAAGAAGCTTCTCAATCTCTTCCTGAGAAAGCTTGCCTCCAGACGAACCTGAGCCGCTCTCTGCCGCAGGCGCTGCTGCCGGCTGTGCCGGGGCTTCAGGTACGGGCGGGGCTGCTGTCGGCTCCTCTTTCTTCGGCTCGGATCCTTCTTTACCTACGCTGTTAAGGTCAATGATGGCCTCATCCGGAAGAAATCCCCTTACAAGCTCTTTCACCAGCTCCATCGGCATTACGTTGAAGAATTCACTCTCCAGCTTATCCGCGATCTTTAATGTGAATCCCACCACTACCTTGGGAGCGTCATCCACAAAATATTTATCTATAAACTCCTGCTTATTCTTAACTTCAAAAGATATAGGGGTAGAGATGTTGACCATCCGCCCCAAAAACTCTGACAGCGCTGTCGAGGAAGCCCCCATCATCTGGTTCATAACCTCACAGACGGCGCTGATATTAATCTCATTCAGCTCAAATTCCTCATCGGACATCTCCATGCCCATGAGAAGCTCCAGAATGACCTTTACATCATGTCTCTTAAGGAGCATGACATTCTCTCCCTCTAATCCCGAGACATATGTAATCTCTACGCCAACGGCAGGCTCTGTCTTCTCCATTTCGAATTCATCTTTGCTCACTATCGTTACAATAGGAGTCGTGATGTCTACACGGGAATTCAGCAAGGTGGAAACCGCCGTGGCGGAAGCGCCAAGGCTGATATTGAGTATCTCGCCTATCGCATCTATCTCTAATGTGCTAAAGTATTCGGAACCCATATTATCCCTTCTCTCTTTCTAGGGGACGCGCCCTGTATTCTATCTTCCAATCTCTAACGCCTTCTGTGCCATCAGCTTAATGGCGTTAAAGGCCGTGATGTTCGCTTCGTATGACCTCGTAGCAGACATGGCGTCTACCGTCTCCTTTACAAGATCCACGTTCGGCATCATAACATATCCATCTTCATTTGCATCCGGGTGCTCCGGGTTATAGACAGGATTTAAGTCTCTCTCATCTTCTATGATCTCCGAGACTTGCACCCCGCCTTTTTCAGAAATGGAATTCCTTAAACGGCTGTAGAATTCTGAGCGAAAAGATGTTGATGGTTTCTCCTCCAATACAACCAGCTTCCTTCTGTATGGGCCGCCGCTCTCTGTCCTAGTCGTCTCAATATTAGAGATATTCTCGGAAGCGACGTCCAGCCTCTGTCTCTGCGCCGTCATACCTGACGCGCTAATATCAAATGAACTCAGAAAAGACATATGTGCGCCTCCTTATTCTCCAAGGATCTTCTTAACAGTTGACAAGATACGCTCCGGCTTGAACGGCTTTACGATAAAATCTTTTGCGCCGGACTTGATGGATTCCATAACCATGCTCTCCTGTCCCATAGCAGAACACATAACGATAGTAGCCCCCGGGTCGGATGCCTTAATCTCTTTTAATGTCTCCAGGCCGTCTTTGTTCGGCATAGTGATGTCCATAAATACAAGATCCGGTTTTTCGGCAGCATATATCTCCACTGCCTTCACACCGTCTTCTGCTTCATAAAGATCTGTGTAACCCGCCTGTGTCAGCGTGTTCTTCAACATCATCCTCATAAATGCCGCATCATCTACTAACATAATTTTAGCCATCGCTCTTTACCTCACTTTTTACTTTGATTAATGTAGTTGATAATTTATATACTCAGACAGCTTTAAGCCTATCTGGTAATTATACATCTAAATCCTGTTTTTGTCTATCCACACGCTCCTGAATCTTCACAGCGATATTCTTGTTATGCACTCCAAGCTGCCCGGAAAACCATGGCTGGCCTTCCACATGGAGAGCCACAGGCGAGTCTTGCGGCTTGTTAAGATCGATAACATCGCCTACCCGAAGATTATATACATCGTCCAGATTCAGCCTTGCTATGCCGAGCTGCGCCATCACGTCCATCTTGGACTCTTTGATGCTGGTAAGGATGGATTCCTTGCTGTTCTGTTTCCCTGCCTGTCCGTCTTTGTCTGCCAGATGCTTCGTCTTGTCAATAATATCGAAGACATTCATAAGAAGGGTCCCCGGTATGCAGATATTCATCGTCCCGCTCATCTCTCCCAAATGGATCTGCATCATAATAATGACAACCGCCTCATCCACGCTGATCCCCTGGAACATACTGGGATTCTCTTCAATACGTTCAAACTTGATCCCCATCTTTATGTACGTTGCCCACACGTCAGAAGTGATCGCCACCAGATACTTGATGATCTTCTCATACAACGCAAGCTCAACGTCCGTATAGGCATAAGACATTTCTACAGAGGCCGTCGTTATCGTCCCGCCCAGCATACGGTCGATCATCGTCGCCATAAGCGACGGCGCGATATGGAAGAGTATAGGCGGGTTGCTGGACTCATCCGGAAGCTCCACCCTTGCAAGAGTGATGACATCCGTCTCATTTAACGCATTCCCGAACTCATAGTACCTCTGCTCCTCCACCCCTATGACCTCTACCTCGCTGGCCACCCGGAACAGACCGTTAATCTGGGATGTGGCGATCCTGGAATAATTATCGTAGATATTCCGGAGCATCTTAAGCTTATCTTTCGTATACTTCTTCGGACTGTAAAAATCATATTTTCTGTAGTCCTCTGTTTTCTTCTCGGGCTCTTTCGCCGCAGGTTCCGCGTCGCCTCCATCATTTTGCAAGGCTGCCAGCATCGCGTCGATCTGGCTCTGCGATAATGTTTCTGCCATGATTCATTCCTACTTTCGATGTTTTTACCTGTTCATCTGCTCATAATACTCTTCCAGGCTCCGCTCTACCGCGTCGGACTTTGTGATCAGAAGCTCTACTCTCCGGTTCTTCGCTCTGTTCTCCCTCGTGTCAAAAGGAGCGATAGGGCGGAATTGCCCGTAGCCTTCTGATATCATCTTGTCAGCTGTAATAACGCCATTCATTTGAATATGCGCCGTTACTTTCGCAGCTCGTTCGGCTGAAAGCACCCTGTCGCTCTCAATATCGTTCGGATAATCTGGATGAGCCTGGGATGTATGGCCTAGCACACGGATCTCTTTAATAGAGTCTGCCGCTCCTCCCAGGATCGTCGAGAACACGTCCAGTATCTCTTTTCCTTGCGGCTTAATGACAGAACTGTCGCCGTCAAAGAATACCGTATCCCGGAATGTTACGAAAGTGTAGCCGTCCCCCTTATAGAGCTCTATCTCAGAAGTCATGCCCATCTCTTCCACGGACGCTTTCAGCTTCTCATAAAGGCTGTCGAACGCATCCAGCTCGTCGTCCACATTTCCCGGGACCTCGTCCTGAGACATAGATTCCGCGTCAAGCGCGATCTGAGAGACCTCTTTCGCATCCGGGTTAAAGCTCTTTACAACCTGTATCCATTTTGCCTGATCTACTGTAGATATAGAATACAGCAATACAAAGAAGCACAGAAGGAGCGTTACCATATCGCCGTATGTATCTTGCCAGTTAGCGCCGCCCTCCGACGCCTTTTGTCTCTTCTTCGCCATGTCGCCACCCTATTTCTTCTCTTTTTTCTCTTTCTTCGGCTTCTTTTCTTTCTTGTCTTTTCCGTTTTCTCCTTCCGGATCAAGGATCTTCGCCCTGTCTGCCTGGCTTAAGTTCGTTACCAGCCTTTCTTTCAAGAACTTCGGGTTGTCTCCTGACTGGATCGCCAGGATCCCTTCTATCATAATCTGCTTATACAGAAGCTCTTCCTCATTTCTTATGCTCAATTTCTTTGCGATCGGCATAAGGATCAGATTCGCCAACACACAGCCATAGAATGTGGTAACAAGCGCCACCGACATATCTACCCCTAAATTGCTCGCGCCTCCGCTGTCCAGATCCATTCCCTTTAACATATTGATAAGACCGATCAGCGTTCCGATCATACCAAAAGCCGGGGCGTACGACGCCGCCTTGTTATAGATGCCAAGAGCCTCCTCGTGACGCTGGGACATCGTGTCGAGCTCGTTCTCCAGAAGCCCTCGCACTTCCTCCGGTTCAGTCGCATCTACGATCAGCATGATGCCCTGCTTAAAGAACATGTCGTCCACTTCGTTAGCCTTTTCTTCCAATGCAAGAAGACCGTTCTTCCTGGCCAGCTGCGCCATCTCCACAAGAAGGTCGATCAGCTCTCCCACATTGTACCTCTTGCCTTGCATCAGTATCTTTATATGCCCGATGGCATGTTTAAGCATACCGAACGGATAGCTTGCAACAACTGCCGCAAGAGTACCTCCAAGAACGATCGCTATACTTTGAGGATCCCAGAAATTCCCAATTTTCGCAGGGCCGATACCTACGACGATAACCAGTACCGTACCGACAACTAAGCCAATAATGCTTGACAAATCCATGATTTCTTCACCGTCCTGACTTTTTATCTATCTTCACGATAACAATGTATCTTTCCATTGTACTCGATTGTTTTCTGAATTATCTCTTCCGCGCTTTCTTTCACAATATAGAACCTGCCGTTCATCATAATGACCTTCGCTTCCGGTATCAGATCGATCGACTCAATCTGCAGACTGTTTATCAAGATCTGCTCGCCGTTCAGCTTTGTTAAAAATATCATACAATATCCTTTCTTTTATAAAGTGCCCGGAATATGAATTTTATCATATCCCGGCACTCTTTTCAACTTAAATTATCGTTTCATATTTACCAGTTCTTCCAACATCTGGTCTGTAACTGTAATAATCTTGGAGTTCGCCTGGAATCCTCTCTGGGTCGTAATCATCTGGGAGAACTCATTTGCAAGGTCTACGTTGGCCATCTCGAGATAACCGCCCATAATACGTCCTGAAGAGCCTCCATTCGCCTTGATCGCCTCTATCCTTCCTGCATTGGATCCTGGAGTATAGTAATAGCCGTCGTTCTTATCAAGACCGTTCGGGTTCTCCACCTGGACAATGGCAAGCTGGCCGATCGCGATCGAACGGTTCTGAGCGTCTACGCCCACGATCGTCCCATCCTCGTTGATCTTGTAGCTTCTGATGTCGTACCTTGTGCCTGTATCCGGGTCGATCGGAATACGGATCGCGGACAGCTCTGTATCATACTCTGCCTCAACTCCTGGAACACGATCCGCACCGATAGCTGTCTGATTCGGAGTAACCTGATTTCCGTCTGCATCCATTCCCCAGTCTATTGTAGCGATCGTATTACCGCCTGCATCCGTAATGCCCGTACCTTGATCCAGTATATTATCCCATGCGCTGGAATCCCCGGACTGCTTCGCCATGATCGTCAGGTTCACTCTACCATTGGTCGGATCGGCCGCCGTAAACCCGTCATAGTTCGCCATATCCACGTTAAGCTTCTCGAAAGCCCCGCCTTTCTGGGTCACTGCACTGATCCAGTCACGAACGGCGTCTACCTGATTATCCTTGTTGACCGTCTTTACAGAGATGCCGGCAATCGTAATGCTCCAATCGCCCGTTCCAGCATCTTGTGTGATCGTCGCCGGTGTCCCTGTAACATTCCACGCGCTTTTTGTGGCCGGCTTCTCCGGGATCCCCGTCCCGTCCACAAGGCCAAACCCGTATACGTAGCTTCTCTGATCGTCTACGAGATATCCGTTGCTATCCACACGGAAGATACCTACTCTGGAAAGGTACAATCCAGAATCCGCAACATTCGTAAAGCTTCCGTTAATCATATTTCCTACAAGGAAAAATCCCGTTCCGTCGATCATACAATCCAGCGGATTGGAAGACGGTGACGGCGCGCCTGTGCCAAACTCCGTAGAGATGGAGCTGAGCGTTGTTCCATATCCTACCTGGGACGCGTTACGTCCGCCGGCGCCTCCGCCTAATACGTCTCCGGCAGAGCCGTTGATCGAAGTAGAGTACATAGAATCTTTAAAGTTAAAGCTGTAGGATTTAAATCCCCATGTGTTTACGTTTGCCACGTTGTTACCAATTGTGTCTAGCTTAGACTGATGCGTCTTGAGTCCTGCGACTCCTGCAATCATTGATCTGACCATTTGTCATACTTCCTTTCTATGTCGATACGCTGCTGTCGTGTACCTGCCAGTCGCGCAGATACAAAAGCCCCCATAATGGTCCGGCTTACATTAAAACAGCGCTGTCAATGTTTGTAAAGATATTTTCTTTCATCTCCGTCCCGGACATCGTCGTAACTACTACGTTATTCGGCACGTTCACGATAAACGCTCCCTTTTCTCCGATGACGACTACATCCTTTGCGCCTTTTTCCCTGGCTTTCTGTATTGCATGATTTAAGCCGTTCAGCAGATTGTCCGTCATCTCGATCCCTCTCTCCTGCACTCGCTGTACGGCGTGCTTGGAAAATTGGACATTCTGGCGTTCTCCTATCTTCTGCTGCAAGATATCGCCGAATTGTACTTGCGTCTGTGCAGCATGCTGCAGTTTCAGCGTCTGGGCATTGGTGAGCTGATTTATCGGATTAGCCTGATTTAACTCATTAATTCTGCCCATTTTCTCCCTCCGGAACTTTTGTAGAGCTGTCGCCTTCTTTATCTGGCGCCTCTGTAGTATCGTCGTCTTTCTTCTCCGGGACTTCTCCGACGCTCATGATCTGTGCCAGCTCGTATTTCTTGCCATCTATGTACACATACTGTGCACCTGTGAGATCAACGCCTTCTACGACGCCTTTCGTCTTTCCGATGACTTTTCCTTCCTCGTTGAGTTCTGCCACTGTCACCTCGCGCCCGATCATCCCTGTGGAATACTGCGTCAGAGTAACCTGTGATAAGTTGTTCGTCACAGTCGCAAAATTCGCAACCGCATTAGAAACCTGGGTCATGGCGTTCATAGTCGCCATCTGGACCATCTGGTTCATCATCTCACTGTTGCTCATCGGGTTCGTCATATCCTGATACTGGAGCTGTGCGGCCAGAAGCTGCCAGAAATCATCCATGCTCATAGCTGAATTGTTCGCTTTTGCTCCTGCCTGTGTCGCAAGCATCTCATTGTAAAGACTGCTCCCTGAGCCTACTCCTTCTACTGCCATTTTTCTCCTCCTTTCTTACCCTGTCAGGCCAAGCCGCAGCTTCTGTAAGAACTGCTCCGCATCTGTGGCCTTCTCCTTCTCGTTCTCTTCACGTTGCCTGTCTTGCTCAGAATCTCTGCCTGTGTGATCGTTCTCATTCTCACCCTGATGCAGATAATCTGTCTCCTGTCTCTCTACGATGACTGTCGTTTTGTCTCCTAAGCTCTGCTCCATCATATAGCCCAGCTCTCTTGCGTTCTGCCCGATCATCTCAAGCGTACGTCTCTCAGAACATAAGATAGATACGGTAGCCTGCCCTGCTTCGTAGAGTACCTTGATCGCGATCTTGCCAAGATGTGCAGGCTCGATCTGGATCTCCAGCTCCCGGACGCCCTCCGATACTTTGACAAGAAGCTCTTCTGCCAGCTTCTGCGGGATCTCCTCCGGCTCAGATACCTGCATCCTCTGCGTATACACTGGCTTTGCGTCTTCTACTGCGCCAGGCCTCTCGCTCACCTGAGCCTGGGCTGGCTGTTCCTGCGCCACTGCTACAGCTACGCTCTCTTTAGCATCTGCCGTCTGTACCTGCTCCGGAGCCTTTGGCTGCTCCTCTTTCTCGACATTCCTCTGTACTGCGCCTTTCTGGACATCCTGCTTTGGCTTCAGGAGATCCTTGCTGCCTGTAGGCTGCTCCTCTTTCTGTTCCGTCTTAACTGTCTGCCGCGCCTGATCCGGCCTTCCGGCTTCCGTCTCCTGCACTGCCGCCTCCTGCTTGAAAGCCGGCTTCTCTTCTGCCTGCGCTTTCTCCTCCTGGACTACTGTCTCAGGAATCGCCTCTGCCACAGTCTCTACTGTTTCTGCCTCTGCTACAGGTAAGCCCACTTCCTGCACTGCCGCTGGAACTGTCTCCTCTGCTACTGCAATGCCGTGGATCATCTGTCCTGTCTGCATAGCCGCCACAGCCGCCGCTACTGCCGATGCCTTTGTCTCATCTACAGCCGGAGCGGCGTCCTCGCTCTCTTCCGGCTTCTCTTCATTCTTCACAGGGCCGTCGGACACTTCCTGCTGATCTTCAGCCTTACCTTGAAGCAGCTTCTTAAAGTCTTCCGACGTCTCTTTTACATCCTGCTTTCCCTGTGCGCTCTCGGCGCCCATGTACTTGACATCAACGCTCTTTACGCTTATCTGTCCCATTGTCTCTTTTCCCTCCTTTCTATTATTCTATGATATCTATAGTAATCTGCTTACGCAGGATTACCCCTTAAGCTTCGCCATCGCCCGCTTCGTAGAGACGAATTCCTCAATAAGCTGTTCTTCTTGCTTCAACACTTCCTTGTCGTATTCTTCCTTCTTGCGCTCCTTTAGCTTCTCGATCGTGGAAGTCTCCTTCTTCGCCTCCACCACCTCTTCCCGCTTCTTCTCCTCTTCTTCCTGAAGCTTGGCGAGCTCCCTTTTCTTTGCAAGGATCTTAAGCCTCAAAGCTTCCAGATAATTCTCATAAGTGCGGATATCATTGATCGCCATCCCTTTTATACGATTCTCGCTAAGCTCTCTGACGCACATAAGGCGCTCATCCTCCAGAGCCTCTATCTCGTCCTCGCACTGTCTGACTTTGATAAGGATCCGGGCATGTTCCCCCCTTAAGTTCTCCAATACCTGCTCTTTATAATGAAGCACGGTATCCAGCGGGAAAAAGAACTTCTTCATCGCAGGATCTCCTTCATCTTCTGGACTATCTCCTCTTGGGAGAAATTCTCATCTATCTTCTGCATCAGGAACTCATTCACCTTGTCGATCTTGGAGATAGCAAAATCAAGCTTCGGGTTCGTACCTGATTTGTATGCCCCGATAGAGATAAGATCCTCGTTCTTAGCATAAACGCTCAGGATGTCTCTTAGCTTTGAAGCCACTTCTTTATGCTCCTCGTCAACGATGTTCACCATCAGACGGGAGATACTGGCATTTACGTCTATGGCCGGGAAATGATTCTCGTTGGCCAGCTTCCTTGTAAGCACGATGTGCCCGTCCAAAATACCACGCACCGTGTCCGCCACAGGCTCATTTGTATCATCGCCCTCCACAAGCACGGTATAGATGCCTGTTATAGATCCATTTCCAAAATTACCGCTTCTCTCCAGGAGCTTCGGGAACTCTGCATATATGGAAGGCGTATATCCTCTTGCGACCGGCGGCTCTCCGATCGCAAGCCCTATCTCACGCTGCGCCATGGCAAATCTGGTGAGAGAATCCATCATAAGAAGGACATCGTTCCCCTGATCCTTGAAATACTCCGCGATCGTAGTAGCCACAAGAGGGCACTTCATACGAAGCATGGCCGGCTGATCGGACGTAGCTACCACTACGACGCTTCTCTTCATCCCTTCCGGACCCAGATCTTTCTCTATGAACTCACGGACCTCACGCCCACGCTCTCCAACAAGAGCAATGACATTGATGTCTGCCCTGACGTTCCTCGCGATCATTCCGAGCAGGGTACTTTTTCCAACGCCGCTTCCGGCAAAGATTCCAATACGCTGTCCCTTCCCTACGGTATTGAGCCCGTCAATGGCTTTGACCCCGAACTCCAGGCTGTCTGTAATAGGCGGCCTGTCAAGCGGATTGATGTAAGAATTCTCCACATAATAATGACGCTGCGACTTCAGCTCTCCCAAATTATCCATCGGCTTGCCCGTGGCGTCGATGACCCTCCCTCTTAAGAACTCTCCTACCGGAATCTTAAGGCGATGTTTCGTATTCCTCACAAAGCTCCCCGCCGCGATGCCGTTCATATTGTCATACGCCATCAGCTGTATCTTATCGTCTTTAAATCCGACGACTTCCACCGGGATCTGGCAATGCTTCTCCTCATTATATATCATGGCGATGTCGCCGATACTGGCGCGGCTTCCAGAAGATTCCATGGCCATGCCGACAATATTCTCTATTTTTCCGATATGGCTTATAGTCTCCGCCTTTTGGATCAATTCCGGGAGTTGTGAAAACATGCTGCTCTCCTTGCCTAAACCCTCGCGTTATTAATGATATCTTTGATATTCTCAATCTGCGTCCCCACGCTGGCGTCTATAATCTCGTCAGGAAGCTCTATGATACACGTTCCCGCTTCTTCATGATCCATCGTGATGACTTTTACATTGTCGGACAAGCGGGACAGGGCTTCTAAAAATTCCGTATCCGCTTCCATAGAAATCCCGACGTTGCTTTTGGCAATATAGATCTTTGCCCACTGTCTCTTCGTCATCTTATCAGTAGCCGACAATATCATGCGCTTCACGATATCGCCGCTGGACTGCAGGCTGGTCTGGATGATCTTCTCAGCCACTGCCAGAGACACTCTCTTAAGGTCGTCAATATACTTCTCTAATATCTTCGTCTTCTCTTCGGACACGCTTTCAAACAGCTCCCTGGCATCAGCGCGGATCTCAGAGCGCTCTTTCTCATAAGCCCTCTGGTGCTTTTCATAAGCTTCATGATAGCCTTCGTTCTTTCCTTCCCGTCGGCCTTCCTCATACGCTTCCTTCCGTAAAAGCTCCGCCTGCTCTCTGGCGTCGCGCAGTATGCTCTCCGCCTGCTTTTCCGCCTCCTTAATAAGCGCTTCTACATGCGGCTCATACTGCGGCTGCTCTTCCTGCTCTGTGTCGTCTTCGTCCGGCTCATCCGGCCTGCTTATCTGAAAGCCTGCGAAGAAATCAAATGGCTTTATGTCGCGCTCTTCGCGCGGCTGCTTCATAATCCTAGGCAATGATTTCATCCTTTCCGCTCTTAACGATAATTAGCTCTCCAGCCTCCTCCAGGCTTCGGATCACACCTACGATCCTCTGCTGCGCCTCTTCTACATCTCTCAAACGTACATTGACCGTAATCTCCAGATCGGACTGGATGCTCTCTGCCATACGCGTAGATACGTTTGCAAAGATAAGGTTCTTGATATTCTCGTCGGAACCTTTGAGAGCGTATACGATATCCTTGATATCGCACTCGCGGATAAATCTCTGGATCGATCTGTTGTCCATAGACACGATATCCTCGAATACGAACATCTTCTTGCGGATCGTGTCCGCCAGCTCCTCGTCTTCTCTGCTGAGCTCGTCGAAGATGAACTTCTCGTTCCCTCTGTCCATATGGTTCATGACGTCGGCTATGTAATCGATACCGCCGATCGTCGTGTAGTCTGTCGTAAGAATATTCTCGAACCGCTTCTTAAGCGTGGATTCCACGATCTTAATCGCATCCGGGAACGCGCTCTCCATACGAGCCACAGACTCTACGACCTTAATCTGCTTCTCTTTCGGAAGCTCGCTGATGACCGTGGCCGCCTGATCCGGTTCCGCGTAGGACAGTACAAGCGCGATCGTCTGAGGCCTCTCATGCTGAAGAAAAGAAAACAGATTCTTCACATTGCTCTTCCTGATAAACTCAAAGGGCCTCGTCTTTAACGATTTGGACAGCTTCTCAAGAAGCGTCTGCGCCGTTGATTCGCCAAACGCTTTCTCCAAGACCGCCCTTGCATACTCCATTCCTCCGTCGGTCACGACCTTCTGTGTCAGACAAGTCTTATAGAACTCATCCAGCACCTCTTCTGTCTGCTCCGGCGAGATGTGCCCGAGCTTCGCCACCTCTATAGTCAGCTTCTCGATGTCGCTCTCGTTCAGATGTTTATATATCTTAGATGCCTTATCCGCTCCGAGCGATACGATGACGGTTGCTGCCTTCTGTTCCGGCGTTAAAGTATTATTCTCCATCTGCATCGCCTCCGTTCAGCCAGCTCTTCAGGAGCTGGGCAGATATTTCTGCATTCTGCTCTGCAAATTCTCTAATATTCCGCTTAAGCTCCATACCTCTGTCGTTCTGGATCTCCTGAAGCTCCTGATTGATATCCAGCATCACATTCTCGGCGGCGCCCTCTTCTCCTGACAGGAGCTCTGCCTCTTCTGCCTCTTCCGCCTTCTTCCTGCGCCTTCTCATGACATTCAAGATAATGATTATAATAAGAAGTAGTGCAAGCAGCGCGGCTGCGATAAAGTAGATGACCGGGATCCCGAAGATCGTCGCAGAAGTCATCTCTGTATCTGGCTCTTCATCTTCCTCATAGAACGGAGCGTTAGCCACAGAGATCTTGGCGTTCTGATCTTCCTCTGTGATACCTGCCGCATTGGCGACCAGAGCCCGGACTTGCGCTTCCCTCAAGCTCCCATAGCCGTTTCCGTTAATTACGACCGATATTGTCAGATCGTCAAGCACGCCAGGGCTTACCTGCCCCTGTTCCTTCACCTGGTCGACCAGATAATCTCTTATAGAGCTCTCGCTGGTAGCGGACACCCCTTCCTGCACTCCATTCGTATTATACTGAGGAGTATCTGCATTCGCGTCGGTGCCGGCGATCCCCCGCACCACTTCGTCTGTGCCGGTATATTCGTTATACAGCTCTTCCCTGCTGACGATCCCTGTCTTATCCTGGTCGTCGATCTTCTCCGGCGTCGTATAGGAAGTGGACTCCCGGATCAGCTGTTCCATGTTGATCTTCGCTCTCGCAGAAACGCTTACATTATTCTCCCCGTAGATAGGCCCCAGCACTTCCATAACATTCTGCGCGATCCTGCTCTCTACGACCTGGGCGATCTCTTCTGCGTCAGAGCTGTTGGCCGTCGTCCCGGCCTCCTGGGACACATCGTTCCCGTTGCCGTCAAACACTGCCACATCAGAAAGCTCCATGTTCGGAACGCTCTTTGCCACAAGCCTCTGTATCGCGACGGCCTGATCTTCTGTAGGCGAGCCTCCGTCAGACATCGTGACTACCGCTGTCGCGCTGGATCTCACCGTCTCATCATCAAGAGCGTACTTACTCTTCTCCCCGAGGGCAATGGTCACTTTCGCGTCGTCCACGTTGTCAAACAAACGGATGGTAGCGCCTATCCGATCCTGCAGCTGATACAGATCATATCTGTTCTTATCAGAATCCGTCGTCATCATACCGGCATTATTAATAAATGTGTCATATGTAAAACCGCTCTTCGGATAGCCCTCCTGAACAAGCTTCGCTTTCGTGGCATCCAGCATATTCGACCTTACCAGTATAGTCGAGTCTCCCTCATATCGGAAGTCAACGCCGTCCTCCTGGAGCTTCCCTGTGATCTGCTGCGCTTCCTGTGCGTTCAGCCCTGTGAAGAGAACTGCATATGGCCGATTGTTCAGCACGAACGCTATCGCCACCGCTCCGATGATGAGAGCCGCCACGCCGACGATCAGGATCTTCTTCGTGCGGCTGTTCAGCTTATCCAGGGATTCCTTTATCTGATCGATTTTTTCTTTCATACGTTCTTTCATATCTCCAAAACTCTCTCGCTTCTCTGTATTATAAGTTAATTATAAGGAGCCACTATAAATTGACACGCATGATTTCATTATAGGATTCAAGAGCCCTGTTACGCAGGTTCACCAGCGTATCCACAGCCAGCTGCGCCTGGGCTCCCGCGATCGGGACTGAGTGCGCGTCCTCGATCTGCCCTGTCGCCAGCAGATACTGCTTGTTGACTAGATTGTTCTCCGTCGTCTTGACATTATTGATAATTTCATCGAATATCCCTCTGAACGCCGACACGCCCTCCTGCCCCGATATCCTCTGGACAGACCCCAGCGGCTGCCCGAAAACCCCGGGCTGGATCGGCGTAATAAACATTTCTCCTGTAACCATATCAAAGACCTTCTTTCTTTATATTATATCATATCCTAAGCATAAATTAAGAGAGGATAACAAAATCACTGCCCTTTGACAACTGTCCTGTACCTTGTAAGATCATTGTTGGCAGACTGTAGCAAATATTGATAATGCAGAGCAGTACGCGTCAGCTCCGTGTATTCATAATCAAGATTTACATTGTTCTCGTCCACCCTGGCCGAATCCGTCCTCTCATATATCTGATAATCAGATGTAGCGATCGCTCTGCGTACCGCCGTATTATCATTGAGCCGGCTCGCTGCGGCCAGCTTCTTGCGGAATGTATCTTCAAAACTAGTATACTTCCTCTTATAACCGGGGGTATCTACATTCGCAATATTATCCGAAATGACCTCCTGCTTCTTCCAAAGATAGTCCAGCGCCTTCCAGGCCATTGGAACCGTATTCCCAAACGTCATCTTCGCTGCCTCCTTACTGCTGATATATTAATATCTATTTGTTTTTTTATCAATACTTTTATCAATAGAAAAAACTTCCTGTTCCCTCATCGCTAAAAAGCGACCGGCTTGCCATCGCGATCCTGTTCTGTATATTCAGGCGCATCATTTCTATAAAATAAAGCGCGTCTTCAGAATCAAAAGCAAAGCTGTCGTCTCCCGTCACTGTCTCATATGTATTGTTCACTGGCCGCGACGAGGACGCGTTCCCCGCCGTCAGATCCATTCCCATGTACTCTTTAATCTTCCTTATGTAATTCTGTGTCTCGGTGAATGGAGGCACTCCTCCATACTTGGCCACATTACCGCTCCCCGCATTATATGCAGCCAGAGCCAATTCGATGTCTCCATCATATCTCTTGAGCATATCCGAAATATATTTCGCTCCGCCCATGATATTGCTCCGTGCATCAAAAGGATCCGTCACTCCTAAAAACTGTGCCGTCGCTGGCATCAGCTGCATGACTCCCTGAGCCCCTGCAGAGGAGACTGCATTCGTATTAAATCCCGACTCTGCCTTCCCCACGGCCTTAAGGAGCGCCACAGGCACATCGTAAGCCTGCGCCGCCTCCTCAAATATGGCGTCCATGCTCTCAGGAACGTCAAACGCTGCTGCCGCCCCCTGGAAAAGTTCGGAAAATTTCGTCCCGGCCAACCCGGATATCCCGCTCCTCTGACCATATATCTGACTATAATTTCCGGTCAGCCCACTAGTCTGGCGCAAGATATTGTTCATATAATCGTACCAGCTGCTATATACTGTATAGTCCATAAACACAAGCCTTCTTTCGATATTCGCCAATTTAGTATATGATTCATTACTATACCATGTTTCAACAATTTTTTAAAGAGCTCTTTCTAGAAGTTCACAATTTTTTTTGTTTTTTTTCGATATTTTTGTTTTTTTGTCGATAAAAAGTATAATTTTTATCTCAAAATATTTACATTCCAAAGAATACGGTATAGAATGAGGTTTAAGCAGGCATATAACAATAAAAAAAGACAATTAGGAGGGAAATCAAAGTGTTTAAAAATTTAAAAGTGAGGAGTAAGCTGCTCCTTGCATTTGGGATCGTGATATGCCTCTATATCATCACAGTTGTTGCGTCATCTCTGGGCCTGCGTAGCGTCTCAGGCGGATTGAAGGAATTCAGCTCTGTTCCTTACCCAATGATGGAGTCCGCTCTGCGCGCACAAGCTACGACCAGACGAGTACAATTAGATATCATGCGCTCTTACGTAACGACAGATCAGGCCGAGACTCAGTCTATCCTGAATGATATAGACACCAGTATCGCGGTGCTCAACACCGCTGTTGAGGATCTGAAAGCTTGCTACGAAGGAGACCCATCACTGCTTGCCGCTGTCGACGACGCATTCACGGAAATCGGCCCTTTAAGGACAGAGGCCATGAACGCCATCAGCGCACAGCAGGACGAAAAGGCCCTTGAGATCATCAACAACGGCTATACTCCGGCTTGTGACAAATTTGAGGTTGCACTGGAAGGGATTATTGACTCCGCTTCCGCAGTGGCAGGCGACTATTATGATGCCGGCATGTCCACCACCAAAATATGCTACATCATATTATATGCACTGGCCGCTGCCAGCGTGCTGTTAACGATCATCCTTGTAGTGTCGATCACAAAAGGGATCACAGCTCCGATCGCTGAGATCGAGAACGCCATCAAAGAAATGGCAAAAGGTAACATGTCTACAGAAGTCACATATAAATCCAATGATGAGCTTGGTGTGCTGGCCGACAATCTTCGTTTCGTGCTGACCACATTATCATCGTACATCCACCACATATGTGCGCGCCTTGACTCTATGGCGTCAGGCGACATGACTGTCGAGATGGACATGGACTACCTTGGAGAGTTCGCTTCTATTAAAGAATCAGGCAACCAGATCATTAATTCACTGAATGATACGCTCGGCCAGCTCCACCAGGCTTCCGAGCAGGTTGCAAGCGGTTCCGATCAGGTATCCAGCGGCGCTCAGGCTCTCAGCCAGGGCGCTACAGAGCAGGCAAGCTCTGTTCAGGAGCTGGCGGCTACGATCAATGAGCTTTCAAACGATGTCACACATAATGCCGAAAGCTCACGTGTTACCAACGAGCTGATCGAGCTGACTGGAGCGGAAGTAAATGTCAGCAACGCAAAGATGGAGAGCATGATGGACGCTATGGCTAAGATTAATGCAAGCTCCAGCGAGATCGAGAAGATCATCAAGACGATCGAAGATATCGCATTCCAGACCAATATCCTTGCACTGAACGCCGCTGTTGAGGCCGCCCGTGCAGGAGAGGCAGGAAAGGGATTCGCTGTTGTGGCTGACGAGGTAAGAAGCCTCGCTTCCAAGAGCCAGGAAGCTGCGAAGAACACTACCGCTCTTATCAGCAACTCTTTGAGCGCTGTCGCAGAGGGTAATCAGATCGCTGAAGACACCCGCAACTCTCTTCTCAAGGTCGTTGAGAACGCTGGGCAGATCGCTGGTAATATGGCTAAGATCACTGAGGCGAGCGACAGACAGGCAGAAGGGCTCCAGCAGGTTACGCAGGGCGTGGACCAGATCTCTTCCGTCGTACAGACGAACTCTGCTACTGCAGAGCAGAGCGCTGCCGCAAGCCAGGAGCTGTTCAGCCAGTCAAGCTTGCTGAAGAGCCTGGTAGGACGCTTCCGCTTAAAGGGCATGGACGCTTCTTCTACGTCCGCACCAGCGCCCGCAGCGGCTCCACAGAGCTACCGCAGCGAGCCGGCGCCGTCCTATTCAGAGCCAGGTGGCTTTGACCACTTCGGAAGCTTTGAAAATAACGGCGACAAGTATTAAGGTTAAATTGAAAAACCCCTCCTGTCCGCGGATTCCACCCCGCAGACAGGAGGGGTTTTTTCAATTCTATAATTCCAGAAACCGGAAGATCTTTCCCTGCTCCGTTTCTTCTACTGCACGGATCAGCCTCGCGGCCATATCTTCTGGCCTCTCAGATCCTACCCGACCAGCGGGCGTATTATTCATTTCTGTGAACATTTTAGGTGGTCTTGCCACAAAGTACTGACGCCCTTCTCTCTCTTTGTAAAAGGCACATTCACTGATGCTTTCCACTACAGATTTCACACAGATATACTCTGGGATATTATGGAAGAAAAGGCGCTCTACTGTCGCGATTGTAGATAGGATCGTAATCTTCCCATTTACTTGCACAGACTCTTTCAAAACGAAGAATGGATAATAGAACATCTGTACTCCCTGGGTCAGGTACTTTTCAAAAAGAGGATAATTGTCCGGGTACATCTCTATCTTTCGAGGCGGCTGTGCGGCGCAGATGTAGAGCCTGTCTATCCCTCCATATCTTTCTTCCATATATCTCCTTAGCTTCTTGCATTCTACAAGGCTACCGGCGTCGCTCTGCACGCACTCTATCTGGTCTGAGACGGTCGACAGGTAATCACAGAACTGCCGGGCCTGCTCTTTGCTGCGCTGGTATGTAAGAACGATGGACGCCCCTCTTTGGGCGTAATACATTGCAATCTGCGCCCCCAGCCCCTTCGTGCCTCCCAGGATCAGCACCGTCCTACCCGTATGTTCTTGTGAGATTTGCTGCAATGGCTGCCGGAACATATGAAAATCAGCCCGTACATAAGACTGTATCTTGCATATAGCGATCAATTCCCCCAGGGCAGAGACCTCCACCTGATAGTCCACCATGCCAAGCACGTCATGGTAATCCAGCTGAGTCATTTTGTACTCCCAGGTATCTGCGTCCGGAGGATCATCCAGAAGGTACGTGGAGGCTTTCATAAATAATGCCCGTTCTCCTGGGGCTACCATGCCTACCAGATAGCTGAGCAGCCTTTGAACCTGACAGAGAGCTGACGTTTTATCCTTGCCCCCTGTCTGCTGAAGGGATGAGACAGTATAAACCCCTGCAATAGCCTTTGCCTCCTCTATCTCGCAGTCCGTGAGGCTTCTCGCCCTCTCGAGCATAGGGACGGCGGGGCATTCAGTTCTTGGCATTACCGCAGCTCTCTTCAATTCCCTGTCGCTTACTTTTATCTCCAACAGGACGCTGTGATGCTCCAACAGGCGCAGAATGGCAGCGTCGCCTTTATTTTTGCAGACATAATAGTATCTTCTGTTCAGGAAGAGGGGAGAATTGAACTTTATGTCCAGGCGGGAGCCACTTACATGGCAGAGCCCAAGGAGCGCCTCTACGCCCAGCATGCCGAAGATCACTTGCTCCCCGTAAACCGTAGCCTCTGCAAAGTTTTTGTCTATATGAAGGGGATTGTTGTCCCCGCTTTGCCGACGGAACTTTTCCAGATCCTTTTCCTCAAAGCAGATACTACTGTCTTCATATTTTATCATTTCTGTCCTCTTTCTATACCCTCTAGAAAACGGATGATATCTTCTATAGAATCCATCTTCATAATCTGCTGTGTGCTGAACTTCACCTGGAACTCTTTCTCCAGGCCGATGACCAGCTCTATATGGGCCAGAGAGTCCCATTCTTCCACATCTTCGCGCTTCAGGCTCCTGTCCAGCGCGAGATCATCATCTTCAAAAACTTCCTGAAACACTTTTTGGATCCTTTGTTCCATAGCTATCAGCCCTCCTGATCTTATTTTTTGCTACTCATTCTCCTGTATCTTGTGATGGAAGAAACTGCTCTCGGACAGTTCCATGCTATAACTCAAAGCGCTCTTTCCAACGTTGTCCACATTGGCAGGCTCCACCTGCTCGAACCCTCTGTCTGTGAGCATTTTCTTAAGCATACTGTTCCGGTCGGTGGCAAGATAATCGATTGCCAGCCGATCCGCTCCGTTCTTCAAAGCGAAATCCACAAAGTGGCTCAGCATAAAGTCTTCCAAGCCCCGCTTGAATACGCGGCAGCTCATAACCCAGGCTTCTACCGTACAGACATGGCCCTGGATCTTAAGAATAGCCACAGAGACCAGCCCATAGTCTGTGAGCTTATCCTTTAAATTGCAGGTGAATATCTCATAGCCATGCTCCTTCATCTTCAGGATCTCTGCTTCTGAGCTCCGGAAGCCTGTCGTGTTAAACTGGTTCGTCTTGTTCAGCAGCTGTACGGCCCGGGCAAGGCTTTCACTGTCCAGCGGCTTTACCAAGCCTTCCATATGAAGGCTTTCGAGATATGCATCCAAATCAAGAGAACTATCCAGCTTCCTCTCTATCTCCTCCCTGGCTTTGTAGCTTTCAGCCCTTCCTTTGTCCTCTTTTGTGATCTGGAGCCATTCAAAATACCGGGCATTTTCCAGATCCATGACATAATCGGCCGGATCCGCAGAAAGCTCCAGGACATCTACCTCAGGCAGTGCAGTGCTTACCAGATCCCGCTCTACAGGATTATCATCTATAAACACGATAGAATCCAGCCCGATGTTCAGCGAAGCCGCTATCTTGCGGATATTGTCAGCCTTATTGTCCCAGTTCGCCACAAAGCAGCTGATATCCGATAGGCTTAAGACCATGTTTGGGTTCTCAAGAAATGCCTGTTTCGCATAATCCGAATCGTTCTTGCTACAGACAGCAAGGAGGACGCCCCTTTCCCGCAGTCTCTTTAAATATGCCTGGAAGGCCCGGAACGCTTCTCCCAGAGGATCTGTGGGGAAGAGCCCAAGCTGCTTTATACCAGACTCTTCCAGTATCCCGCCCCACAATGTATTGTCCAGATCAAGTACGAGACATTTCTTTACATGACCGCGGAAGCTCAAGATGTGCAAGGCTACTTCCTCCACCGCAGCGGGAAGGCATTCGTAAGACATATTGCACTTATTTAAATAGTAGTTAGAGAAATCGAACCACTTTTTCTTTCCTGCGAGGCTCGCCAGATAATCAAAATCCAGAATGGAGACAGAGCCGTCCTTCTCCTTCATGAGCGTATAGTTTAACAGCTGCAGAAAAGACTGCCTGCTCCATATATGGCTGGCCTCCAGATTGCCCAGCTGTCTCTCGGCCGGGATGACAAAATTGGTCTGTAAGATCCTGGAGCCGTTCCTCTCACGGATCCGCCCCCACAGCTCCTTGTACCGGCTTATCTCGGCCAGCGCCAGCGCCTGTATATCCGTCTCTTTCGCGAACATTTCCGGGAAGGATCGTACATCCTGATAGCTGGTAAAGATAACTGTGACTTGGGGGCGGAAGAGATGGTACTCGGACTGCTCGTCCATAATATCCAGCTCCAGCCCGTTATAGGTTCCCACATAGATTTTGTTGGGGATCTCTTGCATATGCAGAACGTATCCCAGGATGGCTGAGAAATACTGGAGGCTCCCTGCGCCCAGGAGCGCTATCCTAAGAGCAGCCGGATCTTCCTGCGCTTTTCCTTTGCTCCCTGCTCTGCGCGCCTTTCTGATCTCCCTCATAAGAGAGAGGAAATCCTGGCTTAATATTTCTTTCATGTGTGATTGTTTCATCTTTCCGACCTCTAAGCAGATGATTTTTTGTATGTCATCCTGCCATATTCTCCGCAGATTTTTGCGCCCATAAGTGTAAGCAGCCTCTTCCGTGGCTTATCGATCACAAAAGTATACACCTGCTTGCCCGAGCTCAGGAGCTCATTTGTAAGGAAGCTTTCTGCCAGGAACCCATAGCTGCCGTTTCTGTAATCTGGGTGTGTGATCATCCCGCTTGTGATAGCGATGTCTTCAAATTCTGCGTAAGTGGCAATATGGGAGATGATCTTGCCGTCTTCCCGTATCACTACGTTCCTGCCCATCCTGCTTTGCAGGCGTTCCCGCAGCTGCCGCTCCAATATCTCCGGGCTATAGCATGCGCTAAAAGACGCGTCTGTGCAGATCAGCTCGGCGATTTCCCGCATATCTCTTTCTCCGGCATACTCCACCATGTCGGCGTCTTCAAACTTTCTGTATTCTTCCAGCCGGAATACGGCGCCGTAGGAAGTGTGATAAAATTGTTTCAGCATGGAGGCCAATTCCGAGATCATAGAAGCTTTCCCAGAGACGGAATTATACCGTTCCTTAAGGATCAGCTCTTTCAGCCAGCCTTTGTCCCAGCCCTCGGTGTCAGACACGATCTGAAGGCTATCGTAATACTTCATAATGACCGTGCGGATGTTCTGTTCTTCACCTTTCCTTTCCAACCACACAGTCATATTTGGATTCTGCAGCCCGTATTTCTTAACGTCAATATAGAGATACAGGCAATCTGCCAGATTCTCTCGTAAGAAAGCGAATATTTCCTGAAGATCTTTCTCCTTTGCCAATTCCATATCTTATTCCTCCGGTTCGTTAAAGTCATATAATCCGTTTAGCTCGATCCTGGCCGGAAGGTGACGGTTAATCCTTCGTATTGGCGCGGGCAGCTTCATATAATCTTTCCCATAGCAGCTGATCAGATATTCATCCCATTCCCTGGGGGCGGAGAACAGATGCCCTTCAAATTCCATCTCGCACCTGTCCTCAAAGAACTTCCGCTGGTTGACGCCTTTGCGATAAGGGTTCCTCACTTCGCACAGATAGGACAGCCAGGGGCTTCTTTTCTTTGCCATGTCGGCGAACTTATAATACAGGCGCGAGCTTGTCTTATTTGATACTTTTGCCAGCAGCCCGTAATACATTTTGTAAAAAGGCTTCTTCACACTTGTGTGCCCCATGTGCGCCCACGTCATCGTCTTAAGGAAATGGCAGATCTTATCTTGCAGGAAGAATGCAGTCCGGTTCCCGGGGCTGTTGTGGAAGGGGAGGATATCAAGAGCGATCCCTCTGTGGGTGTCAAAAAGATCTCTCCCTCCTTTGACATACATGGTCCCGTTCCTCTTAATCTGGTAGAATACAAGATTGGTATCCTTGTCCGTCTTTTGCGTCCGCAGGAAGAATCTCTCCTTATCCAGCTCTTTTTCTATAATTTCCGAGCAGCGCAGCCAGTCTTCTTCCAGCATAGCCACGTCAATGTCGTCGTCCCAGGGGATGAAGCCTTTATGCCGGACAGCTCCAAGCAGGGTGCCCCAGGTTAAGATATAAGGGATCTCATGCTTTCTGCATATCCGGTCAAATTCGCACAGGTTCTCCAGCGCGACCAGCTGTACGCGGCGGACGATCTCCGGCCCTTCTACAAGCGCGCGGTTCGCGGGCCGTCCCATAGCCGTTTCCTGAGCGTAGGAGCTGTAATAGCCGTCGAGCCATTTCTTCGGCTCTTTTATGCAAGATACGTGCAGATCGCCAAAAGGGCAGGGCTGCACATCCCGGTATGTATCCGCCAGGCGCAGATTTCCCTCCAGGCGCTTCTCGCAAGGGATCAATATGTATTTGGAAGGGATCTTTGCCTTCTCCAGAAAGGAGGCGAAGAAAGCGGCGGCCGCGTTTTTCTCGCTCTCTCTGCGCCTGCACCAGATCTCTGCCTCCTCTGCTCGCTGCTTTCGTTTTCGCCCTCTTTGATAGGGCAGTGGGGCGACAGCCTCCTCACAGCGGAGATAATATTCGAAATTGTTCCGGTTCTCCTCGAGCTCCTCTTCTGTATTCCCTGCATAGAAGATGGGGTATGCCCAGATAGAATAGTCATAATAAGGCTGATCCTGTTCCCTGCCTTCAGGGAGAGATACTCTGCTCCGCATACAGATCTGGGAGTAGTATGCATTATAATCCGCGTTATTATCCCGGCTCAACAGATAGATGCCTTCTTCCTTCTCTATGGCCTGGCAGAGCCTCAGGTAGTCCGGATATAAAAGCGCGATCACAATATTGCCAAGCCAGTTGGCAAACTTCTGCTCCTCATACTGTGACAGCAGCGTCCCGAATAATATTGTGTAGGAGATTTCGTCTCTCTCACAGATATCGTGGACTCTGGACAGCAGAGCAAGCATATATTTCCTGCCATTCGGTTCCATATCAGTCATCGCATTTTCTCCTTGCCAGCTCTTCCGGCTCGTCAAAGCTGTATGATCCGTCTAGCTCTATCCTGGCCGGAAGGTACTGATTGATTCTTCGTATTGGTGAGGGCAGCTTCATATAATCTTTTCCATAACAGGCGATCAGGAACTCATCCCATTCTCTCGGGGCAGGGAACAGGCGCCCTTCAAATTCCACCTCGCATCTGTCTTCAAAGAACTTCCGCTGGTTGAACCCTTTATGATAGGGGTTTCTCGTTATGCACAGGTAGGATAGCCAGGGGCTTTTTTTCTTTGCCATGTCGGCGAACTTATAATACAAGCGCGAGCTTGTCTTGTTCGATACTTTTGCCAGCAGCCCGTAATACGCTTTGTAGAAGGGCCGTCTCTCGTCCGTGTGCCCCATGTGCGCCCACGTCATCGTCTTAAAGAAGCGGCAGATCTTATCTTGCAGGAAGAATGTGATCCGATTCCCCGGACTGTTGTGGAAAGGCAGGATGTCAAGAGAGATCCCCCTGTGGGTGTCAAAGAGATCTCTTCCCCCTTTGACGTACACCGTCCCATTCCGCTTGATCTGGTGGAATACAAGATTGTTATCCTTATCCGTCTCTTGCGTCCGCAAGAAGAATCGTTCCTTATCCAGTTCTTTTTCTATAATTTCCGAGCAGCGCAGCCAGTCTTCTTCCAGCATGGCCACGTCAATATCGTCGTCCCAGGGAACGAAGCCTTTATGCCGGACAGCCCCAAGCAAGGTTCCCGCCATCAGTATGTAAGGGATCTCATATTTTCTGCATATCCGGTCGAATTCGCACAGGATCTCCAGCGCGACCAGCTGTACGCGGCGGACGATCTCCGGCCCTTCTACGAGCGCACGGTTCGCGGGCCTTCCCATAGCCATCTTCTGAGCGTGGGGGCTGTAATAGCCGTCGAGCCATTTTTTTTGCTCTTTTATACAAGATACGCGCAGATCGCCAAAGGGGCAGAGCTGCACATCCTGGTATGTGGCCGCCAGCTGCATATCTCCCTCCAGGCGCTTCTCGCAAGGGATCAATATGTATTTGGAAGGAATCTTGGCTTTCTCTAAAAAAGAGGAAAAGAAAGCGGCAGCCTCGTTTTTCTCTCTTTCCTTACGCCTGTGCCAGATTTCTGTCTTCATTGCTCGCAGCTTTCGCTTTAACCCTCTTTGGTAAGGCTCTGGGGCAATGACTTTGTCACATTGGAGATAGTATTCAAGATTTTTCCTGTTCTCCTTAAATTCCTGCTCTGTGTCTCCCGCATAGAAGATGGGATATGCCCAGATGCAATAGTCATAATAGGGCTGATCCTGTTCTCTGCCTTCAGGAAGAGATACCCGGCTCCGCGTACAGATCTGGGAATAATATGCATTGTAATCGGCGCTGTTATCCCGGTTCAATAGATAGATATCCTTTTCTTCTCCCACGGCCTGGCAGAGCCTCAGATAATCTGGATATAAAAGCGCGATCACGATATTGCCGAGCCAGTCGGCACATTTCTGCTCCTCATACTGTGACAGCAGCGTCGCAAACAGCAAGGTATAGGAAATGTTGTCTCTTTCACAGATATCATGTACTCTGGACAATAGGGAGAGCATATATTTTCTGCCATTTGGTTGTATATTAGCCATTACATCTTCTCCTTACGATCGTATTTTTGTATAAATTCTTCTATAGACAGGAAAAAGTCACTGTACCTGCTGCGGATCTCCTCGTCGCTCCAGTCCCACCAGCAGATCTCGTTCAGCTTCCGGATCTGTTCCGGCGAGTACCTGTAGCGCAGGATCCTGGCAGGCGTCCCGGCTACTACCGCGTAGTCCGGCACATCTTTTGTCACAACGCTTCCGGCGCCGACGATAGCTCCGTTCCCAATATCCGCTCCATTTGTGATCAGGGCATTTCTCCCAATCCAAACGTCGTTCCCAATCTTGCTCCTTGTAAATCTGTGAGCTTTTCCTTTTGGCCTTACTCCTTCGCCTAGATCCACATACCAGGGAAATCGGCTGTATTCTTCATAGTCTTTAAATAAAGGGTCCGTCCCCTTATCTATGTAGACAAACGGGTGGGTCGATATGTGATCAATGCAATGATTGCCTACCACATTGGAGCCAATCGCAAAACTGCAGAATGCTCCGACAGATTCCACTAATTCGTTATCACATAGCGGGCCATAGCTGTATTTCCCAACTTTTGTCTTTTTATCCGGGACGTAGAGGCGCTCTCTGACAAGCCCTCCTGCAATCTGCTCCGGCGTAAAGAAGCCGGCCAGGTTCTCCTTCAAGGCAGTGTGCAGAGCTTCATCTGAAGTGGATAAAAGGACAATATATTCCGAGCAGTTTATTTCCCGAAAAATAGAAGGGCTATGGATCTTAGCATTATATGTACAAAGATTCTCGTCCACGATAAAGCGCTCTGTTATGCCATAACAGTCGTTCAGCACTCTTTTTACTTCCATCCCGATCTGGCCGTAAGGATATATGATAAAGTCCCTGCAGCCTTTCTCCAAATATCCTTCAATACATCTTCGAATCTCTTTTATTATGGACATCTATGCCTCCTTGCCTTCCAATAGGACTTTTCTTATAGCGTCCAGCAGAAGCAGATTGTCCTCTCTGCTCTTTACAGCGACGCGGAAGAAAGAATTTCCTTTGAATCCTTCTTTGCCCGAAAGGTTTTTGATCAGGATCCCATGATCCCGGATTAGCAGCATTGCCAGCCTTGCTGATGTCATCTGCCCCGCCAGGCTGCACATAATATAATTGGCCTGGGACGGGTACACGCGGATCCCCTCGATCTGGCCCAGCTGCTCCTGCATCCACTCCCTCTGTACAGCGATCTGGTCACAGGCTGCCCCGTAGCTCTTCTTATAGAGCCTCTGTATCTGGAGGTAGTATTCGGCAAAGGAATTGATGTTCCAGATGGCCATGTTCTGCCGCACAGCCTTTTGCAGCTCCTGATCTCCCGTAGCCATGACCCCTAAGCGAAGTCCCGGTATCCCATAGGACTTGCTGATGCTCTTGATGACGACCAGGTGCGGATATTCGCGCAGAATGGCCTCATCAATCAGTGTATAGCGGACGTCCTTTCTCGCAAAGTCTATGAAAGACTCATCCATGATCAGGCGCACCCCTTTACTTTCACACTTTTCCAGAAGGCGCCGCACGTCTTTCTCGGGCAGGAAGGCGCCGCTTGGGTTATCCGGATTTATCAGAAGGAGGTGGTCTGTATGTTCTGCTTCCTCTAGCAGAAGATCAAGGTCGTACTGATAGCCATGAGCCGCGCTGTCGATCTTGCGTATCTCGCAGTGCGTGAAGCAGCGGACATACTCGTTGAAGGTAGGGAGGCATACGGAAAGGCGCCCTTTCAGCACTTTCCCCAGCACATTGATCAGCTCAGCCGCCCCATTCCCAACCAGGAGGTAGTCCCCGTCTATCTCAAACATGCTTGCCGCATTCATCTTCTGGATGTTCATGCCAGAGGGGTACTGCGTAAGCAGGTCCTGAAAGAAATACTGTATCTGATCTATCATCTTGCGTGGAGGATAGTAGGGATTGACTAGATAGCAGAAATCTTCCACCTTGGGGAATCGCCAATACCCTCCGAAATGCAGCTCGTATTTTCTTAGTATCTGACTGTCTTCTGCGAAGATAGTACTGGCTATATCCAAATCCTGCACATCGTCTATCTCATACCAGTTCTCGTCCCCCAGCACATGAGCGATCATCTGCGAGCTCTGTATATGGGCGAAGATATTGAGTACCTGCTCATAGTATTGGTTCGTTCCATAAGCCTTTATGTATGCCCCCAAAAAGGGCAGATACTGCTGCGTGGAGAAAGAGCGGCTGAACTTATAGATGTTGACTGTCTTATAATACTTGTCCACGTCTTCATAGCGGAAGCTGGACTTGTCTACAAAATCCAGAATGTGCTTCTTCTGATCCAGCACGACCACAGTCCCATCCATCCAGTGCTCGTACTTGGCCACTACTACAAGGTTCTCCTGAGGCGCATCGACCAGATCTTTGATAATGCCTTGCTCAAAGATCAGATCTGATTCCAGCAGGATCGTGTCGTCCCTCTGCAGATAGTCCTTTGCAAGGTAGAGAGAGTAGATGTTGTTCGTAGATGCATAATCATAATTGTAAACATATTCTATACGGAGGCCGAAGTCCTTCTCCTCCACATACTTGCGGAGGTTCTCCGCCTCATAGCCGATGACCATGACCAGCTTGTCTATCCCGGCGGCTTTTATGCTCTCTATGGCCCGCTCAAGGAGCGTTTTCCCGGCTACGGGAACCATGCACTTTGTACAAGCTTCCGTATATTTCCCCATGCGGCGCCCCATCCCTGCCGCCAGCATTAATGCCTGCATAAGCGTTTCCTCGCTTTCCTTATCTTATTTTTATAGATCTATGAGCTTCTCTTTCAAGCAGGCATAGATCTTCTCCCCGGCTGTGCCGTCCAAGTTCGCGAAGGCTCTCTCATGCAGCATCTGCATCCGCTCCTCGCGCTTGGGATCTTCTCCCCGTCGCACCATCGACAGGAAGTCCTCAAAAGGCATCCCTCCGCCTTTTTCAAATCTAAAATAGCAGACCCGAAGATCCATCGGCGACCTTTCGCCTGCCTCGTTTGTAGGCTTTGTCTGAAAGATCATGATAGGCTTTCCGGTCGCCATGTATTCATTGATGATCGAGCTGTAGGTCGTGATCATTGCGTCGGAGCAGGCGAAGGCTGTCCTGTAATCCCCGCTCCTGTCGATGACGCAGTTTTCCGAAGCCTCCATCCGCGCCTCCAGATCCTTCACATAGGCAAGACAGTTTGGGAACCTTGTCTCGAGCATGGTAAACAAAAGTGGATGGGGGCGCCAGATGAGCCCGTACTCCGGCTTGTTAAGGACGGCCTGCATCAGCTGCTCGTGATATCGCTGCGCGTAGTCGAACCCGTAGCGATTTATCTCCCGAGAGCTTGTGGGAAAGTAAGACAGGTGAGTGTTCAGAAGGGACACTGTCTTTCCAGCGAGCTTCTCTTTCCATTCCTCCGGCATAGCCGCCGGTCTGCCCTGAGCCCGTATCACAGCGTCCATCTTCGGGGAGCCCAGCGCTATGAGCTTCTCTTCCGGGTAGCCGTAAGATTCATAGATCTTCTTGACGAACTCGGACTGGACGATGACCTTATCTGCATTCATAGTCCCACTGTTCACGTAGAGCCCGTCGTCGTAGCTCCCCCTCGTATAGCGGCTGAATGTGAAATAAGGGCTGTATACAAGATACCGAGTATATTTCTTTAAATTGGCAGAATAATAGAAGGGATGCACGCTTGTCAGATTATTCCCGTCATCATAAGGATTGTGGATGAAGATCATATCCGGGCGCTCTTCCTCAAGGCGGTAATCCTCCCAATTGACGATGGGGATGCTCGAGGGGAAACTGTCCCCCTCATAACGCATCACAGGCTCCTTTAATTCCTGTCCGATCTCATAGTAGGGGATCGGCATTACGGTGGCCTGACAGTCGGGATCAGCCGCAGCGCACTGGTAGATGCTCTCAAAGGAAGTCCACATGCTGGCCTTATAGGGAAGGAACAGGATCTTAGGCTTCTCACAGGAGAGCATCTTTAAAGATCCCTCCACCTTCCGTATGGACTGATCCAGCTGCCCTCTGCACATCGCCGCGTTTATATACCGTATCTGCGTGCTCATCTCATATACATGCTCGCAGTATTCTTCCAGGAGAGATACGGATTCTGTCCCTTCTCCCAGGATCGCTTCTATGGCATTTCCCAGCTCTTCCCCGCGCTGCTGGCATTGTATGAGCAAGTCTGTGGCAAGGGGCTCGTTTTTCTTTTGAATGCTCTTTTTTACTTCCTGATGCAGTTCGTAGAACAGCCTGACGACTTCTAATAAGCCCTTCTTTTGCTCCAATCTCATGACTCGTATATCCCCTTTCCTGCTGTTCCTTTCATGACGCTCCCTTCCTTATTGTTTCCATAAACTGATCTTTGTTCTCTTTTGGAGCCTCCTTGGGACGCCCCAGATCTTCTCTTGAGGATATCGCTACCTGAACCTCAAAAAATACATTTTCTTGCCTTTTCGCAATATTCCTTAGCTCTTGCTTAAGCCCTTCAGATGAATCTGTCCTTGCCACATAGGAGTAGCCGGCATCCAACGCCAGACGTTCATAAGAAAAGCGTCCGGCTCCTGTCGGCATCCCTCCTACAGATTCATGGGCTTCGTTATTCAGGCATATATGCACCATATTTTTCAAAGACATCTGCCCTAAAAACGCCATATTCCCCATATGCATCAACAACGCTCCATCCCCGTCAAGACAGTAGACACGCCGGTCTGGGACATTGGCTGCGATCCCGGCAGCGATCATGGAAGCATACCCCATCCCGCCGACCGTCATAAAGATACGTTCGTGCCCGCCATATATTTTCTGGCTCTGTTCATAAGCCTCTCTGGAAATCTTTCCCGTCGTGGTTACAAAACAGCTCCTATCATCTGCAGATTCCAAAATAGTCCTGATCGCTTCCTCTCTGCTCATTGCGTATGCGTTTTTATAAACTGTCAGATCTCCGTCCTCTAAAAAATCTTTTTTGATGACCAACGCATATTGCCTGCGACCATCCAGATGCCTTTTCGCCATATGAAGGATATTTTTTACCTCTTCTTCTGCCGTCTGGCCATCCAGTACGGAATATGCGATCTCAAGCTCCCGCAAAATACTTTCCGTAATCCTTCCCATGAACTTATGCTGCGGCTCGTCCTTCTTTCCCGGCTCTCCCCGCCATCCGATGAGCAGCAGCATCGGAATGCCATAGACATCCAGATGCGCCAGAGAAGTAATTGGATTGACAATATTCCCAATCCCACTGTTCTGCATATAAACACATCCTGCCCTGCCGGAAGAGAGATACTCCCCCATTGCTAAAGCCACAGCAGCGCCTTCGTCTGCAGTCGTATAATGCCGGATCCCTTGTTCTTTATTGAAATTATCACACAATGCCTTCAGCGTTGAATCTGGAACGCCTGCATATAATCCAATGCCAATGCTTTTAATATGCTCTGTTAGTTTTTTTGCCTTCATTCTTTATACCTGCTTATATTTATGCCCTTAGCCTTAACTGTGGTATAACAATTGTCTCGATAATCATTTCGGCTGTCTCGTCGATTTTTTCGTATGGGACAGCCTTCGGCAGATCGACATCGAATGCCTTTTTCACTTTTTCTAATAAAGCATCTGTATATACGAGCGTCCCCTCCGCTACATCTTCCACACCGTCCAGCGCAATAGATTCCCTGTTCGCTTTTCTCATTTCTTCCATGGAAAATATGGACTCGTCGATATATGCCATCTGTTTTTCGCCATCAGCGATCACCGGGTAGCCTCCGATCTCTCCAAATGCCCCAGGTGAAAAGAATCGCGTTGTCTTCTTCTCGCGCACTGCTTCTAAGATTGAATGGATCATGGCAAAATTACTGGATGCGTTCATCATATTCCTCTTTGCATCTGTCGGCATCGGGATCTTACAATCCTTAAATATCTCATCCTGATCCAGCAAAAGCTCTCTGCCCTGATAAAAGATCCGCAGAAGCTGGCGGACCCCCTCAGTATGTCCTTCCTTGCTGATCAGCACATCATGGAAATGCGCGGTCGCGAACATAACGTCTATGTTCCAGTAATCCTTTATCCCCTCTCTTCTGGCAGCCGCGAATTGGATCCTTGGGATTAAATGGTTCATATTCCCGCTTCCAAAGACAGGATATGGCTTCCCCGCCGACTTCAGCCATGGGATCACCGCGTCAGAATAAGAGGTGTTGATTACGATCGCATCTATATCCGCCAATTTGCAGGCCTCCATAATATTTCTGATATATTTTACAGCCAGAGGCGCCCAGATCCCATATGCCCTGACGGCATTCCAGGAAATGCTCCCGTACTTCAAGCCGGAATAAGCCCTGCTTGTGTTCACAATAAAATCCGGCTTATATCTTTTTATGACCTGTTCCAACTGGCCTACATTGTTAAAATCCACATTGCTTTCAATCAGCACTTCTGACCGGTTCTTCCCGCGTATTAATGCGCCGACCCGTACAATGTTCACATCCTTCTCCATCTTCTCCAAGCTTCTGCCGACCACTACGACTTGAAAGCATTCTCCGGATCCAAGCAGGTAATCCAGAAGATAAGTCCCTACGCTTCCAAGCCCCAGAATCATGACTACTGGCCTTTCTATCCTTTCACGCAGGAAATCCAGCTTCATCTCCAGGCATTCCATAGACTCTACCCTTCCCTTCCCCATTCACATGTTTGATAATCCTCTCTCGTGTTACAATTCATCCATTGATTAATCTCCACTGAGATCGTCTCTTTTTTCCCAAAATATTTTTGTATCAGAGCCAGATTCGTCCCCTTCCATTCTTCTTCAGACATTTCCTCAAAAACTTTTTTTAGACGCCCGACATCGCAGAACTTCCACATCTGCGCCGAATTGTATATCTCTAAAATATTCCCGGGCATTGTAATCCCATAATGGTCAGGATCAAAAGCATAATGCCATCCCGTTTCCGTCCGATAGGCTACGACTGCTTTTTTCGACACGATCGGCTCATGATTGAAAGTAAAGCAATCCTGATGCACTCCCTTTATCCTTCGATAGTCTTCTTCTCCGACGTACAGATCTCCCTCCGTAAAGAAAATCTCTTCTACATGTTCTTGCCGCAGGCAAACCTCCAGGCCCAGCTTCAAGCTGTACGCCGTCCCATAATCTCTGTAATGTGTGTTTTCTAAAAGCACGATCCTATCTGCCAGATCTGCAAAATAATCCTGTACATACCTCCGAAGCTTCGAATACTCATATCCACCGACGATAACAATACGGCCATACTCTCTGTTCTGATCTAAAATACGATATAGGAGCGTATGTTCCGGTCTTTTTTCATAATAGATACACTTCAAATACTTTTCAGGATAACCATCGTTAAATCTGCCAGAGATCCCCGCTACTGTTACAACTAAGCACTTCATGTCCTAATTCCCCGTATTATAAGAGCCCGCACACATTCTCAGCCCCTCTTCCAGCGTTATCTTCGCTTCCCATCCGGTTCTCTTGTACAGTTTTTCCGTAGAAAGGATCCTCCTCTCAGGATCCGATTCCCTGTACCCTTCAAATACAATGTCATATTGTTCTATCTGAAGCTCCTTTGCACATCGCTTCACAAGCTCCAGAATCGTCACTTCCTCCTGTGTAGCCACGTTATATACGGTCCCGTCCAGAGCGCTCTCATGATCGATGGCCGCCAGTACGGCGTCGCAGCTGTCACTGTTATGTAAAAATGTACGCCTGTTCTTCTTAGAATTCTCCAAAAGGACAACTTGCCTGCTCTTTACCAGGCTATTCATAATGTGAGGGATGATGTGCTTCGGATATCGTTCATCCTTGCTGTATACATTAGCAAAGCGCAGCGAACATCCCTTAATCTTCCCCTGATCCACCGCATCCTTGATAAAGAATTCCGTCAACAGCTTCCCGGCGGCATAGCTGGTCCGCTGGCTGTTCTCCGCGGTCGCCATCAGGATATAGTCATCCTCCCGGACTCCGTTCTCACTCCAGGACTGCATAGAATAAACTTCCGAAGTAGAACAGTTGATAAACACATCCGCGCCCACTTCGATCGCCTGCTCTAGAAACTCCTTCATCCCCTCTACGTTTGTCTGGTAGGTATGATAAACATGATAGAAATGCTCCGTATGCACTACAGCCGCACAATTAACATAAACGACTTTTTTATAAGATCCCTTTTTTCGCAGGACCTGATTTTTTATTTCCTGCATCTCTTCCTGGGAATTCAGATCCATTTCATAAAATTCAAATTCAGGCTCCGACAGGATATCTCTGACTGTATCCAAAGAAGAAGCAAAAAAATTGTCGAAACCGATCACATGGTCTCCGCGCTTTATCATTTTTCTGGCCAGCTCATTACCGGTCATCCCCGTAACGCCGCTGATTATAAAAAGTGTGCTCATCTTCCTCCCTCCACCGGAATAAGGGAGAGGATCTCCTTAATTGACATACATTTCTCTCCCGCTTCCAGACATCTCTCATTTTCTAAGATCGTCTCCGCCACGCTCTGCATCGCCGGAAACGCCGCCCGCAGCATGTGGTTTGCGTAAATGACCATATTTATGCCATGCTGTCTTAATTCCTCTTCATAGACGGAATCAAAAGTCGTAGGGACGACTACGATCGGTGTATTTGCGTCTTCCATCCGGAACTGGTCGCAAAAAGCAAATATCTCGTCCGGCTCCTTTTTTCTGGAATGGATCATAATACCATCAACGCCGGCCTCCACATAAGCCCTTGCTCGTTCCAGAGCGTCATGAAGGCCCTGTTCCAGGATCAGGCTCTCTATCCTGGCTATCAGCATAAAGTTACCAGAGCTCAGCGCCTTCTTACCCACCCGGATCTTTCTACAAAACCCTTCCACACTGTCCTGATGCTGCTCTACATCGTTCCCCAGCAGCGAATTGCGTTTTAAGCCGGTCTTATCCTCAATAATTACAGCCGACACTCCCGCCCGCTCCAGAGATCGTATATTATATGCAAAATGTTCGATCTGCCCTCCTGTATCTCCGTCAAAAATAATCGGCTTTGTCGTTACTTCCATAATTTCTTCCACGACCCGGATGCGGGAGGTCAGATCTACCAGCTCGATATCCGGCTTTCCCATCACGGTAGAATCACACAGGCTCGAAATCCAGATACCATCAAATCTTCTGTTCTGCCCATTCTTACGGACCGATGTCTTTTCCACCAGAAGCGCGCTGAGCCCATCGTGAGCCGCCATGACCTTTATCATGTTCCCCATCTGTATATCATGTCGCAGGCGTTGGCGGCGCACCTCCGGAAGCCCCCTGACATCTTTCATGGATTTATGGAACAGCTCCATATTCTCCGTATGGTAATAAGGGATCTCTACGATCTTCCCGCCCCATTGTTCCAATATCCTGGCGGCGCATGCTTTCACCTCAGCTTGATACCCCTTATTCCAGTTATCTCCATGGATCACGTAATCTGGGCGCAGCTCCAGAAGATTGTCATCGTAATAAATGCTCTTTTGTTCTACTACATGTTCTACTCCCTTGATCGCACTGATAATCTTCATCCGCTCAACCAAAGGGATGATCGGATATTTCTCATAGATCGCCACGCATTCGTCACAGAGTATGCCCACCGTAACTTCTCCCAGCTCGGCCGCCTTCTTAATAACATTCACATGCCCCGGCTGCAGAATGTCAGTCGATATGCATAAATAAACCTTTTTCATCTATATCCCCCTCTTTAACCGCCTTTTATAAAAACCATCTACCTGATCTGGAAAATGTCTTATTTCTTTTTCCACATCGTAAGGAGCCCTTTTTAGCCTGACCTCTTCTGTTCCAGGATTCATTAAAGCATACGAAGCATATGGGTTATGATCCCTTGGCTGCCCTACTGATCCCGGATTTAGAAATAAGGCTCTCTTCTTATTTCTATATGCGGGATCTTCACTCTCATAAAACACCTCAAAGCAATGAGGATAATGAGAATGGCCTGAAAACACGTAATCATATTCTTTATAGTCTCCGTGTATATCTCCCGGAAAAATACTTGTCCAGAACGCATTGTCCAGGCTTCCATGCACTGCAAGACATTTCTTCCCTCCCATGACGAATTCCTTCATCCCGGATGGCTCCAGCCTCTCCAGGTAATCCCTGGACTCACGGCTTAAGATGGACGACGTGTATTTTGCGCTCTCACTTCCTCTTTGTGAAGAAAATTTGGAAAACATTTCCGTCAAAATCGCATTCTCATGGTTTCCGCATAAGTTTATCAGTATTTTCTCTTCTGGCAGCCCATCCATTAACAACTGGATTACTTCGTTGGAATGCGGCCCGTAATCAATCAGGTCGCCCAACAATATAATCCCGGATATCTTTGTCAGATCCTCTGCGTACAGCACTGCCTTCAGCGCTTCCAGATTCCCATGTATATCCGATAAGATTAAAATAAGTGGCTGCTGCTCTCCAGCTCCTCGGCTCATAGTTTGCTCTCCCTTAAAGCCTTCTGTCGCATCTTCAGTATCTCCAGATCGTCCGGCAGCAGCGGCTGCAGCTGCTGGATGACCGCCAGCGCCTCTGCATACTGCCGGTTCCCGATCATCCCGCGCACTGCTTCTTTCATCTGCACCGCCAGCTGTGCGAACTCCTCCCCGGCGGGCGCAGGCGGAGCGTCCGCGCCCGCAGCCACCTGACGGAGGGCCTCACGGATGACGCCTGACAGCGTCGGGTAGAGCCCGACCGCCTCTTTGAACAGGCGCGCCCCTTCTGAGAGCGCCCCCTCCTCTATCTTCTTAAGGGCATCCGCCGCTGCGAGGGCGAACCTGCAATCTTCAGGCAGGAGTGAAAGGCTCTCCCCTTCGAACATTCCTTCTCTGTACTGCGCCCGGTAATACTCCTCCACGCATCGGCAATACTCTTTCATGGCATCCAGCAGCGCCTGCCCGTTCAGGTACTCCCGGAGCAGCGCCTTCTCCAGGACGATCCTCTCCAGCCACAGGGCATGGAGGGGATGGCCCTGCCTGATCTTCTCTGCCATCGCCTGCGCCGCCCCGATCTCTGTGTATGCGAGGCCGTCAAGCGCTCCTTCGGCGCAGGCTTCCCATCCTTGCAGATCCATCCGGCTTAGGAAGGCCGAGACGTCCTCGGCGGACATATCCTCCTGGAACCGTATCGCCTCCCTGAATGCCTGCTGCTGCAGGTATGGGCCGTCGGCCTCTTCTAAGCACCGTTTGAGGAGGCCTCTGTCTTTTCCTATACATGCCTTTTGCAGCAGGAGATAGGCCGTGTCATAAGGGAGCTCCAGCAGGAGGTCTGTGAACCCTTCCCCATACTTCCGCTTCCATTCATCAAGAATAGTGTAATACGATTGTATTAACTCCTTTTCGCCCCATGGCAGGAGCCCCAGGAAATATTTTACATTGCCGTTATCCTGAGCCTTCAGCGCACAGGTTATAACGTTCGCCCAGACGGCCGCCAGCCCTTCCGGGGCGTCCACGTCATCCCGGGAGATCTCCCCCAGTACTTGCTGCGCCCACCAGTCGGGCCTTTTATGTACGGCCCTTAAGCCTTCTTCGAACTTTACCCCTTGCCGTACCGCCTCTTCCCACTTGCCTGTCTCGGCGTACAGCTCGATCAGCAATCTATGTATAAGCAGGCCTGCCAGCTCACAGGGCCTCTCGTCCCTCAGGATAGCCTCGGCCTCCCTGGCAGCCTGCATCTTATCCGCTTTCTTGCTCAATATCCGGGGAAGGTATACCTGGAGCCAGCCCTCGGCCTGGGCCCCCTTCATCCCCTTAACAATCTTGCGCCCTTCCCTGCACCACCTTTCGGCTTCGTCCCAGCTCCCCTCTATGTAATACTCCCTTGTGAGCTGGACATAGTTCTTGATCTCTCCCGGGGACGCTTTGATCTCGCCCAGGAGGAGGGGGATGTTGCGGGAAGTCTTCATCGTGTCCGCCTTCAAGTCCTTCACATAGCCATAGTGATGGACGTAAGACTCGAAGTATCTGGCCGCGCCGGGAGCCGTGGTCAGCTCCTCATGGATCGGGCCTCTGAACTGGAGCCCGCTTGTCCTCCTTGCCATCCGAAGGGCATGGTAGTCCATATATTCCGTCCCGCTCCAGCTAAGGTAGTTCCTTTGTACATAACAAGCGGAGGAGTATCTTCGATATTCCCCGCTTAAGAAGAATGTGCAGATCTCTTCCGTGTCCTCGAACCATTCGTCGTCATCTATATATAAGAGCCACTCCCCCTTCGCCTCCTTAAGCCCCGCGTTCCGGGCAGCCGAGAAGTCGTCGCGCCATGAGAATGGGACGATGTGGTCCGTATAGCGGGCCGCGATCTCACGCACCCGCTCGTCAGTCCCGGTGAACACGACGATGAGCTCACTCGGGACTTTTGAGAGGAGGGGGCGTAAGGAATCCAGGCACCGCTCAAGGGATCCCATACGGCTTGACGCCAGAAGGGAGATGCTAAGCTGTATATCCATATCCATTTCCTTCCATATTTACAAAAGAGAGCGCCGCCCGATAGGCCGGCGCTCTCTTTGATTTACTCTGAGAATTACTGTAATAACTGAAGTACTCCCTGTGGGATCGTGTTCGCCTGTGCGAGCATAGCCTGAGAAGCCTGAACGAGGATGTTGTTCTTCGTGTAAGCCATCATCTCTTTCGCCATGTCTACGTCGCGGATACGGCTCTCAGCAGCGGAGATGTTCTCTGTCTGAACACCTAAGTTGTTGATCGTGTGCTCCAGACGGTTCTGTAATGCACCAAAGTCAGAACGCAGAGAAGAGATCTTATCGATCGCATTGTTCACTGTATCGATAGCTTTCTTTGCTCCTGCTGCTGTGGAGATATCGACACCACTTACAGTAATGGAAGCAGAATTCATTTTTGATAATGCAACGGCAATCTGGTTCGTGCTAGCGCTGGACTCGCCAACATGAAGAGTAATCGCAGTTGTACTTCCGTCGAACAGCTTCGTTCCATTGAAGTTAGATGTCGCACCGATACGGTCGATCTCAGCATTCAGAGCCTTAACCTCTTTCTGCATCTCTTTACGGTTCGCTTCGGAGTATGTTCCGTTCGCGGACTGTGTAGCAAGGGCTACCATACGGTTCAGCATGGAGTGTACCTCTGTCAGAGCGCCCTCAGCCGTCTGTACGAGAGATACGCCGTCCTCTGCGTTCTTCTGAGCCTGCTCAAGACCTGTGATCTGTGCGCGCATCTTCTCAGAAATAGCAAGGCCTGCTGCATCGTCGCCTGCGCGGTTGATCCTGTAACCGGATGACAGCTTCTCTAAGTTCTTTGTTACAGAGCTGTTATTGTTGGATAAGTTCCTGTGTGAGCTCATTGCTGGAATATTGTGTTGGATTCTCATAGTATTTCCTCCTTGAAATGAATGGCAGGAATATCCTTTTCCTGCTGTTGTTTATGCCTTACCGGACGAAGCCCGCCCGCCCCGAAAGGGGCGTGTATTGCGGCATGCCCGGATAGGTATTGTTGTTTAGATCTGGGCGGCCCCAAATCTCTGAACTACGTCTAGTCCGCTCTGGATATTACTGTGATAGAGCAGTACTGTAATAACTCTGAGGATTACTGTAATAACTGAAGCACTCCCTGCGGGATCGTGTTCGCCTGTGCGAGCATAGCCTGAGAAGCCTGAACGAGGATGTTGTTCTTCGTGTAAGCCATCATCTCTTTCGCCATGTCTACGTCGCGGATACGGCTCTCAGCAGCGGAGATGTTCTCTGTCTGAACACCTAAGTTGTTGATCGTGTGCTCCAGACGGTTCTGTAATGCACCAAAGTCAGAACGCAGAGAAGAGATCTTATCGATCGCATTGTTCACTGTATCGATAGCTTTCTTTGCTCCTGCTGCTGTGGAGATATCGACACCACTTACAGTAATGGAAGCAGAATTCATTTTTGATAATGCAACGGCAATCTGGTTCGTGCTAGCGCTGGACTCGCCAACATGAAGAGTAATCGCAGTTGTACTTCCGTCGAACAGCTTCGTTCCATTGAAGTTAGATGTCGCACCGATACGGTCGATCTCAGCATTCAGAGCCTTAACCTCTTTCTGCATCTCTTTACGGTTCGCTTCGGAGTATGTTCCGTTCGCGGACTGTGTAGCAAGGGCTACCATACGGTTCAGCATGGAGTGTACCTCTGTCAGAGCGCCCTCAGCCGTCTGTACGAGAGATACGCCGTCCTCTGCGTTCTTCTGAGCCTGCTCAAGACCTGTGATCTGTGCGCGCATCTTCTCAGAAATAGCAAGGCCTGCTGCATCGTCGCCTGCGCGGTTGATCCTGTAACCGGATGACAGCTTCTCTAAGTTCTTTGTTACAGAGCTGTTATTGTTGGATAAGTTCCTGTGTGAGCTCATTGCTGGAATATTGTGTTGGATTCTCATAGTATTTCCTCCTTGAAATGAATAGCAGGAATTCCCTTTCCTGCTGTTGTTTATTATCTTTTAGAAGCGCTTCGTTGGAGCAGCAAGTATACTTTTCTAGATCTGCCGGCACACTATCCAGAAAAGTACACTTATCTGGACTCCGCTGAAAACTTCCTTACACCTATAATATCGTGTGCTTTTCGAATAACTTAAGTACTTTTTTAATTTTTTTTTAAATTTTTTCGGTAGTGCCGGATCCGCTCATACAGAGTGCTTCTGCTCATATTACAGAACGCCGCGAACTCCTGGGTCGTAATCCTGTTGTCCTCCCATTTCCGGTACAAGTCGGAAAAGTTATCCGGCCAGGGGATCAGCGGCCTTCCGAACTGCACGCCTCTTGCTTTGGCGGCTGCAATGCCCTCGGCCTGCCGCTGCCTGATATTGTCCCGCTCATTTTCCGCCACGAAAGAAAGTATTTGCAGTACGACGTCCCCGATGAACGTTCCCAGCAAGTCTTTCGTCCTTGTCGTATCCAGAAGGGGCATGTCCTGGATCTGTATGTCAATCTTCTTTTCTTTCGTAATAAACTGCCATTGCTCCATAATCTCCTGATAGTTGCGCCCCAGACGATCTATACTTTTGACGATGAGCAGATCCCCTTCTCTGATCTTACGCATCATCTTCTTATATGACGGTCTTCTGAAATCTTTCCCACTCTGCCTGTCCACATAGATATTCTGCTCTTCTACGCCTGCCTCCAATAGAGAAACCAGCTGCCTTTCGATGTTCTGCTCTCTTGTTGAAACCCTGATGTACCCATATGTCTTGTTCTCCATCGCATGCACCTCTTATGTTTATATTTAAATTCGGCATATTCAATATCCAGATAAGTGTGCTTTTATAGAAGAAACGCCGGCTGTCTTAGAAAGAGGCTTATCCCGGATTTTCATGAAAATCTTCTGGAAATGGAAAACAGGCGGGAAAAGGATATTCCTGTACAACTTATTTCAAGGAGGAAATGTATATGAGGATCCAACACAATATCCCAGCGTTAAACGCTCACAGAAACTTAACGAACAATAACAGTTCCGTATCTAAGAACTTAGAGAAGCTCTCTTCCGGCTACAGGATCAATCGCGCAGGCGACGATGCAGCAGGCCTTGCTATTTCTGAGAAGATGCGCGCACAGATCACAGGCCTTGAGACGGCGCAGAAGAATGCTGAGGACGGCGTATCTCTCGTACAGACGGCCGAAGGCGCTCTGACAGAAGTCCACTCCATGCTGAATCGTATGGTAGCCCTTGCTACACAGTCTGCCAACGGAACCTATTCTACAAGCAACCGTCAGGAGATGCAGAAAGAAATCGACGCCCTGAGAAAAGAGATCGACCGCATAAGCGCGACAGCGAATTTCAACGGGACAAAACTGTTTACAAAAGAGGCCGGTGGCGCGGCGGCAGTTCAGGCCGGCGATGCAGCTGCAACTGCAGACCCGGTAACGGATATCGCAGGTACTTTAGGGGGGAATGCGATTGGAGCAGGGACAGACATCGCCGCAGAAGCAGACGTATTTACAACAGGCGCGCTTACTTATGGCGGAGCGGATGGGGCAGTAACTGCAACGATTAATTACACGGGGGCGGACGGCACAGCGGCTACTGCAACTGTAACGTTTAATTCAGATACTGATGCTGCAACAAGCGCTGCTGCTTTTATAACTGCTCTTGAAGGTGATGCGGATCTGGCCGCTTTGTTTGATATCGCAGGCGACGAGAATGGTATTACTCTTACAGCGAAGACAGCGGGGGCCGGCCAGGGAGCTGTAACCGGAGTGGAGTTCGATGCTGCCGGAGCCGCTAACGCTACGATTGCCGCCGGAGATACGACAACTCCCGGAGCCGACGCTACAAAGTCCTTTGACTTGTCAGGAACCGCTCAGGATGGCGACAAGATTACGATCGACGGCAAAGAATATACGTTCAAGGCCGATTCCGACGGTACGGACGGAGCCACATTCAGCGATCTTGATACGCTTAAAATAGCCGCTGAAGCAAACGGTGTCACATTAAATATCGCTGATCCAACGGCAGTTACTGCAGCGAAAGAAGCGCCAGCCGAGGAAGCGGGAGATGCTGTATCTATCGACCTGCATGTAGGCGAGTCTTCTGCGGATGACAACACGATTACGGTAACAATCAAATCCATGAGCTCTACCTCCTTAGGTATTGGCGAAGGAGCCATGAATATCCTGGACGCAGCGAGTGCAAAGACAGCGATCGACTTAATCAACACCGCGATCGACGATGTTTCCAGCATCCGCTCTGACCTCGGCGCATTGCAGAACCGTCTGGAGCATACGATTAATAACCTGGGCGTTCAGACAGAGAACATCACAGCCGCTGAGAGCCGCATCCGTGACGTAGACATGGCGAAAGAAATGATGGCTTATACGAAGAATAACATACTCGTCCAGGCTTCTCAAGCTATGCTCGCACAGGCTAACACAGTCCCGCAAGGAGTCCTGCAGCTGTTACAGTAAGCTCTGCCTGCTACTGATAGACGGTCGGCCTAAAGTTAATTACACGAAAGTAACCGCGTACCTGGCGGTTACTTTTTTGTGTTTTCTATATAACTTGTGTACGATGTGGAATATTAGACGAAAACTTGAAATTAACGGAGGGATAGTGTATAATCATTAATCAGAAAAGCCTTTATAGGCAGAAATTTTCAACAAATTGGAGAGGCACGTTATGGAAATAAAGCGGGACAGCTATTTGCAACAGTTGATTTCATATCGTTTTGACGGATTGGTAAAAGTCATTACGGGCATCCGGCGATGCGGGAAATCCTATTTGCTTAAAAATATATACCGAGATTATCTGCTCCAGAACGGTGTGAAAGACGAACAGATCATTACTATAGAGCTTGACCTTGCAAAAGATATTAAATTCCGCAACCCTTTGCTTCTTTCTTCTTATGTAAGAGAGAAGATCGGAGGAAAAAAAGAGGAGCATTACCTTTTTGTAGACGAGATCCAGATGTCGGATAAGGTGGCCAATCCTTATAATAAGGATGGAAATAAGATTACCTTTTATGACGCGCTAAATGATTTGCGAAGCCTGCCGAACCTGGATGTCTATGTAACCGGAAGTAATTCAAAAATGCTTTCAAGCGATATCCTCACAGAATTCAGAGGGAGAAGCGATGAGATCCGCGTCCATCCGCTGAGCTTTGCAGAGTATTATTCCGCTGTCGGCGGAGATAAAAATGATGCGTTTGATGATTATGCTTTTTATGGCGGTATGCCTCTTATCTTGTCCCGGCCAAACGACGCGGCAAAGATGAGCTATCTGAAATCTCTGTTTACAGAGGTGTATCTCATGGATATTGTTGAGCGTAAGCGGATAGAAAGACAGGATGTGCTGGAACAGATTTTAGATCTGCTCTGCTCGTCCATTGGCTCGTTAACAAATCCTACTAAGATAGCGAACACGCTGCGGTCAAAGCAGGGCACGGGCGTGTCGGCAAATACGATCCGGGCATATATCCGACATTTAGAGGACGCTTTTTTATTTTCAGAGAGCAGGCGTTATGACGTAAAAGGAAAATCCTATTTTGACTCTCCTAATAAGTACTACAGTGAGGATATTGGGCTTAGGAACGCCCGTATCGGCTTCCGCCAACAGGAGATGACGCATATAATGGAAAATATTATATATAACGAACTGATCCACCGTCAGTTTTCCGTCGATGTCGGCGTTGTCTACGCAAGAGCCGTCAATGGGAAAGGGAATTCCATCCGTATTCCAAAGGAAATCGACTTTGTCGTTACTGCTGGCGGTAAGAAGACATACATCCAGTCAGCATATGCCATGCCTACGGCGGAAAAGGAAGAGGCAGAGCTTAGGCCATTCGCTCTTACAGGCGACTTCTTCCCAAAGATCGTAGTAAGAAAGGATATCGGCAAACGCTGGTATGATGAGAACGGTATTTTGAATATTAACCTGATAGACTTTCTTTTGGATAAAGAGCTCATCGGGGACAGGGCATTTTAAATCTGGGACGGGGTAAAATTAATTTTACCCCGTCCCGGATTTCTTTTTTAGAAGCAGACGACGATGTGAAGAGCGGAAGAGTCGCTCCTGTCAGCGAGACTTTTGACGACCTGAGAAATATGCTGAAGGAGAGCCTGATTTGAAGTATAATGTAATTCGTACAGATGTGGCTGATTCACAAATCAGAAATGTTATTTTGTATATTGCAGAAAAATTTGGCAGTGACACCGCACTTGAGAAATTGGATGATTTTGAGAAGAACATCCTCGCATTAGGAGATAATCCTGATATTGGGATGCAGCCCAGATACCCCGTGCTAAGGAGACAGGGATATAGAGTGCTGATTCTTGGAAAGAATCTGGTTTTCTACAAAGTCAATGAAAGTAAAAAAGAAGTAATCATAATTATATATGCAGTAGCAGATCAAAGGCAAGATTATCTGAATATTATCCGGGGGCTATAATCAATTGGGGACGAGACATTTTTACCTTCCGGCAAGGCGTGGAAAAAAGTATGATCCACCGTCGCGATTGTAGATAAAATTATGATTTTTCCACTTGACCTTTTCTGCACAGGCCATCACCTCCGTTGAGATTTAATGTAAAATATTGTATAATTATAATTATTAACAGAGAGAGAGGATAGCAAAAATGTCTGAACTAACATTTGAATTACTAAAAACTATTATACCACCTGTCATTACAGCTGTTGTCACAATTATAGCACTAATTACATCTGCATACTCATCCTATAAAGCAACTAAAACCTCATATAGCAATAATATAGACAATATGCGATTTACTCAGAAGGAAAAAATATCGGATCAAATTATTGAAAAATCATCGATTCTATTAACAAAATCTGATCCAAATTATTTAAATACAATTATCAATGGGATAACACCTATAAAGATTTCAGATTCTGAATTTACGGGCATTCAAAATCAGCTTCTTTCTATAACCGATGAAATCCAAACACTATCTATTAATATTAAACTTTTGTCCTATACAATTAGAGATATTAATTCAGAAAAACTTATCTATAAAATTTATGATGAAATGGATTTGATACATATTGAAGTACAAGACATGATTCTACAATTAATACAATTATATCTCGCGCTTACTCCAAATGGTAACATAAAAAATATCACTGTAATGTCTGAAAAATATAAATTGGAAAAAGATTTTTCTGAAAAATATCCGAAGATTTATACAGAATTATCAATAGATATTATATCGCTTGTTGAAATGCTGAAAAAGAACTCTATCCCCCAAAGTAAAATATAATAATATATTTATCAAACAACTATCGTTTTTCTAAAATCTGTGGGGGCTAATATTCCCGTTTGACTTTTCCTCTGATTCCATTTATAATTAATTATATAACAATTTCTATAATAGAGGGCATCTATAGGCTGTACCCAGCGGGGCTACACAACACATATCCCTGGCAGGGCGAGCCGCATTCTTGATACGCAAAGGGGGACGTATACGTGAATTTAATGGATTTATCAGAAGATATCCGAAACGGTACATTTTATAATATGGAATCTGTTCCTTTTACAGAGGTACGATATATTCAGGACTCAGATACAGAAGCCACGTTTATTTTCAGTGAAGACCCGGGAGAGCTGCCGGAGAGAGTCTTCCTCATGCCATCCGGCGATCTTTACGATTACACAGCATACCTTTACACACTGTTGGGCGAGGCTGAAGAGGATCACGACGACGAGACGGATGAAACGATCTGGACGATCAAAGGCAATACGAAAGACACGCCGGAGGCACGGAGCGACTTAAGAGTAGACCTTTCCTTTAATGTCGATGTTACATTTAATAATGCACCAAAACCGATTGAGATTATGATTAAGAATCTTAGCACGGGCGGCTTTCTTTTCATTTCTGAAGAGAATTTTGAGCCTGGCACACGGATGGCTTTTATTTTCACACTGGGCAGCACGCCAGTCTATACCACGGCTATTGTAAGAAGGACGCTTCCTGTCCGTCCAGAGCATGTCACAGGCTATGGATGCCAGTTCGTCAATCTTACGCCAAAGGCAGAAGCGACGATCCGAAATTTCGTATTCCGCCAGTCTATGGCTCAAGGAAGAGGATTTTAGAATTGGGGACGGGGTAAAATTCATTTTACCCCGTCCCCAATTCACAAACAAGAGACCCACGAGATAGAGCACAGCTCGAAATCGTGGGTCTTTTTTATATTTCTAAAAACACTTAACGAACTGTCCCAGATTTGTTTCGTCCGGCAAAGTGTGCTTTTCTGGATAATGTGCCGGCAGATCTAGAAAAGTACACTTACTGCTCCAAAGAGACGCTTCTAAAAAAATAATAACAACAGCAGGAAAAGGATATTCCTGCCATTCATTTCAAGGAGGAAATACTATGAGAATCCAACACAATATTCCAGCAATGAGCTCACACAGGAACTTATCCAACAATAACAGCTCTGTAACAAAGAACTTAGAGAAGCTGTCATCCGGTTACAGGATCAACCGCGCAGGCGACGATGCAGCAGGCCTTGCTATTTCTGAGAAGATGCGCGCACAGATCACAGGTCTTGAGCAGGCTCAGAAGAACGCAGAGGACGGCGTATCTCTCGTACAGACGGCTGAGGGCGCTCTGACAGAGGTACACTCCATGCTGAACCGTATGGTAGCCCTTGCTACACAGTCCGCGAACGGAACATACTCCGAAGCGAACCGTAAAGAGATGCAGAAAGAGGTTAAGGCTCTGAATGCTGAGATCGACCGTATCGGTGCGACATCTAACTTCAATGGAACGAAGCTGTTCGACGGAAGTACAACTGCGATTACTCTTCATGTTGGCGAGTCCAGCGCTAGCACGAACCAGATTGCCGTTGCATTATCAAAAATGAATTCTGCTTCCATTACTGTAAGTGGTGTCGATATCTCCACAGCAGCAGGAGCAAAGAAAGCTATCGATACAGTGAACAATGCGATCGATAAGATCTCTTCTCTGCGTTCTGACTTTGGTGCATTACAGAACCGTCTGGAGCACACGATCAACAACTTAGGTGTTCAGACAGAGAACATCTCCGCTGCTGAGAGCCGTATCCGCGACGTAGACATGGCGAAAGAGATGATGGCTTACACGAAGAACAACATCCTCGTTCAGGCTTCTCAGGCTATGCTCGCACAGGCGAACACGATCCCACAGGGAGTACTTCAGTTATTACAGTAATTCTCAGAGTAAATCAAAGAGAGCGCCGGCCTATCGGGCGGCGCTCTCTTTTGTAAATATGGAAGGAAATGGATATGAATATACAGCTTACTATCTCTCTTCTGGCTTCGAACCGTACAGGCTCTCTTGAGCGCTGCCTGGATTCTTTAAGGCCGCTGCTCTTAAAAGTCCCGAGTGAGCTCATCGTCGTGTTTACCGGGACTGACGAGCATGTCCGGGAGATCGCGGCCCGCTATACGGATCACATCGTCCCGTTCACATGGCGGGACGACTTTTCGGCTGCCCGGAACGCGGGGCTTAAGGAGGCGAAGGGGGAATGGCTCTTATATATAGATGACGACGAATGGTTCGAGGACACAGAAGAGATCTGCACATTCTTCTTAAGCGGGGAATATCGGAGGTACTCCTCTGCTCGTTATGTGCAGAGGAATTATCTTAACTGGAGCGGGACGGAATATATGGACTACCATGCCCTTCGGATGGCCAGGAGGACAAGCGGGCTCCATTTTGAAGGCCCGATCCATGAGGAGCTGATCCTGGCTCCCGGCGAGGCTAGATACTTCGAGTCTTACGTCCATCACTACGGCTATGTGAAGGACTTAAAGACGGGCACGATGAAGACTTCCCGCAACATCCCCCTCCTGCTGGAGGCAATTGAGGCGGCGCCGGCGAGGCTCAAGAACTATATCCAAATCACAAGGGAGTACTGCATAGAGGGGAACTGGGACGAAGCGGAAAGGTGGTGCCGGGAAGGGCGCAAGATAGTTAAGGGGATGAGAGGCGCCCAGGCCGAGGGCTGGCTCCAGGTGTACCTTCTCCGTATACTTTGCAAGAAAGCGGATAAGGCGCAGGCTGCCAGGGAGGCTGAAGCTATCCTGAGGGACGAGAGCCCCTGCGAGCTGGCAAGCCTGCTTATATATATATTGATGATCGAACTGTATGCCGGGATGGGCAGCCCAAAGGAGGCTGTTCGATGGGGCGTAAAGTTCGAAGGGCTCTTAAGAGCCGTACAAAAAAAGCCGGAATGGTGGGCGCGGCAAGAGCTGGGGGAATTCTCCCGGAGCGATGTGGAGACCCCGGAGAAACTGGCGGCTGTGTGGGCGAACGTCACAGCCTGTGCGTTGAAGGCCCAAGATAGCGAGAATGTAAGATATTTCCTGGCGCGCCTCCCTTGGGAAGAGAAAAATTTAATACAACCGTATTATAGTGTTTTTGATGAATGGAAGCAAAAATATGGAGCGAAATTCTCAGACCTTCTGCTTGAGCTCCCTTATGACACAGACTATCTCTTGCTCCAAAAGGCACGTGCAGGAAAAGACAGAGGCTTCCTTAAGCGATGCTTACAGGAGGCCGGATCTCCCTACCTGCAGCAGCAGGCATTAAGAGAGGCGATGCGTTTTCAGGAGGAAATATCCTCAGAGGATATCTCTGCCTTCATAAGCCGGATAGATCTGAAAGCGTGGGAGGCCTGCGCCGAAGGAGCGCTTGCCGGCCTCCCATACGCAGAAATCGGGGCGGCGCGGGCGATGGCAGAGAAAATCCAGCAGAGCCATCCTCTCCAGGCTCTGTGGCTGGAACGAATCGTCAGGGAGAGAGCATTGTCAAGAGAATACCTAAACGGGAAAGCGCTTATGGACGCCCTGAATGAATATTTCCAGTGCGTGCAGGACTACTACCGGGCGCAATACCGTGACGACATGTTCGAGGGAGAAAGGCTCTCTCTTCTTCCGAAAGACTGTAGGTTCGCCCTTATGGCACAAGACGCCCTTGCGAAGATTGACGAAGGAGCGTCCGCAGAAGGGGCGCGCCTGTTCACAGAGACGATCAGCCTCTACCCTCCTCTTGCTGGAGTGGTACGAGAAGCCATCCGCCAGGTGGCGTCAAGTACAGATGCTCCAGACACGAACGCAGGGGCAAGCGACGAGTTCGCGCAGCTGGCGGTGCAGATGAAGGAGGCCGTGCAAGGGATGATCGCGAACCGGCAGCATAAAGAGGCTCTGGCAGTCATCGAACAATTACTGCCGCTGCTCCCGAATGATCTGGATATATTGAAGCTGCGCCAGAAGGCGCTAAGAGGGAGCGTATGATAGCTCTAATCGAAACATATCGCACAAATCATAACAAATCATAACTGCAGGAAAGGAGCATTCAGGACATGAGGCTGGAACAGAAGAAAGGCTTACTAGAGGTCGTCAGGCTATTCTATGAGCTTCACCAGGAAGTAAAGAAGAATGTCCAGAGGAAGAACGAGGCCGCTGCCACGGACTTGCTTATCCAGTGCCAGCAGCGCGGGGAAGAACTGGGGAATGCAATAGAAGCGATCCTTGGAGAAGGGACAGAATCCGTATCTCTCCTGGAAGAATACTGTGAACATGTGTATGAGCTCAGTACGCAGATACGGTACATCAACGCGGCGATGTGCAGGGGACAGCTGGATCAGTCCATAAGGAAAGTGGAAGAATCCCTAAAAGCCCTTGCCTGCGAGAAGCCAAGGCTTCTCTTCCTGCCCTATAAGGCCAGCATGTGGACTTCCTTTGAGAGCATCTACCAGTGCGCGGCGGCTGACCCTGGCTGTCAGGCCAGCGTAGTGCCTATCCCCTACTATGAGATCGGAGAGGCTCTGAGAGAGCCTATGATGCGTTACGAGGGGGATCAGCTGCCCGCAGACGTTCCGGTCATAAGCTGGCAGGATTACCGGCTGGAAGAGGAACGCCCAGACATCATCTTCATACATAATCCTTATGATGATGGGAATAACCTGACAAGCGTACACCCCTACTACTACTCTTCTAATCTGAAGAAATATACACAGTGCCTCGTCTATAGCCCTTATTTTACATTTAGCGGATATACAAAGGGGAAATCCGATGGGCATTATATGACCAAAGGGGTGCTGAATGCAGATAAGGTTATCGTACAGTCAGAGTTCGCCAAAAAGATTTATGAATCTTACGGACATCCCTCGGAAAAGCTGGTGGCTCTTGGCTCCCCGAAGATGGACGCTGTTGTCAAGGGCATTTCCAGGCCAGTAGAAATGCCGGAAGAATGGAAGGAGAAACTGTCCGAGAAGACGGTATTCCTTCTGAACACCCATCTGTCCTACTTCCCGTCCGGCTCCCAGTATGTAGGCCACTACGGGTTCGACTTCGCACAGCGGTATCACGACCAACTGATGAAAGCCATCTTGGATAAGCCGGAATACGGGCTTATATGGCGTCCCCATCCCCTTTTGTCCACCATGCTTGAAGCGAGGTTCCCACAGTGCCTTGCATATGTGCAGGATCTGGAAAAGCGGATAGAGGAAGCGGATAACTGCGTCATCGACAGGAGCGGGGATTACAGGGCCGCATTCTCCTGCTCCGATGCGCTGATCACGACCTACAGCTCCCTGATCAATGAGTACATGGCGACCGGGAAGCCAATCATGGTCTTCCAGACGAAGCCTACAGACGAGGGCGGCGAAAGATCCCCGGTAGACCTTCGGACTTGCTATTTCCTGTTCAAGAAGGACGGCGGGATGCCCTTTGGGAAATTCCTGGCGATGGTGGCCAGGGGCGAAGACCCGAAAAAAGAGGAGCGCATGCAGATGCTCCATAAAAAAGCATTCGCAAACTTAGACGGCACAGCTGGGGAGAAGATCTACGCCTATCTAAAGGATTATGTTACGAACATATAGAAAGAAACGTACCGAGATAAAATGAGGAAAGCGAGGAAGACCTTATGCAAGCATTGATGTTAGCGGCGGGAATGGGGCGCCGCATGGGAAAATATACGGAAAGCTACACGAAATGCATGGTCTCCGTGGCAGGGAAGACCCTTCTGGAGCGTGCCATTGAGAGCATAAAGGACGCAGGGATCGACAAGCTGGTCATGGTGATCGGCTATGAAGCAGAGAGCCTCCGCAAATATGTAGAGGAGAGGGATTTCGACATTTGCATTGAATATGTTTACAACTACGATTATGCGTCCACCAACAACATCTACTCCCTCTATCTTGCAAAGGACTATCTGCAAAAGGACGACACGATCCTTCTGGAGTCGGATCTCATCTTCGACCGCCATATCATTAAGGATCTGGTAGAAGCGCCCCAGCAGAACCTCGTCGTAGCGGCGAAATACGAGCATTGGATGGACGGCACTGTCGTAGTGCTGGATAAGAAGAAACATATCCTGGACTTCGTAGACAAAGCCAGCTTCCGCTATGAAGACGTGGACAAATATTATAAGACGGTCAATATCTATAAATTCAGCAAGTCCTTCTCTGCGAACCAGTACCTGCCCTTCCTGGAGGCATATATAAAGGCTTACGGTATGAACCAGTACTATGAGCAGGTGCTGAATATCTTTGCCCATATCCAGAACTCCCAGATGAGCGCCTACGTGCTTGGGGACGAGAACTGGTACGAGATCGACGACGCACAGGATCTGGATATTGCCAGCACGATCTTTGCAAAGGACAGCCAAATCCTAAAGAAATACGAGCTGCATTTCGGCGGGTACTGGCGGTTCCCGAAAGTAAAAGACTTCTGCTATCTGGTCAACCCCTACTACCCTCCACGCAAGATGGTGGATCAGCTCCAGTACTTCTTCTGGGAGCTGCTTACCCAATACCCTTCTGGCATGAACATCCAGAAGATGAACGCAGCCAGCATGTTCGGAGTGGACGGGGACTACCTCCTCGTAGGGAATGGAGCCGCCGAGATTATCAATGTGCTTGGAAAGGTTCTAAAGGGACGCCTTTCTGTGTGTATCCCTACCTTCAACGAGTATGTACGCTGCTTTACGGAATGTGAGATACGCCGGATCGACAGCGCAGAGCATGGCTACCGATATGATCTTGAACGGCTGCTGGAAGAGGCGGACCGCACCGACCATCTTCTCCTGATCAACCCGGATAACCCAAGCGGCGCATTCCTGTCCCGGGAAGACGTGCTGTGCCTTCTGGAAAAATGTGAGAGCAAAGGGGTCAGCCTGATCCTTGATGAGTCCTTCATCGACTTCGCGCAAAAAGATGTACGCTACACCCTTATAGATGAGGCGATCTTACGGGAATACCCACACCTGATCGTACTTAAGAGCATCGGCAAGTCCTACGGCATACCGGGGCTCCGCTTAGGGGTCATGGCTACGGGAGATCAGGAGCTGCAAAAAATCGTGCGCCAGAATATGGCCATCTGGAATATCAATTCCTTCGCAGAATATTATCTGCAAATACAGCGTCTCTACAAGAAGAGCTATGTGGCGGCCTGCGACCAGATCGCCCTGCAGCGGGAATGGATGCAGGAGCAGCTAAGCCATATCGAAGGAGTACACGCGTACCCGTCCCAGGCCAACTACATCATGTGCAGCCTGGACGGTCGGATAACGTCCGCAAAGCTGGCTATGCTGCTAATCCGGGATCATGGGATCCTAATCAAGAACCTTTCAGGAAAAGAAGGGTTCAAAGGGAAGTCCTTCTTCCGCGTCGCAGTAAAGAGCAGGGAGGATAACCAGCTGCTGATCGATGCTATGAGGGGAGTCCTTCAGGCCGACAAGGGGGAGTAAGATGAGAAAAGTGACGGAAAACGAAGAAAGCGCTGTTTTAAAATATTTGCAAGATCATGTATCTGAATGCATCTATCTGTGCATTGATCTGCAAAAATACGGGACTAGGAACCCTGACGCACTGTTCTGGTGCTCCTGGAAGAGCAATGAGCCTGATACCGTAGCGATGAAATACTACGACAGCTTTCAGATATTCAGCGCAAATGAAAAATGGGACACAGCCTCTACGGCGGAACTGATCAAAAAGCATCCTGTCATGACTATATCTGGAAAAGCCAGCATGATCGAGGAGCTAAGCGAGCTGCTGCCTGAATATACGGCCGCATATGGCGTGATCGTAGAGGAAGCAGATTACCGGGAGTTCGAGCAGTTTGGATCCATACGGGAGGCAGTTCCGGAAGACGCCATGGAGATTGCGCGGCTGATGTGTACAGATCAGGAGTTTGGGGACAATTACGAGGTCGAGACTCTGGCGCGCCAGCTCGCAGACCGGATGCAGGAAAAGGCAGGCCGCAGCTACGTCATGTGGGAGGACGGCAAGATCGTCGCCCACACAGCGATATTTGCAGAAAATAAGGAGATCGCGGTCGAGAGCGGCCTTATCGTAGACGCAGCATACCAGAGCAGATTCTACGGGATGATAATCCATGAGTATGTGAAGAAGCAACTGGCCCAGGAAGGAAAGAAATTATATGGTTTTCGCATCAATGACAGGATGAAGCGCTGCACAAAGGCTGTGGACAGCGACCCTGTATGCGGTCATTATGGGAAGCTGACACGGAGGAAAGAAAATGAAGGATAAGATATTGTCTATATTAAAAGAAATAGAGCCCGACGGTGATTTCGAGGACAGCCTGGACTTTTTTGAAGATGAGCTGATTGATTCCTTCGGGATTATAACGATGATCACCCGCCTTGAAAAAATGTTCTCTATCAACATTCGCTCAGAGGACATCATCGCCGACAATTTCATGAATTTATCTTGTATAGAAACATTATTAAATAAATATGTGTAAGGTGGGATAAAATGCAAAAAAACATTCTGGAATATCTGGATAAGACAGCCCTCTCTCATGCTGATAAAACGGCTTTTGGAGATGATTGGGAAGAGATGACATTCGGTGAGCTGAAAAAAGATGCGGACGCAATCGCGAGCAGGCTGCTGGAGCTGGAAGCTATCCGTCGGCCTGTGGCGGTATACCTGCCTAAAAGCTGTGACTCTATCCGCTCATTTATGGGGATCGCAGGCAGCGGCGGCTTCTACTGCCCCGTCGATACGGCCATGCCCCCGGACAGGGCTTCCGCTATCTTAAATATCTTAAAGCCAGCGGCAGTCATAACCAGCAAGAAATATGAAGAAAAACTGAACAAGCTGGGGCTTCAGATAAATATCGTCCGGATAGAGGACGCGAAAGATACGCCGATTCAGACAGAACAGCTGCAAAATATCCGGGAACGCCTGTTAGATTTAGATCCCCTGTACGTTCTATTTACAAGCGGCTCTACCGGGATCCCAAAAGGAGTGCTGATCTCTCACCGGGCGGTCATCGACTACATAGACTGGGTTACGGAGACTTTTGATATTACCGATAAAGACACTTTCGGCAATCAGGCTCCCTTCTACTTTGATAATTCGATACTGGATATTTACTGCGCTTTAAAAAATGGCAGCACCGTTTATATCATACCTCAGAGGAAGTTCTTATTCCCCGCGGATCTGATCTCTTATTTAAACGAGAAGAAGATTAATACGATCTTCTGGGTCCCTTCTGCTCTCTGTTCGGTAGTCAACTTAAAGGGGCTGGAGCTGGGCGCGCCGCTCTTTTTAAGAAAGGTACTTTTCTGTGGCGAGGTCATGCCGAACAAGCAGCTGAACGCGTGGAGAAAGGCGATTCCCGACGCTCTGTATGCCAATTTGTACGGGCCTACAGAGATAACGGACGTATGTACTTATTACATTATAGACAGGGAATTTCAAGATGACGAGCCATTACCTATTGGAATCCCTTGCCGTAATACGCGGATCCTCGTCTTAAACGACCAGGATAAGCCGGTGCAGGGCGATGAGCCCGGGGAGCTCTGCGTCAGCGGGACTTGTCTGGCTCTCGGCTATTATCGTAACCCTGAAAAAACGAAAGAAGCGTTCGTACAGAACCCCCTGAACGATGCTTATGAAGAAAAGATATATCGGACCGGGGACATCGTAAAATATAACGACCGTGGAGAGATCCTGTATCTGTCCCGAAAGGATTTTCAGATTAAGCATATGGGACATCGCATCGAACTGGGGGAGATTGAGACTGCTTTGGGGAACAGACCAGACATAGCAAACTGTGCAGGCATTTATGATGACAAGCAGTCTATGATCGTTATGTGCTATACGGGGACGAAGGCCGATCCGGAAGAGCTGGTATCTTTCCTGAAAAAGAAGATCCCTAAATATATGATCCCCGACCGTTTTGTATATTGCAAAGAGCTCCCATACAATGCGAATGGGAAGATCGACAGGATCGCGCTGAAAAAAAGCTACATCTAGCCGGAGGAGATTATGAGATATAATAACCAAGATTTGTATAACCCTGGAGACCAGATGATGGGAATTGAGGGATTTGGCGGCTGTACTATCAGACAATACCAAAAAGAAGTCCTCAAAATATTATCAGAAGTCGACAGGATCTGCAGGGATAATCATATCCTGTATTTTCTAATGTACGGGACTCTCCTCGGGGCAATCCGGCATCACGGCTTCATCCCCTGGGACGACGATGCGGACATCATCTTGACGAGAGAGAATTTCAAAAAGCTGAAGGAAGCCTGTAAGACACAGCTTCCTGACATCTATGAATTCATTAGCCATGAAGACGATAGCGGTTCCGGGTATATTTTTTCCCGTATCCGCAAGAAAGACACTTCTTATATTATACGTTCAGAAATAACAAGGCATGGCCAGAATACCGGCTTCTATATTGATATCATGACGTTGGATTACTTATCGGACAATCGGCTGCACTCATGGCTGCAAAAAAGAAGCCTTTTAGCGCTGCATCGATTAGTAAGCCCCGGCTTCTCTCAGGGCGTCATCCATCTGACCCCTGTTGAGGACGCTCTTGTAAGCCTGATTAAACTGATAGCAGGAAAGAAAAGAGCGATAAAACTGATGGAGACGATTTTGAGTTCAGCGAAGAAAGAGAAATCCTCCCAGGTCCTGAACAATTATCTGACACAGATTTGGACTGCTATGTATATTTATGACAAAAGCCATTTCGAAAAAAGCGAGTACGTCCCGTTCGAGGATATACAGCTCCCTGTCCCGCATAACGCTATCTCGCTGGCAAACCTGTTATACGGCAGAAAATTTATGAACAGCCATATCTTCCTGGAATATAAATATCACGATGAGCATGCTGCAATCTTGAAGGGGGATTATTACCATTTCAACGAATGCATGTTCATCCCGTCAGAACGTGGGAACAAACATATGGCAATTGTATTTGATTCAGAGCGGGGAAGCGGATATTATGACTCTTACTATCTGACCCGTTTCGACAGGGCAGAGAACGACCGTTGCGCCATAAAGGAACGGCGCCTCAAAGAAAAGTCCGCAAAGTTTTTGCGTGTTATGGTACATAATGAAAAACTTGCCATCCTTTGTTGTAAGGAGCTTATGATCCGAAAGACAATCAAGGAGGCCGGAGGGGACGCAGATGCGCTGTCTCTTGAGCAGCTTGCTAAGATCTGCGGTAGCCTGTTCTTTCTTAATGGCATCCATCAACAGTACCTGACAGAGCAGGAACTGTTATTTTGCATAAAGGCGCTCCTGCGCTGTGCTTATCTCCCATCCATCTGCCGTATGCTGCAGAGGATGGAATTCCTCTTCCCGGAAAGCAGCCTGCGTGAGCAGGAAGAATTGCAAGCGTTAAAAACCGAGCATTTGCAGGCGTATTACGGGATTTTCGAAGAGGACCGGGAACTGCTCCATTCCTTTATCCAGAAGTACTCGGAGACGGAATATTTGTTAGCTGGGCTTATAAAAAGCATCCTGGCTTTCTGGGATAAGGACTATGAGGCGGCGGAACAGGGCTTTCAGAAGCTGATCGCTATCGACGAGAACTGTTTTCTGGCGAGGTACTATATGGGCCTTCTCCTCTGGGAGAGGGACCGCGACAAGAAGAAGGCGATCCGGGCATTCAAGACCTCTCTGGACGCCAGCCCTTATATGCCGCTCCTCCAAATGTCGCTGGATCGGATCACTGAGATAGAAAAAGCCTAGATAAAACAAACTGAAGGGTAAAGGGAAAATGAAATATATCTTATCGTTAAGACAAGCAATTGATGATCTGATAAAAGAAAAGAATGCCTATGTCCTGGGGGAAGATATCCAGGATCCTTACGGGGGCGCTTTTAAAGTCACGAAGGGCTTATCCGGCAGCTATCCTGAGAATATCATCGCGACGCCTATGTCTGAACAGGGGTTTACGGCTCTTGGCGTAGGAATGGCGCTGATGGGCGATTACGTCATAGAGGAGATCATGTTTGGGGATTTCCTTACATTGACCGCTGACCAGATGATCAACCATGCGGCAAAGTTCTATGGCTTATATGGGCAGAAGCTGCATCTTATCCTTCGGATCCCGTCAGGAGCTTACCGTGGATATGGCGCTACCCACTCCCAGTCATTAGAAAAACTCTTTCTTGGGATCCCGGGGATCCGCGTTGTGGCTGCCAATGCTTACTCTGATCCGGGCCTTTTGTTAAAGCAGGCGATCGGATCCGGGAAGCCGACAGTCTTTGTAGAGAATAAGATGGACTACCCGAAGGAATTAATATTGGAAGGATTCGATATATTTTGCCGAGAAGAAAGGAAGGGCATCGTGCGTATCTCTGTCCTGGATGAAACGCCCCAGTGGACGATCGTCACATATGGGGGCGTCAGCGGGCTCTGCGTAGAGGCTGCCAGGCAGCTATTTTACGAGGAAGAGATCGCCGCAGATATACAGATTGTCTCGGATCTGAGCCATTATGGATTAATCCGCGATGCCGTGCGGACGGACAACGTCCTTATCGTGGAAGAAGGCGCAAAAGATTTTGGCTGGGGCTGCCAAGCTGCCTGCGCCCTTGCTGAAGATGGGAAGCATGTGCAGTGCATGGGGGCGGCGGACAGTTTTATCCCGGCGGCAAAGAGCGCGGAGAGGAGCGTCCTTGTACAGCCGGAAGACATTGTTTCTTATATTTTGGAAAAGGAGCCGTTATGAACATTGAAGAAGTCTATGAGCAGTGCTGTATGATCCGGACATTTGAAAGGAAGACTGAGAAAGAATTTGAAAAGGGCGTTATGCGGGGCACGACCCACGGGTGCATCGGCCAGGAGCTGATCCCTGTCCTTGTTATGGGATGCATTGATAAAGAGCATGACTATATTACCGGCACTCACCGATGCCACGGGCAGGTGCTTTCCTATACCGGCGATCCTTATCGCCTCGCCTGTGAGATGATGGGCCGATCGGACGGGTTCAACTGTGGGATGGGCGGGAGCCAGCATATCAGGGTCGGGAATTACATCACCAATGGCGTGACCGGAGGCATGGCGGCTGTCGGGGCAGGCATGGCCCTGTCCATCAAGAAGGCCCGCAAAGAGGGCCTGGTCGTATCGTTCCTCGGGGACGGAGGCTTCCAGGAAGGCTATGTGCAGGAAACGTTAAATATGGCGCAGGCTTATCAGATCCCCATACTCTATGTGCTGGAAAATAATCGCTATGCGATGTCGACGCCCACAGCCAGCTATATCGCCGGCGTCATAAAGGATCGGATACTGGCGCTTGGCATGGCGTATGGCTTCGCCGATGCAAGGGATCCGGAAGGACTGTCTCGGGCGGTCTGCGAGGCGTTCGCCCATGTAAGAGAGGAAGGGACGCCGTATTTCCTGGAGGTATCTACCTTCCGGCTGTGCGGCCACTCGAAATCGGACGACAGAGCCTATATGACAGAGGCAGAGAAGGAAAAGGACGTTGCGGACGACCCTGTGGCAAAGCTTAGGGCGCAGCTTCAAGAGGAGCGGGCACAGGCGATTGACAATAGGATAAGCGCCCGGATAGAGGACGCATTTTCCAGAGCAAAGAATGCAGGAGAGACAGACTTCTCTAAATATCAGGAGGACAAGAAGAATGGAGCTATATCTGCCTAACTTCGACGTAAACGAAGCGGAGTCGATCATTACGGAAATCCATGTGGGCGAGGGGGATCATGTAAGCCGCGGCGACATCCTCATTTCCGTAGAAAATACAAAAATGACAAGAGATCTTCTGGCAGAGGAAGATGGATATATCAAGCTTTTCTGCGAGGAATTTGAAGAAAAGAAGGTCGGAGATCTTCTGGCAGCCATTTTTCCCTCAAAAGAGGAATATGAAGGATATAAAAAAGGAACGAGCGGGGGCGAAGGAACTGAGCAGGCTGAAGCCGCGGGCGTGATCCAGGCAGAGGTAAATGCAACGAAGAAAGCCATCGCACTGGCGGAGCAGCTGGGCGTAGATATCGTGCAAGCCGCAAAGGCCAAGGGCGCAGGCGTTATAAAAACCTCGGATATCGAGGCATACGCACAAAAGCAGAGCAAGAAGGCTGTCCATGCCCCACGCCAGCGGATCAATCAGTATGACCGGGAGCGGGTCGTGATCATAGGCGCTGGCAAAGGCGCTGAGATCGTGATCGACATCCTTATGGATGATATAGACAAATATGTGGTGGGGCTTGTGGACAGCTTCGAGAAGGAGTTCTCAAGCTACAGCTGCCCTCTGCTCCCCTGTACAGCAGATGATTTCCCGGACAAGATAGACCGTGCCCAATATGATACGGTCATCCTCTCTATCGGCTCTACATTAAAGACTATGGCATTCCGAAATGAGCTGTTCCGGAAATACCGGGAGAAAGAAGTCCCATTTACGAATGCGATAGCCAAAGATGCCAATATCCGAAGAGCGGTAAAGATCGGCGTCGGGAACATTATCATGCATAACTGCTATATCGGCACTGGAGCAAGTGTTGGTGACAACAACATCATCAGCTACGGGCTGAACCTGGGCCATCATTGCTCGGTAGGGGACGGTAATCTGTTCGGCCCGGGCTTTACTACCGCTGGCTGCGTGGACGTGGGGAACGAGTGCATTATTATGACAGGCGTACAGACCAGAAGCTTCCTTTCCATCGGCAGCCATGTCGTATTGCCTGTCGGATATGCAGTGAAGGAAGATATCCCCGACAATACGATCATAACAGCATAATATGAACAAACAAGCATTAAGGAGACGTTGATGAAGAATAATTTGGACAGATACGACAGAGACACCCCTTATTGGAATGAATACTACAAAAGCATAGCGTCAGAAGAACTGACGCCGAGCAAGTTCGCAGTAGATATGGCAAAGCATATGGAGAAGGGGAAGCATCTCCTTGATCTGGGATGCGGAAATGGACGGGATTCTTTATTTTTCCTACATAAAGGCATGAACGTAACTGGCATAGATGCGTCCGATTTTTCAATCAAGAATCTGCAAAAGAAATATACCGATGAAAATCTGCGTTTTGTCTGCGGTGATTTTGTTTCCTGCGAGCTATTGTCTCAGGAGAAGTTCGATTATTGCTACGCAAGGTTCGTCCTCCATGCAATCAGCAGTAAGCAGCAGACAGCGCTTTTTCGGAATGTAAGGGACATACTGGCGGAAGACGGGACACTTTTTATAGAAGCCCGGACGATCCATGACGACATCTATGGGAAGGGCATCTGCGTCGGGAAGCATGAATTCTTATACGAAGGCCATTACAGGCGCTTTATTGACAAGGATGCATTACTAAAAAGAATCCGGGATAAGCGGGATTTCCAAATCATCTATGCAGAGGAAGGCCGTGGCTTCGCCCCGAGAGGGGCGAACGATCCGATCCTGCTTCGTATCGTCTTAAAGAAATTTTGAAGTATTTAATGGATATAAATGAGCATAAAAGCAAAAATCGCTTTGTGCATATGGGAGAAAAGGCTATGGAAAAGATGAATAAAATGCCTGCGGAAGACTTAAGGAAGCTGCAGCTGATAGAACTGGATATTTTGCTGGAGCTGGACAGGATCTGTCGGAAGCATAACATACAATACTGGCTGTCTTCTGGGACGCTCCTGGGGGCGGTACGGCATGGCGGGTTTATCCCGTGGGACGATGATCTTGATACCCGGATGATGCGTGAGGATTATGAACGTTTTTGTAAAGTCTGCGAGACAGAGCTGGATACAGAGCGATTTTTCCTGCAGACTTATAAAACGGATCCAGAATACAGATGGCTCTATGCGAAGATGCGCCGAAAGGGAACGGAATATCTGCGGGCGGGACAGGAAGCGATCAAATGTATGAGCGGAGTATCGATTGATATTTTTGTCCTGGATAATGTCCCCGATAATCCGATCAGCAGGAAGCTCTTCACCTGGATTCGGCGAGGCTGTATTAAAACGCTGTGGTCTGTCGTGGGCGTGACAGAAGATAAGAGCCGATGGAAGCGCCTTTTATACAGAGGGCTGCGGCATGTGGATAAGATGATTCCCCTTACGATCATGGAACACCTTGCGAAATGGTCTAACAAAAAGAAAACGGCAAAAGTATGTTGTATTGGATTTTACAGGAAGAACCCTTACGTTTTGAAGAAAGACCCGAACTTACCGGGGAAAGCGCCAGAAACATGGTATGATGAGAGCTTTGAGATAGAATTTGAAGGTTTTATGTTCTATGCATATGGAGGGTATCAGGAGAGCCTTCGGGGCGCCTACGGCGATTATATGAATCTGCCGCCGGAAGAGAAAAGGTTCACACACCCGCCGAAAAGATATTGCCTGGACGTAGATATTGATTTAAGAGGCAGGGACGTAAAGGAGTATATGAGCAGAAATTTAGAAAAAGAGATAGAGTTGGGAGAATAGCGTAATGAAGAAGGTTTTTCTAAGCATAGGGGCGGATCTGATACACGGCGGGCATATTGCGATCATAGAGAAAGCGGCGGCGTTAGGAGAGCTGACGGTAGGGGTATTGACAGATCAGGCGATTATGCGCTACCGGGGCTATCCGCTCCTGCCATACGAGGAACGGTGCAAGATTATAAGTGGGATCAAGGGAGTTGCCAGGATCGTACCAAAGACGACATTAAGCTATGAAGCTATTTTAAAGGAAGAAAAGCCAGATTATATCGTACATGGCGATATATGGAGAGCAGGAGCCAGGGAAAGGCTGGAAGCGCTCCTTAAGGTCTATGGAGGAGAGCTGGTAGAGTACCCGTATTCCAGAAACGAAGAATATCAGATCTTTGAAAGCAATCTTGAGGCTATGCGGCTTATACCTGATGTAAGGCGGGGAATGTTAAGGAGGCTGCTTGGAACGTTAGACAGGCCGATAAGAGTCATGGAAGCCCACAATGGTCTGTCTGGCTTGATCGTAGAAAAAGCAAGGGCGCATACAGATGGCGAAGCCCGGGCGTTCGATGCGATTTGGGTGTCCTCGCTCTGCGATTCCACTTCAAAGGGAAAGCCAGATATAGAGCTGATTGATATGTCTTCCCGTCTCAATACGATTAACGAGATTATGGAAGTAACGACGAAGCCGATCATCTTAGATGCAGATACCGGAGGAATTACGGAGCATTTCGTCTATAATGTGAAGACAATAGAACGGCTGGGAGTGTCCGCAGTCATTATAGAAGATAAGGCAGGGCTGAAGCAGAACTCTTTGCTTGGGAACGAAGTGCCGCAGCAGATGGCGGACATTGACGAGTTCTGTGAAAAGATAAGGGCTGGCAAGGCGGCTCAGAGTACCAGGAGCTTCATGATCATCGCAAGGATCGAAAGCCTCATTCTGGAGAGAGGGATGGAAGATGCTCTTGCGAGGGCTTCGGCTTATGTGTCTGCAGGAGCGGACGGGATCATGATCCATTCCAGGAAGAAGAGCCCGGAGGAAGTATTAAGATTTTGCAGGCTGTTTAGGGAAATGTACCCGGAGATCCCTGTCGTTGTAGTACCGACTACATACAATACCATTACTGAAGATGAATTAGCGCAGGCAGGAGCAAATATAGTCATCTATGCAAACCACCTGATCCGGAGCGCATTCCCGGTAATGATGAGAACGGCGGAGGAGGTTTTATATCATAAAAGAGCGGCGGAAGCTGAAGAACTGTGTATGCCAATTAAAGAAATCTTACACTTACTGTAAGAGTGGGGAGATTATAAGAAAAAGATGGAAAAGATGAAGAGAATGCCTGCAGAAGATTTGAGAAAGCTGCAGCTGATAGAACTGGATATTTTGTTAGAACTGGACAGGATCTGCCGAAAACACAAGATACGATACTGGCTGTCTGCAGGGACGCTCATTGGGGCGGTCCGGCATGGCGGCTTTATCCCGTGGGATGATGACCTGGATGTCAGGATGATGCGCGGGGAGTATGAGCGGTTCTGTAAAGTCTGCGAGACAGAGCTGGATACGGAGCGGTTCTTCTTACAGAATTACAAGACAGATCCGGAATATAGATGGTTCTACGCGAAAATGCGCCGGAAGGGGACGGAATATCTGCGGGCTGGGCAAGAAGCGATCAAATGTATGAGCGGAGTGTCGATTGATATTTTTGTTGTGGATAATGTCCCTGATAATCCTATCAGCAAGAAAATATTCACATTAATCCGCAGAGGCTGTATTAAAACGCTATGGTCTGTCGTGGGCGTGACAGAAGATCCGAGCCGATGGAAGCGCCTTTTATACAGAGGGCTGCGCCATGTGGACAAGATGGTCCCTCTTACGATCATGGAACACCTAGCGGGATGGGCTAACAAAAAGAAAACGACAGGGAATTGCTGCATCGGATTTTATAAGAAGAACCCTTACATTCCGAAGGGAGACCCCGATGTGCTTACCATGCCTCAGACATCATGGCTTGAAGAGAGTTTTGAGATAGAATTCGAGGGCTTTATGTTTTATACATTTAAAGGGTACAAAGAGGCTCTTCGGTTCTCTTACGGCGATTATATGGATCTGCCGCCGGAAGAGAAAAGGTTCATACATCCGGCGAGAAGATATTGTCTGGACGTAGATGTTGATTTAAGAGGCAGAGATGTAAAAGAATATATGAACAAAGGTATATGAACAGGAATACATTGACAGAAATCTTACAGTTGTTATAAAAGGTCGGAAGACTGCGAGGGATTGTATGAAAGCAAAAGATTTTTATGGATTTTTACATAAGGATTTAGAGATCAGTTTTTTTACTGGCGTGCCAGATTCGCTGCTGCATCCGTTCATTTCCTACCTGGAGACAGCGCATGCTTCGGCACGGGAGCATATAATTGCTGCCAATGAGGGGAATGCCGTGGCGCTTGCCGCCGGGTATTACCTGGCCACAGGGCAGATACCCTGCGTGTATATGCAGAACAGCGGGCAGGGGAATGCCGTCAATCCGGCCGTATCGCTGACAAGCAAAGCCGTGTATGGGATTCCCGGTGTATTTGTGGTCGGCTGGCGCGGAGAGCCTGGGGCGAAGGATGAGCCGCAGCATAAGCGCCAGGGCGAGATTACGCTGGATCTACTGGAGCTTCTCCATATGAAGTATATGGTCATTGGCAGGGACTGTGACGTATTCCGGCTGAAAGAGCGGCTGGAATATGTGAAAGAAGAGTTGCGTGCCGGCAATTCTTTTGCATTTGTCGTGAAAAAGGGCGCATTGGAAAATGAATCAGTGCATCACGTAAATTCTTATAATATGAAGAGAGAGGAAATTATAGAGCAGATCTTAAATGCTGCGGGGGACGATCCAATCATCTGTACGACAGGGAAAGCGTCCCGGGAGCTTTATGAGCTGCGCGTTAAGAGGAGAGAGAGCCACAGCCATGACCTCCTGACCGTAGGGTCTATGGGGCACAGCTCATCTATTGCGCTTGGCATCGCGCTGCAGAAGCCGGAGGCAAAGGTGTGGTGCATTGACGGGGACGGCGCGGCGCTGATGCATATGGGAGCGATGGCGCTGATCGGGAGCCAGAACCCCGGGAATCTGATCCATATTATCATCAACAATGAGGCGCATGAGACTGTTGGCGGTGCACCTACAGCAGCAAAGGATATCTGCCTTCCTAAAATCGCGGAAGGATGCGGCTACGAACAGGTAGCTTCTGCTACAGATGAGAAGGAACTAAGAGAGGCGTTGGCAGCGGCAAAATGTGAGAACAAGCTTGCATTTATAGAAGCGAAAGCCGCCCTGGGGTCAAGGCCGGATCTGGGCAGGCCGGCAACGTCTCCAGAGCAGAACAAGACAGAATTTATGAAGTTCATTGAGGGGAAATAGAGGATGAAGGCATTGATACTGAATTCTGGAATGGGGACGAGAATGGGGAAGCTGACAGCAGATCGGCCGAAATGCATGACGATGCTTTCAGGAACTGACAGTATATTAAGCAGGCAGCTGAGGCAATTAACAGATGTGGGGATCCGGGAGGCTGTCATTACAACAGGGCCCTTTGAGGAGAGGCTAAAGGTCTATTGCATGGAGCAGGGGCTGCCGCTCCAGCTTACGTTCGTACATAATGCTCTGTTCCGTGAGACGAACTATATCTATTCTATCTATCTGGCAAGAGAGGAGCTTAAGTCGGATGTTCTTCTGCTACATGGGGATCTTGTCTTTGACGAATCGATCTTAAAGCAGATGCTGGAACATGAAAAGAGCTGTATGGCGGTCAGCTCTACTATGCCGCTTCCGAAGAAGGACTTTAAAGCAGTCATAGAAGATGGGAAGATCAGGAAGATAGGCGTGGATTATTTCCAGGACGCAGTAGCGGCGCAGCCCCTTTATAAGCTCCAGCAAGATAAGTGGGAGAAATGGCTTTCTGCTATCGTTTCTTTTTGTGAAGCGGGCAGACGGGGCTGTTATGCAGAAGAAGCGTTCAATGCGATCGCGGGGGAAATGGAGCTGGAAGGATTTGATATAAAGCAGGAGCTATGCCGTGAGGTGGACACCTTGCAGGATTTAGAGGAGCTGAAGCTATGTTGAGCGGACCATTTTGCAGTACAGAAATCCAGTTTATAGCGAAGAGCGAGCTGGCGCCCTGCCTGGATCAGCTCGTCGTGGCAAGAAAGACCGTTCTGCTGGCGAACGAGGATCGTATCAGAGATTGGGGCATTTACACAGACATAGAAAAGTATGCAGGAGCTAACCATGTCCTGTGGATAAAAAAAAGATATAAGAATCTGACGGAGAAGGCTATATTGGAGTGCCTGCAGGAAATCGAAGGAAGCGATATCTCGCAGATTGTCGCCATAGGCGGCGGGAGCATCCTCGATCTGGCAAAATGCTTAAGTGCTCTGTCGGGCATGGATCTCCAAAAACCGGAAGAAATTATAGACGCTATCATCAATAAAACATATTGCAGGAAAAAGGATCACCCTCAGATCGTTGCCGTACCGACGACTGCGGGGACAGGCTCTGAAGTGACCCGGTGGGCGACAGTGTGGAGGTCGGATTCAGAGGGAAAGCTTTCGGTCGAGTGTGCCGGGGCGCAGCCGTCATATGCCTACATTGTGCCGGAGCTTATGCGGACTTTGCCGATAAAGCCTACACTTACGACCGGCCTGGATGCATTCGCGCAGGCAGCGGAAGCGTACTGGTCGAGGAACAGTAGCTTTCTGGTGCAGGATCTGTCTCTCAGGGCGATACAGGTCATTATGCATTCTTTGCCGTCCCTGCTGAAAAAAATGGACGACATGGAGCTTAGGACAAATATGTGCCGGGGATCGCTGCTGGCGGGACTGGCATTTTCAAAAACACGTACTACCGCATGCCATTCCATTTCTTATTATCTGACACAGCGGTATGGCATCGACCATGGGCTGGCAGTCGCCATGACGTTGGATGCGGTCTGGAGGAGGAACCAGAGCAGTATGCAGAACGCCGCAGAATTGGAACGGCTATTCGAACAGTACGGAGGGCTTAAGCCATGGCTTGTCAGCGTAACACATGGGATCGTGGAATTAAGCCTGCATCAAAACGGAGTAGGCAGGGACGAGATAAACGATATTGCAGAACATTCTGTCGTACAGGGGAGGATGGATAACAACCCGATCCAATTTACTATAGAAGAAGTCAGGGAGATATTAATGGAATGCTGGTAATTGGGGACGGGGTAAAATTAATCTTACCCCGTCCCCAATTGTTCTTCTTCAGTCTCTTGAAGGTCTTCCTCTTCCTCCACTTCCTCAAGAGGGATCGTCTCCGGCTCCTGAGGGACGAATTTCAGGAAGTATGCATAAATATCAACAACTGCCTGATACAGCTCCTCCGGTATCTCTGTCCCCAGCTTCATCTGCGTCAGCACTGTCGCAAGGGAATTATCTTCATAGACGGGCACGCCGTTCTCATTGGCGATCTCCACGATCTTCTCGGCCATATATCCGAGGCCCGACGCAACGATGACCGGAGCCGCGTTATTATTCTCATCATATTTAAGTGCGACTGCTTTTTTATTCAGAAGATCATCATATTGTGACATTGACAGAATTTCTCCTTTCAAATATCTTCGGGAATGCTGCCGATACGGGTATAGATTCCCTTCCCGGCTCCACCGCGAGGTATTCCACTGCCATATTATTCTTCTCCATAATCTCCATGATTCCTTTGCGGATCTCGCTCTCATGCTCCGACAGATGGTCTGGATAATGGATCAGCATATCCATCTTTCCTTTCTCATAATACATCATCATGTCGAAAAATCCAACATCTTTCATATCAAATTTAATGAGAAGCTTCACGCCCTTCTCTCTTGAGCCTGGATTTCCCGAATCTTCGTCTGGATCTACCCATATTTCCGAAAACACCGGAACGCCGTTTAAGATCATCGGAAGCATGACGTGCATCACCGGCATGTACACGCTCTCATTGATAAGAAGCCCGTTCATGATGTTTAAGAACGCCTCTTTATTAACGGCCCCCGCCTCTCCCTTAATCCCGGAATCTATAATGTTAAGCAGCTTATCTGTCCATTCAGTCTTTCCCGCCGCTTTTTCGAAGTCCACATTCATCAACATGTCGCGGAACTGATCTGCCGTCATATCCGGAAGCTTCTTCTGGAACGCAGGGAAGCTGAGCAGCCTCTGGAATGCCTGGGCGACATTATCCACATTACCGCTCTCATATCTGGATGTATTAAATGCAAGAAGGCTTATAAGATCGCGTATCTTGCCCATATCTCTCGTGTCCGACACATATTTCCCAAGGAACGGGATGATCTCTTCCTTCAGGATCTGCGTGTTGGCAGGATTTGCCTTCATGGAATGCGCCTGCAGCTTCCCCGCCAGCATCTGAAGCGTCTCTCTGTCATTTCTGAACATATAGCCCTGTATATCTTCCAGATTCCCTTTAATGTTCTGCATAAGGTGCTTCCCGGAAGACATATCATTATACTTTTTCAGGAAATCCAGGATGCCCTGCTTAAGCTCCACTGTCTCTGCCTGCCCCATGACCTGGCGCATCAGATCGAACAAAGGCCCCTGCATCCTGTTGGCGCCGTTCATCTGGCTCTTCAGGAATGACGTCACCTCATCGGGAGACATCTCCAGCATTTGGAAAAGCGCCTCAATATCCGCCGCCGTCCCTTTGCCGACCCCGGCTTCCACCAGGTTGCCCATGCCGGTGAATATCATTTTATTCATCAGCTCACGCAAAAGCGGCAACTCGCGGAGAGACTGCACGAAGTTCCCAAAGTTCGATTCATGGGTGACGCCCTGGTTCCCCGTCTGCTCGTTCCCGGCCTGCTGGCGGCCGTCGGGCCTTGAGACTTTATCCGGAGTGACCGGGTTCTTAATGCTTAAGTTGTCCGGCTGCTGCGTCTGGCCTTGCTTGTTCACTGTATTATCATAACCCGTTACGGGAGTAGTCACTTTCAATATATTGGACATTTTTTCACCTACTCTATAAATTTTTCTTAATCTTTTCCTTTATCCTGCCGATATTTATGTTATAATAACGTTATGAATAATATCAAACATTAGACAAGGCGGTGCAATATTATGGATAACATGCTTGAAATGTATCTTTATGAGACAAACACTCTTTTAGAGCAATTGGATGAGCTTTTGATAGAGGCTGAAAAAAATGAGGATTTCACAACAAATGATGTTAATGAAATCTTCCGTATCATGCACACTATTAAAGGTTCGTCTGCCATGATGGAGTTCTCCACTTTGATGGAAATCGCTCATCACATTGAAGATTTATTCTTCTACATAAGGGAAAATGGTCTGGACGCCATGGATGAGTCGCATAAGAGCGATCTGTTCAACCTTATGTTCCAGTCTACCGACGCCCTTCGCTCTGAAGTTGAGAAAATCGAGAACGATGAGCCCCTTAGTACTAATATCGACAATGTCATTACAGATATTAATAGTTTTTTGGAAAAAATCCGTTCCGGCGCTTCCGGCTCAGGAGAAGACCGTACAGCGGAATCTGTACAGCCTGCCGATAAGGAGACGATCAATATTATCAACCAGGAGCTGGCCGGATGCCCGTCCAGCAGCCTGCCGTATTTTATAAGGATCCATTTCGAACAGGGCTGCGGTATGGAGAACTTGCGCGCCTTCATGGTAGTGACCGCTTTAAAAGAGCTGGAGATCCAGTTTGAGGCTTATCCAGAGGATGTGGAGTCTAACAGCGATACATCAGAGTCCATCATTGAAAACGGCTTCTTCATCGCATGCGCCTCTCACGAAGATATCGATACTGCCATCCACGCGATCAAAGATCAGAACAGCATCGAGACTTATGAGGTTATCGAGAATGCTGCTGTGAAGAATAAACCGGCACAGGAAGCCTCGCCGGCTCCCGCCGACACAAAAGCCGAAAGCAGAGAGGACGCTTCCCCTTCTGCTGCTCCAAAGAGCGCTCCCGCCTCTGCCGCTCCGCAGCATGCAGCGCCTGTAAAGCAGAGCCTTATCAGCGTTAACCTCTCCAAGCTCGACAGCCTGCTGGCTCTCGTGGGAGAGATCGTGATTACAGAAGCCATGGTCACATCTTCGCCAGACCTTCAGAACCTGAAGCTGGATAATTTCCTCAAATCTGCCCGTCAGCTCCGCAAGCTGACCGACGACTTACAGGATATTGCCATGTCTCTTCGAATGGTGTCCGTATCGGGCACGTTCCAGAAGATGAACCGTATCGTCCGCGACATGAAGAAGAAGCTGGGCAAAGATGTGCGCCTTACGATTATAGGTGAGAATACAGAAGTAGATAAGACGATCGTGGACAGTATAGGCGACCCGATCATGCACATTGTCCGCAACTCCATGGATCACGGCATTGAGGAGGACGTAAACGACCGTATCGCGGCTGGAAAGCCTGCACAGGCCGAGATCATCCTGTCGGCGGCGCACACGGGAAATGAAGTCATTATCTCCGTAAGCGATGACGGGCGCGGCATGGACACAGAAGCGATCCTGGCTAAAGCAGAGAGGAACGGCATCCTCGTAAAGCCGGCCAGCGAATATACGAAGAAAGAAATCCTCGCGCTTCTTATGGTCCCGGGATTCTCCACCAACGAATCTGTTACCGAGTTCTCTGGCCGTGGAGTAGGGATGGACGTAGTGAAGAAGAACGTAGAGTCCGTTGGCGGGACTATCACTATTACAAGCGAGCTGGGCCAGGGAAGCTGCACGACTCTTAAGATCCCGCTTACGATGGCCATTGTAGACGGCATGGAAGTTTCGGTCGGCAACTCTTTGTTTACGATCCCGATCTCCAATATCCGCCAGTCCTTCAAGGCTCAGGCAGAGGATGTGATCCTTGACACAAGCGGAAACGAAATGATCAAATGTATGAACGAGTTCTATCCTATCGTCAGAGCACATCAGCTCTACAATATTGAAACGGAAAAGGTCAATATTGAAGATGGTATTCTGATATGGGTGGAGGCAAGCGATAAATCATACTGCCTGTTCGTAGACGAGCTCCTGGGCGAGCAGCAGGTTGTTGTCAAGCCGCTCCCGGCATTCCTGAGCAACTTCAATATCAAGGATTCCGGAATTGTTGGCTGTACCATTATGGGTGACGGGAATATCAGTATTATCTTAGATATCCTGAACTTATTCGTGGCAGCCCAGAGTCAATACTAAATCGTACAGAAATTGGAGGAATCATTATGTCAGCAGATACTATGGAAAACAGTGCAGTAGCCCAGAATGAGACAGTCGACGGCGTTCTTGCTTTCGAGGGGGTCGTCCCCACCGAGCGCTTCCTTACTTTCAGTTCCGACGGTCTTACGATTGGGGTCAGCACGAATTATGTAACTGAGATCATCACGAACCATGCGATTACGACTCTTCCGCTGGTTCCAGATTATGTGAAAGGGATTATCAACTTAAGGGGACAGATCATCCCGATTATGGATATCCGCCTTCGTATGGGCAAGATGCCGATTGATTATACCAGCACGACCTGTATTATTGTTCTTAATATTGACTCTACCAGCATCGGGATCGTAGTCGATGCGGTCCAGCAGGTCATGGATATTGATAAAGAAAGAATCTCCCCTGTTCCGGTCGAGAATCAGCAGGAGCTGATCAACGGTATGATTTCTTCCGGCGATCGTTCCGTCATCCTCTTCCTTGACTGCGAACAGCTGATCCGCACTTATTAAAGCACAAGGAGCAGATACACATGTTAACGATTAATGAAAGTGATTTTCAACGTCTTGTACAATTTGTAAAAAATGATTATGGCATCAATCTGTCCAAGAAAAAGCAGTTGATTACGGGAAGACTTTCAAATACTATTATTTCCATGGGCTTCAACACATTTCAGGAATATGTGGATTATCTGATTAAAAATAAGAAGCCAGAAGATCTGGAATTGATGCTCAATAAGCTTACGACAAACTATACCTATTTCATGAGAGAGGAATCACACTTTGATTTCTTTACTAAAACGATCCTTCCTTATCTGGAGAGCAAGAAGAAAGACCGTGTGCTCAGTATCTGGAGCGCAGGCTGCTCTTCTGGTGAGGAGCCTTATACGATCTCTATGATCCTGAAGGAATATTTCGGAGCAAAAGCCTCCATGTGGGACACACGGGTCCTGGCGACCGACATTTCGCAGAATGCGCTGCGGGCCGCCTCCAATGCCGTGTACGACGAATCTTCCCTCAAGGACCTCCCCCCCGGATGGAAGTCCAAGTATTTCCGTCCCGCCGGACAGCCCGGAGTGTATACAGTGTCCCCGGATATTAAATCAAATGTGATCTTCCGCACGTTCAACCTGATGAACCCGATTCAGTTCCGGCTGAAATTCGACGTCATCTTCTGCCGGAATGTTATGATTTATTTTGACCAGCCTACAAAAGAAGCACTGGTGAACCGTTTTTATCAGGCGACCAGCCCCGGCGGTTATCTCTTGATCGGACATTCCGAAGGCTTGAATAAGGACACCAATCCTTATAAATATCTGCAACCGGCAACTTATCGCAAGGAATGATATTTGAACTGCCTTCGGAAGTATCTGAAGGCAGTTTTTTATATATGAAATTTGTTCCAGGAAAGGATGTTGTATATGTATCACAATAAAATAAAAGTATTAGTCGTAGATGATTCTTCTCTGTTCCGGCAGACGATTATCCAGTATCTATCTTCTCAGCCTAATATAGAAGTAGTAGGCTATGCCATTAACGCATTCGATGCGAAGAAGAAGATACCGGCCCTCAAGCCGGACGTAGTTACTCTGGATGTGGAAATGCCGGGGCTTAATGGGATAGAGTTCTTAAAGCAGCTGCTTCCTACGAACCCGATCCCCGTCATCCTCGTCTCTTCGCTGAATTTAAGCGTATTTGACGCTATGGCCGCAGGAGCGGTGGATTTCGTCCGTAAGCCGGATATGACCGCTAACAGCTCTAAAGAAATCTTCTTTTCTTCCTTGGCGTCAAAAATTACGACTGCCTCTATGGCAAAAGTGCGTATCCAGAAGCAGGGAGCGGCCGTGACGGCGCCAAAGCAGCCTGCCGCTGCCAGCCTGCCGTCCCTGTCCCGCACCGTCTTAGATTCTACTATTATCGGGATTGGAGCCTCAACGGGCGGCACAGAGGCGACGCTCGCCGTTCTTAAGAAGCTGCCGGCCGACATTCCCGGCATCGTAATCACACAGCATATGCCGGAAGGGTTTACCGCCATGTACGCGGAACGCCTGAACCGCATCTGTGCTATGGAAGTAAGAGAAGCAAGGAACGGGGATATTATCCATCCGGGCCTAGCCCTCATTGCTCCGGGCGCAATGCAGATGGAAGTGATCCACGGCAAGGGCGGATATATGGTACAGTGCAAGACAGGCGAGAAAGTCAGCGGTCACTGCCCGTCCGTGGACGTACTCTTCTCTTCTATCGCTAAAAACGTGTCTATTAAAAAAGTCGGGATCATTATGACCGGCATGGGACGGGACGGCGCCGACGGGCTTCTTAAAATGAAGCAGAAAGGAGCGTTTACAATCGGACAGGACAAAGAATCCTGCGTCGTATACGGCATGCCGATGGTCGCTTACAACATAGGAGCAGTGTCTGTACAGGCTTCTTGCGAGAACATTTCTTCTGTCTTAATGAACCATTTGAAAAAATAGCATTATGATTTCAAATATTGTGCCGATAATTATAGTATAACTACTAAAACCTTGTTATTTTACGAAAAAGGAGCACAATATGAAAATATATGCAGACAACGTGTTGAAGAATTATGCAGAACTCCGCCCATCTTCTAAGGAGAGCCACGCATCTGACGCTTCATCGGGCGTGAGTCATAATTTTGATGCGATCACGATACAGTCTGATCCGAGAAAGATCGAGGAGCATACGTTTGCACAGGCTGTGTCCAGAGAAATCTCTTCCGAGGTAGCTAAGACTGCCTCTGATGAGAAGATCGCCGCTCTCAAGGAGCAGATCGCATCCCGGAATTACCAGATCGATCCTTACGCTATTGCGTCCCGGATCCTCTTAGTCGGGGAGGGCGCTTAATCATGAGTGAGTGGTCTTCTTTCGCAGAGATTATAAAGGACTTCATTCGGTTGTTCGACGCCCTTATTTCTGTAGAGCAGACGAAGCTTGATTCAGCGGTAGCGAATAAGGTCTCTTTCGTCGAGGAATGTATGAATAAGGAGCAGGCTGCGATCCTGAAGCTTAGGGGGCTGGAGCAGAAGCGAGAGGCAGAACAGGCGCGTCTCGGGGCGGAGGGCCTTACATTCCGCCAGATTCTTGAAAAGGTCTCTGAGGAGGATTCTCTTATACTGGAGCCTCTATTTGAAGAGCTGTCAGGCAAGATCCAGGATTTCCAATCTATAAGCAACAGCGCCAAGGAGATGATCGAGCTGAACCTTCATAACATCCGCGCCGCTCTGCATGCGAAGGATGGGAAACATTTTACCAGCCGTTCAGTTTAGAGATTAGAAGGATTAGGAGGAATTCTATATGATACGTTCTACATTTGCCGGTTTTACAACTGCACAGCTCGGCATGGCCGCCAGCCAGCGCGCGCTTGATGTGACCGGCCAGAATATTGCGAATATCAACACCGTAGGCTATACAAGGCAGAGGCTTGACATTGCCAGTTTGAATACGAGAGGCGGCGAATTATACAATCAGGATAATGCCATCAAGGTCGGTTTTGGTGTGGAGATGACAGGCGTCTCCCAGCTGCGCGATCCGTTCCTTGACGCACAGTACCGTTCCCAGATGTCGAAGCTCGGTACTACAGACGCACAGGTGGCTGGATTTGAACAGTTGACTGCTATTTTTGACGAGACAGTCGTGGATGGCGTCCGAGCCGCTCTTATCAGCATCACGACCGCCATAGATCAATACAGCCAGCAAGTAGGCAATCAGGAATTTGACACGATGGTCCGCTCGAATATGCAGATTCTGTTGAACTTGTTCCATGACAACGCCACGCGCCTTCAGGATGTGCGTGATAATGCCGGACAGGGATTGAAGACTACCGATGTACCTGATCTCAACAAGCTTCTTGAGAACATTGCGAATCTAAACAGGAATATTAAGAACAGCCACGTCCTTGGCAATCCGGCTCTTGAGCTTATGGATGAGCGCAACAACCTTCTCGACGAGCTGTCAAGCTATCTTCCTATCACTACACAGTACAGTGAGCAGGAGATCGGACCCGGACAGTCTGTCGAGGTTCTTGATGTGGTATTTACCGATACTAACGGGGCGAAGCACTACCTTGTCTCTGACGGAGATTATGGCTCTTTTGATGCAGACGTCTTCCCGGACAGCGCTACTCTTACGTTGTTCGACTCCAAAGGGAACATCGGCTTTAATGTGACGGATATTCTCGGCGACGGTACTTTAAAAGGTACTTTGGACTTCCTGAACAAGAAGGGAGATTTTGACGGTACGACTTTCAAAGGGGTCGGGTATTATGAAGAAGCCCTTAACTCTCTTGTAAATGTATTTGCAAATGTATTCAACGATCTGAACCAGCAGCCGAGGATACAGCGCGATGCCGACGGAAATCCGGTGCTGGATGCTAACAAAAATGTAATCCCGGTGCTGGATGCCGGGGGAAATCTCATATTCGATCCCGCTCCTCTGTTCGAGACGACAGACGGGCGCGTAGATGCGAACGGCGACCCGGTCTTCACCGCTTCTAACATTAAAATTGCCGAGGACTGGATCAACGGGACTTACAGGCTGACTGCTTCCACAGTCCTTACGCCGGAAGGGACGATTGGCTCTACCGCCAGTGATAATCTTCTTCGGATGATTGATGCCATGAGCGCCGATCAGACATTCTCAGCTAACGGCGTCCGCTTCTTCAAAGGCTCTTTCTATAACTGTTTTGCTAATATCGAGAGTACTCTCGGAGTGGATAAGAAGTCTGCGGAGACTACTCTTAAGAATCGAATTGCGGTCCTGAATGAGACTTCCAACTCCCGCGACGCTATATCTGGCGTCCAGCTTGATGAGGAAGGGATGAACCTGATGCACTATAATCAATCATACACTGCCGCGGCAAGGCTTATGACTACCTTGGACGAAGCGCTTGACACTTTGATCAACAGAACCGGCGTAGTCGGAAGATAATAGGAGGTAACAGCAGATGAGAATTACTACAAATGCGATTCTTCGCAATTATAAATCGAATCTGTCAAATTCTTTGACAAATCTTGACTTGGCAAGGACTAAGGTCATGACGGGACGGAATTTTAATTCTACCGCGGAAGATCCGGCCAGCGCTCTGCGAGCCGCTACTCTGGAGCGCAAATATATGCGGAATCAGGATTATCTCTCTACCGTCAAGGACGCCCAGTCTTTCCAGGATGCCCAGGAAGATGCTGCGATGCAGATTAGCGACATCGCCCGCAATCTTCTTAAAAAGTACGGTCTGGAAGCTTTAAATGGAACGAACGGCTCTCTCGAGACCCGCCGGACTTACGCCGACGCATGGAAAGGCGCGCAGGAGAGCATGCTTCGCAGCCTGAACGCTACTTATGAAGATAAGTTCGTATTCTCTGGGAACAACGGTACGAATCCACCGTTTACTCTTGAGACTGCCGCTGATGGGACACAGGTCCTGAAATACAGAGGGGTCGATGTAAATGATCCGGCTAACCAGGCTATACTGGATGAGCTTTCCAAAGAGACTTCTTACGTCGACCTTGGCTTCGGTCTTGCTCTTGATGGGAACGGCGCTGTAGATCCGGCCAGCGCTTTTAATACGGCGCTTCCTGGCATAAAAATGGTAGGATATGGGCAAGACGCGGACGGGAATCCTAAAAATATGATCCTCCTTGCAGGAGAGATTTCGAAAGTTTTACGGGAAGACACCTTTGACCGGGATCAATACAAGAAGCTTCTTGATTCTTTCGAAGGCAGGCGTAACGACGTCCTTGAACAAGTTACGATCCTCGGCACGCAGACAGAGTTCCTGACTACTACGAAAACACGTCTGGAAAATAGCGAGCTCAGCCTCACAAAGCAGCTTGACAGTATCGTGAACGCAGATATGGCCGGAGCGATCATGGACTTCTCATGGGCGCAGTACGCATACAACGCCGCTTTAAAAGTGGGCACCCAGATCTTATCACCGTCATTCATTGACTTTATGTCATAGTGAGATTATAAAAAAGATACTCTATCAAAGGGGGGAAAGCAATGGAACAATTACTCAAAATCACAACTGTCCCGATTCAGTATGAGCTGAAGGTGAATAATGCCCGTCTGGAGTACCATAGTTCTAAAGCTGAACTTGAAATCAGTCGGAATGAGGGTGGGCTTTCTATAAAAAGCCGTCCTGTCAAATTGAATCTGGACACATTCGAAGCGAGGAACTCTATCGTGCCTACAACGGCCAGAAGTGTTTCTCAGAGCGCACAGAAGGGCAAGGACGCTGCTTACAGCGCGACCGCTCAGTTTGCACAGGAAGGCCAGCTTATGCTGAAAGCAAAAATCGGCGAAGATGTGCTAAATAGCATTTTTGCACAGAGAAATCAGATGCCATCCGGGGATTTCACAGTAGGATTCATCCCAACCTCGTCGGCGGATATTAGTTATCAGGCTCCCGACCTTACCATCAGTTACGAAATGGATAAGCTGAACTTTGATCTCAAGATTGCAAACGGGAATTTTGAATTCATACCGGGCAATATTGAGGTGGTCATCACACAGCAGCCAGATATCCTGATTGAATATGTGGGCGGTCCTATTTATGTCCCGCCTAGCTCTGATCCAAATCATGAACCGTTAGACGTAAGGGCTTAATAAAGCCCTTACTTTTATTTCTTTCTGCAGGAGGTAACCATATTGAATATACACGCAAAATACTTTGGCGATATCTCATACGACAAAGATGAGATCGTACACATTGAGAACGGGCTGATCGGTTTTGAGTCTTACACGGAATATCTCCCGATCCCTTTTCAGGAAGATGATGATTTTATGCTCTCTCTCCAGAGCCTTGAGAACGAAGAATTATCCTTTGTGCTGATGAATCCTTTCAAGATATATCCTGGCTACAGCCCCGCTCTCACGGACGCAGACCGCAAGTCACTCGATATCTCTTCCGACAAGGATATCTCATATTATGTGATCAGCGTAATCCGGGACATGCCGGAAGACTGTACGGTCAATCTGAAGGCTCCTCTCGTAGTAAACGTAAAGACACAGAAAGCGCGCCAGATTATCTTAGATCAGCCGGAATACGCTTTCCGCCATCACCTTGCTGATTTCATTGGGAAAGAGGAGGGATAGATAATGCTTATATTACAGCGTCGGAAAGGCCAGTCTCTTTCCATAAATGACAATATCACTCTCACAGTCGTAGACGTAGGGCCTGAGTGGGTAAAGCTCTCTATTGACGCCCCACGGGATATCCCTGTTCTACGTTCTGAATTAAAAGAAGCCGCCGCAGAGAATTTAAAAGCATCTGAGACGATTCCAAAATATCTGCTGAACGAGCTCCTACACCATAAACCGACCGGCGAATAGCCGGTCGGTCTTTATTTTAATGGCTAGCTATAACGTTTTTCAAACTCATCTGGCGAGAGCGGTCTTGAGAAGTAGTACCCTTGCCCGATGATACAGCCTGCCTCTTTCAGCATGACATATTGGTCGGACGTCTCAATCCCCACAGCTTCAGCGATCATACCTCTCTCCTTCTTCACAATCTTTATCACGTTCTCCGCCTCTACCTGCACGTCACGGCGTTCAACGATAGCAGATGCAAAGCTTCTGTCCAGCTTGATCCCCGTAAACTTTATATTATTTAGCGCCGGAAGATTGGTGAGAACTGAATTGTAATTGTCCAGTACAATACGGAAGCCTGCAGAAGCCAATTTTTCCCCTATCTCTTTTAGCTTCTTAAGCTCTATCCGCACAATCTTCTCGGTAATCTCCAGCACGATCCTTCCTGGAGAGACGCCATGCTTCTCACAGATCTCGATCAGCTTATCGGCAGCGTTCTCCTCTTTAAACGTAGCATAGGAGACATTGACAGCGATACGGATATCTGTCCTCTCTTTCTTTTCCCATTGGCTCAGTATGTCGCATACCATATCCAAAACGAAGAAATCAATATAATGTATTAACTGCTGCTTTTCATATAAGGGTACAAAGCTGGCAGGGAGGATCAGCTCATTTTCTCCCTTCTTTCGGATAAGGGCTTCCGCTTCCACGGCCTCCATGCTATTCATATCCACTTTAGGCTGTAGCAGGACTGTGTATTTCCCCTCTTCGAGATCCCTCGTCAGCTCATGCTCCAGTACCTCGCGCTGTATCATCGTGCCAACCTGTGCAGACTGGTAATAGTTTTTTTTCTCAGCATACATCTTCTCATCTGCATGGATAATCTGCGCCACTATATTAATGTCGCCTTTGCTCCAATCCGCCCCGACGGAAATCTCTAACCCCTCTTCATCCTTTACCTCTTCTCGGAAGCGATTTATGAGCCCTTCAAACTCGTCCTCAGCCATATCTTCACAAAGTACAACGAACTCGTCTCCGCCCACACGGAATATATCTCTCGCAAAAACTTTTTTTAATACAGTAGCCGCGCTTACGATAAGCTTGTCTCCATAGCTGTGCCCGTACGAATCGTTTGCCGCCTTGAGCCCGTTAATGTCAAAATACGCTACGCCCAGGCTCTGAGGCGGATAAGCCTGAAGCTCCTGAATGCGCTCTGTATAACGGTTCCGATTGTGCAGTCCGGACAGGATATCTTCATAGCTTAAGCACTCCAGCTCTCTGTTCATCTGACGCTTCTCAATATCATCCACCACAAGCCTTGCGATCGCGCACAGCTGCTGGATTAATTCAAGGTTCATCTGGGGATTATCGATGCCAATAATGCCGATGATCACGTTTCTACTATTGAACATTGGCACGGTAATCATATGTATAAGCTCATGCATACAATCTATCTGACGCTGTGTCAGCTTGGACACATCTATCGTCCCTGAAGCGTTAATACAGATATTGCTTACTTCCCGCAGCTTCTTTAGCAATCCCCCGACTGCGTCTAGCGGGACTTCTTTCAAATCATCAATTACTGCTTCCTGGCCTTCCCCACACCATTCGTATGTATTTGTCACAATCTTTTTCAGATAATCTATTTGAAAAATACTTACCCTGTCGGCATGCCAGAATGCCCCCAGGTTCTCAAGCAGATATCCCATAGCCTCGCCCTGGTCTTCAATATCTCTTAGCATGTTAATGCAAAAGAGCAACAGCTCATTTGCAGTCAGATATTTCTTAAGCTCCTGGAAGTCCTGCTCTTTCTCCGTGACATCTGTAGCTATTTCAAGCCGGACGTACTTCCCATTATATTCTATGCGTTTATCAAGCTGTATGAAATGCCGATCCATCAGCTCATTATAGTGATCCCATGCATAGAAGCTGTCGGTCTTTAAAAAGTTGTTCGTGCAGAATGGACAAGGTTCGTCTCTCCCCTGGAGGACTTTGTAGCAGGGCTTCCCCAGATATTCCGCTTCTTCAGACAGTCCCAGCGCTTCCCGGGTAGCCCTGTTCATGTAAAGAACGGTATCATTCTCTATGTCGCAGACATAGGCAAGACTGTCCATAGACTCAAGAATAATGTCTGATAAACTATTATGCTCCATAAAACTCTCACCCCAATATACATTGATCTTGCAAACGCTATACATGCCGGCCTTTTCACAGCCGGATGCCTCTCTCATATCCGGCAGGCATGGCGTAAGTGATTTGTCCTTAGTATAACATAATTTTATAAATTTCGCGAGAATCTTTTTAATTGGGGACGGGGTAAAATTAAATTTACCCCGTCCCCAATTAATAATTCGGCTTCGTAGCTACAACTCCATCCGTAATCGTTTCAAACAGTTCAAAGGGAACTGCGACAGCCATGTCGTTCTCATCCCATTTGCACAGCATACGGGTACTTGGGCACAGAACGCTGACATTCATCTCCCCGGTCAGGTACGGAGAGACCGTTAATTCTGAACACATCCCCTGCATTGCTCCCATATCGATCTTTGGCTTCCTCCCGGTACGGTATTCGTATCCCTGGACGAGCCGCATAGATTGGAGTGCGTTCGTCATTATAATAATAACATCCGGTGTCTGTACGCAATCCTTAATCGGAACGATCGCAATCCCGTATGTGGACACAGGCTCCTTGTGAAGGCTCTTGATTGCCGCACGCATTCTTCTCGCAACGGCGACGGAGGAATATAGCTTATAAGAGAAATACTCCTGCCCGCTTTCAATCTTCTCCGTACTTTCTTCTAATGCAAATGCGGTCGTAGCGCCGTCGCAGCGATGATGCTCCAGACGGCATTTAACACCTCTCCCTCTGACCGCCGCATCCTTGACCATGACGCAGTATGCTGTAGCCGATCTTATCTCGTCCACCGGATAGCTCTCATACTCTTCCTTTGTAAATAAGAATGTAATCCCTACCGGCTCTCTGGTCAGATCAATTGTCTCCTTCAGTGTCTCCACGCATTTTTTAATTCTTTCCTCTGGATACTCCTCATGGGGCAATCCGTACTCGATATTCTTATGTTTGTATGGCATATTTCTCCTCCTACTGTATTGCTGCAAAGCTAAACCTGTATAAATCAAATTTTACCAAAACCGCCACGATCGTTCCATAGACGATTACTGAAATAATAAAAAAGGCCCAATCTTTTTTATCGATAGACGTCTTTTTGTAAAATGTCCTGGGCTCTTCGCGTCCCAGCCCCCGGCTCTCCATAGCGCACGCCACGCGCTCCCCCCGCCTGGCCGCCACGCACAGCAGCGGAAGCAGTACCCGGAACGGCGATGTAAATCTGGAAAGCACGCCTTTATTCCACGGGATCCCCCGAATCTCCTGTGCAAGATGGATGGCCTCCACCTGTGACTGGAGCTCCGGCAGGAAGCGGTATGTCGCCATCGTGGCATATCCGTGCACTACCGAGACCCTGCATTGCAAGATCAGGCTTAGCACCAGATCTCTCGGCCTTGTCGTAAGGACAAATCCCATCGACATCGTCACCAACGCCAAGATCCGAAACCCCAACGAGACCGCATGTACCAGATCCCTTTCTGTCCACCGGAAGATCCAGAGCCGAAGGACGATACCGGCTTCATCATTCAGCCCCCGGAGCACGAGCATAGAAAACATGAACAGAACACTCACCGCCAGAAAGATCAGAAGCCTCCGAAGCAGATTATCAATGGGGATCCTTCCGGCTATCCATGTTACAAAGAACGCCAGCAGAAAAGTCAATATGGGGAGGACCGGAAAGTATGACATACATACGACTACCGTCATTACAGCAATAACTGCTAATTTTATCATTGGATTTCTTCTATGCAAATAGGAATCCTGCTCAATATAAGCAAACATTGTCCGCCCTCACTTTTGTAATTTGTATGTAAAGTATTCTTCTGTTGGAAGGCTCACTGCCGCCCTGCCCTTCTCAACCTCTACCACATGGGTCGCATACTGGCGTACCAGCGACAGATCGTGAGTAATCATCACGATTGTGATCCCCTTCTCCACCAGCTTTTGCATATCCTTCATCAGTTCCTGCCTGTTTTCGAAATCCTGTCCATATGTCGGCTCGTCCAGAAATAAGATCTCCTGATTCGTGAGCAGCATGCTTGCGACGCTTAACCGTCTTTTCTGCCCCTGGCTTAACGCAAACGGGCTTTTCTCTTTTTCTTTCTCCAGGTGGAACTGCTCCAGCATTTTCTGCACGCGCGTTTCTTTATCCTCCTGGCTTTCCCCGGTACGCTTCAGGCTGAACATCATCTCGTCCCAAACTGTATTCCTGATAAATTGATTCTCCGGGTTCTGGAATACCAGTCCGATCAAATAATATAATTTCTTCGTATGATAACGATCCAGATTTTTTCCCAGCACACGGATGGAGCCAGAGTCTGGCCTGCATACTTTAAATATCAGCTTCATAAGTGTAGATTTCCCTACGCCGTTCTCTCCTACGATCGCAAGAAAGTCCTGCCTGTGTACCTGCATACAGAATCCATCCAGTATCTGTTTCCCTTTCTCGTTCTTCTTTCCCGGAACCGGGTAAGAAAAGCTTAAGTGATCAATGTCCAGAACGATCTCCTCCTGCCTTCTCTTCCGATCCTCTTTCTTTCCTTCCCGAATCTCTCCGGCAGGAACCTCCAAAATCTCTCTCCCAAATATGCCGCCTGCATCTTCCTTCTGGCAGTCTGCGACCTTCCTTCCTTCTCTGTCAAGCGCGATTATCCAGTCTACCTCATCCCAAATGTCGCTGATATTATGCTCTACGATGATAACTGTCATATGCTCTTCTCTCGCTATCCTGATGATCAGACGGAAAATCTGTGCCCGGCTCTCCGGATCCAGGTTTGCTGTCGGTTCATCCAACAGAAGGATCTCCGGTTTCGTTACCAGTATGGAAGCAATCGCTATCTTCTGCTTCTGTCCTCCTGACAGTTGGCCAAGCTCCATCTCCTCATACCCGGAAAGCCCTACGAAGGAAAGCGCCTCCTGTATGCGCCTCCTGATCTCCTGTTCTGGAAGCCCCCTATTCTCCATTCCAAAGGCCAGCTCTTCCTCGACTGTGAATGTACAGAACTGGCTCTCTGGATTCTGCATAACAAGCCCGATCTGATCGCAGCGGTATCTGGGAAGCATATCTGTGACATCTTCTCCTTTGAGAAGTACGCTCCCCTCAAGCTTCCCTTCATACATATGAGGGATCAGCCCATCGATCAGGCTTAGGATCGAACTCTTTCCACAGCCGCTGGGGCCGCTGACCGCGTGGATCTTGCCCTCAAAAAAACAACAGGAAAGATGCTCCCACACGGGAAGCCTCTCTCCATCGTAAGTATATGTGACATCTTGGATTTCAAGGATTTTCTTCTCTTTCGTCCCTTTCATTATTTTGCACATGCAAACCCTTTCAGAACGCCTGTTTTAACCAATGCTGCCGTGATGACCTTCACCAGGATAATGCCGATTACCGTTGCGCTGATAAGACGGACCGCGATAACGCCGATGGCGATCGAAGTCCCATAAGACCACGGAGTCCCCCACATAAGCCCGTCGCGGCACAGTACCAGGATCGCAGAGAGGATCGCGCCAATAACCATCTCCTTCATGCTTCCTTTATACTTTCCAATCGCATATACAATCTCCATACCTAACGCCTGGAGCAAGCCCGCCAGTACAAGCTGCAGCCCATAAGGGCTTCCCAACAGAAGGTTAACGCCTGCCGTAACCAGACCGCCGAAGATCGCAAAGCCCGGCTTTCTTACGATATACATCGGTAAAGACGCTGATAGCAGATAGATCCCGAACGTCAGCTCCATAAATACAGTCCCCAGCATTGCCGACAATGGCATGTAAGCATAGTCAAGCAGCGTATAGATAACTCCTATTACTGCTGCTATCATGGCAACGATAACGACTTCCTTTGTTGTAAATTTCTTTTGCATCTTACTCTCTCCTTTGTCTTAAGCCTGATGTGAAATGAATCCGTAATCAGTATAGCACCTGTCTCTTACGTTTCAAAATCAATATATTTTATAAATGGTATATGTTTATTTGTATCATCTATCCATGTTGGCATATAAGACAAAGTATTAAAAAACACGCTTTTAACGCGCTAGCGCGTTAAAACAACGTTAAAAGTATACAGGGTTTCGTCTTCTCTCTGTTATTTGACTACGTTCACAAGCGTCTGTAACGTTATCCCAAAATATGCCAGCAGCGTCACAACGTCTGCGCTGCCTGACAAGATTGTTGAAAGCGCAGAGCCGCACTTTTCCCATGTGCGTTTAAATGCTGATTTGTTTTCTTCTGACGAATCGCTGAATAATGCCTGTATCGCATCTTGCAGATCTTCTATCGTCTGCCTGCTTTCAACATTTGAGGCGGCCATACTATCTAATCTGTCTATTATGTTTCTATACGCTTCATTTAGCTGTATAACAGAGAGACGGGATTCTTGATCTACATTATAATCTCCAAGCAGCTCCGCAGTCTTAAATTGTGCGTCTAATTCAGGAACCGGAAATACTGCGATATTCATCTGATCAAGTTTTTTTATATTATCCAATGGATAGGCAAACTCTTTCTCTCCGTTTCTTAAAGAGATCATTTCCTTAACTTTATTTTGTGGAATATGCAATTCAGTATTTACTGCCGCAATGCAGCCGTCTGTATACTCGACGGCGTCACGTATAGACGATCCCTCGTTTTTCTGTGTATATACGACCAGCTCGTTCCTTGTCTGCACAATGAGTACCTTATTTCCCTCCAGTGAAAACAATATTCCATTCCTCCACGCTGTCCCATCGGCTATGAAGCTGTGTAAACGTGCAAGGACTCTCTGCATAACGACTGTCGGGGAGATTTCGTACCTCCATATCTTTTTGTACCAGCCAATATAGCCTTCACCGATGCTCTGAGGCTGGCATGCGCTTAAAGCGCCTGGCAGGAAGACATTATCTCCGCACGGGAAGCACAGATGGAAATTTGCAAGGATCTGGATCACAAGCTCTGCTTTATCCATCTGGTACGAATGGTCGATCTCATACAGCCTTTCGTATATCTTTTCTTTCTCAAGGGAGAATACGCCTCTCGCCTCTTCAATCATGCTGAAAATATGGCTCACTGCGTTTATAAACCACTTAGGGCGGATAAGATTATATGCGCTTTGACGGTACGAAAGCATTATACCCGTTCCAACTATTTTCTCAAACAGGGCTTTTTCCTCGCCTATACTGGTAATCCCATTCTCCTCACATAGATGATGAAATGTATTATATGTTATAAAGCTGTCGCCGCCCTGCTCAAGCTTCATTTTAACAGTATGCCAGCGATCCTTCCAGTCAACATACAGATCCTCGTCACTCTGGAGCGTCTTTATTATCTCAGATTCCAGCTCTTGTATATGGCCGGATCCAGCATCCGCATCCTTGCACGAACAGCGCACGATCGCTTTTATATTGGGGTACTCCCGGAGATAATACTCTCGGTCAATGTCCGCCCGCGGATTCTCATCAATACGGTTAATTACAACGATCACTGGGGCGCCATGGCAAAAGGTATCAATGAATTGCAGCCATTCATCCGGCCTGTCGTCGCTCCGCCCGTTTAAGACGATCAAGTATAAGCTTGATTGTGACATAAACAGCGTATACAATGGATGGTACACATTCTGGCCTCCAAAGTCCCACATATGTATACACGCCGCTTTCCCGTTAATCTCAGTTTTTAAATCATATATATCTATCCCATCTGTCTTTTTCTGCTCACTGTCAAAAAAATTATTCATAAGCGCATGTGCCAGACATGTCTTCCCTACCGCGCCGTTGCCCAATAAAACGATCTTGCTCTCTATGCTCTGGCTTCTGCTCTTATACTCCTCCGATAAAAAATACTTCCGCAGCATCTCCTTGCCTTGAAGCGCATATCTCATCACTTCCTTATCATCGACGCTGGCGCCGACCAGCCTTATAGCGTTATAATTCTCCTCATTAACAGAGAAATCAATATTTAAATCTACAATGCTCTCCGGCAGCGTCCTAAGCCGACAGTCAGAAAGATCAAGCCGGGATAATTTCTGCAGTTTATCTATATTGTTGGGAAGCTCCCGGATCTTTGTGCCCCATAAAGTTATCTTCTCTAAATTGGTAAGTAAAGACAGCTCATCCGGAAGCGATAGCAGCGGTGTCTGCCCTAAATGTATATTCCTCAGATCCGTTAAGCATTTAATACACGGCGGTATCTTTGATACATTCGTATTATACAAATTAAGCTTCTTTAATCGTGTAAGCCTCTGGATATCATCCGGTAAGGCCGACACTTTCACAAGGCTTAAATCCAGCACTTCCAGATTCAGCAATTCAAAAATGCCCGCCGGTATAGAGCTGGCACGGCGCGCCAGCTTAATGCCAATGATCGCATCTGCGTCTTCATCATACACATACTGGCCTATGTCGTCCCGATAGTCAATACTATCTACATGTTTGAATGTCAGATTTGTCTCTTTCTGTATTTTTTCTAATACGTCGAGATCCCTCACCACATCACCTTCTGACCAATTGGGGACGGGGTAAAATTAAATTTACCCCGTCCCCAATTGAAGTTATTTTGTATAATCGTAAAATCCTGCGCCTGTCTTTCTTCCAAGCTTGCCGCCTCTTACCATCTTGCGGAGCAGTGGATGTGGACGGTATTTGCTATCCCCTGTCTCTGACTGTAATACTTCCATGATCGCCAGGACTACGTCCAGCCCTACGAGATCTCCAAGAGCCAGCGGCCCCATCGGGTGGTTTGCGCCAAGCTGCATAGCGGCGTCGATCCCTTCTACGGAAGCGACTCCCTCTGCGTAGATGCCGATCGCCTCGTTGATCATCGGGATCAGGATGCGGTTCACTACGAAGCCTGCCGCTTCCTCTACCTGAACGGGCGTCTTGCCCATCTCCTCAGAGATCTTCTTAATCTTCTCTACTACGTCTGCCGGAGTGTTTAAGCCTGCAATGACCTCGATCAGCTTCATCACCGGCGCCGGGTTGAAGAAATGCATACCGATCACCGGACGATCCAGCCCCGCGCCAATCTCTGTGATAGAGAGGGAGGACGTGTTCGTTGCAAATATGCAGTCCGGCTTACAGATCTCTGTCAGCTCACGGAAAGTCTGCTTCTTAATGTCCATTCTCTCGATCGCCGCCTCAACAACCAGATCGCAGTCCGTGCAGATATCCTTTACGCCCGTCGTGATCTTAGCAAGGATCTTATCAGCTGCTTCCTGCTCCATCTTACCTTTAGCGACTCTCTTTTCAAAGCCTTTTGCTATATTTGCCTTGCCTCTCGCCGCGAACTCCTCATTAATGTCGCACAGACATACTTCGTACCCTTCTGTCTGGGCAAAAGCCTGCGCGATCCCGGATCCCATTGTTCCGGCTCCAATAACGCCAACTTTCATGGTCTTCTTTCCTCCTCGAAATTACTTGTTGATAAAATTCTTCTCTTTCCGCCTCTCAAGGAAAGCGCTCATGCCCTCCTTCTGATCGGCCGTCTCAAAACAGTCCCCAAACAGCTTTTCTTCGATTACGATGGCCTGGTCGATATCCGTCTGAAGCCCTTCGTCTATCGCCTTCTTGCTGTTCCTCACTGCGATCGGGGCGTTCCGGGCAATGCTCGTAGCCAGCTTTCTGGCGGCCGGCATCAGCTCTTCCTGGGGGTAGACTTTATTGACAAGACCAATGCGATATGCTTCCTCCGCCGAAATATTGCGAGCGGCATAGATCATCTCCTTAGCCATCCCTGCTCCGATCAGCCGGGCAAGACGCTGTGTCCCGCCGAAGCCCGGCGTAATGCCGAGCCCTACTTCAGGCTGCCCGAACATAGCGTTCTCCGAGCAGATACGGATGTCGCAGCTCATAGCGATCTCACAGCCGCCTCCCAGAGCAAATCCATTTACAGCCGCGATTACCGGGATCGGGAACTTCTCCAGCTTCCGGAATACATCGTTTCCCTTCTTGCCGAAAGCCTCTCCTTCAGCCTTCGTCAGAGAGCTCATCTCGGCAATGTCCGCTCCCGCTACAAAGGATTTCTCACCAGATCCGGTCAGGATCAAAGCCCGGATCTCCTCCAGATCCACAGCGTCAAGAACCTCATCCAGCTCTCCCAATACCGCACTGTTTAAAGCGTTCAGCGCCTTTGGCCGGCAGATCGTGATTAGACCGATCTGGCCTTCCGCTTCGTATGTAACAAATTCCATGCTCTTCTTCTCCTTCCTGCGGCGGCTTAACGCTCTACAATAGTCGCGCAGCCCATTCCGCCGCCGATGCACAGCGTAGCGAGGCCCTTCTTGGCGTCTCTCTTCTGCATCTCATGAAGCAGCGTTACAAGAATACGGCATCCAGACGCTCCTACAGGATGTCCTAAAGCGATCGCCCCACCGTTTACATTTACTTTGTCCATGTCAAAGGACAGATCCTTTGCAACTGCCATCGCCTGTGCAGCAAATGCTTCGTTTGCCTCGATCAGATCCATGTCTTCTACTTTCAGGCCAGATTTAGCCATAACTTTCTTCGTAGCCGCTATCGGCCCAACGCCCATGATAGACGGCTCAACGCCTGCCAGAGCGCCTGCTACCCAAGTCGCCATAGGCGTAACGCCCAGCTCTTTTGCCTTCTCCTCGCTCATCACGACGATGGCCGCCGCGCCGTCGTTAATGCTGGAAGCATTTCCTGCGGTCACGATGCCGTCTTTCTTAAATGCAGGGCGAAGCTTGGCGATACCTTCGGCCGTTGTTCCCGGACGAGGGCCTTCGTCTGTATCAAATACGATCGTCTCTTTCTTTTTCTTAACTTCAACCGGTACGATCTCGTCTTTAAACCTGCCGGACTCAATAGCCGCGCATGCTTTCTGCTGGCTGGCTGCCGCGAACTCGTCAAGCTGCTCTCTTGTCAGCCCCCACTTCTCTGCCACGTTCTCCGCCGTAATGCCCATGTGATAATCGTTGAACGCATCCCACAGAGCATCGTTCACCATCGTGTCCACCATAGGAGCGTTGCCCATGCGGTAGCCGTAACGGGCATTCTTCAGTGCGTAAGGAGCCATAGACATGTTCTCCATACCGCCTGCCACTACGATATCTGCGTCTCCTGCCAGGATCATCTGCGCCGCCATATTGACAGAATTAAGACCAGAAGCACATACTACATTGATGGTAACTGCAGGAACCTCTACCGGAATGCCTGCATGGATAGATGCCTGACGAGCCACATTCTGTCCAAGGCCTGCCTGGATAACGCAGCCCATGTATACCATATCCACCTGCTCTGGAGCTACTTTCGCTCTCTTGAGCGCCTCTTTGATTACGATCGCCCCCAGATCGGCTGTCGGGGTAGTGCTCAAAGTTCCTCCCATGCTTCCCATCGCCGTACGGCAAGCGCCTGCTAATACTACTTTTTTTGCCATTGTTCTTTTCCTCCTTAAAATGAATTAATAAAATTACCGCTTATTGCTCTGCTTCCAGATGTTCATCTTCTCTGCCTGGGCGATCAGCTCGTCCCTGAACTGCGGGTGGGCCACCGAGATGATAGCCTCTGCCCTCTGCCATGTATTCAGGCCCTTTAAGTTCACTTTGCCCTGCTCCGTTACCAGATAGTGCACGTTCGTTCTCGTATCTGTAACGATGGAGCCTGTGTTCAGAGTCGGAAGGATCCTGGATTTCAGCTCGCCGTCTCTTGTCGTAAATGTGGAGGAGCAGCAGATAAAGCTCTTCCCTCCTTTAGACAGATAAGCTCCCAGCACGAAGTCCAGCTGTCCGCCCGCGCCGCTGATATGCCGGATGCCGGAAGACTCTGCGTTGATCTGGCCAAAGAGATCCACATCCACCGCATTGTTGATAGACATAAAGTTATCCAGGCTTGATACCGAACGGATATCGTTCGTATAATCTACAGGCGCGCTCATACATTCTGGATTGTTATTCAGATAATCGTAAAGCTTCTGCGTTCCTGCGCCGAACGCGTAGACCTGGCGTCCTTTATCGATGTTCTTATTTCTTCCGGTAATCTTACCGGCTTTGGCGATGTCCACGAATGCGTCCACGTACATCTCTGTATGTACGCCCAGATCCTTCAGATCCGACTGGGCTATGAGAGAGCCTACTGCGTTCGGCATACCGCCGATCCCAAGCTGTAAGCAGGCGCCGTTCGGGATCTCTTCCACGATAAGGCGGGCGACAGCCTCGTCCACTTCGGTGGCCGCTCCTCCGCCTCCAAGCTGGCCGATCGGAGGATTGTCTCCTTCTACTACCATATCTACCTGGGAAATGTGGATCCCGTTCTCAAATCCGCCGTGGCACGCCGGCATATTCTTATTGACCTCCACGATCACGACCTTGCTCGTCTCACAAATCGCCGCCATGTGCGTAGCTGTCGGGCCAAAGTTAAAGTAGCCGTGCTCGTCCATAGGAGCTACCTGGAAGATAGCCACATCATTGTAGGCCGCTCCATCGCGATAGTATCTTGGCAGCTCGGAATAACGGATCGGCGCGTAGTAAGCAAACCCCTGTGCGATCGCTTTGCGCTCGATCCCCGACATGTGCCATGAATTCCATGTCAGATGCTCCTTCGCATCCTCGATCCCGAAGATCTTCGGCGCCCACAAAAGAACGCCTCCCCGGAACTTCACATCTGTCAGCTGGGGCATACGCTCTGCCAGAGCCGCATCCACAGCTACCGGTGTAACGACCGCCCAGCCATAGTCGACCCAGTCTCCGGATTTAACTGTTTCCGCTGCTTCCCTGGCGGAGACCAGCTTCTCTTGGTACATTTCTCTGTAATCCATTTTGTTGTTCTCCTTCTCTTTTTCTCTTTTCTTTTTCTCCACACAACAAGTCATTCAATAAAACTCTTGTCCGCATAGGCTGCCGACAAACATTTTCTGTTTTTAAAGTTTATCACTTTGGCGATGTAGTGTCAATTCAAAAATCTTTTTTGAATTATCGAATAATTAATCTTGACAAATTTTATCTAAATTTGTACAATATAACCATAAAAAGACATCGTCAGGAGGAGACATCATGCTACTTACCCAAGAAACTGACTATGCACTAAGAATCCTCCGTTCTCTGTCCGCAGAATCTGTTGTTTCTGTACAACGGCTTGCAGAACAAGAGGATCTTCCACGGCATTTTGCCCACAAAATTGCAAAAAAGCTGGAGAAGGCCGGGATAATCTGCATCCGTCGGGGAATTGCAGGCGGCTGCAGCCTTAGCTGCGATCTTGGCAAGACCAGCCTTTACGACCTTGTGACCGCCATCGAAAACCGGGCCATGCTCAGCAATTGTATGGAGGCCGGCCATGTATGCCAATGGAGAGAGAGCCACGGTGGGATCTGCTGCACGCACAATCGGCTCTGTATGATCCAGCGGCAGATCGATCAGGAGCTCCGCTCCAGAAGCCTGCTATGGGTACTAGGGCTGTCTCAGGAGTAGCGGAAGCCTTTCTGGCAGCACATTTCTTAAAGCACTTAGGGCGTGCCTGAGAATCAGATTCCACAATTGATTTTCAAAACTAAGCCCTGGACAATAGATCATATAACACGAAGGAGGGTTATTTTATGCTTTTCACAACCACACAGGAGCATGAGGAATTCCGCAAGAAAATCCGCGCTTTTGCTGAAAGCGAGATCGCGCCGCAGGCATTTCTCATGGATCAGGAAAACGAGTTCCCCGCAGAAGCAGTGAAGAAACTTGGCGAGATGGGCCTCATGGGGATCCCATATCCCAAGGAGTACGGCGGCGCCGGACTTGACGTCTTAAGCTATGCTATCGCTGTAGAGGAGCTGTCTCGTGTAGACGGCGGCGCGGGCGTTATCCTTTCCGCACATGTATCTCTCGGCTCTTATCCGATCTTCGGCTTTGGTACCGAGGAGCAGAAGCAGAAGTATCTGGGTCCTCTGGCCCGCGGCGAGAAGATCGGCGCATTCGGCCTGACCGAGCCAAACGCAGGCTCCGATGCAGGCGGTACTGAGACGACAGCCGTTCTGAAGGGCGACTACTATCTGCTCAACGGCGGCAAGATCTTCATCACCAACGCACCGAAGGCTGATACATATGTTGTCTTCGCGGTTACTACACCGGACATCGGGACACGCGGCATCTCCGCCTTCATCGTAGAGAAAGGCTGGGAAGGCTTCGAGTTCGGCGATCACTATGACAAGATGGGAATCCGCTCTTCCAGTACTGCAGAGCTGATCTTTAACGATGTGAAAGTTCCGAAGGAGAATCTTCTGGGCAAGGAAGGCGACGGCTTTAAGATCGCTATGGCTACTCTGGACGGCGGACGTATCGGTATCGCGGCACAGGCGCTTGGTATCGCGCAGGGCGCTTTCGAGCATGCATTGGACTACTCTAAAGAGCGTATCCAGTTCGGCAAGCCGATCTGCCAGCAGCAGTCTATCTCCTTTAAGCTGGCCGACATGGCTACAAAGCTTCGCTGTGCACGTTTCCTTGTATACAGCGCTGCTGAGAAGAAAGAGGCTCATGAGCCATACAGCATGGAAGCAGCTATGGCTAAGCTGTACGCATCTGACATTGCTCTTGAAGTAACGAATGACGCACTGCAGATCTACGGCGGAACCGGATTCCTTAAGGGTATGGAAGTAGAGCGCGCTTACCGCGACGCTAAGATTACTACTATCTACGAAGGAACGAACGAGATCCAGCGCGTTGTTATCGCTTCTAACCTGATCGGCAGGATGCCGAAAGACAAGAGCGGCGGCGGTGGCGGCAAAGTCCTCAAGAAAGCTGCTCCTGTTACCGGGCTCCGCAAGAAGATGATCTTCAAAGAAGGCAGCATGGAAGAACGTGTAGCAGCTCTCGTTGCCGCACTGAAGAAAGACGGACATGATTTCAATGTAGGAATCCCGATAGATACTCCGATCGCACAGGCTGAGCGTGTAGTTTCCGCAGGAAAGGGCGTTGGCGACAAGGAGAACATGAAGCTGATCGAAGAGCTGGCAAAACATGCCGGAGCAGCGATCGGTTCCTCCCGTCCGGTAGCTGAGACTTTGAAATATGTACCATTGAACCGCTATGTTGGTATGTCCGGTCAGAAATTCAGAGGAAATCTTTACATTGCCTGTGGTATATCTGGCGCTATCCAGCATTTGAAGGGAATTAAAGATGCTTCGACGATCGTGGCCATCAACAAGAATGGAAATGCACCGATCTTCAAGAACTGCGACTATGGTATCGTCGGCGACTTAAACGAGATCGTTCCGCTGCTGGCAGAAGCCCTGAACACTGGCGAGAAGGAGCCGGCTCCGCCGATGATCAAGATGAAGCGCCCGCTTCCACCGAAGGAGAAACCGATCGGCAAATCTTATGTCTGCAACGGCTGTGGATACGAGTACAATCCATCTATCGGCGACGAGGACGGCGAGATCGCTCCAGGAACGCTCTTTGACAAGCTTCCTGAAGACTGGGTATGTCCAGAGTGTGCGGAAGACAAGGATCAGTTTATTGAAGTTTAATTCAAATTAGGAGGTACATAATTTATGCATAGCGTAAGAAAAGTAACAGAAGATCTGTACTGGGTTGGCGCCAATGATCACCGCCTTGCCCTTTTTGAGAACATCCATCCGATTTCCAGAGGCGTGTCCTACAACGCTTATCTTCTTCTGGATGAGAAGAAAGTCCTGTTCGACACTGTAGACTGGTCTGCATGCCGCCAGCTCCTGGAGAACATCGAGTATCTGCTGGAAGGCAATCAGCTTGATTACCTCGTGATCAACCATATGGAGCCTGACCACGGCGCCTGTATCGAGGAGATCCTCGTGCGCTATCCAGACGTAAAAGTAATCAGCACAGAAAAAGCTTTCATGCTGATGCGCCAGTTTGGCTTTGAGATCGAAGGACATGAGCTGATTGAGGTTGCCGAGGGAGATACATTCTCTTTCGGAGGCCACACGGTGACTTTCGTTGCCGCTCCTATGGTCCACTGGCCAGAGGCTATGGTAACCTATGATACGACGAACGGAGTACTGTTCTCTGCTGATGCTTTCGGTTCCTTCGGCGCTCTGGACGGGAAGCTGTTCAATGACGAAGTAGATTTCAAGGGCGATTACTGGCTGAATGACGCTCGCCGCTACTACACCAACATCGTAGGCAAGTACGGAGCTCACACAAGCGCTCTCTTAAAGAAGGCAAGCACAGTAGACATCAAGATCGTATGTCCTCTGCACGGCCCTGTATGGAGGAACGACCTTGCATGGTTCATCGACAAGTATGTACACTGGGCTACATATGAGCCGGAAGAGAAGGGTGTAATGATCGCCTACGCTACAATGTACGGCAACACAGAATCCGCCGCTCAGGCTCTTGCCGCTAAGCTCTGCGAGCGTGGAGTTACGAATGTAGTCGTATATGACGTAAGCAATACGCATGTATCTACACTGATCTCCGAGACATTCCGCCTTAGCCATGTGGTTCTGGCATCTGTAACGTACAACCTCGGCATCTATCCGATCATGCACAACTATCTGATGGATATGAAGGCGCTGAATCTGCAGAATCGTACATTCGCTATTGTAGAGAATGGCTCTTGGGCTTGCAAGTCCGGCGATCTGATGCAGAAGTTCATTGATGAGGAACTCAAGAACATGACAGTCCTGAACGAGCGTCTCTCCCTTGCATCTGCCCTTCTTCCAGATAAGGAGAGCGAGCTTGACGCTCTTGCTGACAGCATCCGGGATTCCATCAACGGAGTAGAATAGAAGAGTGATACATATTTTCTGATAAGGGAAAAGCATAAAATAAGGCCGCCGCAGATCAACTGCGGCGGCTTTATTCAATCATCCCATCTCTCACGCCTCTTATTCAATGGTGAGGATGTCGATAAAGCCAGTCACTTCAAATATTTCCCGTATAGTTTCGTTAACATGGCGGACCACCATTTTCCCCTGCTTATTCATTGTCTTCTGCGCGGCCAGAATGACACGCAGGCCGGCGGAGGACAGGTATTCCAACTTTTCAAAATCCATATTCAATTCCGTAACGCTATCCATAGAACCTTTGAGCTCGGCTTCGAGCTGAGGGGCCGTAGTGGTGTCCAACCGCCCTTCCAGAGCGATATTCAGAGTAGTTCCTTCCGTTGTTTTGATGATGTTCATGTAAATAACCTCCTGTTTTTGTTATAGCAGAATCCACAGCCGGCTTACGGCTGCTTTTCTTCACCAGCATAAAAAGTAATACTCATTTTTTCAGTTTCTCGCCGCCTGTTTTAGAAACGGCTTTCTGTTTTTTGCATATAGAAGCGATTTTCCCTCCCAGCCGGAACAGCAGGATAATGGCTGCACAGAGAATGCCCATAACCAGCAATAGCGGCAGCTCATAAACCAGCGGCGCCGGTAGCAAGCCCCAGAGCCCCTCCATTACCGGGTTTCCCTCCAGGCCGTATGTGTAAAAATAATTTGCTTCCGGATATACCGAAGCCCGCAACAGCATATTGACGCCGTGAACTGGCAAGGCAAGGAGGGCCAGCACAAGCAGCACCCCAGGAATATCGCGCCACTCCGGGCAGTAAGCCTTCAGCGTGCCGAAGCTTATCGCCAGAGCCAGCACAAGGCCGTGGAAACCGTAGTAGCCTATAGTGTTCACCGAAAACAGCGGCACTTCGGAAAACCCGTCCACCGGCATCATTAGCGCCGCCAAGGCGAACACGATACCGCCGTAAAAGCAGAACCCTCCCAGCAGGCGGCCGATCCGTCCCCGGAGCAGGGCTGCGGGTATCGCCAGGACCGCCACCACGTTGCAAGGCTGCAGGGGCAGCTCATTCCAAAACACAAACGCAAAATATGGGCTGAAGGGCAGCAGCGCTTTGTACACTGCCAGATAGGCGACGGTGAACACGGCCAACGCCGCCAGGGATTTTCGATTGTCTTGTACCGGCGTCCTGCCGCGTGCATACCATATTCCCACAGTTATTGCCGCAATAATCGCCATCACGGCCCACCACGTCCCGCTAAATACCGAAATAATCAGATCAGATAACGCAGAAATGTCGCCACCTCCCCCAATACGTAGTGAATGATGCACAGGCCCCAGATATTGCCCTGCTTATGGTAAAAGACGCCCAGCACACCCAGCAGCAGCGTGGCTCCCAGCATATAAGGAAGGCCGTGGGCGATATGGAGCACACCGAACACCAGAGCCGAAACAACGATGGACGTCGCGACAGCATATTTCCCTGTGAAAATACGATTCAAACTCTCCTGCATAACGCCCCTTGCCAGAAATTCCTGCAGGATGACTGTCAGCGGATAGATGACGTCGGCAGGGGTTCCGACACTCCAGTCCCAAAAGGGCGCCCCCTCCGGGAAAAAGCCGGGAGCCACGCGCAGAAGGATGATCTTTCCGAAAATCAGAAGGGCGGTTCCGGCAGCCGTAATGAGGATATCGGGCAGAAAGGTACCCCTGGCATTGGTAATCCGCAGCCCGATGTCCTTAATGGAAAAGCTGGTAGTTTTCAGGATAATGACGAACATGACAATCGAAATAGCCTCAATCAGCAGGGTCATTACCCATATTGGCGGTTCGGCGTTCAGATACCGAAGCAAGCTCCACAGGAAAAGGTACAGGCACACACAGATCATCAGCACTGCGAAAATCGTGGAAGACTCCCGCCGCTGGCGGTTAAGCCGCGCAATCTCCGTGACATCCGAAAACAACACCACAACACCGATAGGCGCCTCGCCGTCTTCACTACGCAGGAAAGAAGAAGTCAGGCTGAATCGGCGCGTTTTCTCGTTCCGGGCCTTGTAATCCGCCTCCCCGCTGTGGGCATGTTCCTTATCATACACGGCATCCAGCACAAACTGATGGAAAGCGTCGTTTTCCTCTTCCAAATCCTGCTCCAGAAAGGTGGCCGCATAGTTCCGTCCAGTCATATCCTGGCTTTCCCCCAGCATCTTCCGACCCTGTTCGTTGAGGAACAGGATTTGGCCCTGGCGGTCCAGAACTAGAACACCGTCGTTCATATCCCGCAGGATGCGAGGGATAATCTCCTTTACATCTTGTATCACAGACATTTCCTCCTTTGTTTCTTTGTCAGCTATCCGATGATACCGTGATCTCTTGCCAATGATTCAATGCTCCGGTCATAAGTCGCCTCCGCCTTTTTGGAAAAGAAGCAGCCCGGCACTCCTTCATTATGATCGCGGTGATGGGCCACGCAGGCGCAGCATTTGCCATGCCGCGGGCAGTCGTAGGTGCAAGGGCAGCCACGTTTGTTGTCACATTTGTTCTCCATGGTTCATTTCTCCTTTTCAATTTCATGCTATGTTATCCTCAGTGTACAGGGGCCATGTAATCCAAATAGGCGTTTTTTAGCTTTCCATACCTGCTTTTGGGGACTGGAATCCGTTTTCCGTTGGTCAGCAGCAGCTCGCGTGCTGTCAGTCTTTGGATAAAATCCATGTTGACAATATATGCCCTGTGCGGTTGGGCAAACGCAGGGTATTCCATCAGTTCCTCCATTAATTCCGTCAGAGTTGCCGACAATTTCAAATCTGACCCGTCAGACAAAGTACAAATCTGATCATGATTAAAACTCTCCACGCACACCAGCTCGCAGACTGGCACGCGACGAAGGCCGTCCCTGGATTTCAGCATAAGAGACGGTTTGTTTTCTGGCGACAGCCTCTGGATGCAGTGAAGCACCGCGTCATCAAAATCCGATTTGCTCACTGGTTTTATCAGATAACCGGAAGCCTTCACGCTGAAAGCTTCCAGTGCATATTCCCTGGAAACAGTCAGGAACAAGATCTCTGCCCTCTCCTTTCGTTCCCGTATCCGCCTGGCCAAGGCTACGCCGGTCATACGTGGCATAACGACGTCCAGCAGATACAGATCAAAGCCGCCAGTCTCTTCCACATCACTCAGCAAGTCATACGGCGACTTATATGTTCGTATCTGTATAGGCGTCTCAGGATGCTCTTCCGAAAAACAAAGAGCCAGCCCTTCGATCCGGTCGATATCCTCCTGCTTATCATCGCATATCCCTATCCGAAGCATACCTCTTACCTCTCTTTATAGATTGCCTACGTATTACCAACGCTTTTGGATGGTCAGGATATTAAATCCATCGGTATGCTCATATGCAACCTCATCCATCGTCTTCTTCACCATGAAAATGCCCAGTCCGCCAATATCCCGTTCTTTCGCTGACAGCGTGATATCCGGATCCGCCTTTTCCGTCGGGTCATAGGGGCGTCCATTGTCCGCAAAACGGAGCGCCACACAGTTCTTCTTTGCTTCACATCCCACCGAAACAGAGGTTGCTCCGCTGTACCGGGCGATATTGGAGAAAATCTCGTCTACCGCTATGTTAATCTGCAAGGCCACCTTCATAGGAGCGTCCTGCTCCGCCAGACACTCCTCAACAAAAGCGATTATGGCGTCAATGCTTTCCAACTGCGGCGTTACATTTATTTTCTTCATTTTTTCAGACTGGACATCTTTTACCTTAAGCGCCAGCATAGTAATATCATCAAACTGGGGCGCCTGGCCTACAAATACATCAATATCTTCTTTTACAGTGTGAAGAAGATCTTCGGGATCTGCCCCCTCATTCCGGTTGAGCGCCGCTAACATCCGTTCTGTACCGTACAATGTGTTTGCTGCGTCGGTGGCTTCCGCCACGCCGTCTGTGTAAACAAACAGGGTGTCCCCTACATTCAATTCCATTTCGTACTCCCGGTAACGTGCGTCTTCCATACCAGCCAGCACAAAACCGTGCCTGTCCTTATACAGCTCAAATTTCCCGTCCTTATGCCTGACTACCGGATATTCGTGGCCCGCGTTGGAAGCCGTCAGCTTTCCGGTAGAGATTTCAAAAATCCCCAGCCATACCGTGACAAACATCTCCGCCTCGTTGTTTTCACAAAGCTGGTTGTTGACCTTCTCTAATATCGCCTTGGGCGACAAGCCCGTCTGAGCAGCGTTTTTCAACAAGGTCTTGGCAATGACCATAAACAGCGCTGCCGGCACTCCCTTGCCGGATACGTCGGCCATGACTAAAGCCAGGTGATCGTCATCCACCAGGAAGAAATCGTAGAAATCTCCCCCCACTTCCTTGGCGGGGGTCATGGTCGCGTAGACGTCAAACTCCTTGCGGTCGGGAAAGGCCGGAAAAATGCAGGGCAGCATACTTGACTGGATTTGGGTAGCTACGTTCAGCTCTGTGGCAATGCGTTCCTTATCCGCCGTTATCACCGCCAGGTTTACCATGTATTCATCAAGCTCGCCCACCATGTTCCGAAAAGAAACCGCCAGCGCGCCGATCTCGTCCCCCTGGGGGATTGCTTCCGCCAGCTGCTGCAGGCTCTGTACAAGACTTTCCTTGTGCCTGTGCTCCTGTCTGGCGTACAGTTCTGTCAGGTCGGAAAGGCGCTCCACGGGGGTGGTGATATTCTTCTCAACATACCATAAAAACAGGATCGCGATGCCGTAAAGCAGGTTAATAGTGATGCCCAGTACCACATAGATATAATTCCAGACCTCCAGACGATCCAGCTCGCCGCCCACTTTTAACGCAGTATAGGACGCCACTGCCAGCAGGATCAGGAAGATCAGCGTCACCAGCAAAAAGCCGATGGTCACCTTTGCCTTAATAGAGATCTTAACACTCTCCCTGTGGGCGGGCAGAGGCTCCACTTCGCCCGCCGGGCGGAAAGCATAGGCCAACAGCCCTATCACCGCCACGCAAAAGAAGCCCAGGGCAAGGGAACTGTTCATCACAGCGCCTCCCTGGGACATAGAGTAAATGAAATACCCTATACCGATGGCAGCAATGATGGCCAATGGAAAATCCAACCGGTGGACGCCGTGTTGGAGGCTTTCGTTTCCCCGGGGCTCCGGGATCACAGAGCGCAGACGTGTTTTGTTCCAAAAAGAGAGCACCGGGATGCCCAGAATAATCGCAAAGTCAAAATTGTTGAAGAACAGCAGCGGGAACGAGGAGGAAAAGGACTGGAACCCCGCCGCCTCAAAGACAAGAGAAAGGGACACTGTGGTAATAAAGGAATCAATCAGGACCACCAGTATATATTTAATGATCTCCAGCACCGTGTTCAGACGCACCGGATGGATGGGCTCTTTCCCTAAACGCAGCGTATACCATAATTTATATGGGATATAGGTATAGAAAAAATTGGCTATAAACCCTGTTATACAGACAAAAGCGCTGGAGCCTGACAGAATATCGGAAATCAGGTTCCCGACGGCAATCCCCCAGGCTGCGGCCGGGCCAAACTGAATGCCGAACACCAGCGGCACCATATTTGCCGGCCGGATCTCCGTCACGCCCGGCAAAAGGGTGAACAGGCTGCGGAACGGCAAGGCAATTGCAAAAAACACCACGGCGCTGAGCAGCATATGCCCCCATGCTTCTTTTTTCCGGAAAACAGTAACTATTTCCTTCATAATCTCCCATCCTTTCCGACGGCTATGTTAAAGCACCACCATAAAATCATTAAATCCCACCGTGCGCTTATAGGAATAGGACTGCGCCACCTTTTTCACCATGAGCAGCCCCAGCTCGTTATGATCTTCCTGGTGGGAGCCCTCCGCCAGATCGTCCAGTGAAGCCTCCCGGGACTGGGTAGGATCGAACTCCACCGCATCGTCCCGAATCCGCAGAGCCACCCGCTGGTCAGGCAGTACCGATACCCGGATATCAATATAGTTGTCCCGTTCCTTTTGAAAGCCCATCTGAATAATATTGACCACCAGTTCTTCCATACACAGGGATATGGCATATTGTTTCTTCATCGGTACGCCATGCTCCTCACAGAAATCATCAATTTCAGCGGATATCTTGGGAATGTCCTCATATCTGTCCTGGATCAGCACCTGGTACACAGCCCCGTTCTGGATATCCTGAACAGGAATCAGCAGCAACAAGGACTCGCCCTCCCTGCGAAAGGCACGCAAAGCGCAGAACAGAACAAGCAGAGTGGCGTAATCCGTAAGCACCAGCCCCCAATAAACGCTGTTGCTGCCAAAAGAAGTGAAATTTGCCAGCAGCAGGATAATGGATACTGGGAAAATCAAGTTGTTGCATACAGCAATGACCATCGCCGTACCCGCATGGCCGGTGCAGCGGTAAAAAGCTCCCAAATAGGCCAGTATTCCGGCAGTAATACAGAACAACGCCTGGATACGGATCGCCGTTATGGTGATATCCAACATATCCTGTTCCACGCCAAAAATCATACAGATTATCGGAGCGCCCAGTTCCAGCGCCAGGGTAATCCCTACCGACATCAGCAGCATAATCCTGAAAGAGACGGAAACTGTACGGCGCAGGTTGCTGATTTCTCCTTCGCCCTGGTAGACGCCCAGCATAGGCTGAACAGCGCCGGTAACGCCATCATAAAACGCGTAGAGGAAGGTGATCAGGTACTTTACCACGGCATACACGCCTACCGCGCTGTCACCGCCGGTAAGAGCCAGGGTGCGGTTGATTACCACCGTAAGTATCACCTGGAAGAAAAAAATCATGGCGGCGGGCAGGCCGGGCCGGGCTATCTCCCGGACGGCAGCAAAAGACCAGCATTGTTTCCTCGTCAGATGGAAGCTGCTGTTCCTTCGATAGAGCTTCCGGCCGGAAAGGGCGCAGCCGAGCATCTGCGAAGTAACCGTACCAATCGCGATGCCCGCGATCCCAAAGCCAAACACAAACACCAGGGAAATATTGGCGATCAGGTTCCATACGCCGCCCGCCAGCACGCAAAACATGGAATAACGGGGGTTGCTGTCATTACGCAGAAAGGTGAGCTGGACCGGCGCCAAAACCAAAAAGGGCATCCCAACAAGCAGAATCCCTATGTACTGACGGGCAGCATTCATGCTTTCGCCGGGCTGTCCGCCCAACAACAGAATAAAAGGATCCAGAAAAAGCAGGCCCAGCGCCGCCACTGCCACGCCTATAGCCACCGTAGAAAGCAACGCAGTGGTAAACACCCTGTTACAGTGTTCCCGTTTTCCCTGTCCTAAAAGGTTTGACAGCACAATTCCCGCACCGCCGCCAAAAATCGCGGCGATAATCTGAACAAAAATAACCACCGGCAGAGCCAGGCTGATAGCGGTAAACGCGCTGCCGCCCAAAAACTGGCCGGCCACAATCAAATCAGTCATGGAGACAACGGCCAGAGCCAATGACGCCACCAGTGTAGGGCCGAAAAATTTGAAAAACGTCCGTTTAATAATCTTCTCCATAATCTTTCTCCCATGTAATCTTTCTGAGCTCCGCAGCTAAGGGATGAGGCCGCAGAAATGCCTCCAGCTCCCCCTTATACCAAAAATGATTTTCCTGAAACCACAAATCCAGCAGCTCCTTTTCAGAGACTGCCCGGGTGAGGGGATTGTCCTCTCCCAGCACATACAGCTGAGGAGGCAGAGCCCGGTTGCGGCACAGATACAGCGCCATTTTAAGCATCTCCGTGAACACCAGGTCGATCACCCGATAGGTCAGGCTGACTACACCTTCCCGGTAAAAGTTCACCGGTTTGCCTTCCGCCATTAAGTATACATTTTTTCCGGTACCGCCATAGCGGAAGCGATAACAGGCATGCCACTGTGCTGTCTCCCATCCCTCCAGCACAAGGCCGGAAATCTCAGCCTCCTTTCCCGCCAGATACCGCAGGAAGTAGGAGAATTCCACCTCCTTTGAGGAACCGCTGGCCAGATAGAGGTTTGTCCCGGGTCCTTCCAGGAAGGCCCGGAACATGTCTGCCCCGAAGGATGGAGCGCCCACACAGCCGATGACAATGGTATCGCCTGAAAACATTTCCGGATCTGGTTTGGAATAAGCTCGCAGGCCGTCATTCTCCGCGACCCGCAGCATACGCGGATTCGTATCATAGGCCCCTATCCGGCAGAAACGTCCCTCCAGCGCCATGCGGCAGCTGCGTCCCACGATGCCATAGCCTATCAGCAGTACGGATTGGAAGGAATAAAACGTGTCCGCCGCATAGAGCATCAGCCCTAGCTCCTCCACAATCCTCTGGCCGATGAAGATAGACTCGACATTCATTTTGATATCTGACCGGGCAATACTGGCACAGGGATAGGCGTACCGATACCCTTGCCGGCTCATGCTCCGGCGGGTGCCAGAGGTTGTCTGCTCCACTACGCCGATGATCCTGTCCTCCACCTCTGGAAACAGATGCTTCACCCGGGGCAGCGCTTCGAAATGGTAGCCCCCGTCCTCAATAATCAGCAGCTTTTTCCCCTGGCGGAGCAGCGGGATCAGTTCCCGGCGGAAAGCCTCCTCCAACAGGAGCAGGGTGGCCTCCAGGAACTCTGTGCCGCCACAGCCTAGCTCCGTCTTATTCTTCATCAGGTGATAGACGCCGTCCCGCCGCATACCGTGATAGCATGGCCCCGGATATTCTTCAGGGATATCCTGATTGCTGTAGGGCGGGGTTACAAACGTCACATGGCTAAACATGCTTTTCAGTACATCATTGAAGGAAAAGGTATTGTCCATGCAGTGGTTGATATGTAAAACAGCAACGTCCTCCAGAGGCGCACTCCCGTCCAGCGGCTGCCTGAGCTCCGCTTCCAGCTGCGCGGCAGCCGTCATGCCCAGCCGTCCCTCCGGAGGGATGTGCAGGGCCTCCCCCCCTATCGTCTTGTTGATATCCATATTGGGCACCTCCGAACAATTATTGCAATAGTTGATTATAAAGAGAAGATGGTCAAAAAAATTATTTTTTACGCGAGACATCTGTTTTTCTGCGTGAAATCAAACGAAAAAACATTTCATGTACCGCTTGCTTTCCGCCGAACTATATCCTCATCCATTACCCTCAGGGGACAGGTTCTTTTTTTACGCGGCTCAGCAGGTAAGGACTATGCTTACTGTCACAATTCCTCTCTCCAGCCGATAACGGATATTCCCGTCGTATTTATCGACAGCCATTAGGATGCTTTCAATGCCCGTCCCTTTAGGCTTGATTATATCGTCTTCAATCACCAGATCGGGTTTACAGGGGTTGCTGCACACAATCACAAGCTTTCCTTTGTTCGTACGGATATTCACTTTGATCTCGCCGTGGGCGCCGCATTCCGCACATCCGTTTATTGCATTTTCCAGAAGGTTTGAAAGAATCGCAACAAAATCCATGTCGGCAACCGCCGTATTCTCCGGCGTGTCGGCCGTCACAGAAATAAAGATCCCTTCTTTCTTCGCTTTGTTGTAAAAATTGGCCAGAATGGCATTGACCGTAACATGTGGGCAAAAATCGATTTGGCTCCCCGCATCCAGGCTATTGATAAACTCTTCTATATAATGCATCGCATCCTGTGTCTTCTCCCGTTTCAGAAGCAGATTGATATTTTGCATATGGTGCCGGAAATCGTGGCGCACGGCTTTGGCTGTCAATGCATTTTCTCTAGCTATAACAAGCTGTCCCTGCAAGTATTGCACATTTTTGCTAATCAGCTCTAATTTAACTTCGCCGTTTAGATACCGGATCGTACCAAATACAACCCATAGTACAGCATAATAAATCATCATGGCCATGACAAACAGAAGAATATATTTGGCAACACGATCGGCTCGCATGGCAAAAAAGGCAAATATCGAAAATACGATTAGAAACAGGGCGGACACAAGGGAAACCGAATACCATGTCCGTTTCTTGTCTCCCGGCGCCCTCCGCATGTGCGGGCGCGCAAAACGAAGATACATCAGTATCGCCGGGACATACAGCAGTGTTCTCACAATGTTCCTCGCATACATCTGACCGATATCCGATAGATCCGGGAACAATCCGTCACATATCAAAACAGAGATGCAAAAGAATATGCAGAAAAAATTCGAATAAGTAATCATCAGAAACAATTTCTTGCTGAAGGTATCAGACGAAGTATACAGGAACAGCAGAAAGGCAGGCAATATGATGCCCACAAAGGAAAACGGTATCGCATACGGCAAATCGCTGCCCAGCATCACAAATGCCAGTACGGCCCAAACGGTAAAGAACACAGCGTAAAGCCCATAGAGCAGCACTGTTTTCCCAACCGTATACTTTCGCTCTGTCATAGCGGCAAAACAAACAATATGCGCTGCCGCTATGAGTATTGATATCACAGCCAGATGATCCATCGCATCGGCACCTCCTTGAAAAACAGAGCCCACTCCATGAAATGACAATATCAAGACGCCGCAAAACGTCTGCACGGTATTATCGCATCCAACACAAAATATCCGTTCTCCGTATAACACGCCATGTCCCCCGAAAGCCGCTCCACATCCTCCTGCATGGAACGCAGCCCGTATCCATGTCCCTGTCCCTCTTTGTCCGTTTCCGGCAGTTTCCCCTGCTCCACATACCGCCCCTTCCGGCAGCGGTTCCTGATGCGGATCAACAGGTGTTCCCTGTTGTACTGCATATGCACCGACATTTCCCTATTCTCCTGTGCAAGCGCACGAAGCTCATCGAAGGCGTTCTCCATCCCGTTTGCCAGTATCCGGCATATCTCCATATGGGGCAAGGCTTCCTCCCCTATTCTGATGTCGATCCGGCGTTTCGCATGGAGCTCCTCCAGCTTCCTGTCATAGTAGGCAACCGTGGCATTGATGTAAGAGTTCTGGCAGAACTGCCCCCAGCCGGAATCCATCTCCTGCTCCATACCCCGCAGATAGTCTTCTGCCTTTTTCGTCTTTCCCGCCGCCAAAAGCCCTGATAAGGTTGCGGTATAGCTTTTCATGTCATGTTTCATCTTTCGGATGCACTGCTGGTTTTCCAACCGCATCTCAAGTACACTCTTCTGCTCCCGCAGCATCCGCTCGCTCTGCTGCCGCCGAAAGAGCAGGAGCTGGCGGTACATCGCTGTGAGAATTGTGGCATATGTCATGGGCATCAGCGTCATGATGAGCAGGAACGCCGGAAGCTCCTGCGGTCTTTTCGTAACAACCACGGGAAAATTCGCCGTTACCGCAAGCAGGAGATAATAAAGCGCCGTCATTCCGGCGAACAGTCCCCACCCTTTCGCCACGGACTCCTGTAATTCCCTGTAAGGCTTGTGCAGATAACGGTACGCCGCCCATTCCACAAGCGGAAACAGCACGAGCCGCCCTATAAACATCAGGATATACCTCTGCCCTCCTAAGTAGAAATCCATGATGTTCGTCAGCGCGACGATCCAGTAGGATACCGTGTCCGCAAGGCAGAACGTAAAGAAGAACCGCCCCTTTTTATCCTGCGACATGAACCAGAAAAAAAGCAGGCTTGGCAGAGTACAGGTCAGAAGAAATACCTGTCCCATGAACTCCGCCCCGTACCTTACCACTCCCGCTACATTTAACAGGGCAAGCGATCCCATAAAAGCTACCGTCAGGATAACGGTCCTCCTTTTTGGGTAGCGGGAGCGGTACAGCAGCATGAACAGAACCAGAATATGGAACAACGACCACAGTACAGATAAGTCCCTTAATATCGTCATTTCCATCCCACCTCCTCAAACAGAAGCTTCCGGTAGCGCTCCTGCACCGCAGCATAATAACGCCTTGATACCGGCACCTTCTCCTCCTTCTCCGCAAGCACAATTTCCATTCCGGCAATTTCCCGTACATGATACACATTTACGATAAAACTTTGGTGGCACCGCAGAAACGTGTCCCCGCATATCTGCTGCTCCAGATCATTCAGCTTCCCCGTGCTTTCCTGCACCCTCCCGTCCGTGCAGTGAATAGAGAGGACATGCTCCCTGCTGCTTATATAAAGGATTTTACCGTAGGGAATGACTCCCGATACCCTCCGCCATGAATATGCAAGTGTCTTCTCTTTATTCTTTATGAATATTTTCTCCACCTTGTTGATCAGCTTCTCCAGCTCCTCCCTGCCAATGGGTTTTATCAGATACTGGACGGCGTACAGGTCATACGCCTCCCTGTAAAAATCATCACTTGCGGAGACAAAGCAGATGACCGCCGCCTCATCCCATGCACGGAGCTTTCCTGCCAGCTCAATCCCGCTCATGGAATCTTCCATGAATATATCTAACAGATACAGGTCAAATTGCTTCCCGTCCTGCTCCACATCCGAAAGCAGGCTTTCAGCGCTGCCATAGATCTTTACCTCCTGTCCGGGCAACAGTTCCCGGACGGCACAGGCATCCTGCCGACAGTCGTCACAGACTGCAATTCTCATAGATATTCTTCCCTTCTAAAACGTAACCGCTTTTTTATCCTTCATTTCGGGTGTACCAAATGTAGAATATAACGACTCTATTTTACCATACATTTTTCGACCTCCGTGTGTTAATTTTGCATCCTAAGCCGTTAATTCTGTATCGAAACGAGCTTTTATGGCATATAAGCCTTGCTACCCTCTTTCATTCTGAACATAAAGAATCTTCAACTGGCATATTTTTCCGCACACATAAAAATGGACAATCCCCATCTGGACTGTCCATTCGTTTATATTCCAAAATCCAACTATTTCTCAGTTTCCACGCTCAACGATTTTGTCGTTATCGTATCCGGTGAAAACATCTTAGTACAGCTTCGCTCCTGCCGGAATCCGGTTATCCACCATCAGTAGATTCAATCCTTCTCTTCCGTCTTCCTCATGTACTGCTGAGATCAGCATACCACAGGAATCAATGCCCATCATCTTTCTCGGAGGCAGATTTACGATAGCGATACAAGTCTTTCCAACCAGCTCCTCCGGCTCGTAATACTCGTGAATACCGCTTAAAATCACTCTTTTCTCACCTGTACCATCATCTAATACGAATTTCAAAAGCTTCTTGGACTTCGGTACTGCTTCACATTCCAGAACCTTAACCGCCCTGAAATCAGATTTGCTAAATGTCTCAAAATCAACCGCTTCTTCAAACAACGGCTCAATCTTCACATTAGAAAAATCAATCTTTTCAGGCGCTTCTAAAGCCTTAGAGCTTACACCACCTACTGTTTTCATTGTGGGGAACAGCAATACGTCTCTTATGGCCGCGCTGTCAGTCATAAGCATGCACATCCTGTCGATCCCAAACCCGATGCCTCCTGTAGGCGGCATACCGATCTCCAGCGCATTTAAGAAGTCCTCGTCCGTCGTGTTGGCCTCCTCGTCTCCCTGGGCAAGCAGTTCCTCCTGCGCCTTGAAACGCTCCCTCTGATCAATGGGATCGTTCAGCTCAGAATACGCGTTCGCCATCTCCCAGCCATTCATGAAAAATTCAAAACGCTCCACATATTCCGGATCTTCCGGCTTCTTCTTCGTAAGAGGAGAAATCTCAATAGGATGATCCATTACAAATGTAGGCTGGATTAAATGCTCCTCTGCGAACTCCTCGAAGAACAGGCTTAAGATATCGCCTTTCTTATGCCTCTCTTCATATTGTACATGGTGCTTGTCCGCCAGCTCCCTCGCCTGCTCAAGCGTCTCCACTTCATTCCAGTCGACGCCTGCATATTTCTTCACCGCATCTATCATCGTGATGCGCTCAAACGGCTTGCCAAGATCCATCTCCACGCCGTTGTAAGTGATGGTCGTCGTTCCAAGGACATCCTGCGCTACGTGGCGGTACAAGTTCTCTGTCAGATCCATCATGCCATTGTAGTCTGTATATGCCTGGTAGAGCTCCATCAGCGTAAATTCCGGGTTATGCCTTGTATCAAGCCCTTCGTTGCGGAACACTCTCCCAATCTCATAAACTCTCTCAAGCCCGCCTACAATAAGACGCTTCAAGTATAATTCCAGAGAGATGCGAAGCTTAAAGTCCTCGCTCAATGCATTGAAATGCGTCTCAAATGGCCTTGCGGCCGCGCCCCCCGCATTGCTTACGAGCATCGGGGTCTCCACCTCCAGGAATCCTTCGCCGTCCAGATATCTTCGGATAGAGCTTAAGATCCTCGAGCGTTTGATAAATGTGTCTCTGGCGTCTGTATTCATGATCAGATCTACATACCTCTGGCGATAGCGCATGTCCGTATTCGTCAGGCCGTGATATTTCTCCGGCAGGATCTGAAGGCTTTTAGCGAGGAGCTTCACTGCGGACGCGTGAACAGAGATCTCGCCCGTCTTCGTCTTGAACACTTCCCCTTCCAGTCCTACGATATCCCCGATATCCAGCTTCTTGAAGTCCTTATAGGCCTCCTCGCCGATGCTGTCCCTTGCCACATAGGACTGGATATTGCCGCTCTGATCAAGGATATTGCAAAAGGACGCTTTTCCCATAACGCGCTTCTGCATGACGCGTCCGGCAAGAGCAACCTGCTTTCCTTCCATTTCCTCATAATTGTCTTTGATATCTGCGGCATGGCACGTCACATCATACTTCGTGATCTCGAAAGGATTCTTGCCGTCTGCTTGTAAATCTGCCAGCTTCTCACGACGTACTTTCCTTAACTGGTTAATATCCGGCTCTTGTACGCTCTTCTGCTCTTCTCCCACTTTTCAACCTCTCCTTTGTCTTCTTTGCGGTTCCCTACCCTCAGTTTACAAGGGCGTGTACGCCCTTGTAAACTGAGGGTATTATCTAACGGAACCCCTCAAGTCCATGAGGGGTTCGAAAGATTGTCTATATCATCATATTACATAGAACGGCTGATGTCCAGTACTTTATACTGCATTGTGCCAGCCTGTGTCTCAATGTCCACAATTTCATCCACTGTCCTGCCAAGCAGCGCCTGCCCTACAGGAGATTCGTTCGATATCTTCCCTTCAAGGCTGTTCGCTTCGGTGGAGCCTACGATCTTGAATTCCATTTCCTCGTCAAATGTAATATCAAATACTTTTACTGTGCAGCCCACATTTATTTTATCAAGATCAACGTCGTCCTCCACGATCACCTCGACGTTCTTAAGAATCCCTTCCAGTTCTTCAATACGAGCCTCGATATCGCGCTGCTCATCTTTTGCTGCATCGTACTCCGCATTCTCAGATAAGTCACCCTGCTCACGTGCTTCCTTGATCTTCCCTGCCACTTCCTTACGCTTAACTACTTTCAGGTTCTCCAATTCCTCTTCCAGTGCTTTCAAGCCGGCATAAGTAAGTATTTTCTTCTTTGTTTCCATAGTGCCTCTTGTTTCCTTTCTTAAAAAATAACGTGACTTTCACAATTCTTATTATTATACATAAAGCATATTGCATTGTCAATATATTTCCCGCCTAAACTATGGGGCCTTTGATACATGCTTTATGCACGATAAAGTATATGTCGCAAACCTCGTTTTTATTATAGCGTTCTTAACAATTCTTCTAGCTCCTCATAAGACTCTACCTGGTTGATACGGGCTCTTAGCTTCGACGCTCCTTTCATGCCCTTCGTGTACCATGCCGTATGTTTACGCATCTCCCGGATTCCGATATATTCTCCTTTCACTTCCATCTGAAGCCTCGCATGGCGAAGCATCATCTTCCGCACCTCATCTACATCCGGTCTTGGCGGCATCGCTCCCGTCCTGTCATACTCTGAAAGTTCAGAAAAGATCCATGGATTTCCCTGTGCGCCCCTTCCTATCATTACCCCGTCGCAGCCGGTCTCCTTCATCATCGACACTGCTTTTTCTGCATTTGTCACATCACCGTTCCCGATTACCGGGATGGATATGGCTTCTTTGACCCGCCTGATGATATCCCAGTCGGCTTTCCCGGCGTAATACTGCTCCCTTGTCCTGCCGTGGACGGCCACCGCTGCCGCGCCTGCCTCTTCAAGCGCTTTCGCAATCTCCACTGCGTTGACATTTTCATCGTTAAATCCTTTGCGTATCTTCGCCGTCACCGGCTTCTTAATCACCTTCGCCGTCTCGTACACGATCTCATATACGAGCCGCGGATCTTTCATAAGGGCGGAGCCTTCGCCGTTCTTCACCACTTTCGGGACCGGGCAGCCCATATTAATATCCAGTATCTGAAATGGAAGCTCCTCGATCCGTTTCGCCTGTTCGCTGATGATCTTTGGGTCGGAACCGAAGAGCTGCAGCGAGACCGGGTATTCCTTCTCATGGATAGCAAGGAGCGCTTTCGTGTTCCGGTTCTCATATTGCAGCGCCTTCGCGCTTATCATCTCCATACAAAGAAGCCCCGCTGCCTGCTCTTTGCACAGCAGACGAAATGGCAGGTCTGTTACGCCTGCCATCGGTGCTAATATATATGGATTTTCCAATTGTACATTTCCTATGTTCATCTCACTGCACCGTTTCTCCTTAATACTCTTTATTGTCCTTATTATTGATATTATTCTTATTCTTCTCGTAAATGATCCGAAGCCCTTTTAACGTAAGCTGGGGATCGTACACATCGATTACATCCGTCTCCTGGGCTATCATCTTCCCCAGGCCTCCGCTGGCAACGACCTTTGCATTCTCATAGCCGGATTCTGCGCGTATCTTCTCCACAATATATTCCGTCTGCCCAATCTGCCCATATACGATGCCCGCCTGCATAGATGCGACGGTCTCTCTTCCGAGAATGGACTCCGGCTTCCTGATCTCAACTGCCGGGAGCATAGCTGCCTGTCCCCACATCGCCTGCGCGGAAGTGCTGATCCCCGGCGCGATTACCGCCGCGTCGAACGTCCCGTCCGCCCCCACTACGTCATAAGTAGTCGCAGTCCCGAAATCAATGACGATTACCGGGCCTCCATGGAGCTCATAGGCCGCCACCGCGTCCACGATACGATCCGCGCCTACCTGCTTCGGATTCTCCGTGACCACGCGGATCCCTGTCTCGATATCTCCCCCCGCAGATACTATGATCGGCTGAATGCCGAAGTATTTGATCATAGCGCTTCCAAAGGAGTGCATAATGTCCGGTACGACAGACGCCACTATAGCCGCGTCAATATCCGTATCTAAAATGCCCTGCCTCTCCACCAGCTCTTTCAGCATGATCCCGTACTCGTCCGACGTGCGGGGAAGCTTAGTCATCATGCGGAATGTGCCAAGAAGCTCTTCGCCCCGGAACGCGCCCAGAGTAATATTCGTATTCCCAATATCGATTACCAACAGCATTATCCTACCTCCTCGCCTAAGAAAAATACTTTATAATACAGCTGCAGCGCCTCCAGCAGATCCTGCTTCTCCCTCTGGATCTGCTTAATCTTAAGCTGGCTTCCGATGTCGTCGAACATCGGGTCGAACTCCTCCGACCTGACCTGGAAGCAAAGCTCGCCGTCCTCGTCATAGACGAGCGTCAAAATGCCGCCCACATCATTTACGTACAGGACGCACATGATCTTAAGCTCATCCTTGATACTGTCGGGAAGGCTACTGAAATCTGGATTCAGATAATATTTCTCCTCATATGAATTCGCACCACATAATACCATACGCTACCTCCCGGTTGGGGACGGGGTAAAATGAATTTTACCCCGTCCCTATATATACCCGTATATACCTCGGACTGACACTTCACCTGCAAAAATATGCTTCTCTTCACCTTCAAAAGTGACGACGATCAGCTCTCCCTGGCTGTTAATGCCTTTCGCCTGCGCGTTGTACTCCCTCTGTGGCTCCAGGACTCGTACAGCGCGGCCACAGTTTACGAGAAGCTCGTCGTATCTCTCCCGAAGCCCCGACAGATCGCCTGTCTCCATAAACGTCTCATACGCCTCTTCATATCGCCTCATAACTGCGGCGATCAGCTCCGAGCGTCTGACAGGCCTGCCGCCTTCCAACATAAGGGAGGTGGCCGTCTCTTTTATGTCTTCTGGGAATTTGTCCTGGTTCGCGTTAATTCCCACGCCTGTCACAACATAGTTGATATAGTCTATCTCTGCGCTCATCTCCGTCAGGATCCCACAGATTTTTTTGCCGTTTAATACAATATCGTTGGGCCATTTTATCCTGGCGTCAAGACCTGTCTGCTCCCGGATAGCATCCGCGACTGCAAGCGCCATGACTAGGGTGAGCATAGGCGCCTTTTCCGGCGGAAGATCTGGCCTGAGAAGAAGCGTCATATAAATGCACACCCCTTTCGGCGACTCCCACGAGCGCCCCCGCCGTCCTTTGCCCGCCGCCTGCCTGTCCGCCACAAAAAGCGTCCCGTGGGCGCCTCCATTTTCTCCGGCAAGCTTCGCTTGGATATTCGTGGAGTCCGTCTCCCCATAGTAAATGACTCTCCTCCCGGCCCAGACGGTCTTCATCATGCTTTCTATCTCTGTCTCTGACAAGATGTCAGGGCTTTGTATAAGGCGGTAGCCCTTATTCCGCACCGCCTCGATCTCATAGCCTTCTTTCTTTAACTGCTCTATCGCTTTCCAGACTGCAGTGCGGGAGACATCGAACCTCTCGCAGATCTGCTGTCCGGAAACATATCTGCTCTCCGCCTTTAATAACCGTAATATCTCTGCTTTCATAAACTATCCTGATTATTGCCCCAATGTGGCTACCATAACGGCCTTTATCGTATGTAACCGATTCTCCGCCTCGTCGAACACCACGCTGGCTTCGCTCTCAAAAACATCCTCCGTCACTTCTTTGCCTTTGACCGCAGGCAGGCAGTGCATGAAGATCGTACTTTCTTTTCCTGTCTTTTTCATAAGCTCCGTATTTACCTGATATGGCTTAAGGAGCGCGATCCGCTCCGCCGCTTTATCTTCCTCGCCCATGGACGCCCACACGTCCGTATACAGCACATCCGCGTCTTTTACTGCGTCCGCGTCATCGGTTACCGTAATTGTAGAGCCAGATTCCCCGGCATATCCTTTACACAGCCCGATCAGCCTTTCTGTCGGCCACAGGCTTTCCGGCGCGATGATCGCAAAATCTACGCCCACCTTCGAACAGCCTATCATGAGGCTGTTCGCCATATTGTTGCGCCCATCGCCAAGGTATACGAATTTCAGCCCCTTCAGACGGCCGAAATGCTCCCGCATCGTCAACAGATCTGCGAGGATCTGCGTTGGGTGGTACTCATCTGTCAGCCCATTCCAGACCGGGACGTTGCTGTATTTCTCAAGAGCCTCTACATGCTCCTGTTTGAATCCGCGGAACTCAATGCCGTCGAACATCCGCCCAAGCACCCTGGCCGTATCTTCAATGCTCTCTTTGTGCCCCAGCTGGATCTCATTTCCCGCAAGGTACGTCGGATTGCCCCCTTCGTCCGCCGCCGCTACTGTGAAAGCGCAGCGCGTCCTTGTAGATGGCTTCTCGAAGATCAGCGCGATATTCTTCCCTTTGAGGCTGTCTCCCGTAATCCCCTGCTTCTTCTTCGCTTTCAGCTCTGCCGCCAGATCAAGCAGGTACAAGATCTCCTCCGGCGTATAATCCTTCAATGTGATAAAGCTTCTTCCTTTAAAATTCCTGCTTAAGTCCATCTCTTCCGCTCCCGATTTATAATATTCTCCACTTTATTCTATTCTTTCTCTGACGCCCCGACTTCCGCCAGGCTCTTCACAAGCCCTGCGATCCCCTGGATCTCGGACGGGATAATAATCTTCGTAGCCTTTCCGTCAGCCGCCTTTTCAAATGCTTCGAGGCTCTTCATCGTAAGCACGGCTTCATCTGCACCTGCTTCCTTCAAGAAACGGATACCGTCTGCATTGGCCTGCTGTACCTTAAGGATCGCTTCTGCCTCGCCTTCCGCCTGACGGATCATAGCCTCTTTCTGCGCCTCGGCGCGTAAGATGGCCGCCTGCTTCTCAGCTTCCGCATCCAGGATCGCGGACTCCTTATTTCCTTCCGCTACAAGGATCGTAGACTTCTTCTCACCTTCTGCGCGCAAAATAGCCTCGCGGCGCTCACGCTCCGCTTTCATCTGCTTCTCCATCGCATCCTGGATCGCGGCCGGCGGGATAATGTTCTTAAGCTCCACACGGTTCACTTTGATTCCCCACGGGTCTGTCGCTACATCAAGGGAGGCCCTCATTTTCGTATTGATCGTCTCTCTCGATGTCAGCGTCTGGTCGAGCTCCAGATCGCCGATGATATTACGCAAAGTCGTAGCCGTCAGATTCTCGATCGCCATGATTGGGTTGGCGACCCCATAACAGAACATCTTTGGATCCGTAATCTGGTAAAATACGACCGTGTCGATCCGCATCGTAACGTTATCTTTCGTAATCACTGGCTGCGGCGCGAAATCCACCACTTGTTCTTTCAGATCGATCTTCTTTGCCACCCGGTCAAAGATCGGCCATTTCATATGGAATCCCGTGTTCCACGTCGCCTGATACGTCCCAAGCCTCTCGATGACCATCGCCTGCGCCTGCCGCACGATCCGTATACAGGAAACCATGATGATCACTACAATAATAAAAATAATCGCCAACAAAAACGTCCCAACAAATCTAAGCATCCTTTTTCTCCTCCTTCTCTCTCACAATCAGCCTTACTCCCTGGATCCCATCCACCACTACCGTCGTGCCTTTTAATATTTTCCCGTCGGGGGCCTCTGTCCTGGCCGACCACTCCTGCCCTCTGACTTCTACCTGCCCCGTCGCCTGCAATGTATCAATGTCCTGCTTTACAAGTCCCTGCTGCCCGATCAGGCCTTCTACATTCGTCTTCTCGCGCTCTTGATTGAAGAACCTCACCGCTATAGGCCTCGTCACGACAAACAAGATTACCGACACTACGATAAATGTCGCTGCCTGCACCGGAAGCCCCAGGCCCAGCATCCCGACCAGGAATGCCGCCAGCGCCCCCGCAGCAAACCAGATTGTCGTAAGGCCCATTGTGAATATTTCCACAATTAACAGCACCACGAATAGAATCAACCAGTAGCTCGTCTGCATATATTTCCCCCTCTTTTCTTATAATTAGTATCTCTTATCCTCTATATTACTATACTTCACGCCGTAAATCAACGAAATACCGACGATTATAGCCTTCTTTGCCTTGCCGCCTCGAACATGAGGACCGAGGCCGCCACAGCCGCATTTAAAGATTCTACCCGCCCTTTCATCGGTATCCGTACATATACGTCCGCACAGGCCGCAACCTCATCCCGAAGCCCATTTCCTTCATTTCCAATAAGAAATGCTGTCGGGCAGGCATAATCCGCTTCTTCATAAGAGATTTTTCCGTCCAAATGGGCGGCGTATACACGTATTCCCGCCTCTCGGAGCCTGCCTGTCTCTTTTACAATATCCTCTGCATAATAAAAAGGGACACGGAAGAGGGAGCCCATTGTAGAGCGAATGGTCTTCGGGTTATAAATATCCACGCAATCGCGGCTTAATATAACGCCCGTCGCCCCGGCGCCTTCCGCAGCACGGATAATCGTGCCTAAGTTGCCCGGATCCTGAAGATTGTCAAGCACCAGCAGGAACGGCTGCTCCTGAGACGGCCGCATTATTTCCTGTAGCCCGTAGTCTTCCCTCTCTACAACACACATCACCCCCTGGGGCGTCTTCGTGTCGGACATAAAGGCGTACGCCTGATCGGAAAGGACTTCAAAGGCCACGCGCCTGTCGCCCAGAACCTCTCGGATCCGCCTCTTCTCCTTCCCATAAAACGTCTCAGACACATAAAGCTCCCTCACTCTCTGAGGCGGGACTTCCATGAACATCCGGACTCCCTCCACAAGAAATATATTCTCCTCGTCTCTTAGCTTCCTCTTCTTCTGAAGATTAACAAGACGCTTCACTTTACTGTTGGCCGTACTCGTAATCATAATCTCATCCCCTAATTGGGGACGGGGTAAAATGAATTTTACCCCGTCCCAGATTGAAAATACCCTGTCCCCATTTTACCACGCGGCAAAATAAATGTAAATTCTCTTTCATTTCCCTCCATATACTCTTGACTTTTTACTATCTTGTGATACAATATAGCAAAGCAAGGTACTTTGCATTACAATATAGAGAAGGGACACGGATATTATGGACAGGTCTCAATTGATGAAAGGAATCCTGGAAGGATGCATCTTGAAGATTATAGATGATTCTGAAACCTACGGATATGAAATTGTCAATAAGCTTCAGGAAAAAGGCTTCCGGGAAGTAAAAGAAGGGACGCTCTATCCCCTGCTTCTCAGACTTGAGAAAAAGAAATTAATACAGGCGGCCTATAAGCCAAGCCCTCTTGGCCCAAGTCGCAAATATTATTCTCTGACAGCAGAAGGACGCTCCTATGTGGACGATTTTTATGAGAGCTGGCTTCTCATCAACAAATCTATACGGGAAATTTTCAAAGATTTTGAAAGGAGGATGCCCTATGACGATTTTGAAGAATAAATTAAAAATATTGGAGCAGGAAAATCAGGAGACTTTAGCAAAAATTACGTCTATCGAGAACAAGGAAGAACTCTCCAATATGTTCCGCTATGTTTCATCATTTTCCCTTCCCCTCTATCAGACTCAGATTATTTACAAAGATCTGCTGGGAATGACATTGGAAGCCCAAAAGCAGAGTTTGTCCTTACGTGAGAAACTGGGCATCGAGCCTCTGGCTTTCTGTGACGATATTATTGAGAGCGCCGGGACCGGCGTAAAATATGAACACCTCTTCAAAGCAGTCATCGACACGATGCACTCATTTGCGATCTACTACACATTTGCTTACTTTTTCTTCTATAGTATGCCGGCAAAATGGGGCGTCTCTGTCGCAGAAATAATCCTGTTCGTCCTGTGGTGCGGTATCATGAATCGCCTTACAAAGTTCTGGGCGGGCAGAAATGCTTTAAAGAGCGGAGCCTTACGAAGAAGGGCCCCTTATATCTTATTTGTGGCCGTTACCATTATTCTGTTCTTCTTTATAAGAAAAAGCGGCGTCGGACAAATATACGCAATAACCGGAACTGGATGGATATTAGTACTCATTGTAGATACTATTACAATCCTATCCACCCTTGCATGGAACCTACATATATCCAGAATAGAATAAGTTCCCTACGTCCTGCATCTACATATCCTCCAGAAGGGGACACCCGTTTTGTCAAAAAGGGACATGCGTTTTATTAAAAGGGGACGTGCGCTTTGTGCAAAAGCGTACGTCCCCTTTTGTTACTTTTGTTACATTTTGAACCGATACCCTACGCCCCAGATTGTTTCGATATACTGGGGGTTTGATGTGTCCATCTCTACTTTTTCACGGATTTTCTTAATGTGTACTGTCACTGTAGCGATGTCTCCAATGGATTCCATATCCCAGATCTCCCGGAACAGCTCCTCCTTCGTGTACACATGATTCGGATGCCCTGCAAGAAATGTGAGAAGATCGAACTCTTTTGTCGTGAATGTCTTCTCTTCCCCATTGATCCATACCCGCCTTGCTGTCGTATCAATCTTAAGCCCTCGGATCTCGATAACCTTATTCTGAGATACGGCGCTTCCTGTAAGACGGTCGTATCTTGCCAGATGCGCCTTCACCCGTGCCACCAGCTCGCTGGGGCTGAAAGGCTTTGTCATATAGTCATCCGCACCAAGGCCAAGGCCCCGGATCTTGTCAATATCATCCTTCTTTGCCGACACCATGATAATCGGCGTGTTCTTCTGATCTCGGATCTTCCTGCATATTTCAAATCCATCTACGCCCGGAAGCATCAGGTCGAGGATAAATAGGCTGTAGTCTTTCTCAAGCGCCTTTTTTAGCCCTGCTTCTCCGTCATTTGCCACCTCTACCTCAAATCCGCTCAATTCCAGATAATCCTTTTCAAGGTCTGCAATCGTCTCCTCGTCTTCTACGATCAATATCCTATTCATTTATCGGCACCTCCTGATGTTTTCTGAGGACAAAATACATTGTTGTTCCCGTGCTCTCCCTGCTGGTCGCCCATATCTTCCCCCCATGCTCCTCTATAATCTTCTTTACAATGGAAAGCCCGATCCCGCTCCCTCCCTTAGAAGAATTCCTTGAAGCATCGGTACGGTAAAAACGGTCAAATATATTAGGCAAGTCTTTTGCCGCGATCCCCTTTCCATTGTCTTCCAGCTCCACCTGTATAAAATCTCCTACATCTTTAACACGAAGGTTGATCTTTCCACGCTTCTTATCCATATATTTAATAGAATTATTAATGATATTGTGTATCACCCGCTTAATCTGCTCCGCATCTGCGATAACCCTCACTTCTGGATCTACATAGTTAAAATATCCGAACTCCACGTTCTTTGCCTCCAGCTCCAGAGACAGCTCTTCCGAACAGTCATTGAAATATTCGTTCACTGACAGGATGCTGAAGTTGTATGGAATCCTATTTGTATCTATCCGCGAATAAAGCGTCAGCTCATTGATGAGCAAGTCCATCTCATTCGCTTTATTATAAATAGTACGTACATACTTTTCCAATTTCTCCGGCGTGTCCGCCACTCCGTCAATAATCCCTTCCGCGTAGCCTTTAATCGTCGTCACCGGTGTCTTCAGATCATGAGAAATATTACTAATAAGCTCTTTATTCTCTTTATCATAGGAAACCTTCTCTTCAGCATTATCCTTAAGCCTTTTCCGCATATCCTCAAGGCTCATAGAAAGCTGCCCCAGTTCGTCGTCAGACTCTGCCTTCAGCTCAAAGTCCAGATTCCCCTCTTTAATACGTCTGGCCGCCACTTCCATTTTCCCCAGCGGGCGCATAATGCTCTTATAAATCCAGAAAATAAGAATCGATGCCGTAAACACCAGGATCAGCACAATACATAGCAGCATATCTGTAAAGAACTGCTGCACTTCCGGAATAACATTGCCTACGTCCGTGACGATAAATGCGCTTCCTCTCTCCCCGCTTTCATAATAGAAATCAATCTGCTTAACAAGAGACTGCGCCTCCCCACCCAGATAAATACCGTTCTTCGATGTAGTCCCCAAACCTCCGTACCCGGGCAGCTGTCGGATGACCTCCTCTGCCTCTTCAGGGTCTTTCCCTGTATAAACGACCGTCCTGTTCTTCCTTACAATAAGGTAGGCTTTCTTCGCGATCAGCTTTTTGTTAAATTCATCAAGGTACGTAACGTCCTCTAATTTTTCCGGCTCTCCTTCAATCATACCATGCAGCTCATTGTAAAGGTTCTCCGTCACGCCCCCCAGCACTTGCATCGGATTGGAAAGGCTCTCCATCGTCGCTCCGGTAACCCCGTACGTCTTCTCGATCGCCCCCATCTGATACCGCCCAAGCAGCATGATCATCGCTCCCGACAGCACGATGGGTATCAAAGTGACCGTAAAAAATGCAATAATCAGCCTAGTCTTCAGCTTCATACACAAGTCCCTCCGACTTCAAGTATAGCACGAAAATAGGCGCTTCACACGAAAGCGCCTATAAACATTTATTAAAATTTTATAAATACTTTTTCAGTGCCTCAACCTTATCTGTCTTCTCCCAGTGGAATTCTGTGTCCGTGCGCCCGAAATGCCCGTATGACGCTGTGTGCCAGTAGATTGGCTTCCTTAAGTCAAGCATCCGTATAATCCCTTCTGGGCGAAGGTCAAAGTTCTCACGGATAATCTCTACCAGCTTCTCATTGGAGACTTTCCCTGTCCCAAACGTATCAACCATAATAGAAGTCGGGTGAGCTACGCCGATCGCATAGGACAGCTGGATCTCACATTTTCTTGCAAGCCCCGCCGCTACGATATTCTTAGCCACATAACGGGCCGCATATGCCGCAGAACGGTCTACCTTCGTACAGTCCTTGCCGGAAAATGCGCCGCCGCCGTGACGCGCCATCCCGCCATATGTATCTACAATAATCTTGCGTCCTGTAACGCCGCTGTCCCCGTGAGGCCCGCCGATCACAAAGCGTCCCGTCGGGTTAATAAAGAATTTTGTGTCCTCGTCCGTCATCCCTGCCGGAATAATCGCATCAAATACATGCTTCTTAATGTCTGCATGGATCTGCTCCTGTGTGACGTCTGGATCATGCTGAGTAGAAAGGACAACTGCCTCCAAACGCTTTGGATTGCCCTGCTCATCATATTCCACTGTAACTTGCGTCTTGCCGTCCGGCCTCAGGTACTTAAGTGTCCCATCTTTACGGACCTCTGCAAGCCTCTTAGCCAGCTTATGTGCAAGCGCGATCGGGTACGGCATAAGCTCAGGAGTCTCATCTGTAGCATAACCGAACATCATACCCTGATCCCCCGCTCCGGTAGCCTCGATCTTATCATCGTTCATCTTATCCTCTTTCGCCTCAAGCGCCTTGTCAACGCCCAATGCAATGTCGGTGGACTGCTCGTCAATCGCCGTGATCACTCCACAAGTGTCCGCATCAAATCCATATTTCCCTCTCGTGTAACCGATCTCCCGTATTGTTTCACGGACAATCTTCTGGATATCCACATAAGCACCGGTCGTAATCTCGCCCATCACAAGGACAAGCCCTGTCGTGATCGCCGTCTCGCAGGCCACGCGGCTCATTGGATCCTGCTCTATAAGCGCATCCAGGATCGCATCCGATATCTGATCGCACATCTTATCCGGATGCCCCTCTGTCACCGATTCCGAAGTAAACAATAATTTTTCCATAGTGTCCCCTTTCTGCTTTCTCCATCATCATCTTCCTATGCCCGGACGGGTATGGAAAATCAAAAACAGCCCGCAATAAGCGGACTGTTTCACATTCTAAAAAATCAATCTTCTTATTGTTCGATTGCTCGCTCAGGCTGGCACCTTCCGCTCTCCGGGGTTGCCGCAGCTTCATAGATCCTTTGTATCTCCACTGCTCTGAATAAGAGAAAGTCTGATATTATATTTTTATTGTTTATAAAAAATATACACGTTCCTGGCCAAAATGTCAAGTTGGGGACGGGGTAAAATTCATTTTACCCCGTCCCCAACCAGGAGCCCGATTCCACATGCCACTCCTGCGATAATAAAAGACAGGCTTTGGCCGGCCGCATCTAGCAGATATGGGCACAAGATCGATACGATCCCGTAGCCAATCATCACCGCGCCAAAGTTCATCCCCTGATATTTCATACCAAAATGCTCTGCCACCAAAACCGGAAATACGCTTACCACCCCACCGTACATCAGGCACACTAGCGAAGTAAAAAGAATGAACAGCCCGCCTGTCGCTACTGTAAGCCCCAGCACAGAAACCGTTGCTGCTACATACATCCCCCGTATCACAATCTGACAGCCCACCTTGTCAGATAGCCATGGCATAACAAATCTCCCAATAATATTAGCAAAAGATGCAATTACAACTCCGGCGAGCGCCTGTCCATTCGTCAGCCCTCTCTCCATTCCAAGGGATTTCATCAACGGATTTACAAGCACATATGCAGGGATCGCAAGCGCCATTACTATACAGATAATATAAAACTTCTTCGTCTTCATCATTTCTCTCGTTGTATATTGCTTCTGCGATCCAAAAGCAGGCCCTCCTCCTTCTTGGACAGAGGATGCCCTTGCTCCTTGTCCTACAACCTCTGTCGGCGCCTCTTCAATAAAAAAAGCGCCCAGGCATAAGATTGCATAAAGCAGCGTCACCATCATCATAGCGCTCCTATATCCTCTTGCCGCCAGCACATAGTCACATATGGGATTCATAATCACACCTGATATACCTACTACCCCCATAGTAATCCCTGTGGCCAGCCCTCTCTTATCCGGGAACCACGCCTGCGGCACTGCTACCAGAAGGCTGTAAGCACAGCCAGACCCAAGCCCCCCGATCGCTCCATACCCTACAGATACAAGCCAGGGCATATTATAAGGCGCTACTGCTGCCAGCAAGAACCCCGCACACATCACATAGCTTCCAAGTAGGATTGTCCTCTTCGCCCCTATCTTATGCTGCAGATAGCCCCCAATCATATTCCCTACAGCAAAAATGCCGATAATGACCGTAAACGGCTGGCTGGATTCCGCCAAAGACACCCCGAACGCTTTCCGCACATAAGGCTGGAACACTGTCCATATGTAAGGATTCCCATGTACAAAATTAACTATCGCTGCAATAGCCAATATAAGGTATCTGTTTTTAATCCTCATTGCATTCTCCTTTAAGTCGGGGACGGGGTAAAATGAATTTTACCCCGTCCCCAACTTAACTAACTAACTTTCAGTTTAAATTTCTGTATATCTCTTTCCGTCTCAACTTGTTCAATAATCCCGCCGATACTCTGGAGCTTCTCTTCGAACCGCTCATATCCTCTCTGGATATATACGATGTCGTCCACGATCGTAAATCCGTCCGTTGCCAGCCCTGCAATGCACAGCGCCGCTCCGGCGCGAAGATCCAGCGCGCTGACGCGGGCAGCGGAAAGCTTCTTTACCCCTTCAATAACAGCAGAATTTCCTTCTACCTTAATGTTTGCGCCCATTCTGGCCAGCTCATCTAAATATTTAAAACGATTTTCAAATATAGTCTCCGTAATCGTGCTTGTTCCTGAGCACAGCGCCAGCGTCACTCCTATCTGAGGCTGCATATCCGTAGGGAATCCCGGATAGGGGAGCGTCTTAACATGGGTGCTGCCAAGCCCGCCTTTCGATACGACGCGCACCGCATCGTCGAACTCTTCTATCTCGCAGCCAATCTCTGCCAGCTTCGCGATCGTCGCCTCCAAATGCTTTGGGATCACGTTCAGTACTGTCACATCGCCCCTTGTAGCCGCCGCGGCAAACATAAATGTCCCCGCTTCTATCTGATCTGGGATAACAGAGTACTCCGCGCTGTGCAGGCGCTGTACGCCGCGGATCTTAATGACATCTGTTCCTGCCCCCCTGATGTTAGCGCCCATTCTGTTCAGGAAATTAGCAACGTCAACCACATGAGGCTCTTTCGCCACATTTTCCATAATCGTAATGCCATCGGCCATAGTAGCCGCCATCATCACATTAATCGTAGCTCCTACGCTCACGCCGTCAAAATAAATATGCTTTCCAGACAGCCTATCTGCCTCTGCGATAATCTTGCCATGTTCAATATCCACATCGGCTCCCAGCGCGCGGAAGCCTTTCAGATGCTGATCAATCGGCCTGCTCCCAATGTTACATCCGCCAGGAAGGGCTACCTCGGCATGTTTGTACTTCCCAAGCAATGCGCCTAACAAATAGTAAGATGCTCTGATCTTCTTAATATAATCGTACTCAATACTGACATTATTGATCCTGTTCCCGCTGATCTCAACAGTATGGCGGTCAATGCGGCGGACATGCCCGCCTATGCCTGCAATAGCGTCCAGCATTACATTAATATCATTCACATCTGGAATGTTATCAATATGAACGGTCTCATCCGTCATAATCGCCGCGGCAAGAATTGCAAGCGCTGCATTTTTTGCTCCGCCGATCTCAACCTCCCCTACGAGAGGATGGCCGCCTTTAATAATATATTGTTTCATTGACTACACCTCAAAACTAAAACTCTTTTTCCCCTATATACATTCAACAGTATATCACAAAACCTCGATTTGTAAATGATTTTTTACAAATATGTAACTTATCTGTAATATTTTACCGTTTCCGGTAGAATCTCCATGACTTTGTCGATTGTCTCCTCAAGACTCAGCCCGTCTTCACAGACAGTTACATCCGCATATTTTTCAAATAGCCGGACCCTCTCATCATACAGATTCTGGAAAGTCTGTCCTTCCCTGAGCACGACCCCGCGGTTTTTTGCATTCTTAAGCCTCTTATTTATTATGTCATAAGATATTTTCAAATATACGACTGTTCCGATCTCTTTATAATGCTGCATGGCATTCTCGCAATATACGATGCTGCCGCCTGGAGAAATAACTGTATTATCAGCCTCAATGGAACAATTGATGCGGTCTTCCACTTCAAGGAACCCGTCCGCACCTTTCTCCTCAATAATCTCTTTTAAAAGCTTTCCTTCTTCTTCCTGTATTACGATATCAGCATCTATAAACTGAAATCCCAGGCGTTTTGCAAGAACTACGCCCACAGTACTTTTGCCTGCCGCCGGCATTCCAATAAAAATGATATTTCCCATGTCAGCCGCCCTTTCTTTTGTTTTCCGCAACTATTCTACCATATCTGCACTCGTCCGTCCACTCTCTAATAGCTAAAAAGCCCTCTGCCAGCCATTCCTCTGAAGCTTCTGTGCTCGTTCCTCCTCTTCATCAGCTCCTGATATACCAATACTTCGATAAGATCATTCAGCCAGCTCCCCGGATTTTCCTCTCCCTCTTTGGCCTGATCGTAAATCCTCTTGCATACAAGGCGCAGCTGCAGACGGTCAGGATATTCATCATACATCATGCTCCCGGTATATTCCAGACGGTCGCACTCCTCCTCTATAAAAGGAAGCAGCCGTTTGGCCGTCGCCGGGTACATACTCTTCATATAATCATAATCCCGCCTGTCTATTCTTCCCTCATCCTGTACGGCGCCATACATAAATGAGTTTTGATAAGTCATATAATAGGGCAGTTTGTTATTCATAGGCACACGCTCCAAAAAATAAATATCTACTTTAATATATGCGTCCACCAGGGAAAAGTGTAATTGGGGACGGGATAAAATGAATTTTACCCCGTCCCCAATTGATTATCTTTCACTATATTTATGCGCTTCCTCAAGCATCATATCTTTTACTTTCATCAGACGGATTTGGGAGCTTCTTTCGTTCTCGTCCAGCTTCATCGTGATATATTTTATAGTTGCCTGAGCTTCCGGAATCGTTACATGCTCCAGCGCGTTTACACGGCGTCTCGTCTTCTCGATCTCAGCCGCCATAAGCTGGCACGCTTTTTCTGTCTCCGCAAGTTTCAGCATATCCGGCAAAATATCTGCCAGAGATTTTACGGCTCCGTCAAGGTCGCTTGATGTGAACGCAAATCCGTAAGAGTAGATATCATTCGCATCTGCCGTCCTCGTCTTCGTCTCAAAGACCGGGATATTTACGCTCATAACGTTCTTCTTCCCCATCTCAAGATCTACTTCCTGTTTCGGTGCCATAAGTGCTGTATTCAGCGTTGCCTCATCCATTCCGGCCTTGGCAATGACAAAATTCTTATTTGCAGAGAGGATCCCGGCCTCTACCTTCTCTCGAAGCGCCATATTCTCCTTCACCAGCTCCAGGAACTGGCGCATCAGCTCGTCACGTTTGTCTTTCAGGAGCTTGTGCCCCCTTCTTGCCGTGACCAGCTTGCGCTTCGTCTTGGTAAGCTCCATACGGGTAGGAGTAATCTGCTTAGATGCCATTTGTTACCTCCTTCTTAACTTCCTTTGGGAACATAAATTACGCCATGCCCCATCTCGCTTTCGCTCGCTTCAGCTTGATGGTGGGCATACGCCTTTAGCCTTCTTCGTAACGCCATGCCCCATCTCGCTTTCGCTTCGCTCCACCTCGATGGTGGGCGTACGCCCTATACATCTGCACAAAAACATCTATCCGCGGATAAATCCGCATATCTGTTTTTGCACAGATGTGCATGGCTTATTGTTTGCCATAGTATTGATCTAAGAATTTGTCATCGATTCGTTTGAGCTCTGCTCTTGGCAGCATGGATAGGAGCTTCCAGCCGATGGCCAGTGTCTCTTCGATGGAGCGGTCGTTCGTGTAGCCCTGAGAAACGTATTCTTTCTCAAATGCGTCTGCGAACTCTGCGTACTTTAAGTCGATCTCCGTCAGAGCCGCCTCGCCAAGGATCGTCATAAGCTCTTTCGCATCCTTACCACGAGAGTAAGCAGCAAACAGCTGGTTCATCGTATTGGAGTGATCTGCCCTTGTCTTGCCCTCGCCGATACCTTTATCTTTCAGACGGGAAAGAGAAGGTAATACGTCGATTGGCGGCTGTAAGCCTTTCCGATATAATTCACGGCTTAAGATTACCTGTCCCTCTGTGATGTAGCCTGTCAGGTCAGGGATCGGATGAGTCTTATCATCTTCCGGCATAGTCAGGATCGGGATCATCGTAATACTTCCGTTCTTCCCTCTCTGACGCCCTGCTCTCTCATACATCGTCGCAAGGTCAGTGTACATATATCCCGGATATCCACGGCGTCCCGGAACTTCCTTCTTAGCAGCGGAAATCTCACGGAGCGCGTCCGCATAGTTCGTAATATCTGTTAAGATAACAAGTACGTGCATCTCTTTCTCAAACGCCAGATACTCTGCCGCCGTCAGCGCCATACGAGGCGTAGAGATACGCTCTACAGCCGGGTCGTTCGCAAGGTTGATGAAGAGGACTGTCCTGTCGATCGCTCCCGTCTCCTTAAAAGACTCTATAAAGTAGTTCGACTCCTCGAACGTAATACCCATAGCCGCGAATACAACGGCGAACTTCTCGTCTGTCCCGCGTACCTTCGCCTGTCTTGCGATCTGCGCCGCAAGCTGAGAGTGCGGCAGGCCGGAACAGGAGAAGATAGGCAGCTTCTGCCCACGGACAAGCGTATTCAGGCCGTCGATAGCCGATACGCCCGTCTGGATGAACTCCTCCGGGTATACGCGCGCCGCCGGGTTCATAGGAAGGCCGTTAATATCTCTCCTCTCCTCCGGGAGGATCTCCGGGCCGTCGTCGATCGGGCGCCCAAGCCCGTCGAATACCCGTCCAAGCATATCGCCTGAAACTCCAAGCTCCATGCTCTTTCCGAGGAAACGCACTTTACTGTTGCTTAAGTTAATACCACTGGCATTTTCGAAGAGCTGTACGACTGCCTTGTCTCCATCAATCTCCAGCACTTTACAACGGCGCTTCTCGCCGCTTGCAAGCTCGATCTCGCCAAGCTCGTCGTACGCGACATTCTCTACGCCCTTTACCATCATAAGCGGTCCGGCAACTTCCTGTATGGTTCTATATTCCTTTGGCATAATTAGAAGTCCTCCTTCCCAAATGCGCCTGCAATCTCGTTATGCAGCTCATTCATAATTTTCTCGTACTCTGCCTCAATATTCTCAACCGTCGTATATTTATAACGTCCGATCCTCTCTCTTACATCCATGCTAAGAAGGACTTTCATAGACGCACCGTTATTTAATGCCTCTAAAGACTTCTCATAGAACGCAAGCACCAGCTTCATCATCAGATACTGCTTCCGAAGAGGAGTATACGTATCTACTTCATGGAAGGAGTTCTGATGCAGGAAGTCCTCACGGATAGAGCGGGCTGCCTCCATCTTAAGACGGTCGCCCGGTGAGAGCGCATCCATACCTACCATCTGCACGATCTCTTCCAATGCAGCCTCTTCCGTCAGAAGGCTCATCATCTTCTGGCGGTCTTCCATCCAGTCTTCTGCGACAGTGCCGTTAAACCAATCCTGCATGTTGTCAAGATACAAAGAGTAGCTTGTCAGCCAGTTGATGGCCGGGAAATGCCTCTTATATGCAAGAGCAGAATCCAGTCCCCAGAATACCTTAACGATACGTAAGGTGGCCTGTGATACCGGCTCAGAAGTATCTCCACCCGGAGGAGATACGGCCCCGATAACGGACAGCGCGCCCTCTCTTCCGTCTTTTCCAAGAGATACCACACGTCCCGCCCTCTCGTAGAACTCTGCAAGACGAGAGCCTAAGTATGCAGGGTAGCCTTCCTCGCCCGGCATCTCTTCCAGACGTCCCGACATCTCACGGAGCGCCTCTGCCCAACGTGATGTAGAGTCTGCCATAAGAGCTACAGAATATCCCATGTCGCGGAAATACTCTGCGATTGTAATACCTGTGTAGATAGACGCCTCACGGGCTGCGAACGGCATATCGGATGTGTTCGCGATAAGAACGGTCCTCTCCATAAGGGAGCGCCCCGTCTTCGGGTCTTTCAGCTCCGGGAACTCGTTCAGAACGTCCGTCATCTCGTTCCCACGCTCTCCACAGCCGATATATACTACGATATCGGCCTCTGCCCATTTGGCCAGCTGATGCTGGATAACTGTCTTGCCGCTTCCGAAAGGCCCCGGAACGGCCGCAACGCCGCCCTTGGCGATCGGGAAGAACATATCTACTACACGCTGCCCTGTCACAAGAGGAGCGTCCAGAGGAAGCTTCTTCACGTACGGACGCCCTCTGCGGACCGGCCATCTCTGCATCATCGTAAGCTCTTTGTCGCCGTCCTTCGTAGAAATGACTGCAACAGTCTCCTCTACAGTGAACTCACCAGATTTGATCTCTTTTACCGTTCCCTCTACTCCGTAAGGAACCATAATCTTCTGCTCTACAACAGCCGTCTCCTGGACAGTTCCAAGTATGTCTCCTGCCTCTACTTCCTGCCCGACTGTCGCTACCGGGACAAATTCCCATTTCTTATCTCTTTTCAGAGAAGCAACCTCAACGCCTCGCTGTAAGTTGTTTCCTGAAACCTTCATAATATCGTCAAGCGGACGCTGGATACCGTCATAAATGCTTGTAATAAGGCCGGGGCCCAGCTCAACGGACATCGGCGCGCCTGTAGACTCTACCGGCTCGCCGGGGCCCAGCCCTGACGTCTCCTCGTATACCTGGATAGACGCCTCATCACCATGCATCTCGATGATTTCCCCAATCAGACGCTGCTTGCTTACACGTACAACGTCTGACATGTTGGCATCGCGCATACCGGACGCAATGACAAGCGGTCCCGCCACTTTTTTAATTGTACCTATGCTACTCATTTGGACGAATCACCTTACCTTTCTTTAAAATATCGCCTTGCCAGGCTCGCTCTCCCCTATGGGGCTTACGTGCATGGCCTAGCTAAATAAGATATCTGAGCCTACCGCTACTTCCACAGACTTCTTCACTCCCGCGATCCCTGCTCCAGTATTGCCTGCAATGCCTGGGATCTGGATGATCGCCGGTGAGATCTGCTCCTGATATCTCTCTATCTCATGTTTGAGCTCCGCCGCCCAGTTCTCTGTGATATAGATGATTCCATATCCTCCGGACGCCAGTGTGGAAAGCTCCTCTGCTGCTTCTTCGCGGGTATTTACCGGGAATGTGTCAAGACCCAGCGTAGCGAAGCCGTAAATACTGTCATAGTCGCCTAATACTGCAATCTTATACATACATCTCCCTTACCCTTTCCCGGATTGAATCTTCCGGCAAATCGTTAAGCTTTCCGGAAAGAATGATTCGTACCGTTTTAATCTCATTCTGTCTTGCAATTACATAGGCGATCACAGGCCCAATCGTAAATGCATTATATTTCTGCGGGGTAATGGTCTGAATGATACGGTTATCGCACCATCTCTCAAATGCTGACGGAGACTCGGCCAAAGCCTCTGCTCCTTCCGCATAGGCAGTGCCCATAAGATACTCTCTTATAGAGTCCATGCCATTCAGCGCTGCTTTCGCAAGCGCCGTAACGCTTACCGTGTCACAGTCTGCCATCGCCCGGGTCATAAAGTCTAATGACTTCGCGGTTTTCTGCGAACGCACAGCGATCTTAATGTCTGCCACTGCCACCGTTGATTCAGCGTAATCCCGTATAATAGGATCCTTCGCCTCTTTCCCGGCCGCATACACTGCATCAAGCGCCGCCCTGTCGATGATCACATCGCACAGCTGTCCGTCCCTTGTATGAAGCAACGCCTCATACGCCTCTGCCGCTGCATTCTGCATATTCGCAGGAAGCTTGCCGAACTCTTTCTCACGCACGATCTCGAGCATCACATCGCCTGGGATGGACACGTCGTCATAGAAAATGTGTCGGTTCTTCTCCTCCGTGCATACTTCTTTAATCGCAGCCTTCAGGTTGTGGAAGAGCTTCGGATAGGACAGCACGTCGAACTTATCCATCTCCACATGCAGGTCTTTTACGACCTCCCATATCTTCTCCTCTTCCCTGCCCAGCATCGCCTCAGCTTCCAGAGGGGTATCGCTGTCCCCCCAGCCCTTCTCGGACAAGAACTGCAGGCACTGCTCATAATCGGAACAGGCAATCAGCTGATCTATCGTCGCATTGGAGAACAATGCGACCTCTAAGGCACGTATGCGCGCAACCGCGTAGGTATATAATTCGCTCATGTTAAACCTCCCTTTCGGCCACGCTCTTACGCAAATAATACTTTCTGAACTTTATCGGACAGCTCTTCCTTCTTCTCGTCGAACATCGCCCGAAGCGTACAGTTCTCTTCAATGCCTCCATAGGCAAGAACAAACCCGTTCTCAATATTCCTGCCCTCGCCGGATATGGTCAGGCTTCCGCCTTTGCCTGCGGCGATCTCTTTCACCTTAGCGTCATACCCGCCTGGCATCCTCTTAAGATCCGCAGATGAAAAATAGATTTCCCCATCCTGAGGCAGCACATATTTCTCAAGCATCTTAAGAAGCATATCAAAATATCCCTCTGCCTCCATGCCGGAAAGCGACGCATACGCTTTGTCGAGGACTTCGCCGATCACTCCCTGTTTCGCAGCAAGGACCTTCGTCCTTCTCTGCAGATCGATGGAGGAAGCGATCCTCTCTTTGTAATTCGCCACTTCTGCCTCAGATTTGCGGGAGATGCTATCGCTCTTTTCCTTTGCTGCGGCCTTCGCTTCGCTCAAGATCTCTTCTGCTTTTGCCTTCGCTTCGCTTATCTTCGCTTCAGCCGCCGCTTTCGCTTCATCCAGGATCTGACTTTTCATCTTATCTAATCCAGCCATCGCTTACGCACTCCTTTTCTTAATCTTCTCCACTACCTTGCCCCTGTTATTAAATCTGAACTGCATTCACAGCCAGAATGGAGATAAGAAGTGCAAGGATCGCGTATGTCTCAACCATTGCAGGGAACAGCATGGCTTTACCGAACTGATCCGGCTTCTTAGCAACGATACCGATAGATGCTGCAGACGTCATTCCCTGATATTTACCGGAGATAAGCCCTACGATACCGATCGGAAGGCAGGCCGCAAGGACAAGAAGCCCTGTCTGTGGGTCAAGAGCCGCCGCGCCGCCGCCGAGAAGGCCTACTTTTGATAATGTAATAAATCCTACGAGAAGCCCGTAGATACCCTGTGTACCTGGGAGAAGCTGCATGATAAGAACCTTTGCGAATTTGCTCGGATCTTCTGATACGACTCCTGATGCTGCCTGTCCGGCGATACCTACTCCTATCGCGGAGCCTGCTCCTGCGAGAAATACTGCTACTGCTGCGCCAAGTAACGCATATACAAGTCCTAAGTTACTCCAAATACTAGCATCCATGATTCATTTTCCTCCTTAAAATTCAAAATTTGCAGAACGGATCTATTTCGCTTCTTTGCCGTCCTGGATCGTGACATATTTTGTATCTGATTTAAATGGTTCGAATGGTTTCCCGCCGCCCTCGTAGAACTTTCCGAAGAACTCTACGAACTGGAGACGGTTCGTGTGCACATATGCGCCCAGCAGGTTGATCGCCAGATTCAATGTGTGCCCTACAAGGAACACGAGGATGAACCCTATCACCCCTACGATGCCCTTCCCGAACATGCTTCCCATCTGGTTTACTACAGAAGCGATAACTCCTGTCGCAAGTCCCAGCGCCAGCAGACGGGAGTAAGATAATACGTCGCTCAGCCATCCGGTTATATTGTAAATGTCATACGCGCCGAGAGCGATACGAAGGATTGGATTCTTACTCTCGCGCCCGGACATAAGCACAAGCCCCAGAGCCCCTCCGATCGCCAGCGCCTTCGCCACTGTGTTAAGTACCGGTGGGAATACGATCTTCGTCTGTGCAATGGAAGCAAATATATCTGACGGAAGAAGAAGCATGATCAGTCCGATCAGAAAAGCGAACCAGAGCACTACGTCGCAGAAGAAATCCAGCGTCCTCCCCTCTTTCAGCTCCATATATCCCTTGATCCCAAGCCCTACGAATAAGTGTACGACTCCGAAAGCCAGCGAGTATACAAGAAGCCGCATCGGGTCGTTAAGCGGTATGAACCAGAGCGCCGGCACTGTAACCAGCTTCCCGAAGAACGTCTCTGACACAATGTCCACGACATTTCCGAAATAGCCTCCGAATAATATCCCCCACACTACGGTAGATACGCCGCAGAACATGAACATCTTGATCGTCTTGTGCATCCCCTCGCCCATGCGCGGGAATTTCTTCAGCACTATGAAGCACGCGATCGCGATGATCGCCCCGTACGCCGCATCGGACAACATCATCCCAAAGAAGAACACATAGAAGAACGACATGATCGTCGTCGGATCAAACTCTCCTTTGTGCGGCAGTCCATAAGACTCAAGCACTCCTTCCACACTGGATGAGAATCCGTTGTTGGACAGAAGCGTCGGAGGCTCCTCGTCCTCCTTAATATCCTCGATGTCAAGAACACAATCATATTTGTCTCCGATCGCTTTCTCGACAGCAGCCACATACTTCTTCGGCACGTAACCGCTCATAACGAACGTCCTCTGTGACTGAGGCAGCGTGCCTAATACTTCGTACTTATCAGCCCTTGTGCGGAAATAGTCGCTGACAAGCTCAAGGTCTCTCCTACTGCCTGCAAATGATGTAATCTCTGCCTCTGTCTCCTTGATTTCTGTATTCAGTTTTGTAATCTCTGCTTCTAACAGCTCTTTCTGCTCGCACGGCTTCTTATCGATCACCTGCGACGGCCTAGCGAACCCGCATGAACGAAGCGCCTCTTCTACTGCTGCCTCGTCTGCTTTCAGGCAGATGATTGCAAGAAAACATGCGTCCTTGTCGCTGTGTATGACCTGGATATCAACCCCTGCAGGGGCAGGCTCTGCCTGCGCTATCTTGCCATACAGCTCATCCACCGTCATATCGCCCGACACTGTCCCGATGAGCAAGGACGTCTTTTCTGTCCCTGTATAGCTCATTGGCACGTCCAGCGAAAGCCAGGGCAACAAAGACTCGATCTGGTTCTCTGTCTTAAGAATCGCCGCTTTCGCTTCTGCTATCTCTTTGCTCTTCGCGATGATCGCATCAGCCGTTCGGATAAGCTCTTCTTTGTTGCCTACCGCTTGCGAAAATTCCTCTCTCTCAACAAGAGCCTTCCCCTCCAGGCCGGACAGCAGCGATTTCTTCTGTGGAGCATAAATGTCTAAGACCGCCAGAGCCTGATCTGCCGCATGGGCTTTCCTTTCAAAGCCCGACCGGGCGTTCACAGTATCCATCTTCTCGAAGCCTTCTGTCTCTTCCGTCGCCTGGCTTATCTCCATGACGCCGAGAGACTGCATCTTCTCCAGAATGGCCTTACGGTCTTTTTTTAACCCGCAGATACTTATTCTTTGCATCTGCAATACTGCCATAGCCGCATCCCTCCCTTTCTATTGATTTTTCTTTTTCAGCTTATACAAGTGCGGATATTACTGCGGATATCACTTCGCTTTCTTTTGCGCCTGCGCTTTCTTTTAAAGCCGCGATATCCTTCTCCACTTCTGCCAAAGCCTCCTGCACGGAAGATTCTCCAACTTCTTTCTCCCTCGCAAGAGCATCTGCCGCTTTCTTTTTTGCTTCGGCCAAAGTCTCTGCCTGCAGGCTCTCCGCCCGTGCTTTCGCATCTTCAAGAATAGCGGCGCACTCTTCCTCCGCCTTCTTCACCATCGCTTCAGCCTGCATCTCGGTCTCCTTAATCGTCTTAATGGTCTCCTCTACCATTGACTCACCACCTCTCATTTAAAAAATCGACAGTTACCGTAATTATAATATGATTTTATTGGAAAGTCCAGCGATTTTCTACCATTCTGCACCATTCTTGTCAAGATTTTCTCAATATTTTCCTAACTATAAAGGCCTCACCATGAAAGCCTGTGGAGATGCCCTTCGAGGCTCATCCCCTGGAAATTGCTCTGCCGAAGAGCCTCATACAGTACGATCGACACGCTGTTGCTCAGATTCAGTGAACGGATCCCTCCGGACATCGGTATCCGTATACATCTTTCCTTATTCTGCACAAGGATCTCTTCTGGCAGCCCCGCGCTCTCTTTCCCGAACATAATGTAACAGTCCGGCTCGAAATCTGCTTCTGTATATATCTTCGGCGCTTTCGTCGTCGCCATATAAATCTTCGCATCAGGATTTGCAGCAAGAAAATCCTCATAATCCACATATGTGGCTACATCCAGGTCGTTCCAATAGTCCATGCCTGCCCGCCTTAAGCTTTTCTCATCCAGCCGGAAGCCAAGAGGCTCAATAAGATGGAGCCTTGTACCCGTAGCGACGCATGTGCGGCCGATATTCCCAGTGTTAGCTGGGATCTCCGGCTCATACAGCACGATATTAAGCATAATAAAACGCCTCCCTTCCCGGATTATCCGGCCGCGCACAGACGATGGATCTCATCTGCCGCCGGACGGTCGATATAACGTACGTCCTCGCCGTTTCGGACTATCTTATCCTTGTCATCCCTGAGCCTCCCGATCGCAGAGGCCATAATCCCTTTTTCCTTCAGCCTCCGGGCCAGATCTTCACCGTCATCCGCCGTCATCAACAGGCTCCCGGCGGACGCCAGCTGATAAGGGCTGATATCCAGATGCTCGCATATCTCTATCGTCTCCTGCCTTATAAGCATCTTCCTCATATCTGCTTCGACGCCTGTCAGAGCCTCTTCTGAAAGCCGCCACAAAGCGGCGAAGATACCTCCTTCGCCTATCTGGCGGATAACGGACGCCCCTGCAGACCGCCCTTCTTCTATCGCTCCCATCGCCCACAGGCCAGATCCCTGCCCCCTTATCTGCGACAGGAACGCCGGCGCGAACCGCCCTTCCAGCTCCTCTTTCTTCTCTTCCAGGAGACGGATCGTCCCCTCCAGCCCTATAGGGCTCACAAGGACGATTTCCTGGCCGGGGAGCAGCCTGCGCGGCTGCTCATCGCCCTCCTCTTTTGCCGAAATCCCCGCCACGCTGGCCATATACCGGGACACCGGCGCCCCGGGCGCTCTCTTCATATCTTCAAGCACGATCCCCCGACGGCCGCAGGCATCCCTGATCCTTTTCTCTATCTCATACATGTGTGCATTCTTCCCATCTGGCGGCAAGAAAATATGCACGCTCACGCGAAAAATACGCCCGCCTTCTGCCGCCAGCTCATTTACTGTAGAAGCGAGCGCATACTCTCCAATATTTGAGGACTGCCCAAAGGCAGCCCCCATTTTACATATAATTGTCTCCATCTTGTCTGCTTCCCTGCCTGCATTTATATCTGTTCTTCTTAGCCGTTGCCCTCAACATACATTACTCCAATGCCTGTGCCTCTGCGATAGCCGCATAGATAGCGCTCAGATCCTGCTCGGCCACGGCCCTCTCCACAATGGCGACCGCCTCTGCGTTATCAGAATTTGTCCCCACTGCCATCACACGGTCCGTCTTGTTATAAAGGCTGTAATTGACTACTTCACGGCCCACTTCTTCGCCATTCTGGTACATGACCTTCCAAAGCTGAGCCTCCGTGCCAGTGTGCGCGCTCTCCACTTCCTGTATAAAGCCGAAATCCATGTCCCTGTCAGATTTGTATGTAGTCTCGGGATCCTGGGTGGCGAGGACTTCCGACTCATATTCCACCGTCCATCCCTCGTCCCTCGTATCTTTTCCATAAATCGCGAAATACAGCTGGTTCGCTTCGTCAATGCCCCCTGCGATATAGATAGGAGAATCATAATTATTTTTAAATATAAAATCCTTGATCCCCTCCGCCACAGCCGCATCCCGGGAAGGCGTAACGTAAGAGACCATCATGGAATGAGGATATCGCTCCACGACCTCAAGCTCCGCGTAGAGGACTGCATTGTAGAGCGTGGTGGACACCTGGCAGAGCCCTCCGCCGTACGTCTGCACCACTTTCCCCGCCTCGTAGGAATCTCCCAGCACATAGCCATTCTCTGCAGTATAAGGCTTCGTCCTCTCCTCTACAGACACTTCCTCGCCCGGCATCAATATAAAATGGCTCATCTTCTCCACACCGTTCCTCAAGTTCTGGAGCCTCTCTCCGCTCCCCGCATCCGTGGCAAAATAGCCCAGCTGATCTTCAATCCCCTCCAGATCTTCCGCTGTGACGGCCGGCTTCTCCGCGTCGATCACAGCCCCGACATTCACTGCCGTATGGTTCCACCCATCATTCAGATAAGACTGTATCCTCTTAAGGGACTCCGAAATGTTTACAATCTCCCCTTCTTCTTCCTTCTCTATGGAGAATCCTTCCTCGCCCTGGACCAAAGTAGCGCTTTTTGCCCTCCTCGCAAGAGGCGCGGCCCGCTCTGCGAGGATCTCCGCCCCCGCTTCTTTTGACAGGATAAGATCCTCTCCTAAGACCGCTTTCTTCTTCCCCAGACGGCGCAGCTTCCAAAAACGGCTCCACAGGCTTCCTTCCTTGCCGTAGCCCATCGCCTTATCCACCGTCCTGCCAAGATCCTTATATGCAAGCCCGTATTCCGCCAGCGTACCTTCTGCTCTCTGTTCGCCTACCTGCACAGAAACAGCGACGGCTTTGTCCTCTTCCAGACGGGCTTCAAGAACAGCCCTTGCTTCATCCTTGCTCATGCCAGACACGTCTGTAGCCCCAACGAAAACATTATCTGCAATGACGTCTTCCGGGAATTTGGACACGTACCGATTCAGGACAAGATTTGTAATCCCCAGTACAAGAACTGCACACACAAAAATAAAAACCGCCAGGATCTGCGCTTTTTTCCTTCGTCTTCTGCTCTTTACCTTCAGATTGCCTCCTCTTCTTCTCTGTTCCACTTCTATGTCCCTGCCCCTCGCCTTACAGCTCCCGCCTGCGGCCATCGCCCGATCAGCCCATTATATATGGGATCACCGATGTCGCCACCATTGCCAGGATGATTACAAGAATTACGATCGCCATAATCCTTCTTGCTCTTCTATTATGGAAATTCAATTTATCTCTTCCTTTCTTCTTTCCCTTCTTCTATCATACACGTTCTCGCTTCCCTGTTCAACGGGTTTCTGCACTTGTAATCAAAAAGTAATATTTTCCCCATCCTCTCAAATCTCTCTATATGTGTCATTTTACGCATCTGGTTTTTGTCATATAACTGGTATTCTGGAAGATAGCGTCGCTCTGTCTCCTCCCTTTCATAAAATTTTCTTAAAAACTCTTTCTCTACCGTGTACTCTCCCGCAAAATGCGGACGGCTCCTGGCATTTTCCCTGAGATAATAGTCATATATAAGAAATTCCCGCGTCTCTTCCGTATCATGCGGGAAATATTGCTGCACGAAAGAAAGGAGCGTCCCGTATCTGGCTTCCCTTTTATGCTGCACTCCAAGAAATCCCTCCTCGTCGCAATATTGCCACAGCTCCTTATACATCTGATAAGGCGAATCGTACTTTCTCTCCAACACTTCTACCGTGTGCGCGAACTGCCCGCTGTTGTAATATATCTCCACCATCTCTTCGATCCCTTTCAGCTCCAGGACGTCCCGGTAAGACAGCCATTTTGTATATAAGACTTCATAAGGAGGCGAGCTTTTGCACACAAGCCCGTAAGCCTCCTTGTTTCCTTCCATATAAGAGCCTTTCAGGACTTTTAAAAAGCCCAGCTGCAGCTGGTCGGGCTTACACTTATAGACATCGTCAAAAGAGCGCGCGAAGCTCTTGATATCCTCAAACGGCAGCCCCGCGATAAGATCTAAGTGCTGATGGACGTTCCCCGCCTTCTTAAGCCGCGCCACATTTTCCCTGACCCGGCAGAAATCCATCGTTCGCCGGATCTCCTGAAGCGTGACGGGGTTCGTGGACTGCACGCCGATCTCAAACTGGATCAGCCCTGGCCGCATACTCTCTATAAGCGAGATCTCTTCCTCATTTAACAGGTCTGCCGCCACTTCAAAATGAAAATTGGTAACCCCGTTGTCATGCTCCGCTATATATGTCCAAACCGCCATGGCATGCTCATGGTTACAATTAAATGTCCTGTCCACGAGCTTTACTTGCGGCGCCCTTCTGTCAAGGAAGAACTGCAGCTCCCGCTCTACAAGAGGGATGCTTCGGAACCTCAGCCTCTTCTCCACCGATGACAGACAGTAGCTGCACGAAAAAGGGCATCCTCTGCTCGTCTCATAATAGACGATCCGATTGTCAAACATACTCCAACCTGCGTAACCCTCTCGCTCACTATCTCCATCTACATCTCCGTAAATGAATGGGATATCGTCAAGATCCAGCGGCTCCCGCCACGGATTGTCTACAATCTCCCCAGCAGAGTTTCGATACGCAATGCCCCGCACGCTCTCCACGTCTTCATACGCTTCGCAAAGCTCGGCGAACGTCTGCTCTCCTTCCCCTTTCAGGATCCCCCGCATCTGCGGAAGCCTTGCAAGCACGCTTTTTGCGTCATAGGACACTTCCGGCCCTCCCGCCCATATATCCGTATTCGGAAGCAATTTACCAATTTCCCGCACAACTTCTTCCGTATAGGCTATATTCCATATATAACAGGAAAAGCAGAGTACATCGGGGCTTCTCCTGTAAATGTCCCGGAGGATCTCATCCGTCTGGAGATTGATCGTATACTCTGCCGTCTCTATCTCGATCCCCGCTCCCAGCCTCTTCTGTGCATATGCAGAAAGGCTGTGGATGGCAAGATTTGAATGTATATATTTCGCATTGATGGCGACTAACAATATCTTCATGAGAAATCCCTTTTCTCCTGTGATTGCTCTAAGCTTTAATCTTAACGACTATCTTTTTTACTGTCTGCGGCGATCTGTCCATCATGGCGACCTTATGGGCGTCGCTTGGAAAGCATACCATAAACTCTCCAGGCCTCAGGAGATAGCAGCCTGACTCTTTTCCTTGATAAAATCCGATATCCTTTTCTTCACTGTATGGTATCTGCATCTGCAAGCTCTTTACATCTGCAGTCGCGATCCTTTCCACTCCCTCGACAATATAATGGACATCTATATACTTTTGGTGCGCCTCATACATACAGTCTTTTTCTTCTTTACTCATAAACGACACCGGATTTGCAAATATAGAATCTTTCTGGATTACAGTGTCTGGTAATGCCTCTTCCCAGCTTTTTATATTTTCCAGATAGCATAATGCCTCGTAGATCTTCGTATCTTCCTTATAGTTTTCCTTATTCTGTATCGAATCAAATATCATATTCTGGCTCTCCTTTCAAAAATCTAATACCATTATAACATAATCATCGGCAAGAAGATCATTAACAAAAAAAGAAAAGCCTCAAAAACATTAAGTTTTGAAGCTTTCCTAAGAGGCGCCAACCAGATTTGAACTGGTGATGAAGGTGTTGCAGACCTCTGCCTTACCACTTGGCTATGGCGCCATATCAAGAACACTCGTAATTATAACAAATGTCCCTGATGAAGTCAATAACTAAAATCCCAATTCTTCATTTACAAGAATGATTTTTATCCTGCCCGGCTGTTTCGAAAATCTGGTAATGAGAAACTGACAGCAGATCGTCTGTAAATGTTTACAGTCAAAGCACTGGCCTGTTTTGGCGCATGGCGTCTCCAGATCGAACCTCTGAGCATTTATGGGCGCCGCCTCGTTCCTCGCACGGGACACGGCTGCCTCCGCGTCTTTTACGACCTTATTCATTCCTACGATCATGATGACATTTCTTGGCCCGGACGCAATGGCGGAGACTCTGTTGCCAAGCCCGTCTATATTCACGATGATCCCGTCCTCTGCTATTGCATTGGCGCTTGTCAGGAAATAGTCGCAGTCATAGGCCGCCAGCTCGATCTGGCGCTTCTCTTCCGGCGTCTTGGCATCCTCCCGGCTGTATTCCTTATAATTCCCTTTACAGATAGCCTCTTTCAGGCCGATCTCCTGGATAGACACAGAGCCGCCCCAAGCTACGGACGAGCCTTCAGGAATCCATTCCAGCGCTTTTTCCAGCGCCTCCTCCTTCGTCTCAGCATAATAGCCTTCCATATTGCGAGCATTCAGATTCTTAATAATCTGGGCGCCAAGCAGCTTGTTCCTCTTTACACGATTCTCATTCATATGTAGCCCCTCCTGTATAATATATCAATGTACTCTAAACATTATACCATATTTACGGGATGGGGACGTACACTTTTTGCAAAAGCGTACGTCCCCATCCCGTAAAGCCCGTGTCCCCAACTGCGTTTTAGGGTGTCCCCAGCCGCATAATATAAAAGGAAAGCATGATTTTTGTCCGGTTTTCGTTAGCTAATATATCGTACCCCAATATATCTTTTATTTTATTCAGCTTATAGGACAGTGTGTTCTTATGGCAGTACAGCGCCTGAGATGTCCCAAGCGTGCTGCATTCATGGTCAAAATATGCCTCCAGGATATCCACATAATCCGTCCCTTTCTGCCTGTCGTACTCCAACAAGCTCCCCAGCGTCTCTTCCACAAATGCTTTGTACAAGAGGGAGTCTTTCCCGTCAGCTAATATTTTGTATACGCCCAGCTCGTCGTAGTGCAGGATGTTGGTCGGGATAGCTGTCTTTGTAAGCTGGTAGGCCGTGTACGCCTTCTCGTATGACAGGTGGATGTCCCATACGCCCTTTACTATGGGCCCGATGCCCGCATAAATATTGTCGTCCCGGGAGCATAGCTTTCGGACTTCATTCTCGACCTGCGCGCGCCTTGCCCCTGCGATGAGGATGATAAGCCGGCCTTTTTCTTTATATATGATCCCGCTTCTTAGCATATAATGGAGCCTTTTCTCAATTTCCTCCAGAGTCTCATTGCCGTTCTCGGTATCGTATGTATGGCAGCTTAGCACGACCACTACATATTCCATATCACGGAAAAAGCCATTGCTCTCAAAATGGGACAGGTACACCTCCTCATTCTGGGGATAATAAATGGCATTCTTAAGCGCCGCTGTAAGATTTGTGTCTCTTTGTTCATTCCGCAGGAGGATCTCGGAGAACATACGGACAATGTCAATGTACGGAGTATGTCGGGAGGCGGAGAACAGGGGGAATTTTATCTGATTACAATAATCTATGATCTCCTGCGGGTACTCCTTGCCGTCATGCAGAGAGACGATCAGCCCTCCTGCGCGGGCCCGCACCAGAACGTCAATAAAATCCTTCAGCCATTTGTCAGAAGTATAGTGAAGGCCAGAGTTGAATATAAGCTCGTCCCCGTGCAACAATGGCGCAAAATCCGGCCCTTCTGCCGTGTGGATCCATCCGATGGATCTCCCGAAGCAGCTGTGCGTATGCAGCTTTACTCCATACGTCGGCTTTATCTGTGCATACAGGTCTTTTAGCTCAACAGCCATATATCCCCCCTCCTTTTCTACATTTTATCACAAATTGTGCTTTAAGCACATAATTTTTCTTGATTTTTATATCTTGAAACTATTTCCAAACGTCTTTTTTAGTGATATATTGTTCTTGGAATACAAAACAATAATTACTATAACCCCGATTTTGTATTCTCCGTGCAATCGCCAGATTATTAAAAACAAAGAAAGCGGCGGACAGGCCAGGGCTTGTCGCGCCGTTTTTCTTGTCTGCTGCCCTCGGCCGGCAAGGGCGCACACGCCTCAAAACAGGATAATCTCTCTGTGTGCATATTGACTTTTTGTTCAAAACACGGTAAAATAAAGACTCGTGCAGCCGGGGTGTTAGCGGTACCTTGTACCTGCAATCCGCTATAGCAGGGGTGATGTTACGTGGAGGGCTTATGTCTGTGGGGCTGCCTTTCGTAAGTGGCGTTGAAGTCTGGGTCTTACGCGACGGAAATCCGCGAACCGTGTCAGGTCGGGAACGAAGCAGCACTAAGCGGAACCTTCCGGGTGCCGTGAGGTCGCCTGGGCTGAGCTAACTGCAAAAGTAACGCTCATGGATCTTCGTTCGAAGCGTAACGCACGAAAAAAGAAAATATCATACCCATCCGGGCATGCGCTGCAAAACACCGGATGGGTATTATTTTTTCTTTTCCCGCAGCTCTTTAAAAAACTCTTTCATCATCTGGCTGCACTCTTCTTCCAACACGCCCGTAGCCAATTCTGCCTGATGATTAAACTCCTCCATCTGCAAAAGATTAAGGATAGACCCCGCGCACCCTGCCTTCGGGTTCATGCACCCTACCACTACCCTTTCCATACGGGACTGGACAATGGCGCCCGCACACATCTGGCAAGGCTCCAGCGTCACGTACATCGTACACTTCTCAAGCCTCCAGTCATCCATCTTCTTACTGGCCTTTTTTATAGCGATAAGCTCTGCGTGCGCCAGCGTATTTTTATCAATGGTCCTCCGATTATATCCTCGGCCGATTATCTTATCCTCGTACACGATCACGCAGCCAATGGGCACTTCTCCGATGGCATAGGCCTTCCTAGCCTGCCTGATGGCTTCTCTCATATACTTTTCATCTGTATTCTTCATCTGTTCTCTCCATAAGCCCTGATCCGACAGCTACATGGGCGGGCGGCGCACCTGGCGGCACCAATACCCAAAAGGCTGCTCCTCGTCACATTCCTCCGGGGCAAGGGAAAGCTTCGTCCTCTTTGCCTCTATAAATTCAGGAAAGCCCATATTCCCCGCTATCTCCGCCTCTTTCTCGTGATAGATCCCAGGTACGCCCAGCTTCAATATCCTTCCGTCGTCCAGAAGGACAAGGTGGCGATAATTATAATATCCATGCATGAGGAAATTATTATTGGCAAGCCTCCATTCACAGCGTGGGAGCATACTGATCTCCCTGCGCTGGATCTTCTTTACCTGCCACGGGCATACCGGCTCCTCCTCGTCATCCATATCCATCGCAGGGCTTCCCGCTGCCAGCATATCCCCCTCCATCTGAGGGGCTCCATCCTCCATCGTTTCTGAAGCAGGCGGCAGCGCAGCCTCAAACGCAGCCTCCGGCTCTTCCATCTGTACAGTCTCTTCGCCTTCTTCCGGTTCCCTTTGCGTTCCTCCCACCCTTACATCATTTACATCAAACGGGCGGATGCTCTCTACATCTATCGGCGTTTCGTCCCATACCGCTGCGAACCTTCTCCCCCCTGAGCTCTCCAGGAGCATCCCGCACACAGCGTCATAATTCTCCGGCCTCCCCGTGTCCTCTCCAGTATATCGAAGCCTATAGTTAAGAGCCGGCCCCATATAGGCAATATCCCCCTGGGGCGCTGCCAGGACCTGCTCTCCATCCCGGTAGAACAAAGACACTTTCAGGCTCTCCATCCCGCTTAATCGAAGCCCTTTCCCATGAATGTGGACAGTACTCTCCCCACTGTCCTGCTCTACTTTTACGAACCCCACATTACGCATTCTCTTTCCCTGCTCGTACTCATACAGATAACGAATAAATCGTTTCAAAATCCCACTCCTAATTTTGGCTTATTTATCACAATCTATTCCGCTGCTTCTGAAAAAATACCAGCAGGAGATACTTATATCATTGCTCTTAGCTCCTGGTACAGCCGTTTCGCATAGCTGTCCGTCATTCCGCACACATAATCTGTCACAAGGAGAAGCCTTAAATACAGCCTCTCTTCGTCCGTCTTCCCTTTTGCATGGAAATGATAGGCCTTCTTATAATTCCCCGAGATAAAAGACACCATCCGAAGATCGATGGAGCCTCTGCGCTCCTTTCCATCGTCATACTGTATGATCGCCGTGACGAACTTATCCATAAGGAAATCTATCATCGCCGCCTCCGCCACTTCCATCCGGTAAATGGATTCCGACGTAAATACTTCCCGGTATGCCAGATCTCCCAAAAGATCCATCAGCCTCTCTGCAAATGTACGATGGAACAAGTCATACTTGTACTCGCCGCTCATAATCGCCCCATAGTTCGATGTAAACCCAAAAGTAGCGCAGTTGATCAGAAAGCCCTGCACCCGCACGATCCAGTTCTTGATAGCATACTCCTCCGGGTTGCCGACATGGCGCTCCCTGCCCCTCGCATACAGCTCTTCCAGCTTGTCCGCGGGCCTGAACGCCTTCTCATCCAGAACATACGTCTGCTGCAGCTCTTGCAGCTCTTCCAACAATTTGTGATAAGTGAGGAAGCCTTTGACGAAAGCGTCCTCAATATCGGCCGTCTTATAGGCAATATCGTCCGCCGCCTCTAAAATGAAAGCCAGCGGATGCCTGCTGCCGTTCGTCCCCGTCTCTTTCTGGATCTCCTCAAAGATCTCCGCATCCGCATAGTAATAGCCCATCTTCTTATCCTTAATGTTCCCGCTTCCTTTATTAATCTGCGTTGAGGCGACAGGATATTTCACAATCGTATTCAGGAGGGCATATGTCAGGTTCATCCCCTGCTCGTCCACAAGGAAGTGCAGCTTCGTCACGAGCCGCAGCGCCTGTGCATTCCCTTCAAAATGATAGAAATCTTCCCGCATCTGGGGCGTCAGTGCCTCCTCCAACGGTCTTCCATGATAAGACATAACAGGAAGGTTCCTCACGAACCACTCCCGGATAGACGTCTCTCCAAAGTGTCCGAAAGGAGGGTTCCCAATATCATGGATCAGCCCTGCACATTGCAGGATATTGCATATGTCCTCTTTCATTCGGGGCGTAAAGCCAGGATCCCTCTTATAAGCAAGGATGTTCTCCCCAATATTCTGCCCAAGAGATTTGGCAAAGGAAGATACCTCCAGCGAGTGCGTCAGCCTTGTGCGTATAAAGTCGCTCTTATCCAGTGGGAATACTTGCGTCTTATCCTGTAGCCGCCGGAACGACGCGCTCCCGATGATCCTGTGGTAATCCTTCTCAAACTCACTGCGAAGATCCGCGCTTCTTGCATATTTTGCTTTCCCCGAAGCCCCCCGGCTCCGCTTTGTAGACAGTAGCTGTTCCCAGTCCATAAATCTCCACTCCTAACTCTTAAGCGTACTTAATCCAGATAGATCGGCGGCTCATAGTCATTTCCAAGAAGCGCTTTCTTCCGCTCTTGGTAGCCTAAGAACGCCCATTCCGTCATATCCGTCCACTTGTGCTCCGCACGGTCGTACACTTGTACATACCCGATCCTCTCCGGGTGGACGCGCACACTGTTCGTCTTGTACTCTCTCCCTGTATAAGGGTTCACATCTCCATGCTCCGTATCTTCTTCCTCATCTAATATCCCGTCGCTTAAGACGTCTCCCACAAGCACGTCTTCGCTTAACACGTCTTCCACAAGCACTTCCTGTTCTTCTCCCTTTTCCCTGGCTCTGTGAAGATGGAATCCCCAGCCCTGCTTCCTTTCCTTTCTTGCCGCCGCGCCGCTGTCGCTCTCACGGCTATCCCTGGACCGCGCCTCACGGCCGTCCGTATGCCTGTCCGCCGTGTATGATCCGTCCACATGTATGCCCTTCTCAGATCCATCTTCTGTATATGCGCCCTCTATGACATGTCTGTCTTCTGCGCTTTCCTGCCGCCGCACCTCTTCGTCGTTCTCCTGCGCGCGCGCAGCAGGCTGTACCGAGGCTTCCCGGCTCTTTGTCCCTGCCTCTTCCGCCTCCGGCTCCTGCAAACGAGCCTCGCCTGCGGCCGGGCTTTCTTCCAGTATGCTCAAGTGCAGAGGGCAGCCCAGGATCCCGGCGATCATACGCATGTCCTGCTCCTGAAAATTATCTCTCGAAAGCCTCTGTGTTAAATTCTGGCGGGACATCTTCTTCCCGGTCCGCTCCTCAATGATCTCGGCCAGCTCCTTAATCGTCATGCCCTTACGGTTCAGGACGACTTTGACCTGTTCCCCGAATGTTAATCCAAGCATCGCTTCTCCTCCTATAATCAGATGTACCCTCCCTCGGGCGTCCTCTTGTATGTAAATTATTTTATTTCTTAACAAATCCTTGCTTTTCTATTCTAACAAATACATCTTTATGCGTCAACTGCCCCACCCTTCTGGCTTGCATGTGTAAAAATGCAAAAGCTCCATTGACAAATCCCCGCTTAAAACGTAGTATAAAAGGTACTTTCATGTATATATACATGCAGCAAGGAGTTGACATTATGATTATTGTATTGAAACCACGTACAACAAAACAGGAGATTGCCCGTGTAGAGGAGATGGTCAAAGCGCGCGGGCTTGATACCCATATTATTGAAGGTTCTGAGATGACGATCATCGGCTGTATCGGCGATACGACCCGCATTGATATAAAGCTTTTCGAGGTCGATCCGTCCGTTACAAAGGTCATGCATGTACAAGAGCCGTACAAGCTGGCCAGCCGCGCATTCCACCCGGAAGATTCCGTCATAGATGTGTCGGGAGTAAAGATTGGGGGCGGGCATCTGGGCCTCATCGCCGGCCCCTGCTCCGTCGAATCGACAGAGCAGGTCCTTGAGATTGCCACGACCGTAAAGGCGGCGGGAGCCAACCTTCTAAGAGGCGGCGCATTTAAGCCTCGCACAAGCCCGTACTCTTTCCAGGGCATGGGGCTTGACGGGCTTAACATCCTGTGCGAAGCGAAGGCGGCCACCGGGCTTCCAATCGTAACGGAGCTGATGTCCACAGCGCATCTGGATATTTTCCATGAGAAAGTAGACTTAATCCAGATCGGCGCGCGCAATATGCAGAATTTTGACCTTTTAAAGCGCCTGGGGGACATCGATCGGCCAATCCTGTTAAAAAGAGGCTTAAACGCCACTTACGAGGAATGGTTCATGTCAGCGGAGTATATTATGGCCGCCGGAAATGAAAATGTAATCCTCTGCGAGCGGGGGATCCGTACCTTTGAGAGCTTTACAAGAAATACGCTGGATCTCCAGAGCATACCCGTAGGCCGGAAGCTGACGCATCTCCCGATCGTCATCGACCCAAGCCATGCCGGAGGGAAATGGTGGCTCGTAGAGCCCATGGCAAAGGCGGCCGTCGCAGCAGGAGCAGACGGGCTTATGATCGAAGTGCATAACAATCCTGAATGCGCGCTGTGCGACGGCGCACAATCTCTGAAGCCCAAAAAGTACGAAGAATTGATCAGACAAGTATCCGGTATCGCGAAGATCATCGGGAAGACAGCAGACTAAATACAAGAAGAAAAGGCGATATTATGAAATTATACGTAGACCTGGGGAAGAACAGCTATCTCATCTATATTGAGAACGGTATTATGGACGAGGCAGCAGAACATATAGAGAAAGTATTCTCCGGGAAAAAGATTATGATTATTTCCGACGATAACGTATATCCCCTCTATGGGGAGAAGCTGAAATCTGCCCTGGCCGCACAATATGAATGCTATGAGCTTATTATCCCCCACGGGGAGGAGTCCAAGAGCTTCCACACTCTCCCCGCCATCTATACTGCCTTGCTCAAAGCCAGGATGTCCAGAAGCGATCTTGTAATCGCCCTGGGGGGAGGAGTGATCGGCGACCTGGCCGGATATGCGGCCGCCAGCTATCTTCGGGGCATCGGCTTTATCCAGATACCGACCTCCCTGCTGGCGCAGGTAGATTCATCTGTAGGCGGCAAAGTGGCGGTAGATCTCTTGCAGGGCAAGAACCTTGTAGGGGCGTTCTATCAGCCGTCCCTCGTGCTCATTGACCCACTTGTGCTAAATACGCTGCCAGAGCGCTTCATCCATGACGGCATGGGCGAAGTCATCAAATACGGCTGCATTAAAGATGCAGACCTGTTCGGGATGCTGGAAGGCCACAGCTCTTTTACAGACTTGAAGGAAGATCTGACAGACATCATATGCCGCTGTGTAGACATTAAACGGGCGATCGTAGAAGAGGATCCTTTTGACACAGGCAAGCGGATGCTGCTGAACTTTGGCCACACTCTGGCGCACACGATAGAGCAGTATTTCCAATATAACCGGGAGAGCCACGGAGAAGCTGTGGCCATCGGCATGTACCAGATCATGCGCCTGGCCGAAGAGCGCGAGATGGCTCCCGAGGGCATTTCTGAGAGGATACGCAAAGTCCTGGTAAAATATGGGCTGCCCTTTGAATGCGGGCTTCCTCTTGCGGATCTTATGGAGGCCGTCGCGCTGGACAAAAAGAATCTGGGCGGGAAATTAAATGTCATCCTGCTGCATGCCACAGGAGACGCTTATGTATATCCGACTTCCACAGATTTCTTTACGAAGGGGACGCAAGGAAGGATCATATAATCCCAAAGGAGGAGCTGCTATGAAATTAAAAGGTAAAATCGCAATCATCACAGGCGCAGGCAAAGGGATCGGGCGGGAGACGGCTCTCGCCGTGGCGCGCGAAGGCGCCGCCGCCATCTGTGTCGCGAGGACGCAGCAAGATCTCGACGAGACAGTGAGGCTCATCGAAGAGAACGGCGGAAAGGGAGAAGCCTTTTCGTTCGATCTGACAGACGCAGCCCAGGTACAGTCCCTGGCCGACACAGTCGCAGAAAAATACGGGCGCATCGACATCCTCGTCAATAACGCCGGAGGATATCCGTCGGAGATCTATGACAAAGTCAGCCGCCAGGCGATCAAGATCTGGGAGTGGAGCGAGGAGCAGTGGGATCAGATTATTAAGACGAATTTAAAAATCCCCTTCCTGTGCATCAATAAGATCCTCCCCGTCATGATAGCGCAGGGGAGCGGCGACATCGTAAGCGTATCTTCCCGCATGGGGCGTATCGCTTCCCAGATGGGAGCCTACGCCGTTGCAAAGGGAGGGATCGTGACTCTGACCAAGACGACGGCCATACAGGCACAGGAGTATGGGATCCGGGCCAACGCCGTCGCGCCGGGCATCGTGGACACTCCCGGACAGCGCGTGTATAACCATAACGTGGGGCAGGACGATATAAAAATGGGAAGCGCAGCCTCTGTGGCAGACGCTATCCTCTATCTTCTCTGTGACGCCCCGCCGGTCATGACAGGACAAGTGATCGACTTATTTACGACCGTTTAAAATTTGTTCACAATCTTTTTTCTTTTTCAACACATTTTTATCATACTTTCTGGATATACTATAATTGTTCGAAAGAACAGATAATTTTCTTTTTCATAACTTTTTCCTCAGGACTGCTACCTCCCAGATAGGCAGTCCTTTTAAATTCCCGTAAGACAAAAAAAATCACCATCCCCGCAGATAAATCTACAAAAACAGTGATTTCAACTGCGCGATCAGGGGCTCGAACCCTGGACACCCTGATTAAGAGTCAGGTGCTCTACCAACTGAGCTAATCGCGCATAATATATTCCTTCGCATACACTTTATGTGACGCAAGATATATTATATAATACAGTTTCTCAAAATGCAAGCATTTTTTTGCATATTTTCTTCTCCGCTCTCATATATTGTCAGTGGAGGTATTTTTATGAAAGATTTCCTAAACCGATATATACCGAGAAAGGACAGGCCTGCGCTTCTCTTCCTCATACTTGCGGGGACTTTGTCCCACTTCCTGTATGAGCTCACAGGAAGCCCTTTCATCGCGCTTTTCTGCCCGGTCAACGAGTCTGTCTGGGAACATCTGAAGCTCTTGTTCTTCCCGTATCTGGCCTATTCTCTGTGGCACTTTGTGCGTATAAGGAGGAAGCCTTATCCTCCCGCATATTTTTATTTCCGGCTCATGGGCGTCCTGTGCGGGACGCTGGCTATTGTTATGCTCTTCTACACCTACACGGGGATAAGCGGAAGAACGGTCCTCGCTCTCGATATACTGATCTTTATCATCGGAGCCTTCCTGTCGCTCCAGACCGTCTCGTTCTTTACAAAACGGGCGTCCTCCATCCCGTCCTCTACCGTCACCTATCTTATGTGGCTCGGGATTACGCTGTGCTTTTTTATGTTCACTTGCTTTCCGCCCGACATCCCACTATTCCTTGAATAAGAGCCCCAAGGAGCTCTCTCTAGCTGCTCTGCATCTTCTTGATGACTTTCAGCCTTGTGAATTCTTCCCTCTCCTTCTCCTCCAACGCATTTGTAATCGTATGGACAAGGTTCGTATACAGAGGGATCGTAATATTCTTAAGCGCATTGGCGCGCTTCTGCGTCTTCTTAATATTCGCTGCGAGGCGATAGGCCGAATTCTCCACCATGGACAGCTTGATCGTCAGATTTTTCACCTCGCGGAACGCCTCTCTTGCAATATCCATAGATTCTGATGTAGTACTGAAAGAATAGGTCAGCGCATTCTGCTTCGCATCATACTTGACATACGGGATCTCCGTGCCCATAATGCTCCTTGTCTGTATGCGGATAGACTCTTCGATCGGGACCGTATAGGCAAACTCCTGCACTTTACTGATCCCCTGCTCGATATTCGCGCGCTGCAGGCACGCATACCCGCGGGTAAACGTAGAATCTATCTCTTCCTGGATGCCCTTCGCCTCATCAATGAGAGACATCAGCTCCTTTAGCAAGATATTCCGCTTTTTGTCCATGAGATCATACCCCTGATGTGCAAGAGCCAGTGAATTCTTGGCAAGCATCAGATTTCCTTTTGTAGGAAATTCACGCGGATCCATAACCGTCCCCCCTTCCTGCTTATTTTCCTACCGCTTCTTCCTCGCGCGGCCAGTAGATCTCCATCAGCTTCGTGTCGATCCTATCCAGCTCTTCCCGCGGAAGGATCTTCAGCAGCTCCCACCCAAGATCCAATGTCTGGGAGATCGTACGGTTCTCTGTAGGCCCCTGGCCTACATAACGCTTTTCAAACTCCTCGCCGAACTTCAGGTACTGCTTATCAATAGGCGAGAGCTCATCTTCCCCGATGACGGAAGCAAGATTCCTCGCTTCGCCCACTTTCGCATAGGAAGAGAACAGCTGGTTCGCCAGATCCTGATGGTCTTCCCTCGTATACCCCTTTCCGATGCCGTCCTTCATAAGACGGGACAGGGACGGCAGTACGCTGATCGGCGGATAGATCGACTGTCCGTACAGATTCCGATCCAGCACGATCTGCCCTTCCGTAATATAGCCGGTAAGATCCGGGATCGGATGGGTAATGTCGTCGTTGGGCATAGTCAGGATCGGCAGCTGGGTCACCGAGCCTCCCGCTCCTTCCACGATGCCGGCCCTCTCATAAATCGTGGCCAGCTCGCTGTATAAGTAGCCGGGATAGCCTTTTCTTGAAGGGATCTCCCCTCTGGAAGAAGATACCTCGCGCATAGCCTCTGCAAAAGAGGTCATATCTGTCAGTATAACAAGAATGTGCATGTTGCACTCAAAGGCCAGATATTCCGCTACAGTAAGAGCGACCTTCGGCGTAATAAGACGCTCTACTACCGGATCGTTGGCCATGTTCAGGAACATGCACACATGATCGGAGACACCGCTCTCCTCGAACGTCCTGCGGAAGAAGTCCGCCACATCGTGCTTCACGCCCATAGCACCGAACACGATCGCAAACTCCTCATCAGAACTATCCCCAAGAGACGCCTGCTTTACAATCTGCGCCGCCAGCTGATCGTGGGGAAGCCCGTTGCCTGAGAAGATCGGCAGCTTCTGCCCCCGGATCAGCGTAGTCAGCCCGTCGATCGCAGATATACCAGTGCGGATATAATTTCTCGGATATTCTCTTTTTACAGGATTGAGCGGAAGCCCGTTCACATCCCTTCTGTCTGCAGAATGGAGCGTGCCCAGCCCGTCGATAGGGCGGCCGATGCCGTTGAATGTCCTTCCGAGCATATCCGGCGATACAGTCACTTCCATAGGATGCCCGGACAGCCTCGTGTGGGTATTGGCAAGGGACATATTCTCCGTCCCCTCAAATACCTGGATAACCGCTTTGTCCTCATTCAATTCCACAATACGCCCCATCTTCTTCGTACTGCCGTCTACAATAAACTCTACGATCTCGTCAAAGAAAGCCTCCTGAATCCCCTCCAGGGCAACGAGAGGCCCGTTAATGCTGCTAAGCCCAAGATATTCTATTGCCATATTCGGCTCCTCCCTCTATCCATTCTTCTCAATGACTCTATGATAAAACCTGTCAATGTCTTCTTTGTACATATCCAACATCTGCAAGTTGTCATTCGGCACATCATACTTGATCGCAATAACCTTCTCAAATATGCCCTCCGCCTTCAGCACAGACATCGGCATCCCCATAGCGACCAGCTTGCGCGCCGCCTTATACAGGCAGAGGATTACGTCCATCATCTTAAACTGCTTTTCCATCGACACGCACGTATCGTCCTTGTGGAACGCATTCTGCTGCAAGAACCCAAGGCGGATCACCTTCGCTATCTCCAGGATCAGCTTCTGATCGTCCGGGAGCACGTCGCCCCCGATCAGCTTCACGATCTCCATAAGGCTGCTCTCCTGGTTTAGAAGCGCCATTATACGGTTCCTGTAATCTACGAACTCAGGCGACACATTGTCCGCATACCACCCCGCCAGGTCTGGAAGGTACTCGCTGTAGCTGGTCAGCCAGTGGATAGCCGGGAAATGTCTTGCATACGCCAAAGACTTATCAAGCCCCCAGAAGCATCTGACGAAACGCTTCGTATTCTGTGTCACCGGTTCCGAAAAATCGCCTCCCTGTGGAGATACCGCACCAATAATAGACACCGATCCTGTCTCTCCATTCAATGTCTGCATCATCCCTGCACGCTCATAGAATGCGGACAGCTTTGAGGCAAGGTACGCCGGGAAGCCTTCTTCTGCCGGCATCTCCTCCAGACGTCCCGACAGCTCCCGCAGAGCCTCCGCCCAGCGGGATGTGGAGTCCGCCATAATGGCCACATCATATCCCATATCCCGATAGTACTCCGCCAGCGTAAGCCCGGTATAGATGGAAGCTTCACGGGCAGCCACAGGCATATTGGACGTATTGGCGATCAGTGTCGTCCTGTCCATCAACGGATTCCCCGTCTTCGGATCCGTAAGCTCCGAGAACTCTTCGAGTACTTGCGTCATCTCATTTCCACGCTCGCCGCAGCCGATATAGATAATAATATCTGCGTTGGCCCACTTTGCGATCTGATGCTGGGTCATAGTCTTCCCCGTCCCGAACCCGCCTGGGATCGCCGCCGTCCCTCCCTTGGCGATCGGGAACATCGTGTCCAGTATCCGCTGCCCCGTCACAAGAGGCTCGCTGGCCGCATACCTGTGATGCACTGGCCTCGGCACACGGATCGGCCACCGCTGGGCCATGGACAGCTCTCTCTTCGTCCCGTCCTGCTGCTCCACAACGACCAATGTGTCCTGGATCGTGTATTGCCCGTCCTGCACTGTACGTACGACTGTGCCCTCTATGTCCGGGGGGGCCATACATTTGTGGACGATAGCCCGTGTCTCGGGGACTTCTGCAATAATGCTCCCGCCGTGCACCACATCCCCTTCCTTCACCGTTATATGCGCCTCCCACAGCTTCTCCGTATCAAGAGGATCTACGGTGACGCCTTTCGTAATGAAGGCCCCGCCTTTCTCGGCAATGCTCTCAAGAGGCCTCTCAATACCGTCAAATATATTGTTCAGGATCCCTGGCGCAAGGCATACAGACACAGCCGATCCGGTGGCCTCCACTTCCTCGCCCGGGCGGAGCCCCGAAGTCTCCTCATATACCTGGATCGTCGTCATGTCCCTGTCAAGAGAGATGACTTCCCCGACCAGCTTCTCCTCGCCGACATACACCATCTCCGACATCTTAAACGCAGTCTTCCCTTTCAGATAGATAACGGGGCCGTTGATTCCATATATCTTTCCCGTGTTCTTACTAGCCAATTCCCGTACCTCCCTTAAATGTGAAGTTCTGATATTCTCTTTCCAGCGCGCCTTTGTAGGCGTAATCAATCAGAATATTCCTCCCATGGATGACCGCACGGACTCCTCCGACAAAGTCCTCCTTGCTCACCGTCAGAGTCATGCCTGTATGCTCTTCCAGCCAGTCCTTTTTGTCCGCGTCTGTCTCGTTAATATAGAGCGTCATCTCCTCGCCGCCCGCAAACTTCGCGGCCTTCTCGACATAGGAGACAAGATGCCTTTTGTAACCTTCTGTCTTCATGAACTCCTGAAGCTTCTCTTCTACTTCCCTGAATATCTCCTTCTTCAGCTGCTTCTGCGTCTTCCCAAGCTCCCGCTTAAGCTCCAGCTGTGCCTTAGAGGCGGCCATGGCAAACTGCTGCTTCGCCAAAGTCACCTCCGCTTTAATACGGGTCTCGGACTGGCGCAGGATCTCCGCCTTGTGCTGCTCATTTATGTTCTCAAGCGCTTTTCTGTGCTGTCCGACGATCGCATCCGCCTGCATCCTCGCTTCCAGCATAGCCGCATCCTTAATATGCGCCGTCTTTTCCTGCAAAGTCACCTATATCACCTGCTTCCCTTTCTTGTGCTATAGCTTCAGCCCTATCGCTTCATTTACATAAGATGTGATAAAGTCTTTCTTACGTCCGGTTCCGTGCCTGTCGGGAATCTCGATGAGAAGCGGCATCGTCCGCTCCAATTTGATCTCGTTTATAAGATCCGGGAATTCCCGCCCGAATTTCTCAGTCAGCAGGATAATCCCTACATCCTTATTATCCATAGCGTTCTCTATCGCCGCTTTGAGCTCCTGCCGCTCGTGGACTACCACTCCGTCCACGCCTGCAAGACGCATTCCCGTCAGAGTATCGACATTATCACTGATCAGATACATCCTCATCTTAGAGCTGCCCCAGGATCATAAAGGATATGATAAGCCCATACAGGCACACGCCTTCTGCAAGGCCCACGAAGATAAGGGACTTGCCAAGCGCGCTCGAATCCTCGCTGATCGCCCCAAGCGCCGCGCTCGCCGCGCTCGCCACGGCGATGCCGCCGCCCACACATGACAGACCGGTTGACAGTGCGGCTGCAATATAGCCAAGCCCCGTTGCATTTCCCGCGAAAGCCGCCGCGTCTGCCGCGTGCACCGGGCTCCCGCCGAACATCATGATCGCCGCGATCGTCATCGCGCCAAAGTAAAAGAATGCATTGGCGCCCACAGCTCTCTTATAACGTTTCTTATTCTTCTCACCGATCAGATAGTAGCCGAACGGAATAATGATGCCAAGTACTAAGGCGCCGATTAATAATAATTTTACTGCTAATGTCATGATTGTGATCCTCCTCATATTCGCTCTGTTTTTTACTTATTCTCACTTATGCTCATTAAATGGCTTGAATTCTCGCCCATTCCCCTTATAGAAGCGGCTGAACATCTCATAATATTCCAGCCTCAGCACCTGGATCCCGACGACCAGGCCCTCCAGGGCGCACACAATAATATTCCCGAGTACGAACGCGATCCAGTTCGTATTACCGTTGGCCGCTCCCGAAAGCATGAGCACGACCTCCATCATGGCCGCGTGGCTCACTGCGAATGCCCCGATACGGACATAAGAGATCGTGTTGGAGAAATAGCTGAGCATCGTCTCAAACAGCTCGAAGAATGCCTGCACGATAAACATCACTTTCCCCTCTTCTATCTTCTCCCGCTTCCTTCTGACCAGGTTCCCGAGCGGCTCCTTGAACACAAAGCACAATACAGGCCCCCCAAGGAATATAACCATCAGCACATTCCCTGGAACTCTGTGCCCTGTCATGTACAGGACGATCGTCAGAACTAAGAATCCATAGAATACAAGCCCTGCCAGGCCATTTTGCGAGAACAGCATATTTTCAAGATCATGGGCTTTGGCCGCGTTCGCTACATTGAACAGCATCACCAGTATATTGAGCGCCATTCCGAACGCGATCGCGATGACGAATACTGTGTTCAGCTGTCCTATGAACGGCAGGTTTGCCATCGCCTCCGCAGGCCTTAGCCAGCGGGCTTCCAGAATATCCTCGAACCCGAATATACTTCCGAACATAAAGCCGAAAAATGTCGAAAATATACCCGCAACAGAGATGATACCTGCAAGGTTGATCTTCTTCGTAAGATATAAAAGCCCTCCTCCTAAGAACAGGCAGAGCCCCTGCCCTACGTCGCCGAACATGGCTCCAAAGATGAACGTATACGTAATCGCCACGAACATAGTCGGGTCAAGCTCATCGTGGGCAGGCAGGCCGTACATGCGGATAAACATCTCAAAAGGCCGGAAGAGCTTCGGGTTCTTAAGCTTCGTGGGCGGCTCTCCAAAATACCTGGCGCGGTCTTCCTCCACCATAATGAACACTTTCTCGTCCTTCTCTGCCTCTTTCACAAATGCCTCTACATCTTCTTCTCCCATCCAGCCGCACAAGATATAAGATTCTGACTGATCGTCATTCATCCTTGCGGCCAGCTTGCGGACGTCGAAGTTATCGCACATATTCTCCAGACGCTTCCTTGCTCCCAGAAGCTGCGCTCCATGGCTCTTCATAAGCGTCTGTATCTCTTGTCTTATCCGCCCGATCTCGCTCTTCGTATCTTCGATCTCCTGCATGATGCTCTCATAAGCCGCCGCAGGAGTCCCCACATATTCTCCTGCGAGGGAGATCCGCTCAAAATGCAGAGAGCTAAATACCGAGTCCACCTTGCTCACATCGGCGTTGGCGACAAAGTAGCATCCGTACACATGGCTGTCGCTCCGGATCCCTTCCAGGAACACTGCGTTCAGATCCTCAAAGAGATACCGTTCCAGCTTGCGGTAATAATCTATGCCTATCCTCCCGAAGCGGACCTGCATATACTGATACTTCATGACTTTCTGGATATCTACGTCCAAAGAGCGGAAAGGCTCCAGCACGTCGGCCCTCTCTTTTAGCTCATCTCGCTTTCTTTTAAGCAGCTCTTTTCTCTCCATGAGCTCCAGATAATCATGATTGATGTCCCGCACAAGCTTCAGAATGTCCTCTTTCTCTATGCTCAGATCCGCATGGTACTCTCCTGTTGGAAGGAACTTTACAAACTGCTCTACTTTAGCAAGCGGCTCTTTATACGGGTTCATTTCCACAAAAGGCAGAAGGTTATCCGCCGTCTTAAGCTCAGTGACCGCATTCTCAAGCTGCATCTCGTATTTGGAGAGGTACACCTCGCACACACGGTCAATATCCGCCTTAGGGCCGCTGACGCTTAAGAACTTCATCTTCACAATCATTAAACCACACCTCCCAGGTACCCTAACGTCTCTGCCCTGGACAAACCATAGCGGATACACTCAAGGGCTGTTGTTAATTTATCAATCTCTTCTTCTTTTAAAAATAAATACGTGTTAATCGTAGCGATCGAATATGGATCGCGCCGTTTATCCAATATATACAGGTGCCTCAAGATGTCTTTGCAGCTTCTCTCCAGCGACTTCACATCTTGTGCATGGTACCTTCTCGCATAATAAGTGCCGGCCATCCTGCGCTCCAGCTCCTCCACTGTCGGCGCCTCCGCCAGAAGCTTGAACTCCTCTACGCTCAGACGATAATGGTAAGGGATCGTAAGCATATAGATATCCGGAGCCAGCATGTTATAATATTTCTTCGCACGATATGTCCACTGAAGGTTCAGAAGGTCGATCTTCGTGCCGAAATCCCGAAGGAATATCTCCTTCTCCTTTCCCGATAAAAGGCGTTTCCCCTTCCGCCACATCGTGGAGAAATAATAAAGATCCAGAGCAAGATCGTAATCGAACAATGTAGCGGCTCCCGAATCCCGAAGCTTCCGAAGCGGCTCATAATACTCTGTATCTTTCAGATTGTCTACCAGCTCTTCGACATTTTTAGAAGTGATAAGCCTGTCAATAGATATCCTCGAATATCTGTCAAAAAACTGTTTTTTATGTTCCAGATCAAAAGGCTTCTCATAATGGTTAAATACAATGCGAAGGCAGTAATTGATCAGAGCCACTTCATACCTCTTCCAGTACTGCTTCAGGAACTTCTTCTGCCGGATCCCTGAGAACCGGAATATCCGCGCGTAGTCGTCAAACAGCGACTCACTTAACACCTTCTCAACGTTCCCCCTGTGGTAAAGAGACACATCCATCTGCCCAATGTACTTTTCATAGGCCGGCTTGCTCTTCAGGAATTCAATGGCTTCCGGGACGCTCCTCATCCCTGCGATAGCCTCGAAGTCCCTCTCTGACAGGAGCTTTGCCTGCATAGCGCACACTTTAGCGACGATGCCGCTATATGACATAAGGTTCCCCATATCCTACACCTCAATGATCTTCTGCAAGATGGATCCTGCATACGCGCTATGGTTATCTGCATATTCCCGCTCCAGCTCTTCTATGACAGACTGGTTCTTCTCCCGCTGCTCCAGAAGAAGAGCTTCCATCTTCTCCTCCCGCTCACGGCGGATCAGATCCAGCTCCTTCTTTGTCCTGGCCGCAACGTCACGGTCAAAAGCATCCCGCTTTTCTTGCAGCTCCTTTTCTATCTCAGCCTTCTGCTCTCCAGCCCGCTCCACCACAGCCTCTGCCGCCGCCTCGATTTCTGCTAATTTTTCAATAACAGAATTCATATAGCCGCCCCCATTTCTGCCTAAATTATGAATAACTTATGATACTTACTAAAATACTCTTATTCCATTTAAATTACTATAGTAAATTTTTACAAAAAACTTATCTAAAATGTATGTAAAATACTTACTTTTAATATATTTTACAAATTTGACTTTTGCGCCAAAGCACGGTACACTTATCATGCGAAAAAGCACTGATAAGGAGGCCTCTGTTATGCGTCTTAGAAATATCCCCCGCGCCGACAGCGTATTATGCGCGTGCCCGCTCGTCGTTAAGGACGGTTCTTCCCATCGCGAGAGCTGGGCGCAGGAAGTATTTGGAAATCATAATCCCATACACATCGAGATAGGCATGGGGAAAGGACAATTCATCCTCTCTCTTTCCAGATACAATCCTCATATCAATTATATCGGCATCGAGCGTTATTCCAGCGTCCTCCTTCGGGCGGTGGAGAAGATATCCCCTCCGAAGAGCCCGGAGGATCCCCGGCCCCTCGACAACCTCAGGTTCATCTGTATGGATGCGGCGCATATCGAATCCGTCTTCTCACCGGAAGAAGTGGATCGCATCTACCTGAATTTCTCTGACCCGTGGCCAAAAGCCCGGCACGCGCACCGCCGCCTCACCTCCAGGGAATACCTTGAGAGATATAGCCACATATTGTCCACAGACGGGCAGATAGAGCTTAAGACAGATAACAGAGGCCTTTTTGAATTTTCCGTCCGTACGATCCGGGAATCTTCTGTCTGGTCCTTATCCGCCTGCACCTATGATCTGCATCATGACGAGGCCATGAACGAAGGGAACGTCATGACCGAATATGAAGAGAAGTTCTCATCCATGGACAACCCCATATGCAAATTAATTGCACGAAGACAATGATATTGGAGCCAAAAGCCATGCCTTTTTATGCAAGCATAAAATGCATGACCTTTTGACCCTAGCATCATATAATAAAGTAAGAATTTTTTTAGGAGTCCGAAATGGGGAAACGATGCAGAAAGCCTCTGAAACATTATCTCTGTCTGCTTACTTACCGCAGGAAGTGCGGCGGGCATTTTTGGTCTTGTTTCCGTAAAGGGTTATGCGAGGTGTACAACATATTGAACCCCGGCCCGGACTGCCGGAAATAAAAAGGTGGCAAGAGATTATGCTGCGATTAACAGCCAGAAATTTTAAAATAGAAACCTGTGACCGGGATCTTCCCGTCGTCGTCATGTTTTATGCTCTCTGGTGCGGGAAATGCGCTATGATGAAGCCAATTGTAGAAGATATTGAGAAAAAGTACGCCGGACATATCAAGTTCTGTGGAGTCGACATCGAAGAGTCCCCCGACCTTGCAGACGAGTTCACTTCTAACACTATACCCACTTTCGTATTCTTCAGGGGCGGGAGAATCGTAGGCTTCCTACAGGGAATCCTCTCTCAGGAGGTATTTGAAGAAAGGATGGGAAGGATATTCAGATAAATGGAAAAGCCCGGGCAGGCGGACGGCATCTCGGATGCTGCCCGCCTGCCCGGGCTTAAATGCTGTTTTCTTAAAATTCAAATATTGCTACCCCATACGGCGGTAATTTGTACGCAAAGGAGAAATCCCTGCCGTCGCACTCCTGCTTCTGCGCTTTATATGCAAGCGGCCTCTCTTCGCCTTTGCCCCCGTATTTTACATCATCGCTGTTAAGGATCAGCTTGTACTGCTTCTTCTCTGGGACTCCGACACGGTAATCGTCCCATTCCATAGGCGTAAAATTGATGACGAAGAGCAAGTTCTTCTTATTGTCTTTTGAATGCCGCACGAAACTGTAAATGCTCCGGTATGCATCATCTGCGTTAATCCACTCGAACCCTTTCCAGGACTGATCCATCTCATACAGCGCCTTTTTCTTTTTGTACAGGTGGAGCAGATCCCTCACCCAGTTCTGGATCGCCTGATGCTCCGGCTCTTCCAGAAGATACCAATCCAGCTCCCGCTCCTCGCTCCACTCCCTGAGCTGAGCGAACTCCTGGCCCATGAAGAGCAGCTTCTTTCCCACATGCCCCGTCATAAACGCGTACCCTGCCTTCAAGTTGGCATACTTGTCAAAGCCCAGTCCCGGCATCTTATTGAGCATAGAGCATTTCAGATGCACAACCTCATCATGGGACAGGACAAGAATATATTTCTCACTGTACGCATAGCTCATAGCGAACGTCATGGCATTGTGATTGTCTTTTCTAAAATACGGATCCAGCTTCATATATTCTGTAAAGTCATGCATCCAGCCCATATTCCACTTCAAGCTGAAGCCAAGCCCGTCGTCTTCCACATCCCCGGTAATCTTCGGCCATGCCGTAGACTCCTCCGCGATCATAAGCGTCCCCGGATTCCTGCCAAGCACGACAGAATTCAGATGCTTGAAGAAATCAATCGCCTCCAGGTTCTGGTTCCCGCCGTATTTATTCGCCACCCACTGGCCGTCCTGTTTTCCGTAGTCTAAGTAGAGCATCGAAGCCACCGCGTCCACGCGAAGCCCGTCTATATGGAAATGCTCGATCCAGAACAGCGCGTTGGAGATGAGGAAGTTACGCACTTCATTCTTGCCAAGGTCGAATATCTTCGTCCCCCAGTCTGGATGCTCTCCCTTTCTCGGATCGGCATATTCATAAGTCGGCGTTCCGTCAAAATCAGCCAGCCCATGCGCGTCTCTTGGGAAGTGTGCCGGAACCCAATCCAAAATGACCCCTATCTTATTGCGATGGAGATAATTCACCATCCATGCAAAATCTTCCGGCGTGCCGTATCTGCTCGTCGGTGCGAAATATCCCGTCACCTGATATCCCCAGGAGCCGTCAAAAGGATGTTCCGCTATGCCCATGATCTCCACATGGGTATAGCCCATGTCTTTTACATATTTCACGATTTCCCGGCCAAACTCTTTGTAAGTGTAGAACCCTTCGTCCTCTCTGCCAGGATGCCGCATCCAGGAGCCGATATGCACTTCGTAGATTGAAACCGGCTCTTCTGTATGGACCCACGTCTTTCTTGCATCCATCCATAGATCGTCCGTCCACTTCAAATGCTCGATATCCACTACTTTAGATGCATTCCCCGGGCGCGTCTCCGCGTGGTTCGCATACGGGTCTGCCTTAAAGATATACTCGCCTGTATACGTTTCAATACAATATTTATACATTGAATATTTCCGCACATTTGGGATAAAGCACGTATAAATGCCGATGTTCTTTTCCCTCTTCATCGGATTCGCCGTCATATCCCATTCGTTAAATTCTCCTACGACAGAAACCGTTCTGGCGTTAGGCGCCCACACTGCAAAATATACCCCTTCTTTTTTCCCGTCTTTTACCATATGAGATCCCAGCTTCTTATAAATCTCATAATGATTCCCCTGCCCGAATAAATACTCGTCGAGTTCTCCTACTTCATAGCTTTTCTTCTTTTTTCCCATATCGCCTGTTCCCCTTACATTCCGATAAAACTTAGATCTTAAAATCTTCTTCTTTCAGAATGACTCTGTCAGAATCATCGGTGCTCTTTCCGAACATACGCCTTGCAAGATGCTTCACATTCGCTTTCTGCGAGTGCTCAATCGCCTCATCCATAATCTCTTTTACTTCTGCGACCGTAACTACATGATCCTCCCTCTGCATCACATCAATTCTGCTGTACAAAGCAAGAATGCCCATCTCGTCCAGCTTATATCCGTTCTCTTTCGCATATGTCTGGCCAAAAGTTACAAGCTCATCATTAATGAACACCGGCAGCTCCAGCCTGGATGTGAACTTCTTCTTGAAGTCAGGATTTGCCGTCAGGATCCTTTCCAGCGGCTTTCTCTGATCTTCCAGGACGAACAGCATCTCTCCTGTCTTCTTCTCCATCAGGAGGTTCAGCTCCTTAATAGTCCTGGAATTGAGCTTTCCTGCCTTCTCTATGATGATCGCTCCACCTTTTAGCTTCTGAATGATGTTTGCCAGCTCCTTTTTATTCAGGGAGTCTCCCGTCACAATAGCGACTTTCCCTTGCTTTAAGTTCCTCTGCTTCTGGATCGCTTTCACAATGTCGACTGCAAGGACCGTCTTCCCGGAGCCTTTACGTCCGATCACAAGCAAGTTGCCCGTCCTGGAAGTGCCTTGTCTCTGCGCCCTTCTGTCATTGTCAAGGACGTTTACCAGCTGTTCGCTCATCCCACGGACAGGTACGAAATAAGAGAACAATTTCTTCTGTTCCTCCGTAAGCCCGGCCTTAAGGCCAATCTCGCTTGTCGCGCTCAGATCGTACCTTCCCGTCACCACGAACCCGGTGTCGAATGGAACACCGCTTCCTTTGGATTTCTTAATCCTCTTTTGGATCTCCTCCTCAGACGGCTCTTCGATCTCCAACGCCGGCTCCTCGTCAGGGACTTTTATCTCGGGCAGCTCATCGTCAAAGAAATCTTCCCCGTTAAAGTCCTCTTCTTCAAAATCATCCTCGTCGAAGTCTTCCTCTTCAAAGTCTTCCTCTTCAAAGTCTTCCTCTTCAAAGTCTTCTTCTTCAAAGTCCTCTTCGTCGAAATCTCCTTCCTCAAAATCATCCTCAAAACTGCCTTCGTAATCGTCCTCTAATTCATCCTCGTAGCCGTCTTCGTAATCATCATCCTCCTCCAGGTCATCCTCGTAACCGTCTTCAAAATCGTCGTCATAGGCTTCCTCAAAACCATCCTCCGATTCCTCATCGAAGTCCTCTTCCTCAAAGCCATCCTCCGATTCCTCATCGAAGTCTTCTTCCTCAAAGTCCTCTTCGTCAAACCCTTCCTCGTCAAACTCTTCTTCAAGCTCTTCTTCATAGGAGTCCTCAGGCTCCTCCTCAAAATCTTCAGACTCCTCAGGCTTCTCAGACTCCTCTTCGAAGTCCTCCTCACTGAATTCATCCCCGGCGTCAAAGATATCTTCCTTCTCTTCTTCTATGCCGGAATCACCATCATCGTCACCAGCAGCATGCCCTTCCAGCTCTTCCACTAACTGCCTGATATCATCAGATAGTACCGGAGCTTTCCTCATCTTCCGCGCAGTCAGCGCCGTGGCTCTCTCTTCTTCTGCTTTCTGCTCCGCCTCTCTCTTTGCTGCTTCTTCAGCCTCTCTGCGCTCCGCTTCTCTCTTTGCTGCTTCTTCGGCTTCTTTGCGCTCCGCCTCTCTCTTTGCTGCTTCTTCGGCTTCTTTGCGCTCCGCCTCTCTTCTTGCGACTTCCTCTGCTTCTTTCTTCTCGGCTTCCGCCTGCTCTGCGGCTCTGCGCGACTCTACTTCCTCGCGCTCTTTCAAAAGCCTCTCTTCATCTACTTCTTTCTGGGCTTCAATAGCTTCTGCATTCACTTTCTGCTTCTCTTCCCATTCCTGAAGGATATCTTCTATCTTCATCTGACCGAAAACGCGGATCTCCTCTTCTTTCTGCTCCATCCGTTTTCTTTCCTGACGGTTGATCCCATTTGCCACCGCGACGCCCTGGGCAAGCGCCTCCTCCAATGTGGCTCCTGTAACGACTGTCTTAATCGATGGTTTCTTTGTCTCTTCGATTACCGGAGCATCCTCCTGCTCCTCTTCTCCTTCTTTCTCTTTTTCCTTCTCTCTTTCCTCCTCTGCTTCCTCCTGCTTTTTCTGCCGCTCCTCCATAGACGCCAGCGCCTCGCTGAGCGCTCCGGTCGGAAGCCTTCTTGTGGCGTCCACCTCAATAGCCTCCCCTGCCGAAATATCTGCCAGCAGATCGTCCAGCATTGTCGCTTCTTTCGGCGCCTCCTCTTTCGAGCCATCCTCCTTCGGCACATCTTTGAATTGCATCGTCTGGCTCGATACAGCCTTTGGAACCGGCTTCGGCGCAGGCTTGTTCAATGTCTCCGGCCTTTTAATAACCGTCTTCTTCACTCCTTTGTAACTGTCATACTTCTCCTGCTGAAGAGGGGTTAAGGGCTTATAGCGCATCTTAAGCTCCATGGCCTGGTATACATATTTCCCCTCGCTGAACCAGAGGATTAAATCGTCGCACTCTTCCAGACATTCTGATGACATTCCGGCCTCATGGTACAGCTTCGCAAGCTCATATGCCCATCTCTCCACATACTCCGCTTTCTTGAAATCAGAAAGAGCCGCTATCTGTTCAGAGAGGGCAGACCCTTGCGCTTTTAATATCTTATATTTTAATATGTATTGATTCGGATCTTTCGGAGCAAGCTTGACAAACTCCTCATAACAGTCAGACGCCTCGTCCGTATCTTCGAGCTTAAGAGCCAATGTGCCGAGGCGGTACATAATCTTCCTGCTGTTCGGCGAACGGTCATACGCCACAAGCAAAATGTCCCGGCTCTTCTGGAACTCTCCGTTCAATTCATAAATCTCACTGACCGTGCTTAACATGGAAGCATTCTTCACTCTGCGCCAATCGATCGTATCTGCGATCTCCATCGCTTTCTTATGCTGGCGTTTCTCAAAATGCTCCAGCATCTGCTCTGTTTTTACCCGATATTCATATTTATCCATATCTTCACCCCAAAAATAAATTCACATTGCACAATTTTACAGATATAAGTGTATCATACGGCATACACATTGTCAAAATGTACAATTAAAAATGTTAAATTTTTATTACAAAAATTAAATAGCCATTACAGCCTTCTCCGGCTGCAATGGCTATCTATAATATTTAATTTAATTCTTTTTATAATACGATAATCGGAGGAACTTCTGATTCTCTCTTATTTATTCCCAGCCTTTTCTTCTTTCATTTTCGATTTATATCTCAAAGCTTCGGATTATCTCTAATCCTCGATATTCATTATTTATAGCCCTCACATTTCTTATATAGGACATCTTTTATGGTTATTCTCATCTATAACCGTTCTTTGCCGCTTCCGCTGCTCCTTCCGCCCGTCCGCGCAGTACTGAGTTATTCCTTCTATAACCTCCGTCCTACATAACTTTCAGATAAATAATGTGATATATTAGGCGATGTTCCTTCACACATCTTCTAATCCTTCTCGATTTATGTGGTATTCTATTCAATATGCCTGCAGACAGGAACCTTTTTTATCTTTCATATCCGGCTTTCTTCTCCGATTCTTCCGTTCTTCATCTCTACCGGCTTTATACTCTATTGATAAGGCTTAGTCTATGGGAATAATGGTCTGCCATACCACTAGCATATTGAATTGTTGTCTCTGTGAAATTGTCCAATGGATTAAGCCTCCTTTTCTTTTATTTCCTAAATACCTTTCCAGATTCCCTTTCTCGTCAGGAGTCTGGGTTGGTTCTTTTTGGATTAAATACATAATAACACTAGCGCTCTTATTTGTCAATACTATTTTTATATTTTATTTTAATTATTTTATTATTGTGTTATTTGTATATAATTTTCAGACTTTTTAGGTTGTTCGACAACTCCAGCATTCGATAGAGCGATGTTATGGTCAAAAGGTCATGCTTTTTCATGCAAGCATGAAACGCATGACCTTTTGACCCTGGCATCATAGAATAATATCGTCTACTTTCTGGAATTCTTTCAAGCTGTATGCTTCAATGATATTCCCCTGCACAACATACAAAGTATCGCCAATGTAGACGCCTCTGGCAGAACTGCTTGCATTTCCGTTAATCTCTTCTTCCATCTTACAGACAAATCCATCCGCCTCATCATATTCGAAGATAAAGTAATGCTGCCCCCCTTCTGTATATCCTGCAAAGCCTATGATGTTGCGCCTTGCATCTGCAAGCGCGGCCTTATAATCATAAGAAACGTCCGTACCGTAAACATTTCTTAGTATATACGTATCTTCTTCTTTCACGTCCGAAGGATCCGAAATGTCGAACATGGTAAGCTTCACCCCATCGGTCACCATCGTCTCTTCGTCCACATTCATGCCAATGCCAAGCAGCTTCCCCTTCCCATATGGGTGCAGATAATCGGAAAATCCCGGTATCTTCAGCTCTCCGATGATCTCTGGATTCTCAGGGTCAGAGAAATCCACAGAGAACAGCGGATCTGTCTCTTTAAATGTCACAAAATATCCGGTGTCTCCCATCAATCTTGCAGAGTAGACTCTTTCTTCCTTCGCCAGCCCCTTAATAGATCCGACGGTCTCCATGTCCATATCAAGCACATAGACTGCGTTGGATTCCCCTTCTGTAGTCACGACTCTAAGGTAGCCGTTGTATTCATCAATCGAGAATGAATCATGGATATATCCGCTTATCTTCCCCTGTGACTGCGGCTTTAACTTCCCGTCTCTGTACGAGATCCTTCGGATGGTCGTCTGCTCCGTATCCCTTATCAGGCTCGGCCCGCCGCTAAATCCGCTCCATCTCGTCTCATAATAGTAAATATTCTCATTGCTCACATAAAGCGTCCCTCCCTGAGAAAGAATCGCCTTACTGTCTGCCGCTCTGTCCGGCCGATCCATATCTACGGAAGTCACTACTGTATACTCTCTGCCCGCAGGGATAAGGGGCATACAGATATCCTTCTCTGCAACAGCCTCATTATTGACGAGAGGAACGTATGTCTCGGGCTTATCCCTCTCCATATTTCCCATAAGCTCCCACGGTATGCTGTAATTACTAAACAGATAGAGATATCCATCTGCCATACGGGAAGAGTAATACGTCCCGCTCTGGGTCACTCTGCCTGCCTCTACCGCGTTCCCAGGATCTGATATATCGTAGGCTACAGCCTCTGTGCTGCCTGCATACCAGTAACCGCCTCTGGCATATTGCGGGCTTACGCCTGCGCCCTGATCGTCGTATCTGCTGCACACAAGCACCAGCCTCTTTCCCTGCACGTCCAGATAAATCTCCTCGATCCACTCCTCCTCTTTCACAGAGATCGTCTCGATCTCTTTCATAACGCCTTCCCGTGTGTCCACGATGGAGACTTCTACTCGGCTGTCTTTCAGCACGTACAGATATGTCCCGTCCGTCTTCACTACGTCGCCTTCGTCTACCCCGTCCTGGCGCACGTTCGTCTCAGAATAATCTTCCGCATATTCTGCCTCCTGGCTGCCCATCTCTTCGCTGCCTGCCAGCTTGGCGACAGAATTCCCGGAAGCCGCCCCCATATCCATCGCCGCTCCTCCTGCGGCGCTGTCCGAGGCTATCTCCTCTTCATACAGCACTATTTCCTCCCTCGCACGGGACTGTTCCCTCTCTATCTCTTGCCTGTATGCGTCCAGATAATCATACACCTCTCCATAATCTGTGGCGGATGCGACCATCTTCTCATCACTGGCCTCCATATCCTTCGCCTGGGGCACGGCGGCATCCCGGCCGGATCCTGTGATGTCCCGGCTGCCCATATAGACGAGCATCCCGGCTGCGAGCGCTACGCACGCTGCCGCCAGGCCGCCTATACGGTACAGCCTTTGATTCTTATTTTTACCTTTCTTGTCCTTCTCTTTTTCTTCCAGCATTTTTTCTATCTGCTCCGGCTCAAGGCTCTCCGGAACCTTTATCTCATCCGTCTGCGCTTTTAATTTTTCCACAATGTCCTGCTCTTGTCTGTTCATATAATCGCTCCCTCCCGACCTTTACCTAAGCACACACTTCATCTTCTCCAGGGCGCGGCTCCTCTTAGAGCGCACCGTGTTAGCATTGAGCTTCAGCATACCCGCGATCTCACTGCTGTTATACCCGCCGAACACCGACAGTCCGACGATCGTCTGTTCCTCCTCGCTGAGAATAAAAAATGCGTTCCGCACGTCGAGCGCAAGCCCATAATCCTGCTCCCTTGCCTGCATCTCCATCCCAGACAGAGCCTGCACCTCCTCATAAGGCGTTTCCCGCGCCGTCCTTTTCAAACGTTTCTTGCAGATATTGGAAAGGATCGTGAAGATCCAGCTTTTAAACGCTTCCTCTCTGCGGAGCTTATGAATATTCTCATATGCAGATACGACCGCCTCGCTCACCGCATCTTCCGCATCCTGCCGATTCCGCGTCAGACAGAGCGCGAAACGATACATGTCCTTATAAGCCTGCTCATACAGCGATGTAAATGTCTTCGCATCACATTTCATCTCATTTCCTCCCTAAATGAATAGGATGTGTAAATGTTCTTGTATATATTTATATATTGATACCTACAGATTGCTACGTGCTACGCACTCCCGCAACCCTGGTATCATATATTAGAGTCGCAAAAACAGGAAAGTGTTGCATTGGGGACGGGGTAAAATTCATTTTACCCCGTCCCCAATTGTTTTATCCTTTATAAAAATTAATCAGACATCCTTTCTGGATGATCTCTCTTTCATTGTCTGTCATATCGCCCAGCTTCAGATGGATCTCTTTTAAGCTGCCGTCTACCACATATGCTTTCACATCTGTCTGTTTCTCTTCTATCGCTTTCCTGATGTCCGGCACGAAAATATAATCGCCGTTCCCAAAGGAAAGTGATTCATGATCTTCCTCTGTAATAAACGGGAGCATTCCCCAGTTGATCAGATTGGAGCGGTAACGCTTTGTGGCATATTCGTTCGCGATGTTCGCCCAGCCGCCAAGCACTTTCTGACAGGACGCCGCCTGCTCTCTGGCAGAGCCGTCTCCCGGCTTCACAGCGAAGATCGTGCTGCCCACGCCGATGTTCCCTTCGCCAACGCCTGGATATGCCTGCCTGATCGTCTCCATCACCGGCCTTAATTCCTCCAGTGCGCCAAGCGGACATTTTCCTTCCTCAATCGCCTTCTGTGCAGCCTGCACCTCTTTCGCCCGTCCCACATACGCAGGATCTTTCCTTGAGAGGGCGAATTCCGCAAGGCCCAGAGGATTCGAGCGATAAGAAGAGGTCTCTCCTGACGGGATCAGTTCGTCTGTAGTCGTTACCGGATCATGGATCTCAGACACTACTTTCAGGATCAAGTTCTCCGGCAGCGCCGACATGGACGGCCAGTCCTTAATATTCGGCCCAAATTGGATCTCCACGCTCGGGTCTGCCACGCCGTGGCTGTCAAAGACACGGTTCGCGTAAATGCTGCTGTCAAAATGATATTTCTTTCCCGTATATTCCACATCCATTTCCGTCGCCGGGGTGAGGAATCCCTGATTCGCCGCGGTCGCTGCAATAGAGCGGGCGTCCATGAGAGCCACAGAAGCAATCTGGCCGCTCTGCAGCTTCGACCCTTCGCGATTCGGGAAATTGCGGGTGGAATGCCGGATGGAGAACGCATTATTCGCCGGAGTGTCCCCCGCGCCGAAGCATGGGCCGCAGAACGCTGTCTTTACAATCGTTCCTGCCGCCATCAGATCCGCCACCGCACCATTCTTCACCAGCTCCATATAGACTGGCGTACTGGCCGGGTAAACGCTGAATGTAAATGCATCTGCTCCAATGTAGCGTCCCTTGATTATGTCCGCTGCGGCACAGATATTCTCAAATCCTCCTCCCGCGCAGCCTGCGATAATCCCCTGATCCACGTACAGCCTGCCGTCACGCACTTTATCTTGAAGAGAATAGTCGACCGCACCGTCAAGGCTTACAAGCGCTTTCTGCTCTACATCGTGAAGCACGTCTTTCAGATTAGCATTCACCTCGTCGATCGTATATACATTGGACGGATGGAACGGCATCGCGATCATCGGCCTGATCTCGCTCAAGTCTACATAAACTACGCCCTCATAATATGCCGCCGCGCCTGGCTCCAGTTCCTTATAATCTTCGCTCCTTCCATGGATATCATAGAACTCCTGGATCTTCTCATCGGTCACCCAGATAGAAGACAGACAGGTAGTCTCCGTCGTCATTACATCAATGCCAATGCGGAAGTCCGCGCTTAATTTCCCAACGCCCGGCCCCACGAACTCCATTACTTTGTTATTCACATACCCATTTCCAAAAGTAGCCCCGATAATGGCCAGCGCCACGTCCTGCGGCCCGACGCCCTTTGCAGGCTCTCCGTCAAGATAGATAGCGATGACTTCCGGCCTCTTAATATCATACGTCTTATTCAGAAGCTGCTTCACAAGCTCAGGCCCGCCTTCGCCCATAGCCATCGTCCCAAGCGCGCCGTAACGGGTGTGGCTGTCCGAGCCCAGGATCATCTTGCCGCCGCCAGAGAGCATCTCGCGGGCAAACTGGTGGATAACTGCCTGATGAGGCGGCACATATACGCCTCCATACTTCTTCGCGCAGGTCAGGCCGAACATGTGATCGTCTTCATTGATCGTTCCGCCTACCGCGCACAGAGAATTGTGACAGTTCGTCAGCACATACGGCATGGGGAACTTCTCAAGCCCCGAAGCGCGCGCCGTCTGGATGATCCCTACGAACGTGATGTCGTGGGACGTCAGCTTGTCAAATCTTATCTGAAGCCTGTCCATATTACCGGAAGTGTTGTGCTCCTCCAGTATTCTGTATGCGATCGTCTGCTGCCGTGCTTCTTCTATGGAAACATCCTGTCCCAGTCTCGCCTTTACCTCTGCCTCGTCGGTTACAATGTCCGTCCCATTTAACAGGTACGCTCCTTTGTCGTATAATCTCACCATGTCTTTCTCCTCCTGTTCATGTCTAAATTTCCATATGCTTCATATGATTTGCTACCATCATCGCTATCTTGAACGTAAGCGCGTCCTCAAACACCCGGACGTCAAGCCCCGTCTTCTTCTGGATCTTATCCAGGCGGTACACAAGCGTGTTGCGATGGATATAGAGCTTCCGCGCCGTCTCCGATATGTTCAGGCTGTTATCGAAAAATGTATAGACCGTTGTCAGCTCCTCCTCCTCGAACTGTCCTGCCCCTTCCTCTTCAAATACTTCTTTTAAGAACATCCGGCACAAAGAGGACGGCAGCTGATGGATAAGCCGGCCGATCCCAAGCTCATTGTAGGCGAGGATATTCCTGTCTTCATAGAACACACGCCCCACCTCCAGCGCCATGCGCGCTTCCTTATATGACCGGGACACATCCTTTAGCTCTTCCACGATCGTTCCGAAGGCTACCCTTACGCTCACCATCGCTTCCATGTTCAGCGTGTCCGCGACCATGCGCGCCGTCCGGTGCAGATCTGGGTAACCGTCCACAGGCTCCAGCGCTTTTACAAGGATAATGTGCTTCTCATCCACAGCCGTTACGAAATCGTTGCTCCCCGCAACGTACAGGCCGCGCATAGTCTCCAGCACAAGGTTCTCCCCTTCTTTCTTCGCCTCGATGGTGAACACGGCTCTCCTCTGCTCCGGAGGGATGTGCATTTTTTTCGCCTGATTATAAATATCTACAAGCAGCATGTTATCGAGGATCAGGCTCTGCATGAAACGGTTCCTGTCCATCCTCTCCTTATACGCAGCTATGAGGCTCTCCAGATTCTCTCTTCCGAGCCCTCCTGCAATGGGGATCCGGCTCTCCTTGCCTCTGACGACCAGAATATACAGAGGCTCCCCGTCGTCACAGACAAGAAACAGTCCCATATCCTGCTCTGCCTTCTCTTCCATACCGTTGTCCACATCTTTCAGAAACCCGGCGACCGCCTCCTCTTCTCTTTTTTCTTTCTCCCGATCCGCCACAAGGACATTGCCCTGCATGTCCCATATGGAGCATATAAGCCCTGTAACTTTCGAAATACTCTGCACCGTCTTGTGCAGTACTTGATTCGACAGCAATGAAGCCCCTCCTTTTCATCTCTTATTTCAAACCTTACGGGGCATAGTCCGCCTGCCCCTCACAGGAGCCTGTGTTACAGGATGCCCGCACAGATATATTTTAACATACATTGTACTACAATGGAAATAAAAACAAAATGCGCCGCAGCCAGTGTACAGAACAGCCGGCCGGGGCACATTCGTAATCTACTTTTTCATTCTGTTATCTTTGCTCCGCTAAGGCTGTATGAAGAGCGCATCCTGGATATCTGCCATCTGGGACTCGTCAATGCCGTAAGCGCCGCTCTCGTCCGCCGTCACTTTCACCTCAAATGTGGTCGGCTCATCATATTCATTCGCTTCTACCGCTCTTGCAATGCTCTCATTGAGAAGCTTAAAGAATGCCTGCTCGCTCTCCAGCGGGCTCTCCCCTGCAGCGATCATCTCCTCCGTAAGCGCTGCGGAATTCTCCTCTATTTTCGTATATACAAGAGAAGGAGTAATCTCAACTGTGACGATGTAGCTGCCGTCCTCCTGCTCTTTTGCTTCCTTTACTTCGTATTTTGCTAACTTCTCTAACGTCTTCGTACTCGCTACATAAGCAGCGATCTCCTCTTCCGTAGGCTCTCCGATCCCTGTAAGCTCCCGCTCGGCAAGAGCCGTCCTGTTATCTTCGATCTCCTTTGCCGCCTCTTTTTCAGACAAGTTGCGGAATTCTGCGTATTTGGCATATTCTTCATGGTAATTGGCATCCAATACGCTCTTCGTATATCCTGCCGCGTCAAACTCTTTTCCACATGCCACGAGTCCCAGACACATCATGGCCGCCAGCGCTGCCGTCAATACTTTGCTTCTTCTCTTCATTGTTCTCTCCCTTCCTCTTCCAGATGATTACAGTTATAAGTTTATACCATGGTATGATACATGTCAATCGGATTCCCTGCATATACATATTAAAAAACTGTCAGGTCCGTTATGTCCAAAAAGCATTCTGTTATTACTTTAATCTGTTCTGTCTGCCTGCTGCTCTTCTTTGTTTTTTTCTTCCTCCATATGACCCGGGATGAAAACCAAAAGTTCGAAGACTATGCGTCGGCGCTTTTCTGTCAGGAAGTATCTTCTAGTACGATCTCTCTCCATTACACTTTAAAAGACCCGGAAAAATACGATATTACACATACCCCTGTCTCGCTCGGCGCTCTGACTTGCGACGCCGACGCCGTCTGTGCCGCTACGGAGAATGCTCTTGCTCTTCTCCATTCCCACAACAGAGGAAAATTGTCAGAAGCCAACAAGCAGACTTACGATGTACTGGAAGCATATTTCTCCTCTTCTTTAGCAGAAGGAAAATATATCCTGTATGAAGAGCCCCTTGCGCCTCTGACCGGAACCCAGTCCCAGCTTCCGGTAGTCCTGTCGGAATACCGCTTTTACAATGCCGCAGACTGCGATATTTATCTGGAGCTCCTCACCAAAATACCGGAATATTTCCGCTCAGTCATTGCATTTGAGCAGGCCAAATCTGACGCGGGATTTTTTATGGCGGATTACAGCGCAGACGCCCTTATCGAAGAGTGCGCCGCCTTCGTGGAAATGGGAAGCTCTAATTACCTGTACTCTTCTTTCGAGGATCGCCTTTCCTCGTTAGATCTGCCCGAGGAGGCTGTCTCTGACTACATAGAGACAAATCGCCATAACATTGAAAACTATGTGTTCCCTGCCTATCAGGAGCTCATCCAGTCCCTCACTCAGCTAAAGGGGACAGGGAAAAATACCGGAGGGCTCTGCCATCTCCCGGACGGAGATAAATACTATGCGCTGACCGTAGCCTCTCAGACCGGCTCTTCCCGCACTATCCCCGAGCTTCAGGAGCTTACCCTGGCTCAGATAGCCGCGGACTCCACCGCACTGCAGCAAGTGCTGGCCGCCGCCAATGCTCATTCTGACACAGGCTCGCCCTCTGATACTGATCCATCTTCCCTGACGGATATCCTGACCTTGGAGGAGACATTTCCAGACAGCTCTCCAGGCGATATTTTAAGAGATCTGGAAGAAGGGATCCGCGGCGCTTTCCCGGCTCCTCCCGAGGTAAATACGGAGGTAAAGTATGTGCAAGAATCCATGGAAGAATACTTAAGCCCGGCATTCTATATGATCCCGGCAATCGATGACACGGAAAATAACGTCATTTACATAAACGAGGAACATATGCCTGACGGGCTGACGCTCTTCACTACACTGGCGCACGAGGGTTATCCCGGCCACCTTTACCAGACCGTCTATTACTCCTCCACTAATCCAAATCCAATCCGCAGCCTTTTAAGCTTTGGGGGGTACACCGAGGGGTGGGCGACTTATGGGGAGATGATGAGCTATTACCTCGCGCCACTTTCCAAAGAGCAGGCGACATTGATGCAGCGCAACTCTTCCATTATCCTGGGCCTTTATGCACTGGCAGACATGGGGATCCACTATGATGGGTGGAGCCTCCTGGACACAGTCTCCTTTTTCCGGGACTATGGCATTACCGACAACGATACCATAGAAGAGATCTATGAGCTCATCGTCGCCGATCCCGGAAATTACCTGAAATACTATATCGGATATGTAGAATTCCTGGAATTAAAAAAAGACGCCATGGAAGAATGGGGCGACAAATTCACACAAGAACGCTTCCACAAAGCCGTTCTCGAAATCGGCCCCGCCCCCTTCGACATCCTGCGAAAATATATGTTGGGGACGTACGCTTTTTGACAAAGTGTACGTCCCCTTTTAGCAAAATGGGTGTCCCTTTCTTTAAAAACGGGTGTCCCCTCTTCTACCCCGCCATCATGCCGGCCAGTACGACGCTGGCTGCAAGCCCTGCAAATGTGGCTATCAGCGCGCCTGTCAGTGTATATCTCGTCTTTGACACTTTGGCCGTCATAAAATATACGCTCATGGTATAGAAAATGGTTTCTGTACAGGACATGCTGATGGAGGCTATAAGCCCGAGGAAGGAATCAGTCCCGAACTCCTTATATGCATCAAGGAGAAGCCCTGTGGCCGCCGAGGATGAGAACATTTTTACGACGGTGAGGGGAACCATCTCTCCCGGGAACCCAATGTATTTTGTGACGTTCCCAATATGTCCCGCCAGAAAATCCAGGAATCCCGACGCACGGAGCACGCCCACCGCTACCATAAGCCCAACAAGCGTAGGCATGATTTTAATGACCGTGAAGAATCCGCTTCTGGCCCCTTTGATAAAGGTGTCATAAACATCCACTTTCATCAGGATCCCATAACATACGATCCCGAAAATGACCATCGGTATTATCATATCTGTAAGATAGAGAAAAAAACGCATGTGCTCCTCTCCGTTCTTATCCTGTTTCTCCTAATAAGTCTACGCTTCGGTTTTCCTTCATATACATATAAAAAATCAATCAGGTATCTTCTATGTTAAATTATTTATGGGCGGGCATGATCCTGGTCGGCATCATCTTCGCCGCATTTACCGGACGCATGCCCGAGATTACCAACGCCGCACTGGATTCCTCTAAGGAAGCGGTCACTTTATGTATTACTATGATGGGGGTCATGTCTTTTTGGGTAGGCCTTATGGAAATCGCTGCAAAAGCAGATATCATCAAAAGCGCTTCCCGGAAAATGAAGCCTCTCATCCGTTTTCTTTTCCCCTCCCTCCCCGCAGGACATCCGGCTGTCGATCCGATCACGGCAAACATTATCGCCAATGTTCTTGGGCTTGGGTGGGCGGCGACACCGGCCGGGCTAAAAGCAATGGAAGAGCTTTCTAAGCTGGAGGATGATCGGAGGCGCGGGCTTCTCCCCGGCCCTGTGAGAAAGCGGGGCATTGCAAGCAACGAAATGTGTACCTTCCTTATTATTAATATCTCCTCCCTCCAGCTCATTCCTGTGAATGTCATCGCCTACAGGAGCCAGTACGGCAGTACGAACCCGGCGGCGATCGTGGGGGCGGCGATCGTCGCCACGGCGGTCAGTACGGTCGCCGCAGTCATATATTGCAAAACGATGGATAGGAAACGGGGAGTGTGAGGCTCTCCGTTTCCTATCCCATTCATCCAAAAAATAATAAATATGTAGAATATGGTAAAATATGCCCGCCCTTGTCAAAGATATGATACAATAAATAAAAATACAAATGAGGAAATTATAGGATATCTCACATGATCGCACATATTTCAGATGATGGGCTTAATAGAGAAGAGTCTGTGGCAGACCACACAAAAAAGACGGCGTTTTTGTGTGGCAAAAAGGGCGAGCGGTACAACCTCTCTCAGTTTATGTCGCTCTGCGGCATCTTACATGATATGGGGAAGAACAAGCAGGACTTCGACGATTATCTGCATGCGGATGAAAAGATCCGCCAGAAGCTAAGAGGCACAATCCCACACGCGTCGACAGGGGCGAAATATATCTATGACTTGCACCATAATGATGCCGGGCATACAAAATTTATGGTCGAGATGATCTCTTATGCGATCGCAGCACATCACGGCCTGTTCGATTGTGTCGATGCAGAACATACAGACCGGTTCTCTCAAAAGCTGGAGCAAGTAGATAATTATGACGAGGCGCGCCGTAATGCGGAGCAGGACTATCTGCGCGGCTATGAGCTGGATAAGATCTTTGTAGAAGCATCCGATGAATTTCTTATGATCTGGAATAAGCTAAAAACGCTGTCTTCCAGATTACAATCTGTCTTATCATCGAAAAACGATCCAAATATAAACGAGAAGTCATCTGATTACAGTTTTTTTCTATTTTCATGCCTGCAACGGCTAATCCTCTCCATGCTCATTGATTCCGACTGGGAAGCGACTTCTGATTTTATGGAAGATGTCGACACACTAGCAAAGCAGCCTGCATTCAACACAGCAGCTGTCTTTGAAAAAGCCAGCGAAAACTTCCAGACATATATGGACAAAAAGCGTCAATCCACGGACAGCTCCCGGCTGACCGACAAAGAAAAGGCTATACTTGAGGCAAGGAACCTGTTGCAAGACGAGTGCCGACAATTCGCAGAACATCCGGCGGGGATATATTGTCTCCCCATCCCTACTGGCGGCGGGAAGACTCTCAGCGGCCTGGCCTATGCACTGGAGTATTGCAGGCTGCACCCGGAAACAGAACGCATTATTTATGTTTCACCGTACATATCCATTACAGAACAGAACGCGCAAGTATTCCGCGAAGCGATCGGTAATAACGAATGGATATTAGAACATCACTCTTCTGTAATCAGAAATGACGAGATGGAAAGCGAAGATTACCGGGCAGGTAAATTCCTAAAATATGATATTAACTGGGAAGAGCCTTTTATCTGCACAACTTTCGTCCAATTCATGAACACGCTCTTTTCAGATAAAAGCGAGTCAATACGGAGGATGCACAGGCTCTCCAACGCGGTCGTGATCATTGATGAAGTACAGTCAATGCCGTTAAAATGTATACATACATTTAATTATATGATGAATTTTCTAAATGCCATATGTAATACAAATATTATCCTGTGTACTGCGACGCAGCCAACTTTGGAGGAGGCCGATTGTCCGGTCTGCTACAGTGATCCAAAATATATGATAAAAAATCCAGGGAAATGGTTTCAGAAGTTTGAACGTGTTAAGATCCATACGCCGGATCCGCATCAAAAACATACATTTGAGAGCCTCAAAGACGAGATCCTGGAGCGGACAGAGGAATATAGATCCATCCTCGTAGTACTGAATACGAAATCAGCCGTAAGAAGTCTGTATGACCTATTAAGCGCATGCAGCATCCATACAGAATATCTTACAACCAATCTATGCGCGGAGCACAGAAGCGACAAGATAAGATCTATAAAAGAATTGCTTGGCCAAAAGCAAGAAACAATCGTTGTGATCAGCACAAATCTGATCGAGGCGGGCGTAGATATCTCTTTTGAATGTGTATACCGCTCTATGACAGGCCTGGACAGCCTGGCGCAGACCGCGGGACGCTGCAACAGGAATGGGGAGATGGAATACGGGACGCTCCACCTGATCAATCTTGAAGGTGAAAATACCGGGAATATGGAGGAGCTGCAGCAGAATATAAGAGTGCTGGAAAATATATTGTATCAATATAATAACAGCGGTACACAAGACGGCCTGCTGGCACCTGAATGGATGGACAAGTATTATAAGGGCGTGTACTTTTATGGATCTGATAAAATGAATTTCCCTATTCAGAAGTTAGGTACAAGCATCCTGGAGCTCCTGTCAAGAGGATTTGGCCCAATGGAGAGGAGGAATCAGATGAATCCGGCATACAAGACCGCCGGGCAAGCGTACCGGGTAATAGACGACAGCTCCTTCGGGGTAATCGTCCCCTATAAGAAAGGAGCAGAGCTTATAGAGGCTATTCAGACATCCTCTGACATGTCAGGGATAAAAAGATATATACGGCAGGCGCAGAGGTACACAGTAAATATTCGGGCGGGCCAATTAAAAAAGTTCGAAGGGCTGGTACAGCCAGTAAGCGATAAAATACCCGATCTATATATGGTAGCGGCGCCTGGAGCATACAGCATGGAATACGGGATCGCCCCAGAGTGGGAGACACTTATTTTTTAACAGAGGTGAGAAAGGAGGAGAAGACATGGACAAGCCTAATATCATTGAGTACAGCGTGTTCGGAAGATATGCATTGTTTACAGATCCACTGTCCAAGACGGGCGGAGAAAAATGCAGCTACCAGATACCTACCTATCAGGCGCTAAAGGGAATCACAGAATCTATATACTGGAAGCCTACGATAACATGGATCATCGACGAGTGCCGCGTTATGAACTTAATCCAGACAGAGTCAAAAGGAATAAGGCCCATCAAATATCACGGCGGCAACGATCTATCCTATTATACATATCTTCGAAATGTGGAGTACCAGGTAAAAGCACACTTTGAGTGGAATGAGAACCGGAAAGATCTGGCACAGGATCGCAATGAAAATAAACATTATGACATTGCCAGAAGGATGCTTGAGCGGGGAGGGAGAAGAGATATCTTCTTAGGGGCAAGAGAGTGCCAGGGATATGTAGAGCCATGCGCCTTTGGCGAAGGCAAAAGTACATATGATGGGACGGATCTATCCTTCGGCATTATGGTACATGGCATTACCTATCCCGACGAGGCCGTGCGGGAAGAGGAAAAAGGGAAAATGTCCGTACGGCTATGGAACGCGCAGATGAAAGGCGGTATTATCCATTTCCCGCGCCCTGAACAATGCGAGATGAGGCGCATCCTGCGGGACGGACAGCAAAAAGAGTTCGTTCCGGGAAAGAATTTCACAGGGCTGCAGGAATTCGAAGGAGGTGAGATATTTGGCATGGCTAAAGACTTTAGCTGAGACATATGACACTTATGCAAGCTTGACAGGAGTGGAGAAAAATGGACAGGCGATATTGCTTCCAATCTCTCACTCAACTTTCAACGCGCAGGTTGAAGTGATGATCGATCTGGACGGATGCTTCTACGATGCTAAGAAGCTGGACAAAGGAAAGAATGCCATCACAGTCATTCCAGTCACCGAAGACTCTGCGGCAAGAAGCAGCGGTATTGCCCCGCATCCCCTATGTGATAAGCTCTGCTATGTGGCCGGAGATTACACAAAGTATACAGGCGACGACAAAGAAAAGTATTATGAAGCTTATATGGAGCTGCTGGAAGACTGGGCAGAATCCGAATATTCACATCCAATGGTACAGGCTGTATACCGCTATCTCAGTAAGACGTCTCTAATACAAGATCTGGCCATGTGCAAAGTACTAGAACTGGACGAAGACGGAAGGCTTACAGACCACAACAAGATACAGGGGCTGGGGCAGACAGGAGCGAATGTACGGTTCAGGATCCTGGGAGGCGGCACGCCGCAGGAAGTATGGAAGAATCAGGAGCTCTACAAAAAGTACAGCGAATACTACCAGAAGAAGGCAGGAGAAGAAAAACTGTGTTATGTATCCGGTAAGATCGAAGCCTGTTCTGACAAGCACCCATCTAAAATCCGGAACAGCGGCGATAAGGCAAAATTAATCTCAGGAAACGACGAATCTGGATTTACCTACCGCGGAAGATTTACGACAAAAGAACAGGCGGCCGCCATTGGATATGATACTTCCCAGAAAGCCCACAACGCTTTAAGATGGCTGATACAGAAACAAGGATATACGCGCGACGGATCAGCCATTGTCTGCTGGATGGCAAACAGGGACATGCAAGTACCGGATATAACGAAGGATTCCATCAACTCCTGCCGCCACATTGACGGATTTGGCTTTGATTTTGATAATCCAGATGCTTATAAGGCTCCAAGTACTGCAAAATATGATACCGGAAAATATTTTGCAGTACAATTTAATAATGCAATAAACGGCTATGCCGGAAAAATCAAAGCAGACGACAAGGTAGCAGTTATTGCTCTGGATGCGGCGACGACGGGCCGGCTTTCCGTCGTGTATTATGAGGAAATGGGCGGCAGGCAATATATGGACGCCATACTAGACTGGCAGCAGCATTGCAAATGGCGCCGGAGCATAAAGATGGACAGCGCGGAAAGCAGTAAAAAAAGAATTACCTGTACGTGCGCGCCGTCCCCCAGAGATATGGCGCTTTCCGCATTCGGCGTACAGAGGTCAGAATGGCTGGAAGGTGATGAAAAGCTGATCCGGGCTACGGTAAAACGGCTCCTTCCATGCATAATCCAGCCAGGGGCGGAAATCCCGAAAGATATAATCCGGGCTGCGGCACAGCGGGCGTCCATGCCGCAGGCAATGAGCGATTTCGTCTGGTATAACGATGTGCTGTGCGTTGTATGCGCGATGATACGACTTAATTACGAACGAGAGGGAAAAACAATGGATAATTTTCTAAATGACAATCTAAATGACCGGAATGTCCTGTTCGGAAGGCTGTTGGCGGTATATGACTATATGGAGCAGAGGGCGATGTTCGAGTATGACGATACAGTCAAAGTAAAAGACGGGCGTACAACGAATGCAAAGCGTTATTGGAATGCCTATAGCAGCAGGCCCGCCAGAACTGCAAAGACGATACGGGAGAATCTGCTCGCCTATGAGAGAAGGCTGCGCCCATATGAACTAAAGAGATTTGAGGACTGGTCAGGCGAGCTCCTGGCACGTTTAGGTGGGAACGGGTTTGATAATACAGCGCTTTCAGAAATGTATCTGCCTGCATATTACCAGCAGATGAAATATATGAAAGAAGCATTCCACAAAAAAGAAATACAAGAAGACGAAAATCAGGAACCTGAAAAATAATAAGTAAAGAGAAAGATGAGGGTATCAAGATGAGTGCGTTTACAAACAAAATTGATTTTGAAGTTCTGGTAATGGTAAAAAATGCGAACCCCAACGGAGATCCATTGAACGGGAACAGGCCGCGAGAGACCTATGACGGTTACGGAGAGATATCCGATGTGTGCATTAAGCGGAAGATCCGCAACAGGCTGCAGGACATGGGGGAGGCCATTTTTGTGCAGAGCGACGAGCGTTCTGATGATGGATGTAAGAGCCTTGCAGACCGGGCTAAAAATAATGATACAATGCAGCAGGCATTAAAGAGCAAGGACAGGGAGGCCTATGCAAAGGCTGCATGCGAGGCATGGATCGACGTACGCAGTTTTGGCCAGGTGTTCGCCTTCAAAGATAACAGCGTGTCCGTAGGCGTGAGAGGCCCGGTCTCTATCCACTCGGCGTTCAGCGTACTGCCAGTATCAATTGATAGTATGCAGATCACAAAAAGCGTCAACAGTGAGACGAAGGAAAAGAAATCCTCTGATACAATGGGAATGAAACATAAAATATATTCCGCCTTATATGTCATAAAAGGCAGTATTAACCACCAGCTCGCCGAAAAGACAGGATTCAGCGATGAGGATTCCAAGAAGGTGAAGGAAGCCTTGCGTACCTTATTCGTGAACGACAGTTCGTCTGCAAGGCCTGACGGGAGCATGGAGGTGTGCAAAGTGTACTGGTGGGAACATAATTGTCCGACAGGGCAATACTCTTCTGCAAAAGTCCACAGGCTTATAACAATTACATCAGATACAGACGATCCGAAAGAATTCGAGGACTATAATGTGGAAGTAGATTCTTTACCAGGCCTGGCGCTGGAAGAGATAGAAGGGATCTGATCATGTATGCCGAAGAAGATTTCCTGATGCTCTCGGGGATCCAACATTTCGCGTTCTGCAGAAGGCAATGGGCAATCATACATATAGAGCAGCAATGGGCTGACAATTACAGAACGACTTCGGGAGAGCTTATGCACAAGAAAGCCCATGACGAAGGCTCTTTTGAAAAAAGAGGGAATCTGTTGACAGTCAGAGGGATGCGGATCTCCTCTCGTAAGCTTGGGCTGAGCGGGCAATGCGACGTTGTCGAATTCCGTCAGGATGAGGCTGGCATCAGCCTGTTTGGCTACGACGGAAGATGGGGCCCGATACCAATCGAATACAAACGCGGGACTCCTAAAGAAAATAATGCAGATGAGCTACAGCTCTGTGCACAGGCTATCTGCCTTGAAGAAATGTTCCAGACAGCCATACCGGAAGGCTATTTGTATTACGGTGAGAACAGGCGGCGCACCCCTGTGAGATTTACAGAAGGCCTGCGAGACGAGGTAACGGAAACAGCAAAGGAGATGCATGATCTGTTCCAAAGAGGATATACGCCAAATGTGAAGCCGTCCAAAAAATGTAAAGCATGTTCACTAAATGATCTATGTGTCCCTAAATTGCAGAAATCTGTAAAAGTCAGGACATATATTGAACAGAGCATCAAAGCAAACGATGAAGATACTCTTGTACACTGAGGGTATGTAGAAACGATTTTACTAATCTTATAGTAGGAATATTGATATGCGTAAATTATTAAATACCTTATATGTTATGACTGAAAGCTGTTATTTAACGCTGGACGGCGAGAACATCGTAATCCAGGATGGTGAGAAGAAGCTCGGACGATTCCCGCTCCACACGCTGGAGAATATTATATGCTTCACATATAAAGGGGCGAGCCCCTCTCTGATGGGCGCTTGTGCAGAACGGAAAATAGGCCTGAGCTTCTTCTCTCCCAGAGGGGCATTCTGGGCCAGGATCACCGGAAAAGAATATGGCAATGTCCTGCTTAGAAAAGAGCAATACCGGATCTCAGATGACGATGAAAGAAGCGTTGCGTATGCTAAAAATATGATCGTCGGGAAAGTTTTTAACAGCCGATGGAGCATAGAGCGCACTTTGCGCGATCACGCGTATCGCGTGGATGCAGAGAGGCTCAAGAACATATCAAACGCTCTGTATAATACACTGCCCCGGATAGATAATACGCGCAAGCTGGACGAACTTCGCGGAATAGAGGGAAAAGCTGCTGAACAATATTTTTCTGTATTGAATGATATGATTCTAAATCAGAAGGATGATTTCACATTTACAACAAGAAACCGCAGGCCCCCGCTTGACAATATAAATGCGATATTGTCGTTTGCCTATACGATACTTGCCGGAGACTGTGCAAATGCTCTGTCAAGCGTCGGGCTGGATCCCTATGTCGGATTTATGCATGGCGACAGGCCGGGACGGGCTTCCCTCGCACTTGATCTGATGGAGGAGCTAAGGCCGATTTTAGCGGACAGGTTTATTTTAACTCAGATTAATACGAAAGCGATCCGTGCAATCCACTTTGAAAAGCAAAAAGACGGAGCTGTCTTTCTGAATGACGATGGCAGAAAAGTATTTTTCAATGCATGGCAGAACCACAAAAAGGAGACCATCGTACACCCATACTTAAAAGAGAAGATTGAATGGGGATTGGTTCCATATGTTCAGGCGCTTTTGCTTGCACGGACAGTTAGGGGCGATGTCGACGAATATCCGCCCTTTCTATGGAAGTAGGTGTTTCATGTTAGTACTGATTACATACGATGTTTGTACGCAAAATGCAGCGGGAAAGGCTCGCCTCCGCAAAGTTGCCAAAGAGTGCGTTAATTATGGACAGCGCGTTCAAAATTCAGTGTTCGAATGCATTTTGGACTCCTCCCAACTATTGTTATTAAAGGACAAGCTTATATCATTAATTAACGAAAAAGAAGATAGCCTGCGCTTTTATTATCTTGGAAATAATTATAAGGCCAAAGTAGAACATTTTGGCAGTAAAAGTTCCTATGAAGCTGAGGGGATTTTAATGGTATAGCGTCCCCAGGGTACAAAGGGGCATACGCCCGCGCCCTGATATCTGAGCGATTGTCTGCGTTATCCTCAATCAGCGTACGCCCCAATTCTTGTCCTTACAAGTCGTTTGAATTGATTCTTTCCCGACCGTGTGTCCCTTTGTACGCTGAGGGCATCCAGTGCGAATGGTAAATGGACATTATTTTTCAGGACGGTTCGCACTGAAAAAAGTAAAAAATAGGGAGATTGTGTACCTTATCGGACGAAGTCCGCCCGCCTCCTTTGGAGGCATGTATTACGGGATGCCCCCGGATGGGCATACCCATCCGGATATATTTAAACATAGCAGGGAATCTCCAAATCTGTTAATATTATACAAACAAAAGTCTCTATTTAAGGGAAAAATAGGTGATTTTTGCTGTCGCTCCCTTCGCGGGAGCGTGGATTGAAATTCCCTCCCGGCATAGCCCCGCCGGATAAATGTAGTCGCTCCCTTCGCGGGAGCGTGGATTGAAATACCGACCACGTAACGTCACGCGGTGCAAATCCTGTCGCTCCCTTCGCGGGAGCGTGGATTGAAATAGGGCTTTATTTATCTGGATTGCCAAGTGGGGCCGGTCGCTCCCTTCGCGGGAGCGTGGATTGAAATCTTAAAGTACAGACAATACCCACGCTCAAACAACGTCGCTCCCTTCGCGGGAGCGTGGATTGAAATTTTTCTGCCTGTTTGAGATTGTCAGATAAGTCTCCGTCGCTCCCTTCGCGGGAGCGTGGATTGAAATCCAAAGGATGCGGACAGCTTGTACAGCAGGAAGAACGTCGCTCCCTTCGCGGGAGCGTGGATTGAAATAGTTAGTGGATTCCGTCCGGCTGTCCTCGGTGCCGGTCGCTCCCTTCGCGGGAGCGTGGATTGAAATGCCGATAAGCCCGAAACGGCAATTATAACCGTTGTCGCTCCCTTCGCGGGAGCGTGGATTGAAATTTTTCTCTCCTTGCCATTTTATCACCTCCTAATTGTCGCTCCCTTCGCGGGAGCGTGGATTGAAATTTAGAGAGGTGTCCGGCCTCTCCCCCATAATCTCAGTCGCTCCCTTCGCGGGAGCGTGGATTGAAATACGACAACACAAAATTGGAAAAATGGATCGATGAGTCGCTCCCTTCGCGGGAGCGTGGATTGAAATAAATTATCTTGCAACACATCCAGACAGGCATTTGTCGCTCCCTTCGCGGGAGCGTGGATTGAAATGATGACATGCGTAAGATCAAATCCATATTTGATGTCGCTCCCTTCGCGGGAGCGTGGATTGAAATTCGCGCTATCGTTTAACATGGATAAAGCGGAATTGGTCGCTCCCTTCGCGGGAGCGTGGATTGAAATTTTCGATGCTTTAATATAGGCTTATAGAGATCTAGTCGCTCCCTTCGCGGGAGCGTGGATTGAAATCAGTATAAACCCTCGGGGTTGTAGATATCGGTCGTCGCTCCCTTCGCGGGAGCGTGGATTGAAATATATTGATTTTTGAAATCATACGCATGCCTAAGTTACCGTCGCTCCCTTCGCGGGAGCGTGGATTGAAATTGTCGTATACCACGTATTAAGGCCAGACAATCCGTCGCTCCCTTCGCGGGAGCGTGGATTGAAATCGGGACGAGATTGTCGCCAATATAATCATGCTCGTCGCTCCCTTCGCGGGAGCGTGGATTGAAATCTTATCTTCTTAAAACGTTCAATCGAATCTATGGTCGCTCCCTTCGCGGGAGCGTGGATTGAAATCTCACCCGTCACGCCGATCATGTCGCGGGTAGCCGTCGCTCCCTTCGCGGGAGCGTGGATTGAAATCACGATAGCCCAAATTTGGAAAAATGGATTGATGTCGCTCCCTTCGCGGGAGCGTGGATTGAAATTTTATGCAGTTTGTAAATGCTGATTGTGAAAGAATGTCGCTCCCTTCGCGGGAGCGTGGATTGAAATTATCGCATGAAAGCTAATGAGAAGTACCTCTTATGTCGCTCCCTTCGCGGGAGCGTGGATTGAAATCTTAATGTGGCCATAAAGAGCATATCCTATCTATGTCGCTCCCTTCGCGGGAGCGTGGATTGAAATTATTTGTATCATGACTATGAGCGTAAGCGCAGCGCGGTCGCTCCCTTCGCGGGAGCGTGGATTGAAATTGTTGTGCAGTCCCCGCTTGGCAGAAAGAAATATGGTCGCTCTCTTCGCGGGAGCGTGGATTGAAATTTTCAAGCGTATGTCAATTTATGAGTATAGCCCGTCGCTCCCTTCGCGGGAGCGTGGATTGAAATAAACACCTGCTGAACCTCGTTCGGTGCTACCAGAAGTCGCTCCCTTCGCGGGAGCGTGGATTGAAATATTATAGCACGCAAACACGCAAAAATAAATAACAGTCGCTCCCTTCGCGGGAGCGTGGATTGAAATTATAGCCGTCCGTATGGTGGAGTGTACGGGCAGCGTCGCTCCCTTCGCGGGAGCGTGGATTGAAATATTATCCTGTCGAAGCATAACTGCACCGCCAACGTCGCTCCCTTCGCGGGAGCGTGGATTGAAATACTTTTATAACGCCCACATCACCGCCGATTTTGGTCGCTCCCTTCGCGGGAGCGTGGATTGAAATAATCTGGTTTTGGCCTACCTAACTGTACGTGTTAGTCGCTCCCTTCGCGGGAGCGTGGATTGAAATACTTTTATAACGCCCACATCACCGCCGATTTTGGTCGCTCCCTTCGCGGGAGCGTGGATTGAAATAATCTGGTTTTGGCCTACCTAACTGTACGTGTTAGTCGCTCCCTTCGCGGGAGCGTGGATTGAAATTATTGAAGTGCTTGGATTAAAAAAATATGGTATAGTCGCTCCCTTCGCGGGAGCGTGGATTGAAATCTGTACATCGTTTTGCGTTGCGTTATCCGCAAATTGTCGCTCCCTTCGCGGGAGCGTGGATTGAAATTTCCAACAATTGTCTTCGAACGCCCAGGGAGCATCGTCGCTCCCTTCGCGGGAGCGTGGATTGAAATCCTGCGGTCGTGTTAGCGGCAACGTCTGGCAGCGTGTCGCTCCCTTCGCGGGAGCGTGGATTGAAATTCTACCTTGCTATAAGCCGTTTCTCCATTTGACGTCGCTCCCTTCGCGGGAGCGTGGATTGAAATTTAGGAACAAAGTGTGATTTTTATGTGGACGAGGTCGCTCCCTTCGCGGGAGCGTGGATTGAAATTTACTCCTCCAATCCTGCATCTATAAGGTTAAACTTGTCGCTCCCTTCGCGGGAGCGTGGATTGAAATCACTGAACACATTCGTAAGGTGGGAGCAGGGCAAGTCGCTCCCTTCGCGGGAGCGTGGATTGAAATAATATTTGTAAATCATTTACAGTCAACCGGCTGCGTCGCTCCCTTCGCGGGAGCGTGGATTGAAATTCATAAATGCCCGCGATCTCACTTAAAAACTTTTCGTCGCTCCCTTCGCGGGAGCGTGGATTGAAATTGCTTTAGCGGCTTCGGCTCCTTAAGCGCCCCGTGTCGCTCCCTTCGCGGGAGCGTGGATTGAAATCCTCTTGGTAATTGGTGTTTCCCTCCGGGTAATTGTCGCTCCCTTCGCGGGAGCGTGGATTGAAATATATATCTTAAAGGCCTCTTCCTCTGTCAGCTCTGTCGCTCCCTTCGCGGGAGCGTGGATTGAAATCAATCAAAAGTATCTGCAAAATTTATCGCAACCTGTCGCTCCCTTCGCGGGAGCGTGGATTGAAATATCACATACCACACAAATACCGTCTCTCTGTCAGGTCGCTCCCTTCATGGGAGCGTGGATTGAAATAAATAAGTGTCCGTCGTCTCGAACAAATCTCAAGTCGCTCCTTTCGCGGGAGCGTGGATTGAAATTGCTTGATGTTACAGTACTTCGTCAAAAATTCCGGTCGCTCCCTCCCCGGAAACGTATATTGAAATCCTTTACAAGTAAGTGTCCCATATCTGGGACGATTATTCCCCCATTCCCTATTCTCAGCCTATTTCGCAAATCTCGTCTCGGCCAGTTGCCTTGACCTTATCTTCGTCGTCTGGCCGCAAATGCAAAGACAATTCCAAGTAGAAGAATACATGCTGAGACAGCAAGCCACACTCTGGTAACGGTGGGATCTGCCGCCTGTCCTGCTGCCTGTACAGGCGGATCTCCCCGTCCCATCGCACCAGAGCCGCCGTTCATATCCGGCATCTGCGGCGGATTCCCCTCTGCAATTATATTCCCCGCCGCGGGCGTATTTTCTTCCGTTCTCTCCATGGGTGCATTGCCTCCCGTCGGTCTATCTCCCCCTGCGAAAGCATCTTCCCCCGCAGGCACATTTCCTTGCGTCGGCCTATCTCCTTCCGCAACCTCATCCCTTCCCACAGATACATTTTCTTCTGCGAACATACTTCCTCCAGGCTCGTTCCCACTTCCCGGCCTTCCCTGGCCTTTGCCCATTGTATTATCCATCGAGCCCATATCGCTAATCTGCAGATCCCCTGCTGCAATCAAGGTATCGCTGTCCTGTTCATCCTTTGTAGAGCCAATCGTGCCATTAAGCTGGCCGTCGATACTCTCCGCACGCAGGAGGCAGAATTCTTTTAACGTAGAAACGCCCTTCTCAAACTCTTCATAAGTGCAGAATCTTGTAACATCTTGCTCTACATAAGGCGCTATCATGGAAAAAACACGGTCTGTCATTTCTTCAAAACTGCCGTTTTCAAACCATTCTGAAAGGAACTTAGCAAAGTACTGATGATACAGTTGGGTATATTCTTCATTTTCAAATATCCATGCAAGCATAGGCCTGTCTTCGACATTGCCGCCAGATACAGGAGAGTCGATCGGATAATTCACAAGGCCGGCCGCTCCGCCAGACATCTCAAAGCCCCCAAACGCAAGGTTGTAATCCCACGGAATCATCTGCAGCTGCCCATCTTTCTCGTAGAGATAATAATTGTGGATCATAGAGCCTGTATAGCTGTCAAAATTCAGAACAAAATTATGCACGACAAAATACCGGATTACTGCCTCAATATCTACTGTGTCAGAAAGGTCTTCTCCCGCGCTCAGTTTTTGCAACGCCTGGATCAAACGAGTCTTATCCTCATCCGAGACGTCTGTTTTCGCACTGTCAAATATATTTGGATAGCTTTCAATATTGTCGTCAATATACTTTAGAAGGACATCATCGCTGCCATTTATCATGCCTCCATCCTGTACAGGTCTGCCGGGCATCCCGCCTTCCATACCGGGCGGCCCTGCCTCCATCTCCTGCGGCATCTGGCCTTCCATATCAGGAGGCGTCTGCGGCGGATCCGGCATGGCATTGTCGGGAGATATTTCCACATTCGAAGGATCTACAGCATCTGCGTTATCCACGCTTTGTGTCCTATCGCTATCAAAAAATCCATTCATATCAAAGTTCTCACCGTTCCCGCGGCCTCCCCCCATGCTCATACTATCCGGCTTATAAAGCTCACCGTAATCGCGTCCATAATTGCGGCTTAAGAAAGCCTCCTCAACCCCTTCTACTGCTAAGTAAAGCCCCCAGTCCTCGCCATTTACCGTAATATTCGTATAACTGCAAAGAGGAGAAGCCACTCCCATCCCCGCCATCATCTTATAGGCCAGATAATCTTTCATATATGTATTGTCCTGAATGATATTGTTCAGGCAAAGCTTGTCAAGCCCATAGTAGCTCTTCGAACTGTCATAATGGTCAAATTCGATCTTAAAACTATACCGGTCATTTCCATAGGACTCTACCTGCGTAAGCGATGTATTTCCTTTTGCCCGGATCGCCACATTCTTATATGCTTCATTGTCAATGACAACAGCACAGGAATAGTACTCCTCGTTCTTGCAGTTTTCAATAAACTCATCCCAATCATCCATTACAATATCTATCGTATGTACCAACGAATCATCAAATAATCTGCCTTCATAGCCAGGCGCAGACGAAGCTCTCTTGATGCCGAACCTTTCCGCATTTATAAAAAATATGGCAAGAAGCAGTGTAAAAGCAAGCACAAGACAGCATATTTTATCAAAATGCTTATGCGTTGACATAACATGCCTCCTTATCCCATGTATTCTCCGTTATAGCTGACAAGGACTACGCTGTTGACACCCTCCATCTCCGACACCACATTGATAAAGTCCGTATTATCATCCTTCATCCGTATTTCAAAGTTCACCTCAAGCCTGCCCTTCTGCGCCGTCTTACTCTTGACAGCACATTTCCGGACTTTCTGCTCAAGAAAAGCCTTTGCATCTTCCTCTGCCGCAGAGTCAGCACAGGACAGTATAACAATATAAGGGTTGTAGTAAGATTTCTTGTTTACGAAAACAAGAAGGATCACGCCGATCATAACACTGCCGATGACAGCAAGAGGAATCATCCCTGCTGCCAGCACGATGCCCACTGCAATTGACCAGAACAGGAACGCGATGTCAAGAGGCTCCTTGATCGCCGCCCGGAAACGGACAATAGACAGGGCGCCGACCATACCAAGAGAAAGTACCACATTCGAAGTCACCGCTAAAATAACGACGGTCGTGATCATTGTAAGCGCTATGAGCGTCGTGCCAAAGCTTGACGAATACATCACGCTCTGACAGGTCTTCTTATATACAAAAAAAATAAACAGGCCGATCCCAAATGCCAGCATCAACGCCAGCGTCATATCGAAAATGCTTATGCTCGTAATATTCTCCAGAAAACTTGATTTAAATATGTCGTTAAAAGTCATAGTAAATTTCTCTCCCTTCACGTTTTACTTTTATAGCGTGTGTGCCCTTGTACACTGAGGGTAATTTCAGCCGTAGACCCTGCACGCGGCATATTTGGAAAATGCGCCGGCCCGGCGGTTCTCAAGACAAACAGCGCCCCGTATAATATCAGGCAGATACTCGTCCCACTTCACCTCCAGAATGATAGGTGCGTCTCCCGCAGGGACAGTCACACTGTCCGGGTTCAGGAAATCTGTGCCCTGCATCCCTGTCCGGATATTATAATCCATAGTAACGCGGACGTTGCCCGGCGCAAAGACAAACGGCTCTCTTGTGTAATCCACGATGGTTTTGGGCCGAAGCCCCTGGCTTCTCATCTTGCTGCAGAACTCTGCCACAAGAGGCCCCTCGTCCTGAGCCTCTGTAGGATCCCCATCCAGTATCGCCTGTACCTGTCCTACAGCCAACGCCGCGCTTTCTTTCAGACAGAGCCCGTTTATCTTACTTTTCTTTTCCAGCCTGACGAAAGACAGATCGCCGTTGTAATACCGGATCCGGAACTTCTCCCGCACATTCACGCCGTCTATCTTCTCCCGCAGCGCCTTGTCTGTCAGCGTGTCAAAATAAAGGCTTCGAACTTCATATCTTCCATTCACGGCATACACATCACGTTCTGCTATGGCCAAGAGACGCTGGCGCACAGCCAGCATATCTCCATAATCTATTCTGTGCTTCCACTCGTGCCTGTATTTCATCCATCCACTCCCTTTCCATTCATCCAACCATACTGGAAGATTTTCTATATGTATAATTGTATTTTGATCTGTGACTGCGGATAAGTAAACAATATAAAATCCTCCTGTACTTTGAATCGCCTTCATTGTACAGGAGGAAGATTGAAGTTTAATTGAAGTTACAAAAAATTTCGTATCGGCAGCTGGACTTTAAATGTGACCAGCCCATCGCCGCAGCTGACGCTGATCTTTCCGCCATGGGACAGCACGATCGCTTTTGCAATGGCAAGCCCAAGGCCATAATGCCTGTCTTCGCCGCTTCGGACAGTGTCTACACGATAGAACCGTTCAAAAAGCTGCGCCCTTTGCTCTGATGGTATCTCTGCGCCTGTATTGACAACAGACAGATTCGCAGACCCATGCTCTGCTTTCAATATTAGCCGGATCTCTTTCCCGCCGTCTCCGTGGCGGATAGCATTGTCCAGCAAAATAGAGACAAGCTGCTTTAGCTGCGCGCTGTTCCCTTCTACAAAAATATTCTCAGCTATGCTGGGATTCAGAAGAAGCCCGTTTTCAAAAGCCACGCTTTCAAATGGAAGAGCTTCTCCATTTACAAGATGGGAGAGATCGATCTGCTCTCTCTTTGGCGTAACATTTTCCACACGGGAAAGCTCAAGTAATTGCGTGACTAGTACGCCCATCCGTTCATTTTCATATTGGATATTGGCAAGCCACTTGTTCTCTCCAAGCTCTCTTGCCAAAAGCTCTGCGTTCGTACTGACGACCGCTATCGGCGTTTTCAGCTCATGGCCCGCGTCGGAAATAAATTGCCTTTGCTTTTGATAGCTCTCTTCCAGCGGCTGCACGATCCGCCCTGCAAGCCACACTGCGAGGAAAAAGAGAACGGCCATCGCAATGCCTCCGAATAGCAGCGTATAGCGGAACAATGTATTCATACTCTCATGAAGGATCGTATTGTCCTTAAATGCCAGAAGCATATACCCGCCCTTATCTACTGCACAATAGACAAGATTGCTTTCTGTCCCTGTCGCCTCGCCCTCTCCCAGTATATCGCGGGCAAGGCTTTCAAGCTCCTCATCGCTGTGCACCTCCCGCTGCGGATTTTTAATTTCAAGAGCCTCTCCTTCATATGTCATTGCGACTGTATAGAAAGTTGAGAGCTGAAACGAGGGCAGATCAGAATAGCGTGGCCTTCCTGGATCCGGATCTGGCTCAGGCTTCCCGGGAGGGCGCTCGCCTAAAGGCTGATGAAGGACATACCTTTCGGCATGTTCCAGTAGCATCCCCCGATCCCTCTCTGACATCTCAAAATAGCTGGAAGCATATATTACAGCAAGCGTCCCTATCCATAGGAGCGCCAGCACAGACATAATCGCGGCAACGATCTTCCTTCGGGACTTCTTAAACATCCTGGCACCTCAATTCATATCCAATCCCACGTACTGCTTTAATCTCCGTCTTTGCCCCCACAAAGGAAAGCTTCTTCCTTGTGAAAGACATGTATACTTCCACATTATTATATTCGGCCTCACAGTCAAAGCCCCAGATCTTTACCGCAAACTGTTCACGGGCCAGGATCTGCCCGCCATTTGTAATAAGATATTCGAGGATCCGATATTCCTTTTCGCTAAGCCTTACGCTTTGCCCGTTAGTAGTACAAGATAATTCTGACGTATTGGTATTAAGAGAGATATCTCCAAACTTAAGCCGTCCGTCCGAGACGCTGGCCGTCCGTCTGTACAGCGCCCGGAGCCTTGCAAGCAGCTCCTTTGTCATGAAAGGCTTTGTAAGATAATCATCCGCACCACTGTCAAGGCCTGTAACCTTATCATCCAGCTCGCCCTTGGCCGTCAACATTAAAATCGGTGTACGTACACCCTCCTGACGGGCTTTCTTTGCGATCTCAAACCCATTCATGCCAGGCAGCATGACATCAAGTACGGCAATATCATAAATCCCACTTTCTAACGCGGCGAGGCCATCCGTACCATCGGTATAATGATCTACTTCATAGCCCTCAAGCCGCAGGATCTCACAGAGAGCCTGGGCCATCCTCTTTTCATCCTCGACAAGCAAAAGCTTCATGCCGTCACCCCCGTCTTCCATGATTATAGTATGAGGTTAAGACAAGGTCTTTATAATACCAGGCAAATTGCACACATTGTATTCTTCTTTGTTCCAGGTTACGAGCCTAAGAGCCTCTAAATGTTCTGGCAAAGGACTATGAACGTGGACGTAACCGCCCTCTATGCGCCGTCCATGGCGCAGGTCGGGCTTCCGTCGGCGTCCATGCCGCCGGATTACTGGAGATCAGGAAGAACATTAAGAAGCTCTAAGGCTCTTCACAGTCACAAATCAAAATACAATGTGTGCAATTGCCAGACATTATTTAAAAATCTTGTTTTAACCTTATACTATCAGTGTAACACAAAGGATTGAAGAAAGATTGAAAACATACGCCGCAGCCCTCTACTCTATCTCTTCTGGCTTTATGCCCTTTTGTTTTAATTTGAGATATACGACCTCCCTGAACAATGCATACACGACCGACACGATCGGAATGAAGATAAGCATTCCGACGATCCCCATTAAATTGCCGCCAAGGCTCACTGCCGCAAGCACCCAGATGGACGGTAGCCCTACCGAATTCCCGACTACATGAGGGTATATGAAATTTCCTTCAATCTGCTGCAGCACAAGGAACAATGCAACGAATATCAATGCTTTTACCGGATCTACCATAAATATAAGGAATGCCCCGACAGCACAGCCCACGAACGCTCCGAAGATTGGGATCAGCGCTGTGAAAGCGATTACGATCCCTACAAGCAGCGCATATGGGAGCCGCAGGATAGGCATAGCCGCCACGAACATACCGCCTAAAATAACCGCCTCTACACATTGCCCCGTCAGGAAATGTGAGAACGTACTGTAGGTCAGGGACAGCACTTCCAACGTCGCCTCTGCCCTTCCCTTCCGCACAAATGCGAACAGGACCTTCCTTGCCTGCACGCCCAGCTTCTCTTTCTGGAGCAGGATATAAATGGCAAATACGAATGCGATAAAGAACGTCGTAAGGCTGCTGACAATGCTTTTTGCCGCCGTGATCGTGGAATCCAGCACCGTTCCGGCCCCAGAGCCAAGAAAGCCGATCCCTGTCTCCATAATCTTATCCCAGTCAAATGTAAGGCTATTTACCCATTCCATAATATCCGGGCTCCCGTGGGAGATATCCCTCACCCACTCTTTCATCTTCGGGATAAATTGTTGTATACTGCTTCCCAGGTTCGCGAATGTGTTGGCCAGCTGCGGGACTAGCACGAACATGACAAGCGCCACGACTCCGATCACCGCGAACAGCACGATAAGCATGCTCACTGGCCGGGCAAGCTTGCTCTTCATCTTATTTCCTTCTATCCTCTCCGGCGGGAACAGATGTCTCTGTATGAAGCTCATAGGCACATTCAGCACGAACGCGATGGCTCCTCCTAATATAAAGGGAAGCATAACGTGGAGCAGAAATCTTAAAATCTTCAAAACATCGTCATATTTCCACAGACATACAATAATAAGCGTTGTAAAGAGAATCAGTTCCTTTATTTTCTTTATTGTCTCTTTGTTTAATTCCATATCTTTTCCTCCCAAACCTGCTCTACGCCTTTTTTAACAGCTTTATTCGTGGGTTCTGATAGCTTTTATAATCTGCACTACAGGCAGATTCAGCAATGCAAGCCCATATACGGTAAAGAGCTGCCCCGCATTAAGGCTTACGACCTTGAAGACGCCGTTCAGCCCGGGGATTACCATCACACCTGTAATAAGGACAAAGCCTATAAGAAATGCCCCTGCCAGATACGGGTTGTTAAAAAATCCTTTTTTAAATAATATCGGCCTCTTTGATTTGCAGTTGAACCCATGCACCAGCCTCGACGTACATAGCGTGCCGAATGCCATCGTACTGGCGAGCGCCGCGCCGCCGCTCCTGTAGCCGATCAGGAATGCCGCCATCGTCATGGCCCCGATACTAAGCCCTTCTATCCCAATGCTTAAGAGATAGCTCTTTGTCAAGATCGACTCGGTCATCGGGCGAGGCTTCTCCAGCATCACTTCCTTCTTGTGAGGCTCCAGCCCCAGCGCGATCGCAGGGAGACTGTCCGTTAAAAGATTAATGAACAGAAGATGCACCGGCGCAAAAGGGACTGGAAGCCCTGCGACAGACGCATAAAGCACGGCCAAGATCGCTCCGAAGTTCCCGGACAGCAGGAACTGGATGGAATTCTTAATATTCTGATAAATATTCCGCCCGTTCTCCACTGCCTTTACGATGGTCGCAAAATTATCGTCTGTCAGCACCATTGCCGCCGCGTCTTTCGACACTTCGCTCCCCGTGATCCCCATGGCGACGCCGATATCGGCCTGCTTAAGAGCCGGAGCGTCATTTACGCCGTCGCCTGTCATAGATACGATATTGCCTCTGTCCTGCCAGGCTCGCACGATCCGTATCTTATGCTCTGGCGACACTCTGGCATACACAGATATCCCTGTTACGAACTCTCGAAGCTCCTCGTCGGACATTCCTTCGATGGCCGCCCCTTCCACTGCCTCTGTCTCATCCTTCAGGATCCCGATCCGCTTCGCAATGGCCGCCGCAGTGACCTTGTGGTCGCCTGTGATCATAATCGGCTTAATGCCCGCCTTAATGCACTCTCTCACTGCTGCCGCAGACTCTTCCCTCGGCGGGTCCATCATGGAGACAAGGCCAAGGAACGTAAGATTGTCTTCATCCTCCAGTGTAAGATCCCGCTCTTCCTCTATTTCTCTGTACGCAAATGCCAGCACTCTTAATCCTGCTTCCGAGAACTCTCTGTTCTGCCGCTCTATCCTTGCTATGTCCTCCTCACCGATCTTGCGGGCTTCCCCCCGGCTCCTTATATACCTCATACGGCCAAGCATCACGTCCACCGCGCCCTTTACTGCCATCACCAGCCTCCCGTCGGCCATATGCAAAGTAGACATCAATTTCCTGTCGCTGTCAAAGGGGATTTCTTTCAGCCGTGGGTATTGCTGCCGCAGTTTCAGCGCAGACACATCCAGGCGGCTCCCCAGATTGATAAGCGCCGTCTCCGTAGGATCCCCAATCTCCTTCCCGCCCGTATTGGTAGAGTCATTGCACAAAATGCTATAGTACAGAAGACGTTTCTGATCTTCCTCATTTAAATCAATTTCTGCCGCCGGGATCCGCTTCTCATCCACATAATAATCTTCCACCGTCATTTTGTTCTGGGTCAGCGTCCCCGTCTTATCTGAACAGATGACCGATACGCTTCCAAGCCCTTCCACCGCCTGCAGTTTTCGGATAATCGCATGCTCTCTGGCCATCTTCTGCGTCCCGAAAGACAGCACGATCGTAACGATGGAGCTAAGAGCTTCAGGGATCGCCGCCACTGCAAGCGCCACGGCAAACAGGAACGCATCCCCCATATCGCCGCCGCGCAGGACATTTATCCCAAACAGGATGCCGCAAAAGACCAGAATGATGATGGAAAGCTTCTTTCCAAATTCATCCAGACTAACCTGAAGCGGCGTCCGCTTCTTTGAAGTCGTCTTCAGAAGCTTCGCGATCCTTCCCACTTCCGTTTCCATCCCAATCGCAGTGACCTCATAGACGCCGCGCCCATAAGTAACGAAGCTCCCTGAGAACACCTTGTTGGTCTGGTCGCCAAGAGCCGCGCCGTCCGGGACTTCGTCCATAGACTTCTCCACCGGGAGGCTCTCCCCTGTCAGCGCGCTCTCATCCACTTTCAGGCTGGCAAGGTTTAAGAGCTTTCCGTCTGCCGGAACACAATCTCCCGCCTCTACGATCACTTCGTCCCCAACAGTCACTTCTCTTGCTGGGATTTGGACTGTCTGGCCGTCACGGACTACTTTCGCCTCCGGCGCGGAGAGCTGCTTTAAGCTGTTTAGAGACTGTTCTGCCTTTATTGTCTGCACCGTTCCGAGGATCGCATTGATCGTAATGACTATAAGAATGACCGCCGCGCTCTCTGCGTCCCCTAAAAATCCTGATACGACCGCCGCAATAATGAGGATGATTACAAGGAAATCTTTGAACTGCTCCAGAAATATGTGAAGCACGCTCTTCTTCTTTCCCTCCACCAGCTCGTTAAATCCATATTTCTCCTGATTCGCTCTGGCCTGTTCACTTGTCAACATGTCAAACCTTCCTTTCCTGCAACAAAGCTCTCTTTTTAGTTTACCCGCAATATAGCCGTTTATAGGCTGAACTTTTGTCATGTAGATCCCGGTGCCAAAAAAGGATTTTATGGGCTGCCGTGAAAAAAATGTACAAACTGTATTTTTCTTTGCTCCGGGTTACAAAGCCAAGAACTTCTAAAATGTTCCTGCCAATCTATCGTTCGCCCGTCCGGCACGCCATAATACACGCTCTTGACGAGCGGACGCAACCGCCCTCTATGCGCCGTCCATGGCGCAGACCGGGCTTTCGCCAGCATCCATGCTGTCGAATTGCTGAGGCTGTCTAGAACATTAAGAAGTTCTAACCTTTTTCACAGTCACAAATCAAAATACAGTTTGTGCATTTTCCCCAGCCCCATTTTGAAACGCCTCTTTTAGCATCCGGTGCCTACAGAAGAACAAAGCAGACAAGTCCGCTTCAGCTCCCTAAATCCCTCACTCATATAGGGAACGAGGTTTCCTATATGATAAAAAAGAGACCTCTATTGCATAACAAAATATGCAATAAAAGTCTCATCATTTCATTACGATACGGATGATTGCTCATCGTACTGACGACATCGTAAACGCCCTTTCCCTATCCTTACATGCGGGCGCTGATTACTCCCTTTTATTTATAATGATTAATATATAGGAAATCTCTTCCATTGTCAATCAAAAAAGAAAAATTCTTGTATCGCGCTTGCCATATATCCTGTGTCTTTTATACCTGCCGTCTCGTAAGCAGAATGCATAGCAAGCTGCGCCAGGCCAACGTCCACCGCGCTTAAGGAGACTTTCCCGGAAGATATGTTCCCAAGCGTACTCCCCCCGGCCTCGTCGGAACGGTTCGCAAAAAACTGCACCGGGACTTTTGCGCGATCACATATGTCTTTAAAGGTCGCTATGCTCACAGCGTCGCTCGTGTACCGCTGCCCCGCATGGGACTTGATCACGATCCCCTCGTTCATATAGGCGCAGTTCCTGGCGTCTGTCTTCTCTGGGTGGTTCGGATGTACCGCATGTGCATTATCTGCGCTTATCATAAAGCTCCCAGCGACCGCGCGATAGTAATCCTCTTCCGTCCCTTTGCACGATGTGTTGATCCGTTTCAGCACATCGTGCAGGAAAGTAGAGCCTGCCCCCTGCTTCGTGCCGGAGCCGACTTCTTCATTGTCGAAGCAGGCATATACATTGACCGCCCCGCCACCGGAACGCTCTTTTTCTCTCTTATTCCCTTGCGTCCCTAAAAATCCCTGTAACGCTGCATAGGCACATTGCAAGTCGTCAAGCCTCGGCGAAGAGATGAACTCCCCGTACGCCCCCCATACCGACGGCTCCTGCCGGTTGTAAAGGTAGAGGTCGCTGCCGTAGATCGCCTCCACAGAGACGCCCAGCTCATCGGCAATAAGGGCTTTGAAATCCCCTTTCTCACAATCTTTACCACCAAACAGAGGGAGCAGATCCACCTGCTTGTTATACGCATATCCTTCATTTATCTTCCGGTTCATATGAATCGCGACATTTGGGATAAGGGCAAGATCCCTGTCAAGATCCACCAGTTTTATACAAAACCCATCCCCTTCTTTTATAACTGCCCTTCCTGCCACGGACAACGGCCTGTCAAACCATGTGGAGCAGATCATTCCCCCATACCCTTCTGTATTCAGCCGGATATAGCGATCGCTGAACTCAAGCTCTGCATTTTCCTTGACCTTAAATGCCGGGCTGTCGCTGTGGGAAGCCACGATACGGAACCGGCGCTCTTCTATACTTTCCCCCATATTTAATGCGATAATGCTGGAATCGTTTCTTGTTACATAATATCTTCCCCCGGGCTCTATCTCCCACGCATCTGTCTCTTTCAGCGCCTTATACCCTGCCCGCTCCAGCTCCCGGCCTATTTCCCGCACCGCATGGAACGCGGTCGGGCTGTTCTTTATAAAGCGGAATAACCGCTGTGTGATCTCTTCCTGTTTCATTTTCTGTCTCCTTCTCTCTCTGCAAAATATACGAAACATCCTTTTCTTCCGCGGGACATCATAATATAATAATTATTCCGCAGTAGATAAGAGAATCTGGCAAGAAATTTCTCTTTCACAGTTTCTTTCCCAGACTGATTAATATAGCGGAGGATATTCTGACAAGTACCGTAATTGTCCACTGTTGCTCTCCTGTCTTGTCCTGTCCTCATCACGGTCAGCTCTCCTAAAAATCCCATCTTATCCGCTACGCTCATCATCATCTTATAATGTTTAGACACCCCAGGATCCCCTGCGATCCCCTTTTCTGTCATTATAGCGTCGCCTCCCGCAATGACCGCCACATAATCCACATCCAGCCCTGGCATCCACCATGTCCCAACCCAGATATCCCCTCCATTTCTGTCAAGATATCCCTTCTCCTGCACATATCTCATCCAAGCACATTCGCTTCCATATCCCCATCTTGTAAATAGCCTGGAGCTTAGGTTCCCGTCCACTGTATGCTCTTCTGCATCAGAACAGAGAAGCCCTGTGACAGCCACTGTCCTATCCGGGTATGCCCGCATTGTACAAAGGATCTTTTCCTGAAATGCCGTAAAATCCGTAAACATCTGAAACTCGAACCGATCATCTGGGGCGAAGGCCATTTCTCCCATAAGGCAAGCTCGAATGTTCCTCTCTGCCACCCGGGATCCATTAAACCGCACGCTTTCCTGCAGCTCTATGGCTGCAAAATCCTCTCTTCCTTGTAGCATGTACAGCTCCTGCAATGCATTATTATCATTAATAACCTGCCCCTCGTCATAACAAATGATTAAAGTCGCTCCCTGACGGATCATATTGGTAATAATGCCCTCAGCGTTATGCTGTGCTTCATCCATAAAAATTATGTAAGAATCGCCCTCATTCCCGACAGTTCTTTCAAGCCCATATGAATAGCTGAACGAATACTGCACTTCCGGGTATTTATTGCGATAGACTTTTGTATTCTGCGCCCCACTGACAAAAATCGGGCGCAGCCCTCCCCGGCTCCCTTCATGCAGATATTCCACGTACAAATTGAGGAGGATCGCCGTCTTCCCCGATCCGGCCGGGCCGGTAATCCGAACGATCTTCTTTCCCTTTCTTACGCTCTCCTTTATTTTCTTTACTGCCTCTTCCTGCTCTTTCGTTAATAAAAAAGGCTCCTCTTTCGTAACAATGGAGCCCATTGCTCTCATAATGCCTTTAGATGGCTCATACCATGCAGATACAAGATCCTCATTTATCTTAGAGGATCCTTCGCATATAAATCCCCTTGCTGATCCGACAACTGCTTCCATGTCGGTATAGACCGGTATCATATTGGACGGCTTCGGATTGCTCAAGGCAACTGTCTTCGCTGTGCCGTAAGTACTGTTCCTGATATATACATAAGGATGCACATCATATTCCCCGCCAATGTTCAGATAATCTTTAAAGCCGATCTCATGTCTGCGGATCTGTATCTGCGGATTCAGCTCTTTCTCTGGAACTCTGTCAATGGAAAATTCATGAGACCTGATATATGCGTCATCCCACTGCTTTGATTCTACAATAACCGCCACTTTCCTCCCAGACGCAGAGAGCCCTGCGATTATAAGGTCGATTGCCATACCGTCCACAGACAATGCATATTCAACAGCAATCACCGTATCTCCTGGGAGATCCCTTATATTCCCTGCGCTCTTCACGTCGTCCATCAGAACGCTCCAGGATCGCGCCTGGCTTTCTTTCGCTTCGGGATATATACTTCTTAACAGGCTTACCTGATGTTCTGTTTTTTCTGCAAGAAATTCCCTTAATGGACAGACAAGTCCCTGCATTTTGTCCACCTCCTTTTGACATGCCCCGCGATGGGCAAAATATACACAAATATGATACCTACGGATTGCTGCGTGCTACGCGCTCTCGCAATCCTACCCGCTATTCGCATATCGTAGGATTATCATCCCACTTTTATGCTCATAGCGGGGCAAGCCTCAAGGTCTTTCATACATATGAGCAAGCTCATATGTATGAAAGGCCTTTTGGCTTTGGTATCATAATTTTCTCACATGTTGAAAGTATATACCAGTTATTTCAGAAAATTTTTGTACGTTATTTTCTTGACGAATTCTGTCTTATATAAGATAATAGGGATAAGAAGACAGGAGGTAAAATATGTTATTTACCAGGGAATGTGACTATGCCATCCGTATTATACGCGCTTTGTCTTCGGAAGAAGCCGTAAGCGTCCCTAAGATATGCCAGATGGAGAACCTTCCATCCGCCATGACTTACAAGATAACAAGGAAGCTTGAGAAATCAGGATTGTTAAAAAGTTATCGAGGGAGCTCCGGAGGCTATGCTCTCGCCCGCAGTCTTTCTTCTATCTCCCTGTATGATATCTGTGAGATCGTATCGCCGGATATCCTGACCTTCGAATGCATGAAGAAAGACCACTACTGCCCTATGAACCGTTCAGACGCCCCCTGCAAAGTACACTATGAATTTTCACGTCTTCGGAAGATTCTTGTGCAGGAATTGAAAGGGAAATCTATGGCAGATATTTTACGGTAAAGGATTTTTTTCTTCCAATCTTGACCAAATTAGTAAAGTTTAAAGGAGGAACATTATGAATCAATGTTATGGATGCGACACATGCAAAAGCGCCGACAAGCCTTTAGAGGGATTTATCCAGTCTCTTCCGATGGAGACTTCCCATCACAGAGTTGACGGCCAGAGTACGAAATGCGCTTTCGGCCTTCAGGGCGTCTGCTGCCGCTTATGTTCAAACGGCCCGTGCCGGATCACGCCGGAAGCTCCACGTGGGATCTGCGGCGCCAATGCAGACACGATCGTGACAAGGAACCTTCTCCGTGCAGTGGCGTCAGGAAGCGGATGTTATATCCACGTTGTGGAGAACACTGCCCTGAACCTTAAGAAGACGGCGCAGGCGCGCGGGGAGCTCAAAGGGATGGAATCTCTTGCCCATTTAGCTGAGCTTTTTGGAATTACAGAGGAAGATGATTATGTAAAGGCTGAAAAAGTTGCCGACGCCGTGCTGGACGATCTCTACCGTCCTGAGTACGTACCGGCAGAATTAATTGAGAAAGTCGCATACGCACCGCGTGTAAAGCGCTGGAAAGAATTAGGGATCATGCCGGGCGGCGGGAAGGCGGAAGTGTTCAAGGGCGTTGTAAAATGCTCCACCAACTTAAGCTCCGACCCTGTCGACATGCTTGTAAACTGCCTGAAGCTGGGCATCTCCACCGGCGTTTACGGCCTGACTCTTACGAACCTTTTAAATGACGTGCTTCTTGGGCAGCCAAAGATCCGCATGGCCCCGGTAGGGCTGCGCGTCATCGATCCTGACTACATAAACATTATGATTACCGGCCATCAGCACACGATCTTCGTCGACCTTCAGGAGAGGCTCATCTCCGAAGAGGCAAAGAAGAAAGCGCAGGCTGCCGGGGCAAAAGGCTTTAAGCTTGTAGGATGTACCTGTGTCGGACAGGATCTGCAGCTTAGAGGCGCTCACTATACAGAAGTATTCGACGGCCATGCAGGAAATAACTATACAAGCGAGGCGATCCTTGCGACAGGAGCCATCGACGCCGTACTTTCCGAATTCAACTGTACGCTTCCGGGAATCGAGCCTATCTGCGACGAGCTGAAGATCAAGCAGATCTGTCTTGACGACGTGGCAAAGAAGGCAAACGCAGAGTATATCCCGTTTGACTTTGAAAACAGGGAGGCACAGGGCGAATTAATCATCGATAAGATCATCGAGGCTTACAAAGAGCGCAGAGGCAGCGTAGAAATGCGCCTGTTCGAAGATCACGGATATGAGGACACTCTGACAGGCGTAAGCGAAGGCTCCTTAAAAGAGTTCTTAGGAGGCAGCTGGAAGCCGCTCATCGACCTGATCGTATCTGGCGACATCAAAGGTATCGCAGGAGTCGTTGGATGCTCCAACTTGACGGCAGGCGGGCACGATGTGCTCACTGTAGACCTGACAAAAGAGCTGATCGCCAGAGATATCATCGTACTGACAGCGGGCTGTTCTTCAGGCGGCATCGAGAACTGCGGGCTTATGACGCCGGAAGCGGCAAAATTGGCAGGGCCGAAGCTCCGCGCCGTATGTGAGAAGCTCAATATCCCTCCTGTACTGAACTTCGGCCCATGTCTTGCGATTGGCCGTCTCGAGATCGTGGCTACAGAGATCGCCGCCGAGCTTGGCGTCGACCTTCCACAGCTTCCTCTCGTATTATCTGCGGCACAGTGGCTTGAAGAGCAGGCTCTGGCAGACGGATGCTTCGGGCTTGCGCTTGGCCTCCCGCTCCACCTTGGGCAGCCGCCGTTCGTAACAGGCAGCCCGGTAGCCGTAAAAGTATTGACGGAAGATATGAAGTCTCTGACCGGAGGACAGGTAATCATTAACGACGATGCCAAAGCGTCCGCGGATATCCTGGAGAAGATCGTTCTTGAGAAACGCCAGGGCTTAAACATTTAGGAGGGTTGCATATGAAACGTATTATGATAGACACCGCCAAATGCGACGGTTGTAAAAACTGTACGGTCGCCTGTATGCAGGCTCATCGAGAAGGCCCAGGCACGATCTACGATCTGGATCTGACTGATATACGCAACGAGTCCAGAAACCACATCGAGAAAGTGGCCGACGGCACGTACAGGCCTGTTTTCTGCAGGCACTGCGACACCCCTGAGTGCGTAATGTCCTGCATGAGCGGCGCTCTCACGAAAGACCCGGAGACGGGGCACGTATGTTACGACGAAGAGAAATGCGGCTCCTGCTTTATGTGTGTTATGAACTGTCCTTACGGCGTGCTAAAGGCTGACACTGCCACCAGGACGAAAGTAATCAAATGTGATTTCTGCGAAAATGACGGCGGCGAGCCGAACTGTGTGAAATCTTGTCCGAAAAAGGCGATTTATGTCGAGGAGGTGAATGTATGATCCATGTAATTATCGGAGCCGGCGCTGCCGGAATGACGGCGGCAAAGACTATCCGCCAGGCTGACCCCGAAGCTTATATCACAATCATCTCTACAGACGAGCATGTACATTCTCGCTGTATGCTGCACCACTACTTAAGCTATGAGCGGGACGAGAAGACCCTTTGTTTTGTAGATCCGGAGTTCTTTAATTCCGACAAAGTAAACTGGGTAGCTGGAAAGACTGTAAAGACCATTGATACTGCGGATCATATGGTCGTGCTGGACGACGATCAGAAATACAGCTATGATAAGCTTCTTATTGCTACAGGAGCCAACAGCTTCATCCCTCCTGTAGGGCAGTTCCGGGAAGCCAGCAATGTATTCGGCCTGCGCCACCTTACGGACGCGCAGAATATCCGAAAAGCAGCTGAGAAAGCGTCCAACATCCTGATCGTAGGGAGCGGCCTTGTAGGGCTTGACGCGGCTTACTCTTTCCTCGAGCAAGGCAAGCATGTGACTGTTGTGGAGATGGCTGACCGCATCCTGCCGATCCAGCTGAATGAAAAGGGCGGGAAGGCTTACAAGAAATTATTCGAAGACCATGGCTGCAAATTCATTTTAAGCAGGAAAGCGTCCGACACTCATATGAATGAGAACGGCGAGATCGACTATGTAACTCTTGACGACGGTACAAAGATCGACTGCGAGCTTGTCATCGTAGCCGCCGGCGTCCGCCCCGCTCTGGAGTGCATCCAGGGAACGAACATTGAGGCAGACCGCTTTATTACCGTATCGGATTCCATGCAGACCAATGTTCCTGACATTTACGCCGCAGGAGACGTAACAGGCCTGTCAGGCATCTGGCCAAATGCCATGAAGCAGGGACAGACCGCCGGATATAATATGTGCGGCATCAAGACACAGTACATAGACAAATACGCTATGAAGAATACTATGAATTTCTACGGCCTGACTACCTTATCTCTTGGCCGCGGCGTAGAAGAAGAAGGGGACGTTGTCATCGAGCGCGAGGATTCCCACAATTACAGGCGCGCGATCTTGCGCGACGGCAAGCTGGACAGCATCCTCCTTCAGGGAAAGATCGATTACTCCGGCATTTACCAGTATCTGATTAAGAATGAGATAGACCTCTCCGGAATTAAGAAAGATATCTTCCATCTTTCCTTTGCCGACTTCTATAGTATAGACGAAAGAGGCGCTTACTCTTACAACGTGTAAGACAGATGTAAAGGGGCTCTCATGAACATTATTTACGATGAAAAACTAAAAGCGCATATGCGGAAGAAAAATATTTCTTACATTATCATCGAGGCTTATGCCGCAAAGTCCTGAGCAGGCGTAACAGAGATAACGGCAAGGTTTGCCGACAAAGGGACGGCCTCACGGGCGAAGAAGAGCAGCTGCCGTGTGCTGGAGGGCGAGATCGGGGAGATCCTGATCAAGACCCGGGGGATGGAGTACGAAGATACCGTCACTTTAAGCCTCGAAAACTTTCTTGGGCTTAAGTCCGTCAAAGTAAAAGGAATAAAACCATAAGCGCAGGAAGAGAGGCGTTGCAAGGGCAAGAATATAATCAGCCCGGCGGCGCCCTCTTTTAAAAATGAACATTTACGAGGTGAGATTATATGCAATGTCCTTATTGTAACCATGAAATGGAGAAGGGCTCTTTAATAGGGAACCACTCCCAGATAAAGTTTGTGCCAGACTATAAAGAGCTTGAAAAAAAGATGGTGGCAAGACGATGCAAAAACTGTCATCACTGTCTTCGCGACTGTGACAAAGTCTTTGAAGATATTCTGGCAAGAAACGGCTCCCCCCTTGGGAAGTTCCCCAAAGTAGGGCGCCCCCACGTTCCAAATGTCTATCACTGCAGCTCATGCAAGACATTTATTGTTGATGTCCCTCCAGTGTAGAGATGTAAAAAATACGCAATATATTGTCAAAATTTAAAAAGAGATGAGGTGAACGTATATGCAATGCCCTTACTGTAAAAAAGAAATGTCCTCCGGTTCTGTCGTAGGCGACGAATACCGTTTAAAATGGCTTCCGGCAGATAAGAAGCTGCTGTTCGGCTTCTTAGCCCCTGGCGCTATCCCCGTCGGCTCCGGCGACATTGTCCTAAAAGCAGACGTCCCCGCATACTTCTGCGAAGACTGTAATAAAATAATTTTTAAATAAAGGGGCTTAAACGCCCCTAAAATGCATTTTTTGCTAAGTTTTTCTGAAACTCTCCGACTTTTTCAATAGCCTTTTTATACCCTTGATTTAAAAGGCATCTTTCCTTTAGCTGCATCATATACTATAGCTCTTTTTAAGCGAAGCTTCTTAATTAGCGCAGCCCTTCGATCTTTGTAATATATATTTGGTTATTGTAATCATCCATTTCACCGGACAGCTTCACGCGTTTCCCATAGCGAGAATATAAAGTATCGCCAAGTATATCTACACCAAAATATGATGTATAGATAAACTGGGTCCCCACAAGCATAGTCCTTGCCGTTGCAGGAGAATACACAGGTATAACGCTGGTAAAGTATGTTGTCTGAGGCTCCGCATTTATGTTAGATAAAGCATAGTAAGTTATCCTGAGATGAGTAAAACCTGCTATACTCTTTTTTAATTTTGTCGTCCCACCCTCTGTGTATCTGATAGTCCCATCATCGTGCAGAACTACTGCTGTCTGCGGAGCCTGGCTTGACCATCCTGACCATTTGTCTGTGTTATAGAAATTTGTCCATACACGCCCTTGCATTGGGTAATATTCTGTAAATTCAACAAACACATGCGTTGTATTAAACCAAGAACATTTCCACAATCCCAAAACAGACGCACCGGAAACCGGACAATTTTGAGAAGGATTATATACCAGCCGCGTCTTGTTCGAATCGTGATCCTTAATTTGGAGGCTGACCTGCAACAGGTTATCTTTATAGTTGTTACGCTCTATATTTTCAAGCAACAAGTCATCTCTTATTTTTTCAATCGTATCTGACAACACTTTCCCTTGCACAGCATCCAGCCATGTCCCGGGTTCTGTCGCAAGCAGATTATTAGTCCCTTCTGGAGCATCCAGCAAATCGGCGTAAGATGCGGAAAATGCTACGGATTTTAAATCCGCGAGCCATTTCTTTATCTTCCCGAACATTCCCTTAAACGTCTCTCCGCTCTTGATGTTCTCCCTCACAGCCGCCTGCTGGAACTCCACCGCTACTATGTCGATGTCCTCCACTCTTCCGGTAAGCCCCTGTGGGATAACGAAATCCAATACGGCTTCCCTTGACGTCCCCACATTCTCCACGCTCGCCTTTGTCCCGGGCGCGCCTGTAGTGACATTCCCCACTTCCACTGTACCTGTCAGCTCTCCATTTTCCAGCTTCCCCTCCAGAGATTCTGCTATCCCATCTGCTCTCCTAGTTGCTTCAGCAGCCTCCTCTGTCGCCTCAACAGCGCTTTCTGTCGCTGCACCAGCCGCGCGTACTGCCTCTTCTGCCTCCTGCCTTAACCGCCGGAACCCTTCTACTCTGTCATTTTCGGCTGCACCTCTCATAGCTTCATTTTCCTGTCTTGACTCCTCCGCCATAGCCCGTCCATTCTCAGCCTCTGCGTATGCCCGTATAGCCTCCGTCCCATTCTTGATCTCATCATTCACCTTATTCGCCAGAGATATCATACTGCCTCGGATCTCTTCTCCATACATCGCCTCGCGGAACGCCTTTATCTCTCTGCCTATGTCCGCCATCTTCTTTTCCTCCCTTTAACTGATAAAAACTCATCATTAGTCTTTTCAGCCTTTACTATAGCTCTTTTTAAGCGAACATTGCCGAACATTTATAAAACTTTTTCAAGAAATATAAGACACAAATAAGACACTTACAATCGATTGCCCAAACAAAAACAATCCTTTTATTGTTCACAAGAAACAGCGCAAACCCTTATAAATAAAGGATTTGCGCTGTTCTTTCTTAGTGAGCGTGCGGGGATTCGAACCCCGGACAACTTGATTAAAAGTCAAGTG
>CAJTVU010000004.1 GCA_910580235.1 uncultured Dorea sp.
GGTCTGGGACGGGGCTTTTCTTCCGCTGGACACGGCTCCCGCCGTGTCCCTGCTCAGAAAACCCCCGTCCCTAGACCACCTCCGACATGTCGTAGAGGCCGGCGGGCTTGCCTGCGAGGAATTTGGCTGCTTCTACTGCTCCTTTGCCGAATACTCCTTTTGAATATGCGGTATGCTTGAATTCTATGACTTCGTCCGGGCCTGCGTAGATGACTTCATGCTCGCCTACGATCGTCCCGCCGCGCACGGCTGAGATCCCGATTTCTTTTTTATCCCGCTTCTCTCTTACTTTGCTCCTGTCATAGACGTACTCATATACATTGCCTGCCTCTTCGTTGATGGAGTCTGCCAGCGCCAGCGCCGTCCCGCTTGGCGCGTCTACCTTCAGATTGTGGTGCTTCTCCACAAGTTCGATGTCAAAGCCTGCGGGAGCCAGCACTTTCGTAGCGTCTTTTAACAGCTTTAGCAGAAGGTTGATTCCAAGGGACATATTGGCGGAGCGTAAGACTGCCGTCTCTTTTGCCGTCTCCTCCACCTTTTCCAACTGCTCCTTTGAAAGCCCCGTCGTACAGAGCACTACCGGAAGGCGCCTCTTTCCGCAGTAATCAAGAAGCCCGTCCACGGCTTTGGCGTTGGAGAAATCGATCACAACGTCCGCCTCCACATCGCACTGTTCCACACTTGCGAACACCGGGTATTCATTCGGAGCCTCTGTGTAGGCGTCTACGCCCGCTACCAGCTCTATTCCTCCGTCCTCTCTCACAAGCTCTGTAACTACCCTCCCCATCTTTCCATTGCATCCATGCATGATCGCCCGTACCATTTCTTTTTGCTCCTCCTTTATCTATTCTACTGGCTTGTTCTTTCCGCCCCAAGGGACGGGGTATCTGACCCTCGCGTCATTCGCCAAATATCCGCGCAAGCGCGGCTGCTTGGCTCATTGCTCGCGGGAATAAATATTTCCCACGTCATAGAAAGGGTATCTTTAAGATACCCTTTCTTTCATGTCTTTCACACTCTATGCTAGCTGGATCCCGAAATCCTTCATCGCCTCCGCCAGCGATCTCTCATGCTCCGGCGTAAGCGGCGTAAGCGGCATCCTAAGCGGCCCGCAGTCTATCCCCATCAAGGTCACTGCCCGCTTCACCGGAATCGGGTTCACTTCGCAGAACAGCTGGTCGATAAGCGGCACTGCCTTTAATTGCAGCGCGGCGCTGCCTTCTATATCTCCTGCGAAAAATCTCTCGCAGATGTCATGAGTCTCCCTCGGGGCGACGTTGGCCAGAACAGAGATGACCCCTTTCCCTCCAAGAGAGAGGAGGGGCACGATCTGGTCGTCGTTGCCGGAATAAAGATCGATGTTGCCGTCCGTCAGCGACATAATCTTCGCTACCTGAGCGATATTCCCCGACGCCTCCTTGATCCCCACGATATTTTCTACATTCTTCACAAGCTCGGCCACAGTAGCAGGCTCAAGATTACAGCCCGTCCTGCTGGCCACACTGTACATGATGATGGGCGCTTTAGCCTCTTTTGCGATCGCAGTATAGTGGGCGATCAGCCCCGCCTGCGTCGCCTTGTTGTAGTACGGCGTCACAAGGAGCAGAGCGTCGGCGCCGTCGGCCACCGCCTCTTTGGACATCTCTATCGCGGTCCGCGTACAGTTGGAGCCTGTTCCCGCGATGACCGGAAGCCTTCCTTTCGTCCGCTCAATGGCGAACTTTACGCACTCCATATGCTCCTCTTCCGTCATAGTGGCCGACTCTCCCGTCGTGCCACATATAATAATACTATCTGTCCCGTTCTCACAATGATAGTCGATCAATTCATCAAGCCTGTCATAATTAATGCTCTCGTCCGCATGAAAAGGTGTGACGATCGCCACTCCAGATCCTTTAAAAACAGCCATATCCATCCTCCCCACTTTTGTTATTCATATTAAAAATTCTATCATCTATAGGATAGGATGTCAATGAAAGTCTTCCCCGAAGCTGTGTCTTTAGCGTCACTCCTCAATACACTCCAACTTGCTTACAGATACTTCGTACGCCGTCCTCTCTTCCGTCTCCGTCTCCGTCAGTTTTTTAATGTAGGTCCTGCTCTGTATACGGCCAAAGATCTGTACATGCTCCCCCACCTCAAAGGCGGACGCGAACCGCGCGTTCCTGCCCCAGCAGATGCACGGTATATAATCTGATTTGCCATAAGGCCTGTTCACTGCCAGGAGGAGGTCGGCAATCTCCCTCCCCAGAGGAGTCTTACGGTAGACCGGCAGCTTGCATATGTAGCCGTCCAGAAAAATGCTGTTGGTCTTAGCTCCGTCCAGCTCTTCTTCAATAAACGACACTTCTCTTGCGAATACAGATAATACGAGCCGGTTCTTTTGTTCATCGTGTCGGTTATAGGAGCGGAACTGCCCGCTTGCCATAATAAACTCTCCTGTGTAATCCTGCGACACGTCGATCAGACGCTCAGAGATCATCACTGGAATCCTGTCCTCGGAACTGCTTAGGCGCCTCACACGTACTTCCACCATGTAGAATCCTTCTCCGAACACTTCATGGCTGAAAGTGAATTCAGAAGCCACTTCCCCCATAATGGTCACTTGGTTGTTTTCGATAATCTTATCTGACATAATCTTACATTCTCCCTTCCTCTGAATCGTATTTCATGGTCATTAATTAGTTTATGAACGAAGAAGAAGATTTAGAACAGTTTTTTTCATGTCTTGTAAAATTCAGAGAATATGATACACTATTAAAGTTGATATCAGGGATAGAATGGGATTTTCCAAAGTATGTTCGGCAAATTGCATAAGCTGTATTCCTCTTTGTTCCGGGTTCCGAACCTAAGATCTTCTAAATGTTCTAGCGAAAGGTAATGTCTACGGACGCAACCGCCCTCTATGCGCCCTCCATGGCGCAGGACGGGCTTTCGCCGACATCCGTGTCGGCGCATTGCTGTGAATCGGCAGAACATTAAGATGCTCTAAGATTCTCCACAGTCACAAATCGCAATACAGCTTATGCAATTTGTTAATACCAATTTTGAAAATCCCTTTATCCAACTGTCATCATGCCCTTAATGTACACTGAGGGGTGGATTAGTACAAAGAAAGAAAAGGAATGACCTGTATGATAACAAAGCGTGAAGATATTCGTAATATAGCTATTATCGCCCATGTAGACCACGGCAAGACGACTCTTGTGGACGGGCTCTTAAAACAAAGCGGCGTATTCCGTGAGAATCAGGAAGTGGAAGAGCGCATCATGGACTCTAACGATATTGAGAGGGAGAGGGGGATCACTATCCTCTCCAAGAACACAGCCGTCTCGTATAAAGATACAAAGATCAACATTATTGACACGCCGGGGCACGCGGACTTCGGCGGCGAAGTAGAGCGCGTGCTTAAGATGGTGAACGGCGTCGTCCTCGTAGTGGACGCTTTCGAAGGCGCTATGCCACAGACAAAATTCGTGCTCAGAAAAGCGCTGGAGCTGGATCTGCCGGTCATCGTCTGCATCAACAAGATCGACCGCCCGGAAGCAAGGCCGGACGAGGTCATTGACGAAGTACTGGAGCTGTTCATGGATCTGGACGCCTCTGACGAACAGCTGGACTGCCCCTTCGTCTACGCCTCTGCTAAAGCAGGCGTGGCAGTTCTTGACCTTTCTGACGAAGAACAGGATATGAAGCCACTCTTTGAGACGATCCTGAATTACATCCCTGCCCCGCAGGGAGACCCTGACGCACATACCCAGGTGCTTATCAGTACCATTGACTACAACGAATATGTAGGGCGCATCGGCGTGGGCAAAGTGGACAACGGGACAATAAGATCCGGCATGGACGCCGTCGTCGTAAATGCACATGACCCCGCGCGCCAGGAAAAAGTACGCATCAGTAAATTGTATGAATTTGACGGCCTGAATAAAATTGATGTTAAAGAAGCCACTATCGGTTCCATCGTAGCCATCTCGGGGATCTCGGATATCTCGATCGGAGACACTATATGCTCCCTGGAAGATCCCCATGCGATCCCATTCCAGAAGATCTCAGAACCTACGATTGCCATGCAGTTCATTGTCAACGACAGCCCCTTTGCCGGCCTGGAGGGAAAATACGTCACTTCCCGCCACTTGCGGGACCGCCTGTTCCGGGAGCTGAACACAGACGTCAGCCTTCGGGTAGAGGAGTCCGACAGTACCGACAGCTTCAAAGTGTCTGGGAGAGGCGAGCTCCATCTGTCCGTCCTGATTGAGAACATGAGGCGGGAAGGCTATGAATTCGCCGTCAGCAAAGCGGAAGTCCTCTATAAGAAGGATGAGAAGGGGAGGCTCCTGGAGCCTGTAGAGACCGCCTACATTGATGTGCCTGAAGAATTTACCGGAACCGTCATTGATAAATTAAGCCAGCGCAAAGGCGAGCTCCAGAATATGGGGGCTGCAAGCGGCGGGTACACCCGTCTTGAATTCCGGATCCCATCCAGAGGACTGATTGGATACCGCGGCGAATTCTTAACGGACACAAAAGGCAATGGGATCATGAATACGGCGTTTGACGGCTATGCACCGTACAAGGGGGATATCCAATATCGGAAACAGGGATCCCTCATCGCCTTTGAGACTGGAGAATCTGTAACTTACGGGCTGTTCGGCGCACAGGAGCGGGGAGCTTTATTCATTGGGCCGGGCGAGAAAGTCTACTCTGGCATGGTCATCGGAGAGAATGCGAAGGCTGACGACATCGAAGTGAATGTCTGCAAGACGAAGCACCTGACCAACACCCGTTCTTCCGGCGCGGACGACGCCCTCCGCCTTACCGCTCCGAAGCTGTTGAGCCTCGAGGAAGCGCTGGACTTTATCGACACGGACGAGCTTCTGGAAGTCACGCCGAAGGCTCTGCGTATCCGCAAGAAGATACTGGATCCCAAAATGCGTAAAAGGGGCGGCAGAGCTTAAGCTTCATCTTGGCAAAAATTGTAGGATACTGTATACTTGTTAGAAAAGAAGCTTAAAAGGAGACTCGTATGAAGCATTATGTATCCATTTTTTTAAAACGGCTGGCTGCCCTTCTGGAATTTTTTATTGCTCTGATGCTGTCTATCGGCATTATATTGCTTACTCTGCGTATGGCGGTATCTCTCATAAACATCCCGGATCTGAACGTATGGCCTAACTATGACGATCTGCTGGAGACTTGCTTCAACCTGACTATCGGGGTGGAGCTGATACGCATGATGTACTACCATACGCCGAACACAGTATTCGAAGTGCTTCTCTTTGCGGTCGCAAGGCAGATCATTATCGACCATTCTTCCATCTGGGGGAACCTGATAGGCGTCTGCGCCATCGCAGTTCTTTTTGCTACAAGAAAATACTTATTCTGCGAATTTGACGTATCCGACGAGATTATATTCCGCGCGACTACAAAAGCAAAGGCCGTGACGAAGATACTGGGAGTGGACATCCCCTACGAAGAGGCCGAGACGCTCTCCGATGTATTCTTACGGAAATGTGAAGAATTTGGCGTCGAAGTAGGCGTAGGAGCCTGCATCTATTTCAACGACTGCGGCTTGCGGGCCGCCAAGATGCACGATGAAAAAATTTCCAGAATTGAAGTAATCCGTTCTATACATTAGCCCCCAAACGTGCTATACTGGATATATCAGAAAGATTGGCGGCCCACCGCTTAATTGTCAGATTATATATGCTTTCTGAAATCACACCAAAAAGGAGTTGGGCTTAATGAAATTTATCATTGTAGGAAAGAACATTGATGTAACACCCGGGCTGAAAGGAACTGTTGAAAGCAAGCTGGGGAAATTGGAACGCTATTTCACTCCTGATACGGAAATCCATGTAACACTCAGTGTCCAGAAAGAACGCCAGAAAATCGAAGTTACCATCCCTGTAAAGGGCCATCTCATCCGCTCTGAGCAGGAAAGCGACGACATGTACATATCTATCGACCTTGTAGAAGAGGTGATCGAACGGCAGCTTCGCAAATACAAAAATAAGCTGATCGCAAAACATCAGGAAGGCGGCAGCTTTAATAAAGACTTCTTTGATTCTGAAGAAAGCGCCGACACCGATGAGATTAAGATCGTACGTACCAAGAAGTTTGGCATCAAGCCTATGTTCCCGGAAGACGCCTGCGTACAGATGGAGCTTCTCGGACATAATTTCTTCGTATTCTTCAACGCGGAGTCCGATGAAGTATGCGTCGTATACAGAAGAAAAGACGGGACTTTCGGGCTGATCGAGCCGGAATTCTCATAAATATGAAGATAGGCAAAAACGAGGAGCAGCCGCTACGGCCGCTCCTCTATTATTATTTCCCCTTCTGCTTCCGCGAACAGACAATGGCCTTCTTCCGTAATATGCGCTCTCCCGCTCGTCCCCTCTGTAATCTCATCGATCACTTTCTTAACGACATCAGACGCGGCTACCGTCCATATCTCCACTTCGTCCGTATAGGCGCTCTCTAGTATACGGATCCCCATCTCCCCGAGAATATATTGTATTTTCCCAAGCCCCGTATAATCTGTCCGGATATGGAGCTTAACTCCCGGGATCCTGGTTATAATAAGAGAAGAGGCAAGCCCTTCCCGCACTGCGCCGGAATAAGCCCGCACAAGCCCTCCCGTCCCAAGGAGCGTCCCGCCGAAGTATCTTGTGGCCACAACAGCGATGTTGCGGATCCCTTCTCCCAGGAGGACGTCCAGCATAGGCTTCCCCGCTGTGCCCTGGGGCTCGCCGTCGTCGCTGAAGCGCTGGAGCTCCCCACGCTCTCCGATCACATAGGCAAAACAGTTATGTCTGGCATCCCAATATTTCTTCCGCATGGCTTCGATAAACTGCAGCGCCTCCTCCTCGCTCTGCACCGGGCATGTAGTAGCGATAAACTTTGACTTCTTCTCCATCAGGCAGCCCTCGCCGCCCCTGTAGAGAACTTTATACGATCCTGGCATAACATATCCTTTCCTTGATTTAAATCAAAAAGCCTTTATGATGCTGAGAGTAAAAAGATTTTTAAACTCTGTGCTGGCAGATTGCACAAATTATATTCTTCTTTGTGACTGTAAAGAATGTTAGAGCTGCTTAATGTCCTGCCAATCCCCAGCAGCTCGCCGACACGGATGTCGGCGAAAGCCCGGCCTGCGCCATGGACGGCGCATAGAGGGCGTCTGCGTCCATGCACATCACCTTCCGTAAGGACATTTAGAAGCTCTTACATTCGAAGCCCGGAACAAAGCAGAATATAATTTGTGCAACCGTGCTATGCCTTCTTTAAAAAGCTTTCTTTTATCCTTACCCTCAGTGTACAAGGGGACACACGGTCGGAAAAGAACCAGTTTTTGTCCCTGCTGCGTTGCTTTCATTCCGCATACGTCCAGTATGCGTCAATCAAACGCCTTGCATGGGCAAAAATTGATTTCTTTCCGACTCTTCGACCCTGACCATGATATTTGAGTGAGTTTCAAGGCAGACGATTGAAGCGTACTGGACGTACGCTGATTGAGGATAACGCAGAAAATCGCTCAAATATCATGGCTCAGGGCGTGTGTCCCCTTGTACACTGAGGGAAACATCGTCTCTATATTATAACTATAACGGATTTCTTAAGATTTTCAAACGAAAATATGAACTTTTTATTTTTTCCTTCACTTCGCTTTACATATTTGCTATAATGACTTGGAATAAAGGAGGCAGGCATTCATGAATTACGGAAAAAAACAAGCCGCCAAAAAGCAGAAGAAGATTTCTTCTAAGTCTACTATGCAGGGAAAGCGCATGGGTGTCAGGCTCTTTAAGGCATTCCTGCTGTGCATCATCGTAGTAGGCGTTGTAGGGATCGTAGGCGGCGGATTATTTGTGAAAAGGATCATCGACAATGCTCCAGAAGTTTCCCCGTCTGATGTAAAGCCAAAAGGGTTTACGACCCTCGCCTATGCAGACGACGGCGTAACAGAGATCGGACGTTTTGTGGAAGCAGGCGCCAACCGTACTTACAAGACAATAGACGAGATACCCCAGGCTATGAGCGACGCGTTCGTGGCCATTGAAGACGAGCGTTTCTACAAGCATAACGGGATCGATCCGCAAGGTATAGCCCGTGCCGCCATTGTCGGCCTTACCTCAGGAAATTTCTCTGAAGGCGCGAGTACGCTGACCCAACAGCTGATCAAGAATAACGTCTTTACGAAATTTACAGAAGAGAAGACTTTCTACGACAGTCTGCAAAGAAAGCTCCAGGAACAGTTCCTTGCTCTCGAGATCGAGAAACAGATGAGCAAAGAGGAGATACTGGAAAGCTACATGAACACGATTAACCTCGGACAGAACTCTCTCGGAGTCCAGTCCGCGGCAAAACGATATTTTAATAAAGATGTATCTGAGCTGACCCTTTCTGAATGTGCCACTATCGCAGGCATCGCCCAGAGCCCTTCCGCATTGAATCCGGTAACGAACCCGGAGGAGAACGCCAAGAGGCGCAGCAAAGTGCTGGGCAACATGCTGGATCAGGGCTATATCGACCAGGCTGCTTATGACGAGGCCATGGCCGACGATGTCTACACAAGGATCCAGACTGTGAACGCTGCCAGCGAGGCGGCCTCGCCTTACAGTTATTTTGTGGACGCGCTGTCCGACCAGGTCATACAGGATCTCCAGGAGCAATGCGGGTTCACAGAGACACAGGCCTACACTGCCGTATACAGCGGCGGCTTAAGCATCTACTCCACGCAGAACCTAGCCATGCAGGCGATCTGCGACGAAGAGATGAATAACGATGCGAACTATCCTTATCTGAAAGAGTGGGGACTCGATTACGCCCTCACGGTCACCCGTGCGGACGGCACGGTCGAGAACTACAGCTCCGGCCATATTAAGCAATATGGAAAGCAGGTGTACGGCGATGAACAGGCACTCGTATTCTCAAATCCGGATCTTGTCTACGCCCGTATCGAAGAGTGGAAGTCCACCATCGCCCAGGAAGGGGACACTTATGTCGAAGTCGTAAATATCTCTCCCCAGCCGCAGGCTTCCCTTACATTGATGGATCAGTACACGGGACAGGTGAAGGCCATGGTAGGCGGGCGCGGCGAGAAGACGACAAGCCTTTCTTTGAACCGTGCGTACAAAGGCTCTACAAGGCAGCCCGGCTCCTGTTTCAAAGTCCTGGCCGTCTACGCTCCCGCCATCGACGCGGCGGGCAAGACGCTCGCATCCATCATCAGGGATGAGCCTTTCCGCTATGAGGGCGGACGTGAAGTGCGGAACTGGTGGGGCTCCTCCTACCGTGGCGATATGACCGTCCGCACTGCTATCGCTCAGTCCGCCAACGTATGTGCTGTTAAGACTCTGACGGAGATCACACCGCGGCTTGGCTTTGACTATTGTAAGAATCTGGGGATTACGACCCTCGTAGAGAGCAGAGATGTGGAGGGCGTCGGTATCGTGTCCGACATCGCCCAGTCCACGGCTTTAGGCGGCCTCACCGACGGTATCTATAATTATGAAATGTGCGGCTCCTTCGCCGCGATCGCAAATGGGGGCGTCTACAACAGGCCGACGCTCTACTCAAGAGTACTGGATCACGAGGGCAACGTCCTGTTAGACGGGACTCCCGACAGCCACCAGGCGCTCCAGGACAGCACTGCGTACCTTCTGACGAGCGCGATGCAGACTGTTGTGGAGAGCGGTACAGGAACGGGCGCAAGGCTTCGCAATATGCCCGTGGCAGGGAAGACCGGTACTTCTACTAACACAGACAACTCCAGCAAGGACAGCTGGTTCGCAGGATATACTCCATACTACACATGCACCGTCTGGGGCGGCTATGACGACAACAAGGCGCTCGTGGACTCCAATTTCCATTTGCGTATATGGAGCGCCGTCATGAACCGCATCCATGAAGGGCTGGAATACAAAGACTTCACGATGCCTGCTTCCGTAGAGCAGAAAACTGTGTGCAAGTATACCGGGAATCTGGCAGTGGCCGGAAGATGTCCTGCTATCACAGAATTCTTCGCCGTAGGCTCTGTTCCAAACACTGCCTGTCCGGGACATGGAGGCATCATAGGCGAAGACGGCCTGGACATCGGCGAACAGGAGCGGATCGCTGAAGAAGAAGCTGCTGCCGCTGAAGAAGAGGCGGAAGGCGAGGAAACAGAAGGCGAAGGTACAGAAGGCGAAGGTACAGAAGGCGAAGGTACAGGAGGCGAAGGTACAGAAGGTGAGGGTACAGGAGGCGAAGGTACAGGAGGCGAAGGTACAGGAGGCGAAGGTACAGGAGGCGAAGGTACAGGAGGCGAAGGTACGGGAGGCGAAGGTACAGGAGGCGAAGGTACAGGAGGCGAAGGTACAGGAGGCGATATACAGCCCTTGGAATAAGTACCAACTGCCCTGTTGATCTGATTAATCTGGTTTCTCCAACTCAGGAAGAAACTTCAAATCCTGCCTTGGCTCCTCTGTCCAAGGACGGCATTACTCCTTGATAACAAGTAGGCTCTCAGAATATTACGGGATAAGACAGCGTGAAAAGCAGAAATGCTCTCCACGCTGTTTTTGTTCCATATTGGAAATATTACCTATTGACTACCTAGGTTTTTAGTGCTATTATTATTTTGTAAACTTTGATAAATATTTAACAATTGAAAGGAGCGATGTGACTATGAAAGGTTATGCAATGCTGAAGATCGGACAATCCGGCTGGATTGAGAAGGACCGCCCCGCTTGCGGGCCGCTGGACGCCATCTGTAAGCCGCTGGCGCTTGCTATCTGTACATCTGATGTACATACACTCTGGGAGGGAGCCATCGGAGAACGCCATAATATGATCCTTGGGCATGAAGGATGTGCGGAAGTCGTAGAAGTAGGGGAGCTGGTAAAAGACTTCAAGCCAGGGGACAGAGTCCTTGTCCCTGCGATCACCCCGGACTGGAATTCCCTGGAAGCACAGGGCGGATATTCTATGCATTCCGGCGGTATGCTGGCAGGCTGGAAGTTTTCCAACTTCAAAGACGGCGTATTCTCAGAATTCTTCCATGTAAATGATGCCGATGGGAATCTTGCGCTTCTTCCAGACAATATCAACACGGTGGACGCATGTATGCTGTCCGATATGGTCCCTACTGGATTCCATGGAGTAGAACTGGCAGACGTACAGTTTGGAGATTCCGTACTGGTGATCGGTATCGGGCCGGTAGGCCTGATGTCCGTGGCAGGCGCGACTTTACGCGGCGCGTCCAGGATCATCGCAGTCGGGACAAGGCCCGTTTGTGTGGAGGCGGCAAAAGGGTATGGCGCGACAGACTTCATCAGCTATAAGAATGGCCCGATCGACCAGCAGGTAATGGATATGACGAACGGCGCCGGCGTAGATAAGATCGTCATCGCCGGAGGCGGCGTAGAGACATTCTCAGAGGCCATCAAATGTCTGAAGCCGGGCGGAAAGATCGGAAATGTAAACTATCTCGGATCTGGCGATGTGATCGATATCCCTCGTGTAGAATGGGGCGTTGGGATGGGCCACAAGCAGATCAACGGCGGCCTGATGCCAGGCGGGCGCCTTCGTATGGAGAAGCTCTCCTCCCTCGTATCTGCCGGAAAGCTTGATCTTGCCCCTCTTAGCACCCATGTGTTTGAAGGCTGGGAGAACGTGGAGAAGGCTCTTTTCCTTATGAGAGATAAGCCGGCAGATCTGATCAAACCAGTCATTAAGATCGAAGACTAATACATGAAAGTCTTAGTCATATCGGGATTTCTGGGGGCAGGAAAGACCACCTTCATAAAAGCGCTTGCAAAGCATACCGGCTGCAGCTTCGCGATTCTGGAAAATGAGTACGGTTCCGTTGGGATCGACGGAGACACGCTAAAGAAAGAGATGCCTGCCGGGAAAGCCAATATATGGGAAATGGCAGAAGGGTGCATCTGCTGTTCCATGAAAGGAGACTTTGCTGCTTCTGTACTAACGATCGCCAACACAGTGGATCCAGATTACCTGGTGATCGAGCCGACCGGGGTCGCAGCGTTAAGCCAGCTGATCCAAAATCTGCAGCAGATCGAATATGAGCGCATTACTCTTCTTGCACCGGTCACAGTCGTTGACGGGCACAGCTACAGGCGATATATAAAAGAATATCCCGAGCTGTACCGAAATCAGATCGCGTCTGCCCATACCGTCGTCGTCTCTAAAATGGAGCGCGCCGATGCAAAGGAAAAAGCATATTTAAAAGCAGAGCTGGAGGCCGTCAACCCGGACGGGAAGATACTGACAGAGCACTATTCTTCCTTGAGCAGAGAAGAATGGCTCTCTCTTCTGGAGCACAGCTATAAAGGCGAAAAACTGCGCGCTGAAATAGAAAACATACAGAAGCTTCCTGATACGTTCTCTATCCGAAACGCCTCCATGGAACGCCCGGAACACCTGTTTCTTATGCTGGAGCAACTGATCCGCGGAGCTTATGGGAACATCTTCCGTGCGAAAGGACAGATCAGAGCCGGAGAGCAAAGCTTCCGTTTTGACGTTGCAGACGGGCAGTATTCGATAACAGGCGGCGATGACGCAGGCGCAGATAATGCTGTCTTCATCGGCACAGAAATCCAGCGTCAAAAAGTCAGGCAATCCTTTCTACCACAGACGGGAAAAATAATATTGCCTAAAAAACGAAAAGAGCTGTCAGGAACCAGACAGCTCTAGCGCAGATAGGGAGCGGCTCAAAACGAGCCGCTCCCTATCTGCGCCTTTCTTAATTCGGTATTAGCTGCCCTTCGCAGTAAAATCTGCCCGCCGGGCTATGCATCCATAATCAGCCTCGCCGCTCCACAGATCCCCGCGTCATTGTCAAGCTGCGCCATCATAAACTCTGTCTCCTTGTTGGCAAAAAATGCTTTGTTCATAAAATATTTCTTTATATATGGAAGCATGATCTCTCCTGCCTTGGAAACGCCGCCTCCGATCACAATAACGGCCGGATCTGCAAGAATGGCCGCATTGGCAAGCCCGTGGCCCAGATATTCGCCGAACTCTTCCACGATCTCTTCTGCAACCTGATCCCCCGCCTTCAGCGCGTCAAATACGGCTTTCGCGTCTATCTTCTCCTGGCCGCGCAGCATGGAAGGCGTGTCGTCCCATGCAAGGCGCATCCTTGCAAGCCTCGCGATCCCCGTCGCAGACGCGTACTGCTCCAGACACCCTGTCTTCCCGCATCCACACTTCCTTCTCTCATGGTAGTTGACACAGATATGGCCGATCTCGGCCGCCGCACCGTTCGCTCCCACCGCAGCCTTGCCGTCTATAATAATACCGCCTCCGACGCCCGTCCCGAGGGTTACCATGATCATATTCTTCTGCCCCCTCCCCGCGCCGAGCCACATCTCCCCAAGCGCGGCAAGGTTGGCGTCATTCCCGGAACGTACCTCAAGCCCTGTCATTTCCCGCATCTCCCGGTTCACTTCCGTATATCCCCAGTTCAGATTAGCCGTGTTTTTGACAATGCCGTCGCCGACCACGGGAGCCGGAACGCCGATCCCAATCCCTTTGATGTCCTCTCTGGCGATGCCTCTCTCCTCTATCTTCGCATTCAGGGACTCCGCCACATCAGGAAGGATCGCCTTCCCTCCATTTTCCCTTCTCGTCTTAAGCATCCATTTTTCCAGGATCTCTCCCTCCATTGTGAAGAGGCCTATCTTGATCCCCGTACCGCCGATGTCCACACCAAAACAATATTTCATCCCCACATTCTCCTATTTCCTCGTAAGATTCTGCTGTACACGCTTATACAGCTCCTGCGCTGCATTATATCCCATCTTCTTCTGCCTGTGATTGATGGCCGCCGTCTCAACGATGATCGCCAGATTACGCCCAGGGCGGATCGGAAGCTGATGGCACACGACGCGGTTGCCCAGGAATTCTGTGTACTGATCTTCCATCCCCAGCCTGTCGTATTCCTTTTCTCTGTCCCAGTCTTCCAGCGTGATCACAAGATCGATATTCTGTGTCTCTCTGACGCTCTGTACTCCGAACAGCGTCTTCACATCCACGATCCCGATCCCCCGCAGCTCTATGAAATGCCTGGTGATATCAGGAGCGCTTCCGACCAGCGTCTCATCGCTCACCTTCCTGATCTCCACCACATCGTCGCTGACAAGGCGATGCCCTCTCTTAATCAGCTCCAGTGCCGCCTCGCTCTTGCCGATGCCGCTCTCTCCCATAATCAGCACGCCCACTCCATACACGTCTACAAGGACCCCATGGATGGAGATACGCGGCGCCAGAGCCACATTCAGCCAGCGTATGATCTCCGCTGTAAATTCCGAGGTGTGGATCTCCGTGGAGAATACTGGCACATTCGCCTTCACCGCTTTCTCAAGCAACAGCTTGTCCGGCACGAGAGCCCTGCAGAATATGATGCACGGGAGCTCCTCCTTTAGAAACTCCCCGTATATCTTGCTCTTCCTCTCCTCGCTTAAAGTCTTCAGATAGCTGTACTCCGCATATCCGATGACCTGCACCCGATGATGATCAAAATTTTCGAAAAATCCGGTAAGCGGCAGGGCAGGACGGTTAATATCGGGGATCACGACCTCCTTACTGGCATAATCTACTTCCGGCGTCAGATTTTTAAGATTCATCTTCTCGACCAGCTTTTTCATTTTCACTTTAATCACTGACATGTCTCTCTCCTCCTATGGGTTCAGTATATCACATCCGTGAAAAAAATTATATATCTCCCTGGCGGATTTTTCATTTATAGAAGGCAGCTTTTTGAGCTCGTCCACAGATGCGCTCTTAATAGCGTCTATGTTCTCAAAATGCCGCATCAGATCCTTTCTTCTTGCAGGCCCGACCCCCGGGATGTCGTCGAGGATCGAATGTACCTGCCCCTTGCTCCTTAAGTCCCTGTGGAAAGCTATAGCAAACCGGTGAGCCTCATCCTGTATTCTCGTAATGAGGCGGAAGCTCTCTGAATTCCTGTCGATGGGCATCTCCACATTTTCATAATACAGCCCTCTTGTCCGGTGGAAATCGTCTTTCACCATGCCGCAGACCGGGATATTTAAGCGCAACTTCTCCAGCACTTCTAAGGCCACGTTTACCTGCCCTTTTCCGCCGTCCATCAAGATCAAGTCGGGAAACGCGGTAAAGCCGCCCAGCTCTTTGCCCTCTTCCCGTTCCTCAAGCCCGTGGCGGAAACGCCTTGTCAGCACTTCCTCCATGCTGGCATAGTCGTTGGCGCCTTGCACGCCCTTGATCTTGAACTTGCGGTAATCGTTCCTCTTAGGCTTCCCTCTCTCATATACGACCATAGAGCCTACAGAGGCAAAACCGCTTGTGTTGGAAATATCATAAGCCTCCATACGCACTATGCCTTCCAGCCCCAGCAGCTTCTCCAGCTCTTTCACCGCTCCGATCGTGCGCCCTTCCTCCCGCTTCAGCCTCTCTTTATCCGTACTTAATACAAGGGCGGCATTTTTCTCTGCCAGCTCCACAAGCTTTTCCTTCGCTCCCTTCTTAGGAACTTTTAAGTATACTTTATGCTCCCGCTTCCTGGCCAGCCACTCCTCAATAAGCTCCCGATCCTCTATCTCTTCCGGCAGCATCAGCTCTGCCGGGATATAGGGCGTGCCTGCATAGAACTGCTTGATAAAGCTGGACAATATCCCGCCCTTTGTCTCTCCTTCCAGGATCCGCAAGTAAAAATGATCTCTCCCGATAAGGCGGCCTCCCCGGATGAAAAAGACCTGCACCACCGCGTCTTCCCCTTCTGCCGCCACCGCCAATATATCCCTGTCGTCTCCTGCCGTGTCTGTAATCTTCTGTTTCTGGGCGATCTTCTGCACGCTGGATAACAGCTCCCGGTATTCGATCGCCTTCTCGAACTCCAGCGCGTCCGACGCCGCCTCCATATCGCTTTTAAGCCTCTTTAAGATCAGATCGTAATTCCCACTTAAGAACTGTATGACCTCCTCAATGGCTTTCTTGTACTCTTCCTGGGAAATGTAGCCCTGACAGGGCGCATTGCACTGGTGTATATGATAGTTCAGGCACGGCCTTTCCTTTCCGATGTCTGCCGGGAGCTTCCGATTGCAGCTGCGGATATGGTATAATTTCCGGATCAGGTCTATCGTGTCCTTGACCGCCCCGGCGCTTGTGTACGGCCCAAAATATTTCGACCTGTCCTTCACCAGCTTCCGCGCCAGCATGATACGCGGGAACGGCTCTTCTACCGTCACCTTGATGAACGGATATGCTTTATCGTCCATCAGCATCGTATTGTATTTTGGACGATGCTCCTTGATCAGGTTGCACTCCAGCACAAGCGCTTCCAATTCCGAATCGGTCACTATATACTCAAACCGTGTGATGTGGCTCACCATCTGGTCTATCTTAGCCCCTCTGTTCCTGCTGCTCTGAAAATACTGGCGCACACGGTTCTTAAGGCTTATCGCCTTGCCTACATAGATGACGGCGTCAGACTCATCATGCATAATATATACGCCGGGCTTCCCCGGCAGCTTCTTCAGCTCTTCTGGAATATCAAACATGCCTGCCTCCTTCACAACAATGTCAATATAATGAAAAGGCGTGGAAAAAGGCAGGGATGGAATCTCTTCTATTCTTCCCTGTCTTCCCACACCAATGTGCCATACTGCATAGAAGCCTATGCTTCTGTCTGCTTATCTTCTACCGGCGTCATCGCTATCCGCTCTTCCGGCTCTTTCTTCGCTTCCGGGTCGATGCCTTCCACCTCATGGAAGATCTCCATAAATTCTTTTCCGGTAATCGTCTCTTTCTCGATCAGGAAATCGGCGATCTTATCCAGGGAAGATCTATGCTCTCTTAAAAGCCTCTTTGCCTCTTCGTAAGCTTTTTTCAGCATCTCCATCACTTCTTTGTCGATCTCGGACGCCGTCTCTTCTCCGCAGTTCTTCACAGCCCTGCCGTCCAGATAACGGTGCTGCACGGATTCCAGCCCGATAAGCCCGAACTTCTCGCTCATTCCATATTGGGTGATCATAGATCTCGCGATGCTGGTCGCCTTCTCTATATCGTTAGAGGCGCCTGTCGTCACCGTGTCGAACACGACTTCTTCGGCCGCACGGCCGGCCAGCATCCCGACGAGCATAGCTTCTAGCTCCTTCTTCGTATTGAGGAACTTCTCCTCTTCCGGCGTCTGCATCACATAGCCCAGCGCCCCCATCGTCCGGGGTACGATCGTAATCTTCTGCACCGGCTCGGAATCCTTTTGCAAGGCGCTTACAAGCGCGTGCCCTACTTCGTGATAAGACACGATCCGCCGCTCCTCCTGGCTCATAATGCGATCCTTCTTCTCTTTTCCTACAAGCACTACTTCCACTGCCTCGAACAGATCGTCCTGGGAGACTGCATTCCTCCCATGCTTTACGGCGTTGATCGCAGCTTCGTTGATCATATTGGCAAGATCCGAGCCCACCGCCCCTGATGTCGCAAGGGCGATCGCATCCAGGTCTACCGTCTCATCCATCTTTACATCCTTGGCATGGACTTTCAATACGTCCACACGGCCTTTTAAGTCCGGCTTCTCCACAACGATACGCCTGTCAAAACGCCCGGGCCGAAGCAGGGCCGGGTCTAAGATCTCCGGGCGGTTCGTCGCCGCCAGGAGCACAAGCCCTTTATTTGTCTCAAAACCATCCATTTCCGCCAGCAGCTGATTAAGCGTCTGCTCTCTCTCGTCATTGCTTCCAAGCTGGGTGTCCCTGCTCTTTCCGATGGCGTCGATCTCGTCTATGAACACGATGCAGGGCGCCATCTGCTGCGCCTGTTTGAACAGATCGCGCACTCTGGACGCGCCTACGCCTACATACATCTCCACAAACGCAGAGCCCGACAGGGAGAAGAAAGGCACGTTCGCCTCTCCTGCCACCGCCTTCGCAAGCAAAGTCTTGCCGGTTCCCGGAGGCCCTACAAGAAGCGCTCCCTTTGGAAGCTTTGCGCCCACGCTTGTATATTTCCCCGGGTTATGGAGGAAGTCCACAACTTCCTGGAGCGACTCTTTCGCTTCATCCTGCCCCGCCACGTCAAGGAACGTGACTCCCGTCTGCTTCTCTACATACATTTTGGCGTTGCTCTTGCCAACGCCCATAATCCCGCCGCCTTTGGACATCCTCCTTGTCATCCACACGATCATGCCGATCAGGAATACGAATGGGAGGATATAAGAAAGGATCTGCGCTAAAATCATCCCTGAAGTATCAGGCACTTCCTGCTTATACTCCACGCCTGCTTTATACAGCCTGCTGGAGAGGGTGTCGTCGCGGATGACGCCTGTATAGTACTCTTTGGCGATCTTCTCCCCCTTTTCCTTTTTCTCTGTGATTACAATACGGTCGTTCCGGATCTCCACCGTCTCTACCTTCCTCGCGTCGACCATCTCGAGGAATTCATTATAAGTAATCTCTCCTTCGCTGACATTCCTCCCACTGAACTGGTACAGCGCGAATACCATAAGAAAGCTGAACAGCGTCACAAGGACTATAAAAGAGAATCCCTGTCTGTTATTTCTATTGGGATCCTGATTGTTTTTTTTCTGGTTGTCCATATTTTTCCTCCTGTATTTCTCTTTTATTATACGGACAGCCTACTTAGAAATCAATAAAAACATTCTGAAAAGATTGTAAACTTCCTATAATTTGTAGTATACTAAAAATATGTTTTTTTCATTCAAAAGACAAATATGAAACAGGATGTAAAGGGGACTATTCTATGAAAATCGGCTTTGACAATGAAAAATATCTAAACACACAGTCTTCACACATTAAGGAGCGCATTCATCATTTTGATAATAAGCTGTATCTGGAGTTCGGAGGTAAGCTTTTCGACGACTATCATGCATCCAGAGTCCTCCCAGGGTTCCAGCCTGACAGCAAGCTACGCATGTTGAAGCAGCTTTCCGACCAGGCGGAGATGATCATCGTCATCAGCGCTGAAGATATCGAGCGCAATAAGATCCGCGGCGACCTTGGGATCACCTATGGCTCCGACGTCCTTCGCCTTATGGGAGTCTACCGCAAGCAAGGCTTATTCGTAGGGAGCGTCGTCATCACAAAATACAGCGGCCAGGAGAGCGCCCGCCTGTTCAGCCAGCGTCTGGAGAAAATGGGCCTGAAAGTATATCATCACTATCCGATTCCCGGTTACCCTACCAATGTCCCCCTTATCGTCAGCGACGAAGGCTATGGGAAAAATGATTATATCGAGACTTCCCGGCCTCTTGTTGTCGTGACCGCACCCGGCCCCGGAAGCGGCAAGATGGCCGTATGCCTGTCCCAGCTGTACCATGAGCACAAGAGGGGCACGAACGCAGGCTATGCAAAATTTGAGACATTCCCCATCTGGAACATTCCTCTGAAGCATCCGGTGAACCTGGCCTATGAGGCGGCCACCGCCGATCTGCGAGACGTCAATATGATCGATCCCTTCCATCTGGACGCTTACGGTGAGACAGCCGTCACTTACAATCGGGATATGGAGATCTTCCCGGTGCTGAATATTATATTTGAGCGTATCTACGGTGCGAGCCCTTACAAATCTCCCACTGACATGGGCGTGAACATGGCGGGAAGCTGCATCTGCGACGACGGCGTATGCAGTGAAGCATCCAACCAGGAGATACTGCGCCGCTATTACGCATCTCTTCGAAGGCTGCTGATCGGTGAATGCTCTGATGACGAAGTCCACAAATTAGAGCTTCTTATGAACCAGTCCGGGATCACTACCCACGACCGCCCTGTAGTAGACGCAGCCCTCAGGCGGGAAGAAGAGACCGGCGGCCCTGCGGCGGCTCTTGAGCTCCACGACGGGCGCATCGTTACAGGGAAGACGACCCCCCTTCTGGGAGCCGCTTCCGCACTTCTTCTAAATGCATTAAAAGAGCTGGCCGGACTGCCTCACGAGCTGCACGTCATCTCGCCAGAAGCCATCGAACCGATACAGAAGCTAAAGACACAATATCTCGGAAGCAAGAACCCGAGGCTCCACACAGACGAGGTCCTCATAGCCCTGTCTGTAAGCGCCGCCTCCGATCCGGCCGCCCAGAAAGCGCTGGATCAGATACCAAGCTTAAAGGGCTGCCAGGCGCACACTTCCGTTATGATCAGCTCTGTAGACATTAAACAATTCCAGCGCCTTTCCATACAGGCGACCTATGAAGCAAAATATGAAAAGAATTCTGGGACGGGGTATTTTTAAAAAATGCCTCGTCCCACAATTAGTTTTTCTTCATCATGATAAAGACAGCAATCAAAAGCCCGCTGCACACCCAGATGCTCTTCTCTCCCATCGGTCTTGAGAGGACGGCTCCTAACGCCGCCCCCGCGACAAACAGCCCGATGATCCCAAAATAATGCGCCGCCTCTATCCCCGCCTTCCTCTCTTTACTGTACACGTACTGGAACAGCTTCTCTGTCCCGGAACGCAGGTTGCCCGTACACATAGTCGTCACAAAAGGAAGCTCCTTCATCTTCCGGAAGCTGTTGGCCTGCAGAGAGCAGATAAAAGAAATGCTCACATTCACGACCATGTCGGGGATTTCTGAGGGCAGAGATCCGATAGCGGTTAATAAAAGAACTTCGATTATAATAATATAATGTTCATAAGCGCTGAACTCTTTTGTAGAAAAATACTTCTTGAATACTTCCGTAAGAAAGACTCCAAAAGCAAAAGCCAGGATCGGTATTACATAATACCCTGCCCGCGCCACGTTCCCGTCAGCCAGATGGATCCCCAGAAGCACGATATTCCCTGTCTGGGCATTGGCAAATACGCCGCCGCGCAGAAGATAAGTGTACGCGTCCAAAAACCCTCCGACTACGGCCAATATGGCCGCAATGCGGAAGGTTTCCTGCACCGGTATCTGCTTCTTTAACCCTTTGCTCTCACAAGTTCTTTTCATTTCCTTATCCCCGGTTCTGAGCTTCCACAAGATGAGACGCGCCGTACATCTCGCGAAGCTTCGGCTTTTCTATCTTACCCGTCGCATTGCGCGGGACATCCGCAAAGATAATCTTGCGCGGCCTCTTATACCTGGGCAGCTTCTTACAGAACTGCTCAATGTCTTCCTCCGTGCATATCATGCCCGGCTTAATGGAAAGGATCGCCGCCGATATCTCTCCCAGCCTCGCATCTGGAAGGCCGATGACCGCCACGTCGAGGACCGCTTCATTCGTATGTAAGAAATCCTCGATCTGGACTGGATAGATATTCTCTCCGCCGCTTATAATAACATCCTTCTTACGATCTACAAGGAAGATAAAGCCGTCTTCATCCTGCATAGCCATATCCCCTGTATACAGCCATCCGTCGCGAAGGACTTCCTCCGTCGCCTTCGGATCGTTATAGTAGCAGACCATGACTCCCGGCCCCTTCACCGCAAGCTCCCCTGTCTCGCCCTGCTCTACTTCCTTTCCATCCTCGCCGACGATCTTCGCCTCCCATCCATAGCCTGGGATCCCAATGGCTCCCACCTTGTGGATGTTCTCTACGCCAAGGTGGACGCAGCCCGGCCCGATAGACTCGCTTAAGCCATAGTTCGTGTCATACTGATGATGGGGGAAATATTTCTTCCAGTTTTTAATGAGGCTCTGGGGCACTGGCTGCGCGCCGATGTGCATCAGCCTCCACTGCTCAAGCTGGTACATGTCCAGCTTTATCTCGCCGCTTTCAAGAGCAAGCAGCAAGTCCTGCGCCCACGGCACAAGAAGCCATACGATCGTACATTTCTCCTCAGACACTGCCCGAAGGATGAACTCCGGGTTCGTTCCTTTGAGGAGGACCGCTTTGCCTCCCGTCAGGAAGCTGCCGAACCAGTGCATCTTTGCTCCCGTATGGTACAAAGGCGGAATGCACAGGAAAACATCTTCTCTCGTCTGTCCGTGATGGTTCTGCTCCACCTTCGCGGCGTGCAGAAGCGCCGTATGGGTATGTAAGATCGCTTTCGGGAACCCTGTCGTCCCCGAAGAAAAGTAAATGGCCGCGTAGTCCTCGTCATTAATATCAATCTTAGGAGAACGGCTGGAGCAGTTGGCCGTATGCATGTTGTAGTCTTCAGCAAACCCTGGGCATCCATCTCCCACATAGTAAAGAAGCCTTCCTTTGCTTATATCGTCCGCCACTTCCTCTACACGCCCGATAAACTCCGGCCCGAACACAAGTATATCCACTTCCGCCAGCTCTACACAGTACTTGATCTCTTCCGCGGAATAACGGAAATTAAGCGGCACTACAAGGGCTCCCGTCTTCAGGATCCCGAAGTAGATCGGAAGCCACTCCAGACAGTTCATAAGCAGGATCGCTACCTTGTCGCCTCTCTTAATCCCTCTCTCCAACAACAAGTTCGCAAATCTATTCGCCTTCTCATTAAATACATTCCATGTGATCTCACGGCGGTAATAAGAAGCGCGCACCGGCTCGATCAGCTCAAACTCCTTCCACGTAACTTTCCTCGTCTCGGGCATCCCTGGATTGATCTCTACCAGGCACACGTCTTCTCCGTACAGCCGACAATTCTTCTCCAAAATATCTGTAATAGGCATTTCTGCAAATCCCCTTCCTCGCTTTAACGCGTTTAACTACTAAAGTAAATAATACCTAATTTATGCAGAAATGTCAATCAGGAAATATGATTTTATGATACCAGAGCCCCAAAGTCTTTCATCCACATGAGCTTGCTCATAAGTGGACGAAAGACCTTGGGGCTCGCCCCGACATGAGCTTAAAAGCGGGATGATAGTCCCGCGATATGCGAATGCCGGGCAAGATTGTGGGAGTGCGTAGCACGGAGCAATCCGTAGGTATCATAGCCCAAGGTCTTTCCTAGAGCTTCTTCACAAACAGAGCGCGCACTGCATTAATTACCGCGATGATCATAACGCCCACATCTGCAAAGATTGCAAGCCACATATTTGCAATGCCTAGGGCGCCGAGAAGCAGGCAGATTAATTTGATGCCGATTGCAAATACGATATTCTCATATACGATTCCAAGGCATTTCCGGGATATGCGGATGGCTTTGGCGATCTTCATAGGATCGTCGTCCATAAGAACCACGTCCGCCGCCTCAATGGCAGCGTCAGAGCCCATAGCCCCCATAGCGATGCCAATGTCCGCTCTCGACAGCACCGGCGCGTCATTGATACCGTCCCCTACGAATGCGAGCTTCGACCGTTCCGGCTTCTTCGCAAGCAGCTCCTCGACCTTCTCTACTTTGTCCCCGGGAAGGAGCTCACTGTACACCTCGTCGATCCCAAGGCTTGCGGCCACCTGTCCAGCCACTGCCGCCGCATCCCCTGTAAGCATGACGGTCTTCCTCACCCCCGCCCTCTTAAGCTCTCCGATCGCTTTCTTCGCCGTTGGCTTCTCAATATCGGAAATGACGATATGTCCCGCATAGCTTCCGCCCACAGCCATATGGATGATCGTCCCCGCCTGATGGCAGTCCTTGTACTCTATATGCAGCCGCCTCATCAGTTTGCTATTGCCCGCTGCGACCGGGACGCCGTCCACTTTCGCTGTGACTCCGTATCCTCCGATCTCCTCTATGTCAGATACGCGGCTCCGGTCAGGCTCCTTTCCGTAAGCACGCTTAAGGCTCTTGCTGATCGGATGAGAGGACGCGCTCTCTACCAGCGCGGCATATTCGATCAGCCTGCCGCTGTCCATATCGTTGTGGTGGATCTCTTTCACCTCGAACACGCCCCTCGTCAGCGTGCCCGTCTTATCAAATACTACGATGTCCGCCTTTGATAAGGTCTCCAGATAATTAGAGCCCTTAATCAGCACGCCTTCCTTGCTCGCCCCGCCTATCCCCGCAAAGAAGCTTAAAGGAATACTGATGACAAGAGCGCACGGACAGCTGATGACAAGGAAGGTAAGGGCGCGGTACACCCAGACTCCCCATTCGGCGCTCATTCCCAGGATCACCATACGCAAGATCGGCGGCAAGAGCGCCAGAGCCAGCGCGCTGTAGCAGACCGCCGGCGTGTAGACCCTGGCAAACTTGGAGATAAAATCCTCGGATCTGGATTTTCTGGAGCTCGCATTCTCCACAAGGTCAAGCACCTTGGACACGGTGGACTCTCCAAACTCTCTCGTTGTCCTGATCTTCAGGACTCCTGTCATGTTGATGCAGCCGCTGAATATCTCATCCCCCTCCCTGGCGTCGCGGGGAAGGCTCTCGCCGGTCAGCGCGCTCGTGTTAAGCGTCGAGCCTCCTTCCGCTACGACACCGTCGATCGGTACTTTCTCCCCCGGCTGCACCACGATGATGCTGCCAATCTCCACTTCATCCGGATCTATCTGCTGCAATGTCCCGTCCTTCTCTATATTGGCATAGTCCGGGCGGATATCCATCAGCTCGCTGATATTCCTGCGGCTCTTCCCGACCGCATAGCTTTGGAACCACTCGCCGATCTGATAGAACAGCATGACCGCGACCGCCTCCGTATAATCCCCTGCCCCTGATACCGCCAGCGCGATAGCGCCCACAGTCGCCACCGCCATCAGAAAGCACTCGTCAAATACTTGATGGTTCCTGATCCCTTTTCCCGCTTTCTTCAAAATATCGTAGCCAATCACCAGATAAGGGATCATATAAAGACAAAACCTCGCAATCCCTTCTGCCGGCACGAAATGCAGCGCTGCCATCAGCGCTGCCGCTATGACTATCCGCGCCAACATCCTCTTCTGCTTCCTGCTCATATGCAGCCCCTCCTATATCTTGCCTGCGCCTTATCCTGCAAAGCCTTCCAGCCCCGGCGCTGCCGTTCTTTTAAATATATATATCACAGTCGTCTTCCACCTTCTTGCAATTCTTGAGGACTTCCTTCATGACAGCCTTCGGCTCCGCCCCTTCCTCAAACTCCACGATCATCTTAAGCATCATAAAATTCACAGTAGCCTCCTTCACGCCCTGCGTATTCCTGGCGGCCTCCTCCATCTTATTCGCACAGTTCGCACAATCTACCTCGATCTTATAAGTCTTCTTCATCTTACGTCTCTCCTTTTTACATACTTTTATTTAATCATACGATTAAACAATTATTTAATTGTTAAATATAGTATATATTGAGAATAATATTTTGTCAATAAGGAGATCATATTTTGTTTCCATTCATTCTGATCTGTGATAGAATAATACCTAAAATATGCCGACACCCTATCTGAAAGGAAGAGAATATTATGCACAACACTCCGCTGCCGCACGACCACGGCCAAAATGTTACGAACATCCTGGAACATATGCCAAAAGAAGAAGATTTCCAGCTTCTTTCTGCCATTTTCAAGCTATTAGGCGATGGAAGCCGCATCCGCATCTTCTGGATACTGTGCCACTGCGAAGAATGCGTATTGAATCTGTCCGCCATGGTAGACATGAGCAGCCCCGCCGTCTCCCATCATCTGAAACAGCTAAAAGCCGGGGGCCTCATCACAAGCCGGCGCGCAGGAAAAGAAGTGTATTACAAAGCCGCATGTACCCACCATGCAAGGCTTCTCCATGATATGGTCGAGCGCCTCATGGAGATTACATGTCCTATATAGAAAATCCCCTTGATTTTCTCCTCCTTCTTTTATATAATAATGGTATGGGGTATTAGCGCAGTTGGGAGCGCGCAACATTCGCATTGTTGAGGCCACGGGTTCGAATCCCGTATACTCCATTTTTTTGCGCCCATTTTTGCATTTTCTTCCTCCGTCCGCCCTTTAGCTTACAAAGGCGCTTTTCACACATCTTCCTAATCCAGAATATAGTATACCATTAGTATTTTAAGGAGGATCAACATGAAAAAGCGATTGCTTGCCTTTGCTCTTATTCTGGCAATGACGGCCACTATGCTGGCTGCCTGTACATCCGATGATGGAAAAGATACCGCTGAAAAGACTTCCGGGGAGACAAAAGAGGAGACGCTTCCTGAAATGACGAAAGTCGTGCTCAATGAAGTGGCGCATTCTATCTTTTATGCGCCAATGTATGTAGCGATCGAGGAAGGGTATTTTGCAGAAGAAGGAGTCGATCTTGAGCTGGTTACCGGATTCGGGGAAGCGTAATTAGTACAAATTATCTATTCTGGCTGATAAATGTCGAATTTTATCAAATTCCCTCGATTCCATATTTTTCCATGTATACTTTCCTTGTAGCGCTAAAGAAAAGGAGGGTTCCGACATGGACAGAATCTATGATCTATTCCTAGTGTTAGGGATTCATTCCACTTATCTTGGCTCCAGGTATTTACATTATGCCATTACCCTCTGCCTGAATAACGAAGATTACCTGCTCTGCGTATGCCATCTGTACGACATCGTCGCATCGAACTTCGGTGTAAGGCGGTACAATGTAGAGCGCTGCATCCGCACGGCGGTCACCCACTGCTATGATCAGGGTAACAGGGAATTCCTGGAGCAGATCGCCAAGCGGCCTCTAGATGCCAGGCCGACCAATGGTGAGTTTATAGACATCCTGTGCCATTACTTGAAATCTGTGAAAGGATAGCCGACCTGTACCGGCTATCCTCCTGTCATCCCTCTCCTTACTGCCTCTGCCGTAATCTGCCTGTCCTCTCCTCCAGGCTTCGCTCTCCTCCACATCTTACATGTATTGCCATACCAGCCAGCCATAGAGCGCAAAGCTTCCTACTATGCACGTCAGGATAAGCGCGGCTATACGGACGACCCACTTCAGTATCGCTTCTTCCAGCCTTCGCATATCTCTTCTCGTTCTGATCTTCTTCATCCTCGTCACCTGCCTGTGCCATTTTCTGCTATACGATCTAATGTGTATGTGATCTTTACCTCTTCTTGCTCCTCCAGCAGCGCTACCAAAGCAGCGATTATCTTAGGAATATCCATTCCTCTCATTTCCACATCCACCTATCTCACCACGCTCTTCGCTATTACTAAAATATATGCCGCACTGTTTGTACAGGTTCCCCGCCCTCCGTGTACAAGAGATCCTCCTGACCGCTCTGTCTGCACAGATGTCATTTTTATACAGCTTTCCACATAAGTAGTAAAAAGGTGGTAGATATGGAAAAGAAGACAGAGCGATGTGCGCTATACATAAGAGTCAGCACAGCAGAACAGATGATGCACGGCAAGTCCCTTGACGCCCAGCGCGAATCTCTTGAGCGATATGCCCGCGAGCATGGCATGGCCGTGGCAGGCATATATGCAGACGAAGGGAAGACGGCCCGCAAGGGGCTTAAGAACCGCAAGGCCATACATGCCCTTCTGGACGACGTGAAAGCCAGGAAGATCGACGTGATCCTCTTCTGGAGGCTGGACAGATGGTTCCGCAACATGTCCGATTTCTACAAGGTGCAGGACATCCTCGACGAGTATGGAGTACGCTGGATCTCCATCAGCGAGCCCGGCATAAACATGGAGACAAGAGACGGGCGCCTTCAGCTCAACGTCGTCCTGTCCATAGGACAGAATGAAGTAGACACGACCAGCGAGCGGATCAAGTTCGTGAACGAGGCGTCTGTCCGCCAGGGCAGGCTGATCTTCGGCGAGGCCAACATGCCCATGGGCTATAAGGCAGGCTTGAAAGATGGCGTAAAATGCATGGTGAAAGATCCGGAGACTGAAGCCGCTACGGAAGATTTCTTCCGTTACTTCATGGCGCACCAGAACAAGAGCGCCACGATCCGTTACATGCAGGAGGCCTACGGCTTAAGCTTCTCCCGCTCTATGATGAAGAGCATGCTGTCCAGCGAGTTCTACAAAGGCACGTACCGTGGCTTCCCCTACTGTCCGGCATATCTTTCCCCGGAAGAGTGGGCCAAAATCCAGAAAATTTCCGCGAATAATATAAAGCATGCCCCTTCCGGGCGCATATATCTCTTCTCGGGCATTCTGCGCTGCCCTTCCTGCGGGCAGATCCTGGCCGGTACGGGCTGCTCTTCCATAACCAACCGCAAGACCGGCGAGAAGCGCTCTTACTGCTATTACAGATGCAATCGGGCTCAAGTCGACAAAACCTGCTCCTTCCGCAGCCGCATAAGCCAGAACGCCCTTGAAAGCTATCTTCTCAAAAATCTAGAGTCTGAGTTCGGCAATTGGAAGCTCCAGAAGCAAGATATAGCTGAACATGCCAGGAAAGCGCGCACGCCCAGGAGCCCGAAGGCTCTCAAGGCTGAAATGAGCCGGCTGAACCTCCTCTATCAAAAAGGGCGTGTGGAATGGGACTATTACAACAAAGAGTATGCCCGGATAGAAAATGCGCTGCGCCGGCTGTCCTCTCCTCCTCCCGATGTCGGGCGCGACCTCTCCCATCTGGAGAGTCTGTTCCAGCCAGATCTCGCATCTGCATACGAGGCTCTCTCCCCTGAGAACCGCCAGTCATTCTGGCATATTACGCTAAAGCAGATACATTTGAACGACGACGGCTCTCTAAAGCACGTCAGCTTCCTATAGCCCGCCTTGTGCTAACGATATATCCCCGTTCGGGGCTGATAAGACAATGACCGCCGTCCTCTCGGGCAGCGCGGACATCGGCTTCATGGGCTCCGAGGCCTCCATCTATACTTATAATGAGGGGGCAAATGACTATGTAGTGAATTTTGCCCAGCTGACCCAGCGCGCAGGGAACTTCCTTGTAGCGCGGGAGGAAATGTCAGACTTCACATGGGAAGACTTAAAAGGCTCTGATGTACTTGGAGGGAGAAAAGGCGGTATGCCTCAGATGGTATTTGAATATATCTTAAGGAAGAACGGCATTGACCCTGCGGAAGATGTGAACATCGACCAGAGCATTGATTTCGGCTCTACTGCGGCCGCATTCTCAGAAGGCCAGGCAGATTTCACAGTTGAGTTCGAACCTGGCGCCACCTCCCTTGAAGCAGAAGGGAAAGGCTACGTCGTGGCTTCTCTCGGCACAGACAGCGGGTACGTCCCATACACTGCCTTCTCCGCAAAACAGAGCTATATGAAGGAAAATCCCGAAGTGATCCAGGGCTTCACGAACGCCCTCCAGAAAGGCATGGACTATGTGCAGGCACATACGCCTGAGGAGATCGCCTCTGTTATCGCTCCGCAGTTTAAAGAGACGGATCTGGATACTGTCACCACGATCGTGACACGCTATTATGACCAGAACACATGGAAAGCAGATCTGATCTTCGAGAAAGAAAGCTTTGAGCTTCTCCAGGACATTCTGGAAGAAGCGGAAGAGCTGAGCAAGCGCGCTCCTTATGAAGATCTGGTAACTACAGAATTTGCCGAGAAAGCGGCACATTAAAGAACAGGGAGGGGCTCCCCTCCCTGTCCTCTATTTTACCTATCCCACATTTTTAATGCGGAAGCTTCCTACAAGCTTCCTGAGCATCTGAGCCTGGTTTGAAAGCTCCTGGCTGGCGGCGGCAGACTCCTCGCTGGTAGCCGAATTCGTCTGTACTACGCCGGCGATCTGATCGATCCCTATCGTAATCTGGCCAATGGCATCCGCCTGTCGGCTGCTTGCTTCCGAGATCTGCTCTACAGTAGCAGAGACCTCTCTTGCCCCGCTGACGGCCCCCATAAGAGCCTGTGCAGTCTCATCGGCGATCCTCGCCCCATTCTCTACCGCATGGAGCGAATGCTTGATCAGCTCCGATGTGCTCTTAGAGGCTTCAGCGCTCCTGCCTGCAAGGCTGCGGACTTCATCCGCCACCACGGCGAACCCTTTGCCTGCTGTTCCGGCCCGCGCAGCCTCCACAGCCGCGTTCAGAGCCAGTATGTTCGTCTGGAATGCAATATCTTCAATCGTCTTAATAATCTTCCCAATCTCCTGCGAGCTGTTGCTGATCTCCGCCATAGCCTCAGTCAGCTCCTGCATCTTCTGATTGCTTGTCTCCATATCCCCGCCTACTTCACGTACTTGTCGGCTGGCACGTCCGGCGTTCTCGGCATTCTTGCTCACCTGCCCGGAAATCTGTGAGATAGAAGCAGACAGCTCCTCCAGAGTGCTGGCCTGCTCGGTGGCGCCCTGTGCGAGCCCCTGCGCGCCGCTGGACACCTGCTCCGAGCTGCTGGACATCTGCTCCGCAGCCACGTGGAAATGAGCGAACGCCTCGTTAAACGAAGCGATGATCTGCTCCAGCGAATCCTGTATCGGCTTAAAGTCCCCCACATAGTCAATATTTGCCGTCAGATCCAGATTCTTTCCGGCAAGGTGCGAAAGCATAGTAGAGATATCTCCTATATATTTCTTCAGCTCGCCCTTCGTATTCAAAATAGCCGCGGTAAGCTGCCCGATCTCTGACTCATCCGGGACCATCGCAAATTCAGAAGACAAGTTCCCTCCTGCGATCTCCATCATCTCATCCTTGATACAGATAAGAGGCTGTATGATGCGCTTCCTGATAATGAGGAAATTGAATATCTGAAGCAGGATCGTCGTGACCACCAGTATTACAAGGATGACTTCTATTATCCGGCATTCTTTCTCTATGCTCTGTTCCGCCATAATGGCGCGCGCATCCAGCTTTTCCAGAAACTCTGCTCTCAGCTTGCGTATCTCCGCTATACTGACTGAATACTGTTCGCCGTAGACTGACTTCACTGCAAGGCTCAGATTCCCTTCCTGCACGCTGGCCATAGCCGCTTTTTCCAACGGGACAAGCTCATTCGACAGATTGGACATTTTTGAGATCAGATCCTCTTCCTCGGCTGTTATCCCAATCTCCCGAAGATTCTCCAGCCCTATATCACGATTCTTATCAACCTCAAGCTCGTTCATGTAATCTTCATAATATTGCTCTTCCCCCGTAGCCGCGTATGCCCTCACAGCATCTGTCAGCGTCGAAGACCCGTTCATAAAACGGTTCGCATTATAAGACAGGTCAAACCTGTCGTCTTTAGCCTGCTTCTCTTTCCCGCTGAAGCTGATATATACAATAGCCAACGCCAGAATGCCAAGCACGCAAAGCATCGATACCCCTGAAATAATAAAGGACAGCTTCGATTGCTTCATGCGCTTCTGTCCTTTTCCCTCCTGTGCACTACTCATAACCTTCTCCTTCCCACCGCTCTCACACTGCGGCGTAAACCCCCTAGTATTTATCTAAATTATACAAAAAGCGCTGATACTTGTCAATGTAATCAGCGCTTTTGTACTATTTTCACACTTTCTCTTTCTTAATGGCTTTTATGAATGCCCCGCATGCACCAAACATAATAAAAATGAACGGAAATGCCGCAGCCAGCGATATTGTCTGAAGAGGCTTCAGCCCTCCCGCCATAAGAAGGCCTGCCGCCATGACCGCCTGGATGATGCCCCAGAGGATCTTCTTGCTGTTAGGAGGGTCAATATCTCCCTTGCTCGTAAGCATAGACAGCACATACACACCTGAGTTGGCCGATGTAATAAAGAACGCGCACAGCGACACGAGTGCCACCACCGCCAGGACCGTCCCAAAGGGATATTCTTTCAGCACCATGAAAAGCCCGACTTCAGGAGTTGCGACAGCTTCCTTGAGCGCTTCCAAAGACATGATCCCTTTCTCCCCAAGAGAGATGCCCAAGCTTCCGAACACTGCGCCCCATACGCAGGAAGCCATGGCTGGAACGAGCACGACTCCCAGAATAAATTCCCGGATGGTACGCCCTTTGGATATCCTTGCCACAAACACTCCTACAAAAGGAGCCCAGGCAATGAACCATGCCCAGTAGAACAGCCTCCAGCTACCGAACCAACTGTTGTCGCCGTAAGTATTCATTCGGAGCGCGTCCGGTACAAAATCTCCTATATACTGCCCCATGCCATTCACAAAGCTATTCACGGTCTCAACTTTCGGCCCTACGAGAAAGCAGGCTATCAGAAGCCCGATCGCCACATATAGGTTCGTATCGGAAATAACCTTAATCCCCTTCTCGATTCCGGACACTGCAGAAGCGATGTAAATAATAGATACGACGATTATAATGACAATCTGCACAAACAGCGTAGCCGGGATTCCGAATATCTGATGAAATCCTGCATTCAGCTGTAACGTCCCAAGGCCAAGAGAAGTTACCACGCCTGCAACCGTAGCAAATACAGCCATTACATCTACCAGCTTCCCAAGCCAGCCTTCCGCCAGCTTTTCACCGATAAGCGGCTCCAGGATCACGCTTACCAGCCCTTTCTTATTTTTGCGGAACATGAAATACGCCAGCGCCAGCCCGATAACCGCATAATTTGCCCAAGGCAAGATCCCCCAATGCATGAAGAAGGATTTCATAGCAAAATCCGCCGCCTCGGCAGTAGCCCCCTCCATCCCCACTGGATCAAGATAGTGTGTCAGAGGCTCTGCAACGCCCCAGAACACAAGGCCTACGCCCATGCCGCACCCAAAGAGGAGCCCGAACCAGGTTAGATTCTTATACTCCGGTCTGGAATCATCCCCTCCAAGACGGATCTTCCCATATTTTCCGAATGCCACATAAACGACAAATATTAAGAAGACGATCATCGCCAGCAGATATAGCCAGCCAAAATCCGTAGTGAGGAATGTGAACGCCGCATTTGACACTACTGTAAAACTGTCGTTCAAGGCCACTGACCATACGGCCATGACAGCCACGATTATAAGCGATATATAAAATACCATATTCTCTTTTTTCTTTTTCCCCATATTCCTGCTCTCCTTCACTTTTACAAACTGCCTCCCGCTACACACGGAAGACAGTCTGCTCTTTTACATCTGTGGCGAGAGCCTCTAATGCGACTTTTGTCCTGTGGCGGCGAAGCTTCCACTGCTCCTCTTTCTCTGTTCCCGGATCTCCTAACGGGTACGGGATGGAAATTGTCGGAACGATCCGGTTCGCCCCTACCGTCCTTGCCACAGGGACCAGATTGCACATCTGGACGATCGGGATCCCTGCCCTTTCGATCTCTTTCACCATCGTTGCGCCGCAACGAGTACAAGTACCTCATGTGCTGACTAAGATACAGCCGTCTACGTGATCCTCCTGTAGAAGAGGGACGATCTCTCTTGCCATCCTAGCTGCTTCAGACTCTGTTGTCCCTGTCCCTACCGTCGAGTAGAAATAAGGGTGCAGGCTTTTGTATACGCCTTCTTTTAACAGTTCCTTAAGCGCATCTACCGGAGTGACGACATTTGGATCGGCATCGGCCGCCGCCGGGTCGAACCCTGCATGGATCGTCTTATACTCGCCGCCTAATAGCCTCTTATCCCCGGAAATGTCATATCTTCCCCATCTTGTCGCAGATGCGGACTGGATGCGGTCAGGATTGTCTACTGGCACGATCCCTCCGGTCGTAAGAAGAGCGATCCTTGCCTCCTTTAAATCCGCGATCGGCGCTGCGATCTCCACACGGTCAATCTTTGGGATCGGAAGCTCCGTCGTAAACGGCCGGCCGTTCAGCTTTGCAACGAGCATCTCCATCATTCTCTCAGAAGCTGGCTTTCCATCCTTCCTCCATGCCTGATGGCGGATCCCTCTTGCAAAATATCCGTCCTCATCCGCGCTCCCTACCGGTTCTCCCGCAAGGATCTTATTTGCCACGTTTGCCATAGCCTTTACGTCTTTTCTCATCTTGGAGGCAATATTGCCGCCTTTTAATATATACATATCCTTCTTGAACATATCTACACCTGGCGTCTCCTCGTTCATGGAAGTCACGACCGGGACTCCGAACCTTTCTTTTACCGCCTTGCAGATCGTCCCGCAAGCCACTGTGTAACGCCCTGCCTGGAATGCCGGTCCTGCAAGGAAGATATCGATGTCTTTTCCTTCCAGCATATCAAGGATCGCTGCTGTGGCCTCCTCTGTATTAGAGCCCATATAGTTATCGCCGCAGATGATCGTGTGCGTCACTTCCGTGTCTTTTAGCTCTTTCGCAAACTGAATCGCAGGCCCGATCTGCCCTTCGTGTATCTCTGGCTCAATACCCGCCTTATCCTCTCCGCCAATCTGTCCAAAAAACTGATTTACATACAAAATCGCTTTCTTCATCGTCATGCCCTCCTAAAATTCCATCATCTGCTTTGGCGACCAGCCGCATACCTGATCTCCACAGAATATACCGTTGTTTTCAAGAATGATCGAGCCGTCTTCCCGCACAGATGGACCCAGGATCTCGTCGTAATCCCATCCGCCTGAGTTCCCATCTCTCCGAAGCGCCTCCAGCTCGCCCAGGACAGTCTCCATAGGCGGCAGCTCGATCAGTTCGCCGACATTCCCGCAGGATACGATCGCATCACATTTCTCATCCAATGTAACAAGCGGCTGTCCGTGCCCATCGCGCCCCGTGCTTTCATTGGTCACGCCCACGGTCTTCACGCCCGCATCTTCAAGCGCTACAAGGCATCCTACAAAATCGGCGTCCGGGTTGCCGTAGCCTTCCTCTGCCACGACCGCGCCCTCTGCGCCAAGGCTCCTGGCAATCTGCGCTACATAGAGCGCGGCGCGTTCTTTCTGCTCCAACGCCACATTTAAATTAGACATAATAACGCCAAGAAAGTTGACTGTCTTTCCATGGGCATCCATCAGCGCCCTCAAATTCGGCGTGTTCTGCATGTCATAAGTAGACCATTTGGATGACACTGGCATGAAGCTTCCTGACACGATGGCACCGTCAAGGATCTCCGTCGGGCTCATGACAGTCGGGAGCATATGGTTCGTGTCCCAGCCGTACACAAGATCGTTATAGCCCATCGCTTCCATCTGGGACTGTGGCTGCATCACATAGACAACAGAAGGAAGCTTCTCCACTTCTGCGCCTCTTTTAATCATCGGCGCCGTCTCATATATGTCCTTATCTTCCGGCGTAAGCTCCTTCACACATGCTCCGATGAACTCTGCCAGCTTATGCCCTGCTCTTCTTAAAGCATCGTTCTTTTTCTGCTGCTCATGCTTCTCAAACTCTTCATTGGTATCAGCTACGAGGACGATATTATTGAGCTGCCCGAAATATGTAAGCTTCTGCCCTTCTCCGCTCATATCGATAATCCCATCCTGGAATCCTCCCCAATGCCGTCCGACCACAAGGACGCTACAGTTCTTAAGGGCATGGAGAGCCCCGTCCCCCGCTGGTGCAAGCTCGCTTGTGTAACCTGGGAACAGCCCTCTTCCATCTAATCTTATCCTCGGCTCGACGGCCTCCTTCACCGGGCACATCCGTATCTTATCCCCCGGCTTCGCAATATAGAGCTCTGCCTCTGTGATCCGGTCGTCCTCGCGGATAAAAGCAAGCGCCTCGTCTTTATTAATCGTAAGCACTCCGCCGTCAAAGGACAGCTTCTCACCGAATACGATATCCTTCACGTAGAAATTCCCAATCTCCAGTCTCATTGTCTTCCTCCTTCTTATTTCATACATAGATAAAATCTATATACAATTTTACTATTAATTTCTTTTTATAAGCGCGCTTATTTGATTTTTTATACAATAATTATATTCATAAGCGCGCTTATTGTCAATATTATTTTGATTTTTATTTCACATACTTTCCGTCCGTCCACATTTTATAGATTTTTTCTATAATCCATTTAAAACAAACCATACCCTTCCGCACGTCCTCTTGTACACTAAGGGTTATATGGTATAATATATACATGGGCGCAAGCTTCGCCCCACAGTAAGCCGTTACGGCAAAACAATACTATTGGATCTTCAGGAAATCGTAAAGGAATGACACAGCATATGGACAATGAAAAAGAACTTTCAAAACGACGGAACACTATCCGCTTCATCGAAGCGGCACAGGAGCTGATTGAAGAAGAAGGCCTTGAGAATATCTCTATTCGGAAGATCGCCGACAAGGCCGGCTTCCACAACTCCACGATCTATCTCTATTTTGAAGATGTGGATGAGCTGATTCTTCTTGCTTCCCTGAAATACTTTAATGAATACAGCAAAGCTCTGTCGGAATTGAGCAAGAAAAAACTTCCTCCCAGAGAGCACTTCCTCTCTATCTGGACGTTCTTCGCACAAACGGTCTTTCAAAGGCCCAGTATATTCTATAACTTCTTCTTTGGAAAGCACAGGAACAACCTGACGAAGATCATAATGCAATATTATGATCTGTTCCCGCAGGAGAAGGCCGACTATTCCCCTGAGATTAAAGACATGTACTATGGGAAGACGATTTCCGAGCGATGTATGGAAGTCCTCGTCCCCCTAGCAAAAGAATATCCCCACATAAAAATATCCGACCTGGACATCATCAACGATGTCACAGTCGGATATGTGAAATACCTTTTAGAACAGAAATGCCAGGATCCCGGGCTTAGCTCTTCCATACTGACCGGGCGGCTTCTGAAAATGTTGGAATATATCCTCCGTATACAAGGAGACGTGCCCCCTGAGAAGACGATCAGATAAAATAACATTTACCGGATATAGCCCTCATTGTACGCCTTCACTTTATTGTAGGCGTACAGCTCTGTAAAGGTCGCCTTCGTATACGGGTTCAGGAAGAAGATCCCCAGGATGCCGCACGTAAATATACTCAGGATGCCCCATCCAAGAAAGGAGAGGGCCAGGACGAACGCATCCCATTTCTGCCCCTCCATCATCCGCCTGCTGATAGCAAACGCCTCTTTTCTGTCCATGCCCGGGTTCTCCGCCAGGATATACGGAACCATAAGATATTCATAAGTCTTTATAATACCAGGTATGATGAAGAGAAGCGACCACAAGAATATATACAGCTCCATAAGGAACATCGTCAGCACGACATTCCCGTAATGCCCGGAGCGGAACGGCTCGAGCATCGTCTTGATCCCTGCGCGCTCCGTCCTGTTCTTAATATAGAATACATTGCCGCCCACCAAAAGCACATTCCCTACAAATATGCCAAGGAAGAGCAAAGCGATCGCGACGATCAGCATAACTACGACCATTACGCCCATTATCCCCGCGAAAGCCATACCTGCTTCCGGAGATATAGACGGAGCCCTATATCCATAGCCTGAAGTTGCATCATTCATCTCGGCGAAGCTGCTCCTGCCGCTGTAGCTCGCGCTCCCTCCTCCCGCTCCGGCAAAAAGCCCCGCAAGAAGCGTGACTGCGACATAATTCCAATAATTCCGGTAAAACAATTGCTTCCCGTTCATCTTAAGCTGCTCTCTCGTCCACATGAGCGTTCTCCTTCCTCACTGCTTTTCTCTTATTTTCTTATTATATCACTTCTTACAAGTATTTTCATCCTTTACTTAACAGAAGGACGAAAATACCGTATAATTTACATAAAGCACGAAGCGGAATAAACGCACGGACAAGGAGGTTACGCTATGAACAGAGACTATATGGATATCCCCGTAGTGAAGAAAATGGCAGAAGCCGCGCAGGTTGGCTGGGCCAATCCAAAGCTCATGCCATGGAGCGAAGCAAAAGACGCTCTCCCTGTAACGGCGGCAGACATTACAGACGCCGAGGAGCGGCTGGAGCGGTTCGCGCCGTTCATCATGAAATGTTTCCCCGAGACGATCGACAGGCGCGGGCTGATCGAGTCCGCCTTAACGCCCATCCCCAAGATGGAAGACTTTCTGAACAGCGCTTACAAAGCCGACATAAAAGGCGCTCTTCTCTTAAAGCAGGACAGCCATCTGGCCGTGGCCGGAAGTGTGAAAGCGCGCGGAGGCATCTATGAAGTACTGAAGCACACAGAAGACCTGGCCCTTGAAGCCGGGCTTTTAAAGCCGGAAGACGATTACTCCATCCTCGCTTCCGAGGAATGCCGCGCATTCTTTGGAGGCTACACGATCCAGGTAGGCTCCACAGGCAATCTGGGCCTTAGCATCGGTATCGCAAGCGCGGCGGTGGGGTACGAGGTCATCGTCCACATGTCCGCGGACGCGAAGCAGTGGAAAAAAGACATGTTGAGAAGCCATGGGGCCAAAGTTATAGAATATGATTCTGATTACAGCGAGGCAGTGAAGAATGGCCGGAAAGAATCCGACTCGAATCCGAAGAGCTACTTTGTAGATGACGAGAACTCAAAAAATCTGTTCATGGGCTACGCAGTGGCAGCGAGACGCCTGCAAGGACAGTTGGAAGAGCTGAAGATCTCTGTCGACCGGGAGCATCCTCTCTTTGTGTATATCCCCTGCGGCGTAGGCGGCGCGCCCGGCGGGGTGGCCTATGGGCTTAAGAGCATCTGGGGCGACGACGTACATGTATTTTTCGCAGAGCCCGTCCAGGCTCCCTGTATGCTTCTTGGCATGGCGACAGGGCTCCATCACGAGATCTGCGTACAGGATGTAGGCCTTACCGGGCTGACACATGCTGACGGGCTCGCCGTAGGACGGCCCTCCGGCTTTGTAGGCAAGGTCATAGAGCCGCTTTTAAGCGGAGAATTCACATTGCATGACAAATGGCTCTACGAATACATGCGCGCGCTGGATAACACGGAAGGTATATTCATCGAGCCAAGCGCGTGCGCCGCTTTCGAAGGGCCCATAATGCTTAAAAACTATGAAGAGACGAAGCGTTACCTCGTCTCTTACGGTCTGGAAGACAAAATGGAACGCGCCACGCACATCGTGTGGGCTACTGGCGGGCGCCTTGTCCCGCCGGATATACGTAAAGAATATAAAAATACTTATCTTGCATAGACCAGCCTCTCGTATTCCGGTATCGGCTGAGGAGGCCCGAACAGATACCCCTGGGCCTCTTCGCAGCCGACCTCCCGCAGTATCTCCGCCTGTCTCTCTGTCTCTACGCCTTCACAGATGACATGATATCCCAGCTGCTCTATCATAGAGAGCAAGTTCGTAAGGAACTGGATACCCCGCTCGCTCCTTAAGCAGCTCGTAATAATAGTCCGGTCGATCTTAAGGGAATCTACCGGAACTTCAACGATAGCGTTCAGCATAGAATACCCCGCGCCAAAATCATCCATAGAAGTCCGGATGTTCTTTTCTCTGAACCGGCGGAACATCTCCCTTACATTGTCGTAATTGGAGAGCGTCGCCGTCTCCGTAAGCTCGATCTCAACAAGGGAGGGATCCACGTCGTATCTTTCCAAAACCTCCATGTACCGATCCACCGTGTCCTCATTTTCTGCATGGAGGATCGACGCATTCACTGATATAGGGAACTGCTGCCTGCCAAGCTCTTTATTCCTCGCAAGGAAGCGGACGACCTCTTCAAATACATAGAAATCCAAATCCACGATCCTGCCGTTATCTTCATAGATTGGGAGGAACAGATCCGGCGGCAGCAGGCTTCCGTCTTCTCTCCTCCAACGGATAAGAGCCTCTGCACCGATGACTGAACGCTTCGAGAGCGAGAATTTAGGCTGCAGATATACTTCAAACTGCCGCTTCTCCATAGCCTCTTCCATACCGTTGACAATCTCATTCCGCAGAGCCTGCCGCTTACGCATATGATCGTCATACAGGCGCGCAGTGCATCCCTTCATCCCGACCTGCGTCCGAGCCATATTCGCCGCGTCAATAGCTGCAGACGCGCTCTTACAGCCTGTTTCTATCCGATAGATCCCGCTCCTTACCCGAAGGTTGATCCCCGGGTACTTTCCTCTCTCCCTGTGGACAAACTCCTCGTTCAGCTCATGCACGCGCCGGACGACATCTTCCGGATGCACACTGTCCCAGGGCATGAACTGGATGAACTGATCGCCGATCGCCCGTGTAAAATACGCGCCCTCCTCACTTTTCAATGTCTCTATCACATAATTGCTGAAATCTCTGAGCAGCTGATCGCCACTGCTATACCCGTACTTCTCATTAAAATATTTAAAATTCTCGAAATCACTGTAGATAAGCATATTAGCGCCGCCACAGCCGCCGGCGATGATGCTGTCCACTTCCTCACGGAACTTTGTCAGGGAAAGAAGGCCTGTCAGCCTGTCATACTCGGGCAGGGACATCTGTCCCCTGTGGGGGTCATTCAGCGCCTCCCTCCTGGCAGAATAGGCGGCAATAATCTTCGTAATCCCCCCCAGCTGCTTGCGGGCCTGTTCAGGCCAGATCCTCTTCTCTCTGCAGACAGTATATCCGATCGTGCCTACGAACCTCCCCTCACAGTACATGGCGGCATACAGTACGGTCTTCGCCCCGCCGCGGACGAGAAGCTCCCCTCCTTCTTCCGAATACATCTCCACATCGTCATGCTGGATCACGATCGTCCCATATTCGTCCAGACGGCGGAATAAGCTCAGGAAATCTGTTTTCGTGAATCTCTCATCATCTCCCAGTACTTCCTCTATGCCCTCTCTCCTCCACTGATACTGCCGTCCTACGCTCTTTTGTGTAACATCTGTTCTCGTAATTGTTATCCGATCCAGATCGAAGCGGACTCCAATGACCTCTATCAATGTCCGGATAGCCGTGTCAAAATCATCTCTCTTCTCCAGTATCTCAAATGTTGTGGACACGATATCATTATGTAGATAAGCAGGGTCTATGACAAGGCTTTCTCCGTCATCCTCTTTACATCCCCGCGCTTCTGCACGGTTCAGATGATCGCAGAAGACATAGCAGTCCCCGCCGTTCTCTCTGGCACGGCATAGCGCCCAGTGCGTGCTCCTGTACAGCCGTTCATAAGTATAGCCTGCAACGTTCTCCGGAAGAAAGCTCACTCCCATACTGCAGGAGACTGTGCGCCCTTCTCCCAGAAAGCGCAGAGCGCGCGCCTCCTCAAGAAGCCGCCCCGCCTTTCTCACCAGACCGGGATGGCTCGTGCATTTTACAAGGATCACGTCCTCGCCCTCTCCCGTCCTCACAATGATATTACCGTCCCCGAACACGGATTCCACAGCTTCTTCCAGCTGCGCCAATATATGATCTTTCAGATCATGTCCGCAGGCATCGCCGCTGTCCCGGAAGCAGTCAATCCCGATTATGATGAACCCGCAGCCGCAATACGGCGCTTTCCCTCCAAGATACTCCTCAATCTGTTTCCTGCTTCCTCTCATTTTAATCACCTACTTACTGGATATCCCTTATCTTCTTTCTAAGAGCCAACACCTGATTGGGGGCGACAGACAGCTCGTCTATCCCAATCTGGATGAAGAATTCTGTCATAGACAGATCCGCCGCCAAATCTCCGCATATACTGACATGCTTCCCTTCAAGATGTACGTTGTTCGTCACGATCCTGATCATCTTGAGGATTGCCGGATGATACGGATTATAATACTTTTCAATCTTCCTGTTAGTCCGATCCATGCCAAGAGTAAACTGTGACAGATCGTTCGTCCCTATGCTGAAGAAATCGACCTCTCTCGCCAGCTCGCCGCTGATCATGACTGCCGCAGGAGTCTCGATCATAACTCCTACAGGAATGTTCTCATTAAACGCGACCTTCGACTGCTTCAGGCTTCTCTTCGCCTTCTCAAGCATTCCTTTCGCTTTCTCTACCTCCTCAAGGGACACGACCATCGGGAGCAAGATACAGACATTGCCGTACCCCGAAGCCCGAAGTATAGCCCGCATCTGCTCCAGCAGTATCTCCTCCTTGTCAAAGAGCAGGCGCATGCCGCGTATGCCGATAGCAGGATTTGACTGTTTCCCCATGTCGATGCACTGCGCCATCTTATCGCCGCCCAGATCTGCAAGCCGGATGACCACCCGGTTACTGCCCATGGACTCCGCCGCAAGCTTATATACCTGGAAGATCTGCTCTTCGGTCGGGATCCTCCTCCCTGTCTCCATGTACAGGAATTCGCTTCTGAAAAGCCCGATCCCACCGGCGTCGCTGCGGATGACGTTCTCGATATCTTCCCGCGTGCCCACATTCGCGCATATATCTATCTTCTGACCGCTCTGGGTGATATTCTCTTTTCCTTTGAGGCGCTCCAGATTCTTCGTCTGATGGAACCCTGCGTCCCGCCTCTCCTTCATCTTCATCAGAGTCGTGTAATCAGGCTCTATATAGACCTTTCCTTCATACCCGTCCACGATGATCATCTTGCCCGCGTACTCTTCCTTCAGCACTTCCCCAAGGCCTATGACCGCCGGGATCCCTCTTGTTCTGGCAAGGACTGCCGTGTGGGAATTGATCGTCCCATACATAGTCACAAAGCCAAGCACCTTATTCCTGTCCAGCTGCACTGTGTCGCTCGGGTACAGCTCCCGCGATGCCAGCACAAACGGCTCTTCCATGAACATCTCGTCTTTAAAACGTCTGGAAAGGATACGGATAAGCCGGAGCGACACATCGCTCACGTCGGCCTCATGCCCCCTGTTATATCCTCTTTTCAGGAAGTCCGGATCCTTTAAGAGCTTCCCTGCCGTATCCTGCACGATGTATTCTGCATTCAGCTTCTCCTCCAGAATAAGCGAGCAGACTCTGTCTATATACATTGGCTCTTCCAGTATGCCTTGCTGCATCTCGAAGATCGCCGCGTTGGCGTCCCCCACCTCTCTTGCGGAAGATTCACACAGCTCTCTTAGCTCCGCCACCGCCTTTTCCCTGGCCCTCTGGAACCTCTGGATCTCCTTCTCTACGTCTTTGACATAAATTCTCTTAATTTCCTTAATATCCCTCTTATAAAAAGAAAGCTTGCCGATGGCGATCCCTTCGGAAATCTTCTTCCCTGTTAATGTAATCATACCGTTATCCTCATTTTATTACTATATATCATTTACTTTACACTCCCTGACACGCTTCGTCAAGAAAATATATTGAAAAACGTTGTGAAATCCATTGACTTTTTGCTGAATACACGTTACAATTACTGAGTATCATAATTCGAAATATTTCGAAATATCTCGAATTATAATTGTTAATTTTATTGTTTTATTTATGGAGGTATCACTATGAAAGGCACGGTAAAGTGGTTCAACAACCAGAAAGGGTACGGATTTATTTCTGACGAGTCAGGAAACGATGTATTCGTTCATTATTCAGGACTTAATATGGAAGGATTCAAGTCTCTGGAAGAAGGCCAGGAAGTAGAATACGATGTGACTGAAGGTGCAAAAGGACCACAGGCTGTCAACGTTACAAAACTTTAATCGGCACAATTATTAATCATATTTTTAATGTTTTTTACGTAATAATATCTGGTTCCTGATATTGAAAATAAAAATAAGATATAAAATAAGATTAATACACGAACAGGGAGAAGGCGTCGCAAGATCATCCAGACAGATGATCTTGCGGCGCCTTCTCCTATATCTTCCCATATCTTCAAAGTGCGATCATTGACACAAGGGGGATCGTCGCCACAGAAAGGATCGTCGTAAGAGCAACCCCCTTCGCCACGAACTCGGCGTCCTCCTCACTGCCGTACTGGCCTGCAAGCATCGCCGTCATACTGGCCGCGGGAGTGGCAAGCATGACCATGCACACTCCGCACAGCATCTTATTATCGATCGCTCTCGTAATAAAAGCCATAGCAATAACCGGAACAAGGACGAGCTTCACAGCGCAGCCTCCAAGAAGCTTCACATCTGTAAACAAACGCCCAAAGGGGATCTTGGCAAGGGAGATTCCAATGACCATCATGCTGAGAGGAGACGTAAGCCCTCCAAGCCCGCTTATGGCCGTCTTAAGGAACGAAGGGAAGGAACATTTTGTCAGGTAGGCGACGATCGCAAAAATGCAGCTGACGACCCCGATATTAAGGACTTTCTTCCACCGCGCCTCCTTCTCTCCTTCCTCACATATGACCTCAACCCCATACGTATAGGCAAAGATATTGAACAATATGCTGAAGACAGCGGCATACAGAAGCGCTTCCTGTCCGTACACCGCCGCAACGAGCGGGAATCCCATGTAGACCACATTATTAAAAGAGAACAGCAGCGTATATGCCCTCCTCATCTTACTCTCAACGCGGAAGACCGCCGGCAGGGTCCGGGCCAGCAGGATGATAAAGACGAAGATGGCCGCCGCAAGGCCCGCTGTCGTGAGGAAATCCCGACCCTCAATCGAACCGTCGCCATTGACGACGGCCGACACGATGAGCGCCGGGTTAGCCACGTTCAGCACGACCCACGACAGCTTCCTGCCGAACTCGTCGTCGGCCACGTTCCTTTTGGCGGCCCCATACCCTATGAACATATAAATGAACAGTACGACCATCTGCTGTAATAATAACATCTCTACACACTTTCCGCTTTTATATGATTTATCTGTTGGCGCTGTACGCCTCGTCCGCGCTGTATACGTCGAACCCTCCGGCTCTTAATATCTCCACGACCTTCTCCGGATCGTCGCTCTTTAATACGGCCGCCGCGTCGCTCCCGTTGGCGAACGCATACATGTACTCTATATTCACCGCGCCCTCCACGATCTTGTGCATCGCCTTGCCAAGAGAGCCAGTAGCGTGAGGCACGCGGAGCGCCACCACATCGGCAAGCATAGCGGTGATTCCTTCGCTTTTCAGCGCCACCTTCCCCTTTTCAGGGTCGGACACGATCATACGGAGCATTCCGTAATCAGAAGTGTCCGCAAGGCTCAACGCCACAATATTGACGTCATTTTCTGAGAGGACTTTAAGCACTTCGTCAAGACGCCCCTCCCTGTTCTCTAAAAATACCGATAACTGCCGGATTGTGCTGCTCATATAGTCTCCCTCCTTCTATCTGTTGTCAATGACACGTTTCGCCTTCCCTTCGCTTCTCTGGATCGTCTTAGGCTCTACCAGCTTCACTCTCACAGATACGCCAAGCGCCTGCTTAAGCACTGCTCCCACCTTCTCTTTCAGCCTGTCCAGCTTCCGGATCTCGTCTGAGAAATATTCCTCATCAACCTCGACCATGACTGTCAGCACATCTAAGTTGTTCTCACGGTCAACAATAAGCATATAATGAGGCGCCACGCCGCCGCCCATAGACAAAAGCGCCGTCTCCACCTGGGTTGGGAACACGTTCACGCCCCGGATGACTTTCATGTCGTCCGTCCGCCCGGTAAACTTCTGGATCCTTGGGAGCGTCCTGCCGCACTCGCAGGGCGCATGCTCAATGCTCGTGAGATCTTTCGTCCTGTAACGGAGGAGCGGCATACCTTCCTTAGCCAGCGTCGTGAATACAAGCTCTCCTGTCTCACCGTCCCCGCACGGGCTCTGATCTGCCGGGCTAAGCACTTCAGGGTAGAAATAATCCTCATACACATGAAGGCCTTTATGATGGATACAGTCCATGGCTACGCCCGGCCCTGTAATCTCGCACAGTCCGTAGATGTCAAAAGTATTGATGTGCAAGATGCTTTCTATCTTCTTACGCATCTCCTCTGTCCAGGGCTCCGCACCGTTAATGCTGGCCTTGATCTTCAGACGTTCCACAATGCCTGCCTCCTGCGCCGCCTCCGCAAGATAGAGAGCGTAGGACGGCGTGCACGCAAAGGCTGTCGCCCCGAAGTCCTCCATACACATCAGCTGCCTCTGGGTATTTCCCGCAGACATAGGGATCGCCATCGCCCCGAGAGCCTGCGCTCCGAAATCAAGCCCCAGGCCTCCCGTAAACAGGCCATATCCATAACATATATGGATCCTGTCCCCGGCGGTAAGCCCTGCCATCGTCAGCGCTCTCGCCACGCACTCTCCCCACACTTCCACATCCTTCTGTGTATAGGAAGCCAGTGTGAGCTTCCCTGTCGTCCCAGAAGTCCCCTGCACTCTGGCGATCTTCTCCTGAGGGACTGCAAGGAGCCCAAAAGGATAATTATCTCTTAAGTCCTCTTTCGTAGTGAAGGGAAGCTTATGTATATCGTCGATCCCTTTAATATCGCCCGGCAGCACGCCCGATGCATCCATCTTATCTTTGTAGAATGCAACATTCTCATACACATTCTTCACCTGTTTCACAAGACGTTCGCTCTGGAGCGCATGCATCTCGTCTCTGCTCATGCATTCGATCCTTGGGTCTCTGATTCTTTCTTTCCAGTCTTTCAGCGCTACTTTTGCCATTTTCCTCTCTCCTAATCATTATAAACGATAGCCGACTTCAAATGCTTTCTTGTTGATCTCTATCGTCTTTGGCGGCACTGTCCGCTCTATCACGTCGTACCACTGTTCTTTTGTAAAATCCATATGCTGCGCTGCGACGCCAAGCACGATCAAGTTGAATACTTTCGGGTTCCCGATCTTCTTTGACTCTTCTGTGGCGTCCACGGTATACACTTTATATTCTTCCCTTAGCTTGTCCAATATCCCTTCCGGGTACTGCGCCGCCCCGATCACTACCGGCATCGGGTCGATCCGCCAGTCATTCACGATAAGGGCTCCGTCCTTTTTAAGGAAGTGCGCGTAGCGAAGCGCTTCCAGCCTCTCGAACGCGATGATGACATCTGCCTGCCCTTCTTCCACGATCGGCTCCGCCACTGACTCTCCGTAGCGGACGAAAGTCACTACGCTCCCGCCTCTTTGAGCCATCCCGTGGACTTCGGACAGCTTTACGTCATAGCCTCCGGCGATCGCAAGGCCGCCTAAGATCCTGCTTGTGAGGAGCGTCCCCTGTCCGCCTACTCCGACGATCATGATATTCTTCGTTCCCATTATCTGTCCCCCTCCTTCACAAGCTCGATCGCGTCAAATTTACACAAGTCCGCGCACAGCCCGCAGCCGGTACACATCGTATCGTCAATGTGGATCGTCCCATCCGCGTTCTTCGTCATGGCGGGGCAGCCCGGCTTCATGCACATGCCGCACTTCTTACATTTATCCTCATGGGCGATATACAGAGGCTTCTTCTCCTTACTTAGCAGTATACAAGGGGACTTGGTGATGATCACCGACACTTCGTCCCGCGCCAGCTCCTCTTTCACCGTCTTTTCCAGCGTTACAAGGTCGAAAGCGTCGACCTCGATCACGTGCTTTACGCCCATAGCGCGGCAGAGCGCGGCAATGTCGATGGCAAAGGCCGGCTCTCCGAGAAGCGTCTTTCCAGTCGCCGCATGATCCTGATGGCCCGTCATGCCCGTTGTAGAATTATCCAGGATCATAACCGTCCCTGTAGCCTTGTTGTAGATCATGTTCATAAGGGAATTCACGCCCGTATGTAAAAATGTGGAATCACCAATCACTGCCACCCAGTCTTTGATGTACTCTTTCCCCTTCGCCTTCTCCATGCCATGAAGGCTGGAAATGCTCGCGCCCATACAGATCGTGGTGTCCACCACGCTAAGCGGCGCCACCGCGCCCAATGTATAGCATCCAATATCTCCCGCCGCATGGATCTTCATTTTCTTCAACACATGGAACACGCTTCTGTGGGGGCAGCCAGGACAGAGGATCGGCGGCCTTCCCGGAGCCTGGGCCGGCGCTTTTGTTTCTGCCTTCTCCCCCAGCGCCGCTTCGCGGATCATGTTGGCGCTGTACTCGCCCTGGATCGTGAACAGATCTTTGCCTTTTGCCTGGATGCCCCAGGATCTAACCTGCTCCTCGATCACCGGGTCAAGCTCCTCGATAATATATAAGTCTTCCACTTTAGCGGCGAACTCTTCGATCATCTTCCTTGGAAGAGGGTTGACCATCCCCAGCTTCAGCACAGACGCTCCTGGTATGGCCTCTTTTACATATTGATATGGGATTCCGCTTGTTATAACGCCGATCTTCGTATCGTTCATCTCTATGCGGTTCACCGGCAGCGTATTGGCCGCCTCCGCCAGCTCCTTGTTGCGCTTCTCTATCTCTACATGGCGAAGCTTGGCATTGGCCGGCATCATCACCGTCTTACCGATGTTCTTCTCATATGGCTTGTCTTCCACTGCCTCTCTCTCACACAGCTCTACAAGCCCCTGAGAATGTGCGAGCCTCGTAGTCGTGCGTAAGATGAACGGCCGATCGAACTGCTCGCTGAGCGCGAACGCCGCCTTCATGTACTCTTTGGCCTCCGCACTGTCAGAGGGCTCCAATACCGGAAGCCCCGCCGCACGGGCCACCATCCTCGTGTCCTGCTCATTCTGAGAGCTGTAAAGCCCCGGATCGTCGGCTACGACAATGACAAGGCCGCCGTTCACTCCCATATAAGATACTGTGTATGCCGGATCTGCCGCCACGTTGAACCCTACATGCTTCATGCACGCCATGGCGCGCGCCCCTGCGATGGACGCGCCGATCGCAACCTCTACAGCCACCTTTTCATTGGGCGACCACTCGCAGTAAAGAGCATCTTTATATTGCACCAGGTATTCGCTTATCTCCGTGCTTGGCGTGCCAGGATAAGCGGCCGACACCTTTACTCCCGCCTCATACGCTCCTCTGGCAATGGCTTCATTGCCCAGCATGATCACTCTCTTTGTCTCTGACATCTTTAGCCTCCTCTTCTTATGTCGTTAGATAGAACAAAGTGGGCAAGCCCACTTCGATTCCCCTTTAACGCGCCGCGCACGATTACGAAATAACCTTTCCCTCTCGTGCGAGCGCGCGTCCCCCGAAGGGTTTTATTGTTCCTACCTGTCCCCGTCTATCGGTGACAGGACAGATAAAGTCCCTTTCATGGAATCGTCATAGAACTTGTACTGATTCCTTCCTCCCCGCTTCGATGAATACAACGCCTGATCCGCAGCATAGAAGAGCTTCTCGTAGTCGGCCCCGTGCTCCGGAAGCGTGGACACCCCCATGCTGACAGATATATAGAAGCTGCCGTACTGCCCTGTGACAGCGCGGAACACCCGCGACACCTGAGCCTCGAAATCCCCCGTATATTCCATGAACACAAGGAACTCATCTCCGCCCATACGGATAATGACATCCGTCTGGCGCAGGTTATCCCGCAGCCGCTCTGCAACATGCTGGAGCACTTCATCTCCAAACAGATGCCCATAATAATCGTTGGCATGCTTGAAGTAATCCAGATCAAAGAGGATCATGCCAAATCTCTTCTTTCCTCCGGTGCTGATCCTTTCTTCAATAATGGCTCTCCCGCTCATATGGTTATACAGGCCCGTCAGCATATCATGAGACGCCATCTGGCGCAGATTATCCATCCGCCTGTAGTCGTTATCTACATTGACGAGCTTCCCGATCGCCCCTGTGAAGACCGCCTTCTCAGAAAGCTCCTCCTCATCCTCCCACATGACGCGCATCGTAAGCTTATGCCAGTTGTCGCTGTCGCCCACACGTATACAGTACGACCCCTTGATGATCGTATCTTTCGGGGTTGCCGCCAGCAGCTTGGCCTTGATATCTTCCAGTGTCTCTTGCGACAGGATCTGCTTTAACTTTTTATTTTCCATCGGATGCATGATCAGCTCGTCGACGCCAAAATGTTTCGCAGACCACGCCGGCATGATTACCATATCTGCCGCCCGGTCATACTCAAACTGGATCTCCTGGGACATAGAGGCAAAGAACTGGTATTTGATGCGCTCCTTCTCCAGAAGCTTTAACGTCCGATCCGACGCTACCGCTTCATCCTTCTTGATCAGCTTCACGGCGCTGTTCTGTACATCGTATTTTCTTGTCTCTCTTACAGCGTTCACCTTAAGCCCGGCTTTTAAGGCCGGCGCGATTTCTTTAAGGCATTCAAGCAGCAGCGGATTGAAAGCGCCGCACTCGCCGTCTACGATCATGAGCAGAGATTTCTCATGCAAGTACGCTGGCTTATACACCCGCTTGTTCGTCAACGCCTCATACACGTCCGCCATCGCCACGACCTGCGCCCAGATAGGGATCTCCTCCCCTACAAGCCCGTCGGGATAGCCGCGGCCGTCATAACGTTCGTGATGCCACATACATATATCATGCCCCAGCTCCAGCAGCTCCCCCTCTTCCCGCCACGCCGCTTTCTTAAGCATCTCGGCGCCGATAGGAGCATGGGTCTTCATTACTTCAAACTCTTCTGCGGTAAGCCTCCCCGGCTTATTCAGTACCTTCTCATCAATGGCGATCTTCCCGATGTCGTGGAACATGGAAGCTATGCTGATCATAGCTATCTTCGCTTTGTCCAGATTATATTTGTCTGTCTTCTCCACCAGCTTGTTGAGGAGCATTTCTGTAATGACGCGCACATGCAGTACATGGAGGCCGCTCTCACCGTTCCGGAACTCCACGATATTGCTCAGGATCTCCACCATCTGCCCGCTCTGCTTCTCCCGCTGGTAGATCTGCTCCGTGACCATGCTCTGCAGCATCTTCTGCTTGGCATGGAGCATGATCGTATTGTTCGCTTTATGGTGGACGACTTTAAAATCAAACGGTCGGACGATATAGTCTGTAACGCCCATATCATACGCCTGGCTTATGTATTTTGATGACGCCTCCGCTGATATCATGATGACAGGGACATGATCGATCCACCCGCCTTTGTTCATGACTTTCAGAACTTCGAAGCCGTCCATTTTAGGCATGACAATATCAAGAAGCATCAATGCGATCTCACTGTCATGCTGCTTTACAGCTGCCACAGCCTCTACTCCGTCCCGAGCTTCCAATATCTCGTAGTCATCTTTGAGCATGTCCGTAAGAATAGAACGGTTCAGCTCCGAATCGTCTACAACCAGTATTTTCCGTTTTTTGCTTCTTTCATATGTGTTCATGCTGGTTTCCTTATCATCCCTCTTATTCTTTCATCTCATTTTACGATATAAGCTACAGTATTGTCAATTATTCCACCGTATTTTGTATGTCTTATATTTATTTCACTTCCTCTTTGAATCCCTCTCCCACTACTTCGTTGGATTCCATTATAATCGTGAATGCTTCCGGGTCCAGGGTGTGCACCATCTTCTTAATCTGGTACATCTCTTTGTTGTTGCAGGCGCACATAATGACGTCTTTATTCTTCCCGGAATAGCTCCCCACTCCCCGCAGTATGGTGGAGCCTCTCCCTGAATACGCGTCGATCTGCTTTGCCAGCTCTCTCCCTCTCTCTGTAACGATCAGCGTCATTTTCCCTTCATCGATGCCGTACAGTATCTTGTCTATAATAACTGTCAGGAGGTACGTGACGATAATGCCATATATGAACCCATCCACATCGCGGAATACAAGCACGCTCCCTAAGATGATCGTAGCAATGTCCAGCGTCCCGGTAATGGCTCCAAGAGATACGTGGGGCTTTACTTTCTTTACAGACATCGTAATGAAATCCTGTCCCCCCGTGGAAGACCCCCGCATGAACACCAGGGCGAATCCCGTACCGCACAATACGCCCATGCAGAGCGCGGCAAGAAGCCTGCTCCCTTCATACACCGGAAAAAGAGGAGCCACATAATCTATAATAACGGAGCTGATGAACATCGTCTTCATGGATTTCAGGAAGAACGCCCGCCCCAGGAACCGATAGCAGAAGACAGCGACAGGGATATTGAGCAGGATCGTCCCTATCCCTACCGGGATCCCCAGCAGATGGTACAAGATGATCGCGATCCCTGAAAATCCTGCCACTGGAAAATCTGCCTGAAGAGCAAAGTTGTAGACCCCGGCCGCGATCAGCGCTCCCGCCACAATATCCGTCAATATGTCCATTCCCGCTTCTTTCCAATCTATCTTCATCACTGTGCCCTCCTAGATATAAGTATGCCTTTGCCGCAAAAGACGGACGAAAGCTATTTAAAAATATCATTTACAGCCGCTCTTATCTTATTCCTTTTTTTGAACCTTCCCTTTCATTACTGCCTCCGCTCCGTATTTCTGCCTTATCTTGTCAAGGGCCCTGTCGAGCTGTTCTTGCTTTTTATCTTTCCTGTGCTCTTCTTCGCCTTTATATTCAATATCGAAAAGGCTAAGCTGTTTCGGCTGCGCTTCCCCTGCCAGCTTGGAGCTTCGGATCCCCAGAAGCCGGATAGGGCGGCCATCCCACAGCTCCTGGAATAACCGCACGGCTTCTTCGTAGATATCTCTGTCGCTGTTCGTCTCACATACAAGCTGGCACTGGTGAGAGCTTGTCCCAAAATCATAGTATTTTATCTCCACTGTCAGGCTGCCGGCTCTCTGTCCGGCCGCCCGAAGCCTTCGGCCCACGCTTTTTGCGAGCCGGCCGAGTACTTCCCTTGCTTCTTCTTCCGTTACCGCATCTCTGGCAAGGGTGGTAGAATTGCCGATCCCTTTCGCTTCTGCCTGTTCCGGCTCCACCCGCGAACCGTCGATCCCGTTGGCGAACTCCCACAATCTGCGCCCGTGGCTCTTTAAATGCAGCTCCACAAGGGAAAGATCCGCCCTGGCCAGATCGCCGATCGTGTATATCTCCAGCTTCTTTAATGTATCTACGCTGGAATGCCCCGCCATGTACAGATCCGCCAAAGGCAGAGGCCACATTTTCACCTGGATCTCCTCTGGGAATAACGTATGCACGCGATTTGGCTTGGCAAAATCAGACGCCATCTTTGCCAGCACTTTCACGCTGGACACGCCGATGTTTACTGTGAACCCGAACCTCTGGTATATCTCTCCCTTAATCTGGAACGCCGCTTCCACGGGCGATCGAAAGCGGCCCGCAAGCCTCGCAAAATCCATATAGCACTCGTCCACGCTCACTTGCTCAATGTCGGGCGTAAGCCCGCGCAGGAACTCCATCAGCTTGTCGCTGTATCTTTTATACATCTTATGGTCGGGCTGCTCTATAACAAGATCCGGGCACTTGCGAAAGGCATTCACTACTGGTTCCCCAGTGCGAATGCCATATTTCTTGGCGGGGACGGATTTGGCCAGCACTACGCCGCGGCGGGCTTTCCTGTCCCCACCGATGATGGACGGGATCTCTCTTAGATCCGTCCCCTTACCATTCTTCAATTGTTCCACCGCCGTCCAGCTAAGATAGGCGGAATTTACATCAATATGAAAGATTACGCACACCTTGTCTGCTCCTTGCAGTCAGCTTATTATCTTCGCAGTCAATGACGATCGTCTCTCCGGCTCCTATATCGCCTTGCAGCATCAGCTTCGCCGCCAGCGTCTCCACGTTCTTCTGAAGGTAGCGCTTCAGCGGCCTCGCACCGTAAGTTGGGTCGTAGCCGCCTTCTACTACCTGGCGTTTCGCTCCCTCAGTCAGCTCGATGCAGATTTCTTTTGTCTCAAGACGCCTGTTCACATCTGCTACTAATAAGTCAATGATGTCATAAATATCCTCTTTCGTCAACGGCCTGAATAAGATCGTCTCATCCAGGCGGTTTAAGAATTCCGGCCTGAAATGCGCCCGCAGTTCTTCCATCACCGCCTGTTCACAAGCTCCGTCGATCTCTCCCGTCTCGTCGATCCCTTCCAGAAGATAAGAAGAGCCGATGTTGGACGTCATAATGAGGATCGTATTCTTAAAGTCTACCGTCCTTCCCTGGGAATCTGTGATACGGCCGTCATCCAGCACTTGTAGCAGCACGTTGAACACATCTGGGTGGGCTTTCTCTATCTCGTCAAAGAGCACGACCGAATATGGCTTCCGCCTGACCGCCTCGGTGAGCTGGCCGCCCTCGTCATACCCCACATATCCGGGAGGCGCCCCGATAAGCCTTGACACAGAATATTTCTCCATGTACTCGCTCATGTCGATACGCACCATATTGTCCTCGTCATCGAAAAGGCTCTCCGCCAGCGCTTTTGCCAGCTCCGTCTTACCTACGCCGGTAGGCCCAAGGAACAGGAATGAGCCGATCGGCTTGGTGGGGTCTTTGATCCCTGCTCTGGAGCGGATGATGGCTTCCGTCACCAGCTCCACGCCTTCGTCCTGCCCGACGACCCGCTTGTGCAGCTCCTCCCCTAAGTGCAGCGTCTTGCTCCGCTCGCTCTCATTTAATTTAGCGACCGGGATCCCGGTCCACCGAGATACGATCTTCCCAATCTCTTCATCGGTCACGCTCTCATGGACAAGCGTATGCTCCTTGTCCCTGGCTCTGCCCTCTTCTTCTGCAAGCCTTCTCTGGAGCTCGGGCAAAGTCCCGTACTGGAGCTCTGCAGCCCGATTTAAATCATAATCTTGCTGCGCCCGCTCCATGTCTTTGTTGGCCCGCTCGATCTCTTCCCGCAGCTTCTGGATCCGCTCAACGCCAACTTTCTCATTATCCCAGCACGCTTTCTTCCCTGCGAACTCCTCCCGCAGCTCTGCCAGCTCCTGTTGGAGATGAGAGAGCCTCTCGCGGCTTAGCCTGTCTTCTTCCTTTTTTAGAGCTGCTTCTTCAATCTCCATCTGCATGATCTTCCGCTGCAGCTCATCGAGCTCCGTCGGCATGGAATCCAGCTCCGTTTTAATGAGAGCGCACGCCTCGTCTACCAGGTCGATCGCTTTGTCCGGCAGGAACCGGTCGGAAATATATCGGTCAGACAAGGTGGCGGCCGCCACGAGCGCCCCGTCGGTGATCTTCACCCCGTGGAACACTTCATAGCGTTCTTTTAGCCCACGTAAGATAGAGATCGCGTCTTCCACCGTCGGCTCCGACACCAGCACCGGCTGGAACCTCCGCTCCAGCGCGGCATCCTTCTCAATATACTGGCGGTACTCGTCTAAAGTGGTGGCTCCGATACAGTGGAGCTCTCCTCTCGCCAGCATAGGCTTGAGCATATTCCCCGCATCCATGGCTCCGTCCGTCTTCCCCGCGCCTACGATCGTATGCAGCTCGTCGATAAAGAGGATGACCCTGCCGTCGCTGTTCTTTACTTCTTCCAGCACTGCTTTCAGCCGCTCTTCGAACTCGCCCCGGTATTTGGCTCCCGCTACAAGCGCCCCCATATCCAAAGAGAAGATCGTCTTCTCTTTTAAGCCCTCCGGCACATCTCCCCGGACGATCCTCTGTGCGAGCCCTTCTACTACCGCCGTCTTGCCAACGCCCGGCTCCCCGATCAGCACAGGATTGTTCTTCGTCTTTCTCGATAAGATGCGGATCGTGTTCCGGATCTCCGCGTCGCGGCCGATGACTGGATCCAGCTTCTGCTCTCTAGCCCTCTCCACCAGATCCGAACCGTATTTATTCAATGTATCGTACGTGCTCTCAGGATTGTCGCTTGTCACTCTCTGATTCCCCCTGACCGTTGACAATGCCTGTAAGAACCCGTCGCGGCTTATCCCCATCTCCCGGAAGATTGCTTTTAGCTCCTTGTTGGCATGCCGCATAAGGGATAAGAACAAATGCTCCACCGACACATACTCGTCCCCCATCTGCTTTGCTTCATCTTCCGCATGTATGAGCGCTTTATTTAAATCCTGCCCCACGTACTGCTGCGCCCCCTGGACCTTCGTGCGCTTTCTCAAGGCCTCCTCCGCACGGCTCACGATCGTATTCCTGTCAATGCCCATCTTCTCCAGAAGTTTCAGGATAAGGCTGTCATCCTGCGTAAGAAGCGCATACAGAAGATGCTCCTGCTCAATCTCCTGATTGCCGTATTCCAGCGCGGCGCGCTCACAGTCCTGCACGGCCTGCAATGATTTCTGTGTAAATTTATTAATGTTCATAACAATGCCTCCTTTGACATGCCAGATTGAAAATTGTTCTATTATATATATAACACATTTTTAATATAACACGTTTTGTTAGCAATGTAAATAGGCGAGTGCTAAAACTATGTGAAAATTTTATGACGTGCTGATTTTGTGCAGTTTCTAACAGGTATTTATTTCCATTTTACCCATTTTGACATACGATTGACATACTTTTTCTTCTGACATACAAAAACCACCGCCGATATTGCTGACGGTGGATTCCTACTTAGAAATTGTGGAGTGAATATCTTATCTGGAAGAATCAGTGGGTCTTGCCTCCATTAAGAACACCCCTTCACTGTCTGCTTAAAGAGATCCTCCCGGCTCGGCTTCCGTTCTCCGGTCAGTGCACAAAAGAGGTATGGCCCATTGTACACTGAGGATAGTTCCTAAAATCATAGAGAATATGGCCAGTATTACCCAGAAATGAAAATATCATTTTCTAGTTATGACATTATTGACATACATCGTAATTACAATATATGAAACTAAGGAAATCCCATTATTAATCAAAGAAACATGTGGTGGCTCCAATGGAAGAACACCTTTTAATAATAAAACTATAACTATTAAAATAACGCCTGCTCTAAATAGCAATTTTGATGCAAGCAAATGGGCTTCCTTCCAACATTCTTTATTTTTCATCGATTCAGCAGTTCGAAACCCACTCATGTTAGTCATTTTACTATATGCTTTCTTTTTATAATAAAAACTGATTATGACCATAGTGACAGGCAGAATCATATCCACAACCCAAAACATACCAGAAACTCCTTTCTCTAACCCTAAACTTAAATTACTCATCGCTTCGCAGTAATTATGTTTAAAACTCTATAATTACAAGTGTTAAAATCATAAACAAAACCAATAATTAAATCTATTGCTCTCATTCTCCCCTTCGTCGTCTTACTCCGTCTCTACCTTCTGCAATACAAACTGGGTATTTGCCAACAAGATGCAGCATTTATATATCAGCATCATTTAATTCAAATACTCTGAGCATAACTTCTTGTTTCTTGCTGACTGTTTGGATCTAATACATTCAATCATATTTAATTCTGCTGCTTGATACTGACACTAAAAGTAAGAACACTCAAAGCAGGCTTTATACACTTTATCTACAGCGCGGATCACTTTATGTTTTAATCTTTCCTAACATTCAGGAAAAACAATACATAATCTACATTTTCTTTATTATTCCCATCTTTTCCATCATATTGCAAGCTTGTAGCAATTTGCAGGTTATATCTATACTTGTAGACTTTGACTTAATACACTCCAATACTTTTTTCAAACTTCCATACGTGTTCAATAAGTCATATGTATCTTTTGCTTCCTCATCAAAAAAGCCTATCTTTTCATTATTTTTACAAACTATATAACTACTATTATTTTTCTCTATTGATATATTTTTTTCTACAGATGCACTATCCTCAATACTCCAATCATTACACAACGTTAAAATTTTCAAACTATTATTATCACTTTTTTTAATTTTGTAAATTAAACTATATAAACAAGTTGCTCCTAACGAATTATAATTGTTTTTCATCTCTCTTTCAAATCCTTGTCTATCGAACTCAGAATTATATAATGCAGTTAATTTACTTAGTTGAAATATCTGATAATCTAGAGGTATCTTATCAATAATTGCAGAAATAATTTCCCAATTAACATTTCGAGCATGTTCCCTTAAATAATCATTAAAAAACACAGAATTACTGTTACCCAAACATTGGCAAAAAATAATAGCAATACCATCATTTGTTAAATATTGATTTAATTTTGATATGATTTTATTCAATATATCTAAACCGTCTCTACCTCCAGAACCACAGATTGGATAGGTAATATCTTCAAGCATAGGAATAAATGGAGGATTCGCATAGATTGCATCAAACAAATCTTTATTCTCTAATACAGAATAAAGATCACCGACTCTTATATCAATTATATCTTGAAGGCCATTCAATTTGGCATTAAATTCTATTACATTTGCAGCTTTGGGATTTATTTCAACAGACACAACCTTTCTAGCAGACTTTGCTGCCAAAAGGCCCTGAATACCAGTGCCGCTACACAAATCTAAAACAACATCATTTCTTCCGAACTTAATATTCTCACCTAGTCTTAAACTATCTAATCCTATGTAAATGTCTGTATTATTTCTTTATTAAGTTCAAACGAAATATTATTTTTTACTCTAACCTTTTTTAATGTATATACGTAAGAAAAAGCACAACTAAATATACCTATGGAAGCAATTATTAATGCATATTCTAATATAGATTTTACCGTAGTCCCTAAAATAAGCACATCAACAAAATTACCATTTAAATATGGTATAGCTGCTGAAATAACTGTAGATACCGTCTGAACTATTATTATAAAAAGCAAAACCTTATTTTGTTTTTTTAATTTGTTAGAAAGTAATTGGTATATTATCCCCACCTCCCTATCTTCTTTACATTAATTCCGCCCGCTCTGAGAGCATGGCAGCTTTTAATGTGTCTTCCATCTTCTCTCCTCCTCAGATTGCAGAAATATTATCTTCTAATTCTTTCAGGATTAAATCTGCTATTCTTTCTATTTTCGCCTGAATCATACAAATTTTTCTATTATTTTGTGATAACTTTAATTGTCATATATAATTTTTGGCATAATATGACCAATCAATCAATTCTTTTGTAATATTTACGCTATTTATTGTAATAACTTGTCCTTACGAACTCACACGCACAAAAAACGGAAAATGGCTTTTTGCTAAAAATCGAAAGAAAAATAGCAAGCCAAACATTCAACTCGCCTGCCGTTCACTGACTAGGATGATAAAATGAACTAATCTTAGACAAAAATTGACTACCGCTCCTACCATTAGCATCATTCTATGACATATTATTTGACATACTTTTTAAAACAGAACACAAATAAAGACACTGCCTAAAACTTTTGAGTAATAAGAAAAAAGCCTAAAATCCCTTGATTTTAAGCCACCTTCACACAAAGACAAAACAACACGAATTTCACCTTGTACTTAAAACAGATGAGTGCTAACTTTTTAGCCAAATTGTGGACGGGGTAAATTTAAATTCAATGTCATTAAATTCAATGTCATTAAATTAATAAAATAGTCCGAACAAGAGGCTCACGAGATAGAACATAACTCGAAATCGTGGGTTTTTTTAGGCCTCTAAAAAACACTTGACAAATCGCCCAAAATATGCGGCGCAGCCTCTTAAATATACATCCGCGAAAGGCACCTCCTTCCATGGCTACCCTCTATTCTCGGTAGATGGCTCCGAACTCTCCTTCCCCGGGGACGGCCTTGAGCCCTTATGCTGGGCGAAGGTCCCCAATGCGGCACGAGGCAGGCAGGCCCTCCACTTAAATGCCATCTATCATATGCAGAGCGGGGCCTTCCAGGATGTGCTCTTCCAAAAGATAAAGGAGCGCGATGAGAACAAGGCCTTTGCCGCTATGCTCGCCAGAGGGCGCTTTCCTGATAAGGCCATTTTCGTGGCTGACCGGGGATATGAGTGCTACAACACCCTTGCCGCCATCCAGGAGCAGGGCGGCTTCTATGTGGGTAGGAGCCGCCAGGGGAAGGGCAGCATGCTCTCCGGCCTAAGCCTCCCGGATAAGGAAGGGATGGATCAGAAGGTATCGGTCGTCATCTGCAAGGAGCATACAAGGAAGACGAAAGAGGAGCCAGAGCGCTATAAGCGGGTGCGCCAGGGCACAAGGTTCGATTTCTTTACAGATGGGCGCACAGAGTACGCCCTAGAGCTCCGGGTCGTAAAGATAAGGCTTTCGGATGGGGCAGAGGAATATCTTGTCACGAACCTGCCAGAAGAGGAGTTCAAGATAGAAGCCCTCAAGGAGATCTACCATATGCGCTGGGAGATCGAGACGGCCTTCCTGCACCTGAAGTATGCGCTGAGCGCTGCAGCCGTCCACTCAAGGAGGTACGAACTCGTCATACAGGAGCTCTATGCGAAGATCATTATGTTCAACTTCTGCAAAGAGCTCATAAGAGAGGTGCATGTGCCGCAGAAAGAAGGCTGGAAGCACCGATATAAGCTGAACATTACAATGGCTTTCACGATATGCATGGATTTCTGGCGCAGCCCTGAAGACACTGCGCCAGAAGGCCTTGGAGGAGCCCTGCTCAGATACCTTGTACCAGTACGGGAAGGGCGAAGTGCCCCAAGGCGGGCTGGCAAGAAGCCAGCGATACACTTCAATCATAGGATAACATAATCTAAGAAGATAAGATAGAGGGCATTTAAGCAGAGGAGGCTCTCTGCTTATTAGGTGTGCAAAGGAATAGAAGAAGGGGCAGGATCTGTCGTCGATCCTGCCCCTTCATAAGAAGATCTGCATTTCTCATAAAGAACGGGAAAGCTAACTTAATGACATTGTTATTAATTTTACCCCGTCCCCAATTGGTTAATTCGTATAATTGTCAAAATATCCCTGTACAAGCACCACAGGCGTCCCTTTGTCCCCGGATCCGCTTGTGAGGTCGCACAGAGAGCCGATTAGATCGGTCAGCTGCCTCGGCGTCGTTCCCTGGGACACCATATTGCCTACAAGGTTGTCGTCTTTTTCTTTGATGCGCCTGGAGATCGCTTCTCTTAAAGCCTCTCCTTTCAAGTCCCTGAAGTCGTTGTCTGCGAGGTACTTCAGCTTCACTTCGTTTGGCGTGCCCCGAAGCCCCTCTGTAAATGCAGGCGACACTACCGGATCTGCCAGCTCCCAGATCTTGCCCTGGGGATCTTTGAACGCGCCGTCGCCGTACACCATCACTTCCACATGCTTCCCTGTCTTTCCCAGGATTCTGTCCTGTATCTCTTTTACCAGGCCAAAGCAGTCTCTCGGAAAGAGCTTGACGCTCTCTTCCGTTGATTTATTCGAGCCAAGGAGCCCGTACTTCTCATTGAAGCCGCTTCCATCCACAGGCGCGCTTAAGATCTCATCCATGCCATACACGCGCTCTGCGCCGCTCGCTTTTAAGATCCTCTTTGTACGCGCGCGCGTATGGATATCACAGTGGATGACATTCTTTGTATAGCTAAGGATGGCCTTTGGCTGGTTCGCAAAGATGATCTCCGCCTCCGCGCCGGCCTCGCGTATGATCTCACTGTAATATCCCACATAGTCGACGCCTGTGAACACATGCTTATTCTCCCCGAACAGCTCTCTGTACCTCTCCAGCGTCAGTACGTCGCTGTACGGGTTGATCCCCGCATCATCCAGCTTATCCAGCGATACAAGCTCATTTCCCACTTCATCGCTCGGATAGCTTAACATAAGCACCACTTTCTCCGCTCCCATAGCCATGCCCCTTAAGCAGATAGAAAACCGGTTCCTGGACAGGATCGGGAAAATGATCCCGACAGTCCCCCCTCCCAGCTTTGCCCTCACATCAGCGGCGATAGCGCCGATCGGCGCGTAGTTCCCCTGCGCTCTTGCTACGATGGACTCTGTCAGAGAGACGACGTCTCTGTCCCTCAATTCAAACCCATCGCTTTGTGCAGCCGCAAGCACGCTGTCCACGACAATGTCCGCCAGATCGTCCCCTTCCCTGATGATCGGACAGCGGATCCCTCTTGAAATAGTCCCTACTCTTCTTTCCATAGCAATCCTCTCTTATGTTTGTTTTAAATATTTTTATATAGTACCATTATTGAAAAGACCTTCACCAGAAAACACCGCCTATGAAGAATATGCCCATATAGCGCGGATCTGGGGCATAATGTCCGCGTACGCCCACGTCTTCTCACTGTTTATCTTGCTGAAAGGGTCATGTACGGTCACGTTCCCGTTGTCATATCCGGCCAGGACAATGAAATGCCCGTTCTGAGTAAAATCTCCAGGGCCAAGAGCGCAGACGACCGGATGTCCCTGTGCCAGCTCCGAAGCTACGATCGATTCATCCAGGCCGATGTCCCAGCTGGACAGCCCGTAGCTCCATGCTACTTCTTTCATAAACGCCCACGTCGTGTCGTTCTCCGCCGTGACATGGCCGTACTGCTCGCTGTAAGCGACCATCTTAGGAGGCGTCGCGGTATTATCTCCGGTAAGGCCGGAAATAATCATAGACATACAGGTCGGCCCGCACCCGCTGACCGCGATAGTGCTGGTGCCATAAGAAGAGTACCCCCAGCCTTCATCCCACTGGTAGAGATAAGGGATCTCCCCCTGTGCGATATCTCCCACCGTCTCCTTCAAAGGCCCATCCTTCTTCTTTCCATAATCTTCCACAAATCCCACAGTCTCGGGATTTTTAGAGAGAAGCTCTATAATCTCGGCGGGATATCCGGCTTCTTGCGCCTCTCTCCTCACACGCTCAAGCCTCTCCTGCGCTGTCTCTTCCTTCTCTTTTTCTTCTTTCTTCGCTTTCTCCACCTTGGCGGCCTCCCGCGCGTCTGTCTTCTTCGCGCATCGGTACGCACAGGATGCGAAGAGCAGGACGATCACAAAGACGATGCCAGAGAGGATCATCCTCCTTTGGAGCTGCCGTCTTCGCCTTCTTTGCATCCTTCTCCTGCTCTGCCGTCTGCGTATGTTCCGTTCCGTACCCCAGTCATCTATCCGATTATCATTTGCCATGCATGGTTCACTCCTGTCAGAAATCCATTATACTATAACTGCCTTTCTCGCACAACTGGAAGAAATCTTAAATTTTTATTTAGTTTTTTGGCAGATCAGGTATAATATAGATACAGATATTCTTATTTCCATTATATGATACAAGGATCAAAAGGCCACGCTTTTCATGCTTGCAAAAGACCTTTTGATTCCCCTGGTACCTGCGGATTGTTACGTGCTACGCCCTCTCACAATCCTACCCGCTATTCGCATATCGTGGGATTATCATCCCACTTTTAGGCTCATATCGGGGCGGGTCCCAAAGTCTTTGATCCACTTATGAGCAAGCTCATGTGGATCAAAGACCTTTTGACCCTGGTATCATATATATTTTAATGTAGGAGGATCCATTATGAAAATCGTATTCTTAGATGCTAAGACGATCGGCGAAGACATTGACCTGTCCGGTTTTGACAAGCTGGGCGAAGTGGTAAAATACGGCTTTTCCACTATTAAAGAAGCAAGGGAGCGGACGGCGGACGCCGACGTCGTCATCCTGAATAAAGTCCCTGTTAACGAAGAATCCATTGGAAAAGCGGACAAGCTGAAGCTGGTCTGCGTCACTGCTACCGGCACGGACAATCTGGACAAGGCATATCTGGAAGAACGGGGCATCGCATGGCGCAATGTGACCGGATATTCCACAGAGTCTGTGGCGCAGCATACATTCGCCATGCTGTTATACCTTCTCGAGAAGCTTAAGTATTACGACGATTATGTAAAAGAAGAGCGCTATATAAGCGACACTGTCTTCACCCATTTTGCAGAAGCATTCCATGAGCTGTCCGGGCTGTCTTTCGGCATTATCGGCCTTGGCAACATCGGGCGCAGGGTAGCCTGCATCGCGGAGGCTTTCGGGATGAAAGTCTTCTACGCCTCCCCTTCCGGAAGCGCGCCCCAGGAAGGCTACACGCAAGTAGATCTCGATACTCTGTACCGCACCTGCGACATCATCTCCGTCCACGCGCCACTGAACAAGTATACGGAAGGCCTGATCAATGCAGATGCGCTAAGGAAGATGAAAAGCTCCTGTATCTTCCTGAACCTTGGCAGAGGCCCTATTGTAAATGAGCAGGATCTTGCCGATGCCCTGGACGAAGGGACTATCGCGGCAGCAGGCCTGGACGTGCTGCGCGCAGAGCCCATGAGCCCTGACAGCCCGCTCAGGAACATGAAGGACAGCCGTCGCCTTCTCATCACACCGCATGTGGCGTGGGCAAGCATCGAGTCAAGGACAAGGCTGATGAGCACGATCTTAGGGCAGGTGGAAGAGTTCTTCCGTTAAATATCCGCAAGCGCCCGAAGCACGTTGCCGCTCCATATAAGCTCTGCCTGGCTTTCCGGGATGCCTTTCTTCTTAAGGGCATCCCACAATCTATCCATCTCGGACACATGCGGGATATCCATGTGCTCCATCCCATCTATGCCGTCGAAGTCCGTGCCGATTGCCGGAAATTCCCTGCCTCCTACACGGATCATATGCAGAAGATGCTCTGTCATCTCCTCGATCCGGGACTCTCCCTTCGTCCCGAGGAACGGCCCGTAAAAGTTCAGCCCGCACACGCCGCCTTTCTCTGCAAGGGCGCGGATCATATCGTCATCCAGATTCCTGGGGCTTCCACAAAGCGCGCGGCAGTTGGAGTGGGAAGCCACGACCGGGCCTTTCGCATACCTCAGTATATCATAAAATGTACCGTCAGAAGCATGTGACACGTCTGCGATCATCCCCATCTCTCCCATCCGCTCTACGATCTCGATCCCGAATCTCTTCAGCCCCTTCTCCATCGTCTTCGCATCGTTGCTGTTTGGATAGCCAAGACAGTTCTCATAATTCCACAACAAAGTCATAAGGCGCACCCCTTTTTCATAGAGGATATTAAGGCGCTCCGGCCTGTCATTCAGGATCCCTCCCTCCTCTACCGTAAGGATGGCAGATATCTTCCCCGCGGACTGATTTTCCATAATCTCTTCATAAGAACGGCCAGGAGCGATGTCCTCCGGAAAAAGGGAAAGCTGGCTCTCCATACACGCGATCATGCGAAGCGCCTGCCTGTAACAATCCTCATAGCCTCCCGCCTCTTTGTAGTCCTTAAAATAAGTAAAGCACGCAAAAAACTGTGCCATCGTCCCGGCTTTCTTCATGCCCGCAAGGCTGACGCTGCAGCCCGTATCTCCCAGATCCTGCTCCGGTTTTTTTATAAGATGCGTCAATGTATCGCAGTGCATATCGATCAGTCTCATATTTATTTTCTCCCTTTCATAGCATTTACTATCAGTATACGCATTTTCCAAAACAAGGGCAAGAGCCTGCATCTTATAAGGAGGTATGTCATGCATCCAATCATCGGTATCGTAGCCTGCGCCAGAGACAGAGGCAGGCAGTTCGTATCAGAGGCTTACATCCAGGCCGTCGAGATGGCGGGAGGGGTTCCCGTCCTGATCCCCTGCACGGGGGATTCCTCTCATTTCCCGCGCTACTACTCTATGTGCGACGGTTTTCTCTTCTGCGGGGGCGACGATATATCCCCCCGCCTTTTCGGCGAAGATCTTCTGACAGAGGAAGGGCGCACTGATGAGGAGACCGACCTTTTCCATCTGGCGTTCATGAAATATGCTCTGTCCACCTCCTTGCCTGTGCTTGCCATCTGCCGTGGGATGCAAGTCATGAACATCACACGAGGCGGCAGTATCTGGCAGGATATTTCTCTCAAAGAAGGGACGTTCCAAAATCATATGCAGCTGTCCGAGAAGCGCAGCGACGTCTGCCACCGGATTTCCTGCTCACAAAATAGCATGCTATATGATATTTGCGGAAATTTCATAGACACTAATAGTTTCCATCATCAATGCATTAAGACGGTCGGTCAAGGCCTTAAGATCGCCGCCCTCGCCGCCGACGGCGTGATCGAGGCTCTGGAAGACAGCTCCGCCTCTTTCGTTATTGGCGTACAATGGCATCCCGAGTGTATGTATTCCTCCTGCCCGCCCATGCGCGATCTTTTTCTTATTTTTACTGAACACGCAAAAAAAGCAAAATCCATCTCCCTGCCAATTTCATTTTCGTAAACAGATCTCGTAAGCTTCTATAGAATATTTTCTCCTGCACCGGCGCATACTATCCGTGGAGAACAATCATATCGGCATATGCCGAAATGCCAGTAAAGGAGGAAAACCACATGTCTGAATTATCAATTTTAGATCTTCAGAACCTCCGCCATCTCATCGGGGGCTACGACACAAACCACTGCAAGATGACGGATTACGCGTCACAGGCAAAAGATCCTGAGATCAAGAAGCTTTTCCAGGATGCCGCAAACAGTGCAATGCAGAACAAACAGGACTTGATGAAATTCTTATAGGAGGGGGCGATACGATGTTAGACGAGAAGACAATGGTAACTGACGCCTTAAATGGCGTCAACGGCGAGCTTGTAAGGTTCGGCGAGATGATCTCACAGACAGAGAACAAAGAGCTCAAGCAGTGCTTAAAGCAGATCCGGAACCAGTGCGAGATGTCACAGGAGAAGCTGTATCAGGTCGCACGTGAAAAGAGCTACTATGTTCCGGCTTCCAAAGCTTCCACACAGGAAGTACAGCATGTAAAATCCGTGCTGACAGGCGGAGCAATGCGGTAACAGCTGCATAGGACAAAAGCGCGTAGCAAACAGGAACGGAGCATTTCTTCCGCAAGGACACCGCATAAGCGGTAGGCTAGACTATAGGGACGGAGCATTTCTTCCGCAGGACACCGCATAAGCGGTAGGCTAGACTATAGGGACGGAGCATTTCTTCCGCAGGACACCGCATAAGCGGTGTCCCTGCTCAGAAATGCTCCGTCCCTACGCGCTTCTCTCAAACTGGGAGTTGTAAAGCTCTGCGTAGAATCCGTTTTTCTTAAGCAGCTCTTCGTGATTTCCTATCTCTATAATATCGCCGTCTTTCATGACGAGGATCATGTCTGCGTCCCGGATCGTGGAGAGGCGGTGCGCGATAACGAAACTGGTCCTTCCTTTCATCAGATTATCCATTGCTTTCTGTATGCGTACTTCTGTACGTGTATCGACGGAGCTGGTGGCTTCGTCAAGTATGAGTATCTTCGGGTCGGCAAGGATCGCCCTTGCGATCGTAAGCAGCTGCTTCTGTCCCTGAGATACGTTGCTCGCCTCCTCATTCAGCTCCATATTGTAGCCTCCTGGAAGGGTCTGGACAAAATGATGCACATATGCCGCGTTTGCCGCTTCTACCACTTCTTCATGGGTCGCGTCCAGCTTCCCATACCGTATATTATCTTCGATGCTTCCTTTAAACAGCCATGTGTCCTGGAGCACCATCCCGAACATCTCTCTTAATTCGCTCCGGTTGAAATCCCGGATATCGTGTCCGCCCACCCGGATCTCTCCGCTGTTTACATCATAGAACCGCATGAGCAGCTTGACCATCGTCGTCTTCCCCGCCCCGGTCGGCCCTACGATGGCTATCTTCTGTCCGGGCTCTACTTTCGCGCTGAAGTCATGGATAATGATATGGTCAGGATTATATCCGAACCGCACGTGATCGAATTCCACCCTTCCTTCCAGCCCATCTATGGACACCGGATCTACGACAGTCTGATCTTCTTCCTCTTCCTCTAAAAACTCGAATACCCTCTCAGAAGCGGCTGCCGTAGACTGCAGCATGTTGGCCACCTGCGCCACCTGCTGGATCGGGTGCGTGAACTGGCGCACATACTGGATGAATGACTGGATCTCTCCTACTTCTATCGCGCGCTTTACTGCCAGATAGCCGCCTAAGATAACGACCGCGACATAGCCCAGGTTCCCGACGAACTGCATGATCGGCATCATCATTCCTGACAGGAACTGCGATTTCCATGCCGAGCTGTAAAGGATATCATTATCCCTGTCAAACTCTGCAATCACATCCTCTTCTTTGTTAAAGGCTTTCACAATATTGTGGCCGCCATACACTTCCTCCACCTGCCCGTTCACATGCCCCAGGTATTCCTGCTGGCTTTTGAAATATTTCTGCGAACGTTTCACAATGGCAGAGATCAGCGCCATAGACACCGGAAGGATGAGAAGCGCGATGACTGTCATGAGCGGGCTGATGCTAAGCATCATTATGAGCACTCCAAGGATGGTCATAACGGAAGTAATGACCTGCGTCGCGCTCTGGTTCAGGCTCGTGCTCAGAGTATCTACGTCATTTGTGATACGGGACAGTATCTCTCCGTGGGTCATCTTATCGTAATAATTCATCGGCAGGCGCTGTATCTTCTCCGATATCTCCTTACGCATGCGATAGGTCAGCTTCTGAGAGATCCCCGTCATAATAAATCCCTGTATAAATGAGAACCCTGCGCTGAGCAGGTACAGGCATAAGAGCCCGATAAGGATCCCCGCGATCTTTTCAAAATCAATGCCCGCGCCGCCAGAGACTTTACGCACCAGTCCCTCGAAGATCTCTGTCGTCGCTTTTCCTAAGATCTTCGGGCCGATAATGTTGAAGATAGTCCCTCCTATGGCGAAAATGACGACAAGCACGATCCCGATCTTGTACCGCCCCATATAGCCCATAAGCTTCTTCATAGTACCTTTAAAGTCTTTCGCCTTCTCCCCTGCCATCATCGGCCCGTGCGGGCCATGTCCCGGCCCCGGCCCGGGCTTCCTGTGCTTTTCTGCCATACTACTCTACCTCCTTCATATCTTCCTCCAGCTCTTTCTCAGACAGCTGTGAAGAAGCGATCTGATAATATTCCTCACAATTGTTCAAAAGCTCTCTGTGCGTGCCTTTTCCGGCTATCTTCCCATCGTCCAGTACGATAATCTGCTCTGCATGCAAGATCGTGCTGATACGCTGGGCCACGATCATTACAGTGCTTTCCTTCGTCTTCTTTTTCAGAGCATTTCGAAGAGCCACATCCGTCTTATAGTCAAGGGCAGAGAAGCTGTCGTCAAAAATATATATATCGGGGCGCTTCGCGATCGCCCTCGCGATCGAAAGCCTCTGCTTCTGCCCGCCGGACACATTGGAGCCTCCCTGGGCGATCGGGCTTTCATACTGTTTCCTCTTCCCTGTGATAAACTCTTCTGCCTGGGCGATCTGCGCCGCCTCTTTCATCTCCTCCTCGCTCCCGTCAGGATTCCCGTACAGGATGTTGGACGCGATCGTTCCTGAGAAAAGCACTCCCTTCTGAGGCACATATCCTAACCTCTCCCGCAGGTCATGCTGGCTCATAGCTCTGACATCAACGCCGTCTATCGTAATACGGCCTTCTGTCACGTCATAAAATCTCGGGATCAGGTTCACAAGCGTCGATTTCCCGCTTCCCGTACTTCCGATGAATGCAATAGTCTCCCCCGGCCTCGCTGTGAAGGAAATATCGTGCAGCACATCTTCTTCTGCCCCCGGGTAGCGGAAAGACACATGATCGAACACAACTTCGCCCCTGGCATTCCCCGGAAGCTTTTCAGGATCTTTCGGATCATGGATCAGCGTCTCGCTTCTTAGCACTTCATCTACGCGCTCCGCAGACACTGCCGCTCTTGGAAGCATTACGGAAATCATACATATCATAAGGAAGGACATGATAATCTGCATTGTGTACTGGAGAAACGCCATCATATCCCCGACCTGCATCGTCCCACTGTCTATCCCATGCCCTCCCGTCCAGATGATGAGGACGGAGATGCCGTTCATAATAAGCATCATCACCGGCATCATAAATGTCATGGCGCGGTTAACAAACAGGTTCGTCTTCGTCAGATCTATATTCGCTTTATCAAACCTCTCTTCCTCATACCTCTCTGTGCTGAATGCACGGATGACTGGAAGCCCGGTGAGGATCTCGCGGCTTACAAGATTCAGGCGGTCTACTAAAGACTGCACGATCTTGAATTTGGGCATCACTACAAAGAACAGCGCTCCTACGACCAGAAGAACAAGCCCCACGCCAAGAGCGATGATCCAGGACATATCCACATTCGTGTTAAAAACACGCCACACACCGCCAAGAGCCAAGATCGGCGCATACAGCACCATGCGGAGGATCATCACCGTCAGAAGCTGGATCTGCTGGATATCGTTGGTACTCCTTGTAATGAGGGACGCTGTAGAAAATTTATCGAATTCTGCGCTGGAAAAGCCCACGACTTTGCGGAATACATCCCGCCTCAGCCCGCGCCCCACACCAGCGCCGACTCTGGAAGCCAGGAATCCTACCAGAATACTGGCGCACATGCCAAGCGCCGCAAGAGCCAACATCTTCGCCCCAGTCTTCAAAATATAAGAAGAGCTGATACTTTCTGTGTCCACTCCCACATTTTCATAAAGCGTCTTTACATACATTGCCCCTGCCTGCTCCAGTATAGATTCCGGCATTTCAGCCAGAAGCGCGGCGTCTCCCATATGTGCCGCATCTTCTCCTCCCATCATCTCCCCGGAAGACATGGCCGCTGTCGCCATCATAGATTTCTGCAAAATATCAGACAGCTCCTCCATCCGCTCTGCATCTTTCTCCACAGGGCTTTTCAGGCGCAGGATCGCCCCTTCATAACTATCATCATACGTATAAGAGGCATACATGCCTTCCTCGTAAGCCTCCTTTAGCAGCTCTTGCTCCGGCTCCTCTGCCGTCATAAGAAGAAGGGCAAAATCTTCTTCTCCGATCGTCCTTGGCACTGCCCCGTCGATCCCGCTCTGCTGGATCCCTATGTTTACGATATCCGATGTGTACGTAGGCAGCGACAGATCGCAGTATGCCTGAAGCAGCAGCACACAGAGGATAGACAGCACTGCGGCGGCATAAGGCTTCATGAATTTAAACAGCTTGCTCATAGCAGCTCCTCCTTTCTCGTCTTCTTCATAACAGTGTGCATATCCAGCTCGCCGAACTCTTTCTGCTCTGTTATGTTCTTTCTCATCTCCAAAATCAAACGCTTCATAAACATTTTTTCTTCGTCAGATATTCCTTTTAAAAGCAATATTTCTATATCTTTCGCAATCTCTTTAATTTCTTCCATACACTCCTTCCCCTTGTCTGTCAGACAGATCCGAAAACTCCTCTGATCCCTCTCATCCGCTTCCTTCAAGATAAAGCCCCTGCTCTCCAACTTTTTGAGCGCAACCGTCATAGAGGGGGGGGTAATCCCCATCTCATCAGCCAGCTTTCTCTGGGAAAGGCTCCCCCTAAAGTCTAATATAAAAAGTATGCCCGCCTGGCCCGGCTTCAAATCCAGCTTCTCCAGCCTTTTCATGGCATGATATTTGCAAATATGCCCCAACTGGTCAAGCATCATCACAAAAGACGCCTCTTCCATATCCACCCCGTCCTCCTTCACATTCCAACATTTAGTTAGAAATCTAATTAATATATTAGTAATATTTCCTTGATTTGTCAATATATGTTTTGATATTTAATACTATTTTTAGAAATTTTAACAATAAATAGTTAGATAATATAATTAAATTAACGAATTGGGGACGGGGTAAAATTAATTTTACCCCGTCCCCAATTCGTCAGAATCCAGGATGATCGTGAATGGCCCGTCGTTTGTGAGGCTTACTTTCATGTCCGCCCCGAACTGTCCTCGTTCTACGACTCCTACCTGCTCTTTGCACTTGCTGATAATGTACTCGTACATATCTGACGCCATGTCCGGCGCCCCCGCTCCGATGAAGCTGGGGCGGTTCCCTTTCTTGCAGTTGGCGTATAAGGTAAACTGGGAGATGAGAAGCAGCTCTCCGCCTACCGCGTCTAAGGACAGGTTCGTCTTCCCTTGTGCGTCCTCAAAAATGCGAAGCCCCAGCATCTTCTTCACCATCTTGTCTGCAATTTCTTTCGTGTCGGAATCCGATACCCCGATCAGTACAAGGAATCCCTTCCCAATCTTACCCAGGCTTTCACCGTCCACTTTCACTTCACTTTCTGAAACTCTCTGTATCACGAATCTCATCTTGCTTCCTCCTCTCTTCCTGGCATCTGCGCCAGTATGATCGCTCCAAACATCAATATGCACCCGAATATCTCCCTCGCCGACAGCCGTTCCCCCAGGATGATCCAGCCAGCCAGAACGGAAAAGCAAGATTCAAGGCTTAAGATCAAAGATGCGATCGCCGGATTTACATTTTTCTGGCCGACGATCTGTAAAGTATAGGCTACCCCACAGGACATCACTCCCGCATACAGAAGAGGCCCATATCCCTCCACCATGCCCTTTATCGTCGGCTCCTCCAGAGCGAACATAAACGGCAGAGACGCGATCCCGCACACAAAGAACTGGATGCAGGACATCTTCACCCCATCTACCCTTGGGGAGAAATAGTCGATGACCAAAATATGTACCGCGAACACCACCGCACATAAAAAGATAATCGTGTCTCCTTTTCCGACGGAGAACCCTTCCGTAATACACAGAAAATACAGTCCTGTAATGGAGAGCGCCACAGCCGCCCACACAGGAAGCCCGATCCGTTTCTTCAGGAAGATCCCTAACACCGGCACGATAATAATGTAGCACGCCGTCACAAACCCTGCCTTCCCGGCCGTCGTATACTGGATCCCGATCTGTTGAAGGCTGCTGGCCACGAACAACAAGAGCCCGCACAAGACCCCTCCCATAAACATCATCCGCCCATCCGACGATGCTGCCGGCTGCCCGTTCACCTTCCGTAACAAAGCGATACAAGGCAGCAGCGCGATCCCTCCGATCACGCTCCTTACACCGTTAAACGTAAAAGGCCCCAGATAATCCATGCCTACGCTTTGAGCCACGAACGCAGTCCCCCATATAAATGCTGTCAGCGCCAGCATAAGCCCATTCTTCAATTTCACTTCACAACACCTCTTACCGACGCTATTTTTTGCACAACATTCGTATTATAGCACATTTTTCTTCCAAGGTGTATAATAAATATCATCTAAGGGACACTTTATAAAGGAGGGGGATTATGGACAGACAGAGAAGATTCTTTTTAGCCTGCGGCATACTGATGCTGTCAAGTGAGATATGGAAGCAATGGCTTCTGGCCTTCCTTCTGGGAGGCGGCCGTTATAACTGGTGGTACTTCCCTTTCCAGCTGTGCAGCATCCCTATGTACCTCTGCCTGTTCATCGGTCTTTCCCCTTCCGGGAAATATACTCCCACATGTCTTACATTTCTGATGGACTACGGGCTCCTGGCCGGCGTCTTCACCTTCTTCGACACGACCGGGCTACATTACAGCTACGCCCCTCTCACCGTACATTCTTACCTGTGGCATGTCCTGCTCATCTTTCTTGGGGTATGCGCGGGGCTTGGGAAAAACGCAGATTACACTCCTTCCGGCTACAAAAAAAGCGCCTGCCTCTACCTGGCCTGCGCTTTCATCGCCACCCTCTGCAACCTTGCCTTCCACCCTCTTGGCAATATTAATATGTTCTACATCAGCCCCTATTATGCTATGAAGCAGAAAGTCTTCCTGCACATTGCCGCCGCCCTGGGAGACGGCCCGGCGATCGCCCTATATATCCTCTCCGTTATGGCCGGCGCATGGCTTATACACCAGCTCTGGAGCCTGCTGTCCAGACGGCGCTCCTAGACATGGCTCTCTTCTGCCGTCCCCACAAAATGCCGGACAAAGCCAGGCAAAGCAGCTCCGACAAGAGCGCCGCCCACCATATGCCTGCGCCGCCAAAAAGCTTCGTCAGAATAGCCATGCTTATGGCCAGCATGATCAGGCCCCTTCCAAGAGAGATCATAACTGCCGTCCCCGACTTCTCAATGGCGGTAAAATATCCCGCAAATACAATGTTATATCCTGCCACAAGGAAGGACAGTATGAAAACGCGGAACACACCCACAGAATATGCTGACAATTCCTCTGAGCCCCCAGAAATAAAAATGCTCACGAGCATTTCTGCTCCAAAATAGCACGCCAACAGCGCCACAGCCGACGCACCTGCAACGGTACACAGCTCATACCTCAGGATCCGCCTGCATTTTTCATTCTCTCCCTTTCCATAATAATAACTGATCAGTGGCTGGCTCCCCTGGGCGACGCCCACCATGGACATGACCACGATGGCGTTGACATACGCGATCACAGAGTAGCTAACAAGCGCCTCTTCCGCAAGGAAGCGGATGATCGCCTGATTGAACACAAATGTAATAATGCCCGCCGACAGCTCTGTAATCCCTGAAGGGAAGCCATTCCGCACTTCCCGCAGGAGAAGCCCCGGTGAGAACCGGAACTTGCAGAATTTGATCGTCCCCTTCTTTCCAAGAAAATGCTTCAGATAAAAAAGGATCACTACCACCTGTGAGATTGCCGTAGCGATAGCGGCTCCAAACACTCCCTTGTGCAGCGCCATCACAAATACATAGTCAAGAATGCAGTTCAGCACGACCCCGATGCTCACAATGACCGTCGCAAGCGCAGGGTAGCCGTCCGTGCTGACCAGTATCTCAAAAGAATAAGACAAGATAAAGAACACTGCAAAAGGCGCAAGAGTCCCTATATATTCTTTCGCATAAGGAAGAAGGCTCTCGGTCGCCCCCAGGAAGCGGCAGAGCTCTTCCAGCCAGATAAGCGCCGCCGCTGTAAGGATAAGGGACAAAGCCACAAGCGCCGCCATATTCTGGGAGAATACTTCCTTTGCCTTCTCCACCTTCTTCTCGCCAAAGAGAAGGGCGACGATCGTCGACGTCCCTACTGCAAATGTGAGCGACAGTGCGAACATGCCTGTAACAAAAGGGGATGACACATTCACTGCCGCAAGCGCCGTCTCCGACACTCCTCTTGCTACGAACATGGCGTCTACCATCGTGTATAGCGCAAACACCCACTGCGCCGCCACAGCGGGCAGGATAAATCGAAAGAAGTCTCGTTTCAGGGATTTTCCTTCCAGTCTCATATAGCTCACCATTTCCTTCTCGTTTCTTCTTTCCAAATTTTAAACCCTGGTATAATACCAGGGTCAAGAAGTTTTTATTTAATTTCTGCCTTTAACTTTTGCCTTTCTTTTTCAGATACTCCTTCAATTCTGCAATCTGCTTCTCATACTTGCCAGAGCGCATCCTGGGGAATGCCTCGAAGATCCTGCGGCCTGTCCCGGCCTGGCTCTCCAGCATCTCTTCGTACTTGCCCCGCAGCTCTTCCGCCTTCTCCTTAAGCTGCTCCCGCTTCTCCATGCCTGCCATCATATTCTGATAAATATTCTCTCCCAGCTGGTCAGACAGATCATGTAGCTCTTCTGCGATCTCCCGCATATGATCAAGCCGATGGTTCAGCTTCAGTATCCCTGAAGCCGTCACATAAGTATCTGCGGCCAGAGCGGCGCACAGGACAGTAAGGAAGGCCGACCCCAGCCACACAGGGATCAAAAGGGCCGCCTTATAGAGCGCCGGATGGATCCCTTTGACGATCAGCACGCAGGCCGCTCCCCACAGAAGAGAGAACGGGACGCATATGTAGCCCTGTATGTTCAGAGGCCTGTCAGAATAGTCCCACCATTTATGGTGGAAGATCTTCTCCAGCAGAAGCCCCGTCGCCCACTCTAGAGCAGTGACGAGCAGCGCAGAGACCACATACAGCACGGCCAGATTGCCCGCATAAGGCTCCAGCGCGATTATGACGACTGTGACCCCGATCCCATAAATAGGGCAGATAGGCCCGTTCAGGAAGCCTCTGTTCACGAACCGCTTTTCCTGCGTCGCCGCAAATGCGACTTCCGCGCACCACCCAAGAAATCCATATATGAAAAAGCTAAGCAGCATATCGTACAATAATCTCAGATTCCCCATCCCTTTCCTTCTTCAATCTGTCTCGAATGCGCGCGCTACTCTGTGATCGCCCACACGCGCACCGGCAGCCCGGTCGCGCCTTCGATACGAAGGAATGCTGCGATTACGATCGCCCCTGCCGCCGGAACCTGATCGAGATTGCACATCACTTCCACCTGCAGCTTGCCCTTGTCAAGGACATACCGCTCGCAGGCTAAGTCTCCCGCCTTAACCGCCAGCTCGGAAGCGTCCGTATCCAGCGTCTCGTGCCCGTTGGCCGCCGCATTCCTCGTCTCATATATGTATTTCAGCGCTTCCATGGACCATCCAGGCGTATGCTCCCCACCCTCCGCATCATAATTACAGATAGCGTCCATATCCGGCCACCGCTTCGACCAGTCTGTCCGAAGAGCAACGAAAGCGCCGTCCGGGATATCCCCGTATTTGGCCTCATAAGCCTTAATATCATCCACAGTCACTGCGTAATGCACATCCTCTTTTACCTTGTCGGACACATCGATTACCACCAGCGGGTACATCATGTCACGCGCTCCGTATTCCTCCGAGAGCTCCCGCCCCTTCACAAAATGCCCCGGGAAGTCAATGTGCGTCCCGAACTGCCCCGGGAACTTAAACGTCTGGATAAGGCACTCCAGCATCTCATTGCCCCAGTCATACACTGTCTTTGACAATTCCACAGACCCGTCCGGGATCCCTCCCCAGTAAGGGCTTTCATTGTTCAACGGATGAGACAGCTCTACCCACTTGCAAGATTTAAGCCTCTTTAGATCTTCCCATAATTGATACATCGTTCGTCCTCCTTTAATGGCCATAGATTACCCTCCATATACAAAGGGCCTGTCTCCATTTTAACACAAAAATCCCTAAAAACAAACCGACAATAGCACTATCGCCCTTATCTGTTACTGTACAATTGTATTCTCACAAAAAGTAGATTATAATTATGATACCCTGATGTTGGAGCCAACACAAAATTTTCAATACTGCATTGGTAAATTGCAGAAATTATATTCTTCTTTGTTCCAGGTTACGAGCCTAAGAGCTTCTAAATGTTCTGGCAAAAGAGCATGGATATGGACGTAACCGCCCTCTATGCGCCGTCCATGGCGCAGATCGGGCTTTCCGTCGGCGTCCGTGCCGCCGGATTACTGAGTATCGGCAGAACATTAAGATGCTCTAAGGCTCTCCACAGTCACAAATCAAAATACAATTTCTGCGATTTGCCAAGCGTTATTAAAAAAGCCTGCATTGCATATTATCTGTTTATACAGGCGCTACCCTCAGTTTACAAGGGCACACACGCCTCAAAACGGGATAATTCCGCTATTTTCTGCGTTATCCTCAATCGGCGTACATCCAGTACGCCTTAATCGTCTGCCTGGAAAATAGCGGAATTATCTCCGTTTGAGGTCAAAGAGTCATACAGAGATAAATTTTGTGGCCTGCAAGGCGCTTGAACGACGCGTACAGGGCGTACGCGGAGCGAAAGCAACGAAGCAGGACGCAAAATTTACTCTGTACTGACCGTGTGTGCCCTTGCAAACTGAGGGTAAAGGAGGAAAAAACATTGTCAAAAGTAATCTTACTGAACGGAAGCCCGCATGAAAAGGGCTGCACGTGGGCGGCTCTGGATGAGATGATCCAGGTATTCGAGAAAGCGGGCGTAGAGACCGAGCTGATCCATGTCGGGAACAAGGATATCCGGGGATGTATCGCCTGCGGTTATTGTAAAAAGAATGGGAAATGTGTGTTTAATGACGATCTGGTGAATGCGGTCGCTCCCAAATTCGAGGAAGCGCACGGGCTGGTCGTAGGAAGCCCCGTATACTACAGCTCACCGAACGGAACGATCCTTTCTTTTATGGACAGGCTTTTCTACAGTACACATTATTCAAAGCATATGAAAGTAGGCGCGTCTGTCGTAAGCTGCAGGCGCGGCGGGAATACTGCGACTTTCGACGTGCTGAACAAGTATTTTACGATCAGCGGCATGCCCGTGGCGTCCAGCTCCTACTGGAACCAGGTCCACGGCTTTACGGCGGAAGATGTGAAAAAAGATCTGGAGGGGCTCCAGACAATGCGGAACCTTGCACGGAATATGGCATTTATGATAAAAGCCTTCTCCAATGCAAAAGAAAAATATGGGCTCCCAGAAGTAGAACGCGGCTGCCGCACCAGCTTCCATGATGGAAAATAAAAAAATCTGCCGGACCGGGGCTCTCCGCCCCTTCCCGGCAAAAGGCTTTCAGCGAAAGCTGTTCTCTACGACGCCCGGGAGCAGCTCATACACAGAACAGCCGATCTCCTGTTCAAAAAATGCCTTTATGTCCAGTATCTTCTTCCACCTGTCTATCATTGACGGATGAAAGCCATACCGGATCGTCACGTCTACAAGCCTCTTCTCCAGAAGGCAGAATCCTGTAGGCAGCGCCAGCGCATCACACAGCTGCACTAAGCGGTCGTAATCGTCATAGACTGCATTTTCAACAAACTCTTTCATAAACAGATACTCTTTCTCGCTCACGTCGAACTTGCCGATAGAAGTCCCGATATCCTGTATCATAAACGCATGGGAGATGCATATCTGCCCTGCTTTCTCCCAGCCGCGCTCCACGCAGTAGCGATAGCCGCTAATCAGATGCTTCTCTGAGCAGACGCCCACATAACGCCCCACATCGTGCAAAAGCCCGAATATATAAGCCTGATCGGCCGATAAATGCCCGCAGCGCCCTGCAATATTCTCACAGGCTTTCGCCACATATCGTGAATGATCCACCCACTCTCCCGGATTAGATTCCGACGCTTCCCTAAGCGCCCGCTCTGCTGTCTGTCTGTTCAGCTCCATTTTCACTCCTCCTGACTTAGCGCTTCCCCCTCTTTGCAGCATACGGCAATGTGTTCCCTGTACTCCCGCGGCGTCATGCCGGTATACTGTTTGAAGACTTTACTGAAATACCGCGGATTGTCATAGCCTACTATAGCACAGATATCAATAATCTTGCGGTTGGAGCTGCCCAGCAGCTCCTTTACCTTCTCCATGCGGATCTGCGTCAAGTATTCTATGAAATTTGTCCCTGTCTTCTCTTTAAAGAGACGGCTTAAATAATTCGGATGCAAAAAAAACTGTTCCGCCAGTGAGTTTAAAGTGATATTCTCACCATAATGCTGACGGATAAAAAGCTGGATCTCATAAATAGCGCCTTTACCAAGCTGCTGCGCGTCAGACTGATCCAGAAGCTCTACAAGCCACTGTAAATATTCTAAGATACATTCTGCAGTGGACTGGCAATCCTGACAGAGCAGCAGATTCCCAAGATTTTTATTCAAAGATTCGTGAAAATCCAGCTTCACGGAAGCAAGCCCCTGGAGATAGCCATTCAGCTCAATCAGAAAACGGATGCAGGAGGTCTGATATTGTATGACGGTCTGTGTCCTGTTCTGCATTAAAGCGCGCTCCATAAGTGGAAGGATGCCGGGTCGGGTCTCGGGATCGCTTAATTGCTTCAGCAGATCCGGCAGGAGCTCCTGCATAGTCAGGCTGTCATGTCCGAACAGAGATTCAATCTTTTTATAATAAATGACGCCTTTCTTGTTTCCGGCCAGAAGATAGCGCAGAGCATCCCCGGCTTCCTTCCACCCTTCGTGCAGCATGGCGGCGCCTTTCTTCATTTCGCATACGCCGCATGTCCACTCTGAGAACTCCGGGCAGAGCTGCTCTAAAATCGTAATCATGGAATCAAAAGCGCTTTCAGATTCACACGGGATCACAACGAACAGGGAAAAGACTTCATCATCCAGCACAATGGCGTCGGGAGACAGCTGCAAAAGTTTTTCCTGAATCATACTTTTTTTCTGCAAGATATCTTCTTCGCTGAGAGCCCGGTCTGTCAGCGACATGGAAAGCCCGCACCAGCTTTGGGGAAAAGGCAGCATGTATTTTTCCGTGTCTATCTGAGAATATCCCCTGGCAGCCGACAGGAGAAGCGCCTGCATTCTGTTGGCATGAATGTGGATCTCCTGCTTCTGCTGCTCAAACTCCTCGTACAGACGTGCCAGCAGCGATGTTATCTGGCTCAGGCTGACAGGCTTTGTAAGATAATCCACCGCTCCCCGTCGGATCGCCTCCTGTGCATAAGAAAAATCTGAATGGCCGCTTAAGATCACAGATTTGACTTCAGGATATTCCTTCTGCAGGATCTTCAGCAAATCCAGGCCTGTCCTTCCGGGCATACGGATATCCATGAAGGCCACGTCTATATGAGCCTGCTGCATGACAGCCAGCGCGGCGTCTACGCTACAGGCGGTCCCGGCCACTTCAAAGCCTTGCTCTTCCCAGTTTACAAACCGGGCAAGCCCTCTACATACAATTTCTTCATCATCTACGATCAGAGTCTGGTACAACATAAGATCATTCTCCATCCTGCTCAAAAGTCTGCATGTTTTCTGAAACATTTCTTAAAGGAAGCGTAATCTGGACCCTAGTTCCGATACCGGGGCTGCTGAAAATGGAAAGGCCATATTCCTCCCCATAAAAAAGACGGATTCGTTGATTCACGTTTACAAGGCCAATGCTTTTCTCCACCATCTTATTCTGAGCCAAAGCACTGCGGACGTTGGAAAGCTCCTGTTCATCCATCCCCCGTCCGTTATCCTCTACGGTAATCTGAAGATTTTGACCATCTATTCCCACAGAAATATCGATGCAGCATCCCTCGCCAACGTCCTCGAAACCATGCACTACAGCGTTTTCCATAATTGGCTGCAACATGAACCGGGGAACATAAGTGTTTTTTTCATCCACGTCCATTGAGATATCCAGCACGATCTTCTCACTGTTCCGGAAGTTGATTACCTCTATATAGACAGAAGCGTGCTCCAGCCCTTCCGACAGCGGGATTGTGTCTCCACCCGTACACATGCCGAGCCGACAGAGCCTGCTGAATTTCTCAATCATCCGCGTGACAGTGCTCTCCCCGTTGGCTTCGTACATGGCTTCCCATCGGATGATATCCAGCGTATTATAGAGAAAATGAGGGTTTATCTGCATGAGGAGCACGTCAAGCTGGGTATTTTTCCAGCTGAGCATAGCACGCTGCCTTTTAATTTCCGACAAATACACCTCTTCTATAAGCCGATTGGTCCTGTCGGCCATGGCATTGAAGTGGTCTCCAAGAAGGGTAATCTCGTCATTTCCGGAGTTGGAGTAGCGTATTTCCCATTTGCCGTCCCCTGCTTTATCCATGACACGCACAAGCTGCCGGACAGGATCTGATATGCTGACCGTTACATAGGAAGAGAGCAGAAGCCCAATAATTACAGTACAGATCAATACAGCGACGCACAGGTTCCGGATATCGATGGTGCGCTGTAGCAATAAATCCGAGTCTGCAATATAAGCCACAAAAATCTGCGTGCCCGGAATCTCTTCATACGCCAGCAGAACAGAGCGGCTATCTTCGCGAGTTCTGACAACTGCCTGCTTTTTCTGTATCATTTCTGCGAACAAGGCCGGGTCGCTTGGGAAAGAAGGCGCCGAAAGACTGGGATTGAACCATGTCAATATGCCATCTTTGCCTACCAGAAACACATTTCCATCATTGTAATTTTCATATCCTTCCATAGCGCCGGAAAAGGTGTTGAAATCAATGTTGAACAAAAGAACGCCCAGAAAATCCCGCGTCCCAGGCTCGTATACGGCAATGCTCAAAGTGATAGTGTTACCGATGCCATAAATATGCTGTCCGTTCTTAAAAAAAATGGAGGATTGCTCCTTTCCGCCAATCCACACAGGATAGCCGTTCTTTTCCTGGGGAAGCAGATAAAAGCTGCTCTTATAAAAACTATCCAGATCCTGGATAGTCCCGCCTCTCTGGTACCCGCTTGGCTCTGTCATATGATACTGGCAATCAGGAGAGACAAACTGGATATTCGCAATGTCCTTATGGTTTTCACGCATCCGGTAGAGCATTGTCTCCACAATAGCCCTGTTTTCTTCAAATTTTTCCCGAGCTTCCTCTGTATTTTCATGAAAAAGAGAGGCGTTTTCTGCCAGGGCGCCGATAATTCGGCTGTCACCGTAAAACAGCACGGCGTCATCCTCATACTCTTTCAAAATGTCTCGGATCTTCAGTTCCACATTCTGTACCAAGAGGGAGACATAACGGTATAAATTCAAATTAATCTCCTTGGAATACTGATAGTATGAAAAGAAGGTCAAAAAGAGCGCAGAAATCAAAAGCAGCAATAAAAAAGAGATAATCAGCCTTCGGAAAATCCCTACTTTGCGGAGATGATTTTTGACAAAATTATTCCATTTCGATCTGATATTCCTCATAAGCCTGCATGTCTCCTTTAAGCGTGCAGAAGCAGGCTCGAAAAACCTGCGGCTTCCATTGCTTTCGTAAACATTATATCATATTCCCTAATAAATAGGAAGAAACATCGCCTGCCGACCTTTTACGTCTGCAGGCGATGTTTCTTGTACCCAAAGCTTAGCGTTTATTTTCTTCGTTGAAAGTTTCCAGCGCTTCGGATCTGCACAGCTCCTGCACTTCTGCAAACTCCTTCTCAGGGTCGGCGTTGGGGTCTGCAAGAACTTTCTGCACAGCGCGGTCTACATAAGAGCCAAAGCTTGCTTTACCGTAAAACTCCAGGCGGCCTACAGTTTTGGCTGATTCCAGGACTTCCTCGTACTCGGCGGGGAATTCATAGAAATCTGTTACGCTCATATCATCTCTTGGGATGATCACAGGGTTTGGCGCGCCTTTGGTCGCCAGATTCTCAAAGTGAGATGTAAAATATTCTTTGCTCTCGTAAAAACTGATGTACTCCCATGCGGCATCCTTTTTCGCATCGTCTGTTGACGCATTGATAACGTAGCATTCGCCCGCGATTGCAGTGGTCTGTTCTCCGGAAGGACCTGCAGGAGGGAGAGACAGGCCGATCTCATCCGGATCGATTCCGTTTGTAACCGCCTCAGCGACCCAGTCGCCTGCGAAAGGCATCATGCCGATTTTGCCAAGACCGAAATTCGTTACCAGATCGCCGAATTTTAAAGTCATATCGCTTTGAAGAACGCCTTCGCTCTTTAATCTCTGATAATACTTGGCAGCCTCAATAACAGCAGGGTCGGTAAATGTCAGCTCAGCCGTGCCGTCCGCATTTTCAACCGTCAGATCGCCGCCTGCCTGCCATACATAATATTGAAAGAACCACTCAGTCCACTCCGCGGCCAGCGTTGCGTAACCCGTAACCTGTTTATCAGGGTCGTTAATCTTCTTGGCAGCTTCAACGGCCTCATCCCAGGTCGCGGGTACGGCTTCTACGCCCGCCTCTTCAAACAGGGCTTTGTTATAGCCAAAAAGCATAGGCGCCACTTGCCAGGGAATACCGTAAACATTTCCATCCTGGGTAAACATATCTATGTATTCTTTTGTGAAGCTTCCCCACTCGTCCCAGGAGTCAGTATATTTGTTCAAAGGCTCCAAAATACCGGATGCTATATAGGAATCCATCATGGTAAAGGAGCATCTTACAAGGTCGGGAGCCGTCCCGGACGCCACGCCCTGATAAAATTCGTTGCCTGGATCTCCCTCCTTCACAACTTTCTTAAGGGTAATCCAAGGATGTTCATCCAGGAACTTCTGCTCCATGGAATCCGACCAGTCGTCTGTGTTACGGCTGGTCACCCACAAGGTCAGCTCTACCGGCTCGTGCTCATCCGAAGCCTCCCCTCCCGTCGCGGAAGAAGAACTCTGCTCCGCCTTCTTATCACCACATCCTGCCAGCAAGACGGCTCCCAGGGCAGCTGCCAAAAGAATGCTGATCAATCTTCTCTTCATACATTTTCCTCCTTATACATTTTGTTTAATAGACCATCCCGAAGGCTTGCTCTGAGTATTATCATAGCAGAAGAACCGTTCTCTGAAAATAAACTAAAATTAACGAAAATGCAGAAGAATGTCATTTTTTTTAAGGTCTGAATGAAATAAAAGGAAGAAAAAGCTGAAAAAAGTGACATAAAAGTAAGACCTGCGTATTTCCCCGGGAAAACAATTCCTTTATACTGATTGCATGTTTCATAAGAAATCAGGAGGTGTAAGCGTGAAAGCAACCGGCAAAACAATAAGCAGTAACAATAATAATAAGAAGAAGAAATCAAATTATATTCTGCGAAAGAAGCTAACGCCCTGGTGTATCCTCTTCTTTCCTATGGCGTTTACTTTGTGGCTAAAATATTACCCGATCTTTAGCGCCTTTTTTATTTCCTTATTCAGATATGATCCCATAAATCCGCCGGGAAAGTTTATCGGTTTCGAGAACTACACGGGTCTGTTCGGTATGCAGTTTTACTGGGATGCGTGGAAAAATACTTTTGTTTTCCTTTTGCTGCAGCTTGCTATGTGCTTTTTGATCCCTTTGATCCAGGCGCTTTTGCTCAATGAGCTGACGCGGCTGAAGAAATGTCTGACAACCTTGTATATTCTGCCCGCGCTGATCCCGACTTCCGTGAATGTGATTATCTGGAAATGGATATGGCATCCCGATTACGGCGTGGCGAATCAGATTGCGAAATCTTTTGGCGGGGAGCCTCAAGTCTGGCTAAGCGACCCGAAGCTGGTGAAGTTCTGCATTATTTTCCCTGGTGTTCTGGGAGGAGGCCTGATGGTGCTTTTGTATCTGTCAGCGATTCAGGGCGTCTCCACAGATATTATGGAATCTGCAGCGCTGGACGGCTGCACAGGCTTTAAAAGGATATTTTATATCATTTTGCCCAATATTTCCTTTATGGTATTTATCCAGTTCATTATCAGCGTGATTACGACTATGCAGCTTCTGGACGCGCCCTATATGTACGCATCCGGCGGGCCAAGCGGCGCCTCGACCACCCAGGGCATATTTATTTACAATGCTTTTAATCAGGACTTGAACTATGGAAGGGGCTCAGCAGCCTCGGTGGTGCTGCTGATCGTTATCGCCGTCCTTACCATGGTTCAAATGCGGTTTGAAAAGTCTGAGAAAGAATAGGAGGAAAGTCTGATGAAAAAAGGAAGAAGCAATGGGCATGGATTAGGGCACGGAAGGTCAGAGCGCTTTCTAAAAACCGTAGCGGTCATAGTCTCTTTGCTGTTTGCGGCAGTAATGCTCTATCCTTTGCTGTTCGCTATATCAAGCTCTATGAAAGACAATGCAAAGATTTATGAAGTACCGCCAAAGATCCTACCTGATCCTGCCAACAGCCTCACCATGGTTTTTGATTATAGCGGGATGAAGTTTGAGAATGACGAGCAGCAAAAGGATGTGATGATGCAGGACAGTGTATTATCCATGTTTGCCATAAATTCTGAGATGGCTCAGGATTCTATTATGGAGATCCATGTATACGGCGTAAAAGACGGCAAAACCATATTCCATTCCAGAGCCCACCAGATGAAGCTGCAGATGGAATGCGATTATGGCATCTATAAAGCAAGCGCAGTCAAGAAAGACGTCCTTTTGCACGAAGGACGGCATATCAGAGCCTGCGAGTCCATCGGCTACGAGTATGACGAAAACGGGCTGGATGCAAAAGAAATAAAGTTCTCTCAGGAGGCGCATGACAAGGCTGCGGCAGTTCTGACAGAAGACTTTCGTACCACAGGAGCTCTTGCAGGCGCCGAAACCCATGTAAATAACCTGCTGAATCTCGAAAGCTTTCGCTATTATCTGGAGATGCCGTCATACATATATCCGAAAAGCGAGCGCATTGCCAAGATGGGGTTTATGACCTTTGTGCTCAATAGCGTAATCGTTATCGGCTTTGCCATAATCGCCCAGGTATTCCTCTGCTCTATCACCGCCTTTGCCATCAGCAAGCAGCTGTCGCCAAGGGCCGGCAAGCTGGTGCTTTTGTTCTTCCTGGGAGGGATGATGGTTCCTTTCGCCAGCATTATGCTGCCTCAGCTGATTATGTACCGGGAGATGGGAGCCTACAATAATTACGCCGCTCTTCTTTTGCCTTTTTTGTATCCGTATGGATTTTACGTATATTTGTACAAAGGGTTTTTTGACCAGATACCCAACAGTTATTTTGAGGCGGCTTCTCTTGACGGGGCGGGAAGCATCTATCTGTATGCTAAAATCTGCATGCCCCTCTCAAAACCTATTATTTCACTGATCGCGCTGCAGACCTTCATCGGAAACTGGAATGATTTCTTCTGGGCATGGCTGGTGACGGAAGACCAGAACCTGTGGACGCTAAACGTAGCCCTTTACAACATCTCCAATAACATGGGAACAAAGCAGAATGCCATCATGGGCATGGCTGTAGTCACGATCGCGCCGGTCATCTTGCTCTCCATCCTGTTTTCCAGACAGCTTAAGCAGAGCATTGCGGCATCCGGCGTGAAGGGTTAGCCGGGGAAAGGAGAAAGATATGACGGATATAGAAAGCCTGCAGAAGATGGAGGAGCATCTTCTACAGATGAAAATACAAAAGCCTGAGGAACGGACAACAAAGGCCGTCAGGGTAACGGATTTTGGGGCAAAGGCGGATGCACAGACTGATAGCGCGCCGGCTTTTGCAAAGGCTCTTAAATACTGCCGGGAGAATGGGATTGGGAAGATGCTCATACCAAAGGGGACTTATTATTTCCGCTCCTGCCCGGGGGATGCACATCTTGCATTGGATCATATGGAGAATTTCGTGCTGGAAGGGGAAGGGAGCGAGCTTCTGTTTGAAACCCTGGAATCTTATATTTCCGTTCGAAGCAGTAAAAAAATCTTGGCCAAAAACCTGATCCTTGATTGGAACTGGGAAAAAGCGCCCCTTGCCAGCGTGGGGGTCGTGACAAGAACCGCGCCAGACGGCAGTTTTTTTGAATGCTATTTCCCAGAATATGAAGATGTAAAAGCAGATATGAAGTTCTCCATCGTAGGGCCTTTTCACAGAACCCGCTATACGCCGGGCTGCAAAGGAGGAATAGAATTCCGCCCCTACAAAAATGAACATGTAAAAAAAAGCGGAGACGCTGATACGGATAGAAAAATGCAGGAGCTCGTACGGGAGCTGTCCGATATCTTAAAGCCCCGTCAGGAAAAAGTAGGAAAAGGGATCTTACGCTTTTATACGGTAGATCCAGAATTTACCGTCAGGCATTTTCACAGAGGGGACTGCTTCCGCTTCCGGCATTTTGAGTACTCCATCCTCACTATCCCTATTTTGGACTCCACAGATGTGACCCTGGAAAACATTACGCTGTATTCGTCTCCCGGAAACGGGTTTGTGGGAAACGGGGATGTGAGCAGGCTTCATATTAAGGACTGCCGCGTGACTGTGCGTCCGGGAACAGCTCGCAGCATTTCCACAGTAACGGATTGCCTGCACATATGCAATTCTCAGGGAAAATTTATCATCGAAAATTGTGAATTTGGCTATGCAGGCGACGATTGCATTAATATACATGACAATTCCTCCATGGGAATTGTGCCGGTAGACGGTCATTCGCTGCTTGCCAAAGGAGCCAGGAAGGAGGTGGTGCTTTATGAGCAAGGCTACCAAGTGGAGCTTCGCAATCCAGATTTGTCTCCCACTGGTTTTGCATCCGAACTGACCTCTGTTACATACTATGACGAGGACGGAACCTGTCTTCTGACATTTGAAGACAAGCTTCCGCCGGGACTCTCACCAGATACCGTGCTCTGGAACAAACGGTTTGAAACCCATAATTACATTATACGAAGATGCCGATTTGTAAACAACCGGGCAAGAGGCGTGTTATTGCAGGGTTCCAACGGCATTCTGGAGGACAATGTATTTGAAAACATTCAGGGAGCGGCCATTCAGATTGAAACGGGATGCGAATCTCGCTGGAGTGAAGGGCACGGAGTGAAGAACCTGATTCTTCGGGGGAATGTGATCCGCCACTGTGATTTAAATGCATGGCAGATGGCAGTGTTGTATATGGGCGTATATTTGCCAGATGGAAGGACGAAGGAGGGCGTATTTGATAACATTCTAATTGAAAAGAATACGTTTATCGACTGCCCCAGGCAGGCAATGTTCCTTTCTTCCTGTAAGAACGTGCTTGTGCGGGACAATGTGATCATCAACGCGGGACAAATATCTCTTGAAGAAAACTGTTATGGATCCAGCACTATGGAAGCGCCCATTTACGGAGAAAAGTATAATGGGATCATTCAGTTTGAGAAGGCCGAGAACTGTACAGAGGAGCAGAATAAGATTTTATCAACGATATTTTATGAGGAAAGCTAAGGAGAAGAATGCTATGACAAAGAAAAATATTTTTATTGCAGCGGCTGCTACGGGAATGCTTTTGGCATTTGGGGGAAACGGCATGAACGCTAAAGCGGCGCCGCCCGCAGAGGGAAACTGGACCCTTCTTCCCGCCGCGTCGGATGAGTTTGACGGGAACCAGCTGGACGGCACAAAATGGAGCAATGGCCTCTGGTATGATGTGACGACAGATTTGGCGTTTTCCCCGTCAAATGTAGCCGTCAGGGACGGAAACCTGGTTCTTACTGCAAAAAGAGAGAATTACAATGGGAAAAGCTATACGGCAGGCGCGGTGGAGTCTAAATTTGAAGTGCCGGGAACGGACAGCTATGTGGAGGTGAGGGCGAAGGCTCTCGATAAGAGAGCCAATGTGCTGAGCGCGATCTGGATGCAGTCCTCGCCGTTAAGCACGGTCATGAACCCGAATCCGGAAATTGACATTATGGAGACCGTCGACTACAGAAAGCTTAGCAGCACGCTTCATGTCTGGCCGCAGAATCCATCTTCCCATACGCAGATGGGAACCAATGACTGGGACACAGGACTTCAGGATATCAGCGCAGATTATCATACCTATGGGCTGGAGAGACGGGATGGAAAACTGAGATTTTATTTTGACGGCAGGCTTGCATGGGAGAAAGTGTCCACCTACGACGCTTTTGTGGAAATGTCGAGACATATGGTGCTCAGCCTGGAAGGCCACCTGGGAGCCCCTGCTGCGGAACATCTGCCGGGAGAATTTTTAATTGACTATGTACGGACCTATTATGATAGTGATTTTGCAGGAATACCGGAGAACGGCTGCTATTATTTAATAAACGCCGAGAGCGGGATGCTCCTGACAGTTCCGAACTCTTCCACGGAAGAGAGGACGCAGTTGGTGCAAGCAAAACTTAAAAGCAACAACTCTCAAGAGTGGCAGATATCCCAGAATGATGACGGCACTTACTGCATGCAGAACCAATCCAGCGGGAAATATGTGGACTTGAAGGCAGATCAGAGCGTTGCGGATAATGGAGTGCCCATCCTGCAGTATTCTTATCATGGAGACAGTAACCAGAGATGGTATGTGGTGCCTACGAGCAACGGATATTTCCGCATTATGTCCGCCATGAGCGGCAAAGCCCTTTGTGTAAAAGATGCTTCTCTCGAAGAAGAAGCGCCCATTATTCAGTGGACTTTCGAAAATGAAGAAGACAAAAACGATGAGTGGATGTTTTTGCGGTGCCAGTAAGGAAAACTGAGCCACAGACTGTTTCAGAACTTGTGTAAATGCCAAAAACTGATATAAGATATATCATTACCCTCAGTGTACAGAAAGGTCAATATCAAAATCAAATCCTGTTATCATGTCATTTCCACGATAAACAAATCTGGTACACATAATATAATAACCGCCTTTCTCAAAATATTTATATACCTGGCTTGTACACTGAGGGTAGAAATACCGTTTTGATATTCCTCTTTTCCAATGCGTCAGGAAGAATAGCTTGTGCATTAAGATATTTCATGCAGGCTTCCTCCCTGATATGATGGTCAAGCTGCAAAGCCAGCATTTTTATTTTGCGACTCTCTTTTACTCCATGCAACCGTCGCAATTTACTGGCTTTGCATGGAGAAATGCTTTGTTTCTTTTTTGGTGTTGATACACATACAAACCACTTCTTTCTCTATGTCTGACACATTGAGCTGACAGAAGCTAATTTGAAAAATTAACCTACATTTAAAAAATTTCCCTGAAAGCTAACATCCATTCAATTGTTGCGATTTCCTCTCAATGGTATAATTAAGACGACAAAAGCTTTTGTACTATTCATATTAGGAGATGGTATTATGCCAATGAATCTGGTAATTCAGGAAAAGAGAAAAAAATTAGGATTAACGCAGGAGCAGGTAGCGGAATACCTCAATGTGTCGGTCCCCGCCGTCAGCAAATGGGAGAAAGGCTCTACAAGCCCGGACATCTCACTGCTGGCTCCACTAGCCCGTCTGCTCAAGATTGATTTGAATACCCTGTTCTGCTTTCAGGAAGATCTGTCACAACAGGAGATCGGGCATTTCTGCAAAGAGATTGCGGCTCTTGTCCAGACAAAGGGATTTGCGGCCGCCTTTGAAGAAGCGGCGCAAAAGGTCCACGAATATCCGCACAATGAGAATTTATTGCATTGTCTTGCCTTTCAGCTTGACGGCCTGCTTTGCATGTCCGGGCTGTCCGCCGATGAAGCGCGCCAATATGACGATATGCTCGTTAAATGGTACCATGCCCTTTCAGAGAGCAGTGACAGCAAGATCAGCAACAGCGCGCGCTATATGATGGTAAGCAGGCTGATCCGAAGCGGCGATTATGACAAAGCGCAGGAAATTTTAAATCTAATGCCTGATAAAGAGGGCTTCTACAATAGTATGGCAGATAAACAGATGCTGCAAGTTAATATATACCTGGGCCAAGGCAAGGCAGAGGAGGCTGTTAAAGGCTTGCAGAACGCCTTGCTCCTGGCGCTTAATAAGGTACAGATGCTGCTCTACAAAATGGTCGACGCCGAATTGGCGTCTGGCAGTGCACAGACTGCAAAAAGCATCGCGGATAAAGCAAGCCAAATGGCATCTCTCTTTGACTTATGGGAATACAATGCATTTGTGGCTCCTCTGCAAATAGCCGGCGCAGAGAAGGATGCCAATACATGTATCTGCCTTCTGCGGAAAATGCTTGCAGCAATGCTCACCCCATGGGATATGAGCGGCTCCTCACTGTTCTATCGCATTGCAAAGATCTCCGATCCGAAACAAATGCTTCCGGCAATCCTGTCAGAAATGGAAGAGGATCCTGCATATGCTTTTCTCCAAAGCCATGATGGATTTAAAGAGCTGATTTCTGAGTACAAGCAAAGCATCCGTGGATATTGCAAAGACTGAAAGATTAGCTTATAAAGGCACACTCACCCTTGTAAGCTGAGGGTAAAGTGTTGTAAAATAAATATATTCTAAGTATCTATATACCCTCAATATACAAGGGTAGGAAGGGAGAATATGCTATGAATGAAAAACAAATAGCTATATTAATTGATGGGGATAATATTTCACCAAAGTATGCCTCATATATCCGCCAAGAAGCTGCAATGATCGGAAGAATTAAAATCTTTCGATTATATGGCTCAATCAGCTCTTCAACTGTCAAGTCATGGTATGGGATTATGCCAAAATACGGAATAAGCCCGATTTTACAAATATCCTATTCACAAAGAAAAAGCATTGCAGACCAGGCTTTAACAATTGACGCGATGGATATCCTGTATAGCGGAGAGATAAACACTATTTGTCTCGTGACAAGCGATAGCGATTTCACCAAATTAGCTTATCGTATAAAAGAATCCGGAAAAGAGCTCATAGGAATGGGGGAACAAAAAACAAATGAGTCTTTTGCACAGGCATGCGACGAATTTAAAGTGCTTGATTTGATTTATCAGGTCGAGAATAATGCAGGGCCCGAAAAAGAGGAGGCAATCGAAGAAGAGCCAGAAGCTGCATTGGAAGCCCCAATCGAAGAAGTTCTTGAAGATGAGATCAAAGCAATCAGCATACCTACAGAGCAGGAAATCATTGAAAATATCTTAAATTCTCTTGACGAAGATTGGGAAAACCTTGCAAATGTCGGCTTCGCTTTGAATAAACAGATATCAGGATTTGATGCCAGAAACTACGGATACAGAAATATGACTCAATTTATAACAAACCATAAGGAACAATTTGATCTAAACATTGAGACAGCAAAAGATGGAATACACAGGGTCGTATATATTAAAAAGAAAACAGCCAATGATGAGGCCGTTTCAAAGTCTGTATAAAAGCCAGAAACTGAAATAAGATATACCATCAGCTCCTAAGAGGCAACGCCGTTTCTCAGGTTTTAGGATAGACCCTAGAGTATGGGTCTATCCCAAAGTCAGTATCTCACTTCCTCTAATCGGTTCCGGCAGAATTCCGTCCTTACATCTCCAGATTTATAAATCCTTGCTCACATTTTTGGCTGAGACAAGAAATAGGATTGGCACAATGCTGCTTGCAGCCACTGTACTGATCCGCTCTATATCCGCATCCCCGAACAGTGTCAGCGCTCCTGAGACGACTGCGGCAATCAAGCCGATCCACCCAAGCTTTACTGCCATAGATAGGCTGTTCTTATTCCCTTTTTCTCCTTTCAGGCCGCACCAGCCGCAGCTAAAATTAAATATAGCAGAAATCAATCCTAAGACAGCAGACACTTTCATAGCAGTAAGCGCCTCCTGTTCTGCAGGAAGCTTTACAAGACTGCCCATAAGATCTCCCATTACCAAAGTGGCAATCCCAACAACAACGCCTAAAATACCAATAATAATCTGCAATATAGATAGCCCTTTCAACATTTTTCTCATCGTTTATTCCTCCTTTAACTTTCGCTTAAGCACCGTACTTCCCGCAAGACAGCCGGGCCGATGCACCATTATTACCCCATATCTTTATACATCTTATTGCTCCATAAAACAATCATTTTACCATATTAAGTAAAGTGTTACCATATCTGCTTTTCCCTTAAAGGTACGATCGAGACAAAAAATAAGCGTACCACTATTTCTAATGATACGCTTATAATTATTCAGATATGGTAAACATACAAAATGGTTTCGCCTATCTTTGTGATATAGCCGCCTGTGCTGCCGCAAGCCTTGCGATCGGCACACGGAATGGCGAGCATGACACATAGTCAAGGCCAATCTTATTGCAGAACTCTACAGAGGACGGATCGCCGCCGTGCTCGCCGCAGATTCCGATATGGAGCGCCGGGTTGGCCGGTTTTCCTAACTTAATAGACATCTCCATCAGCTTGCCAACGCCTGACTGATCAATCTTCGCAAACGGATCGTTCTCATAAATCTTCGCATCGTAATATCCATCAAGAAATTTACCTGCATCGTCACGGGAGAAGCCAAATGTCATCTGTGTCAGGTCATTTGTGCCAAAGCAGAAGAAATCGGCCTCTTTTGCAATCTCATCTGCTGTAAGGGCTGCTCTCGGGATCTCGATCATCGTACCCACCTCGTACTCGATCTTAGTCCCTGCTGCTTCGATCTCAGCATCCGCTGTCTCAACAACGAATTTCTTCACATATTTGAATTCTTTAATATCGCCGATAAGCGGGATCATAATCTCCGGCTTCATCTCCCAATCCGGGTGAGCCTTCTTCACATTGATGGCCGCACGGATGATGGCCTTTGTCTGCATTTTGGCAATCTCAGGATAAGTAACCGTGAGACGGCATCCGCGATGTCCCATCATCGGGTTGAACTCATGGAGGGAATCAATGAGAGCCTTAATCTCTTCTACTGTCTTGCCCTGAGCATCGGCCAGCTTCTTAATATCATCCTCTTCTGTCGGAACGAACTCATGGAGCGGCGGATCCAGGAAACGGATCGTAACCGGATTTCCCTCCAGAGCCGTGTAGATCGCCTCAAAGTCTCCCTGCTGGTACGGCAGGATCTTCTCAAGAGCGGTTTCTCTTTCTTCGACTGTATCGGCACAGATCATCTCACGGAATGCAGCAATCCTCTCTTCCTCAAAGAACATATGCTCTGTACGGCAAAGCCCGATGCCCTCTGCCCCCAGCTCCACTGCTTTCTTAGCGTCTGCCGGAGTATCTGCGTTCGTGCGGACTTTCATCTTTCTGAACTTATCTGCCCATGCCATGATCCTTCCGAACTCGCCGGCGATCTGTGCATCGACCGTCGGAATGATCCCATCGTAAATATTGCCCGTCGTACCGTCGATGGAAATCGCATCTCCCTCGTGGAACTCTTTTCCGCCAAGGGTGAATTTCTTATTCGCCTCGTCCATAACGATATCGCCGCATCCAGACACACAGCATGTCCCCATTCCTCGCGCGACAACGGCTGCATGGGACGTCATTCCGCCGCGGACTGTCAGGATCCCCTGTGAAGACTTCATACCTGTGATATCTTCCGGAGACGTCTCCAGACGGACAAGAACGACCTTCTCGCCTTTTGCCGCCCACTCTACAGCATCCTCTGCCGTAAATACGACCTTTCCACAGGCTGCTCCCGGAGAAGCTCCAAGCCCTTTGCCCATCGGCGCTGCTGCTTTCAGGGCTGCCGCGTCGAACTGCGGATGGAGCAGCGTGTCTAAATTGCGCGGATCAATCATCGCAACTGCCTCTTCCTCTGTCCTCATGCCCTCGTCCACAAGGTCGCATGCGATCTTCAGAGCTGCCTGCGCTGTTCTCTTACCGTTACGTGTCTGTAACATGAAAAGCTTTCTATCCTGAATGGTGAACTCCATATCCTGCATGTCTCTATAGTGTTTTTCAAGAGTGTCGCATACCTTTGTGAACTGCTCGAACACTTCCGGCATAACGTCTGCAAGAGCAGAAATCGGCTGCGGCGTACGGACGCCTGCAACTACGTCCTCTCCCTGGGCATTGATCAGGAACTCGCCCATAAGCTTTCTCTCACCTGTAGCCGGGTCGCGGGTAAATGCGACGCCTGTACCGGACTCATCAGACCAGTTACCGAACGCCATCTCCTGGACATTGACTGCTGTTCCCCAGGAATACGGAATATCATTGTCACGGCGGTATACATTGGCACGCGGGTTGTCCCAGGAACGGAATACCGCTTTCACAGCTCCCATCAGCTGCTCTTTCGGGTCAGTCGGGAAATCTGCGCCGATCTTCTCCTTATATTCAGCCTTGAACTGCTCTGCAAGCTCTTTCAGATCTCCTGCTGTAAGATCAACGTCTTCTGTAACGCCTCTGTCGGCTTTCATCTTATCGATCAGCTCTTCAAAGTATTTCTTGCCTACTTCCATAACTACGTCGGAGTACATCTGGATGAATCTTCTGTAGCAGTCGCGGGCCCATCTCTCATTGCCTGTCTTCTTGGCGACAACCTCTACTACTTCCTCATTCAGGCCAAGATTCAGGATCGTATCCATCATGCCCGGCATAGAAGCTCTTGCTCCAGAGCGCACAGATACAAGAAGCGGATTCTCGCTGTCTCCGAATTTCTTGCCAGTTACTTCTTCCATCTTAACGATAGCATCCATAATCTGAGCCATAATCTCGTCGTTAATCTTCTTCCCATCCTCATAGTACTGTGTACAAGCATCTGTTGTAATCGTAAATCCCTGCGGTACCGGGAGACCTAATTTCGTCATCTCGGCCAGGTTCGCACCTTTGCCGCCGAGGGTATTCCTCATGCTTGCATCGCCCTCAGTAAACATATAAACCCATTTTGCCATCTGCCATGACCTCCTATTTATATATATTTGTAAGTCGTACATAATATTTTACTGTTTTTGCCAGTATTCGTCAAGAGGCTGAATATAAATTGGGGACGTACGCTTTTGCTAAAAGCGTACGTCCCCAATCGCGTTTTAGGGTGTCCCTTTTTCTACAATCGGGTGTCCCCACTCCTTTTATATATTTCTAAGGAATGCTTTATACCCTTTGTATGCTTCGTAGATATCTGCCTTGCTGGTCACTTCCCACGGCGCATGCATGGAAAGGACCGCAACGCCGCTATCTATAACTTCCATTCCATAATTTGCCATGATATAGGCGATTGTGCCACCGCCCCCTTCGTCAACTTTCCCCAGCTCCGCAAACTGGTACGCCACCTGCTCTTCATCCATCGCCCTGCGTATTTTTGCTAAATACTCTGCATTGGCGTCATTGGATCCGCTTTTACCTCTGCTTCCTGTGAATTTATTAAAGACCAATCCTTTTCCAAAAAATGCTGAACTTCTCTTTTCAAATGCTTCTGAAAACATCGGGTCATACGCTGCGCTTACGTCGGAAGACAGCATTTTAGAATTCTGCAGCGCCCTTCTTACCTTTAATTCCGATTCGCTGCCAGACAAGGCAACCAGCTCCGCCACAACATTTTCAAAAAAACGAGAATGCATTCCGGTCGCTCCCACGCTTCCAATCTCTTCCTTGTCCACTAATATACAGCATGCTGTCCGCCTCACTTCTTGAACATCCATCATAGCGAACAGAGAAGTGAACGCACAAGCACGGTCGTCCTGACCGTAGGCCAGCACCATGCTTCTGTCAATCCCGCAGTCCCTTGCTCTTCCTGCTGGTACGATTTCTAATTCAGCCGATACAAAATCTTCCTCCTCCATGCCGTAGTACTGTTTCAGAATCTGCAAGACATTTGCTTTCACTGCCTCTTTTTCCTCCTCCTTCAAATTCTCATCGGATTGAAGTGGACGGCTTCCAAAAAGAAGGTCTAATTTCTCCCCTTCAACTACGGCGCTCGCCTTTTTCTCCAACTGCTTCGCTGCCAAATGCACTAGCAAATCCGTGATAACAAAAACCGGATCCTCCTCTTTCTCACCTATACTGATTTCTTCTAATGTCCCATCCTTCTTCACGACTACGCCGTGGAGAGCAAGCGGAAGCGCTACCCATTGATATTTCTTAATACCACCATAATAATGAGTATCCAGATATGCCAGCTCTTCATTCTCATATAACGGATTCTGCTTCACGTCGATACGAGGAGAGTCAATGTGCGCTCCTAAGATGTTCATGCCTTTCTCTAATGGCTCACTCCCTATGTGGAACATCGCAATACTCTTGTCCATACAGACAGCATACACTTTGTCGCCTGACTTTAATGCCTCTCCAGCCTGGAAGATATCCTCGATATTTCGATACCCTTCTTTCACGAGCATATCTATAGCAAGCTTGATGCACTCTCGCTCCGTTTTACCAACATCCAGACACCATTTATATTTTTCATTAATCTGATTTAATTCATCAGCCTGCTCTGCTGCATAAGATTTCCATACATTTTTTCTCTCCATCATCAAAAACTCCTTTTCTAATTTTTAAATAAGTATAACATAGGGACGTGCACTTTTGCAAAAAGTGTACGTCCCTTAACGGTGAATAGGGTGTCCCCAAATGCAAAAAGTGGTGTCCCCTTCGTACTATATCCTACGCTTCTCCTTTGTTTTTTATATCACTCATTATCACGGTGATTAATTTTTTTATTTGCATCTTGTTTATTTTTAGTATTTTCCTGACTCTTTCAATATATTCCAGACGTATGTCTTTTTCTTCAAATAATATGCATCTGTCTCAATACATTCGCTTAGAAAACGATTTTGAAAAACATGCCCGTTCCGCAAATGCTTGAAATTATAATATATTGCATATTCACTTAATATTACTGACATAAATACAGATAAATTATGAAGTTCTGCTCTGATAATGAAATGAGCATGATTTGACATGATACAGTAGGCACAAACTGTCGCCTCGTATTTTTGAAGATATTTTAAGATAATCTTTCTGAAATAAGACTTTTCTCGTTGCTGGTTGAAGATCCTTTCCTTATTAATTCCTTTTACGATTACGTGATATACACCTGTTGAACTTTCTCTACGGCGTTTTCTTGGCATCTGGCATCTGACCCCTTCCTTCCATCAGAAGCGTCAAGACACTATTTCGAATTCAAGGGACACCTCTTTCTGCATTTGGGGACACCCCATTTTCCGTTAGGGGACGTACGCTTTTGCAAAAAGCGTACGTCCCCTAACATTATTTCATTTCTTCTCTTACTTCTTTGAAGCACTTCACGATGAAGTCAATATCTTCTTTCGTATGGCTTGCACATACTTGTGTACGGATCCTTGCTTTTCCCTTCGGTACTACCGGATAGGAGAACGCTACTACATACACGCCTTTCTCCATCATACGTTTCGCGAACTCTGCGGCGGTCTTCTCATCGTAGAGCATGACCGGCACGCACGGATGCGTTCCTGGAATGATGTCAAATCCGTTGTCCACCAGCTCTTTCCTGTAATATGCGGTTACTTCCTCCAGATGATCCCTGAGCGCCGTGCTCTCATCCAGCATATCGAACAGCTCGATGCTCGCCCCCGCTATCGCCGGTGCAAGGGAGTTGGAGAATAAGTACGGGCGGCTCCTCTGGCGGAGAAGATCGATGATCTCTTTGCGCCCCGACGTGTATCCGCCGGACGCTCCTCCTAATGCCTTCCCAAGCGTACCAGTAATGATGTCCACACGCCCCTGTACGCCGCAATGCTCCGGCGTGCCGCGCCCTGTCTTGCCAACAAAGCCGACTGCATGGCTGTCGTCCACCATAACAAGCGCATTATACTTATCCGCAAGGTCACAGACGCCCTTCAGATTACAGATAATCCCATCCATAGAGAATACGCCGTCTGTGGCGATCAATTTTATTCTCGCCCCAGCCTCGTCTGCCTCTTTCAGCCTCGCCTCAAGATCCTCCATGTCATTATTCTTATAGCGGAAGCGCTTTGCCTTACACAGACGTACGCCGTCAATGATGGAAGCATGGTTCAGCTCGTCGCTGATAACGGCGTCCTCCTCCGTCAAGATCGTCTCAAACAGCCCGCCGTTCGCATCAAAACAGGAAGAATAAAGAATCGTGTCATCTGTCCCGAGGAAATCTGAGATCTTCTTCTCCAGCTTCTTGTGGATGTCCTGCGTACCGCAGATAAAACGCACAGATGCGACTCCATAGCCCTTTTCATCGTAAGTTCTTTTTGCAGCCTCGATAAGCCTCGGATTATCGCCCAGCCCAAGGTAATTGTTGGCGCACATACAGAGAAGCTCCCTGCCGTCTTCCATCTTCACCCGCGCGCCCTGAGGAGATACGAAAGGAGCCTCGCCCTTAAACAGGCCGGCCTCTTTGATCCCTTCTACTTCTTTCGTATAAATGCTTAAGATATCGTCTTTACGTGCCATCGGTCCTACCTTCTTTCCTAGAATTATTATGCATTCTTAATCACTTTTACGCACTCTTAATCACTCTTACGCATTCTTAATCATTGACATGCGCCCAGTCCAGGATGACCTTTCCTGACTCTCCTGAGATCATAGCCGCAAACCCCTTCTCATAGTCCTTGATATCAAAGTGATGCGTAATGATCTCTGAAATATCCAGCCCTGCCTGGAGCATCGTGGACATTTTATACCATGTATCCCATACCTTTCTTCCGTAAATACCGCGCAGGTTCAGGCCGTTGAAGATAACCGTCTCAAGATCGACCTTCGCATCTGTCCTCTGCAGGCCAAGAAGCGCGATATTCCCGCCGTGCTTCATATTATGTATCATATCATGAAGCCCCGCCTGAGAGCCGGACATCTCAAGGCCTACGTCAAACCCTTCCGTCATGCCGATCTCCTTCATAACATCCGGAAGCTTCTCCGTAGCTAAATTAACAGCCCTTGTAGCGCCCAGCTTCAGCGCCAGATCCAGACGGTACTGGTTGAAGTCTGTGATAACCACATGCCTTGCCCCCGAGAATTTCGCAATAGCCGCGGCCATAATGCCGATCGGGCCTGCCCCTGCCACAAGCACGTCCTCTCCCAGCATATCATAAGAAAGCGCTGTGTGCGTCGCATTTCCGAACGGATCGAAGATCGCGTACATCTCCTCCGGAATGTTCGGGTTGCACGGCCATACGTTGGAGGCAGGGATTACAAGGTACTCGGCGAACGCACCGTTCCGGTTAACGCCGACTCCTTTTGCATCTTTGCAGTTCTCCTTATGGCCTTCCAGACAGTTCCGGCATTTCCCACATGTGATATGCCCTTCGCCAGATACAAGGTCTCCGACTTTAAATCCCTGTACTCCTTGGCCGAACTCTACGACTTCTCCCACATATTCATGTCCGGCCGTAAGCCCTACAGGAATCGTGTGCTGCGCCCAGTCATTCCACTGATAGATATGCACGTCCGTACCGCAGATCGCCGTCTTACGGATCTTGATCTTTACATCCGTCGGCCCTACTTCGGGGATTGGAACCCGCTTCATCCACAATCCTTCTTCTGGCTTTTCTTTCACCAGAGCCCACATCATTCCATCATTTCTTTCTGCCAATTTCTATACCCTCCATTCTATAATCGCCTTATGCGATAATGATACTATTATTATAGCATTCCTCTATCAAATGCACAATTTAATTTTAGCCATTTTTTGTTCATTATGACATGTTTTCCCTATCACATGACTTGTTTTGTGTTATTTTTCACAAAGAACATAACAAGAACATATTTACAAATCACATAGTTTTATTTATACTATATATATCGGAGAATGAAAATCTAAGAGAAAGAGAGGAAGCAGATGCATTGAAATGTATCTGCGAAATGGGACATGAAAAATGTATTAGCAAAATGGAATAGCATCAGCCTCGTACTGAGAATTCTCTGCGGCCTTATCATAGGTATTATTCTCGGGCTGATCATTCCAAAAGTAACTGTAATCGCACTTTTAGGAGATCTGTTCGTTGGCGCGTTGAAAGCCATCGCTCCGCTCCTTGTATTCTTCCTTGTAATGAGCGCTCTTGCACACATGGGAGAAGGGCAGAAGACAAACATGGGATTCATCGTCGCGCTTTACATGATCGGCAACCTGTTCTCCGCGCTCGTATCTGTAATCGCATGTAAGATCTTCCCGGTATCTCTGACCCTCGCAGAAGCGGCGGGCGAAGACATGGCTCCTCCGAGCGGCGTAGGCGAAGTATTAAAGAACCTGCTGCTTAACGTAGTGTCCAATCCAATCGGCTCCATCGTAAATGCGAACTACATCGGCATCCTTGCATGGGCATGTATCTTCGGTATCGCCCTTAAGGTGGCGTCTCCGGCGACAAAGGCCGTACTTGACGATATGGCTGACGCGATCTCAACAGCAGTAAAATGGGTAATCAGCTTTGCACCGTTTGGTATTATGGGACTTATCTTCAACGTTATCTCCGCATCCGGGCTGGGAGCGCTTCTGTCCTACGGAAGGCTGATCCTCGTACTGGTCGGCTCTATGGCGTTCGTAGCCCTTATCATGAACCCGATCATCGTGTTCCTCTGCATCAAGAAGAACCCGTACCCGCTCGTGTTCAAATGTCTGTCCAAGAGTTTTATCACCGCATTCTTTACCCGAAGCTCCGCAGCGAACATTCCTGTAAATATGGAGCTGTGTGAAGAGCTTGATCTGGATGAGAATACATATTCCGTATCTATCCCTCTGGGCGCTACGATCAACATGGCGGGAGCCGCCATCACGATCTCTGTAATGGCTCTGTCAGCCGCCTATACCGTAGGCATTGAAGTAGACTTTGGAACAGCCCTTATCCTCTGCGTACTGGCCGCACTCAGCGCCGCAGGCGCGTCAGGAGTCGCCGGCGGATCCCTGCTTCTCATCCCTATGGCATGTAGCTTATTCGGAGTTCCGTCTGAGATTGCTATGCAGGTTGTCGGCGTTGGCTTCATCATCGGCGTTATCCAGGATTCCTGCGAGACAGGTCTGAACTCTTCTACAGACGTTCTCTTCACAGCTGCTGCTGACATGAGAGACAAAAGATTACATCCAGAGCGTTATGCGAAGAAAGAGGCTGCTGCAGAGTAAGCAAGAAGTAAGAAAAGAAGTAAAAAAGATATTATGAAGCCCTTCAGTCAGGCTATAAAAAGGCTGCCGCTCCACGACTCTCCAATCGTTGAAGCGGCAGCCTTTTTCAATTCCATATACATCGTCAGGACAATCTCTCCTGAATCTCTCTAATCCCTACCACACGAACTTTTTCTCAAAGTAAGCGTCAAGCTCGTCTATCTTCACTCTTTCCTGCTCCATCGTATCACGGTCACGGATCGTCACTGCCCCGTCTGCCTCAGACTCAAAATCATAAGTCACGCAGAATGGCGTCCCGATCTCATCCTGGCGGCGGTAACGCTTTCCAATATTGCCGCGCTCATCGTATTCGCAGTTATACTTCTTCGACAGCTGTGCATAGATCTTCTCCGCGCCCTCGCCCAGCTTCTTAGAGAGCGGAAGCACGCCTATCTTCACCGGTGCAAGAGCCGGATGGAAACGAAGCACAGTCCTTACGTCTCCTCCTTCCAGCTCCTCCTCGTCGTATGCGCTGCAAAGGAACGCAAGCACCATACGGTCCGCTCCCAGTGACGGCTCGATAACATAAGGCACGTACTTCTCTTTCTTCTCATCATCAAAATAGCTCATATCCTGCTTCGATACATTCTGGTGCTGGGTCAGGTCGAAATCCGTCCGGTCTGCAATGCCCCACAGCTCTCCCCATCCAAACGGGAACAGGAATTCTATATCTGTCGTCGCCTTGCTGTAATGGCTCAGCTCCTCCGGCGAGTGATCCCGGTAGCGGAATTCGCCCTCTTTAAGCCCCAGCGCCTTCAGCCAGTCAAGACAGTAATCTTTCCAGTACTGGAACCATTCAAGGTCTGTGTCCGGCTCGCAGAAGAACTCCAGCTCCATCTGCTCGAACTCTCTCGTACGGAATGTGAAGTTGCCCGGCGTAATCTCATTGCGGAAGGATTTCCCGATCTGCGCGATGCCGAACGGTATCTTCTTCCTGGATGTACGCTGCACGTTCTTAAAGTTTACAAAGATCCCCTGCGCCGTCTCCGGGCGGAGATATACCACGCTCTTGGCATCTTCCGTCACGCCCTGGAACGTCTTGAACATAAGATTGAACTCTCGGATCTCTGTAAAGTTGTGCTTGCCGCATGTGGGGCATGGAATATTGTTCTCCGCAATGAAGTCCTGCATCTTTTCCTTGCTCCAGCCGTCCACTGTCTCTCCGCCGATGTCTGTTCCTGTCTTTTCTGCAAAGTCCTCGATCATCTTATCTGCACGGAACCGCTCGTGGCACTCCTTACAGTCCATCAGAGGATCGCTGAAGCCGCCTAAGTGCCCGCTTGCCACCCATGTCTGCGGATTCATAAGGATCGCACAGTCCACGCCTACATTATAAGGAGATTCCTGTACGAATTTCTGCCACCATGCCCGTTTTACATTATTCTTGAGCTCCACTCCCAGATTGCCGTAATCCCATGTGTTCGCAAGGCCGCCGTAAATCTCGGAACCAGGATAAACAAATCCTCTGGATTTCGCTAATGCTACGATTTTGTCCATTGTCTTTTCTGCCATATTCCTCTTCCACCCTTCTTTCTCATAGTACACTGTCGCCTGTTGGGCAACGGTAATTGTTAACAATTATACAATGCACGCTACTTCTTTTCAAGCCCCATTACAGAATTGTCTCCAGTATTTCCAGGGATTTGAACGTTTTGTCGACATAGCATCCAAGCCAGGCAGCCGCAGCCGTCTCCAGCTGAGCCTGTACTTCCTCTGACACGACGAATGTATATAATCTCTCCGGCGGCGTGGCGACTATGTATTGTATCGTATAAAGCGTCGACGGGAGAAGCGAGATAGCGTCCTTTACGCTGCCCATACACTCTTCGCACACAAGCCCTCCCTTCTCCGCGCTGAACACGGCTTCCCGCTCTTTATCCCCGCAGCGCACGCACTCGAACACTTGAGGAGCCTCGCCGTCTATACTGACGGCTTTCAGCTCATAGATGCTGCGTATAAGAGGATTCGGTATCTTCTCGCTCTCCAGCGCACGCAGCGTCTGATACAGGAGCTTCAGAAGCTCCCCCTCGTAATTCTCTTCCCTTGCATAATAGCCGGCCAGATCAAGAAAATAGAAGCCGTAATAGGCTCCTTCCATGTCCTCCCGAAGCCTGGAAAAGTAATTGGAAACAGAGGCCGACATCATCGTATAAGATGTCCGCCCCTCATAAATGCGAAATTCTCCAAAACAGAAGGGGGTCGTCACCCCCACGAGCGCGCTGTTCGGCTTCCTGGCGCCCCTTGCAAACGCCGCGATCCTCCCCCGCTCTTTCGTAAGTATGACCACCCGCCTGTCATACTCCCCGACAGGCGTCGCCGCAAGCACCATGCCTGTCACTGTAATCTGATTCATGGCTCCTCTCATCCTCATAGCTATCCATCACTCGTCGGCAGATCTCCATACCTTTGTAAGTCAGATAGTCATGGATCCTTCCCGTCTCTAAAAATTGCTGCCAGTACTTCTCTTCCATAGGATCACCTCATCGTCTGTCATATTTCTGTCATACGATTAGGTTCTCCCGCGGAAATATCTTTATTCCTCTTCCCGATAACCAAAATTTTTCATCAGGAATTCACTGTCTCTCCAGTCCTTCTTCACCTTCACCCAAAGCTTAAGATTTACTTGAAGATCCAGCATTTTCTCAATCTCATACCTGGCTGTGCTGCCAATCTTTTTCAACATATTTCCTTGTTTTCCAATAATTATCCCCTTGTGAGAATCACGCTCGCATATAATCGTGGCGTCGATATGCATCACTCTTCGTTTTACCTTCATCTGATCGATCGCAACCACGATCCCATGGGGGATCTCATCCTGCAGACAGTGGAGCGCCTTCTCCCGGATCAACTCTGCCACGATCTGGCGCTCCGGCTGATCGGTGACTGTGTCCTCGTCATAAAACTGCGGCCCGTAAGGGAGATATTTCATCACTACCTTCAAGAGCTCCTCAGTATTTTCACCGTTTCTGGCCGATACCGGAACGATATCCGCAAAATCATAGATATCTTTGTACGCGGCAATAGACAGGACGACGTCCTCTCTCTTCACACTGTCTGTCTTATTAATGACCAGGACGACAGGCGTATCTACTTTCCCAAGCCTCTCTGCAATGTGCCGCTCCCCCGCCCCGATATAAGTGGTAGGCTCCACAAGCCAGAGTACTACGTCCACCTCGTTCAATGTCCGCTCCGCCACATTCACCATATACGTCCCCAGCTTATTCTTCGCCTTGTGGATCCCCGGCGTGTCCACGAACACGATCTGCCCTTCCTCCGTAGTCAGCACTGTCTGGATGCGGTTCCTCGTCGTCTGCGGCTTGTTCGACGTGATGGCGATCTTCTGTCCGACCAGATAATTCATAAGGGTCGATTTCCCCACATTGGGGCGGCCGATCAACGTTACAAAGCCTGATTTGTAATTTTCCATATCTCTCCTTCGCTTAGCATTAGAATCCGGTTATCGTCTGGAAAAGCTCCCGCTCTTCCTCAATCTTCTCCTCACTGCCGATCACGCAGAACTGCCCCGCCTTAAGGATAGCCTTCGCCACCCGCGAGAGGCTTCGGATATCATCCTGCGTCGCATCCAGTATCTGACCTCGCTCCTCTCGTATCATGTCGGCGGTGACTTTATTCATATAAAGGTTCATAGAACGGTCTCCCTTAGCAGCGGGCGTCATCGGCTGATCAATATTGCTCATAGTACCGATGATATATTTCGTCATGTCCCGCTCTGTCACAGTAAAGCCTTCAAGATACGGCACGACGCCCTCATATACCTCGTTCGTCTTTCCAAGGTTCGGATCTCGGTAAGACACGAAATATCCGTCCCCTACCCGGGTGAAATTGCTCATACAGCCGTAGGCTCCGCCCTTCACCCGAACATTCTGCCACAGGTAGTCATAGCTTAAGATTACCTTCAATATCTGGAGCGCCCCTGTATAGGAAGCCCCATTGTCAATGAAATTACCTGCCCTCGCCACATATTGCACTTTCGAAGCAGTCTTGAACCCTTCATTCTTCTTCTCGCAGTGGACGATGCACGGCGTGTCGGCAGGCGCCTCTTTAAAAAGCCTCTCTCTAAGCCCTGCCAGCTCTTCTTCAAGCCCTGTAAGACCGCTTCTTGCCGCCGTAAAGCTAAGCATCATATTGTCCGGGCGGAAGATGGCTCTGGCAAGCTCCTGCAGCTTCATGGAAATACGATCCTTCTCCTCCTCGAAGCTCTCTGTGAGCTCCTCCACTTTCTCGTAAAATGCGATCCCGCTCGTCATATCCTTAAACCTGGCTGAAGGAGAAGCGTAAGACAACGCCCGCAGCGCCGCCGTCGTGTGGCCTGAGCTCTGGAACTTCATAAGGAGCCTTGACTTTAGCATAGCAAGTATCTCTTTTATCCGTTTCGTGTCGTCCAGCTTAGAAGCCGCCAATATCTCTCCCATCATCTCAAATGTCCTGGACAGCTTCGGATAGAGCGCCTTTCCTTTAATCTCAAATGTCGCTCTGAACGCTTTCTCCCGGACTTTCGTCACATCGTTGTAAAGCTCCAGCGACGTACCGATCCCGCCAGTATGGACGTTGATCTCATTGAACAGCTCCCCATATTCATAATCCTCTGTGTCAATAATGCCAAGAACCGATTGCAAGATCCCCACATACGGAAGATCCTCCTCTAAAATGCCAGACAGATCGAACATCACATCTGCATACCCGATCCCATTCGTCTCAATCTCATGGAAGACGACCGGTACGCCTGCAAGATCCATCTCTTCATTGAAGATCGGCGCGATCTCTCTTGAAATGTCCTCTCTTCTGAGGATTGGGATCCTGTTCAGCGCATCCTCGCTCTCAGGAGCAGACTGATAATCCTCCAGCCTCTTAGTGGCTGCGACCAGCTCTTCGGCCTCCTTAGCGCTTAAGCTCTCCTTATAGCCCTTAAGCTTCTCGGAAAGCTCCGCATCCATGCGGGCAGTGCGCCCGCGCTCCGGCTTCACGATAACGATCGCCCCGTGGGTATTGTCAAGCAGATATTTCCGGATCAGCCCTTCATAATATCCTGTCCCAATCTGCTCTTTCAAATATTCAAATGTCTGTACAGCGTCAATATGGATGAACGGCCTCTCATCATCATAGAGCCAGCTGTCCATCATCTGAAGGCCGTACATAAGCCCTTTCGGGTAATTCCCAAAATCTGCCTCCCGATAGCGGAACTCATGGTAATTGATACCGGCTTCCAACGCCTTCCGGTCGATCCCATTTTCCACGATCCCCGAGAGGACATTCTCAATCGTCCCTACAAACTCCTCCTTCTGCCCTTCATCTGCATTTTTGGCAATGACAGAAAAGATAGGCTGGTAGATCCCATTATCGTAGGAGCCCATAATATCTTTGCCGATACCGGCGTCTGTGAGCGCTTTCTTAAGAGGCGCTCCCGGTGCGGAAAGAAGCGCGTAATCCAGTATCTCAAAGGCAAGGTACAGCTCCCGCTCCAGACTTGTCCCAATCACTTTGCTCCAGGACAGATACGTATTTTCCTCTTCCGGCTCATCGCTCGCGATAGAATATGGTATAGACAGCTCCTTTATTTTCTCGAATGGCTCCTGACATCGTATTCTGGAATCCACTTCCTTCACGTCATAATGGCAGAGGTATTCCTGGTCGAGCCACCGAAGCCTCTCTTCCATATCCATATCCCCGTAGAGGTAAATGTAGCTGTTCGAAGGATGGTAGTACGTCCTGTGAAAATCCAGGAACTGTCCATAGGTAAGGTTCGGGATCGCATCCGGATCTCCGCCGGACTCATTCGCATAACAGGTGTCCGGGAACAGCGTATTTAAGATCACTCTGTCGAGAACGCCCTCGGGGGAAGAGAACGCTCCTTTCATCTCATTGTAGACGACCCCGTTATACTCCAGATCGCTCCCCGCCGACTCCAGCTGATAGCTCCACCCCTCCTGTCTGAATATCTCCTCATGCTCATAAATATTCGGGTAAAGCACCGCGTCCATATACACATGCATCAGATTCCGAAAGTCCTTATCATTGCAGCTGGCTACCGGATATACCGTCTTATCCGGGTATGTCATAGCGTTCAAGAACGTATTCAGCGAGCCCTTCACCAGCTCCACAAAGGGATCTTTCGCCGGGAAATTCTTCGAGCCGCACAGCACTGAATGCTCCATAATGTGCGGCACTCCCGTACTGTCTGACGGCGGCGTACGGAATCCGATCGAGAACACTTTATTATCATCGTCATTTTTTATGAGGAGCACTCTCGCCCCGCTCTTCTTATGTCTCAGAAGAAATCCGTCCGAATGGATCCCCCTTAGATTCTCTTCCTTCAGCACTTCATAAGTCTCCAAATCTCTTATGCTCATACACATTTCCTTTCCTTTTCTCACAATTATAAGAAGATTCCTTTATTCTAGCACAGAGCGTCTTTCTTACGCAAGGGGACGGGGTAAAATTCATTACCCCGTCCCTGCTATTATCTTACGCTTCTTCTTTTCAGCTCTGCGGCTATGACCGCCGCAGCCGCGATCATAAGCGCCCCATATCCTCCGATCGGCGCCGCGTCGCCTGTCTGCGGCGCGCCTGATCCTCCATTCTTACCGCCTGCTCCAGTGGAGCCTCCGTCTGCTGTCGGATCTTCAGATGTCCCTGGCTCCGGCTTCGGCGTCCCTGGCGTCGGATCTCCCGGCGTGCCCGGCTTTGGATCTGCCGGTGTGCCTGGCTCCGGCTCTCCTTCTCCCTCGACCGTGAACGCTGTCGTCGCCACTCCTGTCGTCGACTCGATCGCGATCGTGTGCCTGCCTTCCGGAAGTGTCGCGAGATAGTCCGCGCTTACTGTCACGATCGTGCTTCCTTCTGTCACTGTATAGTGCTTCGGATCCAGCTCCTTCCCATCCAGGAGCACCCGGATGAAGTCCTTGAACTCGGCGTCAGAGCGGAATACGAGCCCTTCCTTGCTCCCTGCCTTCCATGCGCTGTTGGCTCCTTCGATGATTACCGGCCCGGTCTTTGTCACGGTGAGGAATATCTCCTCCCCTGCATACTCCGCCCCGTTCACCATAGACACGCCCAGCTTGCCGTCCGCGTCCTTCCCGAACGTCACCTTGATTGGATTGGCCGGATCTGCGTAGGCATAATTGTTCGCTTCCTCTATCTGGACCTCGTACACGCCTCCGTCAGCCTCTTTGCCGCTCACTGTGTAGGCAGACTTGCCCGATATATCCGTAGCCTTGCCGAACGCCAGATTGTCTGTCCCTTTTGTTGGCTTTAAGTACAGATCTAGGTTCTGCACCGGCCTGTTGCTCTCGTCTATTGCCGTAATCTCCATCGTCTGGCCGTCATACTCTGGAGCCCCTTCTTCATTGTACACAAGCACGATCGGGTACATGGCCATGCTCGTCATCATAAAGCTTACTTCTTTGCCCCTCTGCTCGAATGTAAGCGGCTGCAGGCTCCCTTCTGCGTCAATGTAGTAGACCTCTTCTACTCCTTTGCCCTCCGTAAGCGTCTCTGTGATCTTGAACTCGCCTACAGGGAGCTTGCAGATCTCCCATCTGTGCGGGTTAATCGTCGTGATCTCGAGCACCTCGTAATCCTTCCCGTCAAGCCCGGTCACAAGGCTCTTATCCAGCTCCCTCTCCATCAGGAGGATATCGTTAAAGTTGAAGCCCGTCACTCTTGTACGCCCAGAGAAGCTCGTAATAATCGTATCGTACTTATGCGCTTCGCCTTTTCCTACTACCCGGATCTGGTTGACCCCGTGGCAGTTAGAATGGTCGTATGTCAGCTTTGGCGCTGTGAACTCAGACTTGTCCTTCACTACAAGCGGGAAGGACAGCACGTCCCATATATCGCTCTTTACTGTAACTACATAGTTTACATCTTCCAGAAGATGCACATATATCTTGCCATTGCGGTCGCTGGTCGCTTTGACCGTCTCAAATTCACTGACCAGCTCAACATCAACACCTTCTAACAGCCTCAAGTTCTCTGTAACGACCTCCAGCGGCATCGTGTACCTTCTGTCTTCCGCCGGATCCGTCACTGGGGCCGTCCTTTTCTTTACCTGTATGCTGTCCACTGCGGGATATTTATAGGTCGTCGTCTCAATCTCTTTCCCTGGTATGAGCCATTTGATATCTGTGTCCTTGATGTCCACGATCCCTGCTGTCCCGTCCCCATTTGCCCTCACCCATACATAGAGATAGTTATCCATCGTATAGTTCTCATCCTCTGTATAGATTGTATAATTATGGTTCTTAATCAGATCCATCGCTGGCAGCTTGCCACCCGCAGATGTCACTCTGCTCTCGACCTTCTGCAGCGTGCTGTTAAAAATCACAAATTTGATCGGATCTGTCGCAGTGGATCCGTCCGTTTCTTTCACATCGAGGGCCGGAACGGCCACCGTCTCTTTCTCGCTGAAGTCTTTATACTGGTAAGCGTCTATATCATTGTATGCCGGGATATCCGTCGGGTCTATCGCCACTGTAAATGTGGTCTCCGCAGTGCCCTGCGCCGTCTCCAGCCCGAGGGTATGTACGCCGGCCAGAAGCGTCGCAAGATAATCTGCGTTCAGCGTGATCACTGCGTCGCCCTCTGCCTTTGTATAGGACGCCGCCTTTAATTCTTTCCCGTCCACCAGCACGCGGGTAACTGCAGCACTGGAGCGGAATGCAAGGCCTTCCTTGCTTCCTCCTACCCAGATCCCTTTTGCGCCCTCCACTACCTGCGGGCCGTTCCCGCCTTTCTTTGCCACCTTAAGGACTACCTCTTCTCCTGTCGTATACGGCTGGCCATTGATCGTCTGCACATATATCTCAACACCAGTGCGCCGGAAAGTCGCTTTGATCGGATTCGCCGGATCTGCGTAATCATATTCATTTACAGCTGAAAGCTTCACCTCATATTCAGCATCATCCTTTTCACGGCCTTTTAGCCCTCCCGTTTTATAGACGACCTTACCGTCCGCATCCGTAGGCTTTGAAAAGTTAAAATTACCATTGCCGGTACTGTCGGAAAGATCGGCCATAACGAGAGACAGCCCCTCTACTGGAACCTCCTGCCCGTCTATCTCTTCCACTGCTTTAATCGTAAATTCTTCCCAATCTGTCTTCGCCACTCTTACAAGGGCGCTCACCGCATCATTCAGAGCCTTTGTTTTTGCATCTACCTCATCCTGCGTCGCCTGGGCGTTTGCTTTCACTGCCTCCGCGTCTACAAGAGCCTGTCTTACTGCCGCATAGCTGTCAGCCGTATAATCCTCTGCCTTTAAAGCCTTTGCCTTTGAAATCGCAGAATCTAAGGCTGTCTTGTTCGCTCCGCTGCTCTTCACTGTAAGAACCACTGTGCTGCCATCATATGGATCAATATTACCTACCACCCCTGGCGTCCCATCGTCATCATCGAATACGACCTCCATTGGATCGTCACAAGTGTAGCCGCTTCCTTCTACAGGCTGCATATAGTAATAATCGCCGCCAAATATATAATCGCCGCCGTCTAATCCATTATATGTCGTAATCCCGTTCGCATCTGTCGCAGCGCTAAAACCTGTCAAGTCTCCAAATCCCGGACTTGAATCTGACTCCATAAAAAGCATTAGGCCTTGTACCGGATTTCCAGCATCATCTACTACCTTTATCGTAATAGTCATCTGATCCCAGGCTGCTTTTACACTATGTCCCGGCAGCTTTCCTGCCATTATGGAAGCTACCATGACCGCGCATAATAGCATCGCTATCACGCTTCTCTTTTTCCTCATAATCTGTCCCCTTTCCTGAAGAATCCTTTCTCTTACAATCGTTTTACCCGCCCCGGCAAGGGCATAATATGGCCTATAGAATTTATAGTACAACTCCATGCTTTCTCTGTCAATGTCCGCACAACTTATTGCTTATTCATTATTTCTATAATAAATTTCACTTATTTATTTTTTATATACCTTGCCGGACGGATATAAGTATTCTTTCATTTTTGCACGGTTGGCTCCCGTTTCTTTTACATCCGGGCTTTCCGTCTGCTGAAGTATCTTAAGAAGAAGGTGCTCGGAGCCTGCATACCCCTTTCTCGCGAAATTACCCGAGCAGGACGCACAATAAGTACAGATGCCCGCCCCATGCTCCTGGGCCTTATCTACAAGCTGCTGCGCCAATTCCTTTTCCTTTGCTCCCGCACATCCTCCAAGCCCGCAGCACTGGACATTTTCTATAAGATAAGGATCCTCTGAGAGAAAGCGGCGGATCCCCTGCAGCATCTCCTGGCTCTCCCTGTCCGGGCAAGGAGGGAAGAGCGTAACCTTCTCTCTGATCTTGCAGCCTATGCCAAGGGCTTTAAGTTTATCATATATGCTCACTATCTTTACTTTCAGCCGTGGCTTTAGAAAGTGATAGCAGTTCGGGCAGAGCATAATGACTTCCTCGACTCCCCCTTCTGCGAATCTTCTGTTGAGACGTTCCACGATCTTCTCTTCTGCATCTGCAAGCCCCAGTTCCGCGACCGGCTTGCCGCAACAATCAAATACTGTACCGATCCCTGCCTTTTCCTTAAAAAGCTTTATAATATGCTCCGTCGTCTTCGGGTAGAATCCCGGAAAGCTGCACCCCGGGAAAAGAACGCTCCCGGCAGTCTGGTTCCTGTAGCTCGCGTAAAGATAATCCTGCTTCTCCCGGATCAGCATGTCGTAGCCATCCTCTTTGATGGCGCCGCCATTTTCTTCCACCTGCCTTTGGCGCAGATGCAGGATGTGCGCCCTTCCGTCAATCCCCTCCGGGCAGGCCGCCGTACATCTCCCGCACAGAAAGCAATGGTACAGCAGCTCTTCATGTTCCTCCATATCTCCGATCGTAATGCCATATTTCTGGAGAAAAAGACAGTTCTTTTGGCATATCCCGCAGTGGGCGCATGCTTTCCCGCCCTTCCCTCGAATATCTTTCATACTATTCCCCCGCCCCAAACAGCTCTTTGTGTATATCCGCTACATCTTTCTTAATATCCGTTCCTTCTACGATCTCCTCATAATCTGTAAACTGCTCGCCCTCTTTCTCCTCTTTCCTCTCCTGCTCTTTGATCGCCCTTGGATATGACGGAATGGAAGAGATCTTATAATCGGCCGCGTCGGCCGCGTATGCGACGATCTCGCTCTTATCAAAACTTGTCTCCAGCTTCGGGAGCAGGGTGTCCAGAATCTTATCTACCTGAGAGAAGTCTGCCTCCTCGAGCTTCTGGAATATCTGTTCCATCACTTCTCTCTGTCTGTCAGCGCGCTTCACATCTCCGCCGTCCGTCACCCGGATCCGGCAATACCCGGCAGCCTGCGATCCGTCCAGCTTCTGCTTCCCTTCTGCTTCCACATTTACTGTCTCTTTGCCGTATGCCTTGGCGATGCTCTGTGCATATCCGTTAATATGCGGGATCTCGTCCTGCTCTACGTCAATCTCGATACCACCGAGCGTGTCGATTATCTCCACGAGCGCGCCAAGATCCAGGCTTACATAGTCCTTGATGTTCAGCTCCAGCGTCTCGTTGAGCGCCGCGATCGCCTCTTCAGCGCCTCCGTCCGCGTAAGCATCCTTCATCTTTACGTCGCTTCCATCCTGTTTCATCATCGCATTCCCGTATACAGGCAATAATTTTATTTCTTTTGAGCCAGTATTTAGGCTGGCCACATATACCGCGTCGCTGTCAGCGGTCTTATCTTCCGCGCTCCTCTCGTTCACGCCAAAGACCGCCACATTCACATACTCGCCCTTTAGTTCTTCTTCCATCTCTTCTGATACTTGCAGGTTCTCCTCTTTTACTTCTGTCTGCTTTACTTTCGACGCCTGCCTGTTCGCATATACGCCGATGCCGACGGCCGCCACAGCCAGGACGGCCACAAGGATCCTTACGATCTTCTGCGCCTTACTTGTGTTATTTTCCATTTTTCTTCCTCCTCCAGTAATATTTGTCCCAGCTCCACTTCCTTACAAGCCCTGCCGGTAATCTATCATAATGCTTCCCCGCCTGGTATGCTAAAAATTTTACGGCGCTTAGCACGATCAGCCTCGGAAGAAGCGTTGCTCTCTTCTTTCTCACTAAATACAATGCAGTGTTTTTTACAAGCCGCACTCCCTCTTTCTCTGTAGAAAGGTTTTCGAAAATTGCAGCGTATTGCTTATGTACGACTCCTATATCGAAGTTCCGCTTCCACTGTTCCGCATACCCGTAACGGTGGGCATGTATTACCCGGGCGTCGGCATTATAAATGACCTCTCCTCCCGCCTTAAGTACTTTAGCCGCATACACGCTGTCTTCGCTAAGAAGTATCTCTTCTTCGAATCCCCCAAGCCTCTCGTACCAGTCCCGGCGATAGGCCGCACACACATTGGAGGTGAAACAGTCCTTCACACCGCCCCCGACAAGCCCTGCCCTTGTCTTCTTAAGGCTTTTTGCAGGATAATTGAAATGTCTTGTATAGCGCTCTATCTCATCACAGCCCGGATCCGGGATCTGCCTTGCATACACGACCGCATGGCGGCTGTCCTTTAAGCTTTCGATCATCCGCTCCACAAGAGCCTCGTCTTCCGGCACTGCGTCCTGCACGATGAACAACAAGTACTCCGCGTCCCTTTCCTTCGCCCACCTGTGCCTTGTCCCGCCATGATTATAATCCTCCCCCCGGATCCGTACGATCTCCACCCTCTTCTCAGAAGAAAACCACTCTTCAACTCTGCCATCGTCCCACATGCGGTCCACGGACAGCACAAGAGTGATCGTCCGGATTGCAAGAGACTGTACAAGAAGCCTCTCCACGCACCTCTTAAGACGTTCATCCGGATCCCTGACCGGGATCATTGCGTCTACTACACACATACTCTTTCCCTTTTCTCCTTCATCTGCTACAATTACATTAAAATGTTATGGTTAACAAGAACGTTCAAAATTGTACCTGACAAACAGCAGAACCTGTATTCTTCTTTGCTCCGTGTTCCGAATGCAAGAGCCTCTAAATGTTCTGGCCGAAGGTAGCGTACACGGACGTAACCGCCCTCTATGCGCCGTCCATGGCGCAGGTCGGGCTTTCGTCGGCATCCATGCCGACGGATTACTGAGAATTAGCAGAACATTAAGACGCTCTATCATTCTCCATAGTCACAAATCAGAATACAGGTTCTGCTGTTTGCTATGCACGATTCGGAAAACCTCTTGTTAGCCCTGACATTAGTCAAATACCTCGCGGCATTCGCCAAATATCCGCGTAAACGCGGCTGCCTGGCTCATTGCTCGCGGTTACGTCCGTATCTAGCACCTTTTGCCAGAACATTTAGAGGCTCTTACATTCGAAGCCCGGAACAAAGAAAAATACAAGCTGTGCAACTTGCCACGCACAATTCGAAAAACTTCTTTATCCCTATATTATAATAAGTTACCTTAAAGGAAAAATCACTATGGATCTAAATGTTATCATCCCTAACTACAATGGGCACCGCTTCCTCCCTTCCTGCCTGGATTCTCTGCGCGCCCAGACTTACAAGTGCTTCTCCGTCACCGTCGTGGACAACGGCTCTGACGACGGCAGCCTTCCTCTTCTGGCCTCTTCTTATCCTGAAGTAAATATTATAAGGCTGCCTCACAACGGCGGCTTTTCTGTCGCCGCCAACGAAGGGATCCTACGCGCCGGGACTCCCTTTGTCATGCTGCTCAATAACGATACGATACTAAGGCCCGACTGTATCGGACAGCTCATAAAGGCCATAGCTGCAAGCCCTGACATCTTCTCCGCAGGCGCCAATGTCCTCCGCATGGGGACGCCCCGCTGCACCGATACTACCGGCGATTACTACAGCCTCTTCGGCTATGCGTTCTGCCGCGGCCAAGGGCTGCCGCCTCTTAAGCGCGCTCCCGGCCAGGTATTTTCCAACTGCGGCTGCGCCGTCGTCTATCGGACCGCCCTCCTTAAAAAGACCGGGCTTTTCGATCAGCGGTTCTTCGCCTACTTAGAAGACGTGGACTTAGGCTTTCGCGCGCGCCGCCTCGGCCTTCAGAACGTGTTCTGTCCCAATGCCGTGGTACTGCACTACGGGAGCGGCACTACCGGGCAAAAGTACTCCCCTTTTAAAGTGTACCATTCTGCCCGCAACAATATCCTGCTGCAAAAGAAAGATCTTACAACAATCCAGAGAATGCTCCACGCGCCCTTTTTTCTTGCAGGGACGCTGTTAAAATACTTCTATTTCCGCCAGATCCATCTGCAGGAATATTATGTCAGGGGGCTTCTTAGCGGCCTTCGGGAGCCCGCCCTTCCTCCACAGGGGCAGAAGAGCGGCGTCCGCGCGTTCTTCCGCACCGAGCCCTGGATCTTGTACGGGACGTTCCTCTATATCCGGCAGTTCCTTCAAAGACGCCTCCGCCAGCCGATCACCTCCGCAATGCAAAATCATGCCCATCCAGCGCAAGATTCGGATTATAATTCGGATCTCCGTTCTTAAGGAGCTTCTTCCATCTGCGCTGGAAATACTCTATCTCCCGGCCGAACCTCTCCACCTTCTCCTCGGTGTCTTCGGCGCCTCTTGTCTTGGACTCATCGTGATACCACACTGCGAACGGCTGGTAGATGATGCGATACCCTTTCTCTCTTACGCGCAGGCAGAAGTCCGTATCATTAAACGCCACCTGTAGTTCTGTGTCCATACCTTCTGCCTCATTGTACACCGACTTTTTCACCATCATGCATGCCGCTGTTACCGCGCTGTAGTCCTGCACGCATATTATACGGTTAAAATAGCCTGGGTCATTCCTGTGGGCTCCAAGGAACGCATGTCCCGCCACGCCCCCAAGCCCTACGATCACCCCTGCATGCTGTACTGTGTCGTCTGGATAGAGCAGCCTGGCGCCGACGATCCCTACATCGCTCCGCATACAATAGCTGAGCATCTCCCGAATGCTGTCCTCCTCCCCAAGGCGGGTGTCATTATTCAGAAAAAGAAGGTACTCTCCCTCCACTCTCTGCACCGCAAAATTATGGATGGCTGAATAGTTGAACGTCCCTTCATAATAGAGGATGCGGACATTGTCGTATTCTTGTACGGCTTCTTTGTAATATTCCCGGATGTCCTCTCCTTCGCTGTTGTTCTCCACGATGACAATCTCAAAATTCCGATATGTAGAATCCTTTTGGATAGATTCTACGCACGCCTCCAGATCTTCCCGGTGATCTTTATTTGGAATAATGACAGATATAAGAGGCTCCTCTCTCATCCGATAGATGGAGCGATAGAAGCCCGGCGAGACGAAGGTAATATCCGCCTCGATCCCTACACGCTTATAATGAGCCTGTATCGCATTCCTCCCCGCCTCATAAGCATAGCCCTTGCTCGCCGGGTCTCCCGCCACGGATCCCGGATGCATGCGCCAGTGGTACAGGATCTTCGGGATATGGACGATATGCTCTGTCTGCTCTACGCACCGTAAGATAAAATCATAATCTTGAGACCCGTCGTACTCCGGATCCAAATAGCCTACCCTGTCAAACAAACTCTTCTTTACTACATAGAGGTGGCACATGTAATTGGCGCTCCGCAGCAGGTCAAGATTAAAGTCCGGTTTGAAATGAGGCTGATAATACTCTCTCCCATCCATAGACACTTTATCTTCATCCGTGTAGATGACTTCCGTCTCCGGGAGACGGTTCAGCGCCTTCACACATTCATACAGCGCGTCCGGCGCCAGCATATCGTCGTGATCCGCGAACACGATATACTCTTCCTCCACCTGTCTTAAAGCCTGGTTCGTATTGTCTGAAATGTGGAGCGGGCATTTTGAAGCGACGACGCGTATTCTCGGATCCTTCCCCGCATAGTCCTCAAGGGCGTCTGTAAGGGGCGATCCTTCCCCGCTGCCGTCAGCCAGATACAGCTTCCAGCCCTTATAAGTCTGCGCCTGTATGGAGCGGATCAGATCTTCCAGATAGGGAAGAGGCGTCCGATAGAGCGGCACGACAACAGCAAATTCTGGCTCATATGCGAACCTTTCCTTCCTCTGCCGCTCCAGATCCCTGCGGTTCGGGAGATATTTCAGCCGGAATCCCTCATATGTACCGGCCTCCTTTTGCAAGAGCTTCTCCATACCTCTCTTTACCGTCTTTCGGAGGCCGAACTGTTGGTAATATACTATGGCTTTCCGCCCTATCTCCTTTACCTTTTTATATGCCTTCACCGGTGCAGGCTGGAAAGACAGCCTCCGCACCGTCTCTTCCTTCCCGTCGCACCGCACGACGATCCTCATCCGCCCCGGGGTCTTCCTGTCTGTCTTAACAACATATCCATGGATCCAGCCCCGCTCGCACTCTGGGTAGGCCAGCTCTACGTCCGGCCTGCGCTGTGCGGTCATGGAGGACGAAACTTCCCGTCCTCTGCCGTCATACACTTTTATCTCGTAATCTTCCCGCGCGATGCACCAGCCGCGCACTATGACGCCATCCTCCTGGGACAGCACATCGTCCACAGCCATAGGGATGCGATCCCTTAAGCGGTCAAGCCACACCGTATCGGCTGAAAATATCTCCGTCAGCTGGAGCTGCTTTCTTTCAAATACTCTTACCTTCTTATAATCTCTGTAATTGTCCGGCACTGTGGCCCAGAAGAAGTACCGCTCCTCGCACTCGCCGAACTGTATATATGCTTCCGGCGTCCTGACTGTCTTCTGCTTCCTGGCTTCCACTTCCGCCGGCGTATAGTCGAACGATACGACAATGTCCCCATCGTTCCTGTATCTGTGATCCCAGGAGCCGCATATAAGGAGCTGATCCTTTTCTACCACATGGAACCTACAGTGCTGCATATGAAATCGGCTTTCCATCTCTCTACCTTTCTCTTCTTACTGTACACTGAGGGTATCTTCCGACCCATTCCGATATAAGACCGCATAAGGCTGGTAGACGGCTCTGTACCCTCTCTCTCCTGCCCGAAGGCAGAATCCCACATCGTCCGCCGCCTTAGCTCCCCCGAAGCCCATCCCTCCTGCCTCGTCATACACGGATCTCTTCACAAGCATACATGCCGAAGAGACTGCGCTGCAATCCTGCACGCTCATCGTATGATGGTAATATGCCGGATCGTCTTTTCCTACTCCCCGGCATAGATACTCTATCGTACCGTCCCGGCTTACTCTGATCCCCGCATGCCAGACCGTATCGTCCGGGCAGAGGATCCTCGCGCCAACGATCCCTACATCATCCCGCATGCAGTACCCCAGCATTTCCTGTATGCTGTTCGGATCTGCGAACCATGTACGGCTCTTAAGGAACAGCAGATACTCTCCTTTTGCCCGTCCTGCCCCTTCATATAATATCTCTATATTTCCGTACGTAAGAGACTGAAGCGATCCCTTGCATCTCTCCAGATCCTCTCTGCTTCCCGTATCAAGAACCACCACCGAGACAAGGGGGCTTTCTTTTATCCTGTAGATGGAGCGGTAAGACCCGTATGGCGTATACTGTACATCCGCGTCAATGCCTGCTCTTGCATAGTGAGCCATCAGGAGCTTCCTTGCAGACTCATAGGCATAGGGCTTATTCGTCGTAGACGTCGCCACCGAGCCTGGGCTCATCCTCCAGTGATAAAGGATCTTCGGGATATGGACGATATGGCCTGTCTGCTCCACGCAGCGTACCGTATAATCATAGTCATGAGCGCCGTCATACTCCGGATCCATATATCCCACCCTCTCTCTTAAATCCTTTCGCACTACAGAAAGGCGGCCTATATAATTGTAGCTTCTAAGCAGATCCAGATTAAAGCCCTGTTTCCTGCAAGGCTGGCAATACTCCCTGCCGTCCTCTGAGATCTTATCTGCATCTGTGTAAATAAATTGTGCTTCCGGGCAGCTGTGGATTACTTTTACGCACTCCTCAAGCGTCTCCGGCGACAATGTATCATCGTGCCCTAAAAATACGACGTAATCGCCCTCTGCCCTTTTAAGCGCCCGGTTTATATTGTCAGGCGCACGGAGCCGACAGCCATTGTGTATAATATGGATCCTTTCGTCCTGGGAGGCATAGGCTTCCAGCATCTCTTTCAGAGGAGAGCCTTCCCCGCTCCCGTCAGAGAGGTACAGCTTCCACTTGTCATATGTCTGCGCCTGCACAGAACGGATCATATCGTCCAGATAGTCCGGCGGCGTCCGATAGAGTGGCACGACAATGTCGAACGTCGCTTCTTTCACTTTGTCCCCGGCGGCCCTGTCCTCTTCTCTTCGTACATATGCCTCGGTCACCGCCTGGCAGGGGCCGTCCATCTGCACAATGCCTTTTTCCAGCCACACTGCTCTGGAACAGATCTTTTGCACCTGTTCTACACTGTGGGACACAAGAAGGATAGCCGTCCCTCTCTTCCCAAGCTCCTGGATGCGCTTCTTACATTTTTCCTGAAAAGTAAAGTCCCCTACCGAGAGGACTTCATCGACGATTAAAATATCCGGCGCCCCGAACGTCATAACAGCGAACGCAAGCCTGGCTGCCATCCCCGATGAAAAGTTCTTCACAGGGATATCCATGAACTCCTGCAATCCGCTGAATTCTACAATCTCATCATAATGCTCGCGCATGACAGAGCGGGGATAGCCAAGGATCGCTCCGCTCAGCCATACATTCTCCCTTGCCGTCAGATCCATATCGAACCCTGCGCCAAGCTCAATGAGGGGAGCCACTGCTCCCTCCACCTTCACCGACCCTTCTGTCGGCTCCAGCACCCCTGCAAGAATCTTAAGGAACGTACTTTTCCCGCTGCCGTTAAGCCCGATAAGGGCGACGCTCTCTCCCGCCTCCATCTGAAAATCCACGCCCTTAAGCGCCCAGAGGCTGGCGTAAGAAATGCCTCCTTTTATCTTCTTCACAAAATATTCTTTTATATTGTCTACTTTCTCCGACGCCAGATTGAACCTCATAGAGACTCCCTTTGCCTCGATAATCTGTTTCCCCACAGCAGCCACCTCTATATATCAAGAATAAACGAGCTCTGCCTCTTTTTAAAAATAGTAAGCCCTTCAAAGAACACGAACAGGGACATAAGGCCACAATAAAGTATGCGGCCCAGCCCGGGCACGCTTCCTTCCATCACGATCTCCCGGAATATGTCGATAATCCCTGTGAGCGGGTTAAAATACACGGCCAGCCTCATATAAAAAGGCAGGATCGAGATCGGATAGATAGTGGGCGTCAGGTAGAACAGCACTGTGCAGAACACCCCGTACAGGTGTATGATATCCCGGAACTTTACCGTAACCGCCGCAAGCGCGAACCCTGTCCCAAGGGAAAATAAGATGATATATGCAAACGGGATGAACGCCAGGAAGATCGTAATGTGTATCCGTCCGCCTGTGACAAGCACTACAGCCAGAAGCGCTACAAATGACGCCAGCAGGTTCACTGCCCCCGATAAGATCTTCGCCACCACGAGCATGTGCTTTGGCACATACACCTTCTTAATCAGAGAGGCATTCCCGACGATGGACAGCATCGCGTCTGTCGTAGACGACTGATAATAGTTGAAGATCACCTGACCGCTCAGAAGATAGATGCTGTAATTGTCAATATCAAACCGGAACAATCTTGAGAACACAAGGTATAGCACGATCATCATAAGAAGAGGGTTCAATACCGTCCACAGCACGCCCAATATGGAGCGGCGGTATTTTATCTTCACATCTCTTATTACAAGCTCATACAAGAGGGCCTTGAATTTTAAGAATTCTCCCACCCTCCTTATTCCACCTCTCCGACGACTGCCCATCTCCAGAATGACTGACAGTAATTATATGTATTCTCATAGCCGCACATTTCCAGGACAAGCTGCACATATGCGGAACGGATCCCGCCGGTACAGTAAGTCACGATCTTATCGTCCTTCTCGATCCCATTGTCTTCAAACATCTTGGTAATCGTTTCATTATCCTTTAGCGTCCCGTCCGCCTGGAACAGATCCGTATATGGGATATTCACAGCCCCCGGAAGATGCCCTCCCTGTGCCTCGTCATACAGCCTGGCGCCTTCATATTCTTTTACAGCGCGCACATCTACGATCGTATAATCCTCATAATGTGCCTGTATCTCTTCTGTCGTTATATCATGGGATTTATCCAGAGACTGGATCACTATATCAGACGCTTCTGGCTGCGCCGGGCTTCCATCTGTATCGACGCCGATATCCTTCATTGCCGTAATGCCCCCGTCAACGACTTTCACATTCTGGCAGCCTGCCTGCCTCAGCTCCCAGACGATCCTTCCGTCTTCGCCCCAGCCGTCCTCCGGCTGTCCAAGTACGATGATCTCTTTGTCCGGGTCGATGCCCAGGTTCTGAAGCCGTCCGCTTAAATCTTCCGCGGATGGGACGAGCCCCCATCCTTCATCCCCTGCCTGTCCCTCCTCACAGGTCGATAAAGACGGCCAGTCTGTCACGACGGCTCCTTCGATGGTCCCCTTCCCGGCCAGCTCCGGCCCGCGGGCGTCTACAAAAAGGACATCCTCCTGTCCGATCTTCTTCTTGGCCTCGCCTGCGCTTATCACGAAGTCTCCGGCAAACTGTGAAGTGCCGTCCGCCTTCTCCGATTTTATTGAAGCGCCGCAGCCGACCGTCATAATACTAAAAAGCGCTGCGACAAGCAATACCGTTCCTGTTCTCTTTACTTTCTTCCTCATGTCTGACCCTCTCTTTCTTATTACCCTTTATCTCTTTCTTTTATCTGTAGATTCTCCAGCAATGCTGCTTCAAGAAGCGAAGAAGCCTTCCGCTGTTCCTCCCGTGATTCTCTCAGCTCTCTCTCCTTCATGCTCAGGCGGAATTGCGCGTCCATGCACTGCTCTTTGCATTCTTTTACTCTCTCCTTCTGACGCTTTATCTCCTCCTCACGGTCGCGGATCTGTTCCTCACGATCAAGAATCTGCCCTTCACGGTCCCGGATCTCTTCTTCACGGTCCCGGATCTGTCCTTCACGCTCATGGATCTGTTCTTCACGGTCCCGGATCTCTTCTCTTTGCCTCTGGATCTCTCCTAACAGCGCCTGACGCTCTTCTTCTTGCTGCCGTGCGCGCTCCTCTTCTTCCCGCTGCCTCTCCTTAAGCCTTTCCTCCAACGCCAGGATAGTCCTGTCCCTTTCGGCAAGCCTTGTATGGATCCCGAAATCCATATAAAAATGCCCCAGGTTCCATTTGTATATGTCCTGGATCTTTACGCCGTACTTTTCCTTCAATATCCGGAACAGCTCCGGATCCCTTAAGATCTCTTCAAACTTCTCGATCCCAAGAATATGGAAGTCTGGAAGCCCTCTGGCACAATCCATAAGTAGGAATGCTTTCTCTATCTCGATCTCCTGAGGCGAGCACGCGTCTTTGTTCTGAAAACAATCACCGAAGAACTTTATCATCTCCTCCGGGCTTAAGTCCCGGATAAATGTACGCCTTATGATCATATGCTCGTTCACAAAGCGGGCTGCCTTCATCTCGTCCGCGCCGCTCACCTGGGCGTTCGGATCTTTATAGCATCTGTAGCAGACCAGCTTCTTATTGATTACATGGATCTGGTACTTTCTTATGATCCGAAGCCACAGATCCATATCTGCCGACTGGCAGAACAGAAGATTATAATAGCCTACATCGTCCAGCACCGTCCTTCGCACGACCGCCGACGGGTGGCACAGACAGTTCCCTTCAAATATGAATCTCTGGATCCATTCCTTCCGGGTATGATAATTCCGAAGAAGAAGGCCTGATAACATATGGAACTCTTCATTGCTCTTCTCACCTGTCTCATTTATAACGTCCGAAATTGTAAAACATGCGCCGCATTCCGCCCTCTTCTCCAGATAATCTATCTGGAGCTCCAGCTTTTCCGGCTCCCATGTGTCATCGCTTGTAGCAAAAGCCACATATTCTCCTCTTGCCTGCCGTATGCCGAAATTCGCCGCAATACAATAATATTGGTTCTCCTGGAACGGAAACAGACGGATCCTCTCATCTTCGTAATCACGCAGCAGCTCCAGCGTATTGTCTGTAGAGCCGTCATCGACAATGATAAGCTCAAAGTCTGCGTATGTCTGCCCAAGGATGCTGTCTATTGCTTCTTTTATCGTGCACGCACGATTGTATGTGCTTAAAACAATGCTGACCATTTTGTTTTTCTCTCCCACTTTATACTAATACAGCCTTTACTTATTGTTAAATCGGTTTTTTCAATAAGCAAAGGCTATTTATAGATATTGTATATATCTCTTCAATGCATCCTTCCAGTCAGGAAGGCGCCGGAATCCGGCTCTGTCGAGCGCGTGCTTCGCCAGACGGCTGTCAGACGGGCGCTTCGCCTTCCCGCCATATGCGGCGGCGGAAATCGGCGTGATCTCGGCGTCAATGCCTGCCAGCCGTACTGTCTCCCTTGCAAGCTCATACCATGTACATTCCCCCTCATTCGTAGCATGGTATACGCCGTACTCCTCGCTTTCTGCCATATCTGCAAGAAGCGCCGCCAGGTCGTCTGTATAGGTAGGCGAGCCGATCTGGTCGTCTACTACCTGTAAGGCCTGCCCCTGCCTCGCTCTCCTTAGGATAGCTGTGACAAAATTATTCCCCCCTTTTCCAAATACCCAAGACGTCCTGACGATGAAATATCTGTCCAGCGTCCGTACGATCTGCTCCCCGTCGTATTTGCTCTGCCCGTATACATTGATTGGAGACGCCTTATCGTCTTCTCCATGGGGGCCGTCGCCCTCCCCTCCGAACACATAGTCCGTGCTTATGTAGAGAAGCTTTCTGCCCTGCCGCTTACAGTACTTAGCTATATGGGCCGTCCCCTGCACATTGGCCATCCTGCACAGAGACGGCTCCTCTTCGGCATGCTCCACATTCGTATAGGCCGCGCAGTGGACGATCACATCCGGCTCCTCGGAAAGGAGCATCCTCTCCACCGCTTCTCTGTCCGTGATATCCATATTCTTCCTGTCGGTCCTGACAACCGTATGGCCTCTGGATTGCAGCTCTTCTGCCACTGCTCTCCCCAGCTGCCCGCCGCACCCTGTCACCAGTATCTTCATTCCAGCTCCTTCCATCTTCTGTCCTTTTCTGAAAGAAGAATGTCCATTCCCTCCTCAATGGGCCAGACGATCCCTATCTTCTCATCTTTCCAGTAGATCCCGTCTTCATCCTCCGGGTGGTATCTTTCACTGCACTTATAGAAGATCTCCGCTTCTTCTGACATTACCAGATACCCATGAGCCATACCTTTCGGAATAAATAGTTGCTTCTTGTTCTCCTCCGACAGAAAGATCCCGAACCATTTCCCATAAGTACGGGAGCCTTTGCGGATATCCACAGCCACATCAAAAATCTCTCCCTTAAGGACGCTGAGCAGCTTATCCTGAGGATATTCCTTCTGAAAATGAAGCCCTCTTAAGACCCCCTTCCTCGAATAGGAGCGGTTATCCTGTACGAATGTGCATTCTATCCCTGCCTCTTCATAGTCCTCCTTATGCCAGGCCTCCATAAACCATCCCCGCTCGTCTCCAAATACTTCCGGCTCAATGATCTTCACTCCCTCTACCCCACATCCTGTTACTTTTATCTTCCCCATGGCTTCTTTCCTTTCCTTACCCTCAGTGTACAAGTGAACACATGGCGTATGTCCTCTTGTACACTGAGGGTATGCAAAAATGTGAGAACTGCACTTTATATGTACAGCTCTCACATTAATATGCAAAGCCTTCTTTAAAGCTTCCTCTTACATTATTTTTTATCTGTCATGCTCCTTATTACGAACAGCGTCCCCACCATCAGTACAATGCCGATCGGAAGGCAGATGACCGGGTTCTGGATAAACCCTGCGATGGCGTAAGTCACAAAAGATACGGCCGCCACTGTGACCGCATACGGCAACTGCGTCGTCACATGGTTTACATGATTGCACTGGGCGCCTGCCGACGCCATGATCGTTGTATCAGAGATTGGCGAGCAGTGATCCCCGCATACGGCTCCTGCCATACATGCCGAGATGGACATGATCATCATATTCTCATTGGTCCCTGCGAATACGGCGACAACGATCGGGATCAGTATTCCGAAAGTCCCCCAGGAAGTCCCTGTCGCAAATGCAAGGAAGCATCCTACAAGGAAGATGATCGCTGGGAGAAGGTTCACAAGCCCTCTGGCCGCTCCGTCCATGACTCCCGCCACATACTCCGCCGCCCCAAGGCTGTCTGTCATAGCCTTCAAAGTCCATGCGAAGGTGAGGATCAAGATCGCAGGTACCATGGCCTTGAACCCTTCCGGGACACAGGACATAGACTCTCCGAACTTCAGGCTCTTTCTTATTGCATAAAATGCGATCGTGATAATCAGCGCAAAGAAACTGCCAAGCATCAGGCCTACAGACGCGTCGCTTCCAGAGAACGCCTCAACGAATCCTGCTCCTCCAAAAAAGCCTCCTGTGTAGATCATACCGATCACACACGCCACAATCAGCACCGCGATAGGGAAGATCAAGTCGATGACTCCGCCTTTTTCATTTACTTCTTCTGAGCCTGCATTGGCATAAGGCCTGTCCGGGGTCGTGTACAGATCCCCTTTCACCGCATTGTCTTCGTGAAGCTTCATAGGGCCGTAATTCATGTTCAGCGCCACGATCGTCACCATCATGACAATTGTAAGCAGCGCATAATAATTATACGGGATCGCACGTATAAAGATGGAGAAGCCGTCCTCGCCCTCTACGAATCCCGTAACTGCCGCCGCCCATGAGGAGATCGGCGCGATGATGCACACCGGCGCCGCCGTCGCGTCGATTAAGTAAGACAGCTTCGCACGGGACACATTATGCTTGTCCGTCACCGGGCGCATTACGCTTCCTACTGTCAGGCAGTTAAAATAGTCGTCAATAAAGATCAGAACGCCGAGCAGTATCGTAGCAAGCTGCGCTCCTACGCGGCTCTTAATGTGCGTGCTCGCCCAACGCCCGAACGCGGCGCTTCCTCCTGCTTTATTCATCATGCTTACCATAATGCCAAGCACCACGAGGAATACTAAAATACCTACATTGTAGCTGTCAGACAGCACTCCGACGATCCCATCCTGGAATACATGAGTAACTGTACGCTCAAACTGGAATCCCGAGTAGAAGATCCCCCCGATCAGGATCCCTACGAACAGCGAGCTGTACACTTCTTTTGTAATCAGTGCAAGGCCGATGGCAACGATCGGCGGGATCAGCGCCCAGAATGTCCCGTACATGGACGGTACATACTCTGCCGCTTCCTCTGCCGCGAACGCGGTCATAGAGCTGCACGCAAGCATAAGCAGAAATACAAGCGTGCCCCAACATGCTTTCCTTTTCCCTCTCATCATCTCAAATGTCCTCTCTTTCTCTTCTGCGTGTTAAAAACTGGTTCCCCATGAACAAAGAGAAATTGTTCTGCATTCCTTATATGACAAAAACGCCATGGAAACAGCACAGTCCGTCGCTTCGATGGCGTAATCTTCACACTGATAGCGCTCCACTGCTGTGACAGTACGGGGCATCTTATGCCCTCGTCCCAGAAGACGGACTTGGAATCATCCGGCCTCTTCGGCAGATTCCCCTTTCTCCCCGGACAGTCTTCCAAACTATCGCCCAAAGGTTACTGATGAAACCCGCGCCTCTATCAAATCTCATTATTCATATAGTAATATATTTAACATCTTTTTGTCATATTGTCAACTAGGGACAGAGGATTTCGCAAAAAGGGACACCCTCTTTTAAAGAAGGGGACGTACGCTTTCGCAAAAAGCGTACGTCCCCTTCTTTAATTATAATTCTTAGTCCTCTCCGTAAAGAGTAACAAGTTTTTTAAGATAAGCGTATCTCTCCATTGCTTCTGCCTCATTCTTAGCGAAGAGCTTCTCAGCTTTCTCTGGATTTGCTCTCTTAAGCGCGCTGTAGCGGACCTCACCGTCAAGGAACGCCTGGTAATCGCCGGTCGGCTCCTTGCTGTCAAGCGTGAACTTCGCGCCCTCTGCCGCCGGGTTGAAGCGGAAGTTGTTCCAATATCCGCACTCTACCGCCAGCTTCTCTTCTTCCTGAACCTTCGTCATACTCTTCTTAATACCATGGTTGATACATGGAGCATAAGCGATGATGATAGATGGCCCCGGATAAGCCTCTGCCTCTGCGATCGCCTTTACAGTCTGGTTGAAGTCTGCGCCCATAGCGATCTGCGCCACATATACATAGCCATAGCTCATCGCGATCCCGGCAAGATCTTTCTTCTTCGTCTCTTTCCCGCCTGCCGCGAACTGTGCCGTAGCGCCTGTCTTCGTAGCCTTGGAGGACTGTCCGCCTGTGTTGGAGTACACTTCTGTGTCAAATACCATAATATTGATATCCTCGCCGCTTGCAAGCACATGGTCAACGCCGCCGAACCCGATATCGTAAGCCCATCCGTCGCCGCCGAAGATCCACTGGGATTTCTTTGCAAGGAAGTCTTTATTCTTAACGATCTCTTTACACGTATCGCAATCGCAGCCCTCTAACGCCGCTACCAGCTTATCTGTAGCGTCCCCGTTTGATGCGCCGCAGTCAAATGTGTCAAGGTACTCTTGGCACGCTGCCTTTACTTCTGCGGAAGCTGCGTCAGCTGCCGCAACAGACTCCACATTCTCTTTCAGCCTCTTGCGGATCGCCTTCTGCGCGAGGAGCATACCGTAACCGAACTCTGCATTGTCTTCAAACAGAGAGTTCGACCATGCCGGTCCCTGTCCCTTATCGTTCACCGTGTACGGTGTGGAAGGCGAAGAGTTGCCCCAGATAGAAGAACATCCTGTCGCGTTGGCAATGTACATCCTGTCTCCGAACAGCTGCGTAATAAGCTTTGCATAAGGCGTCTCGCCACAGCCCGCACATGCGCCTGAGAACTCAAGGAGCGGCTGTTTGAACTGGCTTCCCTTCACTGTCTCCGGTTTGAACTTAGCCACGACTTCCGGCTTCACTTCGATCGTCCTTCCGAAATCGAACTTCTCCTGGGAAACATCTATATTCGCCTCAAGGTTCTGCAGTACGAGAGCCTTCTCGCCCTTCTTGCCCGGACATACATCCGTACAGGAGCCGCATCCTGTACAATCATAAGCAGATACTGTGATCGTGAACTTCATGCCTGGCACGCCGATCATATCGATCGCCTTCGTCCCTTCCGGAGCCTTAGCGAGCTCGTCCTCTGTGAGCGCTACCGGACGGACAACTGCGTGCGGGCATACATATGCACAACGGTTACACTGGATACAGTTCTCCTCGATCCATACAGGGATATCTACCGCAATGCCGCGCTTCTCATATGCTGAGGAGCCGGACGGAGTGGATCCGTCTGCGTAATCGCTGAACGCAGATACCGGGAGGGAATCCCCTTCCTGTGCGTTTACTTTTGCCTGGATATTCTTAACGAAATCTACAACGTCTTTTCTTCCGCCTTTTACTTCCGGTGTAAATAAGCCTTCGTCCTCGCAGGATTTCCAGGAATCCGGAATAGCTACTTCATGCACCTGTTTCGCGCCGGCGTCGATGGCGTCGTAGTTCATCTGTACGATCTTATCGCCCTTTCTTTCGTAGGTAGCCTTCGCCGCCTTCTTCATAAGATCAATAGCCTCTTCCTCAGGAATGATGGAAGCCAGCTTGAAGAATGCAGACTGAAGGATCGTGTTGATACGGCGGCCGCCAAGGCCGACTTCTTTACCGATCTTGATACCGTCAATTGTATAGAATTTAATATTGTGGTTTGCGATGAACGCTTTCACCTGTCCTGGCAGATGCTTCTCAAGGCCTTCCATATCCCATGGGCAGTTCAGAAGGAACGTACCGCCGTCGACAAGCTCCTGTACCATATTATATTTATTTATATAAGAAGGATTGTGGCAAGCTACAAAGTTGGCATGGCGGATCAGGTAAGTAGACTTGATCGGCTTCTTGCCAAAACGCAGGTGGGACATTGTAACGCCGCCGGATTTCTTGGAATCATAGTCAAAGTAAGCCTGTGCGTACATATCTGTGTGGTCGCCGATGATCTTAATGGAGTTCTTGTTCGCTCCTACCGTACCGTCTGCTCCAAGCCCCCAGAACTTACAGTTGATCGTCCCTTCCGGAGTCGTAGAGATGGCTTCTCCTTCGTCAAGGGAGAGATGTGTCACGTCGTCCACGATACCGATCGTAAATCTCGCTCTGTCCGTATTGTTAAATACTGCAACGATCTGCGCCGGAGTCGTGTCTTTGGAGCCTAAGCCGTAGCGTCCGCTGAGGATCGGGACTGCATCGAACTTCGTGCCTTTCAGCGCGGATACAACGTCGAGGAATAATGGCTCGCCCTGCGCTCCCGGCTCTTTCGTCCTGTCAAGAACGTTAATCGTCTTAACCGTGTCCGGAATCGCATCGATAAATGCCTTTGCGCTGAACGGTCTGTACAGGCGTACTTTCACAACGCCCACTTTCTCGCCTGCCGCCATCAGGTGGTCGATCGTCTCCTCGATCGTGTCGCACACAGAGCCCATCGCGATGATGACTTTCTCTGCGTCCGGCGCTCCATAGTAGTTGAACAGCTTATAATCCGTTCCGATCTTCGCATTCACCTTGTCCATATATTCCTGAACGATCGCAGGCATAGCGTCGTAGAACGGGTTACATGCCTCTCTCGCCTGGAAGAAGACGTCCGGATTCTGAGCAGATCCTCTCTGGCAAGGGTGGTTCGGATTCAGCGCATGGTTCCTGAACTCATCAATGGCGTCCATATCTACCAGCTCTTTCAGATCCTCGTAATCCCATGCCTCGATCTTCTGGATCTCGTGAGATGTGCGGAACCCGTCAAAGAAATTGATGAACGGCAGCTTGCCCTTAAGCGCTGCACAGTGAGCGACCGGCGTCAGATCCATAACTTCCTGGACGCTGGACTCGCAGAGCATTGCAGCTCCCGTCTGACGGCATGCATAAACGTCAGAATGATCTCCGAAAATGGAGAGCGCATGGCTTGCGATCGCGCGCGCAGATACGTTGAATACGCCCGGAAGCTGTTCTCCGGCCACTTTATAAATGTTAGGGATCATAAGCAGCAATCCCTGAGATGCCGTAAATGTCGTCGTAAGCGCTCCTGCTGCAAGAGAGCCGTGCACTGCTCCTGCCGCGCCCGCCTCTGACTGCATCTCCGTTACCTGGACAGTCTGTCCAAAGATGTTCTTTCTGCCCTCTGTAGCCCACTCATCTACGTGCTCCGGCATAACAGATGACGGCGTGATCGGGTAAATGGCCGCAACTTCGGTATACGCATATGACGCATGAGCTGCCGCCTGATTACCATCCATGGTCTTCATTTTTCTTGCCATTTTTGTTGTTCCTCCTTAAAAAATGATACATTTTTCTATACCTTATCGGACGAAGTCCGCTCGCCTCCTTTGGAGGCATATATTGCGGGATGCCCGGATGGGTATATCCTCAGTGTAAAAAAGGGCACACTGAGGACAACTTGACGTATAAAATCATTATAGCCCGGAACCCTCTAAAAGTCTAGTGATTCTTCCAGCTATTTTTGTTCATTTTCGCGTACAGGCGCGCTTCCTCCGCCACACGATCATCCCGACAGACACGATGGCCAATGTGCCGGCCAGCACCTGGGACACCGCAAGCTGCGTGCCCGGTATAAGAAGCTGGTCTGTGCGGAGCCCTTCGATCCAAAGCCTCCCCAGCCCATATCCCAGAAGGTAGAGGAGGAATACTTCTCCATCGAACCGCTTATGCCTGCGGTACAAAAGCAACAGGAGCAGCACTCCCGCGCACCACATCGACTCGTACAGGAACGTAGGGTGTACCTGTATGAAAGATATATCGTCTATAACCTCCATATGCTCCCGCATAAGATCCGTAATGTCAGAGCTTCTCACTGCGCTCACAGGAAGCCGCATGGCGAAAAGGCTGTCGGTATATTCACCGAAAGCTTCACGGTTGAAGAAATTCCCCCAGCGCCCGATCGCCTGTCCCGCCACAAGCCCTAATCCCGCTGTGTCAAAGATGAGAGCGGCAGACATCTTCTTTATCCTTGCATATGCAAATGTCGTGACGATCGCCGCTATGACCCCGCCGTAGATGGCGAGCCCTCCCTGCCTGAGATTGAGGATGCTCAACAAGTCTTCTTTATACATATCCCACGAAAACACAACATAATAGATCCTGGCCCCTATTATAGAAAATATGACCGCATAGATGGCAAAGTCAAAATATCCCTCCGGATCCTGCCCCGTCCTTTTCGCCTCTGCCGCCGCTATAAATATCCCGGTTAAGATCCCAATACCGATAATGATCCCATAGAAAGCAATATCGAATCCAAATACAGTAATATGATCCCCCACAGAGGGCAATCGGATCCCAAGATTCGGAAATTCTATCATCCTGTCCATCTATTATCTACTTCCTTCCTGATTTTCATTCCTGCGATCTTCCCCCGACATGATACACAGACTGCATTATACATTAAAACGGAACAGCATGATATCTCCGTCTTTCACTACATACTCTTTCCCTTCCAGACGCACCAGCCCCTTCTCTTTCGCAGCGGCGTGGGTGCCGCAGGCGATCAGATCGTCATAAGAGACAACCTCTGCGCGGATAAAGCCCCTCTCAAAGTCCGTGTGGATCTTGCCCGCCGCCTGGGGCGCCTTCGTCCCTTCTGTAATCGTCCATGCCCTTACTTCCGGCTCTCCCGCCGTCAGATAGCTGATCAGGCCAAGCAGCCGATAGCTGGCCTTAATCAGCTTTTCAAGCCCGGACTCTGCGATCCCCAGATCTTCCAGGAACATCTTTTTCTCATCGTCGTCAAGCTCCGCGATCTCCTGCTCAATCTGCGCGCACACGACGAACACTTCACTTCCTTCTTCCTTCGCGTACTGGCGCACCTTGCATACGCCCGCATTTCCCGCGCCGTCTTCCGCCAGATCGTCCTCCGCCACATTAGCGGCGTATATGACTGGCTTGCATGTCAGAAGATTGTAGCCTGCAAGCCACGCTTCCTCTTCTTCGTCCTCCGCCCCTGCGAAAGTCCTGGCCTGCTTCCCGTCTTCTAAATGCGCCTTGATCTTCTCCAGAAGGCCCAGCTCCTTTGCGGCAGCCTTATCATTTCTCGCAGTCTTGGCTGTCTTGGCGATCCTTCTCTCCAAAATCTCAAGGTCGGAGAAGATAAGCTCCAGATTGATCGTCTCAATATCCCGGAGCGGATCGATATCCCCGTCTACATGGACGATATTGCTGTCTTCAAAACAGCGCACTACATGGACGACCGCGTCCACCTCGCGTATATTGGCAAGAAACTGGTTCCCGAGGCCCTCTCCTTTTGACGCCCCTTTCACAAGTCCTGCAATATCCACGAATTCAATGGCCGCGGGGATGATCTTCTTTGTCTTGTACATCTCTCCCAATACTGTAAGCCTCTCGTCCGGCACGGTCACAACGCCCACATTGGGGTCTATCGTGCAGAACGGATAGTTGGCCGATTCCGCCCCTGCCTTCGTAAGAGAGTTGAACAACGTGCTTTTGCCCACATTGGGCAGACCGACGATCCCTAGCTTCATTTATCTCTTCTCCTCCTTATCACGTGTCTCCATCAGTATCACGATCCCTGCCGGGAAGCTGATCACCGCCTCTTCCCCCTCGATCTGGTTGCTCACGCACAGGCTGTCGTAAGGCGACAGCACATGGTCGCGGAGCGGATATCTCGCCCCCGTAATGTTAAACCTATAAATCTCTCCTCCAAGCGGGAATACGGAAAAATATTTTCCGAACGCGTCCTCTTTCCTGAGATGAGCTTCCCCTCCAAGCAGCCGGATCTGGTTCCTGGAATCCAGGATCCTGGCGTCTATGCCTGCGCGGAACGGGATGGCAAGAGTCTGTACGTTGGCCCACAGATGGTCGATCCGCCCTCCTGTAGCGCCAAGTATCAGCAGCTCCTGGCATCCCAGCGTGACTGCGAACCGCACGGCGATCTCCGTATCGGACGCATCTTTCTCTGGGTTATACTGGCGGATCGGGACCGTTGTCTCATCCCTGTAATAGCAGGCCACCTCTTCTTTCACACTGTCAAAGTCCCCCACAATGTAGCTTGGCTGGATCTTATTGTCGTAAAGAAATTCCATCCCCCTGTCAACCGCGATAATACAGCTGGCATCTGATTCTTTCAGTACAGACAGCACAAATTCTCTTTCTAGCTCTCCTCCGCTTACGATCACAGTCCTCTTACTCATATCTTGTCAGACGAAATCCGCCCGCCTCCTTTAGTGGCACAACTATCTAATATCCCTGCGAACCGGCTTGTATTATCCGCCACATCGCCTTTAAATACCGCCGATCCCGCCACGATCACATTCGCTCCTGCGTCAAGCACATCTTGCACATTGTCATGGTAGATGCCGCCATCCACCTCAATGTCGAGGTCAAGCCCTTTGTCTCTTGCCATCCGTCTTGCCTTTCTTATCTTATCAAGAGATCCCGGAATGAATTTCTGTCCCCCGAAGCCCGGATGGACGCTCATGATCAACAGCATATCTATGTCGGCAAGAAGGTCTTCCACTTCCTCTATCGCCGTATCCGGACAGACAGACAAGCCTACTTTCATGCCACATTCCCGTATCTTGCCTATTGCGGCCCTCACATCCTTGCACGCCTCCAGATGGACCGTCAGTATATCCGCCCCCGCCTCTTTAAACGCCTCGATATAACGGATCGGATCCTGCACCATAAGATGCACGTCCATCACCTGTCCCGTCGCCCCCGCGATAGATTTCAATACCGGCATCCCAAAAGAGATGCTCGGGACGAACATGCCGTCCATCACGTCAAAATGCACGTATCTCGCCCCATTCTCCTCCGTTATCTTCATCTGCTCTCCCAAATTCTTAAAATCTGCCGACAAAATAGACGGCGCAAGAATATATCCCATATCTAATATCTCCTTCTGTTTTTCAGCTCCTCGTACATTTCCCTGTAGCTTGCATAGCGCACGGCATGTATCTCTCCCGCCTCCACGGCCTCTTTCACCGCGCAGCCCGGCTCGTGCATATGGTCGCAGCCTTTGAACCTGCATTTCCCCTCATAAGATGCGAATTCCGGGAAATACATCTTCAATTCTTCTTTCTCAAAATCATTTACATAAAGAGAGCTAAAGCCCGGCGTGTCCATAATATAAGAGCCTTCTCTAAGCAAGAACAGCTCGGAATGCCTTGTCGTGTGCTTCCCTCTCTCAATCTTACGGCTGATGCTCCCGGTCTCCATATCGGCTCCCGGCTTTAAGAGATTGATCAGAGAAGACTTCCCAACGCCGGAAGGCCCTGCGATGACCGTCGTCTTCCCCTCCAGAAGCTCTTCCAGCGCTTCTATATTCCTGCCCTCTTTGACACTGATGAAAAGGAGAGGACATCCACACGCCCTGTAGATCTCTTCCAATTGTGCCAGCTTCTCTCCCAGCGCGATGTCTTCTTTGTTAAAACACAAGACTGCCGGGATCCCCTTCCTGCCCATCATGACCAGGAACCGGTCAAGCAAGTTAAAATGGGGGCTTGGCTTTACCATAGCGAACACTACCAACGCCTGGTCGATATTTGCCACCGCCGGGCGCACCAGTTCATTGCGCCTCGGAAGAAGAGCAGTGATATTGCCTTCTTTCTCCGCCTCGTCCAAGACCTCCATCTCCACATCATCGCCAACAAGCGGCTTCATCCTGTCTTTTCTGAATATTCCCTTTGCCCTGCATTCATAAACACCGGATTCCGCTACATGAACGTAGTAGAATCCGGCAATCCCTTTCACTATCTTTCCCTGCATAAGCGCCTGCTACTCTTCTTCCCCTAGAGGATCTCCTTCTCCATTTGGAACCCCTGGCTCCTTTTCTTTAGGCGGCTCTGACAGTTCCGGCCCAAGGCTCACTGTATAATAAATCGTGTCGCTTTGCTTCACTCTACCGGATCTTGGATCCTGAGAGATAACCTCTCCCTTCGGATAGTCACTATGTTTCTCTTCCGGTCCCAAAATCAATCTGTTCTCATTCGCCCACGCCTTCAGCTCATCTTCTGTCCTTCCGGTAAAATCAGCCACTTCTACTTTGCCGTCGCCGTCGCTCACCACAAGCGATACTCCAGTCCCCTTGTCGACCTTCTTTCCTTTCGGATCCTGGGAGATGACATATCCGGCCTCCACGGTATCGCTGTGCTCTGTCGTGACGCCTGCCACAATCAGCCCTGCCTCTGTGATAGCGCTCTCGGCGTCCTCCTGCGCCAGCCCTTCTACGGACGGTACTCCCACCTTCTCCACGCCTTTGCTCACAAGCATCTTAATCTCTGTATCTTCTGTGGCATTGGCTCCGGCGGACGGCGTCGTCCCGATCACAGTACCTTCCGCGACCGTATCGCTGTACTCCGCCTCGGAAGAGATCTTCTTGAACCCTGCGTCCTCCAAAGTCCTCTGGGCATCGCCCTCGCTCAGCCCCGACACGTCCGGCACAGGGATCTCCGTCCCTATGAGGCCGGAGCTTACGACTACCTGGATCGTCGAATTCTTCTTCACCTTGGAGCCCGCTTTCTGTTTCTGCTCGCTTACGGTCCCTGCGTCGTACTTCTCCGACTCCTTCCTCTCCACGACTTTAATGCCAAGCTCTTTCTCCTTCAGGATCTGCTTTGCCTCTTCCTCGCTCTTTCCGACAACGTCCGGGACTTTTACTTCCTTCTCCTTCTTATCTGCCGTAATACCCGGCCCAAAAGATTTAAAGACCCCCGCTGCTCTGCCGACGGCAAAGATCGCGATGAACACAATGATGACCGCCACGATGATCATCAGGACCTTCATAACCTTATTCATGCGGGGGTTTACTTCATCTGAGCCTCTGCGCCCTCCCCTGCCTTGCTTCCTTCCATGTCTGCCGTCGTTGTCGTAATCATCATAATCGTAGTCATCGCCGTCATCATAATCGTCATGATCGTAATCATCGTCATCATAATCGTCGTCATCATAGCCGTCATCATCATAATCCGAGCCGTAGCCGTCATACTCATCCAGCTCATCATCGTCGTCATAAGAGTGACGGATATCATCCAGCTCATCATCTGTAATAATGACGGTATTGGCGTTGCGGAGCGGCGGGATCACGACAAAGTCCCCGTCCGGGTCCACAAGGGATCTCTTCAGATCCTGAATGAGCGCGCCTGTCGTAGCATACCTTCTCTCCCCGTTCTTCTGGGTACATTTCAGGATGATCTGTTCTAAGCTGTACGGGATATCCCGCACAAGCTCAGACGGCGGCGTGATCTCTTCTTGCAGATGCTTAATGGCTACGGACACTGTAGAATCTCCGTCAAACGGAACCTGTCCGGTAACCATTTCAAATAGCGTGATCCCGATAGAGTAAATATCACTTTTCACATCGCTGTAGCCGCCTCTTGCCTGCTCGGGAGACGTGTAATGGACGGATCCCATTGCATTGGAGCTGATCGTGTTGGATGTCACTGCCTTCGCAATGCCGAAATCCGTGACTTTCACCTTGCCGTCCCTGGATATGATGATATTCTGCGGCTTAATGTCACGGTGGATAATGCCCGCCGCATGCGCCGCGCCGATGCCGTTGCACATCTGGATCGCGATGCTGATGACCTCTTTGTGAGACAGCCGCCCCTTTTTCTCAATATAATCTTTTAATGTGATCCCTTCCACAAGCTCCATGACCATGTAGTTCAGGCCGCGATCTTCTCCTACGTCATACACGTTGACGATATTCGGATTTAAAAGCCCCGCCGCGGCCTGCGCCTCAGAGCGGAACTTGCGAACGAAATCCTCGTCTTCCCTGTACTCTCTTTTCAGCACTTTAATAGCGACATAGCGGTTCAGCATAGTGTCTCTCCCCTTATACACATCCGCCATGCCTCCCGCGCCGACCTTACTTAGCACTTCATACCGATTTCCTAAAAAAATCCCGTCTTTTACCATATACCCACCTCGTCTGCAAGCGGCTCTGCCATAACGACCCCTATGTTATCTCTCCCGCCGTTGCTGTTTGCCTTTTCTATCAACATCAATACTGCTTCCACAATATCTCTGGCGCTCTTTACGATATCGAACATATCCTCATCCTCCACCATATTGCTCAGCCCGTCGGTGCACATAAGGATAATGTCGCCTTTTTTCAGCCTGCGTTCATAAATATCGGCTTCCACATCCTCTTTCACGCCCATGGCCCGGGTGATGATGTTCTTATCTGGATGATGCTTCGCCTCTTCCGCCTTAATCCCTCCAAGCCGTACCATCTCTTCCACAAGGGAATGGTCTTTGGAGAGCTGCCGTATCTTATCATTGATCAGATAGAGGCGGCTGTCCCCAACGTTAGAGAAATACAGCGTATTCCCGATGACGGTCGCCGCTACCAGCGTCGTCCCCATCCCTTCGAGCTTCACGTCAGACTGTGCCGCGCAGATTAATTTATGGTTCGCGGTCAGGACTACGTCTCTTAAGATCTCCTCAGGCTTCTCAAGCGTAGTCTTCCCCAGCTCCTCCCGCAGCACTTTCACTGTATATTTTGATGCGAAATCCCCGGCTTTATGACCGCCCATTCCGTCCGCGACCACTAAAAGGTTCGGGAACGGCCCTATCGTCTTATCTGTCACATACACATAATCCTGATTGATCTCCCGCTTCCTTCCTACATCAGTCATTGCATAAAATTTCATCTATTTCTCCTCTTTGCCGGACGCATAGCGTCTTCGTAGCTGGCCACAGGCTCCGTCTATATCGGCGCCTCTTTCCCTTCTTATAGTAACATTTATTCCGTTTTTTTCAAGTTTATTTTCAAATTCTTGTGCTTTTTTACTGCCCGGATTCTGGAACCCACGTTCTTTGACCGGGTTCACCGGGATCAGGTTCAGGTGGAACTTCCGCGGCTTCAAAATAGCGGTCAGTCCTTTTACATCCTCGTCCGAGTCATTGGCTCCCGCTATAAGGCTGTACTCAAAAGTAACCCTTCTTCCCGTCTTTTCAAAATAATAATCGCACGCTTCTAATACTTCCTCTAAATCATAGCGAGCTGCCACCGGCATGAGGCTCTTTCGCTTCTCCTGGCTGGAGCCATGCAGCGACAGCGCCAGGGTTATCTGAAGCCCTTCCTCTGCCAGCCGCCGTATGCCCGGCACGATTCCGCATGTAGAGGCTGTAATGTTCCTCTGGCTAATATTGAGCCCGTGCTTGTCGCTGGCCATATGTATGAACTTCACGAAATTGTCATAATTGTCAAGCGGCTCTCCTGTCCCCATGACCACGATATGAGACACTCTCTCCCCTGTGATCTTCTGGATCTGGTACACCTGCCCCAGCATCTCGGACACTGTCAGATCCCGCACAAGGCCGCCGATAGCCGAGGCACAGAACCTGCATCCCATACGGCATCCCACCTGGGAAGATACACAGACGGAGCTCCCATAAGGATGCCGCATCAGCACGCTCTCGACTTGATTGCCGTCAGAAAGCCCGAACAGGAATTTCTCTGTCGGATCCGTCTTCGAGATCTGCCTCGCAGCCATATCCAGGGCCGCGATCTCATACTCTTCCTCCAGTCTGTCCCGCAAGCTCTTTGAGATGTCTGTCATCTCTGCAAAGCTTCTCGCTCCTCTCTTGTGGAGCCATGCATAGATCTGCTTCCCCCGGTAGTCCCTCTCCCCCAGATCCTTTATTTCCTGAATTAATTCTTCGTGGTCGTATGAAACAATATCTTTTTTCGTCATGCATTCTCCTTTTGGAACAGTGCGATATAAAATCCATCTCCAGCGTCTCTTCCCGGGATCCACTGTTCCTGGCTTATAAGAGCGAACGCAGGGTACGAGGCGGCGAACCACGCGGCGTTGCCCTCATTTTCTGCCTGGTGTATCGTACACGTACTGTAGATGAGCTTTCCCCCCGGCTTTACATACTGCTGCACAGTGGCGAGCATCTCCCTTTGAAGGAGCACCAGGCTGTCCTGCATCTGCGGATCCATCTTATATTTCAGATCCGGCTTCCTCCCAAGCACCCCAAGGCCTGAGCAGGGAAGATCCGCAAGGACGATATCTGCTTTCCCGAGAGAGCCTTCGTCCGTGACCGTCGCATCCTGCTGCACTGCCACAATGTTAGCAAGCCCGCTCCTCTCTATATTCTCTTCTATAAGCCTGACTTTCGGATCGGTCAGATCCCGCGCTTCCACGCGCCCCGTCCCGTTCAGGAGCTCTGCCAGGTGAAGCGCTTTTCCGCCGGGCGCCGCGCAGACATCTATAATGTACTGTCCTTCCTTTACCCCCGCCCGGCCGGCTACTCTCATGGAGCTGATATCCTGCACATAGAATTTCCCTTGCTGAAAGCTTGGGAGTGCAGACAGATAATCATAGCCCGCTATATAAAATGCCCCGAAGACAGAAGGCTCTCTTACAACTGTTACGCCCTCTCTCTTCAGCTGCGCCTCTAATTCTTCCGGCGTCCCTCTCCTCGTATTGCACCGGATGGACAAAGGCTTCTCTTTTAAGAACTCCTCTCCCATCCTCTTGACCGTCTCTTCGCCATACTCTGACAGCCACTGGCGCACAAGCCACTCTGGGAGAGAATATCTCACCGAGAGAGAAGAGATCTCCTCCTTTGGATATTCCACTTCTTTAAGGTTCCTGCCGATCTCCCGAAGCACACCGTTCACAAATCCCTTCAGACTCCCGAAGCCTTTCCGTACCGCCAGCTTTACCGCCTCATTGCAGGCCGCGCTTGTCGGGACGGAATCCATATACTTTATCTGATATGTCGCACTTCTTAATATCTCTCTTATAACCGGCTTCATCTTATGTACTTTCACATTGGAGAACGAGTCGATAATATAATCAAGCTCAAGCATGCGTTCAAGCGTGCCGTTCACGACCCTTGTAATGAACGCACGCTCTCTCTTCTCCAGATACTGATATTTATCAAGAACCTCTTTCAACGCTATATGGCTGTACTCTCCGTCTCTTGTGATGAGCAGGAGCGTCTCAAGCGCGATCTCCCGTCCTGTTATATGCGCCATCGTCTCCTAGTCCCTTCTTCTGCCGCTTGTAAGTATCAGGATCCTAAGAAGGCTCAACACTGCGGACAGCGCGCCCGCCACATAAGTAAGCGCAGCCGCTGTCAGGACTCTCTTTGTGTCCTGGACCTCCTGTGGATAAAGCATCCCACTCTCCCCTAATATCCTGATGGCTCTGCCCGAAGCGTTGAATTCTACCGGAAGCGTGACGATCTGGAACAATACCGCCAGAGAGAACGCCAGGATCCCGAGATTTAAAAACAAAATGGAGCTCTGTGAGCTAAAGAAAAGCCCGATCAGGATCAGCGGCCATGCGATGCTGCTCCCGAAGTTAGCAACCGGGACAAGCGCGCCGCGGATCTTAAGCGGCACATATCCGACCTGGTGCTGGATCGCATGTCCGCACTCATGCGCTGCGACTCCGAGCGCCGCTACAGAAGCCTGCCCGTAAGTGGCATCCGAAAGCCTTAGCACTTTCGTGCGGGGATCGTAGTGATCTGTAAGATTGCCTGACACATGCTCTACCCGGACATCATAGATGCCCGCCCGGTGAAGGATCTGCTCTGCCGCTTCCCTTCCTGTCATTCCAGAGTGATTGCGGACTCTGGAATATTTATTGAATGTGGAATTCATCTTCGCCGACGCCACCATGCAGATGATCACACCGATGATTACAAGAATATAAGTCGGGTCCAGCCCGAACCCTATCGGATAAAACATATTTTTCCCTCCCTACCTGCTACATAATATTAAGATCAAAACAAATCTCTTAAGACTTGCATTGGTAAATCGCACAAATTGTATTCTGATCTGTGACTGTGGAGAGCATTAGAGCATCTTAATGGTCTGCTCAGCGCCCAGTAATCCGGCGGCATGGACGCCGACGGAAGCCCGATCTGCGCCATGGACGGCGCATAGAGGGCGGTTACGTCCCGATTCATAATCTTTCGCCAGAACATTTAGAGGCTCTTAGGCGCGTAACCCGGAACAAGGAAGAATATAATTTGTGCAATTTATCAGGTACTATTTAAGAAAGCCTGTTTTGGCTCCAATATCATTATATATAAAACAAGGACAAAATACTTAATTTTCATATTTTTTTAACATTTTTTAAGAATTTCTCCTGTTTTTATGCTATATCCTCTTAAGAATGCCCCGGCGTCCATCCTCTTTTTGCCCGGGATCTGGAGCTCTGTGACTTTCAGGATGCCTTCTCCTGTCTGCACATAAAATCCATCTTTCTCTACATGCACGATCGTGCCCGGCTTACTCTCTTTTTCGGCTCTCTTCTCACTTCCCTCGCTGTCGCACACTTCTGCCTGCCATATCTTCATAACCTTTCCATCCCAGTCCGTGTATGCGCTCGGCCACGGATTCAGCCCCCTGACAAGCCGCTCGATAGATACGGCGGAACTGTCCCAGTCAATGTTCCCCAGCTCCTTGTCCAACATGCGGGCGTAAGCCGTAGGGCTTTCCTTCGGCTGTTTCTGCGGTACGATCTCTCCGGCCTGCAGCTTTTGCAGCGTCTCCAGACAGAGGCGCGCGCCGGCCTGCGCGATCTTATCGTGGAGCGTGCCTCCGGTCTCCTTCGCCTCCAGCACGATCTCTTCTTTCAGCAGCATATCGCCCGTATCTAACCCTTCGTCCATCTGCATCGTCGTGACGCCAGATACTTCCTCCCCGTCGATGACCGCCCATTGGATAGGCGCGGCCCCCCGGTACTTAGGAAGCAGAGAAGCATGGATGTTAATACAGCCATACGGCGTCATCTCAAGGATCTCTTTCGGGATAATCTGTCCAAAAGCAATGACAACGATCACATCCGCATGATATTTCCTAAGCTCTGCCATACACGTCTCGCTGCGTACCCTTCCAGGCTGAAAGACCGGGATGCCAAGCGCCAGAGCCGCCTCTTTCACCGGTGTGGGCTGCGTCCTGCCACCCCGCCCTTTCGGCTTATCAGGCTGGGAGACTGCCAGCACGACCTCATGCTCTTTCGCAAGAGCCTTTAATACGCCCACCGCGATATCGGGCGTCCCCATAAATATGGCTCTCATCTACTCTTCACCTTCCTTTTTCACATCGTGCAGCCCGCCTTCTACGAGATCTACATAGACTTTGCCGTCCAGATGATCGATCTCATGGAGAAGCGCTCTTGCAAGCAGCCCTTCCCCCTCGACCTCAATCTCTTCCATATTCTCATTGAGAGCCCGCACCTTCGCATAGCTCGGCCTTGTCACAACGCCGGCTTTTCCCGGCACGCTTAAGCAGCCTTCCTCCCCGGTCTGCTCTCCAGATGTCTCGATGACCTCAGGATTGATAAGGACGATCGGACCGTCCCCTACGTCGATCGTCACGATCCTCTTTAATATCCCCACCTGTGAAGCCGCAAGCCCTACGCCCATAGCATCATACATAGTGTCGAGCATATCCCCGATGAGCATCTTCGTGCGAAGAGTCATCTTGGGCACTTCTTTACATTGCTTCCTCAATATCTCGTCTCCCAGTTCACGGATCTTCCTTACTGCCATCCTTCTGTCCTCCTGCTTATGTTAAAAGTATTAAAATGATGCCCGAGCCAATAGCCCCGGGGCTATGATACCTACGGATCGCTGCGTGCTACGCACTCCCGCGACCCGCCCTGGTATCTTTAAAATATATTCATCGGGTTAAAGTCGAACTGGATCCAGAGCGCCTGAAACCCGCTATTCATCTCGATATATTGCTCCATACGGTCTTTGAGGGCCGTAAGGATGCGGTAATCTTCACATTTCAGATAGATCACCCTTCTGTACATGTCCTTCACCTTCCCCACATAGGGGCTTGCCGGCCCTATTGCCTGGATTTCTCTCTTCCCGGCACGCACTGCGAATTCTTTCAGATATTTCGCCGCCGTCTCAAGCCGCCTCTCATCCTCTCCTGCGAGAAGCACAGCAAGCAGCTCTGACGCAGGCGGATAGCCCATCAGATCCCTGTAGCGCATCTCCTCCTCATAAAAGCCTTCATAGTCCTGCCTCTCCGCCATCTGGATGCTGTAGTGCCCGGGGCTGTATGTCTGGATTACGACCTCGCCTTTCCCTTCTCCTCTTCCGGCCCTTCCCGCAGCCTGCGTAAGAAGCTGGAAGGTGCGCTCTGCCGAGCGGTAATCATCCCCGTATAGCGACATGTCCGCGGCCAGTACTCCCACAAGCGTCACTCCTGGGAAATCGTGTCCTTTCACGATCATCTGCGTTCCGATTAAAATATCGGCCTCTCCGTTTGCAAATGCAGACAATATCTCTTCATAGCCGTCTTTATTCCTCGTCGTGTCCATATCCATACGGAGCGCTCTTGCACAGGGGAATTCACGCTTTACCAGCTCCTCTACTGCCTGTGTCCCCGCCTTGAACCCTCCCACGTAGGAAGATCCACAAGATGGACAGATGCTTATCGCCCGCTCTTCGTAGCCACAGTAATGGCAGACGAGTCGGCCGCCCTTGTGTGAAGAAAGAGACACATCGCAATGCGGGCATTTCACTACATGCCCACAGGAACGGCAGGAGACAAAGCCTGCATATCCCCGGCGGTTCAAGAACAACATGACCTGCTGTCCCCTTTTAAGCCTCTCTTCCATCAGCTTCTTCAGCCTGCTGCTTAAGATGGAGCGGTTCCCATTCTTTAGTTCTTCCCGCATATCTACAGTATATACGTCCGGCAGCTCCCGCTTTTGCACCCGATTTTTAAGCGCAATGAGCGTGTACTCCCCTCTCTTGCATCTGTAGAATGCCTCCAGTGACGGCGTAGCAGAGCCCAGAACGACACTGGCCCCCTCCATCTTCGCCCTCTGTACTGCCGTCTCCCGCGCATGATATCTTGGGACTTGCTCGCTTTTATAAGTCGTCTCATGCTCCTCGTCAATGACGATCAGGCCTAGGTCTGAAAAAGGCGTAAAGAGCGCCGAGCGCGGGCCTATCATCACATCCACGTCCCCACGCTTTGCCCGCTCTACCTGGTCGGAACGTTCTCCCGGGGAAAGCCTGGAATTCAAGATGGACACCCGATCTCCGAACCGGCCGTAAAACCGCATCACTGTCTGATATGTAAGGGCGATCTCCGGGATCAGCACGATCGCCTTCCTCCCCTTTGCCACAACGTGAGAGATCATCTCCATATACACTTCTGTCTTCCCGCTCCCCGTCACTCCATAGAGAAGGTACGTCCCCCTCCTCCCGGTGTCATAATCCTCCCGGAACGTGCGGATCGCGCGGCTCTGCTCTTCGCCATAGACGACCTCTTTCTTCTCCTTCACCTTATATCTCACAGGGTTGCGGAAAGCCTGCTCCTCCAGCACTTCCAGCACTCCCTGCCCCTCCAGCGCCCGAATGGCTGTAGAAGCCACGCCAAGCTTCTTAGACAGGAGCGTGTAATCCTGCTCCGGCTGGTCAAGAAGCCCGGCAAGAAGCCTTGCTCTTGCTTTCTCACCTTTCTTAATATAAATACGAAGCTTCTCACGCCCTTCCTCTTCACTTAAAAGAAGGCGCACCCTTCGCTTCTTCAGCGCCTTTTCTTTCTTTTTGACCGGAAGGACAGTCTTAAGCGCCTGGATCATCGTGCCGCCGTACTGCTCCTTCATCCATGCAGCCAGCTCGACCAGCCTCGCCTCAATGGCGCGGCTTCCCTCTTCTGTACGAAGCACCTGTTTAATCTGAGCAGGATCGTATGATGGCTTCTTGGAAAACCCTACAATATACCCTTTTGTCTCCTTATTCCCTCTTCCAAAAGGCACTATGACTTCTGCTCCTACCTGGAGCTCTCCCGCCAGACGAGGAGGTATGTCGTATTCGAATATCCTGTCCAGCTTCTCATGGGTAATGTCTACGATGACCTGTGCGTACATATTCTCCCTTTCAGTCTCTCTGTTGCAGCTCCTCAAGCGCTTCCCGGATAAGGACGCGGTCGTCCATGTCATATTTCACGCCTTTGATCTCCTGGTATGTCTCGTGCCCCTTCCCCGCCAGAATGATAACATCGCCCGGACGCCCGTTCTCAATAGCGTACCGGATCGCTTCCTTCCTGTCGCAGATGGCGACGTACTTCCCTTCCGTCTTCTCCATTCCGACGATGATGTCGTCAATGATGGCCTGAGGCTCTTCAAATCTCGGATTGTCAGACGTGATGATCGTAAAATCAGAAAGCCTTCCGGCCACCTCCCCCATCTCATACCTGCGGGCTCTTGAACGGTTCCCTCCGCAGCCGAATATCGTGACGATCCGTCCCGGATCGTAATCTCTCAACGTGTGTAGAAGGCTCTCAAGGCTCATGGCATTGTGAGCATAATCGATCATCATAGCAAAATCATCGGACACCGGGATCATCTCGATACGTCCTTTGACCTTCGCGGCTTTCAGCGCTTTTTGGATCGTCTCCGTCGGTACATTAAAATGTCTGCACACTGCAATAGCTGTCAGGGAATTGTATACGCTGAACTCGCCCGGGATATCGATCTCCACATCAAAGTCCATAAGCCCCGTCACATGATACCGCACGCCTAAATAGCCCCGCCTTGACACATGCTCTATGTCCACCGCCCGCAGATCCGCCCCCTCGGACAGCCCGAACGTCTCTGTCTTGCAGGAAGCGTCTCTGAACACATCCGCAAACCATTTATCATCCACATTGGCAATGCCGATCTTGCACTGCCTGAACAACATCCCTTTACACCGTTTATAGTCCTCAAAGTCTTTATGCTCGTTAGGGCCGATATGATCCTCTCCCAAATTAGTGAAAATACCGATCTCAAACGGGATCCCCGCCGTCCGGTGAAGCATCAGCCCCTGGGAAGACACTTCCATGACCACGCTGTCGCATCCTGCCTCCACCATGCGGGCAAAATATTCCTGGATCGTGTAAGACTCCGGCGTCGTATTATTGGCCGGGATGGCCTCGCTGCCGATGACCGCCTCGATCGTTCCGATCAGCCCCACCTTGCGGCCCACTCCCTCCAGGATAGACTTCACCATATAAGTCGTCGTCGTCTTGCCCTTCGTCCCGGTAATACCGATTACTTTCAGCTTCTCCGCCGGATAGCCAAAATATGCCGCAGACATGTACGCCAGCGCATAACGGGTGTCCGCCACCTTAATGACGGTCAGATGCTCCGGCGCTTCTATATCCTTCTCCACGACCACCGCCGCGGCGCCTTTCTCTGCCACGGAAGCCACATACGCGTGCCCGTCCGACACGGCTCCCGTGATGCACACGAAGACGCTGCCCTCCGACACTTTACGAGAATCATTCTCAAGGGTGGTGACTTCCGTCTCCTCCCCTCCCTGTACGACTTCATATTCTAAACGTTCCAGTAGCTTCGCTAATTTCATAATCTCCTCCTTGGATCTTACCCTCAGTGTACAAGGGGACATACGGTCGGAAAAGAACCAATTTCTTTCCGACTCTTCGACCCTGACGATAGATATTTGAGCGGGTTTCAAGGCAGACGATTGAAGCGTACTAGACGTACGCTGATTGAGGATAACGCAGAAACCCGCTCAAATATCATGGTTCAGGGCGTGTGTCCCCTTGTACACTGAGGGTATCATAACTGATTTATTATTATGCTATGATGCTAGGGCAAAGCAGTTTTTTATTACCGCCTGGCAGATCGTACAGATTGTATTTTGATTTGTGACTGTGGAGAGCCTTAGAGCATCTTAATGTTCTGCCCAATCCTCAGTAGTCCGGCGGCATGGACGCCGACGTAAAGCCCGATCTGCGCCATGGACGGCGCATAGAGGGCGGTTACGTCCTTATTCATAAGCTTTTGCCAGAACATTTAGAGGCTCTTGGACTCGCAGCCTGGAACAAAGAAGAATACAATCTGTACGATTTACCAATGCCAATATTGCGGCCCTAGTACCATGATACCATTTCTTCTGTAAAAAGGAAACCTCGCTTGCGTATCTCTTAGATGGTTAGATCGAACAGCGACAGCTGGTTCGTCTTCGGCAGGTCTCTTAAGATCCCCAGCCTCTCCATCGTGTCGATGACTGTCTGGCTTGTTTTCGTCCGCTGCCTGAAGTCGTCAAGGGAAAGATACTTCCCGTCCTTTGACGCCGCTTCCACCGCTTCCGCCGCCTTGTCCCCCATGCCGTCGATGCTGGAGAAGGGGGGCATCAGCTTCCCGTCGATAATAAGGAACCTCGATGCTTTCGCCCGGTAGACGTCGATCTCCATAAACTCGTAGCCCCTCGCATACATTTCCTGGACGATACGCATATCCTTCATCGTGTCCTGCTCTTTTTTATTCAGAGAGTCCGAACGTCTGCTGTACTCATCGATGTACTGCTTAAGCTGTTCCTTCCCTTGGCACATAATTTCATAGGAGAACGCATCCGCACGGATTCCGAAATAGGACGCATAGTATGCCAGCGGATAATTGACCTTACAATAAGCAATGCGGTAAGCCATCATGACATAGGCCGCCGCATGGGCTTTCGGGAACATGTATTTGATCTTCTCGCAGGACTCGATATACCAGTCCGGGATCCCATGGGCTTCCATGTCCGCCTTGAACTTCGGCCAGTCTTTACACTTTCCTTTCGCCACCGACCCTTTCCGCACCTGCTCCATGATCGTGAACGATTCTTCGCTGTCCATCCCTTTATTTATAAGATAGGTCATAATATCGTCACGGGTACAGATCGCCGTAGAGATCGTAGCCTTCCCGCTCCTGATCAGCTCCTGTGCATTGTTAAGCCACACGTCTGTCCCATGGGAGAGCCCGGATATACGGATCAGATCCGACAGTGTCTGAGGCTTTGTGTCCACGACCATCTGCACGACAAAGTCTGTTCCGAATTCCGGGATGCCAAGACAGCCTACCGGGCAGCCTCCTATGTCCTCCGGCTCGATCCCAAGCGCCGACGTATCATGGAACAAAGACATGACTCCCGGATCGTCCAGCGGTATCTTCGTTGCAATAAATGGCCTATCAGTCTCATTATATTCATTTTCCATAGCGGGAGAACTGATATACGCCTCCAAAGACCGAATCATAGTCGGATCGTCGTGCCCCAGTATATCCAGCTTCAGCAAGTTGTGGTCAATCGAGTGATAGTCAAAATGTGTCGTAATAATATCTGTATGCATATCATTAGCGGGATGCTGCACTGGCGTAAAGGAATTGATGTCTTCTCCGTGGGGCAGGACGATGATCCCGCCCGGATGTTGCCCGGTACTCCTTCTGATCCCTGTGCAGCCCTGCACGATCCGGTCAATCTCACAGATCCTCTTTCTTGCCCCCCGCTCTTCATAATAATTCTTCACATACCCAAAGGCCGTCTTGTCCGCCAGCGTTCCCGTCGTCCCTGCCCGGAACGTCTGCCCCTGCCCGAAGATAGCCTCCGTATATTTGTGAGCCTGGCTCTGGTAGTCTCCTGAGAAATTCAAGTCAATATCCGGCTCCTTATTTCCTTTGAATCCAAGGAACGTCTCAAAAGGAATGTCAAACCCGTCTTTCACAAGGGGCTCGCCGCATTCCGGGCACGCCTTGTCAGGCATATCCCATCCGCATCCTCCCGCGTAACTCCTTACTTCTTCTGACTCAAAATCTGTGTAATGGCATTTCTTACAATAATAGTGCGGGCTTAAAGGGTTCACTTCCGTAATCCCCGCCATAGTAGCCACAAAAGAGGAGCCTACCGACCCCCGGGAGCCTACGAGGTACCCATCCTCATTGGACTTCCACACAAGCTTCTGAGCAATGATGTACATGACCGCGAACCCGTTGGAGATGATCGAATTCAGCTCCCTCTCAAGCCTCTCTGTAACGACAGGCGGGAGCGGATCTCCATACATGGAGTACGCCTTCTTATAGCAGATCTCTTTTAGCTCCTTATCTGAGTCCGGTATGACCGGCGGGCATTTGTCCGGGCGCACAGGAGATATCTTCTCAACAAGATCTGCGATCTTGTTCGGATTATCGATCACGATCTCTTTTGCTTTCGCAGAGCCAAGATACTCAAATTCCGCCAACATCTCCTCCGTAGTGTGGAGATAGAGCGGCGCCTGCTCGTCTGCGTCGGTAAAGCCTTTTCCCGTCATGATAATGCGGCGGTATACTTCGTCCTCCGGGTCTAAGAAATGCACGTCGCAAGTCGCTACTACCGGTTTGTCGAACTGCTCGCCTAATTTTATGATCTGTCGGTTAATATCCTTTAAGTCTTCCTCATCCTTCACTCGGGAAATGCGGTCGCTCTCTATCATGAAGCGATTGTTCCCAAGAGGCTGTACTTCCAGATAATCATAATAATTGACGATCTCCGCGATCCGCTGCTCCGGCTTCTCACTTAAGATCGCCTGATACAATTCCCCCGCTTCGCAGGCGCTTCCTACGATCAGCCCTTCCCTGTGCTCCGAGAGCTCGCTCTTTGGGATCCTTGGCCTGCGGGCAAAGTAATCCAGATGGGATTTGGAGATGAGCGTATAGAGGTTCACTCTTCCTATCTCATTTTTAGCCAATATGATCACATGGTAAGTCGGCAGCTTCCGCACTGCGTCCACATTGTGGGCGCCAAGCTGGTTCAGCTGCGCCAGATCCTCAATCTTCCTCTCCCGAAGCATTTCAATGAACTTTACAAAAATCTCTGCTGTCACCCGCGCGTCATCCACCGCCCGGTGATGATGCTCCTGGGCGATATTCAGCGCCTTTGCCACAACGTTCAGCTTGAACTTCGAAAGAGACGGCAGAAGGATCCTGGCAAGGGAGACTGTGTCCACCGACGTAAAGTCCGGTACGATGTCCTGATAACGGCAGTTCTGCTCCAGGAACCCCACGTCAAAGGAAGCGTTGTGCGCCACAAGTACCGCGTCTTTTACAAATGCAAGGAACTGGGGCAGCACGGTCTCTATATCCGGCGCATCCATCACCATACTGTCCGTAATGCTTGTAAGCTGGGTAATACGAAAAGGGATCGGCACTTTCGGATTCACGAACGTACTGTATGTATCTGTAATTGCGCCATTTTCCACTTTCACTGCGCCGATCTCGATAATCTTGTCCTGAATAGCGCTGAACCCTGTAGTCTCAAGATCAAATACGACATACGTACCTTTCAGGCTCTGCCCTTTCTCATGGACGGCCACTTTCTGAAGGTCGTCCACCAGATACCCTTCCACCCCGTAGATGACTTTAAAAGGGTCGTCCTTGCCAAGCCCCTCTACAAAATGATTGGCGTCCGGGAATGACTGTACGACCCCGTGGTCTGTAATGGCGATCGCCCTGTGCCCCCAGTCATGCGCGCGCTTTACAATATCTTTCACATCGGATACGCCGTCCATATCGCTCATCTTCGTATGGCAGTGGAGCTCCACCCTCTTCTGGGGCGCAGTGTCCTTCCTGCTTTCCGTGAAGTCCGGGATCTTCTTGATGCCGGACACAGAGCCAATGGTCAGCTCTCCGTCGAATTTATCAATCGTAGTAACGCCTTTGATCTTTAAGAACGCGCCCTCCTTCACTTCCCCGATAACATCCGCGAGCTGATCGTTCCGCACGAACATCTTCACCATAATCGTGTCTGTAAAATCTGTCACCGCATATATGACAATCGTCTTATCATTGCGGATCTCTTTCGTCTCAAAACGGATGACCTTCCCCTGAAATGTAATCTCCCCCATCTCGCCTGTGACCTGTGAGAGCTCTATCGGCGCGTCGTCAAAAGGGCGGCCATAGACAAGGCCGTCTGCGCTCGCTGCTTTACTGCGAGGTATAAACTTTTTTATTTCTTTTAATTTCTTTTTATTTTTTTCTTGCTTTTCTTGTGTCTCCATTTTCCTCTTTTTCTGTGCCTCCTCAGCCTGAGAAAGAATAACTTCTACCTCCTGCTGGAGCTGCTGATTATTGTATCTTAGCTTGCCGCCATCCTTCCTATTGCACACAGCCCGCACTTCAACAGGAACAGAGAACCGCTTCTCATACACATCTTTTAAATACGCAGTCACATTCCCTCGCTTATCTTCCGCTATAATAGTATCGGCAAACTCTACCAGCAAGACGGGCCCGTCTTCAAATGTATACCTGGCGTTCTGGAACATGCTCCGTTCGATCACGCTGCGCTCATTCAATTCAAAAAGGAAGCTCTCATAATATTCCCGCATAATATTCTCAGCCGTATACTGCTTTGACAGCTCGAATGTCTCCACGATCTCCACCTGCGGCCCACTGTATGGGAACAGCTGCATCTGGATCAGCCTCTCCGCCTCGCGCACTTTGCCCTTCTGGATCAGATGGCTACTTTCCAGATATATTTTAATGAAGGTACGAGCGGAATTAGTCGCAACCTTCGTCACGCCCGTATCTGAGAAAAGCCCCCTTATGTCCCCTTCCGCTTTCAATGTAGGAAATACTTCAAAAAATAATTTACTCATCCCAGTGTAACAGCTCCTGTCTTAATGCTTCCAGCAGTTCTTCTTCTTTTACCTTCTTTACGATCTCGCCTTTTCTGATGAGAAGGCCTTCTCCAATCCCTCCTGCGATGCCGATGTCCGCCTCTCTTGCCTCTCCCGGCCCGTTCACCACGCACCCCATAACCGCCACTTTGATGTCAAGCGGAAAATCCGCCGCCATCTCTTCCACCTTATTAGCCAGGCCGATCAGGTCTATCTTCGTCCGCCCACATGTAGGGCAAGATACAACTTCAATCCCGCCTTTTTGAAGCCCCAGCGTCTTAAGGATCAGCTTCGCTGACTTAACCTCCTCTATAGGAGAGCCTGTCAGAGACACACGTATCGTATCGCCGATCCCTTGATGAAGGATCAGCCCCAGCCCTATAGATGATTTGATATTTCCTGCAAGAAGGGTCCCTGACTCTGTGATGCCCACGTGAAGAGGGTAAGGACACTCCCCGGCAATCAGCTCATGAGCTTTTACGCACATCAGCACATCGGAAGACTTTATGCTTACGACCAGCTCTTCATACCCAAGACGCTCTATCATATGCACTTTGTCAAGAGCGCTCTCCACAAGCCCTTCTGCCGTTACCCCGCCATACTTCTCAAGCAAGTGCTTTTCCAGGGAGCCGCTGTTGACGCCCACCCGTATCGGCACGCCATACTCCTTCGCCTTGTCCACAACTGCCTTCACCCGCGCTTCATCTCCGATATTGCCCGGATTGATCCGTATCTTGTCCGCGCCGTTCTCAATCGCCGCAACGGCAAGCCTGTAATCAAAATGGATGTCCGCCACAAGAGGGATATGTATCTGTCTCTTAATCTCTCTTACAGCCTTTGCCGCCTCCATAGTCGGGACCGCGCAGCGGACGATCTCACAGCCTGCGCGCTCCAGCTCCAGTATCTGCGCCGCCGTCGCTGCTGCGTCTTCCGTAGAGGTATTGGTCATAGACTGTATGGCGACCTTGCTGCCTCCGCCTATAGTGACGTCTCCAATCTTTATTTTCTTCGTATCTTCTCTGTACATAATCCCTTCGCCTTTCTTTAAAAGCCCCTCTATGCGATATAGAGGGGCCGTTCCTTTATTTCTTTATAAATGTAAGCTGCTCGCCGTATTCTCTCTCTGTCAGTGTCAGCTGCTCCCCCTCTACATTGTAGTCAAAGGTAGTCATAACGCCTGCCAGAGCGCTCTCAAGCATCTCTCTTGTATATGCTCCTTCAGACTCTTGTACCAGTCTGTCAAGCTCCGCCCCGTTCTCCCGGATCGTAACCGTCTTGTCATCCATGTTCAGCGTATACGACATCTCAATGTCTGCATCCACCCCTTCGGCAATGTCGGGCAGCGCCACTGTCATCTTACCGTTCCTCCCGACGCCAAGAGTGAAATCGCCGTCCTCGCTCTCCCACTTTCCCTCCAGAGGATTCGTTGTGAACATCTTCATAAGAAGATATATGGCGATAATCACGATCAGCACCGATGAGACAAGAATTGCCACCCACCATATCCTGCTGCGCCTTGCTTCGTCATTTTCCGCTATCAACATTGTCTTCATGCCCTCTCCTCTGTCCATACTTCTGTATTTATAAATTATACCATATCTGGCAATCTTTATTCAACAAATATCTGCCTATATAGCTTTCGCCTCTACTGCTTCTATAATGTTCCATTTCGAAACTTCATCTTGCCTGTTTGTTGATAATAAGCACCTTATGTGTTTCTTTTTCTATACAATTGGTAAAATTATACATATTTTTTTAAGGAGGAATCTGCCATGTCATTTGATAAAAAACTTAAAACTTTGCGGCTTGAAAACGAAATGACACAGAAATATGTTGCGGCCCGCCTCAACGTCGCCCGTTCTACCATCGCAGGGTACGAGACAAAAAACCGCCAGCCTTCTCACGAAAAACTGGCAGCCCTTGCGAACCTCTTCCACGTATCTATAGATTATCTTCTGGACGATGACGAGACCATCCACCTTAGCACCGCTGCCACCGATTATCACAAGCCTGAAGAGCAGAAGCTCATCATACGGTACAATAAGCTCTCAAAAAAATCGAAAGAAGACCTGCTGGAGTATATCAGCCTTCTGGAATTAAGAGACAAGGTCTGACCCTGCTTTTATCATCTCATCAATCCGTCCTCGTTCCGGCATAGAGCGGATCGCTCCTTTCTTCAGCGTGATCAACGCGGCGGCCGCATTTGCATATGTAAGGATTTCCCCAAGCTTCCCCTCGTCAAGCCCCTCTACCCCATATTTCAGAAGCCCGTCGATCACGCAGCCGCAGAATGTGTCTCCTGCGCCCGTAGCCTCTACTGCCTTTACTGCAAACCCACGCCTCTCTACTCTTAGATCCTTATAATATGCACGGCTCCCGTCTTTTCCCATTGTAAGGAAAATGACCGGAATACGGTATCTCTCCTGCAAATAGCGTATTCCTTCATCATAATCATCTTTTCCTGAGATAAACTGGATCTCATTGTCCGATATCTTCAGCATGTCGCAATAACCAAACCCATATTCCATGGCTGCTTTCGCATCGTCCAGAGTATTCCAGAGCGGCTCCCTCAAATTCGGGTCGAACGTAATGAGGCAGCCGGCTTCTCTCGCCGCCTCCAGCGCCTTCTTTGTGGCTGTACGGACAGGCTCGTCCGTCATAGACAGCGTTCCAAAATGAAATACTCGCGAGCTGCGGATCAGATCATAATCTACCTCCTCTTGTGCAAGCATCATATCGGCCCCCGGCCTCCTGTAAAAAGAAAACTCGCGGTCTCCGTCCGGGAGCGTGTGGACAAATGCGAGCGTCGTTCTGGCCTCTTTATCCGATACAAGCCCTTTCGCTTCAATCCCCACATCTTCAATCGTGCCCCTTAAAAGATCTCCGAACCGATCCGCTCCCACTTTCCCTATGAAAGCCGTTCTCCTCCCCAGCTTATTCAGCATGGCCAGCACGTTGCACGGCGCTCCTCCCGGGCATGCTTCAAACAGATCGTTCCCCTGCCCGCTCTGCCCATGCATCGTGAAATCAATCAGCAATTCCCCCAGAGCCGCAACATCATATTGTTTCTCCATGTCTTTTACATCTCCTTCGCTTATTCCTCACCTAATCTTCCCGCTACAAGCCAGCCTGCCACAAAAGCGACGACCCCTGTCAGCAGCGCGCTCACTGAAAAGCCGTTCCAGTCCGTCTTCCACAAGATCGCGATGGGCGACGCCAGTATAAGCCCGATGATCGCCCAGTAAGCGTAAGCCTCCGCCCTCTGGAAGATGAGCTCAATAATCTTCGCGATCAGGAAGATACCGACTACCACTCCGATCCCGAAAGGGACGAGCACGAGCATGCTCTCTACCACGGCCGGGATATCGAATTCTGTCACTGCCGTCACCGCGTCATTGATGCACGCGAGGATCGTATTGTAATATCCCAGTATCATCAGCATCATAGATCCGCTCACCCCCGGCACGACCATCGTCGCCGCCGCTATCACGCCCACGCCGAACAGCTTGATTACATTTATAACGCTAAAGCTTACATCCGCGGCATTCCCTTCGTTCTCGCCCATCAGAGCCATAACGATCACAATGCCAAAGAACAAAAGAAAAGAAAGCATCATCCCCCCGGTGATCCTCTTCCCCTTTACATGGCCAAAGATAAAAGGAAGGCTTCCCACGATCAGGCCGCAGAACAAAAGGTTCGTCTGGATCGGGAACACGGCAAAACAGAATTCCAGGATCCTGGCCACAACGACAAGCGCCACTCCGATCCCCGCAAAAATTGGAAACAGAAACTTTAAGCTTTCTTTAAACTCTTTTCTCAGATGGGTGATAGAATGGATCAGCTTATCATAGATTCCCATAGCGACCATCATAGTGCCCCCGCTCACCCCGGGGATGATGTTCGCAATCCCGACAATGATACCTTGCATAATCTTCTTAAACATAAAAGCCTCCTTTTACCTTTCCATGATATATCCCCTCAAAAACGAAAACAGTGCCTCCATCTCTTCCCTCGTCCCAACGGTGATCCGCATATACTGGCTGATCCGCCTGCCCCCCCAATACCGGACGTAAATGCCCTCTTCTCTCAAAGCTTCAAAAAGCTCTCTGGCATCATAAGCAGGATGGGACACGAACAGGAAATTCGCCTGCGAAGCAGTGAAATGGAACCCCAGCTCTTTTAGCTCCCTCTTCGCCCATTCTCTCGTCTCAATAATCTTACGAATCCCTTCCTCAAAATATTCTTTATCTTTCACAGCTTCCACGCCGCAGAGAAGGGAAGCCTGGTTCATCGTATAGGAATTAAAGGAGTACTTCGCATCGTTCAGATAACGGATCAGGACGGGGCCCCCGATGGCGTACCCGATACGCATACCGGCCATAGAACGCGCTTTAGAAAATGTCTGAACCACGATCAGATTGTCATACTTGTCAATAAGCTCCAATGCCGAACGCCCCGCAAAATCAATATAAGCCTCGTCCACGATCACGATAGAATCCTGATTGTGAGCGACGATATCCTCCACTACTCCAAGCTCCTCATAGAGCGCTGTCGGCGCATTGGGGTTGGGGAAGATCACTCCCCCGTTCTCTCGGTAATAGTCTTCCTTCACCAAGTGAAATTCCGCGTCAAGCGCCGGGCGCTCATATGGAATCCGATAGAGCTCTGCCCACACTTCATAAAATGAGTATGTAATATCTGGAAATAGGATAGGCTTCTTGGAATTAAAAAATGTCAGGAAGCACATAGCCAGCACATCGTCCGACCCAACTCCCACGAACACCTGCTCCGGCCTCACATGATAATATCCCGCCAGCTCTTCCACCAGCGCTGAAGCCTCCGGGTCTGGATAGAGGCGGAAGCTTTCTGCATCCATATCTTTTAAGGCTCTCGCCACTCCGGGCGCAGGAGGATAGGGATTCTCATTTGTATTTAATTTGATCGCTTTCTGCCGCGGCTGCTCCCCCGGCACGTAAGGCTTCACCTTGCGGATATTCTTCTCAAATTCCCTCATCACCAGAAATGCCCCTTTGGAGCCCTCCTTAAAAATATTCTTTTGCAAGCTCTTTAAATTTAGGAAGAGCATTTACGATCGTCTCATACGCTACGCAATACGCAAGCCGCACATAGCCCGGGCAGGCAAAAGAGCTTCCCGGCACAATGAGGATATTATACTTCTTCGCCGCCGCGCAGAACTCCTTCTCGTCCGCCACCGGCGACTTCACGAAGAGATAGAACGCTCCTTCCGGCTTCGCGCACACGAACCCACACTCTCTGAGCCCATTATACAAAGCCTCCCTGTTCCTGTCATAATAGGAAATATCCGTCTTCTCATCAATACACCTGGCCACGACCTTCTGCTGCAGCGTCGGCGCATTGACAAACCCCAGGATACGCGTCGCTACATTAGCGGCTCCCAACAGGTCGGCGCTATCCGCCGCCTCGTCCGGGATGACCAGATAGCCGATACGCTCTCCCGGCAGGGAGAGAGATTTGCTGTAGGAATAAGCCACAACGGTATTATTGTAATATTTCGTCAAATACGGGACTTCCGCTCCGTCATACACAAGCTCGCGGTACGGCTCGTCCGAGATAAGGAAGATCTCCGTCCCGTACTCCTTCTGCTTTGCCTCCATAATAGCCGCCAGCTTCTTAATCGTCGCCTCTGAATATACGACCCCGGTCGGATTATTGGGCGTATTGACGATAACCGCCTTTGTCTTCGGCGTGATCTTCCCTTCAAACTCTTCCAGCTTCGGCTGGAACGTATCTGTGTCGGGGGACACTTCTACCAGCACGCCGTCATAATTGCTCGTGTACGCGCGGTACTCGCCGAAGTACGGCGCGAACGCTATAACTTCATCTCCCGGGTTTAACAGGGATTTCAGTATAACGTTCAATCCTCCTGCCGCCCCCACCGTCATAACGATATTCTTTCCCTCCAGCTTCGTTCCGAACCGCTCATTCAGCGAAGCCGCCACCGTCTCCCTCACGTCTGCATAACCACAATTGCTGTTCGTATACCCGTGCAGCGCGATCGGATCCTCCTCATCGATCAGCTCCCGGACGGCCTGCTTCACCGCCTCCGGGGCCGGGACGTTCGGGTTCCCCAGGCTAAAATCAAATACATTCTCCGCGCCGTAGATCTTCGCCAGCCTGTTTCCCTCTTCGAACATAGCCCGGATGGCGGAGCTGTTAGCCACCATACTCTTCATTTTCTCTGCTATCATCTTTTATCTCTCCTTTTCTGTAACTTTGCCTTTCTCGACCAGAAATACCGGGCGATAGGAAAGCTTAGCCTTCCGAAGCCCTTCCGACCCTGTGTCCTCCTCCCGGTTCACATACTGATAATCCATACATTCGTGCTCAACGAACTGCTGATTGATCATCGGATAAGCTCCCTGGATATTTGCAAAGGCTTTCTCTATATGGACGACAAACGTATCTGCTGAGACAGGCTCTCCTATAGTAAATGCCACGACTTCCCCGTCTATACGCAGGAGGCCTCCCACAAGCTCCAGCTCTTTAAATAGCCGGAGCGCGTTGAGCGTCACGCACATCTCTGCATTCTTCTCTTCATCCTCCTCACAGCCGTTGTCATTCCTCCATCTCAGGGCCATCTGAAAGCATTCTTCTACATTGTCTTCCGTAATCGGTTCATAGCTCCAGCGCCCATCATATACAGATTTAAACTTATTAATATGATTCCTCTTGGCATGCAGCTTCTTTCCGGAAAGAGTAGAGAGCTTCTCAGATTCATATATATAATCCGCAAGGTCGCGGTTATATTCAATCTGGAACCTTCCGGGATACCACGCTTCCAGCTCCTCGAAATTATCTGCCGTCACATTGTACATGCTGAAAGGATAGCCTTTCTCCTTGCTGTACTCCTCCATCACCTTCATCGCCCTTTGGATGTCCCCGGCCTCCCCTATCGGGAACGCAAAAGACACATGCGTGTCGTCCTCGCTCTTAAATACAAGGACGTTCTCAATAATCGCCCACTTCACCGGGTACTTTCTCGACCATAAGAATACATTCACAAAAGTACGCTCGCAGCTCCTGCTCGCATGGAGGCTCAAATACCGAGATATAATCTCCTTATCTTCTAATTCCGCTCTTTTAAACTCTATCTTCTCCATAATCTACCTTCAACTCTTTTCTTCTATCGTTCGTTATACGTTCATTAGTATACCACATCTTTCATAAATGTTACAAGAAATCTGTGATGCCTGTGACGCTTCGTTACAAACACCTCATTACACAACATCTGCATGGCCCGCTTCCTGTTTTTATCCGATACAGGCATAGATGTTGGAAGCAAAACAAGGGTTTCACTGCTTGCACCGGCAAATCGCGTAAATTGCATTCTTCTTTGTGACTGCGGAGAGCCTTAGAGCTTCTTAATGTTCTGCACGATCCCCAGTAATCCGGCGGCACGGACGCCGACGGAAGCCCGACCTGCGCCACGGACGGCGCATAGAGGGCGGTTACGTCCACATTCATAGCCTTTTGTCAGAACATTTAGAGGTTCTTAGGCTCATAGCCTGGAACAAAGAAAAATACAATTTATGCAATTTGCCAGGCATTATCAAAAAAGCCTGTTTTAATCCCAACATCTATACTATAGCGTCTACGGCGTCTCGAAGTTCATATGATACAGTGATTCGTACAGTCCCTTCTTTCCCATCAGCTCTTCGTGAGTCCCCTGTTCCGCGATCCCTTCTTCTGTAAGCACCAGGATCCTGCCTGCATTCCGTATCGTACTAAGCCTGTGGGCGATAACGAACGTCGTCCTTCCTTTAGCCAGCTCCTCCAGAGAATTCTGCACGACTTTCTCGCTCTCATTGTCAAGAGCGGACGTCGCCTCGTCAAAAATAAGGATCTGCGGGTTTTTAAGGAATACTCTGGCGATGGACAGCCGCTGCTTCTGGCCGCCGGACAGCTTCACGCCCCTCTGCCCGATATCTGTGTGATACCCTTCCGGGAGATTCATGATAAATTCGTGAGCGTTAGCCCGCTTTGCCGCCCTTACCACATCTTCATCTGAGGCGTCGGGCCTCCCATAGCGGATATTATCCATAACCGTTCCCGCGAACAGATACACATCCTGCTGCACGATCCCGACATGGTTCCGAAGATCGCTTAGCTTCATGTCCCGAATGTCGATCCCGTCGATAGAGATCGCCCCTTCAGACACTTCATAGAATCTGGGGATCAGGCTGCAAAGCGTTGTCTTCCCGGCTCCGGACGGCCCCACAAGGGCGACGTACTCCCCGGCCTTCACCTTCATGCTGAGCCCATGAAGTACCTGCTCCGTCTGATCCTCATAGCAGAACGACACATCGCGGAACTCAATATCCCCTCGTATTTCATCCACAGAGACCGCGTCCGGCTTATCCTTGATATCCGGGGCGATGGACAGGATCTCCAGGAAACGCTCGAATCCCGAATATCCATTCTGGAACTGTTCTGTAAATGACACAAGCTTCTTCACCGGATCTGTAAAATTGGTAATGTACAGAAGGAAAGTGATCAGATCTGTCAGCGCCACCTTGCCGGAAAGCATCATCAAGACGCCCGCTGACAGTACGGCCACTGTCACAAGGGTCGTCATTGCGCCCAACCCGGAATTATAGATCCCCATATATTTATAGCTGACTTTCTTCGCAGCTACAAAGTTATCATTCCCGGCTTTGAACTTCTTCATCTCCTCTTTTTCATTGGCAAATGACTTCACTACGCGTATTCCTGCCAGGCTGTCCTCGATCTGGCTGTTGATATCCGCGATCTTCTCACGGTTGCGCTTGAACGCCTTCTTCATCTTCCCATTATAATAAAAAGCGAACGCCCCCATCAGCGGGATGAACGCAAATGAAATAAGCGCAAGGCGTACATTGACTGTAAGAAGGATGATGAACGATCCCACGATCTTAATTACGGAGATGACCAAATCTTCCGGCCCGTGATGAAGAAGCTCGCTGATGTCGAACAGATCGCTTGTAATCCTCGACAGGAGATGCCCGACTTTCTGATTGTCATAAAAAGCAAACGTAAGCTTCTGATAATGCCCGAAAATATCCCTCCTCATGTCTGCTTCCATCCTCGCACCCATAGTATGACCATAGTATGCTATGTAAAAATTACAGAATATCTCAAGTATTACAAGCAATATTAAAACCACACTCAACTGCAAAACTGCTTGTCTTGCTCTGTCGGCTTCAAAATACACCACTTCATTCGTAATATAGCGGATGACGAGCGGAATGATAAGCGTCACTCCCGCGCCCAGCACAGCGAAGAACATATCACTGTAGAACAACGGCTTATATGGCGCATAATAAGCAAATAATTTTTTCAGCTTCTCTTTCATATCTTAACTTTAACCTCTTTTCTTATATTTATTTATCTGGTATTATACCCTCAGGGTTCCTTTGTACACTTAAGATAGTATAGCATGTTATATATCAAAAAGAAATCACTTGTTTATTTATTAAGTATTATACCCAAACGAAAATGAGGTGTTTTAATGGGAATATTCAATTTCAGAAAGAAGAAAGAACACATTGTCTCAAATAGCGATATGCTGGGAGATGTCAGTTTTATAAAGGAAATGCACCATATCCAAAACGGCGTATGGCATCAATATGACATTTTATTAGACGCACGCCCATATGGCTGGGACTATATGGTCGATATGGCTGAATATATGAATCAAATAGATTTAGAAAATGTTGGGAACGTATCCGTTTCTGAAGTAACAGGAAGCCCCGATATTGATCTGATCGAAAAATACCGCGCCTCTGGAAATAGCGTAAAAAGCATACCTGAGATCTCAGTTGAACAGGGCACTCTTGGCATTGGAGGGATCAGCTCCAGATTGAATGATCCTGTAAAAATAGTCTGGATAAATCAGACAAATGTGCTCCGCCTCTTCAGCATTAGCCCTGACGAAAGCCTTATCCGAAAGTATGTGGAAACTGCTGTACGCAGGACATTTGGCACAGAGGATGAAATGAAGGCCGGGAGGCCGCATGATAAGTGATAATGCTGCTCTTGCCGCCCGGCCTCTTTTGTCCTAGGCTTTACCCTCAGTTTACAAGGGTAGCTACAGCAAATAATTATTCTCTTTGTCGGCCACTTGGAGAGACGCTAACGTATACGTTGCATATCCTTCTGCCACAAGCGGCTCCTGCTTGCACAGCTCTTCCGCCTCTTCATAGCTCTGTGTCCTGAAGACTACCATGCCTGCAACGCCGGGATAGCCTTTGAGCGGGCCGCAAAGCTCTATTCTCCCATCCTCATCCAATCTCTTCAAGTTCTCTACATGTCTTACAATTACGGCTTTTGTAACTTTGTTATATGTCTTCCCTCTTTTTATCATCATTACATATAACCATTTTTCCATATCCTTCCCTCCAATTTCTTAGTTTACTCAGGTGTAGATCTTAACAATAGCGGCGGCTCTTTCTCTTAGCATGTCCCGTGCTTCTTCCGGCTCAACGATCTCGACGTATTCCCCAAATGACAGAAGGTAATGCAACGTCCAGTTATTCAGCTCATATTGGACTGTGACGTAATAATTCCCATCGTCGCACAGGCATATCTCCTCTTCTTGGAACTCGTCGTACAGCCTGTAAGCGATCTCGGGGGAGAACTTCAGCTTCAGAGCAGGAATATTACATCCTTCTTTACATTCAGATACGAATGAGTAATCTGAAGGCAGCTCGCGCTCAAAGATCTCCGGCATAACCTTCAACTGTCTCATCCTGGACAGACGGAACGTCCTGATCTCTTCTTTCATCCTGCAATATCCGATAATGTACCAAGCGTGAGATTTAAAGGCCAGGCGCAATGGCTCGATCGTCCTCTCCGATCTTTCCAGCTCAGAATTAAAATATTGGAACGTTATCCTGTGCTTATTCACGATCGCATACTGTAAGTCAGAAATCTTAATTTTCTCTTGTTCAGCGCTCCCCCAATATGAAAAGTCAACGTCAAGCCATTCTGCCTCCAATGAATTTCTGAAGACAGCTCGGATCTTATTTAGCGCCATCTGCGCGTCGGGATATTTCGTAGCCTCCAATATTTGCAGCCCCTGACAGACGCTTTGCTGCTCCTCTTTTGACAATAAAGATCTGTCAATGGTATATCCGTCTATTAAAGATATGCCTCCGCCAGATCCCTTTACCGACATCACAGGGATCCCTGCAATTGTCAGAGTGTTTATATCCCGATATATCGTCCTCGTTGACACTTGGAAATGATCAGATAGCTCTTTCGCCGTAACGTGCCCATGGCTGGCTATATAAAAGACCATCTGGACTAAACGTTCTATTTGCATCGCCGCTGCTCCTTATATCGCAAATAATCATAACATATGTAATATGACATATACCTGTCGCATTACATAATTATTTTGCCTCTAACTCCTTATTTTTTTGATAATATAGCCTATCCTGCCTGCTCATAACATCGCTAATCTTCCGCACTTTTCTTGCACTTCCATAATGCCATGGGATGCTTTGAAATATTTCCAAGCTCATCACTGTCTCCAAATACCCAGTCTGGATGATAACTCCCCTCTGAAAAAGCTTCCCAGAACAATTCTTCTTCCTTTGTTGGCATTAGGAACGACACAAGATATTCTCGTATTTCCTGCTGGACCACATTCAAGTTAAGCCGTTCTCCTTTGCGAAGCATCGGCTCTAACTCACGTTTAATCTGCTGAGATGACACTTTTCTGATATTATCAACCTCAAACCTTTTCGGTGGCTGTTCTGCTCCGATCGCACTGTAAAACACAGCACATTTACGAAGCATTTCTTCCTCGCTTTCATCGAATAACCCATACTTGATCATGTTATGTATGTCATATAAATCTCTCGGTGCCGTTCTCGTAAGTAATGCTACTATCTTGGAGGCAAATATCTCCAATGCCGCCACCGAAAGTACTGTCATCTCCTCTTCACTCCACGGTAGCTTCACTTTCCTTCTTGCTACCGGAAGAACATGGCAACGAAGCATATAATTAATCTCAATCTTAAGGTTATCCTTTACTCCTCCGCAATTCACATACTCATACACAAACGAATCCAGTGCATGGTAGCTTCTGGATTTTGGACTTAAATTATATCCATTTGCTACCATATACTTGCTGATTTTACCTGTAACAATGTCTCTGTCCGCAAGCATTTCCTCTCTGGCGATACTTCTGCAATAATCCAAATCAATATCAACAGAAAGCCTTGGTAGATTAAAAATCGTAAGATTAATGGCAGTGCCACCTTTCAAGGCAATCCCTTCCGACAAGAGCTCATCCGATCCCATAAACTTCAAAACATCTGCCAAACGACAAACCTTTTCCAATGTATCTCTCACAAATCCCAGTTCTCTTGCCATTCTGCCAAGAGACAATCTATCCAATCGCATCATAATTGCCACCCCCTTTATCTATCAGTTCTTTCAATGACGAAGGGGCATAAAGCTTCCATCGTTTATGAAACACATTGTCCTGTGGCACTTTCATCAAGTACCTCTTTGCACGAGAAGAATATGCCTCACATTCTGTGAAAAAATTTAAAGAAAAATGAAATTCCTCTTTTAGCTCTTCAAAAAGATATCCGCATTTCTGGTACAAAAACCCATTATTATTTCTTGCAAGACATTCGAGTACTTTTTGTTCGTCCAAACCCGGTACCAGCATCATACAGCGTATTACTTCTTCCAAGCCTGCGACCTTTTCAAAATCCCGGATACTGTCTACCACTGTCTGCTCTACAGATGTTACCTGTATATCTCCCTGCTGTATTACTTCTATATCTGGCTTACGCTCTACACGGCGATATATGACTCCATCATATTCAAAATCGGAAAATCGTTTGGCTGTCGCAATAAAACACTCATAAAACACTTGGCTTCCATATCCAAATACTTCAAATGCACTATGATGAGTGACACAAGCGTCTGAAAATAAATTAGACCCTATCTGATAGCGTGAAAAGACTGGTTGTTTTGTCTCCATACTAATTACAACATAAAAGTCTCGCTTGACCTTTTCGATTAGCCCTTTTTTCTGATACTCATATATTACTTTGTTTGCAGCACTCGATGTCCCTACAAGCTCTATTAACTGTTCTCTCGAAAAACATCCCATAGCAAGCAGATTTCCATAATGCTTCATCCTTCCCCTCCTTTTTTGTTTTATGCGAATACTATTATGTTTTAGTAATATTCTGTACGTTTATTAAAATTTATATTTTGATTTTAACACACACTATTGCAAAAAACAAATATGAAGCGTTCTTATGGGAATATTTACCCTCAGTGAACAAAGGGTAATTTCAGAAAAAAGAAGACCTTTGAAAGATGTCGGCACTGTATGTATTCTGAAATTATGGGAGGCCGCATGATAAGTGATAATCCTACTCTTTCATTTTATTTGCCCCTGCCGGGGCAGGCGGGCTTCGTCCGACAAGGTATAAATTTCCCTTGATGGGTCATAACTACCCCTCTTCCGGAAACGTAATGCCGCCCGTCTTTTTTCTTCATCAAACTAAAGTTCTAATCTATAAAACTCATTCCTTTATTTCAAAGTCTAAACGACAAACCATTATATTTTTCAGCACCGATTTAAACGATAAAAATCTACAATTCTAACAAGGAGGCTTTTTACTATTCTCCACTCTGCTCTTCTGCCTTTTTGGCAGTCTCTCCTACAATATCCCCGATATCTGAGAGCAATTCATTTGATTTTTGCTCCAGATCGGCAAGCTGGCTTTCCTTTTCCTTGCTTGTTCCTTTGGATGGATCGTGCAGCTTATCCAATTCAATCTCCGATCTCAAGACACATGCTTCCCCTTCAATCCTTGCTTTGACGGAGCTGACCGCCTCTGCTTTCTGTAAGCCCAGAGACAATCCCATTACATTTGCAAGCCTTTTATTTTCAATCTCCTGCTCGGTCTTCGGCCCGTCGTCCTTCTTCTCCTTCCCGTCCTGCCTCTCCATTTCCTTCGCCATCGCCCGGGAGATCTGTTCTTCTATGTCCTGGATCTGTTTCTCATAAGCCTCCAGCTGAGATTTGATGGACTCCATGGATTTCCCATCTTTTTTGGCAGAGCTGATCAGAGAATCCTTCTGCTCCATAATGCTCATTTTCTGTTTCATAAGCGACTCAATGAGGCTTCTCCTTCTTCCCTGGGGCGAGATGACCGCCAGATCCTTACGCCCCGCCTCCTTTCGTAGCCCCTCCTGCCTCCCGTTCTTTTCCGCCGCACTTTGATTGATACGATATATGTCAAAAAATCGATTTTGTGTAATAGGGTTGGAATTCAGTCTCATAAGTAACTCTCTCCTTTCTTAAATTTACCGGCTCTACTCTCACGGCATATGTTTCACAAGCGCATATCCATATCTGATCCACCAATGATCCGTACATGGTACATTCCAGCAATCCATCCAGCGGCAGAAAAGCTCCTCCTCGTAAAGCAGCCTCAGCTTACCTAAAAACGGAGCTACAAGAAGAAGCCCCCAGGGCATTCCTCTTAAAAATACATTTTTTCTGAATGCCTTCCTTAGAAGGAGGATTAACGGAAACAGGAAAAAAGAGAGCAATGTACATCGGCCGAGCAGCACGCCAAAATATGCAGTGATAAAATCAAAAGTCTCCAACATCAGGCTGTCTGTCATCTGCCTTGCCCTTGCCCCTTCTTTTCCCTCCCAGCTCCTGAGAAATCGCGGGCTTCTAAAATACTTCTGAGCTCCTCTGCCTGCTCCTCTGTCAATGTGGCATTTTTCAGCAATGCCGCTGCGGCATTTGCATGGCTTCCTGAAAAATAACTGTCCGCAAACCTTCTTCCTTTCTCCTCCAGACACTCTTCCCTTGATTTCAACGGGGTATAAATGTATACTCGTGCATCGTTTTCATCCACCACATAGCTCAAAAGCTGTTTCTGGCATAATCGGTTCATCAGTACCCGCACCATTCTGGGCGTCATATCCGCATGGCCTGCAAGCCTGCTTATAATCTCCGAGGACGTCAGCGGAACGCCGCTGCCCCAAAGCACCTCCATAATCCTCCATTCGCTCTCGCTGGGCGTCGTTTCTCTCCTTGCCATATACTACCTCCTCTTCCATCATGCCGCAGTTTTTATCCTGATATTGCATATATCGGTTAACATATGTTATTAGTTAATGCTTGTTATTCATCTTCTTAAAATAAATCACCTCTTTTAATATTCATTACGTAACAGGAAATCTGCTAAATGCACGATCTTTATGCCCCAGAGGGTTTTATTCTGTTTTAAATGCTGCATAGCCCTCATAGTAATAACTATAGCCGATGCCTTTCATATAGACGTCACGGCTGTTGATATCATCGGCCAGAGCAGCCTTTAAGATAAGCGCTTCTACCTAAAAAGGCTTCGGTCTGCTTTAAATATTCTCATTCCTAATCATATAAATTTTGAGAGCCAGCTCAATCTCCATATGGAGCGTTGCATCATGCAGATCCAGCTCAAGTATCTCACAAATCTTTTGAAACCGATATTTTGCAGAGTTGTAATGGATAAACAGCATTTCTGAAGCCGCCTTTATATTCCAGCCGCAATTTACAATTGCCTGTAGCGTCTCAATAAGGGTAGAATTACGCTGGCTGTCATATTCTTTTAAGGGTGCGATATACTTTTTGCAGAATTCAATGGTTTCTATTTGGTCAGAGACCGATATCAGTAGTTTAAGGATTCCAAGCTGTTCATAAAACAAAATACAGTCAAACCGCTGCTGATGATAAATAATCTGTATGACATTTTTTGCCTGCTCAAAGCTCTGATGAATATTAATTACATCATCTATATAAGAGCCGACAGCCATGGAAACGGTAAACGGAACAATCCCGGCAAGGAATGTACGCAGCTCTGCAAATACCTTCTCCAGCGCCGGCTTTGCAGAAGCGGCTTCTTTCCCGGGAAGAAGGAAGGAAATGAAATCGCTCTGCTGATAGTATCTGGCACATGGAAAAGACCGGGCCATATAGGAGATGGAGGTGTTAAATATAAGCTCAGTATAGGACTGTAGCTTATCATTTGTCGCCGGATCAAGCTTTTGCAGATAGTTTTTCTTAATATTATTTATATCTATAATAACGGCGCAGCCTCCGCCGCTCAGATCCCAGCCGTAGAGCTGGGATCTTGTGCGTATTTCTTCTTTGGTCTTAACATTATGGAGCATTAAATCCTCCACAAAGGAGGAATGATATTTTTCTTCTATAAGATTTGTGCTGATGAGCACCTGCATACGAAGAATGATAACGACAGCTGCATTTTCGACAGCCGTTTTGTAAATGTTGATCTGCCATTCGCTCTTCGGCGTTTCAGCCTGCTCTCGGGGAATAAGTATATAGCCGAACCGGCGTTTTCTATTTTTAACAACAAGCTGCTCAAAATCATCTGTTTCTGCAATTTTAGAGAGGGCTTCACTGTAAGGAAGTTTGTGCAGAGACGACAATGCAGGATTATCATTTTCAGAAAAGTATATATTTTTGAATACAGTATCCACGTAGGCGGAGGGACGGTGGATAAGCGAGCTTAATGTACGCAGGATTTCTGGTATGATATTGTCGTTAATGGCCAAAGTCGTAAATTTTTCATGGATCAGACTGGCTTCCTTAAGCTCTGCCGCCTGGGTTGCAATAATGCTGGTGAGAGCAGGTGTAATAATATCTGCGAAGGAATATTTGCCCGGACAGAAAATGAGGGGAAAATCATATGCATTTGACAGATCAATGGCTCTTTGGGGAACTTCCTTCAAATAGCGTCCTGTTTTTACAAACAGCGCGCTGGCATTGCGGGAAATCAGCTTCTGCACAAACTCACAGAAGGAGGCGTCGCTGTCTCTTGATGCATAGGTAGTCGTGATTACTACTTCATTGCCGTCCAGCCAGTTGAATCCATCGGGGGTGTCAATTACTGTAACTGTAGATATTTTTCTGTGAAGCCCAAGCTCTCCGGATATTACCTTGAATCCTGACAATGTTGGAACCTGTAATAATTCATAAACTGTCATTAAAAAAATTCCTTTCATTATATATTGGATATATTATAAAAAATTTTGAAAAATATGTAATTGTTTCTTAAGTATAAAATGGAAATACGTCAATTGTCCCCGGAATACAAAAAAACTGGTTTGGAATACAAAAGCACAGATCCGGATTTGGCCTGTGAACATATATATTTTGTGCGGAGGAGATGATAGACTATTAGCAACAAAAGGACAAAGGAGTGAGAAGCTTATGGATTATGTAAAAATTTCAAATTCATTCACAGTATATCTTTTGTGCGGAGCTACAGTAGTGATTGCTCTTTTGCAGGCAGTCCTCTACATTAGAATGGCAAAAAAGATGACAGTGAAGGCAAATGTCCCGGCAGCTATACCGAAGCAGGCGTTCCGTGTCGGCCTTATCTCGGCAATCGGACCGGCTCTTGGAGTGTTTATTGTAATGGTAGGCCTGATGTCCTCCATCGGCGGCCCGATGGCGTGGATGCGCCTTTCCATCATCGGTGCGGCGCCAACAGAGCTTACGGCTGCGACCTTAGGAGCAGAGGCAGCGGGAGCAGAGCTTGGCGGAGCCGGATTTACATTGAATGTCATGGCTATTACCTGGTTTGTCATGGCGCTTAACGGAGCCGGATGGCTGATTGTAACAGGATGCTTTACTCCGGCTCTTGAAAGGGTACGTGACAAGATGTCAGGCGGAGATTCAAAGTGGCTGGTTGTTTTAAGCGGAGCATGTTCTATCGGTATCTTTGGTTATCTGAATGCGAACGACATTACAAAGGGCATTGGAAATGCATCGGCAGTTATTGGAGGTATTATTTCTATGGCTCTTTTACAGAAATTTTTAGTACCGAAATTTCCGAAAGTGAAAGAGTACACTTTAGGAATCGCAATGATCCTTGGAATGGCGTGCGGGATTATTTATGACATGATGGCAGGCGTATAGGAGGTATATGGGATGGATAATAAAAGTTTAATGAAAGAATGGAAGCGGGGAAGTATGCGGATCGGATCCCCGACAAATCTCCTTGCGGCATTTACGGCGTTCCTGCCCGCTCTCTGGCTGTGCATTACATATAACTGCTGGCCAGATCCGAGGGTCGTGTTAGCCGGCTGGGGAATGGTAGCATTATCCTTTGGGGCATTTTATGTGGTAGAGCCTGTGTCCTATTATGCGGCGCTGGGCATGACAGGGACTTATTTGAGCTTTCTTTCCGGTAATATCGGAAATATGCGCGTACCATGTGCAACGATGGCGTTGGAAGTAACGGACAGTGAGACTGGCTCTATTCAAGCTGAGATCGTATCTACAATGGCAATCTGTGGCTCTATCATCACAAATTTGGTAGCGACAACAGCAGCAGTATTTTTAGGTGCAACAATTGTAGCAGTGCTTCCCGAGTTCATTGTAGCAGGACTTACAAAATATGCGGCATCTGCAATTTTCGGCGCGACCTTTGCTACATATGCACTGAAATATCCAAAGGTTGCAGTATTCGGACTTGGCGTGCCGTTGATCTTGAAATATACGATTGCTCCGCAGGCATGGATCCTTATCGTCGTAGCCGTATTTGGAAGTCTTGGATGGTCAAGATTGTTATATACACGGGAAAACAAAAAAGCATAAGCGTGCATTTTGGGAGGGAAAAAAATGAATATGTGGAAAGAATGCGAAGCATTACAAGACAGTCTGGTTAAGATGAGAAGAGAGCTCCATCAGATTCCGGAGATCGGGAAAGCGCTTCCAAAGACGCAGCAATTTGTTTTAAAAGAACTGGAAAAGATGGGGATCCCTTACCGATGCTCCAAGTCCGACAGCAGTATTATTGCAGATATTACCGGGGGAAAGCCAGGAAAGACGATCGCACTCCGTGCAGATATGGATGCACTTACCATACAGGAGGCAAACGATGTAGATTACATTTCCACTCATGAGGGCTGTATGCATGCATGCGGGCACGACGCCCATACGGCAATGCTCTTAGGAGCTGCTAAGATCCTGTGTGAGCATAAGGAAGAATTATGTGGAAATGTAAGGCTTTTGTTCCAAACTGCAGAGGAGCTGGCAAAGGGCGCTCCGATTATGATTGAGGACGGGGCAATGGAAGGTGTAGATGCAGTATTTGGGCAGCATATTGGCACAATTATTGACAGAAGCGTGCCGACAGGAACCATTATCGCTGTACCAGGATGCTGTATGGCTTCCTTTGACAAGTTTGTAATTAAGGTAAAGGGAAAAGGCTGCCATGGCTCATCACCGGAAAAGGGAATCGACCCAATCAATATTGCTTCTCATATTGTAATCTCACTGGAGGAGATTATCGCGAGAGAAATCGCGGCTACAAAGGCAGCAGTTACAACGATCGGTTCCATACACGGAGGAAACGTATATAATGTCATTCCAGAAACAGTTATGATCGAGGGTACGATCCGTGCGCTTGAAGAAGAAGTAAGACAGTACCAGGCAAAACGTATACAGGAGATTGCCTGTGGCGTGGCAGCAGCATTCGGAGGGGCTGCTGAGGTAGAGATAGACTGGGGAGGGCCTCCGGTCGTGAATCACGACGAGATGGCAAAGCTGGCACAAGAGGCCGCAAAAAATGTTGTAGGGGAGGATCATGTTATCGTTTCCCTTCCAGCGCCTAATATGGGAGGAGAAGATTTCGCATATTATCTCCAGAAGGCGCCGGGCGCATTCTGCTTCTTAAGCTCATCAAATACAGAGAAGCATACAGATGTCCCGCATCATAATCCAAAGTTTAATATCGATGAAGATGCGCTGTATAAGGGCTCTGCATTATTTGTTGACATAGTGGAAAGGTTTTTAAACCGATGACATATCATCCCCTGGGGGTAGAAGGCTTCTGCCTTCTACCCCTTCTCAATTCTTAAATCCTTTTCAGCTTCTACTCTTCATTCATATTCGCCAGCTTCGCCGCCTGGTCCGCCGCGATGCATGCGTCGATGATCTCCTGTATGTCGCCGTTCATGATCTTATCCAGCTTATATAAGGTAAGCCCGATGCGGTGATCAGTGACGCGCCCCTGTGGGAAATTATAAGTACGGATCTTCTCAGACCGGTCTCCTGTCCCAATCTGGCTCTTTCTCGCCTCGGACTCGGCGTCGTGGCGCTTCTGGCATTCCAGATCGTAGAGCTTCGCTCGGAGAAGGGCGAACGCTTTCTCTTTGTTCTGCAGCTGAGACTTCTCCGTCTGGCTGTAGATTACGATCCCAGTCGGATAGTGGGTCAGGCGCACGGCAGAATCCGTCGTATTGACGCACTGGCCGCCGTTCCCGGACGCACGCATAACGTCAATGCGGATATCCTTTTCGTCAATCTGGATATCCACTTCCTCCGCCTCCGGCATGACCGCTACTGTGATCGTGGATGTATGGATGCGCCCGCCGGACTCTGTCTCCGGCACGCGCTGCACCCGATGGACTCCCGATTCATATTTCATCACAGAGTATGCGCCGCTTCCGGTAATCATGAAGGTCACATTCTTCATGCCGCCGATCCCGATCTCCTCACACTCTACAAGCTCCACTCTCCATCTCTTGCTCTCGGCATAGTGGAGGTACATGCGGTAGATCTCTGCCGCAAAGAGCGCGGCCTCGTCCCCGCCGGCTCCGGCGCGGATCTCAACTACGACGTTCTTATCATCGTTAGGGTCTTTTGGGAGAAGCAGTATCTTAAGCTCATGCTCCAGCTCCTCCACCCTTGCTTTCGCAGCGCTCAGCTCTTCTTTCGCCAGCTCCCGCAATTCTTCATCAGACTCTTCTTCCAGCATCTGCAAGCTGTCCTCGATCGTCTGCTTACATTGTTTATATTCCTTATATGCTTCCACGATAGGAGTCAGATCATTCTGCTCCTTCATAAGCCTGCGGAACCGATTCTGGTCGTTCGCCACGTCCGGCTCCTGAAGCTCACTTAGGATTTCTTCCAGCCGAATGAGCAGATCCTCCAATTTATCAAACATTTCCTCTCCTCCTTGATTCATACATCTGTTCTCTATTGTATCGTCCGCGCACGACACGGTCAAGACCTGACAGATCCTTTTTCACCCGCACGTCGCCATATCCGGCGGACTCCATAAGAGCGGCCACCGCCTCCCCCTGCTCGCATCCTATCTCGAATATAAGCGTCCCGCCGTCTTCTATATGCCCTATGCTCTGCCGGACGATCTCTCTGTAGAAATGAAGCCCGTCGGCTCCCCCGTCCAGCGCGATGCGCGGATCGAAAAGCCGCACTTCGTCCTGCAGCCCTTCTATAGCTTCCGTCGGGATATAGGGCGGATTTGACACGATCAGATCAAATCTTCCTTCTATCTTCGCGAAAAGGTCGCTCTTTACGAACTGCGCCTGCGCTCCGAGACGCTTCGCATTCTCTTCTGCCACTGCCAGCGCCTCTTCAGATATATCCGCGCCCACTCCTTTTATCTCTTCTATATGCAGCCTCTCTTCAGCCATCTTTAAGAGGCTTATAAGGATGCACCCGCTCCCGGTGCAAAGATCCAACGCCCGCGCCCCGGGACTTAACGCCTGCAAGGCTTCGTCCACCAGGACTTCCGTGTCCTGCCTTGGGATGAGGACATGCTCATTTACCCGGAACGTATAGCCCATAAACTCCTGCTCCCCGGTAATATGCTGGAGCGGGATCCTCTTTGCACGCTTCCCGACAGACGCAAAGTACTGTTCTGCTTCCCCCTCGCTTACTTCTCTGTCAGGAGCCCCATAATAGGAAGCCTTCGTAATCCCTGTCACATAGGAAAGGAGCAGCCATGCGTCAAGGGACGCCTCCGGGATGAGCGCCTCCTCGAGAATACGGCTTCCCTTCCTATATATCTCCTGCAGCGCCAAAGTTCTCTGACTCATATGCTCTCCAATCAAACACAGCCTCCACAGCCCGGATGGCGACCTCTATCATACTGTCGTCCGGCTCCTTCGTCGTCAGCCTCTGCACGGCCAGACCCGGACGGCTTAAGAAGTCCACAAGGGCATTGTCACTGTTCCCTGCCAGCTTCAGTACTTCGTAAGAAATCCCCGCGATCACCGGAAGGAGCGCGATCCGCACAAGCACCCGCATAAGCGGCGATTCTACCTGGATCAGAAGAAGCAGGATAATACTGATGGCCAGCACGAAGAACAAGAAGCTCGTCCCGCACCTTTTATGCTGCCTGGAGCTTTTCCTCACATTTTCTACTGTAAGCGGAAGGCCATGCTCAATACAGTTGATACATTTATGCTCCGCCCCATGGTACATAAATGTGCGCTGGATATCCTCCATCCGGGAGATTAAGAGGACATAGCCGACAAAAATCGCGATCCGCACGAACCCCTCGATAACCGTGCGGATATGATAAGACGGTATCACCGGCTTCAGGATAGAAGACAGCGCATAAGGAAGCACCATGAAGATCAGCACTGCGGCCACAGCTGAGACCGCGACTGTGCCTGCCATAAGAAGCTTCTCTCGCTTCTCTTTCCCGGCCTCTTCTTTTGCCGTAAGCGCTTTTTCTTTCGTCTCTTCTTCCTCTATAAAGCTGGCAGAATAGGTCAGCGTCTTAATCCCAAGGACCATAGAATCTATAAAGTTAAATACGCCCCTGATAAACGGGATCTCCGTAAGCCTCTTCCATCTTATGATGCTTTTATAAGTATCCTTTTCCACGCAGATCTCTCCGTCAGGCTTGCGGACAGCCACTGCGTATTCATTTTTATGCCGCATCATGATCCCTTCCAGGACCGCCTGGCCTCCGATATTTGATGACTTCATATTTCATATTCCCTCTTCCATATACGATAAAAGGGTTGAGATTCTTGAAACCTCAACCCCGATCCTTGCAAGCTTACTTGCTGATTCCGTACTTCTTATTGAACTTGTCGACACGTCCGCGCGCCTGAGCCGCCTTCTGCTGCCCTGTGTAGAACGGATGGCATTTGGAGCAGATTTCTACATGGATATCTTCTTTTGTAGAGCCTGTCACAAATGTGTTCCCACAGTTACATGTCACCGTTGCCTGATGATATGCTGGATGGATTCCTTCTTTCATGATTTTCACCTCTTCTTTATTTTATCTGCGTAAAACGCGATGAATATTCCTCTGTTAAACAGCGTTGTTATTGTACCATAAAACAAGTACATTGTCTAGATTAATTTTGTCTTTTTTACCATTTGTATAAATTCCGCGTTATTCCGGGTCCTCGAGAACATGTTCAGAATGTTGTCCACTGCCTCGTCCGCCCGCATCCCGTTCAGCGCGCGGCGCATCGTATCGACCGCCTCCTGCTCTTCCCTGCTAAGAAGCAGATCCTCGCGCCTCGTCCCCGACTTAGGGATATCGATCGCCGGGAATACACGTTTCTCAGACAGCTTCCTGTCAAGCACAAGCTCCATATTTCCGGTTCCCTTGAACTCCTCATAGATGACGTCGTCCATCTTGCTCCCCGTGTCCACAAGCGCGGTCGCAAGAATCGTAAGGCTCCCTCCCTGGCGCATATTCCTGGCGGCGCCGAAGATACGCTTAGGCATATGAAGAGCCGCGGGGTCAAGACCTCCCGACAGTGTCCTTCCTGACGGGGGGACGGTCAGATTGTACGCCCTTGCAAGCCTCGTGATGCTGTCCAGAAGTATCATGACGTCTTTCCCATGCTCTACGAGACGTTTCGCACGTTCAAGCACCATCTCGGAAACCCTCTTATGATGGTCTGGAAGCTCATCGAAGGTAGAATAGATCACTTCCACATTCTTTCCTTCAATACTCTCCCTTATATCCGTAACCTCCTCCGGCCGCTCGTCGATAAGCAGGATCAGAAGATGTATCTCAGGATTGTTCTTCTGCACAGAAAGCGCTACCTGCTTAAGGAGGGTCGTCTTACCTGCCTTCGGCGGCGACACGATCATGCCGCGCTGCCCTTTCCCTATCGGTGAGAGAAGATCGGTGATCCTCATGGCAGTACTTGTCCGCCCACATTCCAGACGAAGCCTCTCATTGGGGAATATGGGGGTGAGATCCTCAAAGTTCGGCCGCCGCATCGCCAGCAAAGGGTCGATCCCATTAATCTTCGTCAGATAGAGGAGCGCGCTGAATTTCTCCTGCTGCGTCTTAATCCTCGTATTTCCTTTCAGTATATCTCCCGTCTTCAGATTAAACCTGCGGATCTGCGACGGCGACACATAAATATCATTGTCGCCGGGCAGATAGTTCTCGCTTCTTATGAAGCCAAACCCGTCGGTCATAACTTCCAATATCCCCTGCACGACAGTCCCGCTGTCCAACCGGTCGATATCGTGGAACTCTCTGTCCCCGGTATTGGCAGACATCTCTTTTACAGTCTCCTTCGCCTCTCTCTTCTGCTCTCTCCCTTTCGCGTTCTCTTTCTCATCTTCTCTGAGCATTGCCTCAATGACCTCTGCCTTCTTCATCGTAGAGATTCCCTTAATCCCCCTTGCCTTCGCAAGATCCTTTAATGTTGCCAGAGGAAGAGTCTCATATTTCTCTCTCATCATAATCTTTAATCCTTTCATATCATATCTGTTTATGTCCACTGGGATTCGAAGCCTGAAACGACCTAATTGACATTTGACTGTATTATACTACATGCAGAGGACGTTTGAAAAGAGATTTTTCCTCCCTGCATCAAGTCAGAAATGGCTGCCGTTTCACAGACAAAGTCCGTTCCACAACAGCCATTCTGCATTTCACATTCATTCTTATACTTTACAATAGCTTATCTACAGAGCTTCCTTTTTCTTCTTCATTTCCGGCCTGCTCTTCAGGCTGGCCCGTCTCATTCTTGAACATTGTCCGCGTCGTCCCTCCGGATATATAGCTCCGTCCACATTCCGGGCAGATAGCCGTATGGTATGTGACCGACTGGGAGACGATCTTCTTGTCCTCACGCTCCGCCTCTGACTTCGCATGGGACACATGTTCATTCTCATGGGCGCGCACGGCAGAAGCCGCCTTCTCAGGGCTTAATTTTGTAGGCATCTTAAATGAGACGCTCGGATCGTCTGAGCCGTCCTGGTACTTCCGGTTCTTACACGTCTGGCACTCATAGCTGTCAAAACGTCCCACGGCGCCGCTTCCCTCGCTCTCACGCTGCACGGGAGCACCCTGGCTGTCCTGGGCGACCCCTGCATTCCCCTGCACTTGCCCTGCCGCACCAGAAGAAGCCGCATTGGACGCCGGAACCGCGACTCTCTCCATACGATACATGCTCACATTGCTCATACTCATAGTAGGAATCATCCCTTTTCTCACCCCTTTAACTGTCAAGATTATTTTTTTATTTTTACATATTTTAACACATCTTTATAGTTCCCGTCAAAGGATTTGTCTGCAAATAATATTTTTCTATACATATCCTGCCGTCTGCGGCCAGTTGTTGACTTGCTCTCCAAGGAATGCTATGATGGATAAAATAATCGTGCCCTCCAGTATATGCTGAGGACAGATAATGTTGCGGGGAAGGCAGTGAGGAAGCTGGTCTGATGCGATACTACTCTTTAAATACTTATCTACAGCAGGCTTACGGAAAGAAGCTGTACAAAATTGCCTTAAACGGCGGCATGACCTGCCCCAATCGCGACGGGACGCTGGGAGAGCGCGGATGCATCTTCTGCAGCCGGGGCGGCTCCGGCGATTTCGCCTCGGATGCTTCTCTTTCTATAACAGAACAGATTGAGAAGGGTAAGTCTCTCATTAAGAAAAAGTACAGCGGCGGCTCTTATATTGCTTATTTCCAGGCATACACGAATACTTACGCGCCGCTCTCAAAGCTGTGCTCCATTTTTACAGAGGCCGTCCGGCATCCCGACATACAAGTGCTGTCTGTGGCCACAAGGCCGGACTGTCTTGCCCCTGAAGCCATTGGGCTTCTGAAAAGCTTAAGCCGCGAAAAGCCTGTCTGGGTAGAGCTGGGGCTCCAGACGATCCATGAATGTACGGCCCGGTTCATCCGCAGAGGCTACGGCCTTCCGGTATTCGAGCAGGCCGTAGCCGACCTTCGCAATGCCGGGATTGGGATCATAGTCCATACGATCCTTGGGCTTCCCGGCGAAGATATATCTATGACGCTTGAGACGATGCACTATCTCAACCGCCTGGAGATCGACGGAGTCAAGCTCCAGCTGCTGCACGTTCTGGAAGGCACGGATCTGGCGGACGAATACCGCAGAGACCCTTTTCCTGTACTGTCCATGGAACAATATTTCTTCCTTCTTGGGAAGTGCATCTCACATCTTCGTGAAGACATCGTCATCCACCGGCTTACAGGAGACGGGCCAAAAAGCCTCCTTATAGCGCCACTGTGGAGCGCAGATAAGAAAAGAGTCCTCAATCAGATGCAGCTCTATTTCGAAGAGCACGATATCCGACAGGGAAAGGAATTATAACTATGGCTGAAGTGTTTAAATTATACAAGCTGATTGTCCTTTATATGCTGGACAAGGTGGATTTCCCGCTGACGAATTCCCAGATCTCAGAATTCATCCTTGCCGAAGGCTATATGGATTATTTTAAGCTCCAGCAAGTCCTGGCAGAGCTGGCGGAATCCGGCTTTGTGCGGGAGGAGGCGTCTCACAGCCGTACCTTTTACCACCTGACGGACGAAGGCGCTCAGACTTTACATTATTTTAAGAGAGATATCTCCACGGATATCCAGCAAGATATCGACCAGTTCCTTCACGATAAGATGTATGAGCTTAAAAATGAATTTTCTGTGAGAGCAGGCTATTACAAGAACGAGGACGGCGGCTACTCTGTGTGCTGCAAAGTAATCGAACATGACGCCCCTCTTATCGAGCTGACGCTGACAGTCCCTTCGGAGGCCGCGGCCATCTCGGCATCCAACAACTGGCCGCAGAAAAATCAGGAGATCTACGCATTTGTTATGCAGAAGCTGCTGTAGGGCAGATGTAAAATCAAAAAAGATAATCAAATATATAGGAGAGAAGAACAGATTATGGATATCCGATTACTTGGACAATTATATGTAAGCTTTTTTAAGATCGGCGGGCTGACCTTCGGAGGCGGCCTGGCCATGCTCCCTATGCTGCAGCGGGAAGTAGTGACAGACCGGGGCTGGTGTACAGAGGAGGAAGTGCTTGACATGTACGCCATTGGCCAATGTACGCCCGGCATTATTGCGGTAAATACCGCCACCTATGTAGGCTATAAACAGGCTGGCTTTGTCGGCGGCGTATCGGCCACCCTCGGGGTCATCTCCCCGTCCATTGTCATTATCTGCCTTGTAGCCTCGATCCTGCAAAGCTTCATCCACCTTCCTATGGTCGTCCATGCGCTTTCCGGCATCCGCGTAGTTGTGTGCGCGCTCATGATGAACACGGTAGTGTCCATGGCGCGGAAAGGCATCGTAGATAAGCTGGGGGCCGTTCTGTTCGCAGGCGGGTTCATCCTTGCCTGCTTCACTCCTGTCCCTACGGCAGCTATTGTCGTCCTTGCCGGAGCCATCGGTATCATCGCAAAAAGAACGGGAGGTAAGAAGACATCATGATCTATCTGATATTAGCATATGAATTCTTTAAGATCGGCTTGTTCTCCATCGGGGGAGGCATGGCTACCCTTCCTTTTCTGATGGATCTGACAGATAAATATGATTGGTTCACTGCCAGCGAGCTTGCCAATATGGTCGCTATCAGCGAAAGCACCCCCGGGCCTGTAGGCATTAATATGGCGACTTATGCAGGCTACAATGCCGCCGGTGTCCCGGGCGCCGTCGTGGCGACGCTATCCCTCACTGCGCCGGCTCTCATTATCATTGTCATCATCGCTAAGTTCCTGGAGAACTTCAGCGAGAATCCCACTGTAAAGGCCGTATTCTACGGAATCCGGCCGACTGTCGCAGCGCTGATCGGATATGCAGTGTGGGAGCTTCTTAAGATCGCTCTTATTACGACCACAGGCGGAACATTCAACATTAATCTCACCAATCTCTTCATCTGCGGCGGCGCATTCCTGCTCTTGCAGATAAAGCAGCTAAGCAAGCTCCACCCGCTGCTCTGGATCCTGGCAGGGGCGGCCGCAGGCATACTTTTTAAAATGTAACGACAGCAAGGGAGGGAAGAGCGGCCGCCTACTGCGCCGCTCTCCCCTCCCTGTCCTATTCTTCTTCATCCAGCAAGAACTGGCACATCACATAATTGCTTAAGTCTATCCCTCTCTTTGTAAGCTTTATGAAATCCCCTTCCTCAGTGAGCAGCCCTTTCCCTTTCATATCTTCTATAACTGTGCCGTAAATATGCTCCATGCTCCTTCCGTACGTCTGTGCAAACGTCCTCTTAGACACCCCTGCTGTCTTCCGAAGCCCAAGGAACATGTACTCTTCCATACAGTCCTTTTTACTTAATCTCTCCGGGCCTTCCCCTTCAATCTGACGCATATTATTGATAAGCGATGCTGCTCCCGCGCCGATGCCCAAATACTCTGCCCTCTCCCAGTAGCCCAGGTTATGGCGGCATTCATAGCCCTCTCTTGCATAGTTAGAGATCTCATACCGATGGTAGCCATACTCTTCTAGTATTGTCTCTGTCTTATGATACATCCTGCGCTCTTCGTCCTCATCCGGCAATTCTGCAAGGCGCCGGCTCACCGCGTCGGGGCTCTGCCTGTACCGTTCGTAGAAGGGCGTTCCTTCTTCGATGATAAGGCTATACGCAGAGATATGTTCCGGGCCGAGCTCTGCCACGCTTCGGAGCGTCCTCTCCCAGCTCTCTACCGTCTGCATCGGTATGCCCGAGATCAGATCGACGTTAATATTCTCAAACCTCTCTTCTCTGGCCATATGGTATGTGCCAAGGAAGTCCTTGTAAGTATGGATCCTCCCAAGCCCCAGAAGCTCTTTGTCATCGGCAGACTGCAGGCCGACGCTTAAACGGTTGATCCCCAGCCTCCTGTATACGGCAAGCTTCTCTCTCGCAGCCGTCCCTGGGTTCATCTCAATCGTGATCTCTGCGCCTTCCTCTATCCGAAATGTCTTTCTTAACGCATCAAAGATCGCTTCCGTCTGCCCCTCTGTAAGAATAGAGGGAGTCCCCCCGCCTACGAAAATGCTCGTAACACAATAAGCCTTTGCCAGATCTCCATAGGAACGGATCTTGCGGCAAAGGCTCTCCACGTATTCCGCCCGCTCCTCTTCCCCTGCAGGAGCGGACAGGAAATCACAATATTTACATTTGCGGATGCAAAATGGGATATGGATATATATTTCTAATGGCTTCATCATTTATCATCCAGCTTCAGCACGCTCATAAACGCTTTCTGCGGGATCTCCACACTGCCTACCTGGCGCATACGTTTCTTACCTTCTTTCTGCTTCTCAAGCAGCTTCTTCTTGCGGGTGATGTCGCCGCCATAACATTTTGCAAGGACGTCTTTACGCATAGCCTTCACCGTCTCCCGGGCGATGATCTTGCTGCCGACAGCCGCCTGAATCGGGATCTCGAACAGCTGTCTTGGTATCTCTTCCTTTAGCTTCTCGCACATCTTGCGCCCGCGCTCATAAGCCGTTCCGCCATGCACGATAAAGGACAGCGCGTCCACCTCTTCTTTATTAATAAGGATATCCAGCTTCACAAGCTCAGACTGCTCATAGCCCGCCATCTCATAATCGAAGGATGCGTACCCTCTGGAACGGGATTTCAGCGCGTCGAAGAAATCATAGATGATCTCATTGAGGGGCAGCCTGTAATGAAGGACAGCGCGGGTCTCTTCCATGTACTCCATCCCTTCATAGACGCCCCTTCTCTCCTGGCACAGATCCATGATCGCCCCGATGAATTCTGACGTCACCATAATCTCCGCCTTTACGATCGGCTCTTCCATATACTCGATCTCTGATGGATCGGGAAGATTGGATGGATTCGTCAGCTCGATCACGCTCCCGTTCGTCTTATGCACTTTATAGATAACGCTGGGAGCCGTCGTCACTAAATCCAGATTGTACTCCCTCTCCAGACGCTCCTGGATGATCTCCAGATGCAATAAGCCAAGGAACCCGCATCGAAAGCCGAACCCAAGAGCCACAGACGTCTCCGGCTCAAACTGCAAGGAGGCGTCGTTTAGCTGCAGCTTCTCAAGAGCGTCCCGCAGATCGGGGTACTTCGCTCCGTCTGCCGGGTACATACCGCAGTACACCATAGGATTGACTTTCTTGTACCCTGGGAGAGGTTCGCTACATGGGCTCGCAGCGTTCGTGATCGTATCTCCCACCCGGGTGTCTTTTACATTTTTAAGGCTGGCTGTAATATAGCCTACCATGCCCGCAGAGAGCTCCTCGCACGGGATAAACTGTCCTGCTCCGAAATATCCTACTTCCACGACTTCTGCTTTCGCGCCCGTCGCCATCATCAGAATCGGCGTGCCTTTTCGCACCGCCCCTTCCTTTATGCGGCAGAACACGATGACGCCTCTGTAAGAATCATACAGAGAGTCAAAGATCAGCGCCTTAAGCGGCGCGGACGGATCCCCTGTCGGCGCAGGGATCTTCTCTACGACCTGCTCCAGCACCTCTTCAATATTAATCCCTGCCTTCGCAGAGATGAGCGGGGCGTCCGCCGCCTCAATACCGATCACGTCCTCAATCTCTTCTATGACCCTCTCCGGATCCGCGCTTGGCAGGTCGATCTTGTTAATGACCGGCATTACATCTAGATCGTGATCGAGAGCCAGGTACACGTTGGCGAGAGTCTGCGCCTCGACGCCCTGAGCCGCATCCACGACAAGGATTGCCCCGTCACAGGCTGCAAGGCTTCTTGACACTTCGTAATTAAAATCCACATGTCCCGGCGTATCGATGAGGTTCAGGATATATTCTTCCCCATTCCTGGCCTTATAGACGATCCGGACCGCCTGCGCCTTGATCGTAATCCCTCTCTCCCTCTCCAGCTCCATATTGTCAAGTACCTGAGACTGCATCTCGCGGCTGGTGAGAAGCCCGGTCATCTCAATGATCCGGTCCGCCAGCGTTGATTTCCCATGGTCAATATGAGCAATAATACAAAAATTCCGAATTTTACTCTGGTCTGTTCCTGCCACCTGTGTCTTCTCCTTCATTCTGCTATATTAGTCAATATTCCCGGCTCCGCTGTACTCCACGATAAAAAGCTCCACGCTCATCGTGTCGCTTAAGCGCCCTGTCTTCACCAGCTCTTCAGTCCCAGCCGCAGCATCCATAATACGCTTTAGCTCTTCCCCTGTGAAGCTTCTGCTCTGGCTCATATATTTTGCCACTGCAAAAGGCGGGATCCCCGCTGCCCTGGCTATCTTCCCTTTGTCATACCCCTTCTTCTGCATATCCTGGACTTGCAGGAGGATCCGAAACTGCCGGGACAGAAGGGCAAGGATCCTCATAGGCGCCTCTTTTAATGCAAGTAAGTCGTAATAGTAGTCAAGAGCCTTTTTCTGCTGTTTCGCAGCTACAGCCTCCACCATGGCGAAAATGCGGTTCGTAATCTGCACGGTACAGACGGCGTCTACGTCCTCTGCCGTAATCTCTTCCCTTCCAAGCGTATAGGAATACAGCTTCTCCAGCTCCTGCTCCAGCTTCTCCATGTCGTCTCCCGACCTGGCGATCAGATATCTGGCCGTGGATTCCTTAATCTGCTTCCCTTCCCTCTTCACACCGCTGCCGATCCAGTAGAGAAGGGTCTTCTCATCCTGCCTGCCAAGCTCCACTGCGCGCCCTCTGTCCCTCACCGCCTTATAAAGCTTTCCCCGCTTATCTACTTCGCTCTCTACAAATACGAAGCAAGCAGTCTCAGGCATATTCTTTATATAGTCTGCCATCTCCGGGGATGCATTCTTAAAAAATCCCGAGCTCTCCACCACGATCAGCCGCCGCTCAGCAAAGAAAGGCATCGTCTCCGCCAGATCGATAAGCTCTGCCGGATTAATGCCCTTCCCTTCATAATAAGCATAATTCACCGTATCATCTTCCGGGAGGATCGCCTTCGTAAGCCGTCTCTTATATTGCTTTTTCAGATAGGATTCTTCCCCATATAAGAGATAGGCACTCTTAAATTGTCCCGTCTTTATATCTTCATTTAGATTCTTCATTCATTATCTGACCATATCTCTTGTGATCTCAGCGAGAGAATGCGCGCCGCACATCGCCATCACATCTTCCAGCTCTGCCGCCAGCTTCGTGGTATACAGAGCCACGCCTTCGGACTCCCCGCCGTACACTGCCGTCACATAAGGACGCCCGATCAGCGCTGCGTCCGCGCCAAGCGCCAGCGCCTTGAATATATCAAGGCCTGAGCGGATCCCTCCGTCGACGAAGACCTTCATACTGCCCTTTACTGCATCTGCGATCTCTGGAAGCACTTCCGCTGTAGGCGGACAATGATCCAATACACGTCCTCCGTGATTTGACACGACGATGGCCGCCGCGCCTGCCTCTTTCGCTTTTAATGCGCCCTTTACTGTCATAATGCCTTTCAGGATAAATGGGACGCCCGCTTTTTTCACGATGCCTCTTAGCTCTTCCACAGATTTGCTCCCCGCAGGAGGAGTCTGGTTCTTAAGGAACGGCAGCCCCGCGCCGTCGATATCCATGGCGCAGGCAAACGCGCCGGACTCGACGATCATCTGGAATTTATCCTCCAGCGTCCTCACATCCCACGGCTTCACTGTTGGGATCCCTTTCCCTCCCGCCAGCTGGATGGCCTTCGTCGCGCCTTCCATAACTGCCGGGTTCGTACCGTCCCCTGTAAACGCAGCGATCCCTGCCGCCGCACAGGCAGATACCAGAATGTCGTTATATTCCATATCGTCATACTTCTCACTATAATGAAGCTTCATCGCTCCGATAGGCGCCGCAAAGATCGGATATTTAAACGTCTGTCCAAATGCTTCAAAAGACAGATCCACCGGCTTGTTCTCACAGATCGTGTCCATATTCACATACAGCTTCTGCCATGCGTCGTAATTCCTGATCGCTCCGGTCCCGCTTCCTTTCGCCCCAGGACCGGGTATCTTCCCTCCGCAGGCTCTGCCATTGCATACCGGACAGGCTTTGCACACTTCCCCTACACAGTTTTTTGCGTTTTGCAGCACTTCTTCATAAGTCATGTCTGTAGCTCCTTTTTTCTCTAAGTGTATACAGTATATCATACAGGCTGTGCAAAGTCTACTTTTCTGCCAACATAGCTCTGCACCTCTTTTTATAACATGCGATTATACACTGAGGGTATATTTCAGGATATTCTCTATCCCATCATCTTCAAGGCCGTCTTCGTGCCTCGTGTGCTCGATCTGTCTCAATGCCTCCCTGCATGCGGCGTCCAGCTTCCCGTCTTGTGCATACTTTACTTCCGCAGACAGGACAACGTACCCATCCTACTTTTCCATAAAGGCACCTCATTTCAAATGATGCTCTAAAAATACAAGACAGCTCCCTTTTATCTTTTTCAGCGTTTCCTGTGGCGCATTATTCGTTTTGAGACCATCAAGAACACAGGATACTCCGATTGCTCAAAGATAAAATTGCCGTTAGCATCTACTCCTTGAATATCGCAGAGAAATGGGGCTTCCAAGGAAATAACTGCCGTAATATCATCCCTCTGCCTGCCTACGCCAAGAGCCGCTGAGCCGCCCAAAGAATGGCCCATCACGCAAATACGGCAAACATCAGCCAAGCGATATACTGAAAGCTCTCTATTTCCCTCAGATGACTTTTCTATAATCGTATCCAACACGAAGTTTATGTCTCCTGTACGGATATTCATCCATTTTTCAAAGTGTTGCAAAGATTGCCCCGGATTATCCTGCGGGTTGTCAGCCGCAATTTCTTTCATAAAATCTCCACTGGCCCGTATTGCTTTTCCGTTCGAGAGCTTTGTTGAAAAGCATTGATATGTATGGTCAACAGAGCAGACTACATATCCGTGGCTCGCAAGCTCACGGTATAGTGTTTCATTGCTGTCTTTCGTCCCAAAGCTCCCGTGAGAGAACACTACCAACGGACAGCTGTGGTCCTCCTTGTATTCCACAGGATACCAGAAAGAGATGGGCAGCTCACGATAGCTCCCGTCATCAGCGTAAGCTTCAAGTCTTGAGGTATCTGTATAAAAGCAATCCTCACGCTTTATCTGATATTCACCCGTAGCTTCAATCGGCGTTGCTTTCGGAAACAATAAAAGCCAGCCCGTACATATCAAAAGAACGAGCGACAGCGCCGCACAAATATATCCTGCAGGAACATGATTTGATTTTTTTATCAAACAGTAAAAAAACAGTATTAATTCAGCAGCCATCACTGCCAGTAAAATGATATGTCTGGCTTTCATTTTTGAGCTTCCTCTCTGTGTGGTATTTTTTCAAGAAGAACACCCTCTTGAACAAGAAAGGCGTCAGCCGCGCGATTTACTAATTGCATCATTTCTTTCTCGGACGCATTGATAATACCTGTTGCGGCCAGGGTCGCGATCCCATGTGTATAAATAATGGTGTTTTGCAAGTAACGCCCTGCATTTTCCTCTGAAATAGCAAATTCCTTTGAAATTCTTTTAATTAGCGCCGCATTATCCTCGTCCGTAATTAATGTGTCAAAGTTATCTGATGGTGATCCATAATATCCTTCAAGATAAAGGAAACGAAAGAGATTAGGCTTGCTAGCCGCAATATGGATAAAAGCTATCCCCACCTGTTCAAAAGCTGCTGCCACATTTCCAGCAGAGGGGCGCATTTTGCTATTTGCATAATTTAGGGCATATTCCGATAAGGCTTTTCGAAGCCCCTCCATATTCTCGAAATGCCATACCAAAGGCTGTGTAGAGCAGCCAATTTCTTTTGATAATGTCTTGATATTGATAGCTGAGTACCCATCACGAATAAGCATTTTCAGTGCCGCTTCCAGGATGACTTCTTTTGAAATTTGCGTTTTTCTTGCCATTTCATCATCTCCAAATTACAAAAATATATTTATATAATCTTACTTATATAATAATCTAAGTCTTGCATTTTGTCAATCTATCTGGCGGCCGCTACAACATTTTCAAGGAGCAAATCTATTGCAAGCTTTGTAAAGGGACGTATCTGCCTGTGTCCTCAATTTTTATCTTTTTCAATGTATCTTTATTATCTCCCCGTCTTCTACTTCTACTGTGATCGCCCCGTTTTCCTGCGTAGAATAGACCTTGCTCCCAACATCTGTAAGCCTCTCGATCGTCTCCTTATGTGGATGGCCATAACGGTTCTCCCTCCCCGCCGATATAAATGCATAAGCAGGCCGAACCTGCTGAAGGAGCTCTTCCGTCGACGAATTCTTTGATCCATGATGTGCCACCTTCAAGACCTCCCACGTGCGATCCTGGTACTGTTCTTCCAATATGTTAGCAAGCCGCCTCTCTCCTTCCCCCTCCACATCTCCGGTAAGAAGCATATCAAACCCTCCATATCTTACTGCCAATACCATAGAAGCCGCATTACCTGGCTCCAGCCCTGCATCGCCTTCCATTTCCATATTCCCCGGCTGTATGCACGTAACTGTCATCTCCCCTTCCCGTATATTCTGCCCCGGCTCTATCACAGCCACACGTACTCCATAAGATTCTGCTTTCTCTGCCAGTCCTGCCAATGCCTCGTCCCACGCCTCCTGGGCAGGTAGCGCCAATGTCCCGATCTTTACGCCGATATCCTGTCTCTCGATCAGCTCCTCTACTCCGTTCATATGATCGCTGTCACCATGAGATACCAGTACATAATCAAGCCGGCCGGCTCCCTGAGACTTCAGAAAGGATTCCAGCCTGTATTGCCCTACTTTCTTGACATCACTGCTCCCGCCATCAATGAGATAAGTCCCGCCTTTTGGCCCTCTCATGAAGATTCCGTCTCCTTGCCCCACATCCAGGATCACCGCCGTAATCTTCTCTGTCTCTCCAAAGCGTGCTGTTAGCATAATAATTCCCGCTGCCCATAGGAGAACTGCAAGCCTCCTTATCCATTTGACAGATTGTATGAGCTTTTGGGCCTTCCCATATCTAAGCAAGCCTACCACCAAAAGCAGGATCCCATAATATACCGCAATCTGCCATATCCCGGGCCTTCCAATTACAAGCCTCGCTCCCGGCAGGCAAAGCGTTATTTTACAGCTCATTTCATAAACCCAGAAGATCCCCCGGCATATCAGGAATAATAAGCCAGATACCGGCGGGAGCCAAAGAACGAACAGGCTTCCTGCCAGCCCCAAAAGCAATAATACAGACATCAAGGGGATTACAAAAAGATTCAGAAGAAAAGAATAGAGCGGGAATTCAAAGAAATAATAGAGCAAGATCGGAAGGATGGACAGGTTGATGCCTACGCTCGCCGTCAGCCCCTGTAAAGCCATATTCCAGACATGCTCCCGGCCTCCTTTTGGATATGCAGATTGTTGTATGGCCGGAACGACCGCCAATATCGCCAGCGCCGCGCCGAAGGAAAGCCAGAACCCTCCGTCATACAGGCTGAGAGGCCTCCACAGCAGCACTATGGACGCTGCTACGGACAGCGCCGTCGGCGCATCGTAATGCCGTCCCGCCATATCTGCCCCTACCCGGAATAAAAACATTACAAGAGCGCGCACTGCAGATACCGTAAATCCGATCAGCAGCACATAGAGCAACAGGAACGATATGCCCGCCGCGCCTCCCATCTTATAAGAGCCTGTCGCTCTCCGCAAAAGCTGATACAGCCCTACTCCGATAAAAGACAGATGAAGCCCGGAAATAGCCAGCACATGGCCGATGCCATTTGCCTGGTACAGTTCTTTCAAGTCTTTGTCCATCTCTGCCTTCTCTCCAAGGATCATAGCCGACAGCGCTGTCCCATTCTCCTCTGGCATATGGCGCAGGAAAAGAGATTTCCATGCGATCCGAAGCTCATACAAGCCGTCGGCTAACGGGCAAACTGAGCTATCGACGACCTGTGCATCTTCCGCCCACACCGCCCCATGGATCCCCTGCTTTCGGTAATAAAGCTTCTGGTCAAAATTCCCCGGATTATACGCAGGCTCGAAAAAGAACGCTTCCCCCGCGATTCTGACCGTCTGGCCTATATGTATCTCCTCTTTTGCCTCATTATATACTAACGCTCTGGATTCTTTGAACGACTGTTCCTGATTCTCAATAGAATTGTCTTTTAGATATAATATCTGAAAGCTCTCTCTGACTTGTTTCTTATATACCCGCCCTGTAAGGACGATCCGCTCTCCCTCTTGCACATGCAGCTCCATAGGGGAAGGACGCAGCTCCTTTATCACTTTATCCTTCCCGCCACAGACCGCGATGCACAGCAGGAGGATGAAGAGCAGGCACGCCCCGCACAATGGCCTGTTCTTTAAATCTTTCAATCTCCTATCCCCCGATCAGATCCAGATCCCTGGATAACGGCTTGCTTAGATCAATCGTCTCATGATAATTGATGTTCGTCTCTCCGTTGACCAATATCTGCACCTGGCTTGTCTCTCCGCCTCCGGCAATGGAATTCACCAGTGCATATATAGTGATCCTTGGCTCTACTCCGTCTGCCACTTTCAGGAATCCGTCGTCAAAGTTCACATAGCATACGCCGTCTCTTACAGAGACGCTTAAGACTTTCGTCCCCGTTGGTATGACTGATTTATTCCCTTCCATGGTCGGCCCGCTCATAAGCTTCTCCACAATGAGCCGTTCCACAGACATGTTGCTGTTATAGCGGACGCTCACTTCTTCTGCTACAAGACTGTTCCCGGCGCTCCCGGAAAAATAGAGCGTAAGATTGGCAGTCTGGTACGAATGCAGAGAAGACCCTGTATTCTGCACAAAATCCTCCGCCCTCATATATCCCATATCTCTGCCGCTTTTGTCCTGAAGAGGCGCATCCCCTACATAGAAGCGCAGATAGTCCACCCCTGGTATCTGCACAAGAGACTGTACGGTAGCGGCGCGCAAAAGGACTTCCGCCGCAGGCTCCAGCTCTCCATACGCAGCGTTAAAGTAAAGCGTCAATTCCGTATCTTCCAGCTCCCATGAATCCACCCAGACTCTGTTCGGAAATACGCTCTCATAATCCTCTTCCTCAGGAGCAGCCAGAAGCTTCAGAGTTTCCTCTATTTTTCCTTCCACGGATTCCGCTTTCAGATCCTCATATGCCTGGACGAGCCTCGTTTCCTCCGGCTCCAGATAATAAATACAATATTTGCCTGCCCTCTGTCCTCCGTCTGCTCTGCATCCCGCCAGAACCAAAGCTGTGCACGCCAGGCAGAGGGCCGCTCTTATTTTACTTCCTGCTCTCATTTTGCACCTTCCTGTGACACGTATAAAAGAGGGATCCTCACTGTAAAAGTCGTTCCTTCTCCCGGCTGGCTGTACACCTTTACAGACCCTCTGTGCATGACGATCGCGCTTCTTGCAATGGAGAGGCCAAGCCCTGTCCCTCCGATCTCTTTAGAGTGAGATTTGTCCACGCGGTAGAACCGCTCGAAAATATGCTCTATCTCCTCCTGGCTGATACCAATACCGGAATCTGCCACTTCAATATAAAATGACTTATGATCCGCATTCAGCGACACATGTACCCAGCCGTTCTCATGATTGTACTTAATAGCGTTCTCCACAAGATTCGTAAGGGCAAGGGACAGCTTCATCTCGTCTACTTCCGCTGATACCGGGCGGAAGCTCTCAAATACTACTTCTATATTCTGCTGTGCCGCGATAGGCCGTACCCTCTTCAAAATACGCTCTACAAGGGCATTGATGTTCTCTACGCGGATATTCATCGTATTGGCGGTCTTATCCATTTTCACAAGAGACAAAAGGTCGTTAATGATCTTGTCCTCCCTCTCGATCTCTTCCGACAGATCCCCCATGAACTCCTGATACAGCTCCACCGGCGCGTCTTTCTGTGCGAGGAGGGAGTCCGCCAGTACTTTCATAGATGTGAGAGGCGTCTTAAGCTCGTGGGACACGTTAGACACAAATTCTTGCCTGGACTTGTCCAGTACTTTCAGGCGCCCCAACATTTTATTAAACGAATCGGACAGAAGCATTGTCTCCAGATATGCATTCTCATGAAGATAATTATCCTCATATCCTTCTGTCACCGCCTCGATGGAATCGGTGATCCTGCGGAACGGCCTTACCGTCGCCATCCCGATCAGGACAGCCACAATTATCATAATGAGGCCGACGACTATCTCTATCGTCCCGGCTCTTCCTTCTAAGACTGCCAGGCTGTCCACGATCGTGTCTGTAGACACGCTCACAAGCATGACTCCTTCCGTCTCCCCCGATACATTTCCGACGATCGGAGCCGTGACTTCTATATAGCGGTTCCCAGCGTCATAGTAGCTGGTGCCATTCCCTTTGAAGCAGCGGATAACATCTCTTGATACGATGGTCTTGCCAGTATCCATCCCATATGTATCTTCCACAATACGGAATTCACTGCTGATAATCATGACTCTGCCATTGTAAATATTGGATAGCTGGGCAAGCTCTGCCCTTATGATCTCAGATGAGCCTCCCTGTTGGTAGCTTAAATCACCTAACCGGTTGCATAGAATTGTACATTGATTCTGTATATCCGCGGTCCTTACATTCACCGCCCGTCTTTCATAACTGCGTAAAAGTACCGCTTCCAGGATCGTCATCGGTATGATCCCCGCCAAGATTATGACCACGATAATCCGAAAGCGGAGGCTTTTGAATATGCTTTTCCTAAAATATTTTCTAACCCCTGAAATAATAACCTACACCCCATTTTGTATGTACATACTTCGGGTCGCTTGGATTCTTCTCTATCTTCTCCCGAAGCCTTCTTATATGTACGTCCACCGTCCTCGCATCACCCGGGTACTCGTATCCCCAGACGATGTTCAAGAGGTTCTCTCTGCTGTACACTTTATTCGGATTCTTAGCAAGAAGCTCAAGAAGATCGAATTCCTTCGCTGTCAGGTTGACTTCCCTGCCCTCGATGACGACCCTCCTGCTCTCACAGTCAATAGACATATCCCCTTTTACGATCATGTTCTTAGGAGCCTGCACGGCACGCCGCCCCCCGGTACGGCGCATGATAGCTTTAATGCGCGCCTTTACCTCAAGAATATTAAACGGCTTGGTTATATAGTCGTCCGCACCATACTCAAGCCCCAGTATCTTATCCATATCCTCGCCCTTTGCCGTCAACATAACGATCGGCACGTCCGAGAATTCCCGGATCTGCTGGCATACCTCCAGACCGTCGATCTTCGGAAGCATGAGATCAAGAAGAATGAGGTCATATACATTCTCTTTCGCCAGCTTAAGCGCTTCTTCTCCGTCATAAGCGGCATCTGCTTTCATACCGTCCTGTTCCAGACTAAAGCGTATGCCCTTCACGATCAGTTTTTCATCGTCTACAACTAACACTCTTTTTGCCATTTACCGTCTCCCCTACGAAGCTTTCACCTTATCCTTCACCTTGCCGAATACCCCTTCTTTGATGCCTTCCACTTCTTTGAGCTCTTCGACAGAGGCAAACCTCCCCTTTTCTTCCCGATAGCGCAGGATGGCTTCCGCCTTTACTTCCCCAATCCCGGGAAGCGTCATAAGCTCTTCCTTGCCCGCCATGTTAAGATCCACTCTTCCATCATCTGCCGCCTGGGCGCCCCGCATGTCTGCCGCCCGCTCCTCTGCCTCCGTGACAGAAGGTATATATACTTGCTGCCCGTCGCTTAAGGCTTCGGCCTGGTTCAGGAGATCTGCCGCCGCCTCTCCTGTCATGCCTCCTGCCGCCTCCACAGCCTCATACACCCGGCTTCCACTTTCAAGTTCGTACACCCCGGGAGAACAGACTTCTCCACACACATGGACATAAATGTGCGCTATCCCATGTGCAGGATCATCCGATTCTTTTTCAGGCGAGGACGTCTCCTCCCTTTTCTCGGATATTGCCGCCTCCCGAAGCTCCGAACCCTCACTAATGTCTGATTTACATCCTGTTGCCCAAAGGGAAGAACAGAAGAATAACACCAGCAAGAAGTGCTTCTTAAAAGTGGTGCCAAAAAACCATAATCTACGCATAAAATTTTCCTCCTTTACAGCCATCTATGACTGTAAATACCCCTCTTATGCCTAGACATTTTTATTGTACTATTTCCACTGGAAAATTGCAACTCCAATCAGAGCAATTCCCATGCCAATTATTTTCCGCCATTCTAACGGCTCTTTCTCTACGCCAAAAAGCCCCAGAAGCTCGATGACATACGCCACGATAAGCTGTGCGATGACAATGAGGAGCGCCGCTTTGGCCGGGCCCAGCTGTTCCATGCTCTTAATGACCGTCCATGTGATGCCCGCCCCGATAGCGCCTCCTAAAAGTACATACTTCGGCTCTACTTTGGCAAGCGTCATAACATTATCCCTCCCCGCGATCAGCCACGCCGCCACACAGACTATAAATGCCGACAGCTGCACCCAGCCATTGCTCACCCACATACCCGTCGTCTTCGTCACCTGCGTGTTAAACACCCCCTGCACGCTCATAAGCGCCCCCGATAAAAGCGCGATCAAAAAACCGATCATTCCCATACCTCCCTGCCATTTCTTCCTGATAGTATGCACAATGACCCGCTTTTTATACCAAAAGGGGACGTACACTTTCGCGAAAAGCGTACGTCCCCTTTTGCGTTTTGAGGTGTCCCTTTTTGTGTTTTAGGGTGTCCCGCTACAATATCTTCTTCAATATGCGGATCATCTCATCTACATGTTCTTTCTTTATGACGAGCGGCGGCACAAGACGGATGACATTATCTCCGGCGCTGATAAGGAGCAGCCCTTCCTGAAGCGCTGTCTGAATAGCCTCTGCCGGCGGCGCCGAAAGCCGGATGCCTTGCATCAGGCCGACTCCCCGCCTTTCTATAACGCTGTCCTTGCTCTGTACAAGATGATCCAGCCTTTCTTTTAAATATTCTCCCATTTCCCTTACATGGGACACAATATCTTCTTTTTCAAAAATCTCCACCGTCTTAGCAACCGCCGTACATACAAATGGATTGCCGCCGTAAGTCGTGCCGTGGTCGCCGGGGGCAAGGGAGCTCTGCGCCACCTCTTCCGTCATTGCGAACGCACCCACCGGCGCTCCGTTTCCGATCGCCTTCGCCATAGCCATAATGTCGGGCTTCGTACCGCAAGACTGCCAGGCAAACATATTTCCCGTCCGCCCCATGCCGCACTGGATCTCATCACAGATCATCAAGATGCCCTCTTCATCACAGAGCTTGCGGATCCCCTGCATAAATTCTCCCGTCGATACGTGAATGCCGCCCTCTCCCTGTACCGGCTCTAAAATGACGGCGCATGTCTTATCTGACACAAGCGCTTTTACACTGTCCAGATTGTTGAACTTAGCGAACTTTACTCCCGGGAGCATGGGCTCAAATGGCTCTCTGTAATGGCTGTTCCCTGTCACGGACACTGCGCCGATGCTACGACCGTGGAAAGAATGTTCCATTGCAATATACTCGTATCTGCCCGTCCCTTTCTGGTAGGCGTATTTTCTTGCCGCCTTTAACGCGCCTTCTATCGCTTCCGTGCCGCTGTTCGTAAAGAACACCCTGTCCATTCCGGTAATGCGCTTCAGCGCGCCTGCCGCCGCGCCGCAGGCTGTATTGTAATACAGATTGGACGTATGCATCAGAAGATCGATCTGCTGTTTCATGGCATCCTGCAATTCCTTGTTGCCATATCCCAGACTGCATACGGCAATCCCCGCCGCAAAGTCCAGATATCTCCTTCCTTCTGTATCATAGAGGAATACCCCTTCCCCCCGCTCCAGTACTACAGGAAAACGATTGTATGTATGTACCAGATGTTCCTCCGTCTCTTTTATATATGTATCTGCCATGCCTGCCATTTTCCTTTATTCTCCTCTTTCCTTCCCTATTCTCCACAGTAGAACCGCTGCTCCCCGTCGTTTATGATCGCCGTCCCGATACCTTTATTTGTAAAGATCTCAAGAAGCAGGCAGTGGGGGATCCTCCCGTCCAGAATATGCACCCTTGACACTCCATGCTCGATTGCCTCGATACAATTGTGGAGCTTTGGAAGCATACCTCCTCCAATATAGCCTTCTTCCATAAGCTCTCTCGCCTCTTTCACCGTAAGCTCAGAGATCAGAGTGTCCGGATCCTTCGGATCTTTGTACACGCCCTCGATATCGGTCAGGAACGCAAGCTTCTCTGCCCGCATAGCCCGCGCGATAGCACAGGCTGCGTCGTCCGCATTGATATTATAAGTATTATATTCTTCATCCAGGCCCACCGGGCAGATGATAGGGATAAAATCCTTCTCAAGAAGATCGTAGAGCACTGTCGCATTGACGTTCTTGACTTCCCCTACGAATCCAATGTCTTCCCCGCCTGCATATTTCTTGCCTACAGAAAGCAGCTTCCCATCTTTCCCGCTGATCCCGATAGCGCGCACGCCAAGCTTCTCGACCAGCTGGACCAGGCTCTTGTTCACACGCCCCAATACCATCTCGGCCAGCTCCATCGTCTCTTCATCGGTCACACGAAGCCCGTTGACAAACTGAGGCTCCATCCCTACTTTCCCGACCCACCTGCTGATCTCTTTGCCGCCGCCATGGACAATGATCGGCTTGAATCCGACCAGTTTCAGAAGCGTCACGTCCTGGATGACCTGGGCTTTGAGCTCCTCGTCTACCATAGCGCTGCCGCCATATTTTACTACGAAAATGCGCCGATTAAAACGCTGGATATAAGGAAGCGCCTCAATCAGCACCTCCGCCTTCTCTAAATATTTCTGCATTGATTTATCCATACATACCTCCCGGTTGGGGACGGGGTAAAATTAATTTTACCCCGTCCCCAATTGAAAATGCCCTGTCCCAGATCAGCTTCGATAGTCTGCGTTGATGTCGATATAGCCGTGGGTCAGATCGCACCCCCAGGCTGTAGCGCATTCTGTCCCCATTTTTATATCTGCAATGGCGGTCACTTCCTTACACGAAAGTATTTTGGTCGCCTCTTCTTCGCTGTAATCTACGGCAGTCCCGTTCTCAATGATCTGGATCTTCCCTGCCGTACTTTCGAAGAATAGATCTACCTTCTCCGGGTCGAACTGCGCCCCGGAATACCCCATAGCGCAGAGGATCCGTCCCCAGTTGGCGTCATGCCCCGCAATAGCCGTCTTCGTGAGATTAGAACATGCTACGGATTTGGCCAGCATCTTCGCCTGGCTCACACTCTCACAGCCTGTCATCTTCACTTCAAACAAAGCGGTAGCGCCCTCGCCGTCGCCGGCTATCCTTTTCGCCAGATACTCGTTGACTTCATGGAGCGCTGCCTTAAACTCCTCATATTCCCTGCTCCCGTACACGATCTCAGGATTTCCCGCAAGACCGTTCGCCAGAAGCAGCACCGTGTCGTTTGTCGAAGTGTCTCCGTCAACGGAAATCATATTGTACGTGTCCTCTATATCCTCGCTCAATGCTTTCTGGAGGGCTTCTTTCCCGATTGCCGCATCCGTGGTGATAAATGCAAGCATTGTGCACATATTCGGGTGGATCATACCGGATCCCTTCGCCATACCGCCCACTGTCACTGTCTTACCGCCTATCTCTATCTCTACTGCCAGTTCTTTCTCGAAAGTATCTGTCGTCATAATGGCCCTCGCCGCCTCTGTCCCGCTTTCGACAGAAGCGCTCTTCTTCTCTGCCAGCGCTTCGATCCCCGCTGTCAGCTTCTCAATGGGCAGCTGCATCCCAATGACCCCTGTAGAGCCGACCATGACTCCGTCAGCCGGTATGCTCAATGCTCTCGCCGCTGCGTCGGCCGTCTCCTTACAATATCCAAATCCCTCTTTCCCTGTACATGCATTGGCGATCCCTGAATTCACGACGATCGCCTGGACTTTTGCACCGCTGTCTATCACCTGTCTGTCCCACTTTACAGGAGCCGCCTTTACTACATTTGTTGTAAATGTGCCTGCTGCCTCACAGGGGACCTGGCTGTAGATAAGAGCCATGTCTGTCCTGTCCTTATACTTGATGCCCGCCGCAACACTTGCCGCCTCATATCCTTTTGCCGCGGTAGCTCCGCCTGCTGCTCTTTTCATCTTTCTTTCTTCCTTTCCGTTCCTTCTTATTTTTTGATGTATCATTATTGGATAAACGCTGTAATATTTTTCTCATTTAGTGCAAAATCATAATAATTCAGATCCTGCCGCTTTGTCCAGCCAATCTCTTTCCAAAATGCATTCCCTACGTCATTTTTCGTAAATGCGATAAGGGAGACTTTATTAATCTGCTCCGCTTTCAGCGCCTCCATCGCGTACACGACCATAGATTTCCCAATCCCCCGCATACGATATCCCGGTTCTACACATACATGATAGAGACATCCTCTACGCCCGTCATGGCCGCAGAGGATAGCGCCCACGATCTTCTCATCCTCTATGGCTACCACGCTCGTGGTCGGATTGCGTTCCAGGAACCTTGCGATCCCCTCCCTGGAGTCATCCATGCTTCGGATCCCGAATCCCCGTATCTTCTTCCAAAGGCCGTATACTTCGTCGTAGTCTCCCATCGTCATTGTCCTTACCATTCTACGCCTTCCTTTCTTTGCTCTTTACGGAAATACAGGAACAAGATTAAGCCCCGTATCTTCTGGCAGACCGAACATAATGTTCATATTCTGCACTGCCTGCCCGGCCGCGCCTTTCACCAGATTGTCAATGGCTCCCATCATAATAATGCGATTCGTCCGCTCGTCAACCTGAAATCCAATGTCTACATAATTGCTGCCCTCGACCCATTTCGTCTCAGGACAAGCCCCTGCGCCTATAACACGGATAAACTTCTCCTTCTTATAATATTTGTCATAAATCTCTTTTATCTCTTCTTCAGAGACTTTCTTTTTCAGCACAGCATACGCAGTGGCCAGAATGCCGCGGTTCATCGGGACAAGATGCGGTGTAAAGCTGATCCGCACTTCTTTTCCTGATGCGTAGCCAAGCTGCTCCTCAATCTCCGGCGTATGCCTGTGGGTAGCGACGCCATATGCCTTTATATTCTCGTTAACCTCACAGAATAAGTTCGGCAGCTTCGCTCCCCTGCCCGCCCCGGAAGTACCCGATTTCGCATCTACAATAAGCGTATCCATATCAATGACGCCCTCTTTTGCCAATGGATAGGCCGTCAGAATGGAGCACGTCGTATAGCAGCCCGGGTTCGCCACCAGCCTCGCGTCCTTTATTTTCTCCCTGTTGACTTCGCATAGCCCATAAACTGCTTCCTTAATAAACTGTGGGCTTTTATGCTCAATCTTATACCATTCCTCATAAACTGCCACATCCTTAATGCGGAAGTCCGCGCTCAAGTCCACGATCTTCGCTTTCGCCAAAATCTCCTCGCTGATAACAGACGCACAGAAGCCCTGGGGCGTCGCTGTGAAGATCACATCCGCCTGAGCCGCCAGTTCCTCCATGTTATCATCCAGACATTTCGCATCCACGATACAAAACATATTTCCATAAATATGTGCATAATTATCATCTATGTAGCTTCTGGAGCCGTACCACACGATCTCCACGTCCCTATGCCCCATAAGGATCCGCACAAGCTCCGCCCCCGCATAGCCAGTCGCCCCGATAATACCTGCCTTGATCATCTGAAACCTCCTCGGTTGGGGACGGGGTAAAATTAACTTTCCCCCGTCCCAAATTAAAACGCTTGCATAATTATACAACTTATGCGTATAATATGCAAGCGTTTTTTGTAAATCAATTTTTCACCAGCCTGCTGTTTCTGCAGACAGACAGAAGGATCCCCATATAAAAATAGGTAATTATAAGATATGTCCCCCCGTTAGACAGAAACGGCATATATACTGTCCCAAAGGGCAGGAGCCGGAAATTCATCCCGATGTACATAACTGTCTGGATGCTTAGGAACAGCACGCACCCCAGCCCCACCATATAGCCCAGACTGTTTTTCTGTCGGCGTACCACTAGGAAGAGCAGTGCAAAAAAACAAAGCACAACGATCGTAAGCAGTATTCCTTTCCCTGTCCCGAGATATTTAAATAAATAGAGCCACAAATAAGAATTACGGACTTCGATCAGCATATTCCCGGACAGGAACGCCGTCCCTTCCCTCACTTCTTCCCCACTCTGGGCTATCATCACCCGAAGTATATCATAGTCCTCATACTTTCCAGGGTGAAGCCATGCCTCTATTCTTGCCATCTGATAGCTTGGCAGCTCTCCTCCCCCTACAGAAGCCACGTAAAGCCCTATAGACAGAAATGCTGCTGCAAAAATCCCTGCCCACAGCCTCAAATACAAAGATTTCTTCTCTGTCCCGAACCATCCTTCTTTTATAGAAGCATGGAGAAGGGCCAGCCCACAAATCCCTACTATAACCACGCTCGACAGCATACGGCTGTAAAGCAGCAGGCACAGTGGCGCTGCCAGGCAGGCTCCGCTTTTCAACAGGCCTTTCTTCCCTTGTCCACGGAAATGATACAGCACCCCTGCGTAAAATGGAATGAACAGATAAGAGAGAGGCGTAGCATAACGCGGCCGTCCATTCACAACAGAGCCTGTCAGAAAATATACGATATAAACCACATGAGCCAATCCCCAAAGGAGGAGCGCATATTTGCCAAGGAACGAGTAGTCCAGCCAGCAGATAACCAGCATCAGGAGGATCCCCCCTCCTATGGCCGCCATGTGCTTTGTTGCTCCATAATAGGACAACGTGGAAAATGTCCCGGCATACGTCTGCTGGACGGCCGTCATGACGACCAGCATCTGGAGCCCCATCCCCAGAACGGTCATCAGAAGCGTTCCTGCAAGCACGCTCCACGCCATCTGCGGCCGGTGTATACGGTCAAGAGCCACCCCCGCTTCCACTGGGTCGCCCATTTCAAGAACCGCCGCTTCTTCCGCTTCTTCCCCTGTCATCCCCTCTGCCAGGAACGCAGCCTTCTGATCCTCAATATGATCCTCGACTTCCCGCACCACCATGGGCCTGGCCCGTTTCGCGCGGATCTGTCCTTCCAAAATGTTCAAGTAGCTACGCCGGTCCATAACATACACCCCCTAATATACCAGATACGGCTCTCGTGTACGCCTTCCATTCTTCTTCCCGGGCTCTTAGCTGCTTCTTCCCCTGCTCCGTAAGGCTGTAATACTTCCTTGTCTTGCCCGAGGCCTCCTGTTCATAAGATCTCACATATCCTTTCTCCTCCATGCCGTGAAGGAGCGGGTACAATGTGCCGGCCTTAAGCTCGAACACATTTTCCGACTTCTCACGCAGATTCTCAATCATCTCATATCCATACATATCTTTCCCTTCCAACAGCTTCAACAGCAGCAACATCGTGCTGCCAGAAACAAGGCTCTTATCTACTGCCATCTCTTCTCCTCCTTGCCATCTGATTATTTTTACTCTGTTTCACTTGGCGATCCAGCTCTTTCCAACATATATAGGTAATCTATATATGTTGATTCTATTATATATAGATTATCTACATATGTCAACACACAATTCTCCCCGATTTATATTCATTTTTTATGCATATACTGCATATTATAAAGTTTTATTATTTTTTTATTGCATATTTATAAAATGTAGTGTATAGTAGTCCTTGCAATAACATAACTATATACAAACACAATCATACATAATATAAGATTCAGGAGGATGAAGATTATGAAAGAGAAAGTTGTACTGGCATATTCGGGCGGCCTTGACACAACGGCAATTATCCCATGGCTAAAGGAAAATTTCGATTACGAAGTAATCTGCTGCTGCATTAACTGCGGGCAAGGAGAGGAGCTGGACGGGCTTGAAGAGCGCGCGAAGCTGTCCGGCGCTTCTAAGCTGTATATTGAAGATATTATTGATGAATTCTGCGACGAGTACATCGTCCCATGCGTACAGGCTCACGCCGTATATGAGAATAAGTACCTTCTTGGCACTTCCATGGCGCGCCCGGTCACTGCAAAACGCCTTGTAGAGATCGCAAAAAAAGAAGGCGCTGTAGCAATCTGCCACGGCGCGACGGGAAAAGGAAACGATCAGATCCGTTTCGAGCTTGCCATCAAGGCGCTTGCCCCAGAGCTTAAGATCATCGCCCCGTGGCGTATGACTGATGTATGGACGATGCAGTCCCGGGAAGACGAGATCGCATACTGCAAAGCCCACGGCATCAACCTTCCTTTTGACGCCAGCCACAGCTACAGCCGCGACCGCAATCTATGGCACATCAGCCACGAAGGACTGGAGCTGGAAGACCCTGCGAACGAGCCAAACTATGACGACCTCCTTGTCCTGGGCGTCTCTCCGGAAAATGCGCCCGACGAGGCCGAGTATGTGACAATGACATTTGAAAAGGGCGTTCCGAAGAGCATCAACGGAAAAGAAATGAAGGTTTCAGAAATTATCGCAGAACTGAACGCACTTGGCGGAAAGCACGGCATAGGCATCTGTGATATCGTAGAGAACCGCGTAGTAGGGATGAAATCCCGCGGCATCTACGAGACGCCGGGCGGAACCATCCTGTACGAGGCACATCAACAGTTAGAAGAGCTCGTTCTTGACCGTGCGACTTATGAAGTGAAAGAAGAGATGGGAAATAAGCTGTCCCAGATTGTATATGAAGGGAAATGGTTCACTCCTCTTCGTGAAGCAGTCCAGGCTTTCATCGAGAAGACACAGGAATATGTAACTGGGGAAGTAAAATTCAAGCTTTACAAAGGCAACATCATCAAGGCTGGTACAACATCTCCTTACTCCCTGTACAGCGAATCTCTGGCAAGCTTTACTACAGGCGACCTCTACGATCACCACGACGCGGACGGATTCATCAACCTGTTCGGGCTGCCTCTGAAAGTACGCGCTATGAAAATGCAGGAAATAAAATAACTAAAAGGGGACGTACACTTTTCGCAAAAGCGTACGTCCCCTTTTAGTTAATCGGGTGTCCCTTTTTGATTAATCGGGTGTCCCCTAGCCTACCGTTTCACAAGCGCTACGAGCGCCGCACCCACGGCCACGTACAGATCTGCTAAATTAGCCGTAAGTTTTGATACGAATTTTATCCTGCTCTGAATGCCAATGTAGTCAATCACTTTGCCCTTTATAAGGCGGTCATAGATATTACTGAAAGCCCCTGCGCTCACCAACATCATCCCAAGCTTTTCGAGCCATTTCCCCTTCTTCTGGAGGAGCCGGGCATCATACGCCAGCACTCCCAACCCTGCAAATATAGAGGCGCCCTTGATGATCTTAGGCTTATCCTTCAAGGCTCCAAGCGCAAATCCCTTATTATAGACTTTCCGGAGCACGACTTTATCAAGTACCGTCTCTCTCTCTTCATTTTCCCGGAAGACGTCCTCCACGTACTTCTTAATCCCCATATCCAGACATACGAGCGTGAGGAACATCCCTGCCAGATACGTCAGCATTATAAGGCCTCTTTTATCTTCTGGATCTCATCCTGGTGCTGCGCTGCCTCCTCGTCCCTCTTTTCAATGGACTCGCAAAGCCCGGTATAGTCAAGATCGGAGACCTCCCCGCTCTTGAACTTGTCGTACACCATCTTCCCAATTTCCAGAAAATCTCTCTCATTGGCCCGCTTCAGAGAGCGGATCTTGCCCTTTAGCCTCTCCACTTCGATCGTATCTCCTGCCTTCTTTCCTAAATCTTCCGCCACATCAGAAATCTTCTTCCCTAAATCCTCAAAAAAATCCGCCATATTGCTTCTCTCCTTTTCTTTTTGTATTCTACAGGCTTCTTAAACGGTCCAGCGACTGGTATATGTCCATCGTCCCGTAGCCCCACTCCCGGTTAGGATACTCTGGGAGCACTCCCTGATTGGCTCCCAGGATTATGACGTTCCTGACCTGGCTCGTAGTAGTCCCGATAAGGTAGGGCTGACGCAGCAGCCACTCCATGACCAGAGCGCACCCCCCGGCGGCGATCCCCGCCCCAATACTTGAACCGCTCCGCTTTACAAATCTTCCGTCTGCGCCCGCGCCCGTCACCTGTACTCCGGGAGCCGCAAAATCCGGTTTGATCAATCTGTTTCTAGTATACCCTCTCCCCGAATTAATATCAACACTATTATCAATCCCATTGTAATAAGAAACCGTAATGACCTCCTCCGCACTTCCAGGCTCTGTAATGGTATAATCCGGATTCGCTTCCAGGAAATACACATTTCCGCTTAAGAACTCCTGCAAAGGAAGCCACATATGGTATACGCCGTCACAGACCCGAAGCGGATCCACCCCGATCTTCCAGATTCCCGCCGACGTCCCGGAAAAACGGAAGAAGAGAAGCTGAGAATCATTGTTATTCATGAGGAACCGATATTCCACCTCCACTTTCGTCTGGTCAAAAGAAAATGACAGCGTGTATCTGCTTCCCTGACGGATAGAAATGGACGTCGTCTTCTCCCCTGTAGGAGATACAACATACGCTGTGACAATATTAGGGAACGTAGTCCAAAGCTCCGCCACGAACTCCGCCCCTCCCTCTTCCACTCGGATCTCCACTTCCTGCGCCTTCCCAGGCTCCTCAAGAGTCCCCATATAATGGTGCCTCTGGTTCGCCTCATTCCCTCCTCCTACCACGACACATCTGTCCAGAGTGCTGGCATAGCTCCGCAAGATCCGCGAGAGGATCGAGGCTCCGTTGTGGCCTCCAAAATTACTCCCAAGAGCCACGCAGATGACAAGCGGAAGCTCTTTCTGGGCAGCCAGCTTGTGCAAATAGTACAGTCCCAGCATAATATCGTTTTCCTGATAGCATACTGCGTCCTCTCTCACGCCATAGAACTTCTTCAGATAATCCTTTGCCTCTTTTAGCTTCACCACACCAATGGCTGCCAAGGGGGCCGCTCCCTGGAAGCGGTTCTCTGCATTCGCTCCTCCCGCCGCTACGCTGGCGACGAACGTTCCATGCCCGTTGTCGTCCTTGCTCGGTACGATATCTAAAGGCTCTTCCGAACGGAGTGCTTCGTTAATCTGCTCTTGTGTATACTCGCTCCCGTACGAGAACCCTTCCGGAAGATTCCCCGTCTGCACCGTCTGATCCCAAATTCCCACGATCCGGGTGCTGCCTCCCATATCCCGGAAAATAGAGTTCTGATAGTCTATGCCCGTGTCTACAAAGCCAATCATAATATTCTTCCCTTGCAGCTGTATGGTCGGGTAGTTCTGGACTGCACTGATCCCGGCTTCGTTCATAGCGTCCGTGTCGATAGGCCCGAACAGCCCCGGTATGCTGTCGTACCCATAATTCTCAATCGTAATATTTTCATTTTTCTGCTTTTCCATATAGACGACGCGATAATCAAACCCGGCGTCCTGCACGCACGCCTGGCTTCCGGGATAGACGATCTCAATGCCTTTCTGGTAATCCGGTATGATAAAGTCCCAGTAATCTTCCGACAGAATCTTCTCTCTGCACTGTTCCGGCATAAAAAATACCTCATATACTTTTTTTCAGTATATGAGGTATCTTGATCTCTTATGCTCTGTCCTCGATGGCAGGCACTTCCTGCCCTCTTAATGTAATGATAGGGCCTCCTGTATTTTCAATATACTCTTCCGTAATCGTCACCTGGCCGATACTGTCGTCTTTAGGAATCTCGTACATAATATCCAGCATAAACTCCTCTATGATCGCGCGGAGCGCCCTCGCTCCCGTGTCCTTCTTCATGGCCTTCTTCGCAATCGCAGACAACGCACCTTCCGTGAACTCCAGCTTTACTTCGTCAATAGCCAAAAGTTTCTGATACTGCTTAAGGATAGCGTTCTTCGGCTCCTTTAAGATCTGGATCAGCATCTCCTCGCTCAGTCCCTGCAAGGTGAATACGATCGGAAGCCGCCCCAGGAATTCGGGTATCATGCCAAACTTCCGCAGATCTTCTGTCTCCACTTTGCTAAGAAGAGTCTTATCTTTATCATATTTATCTTTCAAATCTGCTCCGAACCCGATCGCAGACTGTTTCGTAAGCCTTTCCTTAATGATATTCTCAAGGTCTGGGAAGGCCCCGCCGCAGATAAACAGTATATTACGCGTATTGACCGTCGTAAGAGGCACCATGGCATTCTTGCTGTTCGCCCCCACCGGCACTTCCACGTCGCTCCCTTCTAAGAGCTTCAGCATCCCCTGCTGCACGGACTCCCCGCTTACGTCACGCTGGCTCGTATTCCTTTTCTTGGCGATCTTATCGATCTCGTCAATAAAGATAATGCCCTGCTCCGCCTTCTCCACATCATTGTCCGCCGCCGCCAGAAGCTTCGATACAACGCTCTCGATATCGTCGCCTATGTAGCCCGCCTCTGTAAGAGAGGTGGCGTCTGTGATGGCCAGCGGCACATCCAGAAGCCTGGCCAGCGTCTTTACAAGATATGTCTTGCCGGAGCCTGTAGGCCCGATCATCAGCATATTGGACTTCTCGATCTCAATATCGTCCAGCGTTCCAGTGGCCACTCGCTTATAATGATTATAAACCGCCACGGACATAGCTTTCTTAGCATGTTCCTGACCTACTACATACTCGTCGAGGCTGGCCTTGATCTTGTGGGGAGCAGGGAGGTTGTGGATATCTACAAGAGGCGCTTTCTCCTCCTTAGGCTTTTTCTTCTTTATCTTCTGTTTCTTTGGGATCTGCTGCTCCATATCCCCTATGTTGAGGAACTGCACGCCTGGGATGTTCATAAGACGGCTGTAATCAATGTCCCCGTTCGTCATAGCGTCAAAGCTCTTCTGCATACAATCTTTGCATACATAGATGTTGTTGGGCAAGTTCATCATAGGCCCGGTCACGCTCTCCGGCCTCCTACAGATCATACAGATCTTTTCATACTCATCATCGTCTTTATCTTCTGCCTCTGATTTTTGCATTTCTTTCGTCTCTTCTGTGTAATCTCGTTCAGACATCGCTTTTCCTTTCTACTTGGCTTTTTCTATCATCGTTAAGAACTGTTCCTCTGAAATAACTGGGATCCCCAGCTCGTTTGCCTTCTTATTTTTTGACGACGTAGAATCTACATCGTTGTTGATAAGATAATTCGTCCTGGATGTGACGGAGCCCGTCACTTTCCCTCCCATGCTCTCGATCAGCTCCTTCACTTCCCCGCGGCCGGAAAAATGCTCCACCCTGCCTGTGACGACAAAATTCATCCCAGCAAATATCTGCCGCTCATCCTCTTTCTCCACCGGAATCGTCAGTTCCGCAAGGAGCCTCTCAAGCCTTTCAACATGGGAAGCCTCCTGGAAATATTCCGTAAATGCCTTCGCCAGCACTTCTCCCACACCGTTCACCGCGCTCAGCTCTTCCGCCGTGGCATGGATCATCTTCTGCACGTCGGATCCGAACGCCTTGCAGATCGCCTTCGCGTTGGCAAGGCCAATCCCCGCGATCCCCAGCGCGTAGATCACTCTTGGGAGGGTGGCCGTGCGAGCCTTATCTACGCTCGCGATCAGATTTTTAAAGGATTTCTCACCAAAGCCTTCCATGGACATAATATCATCCGCATATCTGTCCAGATGGAAGATATCCGCGAATTCCCGTATATAGCCTCTGGAAATGAACTTCTCCAGCGTTGCTTCCGAAAGCCCCTCGATATTAAGGGCGTCCCGGCTCACGAACAGTGCAAATGCCTTCACATGCTTAGCCTGACATTCCGGGTTCGTACAGTAGAGGGCTTTCGCATTGCTGACCTTCTTGACCTCCGTCTGCCCGCCGCACACCGGGCAGGATTCTGGAATATCTTTCACACCGCTCCTCGTCAGGTTGTCGGCAATCTGCGGGATGATCATATTCGCCTTGTACACTTCAATCGTGTCCCCTACCCCCAGCTCCAGCTCTTCCAGGATGCTGATGTTGTGGACGCTGGCGCGGCTCACCGTAGTCCCTTCCAGCTCCACCGTCTTAAATATAGCGACCGGATTAATAAGCCCTGTCCGCGACGGGCTCCACTCTATCTCAACAAGCTCTGTCTCCCTGATCTCGTCCGCCCATTTGAATGCATACGAGTCCCGCGGGAACTTAGAAGTCTGCCCAAGAGAATGGCCATACGCTATATCATCATATACTAGCACAAGTCCATCGGAGGGAAAATCGTTTTCCACGATTTTTTCTGAAAATTTAATAACTTCCTGCTCCACCGTATCTTTCGTCACCGTACAAAATTCTACAGTCTCAAATCCCTGCTCCTTCAGCCATTCTAACTGGAACGCTCTGGAATTATGGAAGTCCACATCTTCCGCCTGGACAAGAGAGAATGCATAGAAACGCACGTTGCGCTGCGCTGTAATCTCATTGTTCAGCTGCCGGACCGATCCGCTGCACAGATTCCGCGGATTCTTGTACCTTGCCTCAGCCTCCTCTATCTTCTCGTTAATCTTCTCAAAATCCTTATAGCCGATGACAGCCTCTCCTCTGAGGACAAGCTCTTTCGTATAATTGATCCGAAGAGGGATATTCTTGAACACCTTTGCATTGTTCGTAATGACTTCCCCGACCTCTCCGTTCCCTCTTGTGACAGCCTTGGACAGTCTCCCGTCCCGATACGTCAGCACAATAGTCAGCCCGTCCAGCTTCCATGACAATACCGCCTTCTGATCTCCAAGGAAGCTTTTCAGCTCCTCTACATCTTTCGTCTTATCAAGGGACAGCATTGGACGCTCATGCCGCTCCTTTGGGAGCTCGCTTAAGACTTCATAGCCCACGTTCACAGTCGGGCTGTCAGACAGGACGATCCCCAGATCTTCTTCCAGCCCCTTTAGCTCATCGTAGAGACGGTCATACTCATAATTGCTCATAATCTCCTCTGCGTCCTGATAGTATGCTTTTCCCGCCTTATTCAGCAATTTTACCAATTCCTGCATTCTCTCTGTTTTCTGTCTGCTCATATAATTCTTTTAACTCCGCTCCTCCAAGTTTCCGGTAAGCCCCGGTCTTTAAGCCCTTAAGCTCAATGTTCATGATCCGCACCCGCACAAGCCTTGTCACATGATACCCCAGCGCGTCGCACATTCTTCGTATCTGCCGGTTCAGTCCTTGCGTAAGCACGATGGAAAATGTATATTTGCCAATCTTCTCTGTGCGGCACGGCCTTGTCACTACATCCATCCCTTTTTCTTTGTCCGTAATCCTGACCCCCTGGGACATTTTAATGAGAAAGCTGTCCGTGACCGCTTTATCCACTGTGACCTTATATTCCTTCTCATGGCCGAACCTTGCGCGCATCATACGGTTGATCAGATCCCCGTCGTTCGTCATAATAAGGAGCCCTTCGGAATCTTTGTCAAGCCTTCCTGCATACGTGACGCGCACCGGGTATTCCAGGAAACGGACGATATTATTCCTAACTCGCATATCCTCCGTGCATACGATACCTACAGGCTTATTGACTGCAAGCACGACTTTCTCATTTTTATTTCCAATCACTTTTTTCCCAACCCGCACGACCTGGCCGTCCTCCACCTGAAGCCCCGGGGACGCCCGTCGGCCGTCCACCGTCACCCGTCCGCTCTCGATTAAGCGGTCGGCTTCTCTTCTGGAACAGACCCCGGCCTCGCTTAAATATTTATTCAGTCTTGCCATCTGCCAACACTCCGCTTATATGTCCATCCTTCATAAAAGTATTCCCACTATATAGAAACAGTACACGTGTAATCTTCTTCTCTTCCATAACCTGATATATATCTCCTGTATACAAAGCCGGATCGATCACAACGATCTCTCTGTAATAAGGGAGCAGGAAAGGAATCAGGCAGTTGGCGTAAGAATCTTTTATGACCAACAGCCTGTCTGTGTTCTCCACCGTCGTCTGGATCTCGATTACGGGCGAATCCCCGCCCAGGAACACATTGTACATATTATTATTCCCGTCCAATTTGGAGCTGTCGTACAGCGTTCCTGTCCGCCTTTCCTCCTCCGGATAGCTGACCACGAATTCCGGCCCCTCTCCTTCTTTCATGCTGTATACATAGATCGGCTCTCCATAGCTTCTCCTGTAGCCGCTCCGCTCTACCAGATCCCCTCTGAAATTCCCGGTCACCGGATAGACGTCGAATTCAGGAGCCAGGGACGTGTCAAGCCCCATGGAGGCCGCCAGCTCCTGATACCCATAATATGCCCCCAGCGTCGTCCAGCGTGAGTCCGTGTGATAGTATATAGATTCTCCTTTATTCTTCTTTAAGACAGCCTGCACGTCTATCCATGTAACGCCGCTTGACAGCCGCTCCTGTATCTTCTTAAACTGCTCTGCCTGATCTTCCGTCACAGCCCCCGAAGGAAGCATCTCTTCCAGGACATTTGCCGCGTTCGGCACAAGCATAAAATAAAAATTAACGGTCGGATAGCCCTTCCGAAAACGCTCTATAGCCTCCAGCTTCTCCGTCAGCTCTTTCTCGTCCGGAGCCGCGATCTCTTCTAACAGATAATCCCCGTCCCCAAGGAGTATGCCGTCAGACTTGCGCTGCCCAAGCAGGATATCAATTCCCGTCTTCACAGGCGTGAACACCATCTTCCCGGGAACTGTCCCAGATCTATAGTTCTTCGTCGCCAGATTTAAGATACAGAAAAAGGCCACCACTCCCAGGAACAGGAATGCGGCGGCTCGCCTTGTATGAAGCTGTCCTCTCTTATCTTCTTTCTCTTCCTTCATCTTGCCATTTCCTGCCCTTTAGAATCTAAAATGCGGGAAGCTCTGATAATCACCGGCGGCAAGGTATGCGATGCACAGCAAGAAGATCACGCCGTACACAGCACAGTTAAGCCCTGCCCGGGCGCGCTTCCCCCCATATATGATACGCTCGTACAGCCCATGCAGGAGAGGCGTAGCACAAAAAATGAGGATCGCCCACATAAGCGCGCCTGTCCTGAGAAGATATAAGCCTTGCTGATCCACGAACCCATGTCCTCCCACTCCAAACATAAGCCCCACATACTTAAACGCCGCGCTCAGGCTCGGGCTAAAGAAAAGCGCCCACCCGATTATTACCATCGCCAGCGTATAAATCCTCCCAAGAAGACGCAGCTCCCCTGCCGGATTCCCTGACAGCGCCCTCTCAATAACCAGAAGCAGCCCGAAATAAACGCCCCAGACCGCCATATTCCAGGACGCCCCATGCCAAAGCCCGATTAAAAGCCATGTAAAAAGCATGGCCGGCACATTCATTCCTCTTGCCGTTCTTCCCGCCGCGGGAAGATAGACATATTCCTGGAACCACCTGCGAAGAGAGATATACCAGCGATTCCAGAAATCTGTGACGCTTCTTGCCCCATACGGATATGCAAAGTTCTTCCGGGTCTCAAAGCCGAACATTTTCCCAATCCCTATGGACATATCCGAATACCCGCTAAAAGCAAAATAAATGTAAAAAGCGTAGGCAAAACACCCAATCCATGCGCTTAACGCCGACACTTGCGAGGGCTTAAGCGCCGTCACCGCCTCAAATGTATAAGATGCTGCAGCAGACAAAAGCACATATTCGGCAAGGCCTTTTAGAAAAAGCATAGCGCCTTCCCCAAATCTCCCCCAGGATTCCTTCCTTTCCGCGATCTGCCCCTGCACATCTCCATAAAGGACGATAGGCCCTGCCGCCATCTGCGGGAACATAGCGATATAAAGCGCCAGATCGACAGGATTCTTCTGGGCTTTCGCCTTGCCCCGGCACACGTCCGCCATATAGGACCATGCGCGCAGGACATAGAAAGACATCCCAAACGGCAATGTCTTCCATTTAAAAAACACAAATACGCCAAGGCTTAACACTGCCGCAAAGGCCATAATCCTCTCTGTAGCCCTTTTGTTCCTCCGGCTCCCTTCCGCCAGAAGCCCCAGACAATAGTAAAACCCAATAAAAAACAATAGTAAAAGGATATGCTCCGGTTCTCCCCACCCATAAAAAACCAGGCTTCCGCAGAGAAGCGCCAGATTTTTAAAGGGCCTTGGCACAATATAATATACGATTAAAACTGCTGGTAAAAATGTAAATAAAAATGCATTACTGGTAAACAGCATCTCTTCCTCTTCCTAAAGCCTCGCCACCTCCGCCATGCGGTACACCCACTCTGGATAATAGTTCGGCAACATATGTATACCATCCTGCTCATAGTATTCCTCTTTCACAAGATCTGTGTTGTCTATATAGACCAGACCTTCTTCATAACAGAGTCCTCTGAGCTCTTCATTGTACTTCGGGACTTTCTCATACAGGCTGTCTTCCCCGATCTTTCCCGCGCTTGCAGGAAGGATGCTGTTGATATAGATCGTTGTATACGGGAGGCTCCCCCGTAACGTGTCCAGCATTGCTTTGTAGCTTTTTATAAATGCTTTCTCATCACCCTGAGTCCCCGTGATATCATTGATGCCTACAGCGATGAACAGTGTCGAGGGCGCGGCTTCTATCGTCTGATCCATCAGATCTGCGAGGCCTGATTCACCCACATTGCTCACACAGGCTCCATCTCCCGCTCGCACATACGTCATGCTGAGAGCCCCGTATTCATACAGGCCTCTCGTAACAGAATCGCCAAGCACTATCGCCGTCGCGAACTTCTCCTCAACAGGCCTGGCCCTTCGCTCCTCCTCCGCCGCGCTCTCCGCGGCCGCAAGCTCTTGTATCTTTACATCTATCGCCTCTATATCAACGCTCTCAAGCTCTTTTAGCTTTTGCCGCCCCTCCGAGGCATCCACCCTCGGATTCTGCATCCGGCCCCACACTGCGCTTCCGCCTATGGCGAATAAAAACAGGACCGCTACGACCGCAAATCTAAGGACACGATCCTTCTCCTTGGGATATCTTCTCTTTCCCATCACTTATCTCCCAATATAATTCATGCTCACTTAAACATTGTACTGTTTTCCTTACAAAAAGTCAAACTTGGGGACGTACACTTTGCGCGAAAGCCTACGTCCCCTTTTGCAAAAACAGGTGTCCCTTTTTGGAAAAGCCCCTGTCCCCTCAGCCAGAAAGTTCTCTATTTCCACGTATTCGTATCTGTGGTATAGTGATATAACAGGAAGTTCAAGAAGAGGTGAGCCTATGGCATATACGGAACTGGTTAAAAATTTCAACCGTATTCGCGATTACATGCGTGAATTCTATGTTTATGGATTTAAAAGCCGTGATGAATTCACCCGGAAAAGCGCGCGTTCTTATGATGATGAGCGTCGACGGCTCGAAAGCTGGCTTGGTGATTATATGCAGTTCCGCCATACTCCAGAAGGAAAACAGGTATTCCTTTCCGTAGACAGCCGCACATCTAGCCACAACCCTCTATATAAGGCCTGGAAAACAAAGAGCTTTACAGATGGTGATATAACTCTTCATTTTATTTTGCTAGATGTTATGTCAACGTCAGAAAGGGCTATGTCTATCAAAGAGATTACTAAGAAAGTAGATGAATATCTCTCGGTATTTACACAGCCAAGATTATTCGACGAGTCAACTGTCCGAAAAAAATTGAAGGAATACGCCAGCGAAGGGATCTTTATAACAGAAAAACGCGGGAAAACGTTATATTATAAAAAATCTGAGGACGAAGATTTTTACAGTACAGACATCTTGGATTTCTTTTCAGAAGTGTCTCCGTGCGGTGTTATTGGATCATTTCTCTTAGACCAGATGGATCGGCATAAAGATTACTTCGTATTTAAACATCATTATATAACTGGGGCAATAGATAGTGAGATTGTATGCCGACTGTTCCAGGCAATGCATGAAAAACGAAACATTATGATGAAATCAACCAACAGACATAAGAACCACATCTCTGAAAATCAAGCGATCCCTTTGCAGATTTTGATCAGCGTTCAAAGCGGAAGGCAACATCTTATGGCATATATGCCAAAATTTAAAAGGATATCAGCATTCAGAATTGATAATATCGTGTCTGTAGAATTTGGTGAAGTGTGCAGCCATTTCAATATACTTCGCGAAAGATTAAAAGACATGAGACCGCATATGTGGGGCGTAAGCACTCAAAGCAGATTAAGCCAGAGAATAGAATATGTTGAATTTACAGTCCGTTATGAAGACAACGAACAACATATCCATCATAGGCTAGAACGCGAGAAACGCTGCGGCACAGTTAAAAAAATTGATGATAACACAAGCCTCTTTACTGCGGAAATATATGATTCCAGTGAATTGATCCCCTGGATCCGGACTTTTATATGCCGGATTACGGATATCCGATTTTCCAACTCTACATTAGAGGCACAGTTCAAATATGACATTAAGAAAATGTATACGCTATATGGACTGGAAGGCGGTGAAGCCAGTTGATCTTTAGCGAACTTTACAGCGCCTATTATAATACGGTCGCAAAAATCTTGAAAACTGCAATAGAACATCCAATAGAAGAGCGCGGGCTTCGCAAGATTATAGAGGAGCACGCTTTTGGAGAGAGCATATTAAATATTGATCCTTGTCTGGCAAAAGGGAAATGGCAATTGCTTAAGCCAGACGGGACAACTATTATTAAAAACGTACCAACGATGCCGACGACTACTATCCAAAAGCAATGGATGAAAGCGATCTCTCTGGATAAAAGAATACAATTGTTCCAATATAAGCCAATGGAGCTTAAAAATGTAGAACCATTATTTACACCAGAGGATTACGATATATTCGACCAGTATTCAGATGGCGATAATTATACCGACGGAACCTATATTAAAAATTTCAGGCTAGTCCTTGATGCAATTAAAAACCAATATCCACTTAGCATCGATACATACAACCACAAAGGAAAAACCATACATATGGATATTTTACCGAAACATCTCGAATACTCGGAAAAAGAGGATAAATTTCGAATGTTTGGCCACGGACAACATTTTGTGAGAACTGTCAATCTCGGGAGGATTATTAACTGCGAACGTTCTGCAGATAATCACAGCATACAGTCTTGTTATAAAATCCCCCCAAGAAACAGAAGAGTAGTCTTTGAGCTTGTAGATGAAAGAAATGCGCTGGAGAGAGTACTCCTACATTTTGCTCATTTCGAAAAGCAGGCTGAAAAAATAGAAGGCTGCCGGTATAAAATAACGATAAATTATGACAAAGATGACGAAACCGAACTAGTAATCCGCATTTTATCGTTTGGCCCAATGATAAAAATTACAGCTCCTGAACATTTTGTAAATTTAATAAAAGAACGATTGATAAAACAGATGAGTTGCGGACTATAGATGGTTCGCAACTTTTTTTCCATGATAAACAAAATACGTTTTTATACAATAGCATTATAAAAAGAAACCGAGAGGGCTGAGAATATGTTAGAAATAAAAGGTAAAGTAAATACGGCTGTCTGCTATGCAAAAGTAATTGAAGACGAAGCAATAAACCAGATTCGGAGAATGTGCGATTACGCACTAACTGAAGAAAGCCAAATTAGAATTATGCCGGACGTCCATGCTGGAAAAGGATGTACGATCGGCACGACCATGACGGTAAAAAATAAGATCTGTCCGAATATCGTAGGCGTTGATATTGGATGTGGAATGTATACAGTAAAACTTGTAGATCACAAATTGGATTATGAAAAAATAGATGAGATCTGTCATCATATACCATCTGGAATGAATGTATGGGAGAGAAGACAAGAGAAATTTGACCTTACATATTTGCGATGCTATCGGTCTCTTCGGGATTCCAAAAGGTTGGAAAGATCGTTGGGGACACTCGGAGGGGGAAATCATTTTATCGAGATCGATCAGGCGTCCGACGGGACATATTATCTTATCATCCATTCCGGCAGCCGTAATCTTGGAAAACAGGTCGCAGAATTATATCAACAGCTGGCAATTGATCTTCACATGGGAAAAGAAAATTATTTCAAACAGAAGGAAGAAATTATCCGTACATACAAGTCAGAAGGGCGGAGAACAGAAATTCAGGATATGTTAAAAGCGCTTCAGAAAGAATATAAAGCACATGCCCTACTCGTGCCCGAGGACATTTGCTGGCTATACGGAGCTTTTCTGGATGATTATCTCCATGATGTGGATATTTGCCAAAGATTTGCGAAACGAAGCAGAGAAAAGATGGCGGAGATTATTCTGGAAGAAACCAGAATGACCGCTATAGAATCATTTCACACAATCCATAATTATATAGATACACAGGAAATGATTTTGAGGAAAGGCGCAATAGCAGCACATGCAGGAGAAAAAGTCCTAATCCCCGTCAACATGAGAGATGGATCCGTGATAGCCATTGGAAAAGGAAATCCGGAGTGGAATTATTCCGCGCCACATGGCGCCGGAAGGGTCATGTCTAGAAGAAAAGCAAAGGAAATTCTGGATATAGAAACGTATAAGGCTGCTATGAAAGGGATTTATACGACATCTGTAAACGGGCAGACGATAGATGAAGCCCCGATGGCCTACAAATCACTGGAGGATATTATAGATGTGATACATGAATCTGTGGATGTTATTGAAGTCATAAAACCGGTATACAACTTTAAGGCTTCTGACGACAATGTACCATGGAAAAAGAAAAAGGAGAACAACGATGCATCAACTGATTGTTAGTAAGCTTCATGAAATTGAAGAAAAAGAGAATGTACGGGTCATATTGGCTGTCGAATCTGGAAGCCGGGCATGGGGATTTGCATCTCCAGACAGTGATTACGATGTAAGATTTATATATGTCCGAACAAGGGAAGATTATTTAAAATTAAATCCTGCACGTGATGTAATTGAATTACCAATTAATCATCTACTGGATATAAATGGCTGGGACTTACAGAAAATGCTCAGATTGCTATATAAATCAAATCCCACACTATTTGAATGGTTTGCATCGCCAATCATATATATGGAAACAGAATTTGCTGATAAACTAAGAAAAATGATGTATACTTATTTTTCTACAAAGCGCAGCGTATATCATTATATAAGTATGGCCGAAGGAAACTATAGAGGATATTTAAAAGGCGATCTGGTCAGAGCAAAAAAGTATTTTTATGTATTACGTCCCATATTAGCATGCCGATGGATCCTGGAAAAAGGAACTCCCCCGCCTATGCCATTCTCAGAATTAGAGAGAGCAGAACTGCCTGAAGAACTTGCAGAAGATATTGAAAGGATTTTGAATCTGAAGTTGTATTTTCCAGAGCTAAAAGAGATTCCGAAAATCGAGAAAATAAACAAATATCTTGATGGAGCCATTATAGAGATAAAGGATAAGCTACAGACATTGGAAGAAAAAAAGAAACCGGCATGGGATATGCTGAATGAATTATTCTTGCAAGGAACGGCTCTTCTATAAATATAAAGCGCTAAGCTCCCCTCTTGCGCGACAGACGATTTTTTGCTACAATTGCGCGGAAGCACATTGCCGTCACATATAAATATCCACGGAGGAATATACTTATGACAGTACTAGATCTAAATGCGAAGACAAGCATGTCGCAGCTTCTTTTAAAAGACACGTTCCACGGATTTGCATTCATTGAAGGGGAGGTCACGACTTTTAACAAATTCCACATAGATGGACAGTTAAGAAAAGAGTTCTTCGATGAAGAACCCTCACAGGAATACTCTTTATGGAAAGACGTACAGGAATATTTCTTCTCTGTCATCCGAGGGAAGCGTACGCCCCTTAGCTTCAAGCTGATACTCTCCCTGGCGAGGGAAGATTTTCCTGCTTTCTTAAAGGGCTGCGGCCTGCCCTACCGCCCGGAAGAAGTCCAGGGGCTGTACCTGAACTTCCGCTACGACGGTAAGGGGCTCCAGTGCGTGACCGGTACTTCTATGCGTACGTTCACTATGGATAGAGGGCTTGACCAGGAATGGGACAGCTACGTAGGGCGGTTCTTCTCCTAGGCGGTTATTCTGTGCTAAACCCTTCAGCCAGCATGGCGTTCGCCCTCGCTATAGATGCCAGCTGTGCGATCGTCCTCATATTTTCCTTCAGCTTCCTATTTGCCTCGCCGCCGCCCGCAAGCTCCAGCAGGCGCACGAATATATCTTCTGTAATGCTCTCATAATCTTCCGGCAGTTGTGTGGAGCTGCCGGACATCTTAAGAACTTTTAAAAAGGCTGTCCAGACGCTCTGCTCCTTTCTGGCTGCCCGGGCATTCGCCTCCAGCGATCGCCTTATATTCGCTCGTTTTTCCTCGGGCTCTTCCTTATATTTTGAAAGAATGCCTTCGATCCTTGCTCCTATCTGCGCCTTTAAGAGAGCGTCCCTCGCCGTCAGAAAGGCGATTATCTCATTCAAATCCTTTTGCCCCCCTGCCCTCCTGCTGATCGAAATCCTAATCAGCAAACTCCAAAAATCACATAGGCCGCTCATTTGTTCCGCATAATCTGCATCGTCCTCCCCTGTTTTCATAACCACCCCTTTCGTCTTTCCGCCTTTCCCCTTCTCTTCTCTCAGCCATGCATCGTAAAACAGATCACGGCGAGACTGGAAATCGCCCTCAATGCCAACCTTTTCAGATAGCCTGGAAATCGGCGTCACCATACCGCTGTTGGCCAGGCTCGTCTGCCCGTCCAACGGGTAAGAGATCAGGGAGCCTGCTATCGCCGTCTGGCGCAGCAGGGGAAGGAATCGGGGAGAGATCCCCAATTGGTTCGGGGCCGATGAATAATCCGAATTCTCTATGAAGCCTGCACGCTGCTGCTCTGTCTGCCGCCTCGTATTCAATATCATCGTCTTATAAATGCCGACTGGGATAAGAAAACTTCGGACAACTGGCCTTCCCGGCGGTCTCTCCTGGCTGTACTTTAGCGCCCACCTCAAAGCCCGGTCCGGCCTTCCAAAATCCATATAGAGCGTAGAATCTGAAGCGTCTGCCCGTTTCTTTCCCGTGGCTATCACGACATTCCCCTCTCTATCCTGCTGGACATCATGGTGGCCGCTTGGCGATATCGCGTCTCCCCGCCCTAATCCGGGCGATCCCATACCAGAAAGAGCTGCCGGCGCGAAGCTGATCCGGTAGACCCGGACACAAGGGATTTCCAGCGGACCATACCTCACCATCTCCATCTCTGTCTCATCTATATTAATGGGCGCCGCTTCTCCCCTGTCCCTGCTTAAACGCACGAATTCTGCGACATGCCGGAAATATGCCCTCAAAGAGACCGGCGACGTCTGCGGCTTAGAAGAGAGAAGTTTTCTTGCATATAGAATAAGAAACATTTCCTGTACTGTAAACGGCCCGCCGTTCGCCCTCATCTGATCAAGGAAACTTTTTATCTCATCTCTTTGTGTATAGACGCTGTCGTCCAGCCACTTTTTAATCCACTCCCTGCCTGCCCCACGGGAGTCGACCTCCCACATCCTGGACAAGCTCGTTCTCGTCACCTCTGTCGGAGACATCGGCACTCTCAATAAAAGCTTTGCTCTTTGTATCGGATGCTTTCCAGACTTCCTTGCCTGATATTCATACATGACATATACCTCCTTCAACTACAGTATACGTCAGTCTGAATCCCCTATCTTCCTTTTTTCATATCATACATTTTTATGTCACATATTACCGGGCGAAGCCCGCCCCGACAAGGACATGTACTGCTGGACGCCCTCCTCACCTCCTATGGACTGACTGGAAATATTTCCAGAACTGAATAGCGAATGCTATAAATAATATAAGATATATAGCATACATAATACTTAGCACAGCCACTAAAATATGGTTTATAGACGAGTCAAACTGGCTTTGTACGTAAATCTGCGGAATGATGATCAAAAAGAAGATCCATAAAAGAGGAATCATACGTTGTTTGAAGACCCGTTTCATCATATCCAGCCGGGAAGCATCGTCACAGAATATCTCTTCCTCTCCATCCATTTCAGAGACTGCCTTACGAAAATAACTGTAGCCAAAGAAATTCTGTATATATTCCCATCCGCAATCCTGGAACATTTGGATATATTCCCCCTTCTGATCAGTACTTTCAGGATTATAGTCCAACTGGTAAACGACGTCTCTCGGTTCACATTTTTTAAAATGATATAGGGCAACGAAATCAGCTCTGACAAATTCCCAGCCATTTTTGTGCTGCTGCCTGAGATATTCTTCTTCTTTCTTCCACTCTGGGATTGAAAAAAACCGGATTTCCGTCTTCATACCTTTCATATTACTCCGCCTCCTTCATACTTTTATATAAACGTTCGATCCGCTTCATCTCTAAATTAAGCACTTGCGCCCCAAGCTCTGTAATGCAATAGATCTTTCGTTTCTCTTCCTCTTTGATGAACCGGATAAGGCCGTCCTTCTCCATTTTCGATAAGCTCCCGTACAGAGTTCCGGGACTGATCTTTATCTGTCCCTGCGTCAACTGTTCCGTTTTCTTTACAATGCCATACCCATGCGCTTCTTTTCTCAGGCATAGCAAAATATAGAAGCCTGTCTCCGTCATCGGCACATACACTTTTCTTATATGGTTATCCATCCTCCCACCTCACTCAACAATACGATGCATCGCACTACGATATATTAAGTATAGAGCTATTTCGCAAAAATGTCAAGATACAGCCGGACTTTGGACATATAGATTGTTGACTTATTCCCGAGCCTCCCTTATAATTAAACACGAAAATTTTTTACACAGATATTAAGGAGATAAACCCATGCAATTGTTTATAAGCGAGCTATTGAGCAGTATTATCCAGATTATCCTGTTCTCTCTTATACCATGTATATGGTGGATTGCTACAGCGCGAAAAGAACAAAGCTTCCTAAAGTGGATCGGATTAAGAAAATCCGAATCCAAAAGCTCCTTACAGCTATACATTTGGATCATTCTTACAATTATAGGCTTTTGGCTTGTCGGCATAGTAGGATTGGATTCTCTGAAGGATGTCTCCACAGCCACATCTATTTATACAGGCAAAGGCCTTTATGTATTACCTGCAATCGTCGTATATGCTGTTTTTCACACGTCCTTATCAGAAGAAATACTTTTCAGGGGCTTTCTGCTAAAAAGGCTCTCCAATAAATTTGGATTTGCAATAGGAAATGCCATACAGGCGTTATTGTTTGGGCTGCTGCATGGAGCATTATTTATTGCAGAAGCCGGTGAAGGCAGAGCTCTTGTATTAATCGTTTTTACTGGCCTAATCGCATGGGCTATGGGATATATCAATGAGAAAGAGGCAGACGGCTCAATAATCCCTAGTTGGATGATCCATGCGGTCACAAATATCATTTCCGGGCTTTGTTCTGCACTGTCAGCCATCTGACCCCTTATCTGTACTTTACCTTTTCCGTGCGGTACGACAGACAGGCGGCAGAGTTCTTACATGCTCTGCCGCCTGTCTGTTATGCATATGCTTAATTGGACCAAATCCGCCCGCCCCAACAGGGGCTACGGTACGCCCATATCCTCTCTATTTCGCCAACATCATCATAATGTCATTGCTCCTCTTTACAAATGCTGTCATACTCTCCGGATCCAGCGGCTTATGTGCCAGCATGGCAAGGTCGTACAGCTGCTTACAGATAAGCGGGACATTTTCGCTTTCTTTGTTGCCTACCACATACTGCACAAGCGGGTGATTGGCATTGAGCACCAGCGTGCTGTCGCCGCCGAGATCCATCCCGCCCATATTGCCCATGCCGTACATCTTCATCATCTCCTGCATACGGCGGCTCTGCTCAGATAACGTGATCATGGACGCCACTGACTCGTCTCTTAGCTTCTCGATCTTAACATCCAATTTATCGTTGCCAAGCTCCTTGCGGAAGATCTCTATGAGGCTATCCGACGTCGCCTTGAACGCTTCTTTCTCTTCCTCCGCGATCTCTTCTTTGGCCGTGTCCGTCACGTCCGCGTCGATCCGCTGGAAGCGGATGGCCGGATTGCGCTGTTCAAGCTGGGTGATGAACGGGGAGTCAATATTGTGGCTTAAGACGACCGCATCCTGGCCCTGGCTCTTAAACATATTAATATACTGGCTCTGCTGTACCTCGTCGGTCACATAATAGATCGTCGTCTTGATCTCTTCTACTTTGTTCTCATCTTCATTCTCATCCTGCTTATCCGCATTGTCGTTCGGCTCTACTACCTCGCCGCCGTTGGCTTCAATACAGTCTTTCAGCGTCAGGTACTTGCCTTCGATATTCTTAAACAGGATCGCGTCCTTCATCTTGTCGCAGAACTTCTCATCCTTCAGGCATCCAAATTTGATAAAGGGGCTGATGCTGTCCCAATATTTCTCGTAATCCTCCCGCTTCGTCTTGCACATTCCAGAAAGCTTATCTGCGACTTTCTTAGAAATGTAATCGGCGATCTTATTCACGAACCCGTCGTTCTGAAGCGCGCTCCTTGATACGTTCAGAGGAAGATCCGGGCAGTCGATGACGCCCTTTAGCACCATGAGGAATTCCGGGATGACTTCTTTAATATTATCAGCGATAAATACCTGATTATTGTACAATTTGATCGTTCCTTCCAAAGAGTCATATTCCGTATTGACCCTCGGGAAATACAGGATCCCTTTCAGATTGAACGGATAGTCCATGTTCAGGTGGATCCAGAACAGAGGCTCCTTGTAATCTAAGAATACTTTCCGGTAAAACTCCAGATAATCCTCGTCCGAGCAATCGTTCGGATGTTTGCCCCAGAGCGGCGAAGTATCGCTTAAGGACACCGGACGCTTCTTAATCTTCACCCGCTCTCTTGCAGGCGCTATCTCCACGACCTCTTTCTCGCCGTCCTCATTCTCCTTCTCCTCGGTCTTCGCCTCTTCATGGATATGCTCGATAACTACATCATCTTCTTTTAGCTCTGCCTCGTCGATCGTCTCATACTCAGCTTCCGCGTTCGCTTTGGACAGGAAGATCGGGACAGGCATAAAAGAACAGTACTTCTCAATAACTTCTCTCACACGGTATTCATTGGCGAACTCCAGGCTGTCCTCATTCAGATATAACGTAATCTCCGTACCGACGTCCTCTTTGCCACCGTCCTCCATCTCATACTCTGTGCCGCCGTCGCTGGACCAGTGTACCGGGACCGCCCCCTCCTTGTAAGAGCGCGTATCGATATGCACCTCGTCCGCCACCATGAATGCAGAGTAGAAGCCAAGGCCGAAATGCCCGATCATATCATCTTCTGTCGTCTTGTCCTTATATTTCTCAAGGAACTCCGTCGCGCCAGAGAACGCAATCTGCGTAATATATTCTTCCACTTCCTCCGCCGTCATTCCAAGGCCGTTATCCGTGAATTTCAGCGTCTTCTCCTCAGGATTCACTTCTACTTTGATCGCCGCCTTGTAATCGTCCGGCATCTGGTACTCGCCCATCATGTCCAGCTTTTTAAGCTTCGTAATCGCGTCGCAGCCATTGGAGACCATCTCACGGACAAAAATATCATGGTCGGAATACACCCATTTCTTAATGATTGGGAAAATGTTCTCACTACTGATTGATAAGCTTCCTTTTTTTACTGCCATCTTTATCACTCCTAAATTCATATATATTTTAGCAGGAACTCCTGCAAGCTTACCCTCAGTGTACAGGGGCACACACGGTCAATACAGAGTAAATTTTGCGTCCTGCTTCGTTGCTTTCGCTCCGCGTACGCCCTGTACGCGTCGTTCAAGCGCCTTGCAGGCCACAAAATTTATCTCTGTATGACTCTTTGACCTCAAACGGAGATAATTCCGCTATTTTCCAGGCAGACGATTAAGGCGTACTGGATGTACGCCGATTGAGGATAACGCAGAAAATAGCGGAATTATCCCGTTTTGAGGCGTGTGTGCCCTTGTACACTGAGGGTACTTAAAGAATATAATAATACGAAGGAAACGAAAAGTCAATATAAAATTAGCACTCTTTCAAAAAGAGTGCTAACAATATTTGCCTCCTATATCTATTCGATGCTCTTTAGAGATTCTACCATATCGATCCTCCTTAGCTTGAAGTACATCACCCCGTTGATCAGAAGGGAGAAGAGCACTGTCAGCGCGAGGCTGTACAAGTAGCTCGGCATGTTAATGTTCCTTCCGAACATGGCGGAATCCACCTCCACCGTCTGGATGATGAACAGATGAAGGAATCTCCCGAGCGCCACGCCCACAGCCGCGCCTAAGAACGTGAGGATGATGTTCTCCCTGTATACATATTCTGCCACTTCCATATCATAGAACCCCAGCACTTTCAGCGTGGCCAGCTCCCGCTTACGCTCTGCAATATTGACCGTATTCAGATTGTAGAGCACGACGAACGCCAGCGCTCCGGCAGAAATGATCAGCACCACAATAACAAGGTTTAAGCTCCTCAGCATATCGTCCAGCTGCTTCTCTATGTCATGGATGTAGCTTACGCTCAGCGCGCCCTCCTTTTTCAATACCCTCTGCCCGATCTCTTCGAGCTGCTCTTTCCCATTTTCGCCGTTTTCTTTTGCTGAGAAGATAATACTGTTATATTCCGGGGCGCTCCCGTATACTTCTTCATAATAAGCAGGAGTCATATATATATAGTGTCCCATATAATTTTCACAGATATGGGAGATCTTTATCTTCTTGTTCCCGGCCTCCTCATCTTTAATCTCTATTGTGCCTCCGGCCTCCACGCCCAACAGCCTGGCCGTCTTCTCCGTAATGATCGCGCCGTCGTCGGTGAGCCTGTACTTTTCTTTGCTCCTCCTGTCATGGAAATCTATATACTGAGAGATGTGCTCCATATTCTCAAACACGGTCTCATAAGCAGAACGCTCTGTTTTGCCGTTCACCAGCGTCACATTCTGCATGTTTACGTCCGTATACCCTTCCACACCTTCATCGTCCTCTAAGGACGCCTTCAGCTCTTCTAACTGTCCTTCTGTAATATCCTCTTCCAGATAAACGCTCCCATCATGGAATTGGATCTCCGCATATTGGAGCTCTGCGATCTCGTAGCAGGAATCCTTAAGCCCAAACCCGACCAGCATCAGGGCCATACAACCGCCGATACCGAATATAGTCATGAAGAACCGTTTCTTATACCGCATCAGATTGCGAACGGTAGATTTCCATGTGAAACTTAAATGTCTCCACACGACCGCCACACGCTCTAGAAATACCCGCCGCCCCTTCTTGGGCGCGGGAGGCCGCATAAGAGCTGCAGGCTGGTCTTCCAGCTCTCTGTAGCACGCCGCCCATGTGGCGAACATCGTACAGAATATAGCCGCCCCCGATGCCATTATCGCATATCCCCAGTCATAAGGGACAAGTATCTCCGGCAGATGGCGGTACAAGATACCGTAAGCATAGACGATAATGTAGGGCAGCACTTTCTCCCCCACAAGGACGCCAATAACGCTGCCCCCCACAGTCGCAAGCAGCGCATACCCCATATACTTAGAAGCGATGGACATTTTTCCGTAGCCAAGCGCTTTCATCGTCCCGATGGAGATCCTCTGCTCCTCCACCATACGAGTCATAGTCGTAAGGCTGATCAGCGCCGCCACAAGGAAGAATAAGACAGGAAAGACCTTTCCGATCGCTCCAAGCCGCTCTGCATTCTCCCCAAATCCGCTGTATTCAATTAAAACGCTCCTGTCATACACATACCATTTAGGCTTTTCGATGGCGGCAATGTCTTCTTCTGCTTCTTTAATCTTGGCTTCTGCATCGGCTATTTCCGCTTCTGCCTCTGCTTTCCCTTCTTCATACTCCTGCCTTGCATCGGCAAGCTCGGCTTCCCCGCTTACGAGCTCGGCCTCTCCGCTGCTTAGCTCCCTCTCCTTTGCCTTAAGCTCCGACCACCCTGCATTGATCTGCGCCTGCCCATCCTCCAGCTGCCAGGACGCGGCGGCCAGCTCCTCTTCCGCCGCCGCGAGATCCGCCTGCGTCTGAGCGAGCATAGCCTCCGTAGCCGACAGCTGGCCTTCCGCCGCCTGGATCTCTGAAAGCCCCTGCTCATAAGCCGGCCTGGCAGCAGCAAGGGCGCCGTCGATCTGGGCCGCGCTCATTCCGGCTCCTGCCTCTATCGCCGCTATAGCCGCCGCCTTCTCCTCTTCCGGCAATTCAGCGTTATCCTCAATGTCCGCGATCTGGGCAAGAATACCTTCTAAAGCCGCGATCTGCCCTGCCGATTCTTCCAACTGCTGCCTTCCAGCCGCGATCTGCTCCTCCGCAGACGGCCTTTCGGCCTCGAACTGTGCAAGCCCCTGTTCATACTGGGCCTTTCCGTCTTCCAACTGCTGCACTCCCGTCTCGTACTCCGCACGGGCGGCATTCAGCTCCGCCTGCTTTGAATTCAGAGTCGCCCGCGCATTGGAGATCTGAGTCCTGCCGTTAGAAATCTGCGCCCGCGCATTAGAAAGCTCATTTTCTGCATCCGAGATCTTCTGTGCCGCGTCGGCCAGCTCGGCCTCAGCCTCAGCCCTGCCTTCTTCTAGCTCGGCTCTGGCCTCGTCCAATTCTTCATTGGCCTCGTCCACGATCTCCTGACGGCGGGCCTTCGCCCGCTCGTCCGTAATCTCTTCAACATTCTCTGCTGCTATCTCAATAAGATCGTCATATTCTTCCGTAAATGCCAGGAGCTCTTTCGCCCCCTCTATCTGGAGATAGACTTCTGTATAGACGTCCATATCAAAAGTCTCTTCCGGGACTACAAGAAATCCGCTGACACTGCCGTCCCCTACTGTAGTGCTCCCTCTTCCAAAGGAGAGATAGCAGGGGCTGCTGCCTAATCCTACCACTTCTAAAGTGTCTGTCTTAAGGGTATCGGCCACCGGATCCTCCGTCCCTGACGTCAATGTGATAATATCGCCGATCTTATATCCGGCTTCATTATCCGCCATACACTCTCCGTTTCTTTCCGGCAGCCGCCCTTCGCTCACTGCCACCTGGTTCATCTTCTCTTGCAGCGACATAACATGGAGCGCCCGCTGCTCATCGGACGTGTTGTACAGAAAATCCCCGCTGTAGGCTCCTTCCGCCCGCTCCACGCCGTCCACGCCCGCCATCTTCGCCACGTCTTCTTCTGTAACGCCGTAAGTGCTCAGAGCCTTTATATCCATCAGCTCACTGGCATCAAAATAGGCGTCTCCTGTAAGCCTCATGTCCGGCTCAGACGAGCGGATCCCGGAAAGGAACGCCACCCCGAGCGCGACAATGAACAGGATCGACAGGAACCTGCCCGGGCTCCTCTTAATCTCCATATAAAAATCTTTTCTCGTCGGCTTCGCCATCTTCTTCATCCGTCGTCCCTACCACTCTATATGTGCCACGGAGATCGGACTGCGATTCCTGGCAATATCGGACACACGTCCGTTCTTAATCTTGATCACACGGTCAGCCATAGGCGCAATAGCAGAGTTGTGGGTGATGAGGATGACCGTCATCCCTTTCCCGCGGCATGTGTCCTGAAGAAGCTTCAAGATAGACTTCCCCGTATTATAGTCAAGCGCCCCCGTAGGCTCGTCGCACAGAAGAAGCTTCGGATTCTTCGCAAGCGCCCTTGCGATAGACACTCTCTGCTGCTCCCCTCCTGAGAGCTGGGCCGGGAAATTGTCAAGCCTCTCGCCAAGCCCTACTTCCACCAGGACCTCCCTGGCGTCCATCGGATCTTTGCAGATCTGAAGCGCAAGCTCCACATTCTCCAGTGCGGTCAGGTTCGGGATCAGATTGTAGAACTGGAAGACAAATCCGATGTCGTCTCTTCTGTACGCCGTAAGCCGCCTCTGGGAATACCTGGCAATGTCCTCTCCATCCACAAGCACTTCCCCCTCCGTAGCAGTGTCCATGCCGCCCAGTATGTTAAGCACCGTCGTCTTTCCGGCGCCGCTGGGGCCGACTACGACTGCGAATTCTCCCTTTTCTATCTCAAAGTCTATCCCGTCCGCCGCCAGGATCTCCACCTCGCCCATGCGATATGCCTTCCTCACATCTCTTAATGTGACAAACCCGCTCATTTTCTGTCCTCCGAACTCGAATTCATTCTTGTACAAGCTTATTATAACATTTATAATAATAGAAAAGAACCACCATTATATAAAACTATTATAAAATATGATGCCAGAGCCAAAAGGCCTAAGCCCACATGAGCTTGCTCATAAGTGGGTGAAAGACCTTGGGGCTCGCCCCGATATGAGCATAAAAGTGGGATGCATATCCCACGATATGCGAATAACGGGCAGGATTGTGGGAGCACAGAGTGCGGAACAATCCGCAGGCATCATGGAGCCAAAAGGCCTAAGCCCACATGAGCTTGCTCATAAGTGGCAGGATCGTACAGGAGGATTTTATTATGAAGACAGCAACATTCATCCTTGCAGACACAGATGAGAAGACAGAAGCAATCGCCGCATTGGCAAAAGTAATCTGGAGCCAGCACTTTACTCCCATCATAGGAAAAGAGCAGGTGGACTATATGGTGGAAAAGTTCCAGTCCTACCCTGCTCTTAAAAATCAGATCGGCCATGACGGATATGAATATTATCAGATCTGCATAGAAAATACCCTTGCCGGCTACATAGGAATCCATCAGGAAGACGGCGCCCTCTTCTTAAGCAAGCTCTATATCCACGAAGATTTCAGAGGACGGCATTTGGCGACAGAAGCCTTTGCCTTCCTCGTAAGCCTCTGTAAAGAGAGAGGCCTTAAGAAAATATGGCTCACTTGTAACAAACATAACGACAATACCCTCTCCATCTACAGACATCTCGGATTTGAGATTACCGATGAACAAGTGGCCGACATTGGAGGCGGTTTCGTCATGGACGACTATATCCTGACTTACACTGTATTCTGAAGCCGCCCCAAAAGCTCCCGAAGGGGCCTGTAGAGCAGAAGCGCGGATGCCGCATTGCCCGCACAGTGCATAAGGTCAAAGGGAATGCCGGCCACCCAGTACGCAATTCCCGCCGACGTTCCCGACACGATAAAATACGGGATAGCGAACAAGAATCCATAGGCCAGCCCGTATGCCCCCAGCACGACACAGCTAAGGAGCGCCGACTTTTGATGCCGCTCCTCTTTCAACAGCAGCACGACGGCCGCCAGAATGCTCCACACGTACAGATAGCCGAACCACCAGAGCCCGAATCCGTAAATGCACCCTTCCAGTATTACGAACATATAAATGATGAAGAACACTTTTTTCTTATACACTTGTGTATAAATATAGATAAGCAGAGATACGACTTCTATATTGGGGAGAGGGGCCATCGCCACCTGCGCCGCCAGCAGGATCGCTCCCAGAAATGCCAGCGTGACAAGCTCTTTTGTGCTTATCCTGCCACTCTTCGTCTTATCCATCTCTTAATATCCTACGGTCAAAGTCAGCTCAAATGCATCCCCATCCTCGATCACCTGCTCGCTCACGGAAACCGTGGTCATCTCGCCGCCTTTGGTCACGCACCACCATTCCTGCTTAGCTTCATCCGCCGTCTCCCCGTCTACAGTAGTGATGAACAGCCCGAACTCTCCTTCTTCACCTTCTACAAGGCCGTCCTCTGTCACGACCGGGCCCAGATATTCCTCATCTGTGTCATACTCAAAAACCTTTTCCGTCTCATCTCCGTGCACGACTGTCACAGTAATGCTCTTGTCACCTTTTGTCCCTTGTGGCATCGCGAATCTGTAGACGGCGAACATCGCCGCCGCTACAATAAGAAGCGCCACGATCGCAACGATTATCTTTTTGTTCCTTTTCTGTTCCATGTTCTCTTCCTCCTTCGTCTGAAACAAAAGAGCTCCCCCGGAGGGTTTTTATCATATAAGGAACGAAGTTTCCTATATAATAAAAAAGCCCGTCTTTTCAAACGGGCTTTCCCTCTCAATGTACGCTAAAATAGCATATCTGAATGTTACGCTTTGGATGGAAGCCCCATTCTACATATATACAGGTAATCTGACTACGGAGAGCCTCCCCTCCTCACAGTGACCTCATCGTTCAGGATTCCCACCTGATTCCCACTGCATATATGTTTTACTATATTAAAATTTGCATATTTATGCTACCACTTATGCTCAGGCCTGTCAAGCATCACTTCTTCCCATTAAAGCAGTAAGTACATACTTTACATGGCTCTATCCCTATAGATTCTAACAGATCGTCCAGCCTGTGGAACCGCAGCGTCGTAAAGTTCTGCTCTCTCCTTAAGTCTTCGATCAATTGGGCGTACCTTGCAGAACATGGATCCGCATATTCGTCTAGGATCTCCTGCGAGCATACTTCCCCTTCTCTTCTCCTGATCATCTGGCGTGTAATTAATTCCATCTCCGACCTGGAGCGGGTGAAGTTCAAATATTTGCACCCATACAGGATGGGAGGGCACGCCGGACGGACATGGACTTCTCTGGCGCCGCTGTTGTATAGGAATTCTGTCGTCTCGCGCAGCTGTGTCCCGCGGACTATAGAATCGTCAATAAGGAGAAGCTTCTTATTCTCGATAAGAGACTGTACCGGGATAAGCTTCATACGTGCGATCAAGTTCCTCTGGCTCTGATTGACGGGCATGAACGAGCGGGGCCACGTAGGCGTGTACTTGATGAACGGTCTCGCATACGGGATCCCTGACTCGTTGGCATAACCGATCGCATGGGCAATCCCGGAATCCGGCACGCCCGCTACCACATCGGGATGCACGCTGCCATCGTCACGCTTCGCCAGCATACTCCCGCACTTATAGCGCATTTCTTCCACATTCACTCCCTCATAGGAAGAAGTCGGATAGCCATAATACACCCATAGAAAAGAACAGATCCTCATCTCTTCCCCGGGCTCTTGCAGCGTCTCCACCCCTTCAGGCGTAACGAACACGATCTCTGCCGGCCCCAGCTCCCGGTAATCCGTATATCCAAGATTGACATAGGCATGGCTTTCAAATGACACACAATGCGCGCCTTCTTTACGGCCGATCACAAGAGGCGTCCTCCCATACTTGTCTCTGGCTGCGTAAATGCCGTCCGCCGTCATAAGCAGCATCGACATAGAGCCGTCTACCATCTCCTGCACATAGCGGATCCCTTCCAGGATCGTATCTCTCTCACATATAAGAGCCGCTATCAGCTCCGTTATATTCACCTGCCCGTTTGTCATCTCCTGAAAATGAGAACGGGCATTTTTGTATAAGCCATCCAAAAGCTCTTCCGCGTTATTCACTTTCCCTACTGTCACGATCGCAAAACTGCCCAGCTTCGAACGGATCAGAAGGGGCTGAGGCTCAAAATCAGAGATACAGCCAATCCCAAGATACCCTTCCATCTCGCCTACATCCCGCTCAAATTTCGTGCGGAACGGGGAATTCTGAATGTTATGGATCCCACGGTTGAACCCATTCTTTCCATAAGTCGCCATCCCTCCCCGCCTCGTCCCGAGATGAGAGTGGTAGTCCACTCCATAAAACAGCTCCAGTACACAGTCTTCCTTTGATGCCACTCCAAAAAAGCCTCCCATGTGCCGCCCCTTTCTTGTCATTTAAATTTTTTGTATGTATTTATGAACCTGACGGGATATATGGACGGATAGCGCCCGCCACATTGCTGATCGGCATCGTCTGAAGCCACACATGTCCCGGCCCCGTAATTACAGTGTTAAAAAGCCCTTCCCCGCCGAACAGTATATTCTTCACTCCCGGAACGCTCTGGACGTCCATGCCGCAAGACGCCGTCATTGCAGCAACATATCCAGTGTCCACGATAATCTTCTGGCCCGGCTGGAGCTCATATTCTACTACATGCCCGTCAAACTCAGCGAACACGATGCCCTGCCCGCTGACTTTCTGCATGATGAATCCCTCTCCTCCAAACAGCCCGGAGGCAATCTTCTTACGAAAATGCACTGAAAGCGTGACCCCTGCTTCTCCTGCTAGGAACGCGCTCTTCTGGAAGATCATATCCTGTCCTGGGGAGATCTGGAATGCCTTTATAGAGCCGGGAAAGCTGGATGCGAATGCGATCATTCCCGGCCCTCCCTGCGCCGTATAAATGTTCTGGAAAAGCTTCTCTCCTGCGAACGCTCTTCCAAGAGCCTTTCCCACACCGCCGTTGCTCGTCGTCTCCATCTGCATGTTAGGCGACATCCAGGCCATCGCTCCGCTTTCTGTGATCATCTTCTCCCCGCCTTCCAACTGGCAGATAACGACCGGGAGCGTCTCTCCTTGTATCTGGTACTTCATTTTACCGCCTCCTCTTTTCTCTTAATTGACATTTATACAGACTCCGCCTGGTCAAGACGGAGCATATATCTTTTTATCTTCTTCTCTTCCTCTGCCGTCACAGGCCTGCCGGAAAAATAATATTCTGTCTTCCCGGTCCTTTCAAGCCCCTCTTTCTTTTGCACCTTTAGCCTCCTCATAAGCTGGCGGAGAGTGCCTTCATTTCCATCCACGAACTTTACCCTGTCCGGAAAGACCTTCTTATAGTATGGCTTGAAATAATTAAAATGTGTGCATCCCAGGACAAGAGCCTTATAGTCCTCAAGCCGATAGCCCCGCAGCGCTTCCTCCAAATACGCCATAATCTCTTCTTCCTCAAAGCCCTCTCTCTCTGCGATCCTTACAAGCTTCGGCAGCGCTACAAGATCCACATTGTCTTCCGGATCGACCCTCTCCAGCAGATCATGGAGCTTATTCCCGAATATGGTCACCGGCGTAGCTACCACAAGGATCCGCCCTGGCACGGCGCTATACTGTTCCGCCGCCTGCTTTACAGCCGGCTCCATTCCAATGACCGGCACGGCGATGCTGCTCCTGTATTTCTTTGTTGCAACGCTGGTCGCCGTATTGCAGGCGATCACAATGGCGTCGACCTGCTTTTCCAGAAGAAAAGCTATAATTTCTGTAATATACCCCTGGATCTGCTCCTTCGTCTTCTCTCCGTAAGGCACATGAGCCTCGTCCGCGTAATAGACAAAATCCGCATCCGGCATGATCTGGACTGCCCGGTGAAGGACAGACAGGCCTCCGATCCCTGAATCAAATATCCCAATCCGCATTGCTGTTACCCCTCATTAATAGCTCACAATCTCTGTAAGATTCGGTACAAGCGTAGACGCAGAAGCCGCTGACACATTATTCAACAGAAGCACGTCCTTAATATTCTTCTCTTGTATCAATGATAAAAGCCCTGTAGGATAATATCTGTAATCTACGATATAGACATATTCATAATGATCTACAAGGAACGGGGCGAACGCATTCCCGAAAGACTCCTTTATAAGAAGGCATGCGCTTCCGTCCGCCCTGGCCGGGTTATGGACCCACCCAATAGGCTGATCCCCTCCGATGAAACAATTGTACTTTGACGAGCCCGCCCAAGTCGACACATCTGCAATGACATTATAATCCATCGTCTCTCCGTCAATATTTGTAAACTGCATATCGTTCGTGGCAAGAGGGATATAAGCCGTCACTGTGTCCGGGTTCGAGCCGAGCGCTGAAGCCTGATTACAGTAGGAATACATCGTCCCTACAAAATTATCAAAGACCATCGTCTGATAGCTTTCAAGCGGGGTAGGCTCCATTTCTTTTTGCTTCATGAACTCACAGTAAGCATAGTAGGCTCCCAACGCCGTCCAGTGATGATCTGTCCGAAAATACAGGTACTCGTCATTATGATCCTCCAGTGTAGCGAACACATCTACAACCTTAACCTTATCCTCCAGCCCGTCATAAATGTACTGGATCGCCTCTTTCTGGTCGCTGCTCCCCAATTCTTTCTGCAGCTCCACGTCCAGATAGACGCCGGTGCTGATCGGCACGATCATGTCGTAAATATTGACGTCCTCGCCCACGCTTCCCGCCAGAGCATTCACAGCGGCAATGTACTCGTTGACAGCCTCCGGGTTGAAACCATACAGGCTGAACGCCGTGTCTTCCGCCACATACACTGCTCCGAACTGCTCCTGGATCTGTTTGATCTCCCGTTTCTTTGTGCCGTCTTTGACTGTCTTATCCTGTTCCTTTTCTTCTTCCTTCTCCTCCTGCTCTTCCTCTACCTCCGCCGACGCCTGCATACTCCCGTATATCTGCTTCTTCTGGATGCCATATAAGCTTCTGTACTCCATATTCCCTGCGATAAATTGCTCCCTGAAGGGAAAGGTGTCCGCGTACCACAGATTCACCCCCTCAAAGAATTCGCCGTTCCACAGCGTCTCAAGAGAGGGTTTGGGGAATTTAGACAATGTCCGCTTCTCTATCTCCGATTCCTTCGGACGGAGCGGTATGATCAGCGCCGCTACCGTGAGCAGGAGCAGCGTTGCCGCAAACGCATAGATCTTATATTTTATGACTTTTGTACTTCTTCTCTTTCGCCTCATGCCTCTGTCCTTCTAGAACTGAAAATATAAAAACGGGTTATAGCTGTTCCCCACAAGCGCCATCGTCGCGATCAGCACAAGGAATACCGGCCCCGCCACTTCAACCGCGTTGCACAGCCACCGGACGGCCGTTATTCGCCTCGCCTTTCTCACGCACCATCTGTACCCAAGCTTGAAGAGTGGGGTGCAGGCAAGGATTGACGCCGCTATGAAAAACATATTGTTCTCAAATACGATCTTAACCTCAAGATTGGCAAACCCGTTCCCGTTCAGCCCGAACATCCCTCTCAGCGTGTGCCCCAGGTAAGCCATGTCGCTAAACTTGAACAGGATCCATCCAAAATACACTACTACCAATGTATAAATATGCCCTACCGCTGACGGAAGCGTCTTTAGCTTATCGAGAAAGCCGTTCTTCTCAATTACAAGGAACACATAGTAGAACAGCCCCCACAGTACGAAGTTCCAATAAGCGCCATGCCAGAGGCCCGTAAGCGCCCAGACAATGAACAGGTTCAGCATCGTCCTCTTCTGGCCTCTCCGGTTCCCTCCCAGCGGGATATAGACATAATCCCTGAAGAACGAGCTAAGAGAAATATGCCATCTTCTCCAGAATTCCGTTACAGAATCCGCGATATAAGGATAGTTAAAGTTTTCTTTAAAGTGGAATCCTGTCATCCACCCCATCCCGATGGCCATATCCGAATAGGCGGAAAAGTCCAGATAGATCTGGAGCATGTACATAAGGACGCCAAGCCAGAGCCCAAGCGCCGGGACGCTATCGAGCTCCGCGAGCTTCTGCGGGAGCAGCGTATCTGCGATCTCAGCACAAGAATTGGCAAATATCGCTTTTTTCACAAGGCCTGTCGTAAATCGATTAATCCCGTCCCCTATCTCTGAGAGCTTCGTCTTCCTGTGCTCGATCTCGTAAGCCACGTCCTTATAGCGCACGATAGGGCCCGCGATACATTGGAAGAACAGGCCTGCATACAGAAGCACGAGCCAGTACTTGCGCTGCGGCCTCACATTTTCCCAATACACGTCTATCACATAGGAGATCAGCTGGAACGTATAGAACGAGATCCCGATCGGCAGGACGATGTTCGGGATTTCTTCTGGAAATCCCGTAACCTTCTGCACATTTCTAAGAAGGAACCCTGCATACTTAAAATATCCCAAAAGAAGAAGCTGCAGCCCCACTCCCGCTGCCAGGAAAACTTTCTTCATAACAACGTTCTGACGGTTCTCATATATAAAAAGGGCGGATATCCAGCTGATCCCCGACATAAGGAGCAGGAGCAGCAGATATCTTGGCCCTCCCCACGCGTAGAAGATGAGGGACGCCGCTAAAAGCACAATATTCTTTTTGCTCAGCGTATCTGACAGGCAATAGACCGCCATCGTGACCGCAAAAAATAAAAACAGGAATAAAAGACTTGAAAAAACCAATTTTCTCCCTCCGAAGCAGAGCTCTCAAAACAATAAAATATGACACCATAATACTATTTTCATAAAATATCATTATCGTGCCATATCCGGACTCTCTTCACTTATTCGTTAATACATGCACAGATACATGCACAGACCTCTACCAGTCTGTATAAATATCAATGACTCCGCTGGCACAGCCTGTATCATAGACGATCCCTGTCCCCAGGGAAGTCTCGACCACCGTCCCTTTCGGGTGATCGCTGCTGGCCAGGCAGAGATAGCCGTTGCCATCACGAATCGTCCCATCTGACGCGACATGCCGTCCTGGGATCCGCAGCCCGCCCCCTGGAAGGATCTTCTGAGAATAATACGTCTCTTTATGTCCATTAAAATAGACGACCCCGACCCTTGGATTCAACTGGCCCGCTCCTGACGGATAAGCATACCCGCCGCCACCGCTGGAAGCGCTTGCGCTCCCGTCTGCAGCTACAGACTGCCCGCCGCCAGATGAGCCCCCCTGTGCCGCAGCAGCCGCAGCAGCAGCCTGAGCAGCCGCTATCCTCGCAGCCTCAGCCTCTTTCAGCTCCTGGATCTTAGCCGTGAGAGCATCTAAATCGGCCTTGGCTTCCGCCGCTTTCGCGTTCAGCTCTTCTTTCTTCTCATTCAGCTCCGTCTCAAGCGCAAGGCATTCTTCCTGCTGCGCCTTCAAATGTTCCTCTTCTGTCTCTATCGTCTCTCGAAGCTCCTGCAGCTCGTTGACCATATTGCGGTCATACTCGTTCAAAGTCCTGACGAAATCAACCTTATTCACGAAGTCCGTCAGATCTTCCGCAGTAAGGATCATGCCAAAAAGAGACTCACTGTTATTCTCATAAATATACCGTATACGGAGCTGCATATCTTTATGCTGCTCCTCTTCAGCCTTCCTTGCAATAGCCAACTGTTCCTGCGTCTTGGCGATCTCCCCGTTAACGGACTCGATCTGGACTTCATTCTCCGCGATCTGGTTTCCAATCTCAAGCAGTTCATCATTAATGCTGTCTATCTTGTTCTGTAAGCCGGCAGATTCACTCTCCATAGTGGATAAGTCATCAGCCTTGACTGTCATCATCGGGCAAAGTAAAGCTAGTACACACACGCAGACTGTCACTGCCTGCATCCACTGTTTTCTTATTACCTTCATACTGATTTCCTTTTTCAATTTTTTTAATAGCTCTTATATTTTACTATGTTTCTGTCGGCTTGTCAAATTGAAAATCTTCCCTGCTCTCTTTACGCCCTTTACGCCCCCTTTATCGCTTTGTCAACGCTACCGTCCTCTGTACTGCCTCGTCCAGCGGCAGGTCGTGATAGCCATGGACGCTCGTGTGGATGGCCCCCTCAAAATGCTCGTACCATTTTGGCGCGATGTGAGCGAAGCCTGCCAGGATCCCCCACGCAGAGCCTACCGTTGCACCGTTGCAGTCTGTGTCGAACCCCGCTCCTACCGCCGCTGTGATCGCCGCGTCCAGATCGCTCTTCCACAGAAGGCACGCAGTTACGATCATGGCATTGGGGATCGTAAGGCACCAGTCAAATGTATCTTCTTCGTTATAGCGGCCATGGATCTTCCCAAGCATCTCCTCATAATCCTGTCCATTTTTATAGAAAGCGCATACTTTCTTAATGCTCTCATACAGCCTGCTTTCCGGCGGTATCTGCAAGAGGGCGGCCTCTATCCTTTCTTCCATATCCATGTCTTCTACAAAGCAAAGGCTGATGAGCGCTGCAATGAACATCTCTCCATAGACGCCGTTCTTCGTGTGAGAGACCGCGGCGTCCCTATAGGCCATCCTCGCCGCCTCGTGGGGGTCTCCTGGATTGATATAGCCAAAAAAATCTCCTCTTATCTGCGCGCCGATCCATTCCCTGTACGGATTGCAGAGCATTGCCGACTCTGGCGGGAGAGCCCCGTTCATCAAATTGCGTATGGCCGCCCTTTCTGCAGTGCAGGCATGCAAGGCCGGAATGCTAAGGAGCCACGTCTCCGCCACATCCTCCGAGGTGAATCCGCGACCGAACCGCTCCAGCACTTTAAGCGCCACTGTTGTATAATTTATGTCGTCGTCCACTGGGAACCTGTTTTCCAGACAATCGATCCAACACATCTTCTGCCTGTCATAAGGTGTCGTTACATCCTTCTCTACCGCGCCGTACTTCTCCTCCAGCGCCCTGTCCTTTGTACGGGATATATAACCGGTCAGGGGAAGCTGCCCTGTCTCCTTCAGATAGCTTTCAATCTTCCGTCTTGTCCAGCCTTCGACCGGAATGCCCAGCACACAACCGGCAAGCCTGCCGTACCACCCGCCTTTTATACATTGTTCAAGCCTTCCCTCCGAAGCCTCATATCGCTTCTTTGCTTCCTCTGGAAGCGTATCTACGATCCCTGCATAATCCGTTGGCTCAAAATAAGGGAAGCCCTCTTTCATCGGGCTCTTCTCCATCTCAAGAAGCAGCTCTTTCGCCCGGCCGCCTCGCTCCTTTTCATCTTCTATTTTTAATATCCGCTCGATCTCCGGCGCATACTGCTCCACGCTCCGGCCCTCGTCCAGGCACTGGCGGTACTCATCTTTCAGCATGTCGCCAAAGAAGATCCATCTCATCTTTTCTTTCAACATCATAGCTCCTCCTTATTCTTTAATGCCGGAAGACGTAAGCCCCGCCGTAAAAAACTTCTGCAGCGGCATAATGATCGCCACAGGAAGTAAAAATGCTATGACGGAACCGGCAAAAATCTGGTCCCAGTTTTTCGTGTACTGCGTACTGAAATTGCTCAAAGCTAATTGTACCGTATACATATCTTTCGATCGGGTCACGAGCACCGGCCAGAGAAAGGACTCCCACTGGTTGATGAACAGCACGAGCCCGGCGCTTATGCATATGGCTCTGGAATTGGGGAGCACTACTTTAAAAAAGATGCCGATATGTCCCATCCCGTCAATCCTGGCAGCCTCCAGCAGCTGATCCGGGAAGCTTAAGTAGTACTGGCGGAACAGGAAGATGATCATTCCGTTCGCAATACATGGGATAATGAGCGCCTTATATGTATCTACCCAATTAAGCTTCAAAATCAGGTCGTACAGATTTATGGACAGCAGCTCAAAAGGGACCATATAAGAAAGCATCACTAAAAGAAACAAAAACTTCTTCCCTCTGAACTCATACTTTGCAAACACATATCCTGCCATCCCGTTGAATACGATCCCAAGGATCACTGTCACTGCGGCGATCCCCAGTGAATTTAGAAGAGCCTGGCCATATCCGCCTTCCGTAAAGATCGCGACATAAGCGTCCAGCGTAGCGTTGACCGGAATGAATGTCTTCCACGACAGCGGGCTGACATAGCGGTACAAGTCAGACAAAGGCCGGAAAGAAGATGTAAGCGCAAATACAAGCGGCAGGAATATGATGACAATAAGCAGAAAGTGCAGTATATAAAGCAGCGCCGCTGTCAGACGTGATTTCTTATAATTCATCTTCTCCCCTCCTTTATCTCTTTTCTCTTTCTCTTAACAGAAAGCTCTCTATAAGCACGATACTTCCCAATATAATCAAAAGGACTACGATCATAGCCGACGCCAGATTTATATTAGAGTATTGGTACGCCATCCGGTAGATTCGGTACATCAGGAAATCTGTCGCCCCGTCAGGCCCTCCTCCAGTCAGCACATACGCAGGTACGAACAAAATGAAGTTCGACACTGTATCAGACACGACGACAAATTTAAATGTCCGCTTCATAGCAGGCATGGTCACATATCGAAGGCTCTGCCAGTAGCCGGCCCCGTCAAGAGACGCGGCCTCATACAGCTGGGCTGGTACTTCCTCCAGCCCAGTGATGAAGAATACCGCCCAATATCCAAGCCCTTTCCAGCTGGCCAGAACGATCACCCACAGAAGAGCCTGGGACTTATCGTTCAGGAAGCTCTGAGCCGGGATCCCAAACAGATTCAAAATAGAGTTCATCAGCCCCTGATCCGGGCTTAACAGGACTCCCCAGAGCGTACATGCGATCGTGAACGACAGGGCGACCGGTATCATGTGTATCGTCCGGAATATCCGCTGCCCTCTAAGCTTCACCATCAGAAGGAGCGCCAGAGCAAACGACAGCAATATCTGGATCGGGTTCACAAACACGTTGAATACCAATGTGACTTTTATGGAATTTAAAATGGTACTGTCTGTAAATATCTCAGCATAGTTCTTAAGCCCCGCGAATACCGTCGCCTTATTCACAAAAGAATAAGAGAAAAAGCTCTCGTATATCCCTGAAAGGATCGGATATATCTTAAATGCTATAAGGAGCGCCATTGCAGGAAATATGAACACTGCGACTGCCACATTTTTCTTCTTCATTTTCCACCTCTTAACCATCGGCACGGCCGCCCGGCCATTTAATTCTGATACTTACCGATCAGCCCGTCGATCTCTTCCACTGCAGAATCCAGAGCCTCTTGCGCGTCCGCGCCGTTCTTTACGTCACTGTAAGTCTCCTGCATAACGGTCTGCCACTCTTCATAGCCTACCATCTGCGGCCTTGCCATAGCCGTATTCATCGCTTCATATACGTTCAGCGCAGACACTGTACCTTCATTTTCCGGATCGGACTCGATCCCCTCCAGCACTTTAATGTTACAAGGCAGATTGTGCATAATGTCATAGGTCTTCTGACATGTGTCATTGTCCGTCGTCAGCCATTCTACGAATTTGGCTGCCGGCTCTGTATTTTTAGAGTGTGCGGAAACTCCCATATACCAGCTCCCGGTAGGCGTAACTTCTTTCCCACCCTCGAAATACGGATGCGGCGCTACTCCCCATTCGACTCCCGCCTCGTCGAAAGATGCGATATTCCAGGAGCCTCCCACGAACATAGCGACCTGTCCACTGCTAAAATAGCCTGTAGATTCCGACCCGTCGATATTAGGGCTTATCCCCCACTCATTAAACGTATTTCCATAAAACTCCATCGCCTGCGCTACTTCAGCGCTGTTCGTAAAGCCGTCCGTCGTCGTCTGGTCGTCGCTGATATACTGCTCGCCTCCCAGGCTCTGTGACAGCGGGAGCAGCTGGTAAGGGGTGTCGATCTGTTCGAAAGTCAGACCGTAGACTTTACCGCCCTCTTCATTCGTATATGTGAGCTGTTTCGCCATCTCGGCAACCTCTTCCCATGTCATACGCTCTTTCACATCATAGCTCGGATATGCGATCCCCTTCTCGTCAAAGATCGCTTTATTATAGTACAGGTTTACACAGGAGCTGTAAAGCGGCAGAGCCACTACATTCCCATCCACCGTCCCTCCGGCAAGAGAGGCTTCTGTGATGTTAGACAGAGAAGCGCTGTCCACATACTCATCTATAGCCGCCAGATATCCTTTCGCCGTATAGTTCGTGACAAGCGGCGCGTCTGCCACAAGCACGTCAATAGTGTCCTCTTTTGAGCCCATCCGGACCTCGATCGTGTCGAAGATCTCCGCATAAGGGACAGATTCTACATTGACCGTCAGCCCATTCGCCTCTCCATATTCCTCGAACACAGGCTTAAGAGGCTCTAAATCTGATACGATCAGCACATTTAATTCCGCGGCGGCTCCCCCTCCCGCACCGTCAGAAGAAGGCTCTGGATCTTTTGCTTTGGAACAGCCCGTAACAATCAACAAACTTAATGCAAGTAATAACGCTATTCTTTTTTTCATGTATTTTTCCTCCTAATCATCTTCTAGATCATTGTAAATCGTTATCGGTTACAGAGACGATCCAGCAGATCGTCTATAAAACGCTGGCTGTCCACCGTCAGACATACTTTCGTCCTGGGAGCCTCTTTCTGTATATCTCTCTCCTCCGGCGGCGTCCATGGCGTATCTGGGAGCGTACAGACCGTGCGGCCGCTCGGATGGACGTGGCTGTACTCCACGTCTACATTCATCATCGGCCCGCCGCAGAGCGTCGGGTCATAGGCAAGAGCCACGCAGAGCGGATCGTTCATCGCCGTATAATCCCGCTTCCAGTATTTCAGCCATATGCGTATCATCTTCCCCATGGCCTGATTCAGCGCGTCCGCGCTCCTCTCCAGCCTTTGGATATGCTCCTCACGGATAAGGACCTGCCTCGTGACGTCATACCCACACATCACGATCGGCGCTCCGCTTCGGAAGACAAGAGCCGCCGACTCCGGATCCCTGCTCACATTGTGATCTGAAGGCTCCAGCTCCATAGCGTTCGCCCCAAGCCTTGCGCTTCCTCCCATAACGATAATCTGCTTCACCGTCTGGGCTATCTTCGGCTCCCTGGCCAGCGCTATAGCAAGATTCGTGAAAGGGCCGATGGCGATCAGGGTAATCTCTCCCGGATTATCCATAACGGTCTTGATTATAAAGTCCACTGCATGCCTCCGATCGTATTCCAGGTTGGAGTCTTCTTCGGTCAGCAGCCCCTCTCCTTCATGCCCAAGCCACCATATCTCCCGGTTCTTAAGAAGTACGTCCCGCACTCCTGCGAATACAGGGATATCTTCCCTGCCCAGCATCTTAAGCGCCTTCACTACCATGCGGCTTCTTAAGTCCACATCTCCGTACACAGTAGTGATGCCCTCCACCTGTATCTCCGGCGACAGGGCGGCCAGAGCTACCGCCATCACATCATCGACATCTGTCCCGATGTCTGTGTCAAGAATGATTCTTTCCATACACTTTCCACCTCTTCCCACTTTGGAATCGAGCTTTGCGCCCCTTTTCTCTGTACGGCCACTGAAGACGCAACATTCGCAAATCCAATAGCTTCACAGACCGTCATGCCTTTCGAAAGCCCCACTGCAAACGCACCGTTAAAACAGTCTCCCGCCGCCGTCGTGTCAATCGCATCTACCTTCCTCGCCTCAAACAGATGTTCCTCATTATTATTGACGAAAAATACGCCTTTATCCCCTAAAGTAACTATCACGTTCTTCACGCCTTTCGCAAGGATGCGCTTTGCAGACTTCTTAATATGTTCCATGGAAGTCCCCGGCTCCCCGCACAATTTCAGGACTTCCGTCTCATTTGGAGTAAGATAGTCGATCCTCTCCCATATGTCGTCCGGGATATCTTCCGGGGCCGGGGCCGGATTCAGGATCACCGTCTTCTCATATTCCTTCGCTTTCCTGATCCCATAAAACACCGCTTCTAGCGGTATCTCCATCTGAAAAAGCATGAAGTCATTCATCTGGAAAAGCTCGTCCTTCTTCTGCAGAAGCTCCACATTACAGGAAGAATTCGCTCCCGGCGCGACGACGATACTGTTATTGCCTTCCTCGTCCACATAGATGACCGCGGTCCCCGTAGGCTCTTCCTCATCGACATCCACAGCAGAAACATCCACTTTACAGGCTCTTATGTTCTCGACAAGCCGGCTGCCGAACGCGTCCGCTCCCACACACCCGAGAAGCGAAGCCTCGCCTCCAAGGCTCCCAACAGCATATGCCTGATTCCCTCCTTTTCCTCCAGGTACATATTTTAGCGTATCGCCCAAAACGGTTTCTCCTATTAGCGGCATGCTCTTCATTTCTATTACCATATCCATGTTCAGACTGCCAACAACCAGAATCCGTTTCTTCAAATCATCACCTCCTTTGTGTATTTTGCATAGGAAATTATTTTCCTAAACTATTTTCTTTAGCATTATATTAAACCTATGAGACCGAGAAGTCAAGGACTTTTTTTCATATACAATTACTTCCTTTTGTAAACTGAGGGTATTGACAGACAAAAAAAAAGACGCCATAATGAAGAAAATCCATCGTATGTCAGGGGGCGTCGCATATGACTATTAAGGAAATCGCGGAACTGGCGGGGGTGTCGATCGCCACCGTATCTAAAATCGTAAATGGGAAAGATCAGAACATCACGCCTGAGACACGTAGCAAAGTCTTAAGGATCGTCCAGGAATATCATTATACGCCCTACAGCAAGATCCGAAGCTCCTCTTCTGCAAAGACCTTTCTGCTCGCGGCGCTCCTCCATGACATTTCCCAGAACAGCGATCTCATCTGCGGGATCATGTCGGAGGCTCAGTCCCGCGGTTATGGCATTCTCCTGTTCGACACCGGGAAAGACCCCGATCTGGAGCTTAAGCATATTACCGCGCTTATAAAGCACAAAGTGGACGGAGCTATATGGGAGCCTGCCGGGGATGAGAGCGTCGAAAATAAGCGGCATCTCACAAGCCAGGGCATCCCCTTTATACAAATCAGCACGTCCGCCCAGGAAGATCTTTTTCACATTGACTATGCAAAAATCAGTTATTCGCTGACAGAAAGCCTGGCCAAGAAGGAACACAGGAAGATCGCCTGCCTCGTGCCTGACGACGAGACGATCGCCCGGGAATTTAAGGACGGCTTCATGCAGTGCCTGTTCGACAGGCAGATCCCTTATTCGCCCGACATGCTTCTCCATATGAGCGCGCCCGATCACATGCTCAAGCTACTCTCCGGCGGCTTCTCCGGCATAGTAGGCCTTGATTTTAAGGAGGCTCTGGACCTCTACAAAAACCTTGAGGCCGCAGGACGCTTTATCCCTGCTGACTTTTCTCTTGTAAGCGCGAAAAAGGACCGGCTGGAGCGAGAGCTGCAATCTCCTGCCATCTCAGGGCTGGCGGTCCCATTCGAACAGTTCGGGCATTTTGTATGCGACAGGCTCATATCTGTGTGCGAGAAAGAAAAGACGTCTTCTCCCACCGGCTCCTATGCGCCCGCATACACACTGGACCACCAGAAGAGCATTGAGCGCCCTCCTTCTCTGCGCCGGAAGAAGATCGTTGTCATTGGGAGCATTAATATCGACAATACATTTCACGTAGACTGTCTCCCACAGCTTGGGAAGACTACAAGAATACTGGACTCTTCTCTTACTCTCGGAGGCAAAGGTGCGAACCAGGCTGTCGGGGCGTCCAGGCTGGGACATGAAGTATCGCTTATCGGAAAGATCGGGAACGATCCGGAAGCGTCGCTTATAAGCCGCACATTAGAAAATGAGAACGTATCTTTCTCCGGCGTCAGCCATGACAGGAACGAGCAGACCGGAAAGGCTTTTATTTATCTTGTGGAAGGCGGGGAAAGCACGATAAGCATACTGGCGGGAGCCAACGATCGCCTGAACGCCGAAGACATCCGCAAAAACGGACATCTCTTTCGAAACGCAGGGTACACTTTGCTCTCCACAGAAGTCTCTCTCCCGGCCATTATAGAGGCTGCAAAGATCAGCCGGGAAAACGGGGCAAAGAATATCCTGAAGCCGGCGGCTCTCACATCCCTTCCGAAAGAGCTGCTTCAGTATATCGATATCCTCGTGCCAAACAGGAAAGAAGCAGGCACGCTCTGCCCGGAAGCCAGCTCTCCTTGCGAGCAGGCTGATATCTTCCTGCGCTCTGGCGTCGAGACGGTCATTATCACACTGGGGCACGACGGCTGTTATCTCAGGACAAAAGAAGCCTCCCGGCATTTCCCTGCCGCCGACTTCACCCCTGTAGATACGACCGGAGGCGCGGACGCCTTCATTTCCGCGCTGGCCTCCTACCTGACGGCGGGACAGACGCTGGAAGACGCTGTCCAGATTGCCACATACGCGGCTGGATTCTGTATCTCCAAACACGGGACTACTCCTTCTCTCGTGGATAAGTATTCCCTTGAACAGTATCTCGCTTCCCAAAACACAAATAAGCCATGACTTATTTTATTAAAAGTCATGGCTTATTTTAAATCGGAGTGACAGGATTTGAACCTGCGGCCTCTACGTCCCGAACAATTCGCGCGCTTTGCACCCAAATCCTCTGCAGCCTTCATGTCATTCATACTTACACTGCCAGATTAAGGTTTCCCGCCTCGTTCATAAATTCCCGAAGATTATCAATATATCTATAAGGTGCATACTCCGAGTAGATCTCCGGATTATCCAGTATTACAATCTGTACATCATCTGCTCGGATTGCTTCCAGAGTATTGGGAACACTTCTTGCTTCATTTATACTTTTACATTTATATGCAATGCAGCCTTCTTCATCAAATTTTTTTGCCAAAATATAAAATGGGTTATTATCCTGTGCCATTTGAACTGCTCCTCTCTTTCATCAATTTATTTAGCTCACACTTAAACTCTTCTTCGGTTTTTATTTTACCAACTTTATAATTCTCATACAGGTATTTTCCAATTTCTGCATCATGGTACTTATAAACTAATTTGTGGCTCCAAATATTAAACTGGTAATCATCCGCGCACCATAATTGAATTTCTATAGGATATGCCAAATGATCTCTTTGGTAATAAAGATGTATCGCCCTGTAGCCGTCATCTATTTTTTTACCGTTCCGTAAATCAACCACACGGAAATATTCCGGATATTCCTCTGGATATACATCAAGCCGTAATCGAAACCCCAACACATCATTAAAACATTGTTTAAACCCACCGCCTGTCTGTAATGTCTTTTTATACTTTCTCATAATTGAGTCATCACTTTTAAAGCGAGAACCAATTAAATTCTCCTGTATTATAGTATCTGTATACTGCAGACGATACTTATTAATATCTGCCAAAATATCGCTTAAAGGTGTTTTGGACATTGATATTTGTTTAAGACTCTTTCCTAATGAAGTAGTATATGATATTCTATCTAAAGCTCCCTTTGAAATGAACTGCATTTATATGGTCTCCTGATTTTATCTACAATTTCATTGTTTCTATGAATATCACATTCAACAATCTAAACTGCTAAAAATACCGGAACCCTTATTTTATAAGGATTCCGGCATCTTCATCAAGTAATCGGAGTGACAGGATTTGAACCTGCGGCCTCTACGTCCCGAACGTAGCGCTCTACCAAGCTGAGCCACACTCCGTTATGTAACCAGATGCCTCATATGTTCTCAGGCATCCGGCGCCCCTGCCAAGGAACTACGGATAGAGGACTTGAACCTCTACTAACAGAGTCAGAGTCTGCTGTGCTGCCATTACACCAATCCGCATCATCGTTAATGTTTTGTTCAGCGAACAAATATAATTATAGCAAACATTCCCTAAAAATCAAGCCCTTTTTCCATTTTTTTTATTTTTTTCCGATTTTCTTTATCTCCCCGTCAAACACGACGGCTGCAGGGCCCGTCATATAGACTCTGTCCGCCTCTCTATCCCACTCGATCTGAAGCTCTCCCCCCAAGAGCCTCACTGTCACTTTATCTTCCGTCAGACCGTTCAGGATGCTCGCCACCACTGCCGCGCACGCCCCTGTCCCACAGGCAAGCGTCTCGCCGGAGCCTCGCTCCCACACGCGCATCTCCACCGTGCTGCGGTCGATCACCCGCACAAACTCTGCATTCACCCTCTGGGGGAATCTGGCATGATTCTCGAGCTTCGGGCCAATCTCCTCAATGTCCAGCCCCTTCACATCATCCATATAGATCACTGCATGGGGGTTGCCCATAGAAACGCATGTCATACGGTATTCTCTGCCATCAACGATGATAGGAGAATCGATCGCACGACCGCTGCTGCCTGTCTCAGCAGCGTTTACAGCCACATTTGCCTGCTCTCCCTTTTCCGCCCCGTCCAGAAGGACAGGGATATCCTCTGCCTCAAGGCGGGGCCTGCCCATATCGACTTTTACACAGGACACTTCCCCGTCCTCCACAGTCAGCTCCAGGCGCTTAATGCCCCCCAGCGTCTCCACGGAAATGCTCGTCTTATCTGTCAGACCATAGTCGTACACATACTTGCCCACACAGCGTATGCCGTTGCCGCACATCTCGCTGCGGGAGCCGTCGGCATTGTACATCTCCATCTCAAAATCTGCCGCCTTGGACGGATTGATCATAATCAGACCGTCCGAGCCGATCCCGAAGTGCCTGTCGCTTACGAACCGCGCCGTCTCAGGCGGGTCTTCTATCTTCTCTTTAAAGCAGTCCACATATACATAATCGTTTCCAAGTCCGTGCATCTTCGTAAATCTCATACGCTCTTCCCTCTTATTCCTTAGCTTTTCCTCCGGCACAGTAAATAACGAAGCCCAGGAACAGCACTGCAGCCGCCATCCATAATGTCAGCGCTGCCGTCCCTAAACTTACGAATTTGTCATAATACCCTTTCAGATAAATGACGGCAATGATAGCAGGAAGCATATAGGCCATGTAAAAACGAAGCCCGGACGGGAACCGGATCCCTCTCCCTTCATTGGCTTCCCTGATGAAATTGTCCCATCCCCAGCCATTCTTCCGCGAACAGAACCAGACGTACCCAAGGCTCCCAAGAGGAAGCAGATTATTGGACACGATGAAATCTTCAAGATCCATAATCGTGCTGCCCGCCCCAAGAGGCGCGGCTCCCGACAGGACATTGAAGCCCAGCACGCACGGCATGCTTAAGATGATGATGGCTACAACATTCACCGCCACGCTCTTATTCCTCCGCCAGCCGAACATATCCATTCCAAAAGAGATAATATTCTCAAACACCGCCACAAGGGTGGAGAATGCGGCGAATGTGAGGAATAGGAAGAACAGCGCTCCCCAGACGCGGCCGCCCGGCATCTGGGCAAATATATTCGGAATTGTAATAAAGATAAGGCTCGGCCCTGCATCCGGCTGTATACCGTAGGCAAAACAGGACGGAATAATAATAAATCCCGCCATCAGCGCCACAAGCGTATCAAGCGCCGTAATGCTTAACGCTTCTCCCGTGAGCCTTTGCTCCTTCCCTATGTAGCTTCCAAAAATAAGCATCGCGCCGATACCGATGGATAAAGTAAAGAACGCCTGGCTCATAGCCGCAAAGACCACATTCCCAAGGCCGATCTCCATCATTTTCTTAAAATCAGGGACCAGGTAGAATCGGATCCCCTCCCCCGCGCCGTCCATAAAAACAGAATGGACGGCCAGCGCCACCATAATAATGAGAAGCGCGGACATCATAATCTTCGTCACACGTTCAATGCCATTCTGAATCCCAAAATAGCATACCGCAAATCCAAGCACAGTGACAAGCGCCGTCCAGAATATCATAGTGGGCACATTGGCAAGCATGTTGGTAAACCCATCTCCTACCTCCTCTGCCGACGCCCCTGCAAATTCTCCCTTTATGCTCCTGTAGCAATAATATAGAAGCCAGCCGCCGACTGTCGTGTAGAACATCATGAGAAGGTAGCTTCCGACTACGCCGATCCATTTGCCGACATGCCAGCGTGTCCCTTCCTGCTCCAGCACTTCAAAACTGCCTGCCACGCTTTTCTGGCTTCCGCGCCCTACGGCAAATTCACACACAAGGACCGGAATCCCCATAATCAATAAGAATATCAAATATATGAGGATGAATGCGGCCCCGCCGAATTCCCCGCACATATAAGGGAACTTCCACACGTTCCCAATTCCGATGGCACAGCCTGCCGACACAAAAATGAATCCCAGGCGTGAGCCGAATCTTTCTCTCTCCACAGCTTTCCCCCTAAATCAAAGTTTTACTGTCAGCGTCTTAGCGCTGACGCCTTCCAGCATGCCCAGCTTCCCCGACAGGGAGCTGGAGATATCTCCAGGCGCATCCAGGACTACGCTGATGATCGATATGCCTCTGTCCCGGTACGGAAGCCCCATGCGGCCTACGATATAATTTCGGAATTCATGCAGCAGCTCGTTGACCAGCACTGCTGCTTCCTCATTTTTTACAATAATGCTGACGACCGATACTCTATTCTCCATAAACGAATCCCTCTGCCTTTTTCTAAATATATCCATTCAATCATTATATGTCAAAACGAGAATACAGGCAACGGTTTTACAAAAAAAATAGCATTTTCATGTTTTATCGTATATAATATCTTCAATGCATATATTTCTAAAAACGAAAGGACGGATTAGCTTGAGAACAAAAACGACTTCTTCTCTTCTTGTTTTATCCTGCGCCCTTCTTCTTGCCGGGTGCAGCCCTGCTGCTCCCGAAGAGCCGCAGGAGGAAGAAGAGATCACTCTGGAAGACAAATATGAAGAAAGTACGATCACTGAGGCAGATGTCGAAAGCGACACTGTCCGCTGGATATGTTCCACCTATGCCATCGACACAGAATATAACGGCAAAGAGCACGGCGCTATCGGCGGCATCCTTCCAAAAGACAAAGCCGCACATAGAGAAGATGCAAGAAATGCCCTGGCTACTGACTGGAATATACACAGCAGAGACGACGTAATGCCGATCCTGACCGCCGAGGCCGGAAACGGCCAGCGTGAAGCATATGAGCAATACGCAGAAGAGATGAAAGAGGAGGGGCTCATGGCTCTCTCCGAAGAAGAGCTTATGGAATCCCTCCCCCACAATCCAGACCGCTACCGTAAACAGGCCGTGTACCTTGCCTGGAAAAAGTACGGGATCCATGGGCTGGACGGCTGGGACTACTGCCGCTCCCTGCGCCTTTTAGGAGACTGCTATATCGCAGGATATGTCAATCTGGAAGAATGCCTTGGCCTGTCCCTCCCTATCGCAGAAGCGCTCCAGAAGCAGTATGACAGCTGGGAGGGCGTAGCCGAGAGCTATCTCTATGGCCATCAGTTCTGGAAGCAGGAACCTGTCGACGGCGAGTCTCCCACTCACGACTTCTGGGAGGCTTACCGCCGTTTAAGCTCCATGAAAGACGGCCCTTATTCCGTCCCTTATGACACTGTCCTTACAGATACATGGACAGGATGTGGCGACGATGAAAAAGCCTGAAGAAACTTTCCCGGGAGATTATTCTCGGAAAGATGACTTTGGCATCGCCATATGTCAATCTGGAATCTGACGGCCTGTCACGTCCATATGGTAATCCTTTTTTAAGATCAGCTGGGATACGGGGACAATCTCGTATCCTTTTTCCTGTAGTCCTGTGATCAGCGATTCTAACGCCTGCGCTGTGTACTTAGCTCCATTATGGCACAAGATAATGGATCCGTTCCCTAAGTTTTTATGGTTCACCACTGTATTAATGATACTGTCCACGCCATAATCCTTCCAGTCCAGACTGTCCACATCCCACTGGATAGTAAAGTACCCGTTCTTCGTGGCGTTCAGTACCACATTGTCGTCATAGTCCCCATAAGGCGGGCGGAACAATTCCATATCCTCCCCTGTCAGCAGCTTCACTTTCTCGTGGACTTTCATCAGCTCCTCTGTCTTCTGCTCGTCGGACAGCTGGGACATATTTTTATGGTTCTCACTGTGATTCCCCAGGTCGTGCCCTGCTTCATGTATAGCTTTCACATCGTCAGGAAAGCTTTCCACCCAGCCTCCGGTCATAAAGAAAGTCACCTGTATATCGTGCTTCTTTAGAATATCGAGTATCTTCCCTGTATCTTCGTTCCCCCACGCCGCGTCAAATGACAGGGCTACTTTCTTCTCATCCGTATCTACACAGTAAATTGGCAGCTCCCTCCCATTTACATTGCTGGACACAGACACATATCCCGACATATATCTTAGGCCGCCCGCCATCGCCAGTACGCCCGCCAGCACCAGAATCCCTCTGTTTCTCCATTTTCGCTTTCTGTCTTCTCTCATAAAATAAAACCCCAGAATATATACCGTTACTTCCAGTATATGTTCCAGAGTTTTGTCCTAAATCACATTTATTCAATTCTTCCCTCAGTGGGCAAACGAGATCCGCATAATCACAAATCTATCTCAAGCTCCACCGGGCAGTGGTCGGAGCCCATGACCTCGGTCCGTATCCCGGCGCCTATAAGCTTATCCTTTAAGCACTCCGACACACAGAAGTAATCGATCCTCCACCCCGCGTTCTTTGCTCTCGCGCTGAAGCGGTAAGACCACCATGAATAGATCCCCTCCATATCTGGATAGAAATATCGGAACGTATCTATAAAGCCCGCCTCCAGAAGCTCTGAGAACTTCTGTCTCTCTTCGTCTGTGAAGCCGGCGTTCTTCCGGTTCGTCTTTGGATTCTTAAGATCGATCTCCCTGTGCGCCACATTGAGGTCTCCGCAGAACACGACGGGCTTCTTCTCTTCGAGCTTCTTCAGATAAGCCAGGAAATCCTCCTCCCACCGCATACGGTAGGGAAGCCTTGCAAGCTCATTCTGGGAATTGGGCGTATACACTGTCACTAAGTAGAAATCCTCATATTCCAGCGTAATAACCCTTCCTTCATGATCGTGCTCTTCCACGCCAATGCCATACGAGACAGAAAGCGCCTCCTTCCTGGCAAATATGGCCGTCCCGGAATACCCTTTCTTCTCTGCATAGCTCCAGTACTGATAATAGCCCGGAGTGTCCAGCTCAAGCTGGCCTTCCTGCATCTTCGATTCCTGAATACAGAAAATGTCTGCGTCCGCCTCTTTAAAGAAATCCAGAAACCCCTTCTGCACACAGGCCCGGATCCCATTTACATTCCATGATATAAATTTCATATGCCATATCCTCTCTAATAATACACTTTCCTTAAGAACAGCCCTCTTGCCGGCGCAAGGAACCCCGCGGAGCTTCTGTCTTCAGCCGCAATAATGACAGGGATCATAGAGGGCTCTCTCTTCCCCGTACCTACTTCAAGCAAAGTCCCTGTAAGTATACGCACCATATGATACAAAAACCCTGTCCCGTAATACGTGATCCGTACTTTCTCTCCCGTGCTCACAATCTTGATATTCGTAATGCGCCGCACCGGATCTTTGCAGTCTTTATCATCCGTAAAGCTGATGTAATTCCGCACCCCTATAAGGTACTCCGCCGCTTCACGCATAGCGTCGATATCCAGCTTCTCCGGGTAATGATAGCAATACCTTCTGGAAAACACGTCCGGCTTCTCCCGGCAATCGATATAATACTCATACTTCTTCCCCCTGGCGCTTTTGCGCGCATGGAAGCTGTTCCTTACAAGCTCTGCTTTCATAACACGGATATCCTCCGGCAGATATCGGTTCAAAGACTCTTTCAGCTCCTGTACGTCATACAGCTTCGACAGCCTTACACTGGCCACCTGCCCGCGGGCATGCACACCGGCGTCAGTCCTCCCGGAACCGTCCACATGCACACGATAGCCTACCAGCTTGCCGATGCTCCACTCCAGCACGAACTGGATCGTGTTGTCTGTGGTCGCCTGACGCTGCCATCCCTGATATCTGCTGCCGTCATAAGAAATAGTTAGCTTATATGTTCTCATAATCTTTCCTTATTCTAATATCTTCTTCAGCTCGTCCATAAACGTATTGACATCTTTGAATTCCCGATAAACGGAAGCAAACCTCACATAAGCGACTTCATCCAGGGTCTTAAGCTCCTCCATCACGATCTCGCCGATCGTGCTGCTTGAGATCTCCTTCTCCTCCAGGTTGAATATCTTTCCTTCTATGATATTGACAGTCCTCTGGATCGCTTCCGCCGACACCGGCCTTTTGTAGCATGCCCGCAATACCCCCGTCTCTATCTTGCCCCGGTCGTACTGCTCTCTGTTGTTGTCTTTCTTTATAATAATAAGCGGGATCGTCTCAACCTTCTCATAAGTCGTAAAACGTTTCCCGCACGTATCACAGGAACGCCTCCTTCTGATAGAGCTGCCGTCTTCGGCAGGCCTGGAATCTATCACTCTCGTATCTGGATTGTTGCAATATGGACATTTCATAATTGCCGCTCCTTCCTTTCAGGTATTATAGCTTCAGTATAGCACAGGCAAGAGCCCGAATTCAATACCTTACCGGACGTTCGTCTGCCCCCGGGAATAAAAAGGGGAGAGCGCATCTTCTCTGAAGCGCTCTCCCTTTTCTCATCCTCAGTATTTTACAGAAGCCCGCCAATGGATAAGAACAGCGGCGCAAATACAAGTGACACGATAGTCATTAATTTAATAAGTATATTGATAGACGGCCCTGACGTGTCTTTGAACGGATCTCCCACCGTATCGCCTACAACAGCTGCTTTGTGGGCTTCGCTTCCCTTACCGCCATGATTCCCATCTTCGATATACTTCTTCGCATTGTCCCATGCCCCGCCTGAGTTGGACATAAAGATCGCCAACATGACTCCTGTCACGAGCGCTCCTGCAAGAAGCCCTCCAAGAGCGGCCGGGCCTAAGATAACGCCTACCGCCAAAGGCGCTGCGACCGCCATAATACCAGGCACTAACATCTCTTTCAGAGCCGCCGTCGTGGATATCGCGACGCAGGACTTATAATCTGGCTTTTCCTTCCCTTCCATAATCCCCGGCATCTCTTTGAACTGCCTCCTCACTTCCTCAATCATCTGATAGGCCGCCCTTGACACAGATTCCATCGTCATGGCTGAGAACAGGAATGGAAGCATTCCGCCGACAAACAGGCCGATAATCACGCGGCTGTCTAATATATCAATATTCTCGAGCCGTACCGCCTCTGCATAAGACACGAAGAGCGCAAGCGCGGTGAGGGCTGCAGAGCCGATGGCGAACCCTTTTCCCATAGCAGCCGTCGTATTCCCCACTGCATCCAGCTTATCCGTAATCTGACGGACGGATTTATCAAGCCCCGACATCTCCGCAATACCGCCCGCGTTGTCCGCGATCGGCCCATAGGCGTCAACCGCCACTGTGATCGCCGTCGTAGACAGCATCCCGACCGCCGCCAGAGCGATGCCGTAAAGCCCACAGAACTGATATGCGGCAAAAATCCCCACGCAGATCAGGAGGATCGGTATGCCCGTGGACTTCATCCCTACTGCGATACCGCTTATAATTGTCGTTGCGGATCCCGTCTCCGACTGGGATGCAATCTCTTTTACAGATTTGTAATCGCCTGAAGTATAGACTTCTGTGATGATGCCGATGATCAGCCCTACGATCAGGCCCGCCACGATGGCGATCGCCGCGTTAAAATTGCCAAAGAAATACTTGCTGAATACAAAAGATACGATCAGCACGACCGCGCTGGCCGCATAAGAGCCAGTCTTAAGCGCTTTGTGCGGGTTCGCGTTCTCATCGCCCTTCACAAAGAACGTCCCCAGAATAGAAGCCAGAAGCCCAAGCCCCGCGATCAGCAGAGGGTACACAGCGCCCGCTGCTTCAAAGTACACGATGCCGAGAGTCAGAGCAGAGATAAGCGCTCCTACATAAGACTCAAAAAGGTCGGCTCCCATACCGGCCACATCCCCTACGTTATCTCCAACGTTATCTGCGATTACCGCAGGATTGCGGGGGTCATCCTCGGGGATCCCCGCTTCCACCTTGCCTACAAGGTCGGCGCCTACGTCCGCCGCTTTCGTATAAATACCGCCGCCTACACGGGCAAAAAGAGCAATAGAGGATGCACCGAGGCTGAAGCCTGACAATACATCCACATTCTTCGTAACTATGTAAATAACGCTTACTCCGAGCACTCCAAGCCCGGCTACGCACATTCCCATAACTGCACCGCCTGAGAACGCTATAGAGAGCGCCTTATTCATCCCGCTCTCCCTGGCTGCATTGGCAGTCCTTACATTCGCCCTGGTCGCCACCGTCATGCCGCAGTACCCCGCGGCCGTGGAGAACAGCGCCCCGATCACAAAGCATACGGCCGTCACCCAGTTGCCGATGCCAAGCCCGATCAGCACAAAAAGTACGATAACAAAAAATACAAGGATCTTGTATTCGGCCGTGAGGAAAGCCTGTGCGCCCTCACTGATCGCCGCCGCGATCTCCTTCATCTTGTCTGTCCCTGCGCTCTGCTTTGTCACGCGTGCAGCAAGATAAACAGCAAACAATAATGCTGCCGCTCCAAACACAGGAACAATGTTCAAAAACATGTCCATTCTACAATCCTCCCACAGATTTAGTTATTTTCTTTATCTTATCACAATAACATATACACTTTCTACCTGATTTTTCTTTTTTAGTACTTTTGAATAAATTATAATGCAATTGTTTGACAGTTTTCACCAAAAAAGAAGCCGAGATCATCTCGGCTTCTCTCTTGCTAACAGCGCAGCCCCCAGGGCTCCCGCATATCTTCCATTCTCCGTAGGCTCAACTTTCTGACCGATTTTTTCCGACAAAATTTTCGTAAAGTACGTGCTGTGGCTCAGCCCGCCTGTCAAGATGACCTTTTCGGGAAGATCTTTCTTCCGGCCAAGCTGCGCCACCTTCGCCGCCACCGAATCTACCACTCCTGCCGCAATATCTTCCCGCTTGCTCCCTTCGCCTATGTAATTAATGACCTCAGACTCTGCGAACACTGTACAAAGAGAGCTGATGGGAAGCGCCGTCCCCGCCTGCGCCATATCAAAGAGCTCCTGCAAAGCGACTCCCAGGCGGTTTGCCATAATCTCCAGGAATTTCCCGGTTCCAGCGGAGCATTTGTCATTCATCAGGAAATCCTGCACCGTCCCGTTCTCAACAATGATTACCTTCGTATCCTGCCCGCCGACATCTATGATGGCGCAGCTGTCTCCCGCCATCTCCCTCCCGCCTCTGGCATGACACGTAATCTCTGTTATCACATAATCTGCAAAGCCCACCGCGGCACGCCCATAGCCTGTCGCTACGACCTTTACCCCATCTGCGTGTACATCTACGCCCTCAGACAATAATTTTTCTTTAATCGTCTGCGTCGTCTCTTTGCTGCTCCAACCGGTAGGAAGGACAAAATACATCTCTTTCTCTCCCTGCAGCGCGACCTTGGAGGCTGTAGAGCCAATGTCGATCCCTACATAATACATTTTCATCTTCTCCCGTCTAACAATATTTATCCCGCATCGGATTAATGTCCCTTTCAATTGCTTCTATCTTCAATACATCAATTCCATGCTCTTTAATACAGGCTTTGATTACGTCGATATCTTTCTCCTCAATCAGGAGAGAGACGCCGCAGCATGTGCTTAGGATCCTGGGAGTCGGGGCGATGACCGCCCGGACTCCCAGTCCTTTTAATTCCTTATAAAGCCGCATGGCATTGTCATGATTCGGGAACAACACATAATGTTGGATCTTTTCCATAGAGGTCTCCTAGTTGTTTAACATCTCGATAAACGCGCTGACCCTCGTACGAAGCTGCTGTGCGTCGCTGTCCGTATAGTCTGTCTCAATCCCAAGCACAGGGATCCCCGCTTCCTTCATAGCACGCTCTACGAAATACCCTTCTGTATCATACAGGTTACAGAATTTTAAGTTTACATCGATAATGCCGTCAACCTTGTATTCTTTTGCAAGACGTAAGATGTCGTCAACTCTTCCTTCATTCGGCGTGAAACATGCACAGTTGATCCCCATATATCTCTCTGCTATCGCGGTAATCTGCTCCTCTACCGTAGCCTTTCTCTCGTCAACCTGCCTCTCAAAGTAACGCGTACCTGTACACATCTCCTCACATACGACTGCCCCGCCGCTTGTCTCTATAATATTATGCAGCTTCCAGTTCGGGATAGCGAGCGGCGTGCCCGTCACCATAATACGCTTCGTCCCTGCTGGGAATACGCTGATCCCGTCTGCGATCCTCTGCTCCAATTCGTCGCAGAGCTTATTTGTCATCTGCGTGAATCTTCCCGGATCGTCATAGAACGCAATCTGCGAGATCAAAAGAGCATCTGTGCCGCTGATCGGTATATCCTCATTCTTCCTCGTCTCATACAGCCTTTCCAGGGCCTTTCTCTTTGCATTGATAAGCTTAATGCTCTCTGCCAGCTTCTCAGCCGTCACCTTATTTCCTGTAAACTCCTCTACAACCTTCTTAAAATCTTCAATCTCCTCCGCCCATGCTCTCACATCTTTCGCACGTTTCATCTGCGGAAGGTTCATAACATGTACCTGGACGTCCTCTGCCAGTATCTCCCAGGCTTTCTTCTTGCCGTCGCAGGTCGTCTCGCCTACATACATATCTGCGATCCTGAAGAATGGGCATGTACGGTCGATCCTTGCCCCCACAGATGCTTTAATTAACGGGCATGTGTTAGTCGGAAGCACTTTCTCTCCTCCCGGGACCCAGAACTGGGAGCCGCCGCAAAGCCCTGTTGCGATTGCATCTGCGGCAAATACGATCTCATCCGGCACATATATGCAGAATGTACCGAACACTTTTCCGCCTGCTTTCTGATGCTCGATCAGCTCTGCAGGGCGGATGCCATGGATATCTGCCACTACCATATTGTAATAATCCATGCTTTCCGGGCGGTTCTCCTGCGAGAGATACACATCTCCAAATGCCTGTGGCAATACTGCACAAAGCTGGTCATGCGTCTCCACGTCCATCCCCAAATCTTCCCACATCTTACGGTAATCAGCCATACTACTTTTCCTCCTTTGCTGCACCTGTCCTTTGGTGCATTTTTCGTAATAGTAATCTATCCTTACCGTAACATTTTTTGAGAGGATTGTCTTATCGCTTTTTCTGATGTGCCAGGCCACTTATCTGTTTTTTCTATACTAATAATAATTCTCGTATACCCGCTATACAAATGTCGATCTCTGCTTTCGTATTGGAGGCGCTGAAGGCAAATCTTACAGTCCCCTGGGGGTATGTGCCAAGAGATTTATGTGCCAGCGGCGCACAGTGGAGCCCCACTCTTGTCATTATTCCGTAATTTGCTTCCAGCTCAAATGCCATCACTGCGTTGTCAGCATTCACAAAATCTAGAGACACGACCGCCACTCTGTTATCGAGGCTCTGCTTTCCTGCAATACGGACGCCCGGAATCTCTCTCACTTGCTCTAAAAAATATGCTGTCAGCTCCATTTTCTTTCTATGTATCTCTTCCACGGTCACTTCCTCAATGTAGGAAAGGGCGGCATGCAGCCCGATAATCCCCGGAAGGTTCATCGTACCGCTCTCATATTTGTCAGGAAGGCTCTGCGGCATATCAAAGGAATCTGACCGGCTTCCTGTCCCTCCTGCGATCGTCGGCTCTAATACCCGGCAAAGACTTTCAGATATAAGAAAGCCGCCGATCCCCTGCGGCCCTAACAGCCCCTTATGCCCTGTAAATGCCAGGAAATCAATCTGGCATTCCTGCATATCTACATCCAGCGTCCCTGCGCTCTGAGCAGAATCTACTGCAAAAAATACGTGATGCCTGTTACAGATGCCTCCAATCTCCCTGATAGGCGCGACCGTTCCACATACGTTGGATGCATGGGAGGCAACGATCGCTTTTGTATTAGCCTTTATCAGCATTTCTACATTGTCCGGGCTTAACATCCCTTCGGTGTCTGTCTGCGCCACGTCATAAGCCACCCCTATTTGTTCCAGCTGGCGAAGGGGACGCATAACTGCATTGTGCTCGATCCCCGTCACGATCACATGATCGCCCGGCTTTAGCAAGCCTTTTAAAAAGAAATTAATAGAATAAGTAATGCCCGGCGAAAATACCACGCACTTAGAATCCGGCGCATGAAAAAGGCGCGCCAGCTTCTCCCTCGTGTCCAGCACGACGCTTTCTACTTCGTAAGCGCCCTCATAATTACCACGATTAATGTTAAACGCTCCTTTTGTCAGGAACTCTGTCATCGCCTCCGCCACTCCTGGGGCCTTCGGCCATGACGTACTTCCATTGTCAAAATAAATCTTATCCTCCATAACGGATCTCCTTAAGCACCAGGCCTTCCGGGGGCGCGGTCACCCCTTGTGCCGTCCTCTCTTTTGCTTCCAGTATATCTTTCACCTTCTCCGGCGTGTAAAATCCTCGGCCCACCCGGATCAGGACGCCTGCGATGATCCGCACCATATTGTAGAGGAACCCGTTCCCCTTCACTCGTATGACGATTTCTCCTGCCTCTTTCTGGACTCCAATCTCATAGATCGTCCGCACGGTGTCCGACACATTCGTACGCACATTGCAGAAGCTGGCAAAATCATGTTCTCCTCTTAAATACGCTGCCCCTTCTCTCATCTTCTCCACATCCAGTGGGAACGACACAAAGGCGCTGTATCTTAATTTCAGTGGATCAGGAACTTTTCCGTTATAGATATGATACTCGTATGTCTTCGTAATCTCCTCCTGATACCGCGGATGCCAGGACTCCTCCACCTCGTCCGAGCGCACGATTACAATGTCCCGGGGCAGCTTCCGATTCAGAGCATAAGAAAACCTCTCTGCCGGAATAGAAGATTCCGTGTCAAAGACAGCTACGTTCCCAAGGGCATGCACCCCGGAATCTGTCCGGCTGGCGCCGATGACGCGGATATCCTCCCCAGTGATGCGGCTGATACGGTCATTCAAGATCTCTTCAATTGTGATACCGTTGGGCTGTATCTGCCAGCCGCAGTACTCCGTCCCATCATAAGAGACGGTAAGCCGGATGCGACGCATAGGGTCCTCCTTTCTTCCGATGGGACACCGCTTCCCAGTGTCCTTTTAGGGACGGGGCTTTTCTTTCGCAAGGACACCGCTTCGCAGTGTCCTTTTAGGGACGGGGCTTTTCTTTCGCAGGGACACCGCTTCGCAGTGTCCCTGCTCAGAAAACCCCCGTCCCTAGAAGATCCACACGCGTAAGGGGACGTATCTCCCGATCGCCACTACTGCGACGGTGTATAGGATTACAATCGTATACGCTATTCTGTCTCTTGTCTGGTAGCGCAGCGGCTTCATCTTTGTCCGCCCTTCGCCTCCCCGGTAGCATCTTGCCTCCATCGCCATGGCGAGGTCGTTGGCGCGGCGGAATGCGGATACGAACAGTGGCACGAGAATGGGGATCATGCTTTTTGCCCTCTGGATCATATTCCCGCTTTCAAGATCTGCGCCTCTTGCGATCTGCGCCTTCATAATCTTGTCTGTCTCTTCCAGAAGTATAGGGATGAACCGAAGAGCTATGGACATCATCATCGCTACATCATGTACCGGCATACGCACTTTCTCCAGCGGCTTCAGCAGGCTTTCAATGCCGTCCGTTAAGGCATTGGGCGTAGTCGTGAACGTCATAAGAGACGAGCCGATGATCAGGTAGACCAGGCGCACCGCCATATAGACTGCCGTCCGAAGCCCTCCCTCCGTTATAGTAAATATCCATGCATGGAAGAGCACCGCTCCTTCTCTCGTGAGGAACAGATTGAAGACGACCGTTATCATGAGCAGGAATATAATGGGCTTCAGTCCCTTTACGATATAAGAGAACGGTACTTTCGATAATTTTATAATCGTCACAAGGAATACCGTCGCCACAACATATCCCGGCACGCTCCGGAACAAAAAAAGCGAGATCAGGTACAATAAAGTAGACACAAGCTTCACTCTCGGGTCAAGCCTGTGCAGGATGCTTTTTGCCGGATAATATTGTCCTATCGTAATGTCTCGGATCATTGTCTCTTCTCCAGTGCGCGCAGGATCTCATCTGCCGCCTCGTCTACTGTCGTCACGTTCACATCAACATCTATCCCTTTTTCCTTCAGGTCATGCATAAGATACGTCACCTGGGGAGCTGCAAGCCCCACCTTCTCCAATTCTCTGTAATGGGCGAATACTTTCTTCGGCTCATCATTGTACATAACTTCACCGCCGTTCATCACGATGATCCGATCCGCGAACCTGGCGATGTCCTCCATACTGTGGGACACGAGGAGCACTGTCATATCCGTCTGCCTGTGGAGCCAGGCGATCTGCTCCAGTATATCGTCCCTGCCCTTCGGATCAAGCCCCGCCGTAGGCTCGTCCAGCACAAGCACCTTCGGGCGCATGGCAAGGACCCCTGCAATGGCCGCCCGCCGCTTCTGCCCGCCAGACAGCTCAAAAGGGGAAGAGCCATAATATTTCTCCTTCAGCCCCACCAGCTCCAGAGCCTCCCTGGCGCGCGCCTTGCATTCCTCCGCGGACAGGCCCTGATTCTTAGGCCCGAAGCACACGTCTGTCATCACGTCCACTTCGAACAGCTGATGCTCCGGGTACTGGAACACAAGCCCTACCTGGCTTCTTAGCTTCTTCCGGTCATACCCGTCCGCGTATATATCTTCTCCGTTATAGTACAGCTTCCCGGAAGTCGCCCGTATAAGCCCGTTAAAATGCTGGATCAGCGTGGACTTCCCCGAACCTGTATGGCCGATAATGCCTGCGAACTCTCCGTGCGGTATCTCCAGGCAGATATCCTTTAACGCCTGTTTCTCATAAGCCGTGCCTGGGCTGTATATATAATTCAGATGTTCTACTTTAATTGACATAAATATCCCACCAGCTCTTCTCTTCTTAAGATCCCTTTCGGTATGTCAAGCCCCCGCGCCCGAAGCTCATCTGCCAGTATAGTCGTCTGGGGCACGTCAAGGCGATAGCTTTTCAGCTCGTCTGACCGCGAGAAGACTTCCCGCGGCGTCCCTTCCATTACCACGCGCCCATGATCCATCACATACACCTTGTCCGCGTCAATGACCTCCTCCATATAGTGGGTGATGAGGATGACCGTCACTTTCTTCTTCTCCCTGAGCCTCTGCACCGTCTTTAATACTTCCTTGCGCCCTTCTGGATCCAGCATGGCAGTCGGCTCGTCCAGGACGATGCACTTCGGCTCCATCGCTACTACGCCTGCAATGGCCACCCGCTGCTTCTGGCCGCCAGACAGCTTGTTCGGTGAATGATGGCGGAAGGAGAGCATCCCTACCGCTTTCAGGCTCTCTTCTACCCGCTGCCATATCTCATCCGTAGGGACGCCTAAGTTCTCCGGCCCGAAGCCCACGTCCTCTTCCACGACCGTCCCGATAATCTGATTGTCGGGATTCTGGAACACCATGCCTGCAGACTGGCGGACATTCCACAGTTCTGCCGGCTCTTTCGTATTGCGGCCGTCCACCCACACAGCCCCTTCCGTGGGCGTAAGGATCGCGTTTATGTGCTTGGCAAGCGTCGACTTCCCGGAACCGTTATGCCCAAGGATGGCAATGAACTGCCCCTCCTTCACATCTATATCCACTTCGTCTATGGCGCGGGACCTCCCTATGACATTCCCTTCTTCATCCCGCTTGTCATATTCATATACAAGTTTTTCTGTCTGGATCATCTCTATGGCCATACCTTCTTACTTTGCTCTCTTCTTATGCTCTCTTCGGCTCCGGGTAATCTTCGCCGAATGTATCAACCGTCACTTTCTTCATCCTCTGCTCTTCCATCGGCCTGTCACTGTAATCCGTGGCAGTTCCTGCAATTTTATCCACCACGTCCATCCCCTCCGTAATCTTGCCGAACGCTGCATATGCGCCGTCAAGGTGCGGCGAATCCTTATGCATGATAAAGAACTGAGACCCTGCTGAATCAGGATGCATCGCCCTTGCCATGGACAGCACGCCTTCTGTATGCTTCAATCCATTCTGGAACCCGTTCTGAGAGAACTCGCCCGGGATCGTGTAGCCCGGCCCTCCGGTCCCCTGCCCTTGCGGACAGCCGCCCTGGATCATAAATCCCTCTATCACGCGATGGAAGATAAGTCCATCGTAATACCCGTCCTGGATCAGACTGATAAAATTATTCACTGTGTTCGGCGCTGCTTCCGGGTAAAGCTCCGCCTTCATAATGTCTCCATTCTCCATCTCAAATGTTACAACTGGATTCGCCATATCTTTTTCCTCTCTTTTCCACAAATTATTTTATTTATTGTAACGGATATTCGTAAATTGTACAAGCCCGCCTTTGTCCTCATACCCGGTAGCCCACATTTCTTTTAGTGAAAATGTGTCGCTGTGCCCATAAGTCGCCGTGTGCACAAGAAGATCGTCCCCCGCCTCCTCATAGCCCACAAGCAAGAACCAGTGCCAGATATAATCTTTAAAAATGTCTGTGTCCCTATGGCGAAGAAGAAGGTACGGGACAGGGAGCCCTCTGTCGATCTGCCCCTTTACCATGGCTCTGGCTTCTGTATAGGGACGCTTACCGGAAAGTCCTTCCATCCCTACATAAGTATTATCTCCCGTCTCTTTATTCACATCCTCGATATACTTCCTGAAACCGTCTATGAACCACGATACTTCCCTCACTCCGTTCACCCTTGGCTTTATATAAGGCTTCATCTTCTGGCTAAAAGCAACATATTCTCGCTTCGTAAGGGCATGCACATCATATGGGTACAGATGGGGGCAGCCCATATAAAGAGCAAAATAAATGCTACAGTCACATGCCGTAGCCGCCGCACAGCCGCCTATATGCATGACAATATTCGTAAACCAGTCCTGATTTCCGCCAAATGCGCCGTCTACATGAAAATATCGCAGCCTTTTCTCCATAATACCCTCCGTGTACGTTCTTCATATTACCACACCACTCTTTAAACTACAACAGCCATCTCCAATTGACTTCCCAATTCTTCTGTGCTACATTTAACCCATCATATGATACCGGGCAGGAGTGCGGGAGTGCATAGCACGCAGCAATCCGCAGGTATCATAGCCCCGAGTTTTGAGCCTTATCAAACAAATATACAAGAAAGAAGGTATGTAAAGTGAAGCTAGGATTTATCGGGACTGGGAACATGGCGTCCGCCATTATAGACGGGATTATAAAGCATGGCATGATCCCGGCATCAGAGATTATCGGGTCTGCTCTGTCAGAGGCAGGAAGAGAGCGCGCCAGACAGCAATTCGGCATCCATGTAACTGCAAGCAACACAGAAGTGGCAGAACGCGCCGACATACTTATTCTCTCAGTGAAGCCACAATTCTATGCAGATGTGATCCAGGAGATCAAAGGGCATGTAACCAACAGACAGATCGTCATTACGATCGCGCCGGGCAAGACTCTCTCATGGCTAAGAGAGCAATTTGGAAAAGATGTGAAGATCATCCGTACTATGCCCAACACCCCTGCCATGGCAGGCGCAGGAATGACAGCCATGTGCCCGGGCGAGCATCTGCAAGAGGAAGAGATCTCTTATGCCATATCTCTCCTTGAAAGCTTCGGCCGCGTAGAGATCGTACCAGAACGCCTCATGGACGCTGTTACCGCTGTAAGCGGCAGCTCTCCGGCCTATGTATTCCTGTTTATCGAAGCAATGGCAGATGCCGCCGTGTCAGGCGGAATGCCAAGGCCGCAGGCATATAGGTTCGCCGCGCAGGCCGTTCTTGGAAGCGCCAAGCTGGTGCTCGACACTGGAAAGCATCCAGGAGAATTAAAAGACATGGTCTGCTCCCCGGCCGGCACTACGATCGAAGCCGTGCGGGCTTTGGAAGAGCGCGGCTTTAGAAGCGCCGTATTCGAGGCCATGAAAGTCTGCGAGGAAAAGTCCCGGAACATGTAGGGCTGCACATTATGCAGCCCTCCTCTTACCTTTCTGTATACTTTTTAATATTAGAAGCATTCGCGACCTTCTCTACCTTGCCGTCTGAAATGACTACAAGCGTTGGAGCCTGCATCACTTTATACTGCTTCGTCAGCTCTTTATCCTCCTCTGCGTCGATCACCTCATACGCTACGTGTGCGTCGGTCAAGACGCTCTTTGCAAGCACACAGTTCGGGCACGTCTTTGTCGTAAAGAGGAGCCTTCTTAACCCTGTCTCTGTACTTGCGCTCTCCTTCAGCGCGTCGGCGATATGCTCTCCGGCTTTTGCTTTTACTGTCAGCTTCGAGCTGGCAATATCATATACTTTCCGGTCTCTGTACTCCTGCGCTTTCCCGTCGTTCCAGTTCTGGACCGGACGGTAGTAGCCGGTGATCCTGCTGTAGACTTCCGTCACTTCCCCGCACTCTGGGCATGTATAATGTTCGCCAGTGATGTAGCCGTGGTTCTTACATACAGAATAGGTGGGCGACATCGTGTAATACGGAAGCTTATAATTCTCTGCGATCTTACGCACAAGCGACGCTGCGGACTTCCAGCCCGGAAGCTTCTCTCCAAGGAACGCGTGGAATACGGTCCCCGATGTATACAATGTCTGCAATTCATCCTGTATGTCAAGAGCTGCAAAAATATCTTCTGTGTAGCCTACCGGCAGATGGGAGCTGTTCGTATAATACGGCGTCCCATTACATTCTGCCGCTGTGACGATATCCGGGTACTTTTCTCTATCATGCTTTGCAAAACGATAGGTCGTCGATTCTGCCGGAGTCGCCTCCAGATTATACAGATCGCCGTATTCTTCCTGATAGGAGGACAGACGCTCCCGCATATGGTTCAGCACTTTCTTGGAGAAGCTCTGCGTCTCCTCATGGGTCATATCTTTTCCTATCCATTTCGCGTTCAGCCCCGCTTCGTTCATCCCAAGGAGGCCGATCGTAGAGAAATGATTAGCAAATGTGCCCAAATACCTCTTTGTATACGGATACAGCCCCTCGTCTAAAAGTTTTGTGATAACAGTGCGCTTTACATGTAAAGAGCGAGCAGAGACATCCATCAGCCGATCCAGACGCTCAAAGAATTCTTCCTCGTTCTCGGACAAATATGCGATCCTTGGCATATTGATCGTAACAACGCCTACAGATCCTGTGCTCTCGCCGCTCCCGAAAAATCCGCCGGACTTCTTACGCAGCTCCCTGAGGTCCAGGCGCAGGCGGCAGCACATGCTCCTGACATCGCTGGGCTCCATATCGCTGTTAATATAATTCGAGAAGTACGGCGTCCCATACTTCGCCGTCATTTCAAACAGCAGACGGTTATTTTCTGTGTCGGACCAGTCAAAATCACTTGTGATAGAATACGTCGGGATCGGATATTGGAATCCCCGCCCATGGGCGTCGCCTTCAAGCATGATCTCGATAAACGCTTTATTTACCATATCCATCTCTTCTTTACAGTCACCGTATGTAAAGTCTCGCTCCTTTCCGCCTACCACTGCCGGAAGGGCTGCAAGGTCATTTGGCACTGTCCAGTCCAGCGTAATGTTCGAGAAAGGCGCCTGCGTGCCCCATCTGGACGGTGTGTTCACCCCATAGATGAAGGACTCGATACACTTCTTCACTTCTGGATAAGACAGGCCGTCTGCCTTTACGAACGGCGCCAGATATGTATCGAAGGAGGAGAACGCCTGGGCTCCCGCCCACTCATTCTGCATAATCCCGAGGAAGTTTACCATCTGATTACAAAGTACGCTTAAATGCTTTGCCGGGGAGGAGGAGATCTTTCCCGGGATCCCGCCCAGCCCTTCCTGGATCAGCTGCTTTAACGACCATCCTGCACAATATCCTGTAAGCATAGAAAGGTCGTGTATATGGATATCCGCGTCCCTGTGCGCCCGGCCTATCTCTTCATCATAAATCTCCGACAGCCAGTAGTTTGCCGTAATCGCGCCGGAATTGCTTAAGATAAGCCCGCCTACCGAATAAGTCACTGTAGAGTTTTCTTTTACGCGCCAGTCTGAAACCTTGACATAGCTATCCACGATCTCCTTGTAATTCAGCATGGTAGACTTCAGATTACGCACTTTCTCTCTTTGCTTCCTGTAGAGTATATATCCCTTTGCCACATCGGAATAGCCCGTCTTGATCAGCATTTCCTCCACGCTGTCCTGGATATCCTCCACGCCGATCAGGGAATCCTTCACTTTCGGGGCGAATGCAGCCGTCACTTTAAGCGCCAGCAAGTCTATGATGTCCTGATTATATTCTTTATCCTGTGCCTGAAATGCTTTCTCAATCGCAGCGCTGATCTTTCCCAGGCTGAAGTCAGCGATCTGTCCGTCACGCTTTGTTACTTGATACATGGATATACTATACTCCTCTCTTCATCACTTTCATTATTTTTCTACTATTTATCGGCTCTCCGCTGTGCGGATTTGTAGCCACCAACCTATGATAGCACTATATATTGTGCCATGTCAATACAAATACATAAAAAGAAAGCAATATATTGTGTGCCTTCTTTTCACAATACATCGCTCCTTAATCTTCCTACAGCCCCCGCAGCTCTGCGGCCTTCACATACTTTTTTACAGTCCCGAGGGCCTGCTCCATAATATCCCGATCATAACCGCGCAGCCCAGGCTGTATCAGGTCTCCCGAATCCACGAACTGCTGCAGATAATAATGCTCCGCCCCTTCGATCCATCGCCCGATCGCCTCGAGATCCGCCCGCTGATGGAACTCTCTCACTACGGTCGTCCTGAGCTCGTACGGAACGTTCCCTTCGAGAAGATACTGCACGCTCCGGGCGACGTCCGACACATCATAATCTTCGATCTCGATCGTTCTTCCGTAATTCTCTTTTGCATTCTTAATATCCATCGCTATGTAATCCACAAGCCCTTCTTCTACCAGGCCCTTAAGCCTGTCCGGGAAGCTGCCGTTCGTATCCAGCTTCACCGAAAATCCCAGCTCTTTTATCTCTCTTAAAAGCTCCTCAATATCCTTGTGTAGCAGCGGCTCTCCTCCTGTGACACATACGCCGTCCAATATCCCGCGGCGCTTCTTAAGAAACGCAAAAACCTCTTCCTGTGTAATCTCCCGGCCGTCCTGTATATGGGTTACAAGCGATGCGTTATGGCAGAACGGGCAACGGAAATTACAGCCTGCCGTAAAAACAGTGCAGGCCACCTTGCCCGGATAATCTAAAAGTGTCAGCTTCTGCAGCCCCTGAATCATCATAGCCTCATCCCTGCCAGTCAAAAAGTGAAAATTGGTAATCCCTGTTGGATCTGATCTCTCTGTCGGTCACTGTCTCATCCCCCCGCAGCTGTCCGATCAGAAGCGGCGAGGCCGGGTCGTGCAGCTCTTTCTTCCTTCTGGCGCTCCCCGTCGATCTCGTGGCATAACAATATTTACAGCCGTTTGTACATGTGTCATAAATCCCTACATCTATGCTTTCTACACATCTGCACTGCAGCCTCTGTCCAGACGCCTTCTTCACATCCATCTTATATCCGGCCAGCTTCTGGATCCTCTCCCTGTCAATACACGCTCCATGCCGGATCCCAAATGCGGACAGATCGATCTTCTCGGCACATGTATAGAGAGGAAGATGATATCTTCCGGCAATTTTCGACAATCTCTGCGCTATTTCCCACATTTCTTCCGGCTCCATGCAGGGAAAGCCGTTATCCTCGTAAAGATCCACGAAGCTGATCACACATCTTTCTGTCGCACGATGAAGCCATTGGCACATAGCTTCGAACTTCTCCACATGATACTCTACAGAATATTTATCTGTCAGGACAATAGGGTCGAACCGCCAATCCAGCCTGTCCTTCCCTATCATTTCACTGAGAAGGAGGAACGTGGCCATAGATTCTTCCATACCAGGGATTCCCGGTTCCAGATCCCTCTCATAATCTGTGACCGTCATCTGGATGTAATATCGATACCCCATCCTGTCGATCTCCTTCAGATATGGGATCAAAGGCTCGGGATTCTTCGTCCAGAAAACAATACAATCCACCGCATCCGGTGTAAGGCGGATACGGCTTACCTTTTTTCGGTTGTAGGGATTGGGGACAAGAACCTGCCCTTCCCTGAGCCGGTTCATGAACCACTCCGGATATAACGCCGGAATATCCGTCCTCCTGCTTGCACTGATAATCATTTTATTACTCCTGATAACGCTCTTATAGACATTATACACAAATTTACAGCTTTGTGTTGGCTTTTACTAAATATTCAATTAACTGACATATATCTCTGCTATGTCTTTATTGTTAACTGTTTTTTCATTTAAGTTGACATTTCACATATTATCTTTTATACTGCCTTATATAAAGATATTAAAATATTTATCAGAAAGGAAGATTACTTATGCCAACCCTGTCAAACTCATCAAATCCATCAAATGTGCCAGCCTCGAGAGCTTCTGTGCAGGATTTATGCGCGGTCGCTCTGTGTACCGCCGTCACTGTAATCATGGCGCAGATCTCCATCCCCATGCCTCTCGGCGTGCCTATGACTATGCAGACTTTCGCAGTCATGCTGGCCGCCATCATACTGGGCGCAAAAAAAGGAGCTGCGGCTACTCTTGTCTACATGCTCCTCGGGGCGATCGGCCTTCCTGTATTTTCCAACTTTACCGGCGGCGCGCAATGTCTTGTCGGCCCCACCGGAGGATTCATTCTGTCTTTTCCTCTTATGGCATATATCATCGGCCTCGGTGCAAAAAGATACTATGAAAGGAAAAGCCTGTTCATACTCTCTCTCATTGCCGGGACGGCCGTAAATTATCTTATAGGCGTGCTTATGTTCGCCTTTGTCACAGGGGGCACGCTTGCAGCGGGATTCGCCGCCTGCGTGATGCCTTTTATCCCTACGACGATTATTAAAATGATACTCGCCGCCGTCCTCGGCCTCAAAATCCGAAAAAGGCTGCCGCTGTCAATAAACAACAGATAATCAGGAACTCTAGCCAAAGTTCTTCTCTACCAGCCTGCAGTATTCCTTGTATGCATCTACATCGTCAAATGCTCCTTTCAGGGCGTCGCGCACGCCTTTGTAATACCAGCCGATAGTACGCTTGTCCTTCATACGGAACCGATTCCACAGCTCTTCCCCCACCACGGGGTAATCCCTGTCTATATCCCGTATATTTGACAGCTTATCCGCAAGGCCTATCATCTGGATCTCCCTCGGGGCGCTGCGAAGACACTCGATCGTGGCCGTTTTCCTCTCCAGCCACGTCTTCGACTTGTCTTCGCTCTCCCGGGAGACCATATCGGCCACTCTCTCCGAAAATTCCTGAGCCAGGACACTCTGAGTGACCCCCTCGCAGTCCTCGATCGTATCGTGCAGGATAGCCGCGCTTATAATCTCCTCATCCTCTGTCATGGCAGAGACAATATCGCCGACTTCCATAGGGTGTACGATATAAGGCTTGTTCGTACCTTTTCTGAACTGTCCTTCGTGCGCTTTTGTCGCAAATGCGATCGCCCTGTTAATCATTTGTTCTCCTCCTGTGGAATAAGTCAAATATACATGGAACAACAACCAATGTCAATATCGTACCGTATATGAGGCCTCCGATCGTCACGACCGCCATGGGCTGCACCATATCTGAGCCCATCCCGAATCCCGCCGCCATAGTCGACAGTCCAAGGATCGTAGTAAATGCCGTCATAATGATCGGTCTAAGTCTTGTCTTTCCCGCTTCCACAAGTGCGCGTCTCTTTTCTTTCCCTTCCGCTATAAGCTGATTCGTATAATCGATAAATACAATGCCGTTGTTTACGATAATGCCCGAGAGCATGACAAAGCCTATCATGGCGATCACGCTGACTGGCATACTGGAAATCCACAGCGCCAGCAGCCCTCCTGTAAATGCAAGCGGCACGGTGAACATAATGATGAACGGGGACTTCAGCGACTGGAACTGCGCCACCATGATCAGGTACATGAACACAAGAGCCAGGGCAAGCATCTTGAAAAGCTCTGTCATCGCCTCATTGATCGTTTCGTCCTCGCCGGTCATTTTGACCTCATATCCCTCCGGCACATCATAGCGGTCCAGCTCCTCCTGGATCCGTCCCGCCACGATCCCGATGTTGCTCCCTTCCTGGATCTCTGCCGTCACAGACATATACCTGCTCTGGGAGATCCGGTTGATAGAGCGCGGGCTCACGCCGTCTTCGAACACTGCCACATCCGCAAGCCTTACCTCCTCAGACGTACCATCCTGCTTCGTTACTGTAAAGGCTATATTACGCACATCTTCTCTTGTCATGGCCTCATTCGCCCCGTCCTTTACATAGACGTCGTAGTCTTTCGTATCTGTCCCGAGTGTCAGAGATGGCTGGGCCTCTGAAAGCCTTTTATATAATTCCTGATAGACTTGCGCTACCGTAAGGCCGTGAGATGTTGCTCTCGCCTTATCTACGACGACGCGCAGCTCTTCTGTATTATCCTCCGTGCCGTCGGACACATTCTGCGTCCCTTCCACTGATTCCAGGATCTCTTTCATGTCCGCTGCGATCTCCTGAAGCCTGTCTAAGTCTCTCCCTTTGATCTGGATATTTACTCCCGAGCTCCCAAGCGCGCTCATATCCATATTGGACATGCTTACAGTCACTTCTCCGTTAACATCTTCTGTGCGCTTTTCAATCTCCCTTTTCAGCTCTTTGTTCGACAGGGCCGGATCTTCTTTTGTAATGGCGTAGAACTGTACCTGGTTCGACACTGTCTGCATCCCAAGCATATCGCCCGAGGACACAAGCGCGCCGATATCCTCCACATCCTTTATCCCGCCTACCCGCTCCATAATCTTATCCGCCTCTTTCGCGGTGTCTTCCAGGCTGGAGCCCTCCTCTGTCTCGAGAGTAATGGCCACCTGCGTGCTCTCCATTGGAGGCATGAACTCTGCGCCCCTCGACGCAGCGAGGAAAATGCTCCCCACAAACAGCGCCAGCGTCCCAATGAGGACGAGCCCTTTTATACGCAGCGCTCTCGCAAGGATCCTCCCATATATGTCTTTTATTTTGACATACAGCCTCGATTCGCCTTTCTGCGCTTTTTTAAGCAGCCCGGCAGACATCATCGGCACGACCGTAAGCGCTACCAGAAGGCTGGCAAGAAGAGAATATCCAATAGTAAGCCCCATATCTACAAACAGCTGCCTTGTAATCCCTTTTGTAAACACGATCGGTAAGAATACGCACACGGTCGTAAGGGTAGATGCCAGGATCGCTCCACTCACCTGGCGCGCTCCTACAATGGCCGCCTCTTTTCCCGACGCCCCTTCTTCAGTACGCATCCGGTATATATTTTCAATCACTACGATCGAATTATCTACCAGCATACCGACTCCAAGAGCCAGGCCGGACAGCGAGATGACATTTAAAGTCACCCCTGAGAAATACATCGCCACGATGGCCGCCATAATACTGATTGGAATCGAACATGCAATGACAAACGTAGAGCCGAGGCTCTTCAAAAATATAAGCAATATGATAATTGCAAGTACCGCGCCATAAACAAGGTTCTGGAGCACAGAATTGACGATCAGGTCAATATAGATCCCCTGATCCATCAAGGTCACTGCATGAATATCTTTATTGTCTTTCTGTATCTGCCCCAGCCTCTCAAGCACCCGGTCGCTTACATCCCCCGTGGAATATCCTGTCTGCTTCTGGACAGTAAGCATAACGCCCGGCTGTCCATTTATCCTGGCATACGTCTCGTCCGCATTGCTCGCCAGCTCCACCGATGCCACGTCGGAAAGCTTCACTGGATCTATGCCGTCCATATCAAGGAGCAGCAGCTCCTTCAATTCGTCGATATTTTTAAATTTGTCTCCTACGCGTATCAGGAAATCAATTCCGTCTTCCGTCACATATCCGGCAGGCATACGGAAATTCTGAGCAGACAATATCGTCCGTATCGTGTCGACAGACAACAGGCTTCCCACATCTGCCGAAGCCCCCGCCTGTTCCTTCGCTGCGTCCATCTGAGCCTCCTGCATCTGGATCGCGCTCTCGCCTGCCGCCAGCTGTGCCGATGCGTCGCCCAGTCCTGCTGCCGCTTCAAGCTGCGCCGACGCCAGCTGCCCTCTCGCCTCCGCAAGAGAAAGGGCTCCCTCATTTACCTGGGACTGCATGGATTCCAGCTGCTGCTTCCCTTCACTGAGCTGCCTCTGCGCCTCGGCAAGCTGCGCTTCCTGCTCTGTAAGCTGCGCGATGGATGCTTCTAAAGCGGACTTTGCCGTATCATAGCCATCCACAGTGCCTTGCAATTGGTCTACGATAGCCTGCAGCTCCGCTTCCTGCTCAGGCGTAAGGATCTCTGCCCCCGCTGCTTCAAGAGCGGCTTTAGCCTCATCATAGGACTGTTTCGCCTGCTCAAGCCCTGCCAGCTGCGCTTCCGCCGCCTGCCGTGCGGTCTGTGCCAGCGCTGCCTGCTGAGCAAGCTGGGTCTCCGACACATTCAGCTCTGCCATCTTCTCCGTAATCTCCAACTGCGCCTGCTTAAGCTCTTCGCTCTTTACGGACATCTGCGCTTCTGCTTCCGAAAGCCCCTGGGCCGCCTGCTCCCTTCCCGATGCAAGTGCGTTCTTCCCGCTCTCCACCTGGGCTTTCGCCTCATCAAGCGCCGCCTTTGCCTCGTTCATCTGAGCTTCCATCTCTGCTTTTATCTCATCGCTTAGCTCATCTACTTTCTGTGCGTTCAGCGTGACTTCGACCGTCTCTTCAATCGTCCCGGTGGCCGTGACCGAAGCGACCCCTTCCACGCTCTCTATCTCCGGGATCACCTGCTCCTCAATAATCTTGCTCACCTGGGCCGCATCAGCTCCCTTTGCGCTCACTGCGGTTATGAGTACTGGCATCATGTCCGGGTTCAGCTTCATAATGAGCGGGCTTCCCACGCCGTCCGGCCAGTAGCCGCTGATCTGATCAAGGCTCTCCCGCATCTCGATCGTGACAGAATCCATATTCGCTGTCTGGTCAAATTCCAAAATGACAGTGGATGCATTTTCGCTGGAAACAGACTGTATGTTGCGAATGTTGCTTACCGTTGCCATCGTCTGCTCCACAGGCTTTGTCACGATCTCCTCTACCTCTTCGGGACTGGCGCCCGGATAGGTGGTCATAACCAGCGCATAGGGAAGGTTCATGCTGGGGAGCAGATCTACTGTCATATTTGTAAAGGACACAAATCCTAGAATAAGGATCAGCACGATCCCCACTACTACTGTATAAGGCTTTCTGACGCTAAGTTTTGATAACATATATGTCCCCTTGCTCTCTCACATGTTCCTTATTATATGTCCCGTATATATCTCATTATCATATCTTTTTAAACATTACAATAATAGCACTGAAACATACAAATATCAATGTCGCCCCCCGATTTAATAAATATTTTATATGAATTTAGCAATCCGTTCCTATACCTATGATCTACTTTCTATAAATTTGCAAATTTATCATAGAGACTATCTCTTTTTGTATTGCTTCAACTTCCTCAATTCTGACCATTCCAATATTATTCCTTAGCAATTTATAATCAATATCTTGAAATAGTCTTTCCAGCAATTTATTTACTTCCGGGGACGCCCCCATCGAAGCTATAGCCAGAGACTGAGCATCGAACTGCTCTAATATTTCTTTTAATTCATTTTCTGGGATTATAGATATTTGTTCAAAATCAGATATTCTTTTAGCCTGTATAGACGGCTCTAAAATCTCGTTTATTGTAAGCCCATATAATTTGGAGATTTTTAGCAGAACCTCTAAATCAGGAACGGCTGTTCCTGTTTCCCATTTTGAAACTGCTTGTCTGGATATATCCAATTTTTTCGCTAATTCCTCTTGTGTATAATTATAGTTTTTGCGTAACAATTGTAAATATCTTGAAATTATTTTAGTATTCATAAAAATATCCTCCTTTTTGTATTATAAAATATATAAGGAAAAGAAAAAAGAAATTTAAAAGCGCAAAAAAGCAACCACGAGCTGCATAACCATACTTAGCAAATATCTACCTCCTGTTTCCTCAACGATCGTCTTTTCCATTTCATAGATCCCAAATAGTATTACAAATCCGTAGATGTCCAGCGGCAGATATGCTATACTATGAGCTGTGCTATACCGTAGATACCGTCCATATCCCTGCTTGCTTATTCTCAGCGCGCAAAGGTATATTACCAGCAGAAACGCTCATATTACCGGAGGAGGTTTTATCATGAAATATGTTCTTGTCACCGGAGCGTCAAGAGGCATCGGGAAAAGCACTGCTCGTCTCTTTGCCCGGAAAGGATATCATGTATTTTTAAACTGTAATCAGTCTGTCAGCCAACTAGAAGAAGTAAAAGCGCAGATTGAAGCCGATGGCGGATCCTGCTCTCTCACAACGGGAAATGTCGGGAATCCCGACGATGTGAAGCATATATTTGAAACAATCAGCAAAAGCTGCGATGCCCTGGATGTTCTTGTCAACAATGCAGGAGTCGCCCACATTGGGCTTCTAATCGATATGACGGATGAAGAATGGGCGCACGTCATACAAGCAAACTTGTCTTCCGTCTTCTACTGCTGCCGCGCCGCCATTCCAGGGATGATCGGCAGGAAGCACGGGAAGATCATCAACATCTCCTCTATATGGGGGACTGTAGGCGCATCTTGTGAAGCGGCTTACTCTGCATCGAAATCCGGTGTGCACGGACTTACGAAAGCACTGGCCAAAGAACTGGCTCCAGGCAACATTCAAGTTAACGCCCTGGCCTGCGGCGTCATTGACACAGATATGAACAGACAGCTAAGCGAAGAAGAACGAAAAGAGCTGGAATACCAGATTCCTGCCGGACGCTTCGGTACTGCAGAAGAAATCGCACAAATGGTGTGGGACATAGCAAACGCTCCAGAATATATGACCGGCCAGATCATTGGCATCGACGGAGGATTTTAAGAAGGGGACGTACGCTTTTGCGAAAAGCGTACGTCCCCTTCTTAAAAATCGGGTGTCCCTTTTTTGAAAATCGGGTGTCCCTTTTTGATATTCTAAGCGTAATGGTATTGTTTTCGTTTTACAATGAAAAATATTACTGTTACTATAAGTGTCAGTGCTTCCGACACTGCTGCTGCCATCCAGATGCCGTCAATGCCAAGGATCAGCGGCAGGAAAAGCACTACCGTCACCTGGAACACCAGAGTCCGGAGAAAGGAGATAGCCGCAGACACTGCTCCATTGCTCAAAGCGGTGAAAAAAGCAGATCCGAAGATATTGAAGCCATTTATCAGAAATACCGGCGCATACAGCCGGAAACCATGAACCGTCATAACAAAAAGCGCTCCCTCATAACCTACAAATACCTGCGCCAGTGGAGCCGCAAGCGCCTGTGCCAGAACCGTAAGCGCCACGCCCCATACAGTGATAAGCTTCAGGCTCATTCGGAAGAGATTCTTAAGCTCACTGTGATTCCCTGCGCCATAATGATATCCCACGATGGGCGCGCCACCGATAGAATACCCGAGGAAAATCGATATGAAAATGAAATTCACATACATGATCGTCCCATAAGCCGCTATCCCATTTTCTCCTGCAAACGCAAGAAGTTGAAAATTGTACAACATATTCACCACCGACATGGACAAGTTCGTCATCAATTCTGACGAGCCATTGGTACAAGCTTTCAGAAGAATACGCCCGTGAAAACAGAACCTTCCAAACCCCAGAAGGCTATTGTTCTTTCTAAAAAAATAGAAAATCGGGAACAGTCCGCCTATCATCTCGCTTATTACTGTAGCCGCAGCCGCCCCTGCAAGCCCCCACTGAAAAACACTAATAAAAAGAAAATCCAGCAACATATTGTTGGCCCCGGCCGCTATCATCACATAAAGCCCCAGTTTAGGCTTCTCTGCCGTTACAAAAAAACTCTGAAAGACATTCTGCAGCATGAACGGCATTAATGAAATACACAAAATCCTTCCGTATATCACACAATTTTCTAAAAGCTCTCCTTCCGCTCCAAGAGCAAGGCTAATGGGGCGCATAAAAAGAAAGCCTCCGGTCGCTATTACTGCTCCTCCAACAGCTGTCACGCAAACAAGCATGGAGAAATATTCATTTGCCTCTTCTTTCTTCCCTTCTCCCAAAGCCTTCGCCACGAGAGCGCTCCCGCCTGTTCCGATCATAAATCCGATAGCACTCGCCCCCATCAGAAACGGCATAATCAGATTAACCGCTGCAAACGCCGTTTTGCCCACAAAATTGGACACAAAAAGCCCGTCCACCACACTATAGATAGACGTAAAAATCATCATAATAATAGACGGCATAACAAACCGCATTAATTTCCCATAAGTAAAATGATCTGATAACTGAATCCTCATAACAGTCCCCTGCCTGATAACCCTTGCTATTCTTACATTCACAAAGCATATTATAACCCAATCTTCTATCAATGCCAAGTAGGTATATCCAGTTGGGGACACCCGATTTGCCAGTTGGGGACGTACGCTTTTGCAAAAAGTGTACGTCCCCAATCACACATCAGGAGAAGATATTATTCTGCATCGCTAAACTCGTAGCCGTGCTTTTCGTTATATTTTTTGATGATAAAATAAATCGGTACGATGACTACCAGAGCTCCCAGCCCGATCGCCAGCTTAACCAGATCCGAATTGTAAAGAAGCCAGATGCTAACCAGTATAGCTACGATCGGAATCGTATATCCAAAGGGCACTTTGAATGTGGACTCCATCCCTCTGCGCCTGAATACGATAATGGACAGGCATGTAGGAATGTACTGCGTAAATCTGGAGATCACGCTGATCGCAGCAAGCTGGGTAAAGCTTCCCGAAAGAGCCAGCGGGATCACAAGCGCCGCAGAGATTACAATTGCCACAACAGGAGTCCCCCGCTTGCTCATCTTTTTCACAATAGGAGGAAGCATCCCTCTTTCTCCCAGAGCCAGACATCCGCGGGGAACGAAAATCGAATTTGCCGCATTAATGCCTCCGATAGAAATCAACGTCCCGACTGTTACAAGCGTACCTCCGGCGCTTCCCATAAATGTAGACATTGCATCTACCACCGGGGTCTCTGACCCAGAAAGATTACTCCCGAGAATCCCGATACTTACAAACTGAAGCAGGATATAGATCAAAGAGACGCATCCGATCGCTACTGCAATAGCAATAGGAAGATTCTTCTTCGGATTATCCATTTCTTCAGAGGCTCCGGCAATCGCTTCAAAGCCTGTGAAAGCATAAAAGATAAGTATCGACGCCTCAGCAAAAGTAGCAGTAGACATGCTCTCCGGGACAATGGGCTGAAAATTGCTTCCTTTGATGAAAAAGATGCCCGCTACAATGAAGATAATGATAGGAGCCAGCTTGCCCACAGTCGCCACATTATTTACATATTTCGCAACATCAATTCCTATATAATTTACCAGGCTCAAAACAACGATCAGACCCACAACGACAGCATTCCGCACAGGCCCCTCCGAAGCTTCCGGGAAGATAGCCGCCAGCGCAGTCACAAAACCTACCGCCATGGTCGCCCAAGCTATGAGCTGCACCACATATTTCATAAAACCGACTTCAAAACCGACAAAGTTCCCAAAGGCTTCTTTTGCATAAATGTAAGCAGCTCCGTTTGATTTGAACAGGCCGGCAGCCTCCGCAAAACAGAGGGCCAGAGAGCCTGCAAGAAGTGTAATGAACAAAAACACAAACAAACTGCTAGTTCCCACAAGCTTATATGCATTCCCCGGCAGAAGAAAGATTCCCGAACCGATGATCGCGTTCATACCAAGCAGGATAATACTGATAAGACCGAATTTCTTTTTATTTTCCATTAGTTTTCCTCCTATTATCTACATTTGTCAGCAAATGACTGAAACAGCTGAAGCATTATCTTATTGTCATATTTTGCCATCATCTCAGGATGCCATTGGACGCCGCATATAAAGCTGCCGTTGATCCGCTCAATGCCCTCGATCACCCCGTCATCTGCGCTCGCAGTGACTCGAAATCCCGAAGCCACCGCCTTTATGCTCTGGTGATGGAAGGAGTTTACCATTGCCTCTTCCCCCAGCGCGCTTTCCAGAAAAGAGCCTCCCTCTACACCTATCTTATGGGTCGCATCGTACCTGGGAGCCTGCTGCATATGCTGGAAACAAGGCTTCATCTGAGAGCCGATATCCTGACAGAGCGTGCCGCCAAAGGCGATATTGATTGCCTGCATCCCTTTGCAGATGCCAAAAATAGGGATAGAAAGCTCATCGCCCGCCTGTATGACAGACAGATAGAAACGATCCACCTCGCTCATCGTAAAACCCTGCTGCAAAAGGGGCTGTTCGCCGTACAGAAGAGGATCAATGTCCCAGCCTCCGGAGAGGACAATACCGTCAAGCCCCTCCACCTGGGCCTTCACATCCTCAAGATCTGAAAGGACCGGGAGCATCACCGGGATGCACCCCGCTTTCTCCAGGCTTTCCACATAGTCATTGTTGACATATGCCCGATAGATCCCCGGCATCATACCGGAGTCCATGATCAAAATGTTTGCGGCTATGCCGATCTTTGGTTTCTTCATTTTTCCCTCCTTCTCTTCTATGAATAAAACTTATACCTTTGTTTTTCCTATCATAAGATTTAATATTTCAATATCCGTCTGCCTCATCCCCTCTCTCCCAACATGGCCTACTGCTTTCACCGTAGCCTCCGCCGACTCCATGACCAGACCGTCTCCCGCCTCAAAGCGGATTCTTTTCATTGCCATCTCGTGGCCGAGAAAGGCTGCCTGAAGAGCAGAATAAATTTTGGCCGCGCAGCTTGGCTTCGCTCCGTCACACACCATTCCCCCGATATTGGCGATGGTATTGACAACCGTATCCTCAATCTGTTCCACCGTCCCGCCTTCCAGATATGTAATGGCCGCGCCCGAAGCCGCAGCAGCGCACACGACTCCGCAGTACGCGGACAGAGCGCCGATATACCGCTTCTGATCCTGAGCGATTAAATTAGATACGCACAATGCCCGGTACAGCTGCTCTTCTGATTTTCCGGTTGAATAGGCATATTCGATGACCGGGAGGGAACAGGTCATCCCCTGATTGCCGGAACCAGAGTTAATGATTACCGGAAGAGGGCATCCGCTCATTCTCGCATCGGAGCCTGCCGCCGCACGGGAGATCGCTTTCCAGCGTACATCCTCCCCCTGTCTTCTTGCAAAATGCCCGATCCCTGCGCCCCACGGCTTTTTCAGTCCCTCTTCGGAGATCGCGTAGTTACACTGTATCTGCCGGCTCAGTATATCTTTGACGTCCTCGATGCTCACTTCATCTGCAAAAGCGACAATGTCCTTTATATTCAGCGAGGATTTATCCGTCTGGTGATCTTCGTATGTCTGGCTGTCCTTATAGATCACTTTTCCGTTACGCATAATGTATGTAATGTTCGTGTGCTTATGTTCCAGCCGGACAGAAGCCTTATTGCCGCCTCCTTCCGCCCGGACTTCTATAAACAAGTTCGCAGCCCCCTCTTTCAGCGAACAGGTGCAGAATCCTTTTTTGATCAGTTCCTTTGTATACCTTCTATCCTCATCCGTAATATTCTGAAGGACTTCCAGCACTTTCTCAGGATCGCCGCCTGTAGCTCCAAGGACCACTGCCGCCTCGATTCCTTTCAGGCCGCCGGAGTTCGGCACTGTCACACCCTTGACGTTTTTAATGATATTCCCGCTGCACAGCGCCTCTACCTTTTCCGGAAATACCCCCAGTGTCTCTCTGCATTTTGCGGCAGCGTAGGCAAGAGCGATCGGTTCCGTACAGCCCAGCGCCGGAACGAGCTCCTGTTTCAAGATATGCAAATAATCCTGATATAACTTCCTCTCCATCTCTTTCTCCTTCTCATCTGTACTAAAGCACATCAAATACTATCACTAGTATTATTTATAATAATACTAGTAGTATTATTATATGTCAATTGGTACTATTACAACAAAATCAACACTGTATTTTCGACACATTTACCAAATTTCTCTATTTACTTCTATTTAGATTTTTAGTATGATTACAGTATGAATAAGAAGCCCTACGACGTCTGTACGCATGCGGAGAATGTGAAATGAGAGGAAAAAACCTGAAAGAAATCGTATATGATTCTATATTGGAAAGCATCTATTCTTCTGAATTCCGCCCAAATGAAATCATTACAGAGAGCGGGCTGATCAAAAAATACGGATTTAGCAAATCCCCTGTCAGAGAAGCTCTGACCGCCCTGTGCCATGAAGGCGTCCTCCGCAATATTCCCAGATGTGGCTATCAAATCATTGCTATGACTACAGAAGACGTAGAGCAGATGATGGAATACCGCCGGATTCTTGAAACCGGCATGGTGCGGATAAACATGCCTCACATCACGGACAAGGATTTAAAAAAGCTGGAGGAGCTGGCTGTTTTATGCAACAAGGAGACCGAGGACGTTATGGAGCACTGGGTGTATAATGTAAATTTTCATCTTACCCTTGCCTCTGTTACGAAAAACGAGTATGTCACCACCCAGCTGAATAGCTGTATGTCCAGGCTCTGGAGGGCTTATGCCCAACTCCACTGGAATAAATGGAATCCTCACTTGTTTCCTGACGATATGAAATTCCATGACCAGATCATCGCCGCTCTGAGAAGGAAAAACCTGGAGGAAGTGGTCGCCTGCCTCGAAAAAGATTTGGAAGACTTTGGCCTGTCCTTCTGAGGGATATGGCTTTAAATTGTAAGATGGGGACGTACGCTTTTGCAAAAAGCGTACGTCCCCATCTTACATCTTACAATCTTATCCTTTCTATCAAGCTCTGTTTTTTTAGGTTCTTATTCACCAGATACGCCACCAACAGCTGCACCAGTAATACTGTAATAGCTAATATGACTGCCGGAAGTACCGGATAATGGTAGAACTTTATTGACATTATCTGTTCTTTTTTCGCCCAGAGGAACGTACCGTACCCTGCAATACTACCAATCCCCAATGACATGATAAGCGTCCCCGCCGTATAGAACAATCCTTCCATCTGGAGCATGCGGAACGTCTGTTGCCCGGACATGCCGATCGCCTGCATCATCCCAATCTCTCTGTATCTTACATGAACACTGTTAATCATCGTATTGACCAGGTTCAGGATCCCAATAAGGCCAAAGACAAAAAGCATCCCATAGCAGCCATACATCATGTAGCCAATTAAAGTCAGCCCAGAGTCATATTCTTCCTCCCATGTGGACATCTCCAGTAGCTCCTGTGTATCTACAAGGCTCCTGATCTCCTCTGTCGCTTCTTGCACTTTATCCTCCTTGATCCATACATTGAACGAATCAGTAAGATTGGCCCGGTACATATGCTGGAGCACATCATTGCCCATGCTGAACCAGCCGCCCACCAAGCTGTTGGGAGCATTAACGACCGCCGCGACCTTAAACTCTTTCTCTATCATATCTTCCCCATCTTCAACCCGCATATGGATGATTCCCCCGACTTCATGGCCTACTTCCGGGAAATTCCTCCCATATGCCCCGTCTACGATGATTCCAGTCCCGTCTGCGAGGGCCGGATCGTCGAGAGAGCCTTCTGTCACATATTGCTCCAGCTCCTCCATCCCCTCATCGGAAATCCCGCTGATGCCGACCTGCAAAGGCCTTCCGTCTTCTTCTTTTGCATCGGAGGTCTCTGCTCTTGCATAGTTCACCGTCTCAATCTTCTCCACGCCGTCTATAGACGCAATCTGCTCTCTAAACGCCTCTGTCATGGGATTATTTTTCTGGATATTCTTAAGAGAGCGCTCTGGATGCATCTCATCACCCTCCCACGAATCTATCGTAACAGTCACGTCGCCCCTCACAGCCTCATCAGCCATAACATCTGGGTTCATGCAGCTGATCACAGTCGCAACGACCATAAACAGAATGCCCGTCGCTCCCAGAGAGAAAATCGTAACAAGAGTCCGCTTCTTATTCCTCCCCAAGTTCACCACTGTCAGCTTTGTAGTATTGATCTCATCATACCCTGCTCTCTGTTTCTTCTTGGCCTTTTCGTCGTTATGGAAACGGATTGCCTCAATCGCCGATATCTTCCCCGCCACCTGCATAGGGCGCAGGAGAGATAGATAGACCGTTGCGAAGCTCACGGCTACGGCAAGCGCGATTACTTGCCATTTCACTAGCGCCACTTCACCCTTGCTCCATACATCCGCCATAGCTTCTACAAGGAAGTTTTCTGCGCTTCCCGGCGCACTTTGGATCATTAAATACGTGGTGAAGATGCCAATCCCAAGCCCCAACAGGATGCCTGCAGGCGCTGCCATCGTGTACACAGCAAAGCCTTCCCGGAACACAAGCTTCCGAATCTGCCTTTTTGTCGCCCCAATCGCCCGAAGGCGTCCGTACTCCTGCACTTTATCAAGCATAGACACATAATAAATGCTATAAATCGTCAGAATCCCTGCAATCATAATCACAGCCATTACAAGGACGGCCCCCGTATAAAGAGCCGGGTCAACGTAAGTAGCCATAAGGTACTCCCCATTATTTACGATATTGCTCTTCTGGACGCCGTAAGACTCGCCTATGTCCGCCATTTCCTGCTCCAGGACATCCGTAATCTTTCCCTGGGCGCCTGCCAGCCTGAAATATACCCGGTACAGACGCTGCTGAGCCTCCAGTATCTCCCCCGCGAAATCACTGGACACATGCGCTGCATAAATGCCTTTCTCTTTAGATTGCTCCGTCTCCTCGGCAAATCCTGTTATAATAAATCCCTTCGTCTGCAGCAATCCTCTTCCTTCATTTGTTACCGGCTGGAAAGGCACATCTATCCTGTCCCCAATCTCTCCGGAAAGCCCCATAGCCTCAAGAAGCCCTTTTGTCACGGCTATCTCGTCTGCCTTTTCCGGAAAACGTCCTTCCACCAGCTTCTGCTTGTTTAGCCGGATAGCCGCATCATCTACAGCGACCATGGGGATTACGGCATCTTCGTCACCCTCGCAGTACATGTACGCCGGATCTTCCCGAAGCCCAATCTCCTCAAACGCCTCGTCTTCCTTCATCTCTTTCACCACATCATAGCCCACATCCCGGTACATACCATGAAATGTCGGATATACATTCCCGACCGCCTGGAACTGCACTGACATGAAATCAAACAGAAATGTCGGAACGGCAGTCAAAAGAAGCGCCGTCAGCCCAATCGCAAATCCGATCAGTACATTTCGGCTCTTATTTCTCCTAAAGTTTGATAACGCGGTGGTCGTAATAATGTTCATCTATCTCACCACCTTGCCGTCCTCAATGATGATAACGCGGTCTGCCATCTGCGCGATCGTCTCATCATGAGTAATCATAACCAAAGTCTGCCCATATTTATTCACACATGTCTTTAATGTGGACATGACTTCCATCTCCGTCTTAGAATCCAGATTCCCTGTCGGCTCATCGGCCAGTATAATAGCCGGGCGTGACGCCAGCGCCCTTGCGATGGCCACCCGCTGCTTCTGCCCTCCAGAGAGCATGTTCGGAAGCGCCTTTAGCTTATCCATAAGGCCTATATTCTCAATGATCTCTATGACAAACTTTTGATCTACCCGCTTCCCGTCAAGGCCGATAGGAAGCACAATGTTCTCCCAGACATTCAGAGCCGGGATCAGGTTATAATCCTGAAAGATAAACCCGATCTTCCTCCTCCGGAACACTGCCAGCTGCTCGTCTTTCAGAAGAAATATATCATTCCCACCAATGATGACTTTCCCGCTGTCCGGCCTGTCCAGCCCTCCAAGCATATGAAGCAGCGTGCTCTTGCCGGAGCCAGAACGGCCTACTACCGCCACGAACTCCCCGTGCTGCACCGCGATGCTCGTGTGATCGATGGCGCGCACCTGGCTGTCACCGTCCCCATAATATTTTACCAGATCGACTGTCTCTAATATTGATTTCATGCTTTTACACCTACGCGGGCATCCTGTAGCCGATGCCCCGCTCCTTCCTGTCCTTTTATGTTTCCCATCATACGCCCGGAATCTTACAGAAAGGTTTCAGGAAAAATAACAGAATTGTTATGATGTTGGGGACGAGGTTTTTTAATAGCATCTGGCGCATTAGGCAAATGTATTCGTCTTTGTTCCGGGCTGTGAGCTTAAGAGCATCTAAATGTTCTGGCAAAAGATTATGTATATGGACGTAACCGCCCTCTATGCGCCGTCCATGGCGCAGATCGGGCTTCCGTCGGCGTCCATGCCGCCGGATTACTGGACATCAAACAGACCATTAAGATGCTCTAATGCTCTCCGCAGTCACAAAGACGAATACATTTGCCTAATGTGCTGATGCAGATATTAAAAGCCTTATTCTGTCCCCAACATCATTACTACTGCGCGCTTTAGAAAGGCAGCATCATCTGCATCACCGTCCCGCCCATGCGGGCGGGCAGAGCCCGCACGCTCCCACCCTGAGCCTCGAAGATCTGCCGCACAAGATAGAGCCCTACGCCTGCTCCTTCCTGTCCTGACACTTCTGGACGGGCGCCACGATAAAATCGTTTAAATATATCCTGATATTCACTTTTCGGTATTCCAATCCCTTCATCTTCTACTTCAATGAACACATAAGATATCTGCGGCTCTACCCGGATTTCTATCCTGCTGCCCTCAGGAGAATATTTCACTGCATTGTCAAGAACATTGGAGACGGCTTCCGCCGTCCATTTATTGTCATGGACAAGCTCCATATCCCGAAACGGCGACATCTCGATTTCTATGTTCTTCTCTGCCGCCTTAAAATATGCTCCGTTGACCGCACGGATAAGCGTCTCTTTTAAGCTGCAATTCTCAGGCTTGATCTGGATCATGTCCGCCTCCATCCTGGAAAGGTTTGTAAGAGCGCCCAGAAGGCTGCTTAATTTCTGTACCTCTCTTCTGCTCCGTTTTAAAAATTCCTGTTTCTCCTCTGCTGTCAGCCCCTCGTCGTCCAACAACTCATAGCTTAGCTCAAGTGCCGCAATAGGCGTCTTTAACTGATGGGAAATATCTGTTACGAGCCGTTTCGTATTTTCCTTTTCCTCCTCCAGACGATATTTAAGCGTCCCGAACGCATCGCCCATGCGCTCTATCTGCTCTGTCAGCTGTGCATGGATCCCCACCTCCAGATAATCGCTTTCTGGATGCCATTCGTAGTTCCCCTTCTCAAACTCTTCTAAATATGCCGCAATAGAAAGATAATTCTGGTACTCTCTCCGGTAATCAAGGTAGCGCCACACACCATTTAACACAAGCACAAGAGACAGCGCGGCCGCCCAGTGGAGAACAGGAGGCTTTAAGAAAAGCGCAAAAAGGAACAGCACTGCGATTGCTGCGGTGCTGATTATAATGCTTCTTTTCAGTTCTCTCTCAAGCCAGATGTAATTCCGTTCCCTGCGCCTGATCATCTTTTCCAAGCTTCTGTCGTCCACAGATACCCAATCCCCCTGACATTCTTAATATATTCATAGCAATCTCCCCCGCCGATCTTCTTCTTTAAACGGCTTATGGTGACCGGCACTGCATTGTCATCTACAAATTGCCCGTCCACGTCCCATACCGCCTCCAGAATCTGCTCTTTGGAGATAATCTGTTTCGGGTTCTCCAGAAAATACAAGAGCAGCTGCATCTCCCGCTTGCTTAAGAAGATCTCCTCTTCCCCTTTATATGCCTTCATCTCCCGAAACCGGACGCGGATGTCATAAGACCCTATAACCTGCTCTTCTGTAGATCCTCCTCCGATCCTCCGCATCAGCGCATTTACTTTAGAGATAAGCACCATCAGGCTGAACGGCTTCGCTATATAATCGTCCGCTCCTGCGTCATAGCCGTTCACTACATCCACTTCCTGATCAAGGGCGGTCAGAAAGATAAAATGTACGTCGCTGGCCTTCCGCACCATGCGGCAGAACTCCAGCCCGTCGCCGTCGTCCATCGTAATATCGCTGATAATAAGATCTATTTCATTTTCCTCGAACAACCGCCGGGCTTTTGTAACCCCGGCAGCGCTCAAGACTGTATAGCCCTCCTTTGCAAGCTTCAGGCTGATGCCCCGATTGAGGCTCTCATCATCTTCCAATAGCAATATATTAGCCATGTTCCTTTCCTTTCAGTTCCCAGTAAAATATGTATTGCTGCAATATCCCCTGGAAACCTTTGTACCGTCTCTTCGGGAAGCCCCTCTTATAATGCGCGTCAAGCGCCTGTTGGATATGCGTGTCTACAGGAAATGCCTCCATATGCCCAAGAGCGAACAGACAGATACAGTCCGCCACCTTCTCCCCCACGCCGAACAGCTTCAGAAGCTCTGTCTTAGCGTCCCGGTATCTCATACTGCTGATCCCTTCCAGATCACACCGTCCCTCGGCTATATATCTGGCTGTCCGCACCACATATTTGCTCCGATATCCCAGATTGCATTCTTTCAGGGCATCTTCGGGAAGACAGGCAAGCGCCTCCGGCGTCGGGAATGCATAGTATTCCTCACCCCGGAAGCTCGCCCGCTTCTCACCATACTTTTCGCATATATTATAAATGCATTTTCGGATACGCACAATATTATTTTGCTGCGAAATCAGAAATGATACGATCATCTCCCACAGATCCTGCCTGAGAATGCGGATGCCTGAGCCAAACAGTGCCGCGTTGCTTAAATATTTATCATTCGGGTTGATCTCAGAAATATACGCGCCATAATCCCGCACCAGATCGAAATACCCTTCCCAGAATCCCCTGAATTCTTCCTCATCACAAGAAAAGACAAGCTCCCTGCCACTCTGCTCTACTTCCAGATATCTTCCGGCGGCAATAACACTGTATACGCCCTCCTCTTTCTTCTTCATCCGAAAGCACTGCCCGGAATCACAGATCTGCGCCATATCAAAATTGTCGGCCGTCATTCTCACCATTTGTACACCCTCCGCTTACAGATTATATCCGTGCGTCACTTTGTCCGTGCATTGCCGTCGCTTAGACGGACTTCAATATAGCCATGCTCCATTGCCTTCAATACCTTTTCCACCAGATCTTTCGTGCGGAATTTTATACTGGAAGTGTTCACGCAAGGATGGCAGGCAAAGTCCCGAGCCTCCAACACCTCCCCGTCAATGAGCAGCTGCACTTTCTTCTCCTTGTCAAAGAGAAGCCCCATCACTGTGGCCGATCCAGGGGTAACATTTAAATATTTCTCCATGTCCTCCCCTGAAGCAAAAGAAAGCCTTGATGTGGGAATCTGTTTAGAAAGCTCTTTCGTAACAAGCGCTTTCGTTCCCGGAAGCAGCAATAAGTAAAATTCCGTCTTCTGCCGATTGCATAAAAACAGATTCTTGCAGATCGCAACGCCTAACGCTTCGTCTACCTCCTCGCAGGCCGCGATCGTCATTACCGCCTCATGATCGGCCCGCTCATAAGATACGCCCAGCGCATCCAACATATCATACACCTTTATTTCCTTCTCCGCCCGTCCTGACTCATCACTCGGGCGCCCTTTATACAACTCCATACACACCTCCTCAATCGGGGACGGGGTAAAATTAATTTTACCCCGTCCCCGATTGGATTTACCCTGTCCCAAATTACAACGAAAATATGTACTCTCTATCCGAGGATAACTTTTCCCGATACCGATATCCCAACCAGTTAAAAGTTTTCATCCCCTCCGGCTCCTCTATCTTATTTTCTGCCAGAAAGCGCACCATCTCGCCTCTTGCCATCTTTGCCTTCGTCCCCTTCTGGATTATCTTCCCGTCCTTCTCCTCACCGAAAATGCACGTAATGTACATATCCTCTTCTGTAAGGTATCCCTCAATACACTTACTGTACTCCTTTGACGCAAGATTGACAATCGCTTCCCCACAGCCCCGCACCTCCTTGTACAGCTTATCCTTCCAGAAACCATACAGATCTTTTGCTCCTCCCACGCCCGCCTTCGCCTGCATCTCCAGACGGTAAGGCGTTACGCCGTCCAGCGGCTTCAGCACGCCGTAGAAGCCCGACAAGATCCGCAGATGCTCCTGCACGTATTTCCATGCCTCTTTTGAAAATACTTCCGGCGCCATATACTGATACTGGATCCCCTCATAGGAAGCAAGGGCGGGGGTGAGATTTTCTTTAAGCGACATGTAGCGGAACCTGTCAAAATTAAGCTCTGCGATCTTGTCATTGCATCCCCACAATTCTCTCGCTTCCGAATATGACAGCGCCTGCACCCAGTTCATAAGAACGGCTGTCTCCTCTAAAAAAGCGGGAAGACCCTGATAGGAAAAAGTGTCTGTATCTACTTTCATTTTCTTTGCCGGGGAAATAATGATACGCATAATGCCTCTCCCTCTTTACCTCTGTTCTACGGCCACTTTCTTCAACGCCCCAAACAGGAAGATGAACGCTATTAGAAGCACGATATGCGCTATCCCGGCAAAACCGGAAATCATCCCATTTCCGGCAGCGCTCACTTCAAGCTCCAGAACCTGCGTAACGCCTCTTACTATAAGCATAATGACCATAAGCGGAAGACCTACATTATACAGAATAAGAAATTTCTTAAATTTCGGTTCTTCTGCAAGCTCCATAGTCTTACAGAATAAACTAAGCACAAGAAAAAGCATCATGCCAAGCATCAACAGATGCACATGGACGTCCGCCAGCACCGTCCGTCCGGTAAATCCCATAATTTTCGTAATCTCGCGGTAAAATACGCCCCCCGCCATCGCCAATATAAAATAGATAAATGAAATATTCAATGTCTTCCTCATTCTTCTTCTCCTTTCTTCAATCGGGGACGGGGTAAAATGAAATTTATTCCGTCCCCGATTACAGTTTACCCTGTCCCCGATCAGAGCCTCTTCTCAAAGTTCCCGTCTACAGAGCAGCCTTCTGTAAATATCATGAAAGCGTTAGGGTCTATGCTGCGGACGATCCTTTTTATCTGCGCCACTTCATATTTGGAGATCAGGACGAACAGGATATAGGATGTCTTATTTGTGTAGGCTCCTTCTCCGTCCCAGTTCGTCACGCCTCTCCCCGTCTGCTCCATAATAGCCTTAGAAATGCCTGTCTTCTTTGTAAATATCATAACGCTCATATTTATGTTCTGGATATGTACCCTGTCGATGGCAAGCGCCAGCACGGTCGCATAGATGAGGGAGTACACCACGATCTCTATATTGAACAGGAACAGGCAGACTCCATACACAAGGATATTCATAAGAATATTGATCTTCCCTACGCTGGCGTTCGGATATTTCTTAGAAAGGCACAGGCCGATAATGTCCTGCCCTCCTCCCGACGTCCTTCCGCGAAGCACAAGCCCCGTTCCGGTCCCCGCTATGATGCCGCCGATAATACAGGCCGTAAGATAATCGTCAATAATGGGCGCTGTGGACACCGGCACGACTACAAGAAGGATACTCTGTACTGTAACTGTAATGAGCGTCTTTAGAGCGAACTCCTTTCCCATAACTTTAAGCCCCATATAGAAAAGGGGAATATTAATAATGAAATATATGATACCGGACAGATCCATTCCTGCGGGGACCGGAACATGAAGCCCGCTTACGATGAAAGTACGGATCAGCTGCGCCGTACCCATAAACCCACCGTTGTACAGCCCCATCGGCACAATGATAAGATTCACTCCAAGGGCGAACAGAAGGCTTCCCCCGAAAGCATATACGATCTGTATAAGCTGTTCTTTGCGCTTCTCATTTTCTAAATATCTCATAACCAGTCCCTCTCATCTCAAAAACAGCAACCACAGACCTACCGTCTGCGGCTGCCGTCTCTTATATTTTATTATAATATGATGCTACCCTGGCATCATAATATCTTTGAAAGAAATTCTTGAAGCCTTGTATCTTTCGGGCTCCCGAAGAACTCCTCCGGGCTCCCTTCTTCTTTAATCTGCCCTTCGTCCATAAATACGACCCGTGTCCCTACTTCTTTGGCAAATCCCATCTCATGCGTCACGACCGCCATCGTCATCCCATCTCTGGCCAGCTGCTTCATAAGCTCCAGTACCTCTCCGACCATCTCCGGGTCGAGGGCGCTGGTCGGCTCATCGAACAACATCACATCCGGGTCCATAGCAAGAGAACGGATAATAGCGATCCTCTGCTTCTGTCCTCCAGAAAGCTGTTCTGGATATACATCCGCCTTATCAAGAAGGCCTACCCTCTCCAGGAGCTCCGTAGCCTTCCGATCCGCTTCCTCCTTCGTCATCTTCTTTAAGACTACCGGGGCAAGAGTGATATTCTCGCGGATCGTCTTATGCGGGAACAGGTTGAAATGCTGGAACACCATTCCCATCTTCTGGCGATGCAGGTCGATGTCCGTCTTCGGATCCGTAATATTCACGCCCTCAAACAGGATCGTCCCCCTTGTCGGCGTCTCGAGAAGGTTCAGAGAGCGCAAAAATGTAGATTTGCCCGATCCGGACGGCCCGATGATCACAACTACCTCGCCCTTTTTTATCTCTGTCGTAATCCCTTTAAGGACTTCATTCTCGCCAAAGGCTTTCCGCAGATCCTCCACTTGAATCAATACTTCCTGATCAATACTCTTATCAACGCTCATTTGTCCTCAGCCTCCTTTCAAGCTTATTCATAAAGAAGGTCAGCAACATAACAAGCGCAAGATAAATAACGGCTGCCGCCAAAAGAGGCATGAACGCGTCGAATGTCCGGCTCTGGATCACCATCGCCGCTTTTGTCAGATCTTGTTCGCCTATGTAGCCGATGATCGCCGTCTCCTTAATCAGGACGATCATCTCATTCACCAACGCTGGAAGCACATTCTTAAACGCCTGCGGGATAATGATGAGCCACATCGTCTGACGATAGCTAAGCCCCAGGCTCCTCCCGGCCTCGGTCTGCCCCGCAGGTATAGACATGATGCCGGAACGGATGATCTCCGCCACATATGCTCCCGAGTTGATACCGAACGCAATCCCTCCGATGATTATTGAGTCCATAGAAGACGATCCGAAGACGACCAGATACATAATCAGTATCTGTATCATAGTCGGCGTGCCACGGATGACCGTCAGATATACTTTGCTCACCGCGTCCAGTATCTTAAATCTCCCTGTCTTGTCATGGTAGGAGCGGATAATCGCTACAAGGAACCCGATAATAACGCCCAGAAGCAACGCTTCAATGGTAACGATGATCGTCACCTTAAGCCCTCTTACAAGACTGAGCCATCGATCGTCCTGTATAAAATTCGCATAAAACTTTGCTGAAAAATCTGCCATGTTCCCACCTGTTATTTCTTAACGATCACTACCTGTGTCGCATTTGCATAAGTATCTGTGAAATCTGCATTCTCTTTTCTCTCTTCTGTAACCGTCATCCCCGCTGCGCCAAAATCTGCCTTGCCTGCCGCCACGGACGGAAGGATGGAATCAAACTCCATATCCTCGATCTTCAGCTCATATCCAAGCTTATCGCAGATCGCGCGGGCGATATCTACATCGATCCCTACGATCTCATCTCCTTCATGATACTCATATGGCTCAAACTCCGCATTAGTCGCCATAACAAGCTGGCCTTTGGAATGGTCTGTGCCTTCTGGAGTCTCATACTGGAAGCTTCCAAGATCGTCGCCAATGTAGTTCGCGATGATCTTCTCAACTGTCCCGTCCTCCTGCAGCTCTCCAAGGGCGCCGTTCATCTCATCCAGAAGCTCCGTATTCCCTTTCTTTAAGCAGATCGCATACTGCTCATCATCAAAGATATCACTGATGATCTCCAGGTTCTCGCTCTTCTCAACAAATTTTGCTGCCGGCTGTGCGTCAATAACGACACAATCAAGCTTTCCTGCCTCCAGCGCCTGTACCGCCGCTGCTCCCTTCGGATAACGCTTCATCTGGCTGTCGCTCTCTACAATATCGGAACAGGCCAGATCCCCTGTCGTTCCCTGCTGAACGCCGATCGTAAGCCCCGCAAGATCTTCCGCCGCCGCTACTTCTATCTTTTCAGCCGACTGTCCTCCACTGTTGCTTCCACATGCCGCAAGCGAAACTACACACGCCGACATCAGAGCCACGCTTAATAACTTTTTCATTTTCATCTCAGTCTTCCTCCAAATCATTTTTTCTGCATTTTTATGCAATCATTATACATATTTTATCATGTTCTGTAAAAAAAACAAGTGGCTTTTTCCACATTTTTTCGTGAAATCAGCCACTCATTATGCACATTTTTATGCAAACAGCATTCGGATCAGGGTCATAAGTACGATCAGTCCGCCAAGGATGATACGGTAATATCCGAATATCTTGAAATCATTCTTCTTAATATAGCTCATTAAGAACTTTATGGACACGATAGAAAGCAAAAATGATACAAGACATCCCAGGAGCAAAAGCCCCAGCTCCGCGCCTGTGAAAGCGAACCCAAACTTCACCAGCTTCAGGAAGCTTGCTCCGAACATGGCCGGGATCGCCAGAAAGAATGTGAACTCCGCGGCGACCTCCCTGGACACGCCGATAATAAGCGCCCCCACTATAGTAGCGCCGGAACGGGACGTACCCGGGATCAGCGCAAGCATCTGGAAAAATCCGATCCAGAGCAGCATAGGCACAGACAGATTCGAAATACGCGTGACAGAAGCCTTCCTCCCTGCATTCCGATCCTCCACAATGATAAACAGGACACCGTACAAGATCAGCATGACCGCCACCGGGAACGGCTTGTAGAATATCTCATCCAAAATATCATTGAACAGTACTCCTACGACTCCCGCAGGGATAGAAGCAATCAGTACCTTAATCCACATCTGCCATGTGAGAAGCTTTTGCTTCTGCGTCTTCTTGGGGGAAAAAGGGTTTAATTTATGAAAATATATGACCACGACCGCCATGATCGCCCCAAGCTGGATCACTACATTAAACATTTCCATGAACTCTTCGCTCATGCTCGGTGCAAGGAGATCGCCCACAAGGATCAGATGTCCGGTACTGCTTATCGGCAGCCACTCAGCGATCCCCTCCACGATTCCCAAAATAATTACTTTTATTATGTCTAACATCCAACTCTCCTTCTATCTAGCTTAGTATGTGCCTCTCTATATATCTCGCGACGCCGTCCTCATCATTGGAGCCTGCGATGCCGTCCGCCGCTTCTCTCACTTCCGGCTGCGCGTTGGCCACAGCGATGCCGGTCCCCGCCATCTGCAGCATTGTAATATCATTAGAGCCATCTCCAAAAGCAAGCATCTCCTCCGGACTGATCCCAAGCCTTTCCCCAAGCACAGCGAGAGCGGCTCCTTTATGCACGCCCGCTCCATTGACCTCCACATTATTGCCAAGGGCGCCCGCGACCTCTATGCCGCTCATCTTCTGAAGCCTTGCATAACATGCTTCCCTCTCCCCCCAGTCCGCAAAAAGGCCTTGCAGCTTATCCACCGCCCGTCTTTCTCGCTCAAACATCCCCTCCAGATCTTCTACAGGAACCCTGGTCCTCGTTATATAATCCGTCACAGCTTTCGTGTGTATATACCGCTCCACTCTGGAAAGCTTCTCCTTCTCAATATATCCCTGCCCATCGTAGAACACTTCCCGCATTGTATCATATTCCTGTAAGATAGCCAATACTTCTTTTGCTTTTTCATAAGAAAGAAGATCCTCACGTACCGTCCTCCCCGTGGCCATCTCGATAAGCCTTGCTCCATTGGATGTGACTGCATAACGGACTCCTGGAAAACAGTAGAGGTCTTCTGGAACGCCCCGGATCGGCCTTCCGGTGGCAGGGACGATCTCAATCCCTCTGGCAGCCGCCTCTTCCAGTATCTTTCTTGTATAGGATGTAATCTCTTTGCTCGTTGTAAGAAGCGTTCCGTCTAAGTCAAACGCGATCAGCTTAATCTCTTTGCCCATAAATGACCAAATCCTTTCGTACCTTCATAGAACACAGCTTTGTATCTTTTTCCATATTCATTCTATGTTCCATTCTAACAAACTTTCCTCTATAAAGCAAACTCAGACAATATCTTATCAGTCTGCATTGCTCGCCGCAACCTTTACTCTGCTCCACAGATTACCGATCGTCTGCTTCGTCGCTTCATTATACACGAACACTTCGTCATTCTCGTTTCCTGTGCGCGGGATATAGGCGTCAATACCCTCATAGTCCCCGCCCGGCCCATAAATGACCTCTATGACCTCCTGATTTGCAGAAGTGTAGCCCACATAGCTGGAATTATCATATGCTCCGTCATAGTCTGTCGCATAATTGATAAATGCATGCGCCAGCTCCGGGCTCCTGGCGTTCTTCGGGATGACCATAGCGTCTGACCACAGGTTCGTTCCACTTTCCGGCATGTAATAGCCCATATCCTCATTCTCATTCATAACATACACCGCATCACCTGAGTAGATCAGGCCCAGCGCCTTTCTTCCTTGCGCCATGTTATCAATGATCTCATCTGTAACAATCTCTGTGTCCATCGTCGCCACACACTTAACGAGCCACTCATACGCCTCCTGAAGCTCTGCTTCACTCTCCGTGTTCATGGAGTAGCCAAGGTTTTTTAACGCCATCATAAAAGAATCCCTCTCCGAATCATAGAGGTATACGTCTCCCTTATATTTCTCATTGAGAAAAATCCCAAACCCCTGCTCCTCAAGATCCTTAATGTCCACCTTTGTCTTATCATAAACAATTCCAACCGTACCCCAAAAATATGGAACGGAATAGTCATTATCCGGGTCGTAGGGGAGCCCTCTGACCGCATCTGAGAGCTTATCCATACAGTCAAGCTTAGAGTGATCCAGCTTCTGCAAGAGATCTTCCTGTATCAGACGCTCGATCATATAATCGCTTGGTACGAGAATGTCATAAGATTCCCCGTTCGCCACTTTGATGTACATCTGCTCATTCAAGTCAAAGTTCTCCATGACCACTGTAGCCCCCGTCTCCTCCTCAAAATCCCCGATAATATTCTCCCCGATATACTCTCCCCAAATATAAAGGTGAAGCGTCTGCCCCTCGAACGGACGGTCTGCACCGCCCTTCTCGATCCCCCCGAAAATAACGACCGCCGTCAGGGCTCCGCAGACTGCCGCTACTGGAAGCAGCCCGATCCGCCTTCCGACCGTCTCCTTCTTCTCCCTCCTTGCCATCAGCGCCGGCGCCAGATTAATAATCAGGAGCGCCGCCGTGATGATCACGACTACAAGTGTGGAGATCGCATTGATGCTCGGATTTACCCGTTTGCTCATTGTATACACCATAATGCTTAAGTTCTTCACACCTCTCCCCGTCACAAAGTAAGAGATAATGAAATCGTCCACAGACATCGTAAATGCGATCAGCGCGCCTGATACGATGCCCGGTGTGATCTGCGGCACAATAACTTTCGTAAGCGCCCGCCATGGAGTCGCCCCCAAATCCATAGCCGCATCTGCAAGGTTCGGATCTAAAGATTTGATCTTCGGCATGACTGAGAGCATCACATAAGGGATGCAAAAAGCAATATGAGCCAGCAGCATGGTCATATACCCCTTCTCAATCCTGAATGTAATGAACAGCAGCATGAAGCCGATCGCTGTTACGATCTCCGGGTTCATGATCGGCAAATTGTTGATCTGCGACAGCAGATCCCGGACGATCTTCCTGGATCTGCTAAGCCCGATCGCCGCGATCGTGCCTGCCACCGTAGATATGAACGTAGCAAGGAGCGCAATACTGAACGTCGTATACAACGCCTCCATCATATCTTTTGACTTCAGCATATGCTCATACCACCGCAGAGAAAAACCTGCGAAATTCGTCAATGACTTCCCGTCGTTAAAGGAAAACACGATCATATATGCTATCGGAAGATAGAAAAATACGATTATAAGGAGCATCATTATCTTTCCGAAAGCCTTTCTGTTCCTCCTCATCTTCACGCCCCCCTTCCTCTGCCTGCCATGCCTTTTCCTTCAGATCGCCCTCCCTTTTCGAGATCGTCGCCGCGGCTGTGAGCCTCGGCCTTACGCACTGCCATCATAAGGAGCATCATGATGGCCGCCATAATCATAGAGATAGCGCTTCCGAAATTCCATTCTCCTACAGTAATGAACTGGTTCTCAATCATATTCCCAATCAGGAAGTACTGTCCGCCTCCTAAAAGCTTCGGAATAAAGAAAGAGCTCACCGCGGGCAGGAACACAAGCGTGATCCCATTGATAACTCCTGGGATAGAAAGCGGCAGCGTGACGCGTCTGAACGTCTGCGCTGGGCTGGCTCCAAGATCTGCGCTGGCCTCCAGAAGAGAATTGTCCATCTTGCTTAAGGAAGCCTGGATCTGCAAGATCATGAATGGAAGGAAGTTATACACCATGCCAAGCAGCACCGCTCCTTCTGTATATAAAAGCTCCATATCTCCAAGCCCGAGAGCGCCAAAAATCCTCTGGATCAGCCCTCCCTCGCTTAAAAGCCCAATCCACGCATACGTCCTTACAAGCATATTGATCCACATAGGGATCGTAATGCACAGGATCAGGGCATTCTGCACCTTCTCCCTGCTGCGCGCGATAACGTACGCCGCCGGATAGCCAAGGATAAGGCAGATAACCGTCGTCTTCACTGCAATCATCAACGAACGCCAGAGGATTAGTAAAAAGTCACGGTCGGTAAAGAACTTAATATAATGCTCAAGCGAAAAGGAAAACGGGATAATGCTGTTGCCGCGCTCCATAAAAGAGTATACAGCGATAAGCCCCATAGGGAGCACCAACATTAACGCCGCCCACACGATGTATGGCAGTGCCAGTTGTGAGAACCGCTTCATTAATATCCCACCTTAGACATGACATGGATGTCTTCCGGGAAGAATGTCAGGCCGACCTCCTGGCCCTCCTCAGAATAATCCGTCGTATGTATCTTGAATTCACGCCCTGTTGTAGAGAATGTGATCTTATACACGCCTTCTGTCATATTTTCTGCATCAAAATCATAATCGACGCTGATGTCAACGCTCTGATCCTCATTGCTCAGCTTCCACCCCTGCGCTCCTGCCCATGTCTTAAGATCTGTGTCAAGAGCCTGAGACTCTCGTATCTCGTCCACCGTCTTAAAGAAGTTGAACGCCATGACCGCCTCATTTGCCTTCTCATTCTTCACGAATGGCTGATCAACGACAAAAATGGTACGCACGATGCTTGTCCCGTTCACAGTAGTAAACGTAACCGGATACTGTCCTTCCTCTTCAGACAGCTCATACTCGACTTTCGCGATAGAAATGAACTCATCGCTCTCTACCTCCCATGCCTGTGCGTTGGAGAGGGCAATGATCTCCTTGTCATCCAGATCTGCCACATCGTCAATGTCTACATAAAAGTTGTTGGCGCTGATCTTCTCTTTCCCGTTCTCACTTGTCACATCCTGATCCCGGATCACGCGCATATTAACCGTGACGCTCGTACCCGGGACAGTCTCTACCATAATCTCATAGTGGACGCCCTTGAACAGAACGCTTAAGACCTCCCCTGTCATCTTGCCGTCTCTCACATCCACAATGTCAATGTCCTCCGGCCGGATGACTACATCCACTTTCTCATTCTCCTTAAACCCAAAGTCCACACAGTCAAATATAATATCATCAAACTGTACCTTATAGTCCTCCAACATCACGGCAGACAGGATATTGCTCTCCCCGATGAACTGCGCCACAAAACGGTTCGCCGGCTCATTGTAGATATCCTGCGGCGTCCCCACCTGCTGGATCTCCCCATTCTTCATGACAACGATCTTGTCAGACATGGTAAGCGCCTCCTCCTGATCGTGGGTCACAAAGATAAATGTGATACCGACTTCTTGCTGGATCCGTTTCAATTCATACTGCATCTCTTTTCGAAGCTTTAGATCAAGGGCTGCCAGAGGCTCGTCAAGAAGCAGGACTTTCGGCTCGTTTACGAGGGCTCTTGCGATCGCTACCCGCTGCTGCTGCCCGCCGGACAGCAGAGTCGTATTCTTATCCTCATACCCCTCCAGGCCGATAAGCTTTAGCATCTTCATCACTTTCTGGTCAATGATATCCTTGCTCACCTTTTTAATCTTAAGACCGAAAGCAATATTCTCATATACGCTCAAATGAGGGAACAGCGCGTATTTCTGGAACACTGTATTAAGCTCCCTCTCATAAGGCGGCCTGTCGCTGATCTCCTCGCCGTCAAATATCACTTTTCCTTCGTCGGCAGGAAGGAACCCTCCCAATATCCGAAGAAGTGTTGTCTTCCCACATCCGCTTGGCCCAAGCAGGGTCACGAATTCATTTTCATAAATATCCAAATTTATCCCTTTTAATACGATCTGCCCGTCAAAGTTCTTTACAATACCGCGAAATTCAATGATTTTCTTTTCTTCCATCCCAGTCCTCCCTTCCTGTAGCATCCTTGCTCCGTCGCCTTGTCTTTACGCTCAGAACATCATCCAGCCTAATTATACATGTTTTTATCTAGATTGCAAGCGGAAAAGCCCCGCGGGAACATCGTCATAACGAAAAGCTTTTCTGCTCCTCTTTGTCCATGACCATATTCCCGCGGGGATTATGTCCCGTCCCTCTGGGCTAATTGTCTCTTTCTCTTACTTTAGCTTCGTATATCCGGTCCCATATTTGCTCATGCTGTCCAGGTGATCGGTATGTAACAACAGATGCGCCTTATGAGACACCGGCTTCTCAAAATATTCCTCGTACATCTTCTGGATGTCAGGATTCTCATGAGAATGGCGGATCTGCATCTTCTCGTCCAGATCGTAAAGATTCTTGCCTCGCTCAAAAGCCAGCTCCTCTCCGTCATGGATCGGCTGTCCTCCGCCGCCGACACATCCTCCCGGACATGCCATGACTTCCACGAAGTCATACTGCGCTTCGCCGGATTCAATCTTCTTAAGCAGAGCTCTCGTATTTCCAAGGCCGCTGACTACCGCTGTCCGTACTTTGATATCGTCAACCATAAAGTCCGCTTCCTGCACGCCGTTGTTCTCATTGAACCCTTTGCTTCTGACATCCTTGAAGGCATCTGCAGGAGGGTTCTCTTTCTTGATGATCGCGTATGCAGTCCGAAGCGCGGCCTCCATAACGCCGCCGGTCGCTCCAAAGATGACTCCTGCCCCCGTCCCTTCCTGCATTGGGCGGTCGCTCTCAACATCTTTCAACGTCTCCGGGCGGATGTGAGCAGAACGGATCATCTTCACAAGCTCTCTTGTAGTAACGACCACGTCAACGTCGTGCCCTGCATATTCCTCGTAGAACAGCTCCATCTCGCACTCTGCCTTCTTCGCCGTACAAGGCATGACAGATACCGCGAATATCTTTTCAGGGCTTACGCCTATCTTCTGTGCGAAATATGTCTTCATAGCGGCGCCGAACATCTGCTGCGGCGACTTCGCAGTAGACAGATATTTCACGAGATGCGGGTACTGGCTCTTAATGAAGCGTACCCAGCCCGGGCAGCAGGAGGTGAACATCGGACGGTCTTTCAGCTCGCCTCTCGTGAACCTCTCCACGAACTCCTGCGCCTCTTCCATGATCGTAAGGTCTGCGGAGAATACAGTGTCAAACACATAGTCTGCTCCCATCCTCTTCAGAGCGTCCATAATCTTTCCGATGGTCGCCTCCTCCAAAGGAAGCCCTATCTGCTCGCCCCAGGCTGCTCTTACCGCAGGAGCCACCTGCACTACGACAATCTTATCCGGATCCGCGATAGCCTTCCACACCTTCCCAGTATCGCTCCTCTCGCTGAGCGCGCCGGTCGGGCAATGTGTAATACACTGTCCGCACAGAGAGCAGGCAGACTCTTCGATCGTCTTATGGCCCGATACGTTTACTGTTGTCCTGGATCCTGTCCCTTCCAGATCCCATATATTCAATCCCTGCACTTTGTCACAGACCTGGATGCAGCGCATACATTTAATACATTTCTCAGAATTCCGGATCAGCGGGAATTCCTTATTCCATTTCTGATGCTCCAGAACCTGACGGAACGGGATATCCAGTATATCCAGATCGTTCGCTACTTTCTGGAGGCTGCAGTTCCCGCTTCTTGGGCACGTGACGCACATACAGTCATGCTGAGAGAGCAAAAGCTCTACTGTATTCCTTCTGTGCTTTCTTACTTTTGGGCTGTTCGTATAGATGACCATGCCCTCTTCCGCCACATTATTACATGCGGTAAGAAGCTTCTCTTTCCCTTCCAGCTCTACCACGCACACGCGGCAGGCCGCGATCTCATTGATGCCCTTCAGATAGCAAAGGCTTGGGATAGAAATCCCGTTCTGGTCGGCAGCATCCATGATCGTGGTATTTTCTTTTACCGAAATCTGTTTTCCGTCAATAGTAAGATTTACCATAATTTTTCTCTGCCTCCCTTAAATATTCCATATCCAAAATGATCGCACCGTAAGCACCGGCCTGCTTCCTGATCCGCCTCTTTCTTCGTCATGCAGTTCTCGACGCCCTCAAAGTCGCAGACTCTCTCGCATGCTTCGCGCTCTGTCAGGTTCACGCGCCCACACGGATCTCTGTCGTCTAAGTTCGGCTCCGGGATCTCCACGTCACAAGTAATAATATGATGATAGCCCAGATATTCGTCGATATTGGCCGCCACTACTTTAGCCGCCGCGATTGCTTTGATAACGGTGGCAGGGCCGCTGGCGCTGTCTCCTCCTGCAAAGACGCCCGGCATGTCTTCGAATGCTCCTGTGCTTGTAGTCTTGATCTTCCCACGCGATACTGGTACTCCCGCGTCTTCAAAATGTTTCGTCTCAATGCTCTGCCCGATAGCGATGATCAGCGCGTCGCACGGAATGTAGATATCCTCTTCTCCCGTCGGCCTGATGCTTGCACGTCCATCTTTGATCGCGCTTACCATCTGCGGCGTCACATAAATCCCTCTTACATGGTTGTTCTCATCCACGTCAATGGAGGCAGGCGCTTTCAACGTCTGGAGCTCTATCCCTTCTGCAACAGCGCCCTCGATCTCCTCGTAAAGAGCCGTCATATCCGCAACCCTCCTGCGATATACGATGCTGACCTTCTTCGCGCCCAGGCGCTTCGCAGTACGCACCGCATCCATAGATACGTTCCCGCCTCCGATGACCGCCACTTCTTTGCCGCTCAGATCCATATTCTCGTTCATGCCTACATTCCTTAAGAATTCTACCGCAGGCAGCACGCCCTCTGCATCTTCTCCCGGGAGCCCCAGCTTCTTATCCGTGCTGGCTCCCACGGAGATAAGGACTGCGTCATATTCTTTCTGAAGATCCTGAATGGTCACATCCTTGCCAACTTTGACATTATACTTCACTTCCACCCCAGTCTTCAGGATGCTGTTAATATCATCGTCCAGACGATCTTTAGGCAGGCGGTAGTTCGGTATTCCATACCGCAGCATCCCTCCAAGCTTCGGAAGCATCTCATACACAGTCGTCTGGTGTCCCATCAGCTGTAAATAGTAAGCCGCGCTAAGCCCGCACGGGCCTCCTCCTAAAACGGCGACTTTCTTGCCTGTGCTCTTTGCACATGCTGGAGGATCCACCTCCCCTGCAAAATCGGCCGCCACTCTTTTAAGGCCACGGATATTGACGGAATCGTCGACCATATTCCTGCGGCATCTTGCTTCACATGGATGCTCACAGATAAAGCCGCATGTTGTAGGGAACGGGTTGTCCTTCCTGATCAGACGCACTGCATCTGCATACCGCCCTTCTAATATAAGAGCGATATAGCCTGGTATATCGACGCGCGCCGGGCACAGAGATACGCATGGTACGGGCTGGCTGTATGTACAGATACAACGCCCTCTCTCAATATGCTCAACATAATCGTCACGGTATCCGATAAGACCCTTATATACCATGTTAGCAGCCTCATAGCCTATGGCGCAGTCTGCTGTCTCCATAATAGAGACTGCCGTCTCCTCCATAACTTCCAGCGTCTCCATAGTCGCTTTTCCGTCAAGGACATCCGTGATCAGATGGTTCAGCTGGCCAAGGCCGATACGGCACGGGACACATTTCCCGCATGTCTGTGCATGGCACAGCTCCAGAAATGCCCTCGCCATATCTACCGGACATAAGCCCGGCGGGCTGGATTCGATGCGACGTTCCAGATCTTTGTAGAGGCCTTCTATGACAATGTCTGCTCTACTTGGGGAATCAATCTCTAACCTACTCATTTTCCGCCTTTCCTCCTTGTATGTATTGTTAAATATTTTCACCATTATACCATTACTCTTGTAAATTTGTAACTAAAATTTATCAATGTACTTAATTTTACACAATCGTGATTTTTTTAACGAGACAATACAGGAACAAAGCGGAGCTTCCTATATGATAAAAAAAGGGCTGTCGGTCCAGACCGACAGCCCTTCTGAGGCTTATCAACTTTACACAAGCTCGATAAGGACTTCCATCGCCGCATCGCCTTTGCGCTGCCCAATCTTTACGATCCTTGTGTAACCGCCGTTGCGGTTTTCATATTTTGGAGCGATCTCGTCAAAAAGCCTCGCAACGAGATCCACCTGCTTCGTATTCCTTTTTCTTCCTGCTGCCGCAGTCGGAACGTCTTTCACCGGATACAGCACTTTCAGCATCTGATGACGTGCGTGGAGCCTGCTTGGAAGATCTTTCTTAATCTTCTTCTCAACCTCGTCATATACGGTAACCTTCTTGCCGTCTACAACTTCTTTTACTCTCTTGCCGTCCTTATCTTTGCGAGCCACTTTTGCTTTAACAGTAACCTCTTCAAAATTATCTCTCTCTTTTACCGCCATCGCGATAAGGCCTTCGGCGATCTTGCGGATCTCTTTTGCTCTCGCCTCAGTCGTCCTGATCTTGCCGTGGGTGATCAGCGCCGTCACCTGGTTTCTTAATAATGCTTTTCTCTGGCTTGATGTTCTGCCGAGCTTCCTATACTTTGCCATCTTCTAATCCTCCATATCTACACTTGGTTATACTCTTCGGGCTTACTAGCCAAATGCTCCCGCCAGGCTCTTCGGGCTTACTGGCGGAAATATTATCGGGCTGCTGCTTTACTCTTCGCCCTTGCTTAAGCTCAGCCCCAGCTCCTCAAGTTTTGCAAGTACTTCTTCCAGAGACTTACGTCCCAGGTTACGCACTTTCATCATGTCTTCCGGGGTCCTGTTCGTCAATTCTTCGACCGTATTGATGCTGGCCCTTTTCAGGCAATTGTAAGAACGAACAGACAGCTCTAATTCGTCAATGTTCATCTCAAGCACTTTCTCTTTCTCATCATCCTCTTTCTCAATCATGACTTCAGCAGCCTGCGCCACTTCGGACAAATCGATAAAGAGCCTTAAGTGCTCGCTGAGTACTTTCGCCGCAAGGCTCACCGCCTCGTCGGGAAGTAATGTACCGTTCGTATATACGTCTAATGTCAGCTTATCAAAGTCTGTAATCTGACCGACACGTGTATTCTCTACTGTGAGGTTCACACGTTCTACCGGGGTGTAGATAGAATCGATCGGGATCATCGCTATCGGCGAATCGTCCTTCTTATTCTTATCAGCGCTGCTATAGCCTCTTCCCTTTGTAATAGTAAGCTCCATATACAGCTTGCTGTCAGCACCTCCGTTTAAAGTTGCGATAACAGTGTCAGGATTCATGATCTCAATATCCTGATCTACCTGAATATCTGCTGCCGTAACAACACCTTCGCCCTCGAACTCAATGTACGCCGTCTTCGGCTCATCTGTATCCGATGTATTCTTAATCGCCAATGATTTAAGATTCATGACAATCTCTGTAACATCTTCCTTAACGCCTGGGATAGAGCTGAACTCATGCAGCACGCCATCAATCTTTACCTGGCTGACAGCAGCGCCGGGAAGTGATGAAAGCATGATCCTTCTAAGAGAATTGCCTAATGTTGTGCCATATCCCCTCTCCAAAGGCTCTACAACAAATCTTCCATACTTTTTATCTTCTGAAATCTCTGTTATCTCAATATTGGGTTTATTAAAATCAAACACTAAAGTCCACCTCCTGTGGTGTTACGGGTTATTATTTAGAATACAGCTCGACGATCAGCATCTCATCTACCGGAACATCGATCGCTTCACGGGACGGAAGCTCTTTCACAGTCCCTTTTAAATTCTCCGCATCTACCTCGAGCCAATCCGGGACCATGCGCCCTCCTGTAACCTCTACAATCTCTTTGTACCTCGGAGATCCTTTGTGCTTTTCTTTAATCTCGATCACATCCCCGGCCTTCACCAGATAAGACGGGATATTCACCTGCTTTCCATTGACAAGCACATGCTTGTGGCCTACGATCTGTCTGGACTCACGCCTTGTCCTTGCAAGCCCCATACGGAATACGACGTTATCCAGCCTTGTCTCCAGAAGCACCATCAGGTTCTCGCCTGTCATGCCCTTCATCTGTTTCGCTTTCTTATAATAATTTCTGAAAGGCTTCTCCAGAACGCCATAGATGAATTTTGCTTTCTGCTTCTCGCGGAGCTGAAGCCCGTACTCGCTCATCTTCCTGCCTGATCTTCTCAGCTGTCTGTTAGATTTTTTATCAATTCCTAAATATACCGGATCCATTCCAAGGGAACGGCATCTTTTCAGAACCGGAACTCTATTTACTGCCATGTCTTCATTTCCCTCCTAAATTAGACTCTTCTGCGCTTCGGTGGACGGCAACCATTATGTGGTACCGGAGTAACGTCCTTGATGCTTGTCACATCGATCCCGCATGCCTGAAGGGCACGGATCGCTGCCTCTCTTCCTGACCCCGGCCCTTTGACCATAACGTCAACGGACTTCAGGCCGTGTATCAGTGCTGCTTTCGCTGCAGTCTCCGCCGCCATCTGCGCCGCATAAGGGGTAGATTTCCTTGAACCTCTAAATCCCAGACCGCCTGCACTTGCCCATGAAAGTGCGTTACCCTGTGCATCTGTCAATGTAACGATGGTGTTATTAAAAGATGACTGGATATGTGCTTGTCCGCGTTCAACGTTTTTCTTGACACGTTTTTTTGTCACTTTCTTTGTAACTTTCTTTGCCATAATAAAACTAACCTACGCTTTCTTGATTCTTATTTGAATTAGCTTGTTACCTTAAAATAGTGCCGTGCATGTTCGCTCAGCTAAATTCATGCTACGCATTCATTAAGATTCGCGAACGGCCTCGCACTAAATTCGAGCTGCGTTTCCAACTTGCTCTCATCAAGTTGCTTTCGGCCTACTTTTTCTTGTTTGCTACTGTCCTCTTCGGGCCTTTTCTTGTCCTTGCGTTCGTCTTTGTCTTCTGACCGCGCACCGGAAGCCCTTTTCTGTGGCGGATGCCTCTGTAGCACCCAATTTCCTGTAACCTCTTAATATTAAGAGCGATCTCTCTTCTAAGATCACCCTCGACCATCTGTGTCTCGTCGATAACTGCGCTGATCTTCTTTACATCTTCATCTGTAAGATCTCTGCAGCGGATGTCAGGGCTTACTCCTGCCTCTGCCAGAATACGGTTTGAGCTTGATCTTCCGATCCCGTAGATATAAGTCAACCCGATCTCAACACGTTTGTCTCTTGGTAAATCTACACCTGCAATACGAGCCATGTGAATTTTCCTCCATTTTCTTTTCACTTTTTGATACTGACTTTAATAGGGACTACTGAGTAGCTGGCGAGCTATCCTTGAGCCTGCTACACTTCTCGTCCAGGCGTGTTCGGTCCACGCCCTTTCCGGCCGCCGGTGTCTCCGGCAATGACGGGCCGGCATTAGAAGCAATATACGAGGATATCCACCGGCTAAAGGTGCTCCTTGTATATTAAACAGCCTGCGCGCCTTACAGCGCACAGCTATCAGCCGCCTGAATCACGATCCATCCTTAAGCGCTAGCCTTGTCTCTGCTTGTGCTTTGGATTCTCGCAAATGATGCGGATGCTTCCTTTTCTTTTAATTACTTTGCATTTTTCGCAAATTGGCTTTACTGATGATCTAACCTTCATGTGAGATCCTCCTTTCCTCCATTGCTATGCTTTTCTATGCCCGCTCGGACATACTTATTTGCACATCTCCGGATTCCCGCTTCCTTTGCCGCGGTATTTTGCGAGAACACATACCCGTCCGGGCATCCCCTGTACGCGCCCTAACAGGGCGGTCGGACGAACGTCCGATATACGCTCAGAGATAAAAACGCAGAAATGCGCTTATATATTATATCACTCTATGTCAAGGAAAGTCAACAAGAATTTTAAGGCCTGTCTGCCCTATGAAAAAAAGGACAAAATGATAACCCATTCTGTCCCTCCCGCACTTCTCTTAATCTACTTATCCCTCCAGATGATCCTCCCTTTTGAAAGATCATACGGCGACAGCTCCAGCGTCACTTTATCGCCCGGTAAGATTTTGATAAAGTTCATCCTGAGCTTTCCGCTGATATGTGCAAGTACTTGATGCCCATTCTCAAGCTCCACCTGGAACATTGCGTTAGGCAGCTTCTCTACTACGGTTCCCTCAATTTCAATCACGTCAGCTTTTGACATATGCGTCGTCCTCCTACTCTTCTTCCTTATTACGATTCTTCAATATATATTTAATCTTCACGTCAGTAATCTCTGAAATGTCATATTGCTCACAGATCAGCTGTACATGCTTCTTCTTCTTTTTTTTCAGCCTGTCCAGAGTTCTAGCTCTGCCGTCTGCTAAATATACATATGTCCCGTCGTCCTGGATTATCACATAAACTTTCCCAGCGTCATGGCCTGCCGTGGAGCGTGCGAGCATCCCTTCTTTATACCTGTCCATATCACATCTCTCCTGTCAGAGTCAGGAGTATCGGCTCTCCGGCTGTAATCAGCACTGTATTCTCATAATGTGCCGACAGGCTCCCGTCTCTTGTCACCACGGTCCACTCGTCCTCAAGCCAGTCCACTTCCCACCCTCCGGCATTAATCATCGGCTCGATGGCGAGGGTCATCCCGGCTCTTAGCTTCACGCCTTTCCTGCTCATTACATAATTCGGTATTTCCGGCGCTTCATGGAGGCTTCCTCCAATCCCGTGCCCGCACAGATCCCGGACTACTCCGCACCCGTTCTTTTCAACATACCGTCCGATCGCCCCTGAGATATCAGATAGATGATTGCCCTCTTTTGCATATTTTATACCTTCAAAGAAGCTTTCACGGGCCACCCGTATAAGGTTCCTTGCTTCTTCGCTCACCTCGCCGACGGCATGGGTCCTCGCCGCATCAGAATGGTAGCCTTTATAGATGACGCCTGCATCCAGGCTTACGATATCGCCTTCCTTAACGATACGCTTATCGTTCGGGATGCCGTGGACGACCTCTTCATTGAGGGACACGCAGATAGACGCCGGATAACCTCTGTAGCCGAGGAAGGAAGGGGTGCAGCCATAGCTTCTGATCACTTCCTCCCCCAGACGGTCGATCTCTTTCGTGCTCATACCTGGGCGCAGCGCTTTCTGAAGCTCGCCGTGGACAATCTCAAGGATACGCCCCGCTTCTGTCATAAGCTCTATCTCTCTCGCTGATTTAATGGTAATAGGCATGAGGCTACGCTCCTAAAATCTCTGTGATTGTTTGGAATACATCATTGATGTCGGCAGTTCCATCCACTTCCTTAAGGATCCCTGCGGATGCATAATAGTCGATGAGAGGCTGCGTCTGCTCATGATATACGTCAAGGCGTTTCCCTACTGTCTCCGGCTTATCATCGTCCCTTAAAATAAGCTCTTTTCCGCACGTGTCGCAGATGCCCTCTGCTTTCGGCGCGGCATATTCCATATGGTATGTAGCCCCGCAGCCCACGCATGCACGGCGTCCTCCCATACGGCTGATGATATTCTCATCCGGGACTTCCACGTCGATCGCATAATCAACTTTCTGTCCCAGAGCGGCCAGCGCTTTATCAAGCGCTTCTGCCTGCGGGATCGTCCGTGGGAACCCGTCCAGTACATAACCGCCCGCACAGTCATCCTGAGCCACCCGATCCACGACCAGATCTACAACCAGCTCATCCGGGACAAGAAGCCCCTGGTCCATATAGGTCTTCGCCTTCTTTCCAAGATCCGTCCCATTTTTGATATTTGCCCTGAAAATGTCTCCCGTAGAAATGTGCGGAATGTCATACTTAGCGGCAATCTTCTTTGCCTGCGTGCCTTTTCCCGCTCCGGGAGCGCCCAACATAATAATCTTCATAGTTTTCGTCTCCTTTATAGCATTTTAACCCGCGGAATTGCTCCGCGAGTCTCAATGTCCCCGGACGAACATCCACGATCCGTCCGGCATGGCAAAGCAAGCCAGGAGGCCCGCTTTGCTTAGTTATTTAAAAATCCCTTGTAGTTCCTTACAAGCATCTGGGATTCGATCTGCTTCAGAGTCTCCAATATTACGCTGACGATAATGATAAGCGATGTACCTCCGAAAGATACGCTCGCTCCGAATACGCCGTTAAAGAATATCGGGACGATCTGTATGATGATCAGGCCGCACGCGCCGATAAAGATAATATATTTCAATCTCTTCGTCAAGTACTCCACCGTCGGCTTGCCCGGTCTGATGCCTGGGATGAACCCTCCGTTCTTTTTCATATTATTTGCGATCTCTAACGGATTGAAAGTAATCGAGGTATAGAAGTACGCAAAGAATACGGTGAGGACGATATACACGAGGAGCCCCCAAGTGTACTGAATATTTTGAGGGTTACACCAGTTCCCCTGGTTTAAGCCTCTTAAGATCTCGCTTCCAATCCCCGTTCCGTCTCCTTTCCCAAGAAAAGATGCAACGACGATTGGGGTCTGCATCAGCGAAGATGCAAAAATAATCGGAATAACTCCCGCGGTGTTCACCTTAAGCGGGATATGGGAAGACTGTCCCCCATACGTCCTTCTTCCGACTACCTTCTGTGAATACTGTACGGAAATCCGTCTCTCCCCACTCTGCAAAATCACGACGAACACGACCAGCAGGATAATGATCGCAAGAATGACTACTACTGCAAGAGCGCCCGATGCGATACTTTTCCCCTTTACGAACTGGTTGAAAAGAGTCGTCATATCGCTCGGGATACGTGAAACGATATTAATTACCAGCACAATAGAAATGCCGTTCCCGATACCCTTCTCCGTAATCCTCTCGCCGACCCACATGAGGAATGCCGATCCGGCTGTGAGCGTAAGGACTACGATAGCCACGCTCACGAAATTATATTCTACCAGAAGCCCCTGACGGCCGAACCCCACTGCCATGGCAGTAGACTCAACAATCGCAAGCCCTACTGTCATATATCTTGTAATAGCGACGATCTTCTTTCTCCCATCCGCACCTTCCTTCTGCATCTCTTCGAGCTTCGGGATCGCGATCGTAAGAAGCTGCATAATGATGGAAGACGTAATATACGGCGTGATGCTGAGGGCAAATATCGACATCGCCTCTAAAGAGCCTCCGGTGAAAGCGTTCAGTAAGTTAAACGCCTCCCCGGAATTCTGTGCGAAAAACTGTTTGAGATAATTTGCGTTCACTCCCGGTGTCGGAAGCTGGGAACCAAGCCTGATTATGACAAGCATGAAGAACGTGTACACGATCTTCTTGCGTATGTCTTTGATCCCCCACGCTCTTTTCAATGTATCTAACATTAAATCACCTCTGCTTTTCCACCTAACGCCTCAATCTTAGCCACGGCTCCTGCACTGAATGCGTTCGCCTGCACTGTAAGCTTCTTTGTGAGCTCGCCATTACCAAGGATCTTAACACCGTCTCTTTCATTCTTTACGATGCCCTGCTCCTTGAGCGTCTCTACTGAAACAACTGCATCATTGTCGAATACTTCAAGAGCGCTTACATTAATACCAACGATCTCTTTAGAATTGATATTCGTGAAGCCTCTTTTTGGTATCCTTCTATATAATGGCATCTGCCCGCCTTCAAACCCTGGTCTTGTACCTCCCGAGCGGGCTTTCTGACCTTTGTGGCCCTTGCCGGCTGTCTTGCCGTTACCAGAACCGTGTCCACGTCCTCTTCTGAAATTATCATTCTGTTTCGCACCATCAGCAGGCCTTAAGTTTGATAAATCCATGTGACACCTCCTTATCAGAATCTTAATCCTTATGCTTCCTCAACTTTTACCAGGTGTTGCACCTGTTTAACCATACCTCTTGTTGCTGCGTTGTCCGGCAGCTCAACTGTCTTGTTCATTTTTCTAAGTCCCAGAGCCTCTACCGTTTTCTTATGCTTGGGCACAGCGCCAATCGGAGATTTTACTAACGTAACTTTTAAGTTTGCCATTTTTGTCTGCCTCCTTAGCCTAAGATTTCCTCAACAGATTTACCGCGAAGCTTCGCAACCGCCTCTGGAGTCTTAATCTGACGTAATCCGTCGATCGTGGCCAGAACTACGTTCTGCTTGTTATTGGAACCAAGAGATTTTGTACGGATGTTCTTGATCCCTGCCATCTCGATCACGGCACGCGCCGGGCCTCCGGCGATAACTCCAGTACCTTCCGCGGCTTTCTTAAGAAGCACGCATGCCCCTCCGAATTTGCCGATAAAATCATGTGTAATACTGCCATTATCATCTAATGCTACATTGATGAGGTTCTTCGCTGCGTCCTCTTTCCCTTTACGGATCGCTTCCGGGATCTCCGTAGCTTTTCCCAATCCTGCGCCAACATGGCCGTTTCCGTCTCCGACAACTACTAAAGCTGTGAATCTCATGTTACGGCCACCCTTAACAACTTTGGTTACACGCTTGATTGACACTACTTTTTCATTTAGCTCTAACTGACCAGCATCAATACGTTCCTGTCTCATGTGTGCTCCTCCTCCTAGAAATTCAAACCAGCTTCTCTTGCTGCGTCTGCTAATGCCTGAACCTTGCCATGGTATATAAAGCCGCCCCGGTCAAAGACAACATCTTTAATACCCTTCTCGATCGCTCTTTCTGCGATCACTTTTCCTAAATATGCCGCTGCATCAACGTTGTTTGTCTTCTCTAAATTTGCTTTCACGTCTTTCTGAAGAGTGGAAGCGGAAACCAGAGTATTTCCTGCCGTATCGTCAATGATCTGTGCATACATATGGTTGTTGCTTCTGAATACTGCCAAGCGCGGACACTGTGCAGTACCGCTCAAACGATTACGGATTCTTCTGTGCTTACCCTGACGAACAACACTTCTTGATTTTTTGCTAACCATTTTTACACTCTCCTTTCTTATTTCTTACCAGTCTTGCCGACTTTACGTCTGATTACTTCATCAGCATACTTAATGCCTTTGCCCTTATACGGCTCAGGCCTTCTCTTGTCTCTGATCTCTGCTGCGTACTGGCCTACCTTTTCTTTGTCGATGCCCTTAACGATGATCTTATTCTGCCCTTCTACAACAGTCTCGATCCCCTCCGGATCGATCATCTCGACCGGATGGGAATATCCGAGGTTAAGGGTCAGCTTGTTGCCTGATTTCGCTGCTCTGTACCCTACGCCGTTTACCTCGAGAGTCTTCTCGTACCCGTTCGATACGCCGATGACCATATTATTAATCAATGTTCTTGTGAGACCGTGTAAAGACTTCATCCTCTTTAGATCGTTCGGTCTTGCCACAACAACTTCTGCACCTTCTGCCTTAATCTCCATCTCTGCAGGAAGCTCTCTTTCAAGAGTCCCTTTTGGACCTTTTACAGTCACTTTATTGTTTGCCGCAACTTCGACAGTTACGCCTGCCGGAATTACAACAGGTAATCTTCCTATACGTGACATTGCCTAATCCTCCTTAACTTAAATTTTCGGAACAATGGATTGTTCTGTTTTCAGTTACGATTTGCATCAAGGAAGTTCTTCTCCCTAAGCTCGTAGAATACCTCGCTAAGGTCCAAGAACGACCTCGCGCTAAGTTCAGTCTTCGTCTACGACTCGACTTCACTAAGCTGCTTTCGGTCACCAAACGAAGGCCAGTACTTCTCCGCCTACGCCGAGCTTTCTTGCCTCTTTGTCCGTAATCACTCCATGGTTCGTGGAGATGATCGCCGTCCCAAGCCCGCCGAACACTTTCGGCACGTCTGCGCTGTTCGCATAGACACGCAGGCCCGGCTTAGAGATCCTCTTAAGGCCCGTGATAACTTTCTCATTCTTGTCTGCGCCATATTTAAGCGTTATGTGGATCGTCTTAAATATGCCGTCTTCGATGAGTTCATATTTCTCAATGTACCCTTCGTCTAGCAGGATGTTCGCGATTGCAAGCTTCATCTTGGATGAAGGCACATCTACTGTATCATGTTTCGCAGTATTCGCATTACGGATTCTCGTAAGCATATCTGCAATAGGATCGCTCATGGTCATGAATCATTTTCCTCCTTTTTCTTTTATAAGGTTTCTTATAACGAACATAACGGAACTGGCTCCGTGCGCCTAAGCTCAGCCTTCGCCTCCGGCTTGGCTTCACTAACGCTTGGGAGCGGCCTTCCCACTAGGCTCGGTCGGCGCTAACGCTTGGCCTCGCCAAGTGTTCAGTGCCTACCAGCTTGCTTTCTTAACACCTGGGATCTGTCCTTTATATGCCAGCTCACGGAAGCAAACACGGCAGATTCCATATTTTCTCAGATATGCGTGCGGACGTCCGCAGATTCTACAGCGGCTGTATTCTCTTGTGGAGAATTTCTGTTTGCGCTGCTGCTTGATTTTCATCGCTGTCTTAGCCATAATCTACCTCCCTATTTTGTAAACGGCATATTGAACTGTTTCAACAGCTCACGCGCCTCTTCGTCAGTTTTTGCCGTCGTAACAAAGATAATATCCATACCTCTTACTTTATCGATCTTATCATACTCGATCTCTGGGAAGATAAGCTGCTCTTTAATACCAAGAGCGTAGTTGCCCCTTCCGTCAAACGCATTCGGGTTGACGCCTCTAAAGTCACGTACACGAGGTAATGCAAGGTTGATGAGACGGTCAACGAACTCATACATCTTCTCGCCTCTTAAAGTAACTTTGCATCCGATTGACATTCCTTCCCTCAGCTTGAAGTTCGCAACGGATTTCTTCGCTTTGCAGACAACCGCCTTCTGCCCTGTAATCTTCTCAAGATCAGCAATTGCCGAATCCAGAAGCTTCGCGTTGTCTTTCGCCTCGCCGACGCCCATGTTGATTACAACCTTATCAAGCTTCGGCACTTCCATAATATTCTTATAACCGAATTTTTTGGTCAGTGCATCGACCATTTCATTCTGGTACTGTTCTTTCAGTCTGCTCAAAACTTATGCCCTCCTTCCTAAAGATTAATCGATTACTTCGCCTGTTGATTTTGCGTAGCGTACTTTCTTGTCCCCATCCATCTTGAAGCCCACTCTCGTCGCTTTTCCTTTGTGGACGTACATCACGTTGGAGATATGGATAGAGCCTTCCTGGTGTACGATCCCGCCGTTCTGGTTCGCCGCGCTCGGCTTCGTATGCTTTGTCAGCATGTTCACTCCCTCTACCGTCACTCTGCCTGCTTTGTGATCGATGGCGATAACTTTACCTTCTTTGTCTTTATCTTTCCCGGCGATGACTTTCACAGTATCGCCCTTTTTGATCTTTAACATTGACATCTTCGCGCACCTCCTTATAATACTTCCGGAGCAAGGGATACGATCCTCATGAACTGCTTGTCACGGAGCTCTCTTGCCACCGGCCCGAAGATACGGGTTCCTCTTGGTGTCTTGTCATCTTTTATAATTACTGCTGCATTCTCGTCAAAACGGATATAAGAGCCGTCTTTGCGACGTGTGCTCTTTACAGTACGAACAACTACAGCCTTGACCACATCGCCTTTTTTAACAACGCCGCCTGGTGTTGCATCTTTAACAGTCGCAACAATGATATCGCCGATACTTGCATATCTTCTTGTTGAACCACCAAGCACGCGGATACACAGTAGCTCTTTCGCACCTGTGTTGTCTGCCACTTTCAGTCTGCTTTCTTGCTGTATCATGCAGGTCCCCTCCTTATGCTATTTCGCTTTTTCCATCACTTCGACAAGGCGCCATCTCTTATCTTTTGATAATGGCCTTGTCTCCATAACTCTTACCTTGTCTCCAATGTTGCACTCGTTCGCTTCGTCATGCGCTTTGAGCTTATAAGTCCTCTTTACGATCTTCTTGTAAAGCGGATGTTTTACATGGTCTTCAACAGCAACTACTATGGTCTTATCCATTTTATTGCTGATAACTTTACCAACACGGGTCTTCCTAAGATTTCTTTCCATAGTGTTACTCCCTTCCCTTCTCGGTAATTACGGTCTGGATCCTGGCAATGTTCCTTCTCACTTCTTTGATCCTGCTCGTATTCTCTAACTGATTCGTTGCGTTCTGGAATCTTAAGTTAAAAAGCTCCTTTTTAGCAGCTACTAATTCTTCCTTCAGCTCTGCAGCTGATTTTGTTTTTAAATCTTCTACAAATGCATTAATTTTCACTGTTATCACCGCCTTCTAAGTCTTCGCGAGAAACAACTTTACATTTACAAGGCAGCTTGTGCGTCGCCAGACGAAGGGCCTCTCTTGCCACTTCTTCTGATACGCCCGCGATCTCGAACATCACGCGGCCTGGTTTTACAACTGCTACCCAGTACTCTAAGGTTCCTTTTCCGGAACCCATACGTGTTTCAGCTGGTTTCGTAGTTACAGGTTTATCCGGGAATATCTTGATCCAGACTTTACCGCCACGCTTGATGTAACGCGTCATAGCGATACGGGCAGCCTCGATCTGATTGGAACGAATCCAGCAAGGTTCCATTGCAACGATACCATATTCACCGTTTGTAATCTTGTTCCCACGAAGCGCTTTGCCCTTCATGGAACCACGGAATTGTTTACGACGTTTTACTCTCTTTGGCATTAACATGATTTATCTCTCTCCTTCCTTTGCTGCTTTTTCCGGAAGAACTTCGCCTTTATATACCCACACCTTAACACCGACTTTCCCGTAAGTTGTGTCTGCCTCAGCGAATCCGTAGTCAATGTCTGCTCTAAGTGTCTGAAGCGGGATCGTCCCCTCGCTGTAGAACTCTGTACGGGCCATATCTGCACCGCCAAGGCGACCCGATACGGAAGTCTTAACGCCGAGCGCCCCTGACTTCATTGTTCTGGACATACAGGACTTCATTGCACGCCTGAAAGAAATACGGTTCTCAAGCTGTAATGCGATATTTTCTGCCACAAGCTGTGCATCCTTATCTGGCCTCTTAATCTCTTTGATATCGACAACCAGCTTCTTGTCTGTGAGCTTCCCAAGCTCGCCTTTTACCTTCTCAATCTCTGCTCCGCCTTTGCCGATCACAACGCCTGGCTTCGCTGTATAGATAACAATTTTCACACGGTCGGATGCTCTCTCGATCTCAATCCTAGAAACACCGGCGCTGTATAATCTCTTCTTAAGATACGTTCTGATCTCATGATCTTCTACCAAGTAGTCTGCGAAATCTTTCTCTGCATACCATTTAGAGTCCCAGTCTTTGATAATGCCGACTCTTAAGCCATGAGGATTAACTTTCTGTCCCATGATTGCCCTCCTTCTTATCTCTCATCAAGCACAAGTGTGATGTGGCTCATTCTCTTCTCGATCCTGTAAGCCCTTCCCTGTGCTCTTGGTCTGATTCTCTTCATTGTTGGTCCTTTATTTGCATAAGCCTCCGCAATATAAAGATTCTCAGCGTTCATACCGTTATTGTTCTCAGCATTGGCAATTGCCGACTCCAATAATTTCTTTATTAAGCTTGAAGCATATCTTGGATTATAAGTTAAGATACCAAGCGCTGCCGTTACATCCTTGCCTCTGATGGCGTCTAATACGAAACATGCTTTCTGCACAGAAACTCTTGCGTAAGACAGCTTAGCAGAAGGCCTTGTATCTTTGTTCGCATTTCTCTCTCTCTTGATTTGGGATCTGTGTCCTTTCGCCATGGATGAACCCTCCTTTCACAGTGTAATTATCTGACTTTTGATTTCTTCTCATCTTTTCCATGTCCCCTGTATGTCCTGGTAGCGACGAACTCTCCAAGCTTGTGTCCTACCATATCTTCTGTTACGTATACAGGTACATGTTTTCTTCCGTCATGAACGGCAATTGTATGTCCGACCATGCTCGGGAAGATCGTGGAACGGCGAGACCATGTCTTAATTACAGACTTGTCGCCGGAAGCGTTCATGGCATCAATCTTCTTAAGCAGGCTTGCGTCTGCGAATGGCCCTTTTTTTACTGAACGTGACATAGGTTCTAACCTCCTTGATTATTTGATTGCTTTACCGTCTCTTCTTCTTACAATTAGCTTGTTAGAAGCTTTGTTCCTCTTTCTCGTCTTAAGTCCAAGCGCCGGCTTGCCCCAAGGTGTGCTCGGGCCCGGGCGTCCGATTCCGGTCTTTCCTTCACCACCGCCGTGCGGATGGTCGTTCGGGTTCATAACAGAACCGCGGACTGTCGGTCTGAATCCCATGTGACGTTTACGGCCTGCTTTACCGATATTGATCAGGTTGTGGTCTCCGTTCCCTACTACTCCTACGGAAGCCCTGCATCCAATCGGGACCATTCTCATCTCTCCTGACGGAAGCCTTAAAGTCGCGTACTTTCCTTCTTTCGCCATAAGCTGCGCGCTGTTCCCGGCAGAACGGACAAGCTGTCCGCCTTTTCCCGGATGCAGCTCAATGTTGTGGATCTGCGTACCTACAGGGATCTCAGAAAGCGGAAGGCAGTTCCCTACATGAACTTCAGCCTGCGGCCCGTTCATAACCTTCATGCCGTCTGTCAGCCCCTCTGGAGCAAGGATATATGCTTTCTCTCCATCCGCGTAGCAGATAAGCGCAATGTTCGCTGTTCTGTTCGGATCGTATTCGATGCCGATCACTGTAGCAGGAATGCCATCTTTCCTTCTCTTAAAATCAATGATCCTGTATTTTCTCTTAGCGCCGCCTCCGCGGTGTCTTACTGTAATCTTTCCCTGGTTATTACGTCCTGCCTGTCTGGTCTTCTTGGCCAGCAGAGATTTCTCCGGCTTCTTCTTTGTGATCTCTGAGAAATCAGAGCCGGTCATCTGTCTTCTGGAAGGCGTATATGGGCGATATGTTTTAATTCCCATGGTTGCTTCTCCTTTCGAATATCCTGATTATTGTTATCACGGATTTGCACCGTATACATTCCCGCCGGGCAAAGGCGGGCATGGGCCTCGCTTGATCTCGTCAAGTCTACAGGTTCTGCGCTTTGCTTGATCTCGTCAAGTCTACAGGTTCCGTGCGCCTAGATTCAGCCTTCGCCTCTGGCTCGGCTTCATCAACGCTTGGGAACGGGTCCCGACTAGGACTCGATCTGCGCTTTGCTTGATCTCGTCAAGTCTACAGACCCTCGAATATCTCAATGTCTTTGCTGTCTGCAGTGAGCTTTACGATCGCTTTCTTCCTCTTCGCAGTCCTGCCGAACTTGAATGTCCCACGGACTCTTTTCTTCTTGCCGGCAAGATTCATTGTGTTCACGCTCTCAACCTTCGTTCCGGCGAACATCTTCTCAACAGCCTCTTTCACCTGTGTCTTGGTCGCATCCGGGTGTACTAAGAATGTGTATTTCTTCTCGCCCATAAGCTCCATGCTTTGCTCGGTAACGACCGGCTTCTGGATCACGTCATAATATTTAAGGTCTGCCATTATGCGTACACCTCCTCAATGTTTGCAACTGCGGCTTTTGTAGCGATTACAGTGTTGTACTTCATGATATCGTACACATTGATCGTATTAGTCCTTGCCGTCTTAACATCTGCGATGTTCCTTGCGGAACGTTCTGCGTTCACGTTACCGTCCTCTAATACTACCAATGCTTTCTTTACATCTAAATTTTTCAGCATTGCCGCAAAATTCTTCGTCTTTGCCTCTCCAAACGCTATCTCGTCAACTACGATGAACTTCTTCTCCTCAACTCTGGAAGTGAGCGCTGACTTTAACGCTGCCCTCTTCTCTTTCCGGTTCATCTTAAACGAGTAATCTCTCGGTGTCGGAGCAAATACCACGCCACCGCCTGTCCACTGCGGAGCCCTTGTGGAGCCCTGCCTTGCATGGCCTGTTCCCTTCTGTCTCCACGGCTTTCTCCCACCGCCGGAAACTTCCGCGCGAGTCTTCGCTTTCTGCGTTCCCTGACGTTTATTTGCGAGCTGGTTCACGACCGCCATGTGTAAAAGGTGCTCGTTTACCTCAACACCAAATATCGCATCGCTTAAATCGATCGTACCAACTTCTTTCCCTTCGATATTATAAACAGATACGTTTGCCATCTTACGTCTTCCTCCTTCCTCACAAAACCTTAGTTAGACTTTACTGCTTCTCTGATCGTTATCAGAGATCTCTTCGGCCCCGGCACAGAGCCTTTTACCAGAAGCAGATTATTCTCTGCGTCTACGCGCACAATCTCAAGATTCTGGACTGTGACTCTCTTGTTCCCCATCTGTCCCGGCATCTTCTTTCCCTTAAATACTTTGCTCGGATCAGATGCGGCGCCGTTAGAGCCCGCATGACGATGGAATTTAGAACCGTGGGTCATCGGCCCTCTGTGCTGTCCATGCCTCTTAATCGCGCCCTGGAATCCTTTACCTTTGGAGATTGCCGTAGCGTCTACTTTATCGCCGGCCTCGAAGATATCAGCTTTGATCTCCTGAGCGACTTCATATTCGCCCTCAAGCTTGAACTCTCTTACAAATCTCTTTCCTGTCACTCCGGCCTTTGCAAAATGCCCCTGCTCTGCCTTCGTAACGCCGTGGCGGTGAACGATCTCTTTCCTGCCGCTCTTGTCTTTGTTAATGATCTTGTCTTTCTTGTCAACAAATCCGACCTGTACTGCCGCATACCCATCATTCTCAACGGTCTTGATCTGCGTCACTACGCAAGGGCCTGCCTGAAGTACAGTTACCGGCGTCAGTGTCCCGTCTTCGTTGAAGATCTGAGTCATTCCGACTTTCGTAGCTAAAATAGCTTTCTTCATTATAATTACCTCCTGTGATTTACAGCGGAGCGCCTTTTTGACGCTCATCCTAAATATAGGAATTACTGTGTTCTTGTTCTTAGATAAGACTTATTAAGCAGCCCGCTTATTTCGTCTTCATCTTGATGTCGATATACACGCCGGCCGGCATCTCCAGCCTTGACAGTGCGTCAACCGTCTTCTGCGTCGGTGTGATGATATCGATCAGCCTCTTGTGAGTCCTCTGTTCGAACTGCTCTCTAGAATCTTTGTACTTGTGGACAGCCCTTAAGATCGTAACTACTTCCTTCTTCGTCGGAAGCGGTACTGGTCCGCTCACCTGTGATCCATTCTTCTTAACAGTTTCGATGATTTTCTTTGCGGATGCATCCACCAGCTGATGGTCATACGCTTTCAGTGTGATTCTCATTACTTGACTTGCCATAAAAAAAGTCGCCTCCTTTTCGTACTTTTTACTTCAGTACGACAAGCGGTGACTGTACACTCTCCCGTGTGTGTCGTGAGATGGCCACGGGCTCGTTATGAGTATTAGCAACTCTACGATTTCGGTGATACAGTGACTTGTCGCCAGTTTCCTAACTTGACATTCGCTCCACGGAAAACCTGCCATCCCTGTAGGTCGGCAGCAACCTCACGCTTCATCGCTATCATGTCACAGCTTTTTAATTATATATGAAGAAAGAGCCATTTGCAAGCCCTTTCTCCCAAAAATTGTACTTTTTTCGATACACTAAAGCCATGCGGCGATATATCCATACAGATTGTGCAAGCTCGCTTGCAACAAGATGCATGGATATATCGACATGTGGCGCAAGCCACGTAAGCGAGAGCCTGGCCGCGATAGCGGCGATCCTGCCTGCAGAGCAGGCGGCTCGAGCTGGCGCATGGCTTTACTCGGCAGCAGGCGCAAGCCACGTAAACGAGAGCCCAGCCGCGACAGCGGCATCCCTGCCTGCGGAGCAGGCGGCTCGAGTTGGCGCATGGAAGAGATAGACTACTTGGTTTATAAATTTCTAAATCAGATAACAGAAGAAGGCGTTCTTCCTTCATCAGATGTTGCCAATATTAAATGATATTTATTAGCCGGACTGCTGTTCTCTTTCCGTATTTCTAAGAAATCTCATTGCAGACAGCCCTACAATGCAGACTATGATACCTGTCGGGATTAAGACCAAATATACAGCACTATAAAATCTGTCAAACAGAAAACCGTACACGATTTGTCCTATGGGCTGGACGCACAAAGTAACCGTTGATGTATAAGCCATCACTTTTCCTATTAAATGATTTGGCGTCCTCTGCTGTATGACGGAAACGGCGAAAATAGAAAATATACTGATAACAGCCTGCATACCGCAAAACGATACAATCGTAACACCATACTTTATAATAGCATTCACTGGCAAGAAGAAAATAACACCAGCAGGAATAATAAAAATGCCAGGAGCCGCAAGCAGGGCAGACAGTTTATGTATTCTCAATTTCTCTGCCAAGACTCCTGCGGCAATGCTCCCCAAGATTGTAGAGACTGCTAACGCACTTTCCGCAGCTCCATAATACTTTGCATTCAATCCAAGGACAGTCCGCACGAGAAAAGGAAGCCCGACTATGGCAATGCCCATCACAAAAAACCTTGATAACGCCGTTAAGAACAGCATTTTTGATATGCTCGTCTGCTCTTTTGAAATATACTGCATACTTGATAAAAAGTCCTGCTTTACGATCTGAAGCACGCCACCTTGATTTTGAGTACGCTGATAGCTCAATTTTATAAAACATTCAAACAGGGCAGTTATAAAAAAACAGACAACGCTTACATACATTACAGGTTCCAGTCCAAGCATGACATACAGTACGCCGCCCAACATAGGGGCAATCAGATAGGATAAAGATGCCACTTGATTTACAACGGCATTTCCTTTCATAATATCGTCGCCTTGCATCATCGTAGGAATACACGCTTGAACAGTAGGTGTTTCAAACGCACCTAAAATAGAAAGTATAACAAGCAACGTACTGATTACCACAATGGCATTGCTTTCCGACAGGAATAGCGCCGCACATAAAACCGATACGCCAGTCAATGCGTCTAACGCTACCATAATATTCCGCCTGTCAGCCCTGTCCGCCAAGATGCCGCCAAGCGGTGACAAAAGAATAGTCGGGATTGTAGCAGCAGACAATACCTCTGCAAATATGGCCGCTGAACCAGTCGCTTCCAGTACATACATGGACAGCGCCAGCTTCAATATAAAATTTCCAAATAATGAAGTTAGCTGCCCCAAAATAAGGAGCGTGAAATTTTTCGTAAATAATTTTTCCTTCATGGCTCATTCCCTCCTTTTCCTTTGATTTTGCCTGCATTCTCTGGCATAGAGGTACGGCCCAGGCCGCCCTCTCTTGGCACTTCGTGCCAATTCACCTTGTGCCCGCAGGGTGTTCCTGCAATATCCGTAATAAATTTTTCTGTAAAGGACGTTGTATCGTCATCATAAAGCGGCAGTCCCATATGGTCTAACACTTCTTTTACAAAATGGTATTTATGATACAGTTCTTCCTCTGTGGCAGGGAATACTGAAGGCATAAGCCAGAAGTTGACAAGCGGCAAAAGCTCGGAAAGCTCCTTTGTGTATTCCGTCTTAATAGAGCCGTCCTTTTTTCCCTCCTCCAACAGTTCCAACCACAAGGGAGTTAATACACGCCTGTTTTCCCTAACCGCCGCCGCTAAAATGTGCGGATCTTTTAAAATCGGGACTGCCTGCATATTTATCTGGCTTCGTTCAGCGTCCGACTGATTCAGTGTAAGCAACAGCCTAATTTTTTGCAGACCGTTCAAGTCCTCCCTCCCTTTGACTGCTTCAAATGGGTTGTCCTCGAAAAACATTTGATTGCCTAATGCGTACATCACTTCCTCTTTGCTTTGGAAACAACGGTAAAACATTCCTTTTGCCCCGCCTACCATGTCCATAATATCGGAAATTGAAGTTTCCTCATATCCTTTAGAAATAAATAAGTTTTGGGCAGCATTTAAGATTTCTTTTCTCCATTCCTCTGGTGCCTTTTTTACAGGTCTAGCCAAATGTCATTGCACCTCCTTTGTATTTAGTTATTGACTTATAGTCAATAACTATTTTAGCACCATTCCAAAATTCTTGCAATATCCATAATCTTCCATAGCACAGAAATCACTTATTTGCAAAATCCAAAAAATTTTTTGACATTTGAAAAGCGGCAGAGACTCCTCCCTGCCGCTTTTGTCCACTTATGCAAAAATGATTTCCTTGTTGTCCTACCCATTCTAAAGCAAGATAATTGTATTCATTACAGTCTGTAACTGTTCGGGAGTGTTGAGAATTTTCCGATCTATAGCCCCATCTTTACAAAAAACTGCTACCTCGCATTTACTTATCCCCTTATCGACAAAATCTGAAGTTTTTGCAATGCCGCCGCTATTTTCAATTACCCTTTGTATAATTTCTTTTTTATATCAAGCAGACACCCACTTTCCACATACAAGTTTTCTGAGTCCTACCTTAAACTTTCTATGTCAGAAGAAAAAGCAGGCCAGACCGAGCGTATCGGCTTTGAGGTCCAGGATTTACAGGTGTAACAGAAAATTGGAACGAAGCCGCGGAAGCCACGAGGAAAGGTAAGGTGACAGTTATATTCTGTGCTTCATTCCGTCTCCTCCCTCAGCTTCTGTATATAAGGCCGGAAGAAGTTCATGCTCACCTTCTCAAGAGGCCCGAGCAGCAACATCCCTATCACCGTCCCTTCCCTCACTTTGAGCGACACGCCGCCCACAAGAGACAATACGACAGATGCCAGAATACAAAGAGCGTCCAGCGACACTCTGACCTTCGCATAGTCCTTCTCGTACTTCCCGCTTATGACGATGCACATAGCCTCGCTGGGCATATTTACCAGGTTCAGCAAGAGAAGCGGCCCGAGGAAGAGTGCAAGGCCAACATAGGCCAGTATGACAAATAGAACCTTTATTGCATAACCTTTCAATTCAAAAGTCATCACATCATAATAGAAGAAGTTCAGGAATGTGCCAAATATGACTACATACGGGATCTGTAGGACTTTCCAGACATCAAACTCCTTCCTCTGTATCAGGAACTGCACCGACACACAGATAATATGCATGATCATACTGAACGTCCCCACTTTCAAGCCAAAAATCTCATAGATGTTCAGCCCCACTGCATCCCAGCAGGCGCAGACGCCGATATTTGCTTTAAGCGCCAGTGTCTGTGCAAATGCTGTACCGGCAGTCAGTAATGTAAGTAGTAAAAACTGGACAGCCAAGCGTTTCTTGTTCATGGGCAGCGTCCCCCTTCCCGCTTTTTCTTTCATAATGATGCCCGGGCCAAAAGCCCCATGTCCATGATACCTATAACATAAAACTACCATGTAGGAAAGTTTTTCTCAATCCTTTTTTCTTTTTTCTATGCTCACTCTTGTATTCGCTTCTTTTTTTCGTTAGTATTAAGATTACAAATGCCAGTGTTTGATTTTTATACACAGAGGGGGTTAAATTTATGGATATTAAGAAATGGCGTGTCATGCTCGCGGTCGATGATAACGGCAGCTTCACGCGGGCAGGAGAAGAGCTTGGATATACTCAGTCCGGCGTTACACAGATGATGAAAGCGTTGGAAAAAGAAGTCGGTTTTTCCCTATTCATAAAGGACAGCCACGGCATGTCTTTAACCGCAGATGCAAAGGCGCTTGTTCCCGCAGTCCGCTCCTTATTAAATGCAGATGAAGTCATCCGTCAGGAGATCGCCTCTTTAAAGGGAGCCCAAGTGGGCACTATCAAAATAGGCACATATCTCAGCTGTTCTATCCACTGGATACCGAAGATCATCCGGAAATTCAAAGAGACGCACCCTGATATACACTTTAAGATCGTAGAAGGCGTGGAAGGCGAGCTTGCCGACTGGATCCAGGAACGCCGGGTAGATATCGGATTTATCAGCTATCAGAAGGGACAAAATTATCAATTTCTCCCAGTTATGAATGACGAGCTCTTTGCCGTCCTTCCAACGGAGCATCCTTTTACAGCATATAGTGAGATTCCACTGGAAATGTTCCAGGGCGCTCCATTCGTTATCACCGAGTACACGCCCGGAAGCGACGTGCATAGGATATTGAAAGAATATAAGATCCATCCAGACATCCGCTATATTACGATCAACGAATTTAGCTCCATATCCATGGTTGAACAAGAACTGGGGCTTACAATCCTTCCAGGGCTTCTGCTCAGGGGGCGCAGCGGAGATTTTGAAACGCGCCCGCTTGCTCCAAAGGCGTACCGCCAATTGGGACTTGCCTTCTCATCTCACGAAGACTTATCCCCCGCATCCCGGGAATTCCTGAAATATGCAAAGAACTTTTTACTGGATGATTAAAATCTCTTTCTCTAAATATTTTTGATTTTAATATAAGAAAACATAATGTCCAAATAAGATTATTTAATATACTTCTTGCTTTTTAAGCGGCATAAGTTTATAATAACAGTAAGCTCAAATTCAGAAAAAGAAGGAAGGGATAGTTATGAATTGGGAAATCATTACTTTTGCAGCATATTTCATTATACTTCTTGGAGTAGCATTGGCATTCTACTTCAATGGGACTAACAAGGATTCTGAAGACTTTTTCCTTGGCGGGCGTTCCATGGGGCCTTGGGTAACAGCCTTATCCGCTCAGGCCTCTGATATGTCAGCCTGGCTTCTGATGGGGCTCCCAGGCTCGATTCTGGCATTTGGCTTCGGTCAGATGTGGATCGGCATCGGCCTGGCGCTCGGTACAGCGGCAAACTGGATCTTATGTGCAAAAAGGCTCCGCACATTTTCCAAGGCTGCCAATGACTCCATCACGCTCCCGCAGTATCTGACGAACAGATTTGCAGTTGATTCGAAGATCCTTCAGCTCGTATGTGCGCTGATCTTCTTATTTGCCTATACGATTTATGTAGCGTCAGCTCTTGTGGCCGGCACTACCGTATTCGGCGCATTGTTTCCGAATATCTCTACTAACACTGCAATGATAGCATTTTTGGTCATTATTGTTGCATACACATTCTTCGGCGGTTTCGCTGCAGTATGTTGGACGGACTTCTTCCAGGGCCTGTTGATGATGATCGCTCTGATGTTAGTTCCGCTTGTCGTATTTTTTGGCTACCGCTCGCTGCTTGACCCCACGGCGCTTTCAACTGTATATGAATATACAGATGCCGCTTCCGGAGCGGTTACGCAATGTTCATTTGGAGGCGGGATCTTCAACTCAAGCTTGCCGGAGATCATTACCGGTCTCGGCTGGGGGCTTGGATACTTTGGTATGCCTCACATTCTGGTAAGATTTATGTCTATCGAGAAGCCTTCTATGATTAAAAAATCTTCCATCGTTGCTATTATATGGGTAGTTATCTCTCTGTTCTCTACTGTAATGGTAGCTTATTTCGGAAGAATGATCGTAGGCGAAGAGCTTCTCACTACAGGAACTCAAAGTATGGTATTTATAGTTATGTCGCGAAAATTCTTCCCGGCAGCCATCTGTGGGCTTTTGCTTGCCGCTATTATCGCAGCGTCTATCTCAACCGCAGACTCTCAGCTTCTTGTGGCGTCCAGCTCATTTACAGCTGACTTATACAAACCATTCTTCCGCAAGGAGGCATCCGAGAAAGAGACGCTGATGATAGGACGTATCCTTGTCCTGGTCCTTTCAGCAATTGCATTTGCAATTGCCAGCTCCAAAGGTTCAGGCGCCCAGGCGATCATGAATATGGTAGAAAATGCATGGGGTGCGTTCGGAGCCTCTTTCGGGCCAACGATCCTTCTGTCGCTCTTCTGGAGAAGATTCAATTATAAAGGAGCTATTGCAGGTGTTATCACCGGATTTGTAGTTGATCTTGGCTGGCTTTTAGCAGGGCTTACCGCTTCTACCGGCGTATTCGAAATCGTACCAGGATTCTTCGCAAGCCTTATTGCAGCAGTACTGGTAGCTAAATTTACTGAAAGCCCGAATGCGGAAGCTCTTGAAATATTTGATAAAGCCACATCTCCTGATGCCGACTAGATATAATACTATAAGCAATAAGCAAAAAAACACATCCGCCTGTCAAAGCGGATGTGTTTTTTATTGTCCTTCCACGATATAAAAAAGCAGGGTAAATGATTGACTTTTAACAATAATACTGGTAAAATATTAACATGAGCATACATATTTTACAGAGGCTTATAACAAATCGGGGTGTTCTGGGCCTCAAGCTTGTATAATATGCATATGCTCGGCACATTACAATTTCATATTTTAATAATCTGGAGGGATGTTTTATGGCAATGTACATTATGAAGGGGTTGTGCGTAATCGGCATTATCCTCAACGTTGTTCTTATGTTAAGAAAGAACAAACAGCTCCGTGCAAATCCGGAGAAAGACCCTGTAATCGGACTGAATGGTGAAGAACAGTGGCAGGAGCAGAAGAAGCATGCTATCGCGACCGCCATCACCGGGTTTGTGGCGAATTTCCTTGACACTCTGGGTATTGGTTCTTTCGCCCCATCTTCTGCGGCATTTAAAATGACCAAATCCGTAGACGACGTTCTTGTTCCGGGTACTCTGAACGTAGGCGATACAGTTCCTGTCTGCGTTGAGGCTTTCCTGTTCTTCGGCTTCGTGGAGATGGATGTCATTACACTTGTGCTGATGCTGGTTGCTTCCGTAATAGGATCTATCGTGATGGCTGGTATCGTATCACGCTTTGACAGAAAGAAAGTTCGTTACGCATTATTCGTAGGGCTCTTCCTTCTTGCAACAGTAATCCTCTTGAAAGTATTCAACGTTCCACCATTCGGTACTGTTGGTACTGCACTCGGATTACGTGGTGTTAAGCTTGTAATTGCAGTTGTAGGCAACTTTATCTTCGGAGCTCTTATGAGTATCGGTGTGGGCCTCTATGCACCTTGTATGGCTATGGTCCTTGCTCTCGGTATGGACGCTGGATGCGCTTTCCCTGCTATGATGGGTTCCTGTGCGTACCTGATGGCATTCGGTAACGGTCCTAAGTTCATCGCTGAAGGAAGATATGATATGTTCGCTTCCCTGATGCAGGCGATCTTCGGAGCCCTTGGTGTACTCGTAGCTTATATATTCGTAAAGAGCCTGCCGCTTGAGACTCTGACAAAGGTTATCGTTGCGGTCGTATACTTGACAGCATTCTTATATCTTCGTGATGCGATCAAGAAGGGATCTGCCGCTTAACAGCGGATTCAAGACCCGTACAACTTAATAAGGAATACATAAGGGCGTTTGTAATATTACAAACGCCCTTTTTATGTCCCCATCCGGGCATCCGTGAGCCGGATGGGTATGTTTTTCTTGCCTGTCCTTTATTTATCCTGGCTCTCTTGCCCTACCATCGCTACCTTCATTTGGATATTCATCCAAATATTCTTAACAATATTAACAGGGTTTGCCGGCTGCCACTTAAAAGAAGCGCCGCTCTTATCAAGGATAAAGTCCCGGAATTCCTTCACATCACCTTCTCTAAAACTATCTTTTGGCAGGATTAAAAGGTCTTCGCTTTCCATTCCTATATAAAAGTGCCTTTCATCCTCCCAGACACGGTAGACATCTTTATAATATCCCATATTTTCTATCGTTCCGTTCCTCTCGACCCGTATCCCTGTATTTCCGAAGAGATAGGTGAGCTCCTCATTCTCTTTTACTTCCGAGCTTTTCTTCATCATGCTCACCGAGATGCTTGTTCGAAACAAAGCGATAAACAGCAGCAATGTACCCATCACATAGCTGATGACAGCTCCTGCCTGCCCAATCCCTTTATTCACGATGGGCAGAGCCACCAACATAGCTCCCACGATAAACATGTTCATACCCATTCTCGGATGTCTCACTCTGTTCGTAAACTTAACGAACGTACTCATGGTAGCCGTATCACGCTTCGTATATACAATATATCGGTTTCTGCGCGGATCTGACGCCTCCTGCTGCTCCTTGTTATCTATATCCATCTTAAGCAACCTCCATTTTCTCTCATATAAATACAGACATTATACCATATATCCATACGTTGGGGGTGATTTTTCCTACATTTCATTCAGCTTTCTTGCAGCCTCCAGGACGTGTTCTGCCAGAACAGAAGTCGTGACGCTCCCTACTCCTCTTGGCACAGGGCTTATGAAAGATGCTCTTTTCTCTACCGTTTCATAGTCCACATCGCCGCATAAGCTGCCGGACTTATCTACATGGATTCCTACGTCTACGACAACTGCGCCTTCTCCTACCATATCCGCCGTAACCATTTTTGCCTTCCCCGCGGCGGCAATTAAAATCTCTGCCTCCCGGCATATCTTTTCCAATCCAACCGTTTTCGTATGGCAGATAGTAACAGTAGCATTCCTCTTCACAAGCAACATGGACAATGGCCTTCCTACCACCATGCTCCTGCCTATCACTACGGCCCTCTTCCCTTCCAGGGAGATGCCGTAACTGTCCACCAGCTCTACGACCGCCTCTGCCGTACAGGGCGCATAACCGCTTTCGTCTCCTGCAAATACTTTCGCCATATTTACTTCGCTCATACAATCCACATCTTTACGCGGGTCTATCATCTCCTTCAACCGCTTCTCATCTAAGCCCTCCGGCAAAGGGCGCAGAAGCAGGATCCCATGTATGGCGGCGTCTTCGTTTACCTTGCGGAATTCTTCCTCCAGAAGCTCCTGTGTAATGTCCGCCGGCAGCTCTATGGATCTTGTTTCAATGCCGATCATCTCCATGCGCTTTTTCGCGCCTCTTTCATAAGAAAGATCGTCCTCTCTTGCGCCTGCCCGCACAATGGCAAGGCAGGGGCTGACACCCTTCTTTTTTAAGTCCTGCGCCTCATCTTTAAGACGTTCCTTCATGGCTTTGGCGGCTTCTGCCCCCAACATAGCTGTGCCCATATTGCCCCTCTTTTCTATACCCATCCGGGCTCTATTATTTTACCTCTTTCAGAACAGTGTTATAGATAACATCTTTAAGCTCACGTCCCCGCTGGATCATCTCTTCGGCCTTCCGGCCAAGCTCTTCTGCCCGCTCCCGGTTCTTCATAAGCTTCGTATTGATAAAGATATTCAGAGACGCCCCCTCAAGCGCGGCTTCTGCAAAAAGGATGCCTGCTCCGACATCGCTTATGACAATACGGCTTCCTTTCTCACTTAAGGCTTCAAGATAAGACATAGCTTCAAGGATCGTCTCCATAATCTCCATAGGCACAACGCTTGCCTCATAGAGCGCAGCTTCAAGAACCCGTTCCTTTTCTTCTTGTTGCTCCTTTGTCTCTTTCGGAAGCCCATAGGCTCTGGAAAGAGGCTCAAACGCTTCCGCGTCTGCGTCCGTCAGTATGACCAGCCTGTCACGAAGCTCCTCCAGCTTCTTTAGAGCCTCCTTTATCTCTTCCTCATACTCTGCATATTTCTTCTTCCCCACCGTCAGATTAGCCACCATCATGCCAAGGGCACACGCGCACGCCCCCACTGCGGCGGAGGCTCCCCCTCCTCCCGGCACAGGCTCTGCCGAGGAGAGGGCGTCAAGAAACTCTGTCGTCTTCTTTTCCAGCATCCTCATAATCTTCCTCCTAGAACAGTCCGGAGATCACTCCATTCTCATCTACATCGATCTTTTCCGCAGCGGGGACTTTTGGGAGCCCCGGCATTTTCATAATATCCCCGGTAAGCGCTACCAGGAATCCGGCTCCCGCAGAAGCCGTGATATCGCGGATCGTAATGCGGAATCCTTCCGGCCTTCCCAGCTTCTTCGCATCGTCTGTCAGAGAATACTGGTTTTTCGCCATGCAGATCGGCAGCTCTGACAGACCGATCCCTTCCAGATTCTTAATCTCTCTGTCCGCTTTCGGCGTATAGTCCACGCCGTCGGCTCCATACACTCTTTTCGCGATCGCCTCTATCTTCTCTTTAATGGAAGTCTTTGTATCGTAAGCGAATTCCATCTTACTTTCAGCTTCACAGAGGCGGACGACTTCCTCTGCCAGCTCCTCTCCTCCTGCGCCGCCGTTCGCCCACACGTCGGAGACCGCCACATTTACCCCCAGGTCTTTACATTTCTCGCGCACCAGCACAAGCTCTGCGTCCGTATCTGTCGGGAACTTATTAATCGCCACTACCGCCGGCAGGCGATATACTTCTGTAATCGTCTCGATGTGCTTCAGAAGATTGGGAAGCCCCTTCTCAAGCGCTGCCAGATCCTCCTCTTGTAAATCCGCTTTTGCGACGCCGCCATTATACTTAAGCGCCTTAATCGTCGCTACCAGGATTACCGCGTTCGGCCGGATCCCCGACATGCGGCATTTAATGTCGATAAACTTCTCTGCGCCAAGATCTGCTCCAAATCCGGCCTCCGTAATCATATAATCTGCAAGCTTGATCCCCATCCTGGTCGCGATCACACTATTACACCCATGAGCGATATTGGCAAACGGCCCGCCATGGATAAATGCAGGAGTCCCTTCGAGCGTCTGTACAAGGTTCGGCTTCAGCGCGTCTTTCAAAAGAGCCGCCACCGCTCCTTCCGCATGGAGGTCTCCCGCCGTGACCGGCTTTCCGCTCCTTGCATATCCTACGATAATATTCGCTACTCTCTTCTTTAAATCAGTAATGTCGCTTGCCAGACAGAACACTGCCATGATCTCAGACGCCACCGTAATGTCAAATCCGTCCTGTCTGGTCGTTCCGTCCGCTTTCGCCCCGAGACCGTCTACTATGCTCCTAAGCTGACGGTCATTCATGTCCACGCATCTTCTCCAAGTCACACGGTTCGTATCAATATCCAGAACGTTGCCCTGGTGGATATGGTTATCCAGCATAGCCGCGATCAGATTGTTCGCTGCTCCGATGGCATGTAAGTCCCCCGTAAAATGAAGGTTGATATCCTCCATCGGCACGACCTGTGCGTAGCCGCCGCCAGCCGCGCCGCCTTTTACACCGAATACCGGGCCAAGAGAGGGCTCTCTTAGCGCGACCATCGTCTTCTTCCCAATCCTGTTTAGCGCATCTGCTACGCCAATCGTCGTGGTCGTCTTGCCTTCGCCCGCAGGAGTCGGATTGATCGCCGTAACGAGCACCACCTTTGCATCCGGGCGGTCTCTCAGCTCATCGTTGTAGAAGCGGTAATCAATCTTCGCCTTATACTTCCCGTAGTTCTCCACATACTTATCTGGAATCCCTATGGAGCCCGCCACTTCATTAATCACACGCATATCCGCTTCCTGCGCGATCTCAATATCGCTCTTTATCCCCATTCAAATATCCTCCTTCTTGTCTTTTTATCTGCTATACGCTTGTCTGTCAGTGTACCATCTTATCATTATCGCCTTCTAGGGACAATGTGTATCGCCCCGCCCTCCAATTCTTCAAAAGCCTCTCTCACTCCTTCATTGTAAGTAGGATGTGCGCGCATTCCTTTCAGCATACACGGCACAGTAAGCTCGTTTGCGACCGCTGTTACCAGTTCTCCAATCATATCTGTAGCTCTGGCGCACATCATCTGCGCCCCCAGCACTACCTGATCGCTCTCTCTTGCTATAATTTTGATAAATCCTCTCTCTTCTTTCGAGATCAGAGATCTCCCGTTGGAGCTCATAATAAATTTCCCTACAGAGACCGGGATGCCCGCCTCTTTTGCCTCACTCTCGGTCATTCCAACAGAAGCGATCTCTGGATCCGTATACACGCAGCCTGGAACTATATTAAGCGCCACAGAAGGCTCTCTCCCTGCCAGGCGTTCCGCCACAGCCATAGCCTGTGCGCTCGCCATATGCGCCAGCTGCGGCCCCGGGATCAAGTCGCCGATCGCATATACGCCCGGCTCACTGCTTTCGAAATGTTCATTGACTGTCACACGGCCTCTCTCCATCTGAAGCTTAAGGCCCTCCGCGAACAGTCCGCCCGTGTTAGGACAGCGGCCTACAGCGCAGAGGACATACTGTGACTCTACTGCCTTCTCTGTTTCTTTTTCAATGTACCGGCACACATATCCGCCTTCACTCTCTTCGATCTTCTGTACTGACGCCGCCGTATGGATGTCCACGCCGCGCTTCTTTAATATGAGCTTCAGGTTCCGAGATATTTCTTTATCCATATTCGGAACCAATGCTGGCATCGCTTCCAGAATGGCCACTTTACAGCCAAGGCTTGCGAACGCGGTGGCAAACTCCACACCGATGACCCCTCCTCCGATGATCGCAAGGCTTTCCGGTGCTTCCCTCAGTTCGAACAGATCGTCGCTGGTAAGCACTCCCGGAAGCTCTATGCCCGGAATAGGGATCGTCAGCGGTTTAGAGCCCGTGGCAAGGATCACATTGTCAGCACAGTAAACCTCTTTCTGTTCCCCCGCCTCCACCTGGACTTTCTTGCCGGGAAGAAGCGTCCCCTTGCCTTCCAGCACTTCTACTCCATTCGCTCTTAGAAGCTGCTCCACCCCCTGCACAAGCTTGTCTGTCGTCTCTTCCTTGTAGCCTACGATCTTCTCATAATCAAATCTTACGTCAGAAGCAAAGATACCGAACTTCTCGCCTTCTTTCATCTCCCGGTAAAGAGCCGCCGCATGGAGCATGGCCTTCGCCGGAATGCAGCCCCTGTTCAGACAAGTCCCTCCGACTTTCCTCTCTTCAACGATCGCCGTCCTGATCCCAAGCTTCGCCGCTTTGATCGCCGCCACATATCCACCGGGGCCGGCTCCTATTACAATCAGGCTATATTGATGATCCATTTTCCCTCTCCTTTACAATTCTGCTGTGCCAAGCCATCTTCGTATATCTTCCATCATCGCTTCGCTTTCCTGATCCGAAGACCGGTACAAGCTAAGCCTTTCACAGATAGCATGGTTATTGTAGCGCACATGTTCCAAGTATGTAGGGAGCGCCTGTATGATTTCCGGCCGCAAAGCGTCTGAATACGCCTGCACCTCCTCTATCTGTCCGCCCTCCACCTGAAGCTGGAGCTCTATCTGCCCCCATGAGAACCTCTTTGCCATTTCATATTGGAAGTCTATCTTCCTGCCATAGATCCACTCCCAGGAGCAAAACTTCCTATGCAGAGCCTCCAGCTCCTCCTGATTGAGATCCGCCTTTTTTCTTTCCTGCGCGGTGTGCCCATACACATCCTCAAAGGATTTTTTTAAAACAGTTTTCAGACATCCTACTGTAAGGTCCGGCACATAATCGGATAAATTCCTCACTCGGCTCCTCACAGAATCTACTCCCTTAGACTTCAGCTTCTCTTTAGAAACAGTCAGATACCTGGTCAGCTCATTTAAATCTACATCCACCATCAATGTCCCGTGATGATAGCATCGCCCGTCTATCTCATAATATGCGTTCCCGGAAATCTTCCCGCCGTCCGCCAGAATGTCATTGCGCCCGGATCTCTCAGCAGGAACGCCTAATTTCTGTACTGCTCTTAAAATAACTTCCAACTGTCTGTCCAGATCATACTCTTCTTTGCGGGCGACAAAGGTGAAGTTCAGGTTTCCCAGATCATGATAGACCGCTCCGCCCCCTGAAAGACGGCGCACGACATGTCCACCGTCCCTCTCCAGCTCTGCAGCTTTGCATTCCTTCCATACATTCTGGTTCCTCCCCACTACAATAGTGCGGGCGTTCTGCCAGAGATAGAGAATGCATTCACTCTCCTTGCAGTGCATTAGAAGATACTCTTCTAATGCCAGATTCCAATAAGGATCGTTCTGTGTGCTTTCAATATATGTTATCTGTTCTGCCATTCCATACCTCCAGCCGTATGTTGGATGCCCCTATCGGAAGCGGGCATTGTCAAATGTCCTGATGGTTATACTTTACAATTGGATGCCGGGCAGCCTCTACTTCATCCAGCCTGGCGACAGCCGCTGTCTTCGGCGCCTCATGGAGCGCTTCCGGATCCTCGCTGGCTTTCTCATACAGCTTGCGGAACACCGCGATCGCCCTGTCAATCGTCTCCTTCGCCTCTGTCTCTGTAGGCTCCGCCATCAGCGCCTCAGGCACGATCAGAGGGAAATACATAGTTGGCGGATGGATCCCATGATCCAGCAGCCCTTTTGCGATATCAAGCGCCGCCACGCCTGTCTTTTTCTTAAGATCAGACAGATCCATAACAAATTCATGCATACATATATCGTCATAAGCCATCGTATACAGATCCTTTAGCCCGTGCATCATATAATTTGCATTCAGCACTGCATTCTCACTTGCCTCTTTAATCCCTTCTCTTCCTAAAGTCTGTATATAAGCCAGCGCTCTTACTACCACAAGGAAATTTCCGTAAAATCCTTTCATTTCTCCAATGCTGTGCTTTGGCTTTTCAAATGTAAGCCTTTCTTCACCGCGGACAGTGACAGACGGGAGGAAATCTGCAAGCAGCTTCTTGCACCCGACGGGGCCGCTTCCCGGGCCGCCGCCGCCGTGAGGCGTCGCAAATGTCTTATGCAAGTTCAGATGGATAACGTCGAATCCCATGTCTCCTGGGCGGACGCGCCCCATAACTGCATTTAAGTTCGCGCCGTCATAGTAGCACAGCCCCCCGCATCCATGTATGATCTCCGTAATCTTAAGTATATTCTTATCAAACAGCCCTACCGTATTTGGATTGGTCAGCATGAGGCCCGCCACGTCTTCACCCGCCGCCTCTCTTAGCTTCTCAATATCGACGCATCCATCCGCACCGGAAGGGACGGTAAATACAGAATAGCCCGCCATTACTGCGCTCGCCGGATTCGTCCCGTGAGCAGAATCAGGAACAATAATCTTTGTACGCTTCTCGCCCTCTCCTCTGCTTTCATGATATGCTTTCATTAAAAGCAGCCCCGCGAACTCCCCATGAGCGCCCGCTGCCGGCTGGAACGTCATCTCATCCATCCCTGTAATCTCACACAAATATTCTTCTCCAAGCTTCAGCACTTCCATGCTCCCCTGCACGGTATGCTCCGGCTGGAGCGGATGCACCTCCGAAAATCCCGGAAGGTTCGCCACAATCTCATCGATACGGGGATTGTATTTCATCGTACAGGAGCCTAATGGATAAAATCCATCATTCACGCCCTGGCACTTCTTTGCCAGTTCTGTATAATGCCTCCCAAGATCCCCTTCCGCCATCTCCGGCAGAGGAAGCTTGGATTCTCTTTTATACTTTTCTTCCGGCATGAATACTTCTACATCACATTCTGGAAGCAGACAGGCGCCTCTTCCCGGCCTGCTTTTCTCAAATATCAACATGCTGCCACCTCCTTTAATATACGAATGGCCTCATCCATCTCTTCCTTCGTATTCATTTCAGTACAGCACCATAAGATCCTCTTCTCATCCAGTGGATAGCCGCCAAGGATCCCCTGCGCTTCCAACGCAAGGAGCGTTTTTTCAGAATCCTTCTCCGAAACAGTTACAAACTCATGGAAGTACTCTCCCTTGTTCTCTGTCCTATACCCTGCTTCCTCAAGCCCCTTCGCAAGATAATGAGCTTTAGACACAGAGAGGATGGCTGCCTGCCTCAATCCTTTATTCCCCATCGCCGCTAAGTAAGCGCTCACTGCCAGCGCGCACAGCGCCTGATTCGAACAGACATTGCTGGAAGCCTTCTCTCTCCTTATGTGCTGCTCCCTTGCCTGAAGGGTCAGTACATATCCTGTCTTCCCGTTTGTGTCTTTCGTCTCTCCTACGATCCTGCCTGGAAGCTTCCTCATCATTTTCCCAGTGCAGGCCATAAAGCCAAGATAAGGGCCGCCGAACCCAAGCGAAAGCCCTAACGGCTGGCCGTCTCCTACCGCCACGTCCGCTTTGTACTCTCCCGGCGTCTTTAAGACGCCAAGAGAGATCGGATTGACGCTCATAATATATTTTGCGCCGGCTTCGTGTGCGATCTTGCCGATCTCTTCCGCCTCTTCCAGGCTTCCGTAATAATTCGGCTGCTGGATCAGCACACAGGCTGCCTCCCCATCAATATGGCCTTTTAAATAGTCCAGATCTGTACAGCCGTCCTTCTCCGGGATCATACAAATCTCCATCCCATTCCCATAACAATATGTCCGGATCGTCTCGATCACTCCTGGATTTACTGTCTCTGAGATCCACGCCTTGCCCCGCTTCCTCTCTCTGCACATAGCTACGCCCTCTGCCGCCGCCGTCGCGCCGTCATAGACAGAAGCGTTCGAAACATCCATGCCCGTCAGATCGCAGATCATTGTCTGATACTCAAAGATAGACTGCAGCGTGCCCTGGCTGATCTCCGCCTGGTAAGGAGTATATGCAGTCTGCATATTCTCCTTAGAGACTACGCTCTTTACAATAGCCGGGATATAATGGCGGTACGCTCCCGCCCCACGGAAAATAGTTGTAAATACCCGATTCTTTTCTGCAATCCTCTGCATTTTTCTTAAAACTTCCATCTCGCTCATTCCCGCAGGAATCGCGAGCGGGTCTTTCAGTATTACCTCCTCTGGAACATTACGGTACAGATCGTCAAAAGAGCTAAGACCAATCTCTTTTAACATCTGCTGCCGCTCTTCTGGTGTATTTGGCACATAACTTCCCATCTTTTGTCTCCACCGCCTTTCATCTTCTGTCTTCTTATGCGCCCTCTACAAACGCCTGATACTCTTCGGCGCTTAAAAGTTCCTCTGTGCCGGTGAAATCTTCGACTTTTACGAACCACGCGTCGTATGGGGACTCATTAATAAGCTCCGGCGCATCGAGAATCTCCTCATTGACCGCGATGATCGTACCGTCAACAGGCCCCAGCACATCTGATACCGCCTTCACAGACTCTACATCTGCAAACGCTTCGCCTGCCTTTATCTCGTCGCCCTCCTCTGGGAGATTGACAAATACAATATCTCCAAGCTCCGACTGGGCATAGTCTGTAATTCCGATCAACACCGTATCTCCTTCTACCTTTACCCACTCATGATCCTTTGAATACAACAGTTCTGCTCTGAATTCCATAATCTTGTCTCCTTTTTATTTTTTGTTTTTATTTTTTTATGTGCTTTACTTACTTCTCTTGTAAAAGGGCAGCTCCACGATTTTAGCGGGTATTCTCCGCCCCCTCACTTCTACCTCTATCTCTGTGCCAATTTCGGCATAGGCTGTGTCCAGAAGCGCCATAGCGGCAGGATAGCCCACATATGGGCAGTGGGTTCCCGATGTAGTGCGCCCAACGATCTTCCCCCCGGCATAGACGTCCTGATGCTCTCTTATAATTCCCCGGCCAGTTACTTTAACCCCGACTCTTTTTCTTTTCAGATCCTTCTGCTTCTCTATAGCGTCCTTTCCAATGAAGCTTTCTTTCTGCATCTTTACTGCAAAAGAAAGCCCTGTCTCAAGCGGCGATGTCTCCTCGTCCATCTCATGGCCATACAATGGCATCGCAGCCTCCATACGCAGCGTGTCTCTCGCTCCAAGCCCACATGGCGTCAGGCCTTCCTCCTCGCCATTCTCCAGCAGAAGATCCCATATCTTTTCCGCATCCTTGCCTGGCAGATAAATCTCAGCTCCGTCCTCGCCCGTATAACCGGTTCTGGAAATAATGCATGGAACTCCTGCAATGCTCGCATCAAAAACTGCATGATAATATTTCTTCGGGATATTCCCTTCCTCAGTGACCTTCTTTAAGATATCCATGGCTTTTGGCCCCTGAAGCGCCAGCTGAGCATACTCCTCTGACACATCCGTGAATGTCACGTCCCCAAACTGATGCCCGGCCATCCATCGATAATCCTTATCCTTGTTTGCCGCGTTCACCACAATAAAGTAGTGATCCTCCGACTTTTTGTACACGATCAGGTCGTCCACAACGCCGCCTCTCTCATTGCACATCGGACTGTATCTTGCCTGCCCGTCTGCCATTCCTTCAAAATCATTCGTCAGCAGATGCTGGAGATTCGCAAGCGCATCTTTGCCTTCACAAAGTATCTCTCCCATATGGGACACGTCAAAAAGCCCTGCTTCCGTACGCACTGCCATATGCTCTTTAATGATGCCTCCTTCATACTGCACTGGCAGAAGATATCCTGCGAACGGGACTATCTTCCCCTTTGCTTTAACATGGGCATCGTAGAGCGGTGTCTTTAGCTCCATTTTTCTTTCCCTCCTCATTTGTCTACTTACAGATATGCCCCTGCCGGGGCGGGCGGACATTCGTCCGACAAGGTATACCCATCCGGGCATACCGTAATTCATGCCCCTTCCGGGGCGGGCGGACATTCGTCCGACAAGGTATAAAATAAAAGGGAAATACAATTCTTGCAATAAAAGAAATGTATTTCCCTGTCGATTTCTACATTGAGCGTTCAGAGCCTCCTCCAGATCCGGATCTGAGCCCAGATCCTTCAATTGAATAATTTTATTTGTTATCCACACTATAAATGATGTGCTCTGCTTTGTCAACCTAAATTATCTCCATCCGGGTATGCCCCTTTCGGGGCGGGCGGGCTTTGCCCGATAAGGCTCTTTTTAGCTTAATTGCTATTTCCCCTCATTCTGGCGCATCTTCAGCTTCAACAAGGCCTTTGCCTTCAGACAGTCAAGACGTACCATATTATTCTCGCCTACCACGTTTGTTTCTGTACCGTCAGCGCTCTTATTGATGTCCACGATCCCGTCCAGGTAATCATTCACGACAACGAACTGCGCTACTGTCCCACTGAAATTAAGGCCTGTCACCGGAATTCCCCGGATACCCAGCTGCTCGCAAGTATTCGTATAATCCACATCGCTGTTGCCCCAGCCGTCAGAGGAGAGTATAACGCCGTCCGCGCGCATGGCTTCCGCCCAGATAGCAGTCCTTGTGCCTACCAGCATCTTATCTTTATTATCGTCCGGCGTTCCCACAAGAATGATCCCCATCAGATCAAGATCCGTGTCTTCAGCGACCACCTCGAGGAGAGGGTCTCTGAAATGATGTAATGTTGTCTCTTTTGTTGATGGCCCAATGCCCATATGTTACACCTCCTACTGCATAGAACGGATAATACCGTCCCTGTATTCATTCGGCGTGACAAGGATCGGCATATTCCCCATATCAATAATGGAACGCCCTCCGTCCACGCCAGACGGCTCATTGGAAAAGAAATGCGTGTCATACATCGCGCCTTGTCCTGCAACCTGCTTTACGATCAGTACGCGCTTCTTGCCAGGACGCACAATATCATGATATTCATGACGCTCCGTACACTTGTCGCCTTTAAATTTCTTAAGCTTTTCCCTGTAGCTTTGGATAAATTCGTCACACGCGCGGTGCGCCGCTGTGGGCCCGGGCCTCTCCTGCCCCATCCCTGCGACGAGAGTAACGTCAAAGGAAATAATATAATCATCGTCCCCCGGAGTACCCGCACGGTTCAAGTACAGCTGCTCTTTTAAATTTCCTTCTGAAGAGCCGAACTCATGACACTGTTTCCCATTTGTGTCCACACCTGTAAGCATTACATATACTCCGGTAACTGTATGTGTAATCCCTTCTCCTAATTTGCCAAGCACCTTAGTAGAAATCGGAATAATATCCATAATCGTATTTGTCCAGCGGTCATGGTCGCCAGGCCTGATAATCTGAATATCAATCTTCTCGATATGATCCTCTTTTGCCGTGAGGCTTTCCAGCATCGCCTTGCTGACTGTCATATGGCCGTCAACTGTAATATCATTTTCTTCGCCCCATTCAACATCAGTCATATGGAACGCTTTAATGACTAAACGCCTTAAGTCTTTCACTTCATCAGCCAATTCATCCACCTCCATATCATATTTGAAAACAGGGCAGATGTATGACATCTGCCCTTCATAATCACCAGATTAGATCTTTGCTACATACTCAAATGGAAGCGGTACAATCTTTCCAGGTGTCTCGATTGCAACCAGCTGTTCAAGAGCTGCCTTAACGATCTGTGTCTGCTGTTCAACATTGTGCGGCCCACCTGCGTTAGCGCCCATAGGTACTAACGGAGCAACTGCACGAGGAGTACCGGTCTGACGAACAACCGGAGGAAGAGCTGCAATAATAATTGTAGGAATTCCAGCTTCTTCAATCGCTCTCTGCACCAATACTGCAGAGCGGTGGCAGGTACCTCAGCCAGCGGTGAGGATTACTGCGTCTACATCCTCTTCTTTGAACATCTTTGCGATAGCCGGGCCTGTCTCGCCTTTGAACTTCTCCTGGTTTCCACCGCCGCCCATGAATCCTGCGTGTACAGGAGCACATGCTTTAATAAAGCCTTCTTTTGCCAGCTCATGGATCCTGTCGATCGGGAACATACAGTTGATGTCTTTGTTAACATCACTGTTATCATATCCGCCATGGGATACCATCAATTCATCTGATGGCATAGTATCTGTTACCTTTCTCCACGTAAAGTCGCCGGCAAGATTGAATCTTTCCTGATCTTTGTGGTGAACGCCTGCTGCTGTCGCAAGAGCGATCGTCATATCTTTGAGCTCTTTCGTAACAGGAGTCCATACAGACGGTGGAGTAATAGGAACGAAGATTTCAGATTGTAAACCTTTAACAACCGTTAAACTCATTTTTAAACCTCCTTGTTATCATCCAAACGCTTACTCATTTCTTGTTGTTTGCGTCTTTCTTTTTCAATGTTGCTGACGTAGTGTTCATTTACCTCTGGCCCTAACTGCTCCGGAAAGCTCATGTTCCATCCGAATTCCTGTCCCACCTTCGGTTCAGTATCGCAGATGAACATCCTCTTCGGTGCTTTAAAGAACCCCAAGCGCCCTTTTAAGTCAACGCTGATGCTGCAATCATCAATGTCCACTACAACGCCTTCCATATAAATGATCTTATCGCCATAATTCAAACGTTTATTATTCATTCAATACACCTGGTTTAGCTGTATTTTAATCTACGCTTCTCGCTCATTGGAAGTGCCTGCTCATTGTCAACAAGGTCAATCTTCTTGTTATAAGCGCTCTCAATTAACTCAACGTTTGTAGACTTAACGTTTGGATTCCACTTCTTCTCAGCAGCCTTAACGTCTTCACCTGCCATAGCCGTCTTCAGTATAGCAAGAGCACGGACAGCGTCTTCTGGGCAAAGTGTATTGTTGCCAAGAATCTCATTCTCGATACCAGCCTCAGACTTGTTGTTGTCAACCATGTATGTCATATACTTGTTACCAACAACGAGCGCGCCCTGTACTGCACAATAGGACATTCCCACTACCGGAACACCTCTCATACCGATCTGCTCGATATGGCTTGCAAAGTCAATGTGGTTATTTCCAAAGCCTTCTGTTGTAACGAAAGCTCCGTCAGCATCCATCATCTCTACTGTATGGCCTACACGGCGGGATACATAGAACTTCTCAGCATTAATCTGAGGAGAGCCAACGAATACAACGCCGCAAAGGTCAACTTCCTCATCATGAAGAGCCTCAAGAACGAGCGGCTCTCTCCAATAGTGTCTGGACATCTCTTTTGACGCAGGCCCGATACATGTCAATGCGTGTATACATCCGTCAAGAACCTCGAGAGGAGATACGCATACCGGAACATTTCCTAAGTCTACGTTAGCCCTTGCTCCAAGAACGCCGACTGGCTCTACCGGAAGGATAAAGTTATCATGCATAGCGCCCTGTCCCATGATCTCTTTTACGATCACGACTTTCTTCTTGCCCGGACGGCGGACCTGCTTAAGCTCCTGGGTATCAGTCACAAGGCTGTCGTCAAGCTTCTTCATAACCTCACGGATCTCCTGTGTGATAACATCAAACGCTGTATGTGCAGCCATAGGCCCGCGACGCTCCATATTCGTCTTCTCCTGGATAACGATGTTACCTTTGATAAAGATCTCGCCTTTATCTGGACATCCCGGACGTCCCCACATGATATTCTCATCGAGGTAGCCTTCTGAAGAACCGAACTCACCGATCTGGACTCCGCCTTCATCAACACCCGTAAGCATCATAACAACGCCGTCAAGCACTCTCGTAACGCCTGTTCCAAGATCTGCATCATCTTCTTTTGTGGCGATCGGCTGAACGTCCATAACCGTCTCGGAATATGTGTGGTACAATTCAGGAGTAATAATCTCAAGCTTAAAGTCTTTAACCAATTCCTGGTCTGCAATAACATCAGCCTCGATACCTTCGCGGATATAGAGAGTCGTTCCTTCGATCTTTGTCTCCGGCCCTCTCTTAACCTCTGTGATCGTATAGTGCTTTCTTGTCAGGCTCCTTACTACTTTCTCTTCGCTTGCCTCCGCTGCTGCCGGGGCTGCCGCGCCTGCTGCCGCCACTGGCGCTGCTACCGGAACTGCTGCGGCTCCGCCGCCAAGCGCTCCGACCGGAATCTCAAGATCGATATCTTTGCCTTCTCCGATGTGGATCCTTAAAGTACCGCCTGCTGCCGGCGCAGCCGCAACGGGCGCTGCCGGCGCCTCTACTACTGCCTCTGCTGCCTCTTCTGCTACCGGAGCGCTCACTGCCTTCACTCCGTCTAATACGTCAGCTGTTAATGGCGCAAGAGAATCACATGTTTTTGTGAGCTTCGCCCCTAAAACTTCCTCGATGGTAAGACAGCCATCAAGGTTTAATAATCCTGAATCTACCAAATCATCGAAGATCGCTGGATCTTCCAGATTTGCAGGCTCAATTGTAATACCAGCTTCGGCTCTACAACATAATACCGCAGGATCATGAGCATGTTCTTTAGCTGTTTCAGCTGTGATTGACATATTGATTTCCCTCCTTATTTGGTTTGCTTGTTATATATACAGCCGCGTAAGGCTTCCCGGCGTCTCCGCCTCGCGGACAGAAGAATCGGGGGTCTCCTGCCGGCGCCTTTCTGCGGACAGTAATACCAAAATAGCTCTTTCAGCGCTTCCTAAAAGTCAATATCCTGGCTTACCTGTTTGGAGACTCTTAAGGTCCTGTACAATGCATGGCCTACGCTTCTCATAGCGTGGTCTGTCTGATGGAATACTTTAAGCCCCATCTTCGGCCCGGAAGCCATGACTGTGTTCGAACAGTCAGAGCAGTTGCCAATAATAATATACTCGCATCCGTCTTTCTTGAACTGCATATTGTTCTTGACCTGTCCCGGACAATTGCCTGGCCTTAAGCACTTAAGCGGTGCGCCCGGCTTATTCTCGATCGCCTGTTTACATTTTGCCACAGATACGACTTCTGCATTCATCTTCCCGGCAATTTCACGCATACGCTCTTCACTTCCGCCGCACGCGCATACAAGCACGCCCATCTTGGCTCCGTGAAGATCCGGGAACTCTACCGTAACGATAATGCCGCCGGTAGTCTTCGTGATCGGCGCGTCAAGCTCTGTCGACTTCCCTGTGAAGGCTCCGCCCATAATGATCTCACCGTATTTCCCATCGATCCCGCCTGCTCTCTCGATCAGCTCGCCAACGCTCACGCCTACTGGCACGTCCATGAATACGTGGGCTTTATTGCCGCCGTTCAGTTTCCCGCGGACTGTCAGATTCTTTGTGATGCACGGCTTCTTCTCATCAATAGCCTCTGCGATCTTCGCGACCGTCTCAAGGTTCAGGACGACAGACCGGGCTGCTGACGGCAGCTGCAGCGTCGTAAGGTTCACGCCCAGGCACTCTCTCACTACCGCGCGCTCCTCGCCCATCGGGTAGATGTCAGGAAGAAGGTGCATCGTAATGTCAGATTCGCCTGCAAGAGCCGCCTGCAATGTCTTGATAGCCTTCTGGTTCTTCTTCTTAATCGCAATGATCGCCTTATCGGCTTTCGTAATCTCCATGCTATACTTAATTCCTGTGATCACTTTGCCGCACTGCTCTTCAATCTGCCTGATGTTATGCTCCAGCCCCGGCTCGCACTCTGCCGCATTGATCAGTATATAGCTGTGGTCCAGCTTGAATCCTTCCGGAAGCTCCGGATTGATCTCCGCATCAAGCTCGCCCATCTCTGTTGCGGAAAGGTCGATACCAAGCTTCACGCCCGTTGGGAATCCGGCTCCTCCCATCCCGACGATCCCCGCCGCCTTTACCATATCGAGCTTGCTTGCTCCTTCTGGAACATCGATCGGCTCAAACTCATCTGGCTGCTCTGCCGCCGGCTCAATAATGATACGGTCTTCCGTAATCTCCGCCACTTTTCCGTACACGCTGGCAAAGATATTCGCGCCAAGGCCTGTAGGCTTTGCGATCAAGGTGCCTTTTTTTACTTCATCGCCGACCTGAACGGCCGCTTCACATGGCGCCCCCACATGCTGACGCAGCAAAATCTGTACATTTCCCATGACATCCATCTCCTTTACTGGTTTGCTAGGTTCTTGAAAATTTAATAAATAAAACGGGGCCTCTTACTGCCCTTTTACTTATTCATTTATAAATCTTATCTATATATTCTCCCAACATTTCGTCCTTAATATGTGAGAGGCAAGATCTGGCGAGGGCATGTGGGAATCGAACCCACCCGGGACGCTCTTAACGCCCCACA
>CAJTVU010000005.1 GCA_910580235.1 uncultured Dorea sp.
ATTTGAACCCTCGCGCCGGTTGCCCGACCTACACCCTTAGCAGGGGCGCCTCTTCAGCCTCTTGAGTATTTCTCCAGCAAAGGTATTATACTAAACCTGCTTCCTGTTTGTCAATGCTTATCTCTCGTTTTCTTTGATATTCTCTAAATATTCTTATCGATCGTCTCCTGGATCTTCTTTTGTACGGTTCCCGCTATCTCGCTCGTCTTCATATCTTTATATTCGTCATACTCCATAGGAGGCAAAAAATGTACCTGCACATTTACAGGGCTTATTGTATTGGTGTCAAAAGGCTTGAAAGAATCAATGAGCGCTACCGGGACAATCGGGCATTTTGCCATAGTCGCTGCTTTGAAGCTGCCTCCTTTGAACTCTCCTGCCTGATTCCCATTCCTGGAGCGTGTCCCTTCCGGGAAGATAATATAATTCCTTCCCTTTTTTACCTCCTTTGACACATCTATGATAACCTGCATCGCCTGCCGTACATCTGAACGATCAAGAAGATAGCCTTTCATACATGCAATAACCTGTTTTAAGAACTGGATGTCTTTAATCTCTTTCTTCGCCACAACGGAAACCGGGGTTGGGCATGCTTCCACAATTGCCAGCACGTCATACAGCCCCTGATGGTTCGGAAAGAACATGAATCCATTTTCTTTCGGTATATTCTTTTCCCCGTAGACGTCAATATGTACATTTCCGCCTTTGTTCGCCCTCTTTACAATAAACCGGAGCATCCTGTAGTGCTGCTCTTCCGTATATTTATCCACATGTGCGGCATAATAGCACAACCTGCACCACATGAAGGGGACGAGAAGGATGTTCCGAAATACCATTAATAAAATTCTCTTCATAGCGTCTGATACTCCTTTACCGCTGTTTCATATAGATTATTGCCTTCGCAGTCCACCACTACAATGACCGGGAAATCCTTTACCGTTAACCTTCGTACCGCCTCGGCCCCTAAGTCCTCATAAGCCACGATCTCCGAAGATATGATGCATTTAGAGAGCAAGGCTCCTGCTCCGCCGACCGCCGCCATGTAAACACTTTCATTTCTTATGATCGCCTCCAGCACTTGCGGGCTTCTCTTTCCTTTCCCAATCATAGCGCTAAGCCCCATATCAAGAAGCCTTGGGGTATATTTATCCATGCGGCTTGCTGTCGTAGGCCCTGCCGATCCGATAGGGCGCCCTTCTCTTGCCGGGGACGGCCCCATATAGTAAATGGTCTGATCCGCTACATCTAAAGGAAGAGGCTCCCCCTTTTCCAGCGCCTCGTCCATACGCCTGTGCGCCGCATCGCGAGCAGTATAGATATCTCCAGTTATATAGACATAGTCTCCCGCCCGCAAAGTCCGGGAAATGTCCTTTGTAATCGGTGTCTCAATATGCCTGTCCAATCTTGCTCCTCCTTATATCTCCCTCGTAATATGCCGGTTTACATGACAGCAGATATTTATCCCTACCGGAAGTCCTGCTATATGTGTCGGATACGTATTAATATTTACTGCCAACGCCGTGACTGTTCCTCCAAGGCCTCCCGGACCGATACCAAGCCTGTTGATCTTCTCCAGCATTTCCTCTTCTAGCTCCCGTACCCATGGGACATCTTCGTGAAGGCCGACCTCCCGCGTCAGCGCTTCTTTAGCCATGAGCGCGCACTTCTCAAACGTACCTCCCACGCCCACGCCTATCACCATGGGCGGGCAAGCATTAGGCCCCGCGTCTCTGACCGCCGTAAGAATGGCATCCTTTACGCCTTCAATACCGTCTGCCGGCTTTAACATGAAGACACGGCTCATATTCTCGCTGCCAAAGCCTTTGGGAGCGACTTTTATCCTGACCTTGCCGCCTTCCACAATCTGATAGTGGATGACTGCCGGAGTATTATCTTTCGTATTTTCCCGTATAATCGGGTCTCCTACGACAGATTTGCGAAGGCAGCCTTCTCTATATCCCTGGCGCACCCCTTCATTTACCGCTTCCTCAAGGCTTCCTCCTGTAAAATGCACCTCTTGGCCCACTTCCAGGAAAATAACTGCCATCCCTGTGTCCTGGCAGATCGGGATCATCTCTTCCCTGGCAATCTTCAGATTTTCCTGAAGCTGCATAAGAATCTGCTTTCCCAGAGGGGCTTCCTCCCTGTCGGCCGCATGCCGCATAGCGTTGTCCATGTCCTCTGACAGACAATGGTTCGCCTCTATACACATTTCTTTTACACTTCTTGTAATCTCCTGTACGTCTATTGTCCGCATGTCTGCTTTCCCCTCTCTTTGTTCTTTTTAGTATAACCGGATTAGGTGAGAAATGCAAATTTGGAATCTTTTTTCATATTTCGTGTTGACATTCGTCAGATCCTATGGTTTAATACATATATAGTTAATTACTAAAGTAACTAACCAGATAAGCAAGGAGGGTTTCATGAAGTTTGAGCTAAACCAAGAAAAGCCTATATTTCTTCAAATTGCCGAAGGCATCGAGGACGGCATACTGACAGACGTCTTCCCCGAAGGCGGCCAGATACCGTCTATTACAGATTTTTCTGTCAACTATAAGATTAACCCGGCAACAGCCCTTAAAGGCATCAACCTGTTAGTGGATGAAGAGATCCTATTTAAAAAAAGAGGTGTTGGAATGTTTGTATCAGAAGGAGCCGTCAGAAAGCTGAAGATAAAACGGCAGGATCAATTTTATAATAATTACATTGGAAAACTGATTGAAGAGGCAAAAAGGCTTGGATTCACCAGTGAAGATATTATTGCTATGATAGAAAGGGGATTTGCACAATGAAGATGATAGAAGTAAAGGACTTATCAAAAGATTTTGGAGATGTACAGGCGCTCTCCCACGTAAATCTGAATTTTGAGGAAAATACAATATACGGGCTTCTTGGAAGAAACGGCGCCGGAAAATCTACCCTTCTTAATATCATCAATAACCGGTTGTTCCCAAGCAGCGGGAGCGTTGAATTCGACGGTGCGGCCGTTACAGAAAATCCCAAAAGCCTGTCCCAGTTCTATCTTGCGAATGAGGATAATCTTTATCCTGAAGGAATGACTGTAAAAAATGCCTTTAAGTGGAGCAAGGAATTCTACCCGGGCTTTGATACAAATTATGCATATAAGCTGTGCGGATTATTCGAACTGTCTCCTAAAAAGAAAATTAAGAAACTCTCCACCGGCTATCGGTCCATTTTCAGAAATATTGTAGCCCTTTCCGTGAACGTGCCTTTTGTATTCCTTGACGAGCCTGTCCTTGGGCTGGACGCCTACCACAGAGAGCTCTTTTATAAAATACTCATTGAGAAATATGCAGAAAGGCCATTTACGGCTGTTATTTCCACACATTTGATCGAGGAAGTGGCCGGCGTGCTGGAGAGAATAATCATCATTAAAGACGGGAATATCATCCGAAATACTTCTGCGGAAGAACTATTGCAGGCTGGCTACTGTATTTCCGGATCGGCGGCTCTGGTAGACGATTATACAAAAGGGCGCGCGCTGATCGGATGCGATACTCTTGGAGGGCTGAAGACCGCCTATGTTATTGGAAAGCCCGACGGCGCCATACCAGATGGGCTGGAAGTAGGAAATATGGATCTACAGAAGCTCTTTATTCAATTAACAAGCGCTTAGGAGGTAAATGCTATGAAAAAAATGTTGAAATATCAAATATATGATTCCAGAAAATCCCTGCTCATATATGCTTTTGTCATGATCGTCCTTTTCACGGTCTCCGGGATTTTAGCGGCATCAGACGCGGACTATTTTGCCATGAGCGGAACAGAATTATCCACTTTTATCTTCTTCTTTGTCGTGGGAATCTGCATTTACAAAGAGCATTGGCTGATGGGAATGCAGAATGGCATCCCCCGCGCACAGTTTTTTAAGAGCTGCCTTTCTGTGGGAATCTTCTTCGGCATCATCGGATCTCTGTTTGATCTTCTTCTCACGAAAATCTTCAAAGGTATATTTAGCGGCTTATCTAATTTTGATATAGAAAGTTTTATTGAAATGCTGTATTATGAATACTTTGATGGATTGAGCAGTTTTTCAAGCGCGGCTGTTAACATCATCTTTTCCTTTATGTCGATCGTTACGCTTTTTCTTATGGGAATGCTTATTGCCGCAATCTACTGCCGGATACCAAAAAAGATAAAGACGGCTTTTGCTATCGCACTGCCAATTTCAATTTTTGTCGTACTGCCGATTTTAGCCACGTTTTTTCCAGGGCTTTCTACAAAAGCCATAATTACTTTCCTTCGCATCATGGGATTAGCTGAAGGGGCGCAGAATCCACTCACCGGATGCGTGACAATGGCCATTCTATGCATAATCCTCGCCCTTGGCTGCTATGGGCTGCTGCGGAAGACAGAAGTGCAAAATTAAAGTGGGGACACCCCTTTTACCAAAAAGGGACACGCGTTTATTAAAAAGGGGACGTACGCTTTTGCGGAAAGCGTACGTCCCCTTTTTAATAATTCCAATAATCTTCGTATTGTGCATATTCTTTATGTTCTTCCAGCCATTTATCTGCCACCAGCTTCGCGCGGATCCTGGAATAATTAGCTTTTCTGAAATAAAGTCCTTCGTTTTCTTCGGAAATATTGTGAAAGTAATTGTATACATTCCATTTTGTGCGCTCTTTTGAATAATCATATTTGTCCGCGCACCGAAGATTTTCCACATCCACCTTTGCGATTTCCGGCGCGGCATCATCTGACAGCTGATATAAATAATAATGGAATTGTTCTCGTGTCATATTCTCTGTATGGGCAATATTATATTTTGCCACGACTGCGTCTGGCCTTAAGAATGAAAGTACGATATACAGTATTCCAACTACTGCCACAATGTATTGGAACAATGGGAATCTCTTCTTGTATATGCTCACGATCACTCCAGACATTATAAGTGTTAATACGATCAGGAACCATATGACCAGTATTCTAAGAAATGTCAGATGGTATACCTTCACATATAACAGTATGCGGTATGCAGCGGACGCTATCATGATGAACGTACATCCCGACACGATCGTAAGGACGATCTTAAGAACAATATTTTCTGAGAAAATATACATGCAAAGAAGCACCATAATAAAATTGATAAAGCTTACAAACAAAAGCTCCCAGAAGCCTCCCCTGGCATATTCGGCATATGTTACATTATCTGGCAGCCCCGCGCTTATTCCAATAAAAAGATACATAATCTGAATAAGGCAATAGATAAGGTAAATGGATGTCACGATACTTGTAAATGTAATCCCAATGATAGGATTATAATATTTTAGCTTTCTCTCTCGGCCTTCCGGGAAATTATATTTACATAATGCGCTGAAAAATGCATAGCTTAAAGTGAATCCCATAACGATCATAAATGCAATCCCAAAGATTGTAGAAAAATTAATATATTGCAATATCTCTCCAAATATCTTTGCAAACATTAAATCCGATTTCAAAAGGAGCGGCAACGTAATGCTTAAGATACCCAGGGCGATAAGGATACCTATAACAATTGCCAGAAGCGTGTTGCGATTCTTATCATCCTTGTCCCTGCTAAATTCTTTCGTACCGTGCCAGTAAGGGTATGGAAGACATTCGACCACTGTCCAGAGCAGAAGGAATATCCTCTTTAAGTACGCCGGGAAGTTCCAATTATAGTCGTTATAAAACTGATGGATCATAAACACAAAGAACAGCAGGATAATCCCTGCCATATTGAAAAAATGCAGGAACCAGGAATCTGTAAGCGCGGTAGATATCCCAAGCAGCGCCATCCCTACGATATATGGGACAGAATGCTTCTGTATTTTATAATTGATCTTCTTCATAAAAAGCAAGGCAAACGTGATAGTAACTGCTACACAGAGCGGAAATGTGATCCCCGCCGTGTTTTTATATAGGCAAAATGCAAAGATAAGCCCATACAAGAGACTTAAACCTCCAAAGTATCTGTAATTTTCCCTCATTTTCATGATTAATGGCTTTTCAGTTATTGTTTTCATATAATATCCTCCCATTTTTTATTCTTCATCTGACTCATACTGTAAAATATCTCCTGGCTGACAGTCCAACTCTTTACAAATGGCTCCCAAAGTTGAGAACCGTACCGCTTTAGCTTTATTATTCTTCAATATAGATAAATTTGCCGGTGTAATATCCACCTTGCCTGCCAATTCTACCAACCCTATTTTCCTCTGTGTCATCATGACATCCAGATTAATCTTTATCCCCACAATGACACCCCCTTATATCGTCAGATCGTTCTCTTCCTTATAGCTGACCGCCTGAGCAAATACATACGACAGTACCTGGCTGAACAGAGCCGCAATAAAAAATGTAAGAACGATTACGCCTGTGGCCGGAGTAGGAAGAATAAAAAGCTTTACTAAAAATGCCACTGCAATACACATGCTTGACAGCGCCATAATATTCAGGCTTGACACATTTTCACGCACAAAGCAAGATTTCTCTTTCACCGTCCGCATAATCTTCCTAAGACGGCTGATAATTATAATTCCGAAAACTCCTGAAATCCCGAAAATGGCCAACATAAAAAAATAATACTCATAAATCGCTACAGAATAATATTTTCCAAGAAGCTTAAGGCTTACCGGAAGTGTGATAAATATAAGCAGCCCTCCAAAAAACATAATATCTAATATGAATTTCGTAAACTTTATAAGTTTTTCATTCATACTATATCCACCTTTTTCCTTTTTGTTTTTTATACTGTATCACATTTATTATCGAATTACAATATATATTTATTGTTTTTCAATAAAAATTATAAAATCCTCCCAGGTCGCCCTATATTATGATAAAATATTACTTAAATACTATCAGATACGAACGGAGGTTACATAATTATGAATACGAATATTGATATGGAAAAGCTACAAGAAGATGCTGTCAGAGTATTTACTACAGGATTTGCATGTTCGGAATCTGTGATAGTCACAGTAAGAGAAGCGTTGGGGCTTGATATTCCTGACAGTGCGATCGCCATGAGCTCAGGCTTCCCTTGGGGGCTCGGAGGAGGAGGCTGTCTGTGCGGCGCAGTGGCTGGAGGCACGATGTGTATTGGGTTCGTATATGGGAGGACAGTGGCCGGAGATCCGAAAAATGCCAGATGTTTTGAACTTACGAATGAATTTCACGATAAGTTTAAGGAAAAATTCGGCGCAACTTGCTGTGGAGAATTAATCAAAGAATTTCCTGACCGGGATGCGCCGGAACGCAAATGTCGTTGCATTGATTTCGTAAAGTTTGCCGTAACTACAGTCGCAGAAATCCTAATCCGCGAACATGCTAAAGATGAGACAGATTAAATAAAAATATCTCCAGCCGTACGCAGGCTGGAGATATTTTATCTCTCTATTCTTCTTCCGTCTCTTCCCATTCTTTCTCAGCTTTTCTCGCTTTTGCGATACTGGCCACCACATTGCCTTCTTTTAGATTAATCAGCTTCACTCCTGATGTGATACGTCCCAGTATGGAAATCCCGCTGCACAACATACGGATAATAATCCCTTCCGTATTAATAATCATAATCTCATTATCGTCGTTCACAGCCTTAATCCCAACTACATTTCCCGTCTTCTCAGTAATCTTATAACATTTCACGCCTTTACCGCCACGGTTCTGAGCAGAGAATTCACTGATAGCCGTCCGTTTTCCCATACCTTTCTCAGATACGATGAGAAGATCGGTCCCTTGTGTCACTAACTGCATACCAATGACTTCGTCCCGGTCTGCAAGGTTGATGCCCCTCACTCCCATAGAAGTCCTTCCTGTCGCACGTACATCTTCTTCTCTAAAGCGGATGCACTGTCCATATCTGGTCGCAAGTATGACTTCCTGTTTCCCATCTGTAAATTTTACTTCGATCAGCTCATCTTCTTCTCGAAGAGTGATCGCCGCCAGACCCACTTTGCGGACATTTGCATATTCTTTAAGAGGCGTCTTTTTAATCAGCCCATTTTTTGTGGACATGATAAGATAAGAATCTTCCCAGTACTGTTCTATCGGGATAATCGCGGTTATCTTTTCCCCCGGCATCAGCTGGAGGAGGTTGATGATCGCAGTTCCTCTTGATGTACGGCTCGCTTCAGGTATCTCATAACCTTTCAGACGGTATACACGGCCAGTATTTGTAAAAAACATAATATAATGATGGGTATTAGACATAAACAATTCTTCCACATAATCTTCTTCAATGGTCTGCATGCCTTTAATACCTTTACCACCGCGGTTCTGAGCCTTAAATGTGTCATTTGACATACGTTTGATATAGCCAAGCTTTGTCATAGTAATTACGACATCTTCTCTTGGGATAAGATCTTCCATAGAAATATCAAACTCATCAAATCCGATAGAAGTCCTCCTGTCATCGCCATATTTATCACGGATAACAATAATCTCCTCACGGATGACTCCAAGAAGCAGCTTACGATCTGCCAAGATGGCTTTAAGCTCCCCTATTTGTTTCATCAGCTCATTATATTCCGCTTCCAGCTTCTCTCTTTCCAGTCCTGTAAGCGCGCGGAACCTCATATCCATGATTGCCTGAGCCTGCGCTTCACTGAGGCCGAATCTTTCTATCAATTCAGTCTTTGCAGCCTGGACAGTCTGTGATCCCCTTATAATCTTAATAACTTCGTCAATATTATCAAGCGCTATAAGTAAGCCCTGTAAAATATGCGCTCTTTCTTCCGCCTTATTTAACTCATATTTTGTACGGCGCGTAACGACTTCTTCCTGATGCTTCAGATAATGAGAAAGCATCTCAAGAATATTCATTATTTTTGGCTCATTATTCACAAGAGCGAGCATAATGACTCCAAATGTGTCTTGTAGCTGTGTATGTTTATACAATTGATTCAAGATCACATTTGCATTGACATCTCTTCTGAGCTCAATGACGACCCGCATTCCTTCCCGGTTCGACTGATCGCTCAGATCTGTGATCCCATCAATCTTTTTGTCGCGCACCATCTCAGCGATTTTTTCAATAAGACGCGCTTTATTTACCATATACGGAAGCTCTGTTACAATAATACGGCTTTTTCCGTTTGGCATCGTCTCTATATTCGTCACGGCGCGCACGCGGACTTTGCCGCGGCCTGTGCGGTATGCTTCCTCAATTCCTCTTGTCCCCAGTATCTCTCCTCCTGTAGGGAAATCAGGGCCCTTTATAATCCCAAGGATCTCCTCAATAGTCGTCTCCTCTTTATCTTCAATCTGATTATCAATAATCTTGACGACTGCATTGATGATCTCTCTTAAATTGTGGGGCGGGATATTGGTAGCCATCCCTACTGCGATACCAGAAGTACCATTTACAAGGAGGTTTGGGAACCTTGCTGGAAGTACGGCCGGCTCTTTTTCCGTCTCATCAAAGTTCGGAAGAAAATCTACGGTATTCTTATTAATATCCGCAGTAAGCTCCATAGATATTTTGCTGAGCCTTGCCTCTGTATAACGCATGGCCGCGGCTCCGTCTCCATCTACAGAACCGAAATTCCCATGTCCGTCAACAAGGGGATATCTTGTAGACCATTCTTGAGCCATATTTACTAATGCCCCATAAATAGAACTGTCCCCGTGAGGGTGATATTTACCCATTGTATCGCCGACAATACGAGCGCATTTTCTATGAGGCTTGTCCGGGCCGTTATTGAGCTCTATCATGGAATAAAGGATTCTTCTCTGAACTGGCTTTAACCCGTCCCTTACATCAGGGAGCGCACGAGACGCGATAACGCTCATGGCATAATCAATGTAGGAAGTTTCCATTGTTTTCTTTAAATCCACTTCATGGACTTTATCAAAGATATTATCTTCCATTCTTTATTTTCCCTTTCTATACGTCGAGGTTCTTTACATATTTCGCATTTTCTTCGATAAATTCACGTCTTGGCTCTACTTTATCTCCCATCAGCGTTGTAAATGTAAGATCAAGCTCAGATGTCGTTTCTTCATCCATTGTGACACGCAGAAGAACCCTGTTTTCCGGATCCATCGTCGTATCCCAGAGCTGATCTGCATCCATCTCTCCAAGACCTTTATAACGCTGGATCTTATTATTTGTATCACGCCCTACTTCTTTTAAAATGCTATCCAACTCTTCATCATTGTAGGCATACCATACTTTTTTATTTTTCTCCAGCTTATAAAGAGGCGGCTGTGCAAGATATACATAGCCCTCTTTTATAAGATCCGGCATAAAACGATACAGGAATGTAAGCAGCAATGTACTAATATGCGCTCCGTCTACATCTGCATCAGTCATAATGATAATCTTGTGATATCGGAGCTTGGATATGTCAAATTCATCATGGATCCCTGTCCCAAACGCAGTAATCATCGCTTTGATCTCTGTATTCCCATATATTTTATCAAGTCTTGCCTTTTCCACGTTCAAGATTTTCCCACGCAAAGGGAGAATTGCCTGGGTAGCGCGGTCTCTGGCAGTTTTTGCAGAGCCTCCTGCAGAATCTCCCTCTACAATATAAATCTCGCATTTTTCCGGATTCTTATCAGAACAATCTGCAAGCTTTCCCGGCAGAGACATACCATCAAGAGCAGATTTCCTCCTGGTCAGATCCCTGGCCTTTCTTGCCGCTTCACGGGCGCGCTGCGCCATCACAGATTTTTCAATAATCTGTTTCGCCACCGATGGGTTCTGTTCCAGAAAAATCCCGAGCTGAGTACTTACAATATTATCCACTGCGCCTCTTGCCTCACTGTTCCCCAGCTTCTGCTTTGTCTGTCCTTCAAATTGCGGATCTTCAATCTTTACACTGATAATCGCAGTGAGCCCTTCCCTTATATCTTCACCGGACAAGTTCGGCTCATTTTCTTTTAACAATTTATTTTTTCTTGCATAGTCATTAAATGTTTTCGTAAGAGCATTACGGAAACCTATAATATGTGTCCCTCCCTCTGGAGTCGTAATATTATTTACAAAACCGTAAGTATTTTCATTATAGGAATCATTGTGCTGCATCGCCACTTCCACAGCCACATTATTCATGTTCCCTTCACAATAAATAATATTTTCATACAGAGGGGTAGCGCTGCGGTTTAAATATTTCACAAATTCTTTAATACCACCTTCATAATAAAATTCCTTTTCTACAGGCTCCTCTTCTCTTTCATCCCTGAGAGATATTTTAAGACCTGCTGTAAGAAAAGCCATCTCTCGAAAACGTTGCTTTAACACGTTGTATTCAAAATTTATTGTTTCAAAAATCGTATCATCTGGGAAAAATGTAACCTTCGTTCCAGTTTTATCGCCTTCACAATCCCCTATTACATGAAGCTTTTCCACAACTTTTCCACGTTCGTAGCGTTGTTTATAAATTTTACCTTCACTGGATATCTCTACTTCCAGCCAGTTGGACAATGCGTTTACAACAGACGCGCCTACCCCATGGAGGCCGCCGGACACTTTATATCCTCCTCCGCCGAATTTCCCACCGGCATGAAGGACTGTAAATACTACTTCTACTGCGGGAAGCCCTGCTTTTTGATTAATCCCTACCGGAATCCCACGGCCATTATCCATAACGGTTACAGAATTATCTTTATTAATCTTAACAAAAATAGAATCACAGAATCCTGCCAGAGCTTCATCCACAGAATTATCCACAATCTCATACACAAGATGATGCAATCCTCTTGCAGATGTACTTCCAATATACATTCCCGGACGTTTTCTTACCGCTTCCAATCCTTCTAAGATCTGAATCTCGTCTGCTCCATATTCATGCTGTATTTTTTCTATGCTCATTCTGATCCTCCTAATTTTCTTTTGATACCTGCCCATTCTGGACGTGGAATACTTTGTTTATAGAAAAGCGATGGTTTACAAACTCATCCACACCTGTGCAGGTAATCAGGGTCTGTATATCATGAATGCTGTCTAATAAATAGTTTTGCCTATATTTGTCAAGTTCAGACAAAACGTCGTCAAGCAGCAGGATTGGCATATCATTCGTCTTTTGTTTTACAAGCTCTATCTCTGACAATTTCAAAGACAGAGCAGCTGTCCTTTGCTGTCCTTGAGAACCAAAGCGCCTGATATCTAAATCTCCTGACAGAAAACATATATCATCTCTGTGAGGGCCTACAGAAGTACTTTTTATCCGAAGATCTTTTTCTCTGTTCTTCTTTAATGCTTGCTCCAGACTTAAATTTCCATTACTTGGCTCATAAGATAATTTTATTTTTTCCTTTCCACCTGTAAGCTTATTATGTATATAAGAAATTATTTTATTTATTTCTTCTATAAATTCCTTTCTTCTTTCTATTATTTCATTTCCATATTGGATTAACTGCGATTCCCATATATCTAAAGTCTGTATCAGGCTTTCTTGTTTGTTTACATCTTTCAGATCTTTTAGTAAATGATTCCTTTGATTTACAATGCGGTGATAATTGGATAAATGGCTGAGATATACCTTATCAAGCTGCGACAGCTCAAGATCAATAAATCTTCTCCTCTCTGAAGGCCCATTTTTAATAATATTTAAGTCCTCTGGAGAAAAAAATACAATATTAATAATTCCAAACAGATCACTTGCTTTGCGAATGGGAACTTTATTGACAGCAATCCCTTTTGGGCTATTTTTCTTTAAATGCATATCAATTTGATATGAAATATCCTTTTTATCCACAATCACTTCAATGTGAGACTCGTCTTCTCCAAACTGTATTAAATCTCTGTCCTTTGTTCCCCTGTGAGACTTTGTCGTTCCAGAGAGATATACCGCTTCCAGTATATTTGTTTTTCCCTGTGCGTTATTTCCGTAAAATATATTAGTTGAAGAATCAAAATCAAGATAAAGTAGATCATAATTTCTGAAGTTCTTTAATTTTAATGACTTAATCTTCAATTCTTATTTGTTCTCCATCAAATTCTACAATATCTCCAGCATACAGCTTCCTTCCCCGCCTCGTGTCTGTTTCTCCATTCACTCTCACGAGACCGTCCAGTACAGCCATCTTTGCTTCAACACCGGAGCTTACAAGCCCTGCGGCTTTCAGAGCCTGGCCAAGCTTGATATATTCCTCTCGCAGCTTTACTGTCTCCATATATCCTCCTTTATGCTACCGCATTAAAATTAACGGGAAGGATTAAATAAATATAGCTCTCCACATCATCTTTAATAAAACACGGCGCTTTCGCGTTCATAAGATAAAGCGTTACTTCTTCATCATCAATGACTCTTAGAGCGTCGATTAAGAATTTTGGATTGAAGCCTATAAGAAGATCTTTTCCTTCTTTGTTGATCATAATCTCTTCATTCATGGAGCCTATCTGTGATTTTATCTTAAGCTCCATAATCTCATCGCCTATATTTATAATGATTGGCTTTTTATCCCCCTCTTTGACAAAAAGCGTCGCTCTGTCAATACAATTGAGCAATTCTTTTTTATTAATCTTGACTTTTGTATCATAGTCATTGGAAAGCATCTGATCAATCTTAAAATATTCTCCTTCGATCAGCCTGGAAACAACGACTGTATCTCCGAATTCGAACACGATATGATTATCAGTATAAGAGATGTTGACTATACTTTCCGCCTCTCCAGATAAGATCTTGCTTACTTCCATCAACGTCTTTCCGGGAACGACTAATTTTTTGTCATTTACTTTATTTTTTAATTCAATCTTACGGATAGAGATGCGATGTCCGTCAAGAGATACGACACGCAAAATGTTATCCTTTATTTCAAATAGCTCTCCTGTCATTAATTTATTGCTTTCTGAATCTGCAATTGAGAAAATAGTCTGTCTTATAATTTCTTTTAAAGTAAACTGTAATATTTCAATTGACTCTTCTTTTTCAATAACAGGGAGATAGGAAAATTCTTCTCCTTGTTTTCCTGATATATCAAATTTTGCTTTTTCACATGTAATCGTCGTCTGAAGATTCTCATTTGTCTCTATCGTAATATCATTATCAGGGAGCTTTCTCACTATTTCAGAAAAAATCTTCGCATCGATCGCGATCATCCCTCTTTGGACAATATCTCCTTCAATCTCTGTCTGAATGCCAAGCTCCATATCATTGGCTGTCAGTTTTATAATATCTGTCGTAGCATCGATCAAGATACATTCTAATATAGGCATTGTTGTCTTAGAGGGAACTGCTTTAGAAACGATATTCACTCCTTTTGCAAGATTTGATTTACTACATATTATTTTCATATGTGTAAAACTCCTTTCCATGTTTTCCATATATATAAATATATAATTTATTTCCGTATTCTTCTTATTAGGGGATGTGGAAAAGAGAAAAACTCTTATTCTCCTCTATTTCAAAGGGTTGTAGAAATAAATAAGTATGTGGATTTTAAAGAGATTAAATGTGAATGATGTTAGGATAATTTTTTTGTTTCTATTATCCATGTTTATAAAAATAAAGTTATCCTATAGTTGTCCACATATTTATTAACGTTAGGCTGGATTTATTTTTTTCTTTATTATATTGATAGTGTTTGCAAGGGTCTCATCTTTCTCTATTTCTGAAGCTATTTTCTCAGAACCGTATTTAATGGTGGAGTGATCTTTTCCTCCAAGCATGATGCCTATCCCTTTCAGGGCGGTGTCTGTCATATTTCTCATAAGATACATGCATATCTGTCTTGGGATTGCGATTTCTGCATTTCTTTTGTTGCTTTTCAGATCCGTTACGGTGATTCCAAAATGATCTGCTACAATGTCAAGTATGAGCTGAGGCGTGATCTCTCTCCTGTTTTCGGCAGAGATAATATCTTTTAACGCTTCTGCTGCAAGAGAGATATCGATTGGATTGTGGTTGTTATTTAATTTGTACAGTGCGATCAGTTTGTTAAGAGAACCTTCCAGCTCCCGTATGTTGGACTTTATATTTCCTGCAATATAATCAAGTACATCTGTAGAAATATTATATTTCTCCAGGTTATCCAATTCAATCTTCTTTTGCAGTATAGCCATACGTGTCTCATAGTCGGGAGAGGAGATATCCGCGATCAAGCCCCACTCAAATCTTGTACGCAGCCTCGCCTCCAGCGTCTCAATGTCTTTTGGAGGCTTATCGCTGGAAATGATGATCTGCTTTCCAGATGTGTGCAGGTGGTTGAAAGTATGGAAGAATTCTTCCTGTGTACTTTCTTTTCCGATGATGAATTGGATGTCGTCGATAAGAAGGACGTCGTTATTCCTGTATTTCTCACGGAATTTTGTCATAGCGGATTCATTTCCTTCAGTTTTACCCATTCGAAGCGCTGTGATCAGTTCATTTGTAAATACTTCACTGGTCACATATAATACTTTTTTCTTAGAATTATTATTTAATATAAAATGAGCTATGGAATGCATAAGATGAGTCTTTCCCAATCCTACGCCTCCATATAAAAATAAAGGATTATACACTTCCCCTGGAGATTCTGCTACTGCGAGGGACGCGGCGTGAGCAAAGTTATTATTACCTCCTACGACGAAGGTGTCGAAAGTATATTTTGGGTTTAATCCTGCCTTTTCTGACAGGGATTTGCTCCTTTTCTTTTGATTTGATTCAAGGGACATATTCTTGATCTCATGGATTTTTTCATCGTCTTCAGATATGAATATGACTTCGTATTCTTCCCCTGTGACTTCTGCGATAGATACTTTAAGAGGAAGAAGATATTTTTTCTCTATGTACTCTACGCTTGCATTCATATTTACTAATATAAATACAGTACCATTGATGATGTCGTATACTTTTAGAGGCTGGATCCATGTTGTGAATGAAATGTTGGATAGCTCGTGTTCCAGCCTTAGATGTTCAATGATTTCAGCCCACTTTTCCTCAACGATGCTCATTTTAGACAAACTCCTACTCTTTAACATTTACTTCTATCTATTCTACATCAAAAATAGGATTTAGGCAATAAAAAGTAAACAAAATCATTGGTTTTGCTTGACGTAGAGCCATTTTTTTAATATAATCAAAACTGACGCCTATAGAAAAAAACAAGGGTATTTTCTTGAAAAATATAAGGGGGTGGATATTTATGAAAATGACATTTCAGCCAAAAAAGAGACAGAGGTCAAAAGTTCACGGTTTTCGTGCGAGAATGAGTTCAAAAGGTGGAAGGAAAGTCCTTGCTGCCAGAAGAGCAAAAGGAAGAAAGAGATTATCAGCGTAGGCCGCATATATGTGGCCTTTTCTTCTCTAAAAATAGGAAAAAAGATATGAAATATTCCGAATCATTGAAAAAAAACAGAGATTTTCAGTTTGTTTATAAAAATGGCATATCTTATAGTAATAGATATTTAGTTATGTATATTTTTGAAAGAGAGACAGACAAGAACCGATTAGGAATATCTGTAAGCAAAAAAGTGGGCAACAGTATCGTAAGACATCGACTGACAAGATTAATAAGAGAAAGCTACAGATTGCAAGAAGAGCGTTTCAAATGCGGGTATGATATAGTTGTAATTGCAAGGACAAGCGCCAGGGAAAAGAATTATGTACAGATCGAAAGCGCGCTTTTGCATTTGGGACGTCTTCATAAGATCATAAATGAAGGATAACGTATCATGAAAAGGATTTTACTGGCAGTAATACAGTTTTATCGGAAATATTTATCGGACGCAAAAGGATTTTCTTCCTGTAAGTATTATCCTACCTGTTCTACTTATGCTTTGGAAGCGGTAGAGAAGTATGGCGCTTTAAAGGGAGGATTCTTAAGTATTAAAAGAATACTCCGATGTAATCCTTTTTCAAAAGGAGGGTACGATCCTGTTCCTTAAGAAAAATTTTAGTAAACAATGGAGGAAATGAGAATGACAGTAAGTTTATTGACTGCCGCGAACTGGCCGATCGTAGGACAGCTTTGCTGGCTGCTTGGTAAAGTCATGAACTTTATCTATACGATGTTAGATAACACGTTGGCGACAGATACAGGCCTTGTAGGTTTATCTATCATCATTTATACGATTGTTGTATATACATGTATGCTTCCGATGACGATCAATCAGCAGAAGACAACAAAGATGCAAGCTGTAATTACACCGGAAGTCCAGGCGATCCAAAAGAAATACAAGAATAAAAAGGATCAGGCTTCTCTTATGAAACAGCAGGAAGAGATCCAACAAGTGTATGATAAATACGGTACTTCCATGATGGGAGGATGTCTTCCTTTATTAATACAGATGCCTTTCTTATTCGCTCTTTATCCAGTTATTTATAATATTGAATCTTATGTCTCACATATAACGGACGAGGCAAATAAGTTCCTTACGATCCCGAACATGACTATCTCGCCGTCAGGGATGATAGGAGCAGTAAGAGAAGGACAAGATCTGGGCTTTTCGTCAGGAGTCATTATTGCGACTGCTATTATCCTTCCAATCCTCTCTGGTGCGACACAGTATGCAAGTATTAAGCTGTCCCAGAATATTACAGGAGGACATAAGCAGGCAGACAATGATAACCCAATGGCGGGGACGATGAAGACTATGAATTATACGATGCCGCTGCTTTCTGTATTTATGGTATTTACCCTTCCTACAGGTATCGGCGTATACTGGATCGTGAGCGCGATCGTCCGTTCTGTACAGCAGATTGCAATTAATAAAAAGCTTTCTAAGATGTCGATTGAAGATCTGATTGAGAAAAATAGAGAGAAGGCTGAAAAGAAGCGTCAGAAACGTGGCGAGAGAAATGAAAGAATAAATGCAATGGCTCAGACGAATACGAAAAGTATTAAGACTTCTGCAAATCGTACTGCTTTAAGTGAGAAAGAAAGAGAAGAAAAGATTAAAAAGGCGCAAGAAAATGTAAAAGAAGGAAGTCTTGCATCAAAAGCGAACATGGTTAAGAAATTTAATGAAAATAAGTGACAGAAATAAATAAGGAGGGAAAAGATTATGGAGTACATTACCGTATCAGCAAAGAACCTTGATGACGCTATTACTGAAGCGCTTGTCCAATTAGGCGTGACAAGTGACCGTCTTGACTATGAAGTAATAGAAAAAGGGAGCGCGGGCTTCCTTGGAATAGGAATGAAACAGGCTGTTATTAAAGCCCGCAGAAAAGAAGAAGAAAAGCTGATTGAAGAAAAACCTCAAAGATACGAAAGAACGGAAAAGAAAGAATTTAAGAAAAAAGAAACAAAAAAAGAGTTTAAAAAAGAATTTAAAAAAGAGATTAAGAGGGAAGAACCTGTAAAAGCCACTTTAAAAGCAGAGACGAAGCTTGGAAAAGTTGAGGATGATACGATTAAGGCATGCGAAGCTTTTGTAAAAGATGTTCTGGCGGCGATGTCCATGGATAACATCAAGGTTACCTCTGAAATTGACGATGAAGGAGCCCTTTCTATCAACGTAGAGGGCGACAATATGGGTATCTTGATTGGCAAACGAGGACAGACTTTAGATTCTCTTCAGTATTTGACGAACAGAGTAGCAAATAAGACACAGGATGAATATGTCAGAGTAAAGCTTGACACTGAAGATTATAGGAGAAGAAGAAAAGAGACTCTTGAAAATCTTGCCAAGAATATCGCAAGTAAAGTAAAGAGGACAAGAAGAACGGTATCATTAGAGCCGATGAATCCATATGAAAGAAGGATCATCCACTCAGCCTTACAGGCCGATCCGGCTGTATCGACACATAGCGAAGGAGAAGAGCCTTATAGGAGAGTTGTTGTAACATTAGTTCGCAGGTAAGTAACAATTGGGGATGGGGTAAAATTCACCGAAAGCGTAAAAGTGGATTTTACCCTGTCCCTAATTTTAAAAGGAGGCATTATGTACCTTACTGATACGATCGCTGCGATTTCTACAGCTGTGAGCCCTTCCGGGATTGGGATTGTAAGGATGACAGGAAAAGAAGCTGTTGAGATTGCAGATAAAGTTTATAAAGGAAAAAACAATAAAAAACTTTCCACACAAAAATCTCATACGATCCATTATGGCTATATTGCAGATGGGGAGGATATGATAGATGAAGTCCTTATCATGCTTATGCGAGGGCCGCACACTTTTTCTGGTGAAGATACGGTTGAGATTAATTGTCATGGAGGAGTGTATATCGTGAAGAGGGTACTTGAGGTACTCATACGATATGGCGCCCGTCCGGCAGAGCCGGGAGAATTTACGAAGAGAGCTTTTCTTAACGGGCGTCTGGATCTCTCTCAGGCAGAAGCCGTGAGCGATATGATATCTTCCCAGAATGAGTATGCTCTGAAAAGTTCTATTGGGCAGCTAAAAGGAAATATAAAGCAAAAAATAAATGATATGAGAAATGCGATAATCCATCATACTGCATTTATTGAAACTGCTCTTGACGATCCAGAACATATTAATATTGATGGATATGGAGAAAAACTGAGAAGTGCTGTAGAGAAATTATTAGAAGAGATAGGGACTCTCCTTTCTACTTGTGATAATGGAAGGATTATAAAGGAAGGGATCCGTACCGTTATCATTGGAAAGCCAAATGTAGGAAAATCATCTCTTCTTAACGTATTGTTGGGAGAGGATCGTGCTATTGTGACAGATATTGCCGGGACGACAAGAGACGTATTGGAAGAACATATAAATCTTCAAGGAGTGTCCCTTAATATTATGGACACTGCCGGAATAAGAGATACAGATGATACAGTAGAGAAGATAGGCGTAGAGAAGGCTAGGAACCACGCTAAGTCTGCGGACCTTATTATTTATGTAGCAGATGCTTCTTCAGTCCTTGACGAAGATGACAGAGATATATTGCGGATGATCCAGGGGAAGCAGGCTATTATATTGCTAAATAAATCAGATTTAGATAAAATAGTAACAAAAGAAGAAATAAAACGGCAATATTTATTGCTCAATACTGTAGATAACAGTGAAGAGTATATCCCAATTATTGAGATTTCTGCTAAAAAGAAAGAAGGCATTACAGAATTAGAGAAAACTTTAAAAGAAATGTTCTATGAAGGGAAGATTTCTTTTAATGATGAGATTTATATTACAAATATCCGTCATAAATCAGCTCTTAATCATGCATTCGAATCTTTAAAAAAAGTGCGGGAAAGTATTGATGCTAATATGCCGGAAGATTTTTATTCTATTGACCTTATGGATGCTTATGAAGAGTTGGGAAACATTACAGGTGAAACGATAGGAGAAGATTTGGTAAATGAGATATTTAGTAAATTCTGTATGGGAAAGTAGAGATTGTTATGATATTGCGGTAATCGGTGCAGGACATGCAGGATGCGAAGCCGCGCTTGCCGCAGCAAGACTTGGCTTTCGCACTATTATGTTCACGGTAAGCGTGGAAAGCGTCGCTCTTATGCCTTGTAATCCTAACATTGGAGGAAGCTCCAAAGGCCATCTTGTGAGAGAGATAGACGCCCTTGGCGGGGAGATGGGAAAGGTGATCGATCGTACTTTCATCCAATCAAAAATGCTTAATAGATCCAAAGGGCCGGCAGTCCATTCTCTCCGCGCACAGGCAGATAAGGCACATTACAGTAGGACAATGAGACAGGTTTTGGAGAACCAGGAAAATCTCGAGATCAGGCAGACGGAAGTCGTCGATATTTTAACAGAAACTGATGAGGTGACAAAGCGTAAAAGAGTCGTTGGGGTTAAAATACTCTCTGGGGGTATTTATCGCGTCCAGGCTGTTATACTTTGTACAGGAACGTATTTGCGTTCTCGTTGTGTCTACGGGGAAGTATGTAACAATACAGGGCCAAATGGCCTACAGTCGGCAAATTATTTGACAGATTCTTTAAAACAGCTTGGCATTCGTATGTATCGATTTAAAACAGGCACGCCGGCAAGGATCGACAAGAGAAGCGTAGATTTTACCAAGATGGAAGAGCAGCTGGGAGATGAGCGTATTGTTCCTTTTTCTTTTACGACAGACCCAGAGGAGATCCAGATTGACCAAGTATCTTGTTGGCTTACTTATACAAATGAGAAGACCCATGAGATAATACGGGCGAATCTTGATCGTTCGCCTTTGTTCTCTGGAATGATAGAAGGAACAGGCCCTCGTTATTGCCCGTCTATTGAAGATAAGGTCGTACGATTTGCAGAAAAAGACAGGCATCAGGTATTTATAGAGCCAGAGGGGATCGAGACAAATGAAATGTATATTGGAGGAATGTCCAGCTCACTCCCAGAAGATGTTCAGTACGATATGTACCGTACTGTTCCAGGACTTGAAAATGTAAAAATTGTAAGAAGCGCTTATGCCATTGAATATGACTGTATTGACGCAAGACAGTTAAAACCTTCCCTTGAGTTCCGAGAGATCGAGGGTTTATTTAGCGGCGGCCAGTTTAACGGAAGCTCGGGGTATGAAGAAGCGGCGGCCCAGGGGCTTATTGCCGGGATTAATGCAGCCAGGAAGATTCAGGGAAAGGAAGAGATTGTTTTAGATCGCTCGCAGGCATATATAGGAGTGCTGATTGATGATCTTGTGACAAAAGAAAGTCATGAGCCTTATCGTATGATGACGTCCAGAGCAGAGTATCGTCTTTTGCTTAGACAGGATAATGCAGATCAGAGGCTTACAGAGATTGGCTACAAGATCGGGCTTATTTCTCAGGAGCGTTACGACAGGCTTTTGTTAAAGCAAGAACTAATTAAAAAAGAAGTAGATCGGATTTCCAATGTTAACATAGGGACAGGTGAACAAGTACAGATATTACTTAAACAATATAGAAGCACACTTTTAGCTTCAGGAACGACACTTGCAGAATTAATAAAAAGGCCGGAATTATCTTATGAGATACTTGCTCCTCTTGATCTTGAACGTCCCGGATTTCCTCTGCACATTGCAGAAGAGATAAAAGAGCAGGTAAATATATATGTGAAATATGAAGGTTACATTAAGCGGCAGGAAAAACAGGTAGAACATTTTAAAAAATTAGAGAATAAGAAGATACCTTCGGATATTAATTATGATGAAGTAAAGAGCCTTCGTATGGAAGCATTACAAAAATTAAAGCAGTATCGCCCTGTATCGATCGGACAGGCATCTAGGATATCTGGAGTCTCTCCAGCAGATATATCCGTACTCCTTGTATATTTAAGCGGAATGTCAGCCAAAGAAAGATAATAATACAGTAAAAACAACAGGGAGGAATCTAAATAGGAGAAAAATATATGATGAATGATTTTGAAGAATTAAGCAAGCGCCAGAAGGAACAATTTGATAAATTTTATAATATCCTTATTGAGTGGAATCGGGTAATGAATCTGACAGCTATTACGGAATATGATGAAGTGGTAAAAAAGCACTTCATAGATAGCCTGTCAGTCAAAAATGTAATTAATTTAAAAGAGGTTCGTTCCATCATTGACGTAGGCACAGGAGCAGGGTTTCCCGGAATCCCTCTTAAGATCGTATTTCCTCATCTTAAAGTGACTCTTCTTGATTCCTTGAATAAGAGAGTGAAGTTCTTAAATGAAGTAATATTTGAACTAGGACTTAAGGATATAGAAACTGTCCATGGGCGCGCTGAAGACGCTGCCAGGAATGAGAAGTATAGAGAGCAGTATGATATATGCGTATCTCGGGCAGTAGCAAATTTAGCAACATTATCTGAATATTGCCTTCCCTATGTCAAGATTGGAGGGAATTTTATTTCTTATAAATCTGATAACATAGAGGAAGAAATAAAAGACTCAGAGAAAGCAATTATTACTTTAGGTGGCGTAATAAAGGAAATTATAAGATTCGAACTTCCGGGAACGGATATAAGAAGATCATTTGTAATAATAGAAAAAAAGAAAAGTACCTCTAAAAAATATCCAAGGAAAGCAGGACTTCCCTCAAAGGAGCCATTGAAATAAGTCGATGGCTCCTTTTTAATGTTTCACGTGAAACATTTCCTATTATAAAAAACTGTACAGATTGCATTTTGATTTGTTCCAGGTTTTAAAATTAAGAACTTCTACAATGTTACTGATAATTATATTGTTCATCTATTTGCTATATCGTAATATATGTTTTCAATGACTGGACGCAACCGCCCTCTATGCGCCATCCATGGCGCAGGTCGGGCTTTCGCCAGCGTCCATGCTGTCGAATTGCTGGGATTGAAAGTAACATTAAGAAGTTCTAAACTTTTCCACAGTCAAAATCAAAATGCAATCTGTGTAGTTTCTTGTAATATTTGAATTTATATAATAGATAGGATTCTTATATAATATATTGTTAAGATGTTTCACGTGAAACATCTTAGAAATGCTTTGTATAGATTCTAAATTATGAAAGAGAGAATTCAAAATTAAGAAGTTTCAGGCTTTTCACAGTCACAAATCAAAGTGTATGTGTGAGTTTTTTAGGTTTTATTTTGAGAGTACCTTCAGTGTAGAAGGGGGACACGGTCGGAAAAGAACCAATTTTTGTCCATGAGAGGTGAGAGTATCAACAAAAGATTTACAAAATTTTAAAAAAGTATGTTTCACGTGAAACATTTGTGGTATACTATCTCTATGCTAAAAGGAAAGGTGATATGAATGGGAAGAATTATAGCCGTAGCAAATCAAAAGGGTGGAGTAGGAAAGACAACTACTGCAATTAACCTGTCAGCGTGCTTGGCGGAAAAAGGAAAAAAAGTGCTGTCTGTTGATATGGATCCGCAAGGGAATATGACAAGTGGATTGGGAATGGAAAAAGGTTCTGTTCAAAAAACAATATATAATTTGATTATAGGCGAAGCAGATGTAGAAGATGTTATAATAAGAGGTCTTATTGAGAATCTTGACATTATACCTACAAGCATAGATTTATCTGCTGCGGAAATCGAACTTATAGATATTGAAGAAAAGGAATTTATCTTAAAAAAGGCAATACATAAAGTAAAAGAAGAGTATGACTTTATTATTATTGATTGTCCACCTTCCTTGAGTATGTTGACAATTAATGCTATGACCACCGCGGATTCAGTAATTGTACCAATTCAATGTGAGTATTATGCTTTAGAGGGGTTAAGCCAGCTTATCCATACAGTTGAGCTTGTAAAAGAGAGATTGAATTCAAAACTTGAAATGGAGGGCGTCGTTTTTACTATGTATGATGCCAGGACAAATCTTTCTCTACAGGTTGTAGAAAATGTAAAGGATAATCTGGAGCAGAATATATATAAGACTATTATACCGAGGAACATCAGGCTGGCAGAAGCTCCGAGCCATGGAATGCCCATCAATCTGTACGACTCTAAGTCACCTGGAGCAGAGAGTTATAGAAAACTCGCAGAGGAAGTAATAAGCAGGGAATCATAAGGAGAAAGGAATATGGCTGTTAAGAAAAATGGATTAGGGAAAGGACTAGATAGTCTGATCAAACCATCGGGTCCTTCCGCAGGTGTCTCAAAAGAAAATGATTCTAAAGACGGCGCACAGATGATGAAAATAAATGATGTAGAGCCGAATAGAGACCAGCCTCGGAAAAAATTCGAGGAGGATGCACTTTTAGAATTATCAGATTCTATTAAACAATTTGGTATTATTCAGCCGTTGATCGTACAGAAAAGAAAAGATTATTATGAAATTATTGCAGGGGAGAGGCGTTGGCGTGCAGCAAAAATGGCCGGACTGAAAGAAGTGCCTGTAATTGTAAAAGAATATACAGACCAGGAAATTGTAGAGATAAGCCTGATAGAAAATATCCAGCGTGAGAATCTTAATCCAATCGAAGAGGCTATCGCATTTAAAAAACTGCTGCAAGAATTTAACCTGAGACAGGATGAAGTAGCCGAGAGAGTTTCAAAGAGCAGGACCGCCGTTACGAATTCTATGCGTCTTCTAAAGCTGGACGAGCGTGTTCAGCAGATGATTATCGATGATATGGTTTCTACCGGACATGCAAGAGCGCTTCTTGCTATTGATGACAAAGATCAGCAGTATGAGCTTGCCAATCGTGTGTTTGATGAGAAATTAAGCGTGCGTGAAACAGAGAAGCTTATTAAGGAAATTAAGAGCCCTAAAAAAGTTGTAGAAAAGAAGAAAGTAGAAAATGCATTTATCTATGACGATCTTGTAAACAGGATGAAGGAAGCTATGGGAACGAAAGTCAGTATATCTTCCAAAGGGAATGGAAAAGGTAAGATAGAGATAGAATATTACTCTGACAAAGAACTAGAACGCTTGTTCGATATGATAATGAGCATCGGAAAGGATGAATAGCTATATATGGAGAGCAGAATATTAGGCATATTGGGAATAGATCCGGCGTATATCTTTATATTCATGCTGGCGTTGTTTATCGTACTATTTATACTATATGTAAACGTTACGATGAAATATAATCGTCTGAAAAGCATTTATCAGGCGTTTATGAGAGGAAAAGACGGCAAGACTTTAGAAGAGAGCATGAGAGAGAGGTTTGCTGAGGTAGAGGCAGTCCTCAAATTTACAAAACAGAACAGGCAGGATATCCGAGAGATTAACCGAAGGCTTGGAAGTGCGTATCATAAGGTAGGAATCGTGAAATACGATGCTTTCCATGAGATGGGAGGAAAGCTCAGCTTTGCCTTAGCTATGCTGGACGGCAATGACAGCGGCTGGGTTATTAATGCGATGCACAGCAGAGAAGGCTGTTACACTTATGTGAAAGAAATCGTCAAAGGCGAGAGCTATGTCGAGCTTGCAGATGAAGAGGCAGAGGCGCTTGATAAGGCAATGTTTGAAAGTGCATATGATTTAGAAGACAACGAGATTATAGACAGATAAAAGCAGGTACAAATTATTAAGATAAATTAAGAGGAGGAAAGAAAATGTTAGACATTAAGTTTGTAAGAGCGAATCCAGACGTAGTAAGAGAGAACATTAAAAAGAAGTTCCAGGATGACAAGCTTCCGATGGTGGACGAGGTTCTGGAGCTCGATCAGAGAAATCGCGATATTAAGCAGGAAGTGGAAGCCCTTCGTGCAGAGAAAAATAAGATCTCCAAGCAGATTGGCGCATGTATGGCGCAGGGAAAGAAGGAAGAGGCGGAAGGATTAAAGCAAAAAGTCCAGGAAAGCGCTGACAGGATCGAGGCTCTTTCTACAGAAGAAAAAGAGGTCGAAGAAAAAATCAAAAAGATTATGATGACGATCCCAAACATTATTGATCCATCTGTACCGATTGGAAAAGATGACAGTGAGAATGTGGAGATTGAGAAGTTCGGCGAGCCTGTCGTACCGGAATATGATATTCCGTACCACACAGAAATTATGGAGAGTTTTGCAGGGATTGATCTGGAGAGCGCGGGAAAGGTGGCAGGAAACGGATTCTATTATCTTATGGGCGATATCGCAAGGCTCCATTCCGCAGTTATTACTTACGCCCGTGACTTTATGATTGAAAGAGGGTTTATGTACTGTATACCTCCATTTATGATCCGCAGCAATGTGGTGACCGGAGTTATGAGCTTCGCAGAAATGGACGCCATGATGTATAAGATTGAGGGAGAAGATTTATATCTTATTGGGACAAGCGAACATTCTATGATTGGCAAATTTATTGACTCTATGCTAGATGAGAGCCAGCTGCCGCAGACCCTTACAAGCTACTCCCCATGCTTCCGAAAGGAGAAAGGAGCGCACGGTATCGAAGAGAGAGGAGTATACCGCATCCACCAGTTTGAGAAGCAGGAGATGATCGTTGTATGTAAACCGGAAGAGAGCCCGAAGTGGTATGACGTGCTGTGGAAGAATACAGTAGATCTGTTCCGCTCACTTGACATCCCAGTCCGCACACTGGAATGCTGTTCAGGAGATCTTGCAGATCTGAAAGTAAAGTCCTGCGATGTGGAAGCATGGTCTCCGCGCCAGAAGAAATATTTTGAGGTAGGAAGCTGTTCAAATCTTGGCGATGCACAGGCGAGAAGGCTTGGGATCCGGGTCAGAGGCGAAGACGGCAACAAATATTTTGCACACACCCTCAACAACACAGTAGTCGCTCCGCCAAGAATGCTCATTGCATTCCTGGAGAATAATCTTCAGGCAGACGGCTCTGTGAAGATTCCCGAGGTTCTTCGTCCGTACATGGGCGGAATGACAGAGATTAAAAGGAAATAAGAAATGCATCAGTATTTGAAGGCAATAGGATTTGGCGGGATTGGATCAAAGAAGGAGCTATACAAGATTCTGGATGATGTAGAGAGCAGATTCACTTATCATGAGCTGGTCTATATGGAAGAAGAGCTGGATTTCTGTGAGTATCAGAAAGAATATGGCGCGGGGATAGGCGTCTCTGTCTTTGGGAATCTGGATATAGATGAGCATTTCAAGAGAGAATATTATTTTCCGTTCTTCATCGGGACAGGTATTACTTCTTATGCGGAGGTCATGGTAGACAGACGTATGGACAGAGAGGCATACATCGGAGTCTGTGAAGATGCGAAGATCGGCATCAGCCTCATATTCCATCTGCAGAACACATTAGAGTATCTTCGGGAAAAAGAGCTTGGCCAGGGGAAGGTCAGTTATTCTTCCGTCACTCTGTCAGGCCTGAGCAATTCCGGAGTGATACTCCTGCCGGTGAAAAAAGATAAAGTTCAGGTAAAACAGCAAAAAGATGAGGCCCGCAACAGGATAAATCTTATGAACGCCGCCAGGAACGGCGACCCGACGGCCATTGAAAGCCTTACACTTGAAAATATTGATACATATTCCAAAGTATCGAAAAGGCTCGTTACGGAAGATGTATTCAGTATTGTCGACACATATATTATGCCATATGGAGTCGAATGCGACAGGTACGCGATTTTGGGAGAGATAAAAGCGATCGATACTACCGTCAACGAATATACAGGTGAAGATATCTATATTATGCGCCTTGATGTAAATGAGCTAAGCTTCGACGTATGTGTCCCCGTGAAAGAAGTAATGGGCGAAGCAGCCGTCGGAAGAAGGTTCAAAGCAGACATCTGGCTTCAAGGACGGATAAATCTGGGGACGGGGCAAAATTAAAATTACCCCGTCCCCAGATTTAAATTTAGTTGATTTTTTCTTCTTAAAGTGTTAAAATATAAAACGCAGTAAATATAAATGTCGCTATAGCTCAGCTGGATAGAGCGACCGCCTCCTAAGCGGTAGGCCGGAGGTTCAAATCCTCTTAGCGACGTACTAAAGAGCGCCGGGAATTCTGGGTTCCAGAGTTCCCGGTGTTCTATTCTCATCTAAATGTGCCGATCAAAATAGCAATTCTGCTGATTTCCCTAAAAGATATATTAAACATTTTACTAATTTATCTTTGAAGCCACAAACTGTGATCTCAAATTACTTATAGTTTTGAGGTTTCAATTTGGCGCTTCAAAATAGAAAGGGAGATAAAGATGGCCGATATAGAACAAACAACTCTGATAGACGGATATGTGGATGTTGGGATATTGAATCTGATTTCAAAGAAAAAGTCTGATGTTAAGAATTTCAATGCACAGCACCCGACATTGAAAATAAAATATACCAAAGTATTCCATGACAGGTTTTGATTCTTGACCAAGCGACAGCCTATCATATAGGAGCGTCTTTGAAAGATTATTGATTGACGCATTATCTATGTATAACATATAATATATATAATCTACATTAAATATTTTTGAATATACACAGAATGAAGGCGAGGGTTACATAATGAAGCAGTTTTTTGGAATGAGCCAGCAAGGGAATCTAACAGAGGCGGTCCGTGGATTAGCTAAGCCTCAATTGATTATGTTATTTTCCAATGACAAGCAGTTTGAAGCCCATGTGAATGAGCTGGAGAAGCTTTATCCTCAGGTACCCAGCATTGGATGTATCGGCATGTGCTATGATACTAAGGTAGTTGAGAAAGGCGTTGGTGTTATTGCATTTTGTGAAGGGGTTAGCGCTGCAGCCAACGTATTAGAGCAAGTGTCTGTTATGCCTGTAAAATACATTAAGCGTCTGCAAGATGACGTAAAACGGATAAACGGTATGCAGGATAATACTATATGTATCGATTTATGTTCAGGCAATGATGCCTGTGTGCTTACTACGATCCATTCTGTATTAAAGAAAAAGAATATCTCACTGGTAGGAGGGACCGGTGATGCGGGCAGAGTATCTGCAAATGGAAAGGTCTATAAAGATGCCGTTGCTTATGCATTGATAAAGAATCAGAATGGTAAAGTGAAAGCATATAAAGAGAATATCTATCATCAGATGGAAGGATGTCGTTTTATCGCTTCTCGGACAGATAAGGCTAATTATGTTATGGGCGCATTGAATGGACATTCTGCAAAGCAGATTTATCAGGATATTCTTCATGTATCAGAACGGGATATTACGACACAGACATTTAAAAACCCATTTGGAAAGCTTAATGGCGATGATGTTTGTATTGTTTCTATTAAAGAAGTAAAAGGTGATTCTCTGACCTGTTTTCGGCAGATAAATGATTCGGACGTCCTGGCCCTTTTGGAGCTGGGTGATTATAAGGAGATTGTAAAGAATACTATTAGCCAGATCAGACAGGAGTTTCCGCGGATCTCTGCAGTGTTTTCTGTAAACTGCCTGTTCAGGTATTTGCTATTTAATCAGGAGCATTATATGCAGGAATATTTAAAAGATATGAGCTTGCTAGGGAAGCATGCAGGATTTGTCGGATATGGAGAGCATTATAATAATAGATTTGTAAACCAGTCTATGACTTGTGTAGTATTTGAGTAAAGGGGGATTTTCATAATGTTTGGGAACAGAAGCAGGCAAGATGCACAAAGAATGCTTGAACAGGAATGCGGTTTAGATCCGGTACTGCACGTGATGGATAGTTTAAAAGACTATCATACGGAACTTGTGCAGAAAGAGGTAGCTTCACTACGTGAACTAGATAATATAGGGATCTCTTTTGGGAATATACTGAAAGAGGCAGAGAGCTTTCAGGAAAGGCTTCAAAACTTTGATCAGAACTTTTCAAATATCGAACAAGCTTCAGAGGAATTTACAACAGTCCGGGAGGTTATTGCCCAATCGGTCGGGCGTGCGAAGAACGGAGTCGAAGAGCTTAAAAATAGTTCGATGCAGGTAGAGGCTTTTTTCAATGAGATGGAGAGTACATTTGTAAATTTACAGCAGGCTGTGGAAAAGATTAAATCATGTACAAAAAGTATCGTATCTATAGCTGAGCAGACGAATATTCTTGCAATTAACGCTTCTATTGAGGCTGCGCGGGCAGGAGAACAGGGAAAAGGCTTTGCGGTAGTAGCGGTAGAAGTAAAAAAGCTTGCAGATGAAATTAAGAACCTGACTGGTGAAGTGGACTCAGGAATCCAGAATGTGGAACAGGGGACAGAACAGTTGAACGGCAGTATCGATGATTCCCGGCAGGCATTGTCAAGAAGCCTTGTCAAGGTGGATGAGACTTATGAGATGTTTGATGAGATTACGAAATCGGCAGAAGGAGCGTCAACCGTACATAATGAGATATCCAGAGTAATAGATGATTCAAAAATGGCGATGCAATTATTATGCGGCTTCTTTGAGCAATTAAGGAGCAGATATCAGGAAGTCGTAGATCATATAAATCGAGCAGATAAGCTGGGCACTACGAAAAGTACAATGTTTGAAGATATAGATAATATGATGTCTCAGATTCCGCCGATTATAAAAGAGTATACATCTAAATAAGGTTGAATATATTACCCTCAGTGTGCAAAAAGACACTGAGGGTATTTTAGACGGATATTCTTGTTATTGTCAATTGAGATTGAAAAAGTTATTTCTTGACAGATATATGCAGTTTTATTATAATAGCGAATATAGACCGACCGTCGGTCTATATTCGCTATGAAGGGATAGATCTAAGATGAGAGTTGTGAAAGAATATGACGAGCGGAAGAATGAGATTATTGATACGGCTGCGTTCCTGTTTATGGAGAAAGGGTATGACCGGTGCAGTGTCAATGATATTTTAAATAAGATTGGGATTGCAAAGGGCACGTTTTATCATTATTTTAAGTCGAAAGAGGACGTCCTGGACGCCGCCGTAGATAAAATGTCGGAACAGATCTTAGCGCAGGTGCAGGAAATAGCCGGGAAAAAGGATATCCCGCCGGTAGACAGGATAATTAAAGTCCTGCTTGCGACGAGAGCTCAAGATCAGACGGGCGAAGCGCTTATCGAGGAAATGCACAAAAACAGCAATGCGCTGCTCCATCAAAAAACGCTCGTATCGATCATCACGATGCTTACCCCCATTTTTGCCGAGATTGTGGAGGAAGGGAACGCGGCCGGCATTTTTCACTGTACCTATCCGGCCCAGAGCGCGCAGATATTGCTCGCTGCCACGCTTACCCTCCTGGACGACGGTATCTTTCAGATAGATAAGATAGAGGCGGCCGGCATATTCGAGGCGCTGATCGCGGCTATGGAAAAGATGCTCGGCGTAGCAGACGGCGCTCTTTTTGAGAAGATGCACATGTATTGGCAGTTTTGAACGGAATGAGAGGATAAGGGAGCGTGCCATGTACTTAAAGCTTTTAAAAAATGATTTTCGGAAAAATCCGTGGAACAACGGGATCTTGCTTTTGTTCATATGCCTGTCTGTGACGATTGTGGCCACGGTCACTCTGATGTTGGCGCAATTGTTTGCTTCTATTTCGTCTATGTATGAAACGGCGAACCCGCCTCATTTCGTGCAAATGCACAAAGGAGAGCTGTCACAGCAGGATTTGGATGGATTTAACAGTGATTATGAAGGGATTGAACATTGGCAGACTGTTTCCATGATCAATCTGTATGGGGATGAGATTACAGCTTCGGACGAGAGTGGAAAGAAGATCTCTCTTTCCGATTGTCGGCTGGACATCGGTTTTGTGAAGCAAAATCAGAAATATGATGTTCTGCTGGACGGAGATAGAAATCCATTGACGATGGGTCCGGGAGAGATCGGTGTTCCGGTTATTCTGTTGGATGAATTTGCTATTGCTGTCGGCGATACGATCACGTTGGACAGTGGAACGATTACAAAAGATTTTACGGTGGCAGATTATGTTTATGATGGGCAGATGAACTCCACTCTCTGCTCTTCCACACGGTTTTTAATCAGCGATACAGACTTTGAAGCATTATCCGGCAGTGTGGGAGAGACGGAATACTTGATTGAAGCATGGCTTTCGGACAGCGCGCAGGGGGCTGCTTACCAGACGGCCTACGAACAAAATGAACGGAACCTGCCAAAGAACGGGCAGGCTGTTACTTATACAATAATCTTTCTTTTGAGCGCGATGACGGATTTACTGACGGCAGCTGTTTTTGTGCTGGCTGGCGTGCTTCTGCTTATCATTGCGCTTGTGTGCCTGCGCTATGTCGTCCTGACAGAGCTGGAAGAGGATATGTGTGAGATTGGTACTATGAAGGCGATGGGGATCCCGGAGAAGGGCATTTGCGGCCTGTATCTCAATAAGATCAGGATCCTTACAATGATAGGCTGCGTTCTGGGATTCCTGTTTGCACAAGCTTGCGTGTCTATGCTTACAGAGCATATGAACCGTACCTTCGGCGGCCAGACGGCTGCAGCAGAGGGGCTGCTTTTGTCAGCGACGTCGGTTGTCGCGGTGTATGGAATTATCCTTGCGTTCTCCAGGAAGATACTGAGCCGCTTAAAAAAGGCGGCTGTGACAGACTTGCTTGTGACAGGAGAAGGCTTTGGGCGCAGAGTAAAAGCAAAAGACGGGCTTCGTAAGAAAGAGCGGCTTCCAGTCAATCTTCTGATAGGGCTGCATGAAGTACGGCGAGGCTATGGTATTATTTTTGGCGTTCTTTTGCTTATCTCCTTTTTGATCGCTGTTCCATTCAGGACCGTACAGACGATGGAGGACAGAGAATTTGTCACTTATATGGGAAGCCCTGTGTATGATCTTCTTCTGGAGGTGGAGCAGGGAGAGGATCTGGAAGAGCGGAGCCAGCTTGCAAAAGACCTCTTGCTGGAAGGAACATGGCGGGACGAGATACGGGGCGTCTCCACTTTACGCAGAGTGCGATTGCAGGCTGTAAGGAAGGATGGGAAGATGGCAGGCATTTATATCGACACTGGTGAAAATGCGGGCGCAGGGCTAAAATATCTTATTGGAAAAAATCCGGAGAGTGACGCGGAGATCGCTCTTTCCTATCTGATGGGGGAAGAGCTGGGGAAAACGGTCGGAGATACGGTGGATATTATAGTAAGCGGCAAAAGGCAGGAGCTTACAGTGTGCGGCGTCTATCAGGATATGACGAGCGGCGGCCGGACGGCGAAGACTGTCTCTACTTTTCCAGAAGCGCCCGCGCAAAAATACAGCTATGGCCTTACACTGCCAGGGGGAGATCCGGAGAGGCTGGCCTCCGTCCTTCGGGAGCAGTTGGGAGGAGGCTACAGTGTTGAAAATATGGAGGAGTTCCTTCGGCAGACTTTAGGCGGCGTTACGGCACAGGTGAGACAGGCGGGGATTGCTGTCTTGCTGCTTGGGATCTGCCTGGCGGCTCTGATAGCGGCATTGTTCTTAAAGCTGCGGATTGCGAGGGAGGCGGCTTCTCTGGCGTCAAAAAAGGCGATGGGGATCCCGTTTACGGCCATCCGCAAGCAGGAGGTTTACCCTGCCCTGATTGCCGGCGGATGCGGCTCTGCCTGCGGCATATTATTGACAGAGCTGATGGGAGAGCATCTGATCAGCGGCCTGTCCGGTATGCTGGGAATGGGGATCCAGAAGATTATCTTTGTCCCTGCGCCTGCATGGGAGCTCTTTGCGATCCCGGCGCTATTGCTTGTTGTATTGAGCATTGTGGCTGTAAGTATTTGCACACAGATAAAGTATATGGATGTGGCAGGCTATATAAATGAATAAGAATGGAGATCGGCTATGGACACCAATAAATTAGAGATAAAGAATCTATGTAAAAGCTTTGATGGCAGCGAGGTCTTGTCGCATATCAGCTTTCAGATCGCTTCGGGTGAATTTATCGCCGTCATGGGACCGTCCGGCTGCGGGAAGTCGACGCTTCTCTACTGTGCCAGCGGCATGGATCGTCCGACATCGGGAGAGATATTTTTTGAGGGAATGGAAATGAGCGAGCTATCCAATAGAGAGATGGAGAAGCTGCGCTTAGAACATATGGGCTTTATTTTTCAGAGAGCAAACTTTCTAAAAAGCCTGTCCATTGCAGATAACATCGTATTTCCGGCATTCCAGCTTGGAAAGCAGAGCCGCGGTGAGATCCGGAAGACCGGGGAAGAGATGATGGAGAGGCTGGGGATTGCTCATGTGGGAGATCATGATATCCGCCAGGTCTCCGGCGGACAGCTCCAACGGGCGGCTATTTGCAGAGCCATGATCAACCGGCCGGATATCCTCTTTGGGGACGAGCCTACAGGGGCGCTGAACTCTTCTGCTACACGGGAAGTCCTGGACATTATGACAAGCATCAACCGGGCCGGGGCTACCATCCTTCTTGTGACGCATGATGCAAAAGCAGCTTCCAGAGCAGACCGAGTGATCTATCTGGAAGACGGGCAGATAAAAGATATCTTATCCCTTGGGAAATATATAGAAGGCAAACAGCCGGTCCGGGAGCAGAAGATGAAAGAATGGCTTGACATCAAGGTACTATAAAACTTGAAAATATGATATAATAATAAACAAGCAAACTTTAGGAGGTTCGATATGGAGACAAGACCTTATGTACCATGGGAACTGATGAATGACTTCTTGATCGAGGCATTTAAAGGCTACGGTGTGCCGGAAGAAGACGCAGCCATCTGCGCGGACGTGCTTTTGGAGTCTGACCGGCGGGGGATCGAGAGCCACGGCTGCAACCGTTTTAAGCCTATCTATATTAACCGCATTATAAACGGGACATTGCTTCCAAAGACAGAGATTGAGATCGTGAAGGAAACGCCTACTACAGTAGTGGCGGACGCCCACGACGGGATGGGAATGGTGGCCAGCCACAAGGTGATGGAGATGCTTATCGACAAAGCAAAGAAATATGGCATGGCCGGGGGAGCCATCAAGAATTCTACACATTATGGCATCGCAGGGTATTGGACGTCCATGGCAAGCAGGGAGGGCCTGGTGGGGATTACCGGGACGAATGCGAGGCCGTCCATTGCGCCGACGTTCGGTGTAGAGAATATGATGGGCACGAACCCTCTGACATTTTCCCTCCCGACAGACGAGGAATTCCCCTTCTGCCTGGACTGTGCCACATCTATCGTACAGCGAGGCAAGATCGAGTACTATGCGAGAAATGGAAAAGAGACTCCGGCAGGCCAGGTAGTCGCCCATGACGGCTCGGCCATGACAGACAGCGAAGAGATATTAAAAGCTCTGGTGGACGGCACAGCGGCGCTGTCGCCTCTGGGCGGGATAGGAGAAGAGATGGGCGGCTATAAAGGCTACGGCTATGCGGCGGTGGTGGAGATATTGTCTGCCGCGCTCACGGGAAGCCAGTTTATGAAGGCGCTCACGGGGACAGACGAGAATGGGAGGCCGCAGATGTACCATCTGGGACATTTCTTCTTTGTCATAGACCCGGATGCGTTCATGGGGCGAGAAATATTTAAAAAGACGGCGGGAGACATCTGCCGGGCGCTTCGTGCTTCTAAGAAAGCGCCGGGGAACGAGAGGATCTTTACGGCGGGGGAGAAGGAATATCTCGTCTGGCTGGAGAGAAAAGAAAAAGGCGTGCCGGTAGGAGAGGCTGTTCAAAAGGAAATGACAGCCGTGCGGGACGAGCTGAAGCTGCCGTTCGCATTTCCGTGGGAGTAGGGCCATGCGATACGGCACAAGGCTATGGGCAGTCCTGCTTATTATAGCCATGATCTTGTCTATGGGCATGACGGCGATGGCTACAGAAGAACAGGAGCTTACCCCGGAGGAGCAGGCAGAAGAGGAGGAGAAACAGCGCGTGTACGCTCTTCCTGCTCAGACGGCCGATCTGACAGGATGGCCCGAAGGACCGTCCACATACGGGGAGGCGGCCATTGTGATGGAAGCGGGGACAGGCGCGATCCTCTACGCCAAGAACATTGATACATCTTATTATCCGGCCAGTATTACGAAGATACTGACAGCACTGGTAGCGATGGAGAACGGGAATTTTGGCGATCCGGTGTCATTTTCGCCGGACAGCGTCTCATTTCTTGAGTGGGGCGACGCGCAGATCGGGATGAAAGAGGGCAATGTGATCACTCTCGAACAGGCGCTTTATGCGGTCCTCCTGGCGTCGGCCAATGAAGTCTCTTATGCGGTGGGGGAGAGCGTCGGGAAGAATGCAGGCTATGACTATAATTGGTTCATTGAGCAGATGAATGCGAGATGCCAGCAGCTTGGCGGCATGAACTCTCATTTTTCCAATCCCCACGGGCTGCATAATGACGATCACTATACTTGCGCCAGGGATATGGCGCTTATTACAAGAGAGGCGTTTAAGCATCCAGAGATATTTACGATTATGCAGACGCTGCAATATCGGATCGATGCGTCGGACACGACGGAAGAACATGTATTCCAGCAGAACCACAAAATGTTGTTCCCACAGAACCCCAATTATTATGAGTATGCGATCGGCGGCAAGACAGGATTTACAGACCAGGCTTTAACGACGCTTGTGACAATGGCGGATAATGGCCAGATGCAGCTGATCTGCGTGACGCTCAAGACAAGAGGAGGGGGACATGCCTATCCTGACACGAGGGCTTTGCTTGACTATGGATTTGGGAATTTTGTGAAAGTGGATGTGGCGGAAGCCGAGAAGTCGGAGGATGTGGGAGAGATCATTCCCCAGGAGGGAATGGGCTATGTCGTCCTGCCCCAGACCGTGCCGTTTGAGGATGTGGATATGGCCATAACGCCTGACGAGGAGATTCCGGGAGAAGCGACCCTCTCCTACACCTATGAGTCAAACCCGGTGGGCCAGGCGAGAGCTGCGCTCAGCGAGGCATATATAGAGAAGCATTCTGCAAAGATCGAGGATATAAAAGAGAAGGAAGAAGGAGAAGCAGAAAAAGAGGCAGAAGAGCAAAAAAGGGCAGGAAGGCAGAATATTATAAAATGGCTCTTTATAGCGGCGGCCATTTTAATTATCGCCATGTTCAGCACAATATATGTAAGACAGGCCATTGTAAGGAGGCGAAGGCAGAGGTGGAGAAGAAGGCCGAGATAGCGCGTCTTTTCGAGGGGCCTATTATACAGGATGTGAAACTTCCTATATGATGAAAAAAAGGTGTGAGGCTCATTGCCCCACACCTTTACTTTCTTGCAGCACGGAACTTTTTCACCTGCTCGGAGAACTCCCTGCATTCTTCCTTGGACAGATTTGGTAATTGTTCCAATTTATCTAAAAACGCCGAAAGCGTCTCCTTGTTTTTTACTTCTATCATCTGAGTATAAAAATTCACCACGACCCCTGTTACGATAGCCATAACAAGCAGAGAATAAGCAGTAAGCGCTACGGACAAGATCTTTGGCATAAAAGCAGTTACCGTCACGTCTCCAAAGCCAGCCGTAGAGATTACAGCATAACAGTACCAGAGCGCATTAGAATAAGTTGCGATCGTAGGCTCTAATACCCAGATCAAAGCAGCATCCAAAAAAACAAAAACAAGATAAGACAGAAAAATCCTGTCCGCCTTCGTATAACGCAAAATATTATATAAAATCTTAAAACGCTTCCTTCTCATCTACACACCTTTCACATATTCTGAGGCCGATGCTTCCTTTTAATTATCAAGCTGTCTGCCACTTTGGAAGATCTGGAGAACTTCAGCGTCGAATAACCGATGATGCTGAAAGCGACGGCTCCCAGCAGGTTTACAAGGAGATCTTTCATCGTGTCCAGGATGCCTATGTCAAGATATCCGCCTTCGATCGTATAAGCTTCTCCTGAAGCAGTATGGATTACCGTGTCCGTTATCTCGGACACTTTGATGGGCGTCCCTATGTTAGCAGGATCAAGGGCCACTGACCCAAATTCCTGCACGACAAAATCCTTCTGCATATCCAAAAGGAAAAACTGATCCATTGAAAATTCAAAGAATTCCCATACGACCCCGACTGTCATAGAAAAGCAGAAAGCCACCAGTGTCAGATAAAAAGGAGAGAGGCTCACGTTTTCGCTGCCCTTGTTTAACAGATAGATGAGTGAGAAGCCGACAGCCGCGCACAAAAAACCGTTCATTGTGTGCAGCATTGTGTCCCATGCATGGATCTTAACATAATAATGATTCACTTCTCCTAAAATCTCAGCCGCAAAAATAAACCCGAAAATGATCGCCTGAAACGTCGGCGGAATCGTCAGGCTCATCTTGTCTTGTAAAAATGCCGGGACAAGAAATAAGAGAAGCGAAAGGATGCAAAGCATTGCGCTTTGGTAATTCCCAGTAAAGATGCAGCGGATCAATGTAAGCAGTACAAGGATCCGAAGCACTGTGTAAAAAACAAACGTTTTTTTATTCTTACGGTAAGAATTCCGTAAATACTTATGGTATTCCCGTATTTTCATAATAATCCTCCCTGATGCCATCTTTCTGGCGTTACGCTTCGCTTCCAGATTCCTGTCTGGAAAGCGTCATGCCCAAAAGTATCATGTTGAAGCCCGCCTCGATAAAATAGAAACCGATCAAGAAGCCGATCGTAACGGCAAGGACAAGTGGATGCGCGATAGAGTAGATCCCAAGCAGGATCTCCAGGACACCGAGGACGATCCCGAAGACCATCCTCCCCGTGCTCGCGCCTGCCTTCTTGCTCCCTGCCGCGCGGACAGCGGTAAGGATGCCGAGCAGAAGGAAGTAGCCGGCCGCAAAATACAGGATTAGAAAATCATTCATCATAACCGCTCCTGGTATCACGAATCCAAGCGCTCCAAGGATCAGGCTTACAATCGAAAATGCGAAATCAAGCCCATAGCGTTTATCGGAAACGGCTCTGACAATACCGAATATTCCCGATATGAAGAACAGGATGATAATGAAATATCCCGCTTCTATAAATGTGATAAGCGGCGTAAAGATCAGGGAGAAGCCTCCTATCAGCATAAGGATTCCTAAGATTATCGATACTACAGTCATTGTTTTATCCTCCTTTATTATCCATTATTATCCATTATAGGAAATTGTATGTCTCTAAAGATTAATCCTGTTCCAGCCCTCCATCGAAGAATCCGAGAGTCTTTAACGATTCTATCGCGCCTGACAGATATCTCTCATCGGTCAGAGGCCACCGGAAGCCCAGGCGGTACAGCACATTTTTAGTATAAGAGTGATCTTCCGGCACGTAGGAGCGCACGCTGTCTGTATCGGACGACAGGTAGCTTATGAGCCCTGATACGAGCATGTTCTTCTTATCATCGGCAAGCGCTTCCTTAAGACGCCTCTCAAATTCAGCATCGCTTACGACCTCCACCGGAAGCCCGGCATCATTCATTGCCGCCACAAGATCTCCCATCTCGATCCAATGGCCGTTGACGGCGTGGAACACTGTATAGCTCTTATGTGTACCGGAAAGCCGCACAACTGCCTCTGCCACTGTTTCGATCGGCGAGAATTCCACAGGCCTTGCCATCTGCGACACAGGGTAAGCGCCTATCGTGACATAGCCTAACAGATTCCTCATAAATCCAGATGTTACGGCATTCGCCTGGAACTCCCCGTCGCTTGCACGGCTCATCAGATTTCCTACCCGGATGATCTTACCGTCCAGATCTCCTTTCGCCATAGCGGTAAGCATTGCCCTCTCAGCTTCGAACTTGGAGCGCACATACTGGTTGGACAGATCCTGCCCGAAGTACAGCATTGTCTCGTCCATAGCCAGATGATCGGACAGCGCGTGATCCACATTCTCCCCGGCCACCGACACGGTAGATATCTGGATCAGACGGCGTTTTGTCTTCTCACATAAAGCCATGAGATTCTTAACGCCGGTCACATTGACTCTGTCAAGTATGTCGTCGTTTGCGAAATGCTTCACGCAGGCGGCACAGTTGATCACGATGTCGAAGCATTCCTTTTCTAAGCCGGCCACAAGAGCTCTGTCCGTGACATCTCCGTCTATTGCACGGATTCTGCCGCATTCGAATTCCTCGACGTAAGGCTTGTCGAAGTAGTAAGCCATAAACGACTTCATTCTCTTTTCCGCGCTCTGTGCAGAGCCTTTGCGTATCAGGCATATAACGGGAGAAGACGTATGGTCTATTAAGTACCCCAGCACATGGATTCCAAGGAAGCCGGTCGCGCCTGTCAGAAGCACTGTGCCAAGATCTTTCTGATAGCCCTCGGTGACGCCATCAATATATTTCAGTGAGTTTGCGGCCAGCAGGGTATCTACCGAGCCGTCCGGCGCGATCGGATCCAGTGTGGGCGCATCCTCCCCGGAAGATATATCCACACCGCCCGCGGGAGCGGCCGCGCCCTGCGCTTCAAGGACATGCGCCTCCATCTGCCCCACGGTCGGATAGGCGAAGACATCCTGATATGCGATAGGAAGCCCCTTTACCATCGCGCCCATTGCGATCTTTGACGCCAGCATGGAGGTCCCGCCCATCTCAAAGAAGTCTTCACTGATCCCGATATCGTCAATATTTAAGGCTTTTGCGAACAACGCGGCGATCTCCTTTTGCAGGGCTGTCGCGGCAGCCTTTCCCTTTCTCTCTTTCTTCTTTGCCTCAGGCTTTGGCAGCGCTTTCTTATTTACTTTCCCGTTCACGGTCAGCGGGAGCTTTTCGAGGTAGACGTAGACTCCCGGGATCATGTACGCTGTAAGCGTTTTTCTAAGGTGTGCCGACAGATCGTTCTCATCCACCGGATGCTTTGCTACATAGTAGCCGACCAGATATTTGCCGTCGCCCTCGCCGAGGACCTGCACCACGCTCCGCTCTATACCGGGATATGTATTCATTGTATTCTCAATGCCGTCAAGCTCCACGCGAAGCCCTCGTATCTTTACCTGATTGTCGTTCCTGCCGCAGTGCATGATCTCGCCGGATGCGTTGAAATAGGCGATATCTCCGCTCCGGTAAGCGGGATAAGCCCTCCCGTCAGCTGAAAGAGAAATGAACGCCTCCTTCGTCTTTTCCGGAAGCCCTACATATCCGTTTCCTACACAGTCTCCCGCGATGACAAGCTCGCCTCGCATATATGCAGGCAAAATGTTCCCAAAACGGTCGCGGATATAAAATCTTATATTCGCGCTCGGGCCGCCGATCGTAACGTACTTTCCGTCAAGCTCTCCAATGCTTACAGACACGCAAGTCTCTGTCGGCCCATAAGAATTAAGTACAACGCCCTCAAATCCTGCGTCTCGAAGCTTCTCATACATTCCCTTCGGGAACGGCTCCGCTCCAAGGATCACGGCGCTTAGCTGTCTGAATACATCGGCTGCCGCCTGCACCTCCAGGATGGAAAGCATGTAGGACGGCGTGCATTTCATCATGTCGACGCCCGTCTTTTTCATGGTCTCTACAAGGAGCATCGGGTTATGTATCTCATCCTCTGTCGCCATGACCACCGTTTTTCCGTAACAGAGCGGCATCATTTCCTCGATGATGGAAACATCAAAGGTGATAGCGGCAAGCGCCAGAAATCTTGTAGAATGATCTACATATGCGTGAGCGAGCGTATTTTTGTCATTATAATCCAGGAGATTACGCAGGTTCCCGTGCGTGATCTCCACGCCCTTTGGAACACCGGTCGAGCCGGACGTGTAGATGCAGTATGCCGGGTCCGACTCCTTTATCCGCGTTTTAAGGGGCGCGCTTTCCGATACATCGGATGCATAAATGTCGGACAGGGTAAGAACCTCCGCTATGCCGTCAAGCAGCCCTTTGCGGCCGCCGTACAAGCCTTCTTCAGTGATCAGGAGCGATAGGGCGGCATCGTTCACAATAAAGGAGATGCGCTCGTCGGGATAGTCCGGCTCCAGATTGACAAATGCGGCTCCCGCCTTCATAATGCCCTGACGGACAGCGTAGACATCTTCCGTGCGTTCCATATAGAGCCCCACGCGCCTGCCACGCCCGATTCCTCTTTTAATCAGCATATTTGCGATCTTATTAGCTCTTGCATCCAGTTCTTTAAAAGTGATCTGCGTCCTGCCCTGTCTTGCAATAACCGCGATCCGATCCGCATATTTTTCTGCCGCCTGCGCCATTCGAGCGGGCGCAAATGCCCCGTCTGTCTCTATATCCGTATCGTTAAAGGCTGCGAGATCCTTGCCCATCTCCCGTGTAACAAAGGAAATGTCCGCCATACGCTCCTTTACAAGCATCTGTCCGACCGCCAGATCAAGGCTGTCCGCCATGGAACGGATATACGCCGGTGAAAACCGTGCGGCGTCATATTCGAAGCTGTAATGTACCACGTCTCCTGTCAGATAGACATTGACATTGAGAGGAGCCTTCGCTGTGCCAAGATCGAGCGGGAGAAGAGACGATTCTTTACCACAGAACGTATCAAAAGCAAAATCATCGCCCTGATATGCGAACATCACGTCTGCGCTCACGCCCGCCTGGCGGCTTGCTTCCGCAAAGGAATAAAGATCGTTCGCCTGCGTGGCTAAGAGCTGCTTTCCAAGAGACTTCACATGATCCGTTACGCTTTCTCCTGCTTTTGCGCTCGCGACGATTGGGATCGTCTTTACAAGCATGGCTACCGTCTGTGCCAGCCTCGAATCGCTTCGGCCGTTATAAATGCCTGCAAATACAACGCTTTCCGTATTCAGATAGGCGTTCAGCATATGGCCGAAGGCTGCGGAGAAAAATGCATTCAATGAGAGGCCGTTCCTTGTGCAGAATTCTCTTATCCTGGAAACGCCCGCATTTATACCGTCCGTCTCGATAAGCGCTGCCTTCGCATCCTCGTTATCACTGGAGCTGCTTAAAGCCGTCCCGTCTGCAACATCCCCCAGAGGGAGGGACTGTGTCTCGGCTTCCTCCAACAGCTTCTCATAGTACCGCTTTGTATTCTCTAACCTTTCTGCGGTACGGACATGCCTCTCGCTCAAAACTGCCTCGTACCCGCTGTATTGCTCTACCGTAAGCGTTTCTCCCGCATAGGCGCGGGAAATATCGTTTAACAAAATCCCCATGGAAGTCCCGTCAGAGATCAGATGGTGCATTTCCAGGAAGAGGAATTTGCGCGCATCTTCTGTCTCAATGATGCAAGTTCGAAACAGCCGTCCTCCTATCAGCTGAAACGGCGTGATAAGAGAGCCTTTTACTTCATCTATCGACGCCGCCTGCCGTACTTCCACGCAGGCCTCATCATAGGAGGGATCCGGATCCTCCCGGCGCATTTTCACATCGCCGTCGTCATTCAAGAACAGTCTTGTCTTAATGAAGGGATGTGCATCTACTGCCGCTGCGACCGCTCTCTTAAGCCTGTCTGTAGCAAGGGAGCTGTCTATTTCAAGCAGGATAGGAATATTATATACGCAAGTATGAGGCCTTGCGATGCATTCTACATACACGCCCTCCTGCGTTTTTGAAAGGGGGTATTCTGTCTGCACAGACAGATCGGCTTCCTGGGAGCCTTTCCCTCTTTGTTTATCTTCGATAAAAGCCTCCAGCTTTTCAACCGTATGCTGTTCCTTTAAGTCGCGGGTCGTAAATACTACATTAAAAGTCTTCGACAGAAGGGCATTGAGCTTGATGGAGCCAATAGAAGAAAGCCCGGCTTCATCTAGTTCCGTGTCAATGCCAAAGTCTTTATGGCCGACGACGTCTGCTACGCAGTTAAAGATCTGCCGCTGCATGTCATTTTGCGGGGGCGTCAGCTCTTTATGTGTCCGTTCCGGTTTTGGAAGCGCCCTCTTATTCACTTTCTGATTCTGATTGAGCGGTATCGCGTCCAGCTGCATCGTGACGGCAGGCACCATATACGGCGGCTTCTCTTTGCGGATAAATGCCTCCATTGCAGGGATATCTACCTGATCATCCGATACGACATAGGCCGCAATATATTTTTCGCCCGACGAGGCATCCTCAAAAGCCTGTACCGTAGCGTCCCTGATTCCCGGGAACTCGCGTATGGCCGCTTCGACCTCGGTAAGCTCTATGCGGAAGCCCCTCACCTTGACCTGTCCGTCGTTGCGCCCGATAAAGTCCACATCGCCGTTCGCAAGGAGCCTTACTACGTCGCCGCTGCGGTAAGCCCGCTCATAACCCGGCTCCTTCGTGTACGGGTTCGCGATAAAGGCTTTCTCTGTAAGGTCGTCCCGGTTCAGATAGCCCGCGCTGACACCGGCGCCGCTTATAAGCAGCTCTCCTGGTACGAGAGCCGGCAGCTGCCTTCCGTATTCATCTGCAACGTATATTTTATAGTTGCCGATCGGCTTGCCGATGGGCACCCGGTCATAAAGCCGATCCATAAGCTTTGCCGTCGTAAATATCGTACACTCGGTAGGGCCGTATACATTATAGAACGGAAGCCCCGACTCGACAGGAGGAAGAGGGACAAGCTTCTCTCCGCCTGTCGAGAGGAACTTAAGGGCGTCGGGCGACGCCATCGTGTAGAACTGCCTGCCTACCTGCGTAGTCATAAAGCTGTGGGTGATCCTATGCTCATTAAAATAGCTTTCCAATGCGAGAAGATCGAGCCGGATCTCCTCCTCTATGATATAAACACATGCGCCCGTAACAAGCGCCGGGTACAGATCCATCATGTTGGCATCAAAGCCGTAGCTTGCGTAAGCCGCCACCTTGGACGTAGCGTCAAGCTCATAGAAATCTCTGTACCAGCCGCAGAAATTCGCCAGGTTCTTATGTAGGAGCTTGACTCCTTTGGGCGTTCCCGTGGAGCCCGACGTATACAGAAGGATAAATAAACTGTCCGCATCCGGCCCGTCTGACGCGACAGGGATCCCCCCGGAAAGATTAGGGATATCACAGGTAAGGAGGACGCCGCCCCTGTACTCGGGAACCTTCGAAAGCAGTTCGCGATCGGCGATAAGATAAGCCACGTCAGCATCCTGCATCATGAAAGCCAGCCGCTCGGCAGGGTAGGACGGATCCAGCGGCTGATAAGCGGCCCCGGTCTTAAGGATTCCGAGAGACGCCGTCACCATATAGGCAGATCTGGGGATAAGGACGGACACGACCTTCCCTTTTCCTATGCCTTTAGATTTCAGGAAAGATGCGATACGGTCGGATATCTCGTCGGCTTCTCTGTAGGAAAGCATCTGCCCCTTATAGAAGACGGCGTTATTATCCGGGTGCTTCTTAACAGATTTTTTGAAGAGAGTCACGATATCGCTGATCTCATATGCCTGTTCCGTGGCGTTATACTCCTCCTGTTCCGCTATCTCTTCTGCGCCGATCAGCGGCATCTCGCAAAGCTTCTCATCTCCCAGGAGCCCCAGGACAAGTCTTGCGTACAGCCTTGCGATCCGCTCGATCGTATCTCTCGTATAAAGCCCCGCTCCATATTCGAAGCGAAGTGAAAATCCTCCTCCCGGCTGCTTCAGCACATGGAGCGTGAGGTCATTCATCACGTCTTCGGCTTTATAAAGCTCTAACGGTATGTACCTGCCGTCCATCGTCACGCCGGAGAGCATATCTCCCTGATAGACAAAGGTGTGCCTGGGCCTTATATGATATTCTCCCAAAATCGCTGAAAACGCAGCCCTGTCATGCCCCATACAGTCAAAGAGCTTATCTTGCACTGTTTTCAAATATTCTACGGATGAGACGGATTCATCTATATCTACAAGTACAGGAATGTTGTGCACCATCATGCCAAGAGTATCGTAGAGCAGAGGGTCTGTCCGTCCGTTCTCTCCTGCGAATATGAGCGTCTTCTTCTGCCCCGAAAGCAGCTTAAGAAGATAAGCATAAGCGCCAAAGAACACGGTGCTCTCCGTGACGCCGCTCGTTCTCATCGTCTCTGTAAGACGAGAGGAAAAGTCCTCCTGAAGATCAAAAAGATCTGCACAGTAGACGCCAAGCTTGCCGTCAAGCTCTTTGAGCTCTGGCTCGTCGTCAGGATAAATGTCCGTATCGCCGTCCATGCCGTCAAGCATATGGCGGTAGTACGCACTGTCGGCGTCTTTGATCCCGGCCAGCTCTTCATTTTCGTAGGCGGCCAGCGTCAGGTTCGTCACCTGCTCTTTCCTGAGCTCGCGTCCTTCATACGCCCTGCTTATGTTCTCCACAAGAATCGACATGGACGTGCCGTCGCTTACGATATGGTGCACATCGATGAGAAGGAACAGGCCTTCGGGATTCTCATATATGCAGGCTCTGATAAGAGGCCCGCCTGTGAGATCAAAGGGCTTTATGAAATCGCGCGCGATTCTGGCTCTGTCCGTCTCCTCTGTTTTCCTGGAATCGACGGGGATCTTCATGCCGGCTTCATAGATAAGCGACGGGATCCCCTGCTCCTCGCCCACGCGGCACTTTAATATAGGATAGCCGGAGAGGGTTTTTCTCACAGCTTCTGCAAGGCGTTCCTTCGCGTTCTCAGGATTGCCCTCTGTTGGCAGGAACAGACCCATTACGTTATTATATACAGTAGCCCTGTCCGGATCGTTGCTGTCAAGGTAGATAGAAAGCTGGCTCTCTGTAAGGGGGTATGACGTCCTTGCCTGCTTCCTTAACGCGACGTACTCAGCAAGAGGCATCGCTCTGCCGCTTACGCCTGCGATGCGGGAAGCAAGCTTGCGGGGAGTATGCGCCGCAAATATATCTGATTTGCTTAAGCCAAGCCGATCCAGCCGGTTCGCCAGCACGAGAGTTTTAATAGAATCTCCTCCCAGTGAGAAGAAGTCGTCGTCCAGGCCGACACGCTCCACGCCCAGCAGTTCGGAGAATGCCTTACAGATCTCCTCCTGCTCTTTTGTCTCAGGGGCGGCATATTTGCTAGTATATTCAGACAGTTCCGGCGCCTTGAGAGATTTTCGGTCCAGCTTGCCGTTCGCGTTTACGGGAAGCCTGCCAAGCCTTATGAAATATGCCGGGATCATATATCCGGGCAGCAAAGCGGCAAGGCTTTCCTTCAAAGTATCTTCCTCTATATCCTGCCCGTTTTCCGACACATAATATGCTGCGATGATCGTCTGTCCGTCATGGCGTGTGAAGTCTTTTACACAGGCGTCCTTTATCTGCGCCGTACGCTTAAGCGCCGCCTCTATCTCTCCTGGCTCGACCCGCTGGCCGTTTATCTTGATCATCCAGTCTTTACGGTTCAGATAGAGTATGTCGCCGGAAGGAAGCCTCTTTACGAGATCTCCTGTGTGCAGGAGCGTCTCATGGCCGTCCTCCTCCTCAAATGGATTCTTTACAAAGGTTTTTTCTGTCAGCGCTGTCAGATTGCGATATCCTGTGGACAGATCGCCAGAGATGCAGAGCTCGCCCTCGTCCGTTTCATTCCCGTCCTCGTCCAGGACATAGAAGCATTCGTCGCCTGCCGGGCGTCCAATGGGAGTATTGTCATATCGCCGGTCTACAGGGAACATCAGCACGGCGGCGGCTGTCTCGGACATTCCATAGGCGTTCACAAGCTGGAAGCCGTCTGGAAAAAGGAAGCTCACCCGTTCGCTTCCGGTGATCGCCCGCCTTAAGCTGGAGCCTTGCTTCTTAAAATATGTAAGGACCTTTGGCGCGATATAAGTGACAGTGATCCCCTCATGTTCTATACATTCGGCGAGCCCTTTCGGATCGCCCCGCTTTTCATCTGAGATCAATACCGTGCTTATCCCGCAAGTAAACGCTGCAAAACAATCCTGCATATGAAGGACGAAGTAGAAGGGAGCATTGCTTCCATAAATGTCCTCCTCCTTAAAATCTCCAATACGCCTCCAGCGCTGGATTGCTTTTGCAAGGCTGATCTGCGTGTGCATAACGCCTTTTGGCTTCCCCGTGGAGCCAGAAGTATAGATGATCAGCGCGAGCGCGTCCGGTGGAAGGACGGGGAATCCACTTGCAGGCTCATAGGAACAGACGTCTTTTAGAAAATCGTCTCTTAAGACAATCGGCGCATTCGCGTCTTCCTGTATCATACGAATACGTTCTTCGGGATAAGCAGCCGCCTGCGGGACATAGACAATGCCGGAAAGGGCGCAGGCATGCATTACAGCGATATAGCCGATCGTATGGGACATGGCGATCACACAGCTGTCTCCTGCCTTCATGCCCGATGCAGAAAGCTTGGATGCGATTTTTCTGACATAGCGGTCAAATTCACCATAGGAATAGCATTCCCCGGTCTCGGGGTCGTGGTATGCCCTTCTGTCTTCATATTTCTCTGTCGCCGTAAGATAATAGTCTCTGAATAGTTCCATCTTCATCTCCTCCATAAATGAACAACCTTCCTTCCTGCGTCATTTTCTCAGATCCATGTACCTTGGCGATTTGCCGCCTTGTTTCTTCTTGACCGGAAGCTTGGTGCTGTACGATACTTTCGCATTGGGGCAGCCATGTTCTTTAAAATAACGTTCCAGCTCATCTCTTAAGTTTCCAAGAGCCTTTTCCTTGTCTGTTTCATTTGCTGTGAGCGCTCTTACCTGAAGCTCATCATCGGCGATCTGTGTGAACTGATGATCGAGGATCCCGCTGCAGAACTCGGCGATCATATTGATGCCCGCCGTTGAGAAGGGCTTATTGCACAGCTTGAATATATCATTTACTCTTCCCTGGATCTGAAATACAGGAAGCCTGGCTTCATCGTCCGCTATCTTCTCCACCTTTACGCTGTCATTCACGTAGTAGCGGATGACCGGCTGGACATAGTTCGTCAGATCCGTTACGAGTATGCCCTGCGACCACTGGCCCGGATCGGCCACGGGATTTCTGTTTTCATCTACCGGCTCGACGATAATGAAGTCTTCGTTCAAAAGCATATCCGGCCCGTCCTGTGTCATGGCGATCTCACCGCCCTCCGTCATGCAGTAATTGTTCTTGACGGGACAGCCGAATATATTCTCTATGAAAAGATGGCTTTCTCTTGACAGCGCCTCTGCGGAGTTCGCGATCATCCTGACGGGTATGTCAAGATTCCCTTTTTGCTTTTCCAACGCTAAAAGCGCCAGTACGGAAGCATATCCGCTTATCATTTCCGGCTGGAATTCATTTAGCTTTCTTACGATTGTCTCTGTATCTTCCAGTATGTTTACCGCCAACATCCGGTCTTCGTACCCTGGCGCGGATGCCTGTTGTCGGAGGAAGCCTTCATAGCTGGACGAGCCGTGTTCTGCAAAAATGACCGCGGCCAGCTTATGTTTTGTATGGTCCATGATATCCGGGCCGATCCCTTTTAACAGCCTTTGTGTGATCAGTTGGCCGTGCAGCTTATTGCGGTAATCGTCCCTGACCATGTATAAAGGCTTTCCCGTTGTTCCCGAGGTGTGCAGCACAGTGTATTTATCCAGGAAAAGCCGTCCGTCGGAAGCCTCTCTTTCTAAGTAGGCTTCCACTTGTGGAAGACGGATTTCCGGATCTGTCACGTAATCGTCATAATTCTCTGTCATTTCAGGCTTTTCCGTAATCGGAATATCAAAAAGCGTATAGTTTTCCGGCAGCTTTTTATATTTCTTCGACAAATAGAACGAATGTTCCCTCGCATAATCTACAAGGGCATGGAGCTTCTCCTCCCTCAGCCTCATGCGTTCCCTATGCGTCATCTCTGCGCCCTCTTTCACAAGCCTTGCAGCTTCCTTTGCATCAATTGTCTTCATCGCGTTCCCCTTTCTATTTTGCATGTGCTTATCAGACAGTGATGGTCGTATTGTTCAAATCCATCGCCCGGATATACGAGATCTCTTTTGCAGCCTTCCTTGCAAGCTCGATGCCATGGATCTCAAAATCAGAGTCGCCATATTCATAAGCCGTAGGATCAAAAGGTATGCCGTTGTCCCGAAGCCTTAGCATGAGCCGCTCCTTATCCTTCGCCTCCCCGCCGTCAGGATTCTCCTCCACCGTCAGGCATATGTCGATCCATTTGGACTTCTCCCCTCCATAGGCCACCGTGTTCGCAACCATTTCCTCGGCACAGACGGCAATCAGGTTTGCTTTGCCTGTGTCGACACAATGTTGCTCACAGAACGCCTGTATCGCTCGCGGTACTTCTGCTACTTCCTTTACATCAGAACGTATCGTAAAGTCCAGGCAGACGCCGGGATTTTTATCCGGTATCAGAAGGAGGGGCGCTCCCCGGTATTTGAGCTTCCTGTATACAACGGATGCTGCCACGGTCAAAGACTCGGATAATACAAATGCTATCGCAAGCCCTATGTAGCCGTTGCCTCCGAGGCTTTTGCCAAGCACAATGCCCGCAAGCGCCGCCGGAATGAGGAACACTCCATTCTCAAGCGTAGTGATAAAGGATGCCAGCGCGGATTTCTCCACGGAGCCATAATATTGCATACCGAAAAAATTCCATAGATTGAACGGCATGGAAAAGATGTATATGCGAAGGACGGATATTATGATGCTCTGAAGCTCCGGCTCCGTGATTCCGAATAGCAGCGAGAAGCCTTTCGCGAACAGCAGGATTATAAGCATAAGCGCTCCGGTCAGGATAGAGCCATAGCGTATTACCTTGCGATACAGGGCATGGATGCCGTAGTAATCTTTCTCACCATAGAGGATGCCGGCAATATTCGGGATCACCCCGACTACTCCTCCGATCAGCATCGCCAGTATGAGCCCCGTATTATTACATACTGTGTATACTGCTATTCCATCCTCCTTCAGGAAGTAAAGCACGATGCTGTTCATGAGCAATGTCTTTATCATCACCACGACAAGATATGTAAGGTAAGGCATTCCGGCCGCCGCAACGCTTTTCATAAGCTTTGCTGAAATGTGCGGCACTGTAAAGGAGATCATACGCTTCGGGGATCTGATGTAGGGGATAACAGCAATAAACCCTACAGTAAAGCCTATCATTGTAGACAATGCGGCTCCCGTCACCCCAAGAGGAGTATATTTTAAGAACACGTAATCCAGGAGCAGATTGACCGTATTGGAAATGATGAAGTAGATGCTTGCAAGCTGCGGGTGTGAGTCGCCTGCAAAAAAGCTCGACAGCAGCAGTCCGGCTCCCAGCGCCGGCGTTCCCGCAAAGCACACGAACACGTAAGATCTCACATCGGATTCAAGGATGCCGCCGCCGGAGAGAAGGCGGGCTATGGGCGCGGCCGCGAAAAATGAAGACAAAAGGAATAGAAGCCCGAATAGCGCCGTAATGATAAATGTTACCGTAAAGACCTGACAGGCTTCTTTCTTCTGCCTTCTGCCAAGCAGGATGCCGCAGGCGATCGCTCCCCCGCTCCCAAGGAAATATCCCGGTATCTGGATGAGAGAGAGGGCCGGCATAGAAAGGCTGACCGCCGCCATCGCGTCGGCGCCTAAAAGATTGCCCACAAGCATGGCGTCCACTACATTGCCAAGCTGCAAGGCAAGCTTCATCATGACTGTCGGCAAAAGATACTGCCGGATCTTAATATCCAAAAGCTGGTGGTTTCTTTCATGCATCGTATCATCCCCTGAAAATAAGTTTTAAGATGTTTCTTTCATTCACTCTTTTATACTGCATTTTTTCCGCAGCATCGCGCACGATGGATATTCCCATCCCTCCGGTGTCAAGCTCTGAGAATCCCTTGTGGCCGCAATGCTCTGTAGGGTCGAACAGAAGGCCGTCGTCAGAGAAAGTAACGATAATGCGGCCGCCGCCCCCTTCAATCCCTACTTGTAAGCTCTGTGCTTTCGAATAGGATGCGATATTGACAAAAATCTCTTCGCATGCCAATAAGACCTTACGGAACGATCTCTCGTCCGAAACGGTCTTCCTAAGCGCAGTCTTGATCTTTTCAAAATCCTTTATCATCGGCTTATTAAAATACAGCTCTTCCATATATTGATCCTATTCAATGTTCAATCTTTTCGCGATGCCTGTCATATTCAGCACATCCATGATCTCAGCAGATACATGGATAAGGGTGAGGTTTCCGCCCATCTGTTTATGGGCGGCTACAAGCTGCCTGATACCAGATGATGATATGTACTCCAGGGATCTACAGTCAAATAACAGGCTTTGTACGTCGTCTGTGAGGCTTTTAAGCTCTCCCTCCAGCTCCGGCGCCGCCTGTGTGTCAAGCCACCCCTCCAGCACAAAGGCCATATGTCCTCCTGTCTGAGTCTTTTCAATCTTCATGTCCATCCTCCTTATATTTCTTATATTTATAAAAATTAAATACCTTTGCCATAAAACAGCGCCAGCATAGTCAGATCGTCAAATTGGTCTAATCCATGTGTAAATCCAGCCACGTCGGCCGTAACATTTTCAACGAGCGACTTTGCAGTGCTTCCAGCACAGACTTTTAAAAGCCTTCTTTCCCCGTACGACTCTTTTGCCGCATTGATGGCTTCCGTAGCGCCGTCCGTATAGAAGAACATGCCTTCTCCTTTTTTCAGGAAGACTTCCTCGTGGATGATCCCCGCATCCTCAAAAAGGCCGATCGCCATTCCTGCGTCCGGCTTCAGAAAGCTGTTCTCCCCGCCTATCTTTACAGGAGGCGTATGTCCGGCATTGGCAAATTCAAGCCTCCCGTCCTGCACATGGAACACGCCGGCAAATACTGTCGCGAACATGCCCTCGGGATTCGCTCCGCACACCTCGTCATTAACGGCATTTAGCGCCTCTTCCGGCGGTGTGCCGGATAGCAGGCGGTCTTTTATCATTGTCTTTACTACCGACATGAATAATGCCGCAGGCACGCCTTTTCCCGATACGTCCCCCACCACGATGCCGATCCGGGCGTCCTTAAGCGGGATGATGTCATAAAAATCGCCTCCTACGGCTTTTGCCGGCTGTGCAAAAGCGAAGATCTCCACTCCTGTTTCAGAATAATCCTTTGTCTGTGGGACGATCCCGTTTTGGATCTCTCTTGCAGTCGCAGAAAGAGTCTCTGCTCTTGCGCGCTCGATTGTAAGTTTTTTATTTCTTGTATACAGGACTTGTGCGACAGCCACCATCGCTAAGACTTCTACCCATACGATCGTGTCAAACTGCTGCGGCGTAAGCAGGGGCTTATCGCTATTAAGCTGGCTAAGCCTGAATACCAGTATTGCCCCCAAAAGCACATAGGGGACGGCGTATTTTGCTATCGTTTTTATTTTCATTTGGACTGCCCCTTCTTTTTTTCTGAAAAATGATTGATAAGACGTACCATAATCTCAGTAACGCCCATCGAAAGGAGCATCAAAAGCCAGCATTGCCAGCTTGAGAACCCAAGATAGCCGTGAAAGCCAAAAGCAACAAAATAGGTTACTATATGTAGCGCATAGTACTTTGATATATGCCTGCTGTAATATAGTATCTGGCCGGCGATCCTGCTTTTGGGGCCCGGCGCGGCATGGCGCTCTTTGCCTCTGCTGCAGATAAAATATATGACCGCCGCGAACACGAAAATATGAGCAAGGCTTGCCGCAACGCGCCAAAGGTCTGGATGCGTGTACCCATACCCCATGTCGGGGCGCATGGCGCGAAAGTCGCCGCCATACTTATAAAAGATAAATATCCACCATGCTGCTGCGGTCGCGCTGCAGACAGGAAGCATCTTGCGGTAGAATGCTTTCTTGTCATTTAAGCGCCTGTATAGCCTTCCGGCAGCCACGCCGATCAAAGCGTAAGACAAAAAATAAAGCGGCGTAAAAGATACGAACATTGCGTCTCCGATCAGAAGCGTGACAATATATCCAAGCACCGGCACATCCACCGGCACGCCGTACAAAAAAGGAGCGATAAAGCCCGCCAGGACGCCCAGGCACAGATAGCCTGTCGTCGGAAGCCCCAGTTTTTTCAGCGCTGCCAGGACAAGGTATAGAATGCCTGTGATGAAAAAAATATTTGTATATTGAAAATAGACCCACACAGACAGGCTGAAATTATCCAGCCCGGCTTCGCTTAAAGAGCTTGCTACAAACGGATATGGAAGTGCGAGCGACGCGATATAAAGGAGATTGTTCAGATATTGATATATCACCATACGGACGCCGCTCTTAGCAAGATCTCCTGCGTCCGCTCTTTTGCTGTATGCGGTCCCAAACCCCATCACAAAAATAAAGATCGCGGCGCCCGACATGGTCGCGAACATATAGATGCCCGAAACAAAAGAGCTTTCGTCTGACATCGTCGCCTGAAAGGAGTGGATCAGGAAAATGAAGATCATAAAGATCCCCTTCAGATAATCAAATTCCTCCTGTCTTCCAATATTGACTTCCTTACTTGAGATAATGTCCCTCATTTTTTTCACCCTTTACCGACAATATCATTTCTTTCCATTTCTCTCTGCCCACCATCAAAACCTCCGGCATTGTACATATATTTTCTGTACACAGAGCAACTTGATGGCCGCCATGCTCACGCTCGAAAAAATGCGCTTTATTTCCCCTGAAACGGGCTTCATTTCTGTCGTAATCAATATGTATCGGCTCCCGCCCTTCAAACAGCGTAAGCCCTACCCCTTCTTTTTTGGAAAAGGCTTCGCGGAAAGTCCAGATCCGATAGAATTCTCTTTCCTGGTCATGAGCCCGCCTTACTCTGTCCTGCTCCTCTTTTGTAAAGAAACGCAATAGATCGTAGAAATCCCCGGCGCTGCCGATAAGCTCCACGTCAAGCCCCATAGCCCCTCGCCCAAACGCGATCCCGACAAGGCTTCCTGAATGCGAGATGCTGAAGTCAAAATCCTGTACAGGCAGGCCTGGGGCGGCATATCCGTTCGCATTTTGCAGAAGGCTTACTGTGGGCTTGCCGTAACTGTTCTTTTCTATAGCGACTTCATTTTTCCCAAATACTATACGCAGTAGGAAGGATAACATCACTTCCCGGACCAACATGCGATGTCTGTCATCTTCTTTTAAATACTGTAAGATCCTTCTGACGGCTTTCCCGTCCAGCATGTTTAAAATCTTCGGATAATCCTTTGCGATGCCGATCTGCCGAAGGTCGCAGATGTATATATTTATCGTGCCAAGATCCATCTATAAACCACCCCACCGCATATTTCCAGACAACAAAAAAACCCACTCTCTATTAAGAGACTGGGCATGTATATATACTAACGATATCTTTTTTTCTAGTTTTGTCAAGTTCCTTTGCACAAGATGTTAAAAATGTGCACAAGATGTAGCTGGAGCTGCAGAAGATTACAGGCCAGGGGCGGGGATAGAACGTCTGTCACGGGTTCAGCAGGACAGACGCGCAAAATGTCCCGTCCTTCCATTCAAACCGGGCGTCCCCGTCGTATCGCTTTGCGATCATCCTTACCGATTCCGTGCCAGTGCCAAAGCCTTCACGCTTGCTTGAGCGCAGCTGCCCGTCTTCCCATACTGGCAGGCCGGGGCTTGTGTTATCCACGGTCAGGATCAGCATGGACTCCCCGGTCTGCCTTGCACATGCCCGGATAAAGGGCCTGCCTTCCAGTCCGATGCAGGCTTCCAGAGCATTTTCTAAAAGGTTCCCAAGAAGGACGCAGAATTCTGGCTCAGGGATGATGGTCTTTTCTCCCGTTTGGAAATCAATCTCTATGTCAATGCCGCCTTCCCGCGCCTTTTCTGCATAGTAGCGGAGCACGGCGTCCGCAGCGTAGCTTTTACAGAATGTACGCACCGTCTCCGGCGGGATGCTGTCGCTGTACTGTTTCACATAATCGGTAAGGGCGCGCATATCGCCGCTGTCTATACAGCCCTGTATCACTTTCAGATGCTGGCGCAGATCATGGCGGGCCCGGCGGGTCTCCTCAATGTTCTTCTGGAGCGTCCGGTACTGCGCCGCTTGTAGCTGTAAAAAATGGTTTTCTTGGCGTAACCGCATATTGGCTCCCAGCCCGCGAGCCATCAGGGCGAACATCAGATAGAAGAGCACGATCAGCCCCAGCAGTATCAGAGTGACGGAGACATAGATCCTCATCAGCCTCCCTACATACAGAGTCTGGTAGTCGATGGGACGGATGAAGATATTTACAAGGATAGACACGACCGGAAAAATCCAGAACACATACCAGGTGACGGGCATCTCCATTTCGCTTAGCAACAGGCGGGCGATGTGGGTGGCCGGATACCAGAGCGCCGCCAGTAAGACCCAGCTAAGGAGCGCACAGACAGCCGATCCTTCAAAGGAAAGCCATGGTGCGGTGTTGTCCGGCGAAAAAGCGGCGTCTGCCGCCACGGCCAGGTTTGTAATGCTGGAGTACACCCCGCACACGCCCAGCAGCACGCTGATGGATTTCCAGGGCGGCATCTCCACCAGCCGGAGCAGCAAAAAGGCAAGGCACGCGACAGAAGCCAGAAGCCATCCATAACATTTCCAGACCATAAGATAACAGACCGTCCCGCCCAGCGCAGCCCACAAAAGCATAGCCGGGACCCCCCAGACGGCGATCGTCTTTTCCCTGCCCCTCAGGTGTCCTTTCATAGGCAGGAAGCAAAGGATGGCGGCAGGGATCATCATGGCAAGCTCCAGCATGGGCCGCAGTACGTTCAAATGCTCCACTTAGCTTCCTCCTCTCACCTGGGCGTAGGAGAACTCCAGAAATTTCTCCCGCACCTCCCGGTATTTCAGGCGGCTGATAGGTATAGCCTCTCCGCCTTTTAACAGGAAATGGTCCCCCAGCAGCTTATCCACCGCTTTAAAGCTGACCAGTATTCCTTTCATACAGTCACAGAAGTAGGGATACTCCAGAAGCAGAGCTGCAAAGGCGCCCTGGCTCATAGGGACGGAAAGCGTCTCCCCATCCTGATAATGGACAAGCACTCGCCGGGAGCCGTATTCGGTATAGGCGACGCGGCCGGGGAACAGGCGCTGCTCCCCGGCCTGCCCCGGCACGGTGATCCACTGCTCTTGTTCCAGCAGAGCCGCGCCGCACCGGTCGAGGGCCCGGCACAGCTTGTCATAGCTAAAAGGCTTCACCAGATAATAAGAGGAATCCACCTCATAGCTATCCGCTGCAAAATCCGCTGTGGCTGTTGTAAAGATCAGATGGCAGGCATGATCCAGTTTTCGGATCTTGCGGGCGGCTTCCATGCCCGTCATGCCGTCCATGTAGATGTCCAGAAAAATAATATCATAAAGCCCTTCTGAAAACGTCGACAAAAATGCCTCCCCGCTTTCAAAGAGGGCGGGCGGCGGAAGGAGCAGGACCTGCTTTTCCCCGGCCCACCGCGTGAGGCTTGCGCGCAGGGCTTCTCCGTCGCAGGACAGATCGTCGATAATCGCAATATGCATAGAATCTCCTCTCAAATCGTAAATTCTATTTGTGATAATAGATTAACATGCTTAGCTCTGCCCGGCCGCTTCCGGGATTATGATAGGTATGCGGTACGTCTGCCAGAAAATGGATAGAGTCGCCTTTAGCAAGGCAGAAGCGTTCGTTTGCGATCGCAATCTCGACTTCGCCTGCAAAAACGGTGATATATTCCTCGGATCCGCTTAGGTGCGGTTGAGCGCACAATTTACCGGAAGGCTCGATTACAATGCGGTATGTCTCAAAGAGCGTCTTTTCATCAAATGCAAAGACAGGATAGTTCAAGTATTTCCCGTCATCTTCTTTTAATGGTTCTATATCTGTCTGCCTGACAACACAGACCCCGCCGTCTCTTCTTTCGACCAACGAGGTAAAGGACACCTTGTAGCCATTGGCGATCTTCCATAGGACAGAGATCGTAGGATTTACATCTCCCTTTTCAATCTGCGCCAGCATGCTTCTGGAAACGCCAGTTAATTCAGCCGCAGCATCCAAGGTCAGTTTTTTTTGCTCTCGAATACTCTTCACATTAGAAGCGACAATATTTGTTACATCCATGCTGTCTCCCCCTGTCACATAATCATGATTGACAATATAAAAGACTTATAGTACAATATAAAAGAATTCTAATATATTGGATAATTTGATTATATATTATCAAAAGAGAAGGAGGCTGTCAAATATGTTTAACTGGTTTTCTTTTTTAACCTATGCGATCGTTACAGCGATCACGCCCGGGCCGAATAATATTATGTCCATGTCGAATGGGAGCCGCAGAGGGTTCAGAAGGGCGCTGCCTTTTAATTTTGGCATAGGCGTAGGATTTTGCATTTTAATGTTGCTCTGCACTGTGCTTTGCAGTATGCTGTCCGCGCTGATCCCCAAGATTAAGCTGCCCATGCTGATCGTCGGCGCGGCGTATATGCTTTATCTTGCCTGGGAGACATTTCGAAGCAGCGGCAGCGTAGAAGAAAGTCATTTTTCAGATGGCTTTGTGTCAGGATTGCTTCTACAATTCATCAATCCTAAAATCTATATTTATTGCATCATGTCTATGGAAGCGTATATTCTTCCTTATTATTATGGACAGGTGATGCCGCTGGCAGGATTTGCTCTGCTGCTTGCTTTTATCGGCTTTGCCTCTACGCTCTGCTGGTCGGCCTTTGGCTCTGCATTCAAATGGCTGTTTTCCAGGCACGCAAAAGAGGTCGGCACAATTATGGCATTGCTTTTAGTATACTGCGCCGTGTCCTTGTTCCTGGGCTGACGCCCTCAGCTTACAAGGGCGCACATCGAAGAGCCGGAAAGAAAAAAAGCCTTGACGATGCTGAAGATTTTGCTTATAATATAACACGTGTATTTAAATAGTAAAAACTTTGACGAAGACAGTAGGATAATCTGAAAGGCAAAGAGAGCCGGGGACGGTGGAAGCCCGGCGCGAGTAGGGTTAATCTGAATATCCCTTCCGAGTCGCAGCCCCCAACGACAGGCAAGACGAGTCCTGTAGGGACTGACGGGATTCCCCCGTTACAGGGAAGACATATGATAGTATGTTTAGGTGGTTTATAAGCGTGAGCTATGGCTCTCGTCCTATACAGGGACGGGGGCTTTTTTATTCTATAGGAAATGCCTTCGGATCTCCTATAGAACAAAAAACAATTATATCCCCCATGAATGAGGGAGTCAAGGATTGAAGTGAGCTTGCCCACTTTGTTCATTTTAAAGGAGGTTTATGATGTACAAGAAAGTTTCGACAGATCTGAACTTTGTTGACAGGGAAAAAGCGACTGAAAAGTTCTGGGAAGAGAACCAGATTTTCGAGAAGAGCATGAAGGAGCGCGAAGGAAGCCCGATGTACACTTTTTATGACGGCCCTCCTACAGCCAACGGGAAGCCGCACATCGGCCATGTGCTTACCCGCGTTATCAAGGATATGATCCCGAGATACCGTACGATGAAGGGCTGCGAAGTTCCGAGAAAGGCTGGCTGGGACACACACGGCCTCCCGGTGGAGTTGGAAGTTGAGAGGGCGTTGGGGCTTGACGGAAAAGAGCAGATTGAAAGCTACGGTCTGGAGCCGTTCATCGACAAATGTAAGGAGAGCGTCTGGAAATATAAGGGCATGTGGGAAGATTTCTCCGGCACAGTAGGGTTTTGGGCGGATATGGAAAATCCTTATGTCACGTACCACAATGATTTCATCGAATCCGAGTGGTGGGCGCTTAAGAAGATTTGGGATAAAGGGCTTTTGTATAAAGGATTTAAGATCGTCCCGTACTGTCCCCGCTGTGGGACGCCGCTGTCCGCCCAGGAAGTGGCGCAAGGCTACAAGGATGTGAAAGAGCGTTCTGCGATCGTCCGTTTTAAAGCGAAGGGGGAAGATGCATATCTTCTGGCATGGACGACCACGCCCTGGACGCTGCCGTCGAACCTGGGGCTCTGTGTGAACCCGAAGGAGACGTACGCCAAGGTAAAATGTGTAGACGGGTACACGTATTATATGGCGGAAGCGCTCCTTGACACAGTCCTTGGACATCTGGCAGAACAGGGCGGCGAGGGCGCAGAGGGAAAAAAGGCCTATGAGGTTCTTGAGACTTACAAGGGCAAGGACTTAGAGTACAAAGAGTATGAGCCGCTTTATCAGTGCGCGGCTGATGGCATTGCAAATCAGAATAAGAAGGCCTTCTATGTGACATGCGACGATTATGTCACGCTGACAGACGGTACGGGCGTTGTCCACATCGCGCCTGCGTTTGGTGAAGACGATGCAAATGTGTGCCGTAAATATGACATGCCTTTTGTACAGTTGGTGGACGAGAAGGGGAATATGGCGGAATCTACGCCATTTGCAGGCTTGTTTGTGAAAAAGGCCGACCCGGAAGTATTAAAAGATCTGGAGAAGAGGGGGCTTCTCTTTACAGCGCCTAATTTTGAGCACAGCTACCCGCACTGCTGGAGATGTGACACACCGCTCATCTACTATGCGCGGGAGTCATGGTTCATTAAGATGACGGCGGTGAAGGAAGACTTGATCGCAAATAATAATACAATTAACTGGATCCCGGAGAGCATCGGCAAAGGACGTTTTGGCGACTGGCTTGAGAACGTGCAGGACTGGGGCATCAGCAGGAACCGTTACTGGGGGACGCCGCTCAATATATGGGAGTGTGAGTGCGGGCATCAGCATTCTATCGGAAGTATCGCGGAATTAAAAGAGATGTCTGACAACTGCCCGGATGAGATCGAGCTGCACCGCCCATACATTGATGAAGTGACGATCCGCTGCCCGAAGTGCGGGAAGCCAATGCACCGTGTGCCGGAAGTGATCGACTGCTGGTTTGATTCCGGTGCGATGCCATTCGCGCAGCATCACTACCCATTTGAGAATGAGGAGCTTTTTGAGAAGCAGTTCCCGGCAGACTTTATCTCTGAGGCGGTAGACCAGACAAGGGGATGGTTCTATTCCTTGCTGGCGATCTCGACATTGATCTTTAACAAAGCGCCTTACAAGAACGTTATTGTCCTGGGGCATGTGCAGGACGAGAATGGCCAGAAGATGAGCAAATCGAAAGGGAATGCAGTAGATCCCTTTGACGCTTTGGAGAAATACGGCGCGGATGCGATCCGCTGGTACTTCTATGTGAACAGCGCGCCGTGGCTGCCGAACCGCTTCCATGGCAAAGCGGTAGTAGAAGGACAGCGCAAATTTATGGGGACGCTTTGGAACACATATGCCTTTTTTGTTCTGTATGCTAACATTGACGGATTTGATGCGACAAAGCATACGCTTGAATATGATAAGCTGACGGTTATGGACAAATGGCTTCTGTCCAAGCTGAACACATTGGTGAAGGATGTGGATGAAAGCCTTGGCGATTACCGGATCCCGGAGGCGGCGAGAGCTCTGCAGGATTTTGTCGACGATATGAGCAACTGGTATGTGCGGAGAAGCCGGGAGCGTTTCTGGGCAAAAGGGATGGAGCAGGATAAGATCAACGCGTACATGACGCTTTATACTGCGCTTGTGACTGTAGCGAAGGCTGCGGCGCCTATGATCCCATTTATGACAGAGGAGATCTACCAGAACCTGGTAAGGAGCATTGATAAAAATGCGCCGGAGAGCATTCATCTGTGCGATTTCCCGGAAGCAGATGAGGCGTCTATAGACAAAGAGCTGGAGTCTAACATGGATAAAGTGCTGAAGCTGGTCGTTATGGGCCGTGCGTGCAGGAACACAGCCAATATTAAGAACCGCCAGCCGATCGGCCAGATGTATATAAAAGCAGAGTTCGGCCTTCCGAAGTTCTATCAGGATACCGTGGAGGAAGAATTAAATGTGAAGGCCGTGACATTTACGCAGGAGGTACGTGATTTTACGTCTTATTCCTTCAAGCCCCAGCTTAAGACAGTAGGGCCGAAGTATGGCAAGATGCTGGGCGGTATCAAAGGAGCCCTTGGCGCGATCGACGGCAATGCGGCAATGGATGAGATCAATAAGACAGGTGCGCTGAAGCTGGATATTCATGGGCAGGAGATTACGTTATTTAAGGAGGATCTGCTTATTGAATCCGCGCAGACGGAAGGATATGTTTCTGAAAATGATAACGGCATCACGGTAGTTTTAGATACGAACCTGACAGAAGAGCTTCTGGAAGAAGGGTTTGTGAGGGAGATCATCAGTAAAGTGCAGACTATGCGTAAAGAAGCGGATTTTGAAGTCATGGATAAGATCAGCCTCACATATGAAGGTACTAAGAAGGCAGAGGGGATCTTCGAGGCAAATGCGAAGCTGATCGGTGAGGAGACTCTTGCAGAGAGCGTTACGAAAGAGACAGCAAAGGGTTATACGAAGGAATGGAAGATTAACGGCGAGAACGTAACGCTTGGTGTAGAGAAGATATAAAAGCACATAAGATAGAGTGAGAAAGGAGAGGAAGAGAAGAAATGTATAATCCCAGATTTGAGAAGAACGCCTTTAAGAAGGAAGTAGAGAACAATGTCAAAACACTTTTCAGGAAGACGGTGGAGGAGGCGAACCAACAGCAGCTGTTCCAGGCAGTGTCTTACGCCGTAAAGGAAGTCATTATTGACGACTGGCTCGCTACACAGAAGAAGTACGATGAGGAAGACCCAAAGATGGTCTACTACATGTCCATGGAGTTCCTGATGGGAAGGGCTCTTGGAAATAACCTGATCAACATGACGGCTTACACAGAAGTAAAGGAAGCCCTTGATGAGATGGGCATCAATCTGAATGCGATCGAAGATCAGGAGCCGGATCCGGCGCTTGGGAACGGAGGACTTGGGCGTCTGGCAGCATGCTTCCTGGATTCTCTTACTACACTTGGGTATGCCGCTTACGGCTGCGGGATCCGCTACCGCTACGGCATGTTCAAGCAGAAGATTGAGGACGGATGTCAGATTGAGATGCCGGACAACTGGCTGAAGGATGGCAATCCGTTTGAGCTTAGACGGCCAGAGTACGCGAAAGAAGTGCGCTTCGGAGGGAATATCCGTGTGCAGTACGATGATGTGACCGGGGAGATGCGTTTTGCACAGGAGAATTATGAGTCTGTAATGGCGGTTCCTTACGATTATCCGATCGTAGGCTACAATAATCATGTGGTAAACACTTTGCGTATCTGGGATGCGGAGCCGATCGTGGACTTCGAATTGAATTCCTTTGACAGAGGAGATTACCACAAGGCGGTGGAGCAGCAGAACCTGGCAAAGACGATCGTTGAGGTCCTTTATCCGAATGATAATCACTACGCAGGAAAAGAGCTTCGTCTGAAACAGCAGTATTTCTTCGTATCTGCAAGCCTTCAGGAAGCAGTTGATAAGTATAAGAGGACGCATGACGATATTACGAAGCTGTATGAGAAGATGACGATCCAGATGAACGATACGCATCCGACTGTGGCGGTCGCCGAGCTGATGAGGATCCTTCTTGATGAGGAGGGGCTTGGCTGGAACGAGGCGTGGAACGTTACGACGAAGACATGTGCTTATACGAACCATACGATTATGGCCGAAGCGCTTGAGAAATGGCCGATCGACTTATTCTCCAGGCTGCTCCCGAGAGTATATCAGATCATCCAGGAGATTGACAGAAGGTTCATCCTTCAGATCCACGCGCAGTATCCGGGGAATGAGGAGAAAGTCCGCAAGATGGCGATCTTAAGGGACGGGCAGGTGAAGATGGCCCACCTTGCCATTGTGGCTGGGTATTCTGTAAACGGGGTCGCAAGGCTCCACACGGAGATCCTTAAGAATCAGGAGCTGAAAGATTTCTATCAGATGATGCCGGATAAGTTCAATAATAAGACGAACGGGATTACCCAGAGGCGCTTCCTCATGCATGGGAACCATCTTCTTGCAGACTGGGTAACGGAGAAAATAGGAACGAAAGATTGGATTACAGATCTGTCTCTCATGAAGGGGCTTAAGCCACTGGCAGAAGATAAGGCTGCGCTGGAAGAGTTCATGCAGATCAAATTTAAGAACAAAGAACGCCTTGCAGCGTACATTAAAGAGCATAACGGTGTGGAAGTGGATCCGCGATCTATTTTCGACGTGCAGGTAAAACGTCTTCACGAGTACAAGAGGCAGCTGCTTAACATCCTTCATGTAATGTATCTGTATAACCAGTTAAAAGAGCATCCGGAAATTGAATTCTACCCGAGGACATTTATCTTCGGCGCGAAAGCTTCTGCAGGCTATATCCGTGCAAAGCAGATCATTAAGCTGATCAATTCTGTCGCAGAGGTAGTAAATAACGATCAGAGCATTAACGGCAAGCTTAAGATCGTGTTTATCGAAGATTACCGTGTGTCCAATGCAGAGTGGATATTTGCCGCTGCAGATGTGAGCGAGCAGATCTCCACTGCATCGAAAGAGGCGTCCGGCACAGGAAATATGAAATTCATGTTAAATGGCGCTCTGACGATCGGGACGATGGACGGCGCGAATGTGGAGATCGTGGAAGAAGTCGGGGAGGAGAATGCCTTTATCTTCGGGCTGAGCTCTGACGAGGTAATTAACTATGAGCAGCACGGAGGCTACAATCCGATGGATATCTACAACAGCGATCCAGATGTGCGCCGGGTGGTAGATCAGCTTGTAGACGGGACATATGCTCACGGGAACAGAGAGATGTACCGTGACTTGTATAACTCTCTTTTGAACACAAAGAGCAGCAGCCGGGCAGATATGTACTTTATCCTGAAGGACTTCCGCGCTTACGCAGAGGCTCAGAAAAAGGTCGGAGAGGCTTATAAAGATACAGAAAGCTGGGCTAAGAAGGCGCTTCTTAATACCGCCTGCTGCGGGAAGTTCTCTTCCGACAGGACGATCCAGGAGTATATAGATGATATCTGGAAGTTGGATAAAGTAGAAATAAACCTGTAACACAAAAAGGGACACCCGATTTTACAAAAGGGGACGTACGCTTTTGCGAAGAGTGTACGTCCCCTTTTGTACTTTTAAAGCTTGCGGAGGAATAAAGGGATACATTTTTTCATACAGTGTATGGGAGGATGTTTTTATGCGGCAGAGGGTTAAGACATTTTTGTGCTATCTTACGATTATCGTGCTGTTGCCTTACATCGTGACAGTGTTTATAAATGGGCCAAGCGTAGTATCTTCGCCTCATGTGGATGGCAGTTATGTGAAAGTCAGGACAGAATCAGGGGATGCTGGAATGTCTCTTGAAGAATACTGCATCGGCATTCTGGCAAAAGAAATTCCTGCAGATTATGAAAAAGAGGCGCTGAAAGCGCAGGCAATCCTAGTTCGCACGGAAGTATACGGAAAGATCCAGGCTGGAGGAGAAAATGTAGCGCTCGACAGAGATTTCTGGACAAGGGATCAGATGGAGGAAGCATGGGGAGCGGTGAAGGCGGCTTCCAATTATGCAAAATTCCGAAGTGCATGGAAGGAGACAGAGGGACAGGTGGTCACTTATGAAGGGAATCTGGCAAGAACGTCCTTTTTTCGATTGAGCAATGGAAGCACTCGCGACGGGAAGGAAGTGCTGGGACAGGAGGATTGCCCGTATGTCAAGATTGTCGACTGCCCACTTGATGTGGAAGCGCAAGAGCAGATACAGACTGTGACAGTGGATGATATTGATGCGGAGATTACAGCTACTGATACAGCCGGGTATGTGTTGAATGTCAGAGTTGGGGATGAAACAGTCAGCGGAGAAGAATTCCGCACAAATTATCATCTGGCCTCCAGTTGTTTTACATTTCAAAAATATGAAGGAAAGCTTCGTATTACTACAAGAGGCGTCGGGCATGGTCTTGGCATGAGCCAGTATACTGCTAACGAGATGGCGAAAGAAGGGCAGGACGCCAGCTCCATATTGGAATATTTTTTTGAGGGGACCGAGCTAAAAGAAGTAGCAGAGATAGTGAGAAGCGAAACAGGGCAGGAGAAAGATGCAGGAGCGGACGGGGGCACGGAAGAAAAGATGGATGAAAAATCGGGTGAAAAACAAGAGGAAAGTGAATAAGACTATCACCATCTGGCAAAAATAAGGTCAGAGGTGGTGATAATAATGAATCAGAGGCAAAAACCAAAAAGAAAAAGGGGAACTACCGCCGCGGCAGTATTATGCTTTGTGGCAGCAATTGCAATAGTCGGAACATATACATTTAACGATTACCGGGAAACACAGCAAAGAGAAGAACTGGCGCGGGCGGAAGAGGCCGAGAAGAAAGCGAAAGAGAAAGAAAAAGAAGAGCAGAACAAAAGAGCGGAAGAAAAAAGTAAAGAGACAAGCACAGATGCAGACGACATTATAATCAACACGCAGGAACGCCCGGAGGAGGAGTCAGAAGATGGTACAGAAGAAAATACATCGGATGATGCAGCGGGAAATAATACAAGTCTGCAATCGACAGCAGCAGGAGGGAGCGCGGCATATTTTGACGACAGCAGCAGGCTTCTTTGGCCGGTAAACGGCGCAGTCATCCTAAGCTATAGTATGGATAAGACAGTGTATTTCTCAACACTTGATCAGTACAAGTACAATCCAGCTGTAATCATTGCAGGCGCGGAAGGGGATCAAGTTATTTGCGGAGCGCCAGGAATCGTGAAGTCTATTGACGTGACTGCCGAGACTGGAACAACTGTAAATATTGATATTGGAAATGGATATGAATTGTTTTACGGGCAATTAAAAGAAGTTCCGGTACAGGTTGGACAGGCAGTGGAGGCTAAGACAGTGCTTGGCTATGTGAGCCAGCCAACAAAGTATTACAGCGTCGAGGGAGCAAATGTGTATTTTGAGATGCGTAAAGATGGGCAGCCGATAAACCCGGTAGAATTTATGGAATAATTGACAAATAATTAACAGGGGACGTACGCTTTTCGCAAAAGCGTACGTCCCCTGTTGCGTTTTAGGGTGTCCCCTATCGTATTTAGGGGTGTCCCTAATTTGTATTTTATAATATAATTGAGAATGGCGGAGGAAAAAAGGATGAACTATACATATATTTTAAAGTGTGCTGATGGTACACTTTATACTGGTTGGACAAATGACATAGAGAAACGTCTGAAAGCGCATAATGCGGGAAAGGGTGCGAAGTACACGAAAGGAAGAAGGCCGGTACAACTGGTCTATAGCGAAGAGTTTGAGACGAGAGAGGAGGCAATGAAGCGGGAATATGAAATCAAACAGATGACCAGAAAAGAAAAAGAAGCATTGTGGGGACGCCCGATTTGTTAAAAGGGGACGTACGCTTTTCGCAAAAGTGTACGTCCCCTTTTTAACCTTTTTAATTTTATAATACAAATGTGTACATTACGATGAAATGGCAGGCGCTTCCGCCCATGACGAACAAGTGGAAGATCTCATGGCTACCGAAGTTTTTGTGGGTCTTATTGAATATTGGGAGCTTTAGTGCATAAATGACGCCTCCAACTGTGTAGATAATCCCGCCGGCCAGCAGCCAGCCAAATGCTGCAGGGGACATGGAGTTAAGTATCTGCATGAAGGCCAGTACGCAGGTCCATCCCATACCTATATACAACACAGATGAAACCCATTTAGGGCAGTATACCCAGAATGCTTTCAGCAATATGCCAAGTATTGCGATGCCCCATACAATGCTTAGAAGAATAATTCCCGTTTTTCCCTTTAAGACAAGGAGGCAGATTGGCGTATAGCTTCCTGCGATCAGGACACTTATCATCATATGGTCGATTTTTTTTAGGATCGTGTTCACACGTTCCGATTTATCAAAGGTATGATAGCTCGTGCTTGCTGCATATAATAAGATCAGGCTCACGGCATATACAGTTATAGATATAATATAAATATGTTCTGGCTCGCGAGCTGCTTTTATTAACAGTGGGATCGCGGCAAAGACGGCCATCAGCATTCCAATAAAATGTGTGATAGCGCTTCCCGGATCCTTAATGCGCGGCGTGATTTCCTGAGTCCTGTAATCTGGTGTTACATGTTGCTGTGCTGTGTGCTCTTGAATTATGTGCTCTTGAGCCATGTGTTCTTGCGTCATGCTCTTTGGCAGCGAGCGCTCTTGTAGTATATTTTCACGTATCATATAAATCCCTCCCCGAAATATAAAAAGTGTGATAAGTAGTTTTTAAAACTACTTATTGCATATATACATATTATACCCGAAAGAGAGAAAATGCAACCAAAAAAGTTGGGGACGGGGTAAATTATTTTACCCGTCCCCAACTTTTTAATAATTTTCGACTTTTCTTTCGAAGTGTGCTCTTGGGTGTGCACATACAGGACATACCTCTGGAGCTTCTTCGCCCGTGTAGATGTATCCGCAGTTGTTGCACTTCCATCCAAGAGGAGCATCGCCCTTAAATGTCTTTCCAGCCTTGTAGCTTTCAAGCAGTTTATTGTAGCGTTTCTCATGAGAAGCCTCTACTTCTGCGACACCTTCAAACTTTGCTGCCAGTTCCTCAAAGCCCTCTTCTCTGGCCTCTGCCGCCATGCGTTTGTACATATCGGTCCACTCGAAGTTCTCGCCTGCAGCCGCATCTGCAAGATTTGCCTCTACATCGCCAATACCATGGAATTCCTTGAACCACATCTTGGCATGCTCTTTCTCCTGATTAGCGGTCTCTTCGAAGATGTTTGCCATCTGGACATAACCAGCTTTTTTTGCTGCGGAAGCATAGTACGTATATTTATTACGAGCCTGTGACTCACCGGCAAATGCTTCCATAAGGTTTTTTTCTGTTTTTGTCCCTGCATATTTAGACATATAAAGCTCTCCTCCAGATTTATGCGAAGTATCTCTTCAGAAGCCCCTCAAATGCTTTGCCATGACGAGCCTCGTCTCTCGCCATCTCGTGTACTGTATCATGGATAGCGTCAAGATTAGCAGCCTTTGCACGCTTTGCAAGGTCAAACTTACCTGCTGTAGCGCCATTCTCAGCGTCTACTCTCATCTCGAGGTTCTTCTTTGTGCTGTCTGTCACAACTTCACCAAGCAGCTCTGCAAATTTTGCAGCATGCTCAGCCTCTTCCCAGGCAGCTTTCTCCCAGTATAATCCAATCTCAGGATAGCCCTCTCTATGAGCGACTCTCGCCATTGCCAGGTACATGCCGACCTCTGTACACTCGCCTTCGAAGTTAGCGTGAAGATCGCGAAGGATATCCTCGCTTACGCCTTTAGCTACGCCGACAACATGCTCTGCAGCCCACTCTCTTGCTCCGGTCTGCTCTTTGAACTTCTCAGCCCCTACATGGCACTGTGGGCACTCTGCCGGTGCGGAATCTCCCTCGTGAACATAACCACATACTGTACATACAAATTTCTTCATAACTCATATCTCCTTTTTATTTATTTTTCAATATTAGTAATAGTTACTAATATTAAAATATCATAATTGTAACTGCTTGTCAATGGGTATTACAAGTATATTTTCAATTTTTTTTGTTCAGACAATCAGCGCAGACGCCGTAAAACATCATTTTATGTGAGGAAATGCTCCCATTAAAATATTTTTCTGCCTCATGATTGATAGAGTCGATGTAATCTTCATTCACCATCAGATCCATCACCTGGCCGCAGGAAGTACATGCGACATGATAGTGCGGATGCGTATCTCCATCAAAGCGGTCTCCCCCGTCAGGGGTAGGGATCTTGGTTGCCTCGCCCATGTCGGCAAGAAGATTCAGGTTCCGATATACAGTTCCCAGGCTAATGTTGGGAAACTGCTTTTTTACATGCAGATAAACCGCATCAGCTGTAGGATGTTCGTGGCTGTCCATCAGGTACTCTTTAATAGAAGCGCGCTGTCGGCTGTATTTTAAATTTGCCATAAAAGCCCCTTTCAATAATAATAATAATTATCGTAATCAGTATATGTCTAAAAGAGACATCTGTCAACGTTTATTCTAAAAATGTAATAAATTTGTAACAAGTAATAGGGACAAAATGTATAAATTGGAAAAATAAGGATAAAATATGGCGATAAAAACCAAAGAAAACGCCTTGACATTGAAATATAGAGTGGTATAATAAGTGCGTAACATATGTAACAATTCTGTAACAAATACAAAAGATAAGAAAACATAAACAAATTTAAGGAGGTAGTTTTAAGTTTATGGATTCTATTCTTAAAAAGGGATTGTTCCTGGTTACGTTAACTGGGACTATTGCAGCATTCCCGAGCGAGGTCCACGCTACGGACACAACACAGGCAAACACTATGCCGAGCGTCGGGATTGAACAGGTGCTGAATGACTGTTACTCCTCAGAGAAAGAGATAGAGGTAGAAGATTATTTGGTGCCTACAGAAAAGGGTGAGTATTTAGATATGGCTTTTGCTGATGTGGACACATTTCTGTATATCAGGAGTGAGCCGACGAAGCAGAGCGAATGGGTCGGGAAATTATATCCTGACTACGCGGCCAAGATTACCGGCCCGGTAGGCGAATGGACGCCTATTGAATCCGGGTCGGTATCAGGCTATGTGTGTTCTGACTATATTATAATAGGAAATAGTGCAGAACAGAAAGCACAGGAAATTATTACACAAGCAGCGGCGGAGGCTGAAGCAGCAGAGGCTGAAGCAGAAGAGGCCGAAGCAGAGAGTGAGACAGAGGCAGAGTCTGAGACAGAGACGGAGGCAGAGGGCGACGCTGATACTGAGACAGCAGAGATCCCGGAGGAAGTATTTGCTTATGCTGAATCGAGAGAAGAAGAGGAGGAGAGGCTTGCCAGAGAGGCGGAAGAAGCAGCGGCGAGGGCAGCAGAGGAAGCCCGGGCTGCGGCTGGGAGCGGACAGGCAGTTGTAGATTATGCCTGCCAGTTTATCGGAAACCCGTATGTCTGGGGCGGGACAAGCCTCACTAACGGAGCAGACTGTTCCGGATTCGTACAATCTGTGTTTGCGAATTTCGGCGTCAGCCTTCCAAGGACTTCCTCGGCTCAGAGAAGCGCAGGCGTAGGCATAAGCTATAGTGAAGCAAGACCTGGAGACCTTATATTATATGAAGGACATGTAGGGATCTACATGGGCAACGGACAGATCGTAAACGCCATGAATGAGAGAGATGGCATTGGAATATGTCCTGCCACATATACAAATATCGTGGCTGTGAGAAGAGTATTATAGAAGCTTTGCACACTCTATACAAAATAAACAAAAATGTATAAAAATGGTAGAATTTGTAAAAAAATAAGGAACTGACTTATCCAAGTTATCCACACCAGAATGGACAAAAAAGGTGGAAAAATTGATGTTTTTAAAAAGTTTTCCACATTATCCACACAAAAAACATAAAATTTGGGGGATTATTCGGGGGTAATAAAAGAACGGACGTTTTGTATAGTTGTGATAAAAATTATGTTTTGTCGAAAAAAAGTAAGAAAGATGTTGACATTTAAGAAGTCAAATTTTTAAAATAAATCATTCTTAAATGTTTACACAATACAAAAAAGCGGATATAATAAGGGAACTGAAGAAAAAAGGAGGCGTCACAAGTGACACAACATGTTTCTAAAGATATGACTTTTGGAGAGATGCTGACGGCATATTATGAGAAGTGCCCGGAGATTGTCAACATCCTCATGGAAGCAGGGATGGGATGCATAGGCTGCCCACATTCTCAGATGGAATCTATCGAGGATGGAGCAATGGGGCACGGCATTGACGCAGACTTGCTGGTTGCGAAGTTGAACGCAACGATAGATGCAAAATTAAATGCATAGTGAGCGGCAAAAAAAGATGCTTTGGCGATAAGCCGAAGCATCCTTTTTTTGCATATTCAGTTTTAAATGGAGGCCAGCTTCTGGACTGCGTCAGGCGTAGCCATGACAGTACAATGCTCCTCCAGGTATGCCAGAGTAGCGCCGCCAGATTTCTCCAGGGTCCCATACTCAGAAAGCATATTACAGATACGGCTGAAATCTTGCGCGGTATGATCTGATCGGGTAATCGCCAGAATATATATATCCTCCACAGTGTCCTTGTATAAAGTATTGGAACCAAAGTACATGCCGTCAAGCAGGCGCGCCGCTTCAAGCACACAGTCCATTGTCGCAAACGAGAACAGGCGCAGGGAAGACTTGTTTTCAGGCTCGGAAGGCTTCTCAGGCTTTGAGATCTGAGCGTCTATAGCATTGATCTTCTCCTTAACTTTCTCCAGCAGGTTCAGGAGCGTCTCCGCACCTTCGAGCTTATCTATAGCTTCCTTCTTCCCGGGCTCCGCGTCCGTCCCCGGCGAGGGGGCGAATTTGGAAAAACGGGTATCGAGCTCCTCTGGATCCTCGACTTTAGTAATTATCAGCACGATAGAATCCGAAGAGGAAGGGATAGCCTCGATCATAAGAGGGATATCTTCTGCCTCAAAGCCGAATTCATAGGCTGCCTGTTGCATCATATCATGGAAAAGTGATCTTACTTTTTCGGTTCCGTAGGCCAGCTCGCTTAATTGCAGCTCGCGCTCGGCCAGGTCAGCACGCGTCAAAGTACAGCGTATCTGATTGTCATTGAGCTTTTCAATCTTCATATTATCACTTCCTTTCACATAGTATAGCACACAAAATATAGGTTGTAAAAGTAAAATAAGTATAAAATAAAAAAGTGCTTGCGTTTGAAGGCTCTATCATATATAATGTCCATACTAGAAGATAGTTTTCCCTGATAATAGTTTTTTAGAACAGCAATTTATTTTCTTAAAGATATTCTAACAGAATCTACCAAATTCCAATTAGAATCATTTATGCTATTTCGGGCATGAATACCAAAACAGTCAGAACGTAGAAAGAACGAAGCTTAAAAGAACAAAAGAATAATAGTTAACGGCGGTACAGGACTATCTTCTGGAGGATTTATAATGGCCGCAGGAGCATATGAAGGGACGAGTATTGTATCACAGGCATTTCCTTCTGTTTCATTATATGCACAAAAGCGGCGACAGTTATTAGGGCGTGCGCCAGATAAGGAGGGCAACGCTATGAAAGAATACGGGCAGCGCGGGTTTCGGACATTATTTATGGAGCTGACAGACTATGAGAAAAAGGGGGTATATATGTTAATAAACGGGATGCCGGCCAGCCCTATGCAGATTGTGCGGGCCCACATTATGCGAGAAGACAGCAATTATATGCGGGATTATGTGCTGAATGATAAAGGCGATGTAAAGGAGCTGGGCTTTCACGATGTAAAGGACAAGGCTATAAATAGCCCATAGGCAATGATGAAAAAGAAATGACGTAAATACCCCTCATAAAAGAATTTGTCGAAATAAAGGGTGACGGGAGACTTGTGTTTTGATATAATAAGGTCGAGTAGGAGGTGCAGCATGGAAGACAGAGAAAGAAAGGGCCGCACAGCTTCAGACCGCACGGAAGGTATGAGAAGGCCAAGAAGCCAGAACATGGCAGAGACAGGCCGTGAGCGCACTGTAAGAAGCGAGCAGGAGCCTGACCGTGAACGCGCTGTGAGAGATGCGGCGTCCGCCCGCCAGCGTGCCGCAAGGAGCAGAACAGCGCCTGACCGTGAACGTGCCGCAAGAAGCCAGGCCGCTCCCGAGCGCGAGCGCGCCGCGAGGAGCAGGACGGCAGAGGAACGCCGGCGCGTGCAGAGGAACACAGGGTCTTCCCAGCTGGGAGACAGAAGGCAGATGTCGAGAAGGCCGCAGTCAAAGCGGAGAAGAAAGAGAAGCCTCGGCATTAAGATCGCGCTTTTGATTATACTGGTACTGGCAGCCGCAGCAGCGATATTTTTATGGAAGCGCTACAGCCCGTCTAAGGAAGAGGCTGACAGGAACGAATATTATGGGATAGAAAATGAGAATCAGATGGCTGTCATCGTGGATAATCAGGTCGTAGAGCCTTACGGAATGATTTCAGATGGGAAGGCGTATGTACAGTACGAAGTTATCCGGGATAACATCAACGACAGGTTTTACTGGGATCCGAATGAGAACATCCTACTGTATACGCTTCCAAACGACACTGTGTCCGTCGGAGTGGGAAGCAAAGACTATACCATTTCCAAGGAAAAGGACAGCAAAGACTACGTCATCCTTAAGACAGAGGGAAGCACGGCATACATCGCGCTGGATTTTGTCCAGCAGTATACGAACATCGAATATGAAGTATATGACAAGCCGAGCCGGGTCATGATCGTCAGCGACTGGGGAGAGACGACGGTCGCCACAGTCAAGAAAGATACGCAGGTCCGCCGTCTTGCCGGGGTAAAAAGCGAGATACTCACAGAGATAAGCAAAAAAGATGAGATAACTGTCATTGAAGACGAAGGAGACTGGAAGAAGGTCCGCACGAAAGACGGCTTCATCGGCTATACGAAGAAGAGCGCGCTTAGGAAGGATCAGAAAAAGACAATATCCAGAGACTTCGAGGAACCGGAATATACGAATATTACGAAAGATTATATTATTAATATGGCATGGCATAATGTGACGAACATGGCGGCGAATGATGGAGTCCTTCAGAGGATCGCACAGAGCAGAGGGCTTACGACCATCTCGCCGACGTGGTTCCATGTGGCGGATGTAGAAGGCAATATGGAGTCCATTGCGTCTTCTGATTATGTAAATTACGCGCATCAGTCAAATATTGAAGTATGGGCGGCGATCCGTGATTTTGACGGAGGGATCTCTTCGTATGATGAGACATTCCAACTGCTCAGCCGTACTTCAAGGAGAGAGAACCTGATCAATCAGCTTATAGCGGAAGCAGTCCAGGTTGGGCTTGACGGCATTAATGTCGACTTTGAGCTGGTGTCCAATGAATGTGGAGAGCACTATAGCCAGTTTATCCGCGAGCTGTCCGTGCGCTGCCGGCAGAACGGGATCGTGCTGTCAGTGGACAACTATGTCCCGAAGGGATATAACATGCAGTATAACCGGAGAGAGCAGGGGATCGTAGCAGATTATGTAATCATTATGGGCTACGATGAACATTACGGCGGCTCTCCTGTGGCCGGCTCTGTATCTTCTTATAATTATGTGAAAGAAGGGATCGAGGAGACGCTAAAAGAGGTGCCGGCAGAGAAGATTATAAGCGGAATACCGTTCTTTACAAGGCTTTGGGCGGAGACGCCGAAGACAGAAGAGGAGCTGGCAGAGCAGCAAGGCTCGGAGGCAGCGGAATACGCCACCAATGTAAGCAGCGAGGCCCTCACTATGTCGGAAGCATCTTACAGGCTTTCCCAGATAGGAGTTGAGGCGACATGGGATGAGGCGACGCAGCAGAACTTTGCGACGTGGGAGTACGAGGGTACGACGTACAAGATCTGGCTTGAAGACGCGCAGTCAATCGAACCGAAGCTAAAGCTCATGAAGGACAACGGGCTTGCGGGGACGGCCGCTTGGGCCATAGGACAGGAAGATCCTGAGATATGGCAGCTGATACAACAGTACACAAATTAAAATAAAATGCCTCCGGCAGTCATATACTTAACCAGTATAGACTGCGGGAGGTGTTTTTTTGCGGAAAAAAGTAGAGCTGGTCGTTATGGCGCTCCTTCTTGTTGCGCTTCTGTTTGCAGGGAGATATTTAAGCCAGCAGGTGGCGTCTGACAAGGTGGAGAGAAAAAAGAACGTAGTCGTGGTGGACTGTGGACACGGCGGCGCAGATCCGGGAAAAGTAGGGGCGGGGGACGTGCTGGAGAAAGATCTGAATCTAGAGATCGGGAAGCGGGTGGAGAAAAAATTAAAGAAAAAGGGCTATGAAGTTGTTATGACGCGGAAAGAAGATAAAGATCTGGCGGAAGGAGGGAGCGGCAACAGAAAGGTACAGGACATGAAGAACAGAGTCGCGCTTGTGAATAAGTCTAAGCCGGGGATTGCCGTGAGCATCCATCAGAACAGCTATAGCGACGCCTCTGTCCATGGAAGCCAGGTGTTTTACTATTCTCATTCGACAGAGGGGAAGGAGGCGGCTGCTATAATGCAGGAGGCGCTTCTTCTGGCAGACCCGGAAAATACGAGAAAAGAGAAGGCGAACGATACATATTATTTTCTAAAGCGGACGGAAGTCCCGACGATCATCGTAGAGTGCGGGTTCTTAAGCAATCCTGAGGAAGCGGCGCTCTTATCTGAAAAAGAGTATCAGGAAAAGATGGCAGAAGCAATCGTATCTGGAATAGAAAAATATTTGGAAAGTCAACGATAGTGTAGTATAATGGAACGTATGAGAACAATAATAAGACGCATAGACAGAAAAAAGCTACAAAATAAGGCTGCGATACAGGCGATAGAAAAGGCCGGGGGGATCCTGAAAGCCGGAGGGCTTGTAGCATTTCCCACAGAGACTGTCTACGGGCTTGGGGCGGACGCTTTGAATGAAGACGCCGCCAGGAAGATTTATGAGGCGAAAGGCAGGCCGTCAGACAATCCGCTGATCATCCATATTGCGAACATAAGAAGCCTTCGGAAGGTGGCGGAAGTCATCCCTGAGGAAGCGAAGAAGATTGCAAAGAAGTACTGGCCGGGGCCTCTTACCATGATCTTCGAGAAGACGGACATCGTTCCCTACGGAACGACGGGAGGGCTTGAGACAGTGGCGGTCCGTATGCCGAGCGACCCGGTGGCTCTGGAGGTGATCCGCGCAGGAGGAGGGTTTATCGCCGCGCCGAGCGCGAATACGTCAGGCCGTCCAAGCCCGACTTGTGCCGCTCATGTGGAGGCAGATTTAAGGAGACGGATTGATATGATCATAGACGGAGGGCAGGTGGAGATCGGGGTGGAGTCGACCATTCTTGATATGACTATGACGCCGCCGATGATCCTGCGCCCGGGAGCGATCACGCAGGAAATGCTCGAAGAGGTGATAGGGGAAGTTGCCGTCGACAGGTCGACCATCAGTGCGGACAGCCGGGAAAGCCCGAGAGCTCCGGGGATGAAATATCGGCACTATGCTCCTCGGGCGGACTTAAGCGTTGTCGAGGGGCCGATGGAATTAGCCATTGAGGCCATCAACCGCATGGCGGCAGGCCGGATAGCAGAAGGATATAAGGTAGGGATTATCGCTACGGATGAGACGGCAGGCAGATATCGCAGCGGAATTATAAAAAGTATAGGGCCCCGTGCAGATGAGATGGCGATTGCCAGCCATCTGTACGGTATCTTAAGAGAATTTGACGACGAGGGAGCAGATTATATCTTCAGCGAGTCATTTTCTACGTGTGGTATCGGAGGCGCAGTTATGAACCGCCTTTTGAAGGCTGCGAGCCATCATATAATAGATGTATAAAAAGTGTATAGAACCTCTGGGGAGGATGAAAGGAGAAAATGAAAATGGCAAAAGTACAAGTTATGGACCACCCGTTGATCCAGCACAAGATTAATTATATCCGCAGAGAAGACGTGGGCTCTAAAGATTTCCGCACGATCGTCAGTGAGATCGCTTCATTTATGTGTTACGAAGCTACAAGAGATCTGAAGCTCCAGGACGTGACGATCAAGACGCCGATCTGCGAGATGACAGGGAAGGAGCTGAGCGGGAAGAAGCTGGCGGTAGTGCCGATATTACGGGCGGGCCTTGGCATGGTGGAAGGAATGCTGAATATGATCCCGGCGGCGAAAGTAGGGCATATCGGCTTGTACCGCGACCCGGAGACGTATGAGGCAGTAGAATATTTCTGCAAGCTTCCGGCGGACTGTAGCGAGCGTGAAGTGTTCGTGGTCGATCCTATGCTTGCGACGGGCGCGTCCAGCGTGGCGGCGATCCAGATGCTTAAGGACAAGGGCGTGAAGAATATACGCTTCATGTGTATCATCGCGGCTCCCGAGGGAGTGAAGCGGATGACAGAAGAGCACCCAGATGTGGATCTGTATATCGGAGCTCTTGACGAGCGCCTTGACGACCATAAATATATAGTGCCGGGGCTTGGAGATGCGGGAGACCGTATTTTTGGGACGAAGTAGGCTGCCTGGAGGAAGGATATGAGCGATAAAAGAAAAGAGTACATCAGCTGGGACGAGTATTTCATGGGAGTGGCTATGCTGTCGGGAATGCGCTCGAAAGATCCCAACACACAGGTGGGATGCTGTATTGTAAGCCAGGATAACAAGATCCTGTCTATGGGGTACAATGGGCTGCCGAAAGGATGCTCTGACGATGAGTTCCCGTGGGGCAGAGAAGGAGAGGATCCGCTGGAGATGAAGTATGTATACACGGTGCATAGTGAGCTCAATGCGATCCTTAACTACAGAGGAGGGAGCTTAGAAGGCGCAAAACTGTATGTCTCGCTCTTCCCGTGCAATGAGTGCGCGAAAGCGATCATCCAGAGCGGGATCAAAGAAGTTATTTACGATTCTAACAAGTATGACGGTACTCCTTCCGTGCAGGCATCCATGCGGATGTTCGACGCCGCGGGGGTGCGCTATCATCAGTACCATCGCACAGGAAGAAAAATAGAGATAGAATTGTAGTAAAATCGGGGACGGGGTAAAATTCATTTTACCCCGTCCCCGATTTGCCGCAGCAGGAAGCGATACCGTTTCCACGCCGCATTCCCTTCGTAGATATAGGAGTCGATGAGGTCGGGATCGCAAGTGTTCTGAAAGTTAGTGTAAGCGTCTTCGACGGCTCGCCGCGCCCGGGCAATCTCATCAAGAAGCGTGTTGTTTTCTGGATCAAAAGAGAGACGTCTGTAAATATCTTCCTCGGTTGTTTTTCCTCTGGCGAACAATTTCATAATCTACCTCCGTATAAAGGGATTCCTATTCTTTGTATGTAGTATGGACAGATTTTATGAATAAAATGCCGAAAGGCAGGATATATATGAAAATAGATAGAAAGAGGAGGTGCGAAGCATGCGGGAGCAGCGTTCAGCCATTGTGGTAAATTTTCTTGTCCGTGGGATCCTTGGGATCGCTTTGATATTTTTCATTAATGAATTTCTGGCTTCCCGGGACATTGATCTAAACGTAGGGCTGAACCCGATTACTTTCGTGGCGTCAGGGACGTTGGGAACGCCGGGCGTGGCGCTTCTCTACGGGATTACATTTTATCAGGGGATGTAGGCGGGAGCGCCGATTTAACACATTTATAAGGGAAGTTGCTGCCTGTATGACACGGTGCAGATGTAGCCTGCAGGCGCAGGAATCTCTTCAATTGTCCAGAAAGAATATTCTTTCTGGATTTTTTTGTCGGAAAAAGAGACGCTTAAGCCTGTGCCAAGACCTTTTAAGAAGCTTTCTGTACGTGTCCAGAGGCGGAAGAAACAGGAACGTTTCTCTTCTTCAGGGAGACGCGCCAAAGCAGCGGCTTCTTCGGGCAGGAACACCCGAGCCGCAACTTGATCGAATCTTGCGTTCCGGGAGGTGTCTTCTATATCGATGCCTACGGGTGCATAAGAGGAGAAGGCAAGAGCTATATATGCGCCGGAATGGGAAAGGTTGAACTGCACCAGAGGAAATGTACCGTCTGAAATAAGTGCAGGCTTCCCGTGGGGGCCTTTGCTGAAAGCCAGGCTCTCTGCGGGCTTCCCGGTGTATGCAGACAGGATTCGAAGAAGAAGGGAATGGCTTGCCTCATGGACGCTTTTGTGCAGATTGTCAACAGTATGTGCAGGGAGGAGGAAGACATGGACCTCGTCATTTTCCGGCAGATGCAGACAGTGTTCTACGTCTTGCAGATTCAGCTGTTTTATTTTCATGGCGCTCTCCTTTTACTCCAATATAACTGTTATTATTATACCTTGCGGGGACAGATTTTCAAGGGGGAGAGGGGACCTTTCCTATCTATGTTGCACAAAGTTTGACAATTTTTAAAATGACTATGGACAAGAGGAAGACGCAGGGTTATAATCGTCCTACAAGTTGCGGAAGACGACTTGTATCTGATTGTTTTATTCTTATTTGGTAGGTTCAACTAACTCAAAGTTATTCTGATTTATTCGGCCAGTTCGGCAATGAATTCAAGAGAATTAACTGACAGGCTTTTTTTCAAAGGAAGAACAGGAGGGATATTATGTGGCAAGCAAACGCCTTGTAATCTGCGACAGGGAAGAAGGCTATTCGTCCGCATTTGCACAGTATATTATGAAGAAAGGCGAGCTCTCGCTCCAGATCCAGACTTGTAGCGATCTGTCTCATGTATTGAAGATACAGGAAGAAAAGAAGATCGATTATTTATTCATCTCTGCGGACTACCCGCCGGGGGAGAGGAAGCTGGCAGAGGCGGATAAAGTATTCGTTCTCACAGAGGACGGCGGCGAAGGGGAGTCCGAAGAGGAGACTTTCGTGTATAAATATCAGTCTGGCGAAGAGATCTTGAAAAGGCTCCTCTGGCAATGCGGCGAGGAAGGGGAGAGAGACGTGTTCCTTAAGGCTCCAAAGAAAAAGCAGGGCAGGATCATCGGGGTGTATTCTCCAATCCATAGGATCGGGAAGACGACTTACGCTCTGCACCTCGGACAGAAGCTGGCGGCGGTGGAGAATGTGCTTTACTTAAGCCTTGAGGCGTATGGAGGCCTGGGAGGGCATTTTCCGGAAGAAGGCCATTCTTTGTCGGACGTGCTTTACTATGCCAGACAGGAGCAGAGCAATCTCGGGCTGATCCTCACTACTCTTGTCGCACAGAAAGGAAAGCTTGACTATGTGCTGCCCGTACAAGTGTCGGAAGACATTAAGTCCGTTCCAGGTGAAGAATGGATCCGGATGGTGGAGAGGATTCTGGACGAGAGCATCTATGAAGTCTTAATTTTGGATCTGGACGAAAGCATACGGGGAATCTATCCTATTTTGCATATATGTACGGAGATCCACATGATCACGGTGCAGGATCCTATATCAGAATCTAAAGTGCGACAGTTCGAAGAAGAGCTTCTGCTTCTGGGCCATGAGAGCGTCAGGAGGAAGATCATCCGTAAGGAGCAGAGCCTATGATCCTGGAGGAAAGGCTTCACGCAAGGGTTTTAGAAGAGCTGGATATGTCCAGAGAGGTAGACGATGGGGAGCTGACAGAGCTGATCCACCGCATATTAAGAGAGGCGGGGGAGCAGGAATATATCCCGCTGGCACAGAAGGCTGAGCTGGGGAAAGAATTGTTCAACGCGTTCCGAAAATTAGATCTTCTTCAGGAGTTTTTAGAGGACGAAGAGATTACAGAGATTATGATCAATGGGACGCAGAACATATTTTTAGAAAAGGGAGGGAAGATCTATCCGTCACAGAAGCGTTTTCTCTCGGGGGAGAAGCTTGAGGATGTAATACAGCAGATCGTGGCGGACTCTAACCGCATTGTAAATGAAGCGTCGCCGATCGTGGATGCGAGGCTTTCTGACGGCTCCCGCGTCAACATAGTCCTCCCGCCGATCGCTCTTAACGGGCCGATCGTAACGATCCGGAAGTTTCCGAAGGAAGCGATCACTATGGATGATCTTGTCGAATGGCAGTCAGTGAGCGTGGAGGCAGTGGAATTGTTAAAGAGCCTCGTAGGGGCGGGGTATAACATTTTCATCAGTGGTGGGACCGGTTCGGGAAAGACGACGTTCTTAAATGCACTGTCCCAGTATATACCGAAAGATGAACGGATTATTACAATAGAAGACAATGCAGAGCTCCGCATTCTGGAGGCGCCGAATCTTGTCAGCCTGGAGGCGAGAGGCGCCAACACAGAAGGAAGCGGTGAAGTGGCCATCCGGGATCTTATAAAGACGGCGCTTCGGATGCGCCCGGACAGGATCGTCGTAGGGGAGGTGAGAGGCGCGGAGGCCATCGACATGCTGCAGGCGCTGAATACAGGACATGACGGAAGCTTAAGCACCGGGCACGCCAACAGCCCAAAAGATATGTTAAGCAGGCTGGAGACGATGGTGCTTATGGGGATGGACTTGCCGCTGCCCGCTATCCAGAGGCAGATTGCTTCGGGGATCGATATCATCGTCCATCTTGGCAGGCTCAGAGACAAGAGCAGGAAAGTTTTGAATATCACAGAAGTGACAGATTATCGGGAAGGGGAGATCGTACTTAGCGCTTTATATTTGTACGAAGAGACAGGGGAGAGAAATGGCAGGATTGAAGGGAAATGGAAGAAAGTGCATGAGCTTACGAAGACAGAGAAGCTACTGGCAGCAGGATATTAGGAAGGAGGAAAGGCTTGCTATGCTCTTAAAGGCCTCTCTTGTGGCCGGGCTGACGGCATGGCTTTATTATCGTACATTGCTTGCCGTGCCGATGTTGTCGCCCGTATGGGCCTGGTACTACAGAAGCTTGGAAAGGGAATGCATGGAAAAGAAGCGGCGTAAGTTTGAAGCGCAGTTTAAGGAAATGATACAGACGGTTTCTTCCGCACTGAATACAGGATATTCTATCGAGAATGCCATAAAAGAGAGCCAGAAGGAGCTAAGGCTTCTGTATTCAGAGAGGGAGCCTATATTACGGGAAGTAATGATATTAGTAAGAGGGCTTAAGATGCAGATGCCAGTGGAACAGGCGATAGAAGAGATGGCGCAGCGGGTAGATATAGAAGCCGTGGAGAATTTTGCAGCGGTGTTTGCGACAGCAAAGCGGAGTGGAGGGGACATCATGGCGATCATCAGGAGCACAGCGTCGCAGATTGCAGATAAGATTGACGTCCAAAGGGAGATTGCGACTGTGCTGGCGGCAAAAAAATATGAATTTAAAGTAATGTCGGCAATCCCGTATGGGATTATCGCGTACATGTCCCTTAGCTTTCCCGATTTTATGATGTGCCTGTATGGGAATATGTTTGGAATAGGAGTGATGACAATATGTCTTTTGATCTATATAGGCGCGTACTATCTTGGTACAAGGCTGACAGAAATCGAAGTATGACAGCGGCGGCAGCCCTCCTCCTGCTCACGCTGGGCGTTTTTCTGGCAATCCTGGATTATCACAGGTCGACGACGGCTATTGAAGGAGGCATTCCAAGAAACCCCTATGGGCAGGGAGCCAGGGTAGAGGAGATGCGTGTGGAGGCAGATGGAAAAGATGTGGGGAGCATACAGGCAGAAATAGCGGAGAGGGCATATACGTCCGAAGAGATAAGAGAGCTCTTCGAACAGAGTATACAGCAGATGGAGCCTCTGATCCTGGGAGAAAATGAAAGCCCTGACAGAGTAGATTCGAATCTGAACCTGGTTACGGAGATCCCGGGAGAGCCGATAGATGTGTCATGGGAAATGGACCGATATGATGTCATGAATATATACGGAGAGCTGACCGGAGAGGGGCTGGAAGAAGAAGGGACGATGGTTTCTCTTCGGGCAGTCCTCACGTATCGCGAACGAAAGGAGGAACAGGCGCTCTATGAGTGTACGGTCATGGTCTATCCTAAAAGGCTGCATGGGAAAGAGAGGCTTGTAGAAAAGATCCATGAGGAGATCAGGAAAAGTAATGAACATACGAGGATGAAGGGAGAGCTTGCGCTGCCTCCAAAGGTGGAAGGAAAGAGCCTGGCGTTCTACCCGATTATGGATATGAGGGGCGCTGTATTGATTATTATGGCAGCCATGATCCTAATCCTTCTGTACGCATTGGATAAGCAGAACCGGGGGAAAGAAGAGGAGAAGAAAAGGAGGCAGATGCGGCTTGACTATCCAGAGATCGTAAGTAAGCTGGCTCTTCTGCTTGGCGCGGGCATGACGGTGAAGCGCGCATGGAGGAAGATCGTGGAAGATTATGTCAGGAGAGAAGGCCAGGGGGATCGGTATGCCTATGAAGAGATGAAGTATACATGCCGTGAGATGGAAAGCGGCGTTATGGAATCTGAAAGCTATGAGAGATTCGGAAGACGGTGCGGTCTTCAGGAATATGCGAGGCTCGGGGCGCTTTTATCCCAGAACTTAAGGAAAGGGATGAAAGGGCTGGGAGATATATTGAGAGTGGAGACGATACAGGCCTTCGAAGAAAGGAAGGCGAGAGCAAGAAGGCTTGGCGAGGAGGCAGGCACGAAGCTTTTAGCGCCGATGTTCCTCATGCTGTCCATCGTTCTTATTATCGTAATCGTCCCGGCATTCTTGTCCATACAGTTATAATATAATACGAGGGTCAAAAAGTGCGGGACAATCCGCAGTATCATAGAGGCAAAATATATAAGAAAATGGAGGAAGAAAATGATACAGAAGCTACAGAATATAAAACAGATATTAAAAGAGGAACAAGGGATCGGCGTTGTAGAGGTCATCCTTATACTGGTCGTGCTTATCGGGCTGGTCATTATATTTAAGTCGCAGCTTACCAGCCTGGTGCAGACCATTTTTGCGAAGATTACAAGTGAAAGTGCGGGAATATAACGGACATGCCAGGACAGACGCCGGAAGGGGAGAAGCTGTATAAGGGAGAGATTACGGCGTACTTAAGCATTGTATTTATCTTGCTTGTCACATTCATGGGAGCGGCTCTGGAGAGCGCGTCTATCCAGACCGCGAAGAATTACTACAGAGCCGATATGAACCGGGCGATTGAATGTATGTTTGCAGAATATCAAAAAGAGCTTCTGGAGGAATATGACATCTTCGCTCTGGAAGGAAGCTATGAGACAGGAGCTTACAGTGAGGGAGGGCTTTTTAGGAGGCTTGCTTATTATGGAGCGGACAGTATAGGACAGGAGGTAAGGAGGATCCAGTTTCTGACAGATAACGGGTGTCAGGCATTTTGTGAACAGGCAGCGTTTTATATGAAGCATAAATACGGCCTGTCGGGAGCAGAAAGGCTTCTGGAAAAGACTGGTCTGTGGAAGAGACAGGAAGAGGAGGCGGAGAAGTACGGGCAGGTGGAGGAGGAAAAGCAGGCGGAGCTGTCCCGGCTCCTTGAGGAGAACGAGGGGGAATTGCCCGACCAGGACAATCCGGTCGCCCATTTCGACATGTTGAAAAGCACGCCTCTTCTTGCTTTGGTAACGCCAAGGAGCATGCAAGTGTCTGAAAAGTCAGTCTTGCTGTCAGATATGGCGTCGCACAGAGGGCTGAACGCGGGGTATGGGGACTTTACCGACGTGCCGGGGCCATCTGGGACGACTTGTGATATCCTGTTCGGCGAATATGTGCTGGAGCATTTTTCTGCTGCTTCGGCGGGAGGGAGAGCAGGAGCTCTCGATTATGAGATTGAGTACATATTGGAGGGGAAGGCGAGCGATCGGGAGAACCTGGAAGGTGTGGCGGGGAGATTACTGTTTCTCCGGTTTGTCCCTAATTATCTCTACATCCAGACAGACAGCGAGATGCGTGCGGAGGCAGAGGGGCTTGCCCTCACGCTCTGCTCTCTCCTTGCAGTCCCGGCTATCTCAGAAGCCGCCGCACAAGTCATCCTCCTTGCGTGGGCGTATGGGGAATCTATCCTGGATATCCGGGCCTTGTTAGGCGGAAACAGAGTCCCTCTTACAAAGACAAAAGAAAGCTGGCAGCTGGGGCTTTCGTCCCTTCTGACTCTGGGGACGGCGGAAGATAGGAGCGACGGCGCGGATGTAGAGGGAGGGCTTAAGTACGAAGAATATATTCGTATGCTTCTGTTCCTTGAAAGAAAAGAAGACGCGGCAATCCGTGCGCTGGATATGATAGAACAGGATCTGAGGATTAGAAGAGGGCAGAGCTATTTTTATGTAGATTATTGTGTAAGTAAAGTAGAATTTTTCAGCACATGTACATTCCGAAGGGGGATTACATACTGTTTCCCGACCTATTTTGGCTATCGTTAATATGCGTTAACATACAGACAGATGAAGATGCTCTCCGGGAGTCAGAAAAGACTCGCAAAATCCCAACATTAATAAATATAGAAATAAATACATCACTACTATTACAAAAGAAAGGAGAACGATTCGCGATGCCAGACGGCAGACAGACTCAGGAAATATCTTCACTCTCTGACAGGAGGGCATCTTCATCTGCCTGTAAGAACGCAAGCATGACAATAGAGGCGGCTGCGGCAGTCCCGCTTTTCTTCCTGGCAGTCCTGTGCCTCTTCTACTTTATGGAGGTCATGACGATCAGGACTTCGGTACGGGCGGGGCTGCAGGCTGCGGGAAAGCAAGCTATGCAAGATGCATATATACTGACGGCCGTCACTCCTGCGGGGCTTGAGAAAGACATAGTACGTGCGATCGGCGCAGAGAGGCTGGAAAGAAGCATCGTGGAAGGTGGGAGCATGGGGATCCACTGCGAAGGCTCTTTCCTGTCGCCGACGACCGGCATTGGGACGATACGGGCGAAGTATAAGATAAGGCTGCCGATTCCAATGTTCGGCGTGCCTCCCGTCACTTATGAAGAATCTATGCGTATAAAGGCGTGGACGGGATATGAGAAAGAGATTTTTGGAAAGGAGGATGAGGGGACAGTGTATATTACGGAAACAGGGGCAGTGTATCACCGGGACTATCACTGTACGCACCTTGATCTGTCTATCCGTATGGCGCAGGCTTCGGATATAGATCTGCTCAGAAATGGGAACGGAGGGAAGTATTATGCCTGCGAGCATTGCGGCGGCAAAAGCCTGGGCGGTGTGTATATAACAGATACGGGAGACAGATATCACAGCTCGCTATCGTGCGGCGGGCTGAAAAGGACGGTCTACGCTGTCCCTATCTCAGAGGCGGCTGGAAAGGGGGCGTGTTCCAGATGTGGCACATAAGCAATATTATGGGGCTTTTGCTTCTTTTTATCTTTTCTTATATTGATATCCGGCTACGAAAAGTGCCGGTAAGATTACTTATATTTAGCAACATGGCGGCTTTTGCCCATCATCTTATATTCCGAGACATAAATTTGTGGGTGTTGACAGGAGGGATCCTGGTAGGGGCTCTGTTCCTGTTTGTCAGCAAGGCGACAAATGAGGAAGTCGGATATGGGGACAGCTGGGGGATCCTGATCCTGGGCACGTATATGGGGATATGGGGGCTTCTGGAAGTGCTTTCCATCGCGTTCCTGTTCCTGGGGGCAGCCGCAGGGATCGTACTGTGCAATAAGAGAATGTCGCGCAAATGTGCGCTTCCGTTCTTTCCGTTCCTGACGGGAGGATATATAGTAACGCTCATGTTGAGAGGGGGAGGGGTATGAGGGGATTCACAGTAGAGATGTCTTTCCTTGCGCCGCTTATGCTGCTGCTTATTATGAGCAGTGTTTTCGGGATATTTTATTTTCATGATAAAAGTATTTTGGCGGGCGCGGCATATGAGGCTGCGGTCGTAGGATCGTCAAAAGCGAGGGAAGGGAAAGGCTTGTCCGCAGGAGAGCTGGAGGCGCTTTTTCGTGAGCGGGCAGGAGATAAGTGTATATTTTTCGCCGACGCGCGCGGGTCTGCCTCTATAAGCGATGAGGAAGCCCAGATCGGGGGAAGCGCACAAAGAAGAGGAATGGCGGTATCATTTTATAAGAGTATGCCGATCACGGATCCAGAGAAAAAAATCCGGGACATAAGGAGGGTGAAAGGGTTAGGAAATGGAGCGCAAGATAACGATTGAGGAGGACTATATCTACCAGGAAGATTACCAGATCCGTATGCTACGGGCAAACCGTATCGAAGGCTTTCTGGATATAAGCGGGAGAGGCATGGATGGAAAGAGCTATTATGACTATGATGTCAGCGGGAAAGTATCAATAAATACACTGTACGAGAGAAATGAAATACAGTCTTGCGACATTAAAAGGTTTCTTTTAAGCGTTTTGGATATACTTCAAGAGACCGAGAAATATTTGCTGAATATACAGTGTATTTTGCTAGACCCCGAGTATATATATTATGAGAACGGTGGATTTTACTTTTGCTATTATCCGCCAGGAAAGAGGAATCTGTGGGAAGACTTCCACAGGCTGACGGAGTATTTCGTAAGAAGAGCGGACTACAAAGATCAAGAGTGCGTGCAGATGGTCTTTCTTCTGCATAAAGAGACAATGGAAGAAAATTACAGCTTAGAAAAAGTGGCGGCAAAATGCCTGAGGGAGAAGGAAGAGGAGGATTCGGAAGAAGAGCGCTTAAGCGACGGCTGCGACAAAGGGGAAATAGACTGGGAGGAAGAGGAAGAGGAAGAGACAGGGGGCTCTGCCATAGAGGAGACGGACGGCGTGTGGGCTTCTGTGAAGCGTCTTCTTGGCCGTCGCAGGAAGCCGAAATGGGGAGACTGGGACGGATTGTATATCGAGGAAGAGGATTTGTGAGGCGTATGCGCTCTTATAAGCCGACAGTAGAAGATGTGCCTAAAAACATAGAACAAAAATCGTATTTTTATTGCAATTCAGTATAAAAATAAAAAATACGGTTGACAGTTCAGGGAAATAGTGGGAAAATTCAAATATGAAAAAGCCAGTTTGTACCGTTATTTTAGTAATGATCAATGTGGCCGTATTTTTGGTTCTTTCGTTTTTGGGGATGACAGAAGACGGCGGCTTTATGGTGGAGCATGGGGCGATGTTCGTGCCATATGTAACGGAATATAAGGAGTATTATCGGATATTTACGTCCATGTTCCTGCATTTTGGCTCCGGGCATCTTATGAATAATATGATTATGCTGGCGGCCGCAGGCGTGCCGCTGGAGAAGGAAGTCGGCAGAGTGAAGTTCCTGGCTATATATTTTATAAGCGGGACAGGCGGCGCCCTGCTATCTATGTGGGCGGATATCTGCACCGGCGAGTATGCGGTGGCGGCGGGCGCGTCAGGAGCTATCTTCGGGCTTATTGGAGCAATGCTCTATATCGCCATAAGAAATCATGGGACGATTGGAGATATATCAGGCAGAGGGCTCGTGCTGATGACAGCCATAAGCCTTTATTTTGGATATGTGAGCGGCGGTGTTGACAACACGGCTCATGTAGGCGGGCTACTGGCAGGCGCGCTTTTGGCGGTCCTGCTATATCGGAAGCGTGAGGGTGAATACAGTCCCGTCTCCGGGATCTGAGGACACCGTCAGGGAGCCGTGGTGGGCAGAGGCGATGCGGCGTGCGATGGGAAGGCCTAGCCCTGTGCCGTTCTTTTTATATGTGGCAAAGGGTTCGAAGATCTGCTCTATTATAGCAGGTTCGATCCCGCAGCCGTTATCTGTGATACTGATAACAAGAGAGCCGCTCTGTGCGCCGGCATGGAGCAGGATCTTAGGAGCGGGATTCCCTTCTGCGGCGTCTTTTGCGTTGCCGAGGAGATTCAGCAGCGCCTGGCGCAGTTTTATACGGTCTCCATATATAGAAGGGAGGCCGGGCTCGATACGGGAAGTGAACTCAATACCTGTGTCAGATACGGATATAGCGAAGGACAGAGCCGTCTCCTTAAGGAAATCTTCTGTATAGATCTGCTCTTGGCGGACGCCTTCACAATTGTTATAAAGGGACAGATCCGCAATAAGCTGGTTCATGTACTCTACATCGCGACGGAGCGAGCCCCAGTGGCGGAAGCTTAAGACTTCCGGGTGGGACGACTCGATTAACTGAAGCGTACTGTATACGACAGTTAAAGGATTGCGGATCTCATGGCTTAAGGAGCTGATCTCCATCTTATGGGATTCAAGAAGCCGGGCGAGGAGCTCCTTTTTGTCCGGGCTTTCCTCCATGATCTGTTGTAATTTGTCGTAATCGGCCTGTGTGAACATGCTATTTACCGTCCTTTCTGAACAATAAGTTTAGCATCGACGGTCAAAATAATCAATCATTATTTATCTATAGAAGAAAGAGGTGACGGGACATGAAAGATAAGGACTGTATTTTCTGCAAGCTTGCAAATGGAGAGATCCCTACTTCCACGCTGTACGAGGATGAGGATTTCCGTGTGATACTTGATGCGAATCCGGCGTCAAAAGGACATGCGCTGATCCTGCCGAAGGAGCATTACGCGAATCTTTATGAACTGGATGACAGGGTGGCTGAGAAAGTGCTGGTACTTGCAAAGAAGATGATTACCCGTCTTACGGGTCTTCTGGGATGCGACGGGTATAATATCGTCCAGAATAATGGAGAGGCGGCAGGACAGACAGTGTTCCATTTCCATATGCACCTGATCCCAAGGTATAAGGACGACGGAGTAGGCCTTGGCTGGAAAATGAGAGAGCTGACTGAGGAAGATAAAGAGGATATTCTATCCAGGATATAGATGGATACAAAGGAAAGCGAAGGGAAGATAAGTGGAAATAAAAGCTACAGAAAGTAGCGCCTTCGATATAATCTATGAGGATAACGTAAGCAGCGTATATCATACAGCGCTTCGTTATTCCGGCAACCACCACACGGCAGAGGAAATTACGCAGACCGTATTCATGAAGCTGTATATGAACCGGGAAGGTGTGAACGAATATGCAGTCGGCTCATGGCTTGTAACGGCTGCGAAACATATTGCTCTCAACTACAAAAGAGGGCTTAAAAGAGAAGTGCTGAAAGATGAGCTTCCGCATTATACCTATGAGGCATTACGGGTCGGCAGTCCAGAAGAAGACTTTATAGAAAACCTGTATAAGGAAGAGTATAGAGAGCTGGCAGAAGAGATATTTGCCGATCTGTACGACGCCAATCCGAAATGGTATTTTGCAGTGACCGTAATATGTTTGCTTGAAAGGCCACAACAGGAAGTCGCAGAGACGATGGGGCTGAGTCTGGAAGCATTGCACAGCATGTTATATCGGGCGAAGAAGTGGATAAGAAAGAATTACAAGGAGAAGTTTGACCGCTTACGCAAAGAATAAAAACAGGTGTCTCTTTTAGGCACCTGTTTTCTTGGATTGGTTATGATATGAGACATTATGTCAGCGACTCGATCAAGTCGATGATCGTGTCGATGGAGTTCTGCTGCTGCGAGCTCTTCATGGCGGAGATGTAAGCGTCCCTGTTCTCATACAGGGTGTTGATCGTGTTAAGAAGGATTTCTTTGTTCAGCTCTTCCTCCTCAAGAACAACACTGAAGCCCTGGCGTTCAAAGGAACGGGCGTTCAGGATCTGGTCGCCGCGGCTGGCGCCGGCAGAGAGCGGGATGAGGAGGTTCGGCTTGTGCAGTGCCAGAAGCTCACAGATGGCGTTGGCTCCAGCCCTAGAAATGACGATATCTGTCAGGGCAAAGAGATGCCGAAGCTCTTCCTTAATGTACTCGAACTGTGCATAGCCTTCCAGCCCTTGCAGAGATCCGTCTATCTTCCCGCTTCCGCACAGGTGGATGACTTGATAGGACTTCAAAAGCTCCGGTAGGATGCTGCGGACGGCCTCGTTGACTGTCACCGAGCCCAGGCTGCCTCCTATGATCATAATGACAGGCTTGTCGGAATGGAAATTCAGGAAATCCCGCGCCTTGTATTTATCGCCGGACAGCAGCTCCTGACGGATGGGGGAGCCGGTGAGAACGGCCTTCCCATCAGGAAGGAACGACAAGGTCTCCGGGAAATTGCAGCATATCTTTGTGGCGCAAGGGAAGGAAAGTTTGTTGGCAAGCCCGGGAGTCATATCTGATTCGTGAATGATCGTCGGGACATGCCTCTTCCGCCCTGCGGCCACGACAGGGACAGACACGAAGCCGCCTTTGGAGAAGATAACGTCGGGCTTGAGTATTTTGATTAAGTTCTTAGCCTCGCCAAGCCCTTTTATCACACGGAAGGGGTCTGTAAAATTCCGGACGCTTAAGTAGCGGCGCAGCTTTCCTGTAGAGATCCCATGGTATGGGATCCCGAACTGTTCGATCAGTTCTTTTTCGATACCGTTGTAAGAGCCGATATAATGGATGTCGTACTGTAATTCTTTTAAGCGCGGCAAAAGCGCGATATTGGGAGTGACATGCCCCGCGGTGCCGCCGCCGGTTAAGATAATACGTTTCATAATGCCCTCCTTTGGGTTATACTATAATTATATTATACGTTTCTGAAAGATTTGGTCAAGAGAAAGACAGCATTTATGGGGGATGTGTAAATGGAAATTAAAAAAGACAGGGAAGAACAGTTTATAAAGGAAGCGTTGGAGAGGGAGGCAGAAGAGATCCGCAGGGAGAACGCAGAAGAAGGAGGCAATCCGCTGCCGGAAGGCGTAAAAGAGCGGATCCGCAAGAAGCTCCAGGAGGACATCGACCAGTACGAGAGGGAGCGTCGCTACTCCGGCCTGTCGGACGACGAGAGGCGCGCGCTGAAGCTGGGGCAGGAGATAGAGAAGGAAATGGAGATGCGCCGCGCAAAGAAAAGCCCGAAGCTCTACCTTATCCTGGCCGCCGCCCTTATTATGGCGCTTGGGGTAAGCATTACAAGCATGGGCGGGCCTGAGCGGATCGTGCAGCTGGTGAAGAGCGTAGTAGGGGATAGAGAGGTAACGAAAATAAATTCTGGCGAAGACGCTCTCATTATAGAAAGAGAGGACTCGGAAGAGGCATATCAGATTTTAAGTGATGAGTTGGGAATAGAGCCTGTAAGAATAATGGTCGGTGTTCTAAATGGATTGCAGTTTGAGGAGATGGAGTTTGACACCCATACGCAGACTGCAGAATTGATTTATAATTACAATGGTCAGAAGGTCATATATTTTATTAACGCTGCATATGTAGATTCTTCCTGGGGCTTCGATGCAGAGGATAAGGTGACGGCACAGTATACGATGGATAATAGAGGCTGTGTTATAGAGATAACAGAGTACGAGACTCCGGAGCATGGAAGGAAGCGGTATGAGGCAGAGTTCCTCTATGGCAAGATGCAATACCGCCTTTTAGCGACGATGGAAAAAGAAGAATTTGAGACAATTATAAATAATTTTTATTTTATTTCGTAAAACGCGTCAGTTTTTGTCAACATATGTGTCTTTATATATGAGAGGGGCAAGGGGGACAGAGGTGGAATATGAGCCGGAAGTTATTGTCATTGTGCTGTGCGTTGGCACTGGTGGCAGGAATGATGGGAGTCTCAGCAACGACGGCCCGCGCTTCGGAGGAACAGTCCATGATCGACGGATCGTACCTGACTCATGACGATGAGTCGGTGGGCTATGACACGAAGAAGACGCGGGGCGAGGATCTGCTTGCTGGCTATTCTAAATGTGCCCGCCTCGGCCCGGGGATGCTCTATGCAGGAGGGACGACGATCGCCGCCCATAAGGTGGCGGATATCGGCGTCGGTGTGAGCGTGGAGAGGGCCAAGAAAGGCGATGACCGCTGGACAGGCTATACGGCGTGGCAGAAGTTTAACGCCGATGTCGACCGGATAGCGTCCAACAAGACGCTGGAAGTGGAAGGCGGTTATTACTATCGGGTGTGCAGCATACATTCTGCGAATAGCGATTTGAGCAGCAGCTTCACGGACGGGATCTACATTGAAGAGCCCTAAAAAGAAAAAGAGAAAAAAAGAGGTCGAATGGAGGGGACGCGAGCGCATAATAAAACATAACAAAGATTAACAAAATGTCTACGGCGGAGGAAGCTGATATGCGGAAGAGTTATCTTTTCGGTCTTACATTGAGGGAAAACCTGAAGAAGCTCCGCATGAAGGCTTCTGAAGTGGTAGCTAAGAAGCCAAGAGGTGGATAAGCAGCAGAGTACGGGATCGTCAAAAGTCCCGTACTCTTTTTGATTCATAGGAAAGTGCGTCCTATGAATCAAAAACGCTCCGGGGGGATCGCAGTGGGAAAAGATTTTTCCTTGAAAAAGCAGAGAATCCACCCCGTTACCGGCTAAAGTTTAGGGGTGGTTTTTCTATGTATGGTTACTTACAAAACGTAAAAACGAATGTAATATTGATAAGATAAAACATTTTTGAAAAACTCTCAACGTCATTGAGAGTTTTTATCCTCATCTACTATTTCCGTTAATTCCTCAAGCTTCTTTTGTAAGATTTCTTTGCTGATTAGTTTTGTCCGGTATTCGGAAATCATGGTTGGACTCATGTTCCGGCTTAGGGCATATTCAACGACATCCTCGTCCTTACTCTTGCAGAGAATAATGCCAACGCTTGGATTTTCATGGGGCTTCTTTACGTCCCTGTCTAACGCTTCAAGATAGAACTGCATTTTTCCCAAATATTCCGGTTTAAAATCATCGATTTTCAACTCAATCGCAACAAGGCACTGCAGCTCCCTATGAAAAAAGATTAAATCTGTATAATAGTCGTTCTTTCCTACTTGAAGGTGATATTCTTCTCCCATAAAAATAAAATCTCTGCCAAATTCCAGTAGAAACTTTTTCATGTTCTTCAAAATAGCCTTTTTCAAATCATATTCCCTATAAGGCTCGGGCAGGTCTAAAAACTCCAGCATATACATGTCCCTGATTATGTTCGCAGGAGCAGCCTGGGATATGGCGGAAGGCGCCTTGCCGTCCGACAGCATTAAACGCTCATAATATCCGCTGTCAATCTGCCGTTCCAGTTCCTTTGCTTTATACTTTTCCCGAGAGGCCAGCTTCAAATAGAATAATCTCTCGGCATCCGATTTTGTCTTTGACATGATATGCAGATTGTTTGACCATGTATTTTCTCTTAGCAGAGTTCCTAACTCCGGCTTGTCACAATAAGTTTCAAAGAACTGCTTCATGCGCCAGATATTCTGTGGGGAATAGCCTCTAATCCCTGGTTCCTGCGTCAGAATGTATTCAGAAAGTGCCTTTACGGTAGAACGTCCCCAGCCATCCTGCACGGCCTTATTGGAAACAAATTCTCCAATTCCCCAATAAAGGTCAATCATTGTGGCATTCACTTGATAGGCAGCTTTCCGGCGGGCATCTGCTATCATTTGCAGAATGGCATTAAAATCACTTTTACCAGCTGCAAAAGAATATTGGGTTGGTAAGTCAAATGCGTCAGTGTCATATTTAGCTTATCGGCCTTCGGGCCAACTTGGCTCGAAGCTGTAGCATATAATCATTGCATTTCAGAAAAATGAAATACCGCTCTTTGGAAGAGCGGTAGAAGTTGCAGGTTGGTAGTCCATTTTTACTGTAATCCTTTGTACACTGAAGCAAGTAATGCCAGAAGGAAAAGACTAAAGGTCATTAAATCCTTAAAATCAAAATGATTTTTCATAGGCATCACCCCCATTCTATAAGAATGAGGGGCCAGCTCACCCTGCAACACGGTTATCCTTGTGGAATATTGTATCATAGAGAGAGGGTAAGGACAACAGTTGGGGAGAGGGTGAATTCCATTTTGTGTGTTTTGGACGGATTTTACCCCATCTCTAACTTTCTTGTCATATGCGTAGAAATAGCAGGAGCGCCTTTCGTATGTAGCTCTCTCATTATTCTCCCTTGTCTGTTGGCGAAGAGCCTAAAGAAATAAGAAGGCATGAAATGCTGATGAATATAGTATTTTCTGTGCGCTACTATATAATAAGGGTTGCAAAGTTATTGTGAGTATGTTATATTAAAGGCGCAAAAAACAGTCGTTCACAAGGTGGATTGACCAATAAAAGAGTTATAGAGAATCCGCCCCGTTACCGGTCAAAGTTTAGGGGTGGATTTTCTGTGCGTGTTACTTACAAAACGTAAAAACGAATGTAAGCAATGCCAGAAGAAAAAGACCAAAATCGAGATTATCCTGATTTTTCATAGCATCACCCCCATTCTATAAAAATGAGAGGCCAGCCCACCCTGCAACACGACTGTTCTTTGATATATAGTAGCATAATCTTCCAGCATATTCAAGAGCATATATCTATTTTTCTCTATTTAATAACATTATTGAAATTTTAAATTTTAAATTTAATGTGCTATAATAAGTCTGTCAGGAAAAACCTGTGGATTGAAATAATAATGTTATAAATAGAGAAGAGATTGCTATTTAGTAAAGATTAGCAAACTCTTCTTTATTTTTGCCAGTAATCTGTTCGTAGCCTTTTGAGAGTTGTTTCAAATTGACAGTTAATAAAGGGGAGAGATGAATATTTGATTTTTGTGCTACTAACGAATTGGGATTGTATACCTGAACAAAGTTTTGCATGTCATTTTTCGGGCTGTTTCGGATAAAAGGGGTAGTTGCGAGGAATATGAATAAAAGCACACATCTGCTGATGAGGTTTGTGCGTATAAAGTTGGAACATGCCTGTATGATCAGCGAGAAGGTGTAGAACGTTCGGGTACTTGTGGACAAGTATCTGTACGAATACAAAGTGTTACATAGAGTTATTTGCATCCTTTTTAATCGCCGTTATAGCTGGTGTAGCTTGTCACTACATCATCAAATGGCTAGATGGCGGCCATAAGGACAACAAATAGCCTAGCGGGTGCTTTGCCGCTATAAAAAGAAAAGAAGAATCCCCGAACTGTGGTGCAACGCAGTCCGGGGATTTCGTTCTTTGTTCACATGGAACTTTTGCATCTCTTTGTATCGTTGTACAAAGAATTGCTTTTTTGCCTATCGACATTATAGCATATGCAAATTTTACTTTGTGCGTCTTCGGTAGATTTTACCCCGTCCCTAGCTTCTTCGCTTCCACGAGCGCGCGTGCCAGCTGGTCTGGACATGAAGTCCTGCGGTCGCCGCAGGTGATGCCGCCCAGGCGGGAGATGGCTTCGTCTACGTTCATCCCCCGGATTAGGCTTGAGATCCCTTTAGCATTGCCGTTGCAGCCGCCGATGAATGTAACGCTTTCGATCGTGTCGCCGTCCAGTTCTATATGGATAGAGCGGGAGCAGACGCCGTGTGGTATATATTCCATGATACTGTCCTCCTTCATTATAAGAGCAATTCCCTGTACGCTTAAGGATAATATAATTGTAGCCAGAGACGAAAGCTGCGTCAATGTAATTTTCGGGCTGTTTCGGACAAAAGGTACAGCTGCAGGGCTTCTTCTTTTCTTTTATAGTGGCAGAGCGCCCACTAGGCTATTCGTTGTTCTTTCGGTTCCTGCCAAGCCATTTGATGATGTAGTGGTAGGCTACACCAGCCGCAACAGCGACTATAAAAGCTAGGATACCTAAGTAGCAGATATTTTAAATTTCTGCCTTTAACATTCCGAAAAGATCTACTTTTTGCCCGTCCCTAGCTTCTTCGCTTCCACGAGCGTGCGTGCCAGCTGGTCTGGACATGAAGTCCTGCGGTCGCCGCAGGTGATGCCGCTGATGAATGGCTGAACAAAGTTTCGTGTGCCATTTTTCGGGCTGTTTCGGACAAAATGGACAGCTGCGGGCTGTAGCTGTCGGAGCGTGCGAGGCCCGTGATCGTCTGTAGTCCGGGGCATGGAAAGAACCGGACGGAGGAATGGAGAAAAGCCTGCGCGACAAGATGCGACAGGCATATGCAGGATGTGGCAGGCACATGTCAAAACCGGGCGGACGGTTTTTGACACGCCCTGGCAGAATTACGTTATAATGCATAGCAAAAGGAGGGTTTATTATGCTGGAAATTCTATTGGACAAGTACATCGTGTATGTACTCATGTGGGGGGCCGCCGCGTGCGGCATTTTAAGCAAGCTTGTGGTCAGCGTTGCTCTTAAGCGTCTGGTGAAAGCTGCGGGGAATATGAATAAAAGCACACATCCGCTGATGAGGCTTGTACGCGCGAAGTTTGAACATGCCTGTATGATCAGCGAGAAGGTGGAGAACGTTCGGGTATTTGTGGACAAGTATCTGTACGAATACAAAGTGGCAGGGGTGAAGCTGCACAGCTGGAGAAGAATGGAAGGAGCGGCATCGGGAGCATGCCTGCTGCTTGGGGCGGCGGGGGCAGCTCTCTCCTACAGCGTATACGGGATGAATGATGAAGTGCTGAAGATAGGCGCGACCGGCGCAGGGCTTGCCATCTTCGTATTTCTGACGCATCTTACGACGGATGAGAAGTTCCGCCTGGAGGCGGCGCGCAATTATATGGTAGACTATCTGGAAAATATATGCCTGCACCGTTACGAGAAAGCGTATCAGAAGGAGCAGAAGGAGTCCAGGAAGGAGATACAGATTATGGCGGCAGAAGCGCCCGCGCCGGATTTCGGGGAAGTTCCGGATCCAATACGCCCCCGTCCGGCAAAAGAAGTACCGTCTCCAGAGATCCCGGTGGAGCCAGAGCCGCCCGCCATGCCGGAGCCATATGAAGCGCCAAAGGCCAAGACGCCTGTGGCCAGCATGAAGAAGCTAAGGGAGGAGGCTTCAGAGACAGACGAGAGAGACATACTTATCCGACAGATCCTTGAGGAGTTTATGGCTTGATTAACAAGGGCGTATTTGCTAAAATAGAGTAAATGTATTTTTACATATATTTATTCTTATAGAGAAAGGAAAGTGAGCGCGATGGGGAATAAAGTGACATTTGACTATTCGAAGGCAGGCGCGTTTATCCGCGGCCATGAGGTCCAGTCCATGAAGAAGATCGCTGAGGCGGCGAAGGCAGAGCTGCTTGGGAGAGAAGGAGCGGGGAATGATTTCCTTGGCTGGATCGACCTTCCTGTGGATTATGATAAAGAGGAATTTGCTCGCATTAAGAAGGCGGCGCAGAAGATAAAAGAAGATTCGGAGGCGCTTATCGTCATCGGGATCGGAGGCTCTTATCTGGGAGCGAGAGCCGCTATTGAATTCCTGCGCCACAGCTTCTATAATATGGCGCCGAAGGAAGTGCGTAAGACGCCGGAGATTTATTTTGCAGGGAACAGCATCAGCAGCACATATATGAAGCATTTGATCGAAGTCATCGGCGACAGGGATTTCTCTGTGAATATCATTTCGAAGTCTGGGACGACGACGGAGCCTGCGATCGCATTCCGCATCTTTAAAGAGCTCCTGGAGAAGAAGTATGGAAAAGAAGAGGCGGCCAATAGGATCTACGCCACTACGGACAAGGCGAGAGGCGCCCTTAAGAAGCTGGCGGACGAGGAAGGATATGAGGAGTTCGTAGTGCCGGACGACGTAGGCGGGAGATTCTCGGTGCTGACGGCGGTAGGCCTTCTCCCGATCGCGGTGAGCGGCGCGGATATCGACAAGCTGATGGAAGGCGCGGCTTCCAGCAGGGAGATGGCGATGAACAATGCGTTCGAAGAGAACGACGCTCTCCTCTACGCGGCAGTCCGCAACATCCTGCACAGGAAGGGCAAGGGAGTGGAAGTACTTGCAAACTATGAGCCGAGCCTTCACTATGTGTCTGAGTGGTGGAAGCAGCTGTACGGCGAGAGCGAAGGGAAAGACCAGAAAGGGATCTTCCCGGCTTCTGTAGATCTTACGACAGATCTTCACTCTATGGGGCAGTTCATTCAGGATGGAAGCCGTATCATGTATGAGACGGTGCTGAACGTGGAGGACTCCAGGGAGGAGATCATTATCGGCGAGGAGCCGACAGATCTTGACGGGCTTAATTATCTTGCAGGAAAGAATGTAGACTTTGTAAATAAGAGCGCGATGAATGGGACGATCCTTGCTCACACGGACGGGAATGTGCCGAACCTGATCGTAAATATCCCCGGGCAGGATGAGTTCTCGTTAGGACAGCTTTTCTATTTCTTTGAGTTTGCCTGCGGCGTGAGCGGCTACATCCTTGGGGTGAACCCGTTCGATCAGCCGGGCGTCGAGAGCTATAAGAAGAACATGTTCGCTCTCCTTGGCAAGCCGGGATTTGAGAAGGAGAGAGAAGAATTACTGAAAAGGCTGTAATGAAGACGATATATGAGCGGCTGGAAGAGTATGGAAATTCGGATTATTATGGATTCCACATGCCCGGCCATAAGCGCAATATGGACATTCCCGGGCATGTAGCCGCCTCCCGGATCGATATTACGGAGATTGACGGCTTTGACGACCTGCATCACGCGGAAGGGGCGCTAAAGGAGGCGCAGGAGAGAGCGGCCTCGCTGTACGGCTCCGAATGTTCGCGCTTCCTTGTAAACGGGAGCACGGTAGGCATTTTAAGCAGTATTCTCGGGTCGACGAATAAGGGTGATAAGATACTTGTGGCAAGAAATTGCCACAAGTCTGTCTATCACGCCATATATATGAATGAATTGCGGCCGGTATATGTCTGGCCCGGGTTTGACGAAGAAACGCAGCTAAGCGCGCAGATATCCCCGGAGGACGTAAGGGAGGCTCTTGGCCGGGAGCCCCAGATCCGGGCGGTGGTCGTCGTGTCGCCTACGTATGACGGAGTCGTGTCTGATGTGGCGGGGATCGCCGCCGCAGCGCATGAGAAAGGCGTGCCGTTAATTGTGGACGAAGCGCACGGAGCGCACTTCGGGTTCCATCCTTATTTTCCTGAGAATTCCAACAGGAAAGGGGCGGACATCGTAATCCACAGCGTCCACAAGACGCTGCCTGCATTAACGCAGAGCGCGCTCCTACATATGAACGGCAGCCGGGCTTCAAGAGAGCGAGTGGAGATGTACCTGCACATGCTCCAGTCTTCAAGCCCTTCCTATGTGCTTATGGCGGGGATAGACGTTTGTATGGACATGCTGGAGAGAAGAAGAGAGGAGCTGTTCGGCCCTTATGTGGAGCGGCTGAAGCGGGCAAGAGAGGAGCTGTCTTCTCTGGAGCGGCTGCGGCTTTTAGATATAGAGGGGGCAGAGCCTTCTAAGATTATCCTGTCTGCGGCTGGAGCTGGTATGACAGGGAAGGAATTGTATGAGATCTTCCTCCATAAGTACCATCTGCAGATGGAGATGTATTCGGGAATATCTGTAACAGCTATGACATCGGTCGGGGACACAGAGGAAGGGTTCGTCAGGCTTAAAAGGGCGGCGGCCGAGATAGACACAGAGCTGGGCGGCCGCGGAGCGGAAGCAAAAGACAGGCTTAAAAAGGCGAGGATGGCCAGGGGGATGTTCCATCTTCCAAGAGCCCCTATAAGATATATAAGCTCACATATGGAGCGTGTGTGCCGGGGAGCCGGGGCGAGACGGAATATGCCGTGGAGAGAGAGCATAGGGCGCGTCTCCCTGGAGTACGCGTACCTGTACCCTCCAGGCATACCGCTGATCGTGCCGGGGGAAGAGATTACAGAAGAAGCGGCGAAACTTCTTGACTGGTATAAAGAAGCAGGTTATCGTATAGAGGGACTAAGAAGACAAGGGCAGATAGAGGTTTGGGCGGATGGGAAAGATATACTGTATCATGGGTAAGAGCTCTGCTGGGAAGGACACCATATTTAAAGAGATCAGGGAACGGCTCCCTGAGCTTCTCACTGTGGCTTCGTATACTACAAGGCCGGCAAGGGAAGGGGAGAGAGACGGGACAGAATATTTCTTCGTATCGGAAGATACACTGGACGCTTTCTCTCGGGAAGGGAAAATAATTGAGCTTCGTACTTATAATACTGTGCATGGCCAGTGGAAATATGCTACAATAGATGATGGACAGATAAATCTTGATAAATCGGGATATCTTATTCTTGGCACTTTGGAGTCTTATAAGAAGATCCGGGAATACTACGGCAAAGAGAATGTAACGCCGTTCTATATTGAAGTGGAGGATGGTGAGAGGCTTTCCCGCTCCATCGAGAGGGAGCGCCGTCAGGAAGCGCCCTCTTATGCGGAGATATGCCGCAGGTTCTTAGCCGACATGGAAGATTTCTCGGAAGAGAAGCTAAAGGATGCAGGAATTACCAGACGGTATTATAATTATGATAAGTTACAATGTACAGAGGAGATTGTGAAAGAGATTGTAGAGGATATACGTAGATGGGAACCTTTAAGGACGTAGTAGGACACAAAGACATTATCAAATATATACAGAGCGCGGTAAAAGAGGATAAGGTGTCGCACGCCTATATTCTGAATGGGGAGAAAGGCTCTGGCAAGAAAATGCTGGCGAAGCTTTTTGCTACGGCCCTTCTGTGCGAGAAGGGCGGGCAGGATCCGTGCGGGAAATGCCACTCCTGTATTCAGGCAGAGACGGGGAACCATCCTGATATTATTACAGTAGCTCATGAGAAGCCGGGCTCCATCGGCGTAGACGATATACGGGAGCAAGTGAATGGGACGGTGGACATTAAGCCTTACCAGGGCCCTTATAAGGTCTACATTATACCCCATGCCGACACGATGACGGTGCAGGCGCAGAACGCCCTGCTTAAGACGATCGAGGAGCCTCCTAAGTATGCGGTGATCCTTCTGCTCACAGAGAATGCGGACATGCTGCTTGCGACTATCAATTCCAGATGCGTCATGTTGAAGCTTCGCAATATCAAGGACGCGCTGATCCGCAAATACTTAATGGAGAACCTGGAGGTGCCGGACTACAAGGCTGACATGTGTACGGCATTTGCACAGGGGAATCTTGGAAGAGCGATCATGCTGGCTAATTCGGAGCATTTCAATGAGATCCGGGAGGAAGCCCTCCATCTGCTGCGGCATATCAAGGATATGGAGATCAGTGAGATCGTGGAGGCGGTAAGCCGAGCCGCCATGTATAAGCTGGAGATTACGGACTATCTGGATATCATTATGATATGGTACAGAGACGTCCTGTTATATAAAGCGACAAGGGAGACAGAGAAAGTCGTACTAAAAGACCAGGTAAATTATATGAAGGAACAGGCAAAGAGAAGCTCTTATGAAGGGATAGAACAGATCCTTGCAAGCCTTGAGAACGCCAAGGCAAGGCTCAGAGCAAATGTAAATTTCGATCTGGTCATGGAGCTTCTGTTCCTGACGATAAAGGAGAACTAATTTATGACAAGAGTAATAGGAGTAAGATTCCGCCCTGCGGGAAAGATTTATTTCTTTGCCCCGGGGAAGCTGGAGATACACACAGGAGATAAGGTGATCGTGGAGACGGCGCGGGGCGTAGAGTTCGGCTCGGTAGTCTCGGGGCCGAAAGACGTGGAGGACGAGCAGATCATGCAGCCGCTAAAGCCGGTCATCCGCATAGCCACCAAAGAAGATCTGGGGAAAGAGGCCAAGAATCGTGAGAAGGAGAAGGAGGCGTTTAAGATCTGCCTTGAGAAGATCCGTGAGCACGGCCTTGAAATGAAGCTGATCGATGCGGAGTATACTTTTGACAACAACAAGGTGCTGTTCTACTTTACGGCGGACGGACGGATTGATTTCCGTGAGCTGGTGAAAGATCTGGCAAGCGTGTTCCGTACCCGTATCGAATTGCGCCAGATCGGCGTGCGGGATGAGACGAAGATCCGGGGAGGCATCGGTATCTGCGGGCGAGGGCTTTGTTGCCACACGCACCTCTCAGAATTTGCGCCGGTATCTATTAAGATGGCGAAGGAGCAGAATCTGTCTCTGAACCCGACGAAGATATCCGGGGTATGCGGCAGGCTTATGTGCTGCCTGACGAATGAGGAGGAGACTTACGAGGAGCTCAACAGCCACCTTCCGAATAATGGCGACCATGTGACGACCCCGGAGGGGCTCCACGGGGACGTGCAGTCTGTCAATGTGCTGCGCCAGCTGGTGAAGGTAGTCGTGACACTGGACAATGACGAGAAGGAGATCCGCGAGTACAAAGCCGCGGAGCTGAAATTCAAGCCGAGGCGTAAAAAGAAGGACATGAGGCTTTCCAAGGAAGAGATGGCGGAGCTTCGCGCGCTGGAAGAGAGAAATGGAGCTTCGAAGCTGGATGACGAATAGAGAAAGTTTCCTGCGAGAAGGAGAGAGGCTTGACGATCTCCAGATCAAAGGATATAAAGTGATCCAAAGCCCTGGAAGATTCTGCTTTGGCACGGACGCAGTGCTCTTGTCTTCTTTTGCAAAGGTGAGAAGAGGCGAGCGGGCGCTTGACTTAGGGACGGGGACGGGGATCCTGCCCATCCTGCTGGAAGCGAAGAATGAAGGCGCCTGCTATGAGGGGCTTGAGGTGCAGGAAGAAAGCGCCGATATGGCAAGACGGAGCGTGGAGTACAACGGGCTTTCAGACAAAGTTAAGATTGTGACAGGAGATATAAAAGAGGCGGGGCGTCTGTTTGGCGCCGCCTCTTTTGAAGTGATTACAGTGAACCCTCCTTATATGCCGGGGGATCATGGGCTGAAGAATGACAATAGCGCGCTCTATATCGCACGCCATGAAGCGCTGTGCACGCTGGACGACGTATTGAGGGAAAGCGCGAAGATATTAAAAGAAAGAGGCAGGCTCTACATGGTGCATCGCCCGTTCCGGCTGCCTGAGATATTTGCAAAGATGTGCATGTACAAGATAGAGCCAAAGCGGATGCGGATGGTGCATCCCCGCCTCGATAAAGAACCGAACATGGTGCTGATAGAGGGGCTGAAAGGCGGGAATCCCCGGCTTTCCGTAGAGCCGCCTCTTGTGGTGTGCGACAGCGGGGGAGGCTATACTGAAGAATTGTTAAACATATATGGGCGAGGAGACGATCCGCAGGTGAATAAAGGAGGATGATGCCATGGCAGGGACATTGTACCTGTGCGCGACCCCCATCGGGAACCTGGAAGACATGACGTACCGGGTAGTACGCACATTGAAAGAGGCAGACCTGATCGCGGCGGAAGATACCCGCAACAGCGTGAAGCTTCTGAACTATTTTGAGATTCAGACGCCCATGACGAGCTATCATGAGCATAATAAAATAGAGAAAGGGAAAAAGCTTGTAGAGCGGCTGCACAGAGGAGATAATGTGGCGGTTATTACGGACGCGGGGACTCCCGGCATCTCAGATCCGGGAGAAGAGCTGGTCCGCATGTGCATGGACGAAGGCATAAAAGTGACGGCCGTCCCCGGCGCGGCGGCATGTATTACAGCCCTTACTATGTCGGGGCTTTCTACAAGGCGTTTTGCGTTCGAGGCTTTTCTGCCTGCGGACAAGAAGGAGAGGAGCGCGGTGCTCAAAGAGCTGTCCGAAGAGACGCGCACCATCGTGCTGTATGAAGCTCCTCATCGTCTTGTGAAGACGCTGAAGCTTCTGTATGAGTCATTGGGGGAGCGCAAAGCCAGCGTGTGCCGTGAGCTTACGAAGAAACATGAGACGGTGTTCGAGAGCATGCTCTCACAGGCGATCGCTTATTATGAGGCGCATGAGCCCAGGGGCGAGTGCGTGATCGTAGTAGAGGGCAAGAGCAGGGAGCGGCAGAAAGAGGAGAGCGAAGCATCCTGGAAAGAAATGAGCATAGAAGAACATATGGCTTATTATGAAGAGCAGGGGATCGACAGGAAAGAAGCTATGAAGCTTGTGGCGAAGGACAGAGGGACAGGAAAAAGAGAGATCTACAAAATGCTTCTTAAGGCGTAGAATGGAAAAGCGCAGTAAGCTGGTCAACTTGTATAGAAATCCGCAGAAAGATTGTTCAACTTGGGCATAGCCCAAGTTGGATTTTTTTATTATACTTTTTATCAGATGAAAATATTAGGAGGACACTTAAAATGGCAAGTTTATCATTAAAGCACATTAATAAGACATACCCGAACGGATTTGAGGCGGTGAAGGATTTCAATCTTGAGATCGCGGATAAGGAATTCATTATTTTTGTAGGCCCTTCAGGATGCGGAAAGTCTACTACGCTCCGTATGGTTGCCGGACTGGAAGAGATTTCTTCCGGCGAGCTCAAGATCGGCGACAAGATCGTAAATGACGTTGAGCCGAAAGACAGGGATATTGCGATGGTATTCCAGAACTACGCTCTGTACCCACATATGACGGTATATGACAATATGGCGTTCGGGCTTAAGCTGAGGAAAGTCCCGAAAGATGAGATTGACAAGATGGTGCGCGAGGCGGCAAGGATTCTTGACCTTGAGGCTCTTCTTGACCGTAAGCCGAAGGCTCTCTCTGGTGGACAGAGACAGCGTGTAGCTATGGGACGTGCGATTGTCCGCAGCCCGAAGGTATTCCTTATGGATGAGCCGCTCTCCAACCTGGATGCGAAGCTCCGTGGACAGATGCGTGTTGAGATTTCGAGGCTTCACCAGAGGCTGGGGACGACGATCATCTATGTAACGCACGATCAGACAGAGGCTATGACTCTTGGTACAAGGATCGTTGTTATGAATGCAGGCGTCGTACAGCAGGTAGATACACCGCAGACGCTTTACGATCATCCATGCAACCTGTTCGTAGCCGGATTCATCGGATCCCCGCAGATGAACTTCGTGGATGCAGTATGTAAGGTAAAAGGAAGCGACGTATATCTTCAGGCAGGCCCTTCTGAGATCAAGCTCTCAGCAGAGAAGGCGAAGAAGATGATTGACGGCGGATATGACGGAAAGACAGTTGTCTTAGGCATCCGTCCGGAAGATGTGCATGATGAGGAAAGCTTCCTTGCAAAATCTCCTGACACGGTTATTGAGGCCAAGATCCGTGTATACGAGATGCTCGGCGCAGAAGTATTCTTATACTTTGACTACGAAGATTCCAGCATGACGGCAAGAGTTGAGCCTACGACGAAGGCAAGAACAGGCGATACGGTGAAGTTCGCTCTTGACGCAAACAAGATCCACATCTTTGACAAAGAGACAGAGATGACGATTACGAACTAGCCTTTGATGGAATGAGATAAAAAAGAGGAGAAGATCCCGCGTGGGGCTTCTCCTCTTTTCTTATATAAGATTAAGGGGGCTGAAGAAGCTTTCGTAAACTGTCCCTTGAGCCGTAAAATGGGGATTCTACCTTGACAGTCCCTCCTTTTTTATGATACCATCATCAGTATAAAAAATGTGGCAAAAGTGTGCAATGAAGTGGGCTTGCCCACTTTGTTATTTTATTCCCGCGAGCAATGAGCCAAGCAGCCGCGCTTGCGCGGATATTTGGCGAATGCCGCGAGGGCCAGATACCCCGCCCTTTGGGGCGGAAAGAACAAGCCAGGCCATGCCCCGCAGCTTGCAGCGGGGTATTTGGCTTCAGGATTACAGGAGAGGATTAGAGATGGAGAAGCAGAAGTATTATATTACGACGGCTATCGCGTACACATCGGGAAAGCCGCATATCGGGAATACTTACGAGATCGTCCTGGCGGACGCGATCGCAAGGTATAAGAGGAGCCGGGGCTATGACGTATTTTTTCAGACGGGGACGGACGAGCATGGACAGAAGATAGAGCTGAAGGCGCAGGAGGCGAACGTTACGCCGAAAGCGTTCGTAGACGGGGTGGCCGGGGAGATCCGGGCTATCTGGGATCTTATGAACACTTCTTATGATAAGTTCATCCGCACGACGGACGATTATCATGAGAGGCAGGTACAGAAGATCTTTAAGAAGCTGTATGAGCAGGGCGACATTTACAAGAGCTCTTACGAGGGGCTTTACTGTACGCCGTGCGAATCCTTCTGGACAGAGTCTCAGCTTTTAGACGGGAAATGCCCGGACTGTGGGCGCGAGGTGAAGCCTGCCAAGGAGGAGGCGTATTTCTTCAAGATGAGCAAATATGCCGATCGCCTTATCGAACATATCAACACACATCCAGAATTTATCCAGCCAGTCTCACGTAAAAACGAGATGATGAATAACTTCCTTCTTCCGGGGCTTCAGGATCTGTGCGTGTCCAGGACTTCTTTCAAGTGGGGCATCCCGGTGGATTTTGATGATAAGCATGTAGTGTATGTATGGCTGGACGCGCTTACGAACTACATTACGGGGATCGGTTATGACTGTGGCGGCGAGAGTACGGAGCAGTTCAAAAAGGAGTGGCCGGCAGATCTACATCTGATCGGGAAGGATATTATCCGCTTCCACACGATCTATTGGCCTATTTTCCTTATGGCTCTCGATCTGCCCCTCCCGAAACAGGTCTTCGGCCATCCGTGGCTTCTGCAGGGCGACGGCAAAATGAGCAAGTCAAAAGGAAATGTATTGTATGCGGATGAGCTGGTGGAATTTTTCGGTGTGGATGCAGTGCGTTATTTCGTGCTTCATGAGATGCCTTTCGACAACGACGGCGTGATCACATGGGAGCTGATGGTAGAGCGCATGAATTCCGACCTTGCAAATACGCTTGGGAATCTGGTGAATCGGACGATCTCTATGATTAATAAATATTTCGGCGGGACCGTGACGGACAAAGGAGCGGCGGACGCGGTGGACGCGGATCTGAAAGCTGTGGTGGAAGGCACGCCTGGCGCCGTAGATGCAAAGATGAACGATCTTCGTGTGGCGGACGCTATGACAGAGATCTTCAGCCTGTTCAAACGGTGCAACAAATATATTGACGAGACGATGCCGTGGGCGCTTGCAAAGGAGGAGGGCAAGAAAGACCGCCTTGAGACGGTCCTCTATAACCTCCAGGAGAGCATCCGGGCGGGAGCGGGGCTTCTTGCGCCGTTCATGCCGGACACCGCGGAAAAGATCTTAAGCCAGATCGGGGACGGCAAAGTAGCGGAGAAGCCGGAGATCCTGTTCCAGAGGCTGGACATTGAGGAAGTGATGAGAAAAGTCGAAGAGCTCCATCCGCTGGTGGAGGAGACGGCTGAGGGAAGTGCGCCTGCCGGGGGCGTTCCAGGAGCCGGGGAAGCGCAGACTATCGACATTGAGCCGAAGGCGGAGATTACATTTGAAGATTTTGGGGCTATGCAGTTCCAGGTGGGGGAGGTCATCTCCTGCGAGGCGGTCCCGAAGTCGAAGAAGCTCCTGTGCTCGCAGGTGAGAGTGGGAAGCCAGGTAAGGCAGATCGTATCTGGGATCCGGAAGAATTACAGCCCGGAAGAGATGGTGGGTAAGAAGGTCATGGTGCTTGTGAACTTAAAGCCTGCCCGTCTGGCGGGAGTGCTGTCGGAAGGGATGATCCTGTGTGCCAAAGACGCAGAAGGGAATCTGGCGATCGTGTCTCCAGAGAAAGAGATGCCGGCAGGGGCAGAGATTTCTTAAAGGGTTTTGCATGTTCTTGACGCGCACTTTCCAAGAACTGCTATTTGTGGTATAATCGTTCGGTAAAGTTAGAAATCAGAAACGGAGGGATTTGCAAGATGGATAAGATCAGAATCGGCATTGTAGGTTACGGAAATATCGGACGCGGCGTAGAGCGCGCCATCGCCCGCAACGAGGATATGGAATTAAAAGGGGTATTCACCCGGCGGGATCCGGATTCTGTCCACATTGAGACGGAGGGCGTGGCTGTAAGGAAGATAGAAGATATGGCATCTGTGAAGGGCGAGATTGACGTGATGGTGCTTTGCGGCGGCTCTGCTACGGATCTTCCGGTTATGGGGCCGGAGATCGCGGCAGATTTCAACACGATCGACAGTTTTGACACCCATGCGAGGATCCCTGCGTATTTTGAAAGTGTAGATACGGCTGCCAGAAAGGGCGGGAACGTAAGCATTATTTCCGTCGGCTGGGATCCGGGAATGTTCTCTTTAAACCGGCTGTATGCGGAGGCTATCCTGCCTCAGGGAAGCACATATACGTTCTGGGGCAAAGGGGTAAGCCAGGGACATTCGGATGCGATCCGCCGCGTAGAGGGAGTAAAGAACGGCATCCAGTATACGGTTCCGATTGAAGCGGCAGTCGACCGTGTGAGGAGCGGCGACGCGCCTGCGCTTACTACAAGGGAGAAGCATCTGCGGGAGTGCTATGTCGTACCAGAGGAAGGCGCGGATCTTGCGAAGATTGAGAAGGCCATTAAGGAAATGCCCAATTATTTTGATGAGTACGACACGACCGTGACATTCATCACAGAGGAGGAGCTAAAGAGGCAGCATAGCAAGATGCCTCACGGCGGGTTCGTCATCCGAAGCGGAGAGACAGGCCAGGAAGGGAATAAGCATATTATTGAGTATTCATTGAAGCTGGATTCGAATCCGGAATTTACGGCCAGCGTGCTTATATGTTACGCGCGTGCGGCCTTTCGGCTGGCTAAGAAGGGCGAGAGCGGCGCAAGGAGCGTGTATGACATTGCGCCGGGATTATTGTCTATGAAGAGCGGGGAGGAGCTTCGGGCTCAGATGCTGTAGATATGATTTTTGATACACATGCACATTATGATGATGAACAATTTAATGAAGACCGCGATAAGCTTCTGAGCTCTATGCCCGCATGGGGGGTGTCTGCAATCGTAAATGTGAGCGCGTCTCTTGATTCCTGCTGGAAGGTGGTCGAGATGGCGCACAGATACCCGTTCATGTATGCCGCGGTAGGCGTCCACCCGGATGAGGTGGGCGCTTTGAATGAGAAGAGTTTTGGCCTCATGCGGGAGCTGTTCGAAGATGACAAGGTTGTAGCCATGGGGGAGATCGGCCTTGACTATCATTGGGACACAGAGCCGCGGGAAGTGCAGAAGAAATGGTTCATCCGGCAGCTGGAGCTTGCAGGGGAGCTCCGGCTGCCGGTGAATATCCACAGCCGCGACGCGTCGGAAGATACATTCCAGATCGTGAAAGAGCATGGAAAAAGATTGAAAGGGATTATACATTGCTTTTCCGGTTCGAAAGAGCTGGCCTTGGAGTATGTGAAGCTAGGATTCCACATCGGGGTCGGCGGCGTGGTGACTTTTAAAAACGGTAGGAAGCTAAAGCAGGTAGTAGAGGAAGTCCCTCTTGAGAGCATCGTTCTTGAGACGGACTGTCCGTACCTGGCGCCAGAACCATATCGGGGCCGGCGGAATTATTCCGCCTATCTTAAATATGTGGCGGAGGAGATCGCGGCGCTAAAAGGGCTTACGGCAGAAGAAGTCATAAAGAAGACAGAAGAAACGGCAAGATCTATATACCTAATACCATGATGCCGGGGTAAAACATAGTCTTTTAAAATAGTGCCTGGCAAATCACACAAATTGTATTTTTCTTTGTTCCGGGCTACGAGCCTAAGAGCCTCTAAATGTTCTGGTAAAAGACTATGTGTACGGACGTAACCGCCCTCTATGCGCCGTCCATGGCGCAGGTCGGGCTTCCGGCGCCGTCCATGCCGCCGGATTACTGGGAATAGGCAGAACATTAAGACGCTCTAAGGTTCTCCACAGTCACAAATCAAAATACAATTTGTGTGATTTACAAATGCAAGTATTGAAAACTATGTTTTGCTCCAACATCATATTATTTTTTTGTTTCTTATTTCCGCTTCTTATTGTATAATAAAAAAATAATATCCATCCGGGCATCGGTGGTTCCGGCTCGGGCGGCATACGTCTGAATATTATTGGGGAGTGGATATATGAGGAAGGCGGCTCTGGGGAATCCGCAGAATACGATTGAAATCTTACGGAAATATCAGTTTACATTTCAGAAAAAGTTCGGACAGAATTTCCTGATCGATACCCATGTCCTGGACAAGATCATACGCTCGGCGAAGATTACGAAAGACGATCTGGTGCTGGAGATCGGCCCCGGCATCGGGACGATGACGCAGTATCTGGCGGAGGCGGCGCGCAGAGTAATCGCGGTTGAGATTGACAAGAATCTTATCCCGATACTTTCCGACACGCTGCGAGAATATGACAATGTGAAGGTCATCAATGAAGATATCCTGAAAGTGGATGTAAGGAAGCTTGCAGAGGAGGAGAACGAAGGGAAGCCTGTGAAAGTAGTGGCTAACCTTCCGTATTATATTACGACGCCTATTATTATGGGGCTTTTCGAGTCCCATGTCCCGGTGGACAGCATCACTGTCATGGTACAGAAAGAGGTGGCGCAGAGGATGCAGACTGGTCCGGGGAATAAGGATTATGGCGCGCTCTCTTTAGCGGTGCAGTATTATGCAGAGCCTTACATTGTAGCGAATGTCCCGCCAAACTGTTTCATGCCGAGACCGAAGGTGGGATCGGCGGTCATACGGCTCACCAGACATGACAGCCCTCCTGTGCAAGTGAAAGATGAGAGGCTGTTGTTCGATATTATCAGGGCATCGTTTAACCAGCGCAGGAAAACGCTGGCCAACGGGCTGCGTAATTCAGGAAGCCTGGATATTCCAAGAGAAATTATTGTGGAGGCGATCGAACAGTTGGGCAAAGGAGCGGAAGTAAGGGGCGAGTCCCTGACGCTTGAGGAGTTTGCCCGGCTGAGTAATTATATAGAAGAAAAAATACAGTAAGCGATGCTGCGGCGTCAGCGGAAAAGGAGGTAACTATGCCAAATAATGTGGGACATGTGCTATTCGAGGTGACACCGGCGGTGCAGCATCTTGCAGATCTGTGTGAGAAGAACAATGCGATCGACAAAGAGCTGTACACGAAGTATGAGGTGAAGAGAGGCCTTCGGGATCTGAATGGAAAAGGCGTGCTCGCAGGCCTTACCAATATATCAGATGTGTGCGCGAAAAAGGTAGTAAACGGAGAGGAAGTCCCGTGTGAGGGGAACCTTTATTATCGTGGATATAATATTAAAGACCTTGTAGGAGGATTTTTGAAGGATAAGCATTTTGGATTTGAAGAAGTCGCTTATCTGCTGCTTTTTGGGGAATTGCCTTCCGAGAGGGAGCTGGAAGAGTTCCACGAGGTGATCGTGAGGCGCAGGACCCTGCCTCCTACATTCGTAAGGGACGTTATTATGAAAGCGCCCAGCGCAGACATGATGAATAATCTGTCTCGTTCTATTTTAAGCCTTTATACATATGATGATAAAGCGGACGATACTTCTATTCCAAATGTGCTTCGGCAGTGCCTGAACCTTATCAGCCAGTTCCCGATGCTCATGGTGTACAGCTATCATGCTTATAATTACCGGCAGGGGGAAGACTTGTTCATTTATGCGCCGTCGCCGGATTTGTCCGTGGCGGAGAATATTCTGATGATGCTCAGAGAGAACCGGAAGTATACCAAATTAGAAGCGAGGATTCTGGACATGGCGCTGGTGCTCCACATGGATCACGGCGGCGGGAATAATTCTACGTTTACTACACATGTGGTCACTTCCTCGGGAACAGATACATATTCTACTATGGCGGCGGCCATGGCCTCTCTGAAAGGGCCGAAGCATGGCGGCGCGAATATTAAAGTAACGCAGATGTTCGAGGATATGAAAAAAATGGTTTCAGACTGGGAAGACGAGGACGAGATAAGAGAGTATTTAACTGCTCTTCTCGAGAAGCGGGCATTTGATAAGAAAGGCCTTATCTATGGTATGGGGCATGCGATCTACTCCATCTCGGATCCGAGAGCAGATATATTTAAAAAGTTCGTAAAGCAGCTTGCGCGGGAAAAGGGCTGTGAGAAAGAATATGCGCTGTATGAAGCGGTAGAAAGAATGGCGCCGGAGATTATCGGCGAGAAGAGGAAGATATACAAAGGCGTCAACGCTAATGTGGACTTCTACAGCGGCCTTGTGTACAGTATGCTGGATCTTCCGCCTGCTCTCTACACACCGATATTTGCCACGGCGCGCATTGTGGGCTGGAGCGCCCATCGCTTGGAAGAGCTTAAGAATGTAGACAAGATCATCCGCCCGGCATATAAGCCGCTGGCGCCGTATAAGGAGTATGTCCCGCTGGCAGGACGTTAAGAAGCCAGATATTGATCCAAATATATATGTAATGTGCAAGGAAATGGAAGGGCGAGCTATGAAGAGAGAGTTTGGATATTTGTCTAAAGATGGGGAGACTGAGATCCATGCAATAGAATGGATCCCTGACGGAGAGATAAAGGCGGTTCTTCAGATATGCCATGGTATGTCCGAACATATCGGGCGGTATGAGGAATTTGCCGAGTATTTGAATGCAAGAGGCGTTTATGTAGTAGGGCACGACCATCTGGGGCATGGGAGATCCGTGCAGGGAGACGAGTACTACGGTTATTTCCATGCCGAGAAGGGAAACCAATATGTGATTGGAGATATCCAGGCGTTACGCAGCATTACGGAGCGGAAGCATCCAGATATCCCGTATTTCATGCTGGGCCATAGTATGGGATCCTTCCTGCTTCGGCAGTATCTCACTATGTATGCGGACGGTCTGAAGGGGGCGGTTATTATGGGGACGGGATATCACGGCCTGCCGCTCCTTACGATAGGGCAGATCTTTTGTAAGATGGCCGCGGCGCGCAAGGGATGGAAGTACCGTAGCAGATTCATCCACAACTTAAGCTTTGGAGGGTTCAACAAGAAATTTAAGAAGGACACGGACGGCGCGAACTGGCTGTCTGCCAATGTGGAGAATTGCAGGCGTTTCGCCGAGGATCCGCAGTGTGATTTTATGTTTACAGTCAACGGCTATTATCAGATGTTCGAGGGCATGAAGACGCTGGCAAGAAGGGGAAGTGTGGATAAGATACCGAAAGGCCTGCCTATTTTCTTTATGTCAGGCTCCGACGATCCGGTAGGGGATTTTGGAAAGGCTGTATATAAGGTGTATAAGAAGTATAAACGGGCAGGCATGAAAGATGTACGCCTGAAATTGTATAAAGGCGACAGACATGAGATCCTCAATGAGACAGACAGAGAGACAGTGTATCAGGACTTTTATAAGTGGATGCAGAGCAAGATAAAGTGATCGCGCCTGAAGAGGATTAAAAGAGGCAGACGTGATGGACTATGAGTTATTGTTAAATGAGATATTGAATATCGGGGAAGAGATGCTTAGGAGCGGAGCGGAAGTGGACCGCGCTGAAGACAGCATGTACCGCATGTGCAAGAGCTATGATATTGAGCAGTGCAATATATTTGCGATCCAGAGCAATATCCAGGCGACGATCAGACCGACTGGAGGCTCCTATATCACGCAGATCCGCAGGATAAGGAGCACCAGCTTCTACTATGAGAGGCTGGACTATCTGAACAATCTTTCCAGATATATATGCCAGCATAAGCCCTCTGTAGAGGAGATACATGAGAGATATGCTGAGGTGATGGACAGAAAGCAGCCGGCATGGTATTTAAGCTATCTTGCTGCGGTTATGGGCGGAGTAGGCTTTGGGGCCTATTTCGGATGCGATCTTGCCGATATGCTGACAGGAACGGTCATCTGTGCGTTTGCGGTAGTGTGGGCTGGGAGCTGGCTGTCTGCGCGGGAGCAGAATCTGGTGGTCTACAATATGATTATTTCTTTTCTGTCGTCTATACTAGTACTGCTGGCAGCAGATGTCGGCTTTGGGAACCACCCGGATCGTATTATCCTTGGGCTTGCCATGGTGCTGGTGAGCGGGCTTGGCACGACGAACGGGATCCGCGATCTGTTGGACAGGAATATTATCTCAGGAATTGTGAATATTGCGAACGCTCTTCTTGGGGCTGTGGCGATCGCCTGTGGGATCGGGCTGTCCATGATCCTTGTCGGGGGAGAGATGTATGAGATGTACATCGCCCCGAGCCTTGCTGTCCAGCTTATCTCTTGCGGGATTGCAAGTGCCGGATTCGCCCTGTTCTTCAAAGCTGAGCTGAGACAGTCCGTGTCTGCCGGGATCGGAGGGCTCCTTAACTGTGCCTGCTATACAGCGGCGTTTGCATTTTCCGGGAATTCTTTTGTGGCGGTGCTCGCGGGGGCGGTGTTCGTCGCGGCGTATTCTTATGTTATGTCCAGAGTGCACAGAGCGCCTGCGACAATCTTCCTCACAACGTCTGTTATGCCGATTATCCCGGGGGCGACTCTTTTCTATATGATGCATGGTTTTGTGCAGGCAGATTATGCACAGACCGCGCAGCAGGCGATCACACTGGTGGAGACTGGGCTTGCGATCGCGTTTGGGTTTATGATCGTGGGGATCGTCACGCGCTATGTGGGACGGCTTTCACGGGCGATCAGCTGAATTTAACATTTTGGACATAATCAAGGCCCGCAGGTTTTTCCTGCGGGCCTTTCAGAGCTTCTAGTATCTGAATTGATTATCGTTTGACCTTTTTTGCTTTCATATAGACTATCACGCTGAACGATGTGGCAGACAGCAGGATATACAGCATCATGGATGCGGGATCTCCTGTAAGAGGAGCCTTCGTCTTATCGCCAGAAGAACCTGGCCTGGAGGAAGACGGTGTAGAAGGAGCTTGGCCGGAAGAGACGCTGTTTATCTCCTTCCAGCCTACAGCGACCGGCGACAGCCCCGACACCTTGAACATAAGGCCGTTATCTGTCTTTGTTACAGCTGGATACTCTACGTCTCCTGCAAGAAAGCCGTTCATATCTTCTGTAAACATATGAGCCACTGTAAAGTCATGCGTGTCTTTCCCTGTACCTGACGGATAAGGGAGAGTTATAGTAAGCCCGTCTTTCGGGAAATCCTCCTTGGCTACATGCTGCCATTTGCCACCGCCGATATCCACTAAAAGAGCTACATCGTAAACGGCTATATTTGCTTCTGCAATTCCACTGGATCTCTCCTGTATCTTTAAACGCATCTCTTTCTCAATCTTTCCTGGAGTATTCAGATGTTCCTTATCTTTAAAGGAGTCTGGCACTTTAGAGATACTGCTTTCTATCTGTAGCTTGAATTTGGTTCCGTCTGGAGATTCCTGAATGGAATCATTTACGACGGTAATCGTGCCCATAATATCCGGCAGGGCTGTCGGCATAGTGTAATTTCCACTTCCATCGCCCTGAAGCGTCGGCTTATCCTGTGGATCTTTCCATGACAGCTTGACTTTCTGGCTGCCCTTTGCAACTGTTTCGTAGACACCGGATAATTTGTCTGCCGGGCATTCGAACTGTACGGCGCCAGCATCTTTATCCAATATGCCTGTGACCTTCAGCTCTCCATAGAGGGTTGCAGCTGAATCTTGGATAGAATCCAGACGATCAGCTGCTTCCAGAGCGCTTACGTCCCATTTCAGCGCTTTCGGAGAGACGGTCAGGCTGTATGTGCTTGTTGCTTCCATGTAATCGTCAGTTTCGGAAGCTGTGGCCGTAATCACAGCGCTGCCTGCTTTCAGTATACTGACTGTCCCCGTAGCAGGGTCGACAGAGGCTACTGTTGGAGCCGAGCTTTGATAGGTGACGGTCGATCCGGTCTCCGCGCCCTGGGCAGTAATAGTAAAATCTGCATCTCCGTAGGACACTGTCTTTGTGCTCTTTGAAAAAGCGAAATTCTTCTGCTCTTCCTGAGCGGTCACAGTTATGATGACCTCGGCGGACACCGGACGTGAGTCCAGCGTGGCTTCTGCGCGGTATCGATAGCTGCCGGCCGGGAGCCCAAGCTCTATCGTATAGCTGGAGCTGTTCGCACCATTTATTGTATCCCAGCCTCCGTCCGGACGCTGCTTTGACCAGGTAAACCCGGTAGCCGCCGGGCTCGCTGTCAGAGTCGGCGCTGTTTTGTAGCCGACGTTCACTTTTGACGGGCTGGCGGTCAGAGTGAACAGAGGAACTGGTATTTTGTCTTGTATCCCTGCCCGAGTAGAAAGCTCCAAAGTCATCCCATCTGCGTCTGCCAGAAGCCCGGATACAAAGCGATTGTTCGCATCCGAGTGTTCATAGATCTTCACCGGCGACGTATGTACGGACGGGTTGAAAGAGTAGACTGAATTTCCTACATTAAAATATAAGATTCCTTTTGAAAGTGAAAGCCTGGATAAGCATACGTCGTACATAGGCCATAAGCCTCCAAGGCCCTCTATCTCGAAGGTCCCTACCGTAGTCTCTGTTCCATTGGCGTCTCTTTTTATAAGGGAAGCGCCACGGCATATATTTGGATTGTTAACAACCGTTTCGCTCTTAAGGTAGTAGGAGCTGCCGTTTACTGTGTAAATAGCGGACTCGGTTAAAGGAGCGGTCTTATGCCAGGAATTGTCGTATTTCGTATTGCTGCAGGCGACGCTATTAGCGTCCCAATTGTGCTGCGCCTGGCGCATAGCGTCGTCGCTGAGCAGGAAATAGGTGTGCTTTACATACCCGGTCTCTCCCATCTGGCCGGTCGTCGCAGTTATATCATCCCAGGTCAGGTCTGCATGATACCAGCTGCCATCCAGATTCACATAATTCCATATATGGTTCATTGCCTGGCTTCTGCAGTAATCGACACCGATCCCTGCCTTTTGCAGGAGAGCGGCGTAAGCAAGCGTGTAGCCTTCGCAGACTCCAATGCCATTTACAAGAGCCTCATAAGCGTTCCTCTTCTCAATGCCCAAGTTGTTATTGGCATTCTGGTCATATACCATATGCTGTACCAGATAATCATGAAGCGAGGTCGCTTTCTGCTCATCAGTCATACCGGCCACAATAACCTCATCAAACGCCCGGTCTATTGCTGCCCTGTATTGAACTACGCTGTTCTGGTTGTATGCCGGGTTATAGGAGAAGCGGAACTTTTGGATGACCCCGCTTTGTGTCGCCAAATAATTACCGTCGAATACGTAAAACAGATCCGGATTATTCCGCACTACATTTGGCCAGATACTATCCAGATCACTGACTGTAATGTTATAACTGGACAAATCTACCTCTGCCTCCCAGTTGGCCATTGCCGTTGCCATGGCATTCCATGCATCCTGTATCTGGGAGCCTGTCGCTGCCGGCTGTACAAGAGCGGAAGTGGCGAGAGGTGTTTCCAGTGCGGATATGTCTGGCTGATCTAGTGATGGAGATCCTCCAGTAGGATCTTCTGCGTCATCTTTCGTATTCGCCGGAAGTCCCGTATCTGCATCTTGGCTTTCGTCTGCTTGTCCGTCCTGAGCTTTTGCGCTGCAGCCGGACAGATCCGCTGTACATACAGGGCAGTCTGCATCCTCTGCTTCTGATGTGCATTGAACAGTGCAGGTACATGCTGGCTGGGCATTCTCTTCTTCTATTGTAAGATCTGCCCCTCCCTCTGTAGATCCGCTCTCAGCCACATCCGTTGCAGATGCGGTAATCGCCAGGGGATCCATCATTCCACCGGTCAATCCCAGAAGGAGAAGAAATACCAGAATCCTTTTGCCGCGCTTCTTCAATTTCTTCATTCCTCATTCCCTCCTAATTTTTATATTCCCCGTAAAACATCTGCTTAACGTGAATGCGATATTCCATTAAAATTATATCAGATTTTTAATAAGAAGAAAAGAAGGATCTTTATTGGCCCGGATCTGACCGAAAGGGGCTCTCGGGGAGATGCACAGGACAGCGAAAGCCCGCTAACCTTGCGGCTTGCGGGCTTCCGTTGTTTTATAGTTATCTAAAGGAATGAGGGAGCGAAGCGACAAGTTTAATACAATTTAATATGCTTCTATACCGTATAATTTGGGCAATGTTAGATTAGAAGAGTGTTATGGATATTTAAATTAATTTAGAGAAGACTGTGTAAAAACTGTGTACTAATTATTGAAAAATTTATTGGTTACAGAGGTGTAAGTACTTAAAAACTCAAGCATATTTATAGCACCGGCTATATAGGACAGGTCACACATGTCGCTATTGTTTTCTTCAGTATAGTTAATATAATCTTGGATTATTTTTTCTTGCTCACGAGTCAGAGAGTTTTTTATATGTAAATATTGCTCTTCAGAATCGGCATGTTTTTTAAGCGAGGTTTGATAATCAATATCATATTCTGCCAATTCTGTTACAGTGCTTTCTTTAAGTGTAAAAAGTGCCTCTTTAAATGTTTTATAAAAATTATAACAGGACATAGCATTTTCTCCTTGTTCATTTGATTATCTTTATAATATCTCAAAATGAGATTAAAGGCAAATCAATTGACAAAACTGTAATAAGATGATGGCATAGGAGAAATTGCTATGGCTTATTATAGACGCATTAAGGACTTGCGAGAAGATAATGATAAAACACAAAGTGAAGTGGCGCAATATTTACATGTGGCACAAAATACCTATTCGCAGTATGAAAGTGGTATTAGGAGTGTGCCAGTGGAGATTATAGTAAAGTTGTGCCATTATTACAATGTTTCATCAGATTATATTTTGGAATTGTCAGATAAGAAAAGCCCTCTGATTTAGTCGGAGGGCTTTAATATTTGTCTATATTAATTTGCTTTACCATATAATGCGTCACTAAGAGAAACGATTATCTTGTCCATTCCGCCCTCAAACATAAGGAGCATTTTTTCCAAAGAGAGTGTCGAAAACTCATATAGGAGCATTCTTTTAATTCGATTATCAGAACTTATAATGATAGGAATACCGTCTTCTGAATATCCTTCTTGTATTGCCCCTTCTTTTTCTATCGCATGGATTTGTTCTAAAATATGGTTTTTATATTCTATATTATTGAGAAGGTTAACTTCTTGGGTGCTTCTTGAGAAAGCGTCATTATCGGTCAGCACGTTTTCGGGTATTTTTAAAAGAGTGCATATATTTGTAAGAGTGTGCGGAGAAGGAAGGGCTTTTCCGCTTTTTAAGTCAATTAATTTTTCGACAGAAACGTGTAATAAGGCAGCAAATTCACTATCAGATAACATTAGTCTATCTTGCTCCCTGGAAAGATTTCGTGAGAATGGGAGTTGCATATGGAATGGATAGAAGTCTGCTTCCCCCCATAATTCATTAGGGGTTATTTCTAGAGCCTCCATAATTTTTTCTAAAGTTCCTGACTTGGGATCAGCATCTCCTTTCTCAATACGTAATAAATTCTGGACATTTATACCGACAAGTTTTGCTAACTTTTTTTGAGAAAGTTTTTTTTCTTTTCTGATTTTTAATATGTTCTGTCCTACTTTGTTCATAATAGATTCACTCCTTTCTAAATCACATAGTATCATGTCAGATGAAAAATGTAAACATTAATTATAAAAAAGCATGTATACACTTGTAAAATAAAAAATATTGTTGTATGATGTAATTATAATATAGTGTGTTTAAATGAATTTTATTTAAAATGGAGGTGAGACAGTGGAAGATGAGAGGAAAATAGGAGAGCAGTACATGAATATTCAACAATTAATGGACTATACGACGCTCGGAAGAAATAGAGCAATGCAGTTAGGAAAAGAGAGTGGAGCATGTATTAAATTTGGACGTAGAGTGTTTTATAGTAAACAAATATTAGACCAATATTTGGAGAGTCTGTTGATGAGTTGAGGAGAGGGCTTTGCACGATTATGAATACGTGGCAAATAACCAAAAGATTATATATGGATAATTGGGAATGAATTGGAAATTTTGTAATAGTGGGGCATTAATAGAACCTGTAAGTTTTCAAAGAGGGCATCGTGCGCTTCGATGCCTGAAAGCAGAGAAGCAAGCACGTCTGCCCTCTTTGAAAATGACGGCAAAGCCGTCTTAAATTAAGATAGGAGGCAATTATGGAGGAAAATACAAAGCGCGAAGCGCTTCTATCCCCCGTTACTAATAGGGGGGTAACTAAGACAAAAATAGAAAATACCGTAGAAAGCCAGACAAGTAATGATTCTTTAAGTATTATGGTCGATTGGTGTCAGTTGACCGTAAAGGAAATGAAGCCTCGGGATATTGCGGAAGAACTGTTAAAAATTCCATGTTGGCTAATGAGAAATCATTTTCGAAACAGTAGTAAAGGCTATAAGGCGTATATGTGTTTTAATGACATTCGAGTATATGAGCCTTTGGGGCAGAATCAAGAAAACGGCTATCAAATTATTATGAGTGGGGAAGGATGTAGAAATTATGAGAAGTTTTTGGAAGCGAATAATGAGACGTGGTATGACTTTTTTGCACGTGCACTTAAGTATAAAATAAATTTCCCTCGAATTGATGTTGCAATTGATGACAAAAAGACGTACTTTCAAATTTCAGAACTTTCAAAACTTGCTAAAGAGGGTCTTGTAGTTACCAAATTGAGGCTTGGGAGCCTTCGAGAGGGATTTAAGATTAATGAGCCAAAGAAGCTTGGGAATACTTTATATATTGGAAGTCGTTCCAGTGAGTTTCATATGTGCTTTTATGAAAAGGGCTATGAGCAGGCAGAAAAATTCGGTTGTGAAATAGACGAAAAATGGAATCGTTATGAACTTCGATTTCGCCAGAAAAGAGCAGTAGAGCTTGTAAAAGCACTCGTAGAACGAAAAGACATATCAAAAGTCTCTTTAGAAATATTAAATGAGAGCATTAGGTTTGTAAAAAAGCCAGATAATTCACATGATAAAAAGGTTAGCCGTTATCCATTGTGGGAGCCATGGGCGATCTTCATGCAAGATGTTGGGAAATTAAAACTTAAGATTAAACCGGGAAAAAAGGATTACTATACCCGCCTTGCGTGGCTGAAAAAAAGTGTAATGCCTACTTTGAAAATATATCTAGAAATTGACGAAATATTGGGGTTGCAAACAATAAAAAATCTATTAGAAGAAACTAAGTTGAATGAAGAACATTTCTGCGTTATTGAAGACTGTATTAAACAATTGCGGGCAGAAGAAAGAATCTTTAAAGAGAAGGAAGAGCTGTCTTGTGACAGACTGGAATTATTTAATGAAGGGTTCATTGATTATAATGAATTTCAAATACCTTTTGATTAAATTAGGAAAAGTGACAGTAGAGGAGGGGCGAGGAGATGGCAATTAATAAATCAGGCAAAGTGTTGCCAAAGGGAATTATCTGGATTGAAAAAAAGCAACTTTACATGGGGAGATTTCAGTATCAAAATGCAACATATACAAAGTACGGAAAAAACTGGAGGAAATTAGAAAAGGAATTACAGGATTTGCGTTATGAAGTAGAACATGGGCTTAGAGGGAAAGGCGATAGCACTAGTTTAAATGAATGGTTTGATGTATGGCTCAATGCATATAAACGCCGAGTTATTAAAGACAGTACATATGTAAGATATAAATATTTATATGAGCATTATATTCAGGGGAAATTAGGGAGAAGGCGGATTTCAAATATTAAGCAGATTATTATACAAAAATTGATAAATGAATTGGCTGAGAATAATTATAGTACCTCTACTATAAGAGATATATATGATGTATTGCATAGTATATTCAATTTAGCAATACAAAATGAGAGCTTGGTGAGAAACCCTTGCAATGGAATAGTATTGCCTAAAACTAAAGAAAAAGAAAGGAGGGTTCTAACAATAGAGGAAGAAAGGATTCTTTTAGAATATGCAGAGAACCGTTTGTGTGAATCATTGATTAAAGTGGCTTTGGGGACAGGAATGAGAGCAGGAGAGCTACTAGGGCTGACATGGCAAGACATTAACTTTGAAACTAATGAAATTAATGTTGATAAGACATTAGTCTACATTCGGGACATAAAGAATGGGAAGTATGGATTTAAATTTCAAACGCCAAAAACAAAAGCGGGAATACGGGTGATACCAATGCAGAGAAACGTAAAGGAAGCATTGAAGAAGCAAAAAGAACAATTGGATTTGTTGAAGAATAGTACAAGAAATTGGGAATACGCAGAAGGGTTTGAAGGGCTAGTGTTTCTAAACAGAACAGGAAAGCCAAGGCAGGGAATAGATTTCCGTAATGATTTAAAACGGATAGAGCAGGCAATCAATAAAGACAGAAAAAAAGAATCAGTTGAAACAAGAGAAGCCTATACGCCTATCGAACATTTTCACCCTCATTCTTTGCGTCATACATTTGCAACAAGATGCTTTGAAGCGGGTATCGAAGCAAAAGTGGTGCAGAATTATCTTGGACATGCTTCTATTTCAATGACATTGGATTTATATACACATGTTTCACAGAAAAAGGCAAAAATGGAAATGGATAAGCTACAGAAATTATATGGAGAGGACAACATAAGAAATAATGTCGAATTGCGGAAATTAAATCTCTGAAAATATTGATAACCATGTCTGGTTTTGATAGAATAAAATAAGTGCTACCAACGACGGTAGGCGGTTAGCCTCCTTTGGTTCCGAAGGCTTCCTTCGAGAATGGAAAGGAGGGGATGCTGATGGTTACATACTCTGAATTATTTCAGTTCTGTATCGTGCTTATTAGCGTTGCAGGCCTTGTCTACAAGATCTGCAACAAAAAAAAGTAACCGCCAGGGCTCAAACTTGCGGTTACTTTTGTAACTTTAGGTGAAGGCTGACCGTCTACCGGTAGCACTTCTTCTGTAATCATATTAGCATCTTCAGATTTTTATGTCAAGTGTTCTCGGGAGCAATCATTCCAGAAAGCGTATTCCCATATAAACACTGAAAGCAAAACTGTGTAAAAACTGTGTACTCTTCCGGAAGAAGGACATCATGCACAGCGAAAGCCCGCTAACCTTGCGGCTTGCGGGCTTCCGTTGTTTTATAGTTATCTAAAGGAATGAGAGTAAAGTGCGGCATCGGATGTCCCGATGCTTTACTTCTATGAGGGGGTGATAGCTGATGTCCTTTTCAACTATCTGTCTTATAGTATAAAAGGTAAATATGTCCAAACTATGTTGATTTTATAAAAGAAAAAGAAAAAATCTTAAGAAAACCTTAAAACTACGCTATTTCGCGCTCTGTCCTTCTAAGATGGCTTACTAAAATATCGAGAAATTCACCTGAGGTTGGCTTTGCTTGAAGTGGATGAAGAGCAATTTCCTGAAGGTAAAGACGGTTTCCCCGCTCCCAGCATGTAGAGACTACTGTGCGGATATCTCGTTCAACGCTGCTGCTTGTCGTATCAAACTGTCTGGCAATCTCAGGGTAAAGCAATTTGCTGATTGCCAGAAGATAATCTTCGTCACCAGCACATAATTTAATACCATAACTTAAATAACGGTATCCTCGGTAAGTGGCGCCAATTCCAAGAGAGCGGATAAGGCATTCGATGCTAAAATCGCACATTCATTTATCCTCCTATTTTTTTGGAAATATATTCCAAAGATAAGCTGCAATTCTATTATAACAGTAAATCGGTAAGATTTTAAAGATAAGTGCAAAAATTAGATGATATTCGACATAATGTGTCATTCTTAGGAATTTAACACAATAAGTAGTTGTTCATATAGTAAACAGAGGGGGATAAAAGGAGGAATCTATATGAGCATTCGGGGAATAGACGTAAGCTATTTTCAGGGAAACGTTGACTGGGAGGCTGTAAAAGCTTCAGGCATACGCTTCGCTATGTTGCGCGCCGGATATGGTGTAAAGACGGTAGACGCACAATTTAAGAGAAATGCGAGTGAGTGTAACCGTCTGGGGATCCCGATCGGCGTATATTGGTTTTCTTACGCCTATACAACGGAAATGGCACAGAAGGAAGCGGAAGCCTGCATCCGCACGATACAGGATTTTAGAATAGAATATCCGGTTGCATTTGACTATGAAAATGAATCCATCAATTACGCTAAGAAAAACGGGGCGACAGTTACTCCGGCGCTCGTGACGGCGATGATAGACGCATTTTGTAAAAAAGTAGAAAAACTGGGATACTTCGCAATGTACTATGGAAATAACAGTTTTCTGAAGCAATGGGCTGACAACTCCCTCAGGAAGAAATATGCCCTATGGTATGCCAGATACCAATCAGAGCCGGGCATCGCGGATCTGGGGATGTGGCAGTATAGTAATACCGGAAAGGTTTCCGGTATTAGTGGAAATATAGACATGAATATATCCTACTATGATTTTCCAAAGGTAATCGCCAAAGCAGGGCTTAACCATTTGAGCGGAGCCGGAGGGAGGAAATATACCGTGCGCCAGGGAGATACTTTGAGCGAGATCGCAGTCCGATTTGGGACGACGGTAAAAGAACTGCAGCGATTGAACAATATTCAAAATCCGGATCGTATCTATGCAGGCCAGGTAATCCGGTTGGGGACGGGGTAAAATTAATTTTACCCCGTCCCTAACCCTTTTTGTTCTTGTTTATTTTTATACATTAGGTCGTCCGCTCTTCGGAACACGTCGGCAAAAGATTTGTCCTGGCTGCTGTCATATGGAGTTGTCCCTCTGGCAATCTGTAGCTCCTGCTTATAGCGCTTGTCAGGAGAGCGGTTGAATATGGCGATCTCGTCTCTAAAATGTTCCATCAGCTCTTCGCGCCGTTCTACCGCTCCATCTGTGAGCACGGCGACAAATTCGTCTCCACCGATACGGTAGAGGGCTTCGGGGCCAAAGGTTTTTTTCATAATGTGGGAAGCGTCTGTAAGCAACATATCTCCTGCTTCATGCCCAAAAGTGTCATTCATTTTCTTTAAATCATTCAAGTCCATAAGAACAACTGCAAAGGAAGCATCTCCTTCTTTGATATGGTTGTCCATATCCAGAACGGTCTCGTTATAAGCAGTCTTATTGCCGATTCCTGTAAGGCTGTCTGTATAAGCAAGCCCATTGATGTAGTCAATGCGTTCCTTGAGGGCACTGGCAGTCTGGCGGAAGCTTTCCGCCAACAGGCCCACCTCGTCGTTAGATATGTAATCTATGGTCACATCCAAATCCCCTCTTGCAATCTTCTGCGACGCATCCGTCAATTGCCGCAGAGGAGTAATAATACGCCGGATAATCCTGTAGATCAGCGGCGGGAGAAGCGCCAATATGAGAAGGTTAGACGCCAGAAGAAGGTGAGTCAGTAATGTCTGTATAGACATAGTGACCTCATCTGCAGGAGCGACAATAGCAAAGGGCATCCCGTTATCTAGGAATAGAGAAGCCACCAGATACTCTTTTCCTTTCCAGCTATAGCGGGCAACATCCGGATGTTGTATCGAATCTATCAATAAATCCATAAGTTCCTTTAATTCGCCCAGATATCCCGCCCGCTGTAAGCCGGTGGGATAGTCAGGGTGGTAGACGATGTTATTATCGTTATCAAGAAGAACAGGATATCCCGTATCGTAAACAGATACAGACCCCGCGATCTCCTGCAGGATGCCTGCACTTATATCCATTCCTATAGTTCCGATCACAGTATCGCCCAGGAGGACCGGAGCCATATAGGAGATTACCCAGGTGCTCAGTGAAGTTTTATAGTAGGGATTGAACCATACAGGAGCTGAGAATAAAGTCTCAGCAGGATTATCATGTTGCAGAAGATATTCTGTATCTCCCGGGGAAGACATGTCCAGATCGATAAATGGAGTGTCCGATAAGCCCTGCCTGCCTTCTGGCCTTGTCATAAAGAAGCCGTCCGAAGGCGTCTTCAGGTCGCTGGAGAAGCGGTAGTAGAAGGCTATAACGCCAGGCGTGTGCTTTGCTACATTCAAAGCGATCTCGCGCATTTCATCTACATGGGCAGTAAATTCCTCCTTATTAGTAAACAGTGATGAATCCGTTCTGCTTAGGCGTTCGATGGCAAAGTTATGTATCGTGTTGACCGACTGTTCTGCGCTGTGGAGTGTTTCATTTAACTCCCGCGCTGTATTGCTGCATAGAAGGTTAAGAATCTGATTAGAATCTTTGTGAAGGACATTTTTGGCGTTCCAATAGCTTACGCCAAGTGTGATGGACGCAGCCAGCAGCGTACAGCATATGGTTAAAGATATAATTTTTGTCTGAAGTGATCTCATGCGCCCATGTACCTTTCCCTTGGCCTGGAATACAATAACGGCCTGTTTTCCCAATAATAAATAATAATAAGGCAGAGGGGAGGCTTTGTCAATATTCTAGCAAGGAGGGAAATTCATAATATCTTAAGGTCGGCAGGGGCGTTATCCCCGGTAGCCTCGGGGTTTCTTGCTATGAATGTCACTAGTAAAATACTAATAAAAGATACATGGGCATAGCGTGCGAGGCCATACCCATGCATAACATTAAATCTTCTCCAATTCTTTCCTCAGCTCTTCCAAGTCCTTATGTGAGTAGACCTTCTCGTTGATATCCTTCCCAGCGTGCCCCATGATCTTATACCTGGCTATCCGGTTCACGCCGGCGTTGTCCATCAGAGTGTTGCAGGTGTGCCTGCAATCATGGGGCGTGTGCCTGGCCTGTATGCCGCACGACCGCAGGGCAGCATTGAAATGCTCCCGGTACTTCGCCTGGCTGATGTCCCTGCTGCCGTCATGGTATATGAGGCTCTTGAACCTTGGGTCATAGCGGGCGGCGACCATGCCATATATCTTCGAATGTATCGGGATCGTCCTATCCTTGCTATAGCGGTTCTTGGAGCCTCCAGTATAGCAGCGGCCCTTAAGGTCTATCTGATCGAGCGGCATCTTGGCCAGCTCATTGATGCGCCACCCGGAATAGATATAGATCAATACGGTATCTACGAAGGGCTTGTCCTTATTCTCCCATAGCAGGGCGATCTCTCCCGAAGAGAACGGCACGCCATGCTCTGTATCGTCCTCCTGCCTGATGCGGACGATCTCGGCGCAGTTCCTGGCGGCGATGTCGAACTGCAGGGCATAGCGGTACATCTGGTTGAGGAGCGTCTTGATATGCTCAAGCTTCGCGTGGGAGCAGCCTTCATCGTCTAAGAGGGCCTGGAGATCTATGGCCGTGATCCTGGAGAATACGGAGCCGTGGAGAGCCTGGCAGTTGTTGAATGCCGCTATCATGCAGTTCTGAGAGCTTGTCTTCTTCTCCTTGCTGTCTACAGCCCTCTGGTACTTCCACCTGTACCAGTCGAAGAATACTTCTTGGAACGTCATGCCGCGCTTCCCCAGATCATAGGGATCCTTATTGTACTCTGCCAGAGCGATATCGGCGGCCACGCGGTCGGGGTAGTTCCCTAATACGTCATATTCCGGGAAGCCGAACTCGTTGATTCGGGTATTGACCCGGACTTGGAAAGGGCTCCTGCGCTTGCCGGACATCTTGACGACAGTCCCGGAGCCGTTCGCGCGGTGCTTCATGCGCCCCCTGGGCTTATGTGTAGGCGCCCCGCTTTTCATGGGATAGCCGCAATGCGGGCAGGCATAGGCCTTGTCAGAGACCGCCCCGGCGCATTCGGGGCATACGATGAGAGCCATGGTACATCTACCTCCTTCCTTGCCGTGCTGGCGGGCATGTGGAAGGGCAAGAGGCATTGACATATGTATGGATATTGGCTATAATATGATTAACAGGACAGCCGGAAGATAGATTGAGCCTATCCGTCCCGGCGAATTATAACGCTAAGTGAGCCGCCTATTCTTTACCAGAGAGCAGGGCGGCTTACTTATTTTTCAGATTCAGAATCGCAACAATCAAAAGCCCGATTGTCAGTATAACCATAAATTCCTCATATGTAGTCATAAGCACCACTCCTTTCCGCAGAACTCGGAACAGAATGGCCGCACGCCCTCCCGGCTGCCCGGTTAAGCATATTATGCTGTTAAGTATTCAGTTGATTTTTCCTCTTGGATTGGTTATAATATGATTAACAAGGGAGCCGTTGGTCAGATGAAGCCTGACCGCCGGTATAGTAATAACTTACAAAATAAGCGCCTTACTTTACCAGAGCAGGGGCGCTTATTTTTTGTTCCGTAATATAGTCAGAACAAGGGTGACAACAGAACAAAGCATAATTACGAACGTGAACAAGTCACTATATGTAACCATAGCACCAACCCCTTTCCTTTCGTCCAGCGGCTGGCATAGCACCTCAACGGCTCCCTGGGTAATCATATTATATTGTCATGGTTCGTTGCGGGGATCCCCGTTACGGCATATAGCCGTAGCCGTCGGGAATCCCGACACCTTCCTACGCGCTCAAAAGTAGTTCTATGAGAGGACAGGCGGGGTTTCGCGCAAAAATGAGCGAAAGGCAACCAATCCCATTTGGGCGAAGCCAAGATTGGATTCGTTGGTGAGTCCAAGATTGGACACGGCGAACCTTCCACATGCGTGTGGAAAGATGCCCGTCCAAGTAGAGAACTCAATTTTGAGTGCTCTAAGATTCGAGCCGGACGCAAAATTGCGCGGGTTGCTGGGATTGGCTCCCCAATCTTGGGGAGTCCTGAAGGGGCAGATGTGACTAATAGTAACACCCGATTCAGTAGCCGCGCATTCCCGGAGGAGGCCAATGATGTTGATTTTTGAAACTTAGATGTCAGTGATGTTGACGCCCGGGGCTTAGATGTCCCTAATATGGACACCCGAAATTCCGGCACTGCTCCAACTCCTGCTCAGAATGAGTGGGGTGGTGGAGTGTTATTTTTTTCTTGGTCTAAAGTTCTTGGGGCATTTCTTCCTCAACTCTTCCAACTTGAACTGCAAATAAGAAATTGTGCTGTTATCCAGTTCCTCTAAATCTCTATCCGTTACTTCCAGCGTACCATCTGGGAAATTGATCCATAACATAGCGTCTTCTCCATAATACCCGATACTACAACCAATTTGCTTCAGTTTCTCGTCAAGGTACGCCGTCCAGAAATATTCATCGTGCTGATTAGTCCCTAACAAGGAAGATATGGGGACATTTAGAGTATCCGCTATTTTCTGGAGTTGCTCAATGCGTGGCTGGCGCTTCCCGGCCTCATATTGTTGAATAGTTCTTTCTGATGTATCAGACAACTCGCCCAGCCTTTTCTGCGTCAGCCCTGCGACCTTCCTATAGTTCTTTATCTGTTCGCCTATCGTCATATAATCACCTCAAAATGACTATATCACGATATGTGAAAAAATAAAATACTCAATTGATGTTTATTTGATATTGACACACTCAATAGAGTGTGATAATATGATAACACGAACAATTGAGTATGTCAATAAAAAGCGAGGTGAAAAGAATGACAATAAGTGATAAAAAGTTCGAGATCGCGCTGGCCAATAGCGGCCTGACGATCGGCGAGGCGGCTGAGAGGGTCGGGATAAGCAGGCAGCGCTATTCCGCTATCCTGAACCAGAAGAACGCAAGCCCGCAAGCCTGCGGCAAGATCGCCCGGAGCCTGGGCGTAAAGGTAGAAGAGATCATCGAAGATTAGGAAAGGAGGAAGGCGATGAGGCTGAACACGAAGAAGGTACAAGAGATCATGCTACAGAAAGGGCTGGCTGAAGAGGACATCTGCATCCAGACAGGGCTGGACAAGCATTCTGTCAGGTGGATATTCGACAATGGGTTCGCGTCAGAGGAGGCGATGGAGCGGATAGCGAGCGTCGTAGGCGCAGAGGCAGGGGCTATATTATTGCCGGAGATAACCGGGGGCATCGAGAACGCTATAGAGTTCTCCAAGGACAGCGAGAGGGCGACGGTGACATTCACGCAGGGGCGGTATAAGAGCAGGATAAAGAGGCTTGCAGAGAGCCACCCGGAAGAGTGCCGGATCATAGCAGAGAATGAAGATGGCAGCCTATGCGCGCATATCCCGGTCAAGTGGGTGAGGATCTCGCCCCCGAGAGCAGTGAGCGAATTGCAGAGGGAAACAAGCCGTAGGAATATTCTGAAATCCCTGATATCAGTACATGAAAACGGTCAAATCCCAATCCCAGACGGCTCAGTGGAGGATTGTTAGCCTAAAGGGAGAAAATCGAAATTTGGTAAAGAAAAATAAGATTAACGTGCTGGCGGGCATGTGGAAGAGTGAGAAGGAGGTGGCTGACCTATGGTATGCGGGAAAGTAGAGATCATCATAAGCGCGATGGTCAAGTCCTGCCTTTCCGTGCAGGAGATCGCTGAGAAGGCAGGGGTATCTGCGAACGTGGTCTACCGGGTACGCAAGGGCTACATGGTCAAGATGGAGCGGTTCGGCAAGGTATGCCGGGCGTTAGGCATCGCCCCAGAGGACGTGCTTGACCATGAGAAGATGCAGAGGTTCAAGGACAGGAAATGCTATGGAATGGAGGCGAGCAAGTGAAGGAAGGCATGAAGGAATGGGCGCTGCTGTACGCAGGACTGGGCTTCGCGGTATTCCCTCTGCGGCCAAGGGACAAGCGCCCTGCTACGGAGGGCGGCTTCAAGGCGGCGACGACGGACGCGCGCCAGATCGCCGAATGGTGGGACAGATGCCCAGGCTATAATATCGGCATGGCTACAGGGGCCATATCGGGCGGCCTCGTGGTGATCGACCTGGACATCGACAAGGATAAGGGGGTAGACGGCTACGGGACGCTGAAGAAGTGGCAGGAGAGCCACGGGGCGCTGCCTGAGACATGGCAGAGCATCACAGGGCGGGGAGGCTACCATCTGTTCTATAAGGACGCTGCGAGCAATAAGAGCCGGGCGGGGCTGTACGAAGGGATAGACGTCCGCGCTGATGGGGGCTATGTCGTCGCGCCGCCAAGCGTCCACCCGAACGGGAGGCGCTACGAGTGGGAGCAGGGGCCAGGAGACGGCCTAGAGATCGCCCAGGCGGATGGGAGGGTAGCGGGATTCCTCCTTGGCGACCTGCCGGGCAGATGGGCGAGGGAAGGGCTCAAGGAGCCGGAGGAGATCCCGGAAGGGGGGCGCGTGGATGCGATGGTACGGCTCATCGGCTCTTTAAGGGCGAAGGGCCTCGGGAGCAGCGCGATCCGGGCAGCAGTAGAGGAAGAGAATAGCCTGAGGTGCGCGCCCCCTCTCACCGCACAGGAGCTTGAGAAGGAAGTATTCCCGTCGCTGGGAAGGGATTGGAAGGCTGAGAGGCCCTATACAGCGGTAGTCGATCGAGGCGAGGCGAGACCGGTGAAAAAGCATGATTTAGGCATGCTGGATATGGGAGGAGCGAAGGAGGAAGAGCCGGAATGGCTTGTTAGGGGGCATATCCCTAAATATCAAGTGTCGGCTATAGTTGGAGACGGAGGTTCTGGCAAGACTACGACGTGGTGTGCGATAGTGGCAGCAATAAGCAGCGGGAAGAGATGCTTCCTGTTAGGCGATCCAGGAGGCATAGACCTAACGGAGGGGGAGCCGAAGAAGGTCATGTTCTTTTCCGCTGAGGACTCGTACAAGTATACTATTCGCCGCAAGCTGAGGAAGAACGGAGCGAACCTGGATAACATCCTAACTATAGATGTCGCTGATGAACGCTTTCAGGATATCAAATTCAACAGCCCGTTCCTGGAGCGGCTGATCGCCGAGCATCGCCCCGCATTGGCTGTATTTGACCCTGTACAAGCATTCGTGCCCCTTAATATCAGGATGGGCGAAAGGAACGCGATGAGGGCGTGTCTGAGCCCGCTTATAGGGCTTGGGGAGAAATACGGCTGCACGTTCCTGATCATCGTACATACGAATAAGATGAGCGGAGTCTGGGGGCGTAAGCGCATGTCTGATAGCTCGGACATGTGGGATCTCGCAAGGTGCGTAGAGATGGTAGGGGAGACAGGAGAGGCGAGCATCAGGTACATCTCACAAGAGAAGTCAAATTATGGCCAGCTAAGGCCGACCGTGTTATTCAGCATAGAGGATGAGATAGTAAAGTATAAAGGCCTGTCGCATAAGAAGGACAGGGACTTTGTAACTGAGGCGAATTATAATACCCGGCAGGCTCCAGCAAAGGAAGCAGCAAAGGAGCTTATACTGGACTTCCTAAAGGATGGGGAGAAGGAGGTCGCAGAGCTGGACGAGATGGCAAGGGTCGAGAGCATATCTAAAAACGCTTTGAAAGATGCGAAAGCAGCGCTTAAAAAAGAAGGCAAGATAAGGAGCTGGGCCCATGGGAATGGAAAGCAAGAAAAGAGAAAATGGCTCATAGGCTTGGTGGAAGTGGATGGCCCCCTTACAGCCAGTGAAAAAACCAACGAGTAAGGAGGAAACCCAGTATTTATAAGGGGTTTGGTTCTGGAGGGTAACCAACGAGAACCAAGTAAAGAGTTGGTTCTGGAGGGTAACCAACGAGAACCAGAAGCCTTGATTCATAAGGGATTGCGCCATACTGGGGGTTTTATCCATAGTATGTAGGAGCATCGACGAGAACGACGAGCAAGAAAGTGGCCATGTCTCTTACACATTGTGAGCGTGTATAGACGATTGGTCAAGCAAAAGGAGGAAAGAAGAATGACCATAAAAGAGATATTCTGGGGGATAGGGGCTGAGCTAGAGGTGCATAACCTGGTAATAGATTACACATTATCAGATGGCAGGAGGGCACATAATGTGCGCCAGGTTTTCGGGAGCCAAGTACATGCTACAGACGAGGCTCTAATAGCAGCCGTAAAGGATCAGATGCCTAAAGGCAGCAGGATCTGTATGATCGCAGAGGTAAAGGGCGATTATGGGCTTTCAGAATTAGCCCAGATAGCAGATTCTGTAGAGATGCTAGCCGTTGATAAGAGGATGGTCTATCTTGACCGTGAGCTCGCACAAGAATATGTTGACGAGATACGGAGAGGAGAATTATAGTAAAGCGCCCCATAGGGAGCAGCCTACGGGGCAAGCATAGCCAGGCTACGCAAAAACCAAGTACATATACAGCGTAGCACATGCTGGCGGAAAGGACAAGAGGATTATGAGGAGAAGAGAATTAAGGGAAGCGATAGCCAAATCAGCGAGCGGGATCAAGAGCAATATCTATTTAGGGATGGTTCTGGAAGTGTCTGAGATATTCAGAAAGGCACTGGATGACAAGGAATATGCGACGCTGTCTGATTTACAGTATAGGCAACGGTCTATCATCTGTTCTGCCTTGGACATCGAAGACGCCGAGAAAGCCGCAAACGTAAGCTGTTTTATAAACGTATATACAGGGAGGTAGGTGAAGGATTATGAACCTATACGAAAAGATCAGGAATACATGCGGGGAGATACCCGAAGCGTTTGATATGAGGCTTGGACAGGCGGCCGAGCTGCATGCTGCCGCCAGCGGTAGGCTTGACCTGGCATACATAGCGTTCAGGTTCGGCTACATGCAGGGGCGGAGGTTCGAGCAGGCTTCCAGAACAAATAAAGCCGTAGGAGGGAGCGAGGAGGAGAGGCTTAGGAGGCGCATCTGCGAGATGGCCGGCCGGATCAGGAGCGAGAGGCGGCTTAGGCAGATATATACGGTCGCCCACAGGGCATTCATCAGGGACAGGCTGGAGGCGTCAGATGAGCGTAAGGATTAAGGCGTCCTACACGGACGAGGCCGAGCTTGCCAGGCTCCAGGAGAGGCTTGCGCCGGGGGTAGAGCGGTGCAGGCTCCCCAGGGAGCAGAAGGGGAGGTATAAGCGGGCGTACATAGATTGGGATAGCGATGCTATTAATCAGGGTCAAGACGAACACAGAGCGAAGCAAGAGAGGGCTACGGATCAGCCCCAGAACGAAAGGTAACGCTGACGTTACTAAATAGCGTCCGTAGGCATGGTAGGCATGGAGAGTAATCAAGGCTGGGGAATCTTCCCCAGCCAGATCTCTCTACAGGTATCGTAGTACATTTGTGGTGATTGTAGTACTTTGAGACGTCCGTAGTTAGCCCGTAGTTCGTTCGGTGATCAGAGGGCTCTTCCGCTCTATCCAGACATTTCGGACACCCTAAAAAAGGGCAAGGGAGAAGGGGTAAAGGCGAAGATAGGCCTTTGAGCATAATATGGGCATTGCCTGGGGAAGGGATGTATGCTATACTCCACTCATGGGAGACCATAGAGCCGGGCGGCTGCCCTCCATTTCGGAGGGGCTAACCCTCCAGACGGAAGAAAGGAGGGCGTTGCCAATGATGGTTACATATTCTGACTTGGTTCAGACTGGGATATTCAGTGTAGCCCTTGTGGGATTGTGCTATACGATCTTCAAGGGGAAACGGAAATAGCCGCCACTACTGCAATAGTGACGGCCTGATGCTGTAAAGCATTAGTTTAGTTATTGTTGAGGGTAGCCGCTTCTATGGGCTCCCTTTTCCTGTCTTTAATATAGCATATCTGGCAGCAGGATTCAAGAGCCGAACGCACGTTCATTGTAATGTGGCTGTAAGGGCGTCTGCCTGCTGCTCTTGTCATTACGCTCAAGCATTGCCATTTCTTTAGCGGTGTCGAGTTTAATAATGCGGTCATTCGACGGTCTACCTTTCGCTAAATTTTTAGCGAAAATCTGAAAATCCTCATCTTTTGAGCCACTGAAAAGAGAAGATATTGACTAGAAGACAGATATATGGTATAGTTGATATATAGCAAGCAGAATAAGAGTACCGCAGATAATCCTCTGTAAGCCTAAAGGGCGTGGGAAATAGGGAGCGCAGGATTGCGCCATCCGTTCCTGCGCCCTTCTGTTTGCTAAATATAGCCTACTGGGCGTAAAACAGGAGGGTTTACAGTATGAACGAGAAGACGAGGCTGCTGGAGCTGTTCGGGAAGGCAGCGAAGGAGGCGGACGAATTCCGCGAGGCGAAGCAGGAGACGATGGCGTCTGATAAGCTGACGGACGAGTGGAAATCAAAGAGCATCGCGGAAGACCGTAAGACGTTTATCAGCGCGACAGACAAGATCCGGGAGGATATGCTTAAGATCGTAGACAGCCGGGAGGAGGACTATACAGCGTTCCATGTGCGCGCTGCCAAGGCACGCATAGGCCTTGCTGATTACCAGGCAGCATTAGATTCTAACCTTGCCAGGATCAGGAGCGGCCACATGGGGAAGATAGAGATCACGGCTATGATCCAGCTGTATGTAGAAGATAACAAGGACGATATGGCGGCACGCAGGATATACGAGGCCTTGCTGGAGGCGAGGAGCCCGTACATGGATCTGATGGAAGGCCGCATTACGGTGCAGGAGCAGCTGAACGCCTTCGCGAGCATCCGCAACATCATAAGGTCGAAGGTCGGCGTAGGGCTTATAGACCTCCCGGGCTGGAACAATGTACTGGAGGGCAAGGAGCATTTCTACTATGGAAGCGGGTATTACGCTATCGTCAATGAATTGAATGAGGACTTGAGCCTTAACTGTGCTAACGCGACGCTGGGGAAGGCGTCGAATGCGAACGAGCGAAACCGAACGCATTATGGAGAGAGCGATCAGGGCAAAGAGCGCGCCGACGATAGAGGGTTAGGAGAGCCGGCTGCTAAAAAGGCCGGGGCGATCATGGCGCATGCCGGGACCCCACAGATGCCGATCAAGCAGCTGACGGGAGGCAAGACCCCAAAAGATACGGCGTAGCAAAGGAGAGGGATGATTGGGATGCCTTGCATAGGGAGCGGAGCGATGATAGACAACGAGCAGCTTGTGCGACGGATAAGGGCCGGGGAGGGCGTGGCTGATAACATGCTCAGGCTCTGGCAGCAGAACGAGGGGTTCATCGCGATGCTGGCCATGAAGTATAAAGGCTATGCAGAGCAGGAGGACTTAAGGCAGGAGGGCTACATAGGCCTATGCGAGGCCGTAAGGCAGTACGACCCTTCTAAGGGCGCCCCATTCATCCATTATGCCGCCTTCTGGATCCGGCATGCTATGCGGCGGTACATCAGCAACTGCTGCGGCACTATAAGGCTCCCGGTGCATGCCAGGGAATGGATAGGGAAGTACAAGCAGGCAGTTCGGGAGTACGAGAGCGGCTTCGGGGAGGCTCCTTCAGACATGGCCTTGTGCGCCCTCCTGGGCGTCAGCCGGGAGAAGTTACAGGCGGTACAGGAGAGCGTCAGGCTGGGGCGCGTAGGGAGCATGAGCGAGCCGCTACAGAATGACAGCGGCCTGACATTGGAGGAAGCGATCTCTTCTGGCGAGGATCTGGAAGAGGAAGCGATAGAGCGCATGGACAGGCAGGAGATGAGCCGGGAATTGTGGGGCATGGTCGACGGGCTCCCTGCCGATCAGAGGGCGGTAGTCCGTGGGAGGTATCAGGATAGGAGGACGCTAAGAGAGATCGGCGAGGGTATGGGCATGAGCGGATCAAGGATCAGGGGCATGGAGAAGAAGGCGATGAGGACGTTGAGGCGGCCGGGGAACTGTGAGAGGCTTCGGGAGTATTATGAGGAGTACATATCGGCGTCCCCGATCCGCCATGTCGGCCTGGAGAGGTTCCAGTCTACGTGGGTGAGCGCGGTGGAATGGGAGGCTCTGAAGCATGAGTGACACTAATAAAATGACACTAATAAAAACAGTGAGAGTGACACTAGTAAAATACTAATAAAGGATTAAGCACCATTGCACAAGAAAGCAGGGAGAGCGAAAGCCCGCTAAAACAGAGGGCTCCCGTGATGGCATGGAAGGCCAGATTTAAAGAAAACCCTCCAAGATTCATAATATCTTAAGAAATTTCGCCATTTGGTCTTAAAAAATGATTGCTATTCTTGTATCATAAGGAGGGGGTGATTGGAATGGCAAAAATATTAGTATGTGATGACGACAAGGAGATCGTAGAAGCGATAGAGATCTATCTGCTGCAAGAAGGGCATGAGGTGCTAAAAGCCTATGACGGGGAGGAGGCTTTGAGGCTTCTGAAATCTGATCATGCAGATCTTCTGATAATAGATGTGATGATGCCGAAACTGGATGGGATCCGCGCGACCCTTAAGATTCGGGAGGCAAATAATATGCCGATCATCATTCTGTCAGCGAAGTCTGAAGACGCGGATAAGATTCTCGGGCTGAATGTAGGCGCGGATGACTATCTGACAAAACCATTCAATCCGCTGGAGCTCATTGCGAGGGTGAAGTCCCAGCTGCGCCGATATACACAGCTTGGGAGCATGGTGAGCGTAGACAAGAAGAATGTGTACTCTACGGGAGGCCTGCTTATTGACGACGATCTGAAGGAAGTCACGGTCGACGGCGAGCCGGTGAGGCTTACACCGATTGAATATAACATTTTACTGTTGCTTGTAAAAAATCAGGGAAAAGTGTTCTCTATTGACCAGATTTATGAGAGCATCTGGAACGAGGATGCCATTGGCGTGGATAATACGGTAGCAGTGCATATCAGGCACATTAGAGAGAAGATCGAGATTAATCCGAAGGATCCGCGCTACCTTAAAGTGGTATGGGGGATCGGGTATAAGGTAGAGAAGATTTAGAAGGGAGCCAGTATGAAATCAAAATGGTATAGATCGAAGATTACAAAAGGCGTCCTGCTTGTTCTGGCGCATATTATGGTGGTTACGATGGCCGGCGTGGCAACATGGATGTTTGCTTATCCGGCTGCGGCTATGGAAGCGTTCCGGAAGAAGCCGGCGAAAGAGTTCCAGGACAGTATGGCATTTATGGAAATGATGGGCAGCTACAGTGTCCACGCAGTAGATGGGATATGGGCGAAGCAGTTGTTTGAAAAAGACGGCCAGTATGCTCCTGACCAGTTGGTGGACATAGAGGAGTTCTACGAGAACAGGACATTTGGAGAAGACAGGGAGCAGGCAGAAGGAGATACAGACGAGAGCACTGTAGAGGGCAGATTAAAGTACCGATTGGGCGATCTGATAGACTGGTATAAGAAGATTGCAGCAGATGATGGTACGGAACATACTGTAGAAAATATTATCGTATGCCAGAAGACGGACGGCACATATTATTATTATAAGATATCTGAGTTTTATGACAAGATAAATAGTGGAGAGCTGCAGTTTATTTTAGCAGGCGGAGCGGACGCATATTCTAAGGAGCAGCTCCTTTCAGAGCTGTCATACGGATACGGGATGACGAGCGATATATTTCGCGGCATTCAGGATGAAGAGGGGGAGACATTCTATTCGGATTGCTGGATTTATGACGGAGAGATCTTTCCGGAGATCTACCAGCCAGTAGGAGCAGGCAGCCTGTTGGAGCTGGCCAATGAGGATCTGCAGTGGAATGGCAGGCTTAAGGACGCTTATAAAATGTTAGATCAGGTCATCAATTCTCTGGGAGCCGAGTACGAGGATTTTTATGAGGGCGCAGGGACTCATTTTGCAGAAGGGAACACGAACTTTGCATATATGTATGTGGACATGGACAACAGGCGGGTGTATACAAATCGGGAGGCATTGCAGGAGTACGATGCTCTTGAAGAAAGCCTGCTGGCCTTAAAGCACATGGGCAGATATTTAATCGTAGAGCCGGAGGCTATAGACTTCGAGACGAATATGGAGATGAGTGGGAATCGGTGGCTGCCGGATTTAGAGGAGTCTGTGCGGAATGAGGGAGACTTTATCTTTGCTGCTGCAGTAGACACGGCCTATCCGGTACATGACTTGTTCTATATAGAAGATGGGATGTTCGAGAGATATGGTACTGGAGCAAGAGGGCTCCTGATATGTGCTATCGTAGCGTTTATCCTCTTCCTCGTATGCACTGTTTGGCTTGTGGCCGTGGCAGGAAGGAATGATAAGGATGGAAGGCTGCATCTTACGAGGTTTGACAGATGGTTTACAGAGATCGCAGCGGCAGCTGTCATCGGGATATGGGCCGTTCTGATGCTTCTTCTTGGCTCGCTGTCAATGGATGTAGGCGTGCTTGGAGCGTACAGTATTGGCGACAGTTATATCGCAAATGCCGATTATGTGATGAATTCTGTTCCTTATGTCATTGGATTTTCCATTATGGCAGCAGTCACATGTGCGTTTTTCCTGACGGGGCTTTTGAGCCTGGCAAGGAGGATCAAAGCGAGGTCTTTATGGAGGAACAGCCTGCTTAGAAGGCTCTGCCTGTTTGTGAAAGTAGTGTTCCAGAATATGGGCATTATATGGAAGACAGTTATGATTTTTGCGGCGTTTATGCTGCTTCAGCTGTTCATGCTCGTAGGTTGGGACAGGAGGACATGGGCGGTACTGTTCGTCATAGGAGACGTGGCGGCATTTGTATGGCTTATCTATCAGGCGATCGGTAAGGATAAGATTAAGAAAGGGATTACACGCATTGCGGAAGGAGAAGTAGATTATAAAATCCCAACAGAAGGGCTTAAGGGAGAGCAGAAGAAGACGGCAGAGAGCGTCAATCGTATCGGGGACGGCCTGGAGGCAGCAGTAGAAAAGAGCATAAGGAGCGAACGGCTTAAGACGGATCTGATCACAAATGTATCTCATGACATTAAAACGCCTCTTACTTCTATTATTAATTATGTAGAATTGCTGAAGCAGGAGAATTTTGAAGATCCGAAGCTCCAAAGATATATCGAGATACTGCAGCAGAAGTCCCAGAGGCTTAAGAATCTGACAGAAGACGTGGTAGAGGCGTCCAAGGTGAGCTCCGGGAGCATGACGCTGGAATATGTGAATCTGAATCTGGTGGAAATGATACAGCAGACAAGTGGAGAATTTGAGGAGAAATTTAAAGAACGAGGGCTTAAGGAAGTGCTGACACTGCCAGAGGAAGATGCCATAATCCGTGCAGACGGGCAGCGTACCTGGAGGATACTGGAGAACGTCTATAATAATGCGGCCAAATACGCTATGGAAGGGACGAGAGTGTATGGAGACCTTACGATCGGCGACAAGACAGTGACATTCAGTTTGAAGAATATTTCCGAGCAGCCGCTTAATATCTCGGCCGACGAGCTGACAGAACGGTTCATCAGAGGCGATATATCGCGAAGCACAGAAGGCAGCGGGCTGGGTCTTTCGATCGCCAAGTCGCTGGCGGAGATGCAAGGCGGGAGTTTTGAATTGTATTTGGACGGAGACTTATTTAAAGTAACTATTTCGTTTCCAAGAATATAAAAAAGTTAAAGGGGACGTACACTTTTTGCAAAAGTGTACGTCCCCAATTGCATTTCTATCCAAAAAACATTACAATATAATATTATGAATGAATTGAGATCGTTATTAAAGGAAAATTTAAATAGTGAGCTTATATGTGCAGTGTTGAGCGGCCCAAGAGATGGGGGGAGAGCTTCCGGGATTTCAAAGATAAAGGTGAGGCCGCTGCTTAAGAAGGGAAGATTGCTGTTCCAGCTGGAGATGTTTAAGGGGAGCCAGGCGTTCCATGAGAATCTCGAAGCCTCGGAGGCCGCAGAGAGGCTGCTGGGGCATATGGGGAATATGCGGCAGATGCAGCTTGAGACGACAGGCTTCTCTTATACGGTTCTTGTGAGCAAAAAGGGGAAGATTACTGTCAGCCGGAGAACGCAGGGGGCGGGGAAATGTAAGAGAGAAGCAAGCCTTTCTCATAACCGCCGGAAAAGGTATATCCTGGACGATGGTATTCCGGTCCCGTTCCTTCAGGATCTGGGCGTCATGACGGCGGAAGGGAAGGTTGTTCATGGGAGGTTCGACAAATTCCGCCAGATTAACCGTTTCTTAGAGTTTATTGAGGATATTCTGCCGGAGCTTCCAGAAGGAAGAGAAGTGGCGATCCTTGACTTTGGGTGCGGCAAATCGTATTTGACATTTGCTATGTATTACTATCTGCACGAGTTAAAGGGATATGATGTCCGTGTGACTGGCCTGGATTTAAAGAGTGATGTTATCAGGAACTGTAATGAGCTGAGCAGGAAGTATGGCTATGAAAAGCTGCATTTTCAAGAAGGGGATATTGCAAATTACGTAAAAGAGGGCGCGGCGGGAGCGTCAGTAGAAGGGGAGGCCGGAAAAGATACGGTGGATATGGTCGTGACTCTCCATGCCTGTGACACAGCGACGGATTTCGCTCTTGCAAAAGCGGTGGAGTGGAATGCGAAGGTTATTCTGTCCGTGCCGTGCTGCCAGCATGAGCTTAATGGACAGATAGAGAGCGACGTCCTAAAGCCGATACTAGGCTATGGCCTGCTCAAAGAACGCATGGCTGCCCTTGTGACGGATGGGCTCAGAGCGCAGTATCTAGAACGGGAGGGCTACCGGGTGCAGGTGCTGGAGTTTATCGACATGGAGCACACGCCGAAGAATATACTCATCCGTGCGGTATACACAGGCAAGAAGGGCAGTAATGCAGAGCGGATAGCGGCATGTGAGGAATTTCTCCATGTGTCGCCAACGCTAAAGGGGCTTTTAGACAGATAAAAGTATTTAGGATAAACAAATGACAGACAAGGGGACGTCTTATGAAGTGGAAAAAATATATGGGCCGCGCAGGGGTGCTGACGTCAGTCTTCGTTCTCGCGGTTATTGTATTTAGCTATGTTACGAATAAAGGCAATGACGATATGAAAGCGGATATGGGAACGGCCGCCCGCCCACAGGTTACATTTTCCTATAATGGGTATGCACTGAATCCTCTCCCTGCCTACACGAAGAAAATGGATATCCCTTCCGTGCGCGACACAGTCACTCCGGCTACTAACGGGCGCATCCAGCTGAACCTGAACGCTTATGACAATACTGTCAACAGGCTTTCCTATACAGTCTACACACTGGACGGGGAGGAAAAGCTTCTGGAAGACAGCGTACAGAGCCCCAAGAGGGAAGTAGCGCTTGCCCTGGAGGGAGAGGGGGTTTTGAGCGAAGAGAGGGCGCTGGAAATTGTTCTTGAGCTTGACGGTGAGAAGAGCTTCTACTTATATACACGTGTGAAAGAGACTGTTGGTCTGGATACTGTAGACTGTCTGGACTATGTTCTGAGCCTTCATGAGAATATACTGGAGAAGGACAACAGCGCTGGGATTACGGCGGCCATCGAACCGGACGATCAGGGAGACAATACTACATTCGGCCATGTGACCATTCATTCGGATTACAGCCACGTGACATGGGGGGAGCTGGAGCCGGACGTCGTAGGGAAAGAGAGCTGGAACATTAAGGAGATCAACGAGGCCTACACTGCCGTACAGATCGCATACCGCGTTACATGCAAAGGCGAGGAGAACGAAAGCGATATTTACAATGTGAAAGAGTTTTTCCGTGTCCGCAAGGGCAAAGGGCGAGAATATCTTCTGGATTATGACCGCACGGCGGAGCAGGTGTTCGACGCGTCCGGACAGATCCTGGGTGAGAAAGGGGTCACGCTTGGTATTACAGACAGGGATGTTTCCTATATGACGAATAAGGACGCTACCATCGTCTCATTTGTACAAGCCAATGAATTGTGGAATTATAACGAGGATACAAATGAGATATCCCTCGTATTCAGCTTTGCTGTAGCAGAGAATACGGATATGCGGAATCTGCCCCAGCAGCATGAAATCGAGCTGCTGGAAGTGGATGGAGACGGGAACACAGTATTTGCAGTAATCGGATATATGAACCGCGGCGAGCATGAAGGGGAGGTCGGAGTTTCTATTTATTATTACAATATTATGCAGAACTCTGTAGAGGAGAAGGCCTTTGTCTCCAGTGACCGATCGTATGAGAGGACAGTGGAGGAGATGGGAGAGCTCCTGCATTATAATGTAGACAAAGAAGAACTGTATATGCTGGTGGATGGGACTCTTTATAAGATCTACGTAGATACAGGGTACAAGGATAAGCTGGTGACAGGGCTTTCCGACGGACAGTATGTAGTCTCCGGCGATGGGCGTCTGGCGGCATATCAGGAGCAGTCGAGGACAGGCGAAGGCTATGATGTGACAGTACTCGATTTCCAGACAGGGAAAGAGAGGAAGATCGTCTGTGGGCCAGGCGAGAGCATCGCCCCCCTTGGCTTTATCGGGGGAGACTTTGCGTATGGGATCTCCAGGACAGACGATATTGGGAATACTGTCTCCGGCCAGGAAGTCGTTCCGATATACCGCATCGATATTGAGGATGAGAAAGGGCAGACGGTGAAGACATATGAGCAGGCCGGCATCTACATCCTGGGAGCGAAGTTCGAGGACAATATGATTACGTTAGAACGGGCTATGAAAGCGGGGATGGCTTACACCAGCGTACCAGAAGACTATATCACGAATAATGAGGAGCCTGAGGAAAGTAATATATATTTGGAGAAATATGTCACAGAGCTAAAAGAAAGCCAGATGCGGCTCGTCTACGTAGAAGGTATAGAGGACAGGCAGCCAAAGCTCCTGAGGCCAAAACAAGTCCGCCATGAGAGGCCGACGCTCTTGTCTCTGGACAGGGAAGAGGCAGGGAAGAATAAAAGCTATGTGTATGGCTACGGGGAGCTGCAGGGAATTTATGACAACGTAGGAACGGCTATTCAAGAGGCGCAGAAGTATGGCGGCGTTGTTGTCTCACGGTGGCAGACATATATATGGGGGCGTGAGGATCTGGCGCCGCAGTATTATATCGAGGGGAAAGAAGAAGAGATTGAGGCGATCCGTTCACAGGTGCAGACAGGACGCACTCCAATGGAGATTATGCAGGAGATGTCTGGTGGAAGGGGAATAGATCTGACAGGCTGCACATCCGAACAGCTGCTGTGCATGGTAGCCAAAAATGCGCCTGTCCTTGCCATGTCAGGCCCGGGTACAGGGATGATCATCGTAGGGTATACGACTTGGGGAGTCATTGGCAGAGACATTGCGAGCGGAGCAGAGCAGACGATATCTTATGAGGGAGTGAACGCTATGACAGAGGGGAGCGGCTACACATATGTGAGCTATGTATAAGAAATTTTCAATAGTATTAAGAAAAATTATGGAGGGATATTTATGAAGAGAAACAAAATGGCCTGTAATTGTAAAAGCGTCAGTTATGGGATGATTGAAGATGCCGTCAGAAACGGCGCAAGAACTTACGAAGAGGCTCAAGCGGAACTCCGATTTGCAACCGGGTGCGGGAAGTGTAGGGAGTTTATAGAATTTTTAATAAGAGACATTAATGAAGAAATAGATAAAGAGACAGAGAAAGAGCGCTGATCCGGCGCTCTTTCCCTTTAAGCTGCTTATTTAGCGGCTGTAGAAAATACAATATTTTTATATCGGTATAACGTATTGTAGAGGATAAGCCCAAGCACGCCGCAGGAAATCACTTCCCCAATGCCGACGGTCAGCATCATAAACGGGATCGGCAGCAGCACGCCGTAACCGAACCGCAGTACGAAAGGAACGATAATGGCATTTGCAAGGATCGGGGGGACGGGTGCAAGGAATGGCGTCCTCTCCCGTAGCTTGTATGTGAAGAAGGCTCCAATTAAAGTGGCGGCGCTCCCGCACACAATATCAGGGAGTACAGCCCCGCCTAAAATGTTCCCAATCAGGCATCCGGCGAACAGGCCGGGAATGGCGGCGGGGGTGAACAGAGGCAGAATGGTGAGCGCCTCTGCGATCCGCACTTGCACTTCACCGAAAGAAAAAGGTGCGAATACATAAGTAAGCGCCACATAGATGGCAGCGATCATAGCTGCCTGCGTTAGAAACGCAATGTTTCTTGTTTTCATAATCATATCTCTCCTTTAGTTTTGTTTTACGTGTGGAAGGTCTCGAACACACGATTCATTTAACGCCGGCAATCGGCGGCAAGCCTTGATAGACCTTGGTTTTCGTAGACTTGCAAACGTGGATTAGTATAGCATGTAAAAGAAGAAAAATCAAGGTTTGTCCGGAATTTGTCCGGAATGGTATTGGGAGATAATGGTTACAAAGTGTCCAAATTGGACATAGGCAGGCTGAGGCAGAAATGCCTCGGTTTTTGTTTTAATACAGTAGATATAGAAAGTGGAGAGGAATAAGATGAGAATCATAAATTTTCTAAATTTAAAGGGCGGAGTAGCAAAAACTTTTTCAGTGGTAAATACGGCATATGAGCTGTGGAGAAGAGGTTATAAGGTGCTGATACTGGATAACGATAAGCAGGGGAATCTTAGCAAGGCTTATCGAAGGTATGACGCAGAGCAGACAGCTCCGATCACAAGGCTTTTGTGCGGAAACTGGGAGCGCCCGGAAGAACTGATACAGCGTACGGATTATGACGGGATAGATATTGTGCCCTCAAATATGTCTTTGTTTGGCGCGGTATGGAATCTTCTGAAAAGCGGAGACAGCGACATGATGGAACGGTATCAGAAATTTATGGAGTTGGTAAAGAACAGCGGGGAGAAGGGTACGGATAGGAATACAGCAGGAGGATATGATTACTGCCTGATTGATAATCCGCCAGATATCGGACTTAACGTAATCAATTCCCTTGCAGCGGCAGATGAGGTCATTGTGCCTGTGAAGATTGACGAGGATGCGCTCACTGGACTGGATATAGTGGCGGAGCAGATTGAGGACGTGAAAGCTCTGAATCCTTCGCTTACATTAGGCGGCATACTGATTACTGTATATCAAAATACAGACGGAGAAAAAGCCGGGTTAGAGTGGCTTCGCCGGGAATATGAAAATCCTTCCAGTGAGCGCTGTGGAAAATATCCAGTTCTTGGGATTATTCGGTATTCAAAGAAAGTAGCAGAGAACTCTTTCCTGCGGAAACCGATTTATGAATACAGCCCCTGCAGCGGAGCAGCACAGGACTATAAGAAATTCGTATCCAGCTATACGGGGAAAGGCAGGTAATAGTATGGCAAGATTTGGGATCAGTGACATTATAGATGCAAGAAATAAGGAATCGGGAAAAGACAGCATAAATGACTATAAAGAAATCTGGCTGAACCCTTATGACGTGAAGCCGTCAGAGCGTAATTTCTATTCCCAGGAGAACATAGAAGAGCTTGCGGACAGTTTCCTGACAGTGGGGCAACAGCAGCCTACGGTACTCGGGCGGGTGAATGGGGAATTTCATATAGTAAGCGGGCACAGGCGGAATCTTGCCAACATTAAGAATCTGGAACGGGGGCATGAAGAATATCGAAAAGTCCGTTACTTGTATAAAGATATGACTCCGGCAGTGTTTGAGCTGTCGCTGTTGATAGGAAATGCTTATAACCGGGAACTTACGGCATGGGAGAAAACAGAGCAGGCAAAGAGATTAAAAGAGGCGCTGTTAAAAGCGAAAAGAGAAGATGGATTAGAGATTAAGGGGAAGATGCGTGATGTGATTGCCAACCTGATGAACGAGAGCAGTACGGGGATAGCCCGGATGGACAGTATTCAGAACAATGCCATTGCAGAAATCAAGGAAGAGCTTAGAAAAGGGACGATTGGGATCTGTGCGGCTTATGAAGCATCCAGACTTCCGCGCGAGGAGCAGGAGAAGATTGCGGCTAAAGTTACGAAAGGTGGCAGCGTACAGGTGAAAGAGGTTGCGGAAAGGGCAGGAAGGAAAACAGCGGTTACAGGAAATAAAAGGACGGCAGGGTATCAGAAAGAAGAGAGCGAAGAAGGCCTCCGGGAACAAATAGCAGCATCTTATTCGGGAGCCATGCAGGAATGGGTAAAAGAAAATATGTGTCTTCCAACGAAAGAGGCAGAAGACGCGATACGGAAGGTGTCCAAAATGGACACACCGCAAAAGGACTGGGGGAATACAGAATGGGTAGCCTTTATGGCGAAGGTGATTATGAACAGGGCGGATTGTGTCAGTCAGGCAGATTTATATTTACTGCGTGACATTATGGGACGCTGCCAAAGTAATGAGAGAATAAAAGCCAATAACGGGAATACGGGACAATACAAAGCAATCTGAAAAAATTGCGGTGAGAAACCTTTTATGTATTGACAACCGGCTGTCAGGTATCTATACTTAGCCTTGTAATCAGAAATCATTTATTCACACTGAAAGGAGGACAATCATGAGGCATTTAAATCAATTATCAAACAGGAACACAGAAATCAATACAGAGAGCGGATTGTCCGTCATTCAGTTTCGGACAGACGGGGGCTGTCGAGTCTAGGGTTATGCTGTCTAATGGCAGATGCTGACAGATATTTTCTATATCCATTTATAGAGGTTATTCAGGCAAATCCGCATCTCTGCGTTTCAGGGGTGTTTTTTTGTGCTTTTTTTGCAGAAAAGCGCCAAAAAGAAGAGGAAGGATTATATGAAAACAGTAAATGGAGTCTATACTTCAGCAAAAATATTCACAGATACAATCGAAGATTATGCGTTGGCGCAAGTACAGATGCTCTGTGACAATGAGGCATTTGCAGGCTGTACCGTAAGGATTATGCCGGACGTACATCCTGGAAAAGTGGGGACGATTGGCTTTACCTCCACGGTAGGAAAGAGAGTGCTTCCCAATGTCGTCGGAATTGACGTGGGCTGCGGCGTGACGCTGGCAAAATTGAAGGAGAAAAAGACAGAGTTTGGGAAGCTTGACAAGATTATCAGGGAGAATGTGCCCTGTGGTTTTGGCGTGCGTAAAAGACCTCATCGGTTTAGCCAGGAGTTTGATTTCCTGCAGCTACATTGTGTGGAGCATGTAAATGTAGAGAAGGCAGAGTTAAGCCTGGGCACCCTTGGCGGAGGGAATCATTTTATCGAACTGGACCAAGACGAAGACGGGAATCTCTATGCGGCCGTACATTCCGGGAGCCGGAGGCTGGGAAAAGAAGTGACGGAGTATTATCTGGCGGAAGGGCAGAAGGAATTAAAGAAAAGGGGGATTTCTGTCCCGTATGAAATGACCTGTCTGGAAGGTGCGCTGATGGAAGAGTATCTGCAGGATATTCAGGTAGTGCAGAAGTTTGCAGAGCTGAACAGATACGCTATATTGGATGAACTGGCAAAAGGAATGAAATGGAAGATAGAGGAGCAGATATCGTCTGTGCATAATTATATGGATGATGCAGGAGATCACATGATTTTGCGAAAAGGCGCTATCTCTGCAAGGGAGGGGGAGCCTGTGATTATGCCAATCAACATGCGCGATGGGATTCTTCTCGGTGTTGGGAAAGGAAATGCAGACTGGAATTATTCGGCGCCTCATGGAGCGGGACGGAAGATGAAACGGGAAGATGTAAAGACAAGGTTTACCGTGGCACAGTTTAAGACGGAGATGAAAGGGATTTACAGCTCCTGTATCGGGAAGGGTACACTAGATGAAGCCCCGTTTGCATACCGAAATCTGACGGAGATAGAGGGGCAGATTGGTGATACGGCGGAAATCAGGAAAAGGCTAAAGCCGGTTTATAATTTTAAGGCAGGAGCAGGAAAATCATAGAAAAGACAAAATGTGAAATATTAGTTTGGAGTTTGCTGGTAAAATATTTTCTTTGAGGTGAAAGTCATGGCAAAATACAGAGAAATACCTTGCAAATACTATGTTGCGCGGGGAGAGTGCAGGAAAGGCAGAGATGCCAGTCATAAAAATTATTGTCAGCACTGCGACAAATACTGTCCGCGTGCGAGAGTAAAATGTAGGAATAAGAAGAAGCAATATAACGAGAAAGTGAGACGTCAGTATGTGACGTAAAGAGGGAGACATCTATGAATTTACCATTAAGTGTCACGCAGGAAGAGTTATCAGAAGTATTGTTAAATGTGGCTCCGGTCAGGCCGGTGTATATCTGGGGAGCGCCGGGGATTGGAAAATCAGCTTTGGTAGAACAGTTTGCAGAGAGCGTCGGGCTTCCCTGTGTATCTTTACTGGGGAGCCAGCTTGCGCCGGAGGATATTATCGGGATTCCGCAGGTAAAAGACGGGACTTCCGAATTTCTGCCGCCGAAGATGATTGCGAGAAAAGAGCCATACGTTCTCTTTTTAGACGAATTAAACGCCTGTTCACAAGAGGTACAGAAGGCGTTTTACAGTCTGATTTATGAGAAACGGGTGGGAGAATATCATTTGCCGGAAGGAAGTATTATTATCGGCGCAGGAAACCGGATGCAGGATGGGGCGATTGTAAAGACCATGTCCTCCGCCCTGTTAAACCGTATGTTCCATGTACAGATGAAAGTGGACAGCTCACAGTGGCTTGCTTGGGCGTATCAGAATGGAATCCATACATGGGTAACGGATTATATTACACAGCGTCCCGACCATCTGTTTTCCGAACCGCCCAAAACAGAAGAGCCGTATTCCACACCCCGGTCATGGCATATGCTGAGTGATATTCTAAAAGAATACAGGGCAGGGGAGAGGCCGGTGGATGAAGGGGTGATACGGATGCTGGCATACGGCTGTGTTTCCGCGTCCCATGCAGGAATGTTTGTGGCATATACAAAACAGTTGGGAAATAAGCATCTTCTGAATGATATTATCAGGGGAACGGAGAAATTCCCGTCCAAACCGCAGGAACGGGATGTGCTGTATTTTCTCGCACAGTCTTTCCGGGCAAAATTAATCCATGAACTGCCGGAGAATAAGCAGAAGATGAACCAGGAGGCGCAGTACCTTTCCCACAGGGCAAAGGCTTTGATTAAGGAATTGTCTGCCATCAATTATGAAATTGCACAGATGGTTGTTTCAGCAGAGGACGGCGTAACGCTGCCCGACTGGTTTATGGTGGAGATTGTAAGAGATCTTCCGCGGCTTGCGAAGCTGGCAGGGTAAAACCTGCCGGCAGTGTAATGGAGGACAATGATGGGAAAGAAGAAAACGAAAAGCAAACGTGCAGGAATACGGAACATCAGGCAGGAGCAGTTGGAACAGGGGATTGCGTTATGTACGGCACACCCTTTATTCGGAAGAATGGGCGGTTATATCCGAATCAGGGACAATCAGACGCTTGGAAATAATAATGCGGCAATGGTTACGGGACGCGGAGAGATTCTGGTAAACCAGGATATGAGCCTGCCGCCGAAACAATGGGCGTATATCATATCACATTGTAAGCTTCATCTGGCATTCGGACATTTTGACAAGGAGAAAATGCCGGAAAACTGTGAGAATGCTTTGTGGAATTTTGCCTGTGATCTGTTTGTTGCCAAATTTTTGGCGGATATTAAATTTGGAGAAGCTGTCTGTCCTAATCCTGCAGATGTACTGGCAGGAAGCCTGACAGACGAGAAAAAAATCTATGCACATTTACTGGAGGGAATCTCTGTAAAAGGAGAAAGCAGATCCAATATTTACGGAACGGCGTCAGGTATGGATATGATCGGGCTGGAGAATCCGAATGTGTATCGTAAAGAGAAGAATGAATCCAATCCTTTCGCGGCGGGGTTTGCAAATGCGTTATCCAGTGCAGTAACCGTTACGGTCGGAGAGGCAGGAGGACATGTAAAGGACAACGATATGTCAAAGGGAAGGGAAGCGGCGAAATGGTTTATGAACCATTATCCGCTGTTAGGGAGTCTGGCATCCTCTTTTGAGATCATAGAGGATTATACCTATTGTGTCCATGAAGAAATACAAGTCGCGGGGGTTAATGTTTCGGCAGGAGAGATTTATCTGAATCCCGCCGCAGTTCTTGGAGCGGAAGAACTGAAATTTGTTATGGCGCATGAATTTTTACATGCAGGGTTGGGGCATCAGGAGCGGTGCAGGGGAAGAGACCCGTATTTGTGGAATGTGGCCTGTGATTATGTGATTAACGGCTGGCTGTGTGAAATGAAAGTGGGCGAAATGCCGGAAGGCAGTTTGTTTGATGAAAGCCTGAAAAACAAATCGGCAGAAGAGATTTATGACTTGATTTTGACAGATATGCGTAAATATCATAAACTGGATACATTTCGGGGTTACGGAAAAGGCGATATGATGGCCGGAAAAGGTAGCGGAATACGCGGGAAACAAACGCCGGGTATGACAATGGACGAATTCTGCAGGAATGCGTTAATGCAGGGGCTGGAATACCAGCAGTCATGTGGAAGAGGATATTTACCCGCAGGGCTGGTTCAGGAGATTCGCGCCCTTGCCATGCCGCCGATTGGGTGGGATGTGGAACTTGCCAGATGGTTCGAGGAGCAGTTCCCTTATATGGATAAAATACGGACTTATGCAAGACCAAGCAGACGGCAGGGTTCCACGCCGGATATTCCAAGACCGCGTTATATTCAGGCAGAATTAAAAGAGGATGCAAGAACATTCGGGGTGATCTTAGATACATCCGGCTCCATGAGCGCAAAGATGATGGGAATGGCGCTTGGAAGTATTGCAAGCTACGCGGCGGTCCGGGAGGTGCCTTACGCAAGGGTGGTATTCTGTGACGCGGACGCCTATGATGCGGGATATCTTTCTCCCGAAGATGTGGCAGGACGGGTAGAAGTAAAGGGAAGAGGGGGAACCATGCTGCAGCCGGGAATCGACCTGCTGGAACGTGCAGAGGATTTCCCGAAGGACGGTCCGATTCTGATTATCACAGACGGCGAGATTGAGGATAAGCTGACGATACGCCGGAAACATGCGTACCTGATTCCGAAGGGGAAAAATCTGCCATTTCGGGCGAAAGGGAAGGTGTTCTATTTTTCGTGATGGAGGATGGAAATGGATTTCAAACGGAAAATATAAAGGAGAAAAGTATAGGCTGTCACCGAAATATATAGTGTAAAATACCAGGATTTTTGTTACAATATATTCAAAAGAAATGTATCATATTGGGTTATTAAGAAAGGTGGGGTTATTATGTCAACATTACAGAATCAAATCACGCAATCACTGGAGGGGCTTTCAGACGATAGTTTAAGGTTTATTCTTGACATGATACAACGATTCGTAATGCCGGCGGAATCAAAAAGTATGAGCATAGATTATGATGTTGCTAAACAAGAGAAAAAGCGCAGGCTTGGAAGTATGAAGGGACAGAAATTTATTGCGGATGGGCATGATATAGATGAGTGCAATGATGAAATTGCCAGATTATTTGGGGAGGTCGACTGATGAAGATATTGCTGGACACACATATTGCAATATGGGCGGTATTGGACTCGGAGGAATTACCGGATATAGTGGGATACATCTTGAAAAAGGGTGTGAAGCGAATGGGTTTATAGCATTGCCAATATTTAACAGGCACGTGGCTGAATTAGAAACATTAGTACGTCCAAAGGATGCTCCGCCACATAAAGATCCTTTTGATAGAATTTTGCTTGCACAGGCAAAATCAGAGGGAATGAAGTTTATAACGCATGATAGTTTGATTCCATATTATAACGAATCCTTTGTTATTAGTGTTTAAAGTCTGATGTATATTGTGAAGGGTTGGAGGTGTCCATTGTGGACACCTCTGCTTTATTTTTTATGTATTGCTGGAAAAGCTACTTTCTGCTGAATATACTCAATCAGACAGACTTTGGGGATTTTCCAGTCTTTTCCTTCCTTATAGGCTTTAAGCTGGCCGGAGCGTACGATTTTATAAACCTGTGTAGTGCCGGTTTTCAAGGCTTCCGCGACATCTTCAATCGTCAGGATATCATCAAATAATTCAAACATTCTTTGTCACCTTCCTTAAAGAAAATTGATAGACCGCCGCTGCCTGTTCCATGAGAGGCAGGAAGGTATGATTCAGAACTTTGTTGGTGAGAGGCATGGTATTAGGAATATAACTGGTAGTAGATACTATAAAATGAGTGTGTAGATGCTTCTCATCATCATGCAGAGCGAAACAGACCGGATAAAACTGCGAAAACAGACTGGCAATCTGATTGGAAAATTCATTAATCAGTCTGACATCTTTTACTCCACCGAATGATATAACAAGATGCTGGATCTGCTGGTCGCAGGTGTTTTGAGGGAATACTTCCCGTACCTGATGAAACAAGGCAATTGCATTTTCCAGTGATGGGGGATATGTGCCATAATAAAATTTGTGTGGGTTATCAAGACGAAAAATGTAACGTATAGTATTTTCTATCGCTTCATCGTTGATATAGGACTTATTAAGTATAATCAGATTTGCGTTTCTCATATTTTGTCTATCTCCTTAAATAAATATTCTCTTATGTCTTCTGGTATTGCCTTGTTAATATTGATTATGTTTATCATTTTATTCCGAAAAATGTTGTGCTGAACCTGTTCTGTAAAGGCTGAGGTTGAGGTGGCGTTATTTTCTTCTGCGTGAATGTATGCCATTACAGTACTCAGAACCAGGGTGGAAGTATTTGTGTTGTGATTTTCGGCAAATTGATCTACATAATCCTTTTGTGATGGAGTACACCGTCCTTTTATATCTTTACTTTTTGTTTCTTTTATTTCTTTCTTCTTTGTTTCTTTCATATATTTTGTTTTCCTCCTTTTGATTTTATAAGATGGTTCTTATTTATGTTATTTTTTAAAGGATTCGATTATTTCATAACAAATAAATAAAGGGTAACGGATATATAGTATAATAATGTTTATGCAATAGGTATAATATACAATATATAGTATCAATAGAAACTTAGTCTCTATATACAGTATGGCAGCATATAGCAGGTAACTACGGGCTGAAGCATCAAAATAGAACAGCTCTGAAACCGCCAGTACAGGCAGTCAGAGAAAAATTCTGTTCTATATTTGTGCCACAACCTATTTGTAGTTACCATCGTCAACTTCGTTTCAATCATATGTTAGCGGATTATATTTCTTAATAGTGCTTTCTGTCAGATATTATCTTTACTGTAAAATGCTTTAAGCTTAATTATATAGTATAGCTGTGAAGCTATAATAAAATGAAGGCAAAGGATAGGGAAAGGAATTGTGACACAAGAAAATGATTAAAATGGAGAATGAAATTATTATGAAAGAGATAAACAATGTAGAGAATGAATTAAAGAGTATCTTTGATAATTACAATATCATCTTAGGAGAACAGTATCAAAAGATACTGTCAGACATCTTAAATATTTTTGAAAGAGAATGTTCTGAAAGCTATATGCAGGGATACCGGTATGCAATCTCGATATTAGAAGACAGCATTGTAAAAGAGGGGAACGGAGTATAACTGACTGTGATTATGTAAAAGAAGATGGGGATTGCCTGAGTGGACAATCCCTTTTATTTTTTGTTTTCTCCGGAAATATCCTGAATAATCTGCTGGATATGCGCTAACTGCACTTCAGTCAGTCCGGTTACTTCGATATATTGCCTGTCATTTAATTCTAATAAATAATCCGTACTTACAGAAAAAAACCGTGCTGTCTTTACCAGCATTTCAATAGAAGGAAGGATATTGTTATTCTCCCAGTTGGAGACGGTCTGTTTTGAAACATTTAGTCCGTTAGCCAGTTGAACCTGACTTATACTGTGAGCTGTCCGCAGTTTTTTTATAACCTCGCCAAGCATAGAATACCTCCCCGATAGCTTTTGATTATAGCTTGTTTATTTTCAAGCCTACTTAAACATTGACATATTTACAAAATACTAAAGTATTGATAAAATAGACTTACATATAAATCCGATATGAAAAAAATAATAATTTTCTTGATAACGTCATGATATGTCGAAGCTGTCTGATATGGTATAGTTGTAACGGAGGACTGGGAGAATGGCATGAACTGTCTACGGCGAAGATAGTACAGGAAGATGAGAAGGGAGTTGTGATACACGCAGAAGGATTTGGGAATGGGGTGGATATGTAGATGAAAAGTCATGGGGATAATATAACGGAAATAAAGAATTCAGGATTTTGAGGGCTTAATATAGGTAGACCAATAAATTACAATAGTGGAGGAATAGACAATGGCAAAAACAATTAAATTTAATCTTATCTGTGATAATAAGCCGATTCGCACGATAGAGGACTTACAGGAAAATTTTTCAATTGAGGATATATTGGCATATTATAACAACCAACTTCTGCACAGATGGCTGGAAGTGCGTGATTATAAAGAAGAGCTGGAAAAAATAAGGGCTATTACTGCAGAGAAACCGATTGAAATTATAAAGGAACTAATAAAAATTTTTAATGTTATCAGTGATGAAAAAAAGATTGAAGAGGGGGTTTATCTACTTGAATATTTAGAGGAAAGAAAAGAACTGTGTGCTGTTTATGAAAAAGAAAACTATAAAACTAAGGCGATAATTGAAGACTATGAAACGGGATATAGACAACTTGTTGATGGAATATTACAGAATCCGCATGATGCGGCCTTAATAAAAGCAAATATCTCGGAGATAGTAACTAATTATACATGGATTTTAAAGCTTGATCACAGAGATCTGTTTCATATGCTGGGACACAGGTCATGGTTAGCGATTATGTGTCTTCTTATGAATGAAACGACACGAAAATATTATCTACCTGTTCAAGAAGTAAATGAAGAAGGGATATTAGTATGCGACACTGAATTGAACACAGATAAAAGGTATATGTATGAAAAAATTTGTTCAATGATTGAGAACTCCTTTTTTAGAAAAGAACTTGGAGAAAATCTTAAAACCTTTGCCGGTGAAACAGACGGATATTGGAAAGATCTTGAGCCTAAAGGAAAGAAATATATGATTATTCATATGGGAATGGGTGATTTTGTCCGTTCGGCGGGTTTGTCTGGCGGAGATTTAAGCAGAGAAGATATATTAAATCAGTTCGTTATTCTTGATGGGATAGATTATAAAAGTAATTCGCCGACCCATAGACTGGTGTATATGGAGGTATAAGAATGAAAAGAAGCACAGTTAATATTTTGGCATCTTATATAGATGCACTTCACCCAATTATTTATATTAATCACTTTGATTTCAAAGTAATAGATGATGCAATTTCGCGTGTTGGAGAAAAAGCAAAATGCGTAGAGTTCAATAATGCCCTCGGCCTGGTGGACTTTAAGACAAAAAGCCCAATGATGGAATGTAATTTAGAGCAATTTTTGAAACTTACAATGGATGATGGGTTTGAACAGGAAACATTTCTTGTGTTAAAAGATGTTCATGGTGAATTAAACAACCCTAAAATCATCTCTCTTTTAAAGAGAATTGCAGAAAATAATTTGTATAACGATAGTTATAGTGCGACAATTTTTGTCTTGTCTGAAATAACGGTAATATCTCGTGAATTAGAAAATTATATAACAGTTTTTGATATTCCGTTGCCTACAACCAGTGAAATACATAGTATTATCAGCGACTTTATAATAGATATGGATATCATTGTTGAACAGGAAATTATCAATGATATTACACTTTCCTTTAAGGGGCTGAATGAATTTCAGATTAGGCAGATATTGAATCTGGCTTATCAGGATGGCGGATGTATAGATAAAGATGACAAGCTCTTAATTTTGAAGGAAAAAGAGCAGTTTATAAAAAAATCAGGAATGCTGGAAATTGTTAATTTTACGGAAAATATTGAGGATATCGGCGGCCTTGAAAATCTGAAAGAATGGCTTGCCAGAAAAGCAAAAGTATTTGCAAATTTAGATAAAGCTATAAAGTTTGGCGTTGATGTTCCAAAAGGAATCATGATTATTGGTATGCCAGGGTGCGGTAAGAGTCTGACAGCGAAGGCAACCGCCAGTTTATTTGAAATTCCTTTGGTGCGTCTTGATGTGGGGAGACTTCTTGGGAAATATGTTGGAGAATCAGAAGAAAATATGCGGAAAGCATTGAAACTTTCGGAAGCAATAAGCCCTTGTGTTCTTTGGATTGATGAGATTGAAAAAGCTTTTGCCGGCGTTGGGAGTGATGGCGGCGGGAATGATGTTACCACAAGATTATTTGGTCAGTTTTTAACGTGGATACAGGAAAAGGAAAACACGGTTTTTATTGTTGCAACGGCTAATGATATTTCGAGAATGCCGCCAGAATTTTTAAGAAAAGGGCGTTTTGATGAATTGTTTTTTGTTGATTTGCCAAATGGTGAGGAACGGAGAAAGATTCTGGATATTCACTTGAAAAAACGGAAAAAATGGCATAAAGATATAGATTCAATAGCCTTAATAAAAGAAACGGATGGATTTAACGGCGCTGATTTAGAAGCTGTTGTTAAAGATACTATTGAGATGGCATTTATAGACGGCAAAGATGTGATTACGACAGAGGATTTACTAAAATCTGTAAAAGATACGAAATCCATTTCGAGCACACTAAAAGAAAAAATTAAAGAGATTAAATCAACAATTGATAAAATTGATATTAAACTGGCGAGTAAAGCTGATATTCATTAGGAGGAAAGACGGAAATGGACGAAGAGAAGATAAATATACTTCTGCTTGACGAAGAAGACGGTCCCATATTAATTGAAGAAGAGTGTACAGAGTTGAGACCGATTCTGAAGGAATTCGTAGAATATTATGCCGCAAATAAGGATAAGCCGATTGAAGATTGGTTAAGTAAGAAATTACAGGAGCATCTTCCAGAAAAAGAGCCTAAAGAAATTATGGGGTTGACAAATGAAATAATTACAACATTAAGAGTTGATGAAAGAAATCAAAAATCTTTGTCAGAGGCCGTTTCAAATGGTAGAAGCAAGGAAAGTTGGTTTGCGTCATCAACTCAAAGTGCTGTCTCTGGCATGTCTACGCAGAATGCGGCAAAATATCTTGTTGACTTGGATAGAGCACTGCAAACTGCTAATATATCTTTACACAAGACAATAACGACACAAGCAGATGTAATAAGTAAAAATCCGAGATTGGATGGGTTTATCGCAGAACAATATCATGCACAGACATTTAATATGAATGCAGAAGCAGCAGGCAGTCCGTATCGTGCGAAAGTGTTAGAGCCAACAGGCAAAGGCTATACAAAAAATTCTGTTGATATCGTTATTGTTGACAGTAATGATAAAATCGTAAGACGTTATCAGTCAAAATACTGTAAGGATGCAAAAGCAACTGCTAAGGCATTTGAACATGGGGATTATAGAGGACAGCAAAAGCTTGTTCCAGAAGGGCAGGAAGGCGCAATCCAAAAGAAAGTTACTACTGTAATTGAGGCTCCTGACGGAACAACGAGTAATTCACTTACAAAGTCGCGTGCGGAGCAAATGCGAGATGAGGCGCAGAGTGGAAATTGGAATGAATTAAATTGGAATGAATATGCCGCAAAGGATCTCGCAGCTGGAATAGGAAAACAGGCGGGATATGCGGCTTTACAAGGCGCAGCAGTAGGTGTTGGTTTCGATCTTGCACAGAAATTGTGGAATGGAGAGAAAATAGAGGGGGAAGAAGTAGTAGAGACTGCTCTTGAAACAGGCGCTGATTTTGGGATTAAGGCGGCAACAGCAGGAGCTTTAAAAGTTGGAATAGAAAAAGAAATTATAACTGTAATCCCAAAAGGGACTCCGGCAGGAACGATTGCTAATATTGCACATGTAGCTATTGAAGATGCTAAAGTTGTTGGAAAAATGATGTCTGGGGAATTATCATTTAAAGAAGGTGTTGAAAAAATCGAACAGACAACGGTTGCAACCGCTGCTGGATTAACCGCAATGGGAGAAGGAGCGGCCGTAGGGGCAGCCGCTGGAGCTATGTTTGGCCCGGTTGGAGCGGCAGTTGGTGGATTTATAGGTGGAACGGTTGGCTACATGGCGGGCGCAAAAGCTGGCGAGACTGTTGTTAAAGGTGCTCGGAAAGTGAAAGAGAAAGTAGTCGAGCGTGCGAAGGCCGCTTGGGAAGGAGTTAAAGATTTGGGAAATAGGGCTTGGGAAGGAGCTAAAAGTATTGCAGGTAGTATTGTCAGTTTTTTTGGATTTTAGACTTTATTTTTATGAAGAAATATATTTGTAGAAATCACATAATAAACAAAGGATATCGATTTCATAAAATTTTTCAGTAAATGGGGTAAGTAAAAGCATATTTTGATAATTATATAGTGGTTAATGAGTATTTCAAGTTTATAGAAGATGCAGAAAGTAGAAATGTGTGTGTTTGGCTGTGGGTGTCCAAAATGGACCTCATAAAAAGGCAGAGAATATTAGTTTAGGATGTTCAATTCTTTCAGGCGGTAAAAATAAAAAAGTTCAATTACATATTATATTCGTGAAACAAATCATTACATTGGCAGGAGGCATTCGTCTTCCTGCCATTCTTTTGTTGTTCAGAAAGGAGGCAAAGCATATCTGGGAGATTATTATCACAATCAGGCGGATAGGCAAAACAATCGGAGAAATCATATTACGGCTTTAAGAAAGGGGGAAGGTGATTGAAAGGCTTAGAGATTACCGCAATTCTGATTATCTGCGGGCTTAGGCTGATGGCGGTTCTGGCAAGTGAATAACAAAGATTAACGCTATCAGGTATGGTAATTGCGGGGTACGGAAAATTAGCCGGGTTTGGCAAAAAATGAAAAAGCACCTCAAAATTGTATCACGAAATGAACCAAAACCCGGCAAGAAAAAAGAAATCAAAAATACAAACTTTGGAAGGAGAAATCGATTATGGCAGCAAATGTTGAGAGTATGTTTTATGTAAGGGAGAAACCCTGGCATGGGTTAGGAGTGAGAGTACAGGAGGCATTGAGTTCTTCTGACGCACTGATTCAGGCGGGCTTGGACTGGAGGGTTCTGCAGGAGCCAATCTATACGGAGAGAGAGGAGCTTGTGGAGGGATACAAGGCAAATATCCGGGATACGGACAGAAAGGCATTGGGAGTTGTGACAGACCGTTACAAGGTGATTCAGAATCAGGAAGCCTTTGCTTTTACCGATGAGCTTTTAGGGGAGGGCGTGCGGTACGAGACAGCAGGAAGCCTGCAGGGAGGCAGGCGGGTATGGCTCCTTGCACATATGCCCCATGAGTACATTATTTCCGGGGAGAGAATCAGCCCTTATCTGATTTTTTCTAATACTCACGACGGTTCCGGGGCAATCAAAGTAGCCTTAACGCCCATCCGCGTTGTGTGCCAGAACACATTAAATCTTGCGCTTTCTAATGCAAAGCGTTCCTGGTCTATGATCCATACCGGGAACATACAGAACAAGCTGGAAGAAGCAAGGGATACGTTGTTTATGGCGGAAAATTACATGGACAGCCTGGGAAAGGAGTTTGAACGCCTCCGCTCTATCACTATGCCGGATAAGAAAGTGATGGAATATATAGAACTGCTCCTGCCTGTGGAGGAGAACGCAACGCCTCAGCAGAAGAAAAATATCCGCCGTCTTCAGGAGGATATGAAGATCCGCTATCTTGACGCGCCGGATTTACAAGACGTGGGAAGAAACGCGTACCGCTTTATCAATGCGGTCAGCGACTTTGCCACCCATGCGGAGCCGCTTAGAAAGACGGCAAATTATAAAGAGAACCTTTTCGCAAGAACCGTAGAAGGGAATCTCCTTATCGACCGGGCTTACCAGTTAGTAAACGCCGCATAAAGGAGGACAGGACAGAATGAACAGAAAGCAGTTAGAAAGAACGTTCCGCTGGAAAATCAGCGGAGAAATTAAGCTCTTTGAGCAACGGATCCTTAAGATGAAAAAGAAAGAGATTTTTCAGGTCGCCTATCAGATTGACACGATTATCTGTATTTATCAAGTTCTAAAAAATATGAGCGCCTGTATGGAAGAGGAAACGCTAAAAGCGGGGATTGCAATGCCGGATATTCTGATGTTCTTATATGAGAGGTGGGTGACATATGAAGACGCCCATATGGAAGATATCCAGTACTGTCTGAATGAAGAGATGGCAAAGATACTTGAACATTACGGGGAAAAGAGAGCGAAGGAGAAAGGAGGCGTGGCATGAAGAAGTTAATAGCGACAAAAGGGCTGGATAAAAAGACGTGGCTTATGTACCGGAAACGCGGAATCGGCGGTTCTGACGCCGGGGCGGTCTGCGGGTTAAACCCCTACCGTACAGCTATGCAGGTTTACGAGGATAAGACGACCGATCTCATAGAGGAGATTGACAACGAGGCTATGCGCCAGGGAAGGGAGTTTGAGGATTATGTGGCAAGGAGATTTATGGAAGCGACCGGCAAGAAAGTAAGAAGGTCCAATTTCATGTATTATGATGAAGAGTATCCCTTCATGCTTGCGGATGTTGACCGTATGATTGTAGGGGAGAATGCCGGACTGGAATGTAAAACTGCAAGCCCCTATCTGGCAGATAAATGGAAGGACGGAAAGATTCCCATTTCCTATCAGATCCAGTGCTACCATTATATGTCTGTCTGCAATGCGGACGCATGGTATATCGCGGTCATCATCTATGGCAGGGAATTTCGGTACTACCGGATAGGGCGGGACGAGGCAACGCTTTTGGACCTCCGGCAGATAGAGAAGAACTTTTGGGAGAACCACGTTTTGAAAAGGAGACTGCCCAGGCCGGACGGCTCGGAGCTTGCGGACAAAGTAATCTCCGGGTATTTCAGACAATCCATGAAAGAGACAAAGCCGCTTACGGGCTTTGATGAAAAATTAGACCGCCGTCAGGAACTGGAGGTTCTTTTGGAAGAAATGACTACGGAAAAGAAGCAGATCGAGCAGGAGCTAAAGCTGTATCTTGGGGAAGCGGAGGCGGCGGAAAATGCAAATTACCGGGTATCATGGAAGTCTGTAAGCAGCCAGAGGATTGACGAAAAAAGGCTTAAGGAGGAGCGGCCGGAGGTATACGAGCAGTACCAGAAGACGTTGAATTTCAGGAGATTTACAGTAAAGGCGGCATAAAAATCGGGGAGGGATGGGAAGTCTCTCCCTGTTTTGGAGGAGAAGATGACGGCAAAAGAGGAATTAGCAAAGAAAGCAGAAAGCATAAAAGAAAAAGAGATACAGGAACAGAACGGGAAGGAAGAGGAGCCGGAAAAGAGGAACCCTCAAAGAGAGGCTATTGAATCACCCGCTAAAAGTCAGCCCGTGCTTCGGCTGCTGCGTGCAGACGAGATTGAGTGCAGGGTAGGGGCGGTGAATGAAAAAGGATTAAGCCTTTTGTTATTTAAGGACGCCCGTGTAGACCAGAAGATTTTAGACGAGACATTCACGCCCTTCGGCTGGAGAAGGACGCACCAGAGCATTGACGGGAACCTGTACTGTACGGTGGAAATCTGGGATAGGGAAAAACAGCAGTGGATTGCCAAGCAGGACGTAGGGACCACCAGTTATTCCGAGAAGGAAAAGGGACAGGCTTCGGATTCCTTTAAACGGGCCTGCTTTAACTGGGGGCTTGGAAGAGAACTGTATACCGCCCCGTTTATCTGGATACCTGCAGGAATTGCCGGTATCCAGCAGAAAGGGGAACGGTACATCACTACGGATCGTTTTTCGGTAGATTTTATTTCTTATAATGAAGAAAGGGAAATCAACGGGCTTGTCATTTTAAACGGAAAGAGAAATAAGGTATTTGAGTTAAAGCAGAAAGCAGAGCCGCGGAAGAAACAAGAACCAAAAAAGAAAACCGGAACAAAAGATATAGCAGAGGCACAAAGAAAAGTTTTGGAGGAAGAGCTTGACCGTACCGGGGTAACGATAGAGACGGTCATGGAGAGATACCAGATAGAACGCCCGGAGGATATGACGCCGGAGATTTATGAGAAAGCGCTTCAGGGACTGAAAAAGACCAGGACAAAAGCCGCCGCATAGCCGATAGCGGGCAGAGCCGGTAAGTATACAGGGAAGACAGAAGGAGGACTATGATATATGGAAGAAAATAAAACAGGACAGAGAAAAAGAGAATCAGGAAAGTGTGACGAAGGAACTGCAGGAAATATAGAAAATACAGAAAGGACAGGAGAGATGATAATAGAAAGAATTTATGACAAGGTATTTGTCCCCATGAGCGAATCATCAGGGAGCGCAGATGAGGTGATGAATGAGAGACTGCTTCTTTTGCTTACGGGAGCGGACATAGAGCACATGACGAAAGCGTCCCTGGCAGATTTAATATGTAAGGGAGCTGTCATCGGCCAGAGAGAGGGATTCATTTCGGGAGTACGCTTTACAGCCCGTCTTCTATGTAACATGCTGTCGTAGGGGAGGTGGAGAGAGTGGATTATACAACATATAAGGAATCTTTAAAAGATAAAGCCCAGGAGCAGTTAGGGGAGAATGTGTCTGTTTATTATACGGAAATAGTTAAGAATAATGTGAAGAAAGAAGTATTGGCGCTGCAGACGAAAGGAGAGAATATCACGCCGATGATTCATGTAGACAGTCTTTTAAAGGAGTATGGTTATACTGGAAATATAGAAGAGAGTATAGAGGCTGTATTGGAGATTTATGAGGAGAGAACGAATGCATTAGCAGGCTTGAAGGGCTTTAAATGGGAAGAGGCTAAGCCTTATGTTAGAATCCTGCTGATCCGGTTAGAAGGAAATGAGGAATATCTGAAAGACAGACCCTATAAAAAGGTATTGGATCTGGCAATGATATTTGCCGTACTGCTGAATGAGAAAGAAGTGGAAGTAGCCGTCCATGTCTCGTGGGCACAGACAGGGGCATGGGGGATTGATGCAGAGGAACTCTACCGGACGGCAATGGATAATCTTAGAAAAGAGGAATTTGCGATAACGGATATGGCGTCCCTGCTATCTCTGTTTCCGGCTGAGATGGCAGCGGAACTGGAAATGGGCATTGATGTATATATCTTTTCTACAAAAAACCGAATTCGGGGAGCCAGGGCAATGCTGCGTGCGGATATGTTGAAAACATTTGCAGATGAGAAGGGGTGTAATCTGTTTATGCTGCCCAGTTCGGTGCATGAGGTTCTGCTCATTTGTGATGAGAAAGGAATCTGTGCGGCGGAACTGAAAGAGATTGTCATGTCTGTTAATGGTGATCCGGATGTCATAGCGGCGGAAGAGGTGCTATCAGACTCTGTTTATTATTATGATAGGGAGAAGGAGGAAATTAGAATAGCAGGGGAAAATGTATAATTTGATTAGAATAAGGTTTGGTATTTCTGTGAAAAATTGTTACAGTTATTTATCTGTATAAGATATTGTGAATGAAGATAGCCTTTATTGGGAAAGAAATAATGGAAGTATCTATATTGGATGCTTTGGAAGAACCTAAATTAGTTTGAAGAAAAAGTGAAAAAGTGGAATTTCCTTAATATAGAGAAGGAACTTTTTCTGTTATCTGATTGTACCAATGGCTATTGTTTGCAATGGGAGAGATAGTAAGCCTCTCCCATTGTTGTTTAAGAGAGAGTATTATTTGTGAAGTCTTAGTGTTGTTTTTTGGATAGAGCATCCCAATCAAGCGATTGAGCAAATTTATAAATATTTTTGGCGTGGCTGCTAATAAATTCTTGTTGTTCATCGAAATAGTTGTCTTGACGATATTTTAATGGTTCAAGTAAACGATGGACAATATCTTTTCTAAGAGGTGAATTGATAGTAGTACACTGCCGCTTTATGGTATTACAAAAATCATATTTATATATATTTCCGAGATTATGTTTGGAATCCTCATTACAAAAAAGTGTACTTGTTAAAGAGGGTTCTGTATTTGTCAGTATATATGTATGTAAGATATCGTAATAGTCACAAAAAGATGAAGTTCTTTTTTTCTCAAAAATAGAGGGAGGAATACAGGTATAGTCATAAGTCATAGTAAGATGGTATTCTTCAATAAATTCACGATAATTTTTAAAACTAATTCCGAGTTTGATGGTTAATACAAACCATAAGTTTTCCAAAAGAGGCAAAACGTTATAATTAAGTAACCGAAAAAAGGAATTCATAATTTGTAAAGCTTCCATAGAAAAAGAAATTCTTGGCTTTGGGGTAAAGGTTTCATAATAAGCCATTATCTCTGGTTTCTTTGGATACATTGAAATGAGATTAGGACTATTTGAAATTGCTTCACAAGCATACTTTAAAAAGACTGAACGGTTATATGTAATAGGAAGAGTTGCAAGATAGTCGGAAATTATGCTATAAAACATATCGCCTCTTAACGCTGCTATTTTTTCAAAACTCTCAGAAATTTCCATATTGTAAAGTAATTCATGAATATAACTAAAAAGAAAAAAACCATATGCTTGCTCCAATACAATATCAAATAAAATTTGGTCAATAGTAGAAAGTGTAGAGCGCTCTTTAGAATAAGCATTATATAAAGCTTTATATCTTCTGCGGAAAAAAGTATATTGAATTTCTTTTTGTTTCAAGAAGGTGTTAAAAAGTTTGACTTCGTTATTATCAAAGAGGAAAGCGACGGGAGTGCTTTCGGTTTTGGCTGTAAAGAGAAGTCCATCAGAAGCCTTTTCTGGTTCTTTCTTAAATTGTTGAATTACTTGCGTTGAATAATCTTTTGTGCTTTTTAATGTTCTTTTACATTGTCCATAGAATTGTTGATGTTCAGTTGAACCGTCTTGTGGAGAATATTTTTGACTCTTTTCAAAAGAACATAAACATCCTTTCCTGATTGCTGGCATAGTTGTGACGGAAAACTTGATAATCGGATTATTAGAACTAAACTCTAAAAGTGATTTGGTACAATGTTTGCCCGTTTGAATAATATGTTTATCCAAGCTATTTTTGAAGCCCTGTATAATACAATGATGGAAAAGGCTTGCTTCACATAGAAAAAAAAGAGCGGGGATTTCAGGTGTGCCTGGAGCCTCGCCAAAGAGAGAGCGCGAAAAGGCAGGGGTAGAAGATAGAATAAATTCTGTATAGGGTTTGGTTGCCGCTATAATCTTAGAAAAGATCAAGTGAAATACATCGAATAAGCCAGTACTATTTTCTTTAAAATTCTTATAAAGGTTATTTGATTGCAAATCTTCTATAATACAATCAGTATTGATAAGGTAAAAATATTTCAATTGAGAATTTAATTCATTTATATCCATAATTTTCCTCCATAAAAGTTTATATACTCATAATATTAACAGAAAAAAGCATATTAGTAAATCTTTTTTAAAATAAAAATACGATAAAGATATAAATACAAAATTTAGTAAATTGGGTATATGATTATGATATCAGCTGATGATAAAACTTGTTAAGTAAGGAGGAAGAAAGATGAACCGTTATATTTCAGACGAAATAAAAATGGATACGTATGCCGCATGGCTCAATGGAAAAAAGATTGTTATCAATGCGCCGACAGGAACGGGAAAGACCACTTTTATTTTGACGGATTTGCTGCCGTATTGTAGGAGCCGAGGTAAGAAAATGCTGATTTTATGCAATCGCAGGTTGTTGAGACAGCAATATGGATTCGAACTTGCTGACCACTATGATTGTTACAGAGAATTGGTTGAGGAGGTAGATGTACTAACATATCAGGCTCTTGCAGAGAAATCAAGTGATTATCAGGTGTTTCAAAGAATGCTAAAAGAGTATGATGTTGTGATATGTGATGAGGCGCATTATTTTTACGGAGACTCAGATTTTAATGCGGATGGGACATATGCACTCTTGCAGAAAATCATATTGTCGTGTTTTTATAAATGTATCATAATGATTACTGCAACGTTCTCAGAGGTAAAACCTTTAGTTGAAATGACGTATAAGAAATGTGCAGAAAAACTAAGTCAGAAAGAGAATGTTGGCATCCATTTTTCGCGATTTAAATATGAAAATAGTGTTTACGACTTTCAAGCATGGAGTGATTATTCTCGGCTAACGTGTCTGTATACATATGATGTGGAAACACTTGCTGAGAAGATTGCTAGCTCTGAGAAGAAGACATTGGTTTTTATTGACGATAAACAGAAAGCGGAGGCATTCAAAAAAATGTTAATTAAAACAAATGGAGTAAAGGATAACGAAGTCTTTTTGTTAAATGCACAGGTAATGGATGAAAGAATACATGATGAGGTCATTCAAGCACTGGCAGTACAGCATAAGGTACGTCCAAAGATAATTATTACAACTTCTGTACTTGATAACGGTATTTCCATACATGATGAGGATGTTGGAAATATTGTAATCGCAACGGATTCTCGTGTGAGTTTTATACAAATGGTGGGGAGAATTCGAGCGGAGAGTACAAGACAATGCAATCTTTATATTTTTCCACGAGATTTTCGTTATTATGAAAAGCGGATTTCGCAATATGAAGAGAAGATGCGTTGGTATGAAGAATTGGATGAAGGTAATCTGGACCTTTATGCGTTGGAATTACTACGCTATGGATGGATTGGGAAAGACGGAAAAGCGGAATTTTTGCGAAATGCGATAGTAATTACTGATAAATCGACCGAGTACTATACCGAGCGAAAGTCTAGTGTTTATATTCAGAGAGGAGAGGTAACTCTTGCGGTAAATGAATTTGCTAAAGAGAAGACGGGAAATATGTTGCTTGCAATGAAGCGCTTTTACAAACTTTCGCTGCAGAGTCCAGAACGGGTAGCGCAGGAACAGATCGGGTGGTTAGGAAAGAAGCCAGAGGAACTATGTGTTTTTGATTCATCTTACCGGATGAAGAGGGAGGATGAACTTAGAGAAAAACTTTTGCAGATACAGGAATTTTCATTGGAGCAATTGAGCAAAATGAAAACTCAGCTGGCAAAAGAGTTTCGTAAAGATTTGTTGAAAGACATTGTGAAAAAAGACGGTTCTTTTTCCAAAGAGAAACTGCAAGACATATGTGCAGATTTTGGTCTGTACTTGGAGACTACGGAAGGGAAAGATAAGAAAAATCGTTATACAGTAAAGGAGAAAGCATAATGAGAAAGACGAGAGAATTTCAAATGGATCAGGAGGTTATTTGTGTTTCGAGGGACAAACTTCCACAATTATTAGGATGCGGACAATCTACGGCCGATAAAATTGCTATGGATGCAGGGGCGCGTATTAAGGTTGGAAAACGTGTTTTAATAAAGTTGGATAAGTTACGAGAGTATTTAGAAAAGAATATAGAATAAAGGGACTTTACAGGTCCCTTTTAAAGTATGCGGGAGGTGTGAATGTGGCAGTTAGTAAGCAGGGCAGAAGTCTTCCAAAGGGGATTCGTCAGAGGGGGCAGAGTTATGAAGGTCGGGTTTATTATGAGTATAGGGAATATGTAGTGCGTGGAAAAACGATTACGGAGACTCAGAAGAAGAGACGGGAATTAAAGTACAAGTTAGAGCATGGACTTTATGTTGAGAGGGATAAGATTCTGGTTCGCGATTGGTTTAACACATGGATGCAGGAGTACAAAAAGAATCAGGTTAAAATCGGAACGTACATAAATTATCAGAAATATTATGATGGGCTTATTAATAAGGAAATAGGTTCTAAAAAATTGAATAGCATTCGGGGAGAGCATATACAGAAAATGTATAATGAATGGGTAAAGGAGGGGTATTCCTTGTCTACAATAAAAATTGCTTCAGCGGTTTTAAATGGTTGTTTTAAGCAGGCAGAGAGAAATGGGTTGATAGAGCGGAATCCGGTAAAACTTGCCGTTTTACCAAGAATAAAAGATGCAGAAAAGAACCGGGTAATGACGCGAGAACAACAAAATTTATTCATGAAATATGCAAGGGAAAGTTATCTGTATAATTTTTTTGCGGTATTGCTAAGGACTGGAATGAGGAGCGGGGAATTGAGGGCGCTTATATATTCTTCAGATGTAGATATAAATGCGGGTGTGATTCACGTGCGGCGTACTCTTAAATATGAAAATAAGCAAGAGTATAAGATACCGGAAGAAATGCAGGTCAAAAGTTCCAAAGAGGATGCGGATGAAACAAATTATTTTGTAGACACGCCTAAGACGTCAACTTCTATCAGAGATATTCCGATGACTAAGGAAACGGAGTTTTTTCTTAATGCACAAAAGAATTACTGGAGATTCCAAGTTGAAAGAGTAGATAGATTTTTATTCTGTACGGAGAATGGCGAACCATTGAGCCGATGGAGAGTACAGGGGGAGATAGACCGTATTGTTAAAAGAATTAGGAAAGATGGACATGAATTTCCGCATATTACTTCTCATGTATTTCGGCATACATTTGCAACAAGGGCAATCGAGGAGGGGATGCAGCCGCAGATACTCAAGGCAATACTTGGCCATAGCAGTCTGGCTATGACAATGGATTTATATAGTCATGTGTTGCCGGACGTCAAGGCAGAAGAAATGGATAAGATAGCAGGAGGCTTTTAAGAATTCTTTTCATTGAGGAAATTGGGGTAATATGATAGAATTAAAACAGAAGAAATTAATTCGCGTTACCCTGAAAATAAAATACAAGAAAGAGGGTATAGAGATGGACAGAGCAGAAGAGCAAATCAGAGAGTATGAACATCAGGCAGATTTGCAGAGGCTAAGAGGTTTACGTCCGATAGACGATGATTTTATGAGATGTCTTTTCAAGGACAATATTGAATTGGCAGAGTTTGTACTGCGTATTATTATTGGTAAAGAGGATTTGATTATTACAGAGTGCCAGACGCAGAAAGATATGAAACGTCTCGTAGGGGCGAGATCGGTTTGTTTAGATGCCTATGGAACAGATTCCAGTGGAAAAAAATATGATTTGGAGATTCAGCGTGAGGATAAAGGTGCAAATCCACATAGGGCAAGGTATCATTCCAGTGTATTGGATGTTGAGAACCTCAATGCAGGACAAGATTTTCATGAGCTACCGGACACCTATACTATTTTCATTACGGAAAAGGATTTTTATGGAGAGGGAAAAGCAATATATTTGATTGAAAGAATTAATTTGACAATAAACCGACCTTTTGAGGACGGGGAGCATATTTTGTATGTAAATGGTGAGTACCGGGGAAAATCTGATTTAGGAAAGCTGATGCACGATTTTAACTGTACAAATGCTGCTGATATGAATTATGAAATTATGGCAGAGCGAACAAGATATTTGAAGGAGAATCCGAGAGGGGTGAATGAAATGTGCAAGGTATTAGAAGAAATGAGAAATGAAACCGCAGAAAAGACATTGGTGCAGACCATTAAAAATCTAATGGAAACGATGAAATGGAGTGCAGAACAGGCAATGGCGGCAATGAAAATCCCGACGTCAGAGCAGGAGAAGTATAAATCAAGATTGTAGTTCAAGATTAAAAAACTGGAGGGTAAGAGATACTTGCCCTCTGATTTTTTGCCCGGAATTTGTCCGGAATGATACAGACGATGATGAAAAATGATAAAAAGATTATCCCCAAAAAAGGCATGTTTTCGGGGATAACAGACATTGACAGGGTATCATAAAATCATGAATTTTAAAGTTTTGTTTTACGTGTGGAAGGTCTCGAACACACGCGCCTAAGCAGGCGACAAAGATATCCGGCGGATGTCTTTGTTACCTTCCCATTACGCCGAAAGTAGGCGGCAAGCCCTGTGGATCTTGGTTCTGATGGGCTTTGGGGGGACGATTGGTAGTATAACATGAAAAAAAGGGAAAATCAAGTTTTCTAATACCCATGATGGTTCCGAGGCAATCAAGGTGGCTCTGACACCGATTCGTGTGGTTTGTTAGAATACATTTTACAGTGTCTTGGAAATCGGTATGCAATAACCGATTGGATGATAAACGTCTGAAAGAGGAACAGCCGGACATTTATGAGAAATATAAGCGGATTATTGTATTATACGGTTCTGTTGCAAGAAATGAAAGTACGGAAGAGATTGTGGATAAAGAGTTATCCGTAATTATTAAGAATAGTTCTTTTCTCAGAGAAAAATCAGATTATGATATTATCTTTATTACAGAGAAAGACTTTTATGGAGAAGGTTGTCCATGTCAGTTGCTTTTAGGGTGTTTTTAAGCTGCTTCAGAGTTGATTAGGGAGTTTTTTATGTTAACGATAACAGAGTATTTGAAAGGGATTTGTGAAAAATTTGAGGAGCATCGTAATGAAGGAACAGAGAGCATGCGGGGCAGGAAGTCTGGTACGGATCAACTGAAGAATAGAGATCCAAGGCTTAAATCTGATGGATCATCGCTTTATAGCGATTTAGCATTTCAACAATTGTATCTATTGAAATATGCATATGAATATGGTTTTGAATATTTATCCATGTGTGATGAGGTTATAGAAGATTTTGCAGATAAGGAGCAAATTTCTGTTGTATCACTGGGGTGCGGGACGATGCTTGACTATTGGGCGTTAGCCTGTACGCTTGATGAAAGGGAGATATCACGGCCTGTTATTAAGTATCACGGAATTGATGCGATAAAATGGGATCATAGTTTGGGCGCAGAAGTTAGGGACAAAGATAAAAAGACATTTAAATTTTCTCAGGAGAGTTTTAAAAATTTTTTTGAAAGGCAGGATAATCGATTCAATACGTATGATATATATTTTTTCCCGAAATCAATTAGCGAATTTTCTAAAAATGATATGGAGCTGATGCTGAACAATTTATCTGAAATGGAAAAGAACACAATCTATTTCTGTATTTCTTTGCGGAAGGCAAAAAAAGGGGTGTCTAATAGTGATGTAAAGAGAGTACAAGATATGATGGATAAATTGGAAGAGGAAAAAACAGGATTTCGTGTAAAAGAGTTTAAATGTATGGCGGCTACGAAAACGACAGTAGACCAATTGAAAGAACAAGGGCTACGCGTGGAGGTGGAGAAGAATGATGAGTTCATATGGTCAAGTAAGGATGGAGACCCCAAACGGTTAGATTTGATGCGGTTAGGTGCGAAGAAGTATATTTGGGAGACGGATGTTGCCCAAAATGTTGGAGGATATCCTGAGATTCCTGAAGAGTTGCTTTACTATATTGAGAAACTGAGAAAAGAGCAGGCAATAGGAAAAGAAGAACAAGCAATGAGAAGGACAACGTATATCTGTGATTTGATAATTAAGTTTGAAAGAAGATGATGCTATGCTTCTAAGTGTTAGCCGTAGAACAGATATTCCAAATTATTATTCGGAATAGTTTTATAATAGAATAACATTGTATTCTGGACGAAGAATCTGGAACCAATTACACTTACCGGATTTGGAAATGATATAGAACCTAATGTCCCATATAATAAAGAAGCATATGATTTCGAATTAAATCGATATACATCTAAATGTGTTATCAGTTTTGTCGATATATATACCGAAAACAAAAAAATATGGAGGCAATGAATTCTTATTCTTTACAGGAGAAGGAACTGGCTGCATTTGCAGCACAGATAGCATCAATAGCCAAAGGTGATGATATAAATCCTCCGTTGTACACTGAGGGTATGTGGAAATATTACAGAAGATGACAAAATTACAAAAAGAGTGGTAAAATCATTAAAGGAATCGCAAGTGGCTCTATGGGATAAGTAGATGGAAGGAAGGGGCGGGGATCTCACCCCCTCTCGCCCCACCGGTACATACCTTTCGGCATGCGATGATTTAACAACCTCAAAGTACTTTACTTTTTATTCAGTTTGCCTGCCGCTTTCAGGATTTCTTTCCCGGTCAGATACTTTTTCCCGTTCTCCATAACTGCTTTGGCCAGGCGTTCCATCGCATCTTGATTCGCCTTAATAATGCCTGTTGCTTCCTCTAACTGTTCTGATAAAATCCGATTAATAAGCTTAATTGCCTTTTCGTTATATTTAAGTTCTTCCTCTCCGATCACAGCCAATCCGATTTCTTCTTCATACATTCCAAACGTACATGCCATAGCCGTGGCAATGTTTGTAGCATGCGCCAAATCACTGGATGCGCCATGCGTCAGACCGTATTTAAATACCATTTCGGCTGCCCGGCCTCCTAATGCAAGACAGATTTTCTCCAGATAATATTCTTTAGTAGAATCCTGTTCCTCCGTCTCAGGCAGCACATATCCTCCATGATCCCCTCTTGCCACAATGCTCATATAGGCCGGGGTTCTGCCATAGTATAGGCTGATTAAGGCGTGCCCTGCCTCGTGATACGCGGTACGCTCTATCTTCTTTGGGGATATATCGACCTTTTCCTCGCCCATAATGCATTTTTCAAACATCTCATCAAACAAGTCGTCATCAATAATGCGGTCTGACCGAATCCCTTCCCGTAAAGCCGCCTCAACTACCTGCTCAAGTTTTGAAGGGCTCCTCCCCTCAGACCTGTCAACAATGCTTTCTATCTTTTCATCTGAAATATTGAACATATCGCCATGCTTTTTGATGTGTTTTTCAAGCAGCCACCTTCTTCCTTTTTTATCCAAACAGCCCATTTTGAACAATCTGTCAAAACGGCGCAGAAGAGCGAAGTCGATTTTATTTCCGAGATTTGTGGCAGCCATGACAAATACCGGCTTACTGTCTACTTTTTTAAATCCATCCATCTCGGTCAGCAATGCGTTCAAGACTGGATTTGGCAAATAAGAGCCTTCCCGTGCCATGCCTATGGCATCAATTTCATCAATGAACATGATTGCAGGCGCATATTTTCTTGCGATACGAAATTCATCTTGTACTTTCTGAACGCCTCCATTATACAGCTCGCTTGCATTGACAGAGAGGAAATTCACTCCAGATTCTGAAGCCACGATCTTTGCCAGGGAGGTCTTTCCGGTCCCACCAGGGCCATACAGCAGGATTCCCCTTGGCCTTACGCCCTTTTTATTATATTTCTTAGGATTCTGGAGATACTGGATGAAAAATCCAAGCTCTTTTTTTAGATCCTCTGACACATAAATATCATCCCAGCTTTTATTTGGACGAAGGCCATCGGACAGCATCGAAGATTTATCTTCGGACTCCACTGCCGTTTCAAGCTTGAAATCAGAAAAAATGATATTTCCTACATTAGTTTTCTCGTTAAATTCATTTTTCGTCTCATATGTCAGAATCTGATGCCGCACTGCCAATGTCTCCATTACCACTTGACAGCATACGTCCAGGTAGGCCTGCTCCAGCTGGCTTTCAAACTGTCCGCTCTTAATAAATCCTCCGACCCCCTTTTTCATAAGGGCATTTTTTTCTTTTTCTGTATAGATATGTCCACGGCTTTCGTCCAGAATATATACAGGGACTTCTGCATCTTCCGATCGAAGCTTTAAGAAGACCTCCCGTCCAATTGTCCTGGCATCCACAACACTCAGCCCGTTTTCCGCATTTTCAGGGCCATACATGTAATCAATCACTACGAAAAGAACAGTCTCCTTATGGATCATTTCCATAAACTCCTTGATATCCAAAGTGCTCTTCACGTGTACATTGTTATTTTTTATCCGGCCAATCGGCTTGTACTGCACTGTTCCAAAGACAGGGATTACACAGTCCCTTTCCCCCAGATAAAAGTCTCTGATTTCCTCTGTGGCGCCTTCAAAGTTGCATTTCCACTCGATGATTCTTCCCTCATCGTTTTTGTCCAGCATCTGCCTATCCTCCAGAAGCTCCAAAAACTTACGTATTTCCCTGTTTATAAGCTTGCCTGCTACTTTGGAAGCGTTTCTGGCATCGGCGTTTCCGCCTATAGAATATAATATGGTTCTGGCCAAATCTTCCTTTCCCTGGCTCAGCGTATAGCCATATCTGTCTCTTAGTTTTTTAAAATGATGTTCTATATCTGTCTGCACCAGTTCAAAAATTGTATCTGCCTTTAAATGATTCAGCATGATAATTGTATGTGAAGACATTCTCGAAAGTATTTCCGGAGGGAAATAGGGCTGCTTTGTTTCCGGATTTATATCCTTCTCCAACGCGTCTAACAGTACCTTCTCCGAAAGCATTGTGAGATTTTCATTTCGCGCATCAAGATAAAGCTGCCTGCCGGCATTGGTCGTAAAAAAAATGATAGTGTTTTTAAACGAAATATTTTGCTTAAAATATTTATCCTCGCAGATTCCGTCATCCAAAATCTGTAAGAACAGCCGTATCACGGTAATATGCGCTTTTTCTATTTCATCAAATAAAAGAATGCATTTTGGGCTTTTAGACACATATTCGGTAAGCTTACCTGGCTCAGAGTCTTTCCATGTCGGGGCAAAGCCAACCAATTCTTGCACGGACTCCCCGTTAGAATAGCCTGACATATCAAATTGTTTAAAAGGGATCCCCAATTTGTGGGCAAATTGCTTCACCATAGAAGTCTTCCCAACACCCGGAGGCCCTGCTAAAAGGTATGCGCTTCTCGGGCCTCCCTTATTCGGCGTTAAATATGCCTCCAATTCTGTATTAAAATATGCTTCGCTTAGTTTTTCAATGGCTGCATCTTGTCCAACAATCGGCCCTTTCAGTTCGGTTTTTATGGCATCGGCCTGCATGAAAATCTGACGAATGGAAGCTTCATCCGCTATAGCCTCAATTTCTGTTGGATTTGGCTTTGGATATAGGCGTAACATCTCCGCCACAAAAGTACTTACGGCTATCGGGTCATATCCAAGTATATTTTCTGCTTTTCTGTCACGGTAAATAATAGTCAGCCCGTTTAAATTCGTATCTGAGAGGCAGCTCACTAGTTCCCGCTTGAGGGTTTTCGCAGCCGATGCTTTGGCACGGCTGCTCTGATCTGGATTTCTAATCGTAAGAATATAATTTTCCATATTTTCTGCCATCTGCCAGTATCCCACCGGTATATCAAGAGTGTTTCTGCTGTCATCTACCCATTCGTCATATTCTTCATCAGAAGCCTCGATACTTTCTTCCTCCTTATCGCCGAAGGGCAAAAAGCCGTCTTCCTTCCAGCTGACATCCTCCAAATAGTCGAAGCTCTCACCCAGATACACCAGATCTCCCAGATATTCTTCCGCTTCTTTTATAGCATACCGCAGGCTACCGGGCACATCTTCCGCCTCATTCTCCAGCTCGCTTCGATATTCAAAACGGCGGAATTTTGAATTTGGATACTTGTTTGTCTGCTCGGAGCATTTTAGCCATTCATTAAAAATCCCCGTCTTTCTTCCCCTTTTTACTGCGTAAATCATTTTCTTCATAATCTGCTCCTCTTATCATAGATGGGGGCTTTTGCCCCATCATCATTATATCTTAATCACCGAGATCCATCTTTCTCATGTAATAACTCTTTGCGTATTTTTCTAAAAATCCTTCATAGCCCTTTTTTGAAGCCTTTTTCAGCCTCTTGAGCGGTTCCTGAAAATTTTCTGAATTGTAGTTCCCGCTGCGATCCAATGGTACGTTTATTCCGTATTCTTCTTCCAACATCTTATCCAATGCATCTACATAAAGATTGGTAAGATAGTATGCGATGACAGATGCACAGGCTACCGCCGCCACTTGGGAATCTGCCTTTGTGGCGATCACTGCCTGTCCGGCCGGGATATCAATTTCTTTAAGAATTTTGTCGTGATCTTTTCCATTTTGGAAATCATCTACGACCACATAATCATATGGAAAAGCTCCAGCCAGCGCTTGCAGCACAACCTTATACTCATGTCTTTGCAGATCGAAGAGATTGCCGGATTTTTTTCTCCCGGAGCCAGGTTCGAATCGTTGGTTAAATTCATGATTTAACAGTATGCTTACTGCAAATGTCGCATAATCTGTACGAATGGCTTTTCCTGCTTTGCCCTCAAAATCTTTGTATGAGGTAAATCCTGTTAATTGCTCGCCTATGGAATAAATTTTTTCTTTAGCTTGTGCATAAGTCTCTCCATAGCCTTTTGAATCTTGCACCTCTGCCTTAATAAGCTTATCTATGTTTTCTGGTCTTATGTAGGCCGCGGCTGTAACCAGAGGCCTGAAGATCTCTCCTTTACCGGCTTCGTCGCTTCCTATAATACATTTCTTATAGTTCAATTCTTCTAACAGGATTTTATTCCCATCTGCTGTTTCAAGCGTTCCACTAGCATAGATCTTACGTAATTCATTCACATTGTGCATCGTTTGTCCCTCCTGTTACGACTGGTCATTATTTTGTTATTCGTCCGCTAAACTGTCCTTTTCTAATCCGCCAAGTACCTTCTTAAAATTTGAATCGAGATCATTCAGCTTGCTATACCATATGCTTCCTAATATGTTGGGGATAATGAGATTCAGAGAAGAGCATACGATGATCGGTATGTCTATCTTTTCTTTTTCCATTCTTTCTATCAGCTTGAATCCCGCCTCCTTGTCTATAATTCCTCCCGATTCCAATGGATACTGCATATCTGTCACGATCAAATCAATTTTTTCCTCACCATGATATATTTGTTCCCACAATTTTTGTTGATCCCGCACTGTCATGATATTTCTTATGCCGTTAAATTTTAAGGCTTTTCGTATATCAATCCCCTTAAAAACATCGTCGTCTACAATGACTGCTTTTATTTTTGATAAGTCCGCCAAAATCACCCTCCATTGTAAAAATCACTAAAATTTCCCACTATTAGTATATGGATTTCTAGCGTTCCAGTCAATCTTTTTTGTCCTCTCTACATTATGGTAAATTATATGTAAATTATATGGGAAAAGTTTGCGAGACAGAGACAAACATGGTATATTTAAGGTAAGTTGTATAAAAATCTATACCCATCCGGGCATCTCGTAATACATGCCCCTCACGGGGCGGACGGATGTCGTCTGGCAAGGTATAAGAAAGAGATAGGAGTGGTTAAGATGTATCGAGAAGAATATAAGCGCTGGCTTGGCGCAGATCTGGAAGACGCCGATTTAAGGCCGGAGTTGTCTAAGATTGAAGGGAATGAGGAAGAGATAAAGGAACGATTCGCGGTGGCGCTCAAGTTCGGGACGGCTGGGCTTAGAGGCGTGCTTGGGGCGGGGACGAACCGCATGAATATTTATGTCGTGCGCCAGGCCACGCAGGGGCTTGCAAACTGGGTGAAGACGCAGGGCGGCAGCCAGACAGTGGCCATCAGCTATGACAGCCGGCTAAAGAGCGATGTATTTGCCAGGACAGCGGCAGGCGTGCTGGCGGCAAACGGCATCCATGTAAGGATTTACGACGCGCTTATGCCAGTCCCGGCTCTTTCCTTTGCAACGCGGTATTATAAATGTAATGCAGGGATTATGGTGACGGCCTCTCATAATCCTGCGAAATACAATGGCTATAAGGCATATGGGCCAGACGGCTGCCAGATGACGGACGACGCGGCGGCGATCGTCTATGAAGAGATCCAGAAGACGGACGTCCTGACAGGAGCGAAATATATATCTTTTGCAGAAGGCGTTGAACAGGGCCTGATCCGTTTTGTAGGGGACGATTGCAAAAAGGGGCTTTACGAGGCCATTGAATCCCGGCAGGTACGGCCAGGCTTATGCAAGACGGCCGGGCTGAAGCTTGTATACAGCCCGCTTAACGGAGCGGGGCTTGTGCCGGTGACGCAGGTGTTAAAGGATATCGGAGTTACAGATATTACGATTGTGCCGGAGCAAGAATATCCAAATGGCTATTTCACTACATGCAGCTATCCGAACCCAGAGATATTCGAGGCATTGAAGATGGGACTGGAGCTGGCGAAAGAGACGGGGGCCGACCTGATGCTTGCCACTGACCCAGATGCCGACCGTGTGGGGATTGCCATGAAGTGCCCGGACGGTTCCTATGAGCTGGTAAGCGGCAATGAGGTTGGGGTGCTGCTCCTTGACTATATCTGTGCAGGGCGCATTGAGAAAGGCACAATGCCAAAAGACCCGGTGGCTGTGAAGTCTATCGTCTCCACGCCGCTGGCAGACGCGGTGGCGCAGCATTACGGCGTAGAGCTTCGGAACGTCCTTACAGGATTTAAATGGATCGGGGATCAGATTGCGCAGTTGGAGGAGGCAGGAGAGGTGGATCGCTTCATCTTCGGGTTCGAGGAGAGCTATGGCTATCTGGCAGGCCCGTATGTCCGCGACAAGGATGCGGTTATCGGATCCATGCTCATCTGCGAGATGGCCGCTTACTACAGGAGTATCGGAAGTTCTTTAAAGCAGAGGATGGAAGAGATCTACGGGCAGTATGGCCATTATCTTAACAAGATCGACAGTTTTGAGTTCCCGGGGCTTAGCGGGATGGATAAGATGGCTGGCATCATGCAGGGGCTTCGCGACAATCCTCCGGCAGAGATTGGGGGCCTTAAAGTCGCCAAGGCGCTGGACTATAAGAAGCCGGAAGAGACAGGGCTTCCGCCTGCCAATGTACTGATCTATACACTGGAAGATGGGGCGACAGTCATTGTCCGCCCATCCGGTACAGAGCCAAAGATCAAAGTTTATTATACAACACTTGGCAAGAACCTGGAGGAAGCACAGGCAGAAAAAGATAAGCTGGCAGAGGCATTAAAGCCAATACTGGCATAGTTAAAACTTTAACAGGGGACGTACGCTTTTCGCAAAAGCGTACGTCCCTTTTTATAAAAGAGGGTGTCCCTTTTTGCGTTTTTGCCCTGTTGGGAGGCGACATGGGAGCGAAACTACAAGTATAGATATAGAAGATTTCCCGACATTGTGGTACAATTAGAAATACAGGAGGTACGGCGTATGAGAAAGGTTACATTGGGGCAGACGGGGATTACGGTAAATAAGAATGGATTCGGCGCGCTGCCGATCCAGCGCATCTCTGAAAAGGATGCGGTCTATCTTTTACATAAAGCTTACGATCATGGCGTGGATTTCTATGATACTGCAAGATTTTATTCGGACAGTGAAGCGAAGATCGGCAAGGCATTTGGTGGCATGAGGGACAAGGTGTATCTCGCTTCTAAGACAATGGCGGAGACTGTGGAAGGATTCTGGAAGGATTTGGAGGAGACGCTGCGGGAGCTTAAGACGGATTATCTGGATATCTACCAGTTCCACAATATTTCGTTCTGCCCAAAGCCGGGAGACGGGAGCGGCATGTATGAGGCTATGCTAAAGGCGAAGGAACAGGGGAAGATCCGTCATATCTCCATCACGAACCATCGTCTGGCAGTGGCCCATGAGGCGATCGACAGCGGGCTCTATGCGACGCTCCAGTTTCCATTCAGTTACCTTTCTACGGAAAAGGAGCTACAGCTCGTGGAAAAGTGTAAGGATGCGGACATGGGCTACATTGCCATGAAAGGCCTGGCAGGAGGCCTTATCAATAATTCTGCGGCCGCCTATGCGTATATGCTCCAGTTCGGCCATGTGCTTCCAATCTGGGGGATTCAGAAAGAGAAGGAGTTGGACGAGTTCCTGTCCTATCAGGATAAAGAGCCTGTGCTGGCAGGAGAGCTGCAGGCGGTCATCGACCGTGAGCGCGCGGAATTAAAGGGCGGGTTCTGCAGAGGGTGCGGATATTGTATGCCGTGCCCGGTAGGGATCGAGATCTACAACTGTGCCAGAAGGTCTTTGCTGATCCGCCGTATGCCGGCCGAGGGGCAGCTTACTCCAGCAGTACAGGAAAAGATGAAGAAGATAGAGGACTGTCTCCACTGTGGGAAATGTAAGGAAAGATGTCCGTTCGGCCTGGACACTCCTGCGCTTCTTGAAGAAAATTATAAGGATTATCAGGAGATCCTTGCAGGAAAGGCATATGACTAGGACGACAGATAAAGGACGACAGATACGGGAGGGAATATGAATATTTTAGTTGTGGACGATGAAAAGGAGATTGCAGACGTCATAGAGCTGTATCTTCAGAACGATCAGTACAATGTGCTGAAATTCTATACTGGGGAAGAAGCGTTGCAATGTATTAAAAGCACTCGGATCGATCTGGCGATCCTGGATATTATGCTCCCAGACGTAGACGGGTTCCAGATCTTAAAGCAGATCCGTGCTAAATACACATTTCCCGTCATTATGCTCACTGCAAAGACAGAGTATATTGATAAGATCACAGGGCTGACGCTTGGAGCGGACGATTATATCCCGAAGCCATTCAACCCGCTGGAGCTGGTAGCCAGAGTGAAAGCGCAGATCCGGCGCTATACACAGTACAATGATAAGGAGAGCGCCAAAGAAGAAGGAAATATCCTCGATTTTGGCGGGCTGTTCCTGAATAAAGATTCCCATGAATGTGTCTACAATGAAGTCCCGTTGACGCTCACACCTATAGAATTTGAAGTTCTGTGGCTTCTCTGTGAGAACAGGGGGAAAGTGATGAGCTCTGAGGAGCTGTTTGAGAAAGTGTGGGGGGAGAAATCCTACAAGAACAGCAACAATACGGTTATGGTACATATCCGTCATCTTCGGGAGAAGATGAGCGGGCCGACAGGGAAATCTGATTTTATTAAGACAGTGTGGGGAGTAGGGTACAAGATTGAAGAATAATTACCGAAAGCTTAAATTCAGCATATTACTGCAGACGGTGCTTGTCACGGCGCTGACGGTATTCGTCGGCGGTTTTTTGCTGAATTATGTTATTGACGGCATTTATAATGATACATTCCCTGAAAAATTCGTTGAGATGCTGACGTCTTTTAATATCAGGGAGGAGACGGCTATTAAGCTCTACTGGCGGTTGATCGGAGATAATAAGACATTTTTCATGATCGTCGGCTTCCTGCTCTTGTTCGCACTGTTTTTCTATGTAGCGCTGAGCAAGATGACAAAATATATTAATCAGGTCGAGGAAGGTATTGAAAATATTATTGCGGACTCTACAGAGCCAATTCATTTGATTACGGAGCTAAAGCCTATTGAGATCAGGCTCAATGAGATTAAGGCGACGTTGAAGCGCCAAGAGTTGGAATCGGAGGAGAGCGAGAAAAGGAAGAACGATCTTGTACTTTTTCTTGCACATGATTTAAAGACGCCGCTGACATCTGTCGTGGCATATTTAAGTATGCTGGATTCTCACCCGGATATGCCGGAGGAGGAGCGGGAGAAATACACGCACATTGCGCTTGATAAGTCATTGCGCTTAGGAGAGCTCATTAACGAGTTTTTTGATATTACAAGGTATAATCTACAGAATATCGAGCTGGAGCCGGTACAGATCAATCTTTCTATGATGCTGGAGCAGTTGGCGGACGAACTGTACGGAGTGCTTCAGGAAAAGCAGCTTTTCTGCGAAGTGGACGTGGAGGAGAATCTGGTCGTGTACGGAGACCCGGATAAGCTTGCCAGAGTGTTTGACAACATTTTAAAGAACGCTATCGCATACTGCCACAACGGCACAAAGATCGCAATCTCTGCCCGGATGAGAAAACAGAATGTAGAGATCACATTCACGAATGAAGGAGATAAGATCCCGGGCGATATGTTACAGACTATATTCGAGAAGTTCTACCGTGTAGACAATTCCCGCTCCAGCGGGACGGGAGGCGCGGGGCTGGGGCTTGCGATCGCCAGGGAGATCGTGGAGAAGCACGGCGGAGTGATCCGGGCCCGCAGCGACGAGGATAGGACTTGTTTTATTGTAACCCTTCCATCAGAGAATAAAGAAGAGGAAATTAAAGATGAGGTTCATACACATCGCAGACGTACATTTAGGAGCAAGCCCGGATATTGGAAGCGCACGAAAGGGAAAGCGGGAAAAGGAGATATGGGACAGCCTTGAAAGGGTCCTTCGGGTATGTGAGGAGCAGAAGACAGACTTTCTCTTCATTGCAGGAGATCTGTTCCATCGGCAGCCGCTTAAGAGAGAGCTAAGAGAGCTGAATTATATGTTCAGCTCTCTTACGTCCACAAAGGTAATCATCGTGGCAGGGAACCATGATTATGTGCGCCAGGATTCCTACTATCGGACATTCCAGTGGGAAGAGAATGTACACATGCTGTTGTCGCCGGACATCGCCTGTGTGGAATTCCCAGAATATTCTCTGGCAGTTTATGGGCTTAGCTACCATGAGAAAGAGATTGTACAGGAGATGTATAAAGAAGCGTTCCCGCAGAGGCGGCAGGGGTATGAGATCCTGCTGGCGCATGGGGGAGATGAGAGACATATCCCTGTGAAGAAAGAGGATCTTCTGGGGCTTGGATATGACTATATCGCGCTTGGGCATATTCATAAGCCACAGCAGATATGCCCGGGGAAGATCGCCTACGCGGGAGCGTTAGAGCCGATTGATAAGAATGATACGGGGATCCACGGCTATATTGCCGGAGAGATAACGGCCAAAGGATGCCAGATAAAATTCATCCCGTCGGCAGTGAGGGAATATGTCCATCTGGAAGTGCCGGTCCATAAGGAGATGACAGGGCGTGCTCTGAAGGAAGAGATCGGCCGGCAGCTGGAAGAGAAGGGGACAGAGAACATTTACAAGATCATCCTGACCGGGCCGAGAGATCCGGAGGATTCTTTTAATCTGGAAACGCTGGACGCTCACGGGAATATTGTAGAGATCGTGGATAAGACTTATCCGGCTTATGATTTTGGGAGGCTAAAGGAGAAGAACCGGGAAAATATACTGGGACAGTTTATTGCAAGTTTTGAAAAGGATGAAGAAGGAAGTATAGAGTACCAGGCGTTGTGTGAGGGGGTGCATGCGCTGATGGAGACAAGAAGGGGACGATTATGAGAATCCACGAGCTGCTGCTTAAGAACTTTGGGAAGTTTACAGACAGGAGAATCATCGTATCAGAGGGGATCCAAATACTGTATGGAGAGAATGAATCCGGGAAATCCACGGTGCATACTTTTATTAAAGCAATGCTTTTTGGCCTGGAGAGAGGGAGGGGGCGCGCCGCAGTGGGAGATACATTCTCCTTATATGAGCCGTGGGAGAATCCGAATTATTATTCTGGAAGGCTAAGGTTCGAGACAGGAGGGAGAAACTTTGTCATAGAGAGGAATTTTGACCGGTATGGGAAACGAACGTCTGTCTTATGTGAAGATGACGGGGAAGAGCTGTCTGTAGAAAGAGGAGATCTGAAGATGCTCCTTGACGGGCTTACTACTGGCGACTATGACGATACTGTTTCTATTGCTCAGCTGCGGGCGCGGCCGGGCAGCTCTCTGGCGGCGGAGCTTAAAAATTATGCTACGAACTATTATGTGACAGGAGACAGCGACCTGAACCTGGAAGCGGCGCTGGAACACTTACGGGAACGTAGAAAAGATGCAGAGAAACGCATGAAGGAGAGTATTGACAGGAAGCAGGCGGAACGCGACAAGATGGAGCAGGAGGCGTCTTACATCTGGAGGGATATTTATCGTATCACGCGGGAACAGGAGGAGCTGGAAGAAAAGATCGCGTACAGAGAATCTCATAAAGAGAGAGCGCGGCCAGAAGATATTGAGAACAGGCGGAAGATTGATGAAGTACGTCCGTCAAAGTGGAGGATCCATCCGGTGGAGATCCTTATATTCGCCGTACTTGTCGCTGCTTCGTTTATTTTTATCCCAAGGCCATGGAACTATTTTCTGACGATCGTACTGTTTCTCTTTAGCGCTATTTATGTGTGGAACCGGTTGAAGGTCGGAAAGAAGGTGGAGAAGACAGAGCCGGAGATCATACTGGAGGAGATCGCTCAGGAAGAACAGCCGGAAACGCTGGAACGCCTGTCATGGGAGCTGGAGCATAACGCGGAGGAGCTAAGAGACAAGCAGATACAATATGAAAACATAAAGGAACAATTAGAAGAGCTGGACGAGATAAGTGATGAGCAAAAAGGGCTTGAAAAGAAGAAGCTGGCGATGACGGAGGCGATCCAGAGGATCGAGCAGCTGTCCGTTAGCTCCCAGGACAAGATGCGCCAGGATCTGGACTCCTGTGCTTCCCGAATACTCAGTGATATAACGGATGGGAAATATACAAGGCTTGTTGTGGAGGACGGGCTGGCCTTAAGCCTTTTGAGCGACGGCAGAAAGATACCGATAGCCGCAGTGAGCCAGGGAACGATAGAGCAAGTGTATTTTTCGCTCCGCATGGCGGCGGGAGAGCTGCTCTACGAAGAGGATTATCCGGTAATCCTGGACGACACGTTCGTCTGCTACGATGATAAAAGATTGGAGCGGGCATTAAAATGGCTGTATGAGAATAAGAAGCAGATCCTTCTCTTTACCTGTCAGAAAAGAGAAGAAGAAGCTTTAAAGAGAATGGGGCTGCCCTATGAAAAGATAGAACTGTAAGGATTCAAAACACGTAAATCCTCCATGCGGTCTTCCAGAAGGAAGATATGAGCCGCATGGAGGATCTTTTATTTGGGTTAGAGCAGGCTCTCTTTCCTCCCTTTCCTGTACTCATCCACTGCGTACTGGATGCGCTCGTTCGGGCTTAAGATGCTGCTGATAGAGCCATCGTGGTTCAAAGTGTCGATCATAAGGGCAATATACTTGCTCATATCACAGTTGATATAATAGGGGCGCGACAAGAGCTCTGGAGACTGATAGATCAGGTTCGTCGTCAGGATAGCGTCGATGACGCCTTCCTCGTATGCCTCGTCGAACTTCTCTAATCCATTGGTGAACAGGCCAAAGGTCGCGGCAGCGAAAATACGCTTTGCCCTGCGCTGCTTTAACTGCCTTGCTACGTCTAAGATGCTGTCGCCGGAAGAGATCATATCGTCCAGGATGATCACGTCTTTCCCTTCGACGGAGGAGCCGAGGAATTCGTGGGCGACGATCGGGTTACGCCCGTTGACGATTTTCGTATAATCGCGTCTTTTATAGAACATCCCCATGTCGAGGTTCAGTACATTGGCAAGGTAGACGGCGCGTTCTGTCGCGCCCTCATCAGGGCTGATGGCCATCATATGGTCGCTGTCGATCTGGAGGTCGTCATAGCTTCTAAGAAGCCCCTGCATAAACTGGTAGGTTGGCTTGACAGTCTCGAATCCGCTCAAAGGGATCGCATTCTGGACTCTCGGGTCGTGCGCGTCAAAAGTAATGATATTGTCTACGCCCATCCGCACAAGCTCCTGAAGCGCAAGGGCGCAGTCCAGAGACTCCCGGCCATTCCTCTTGTGCTGTCGGCTCTCATACAGGAAAGGCATGATGACATTTAATCTCCTGGCTTTCCCGCCGACAGCTGCGATGACTCTCTTAAGATTCTGGAAGTGGTCGTCCGGGGACATGTGGTTCGTATACCCGGATAAGGAGTAGGTCAGGCTGTAGTTGCACACATCTACCATCAAGTACAGGTCGCGTCCTCTCACCGATTCGCCGATGATCCCCTTGGCTTCTCCTGAACCGAAACGAGGGATCCGGGCGTCTACAAGATAAGTATCCCTTTCATATCCGTTATAGACAACGTCATCCTTGTGGATAGGGCTTTCTTCTTTTCGCCATGTCACAAGGAATTCATCGATCATCTTCCCCATATCCTTGCAGCCGTCTAAAGCAATGATGCCAAGAGAGCCAATGGGGATGTTGTCCAGTATACGTTCATTACGGCGTACCATCATTTGTACCTCCTAAGGATAATAATTTTTTTTGGATCCTGATATCGTCGCCCGTCAGCCGCAGCATAGTAAAACTGCTGCTGATACGGGAAAAGATGCGTTCTGAATAAAGGCCCTTGATTTTTTCCAGTGTAAGGTTTGTGGACATGATCATTGGTTTTCTGCGGAGGATCCGCTCATTTAGAACCATGAAGAACTGAGATACGGTAAAAGTATTTGGGAGCTCGGAGCCAAGGTCGTCGACGATCAGGAGGTCGCAATTATAGATATGGCTGTGAGCATCTTCCTTTGACGGATCCTTTTTCCCGAAAATGTCTTTTGCAAGAAATTCAAAAAGACGGGAGGCGGAAAAATAGATGACGGAATAGGACTTTTCCAATAATTCTTTTGCAATGCAATGGGAGAGGAACGTCTTGCCCACGCCGATGTCCCCGTATAGGAGCAGATTATCGGAGCCGGACGCGAAATTGTCGACAAAATCATGACATGCTTTTAGCGCGGCCTCTATAGCGTCCCTGGAGGAACGCCCCGTTTTGGGATCGATATGGCCGGGAGAATAGTAATCAAGAGAGAACGTAGAGAAGTTCTCTGAAGCAAGGACATTGTTTAAGTTCGACTGTTCGTAAAGAAGGTTAATGATTGCCTTCTCCAGGCAGTGGCATTTCCTGTCCCCGATATAGCCGGTGTCCTGACAGTCCCCGCATACATAATGCATTTCCAGGTAGCCCTCTGGAAAATGATTTTCTCTAAGAAGCGCATATTTCTTACTGAGAAGCTTCTGGATATCTGATTTTAAAGAAGAAAGAGCGGATCCATCCCCGTCGAGAAGCTGGCGGCCCCTCTCCACGCTAAGAGAAGAGATGGCATCATCAATTTCCCGCAGTTTTGGAATAGCCGAATATGCTTCCTCATAACGGCGGCGAAGACGGTATTCGTTGTCTGACCGCCTTTTTTCATAAGTATGCATAAGGTTATCGTACTGAGAATTTGATAATGCCATAAGATGAAGATGCTCCTTATAATCGTTTATCTTATCATAGTCTAGTTCTGTAGTAATTTTTGTTCTAATTCGTCCATATCGTAGGAACGCTCGTCAAAATTGCTGAACTTCGTCTTAAACTGCGGAGGAGCGCAAGATTTCTTTTTCTGCTCCTTCTCTTTGAAAAAGGCTTCGTCCAAAGCGGCGATATCTGAAGAGGAGCGCACCCCCTTTTCAAGCCAGTCTTTTAAAATGGAGTCGGCATAGCTGAAGCTTGGCTGATGGATCGCGTTAATCGTGCGGTTCACAGCCTCTACGATTATATCTGAAGAGAATCCGTACTCTTCATTCCATTTCTTGATAAATGCCAGCTCAGAGGCGGCCGGAGACCGCCCTTTGATGCCAAAAGCGTTTAATACGGAATAGCAGCCGCGGCTATAAGACAGGCTCTCAGACTTTGCTTCGTCCACAGTGGTGATCTGGCGCGCGTGCCAGGAAAGCGCCACCTGGCGTATATAGTGAATGCTCTTATGGCCGTTCTCTACGCAGTATTCGATCAGGTGCTCGATTAAGTCCGCAGACATATGTAAATCTTCATAGAAATAAGTGATCGTATTAATATCTGTCACTGTCAACGTCTTCCCCAGGTACTGTTCAGCCACGAAGAGAAGCTGCCGGAATTCCTTGCGGCTTCTGTACTGCTGGATGCTGGGCATGTCTGCTGTAGAGGCGTCCTGATCCGCAGCAGGTTCCGCATGGGCATCTGCAAATGGAGCTTCAGAAGGCCGGACAGCAGGCTCCTGTTGTGAGGAGGAGCTACTTTCGTAATATAAGAGCCCCTGGTTCTTCCAGTAATTCAGCGCCCGGATAACATCCTTCTCTGTGTGATCCAGAAGATCTGCGATCCTGGAGATCGTAAGAGCGCCGGACGGCTCGTTTAAATGGCGGAGCAAAAGGAGATATACTTTCACATATTCTCCATTTGCTTTCGCCATATATTGATCGATGAATTCATTTTCGAGTACAGTCGTATTGCTCTGCACATGGTTTGTAAGCGTCAGTTTTCTCATAGCTTTGCCGATCCTCCTCGTAGCCGATCTCACCCTCGTGAAGACATTATAGCACTGGAAAGACGGACAAATAAAGTGATTTTTGGCTCAAAAAACAGCTTTTTTGTGGATAAGATTATGTGGAAACTGTGGATAATTACCGTTTGAGCAAATTTTCACCAATAGTTACAACGTCTCCGGCGCCCATAGTTATCAACAAATCCCCTTTTGTACAATTTTCGATACAAAAATCCTCTATATCTTTGAAATCTTTAAAGTAATAAGCGTCGCATCCTTGCTCTTTCAGTGCGATAGCGATATCTTCAGAAGACACGCCTAAAGTGTCGGTCTCTCTTGCAGCATAAATGTCAGCAAGGATGATATGATCTGTGTGTGACAACGCTTCTACGAATTCTTTGAACAAAGATTTTGTCCGGGTGTATGTGTGAGGCTGGAAGACGCACCACACTTCCCGGTGGGGATGATGTCTGGAGGCTGTAAGAGTCGCGGTGATCTCTGTCGGATGATGTGCATAATCGTCAATGACAGTAACGCCGTTCCTGTCCCCCTTATGCTCAAAGCGGCGGGTCGTGCCGGTAAAGGACTTCAGGCCGGCCTGGGAAGCCTCCACAGAGATGCCGAGCTGATCTGCCGCGGCGAGTGCCGCCAGCGCGTTGGAGACATTGTGCTCTCCGCTCACAGATAATTGGATGCGCCGCACGAACACACCGTCTTTGGTAAAGTCAAAAGAAGCTTCGCCCTGCCTGTTGTGAGCGATGTTCACTGCGCCATAATCCATGGAATTGCAATGGCCGTAAGCTACGACCTTGCAGGGGAGCCCTTCGGTGATAGCGGAGACGTTGTCGATCTCCCCGTTGATTACAAGACATCCGTCTGCAGGCAGCAGTTTGGCGAACGCATGGAAAGAATTGCGTATATCGTCTAAATCTTTAAAGAAGTCAAGATGATCCTCGTCAATATTTAAGATGATGCCGATCTTTGGGAAAAGATGCAGAAAGCTGTTCGTATATTCGCAGGCTTCTGTTATAAATACGTCGGAGCCGCCTACGCGGATATTCCCGCCGATTGCTTTCAGGAGCCCGCCCACGGAGATAGTGGGGTCTTTATCGGCCGCAAGAAGTATGTGCGACAGCATGGATGTGGTCGTTGTCTTCCCGTGCGTGCCGGACACGGCGATCGGGAATTCATAGTTGGTCATAAGCTGGCCAAGAAGCTCTGCGCGGCTTAACATAGGAAGCCCCCTTTCTACTGCCGCCATGAATTCTTCATTGTCTTCGTGTATAGCTGCGGTGTAGACCACGACGTCGATCCCATCTATGATGTTAGAAGCTTTCTGCCCGAAGAAGACAGTAGCGCCAGAGCGGGCCAGGCTGTCCGTGAGGGCGGATTCTTTGTTGTCCGATCCAGATATGGTGAAGCCTTCTTTTAGAAGGATGCTTGCAAGGCCGCTCATGCTGATGCCGCCGATGCCTATAAAGTGGACATGTACAGGTTGTTTAAAGTTGATTTTATACATTCAGGTTCCTCCAACGGATTGTAGTAATATAAAATTTTCTTCTTCATATTATTATAAACAGATATGCTGAAAAAACCAACTGAAATTTTTTTGGTATATTTTCATAAAAAGTTTGGGGAAACTCTACTTTATTTGTAAAATTTGTTCACTAAATGTAAATAGTGTGGTACAATTAAGACAGCAGACTTATTCAGAAGGAGTGATGACATGAGAAAAAAAGAGATGATAGCAATGTTGCTGGCAGGCGGGCAAGGCAGCAGGCTCGGCGTTCTTACGGCAAAAGTGGCCAAGCCGGCAGTTGCTTTTGGAGGAAAATATAGAATTATTGACTTCCCGCTCAGCAACTGTATTAATTCAGGAATTGACACTGTTGGGGTGCTGACGCAGTACCAGCCGCTGCGGCTTAATACTCATATCGGTATCGGCATCCCGTGGGATTTGGACCGCAATATCGGAGGCGTTACCGTCCTTCCGCCATATGAGAAAAGTGAGAGCAGCGAATGGTATACCGGAACTGCCAATGCTATTTTCCAGAATCTGGATTACATGGCAAGCTACAATCCAGACTATGTACTGATCCTGTCAGGCGACCATATCTACAAAATGGATTATGAGATCATGCTGGATTATCACAAGGAGAACAACGCGGACGTCACTATTGCAGCCATGCCTGTGCCGATACAGGAGGCAAGCCGTTTTGGGATCGTTGTGACGGACGATGGGGGGAAGATCACGGAATTCCAGGAGAAGCCGCCGCAGCCTAAGAGCAATCTGGCGTCTATGGGGATCTACATCTTTAGCTGGCCAGTGCTCAGGGATGCGCTTATCGCATTGAAGGACGAGCAGGGATGTGATTTCGGAAAGCATATTATCCCGTACTGCCACAGCAGAGGGGAGAGGCTTTTTGCGTACGAGTACAACGGCTACTGGAAAGATGTAGGAACGTTGGGCTCTTACTGGGAGGCGAATATGGAGCTGATCGATATCGTTCCTGAATTTAACCTCTATGAAGAGTTCTGGAAGATCTACACGAACAGCGGAGTGCTTCCGCCGCAATATGTCTCCGATAAAGCAATGATTGAGAGAAGCATTATTGGAAACGGGTCTGAGATCCATGGGGAGGTGCGTAACTGTATCATCGGTTCCGGAGTGACGATCGGGGAAGGCACGATTGTAAGAGATTCTATCATTATGAAAGATGCGGCCATCGGAAAAGGCTGCGTGATAGACAAGTCAATTATTGCTGAGACATGCAGGATCGGGAATAATGTTACTCTGGGGATCGGGAGCGACGTGCCAAACAAGCTTAAACCGGCAGTCTATTCCTTTGGGCTTGTGACAATTGGCGAGAATTCTGTTATACCGGACGGTGTACAGATTGGAAAGAATACCGCGATCAGCGGCGTGACCGTTCCAGAAGATTATCCGAACGGTGTGCTGGAGAGCGGAGAGACATTGATAAAGGCAGGTGAAGTGGCATGAGAGCAGTAGGACTTATTTTGGCAGGCGGGAACAGCAACCGCATGAAGGAGCTGACGCACAGGCGCGCGGCGGCGGCGATGCCTATCGCGGGAAGCTACAGGGCGATTGATTTTACGCTGAGCAACATGTCGAATTCCCATATCCGGAAAGTGGCAGTACTTACGCAGTATAACGCCCGTTCTTTGAACGATCATCTGAATTCTTCTAAATGGTGGGATTTTGGAAGGAAGCAGGGCGGACTGTATGTGTTTACACCGACGATTACGATAGATAACGGGTATTGGTACAGGGGGACGTCCGATGCCATTTATCAGAATCTGGACTTTCTGAAGGATTGTCATGAGCCATATGTGGTCATTGCATCCGGAGATGCAGTGTACAAGCTGGATTATAATAAGGTCCTGGAATATCATATCGAGAAGAAGGCCGACATCACGGTCGTGTGTGCTGACTTAAGGCAGGGAGAGGATGCAAGCAGGTTCGGAACAGTCAAGATGGACGACACGATGAGAGTCTTGGAATTTGAAGAAAAGCCGGTGATTACCAATGCGACGACTATTTCAACGGGCATCTATATTATCCGTAGAAGGCTTTTGATTGACTTGGTCGAGCAGTGTGCAGAAGAAGAGAGGCATGATTTTGTAACGGATATCCTTATTAGATACAGGAATCTGAAGAAGATATACGGTTATAAGATAAAAGACTACTGGAGCAACATATCTACTGTAGACGCTTATTACAGGACGAATATGGATTTCCTGAAGCCAGAAGTGAGAGATTATTTCTTCAGGCAGTATCCGGAGGTGTATTCTAAGGTGAGCGACCAGCCGCCTGCCAAGTACAATCCGGGCTCTGCCGTGAAGAACAGCCTTGTGGCGAGCGGATGTATTGTCAACGGGACAATAGAGAATTCCGTAGTATTTAAGAAAGTATTTGTAGGGAGCAATTGTGTGATTAAGAATTCGATTATTCTGAACGACGTTTATCTGGGAGACAACACGTATATTGAAAACTGCATTGTAGAAAGTCGTGATACAATTCGAGCAAATACGCGCCATGTAGGTGAAAATGGTGTAAAAGTAGTTGTTGAAAAGAGCGAAAGGTACACGCTTTAATTTGACGTGACCTGAGAGAAAGGGGCTGGCATATAATGCAGATTACAGATGTACGCGTACGGAAAGTGGCAAAGGAAGGGAAGCTCAAAGCGGTAGTGTCGATTACGCTTGACGGAGAGTTTGTCGTACATGACATTAAAGTTATTGAGGGCGAGAAGGGGCTTTTCATCGCAATGCCGAGCAAGAAAGCACTGGACGGGGAATATCGGGATATTGCACATCCGATCAACTCTGGCATGAGAGAACGTATTCAGAGCATTATTTTAGGAAAGTACGAAGAAGTGTAGAATTGGGGACGGGGTAAAATTCATTTTACCCCGTCCCCAATTCAAAATGAAGCCTCTCATTCGTCTTTGGATGAGCAAATTCTAATTTGTATGCACAAAGACAGAGCGTTTGCTTTCCACCTTGCCTGGCGGCATTGGGATTGTATTTAGTATCGCCGACGATGGGGCAGCCAAGCCCGGCTAATTGAACGCGGATCTGATGGTGACGTCCGGTATCAAGGCATATGTCCAGCTCAGCCCGGGACTGGGAAGAATCTGTTCTATTTTGCTGTGGGCTGAAAAGTTCATGCCCTTTTTTAACAGTCGTGTATTTTAGGCTTGCATATTTTGCACCGGGCGTGTCTTGCGCGCATATTCTGGATGTATTTGTGCGCCCGTCTCTGACAAGGTAGTTTGCGACGATCCCTGACGGGGCGTTGGGGGCGTTCTCTACGAGAGCGCGGTAATACTTGCCAAAGCCTCCATCCGCCAGCTGCGCGCTTAAGAGTTTTGCGGCGAAGGGCGTCTTGGCAAAGACAAGGATTCCGCTCACAGGCTGGTCAAGACGATGTATGATCCCCAAATATACCTTATCGGACGAAGTCCGCCCGCCCCTGTAAGGGGCATGCATTACGGGATGCCCGGATGGGTATACCTTGTCGGACGAAGCCTGCCCGCCCCTGTAAGGGGCATGTGTTACGGGATGCCCGGAAAGGTAATTTTTAGCCAGACTGACCATGTCAGGGGTGCGGATTGAGCAACTTTGCGTTGCTATTTGGGGCGGTTTATAGCAGGCTAAAATGTGCTCGTCCTCAAAAAGAACCCGTAAATCCAAGGGTTTCATAAAACTCCCTCCTAAAAATAAGTCATTTTCTACTATTTAACCACGAGATAAAACAATATGCAACATGGAAAAAGTGTGCTATAATACAACCACTCAATGTAAGGCAGAAAATCGGTGGGAGTTCTTTCCCAACAACAGCAATTTTCTAAAAAGGGGCGGGAGATTCAAAGTGAATTTCCCGCTTTGTCTTGACAAATATTCCCTCATATTATAAAATTACGGTTAAATTACATTATAATATTGGCAATGAAGAGGAATAGTATATGTAAGCAGGCCAAAGAGAGGGATCCGCATGGTGAGAGGCTCCTGCCGGGACTTATGTAGAACCCGCCTTGGAGCCTCCGTGTGAGAGCACGGCGTATTATCCGGCGTTAACGGTAATTGAGGGAGCTGCGTCAAAGGGTGTGGCTAACAAGGGTGGTACCGCCGAGATTTTCGGTCCCTTTGAGGGAGCGAGAGCTTGGCGTTTTTATTTTGCGTTTATATGGAGCGCTCCCGGACAATAATATCGTGGGGCGAGGATCCCGCAGGAAAGAAGGAGAAGAGAGATGGCAAAAGAAAAATTAGTAAAAAACATCACGCCGCGTGATGAAAATTTCGCACAGTGGTACACGGATGTTGTGCGCGAGGCGGAGCTGTGCGATTATTCAAGTGTTAAGGGCTGTCTTAACTATCTGCCGAACGGCTATGCGATCTGGGAGCTGATCCAGGCAGATCTGGACAGACGTTTTAAGGAGACGGGCGTAGAGAACGTATCTCTGCCGCTTCTTATCCCAGAGAGCCTTTTGGAGAAGGAGGCGGATCATATTGATGGTTTTGCGCCGGAGGTTGCATGGGTAACTCACGGCGGCATGGAGAGGCTTCAGGAGAGACTTTGTATCCGTCCGACGTCTGAGACGTTATTCTGCGATCTTTGGGCAAGGACTGTAAAATCTCACAGAGATCTCCCGAAAGTGTGGAACCAGTGGAACTCTGTGCTTCGCTGGGAGAAGACGACAAGGCCTTTCCTGCGTTCCAGGGAATTTTTATGGCAGGAAGGACATACGATCCATGCGACGTATGAGGAAGCGGAAGAGCGTACGATCCAAATGCTCCACGTATATGAAGACTGCTATAGAGAGACGTTGGCGATCCCGTTCGTTTCAGGGAGAAAGGCAGAGCATGAGAAATTTGCAGGAGCTCAGGACACTTATACGATTGAAGCGCTTATGCATGACGGCAAGGCATTACAGTCCGCCACGAGCCATTTCTTCGGAAGCGGGTTCCCGGATGCGTTCGGCATTAAGTATGTAGACAAGAATAACCAGCTCCACAGTGTATATGAGACTTCCTGGGGATGGTCCACGAGAAGTATCGGCGGGCTTATTATGGTCCATAGCGACGACGACGGACTTGTGCTGCCACCGCACGTCGCGCCAACAGAGTGCTGCGTGATCCCGATCGCACAGCATAAAGAAGGAGTCCTTGTCAAAGCACATGCCATTTTCGAGGAGCTTAAGAAAGCAGGCTACAGAGTAAAGATTGACGACTCCGACAAGAGCCCGGGATGGAAATTCGCCGAGCAGGAGATCCTTGGGATCCCAGCTCGTATCGAGATTGGACCGAAAGACCTTGAAGCAGGGCAAGTGGTTGTAGTACGCCGTGATAATCGCGAGAAGATTGTTGTGTCTATGGATGAGATAGCTACAAGGCTTCGCGACATTCTGGAGACGATCCAGGAGGATATGTATAACAGGGCGAAAGACTTCTTAGAGAGCCATATCGACAGAGCGACTACCATGGAAGAGATGGAAGAGAAGTTCAAGGCGAACCGGGGATTTGTAAAAGCATGCTGGTGCGGAGATCCGGAATGCGAAGGCGAAGTGAAGTATGTGACAGGCGGCGCTTCCACCAGGTGTCTGATCGAAGACGAAGAGATGATCTCAGACAAATGTATCTGGTGCGGGAAGCCGGCGAAGCATATGGCGTATTGGGGAAAATCATATTAAGGTTGGGGACGGGGTAAAATTAAATTTACCCCGTCCCAGATTGATGGTTGCCCTGTCCCTTTTGAAAGGAGGGATAGAATGCCAAGACGGCCCAGACAAAGAAGCCGAACGGACTGTTATCACGTGATTGTCCGAGGGCTGAATAAGTTGGCGGTTTTCAAGGATAAACGCGAAAAAATAAGAATTCTGAATCTTATTCGTGAGAATTTCAAAGAGTACAATGTAAAGATCTATGCATATTGTATCATGTCTAATCATTTTCATTTATTATTACAGGCGGAATTAAAAGATCTCTCCGCATTCATGGCAAAAGTCTTAGCCAGTTATGCCCAATATTATAATTACAGACATAAAAGGATTGGATATGTGTTCCAGGATAGATTCCGAAGCCAGTGTGTGGAAGAGGAGAGCTATTTTTGGAACTGCGTCAGGTATATTCACTTAAATCCTGTAAAAGCAGGGATCTGCAGAGATATGGAGGAGTATAAATGCAGCAGCATAAGTGAATATTATCAAGTGCAGGACGAAGAAGACAGGATTTTGTGGGAAGGAGTCCTGAGAATAAGCCGAAAGAGGTTCGGAAATAAAAGGACATTTATAGATTTCCATAATATGAAGGACAGAGATTTCTTCATTGACGTGCCAGAGGAGGAGTTTATGCAGAGAGTAGAAATTGCAAAAGGAATCCTTTGGGATATGGAATATGAGCTGAAGACCCCGGCAGAAGAGATTATAGATTATTCAAAAACGAGGAACGAATTCGAACAAAGGCTTGCAGACACATTTCATATTTCGAAAAAGGCTGCACAGGAGATAAGAAAGAAATTGGGACAGGGCAAATGACAATTTGGGACGGAGTAAATTTAATTTTACCCCGTCCCCAACTATGGTATAATATTATCTGTAGAAACAGTAGCAATGGAGAGAAGGAGGGCAAATCAATGAATCGCATTCTCTTGCCAGAGAAGGTGGGGCGCATTATCCATACGTTGCAGGCGCACGGGTTTGAGGCTTATGCCGTAGGCGGATGTGTACGGGATTCCATCCTGGGGCGAGCGCCGGAAGACTGGGATATCACGACTTCTGCTATGCCAGAGGAGACGAAGGAGTTATTTTCGCGTACATTTGACACAGGGATCGAACATGGCACAGTGACAGTGCTTCTGGAGGGAGAGGGCTTCGAGGTAACGACTTACCGGATCGATGGGAGATATGAAGACAACCGCCACCCGGCGGAAGTGACGTTCACAAGAAGCTTAAGAGAGGATCTGCTCCGCCGGGATTTTACTATAAATGCCATGGCATACAACGAAAAAGACGGTCTGGTGGACATATTTGGAGGGATCGAGGACTTGAGAGCCCGAGTCATCCGGTGCGTGGGAAATGCGACAGAGCGTTTCTCAGAAGATGCGCTTCGTATTCTTCGGGGAGTGCGATTTGCGGCACAGCTTGGATTTAGCATAGAACAGATGACGCGGGAGGGAATGCGGGAATTGGCGGCGACACTCAGGAATATCAGTGCGGAACGCATCCAAGCAGAGCTTGTTAAAATGCTGATGTCCGCTCGCCCAGGGCTTATCAGGGAGGCATATGAGCTGGGCATAACGAGGCAGTTCCTTCCAGAATTCGACTGTCTGATGGAAACTGAGCAAGAGACGCCGCACCACATGTACAACGTAGGCGTGCATACGATCCATGCAATGGAGAATATTCGGGCAGATAAAGTGCTACGGCTTACAATGCTCTTTCACGATATGGGGAAACCGGCGCTCAAAACATTTGACGAGACTGGACGGGCGCATTTTAAAAAGCATGCTCTTGAGAGCGAGGCTATAGCCAGACGGGCGCTGAAAAGATTAAAATTTGACAATGATACTCTTCACAAGGTAGCGCGCCTTGTTCTTTATCACGATTACCGGATGCCCGCGGAGTCAAAAAATGTCCGGCGTGCCATGAATAAGATAGGTGCGGATTTATTTCCTCTTTACATGGAAGTACGCCGCGCAGATGTGTTGGCGCAGAGCTTGTACAAGAGAGAAGAGAAGTTGGAAGACCTTGATAATATTGAGAGGCTTTATCGGGAGATTACAGCAGCAGAACAATGTGTTTCATTAAAAGACCTGGCAGTGACCGGAAAGGATCTGCTAGAAGCAGGCGTTGTACAAGGCAAAGAAATCGGCGAAAAGCTGGATCAGCTGCTGGAGCTTGTCATAGAAGAGCCAGAGCTTAACACAAAAGAAGAGTTGTTGAAACGACTTGAATTGGGGACGGGGTAAAATTCATTTTACCCCGTCCCCAATTCATATTTGCCCCGCTTTAAGCATACGATAGAGAGAATATGTAAAATGTAAAGTGCAGGGGATTGTTATGCAGGAATATGAGCTGAATAATGTTTTAGAGCAATATGATGTCGTAGTGAGCAGCACCCGCAAGGCAAGGGGTGCTATTTTATGCGACACGGATAAAGGATTGCTTTTGCTGAAGGAACCAGATATCTCACCGACGAAGATTCCCGCACTTCTTGAATTATATGAGCATCTTGAAAGCCAGGGCTTTCGGCAGGCGGATTTCCCTGTCAGGAACCGGGAAGGGGAATTCATAAGCCGGGGAGAGGCGGGAGGCATATTCATGCTTAAGCGCTGGTGTGCGGGGCGTGAGTGCGATATCCGAAAGACGGGAGAGCTTTTGAAGGCTTCCGGGAATCTGGCGAAGCTCCACCTTCTTATGCAGAAGGAATCTGAGAGCCCCGTGCCGACGGCGCCTCATTTAAAAGACGAGTACATGCGGCACAATCGGGAATTTAAGAAAGTCCGGAAATTCATGCGGGGCGTAGCGCCAAAGGGAGAGTTTGAATTTGCATTCTTAAAATGTTTTGACAAAATGTACCACTGGGCAGATACAGCCCTTAAAGAGCTGGAAAACTCCAGTTATGACGATCTTTACTACAAAAGCATAGAGCAAGGATCTATGGCTCATGGAGAGTACAACTATCACAATATCATCATGTCCCAGCCTCCGTCACAGAATATCCTTATGGTGACGAACTTTGAAAGGTTCCGAAGAGATGTGCAGGCTGAAGACCTGTACTATTTCCTGCGGAAAGTACTGGAAAAGCACGGTTGGAAAGAACGCCTGGGAGACAACATGCTTAATGCCTATTGTGCTATCAGGCCTCTTAGTAAGGCAGAGATGGAATATTTGAAGATCCGTCTCATCTACCCGGAGAAATTCTGGAAAGTGGCAGACTCCTACTATCGCTCTAATAAGGCGTGGATTTCCATAAAAAGCATTGAAAAGATCAATGTGGCCATCCGCCAGACGGAAGAAAAAGAAAGGTTCTTAAACCACGTATTTTCTTTCGCTTTGTAATCAGTTTATGATTCCTTTGCAGGGGAATCGGAAGAAAGTGTAAAAATCCCCTAAAAACCCCTAGAATAGAGGCGAAATACGGAAATTATCTTGACAAATATGGGGAAAACTAGTATAACAGTAACTAAAGACATAAGTCTAGTTAAAACAAGAGGAGGAAATTGTCCATGAATAAAACAGAGTTGGTGGCTGCAATCGCTAATGAAGCGGAACTGTCTAAAAAAGATTCTGAGAAAGCGCTGAAGGCTTTCGTTGATGTAGTAACAGAAGAGCTTAAGAAAGGCCGCAAGATCCAGTTAGTAGGCTTCGGTACTTTTGAAGTTTCTGAGAGGGCAGCGAGAGAGGGAAGGAATCCACAGACAGGAAAGACAATGAAGATCGCAGCTTGCAAGGCTCCAAAGTTCAAGGCCGGCAAAGCTTTAAAAGATGCTGTAAATAAGTAAAAGCAGATATGAAAGTAGAGAGGTTTCCGACCCTCTACTTTTTTTAACGAGAGCATGTGGCGGAGGGAGAAAATGAGGTTAGACAAGTTTCTGAAAGTGTCCCGTCTGATCAAGAGGAGGACTGTGGCGAACGAGGCCTGCGACGCAGGGCGCGTCCTTGTAAATGGGAAAACGGCCAAGGCGTCGGTGAAAGTAAATGTCGGCGACATTATAGAGATCCAGTTTGGGACGAAGGCAGTGAAAGTCGAAGTTTTAGATATCCAGGAAACGACGAAAAAGGAAGAGGCGAAAAGCCTGTTCAAATATTTGTAATAAAGCAAGACAGCCTTTCATATGATTATTAAGAAAGGTTGTGATGAGCATGGAAGAGAGAGCGGCGCAGAAAAACCATAAACTTGTCGTGAATAACAGGAAAACAAGTCTGGTGACGGGAGTCATAGATGTGCTTTCCTTTGATTTAAATGAAATACTTCTTGAGACGGAGCAGGGGATGCTGATGGTGAAAGGGACAGATCTTCACGTCAACCGCCTAAGCCTCGAGAAGGGAGAGGTAGATATGTCGGGGAATATAGACAGTATCGCGTATTCCGACGCACATATGGGAGCTAAGCAGGGGGAGAACCTGTTCTCGAAATTATTCAGGTGAGGCCATGCAGGGGATTGAAAAGGAACTTCTTGTCTTCGTCGTGGCGGTCCTGTCAGGGGCAAGCGTACGGCTTGCGTACCGATGTCTGGGATGTTTCCGTGATATTATCCCACACAGCCTTCTACTTATCAATATAGAAGATATTCTGTTTTGGATCGGGTCGGCCGTTTACCTGTTTATACAGATTTACCAAACTAACAGTGGTAGTATCAGGTGGCATTTTATACTAGGAGCTGCGCTTGGAGCGATTCTTATGACCCTTTTTGTCAAAAGATGCGAAAAAATTTTGGGGAAATTTTTTGAACGATAAGTGTTGATAAATAAAGCGAAAGAAGATACTATGTTATTATTCAGGAGAGTATACTTGCAGGCATCCCATAATATATGTCTCTAAAAAGGAGCGGGGCGTTGCCAGGCAAGGTCAGACAGCGGCTGGGGAGCCGGGATAAGGGTGGACAGAATGGCGAACAGGGGGAAAAACCGCGCAAAGCGCGGAAGAAAACGGGTGAACCGTCATAAGAGCAGTATGCTTGTAGTAAGCGCAGTGCTTCTTCTGCTTGTAGTCGTGATATCTATTGATGGAATGAGATTGCGCGCCAAGGATAAAGAATATCAGGCGCAGGAAATAGAGCTCGAGAGGCAGATCGAAGAAGAGAAGGCACGTTCGGCAGAGATTGATCAGCTGCAGGACTATGTAGGTACGGACGAGTATATCGAAGAGGTGGCAAAGGACAAGCTGGGCCTGGTGAATCCGAATGAGATTATATTTAAGGCTAAATAACGGACAGATCGTGACAAATAGATGATAGAGTACGAAAGAGAAGGCTTCGGGCAATGCGCCCGAAGTTTTTTGTGTTTCGGGAGCTTGCGCCCCCAGAGCGCAAAAGCCTGTGGCGGGATGTGCTGTAGCACATTTTATACCAAGAAGGGAGTATTCTATCAATGGCAGATGTAAAAGAAAAGGGGCTATTCTTGAATCCGTACGTCATCCAGATGGACAAGCTGGCGGACTCGCTGGGGCATTTATCCAGCACGTTCTTAAAACTGGCAGACTACAGGATGACATTGACAAAAGAGGAAAACGACGACATGTTCCGTCGGGTAACCGAAAAAGTCTGTGCAAACTGCGAGAGAAGAGAGGAATGCTTAGGGGAGAAGCAGTTCCTCACATATCAGAGAATGTACGATATCCTCTGCGCGGTAGAGGAGTATGGGGCAGAGCTCAATGTAGAGCTGAAACGGAAATTACAGAAGCAGTGCCTGCTGGCTCCCCGTTTCTTGAGGGAGACACTGGAGACATATGAGAATGCCAAGCAGAAGCTGCTGTGGGGGAACAAGCTGGTGCAGAACCGGGAGGGGTACGCAAACCAGCTTGACAGCCTTGCCCGCACGCTCCGGGACACGACGAGGGAGCTGGATGCAGGGATATTCGAAGATGAGCATCTGGAAAAAAAGATTAAGACATATTTAAGGAAGTCAGGAGTCAAGATGCTCTCATCAGTATTTTATATCACCCCACAGGGGAAATATGAGATACATCTCACTATCCGGGCGTCAAAAGGCCATGTAGTGCCTGTGAAGGAGCTGGCTGCCGAGGTAGGGAGCATCGTAGGGAGAGTCATGATGCCAGGGCAGGGGGAGCGCCCGATCGTGGGAGACGAATACTGCACGGTCACTTGTGTGGAAGGAGCGAGATATCACACTTTGCAGGGAGTGGCAAAGATTGGAAAAGACTGTGATAGAATATCCGGCGATACTTTTCTTATGACGGACTTGCCGGGAGGGAAGAAGGGCGTCGCCCTCTCCGACGGTATGGGATCGGGGGAAGAGGCGTTCCAGGAGAGCTCCATGGTGGTAGAGCTTCTGGAAGAGCTGCTAAACGCAGGGTTTCCGGTAAAAACGGCAGTGCAGATCATGAACACGGCGCTGGTCATCGGAAGGGAGGACGTGCGGTTCTCCACTATAGACGTAAGCCTGTTCGACCTGTACAGTGGCTCCTGCGAGCTTGTGAAAGCCGGAGCGTCCACAACTTATATAAAAAGAGGCGAGCAGGTGGAGAGCGTCCGGTCGGCAACATTGCCGATCGGCGTCATACAGGACATTGAGATTGATATTACGACAAAGGAGCTGGAGTCTGGCGATTTTGTCATTATGGTCACGGACGGCGTTATTGATGCTCTTTCTACGGAAAACCAGGATGAGCTTATGAAACGTTTTATCAGTGAGACATCTATACAGAATCCGAAAGAGCTGGCTCATCATATTTTAGGGAAAGTACTGGAATGTTCAGGCGAGAAGCCGGTGGACGACATGACTGTACTTGTGATCGGAATTTGGAAAATCTAAGGGAAACTTGCATTTTTATGGAAATTTATATATATTATAATATAATTACGCCCGTGTAAAAGGATTTTTAGATGTATGAGAAAGTAAAGGCATATGTAGAAAAGTACCGGATGCTTACAGCAGAAGATAAGGTGATTGCAGGCATATCAGGAGGCGCGGACTCCGTATGCCTTCTTTTCGTGCTATTGAGGCTTAAGGAAGAAATTGGCTTCGGCATCCATGCTGTCCACGTGAATCATGGCATACGGGGGGAAGCGGCAGACAGGGACGAAGGCTTTGTAAGACGGCTGTGCCAGGAGAAAGAGACGCCTCTTACCGTGTTCCGGGAAGATGTGGCCCTTTATGCGAGGGATTATAAGATGACGGAGGAGGAAGCGGGGCGCAAAGTAAGAAGAGAGTCATTTGAGAAGACATTGGGAGATGTAGGGGGGACGAAGATAGCTCTCGCCCACCATATGAACGACAACGCGGAGACTGTGCTGTGGAACTTATGTCGGGGGACCGGAATCAGAGGGCTTGGAGGGATCGCGCCTTCTTCGGGCGTATGGATCCGCCCTTTTCTATGCGTGAAACGCGAAGAGATTGAATCATATCTGGAAAAATGGGGAATATCTTATTGTACGGATGAGACCAATTCCGCCAATACTTACACAAGAAATAAAATCCGCAATGAACTGCTCCCATATATGGAGCAGAATCTGAATCGACAGGCGGCGCGCCATATCACGGAGGCCGCTTCCAGAATTCGGATCCTGGAAGGTTATATGAGACGGGAGGCTATGAGAGGGGCGGATGAGTGCCTGCGGGAAGACAAGAGGGGGAGGCTGATCCTTCTAAAAGATGTATATGCGTCGCTTGACAGCGCTTTGAAGGATTACGTGCTCCATGAAGCGATCTGCCGGGCGGCCGGTGGCAGGAAGGACATAGAGTCTGTCCATGTGGAGATGCTGGCCGGGCTTCTTAAGAGACAGGTGGGGAGGAGGATCAGCCTGCCTTACAAGGTTACGGCGATACGTTGTTATGAAGGAGCCTGTTTTGTGCGAGAATGTAGCAAAGGATCGGAAGACGCGGCAGAGCCTGTTTTCCGTGTCTTTGACAAAAGCGACGGAAAACAGGCTTTTCATGAAAATCTCTACACGAAATGGTTTGATTATGGTATAATAAAAAACACTGTCAAAATAAGGCATCGGCAGCCTGGCGATTATCTGACCATTGACAGAGAAGGCAACAGGCAAAAGCTGAAGCAGTATTTTATCAATGAGAAGATACCACAGGAGAAAAGAGACAGCATCTGGCTGGCTGCGGACGGATCCCATATTATGTGGGTGGTAGGATACAGACAGAGCCAGGCTTACCAGGTTACAGAACAGACGACAAAGATTTTAGAAATACAATTTTACGGAGGAGAAGGAAATGGCAGAGAGGATCAAAGTGATGTTTAGTGAAGAGGAAGTCGCGCAGAAGGTTGAGGAGCTGGGGCGTAAGATCAGTGAAGATTACGCGGGCAAGGAGATACATCTTATCTGTGTGCTGAAAGGGAGCGTGTTCTTTGTATGCGAGCTGGCAAAAAGAATTACGATCCCGGTCTCCATGGACTTTATGAGCGTCAGCAGCTACGGCGACGGAACGTCTTCAAGCGGAGTCGTGAAGATCGCGAAAGATTTGGACGAAGCCCTGGAAGGGAAGGACGTCCTCGTAGTGGAGGATATCGTAGATACAGGGCGCACGCTCTCCTATCTCCTTGAGATCCTTGCCAAAAGGAAGCCGAACAGTATGAAATTATGTACTCTGCTGGATAAGCCGTCCAGAAGAGTCGTGGACGTAAAAGTGGATTACACAGGATTCCAGATCCCGGATGAGTTCGTTGTAGGGTACGGGCTGGATTACGCACAGAAATATAGGAATCTACCATACATCGGAGTTGTAGAAGGTGTGGAGTAGAAAGGGGTATAGGCAGATTGGATACTAAAAAAGGGAAAGGGCTTAACAGCGGTGTGCTGCTGGCATTTGTCTTATTTTTGCTTGCGGCGCTGTGGCTTACGAATCTTTTTGAAGAAGGAGAGAATGAAGTCACCCGCAGGCAATTCGAGCGCCTCTTGAAAGAAAAGCGGGTAGAAGATATCGTTATTACACAGAACAAGACAGTTCCGACAGGAAAAGTAGAATTTATCACTCCAGAGGATGAAGGAGACCGTCTTCTCTGTATGTATGTATCGGATGTGAACGAGATACAGAGATATCTGGATGAGAAAAAGACAGATTATACAATGCCGGATATTCAGCAGGACAGCTGGTTTGTGACGACCATTCTGCCCGTACTTCTTGTGGCGGGCATGCTGATGTTCCTGTTCTTCTTTATGAACCGCCAGAACAGCGGAGCTGGTACGAAGGCGATGAGCTTTGGCAAGAGCCGCGCGCGCCTCAGTACAGACAGCGATAAGAGGATTACGTTCGCACAGGTGGCGGGGCTTCAGGAAGAGAAAGAAGAGCTCGAAGAGATCGTAGATTTCCTGAAAGCGCCGAAGAAATATATCCAGGTGGGCGCAAGGATCCCTAAGGGAGTGCTTCTTGTGGGGCCTCCGGGAACAGGAAAGACGCTTTTGGCGAAAGCGGTCGCAGGAGAAGCGGGCGTTCCGTTCTTTACTATATCCGGTTCGGATTTCGTGGAGATGTTCGTCGGCGTCGGCGCGTCCCGTGTGCGGGATCTGTTCGAGGAGGCGAAGAAGAGCGCGCCCTGCATCATATTCATAGATGAGATCGACGCTGTAGCCAGAAGGAGAGGGACCGGAATGGGCGGCGGACATGACGAGAGGGAGCAGACATTGAACCAGCTTCTTGTAGAGATGGACGGTTTCGGTGTAAATGAGGGGATCATCGTTATGGCGGCCACGAACCGCGTAGATATCCTTGACCCTGCGATTTTAAGGCCGGGGCGTTTTGACCGCAAGGTCATGGTAGGAAGGCCTGATGTGAAGGGGAGGGAAGAGATCCTGTCTGTCCACGCCAAAGGAAAGCCCCTTAGCGAAGAAATAGACTTAAGGCAGATCGCGCAGACTACGGCAGGATTCACAGGAGCGGATCTTGAGAATCTGCTCAACGAGGCGGCCATCATAGCTGCGAAAGAGGATCGGAAGTTCTTGAAACAGGAGGATATCAAAAAAGCGTTCGTAAAAGTAGGCATCGGTTCAGAAAAGAAGAGCCGTGTCATTTCCGATAAGGAGAAGAGGATTACCGCGTTCCACGAGGCAGGCCACGCCATCCTTTTCCATGTCCTTCCAGATGTAGGGCCTGTGTACAGCGTGTCCATCATTCCGACGGGAGGCGCAGGCGGATATACGATGCCTCTGCCAGAGAAGGATGAGATGTTCAACACGAGAGGAAAGATGCTCCAGGACATCACAGTGGCTCTCGGCGGCCGTGTGGCAGAGGAGGAAGTGTTCGATGATATCACCACAGGGGCTTCTCAGGATATTAAACAGGCCACGGGGCTTGCCAAGTCTATGGTCACAAAATTCGGTATGTCTGAGGCGATAGGGCTTATTAATTACGATGACGACGGTGATGAAGTCTTTATAGGGAGAGATCTGGCGCACGCCCAGAGGCCTTATGGGGAGAATGTGGCATCCACCATCGACCGTGAAGTGAAGCGCATTATTGACGAGTGCTATGAGAGGGCGAAGGGCATCATCCATAAGTATGACGATGTGCTTCGGGCATGCGCGGATCTGCTGCTTGAAAAGGAAAAGATAACAAGAGAAGAATTTGAAGCATTGTTTGTAAATGGAGCAGGTGAGGCATAATATGAATGAACAGGCTTTATTCTGCGATGGGACGGGAGGCTATGTGATACCGCCCGAGCCCCTTGCGGGAGAGACGATCACGCTTAGATTCCGAACAGCGAAAGAAGACGCCACCCGTGTGAGGCTTATGACTCAGACGGGTGCTTATGATATGGAAAAGGAAAGGGCCGGAGGAGAGTTCGAGTACTACACTTTGCGCTGGAGGCTGGGGGAAACGCCATTCCGATATTATTTTGAGATAGAGAGCGGGGAGGAGAAGCGCTTCTATAACCGATATGGAGTAGTCAGGGAGCCTTTGCGTAATTATGACTTTGTGGTCGTGCCGGGGTTCTCTACGCCGGCATGGGCAAAAGGGGCGGTCATGTATCAGATCTACACGGATCGGTTCTATAACGGAGATCCGTCCAATGATGTGGAGACGCGGGAATATTATTATATTGGAGGATATAGCCGCAAGGTGACGGACTGGAATAAATATCCTGACAGCAACGGCGTGCGGGAATTCTATGGAGGCGATCTGCAGGGGGTCATGGATAAGATGGATTATCTCCAGGGGCTTGGGGTGGAAGCGCTGTATTTCAACCCTTTGTTCGTCTCACCGTCCAATCATAAGTATGATATCCAGGACTATGACTATATAGACCCTCATTTTGGGGCTATCGTGGAGGACGGTGGTACAGTTCTGGGAGAAGGCGTTACCGACAATGCAGAAGCGACTATGTATCGGAAGCGGACGGCAAGCCTTAAGAACCTGGAGGCGAGCAACCAGCTGTTCTGCAGGCTGGTGGAGGAAGCGCACGCGCGGGGCATGAAGGTCATCCTGGACGGTGTGTTCAACCACTGTGGATCTTTCAACAAATGGCTGGACAGAGAAAGAGTATATGAGAAAGAGGACGACTATGCGCCAGGGGCATATATTTCTGCGGACAGCCCGTATAGGAGCTATTTCTGCTTCCTGGAGGAGGGGGAGCAGAGCTGGCCTTATAACAACAGTTATTCAGGATGGTGGGGGCACGACACGCTCCCAAAGCTAAATTATGAAGATTCAAAAGAATTAGAGCAATATGTGCTGGAGATCGGGCGAAAGTGGGTGTCGCCTCCTTTCAACGCCGACGGCTGGAGGCTTGACGTAGCGGCCGATCTCGGGCAAAGCAATGAATATAACCACGAGTTCTGGAAGAAATTCCGGACAGCCGTAAAGGAAGCCAATCCTGACGCGATCATTCTGGCAGAGCATTACGGAGACCCAGAGGAGTGGCTTGGCGGCGACGAGTGGGACACGGTCATGAACTATGACGCGTTCATGGAGCCGGTGACCTGGTTCCTAACGGGAATGGAGAAGCATAGCGACGAGAGCAGGGAAGATCTGCTTGGCGACGCGGATTGTTTCATAAATACTATGAAACATCATATGTCCAACATGCTGACGCCTTCCCTCCAGGTGGCTATGAACCAGCTTTCGAACCATGATCATTCCAGATTCCTGACCCGGACGAACCATATGGTAGGAAGAGTGAGCCAATTAGGGCCTGAAGCGGCAGGCAAGTTCGTCAACGAGGCTGTTATGCGGGAGGCGGTCGTCATGCAGATGACATGGGTCGGCGCGCCCACTTTATATTACGGGGATGAAGCCGGCGTGTGCGGGTTCACGGATCCTGATAATAGAAGGACATATCCGTGGGGACAGGAGAATCAGGAGCTTTTGTCTTTCCATAAAGAAATGATATGCATCCATAGGTCTTACGAGGCCCTTCGAACAGGCTCCATCAAAGTCCTGACAGGGCAGAGGAATGTCCTGGCGTATGGAAGATTTACAAAAGAGGAGCAGATTGTTGTAATCATAAATAATAGCGGTGAATCTAAAGAGGTGGTCATTCCGGTCATGTATGTGGAAGTCCCGCCAGAAGGGCAGATGGAGAGGCTGATGTACTCTTATGCAGACGGGTACACCACGAGGCATGAAGAATATACTGTGCAAGAAGGGAATATCGCATTGAATATGGGTGCATATTCTGCAGCAGTATTGCGGACGCTATAGATAAGGGAAGAGAGTCCCAGGCTTGCGGTCTTTCGACAGTTGTTGACATTTCTGTGAGTGGAAGGTATAATCAACTAGACTATTAGAGAGGAAATTACGATGAGTAAGAAGGGATACAAGGTCGCACCGGATAACCCGGCGAAGAGTTTGAACAGATACAGTAAGAACCCGGGAAGGACTCCCGGCAAGAGAAGAGGAGACGTGCATAGAGGAGGAAGGGGCAAGGGAAAGAAGAGCCTGGATAAGGCGATCGGCTATATCCTGCTAGCGGTGCAGGCTGCTGCCAGCGTCCTCATGATGGTGATGCTTATCCTCCTGGATATGCTTCCGATGAAGTACCTGGCGCCTATTGGGGCAGTTCTTTTGCTGCTTCTAGTCCCTACTCTTGTGACACAGCTAAAGGCGAAGAAGAAAGCGGCTGTCATTGGCGGAAAGATCTTCAGCGTGGTCATGTCGCTTATACTTTTTATAGGAAGCTTCTACGTCTATAAAGCCAACAGCGCGGTAGGGGATATTTCCGGAGGAGAGTACAAGATCGACAATATCGTTGTGGCGGTGTTAAAGGACGATGCCGCGGAGACGATTAAGGACGCTTCAGGCTATGTTTTTGGCGTGCAGTATAATATGGGAGGCGACGATATCCGAGACGGCGTCGCCACGATCAACGAGGAGCTTGGCAGTGAGATCGCCACGACAGAATACAACAGCCTAAGCGACCAGGCGACCGCTCTTCAGAACGGAGAGGTGGGAGCCATTATTTACAATGAAGGCTACACAGGGATTTTGGAAGAGACAATCGAGGGCTACAGTGAAAGTGTAAAGATCATCTATCAGCATAGCATAAAGACTCTCCTGGAGAACAAAGCGTCGGAAGTAGACGTCACAGATAGTACATTCAGTGTATTTATAAGCGGGATCGACGTATACGGGCCGATTGAGACGAACAGCCGGAGCGATGTGAATATTATCGCCACAGTCAACACGAAGAGCCATCAGGTATTGCTCATAACGACGCCTCGTGATTATTATGTGGAGATCCCGGGCATCTCAGGCGGCATGCGGGATAAGCTGACCCATGCGGGAATCTACGGTGTGGACGCGTCTATCGCCACACTGTCGCAATTGTATGGCATGGATATAGACTTTTATGCAAGGGTTAATTTCACATCTCTTATAGAGATCGTAGATGTACTGGGTGGAGTCGAGGTGTACTCGGAGTATGCGTTCCAGACGAGCCCGGACACCAATTATGGCATGGGAATGTCGCTGAACGTACAGCAGGGCTATAATACATTCAACGGTAAGCAGGCTCTCATGTTCTCAAGAGAGCGGCATAATATTCCGGGCGGCGACAATCAGAGGGGGAAGAACCAGCAGGCAGTCATTACGGCGATCATTAAGAAGATGATCTCTCCGTCTATGCTGGTGAACGCTAACGGCCTGATCAACAGTGTGAGCGGCAATGTGGAGACGAGCATGTCTCAGGATCAGATCCAGGAGCTTGTGAAGACACAGCTCTCTGAGGGCGGTTCATGGAATATTTATTCCGTAGCGGCGGAAGGGACCGGCTCTATGGAGACCTGCTATTCCGGCGGAAGTATGTCGTTATCCGTTATCTGGCCGGACGAGGCGTCTGTAAGCAACATCTCCCAACTGGTCGACAAAGTAGAGCAGGGAGAAGTCCTGGAAGGGTCGGAGCAGGCTCAGTAAAGATAAGCATGTAAGGAACAGGTAGAAAAGATGGGAAGAAAACCGGACATATACAGAATACTTTACGTCATCGTAGACATTTTGGTGATCAATATCAGCTCGATCCTTGCCATGCTTCTCAGGTTCAACTTGAGCTTTGCGGAGATTGAGACACAGTATCTGGAATCTGTCACAAGCTTGATGCTTGTAAATACGATCGCGACGATCGTCATATTTGCTGCGCTTAGGCTGTACACGACGCTCTGGCGCTTTGCGAGCATTAAAGAGCTGGTCTATATTATAGAGGCCTGCATGGCTTCGCTTTTATTCAATATTTTGTTGTATTACCTGACGTACACCCCAATTTTCAGAAGCTACTTTATCATTTACCTGGCGTCGTTATTCCTTCTTACGTGTACGACTCGCTTTGCCTACAGGCTGGTCCGTCTGTTGTACAGAGGGCAGGTACACGGGAGCCATATGCGCCATACGATGATCATAGGGGCTGGAGAAGCTTGTAACGTGGTCATGAAGGAATTAGAGCTCAGCACAGAGCTGGACGCCCATATACGCTGTATCATTGACGATGACGTCCGCAAGCACGGCACATATATCCATGGCGTCAAAGTGGTGGGCGGAAGGGATAAGATCCTTTATTATGCAGAGAAGTACCATATTACCGAGATGATCATCGCGATCCCCAGCATGAGCAAGAGGGAGATGCAGAAGATCCTCCAGATCTGTCAGCAGTGGGACTGTGAGCTCAAGATCTTGCCGGGCGTATACCAGCTTGTGAACGGGGAAGTGACGGTAGAGAAGCTAAGAAGCGTTAATATCGAAGACCTCCTTGGACGCGATCCGGTGCAGACTACGTCCGAGGTGATCGGGCGGTATGTGTCAGGAAAGACTGTCCTTGTGACAGGAGGCGGCGGAAGCATCGGAAGCGAATTATGCAGGCAGATCGCGGCAAATGGCGTGCAGCAGCTGATCATATTCGATATATATGAGAATAATGCCTATGATATCCAGCAGGAATTAAAGCAGAAATATCCGAACCTGGATCTGGTAGTACTCATCGGCTCAGTGAGGAATGGGCGCAAGATTAACAGCGTGTTCGCGAAGTACCGTCCGAATATCGTGTACCATGCGGCGGCGCACAAGCATGTCCCGCTGATGGAGGACAGCCCCAATGAGGCCATTAAGAATAATGTATTCGGCACTTATAAGGTGGCGTTGGCAGCAGATCTTTATAAGACGGAGAAGTTTGTCCTTATTTCTACAGATAAGGCGGTGAACCCAACGAACATTATGGGTGCGTCCAAGCGGATGTGCGAGATGATCATCCAGATGTTCAGCAGGAAATCAGAGACGGAGTTCGCAGCAGTGCGGTTTGGGAATGTCCTCGGGAGCAATGGCAGCGTTATCCCGCTTTTCAGAAAGCAGATTGCGGCGGGAGGGCCTGTGACGGTGACTCATCCGGACATTATCCGTTATTTTATGACGATACCCGAAGCGGTGTCCTTAGTCCTACAGGCCGGAGCCAGCGCAAAGGGCGGGGAGATCTTTATCCTTGACATGGGAAGGCCTGTGAAGATCGTAGATTTGGCGAAGAACCTGATCCGACTGTCAGGGTACACGCTGGGCGTGGATATGGAGATCCGCTACACCGGCTTAAGACCGGGAGAGAAGCTCTATGAAGAGCTGCTGATGGACGAGGAAGGCTTACAGAACACGGAAAATGAGCTGATCCATGTAGGGAAGCCCATTGAGTTCGACGAAGAAGAATTCCTGGAGGATCTTAAGAACCTTCACCAGCTGGCCTACGGCGAGACAGAAGAGATGAAATATATCGTCAAAAAGATCGTCCCGACTTACCATATCCGCCAGGCTGACATCCAGAGAGACAAGGAGATCCGCAAGACATTTGCAAGTACATTTTCCGACAGCAGCGAGGGAAGCTTCCCAAGTGATTTTCTGGAAAATGCGAATTAGTGAGGAGACAAAAGATGGAGATAAAGTTTTCACCTCCTGATATTACGGAAGCGGAGATTGCGGAGGTCGCAGATACGCTCAGGAGCGGCTGGATCACTACCGGCCCTAAGACAAAGAGGCTGGAAGAAGAGCTGGCAGGCTATTGCCATACAAGGCGTGCAGCGTGTTTAAATTCGGCTACAGCCTGTATGGAGATGACGCTCAGGATCATGGGGGTAGGCCCGGGCGACGAGGTCATTACTACAGCATACACGTATACGGCAAGCTGCAGCGTTATCTGCCATGTAGGGGCAACGCCGGTTCTGGTAGATACTCTTCCCGGCTCTTACGATATGGATCCGGGACAGGTAAGGCAGGCGGTGACGGAGAGGACGAAGGCGATTATAGCCGTAGATCTGGCAGGGATAGTTTATCCGTATTATAAGGAGCTGTTTGATATTGCAGAAGAGAAGAAAGGCCTTTTTACACCGAAGAATGACAGACAGAGGGCTATAGGGCGTATTTTCATTATGGCGGACGCGGCGCATGCATTCGGTGCGAGGAGAGGCGGGACTCTGTGTGGGCAGATCGCGGACTTTACCTGCTTTTCTTTCCATGCGGTGAAAAATCTGACTACTGCTGAAGGCGGGGCGGCTGTATGGACGGAGAAGAGCGGGATAGACAGCGACGAGCTCTACAGGGATTATATGCTTCTCTCCCTACATGGACAGTCCAAGGACGCATTGGCGAAGAGCAGAGCGGGGAGCTGGGAATATGATGTGACGGCTCCTTATTATAAATGCAATATGACGGATATTATGGCCTCCATCGGGCTTGTCCAGCTAAGGCGTTATGACGGCATGTTAAAAAGGCGCCGGGAGATCATTGAGAGATATAATGAGGCTCTGGCTGGCTGTAAAGTGTCCGTGCTGCCTCACTATACAGAGGAAGCACAGTCCAGCGGCCATCTGTATCTGATGCACTTAGATGGAAAGACGAGGGAGGAGTGCAACAAGGTCATTGAGCGGCTGGCTGAGAAAGGCATAGCGTCGAACGTACACTATAAGCCTCTGCCAATGCTCACTGCGTACAAAGATATGGGATTTGATATTGCAGACTTCCCCCACGCATATGCACAGTTTGAAGGAGAGGTCACACTGCCTCTGCACACGTGCCTGACGGATGAAGAAGTCGCATATATTACGAAGATTTTAAGAGAAATATTAAAGGAACAGGGATTATGTTAAGAAAGTGGTCACAGCTTCCAGAAGAGATGCGGACAGAAGCAGTAGAGCCGTATTATAAGGCGCTTTGTAAAAAGCAGGGCAGCATACGCGCAAAACGTATGCTTGACTTGCTTTTTGCTTTTTTTCTGCTTCTCGTGCTCTCTCCGGTCATGCTTGTCATCGCTTTTCTTATCAAAACGGACAGTAAAGGGCCGGTATTTTTTCGTCAGGAGCGGGTGACACAGTATGGAAGAAGCTATCGCATTTTTAAATTCCGCACGATGGTGGACGGCGCCGACAGGAGGGGGCCCCTTGTGACGACAGAGGGGGACAGCCGCATTACGAAAATAGGCGGGAAATTAAGAGGGTTGCGTCTGGATGAGCTCCCGCAGCTTTTGAATGTATTGGCGGGGGACATGTCTTTTGTAGGGACAAGGCCGGAAGTCAGGAAATATGTGGACTGTTATACGCCAAAGATGTGGGCGACCCTTCTTCTTCCAGCAGGGATCACCTCAAAGACGAGCATCGCCTACAAAGACGAGGCGGAAGTCATTGATGAATATCAAACGAAATATCCAGAGAAATCGGCAGATGATATCTATGTACAATATGTACTTCCTGAGAAGATGAGATATAACTTGAGGTATCTGCGTAAGTTCAGCGTGTTCCGGGATCTGGGGATCATGGCGGAGACAGTGCTGGCAGTATTGAGATAAAGGCAGAATAGAAATGATTTGGAAACGGAGAGACATATGGGAAAGAAGATCGCAGTCATCACGATGGGAGTGAAGCTGAATAATGAGAAGGGATATTCCAGATTCAGATATCTGTCGGATTTTCTTTCAGACGCGGGGTACGAGGTAGATCTGATCACGACCACGTTCCAGCATTGGGAGAAGGCGCAGCGTGATATTGATAAGATAAAGAAGGAAGATTACAAGTTTCGATTAAAGTTTATCTATGAGCCCGGGTATAAGAAGAATGTGGATCTGCGGCGGATAAAGAGCCATCGTATCGCCGCGAAGAATCTGACGGAGCTGCTAGAGAAGGAAGGCGATTATGACCTGATCTATTGTGAGATCCCGCCAAACGACGTGGCTCTTGCGGCGGCAGAATACGCCAGGAAGAAAGGGATCCCCTTCGTACCGGATGTGAACGACCTCTGGCCGGAGGCTATGCATATGGTGCTGGATATCCCGGTAGTGAGCAATGTTTTGTTCTATCCACTAAAGAGGGACGCAGAGAAAGTGTACTCTCTCGTATCGGGCATTGTCGGCACTTCCGACGAATACCGGGACAGGCCGCTTAAGAATCAGAAGATTTCCGTGCCTAAAGTGACAGTCTATGTAGGAAATGAGATCCGGGAGTTCGATGAAGGAGTGGAGAAGCTCTCTTATGAGATAGAAAAGGGAGAAGATGAGTTCTGGGTGTCCTACGCCGGGACTATCGGGACGAGCTATGATATCCGCACTATGGTACTGGCAGGGGAGGAGCTTTTAAAAAGAGGAAAGAGCCAGATTAAGATTAAGATCTTAGGCGGCGGGCCCCTGAAGGAGGAGCTGGAGAGGCTGGCGAAGGAAAAGGGATGTCATAACGTAGAGTTCGTCGGCTATATGCCCTATCCAAAGATGGCGGCGTACCTTCATAAGTCAGATATCTTAGTGAACTCTTTCGTCAGGAAAGCGCCCCAGAGCATAGTGACAAAGATCGGAGATTACCTGGCGGCGGGACGGCCTATGATCAATACGTGCATGAGCCCGGAGTTCCGGGCGAAGGTGGAGGCCGACGGATTCGGTGTGAACATTATGCCGGAGGATGCGGGCATTCTTGCCGATATGATAGAAGAATTGTATGCTGATAAAGAGCGGCGCCAGAAGATGGGAGAAAGAGCGAGGATGATCGCAAAAGAGCAGTTTGACCGTCCGATCGCGTATAAAAAGATTGAGGGGCTGATCCGGGAGCTGACTAAGCCGAAAGCCGGAGAAGATTGAGGCATCCTCAGGAGTAAAGGACATATGATGGAGACAAATACAAAGAATATACCTTTTTTCAGTATCGTAATGCCTGCCTATGGGGTAGAAAAGTATATTGAGAGGGCTATAAAGAGCATATTGGAGCAGACATTTTCAGATTGGGAGCTGATTGTGGTGGACGACTGCACCCCGGATAAGAGCGGGGACATCGCAGCGTCTATCGCAGAGAGCGACCCCCGGATCTGCGTAGTGCGCCACGAAGAGAACCGGGGATTAAGCGCTGCCAGGAATACTGGCATGAGAGCCGCGTCGGGGAAATATATATGGTTTATGGATTCCGACGACTATGTGGAGAGAGAGCTGCTGCACAGAGCGCATCAGTCCGTAGTGAAGAATCCGGCCCAGCTCATCGTCTTTGGGCTTTCTGAAGAATATTTTGACAAGAACGGCGCGTTCAGCTACAGCCATGAAGTAAAGCCGGAAGAGGGCTATTTTTCGGATAAGGAGAACTTGCGAAAGGAAATTATCTATCTGGAGCAGGCGACGCTCTATGGGTACGCCTGGAATAAGATCTATGATCTGGAATACTTGCGTTCCCTGAATTTAAAATACGAGAAAGTAACGCTGATCGAGGATATTGTTTTTAACGTAAAGTTCTGCATGGATATAGAGAGCATGAATCTTATCCCAGATGCTCTTTATCATTATCAGAAACGGCTGAATGACAGCTTGACGAATAAGTTCGTGCCGGATTATTACGCCCTTCATAAGAGGAGGATCGAGATGATCTATGAGCAGTATCGGTACTGGGATTTGTGTACAGATGAGGTAAAGGAGATCTTGGGAAGCCTCTATGTAAGGTATATTCTTTCAGCTCTTCAGAGGAACTGTGACAAGCGCGCCAGGATGACACATGCAGAGCGCTATAGATGGTGCAGGGGGGTATTCGGACAGGAGCTTTTTAATACGCTGATCCCCTTTGCGAGAACATCGGGGAGCAGGAGCCTGAAGCTTGCGATCATGCTCTTACGGGCAAAGAGCACTATGTGGTGCCTTGCCATGGGAAGGATGATCTATACTGTGAGAGGGCGGCTGCCGATGCTCTATACGAAGGTAAAGTCAGGGAGATAGGGAGGCAGTAATGGAAAAGAAATTAGGGCTATCTGCTAAAATTTTATATCTGTGCCTTGCAGTAAGCACATTTAATCCGTTCATCTATACGACGGCGCTTCAGCCCGTGCTGGTGAAGCTCACGCTGGCGGCAGGAGCGATCCTGATCGTAGCCCGCCTTATAAGATATAAGGGATATATGAAGATGCCCTGTGCTATACTGATGGCCTTGTTCTGTATCAGCTTTGCATTTTCTGCATTTATGAACAGGGAGTACGATCTGGTGGGGAACGGGAAATGGATCGTCTGGACAGGGATCCAGTTTTTTGCGCTCTACATGTGCGATGTGGAGCGAGATGTACGGGAGTATCGGAAAGAATTTAATATTATCTCACACCTGATGATAATTTACAATCTGGCCGGCTGCCTTATAAGCTTGGGGATGCTTGTCACCGCTTACTCGAAGATGTTCCAGACGCCGGAAGGCGAGATGATCGTGTCCGGGTTCACCTGGGGGAGGCTCTGGGGGATCCACAGCGATCCGAACTACGGAGCAGTATTCAGCGTGATCGTGATGGTGCTGTCGCTTCTGTTCTTCCTGAAAAAGAGGGGAATCGTCCGGGCGTTTTATATTGTCAGCATCGTACTTAATTTTCTGTATCTTGTATTTTCCGACTCAAGGACGGGAGAGATTGCTCTTGTGTGCAGTATGGGATTATTCGTGTACATGGCGCTGATCCGCAGGCTGTCAGGAAGAGAGAAGGCGGTGAGGTTTGGCATAGCGCTCCTTGCAGTCGTCCTTCTTGCAGGTCTTTCTCTTGGAAGCGCCCGCCTCATTAAGAGAGAGTATAACCGAAAGCTGGCGCCGGTGTTCGCAGAGATGTTCCCGAAGAAAAAGGTTCCGGGAAAGCCCGGGAAGAAGCCCGCAGTAGGGAGAAAGCAGGATCTGAAGACAGATGTCAGCAACGGCAGGTTCGACATATGGAAGAGCGGCCTTGAAGTCTGGAAGACAAGCCCGGTCTACGGCACGGGCTATACAAGCTTCGTCCCCTATACGAAGGAACATGTACCGGACACCTATGTGGTGAATACGGGAGGCTCGGATTATGTAAGCCTTCACAACAGTTTTATGAATACATTGGCCTATCAGGGGATTATTGGAATCGTGCTGCTTGTGGCCATTGCCGGGCGCATCATCCTGTATGTGCTGAGGCCGGTATTTCGTTCGGAAGGAGACGACTATCTGGATATGGGGGCGATGCTCTCTTGTGTCGGCGCTGTCGCTGTGTCTATGATGTTCCTTCTGGAAGGGACGTACACAAACTCTCCAGGCGCCTTTGTGCTTTGGTCGTTCTCTGGGTATATGGTGCAGTACGCGTACCAGGTGCGGAAAGGATCCTGATATTATGAGAAGGGTGTTGGCAGGCGTCATCGGAGACGGGAAAGCAGGGGGCGTGGATAAATACCTGCTGAATTACTGGGAGTCAGTCTCAGAGGACGGCGTACAGATTGATTTTCTGACAAATAAAATAGACGAAGGGTTAAAAGAGAGGCTGGAAGCCCGCGGCTCCAGACTATTGGAAATAGCGTCCTTAAGGAATCCTGTAAGGCAGTACAGGCAGGTTCGGAAGATCTTGCGCCTGGGCCATTACGATGCGGTATACTTCAACATTTCGACAGCGATTGAATGTGTTGGGGCCATCGTGGCAAAACGGGAAGGCATAGAGAAGCGCATGATCCACAGCCATTCTGGTGGGAATAACTGTGAGAGCAGCCTTAAAAGGATGGTATATGATTTTCTTCACCACGTGTGCCGATTGTTCCTGTACCGCTACGCGACCCATTATTATGGGTGCTCACAAAAAGCGGGAGAGTGGCTTTTCCCAAAAAGGATCGTTAGATCCGGGAGGTTCCAGGTAGTCTATAACGCCGTGGAGCGGGCCAGGTTTGCATACGATGAGGAAGTGCGGCAGGAAGTAAGAAAAGAGCTGGCTATTGAAGGCAGATTTGTGATCGGCAACATTGCCGCGTTCTGCTATCAGAAGAACCACATGTTCCTGCTTGATATATTTGCAGAAGTGCTGAAAAAGAGAGAAGATGCGATTCTTCTGCTGGCGGGAGAAGGCCCCTGCTTTGAAGAGGTAAAGAAGAAGGCCGGGGAGCTCCATATAGATGGTTCGGCGCTTTTCCTTGGAAGAAGAGAGGACGCAGGGCGGCTGTATCAGGCGATGGACGTGTTCCTCCTCCCGTCAAGGTTCGAGGGGCTTCCAATCGTGGGAGTCGAGGCTCAGTCGGCAGGCCTTCCCTGTATCTTAAGCGACAGTATTACGAAAGAGGCTGCAATTACAAAGCGCTGCAAGTTCTTAAGCCTGAAGGCAGAGCCGAGTCTCTGGGCGGATGCAGTGATACAGGCACAGGAGGAAGGGCCTCGGGGAAGCGCACAGTTTCTAAAGATCGCGGATCATTACGATCTTGCCAGACAGAGAGAACAGCTGAAGACGCTGGTGTAGAGAGAAGGAGTAAGCCCTATGGAGCTTGTGAGCATAGTAGTCCCTGTTTATAAAGTAGAAGAATATCTGGACAAGTGTATCAAAAGCATCCGGCAGCAGACATATAGGGATCTGGAGATCATTCTTGTAGACGACGGATCTCCAGATAGGTGCAAAGAGATGTGCGACGGGTACGCGGCAGAAGATGAGAGGATCCAAGTCATCCATAAGGAGAACGGAGGGCTTGGGGATGCCAGGAACGCAGGGATTAGGAAGGCTTCCGGAAAGTATCTGTTGTTCGTGGACAGCGACGACTGGATCCACGAGGCGCTGATAGAGAGGACGGTAGAGACGGCAGAAAAGCATGAGGCAGACATTGTCCTTTTCGATTATATAGGTGTGGAAGAAAGCGGAAAGCAAGGAGACGTCTTCTCGGCGGGCGTGCCTTCCAGGCACGTCCTGTCGGCGAAAGAAGAGCCAAGGCTTATTATGTGCTCCTGCTCGGCAGTCAATAAGCTGTACCGAAGAGAACTGTGGCAGAGGACAGGGCTTTTGTTCCCGAAGGGGCGGTATTATGAAGACCTGGGGACGATCCCGAAGCTGATGGGGCTGGCAGAACGTATCGTCTATCGGGAGGAAGTGCTGTATTATTATCTTTTGCGAGGCGGCTCGATTATGCACAGCAAAGACTTCCAGAAGAATTACGAGGATCGCACGGCGGCTGCGGATCAGGTGCTGAGATTTTACAGAGAGCACGGGCTGTGGGAGAAATATGAGAGAGAGCTGGAGTATATGGTGTTTGAGAACACATATTTCGTGCCGTCCAAAGAGATCGTGCTAAACGACAGGAAAAGCCCATATCTCGCAAAATTCCGCGTATATGCTTACAGGAGGTTCCCGAATCTTGAGAAGAACCCTTATATAAAAGAAATATCCTGCAAGGATCGGATCTTGTGGCTTTTTCTTAAGAGAAGGATGTACGGCGCAATGGTTTTCTTATCTTATGCGCGGCGTGCAAAAGACAGTTTGACAGGCAGGTTTTGGAGGAAGAAAGCGTGGAATTAGTCAGTGTGGTCGTTCCAGTCTATAAAGTGCAAGAATATTTGGAGAGATGTGTGGACAGCATCCGGAGGCAGACGTATGCGAATCTGGAGATCATCCTTGTAGATGACGGCTCCCCGGACAGATGCGGCGAGATATGTGATGCATATGCTGGGGAAGATGAGCGCATCCGTGTGATCCACAAAGACAACGGAGGCTTAAGCGATGCAAGGAACGCGGGGGCGGAAGAGGCCAGAGGAAAATACTTATTGTTCGTGGACAGCGACGATTGTATTGCTGAAGAACTGATTACAAAAACTGTGTCTGCCGCTGAGGAGACAGGCTGTGATATCGTATTGTTCGATCATTTCCATGTGGAGGGCGGAAGGACAGAAATAAAGAGCGAAGGGCTGCCGGCTGGCAGGCCATTGGATCTGAAGACAGAGAGGCGTCTGCTCCTTGCCGCCCCGGCGGCGTGGCTTAGGCTGTTTAGACGGGAGTTTTACGAGAAAAGCGGCATACGGTTTCCGAAGGGGCTTTATTACGAAGATTTGAATACGGCTCCAAAGTTCGTGCTTGCGGCAGAGCGGATCGTTTATTTAAACGAGCCATTGTATTATTATATGATCCGTCACGACTCCATTATGGGGAGCAGGAATTATGAGAAGAATTATAAAGATAAGGTAAAAGTGCTGGATGATGTGCTGAAATATTATAAAGAGAAAGGCGCATACGAGACATACCGGGCGGAGCTGGAATATCTGGTGTTCGCCAACGCCTATTTCGAACCGTCCAGAGAGATCGTTCTGGCACATGCGAAGACGCCTTATCTTGAAAGAGCCAGAGCGTATATGTACCACAGGTTCCCGGACTTCGCCAGAAATCCGTACATCAGGCAGGGAAGCAGGAAGGACAGGCTTCACATGCACGTCCTCAATACAAGGCAGTACTGGTTTATGAGATTTTTGTCAAGATGCAGGCAGACGGCGGAGAAAGTAAGAGGAAGGTAAGAAAAAGTGGAGAAAATATTAACAATTACAGTACCGGCCTACAATGTAGAGAAGTTCTTAAGCCAGACGCTGGATTCTTTTGTAGATAAACGGATCCTTTCAGAGCTGGAAGTGCTGATCGTAGACGACGGCTCCAAAGATCGTACGGCTTCGATCGGCGGCAGATATGAGAAGAAATATCCCGAGACGTTCCGCGTTATCTCCAAAGAGAACGGGGGACACGGATCTACTATAAACCGGGGCATACAGGAGGCGAAAGGGAGATATTTCAAGATTGTGGACGGAGACGACTGGGTGGACACAGAAGGGCTTGTAAGCCTCATAGAAAGGCTGAAGTCTTGTGATGCAGATTATGTATTCACGAATTATTACGAAGTCAACGATGTGACGAAAGCATTGAAGGAAGTCCGCTTCCCAGGCGTCGGCACGGAGCAGGAGCTGCCCTTCGAGGCGATTGCAAAAGAGACGCGCATATCCATGCATGCGTTAGTCATTAAGACGGCTATCCTGCGTGAGAACGATATCCGGATGGATGAGCACAGCTTCTATGTGGATGTGCAGTATATCCTCTACCCGATCCCTTATGTGAAGACGATTATCTACTTTGACCTGTTCGTGTATATGTACCGTCTGGCACAAGCGGGCCAGAGCGTGAGCATGAAGGGGTATCAGAAGCATATACAGAACCATATTGACGTGATCCTGCATACTCTTGACTATATTAATGCTTATGAGGAGCAGGGGGCTTCTGAAGAGGTAAAAGTCCATTACATGGCCAGGCGGATCGCACAGATGGCCCGCGATCAGGTGGATATCTTCATGAGCTTCCCTGTGCAGGAGAGAGAGGTGCGAGAGAAGTTCGCGGCGTTTGACGCAGAGGTCAGAGAGAAAAGCCCCCTTGTGTACCAATGGTCAGGAGAGTACAGCGGCATGCTCCGCCTTCTTCGGGGAACGAAGTTCCGTTTTTATAAACAGATCGTAAGATTCAGCCAGATAAGAAATAAAAGCGTAGTGGAGGGATAAAAGGCAGCCGTATGAAGATCCATTCCGTGAAATTTAACTTTATTATGAATTTCATAATGACGGCGTCTTCTATCCTGTTCCCTCTGATCACCTTCCCTTACATTTCACGGGTGCTTTTGTCAGTGGGGAACGGGAAAGTGGCGTTTGCAAGCTCGGTCATCACATACTTTACGATGTTCGCCTCTCTTGGGATCCCCACATACGGGATCCGAGCCTGTGCAAAGGTGAGGGATGATAAGGAGAAGCTGTCCAAAACTGTGCAGGAGCTCCTGATCATTAATTCCGTGACAATGCTCGCCACGGGAATCGTCTTTGCTTTATGCGTCATATTTGTTCCGAAGTTTTGGGCGGAGAAGGAGCTTTTTATCATTAACGGTATTGGCATGGTGCTGAACGTGTTCGCTATTAACTGGCTATACAATGCATTAGAGCAATATGCATATATAACCATCTGCAATCTTGCGGTGAAGATCGTGTCGCTGGCTCTGATGTTCGCGCTTGTGCGAAACCCGGAGGATTATGTAATATACGGGGCGATCACAATGTTCGCCAGCTGTGCGTCATACGTTTTTAATTTCGTGTACGCGCGTAAATTTGTATCATTTAAAAGGCAAGAGAGCTATGAGCTGCTGATCCATATGAAGCCGATATTCATTTTTTTTGCCACATCTGCGGCGATTAATGTATACACTAATCTGGATGTGGTGATGCTGGGATTTATGAAGGGGGATCGGGATGTCGGTTATTATAATGCCGCCATCAAGGTAAAGACGATCCTCGTGACCTTGATCACGTCCCTTGGGACGGTGCTTCTGCCAAGGCTCTCGTACTATGTGAAGAAAGGCGAGGACGAAGCGTTCTACCGCATGATAGGAAAAGCCGTAAGCTTCGTCGTCCTTGCCGGGACCCCTCTTACAGTATATTTCGGGATGTTTGCGAAGGAATCCATATTATTCCTTGCCGGGGAGGATTTTCTGGGCGCGGTGGCGCCGATGGTAATCCTTATGCCTACATTACTGCTCATAGGCTTATCGAATATTACAGGTATTCAGATATTGACGCCCAGGAACAGGGAGAAGCAGGTACTATATTCCATTCTGTGGGGAGCAGGAATAGATTTCCTGTTGAATTTTGTTCTCATTCCGCGTTATAGTTCTTCCGGAGCCGCATTTGCGACAGTAGCGGCGGAACTTGCAGTGCTGGCCATACAATGCATATATTTAAAAGAAATTTTAAAAAGGATTACCGGACAGGTGAGCCTGGGAAAGATATTAATTGCGACGGTAGCGTCCTGCGGGGCAGGGGTCGGGGTGAAGATTTTTGCAGCAAGCTTAAGCCCATTCCCGATGCTGGCCGTGAGCGCCTGCGCGTTCTTTGGGATATACGGCGTGGTATTGTTGGCGGTGCGGGAAAAGATGACGTGGGAGATGGTGAGGATGGTTATAGCACACAAATCAAAGTGAATATCTAAAAAGAAACGACCATTTATGACATAAGGGTGGAAAAAGAGACAGCAATATGGTAATATATTCATATATTGTGTAGAAAGAGAGCGTGTATAATGAAGGTTGTAATATTAGCCGGAGGGTTCGGGACAAGAATCAGCGAAGAGAGCCATCTGAAGCCCAAGCCTATGATCGAGATCGGTGAGAAGCCTATTCTCTGGCATATTATGAAAGAATATTCCCATTATGGGCATAATGAGTTTATTATCTGTTGCGGGTATAAGCAGCATAAGATTAAGGAATATTTCGCAGACTACTATCTTTATAATGGCGATGTGACATTTGATTTTGGACATGAAAATAGTATAACGATCCATAATAATGTGTCGGAACCATGGAAAGTGACCCTGGTTGATACAGGGCTTCATACGATGACCGGGGGGCGCATCAAGAGGATACAGAGGTATGTCGGGAACGAGCCTTTTATGATGACGTACGGTGATGGAGTCGCAGACATTGACATGGATAAGCTGGTCAGGTTCCACGAGGAAAGAGGGCAGATCGCGACTTTGACAGCCGTGCATATAGGGCAGAGGTTTGGGGTATTGGATATTGACAGGCGAAGTTGGGAAGTCAAAGCCTTCCGGGAGAAATCAAGCGCTGATGGAAGCCGCGTCAGTGCGGGGTATATGGTGCTGGAGCCGGAGGTGTTCGATTATATTGACGGAGATGCTACGATTTTTGAAAGAGAGCCTCTGGAGCAGCTGCTGAAGGAAGGGCAGTTAAATGCCTATAAGCACAATGGCTTCTGGCAGTGTATGGACACACAGAGAGAAAAGGACAAGCTGGAGGCTTTATGGAGCTCTGGAGAGGCTCCATGGAAAGTGTGGGAGTAGAGAGATGCTGAACATGGAGTTTTACAGGGACAGAAAAGTGCTGGTGACGGGACATACGGGCTTTAAAGGCGCGTGGCTTTGCAAGATATTGCTCAATGCAGGAGCGGACGTGACGGGCTATTCCCTTGAGCCGCCAACAAAGCCGAACCTGTTCGAGATAAGCGGCATAGAGCAGAAGATGCGGTCGGTTATAGGAGATATAAGGGATCTGGAGAGGCTGAAAGAAATATTTGAAGAAGTACAGCCGGAAGTTGTTTTTCATCTGGCGGCTCAGCCGATCGTAAGAGATTCGTATAAAGATCCCGTATACACTTACGAGACGAATGTAATGGGAACGGTGAATATCTGTGAGTGCGTCAGGATGAATCCGTGCGTGAAGTCATTTTTGAACGTGACGACAGATAAAGTATATCACAATAATGAGTGGGAGTGGGGGTACAGGGAGACGGACCCGCTGGATGGATATGACCCTTATTCCAACAGCAAATCATGTTCCGAGCTGGTCACACACAGCTATATCAATTCATTTTTTAATAATATGGATGTGGCGGTGTCGACAGCGAGAGCGGGAAATGTTATCGGCGGAGGAGACTTTGCCAATGACAGGATTATACCAGACTGTATAAGAGCCGCAGAAAAGAGGGAGAATATCATTGTAAGGAACCCTTATTCTACAAGGCCATATCAGCATGTATTGGAACCTTTAGTCGCCTACTTAAGGATCGCTAAGGAGCAATATGGGGACAGGAGATGCTCCGGCTCCTACAACGTAGGCCCGGATGACTGTGACTGTGTGGCTACCGGGGAGCTGGCAGGCATATTCTGCGAGTGCTGGGGGGAGGGCGCGCGATGGGAGAGCCGTTCCTCGGGAGGCCCCCACGAGGCGAATTTCCTGAAGCTGGACTGCTCGAAGCTTAAGAAGACGTTCGGCTGGCAGCCCAGATGGCACGTGCGGGAGGCGGTGGAGCGCACTGTAGAGTGGGCGAAGGCGTGGATCGCAGGGGCGGACATGGCCGCGTGCATGGACAGGCAGATCGAGGAGTTCCTGAATGATGAATAAACTAAGAGAACAGAGATAAAGGCAGGTAGACAGATGAAGAAGGTTTTAGTTACAGGAGCGGATGGGTTC
>CAJTVU010000006.1 GCA_910580235.1 uncultured Dorea sp.
CTCAGCTGGGAGAGCATCTGCCTTACAAGCAGAGGGTCATAGGTTCGAGCCCTATTGGTCCCATTTCGTCAATATGCCGCAGTGGCGGAACTGGCAGACGCACAGGACTTAAAATCCTGCGGGACTAATCTCCCGTACCGGTTCGATTCCGGTCTGCGGCATTGGTGTGAGGTGCTTCAACCCCTTATGAATAGAGGGATTGGAGCACTTTTTATTTTGCTTGAAAAGTTGTACAAAGTTGTACAGCCAGTAACCAAGCGGGTTACGCGAGTATTCGTGCCATTTCAGAGGTATCTCTTTCCGCTACACGCTGACTGATATAATGTTGTGTCATAGCGAGTGTAGAGTGTCCTAATAGTGGCTGAATATCAATCGGCTTTACACCAGCGTCATAGAGCATGGAAGCACCTGTAAAACGGATTTTATGGCTTGATAGATAGGGGATTCCTATCTCTTTACAATACTTCTTTAAACGACGATTAAACGAATCGGTTGTTAATGGTTTACCTTCATGCATAAAGAGAAACTTTCCGTTGGGATTCAGTTCTTTCATTTTTTTTAGAACTGCCACGCCCTCTGGTGGAAGTTGTTCTGTCCTTATACTGTAATAGGGATTCCCTTTCGGATTCTTCAGAATTCTTTGCGGTTTGCTTAACTTCATATCTTCTTGCAATATTCGTTCTTCTACAAGTTGATGCTGAATTGTAATAATATCTTCATTTGTGCTATCCCAAGACACCGCTTTGATTTCGCCAATTCGGAATATTCCATAGAACGCAAGCATAATCGCAAGAATATATGCGTCTGGTTCTAAACTATTTAAATAAGCAAGCAGTAAGGAACGTTCCTCCTTGGTATACGCTTTCTTTTTTACTACTGGTACTTTATACTTTAAATCATTGCATGGAAGAGAAGTGATGGGATTGTAAGCGATGATCTCGTCTAGCACAGCATATCTGAAAATACCATTTAGCACGGATTTCCGGTTGTTAAAAGCTTTTCGGGTAATTAGTCCGTTGCCAGTCCACGATTGGAAGAGTTTCATTAAGTGTTTCGGTTTAATATCCACAACCTGCATAGTGGCTATCTCAGAATTAGCAATAAAACGATTCCAAATGCTTATATCTTCTTCAATAGTTTTCCCAGATACAATTTTTGTTTTGTAGCGGTGTTGCACCCATTTTCTATAGATTTCTTCCAGAATATTGTCAAAATAATATTTATATAGTTTGTCTACCAATTCCTCTTTGTTTGCAGCGATGAATTGAGGGGCGTAAGATTTGATTCGTCCGTCTGAGCAGATGTAAAACTCCTTTCTTTTTTTGTCTTTAAAGTAGATGTCAGATACTAGCCTTTCTTTTTGTTTTTTAGTCATTTCTATGTATTGTGCCATCTCTGTTGTAGAAAGTTTAGCATTTGTAATATAGGTTTGCAAGACTTCGATAGAAAGTTTTAGTTTCTCTTGCGAGGGAGTTAATTTCAAATTATTAACTGTATTCAGCAGGATCCCCCCTTTCTGCTTTTGCATCCTCCTTTCTGATTTTAATGTATATAACGTTGCTGTCTTTCAATGGATAGTTGCCTGCAAGTATTAAGTTGCTGTTGTATACTTTTTGTGAATATCTTTTCGTGTAAATAATATTTTCTGATGACAAATTGTGAAGTAAATCATCAGTAAAAAAGGTTTTTGTGATAATAGGCATTTTCAGATTTTGAGATTTGAAAAATGCTTTTTTCTTGTGTTCTTTCAGGTCAAGGTCTTTCGCAAAATATTTGCTTAAATAGCGTCCTCGATTCTCCTTACTGTCCACATCAATACGGTTTATTTTAATGAATCCATGCGACCATAGATTTTGCAGTTTTTCTTTTGCTATGTACGGAAAATCAAAGAAAATAACATGATAGTGAATTGCTCCACGCTTCTGTTTCTCCCACGTTGCAATATATTTTAATAATTGGGTCTTAGTCTGGTGTATATAGTAATTTAAACGTTGAATAAAATATTTGAATTTTCTGTTGGTTATGGTAATATCTTGAATATTTTCTTGAAATGTCAGTGTTACGAATTTTGTTCTATTATCAAAGTTACAATCGACAATACGGGCAATCTCCCATCTTGTCTGTTCATAATGTTTTTGTTTGCGCTTTAAACTATCATATTGTTTTTGTGCAGACATTTCATCGAAGGTTTTGCGTTTGTTGGATTCTGTCGGATTGTGTTTTGCTGTCGAATGAATATAAATAGGATTTTCGTAAATATATACTTCTTTTATAGTAGGAGTTTCAATGATTTTCGTATTATATGCAAAACATTTCTTTGCTTTGCCCACGAATCTCACCTCATATACTATTTTCGGAAGATGTTGTCTTATATATCAAGTATAGACGCAATATTGCTTGTTTAGATGTCTATGGTTTTCAAGTACATTTGACAAAAAGTAGATACAAATTTACAAAGTTTAATTGTAGTCTATGCTGTTACTATCTGCGCTTGGAGGATTTCGTGACCTACAGCCTGAAGGCTTCGGTCGCGAATGCTCCAAGCGCAGACAATAAATGTTTTTGTTGCATTTGTACAGTATCTTATTTAGTCATATGGCTATACTTGACATATCCTAATTTTCAACAACTGTTGCGTTTATTTGGCATCAATGATTCTGATGTCGAGCGCTTCTGCTTTAACTGATAAATGTCCATTATATAAACTGCCTCTAGTTTCTAAATTATCAAATACAACAGAAACTTGTCCTTTATCTTCAAGTTCCTGATTTGATATAATAGGACGTTTACTTTTTATCCCGACTTTCATTTTTTCAAATTTCAATTTGGGCAATAGTACAGTATAATAAAAACCTACTTTCGCTTTAGTAGTATAATCGGTCCAGGGACTAATCTCTACTAACTGAAATTCCTTTTCTAGTTTGTTGGGGTTTAGAATAAAATCTTTTCCATTAAGCATATGTGTCACCTCCTCTCGATAAGTATTACGAACTTCTGTGTTGCATGTTGGTTGAATGTGCGAATATTTTATGCTTTTCATTTTGTGACATGCGTGTTATAATTAAGAAATATCATTTCGATACATATGATTATAGTATCGTATTGATACATTGTCAAGGGGAAATACAATAATATTATTATTTTAAGCGAGGGATGATTATGGCGACATTTTCTGAAAGATTAAAACAGCGGCGCAAAGAGAAGGGGCTTACACATCAACAAATGGCAGAGGAATTAAAGATTAATAGAGTCACATATACTAATTGGGAAAATGGGAAAAGAGAGCCAGAACTTGTAAAGGTGACAGAAATTGCAGGGATTCTTAATTGCACTGTGGACTATCTGCTAGGAACAGCTGATATAAATGTATTGGATTATACGAAAGAGAATCTGCTAAAGATGAGTGTAGATGAACTACAAGGTTATCAAGAAGAACTGATAAAAAATTTAGAGGTTATAAAAAGAACTGCGATAGAAAAATTTCAAATGTCCGAACAAGAATTTAATGCATGTCTGTATTTTGGTGTAAGAGAATGTATCAGACAAAATAGACAGAGTGATATAGAAGCAGAGGGTAGATAATTTTATCCTCTGCTTTTATTTATACATTAACTAATTTTGATTTTGAATTTGTCAGGGTTGTCTTTAATATTATAGTGTCTGTCCATGTTTGCTTTATATGCAATAGTAAAATAATTTATATTTAATTTTTTGCTTACAGGATTAGTGTAAACGTAGATTTGTATACTATTTGGGTATCCGTTTATGTCATAGGAAAATAGAATACTGTTAAAACTATTTTCTCTGCATTTTTCTAATAACTTCTTTGCGAAGTTTTCTTTGTTTATGATAAAAAGTTTATTCGCTACAATTGTTATCTTTTGTTCCATGAATCCATCAGATAGAGAGATTGTAGTTGTTTCAACTTTAATTTCCCGCCCGTATTGAAGATAAATAAAAAGGACAATAATACTGATAAAAACAAGTGATTTTATGCAACGTTTTGTCATAGTTGTCACCTCATATAGGGTTCTTATACGAACACTATTATTAAGCACATTTTACGCTAATAATAGATACATAGCAACTATTATTTGGTAAAGAGTGGAAAATTTGAAGATGATAAAGTATGATAAGTTGTGGGAGACTATGAAGGCCAAAGGTATTACGCAATATGACCTATATACTCATTACCACATGAATCGTTCACAGTTAAATAGATTGAGGCATAATAAAAATGTAGAAGTGAACACAATTGATAAATTATGCAACATTTTGAATTGTGACGTTGAGGATATTATGACACATTATACAGATGATAATATATTTTAATGATAGATTTTCCGAACTCACTAAAATAAGGTTGAATTACTCTGATTTCCGGATTATTATACAAATATAAAGAACAACCGCCACAAAGTGGCCGACCAAGTTTAGAATGTGCAAAGCCACCCGAAACCCGTCAAAGTATCAGGGTGGTTTTACTATGTATGGCTAATTACAAAATGCAAATTCATTGTTTCTGCATCTATAAGGCAATTAGCAAATCTTAAGGGCTGGAATGTCAGTATTACCTTGGCGTTGTAGGCAGAGGACGCTCGGACAGCCGACCCGCCGCCCTGTTAGGAACCGTCGCTCTGTCCGTGCCTGCGGCATTGCTGTTTATTGAGAAGGGCAGACAGAAGATAAGATTCTGGACTGCACAGCAGACGGTATGATTGAATCTATATAAAATGAGGATTGATTTGGTGTTGAACGCTTAAAGTAATAAAGTTGTACAAATCTTGTACAACTATTAGCAGAGGTGGCACAATCCTCCTTTCTATACGGTTTTCTTATGATGGTAAAAGTTCGATTCCGGTCTGCGGCATTAGGTAAAAGTGAGAGGAACGCCTGATTTACAGCGTTTCTCTTATTTTTTTGCTTTAAAAAGTTTGACAATTTCGGAATCATTTGTTAGAATGTGATTAGATAAAGGCACTACTGATAGACGGTTAGTCCAAAGTCAAATATTACTTAAAAAGTAACCAGAATCCTTTGGCGAGGGGCGGTTACTTTTTTGATTGATTTATATATGCTATCAGAATCGTTACAACAATACTGAGTATCATTAGTACGATGGAGAGCGTTTCAAAATCGCTCATAAGCCAAGCCCTCCTTTCCCAGATTTCCTGCAAGCAGGATTTCTATGTAATCAGAGGGTTCAGCCCCTCTGCCAGAGGACTGACCGCCTACCGTTTTCAAGCAGTGCCTTAGTTTATTTTATCAAAGGGATTGTTTACTGACAAGATGTATTAATATTGATAAAGGGAAATTGTGGCGAGGGCTTAATAGTTTTGAACTGGTGTGGTATAAAAGGATTTCCTAATAAAACCAAGAAAAAATGATAAGTTTTACAAACTCGCTAAAATAGGGTTGAATTACTCTGCTTTCCAGATTATAATACAAATATAAAGAACAACCGCCACAAAGTGGTTGACCAAGTTTAGAATGTGCAAAGCCACCCGAAACCCGCCAAAGTATCAGGGTGGTTTTGCTATGTATGGCTACTTACAAAATACAAATGTAAGCAATGCCAGAAGGAACATTGCGGAAGCCATCAAATCTTTAAAATCGAATGGTTTCTTATCCATCAGCATCACCTCCATTCTTTTGAAGAAGGAGGTCAGCGCACCCTGCACACGGTTGTCCTGTTTCTATTTTATCACTGCTGTATCTATAAGGCAATCAGTAAATCTTAAGGGCTGGAGTGCCAGTATTATCTTGAGGTTGTAGGCAGAAGACGCTCGGACAGCCGACCCTCTGCCCTGCTAGGATCCGTCGCTCTGCCCATGCCTGCGGCATTGCTGAGAGATGCTTCAAACCTTTGTAAATAAAGGGGTGAAGCATTTTTCTTTGTCCCCTATATGATAAAACCATCCGGGGGATGCGCGCTCGCACGAGATGAGGATATTATTTTTAAGCCTCTTGCATTTTTTTGGATGTATTTGCATAATAGAGTTGTCAGGTATTTATTGAAGGTTATTAAATGAAAGCGGAGGACGGGAGATGAGGACAAAGCTGGAAGTATGTGTAGATTCTGTGGAGTCTGCGGTAATCGCGCAGGAGGGGGGCGCCGACTGTCTGGAAGTTTGTGCAAATCTTATTATAGGCGGTACAACGCCCGGAGTGAGCCAGTTCAAACAGATACGTAAGGCGTGTGATATAAAGTTAAATGTCCTGATCCGGCCGAGGTTCGGGGACTTTTTATATACAAGTACAGAATTCCAGATGATGAGAGAGGACATTCAGATGTTCCGGGAGCTGGGAGCCGACGGAACTGTAGCCGGGTGCCTGAAAGAAGACGGCTATTTGGATGTAGACAGGATGAGCGAGCTTAGGGAATGTGCTGATTCGCTGCGATTTACTCTGCACCGGGCATTTGATGTATGCCGGGATCCGTACCAGGCGCTTGAGGAGGCTGTATCACTGGGGATCGATACGATCCTTACATCCGGGCAGGCCTCCTGCTGTGCAGAAGGAAGGGGGATCCTGAAAAAGTTGATCGCTCAGGCAGATGAAAGGATTGAGATCTTAGTGGGCGGCGGAGTAAATGATGAGGTGATCCGCAGTATGATAGAGGATGTCCGTGCGAGCAGCTTCCATATGTCAGGAAAGCAGATTATAAAGAGCGGTATGGCTTATCGAAAGCCGTGCGTGAATATGGGCCTGCCTTGCTTCAGTGAATTTGATATTTTACGGACGGACAAGAAAGAAATCCAAAAAGCAAGATGTGCAATAGATGAAATGTTGGGGGAGTATTAACAGGTCAGGGCGTATCATTGCAGAGCGTGCCGTTCATAACAAAAAGCGGGCCTTTTAGGCGATATCCTTGTATCTATATTCTGATTTCATTATAATATGTTGTAAACTGAAGGCAAAAGGAGTGGTCGAAGTGATCAGAATTGCAGTCTGTGAGGATGAGCAGATCTTTCTGGAACAATTGACGGCTAACATAAGAGCTATATTGGATAAGCATTCGATTATATATCACATGGAGGCATATACGAATGGCGCTGCTCTTTTGGCGCGTGAGGCATTTGATATTTTATTCCTTGATATTGTTATGGAGCCTTTTAATGGGTTGGAGCTGGCAAAGAAGCTGCGTGCAAGAGGAGACGCGAGCAGGATGATTTTTATTACGTCGCATGAGCAATATGCGATAAATGCATATGACGTCCAGGCATATCATTACCTGACCAAGCCTGTGGATATAAAAAAGATGGAAGACGTGCTCTTGAAGCTATGTGGTCTTCTCAAGGAAGAATACGGGCGTGCTATCACTATTCGTCAGGGAACGACTGTAAGAAGAGTCCCATTTGAACAGATATTATATTTGGAGATTATGGACAGGAAGATTTATCTGCATAAAAATAGAGAGTATTTCCCATTTTATGGTAAGCTTGGTGAGCTTGAGGCAATGCTGCCAGATACATTCTTCCGCTGCCATCGGAGCTATATTGTTAATTTTGACCATGTACAGCGCTATAAAAAAGAAGAGATCTGGTTAGACAATGAAGAAGCCATACCTCTGTCCAGGCGCAGATACCAGGCGTTTGGACAGGGATTCATGCACTATCTGAGCAAAAGAGGGGATGTCTTTTGAGTATTTCAATAATATATACGACAGCCTTAGGGGTCTTTCTTACTTTTTACCAGTATCTTTTTTTAAAAGAAATGCTTGGGACGAAGCATCGTTATGCTTATCTGGGGTTTTATCTGGGAACCTGGCTGTATGGGCATATAAATGTGTGGTTTTATATTGCTGGCACTGTGTGGGGGAATTTCATATATTTGTGTGTTTGTGCATTTGCGCTTAATACATTGCTGTTTCATGGCAGTATAATAAAGAAGATTTTTTTTATTTTGTGGATGTATGGGGTCCAGGAAGTAGCATGTAGCATATTCTTCCCGCTGTTCCGGGCAATGGCGGTTTTAAGTGGGAACGATGGGGATTCGGATATTATTCTGAAGGCCGTCGATCTGCTGGCATGTCTTATAGCCATTGTTACAATGGGGATTTTAAGGAGAAAGCTCCATCTGCTTAAACGTGAGTTTGAGGATCGCGACGGCATTTATCTTATATGTATGATTGTATTTATCTGTGCTGCGGTCAGCATGATGTCCACGATGATTGCCGGAGTGGGAGAATGGGATGCCGAGTATATATATGCAGTTGTCCTTCCAGGTGTTTTGATTGCAGTTGGAGGGGAAATCCTTTACGTTTATCTTATTGTCATGTTGGAGCAGCGCTTAGTAGAAAAATTGGCAAAACAACGCTATCAGATGCTGAAGCAGCACATGGAGATCTCAAAAGAGCAATACGATCAGTTTGTAAAGATCCGACATGACTTGAAGAATCACAGCTTATGTCTTACACAGCTGTTAGCAAATGGAAACGTAGAAGATGCAAAACGGTATCTTGGACAATGGAGCGCCAGCATCGAGAAGAATGATGTGTCCATACGGACAGGCTCTGTTTTTGCTGACGCCCTGTTAAATCCCAAATACCTCCAGGCAAAGGAGCTCGGGATTGATATTTTGATTCAAATGAGCGTTCCGGGAGAGGAGAAGATTGCGCCTGTAGATCTCTGCTGTCTGCTGGCAAATGCGTTAGACAATGCAATAGAAGCTTGCAAGCGGGGGATAGAGGCGGGCTATCCTGCCGGGTGGATACGGATGAAGTCACAGATACATTCGAATTATTGGGTATTTGAAATATCGAACAGTACCTATATAGCGGTTAGAGAGCACGAGGGCAGGTTCCTGTCCTCCAAACAGATCCCAATGAGCGGGGTAGGCCTGCATAATATCAGAACGGTTGTCGAGCGGTATGAAGGGGCGCTGGACTTAAAGAGCGGAGCATGTTTTACGCTAAATGCGATGTTCCCATTGCCTTAGGCATCGAAAAATAATCCATTTACATCATCTGTATAAAGCGCTATAGCATGTTATCCGATACTTCGGTAAAGAAATCAGATTGGAGGATTCGGATATGTACATTAGCGCAGGCAAAGTAAATGGTTTATTCCATATAGAGGCAGTAAACCATAAATTGAATCAAAACGGAGGGGGCAGAGAAGAAAAGGGGGTGTCCTTACGCAGTGACATTGCCATGATATCACAAAATGGGAAGGCAATGAGCGCGATAGAGAGGCTGATGAGACAAAAGGATTTCATCAGAGAATGTAAGGACTCCTTGATCGAGCAGATGATAGATAAAGAAAGCGGGAGCTGTTCTGCCGATGTTGCAAAGAAAATAGAAGAATATGAGAAGCAATTAGATTCGCTTGATGAACAAATTGCGAAAGAACTGGCGGAACAGGAAGACGGATCGGAGGAGATAGAAGAAAAAAATATATACAAAGGGAATCGGCTGTTAACAAAGGAAGAAGTAGATTATAGAAAGATGGCGGAGCTTACAGAGATGTCTGTGAAGCTAAGCCAGGGCAAGGTGATAGATTCGGTCAGGAACAGATTAGAAGGGGAAAAGAATGTGCTCGAGGCTGAATTAAAGTCCGAAGATTCGGACAGCAAAAGACAAAGAGTAGCGGAAATCGAGATAAACATGAGAAAAATGAAGATATAGATCAGTCTTAAAGATATAACGAAGATTGCCCAGAAGCGTTCTGCTCTGGGCATTTTTTAAATCTTTTTCTGGATATTGGCATATATCCTATGATACTGTTCTGCTGTCAGGCTTGGAATATCAGAGAGATGGAGCTGATCCAGCTCCTTTTTCATGTAGGCGTTCTGTAATTTATTGAAAGAGCATAAGAAATTGAATAGTTTGATGCGGTCATGTGAGACAGCATATAATAATAGCTTGCTATAAATTTTTAAAATCATATAGGCCCTCCTTGAGTTTATTTTATTATAGACAAATATTTGTGTATATACAACCCATTTTGGACACAGGATAATAAAGATGAAATTCTGAATTGAGAGGAGAGTACAGATGTGATTTCTTATGCGCCATTATGGAAGACAATGAAAGAAAGGAATGTAACGACATATACCCTCATTTATAAAAAGAATTTCAGCCCATATACTATTAATAGCCTAAAGCACAATAGATCTATTACAATGAATACATTAGAGCGTTTATGTAAGGCTCTGGACTGTACCGCAGACAGTGTGGTTGAATTTATAGATGATGAAAGCTGATATCTTTGTAATTTGTAAGATGAGAATTGAGAGTCCTTTCTTTCATAATAAGTTAGAGGCGGGCAATCTGGGAATGCTTGACGAAACAGGGATCCTACTATATAATTGTAAAAAGAGACCGGATTCTGCATTGTGTATGCGGAGTTCGGTTCTTTTGGCAAGGAGGGCGCATAATGGACGCACGTGAAGTACTGACGCGGTTGAAGGATGGAGAGATAACGGTAGAAGAAGCAGAATTATATTTTCGCCGTCAGCCTTTTGAAGAGCTGGGCTATGCGAAGCTGGATACCCACAGGAAGATGCGGTCTGGATTCCCGGAAGTCATTTTCTGTATGGGAAAGGCGGATAAGCATTTGCTGGAAATCGTGGGAAAGCTCTACGAAGCGGAAGGGGAGGTCATGGGGACCCGCGCAACGAAAGAGCAGTACGAGATGTTGAAAGAAAGCTATCCGAATCTTGTATATGATGAGCTATCGGGGATCATTAAGATAGAAAAAGAAGATAAGAAGCGTATTGGATGTATCACGGTCTGCACTGCGGGGACGGCGGACATTGCGGTGGCAGAAGAAGCGGCGCAGGTGGCAGAATATTTTGGAGCTCACGTGGAGCGTGTCTATGATGTGGGCGTGAGCGGGCTTCACAGGCTTTTGTCTTCCATGGAGACTATCCAGAAAGCGAACTGTGTCATCGCGGTGGCAGGCATGGAGGGCGCTCTTGGAAGCGTTATCGGCGGCCTGGTGGACAAACCGGTCATTGCGGTCCCGACATCTGTGGGGTACGGTGCGAACATGAAGGGGATCTCTGCCCTTCTGACCATGATCAATTCCTGCGCCAACGGGGTCGCTGTGGTCAACATCGACAATGGCTACGGCGCGGGCTATATGGCGGCGCAGATTAATAAGCTGGGGGTGCGTGATGAGTAAGACATTATATTTGGAATGCTACAGTGGGATCAGCGGAGACATGGCGGTGGGCGCTCTTCTGGACTTGGGGGCGGACGAAGAGGCGCTGGAACGGCAGCTTCAAAGCCTTCCGGTAGAGGGATATCGTGTGGAGATAAGCCGGGTAAAGAAGTCCGGGCTCTCTGCCTGTGATTTTAATGTAATCTTGGATGAAGCCCATGAAAATCACGACCATGACAATGAATATTTGTATGGCCATCATAGCCATGGCCACGAGGGGCGTTCTCACATACATGAGCATAGCCGCGGACATGAGGGACATTCTCATGCTCACGCACATGCCCATGAGCATCGTGGCCTGACAGAGATATTGCACATTATTGAGCATTCACATATCACGGAGAAGGCGAAGGAGACAGCCTCTGAGATCTTCCGGGTGCTTGCAGAGGCCGAAGCGAAGGCGCATGGCACTACGATTGAAGAAGTGCATTTCCATGAGGTAGGAGCGGTGGATTCCATCGTAGATATTGTGGCGGCGGCAATCTGTCTGGATAATCTTAATATTACAGAAGTGATCGTGCCGGAGCTTTATGAAGGGCGGGGAGTTATACGGTGCCAGCACGGCGTTATACCCGTGCCTGTGCCGGCGACGGCAAACATTGTGCAAACGTATGGACTGACCCTTCGTATGGCGGACGTGGAAGCGGAGCTTGTTACGCCTACCGGGGCGGCGATTGCGGCGGCGATACGGACGCGGGATAAGCTTCCGTCAGGCTACAGGATCGTCAGGACGGGCCTGGGCGCCGGGAAACGGGATTATGGAAGGACGAGCGTCCTTCGGGTGATGTTGATTGAAGAGGAAGTAAAAGAGGAGGATCGTATCTGGAAGCTGGAGACGAATATTGACGACAGTATGGGGGAAGCCTTTGGCTATGTGATGGAAAGGCTGTTCGCAGCAGGTGCGAAAGACGTTTATTTTACGCCTATATATATGAAGAAGAACCGCCCGGCATATGAGCTGAATGTTATTTGCGGCGAGGATAGGGTTCGAGAATTGGAGGAAGTCTTGTTCCGTGAGACGACTACTATTGGAGTGCGCCGCGTCGAGATGGCGCGCACAGTCCTAAAGCGCGATATACGGACAGTCTCCACTTCTCTTGGCGAAGCGCAGGTGAAAGTGTGCGGTTCGGATGAAGGGAAGAGGGTATATCCAGAATATGAAAGCGTGGCGGAGATATGCAGGCGTACAGGGCGGCCTTATCAGGAAACGTGGAGGCAGGTGTGCCGCGAGGCGCAGGAAGAATTGGGATATGGACAGTTATAGGGCAAAAGTAGAGAGATTAAAAGAACAGATGGCGCAGTATGCTTCCGAAGATGTGGCCGTCGCTTTTTCAGGAGGGGTCGACAGCAGCCTTATCCTGAAGCTGGCCTGCAAGGAGGCGGAGCGGACAGGGCATATAGTATATGGAATTCTGTTCCACACGATGCTCCACCCTTCCGGGGATATAGAAGAAGCGAGGGAGACGGCGAGGGAGGCGGGTGCCAGGTTCCAGGTACTGGAAGTAGATGAACTTGGCGCCGCGGGGATTGAGGATAATCCACGTGACAGATGTTACCGATGCAAACGATATTTGTTCGAGAAGCTCCGGGAAAGAGCGGAAGAGCTGGGCGTGGGGAGCATCCTGGAAGGGACGAACGAGGATGACATGCACACGTACCGTCCGGGGATCCAGGCTGTGCGGGAGTTGGGGATCTTAAGCCCTCTTGCGGACGCAGGGCTTACAAAAGAGGAGATCCGTAAGCTGGCAAGGGAGGAGGGCATATCCGTGGCGGGGAAGCCATCCACGCCATGCCTTGCCACCAGGTTCCCATATGGCAGCAGGCTGTCCTACGAGGAGATGGAACGAGTGGAGGAGGCAGAAAGGTGGCTTAGAGGGCTGGGGCTTTACAATGTGCGCCTCCGGGCGCATGGTGAGGTAGCCAGGATCGAGACAGACAAAGAGGATCTCGAGCGTGTTATGGGAAAGAGGGAAGAGGCTGTCTCTAGATTGAAGGCTCTCGGATATAAGTATGTCGCTCTCGACCTGGAGGGATTCCGTTCCGGGAGCATGGACGAGTGAGAGGACAAAAAAGGCACGAAATGAGAGGAGGCCGACGCGTATGCGCCGGCCTTTGGTGAGGAATGAAACAATCTATGTAAATTTTACTTATTGTTAGGCGAAGCCATGTAATCATACAGACATATGTAAGATAAGTACAACTACCAGCTTCTTTAAATGTTAAACTTATTATAACGGATAAATGTGAATGAGATGTGTCATAATATGGAAATGTTTCTAAAATTTCTTAAGAAATTTGGAAGATTTATGAGAGAAAAAGTAAGGGTAAAGAATCGCAGAGGTTATATGATTTTTTATTTTTATATTTACAAATCTAATTTTTGTGGTAGAATGTATAAATGTAGTGTTTGGATATTAAGAACATACTATATATAGTAAAAATGCTCTGCGTCTCCTTGTGCACTGAGGGTGTAGGAGCAATAAGGGAGGCAGAGGGTTCTTACATATGAACAAGAGGAATAGGAGAAGGATTAGATGAAGATTGGCAAGAGAGACAAGCAATTACAGGAATTTAATGAGGACAAGATCAGGAACGCCGTCCTGAAAGCGTTTGCCAGCACGCAGAGCGTCATCTTGGAGGAACATCTGGCATCTATATGCCAGGATATTTTTGAGATGGTGTCTGCCGCTCACGATCAAGGGGCTATCACTACTGTAGAGGAGATCCAGGATCGCGTAGAAGAAGAGCTGATGAGGTTCCAATATTTTAAGGAGGCAAAAAGCTATATCCTCTACCGAGAGGTCCGCAAGCAGAAGAGGGAGATTATCGGGCAGTTCCAGTCTTTGATCTCGGAGGGTGAGATCATCCAATTGATAAGAGAGCTCCAGAATGAATTTAGCGAATGCCCCATGCAATCTCTGTACTCAAAATACCAGTCTTATCACGCGCATCAGATGAGCACGGAAGAGATTCTTGATGTGCTGATGCGATGCTGCGTAGAGCTGATTAGCGTCGAGGTTCCGGAATGGGAGATGATTGCCGCCCGTTTCCTGATAAAGAAGATCGATCTGATGGTAGACAGGGCGTGGGAGAGCGAGGGCGGTTGCACATTTTATGAAAAGATCCGTCGAATGAGCGAGGAAGGCTACTATGGATCCTATATCCTTGAGAATTATTCTGAGGAAGAGGTATCAGAACTGGAAGGCTATCTGAAGGAAGAGAACGATCGCCTTTTTACGTACAGCGGGCTGGATCTGCTTATGAAGCGTTATCTTATCCGATCCTATGACCATCGCATTTTAGAAAAGCCTCAGGAGATGTTCATGGGCATTGCGATGCATCTGGCTATACCGGAAAAGGAGAATAGAGTATTCTGGGCAAAGGAGATCTATGATGTACTAAGCGCGCTGAAAGCCACTATGGCGACTCCTACAATGGCGAACTCCAGAAAGCCTTACCATCAGATGTCTTCGTGTTTTATTGATACGGTCGAGGATTCGCTGGACGGCATTTATAAAAGCCTGGACAATTTTGCAAAGGTCAGCAAATATGGAGGCGGCATGGGGCTCTACTTCGGAAAAGTCCGTGCCAGCGGCTCGGATATCCGCGGCTTTCAGGGGGCGGCGGGGGGCGTTATCCGCTGGATCAAGCTGGTTAACGACACAGCGACCGCCGTGGATCAGCTGGGCGTCCGTGCAGGCGCGGTAGCCGTCTATCTGGACGTGTGGCACAAAGACCTTCCAGAGTTCCTGGCTCTTCGCACGAATAATGGAGACGACCGCCAAAAGGCGCATGATGTCTTTCCTGCCGTCTGTTATCCAAATCTGTTCTGGGAGATGGTGGAAGAAGATATCGATCAGACATGGTATTTGATGGATCCGCATGAGATCCAGGTCGTGCAGGGCTACAATCTGGAGGACTGTTACGGCGAAGAGTGGAAGAAGCGTTATCTGGCCTGTGTGGCTGACACGCGGATCTCGAAGCGGGAGATATCATTAAAAGAGCTGATCCGACTGATCATTAAATCGGCAGTAGAGACAGGCACGCCCTTTACGTTCAACCGGGACATCGTCAATGCGGCCAACCCAAATCCTCACAAGGGAATGATCTACTGTAGCAATCTCTGTACTGAGATCGCACAGAATATGAGCGCTTTATCCCACACCGCGCAAAAAACCGTTGAGATTGAAGGAGAGACCGTTATTGTAGATGAATATAGGCCGGGAGACTTTGTAGTATGCAACCTGGCAAGCCTCACCCTTGGGCATATAGACGTGAACTGTGACGAGGAGCTGGAGCATACTGTTTCAGTCATCGTCCGTGCGCTGGATAATGTCATTGATCTGAACTACTATCCGATCCCTTTTGCAAAGATCACCAACTCCCGCTATCGCTCCATCGGCCTGGGGACGAGCGGATATCATCATATGCTTGTAAATAATGGGCTTAAGTTTGAGAGCGAGGAGCATCTGGCCTTTGTGGACGAGCTCTATGAGAAGATTAATTACTATGCGATTAAGGCCAGCAACCAGCTGGCAAAAGAAAAAGGGACGTATGATTACTTTCATGGCAGCAGCTGGGAGAACGGCAAGTACTTTGAGGAGCGTCATTACGACACAGAAAGGTGGCAGGAGCTAAGGCGTGAGGTGGCGGAAAGCGGCGTCCGCAACGCATACTTGTTGGCTGTTGCTCCCACTTCTTCCACTTCTATTATTTCAGGGACGACGGCTGCGATCGACCCGATTATGAACAAGTTCTTTCTGGAGGAGAAGAAGGGAAGCATCATTACAAGGATCGCGCCGAATTTGAATATGGATACATTCTGGCTGTACAAGCAGGCACACCATATCGATCAGACATGGCTTGTAAGGGCAGCCGGCATCCGCCAGCGCCACATTGATCAGGCGCAGTCGGTAAACTTGTATATTACGAATGAATATTCTTTGCGCCAGGTGCTGAATCTTTATCTTCTGGCATATCACGAGGGCGTAAAGACATTATATTATGTCCGCAGCAAATCATTAGAAGTAGAAGAGTGCGACTCTTGCTCATCATAGGAGGGGAATTATGGAATTAAAGAAAAAAGCGTTATTTAACGAACATGGAGATATCGAGGTCATCAAGCGAAGGATGATTAATGGGAACACGACGAATCTAAATGATTTTAATAATATGAAGTATTCCTGGGTGTCTGACTGGTATCGTCAGGCGATGAACAACTTCTGGATCCCCGAGGAGATTAATATGAACCAGGACATTAAGGATTATCGTCTCTTAAAGGAAGCGGAAAAGACGGCTTACGATAAGATCCTCTCTTTCCTGATCTTCCTGGATTCTATCCAGACGGCGAACCTTCCTTATATAGGGGAGTATGTGACCGCGAATGAAGTAAACTTATGTCTGACCATCCAGGCGTTCCACGAGTCGATCCACTCCCAGAGCTACGGATATATGTTGGACACGATCTGCTCGCCGCAAGAGCGCCTTGGCATCCTCTACCAGTGGAAGGACGATGAGATGCTGCTTTCCAGAAATAAGTTTATCGGCGACCTTTACAATGCTTTCCAGGAGAATAAAGATGCGTTTACGCTTGCCAGGGTCATGGTGGCAAATTATATTCTGGAGGGGATTTACTTCTACTCTGGCTTTATGTTCTTCTATAATCTTGGAAGGAATGGGAAGATGCCCGGGAGCGTCCAGGAGATCCGCTATATCAACCGGGACGAGAACACGCATCTGTGGCTGTTCCGCAATATCCTTCTGGAGCTGCAAAAGGAAGTCCCGGATCTCTTTACGGAGGAGAAGAAAGAGGCTTATAGAGCCATGATCCGGCAGGGCGTAGAGGAGGAGATACGCTGGGGCAAGTATGTCATAGGAGATGAGATAGACGGCCTGACGTCTCAGATGATCCATGACTATGTAAAATATCTGGGGAATCTAAGAAGCCAGGGGATCGGTCTTGGCGTCCTTTTTGAAGGATATGAAGAAGAGCCTGCCTCTATGGAGTGGGTATCGAAATACTCCAATGCAAATATGATTAAAACGGACTTCTTCGAAGCCCGCTCCAGCGCATATGCAAAATCCACAGCTCTGGTGGATGACTTGTAAGAGAATGGATTTAATGGGCGCGGCCTGCTCCTGAACATAGTGGGGCAAGGCCGCGCCCATTTTTAATGCCTATAGAGGAGCTAAGCTATAAATTGATCTTCCTGTCCTTAAAATAATATTCTTTATCGTGGTCGTTTATCTCTCGAAGTACTTTGCAGGGAACGCCGACAGCCAGGACATTAGATGGGATATCCTTTGTGACCACGCTTCCCGCTCCGATCACGACATTGTCGCCGATCGTAATTCCCGGCATGATGAGCGCTCCTGCACCAATCCAGCAATTTGTCCCTATGTGGATAGGAGCGTTATACTGGTAGCCTTGTCTGCGTAATTCGGGGAGGATAGGATGCCCTGCGGTAGCTACCGTGACATTCGGCCCAAACATTGTATAATCTCCTACATAGATGTGGGTGTCGTCTACAAGTGTTAAATTAAAGTTCGCATAAATGTTTTTGCCGAAGTGGACATGGCCTCCGCCGAAATTAGAATGGAACGGCGGCTCGATATAACAGCCTTCCCCGATTTCGGCGAACATTTCTTTGAGAAGAGCAGCCCTCTTCTCCAGCTGGGTGGGACGTGTAGCGTTAAAATCGTAGAGCCGGTCCAGCCTTTTTAGCTGTTCATCCATAATCTCTTCATCATTTGGCAGATAAAGCTCGCCTGTGTGCATCTTGTCTTTCATACTCATTTTGCATATCCTCCTTAATAGTTAAATCTTTTACCCAATGGTACTTTTTATAATGCCTGTAGACCGCAGGCAGTTTAATGATCTCATCGAGATTGATGATGAAGTATACCATCAGTATAGGTACCTTTATTATAAATGCCGCGATGAAGCCCAATGGAACGGTAATACACCACATTGTGACCGTATCGCACAGTAGCCCGAACCTGCTGTCTCCCCCTGCGCTGAATATTCCTGCGATCGTCGTTCCGTTTACTGATTTCCCAATTAAATAGTAGGAACACATGACGAGCATCCACTTCAGATAAACAGAGGCCTGTTCGCTTAAATTCGCAACGGACAGGATGGCTGGGCTGATGACAAGCAGCAATATTCCTGAAGCGATCCCGGAGGCTACAGACATAATGCAGAGCTTTTTTCCATAAAGCTTTGCGCTCTCCAGGTTCCCGGCGCCCAGCTCGTTCCCAACGATGATCCCGCCTCCGCTGCCAAGCCCAAGGCAGAAACAGGCAACAAGGTTCTTTACGATATTTGCAATAGAATTAGCTGCAACAGCGTCATTTCCAAGATGCCCCATAATGACGGAATACATAGTAAACCCACACCCCCATACAATTTCATTTCCAAGGACAGGGAGCGTATACTTCCAGAAATTACTACAGAGAGAATGGTCATTATTGCGTAAGTTTAGCCATCTTAATTTTACAGCATCCTTTTTGGACGTTTCAAGCATACACCATGCTGCTTCAATTATCCGTGCAAGTACCGTCGCTAAAGCGGCTCCTGCGATCCCCATCGGAGGCATCCCCAATAAGCCAAATATGAATATAGCATTTAAAGTGATATTTAATATTACGCTGGCTGAGCTGATCATGCTGCTTTTAAATGCTCTTCCGCTGTTTTTCAACGTGCATAGATAGATCTGTGAGATTCCAGCCAGAAGATAGGATAATGATACAGTACGCAGGTAGAGCGCTCCATTTTCTATCAAAATACGCTCTGCTGTAAATATTCTCATCAGGCAGGAAGGAATGAAGAAGGAGGCAAGTGAGAACAACAAGGATGCTGCCATGGTGATCTTCAGAACGTAGGCGAATATCTTCTCTACTTCCTTTTTTTCGCCTTTTCCCCAATATTGCGCGGCAAACATAGACAGGCCAATGGTCATAGCGGCTAAGAATAAGTTTTGCACAAATGCGATCTGGCTGGCAAGAGAAACGGCGGCCAGCGCGTCCTGAGACAGCGCTCCAAGCATCAATGCGTCCGAAGCGCTGACAAGAGCCAGCATAAACTGTTGGAAAGCAATTGGAAGGACTAATGTCATCAGTTTTTTAATAAAATCGTTTTGTTTGCTCATAATATATCTCTTATCTGCTTTCATAGCCTGCCTCTTTTATTGACATAGTATTTGCTGATGGTTATAATTATACTGTTCAGGTCTGGGGAAATCTATCAATATACTTTCTGTTACTATAACAATCCTGCGAAGGGAGAAGAGTGGAATGGAGATATCTCTTGATTTAAAAGACGATCATTCTGAAAAGATTGCTTATGATGATATGGAATATCCGATCTACATACGTCATTCCTGCCTAAGCAGCTATCCAGGCTACGCTGCGCCGCCGCACTGGCATGATGATATTGAGTTTATTATTATTTTAAAAGGGGGAATGACATATAATGTCAACGGGAAGCTGATAGACCTGGCTTCTGGGGAAGGGATATTTGTAAATTCCCGCCAAATGCACTTTGGATATTCTAAGAGACATGAAGAGTGTGGATTTATTTGCGTTGTCCTGCATCCTATGGCTCTGTGCCTGACGCCCGATATGGAGCGGAATTATATAATGCCGCTCCTTAGGAATGCACATATCCCGTTTATCCATCTTAGCGATGCGAAATGGCACCGGGACGTTATTGATGGGATCAGGGAGATATATGCCCTTAAGACGGCGCCTGCTGCTTCGCTAAAGATACAAAGCATCTTCACATGGATATGGGCGCTGGTTTTTGAAAATGCACCAAAGTCTGAAGGGATAAAACAAACGCATCATCACAATCTTTCTATTCTTAAAAATATGATCAGCTTTATCCAGCAGCATTTTCATGAGAGGATAACACTGGGGCAGATCGCAGAATCGGGCGGTGTCGGGCAAAGCAAATGCTGCAAGCTGTTTGGAGCGTATATACACCAGACGCCGAATGCCTACCTTACTGCATACAGGCTTAACAAGAGCGCAGAGCTTTTGCATAGGACAGATCTGGCTATTACGGAGATTGCATATGAAGTCGGTTTTAATGGAGCCAGTTATTATGCAGAAGCCTTCCGTAAATATTTTGGGATGTCTCCGTCGGAATATAGGAAGATTTCTGCCAGCGCTGTCTGATTATATTATCTTGCCGACCATCAGATGAGGGATGAACATTATATAATAGGAATCAACGGTGACACATTCACCATATTTGGCACGGTAACAGTCAATTGCTTCTTGAAGGAATTCTTCTGTAACATCCAGATACTCTGCGACATCATGGCGAGTGCGGCAGCCATGCTCATAGGCGTTGATCAGGCCCATAAGGCCGATCAGCTTATTGTAAGCCCACAGCCTTGCCTGACGCTCCTGCTTCTGATTGTGTGGATCTTTTAAATCTATGATATTTCCCACAGTAGTTTGGTGATGTCCCAGCTCTTCGGCAAGTACACAGGCTTTTTCGGTCAATGTGCCGATGTTCTTGTTTATTCCTATTTTGTTCCCGTTACATAAGCCTTTGGCTTTTGATTTAAAATATTTTTCTATGATGATGATCTCATCATCATATTCAGAGATTAATTGCTCGTACTTATTCATAGCAGACACCTTTATAGATCATCTAAATCTTCTTTCATAAGCTTTTGCTGCTCTTCGTCATTAGAATAATCATTGTGTGCCGCCTGCGGCTCTAAATGCCTGTTCCAGGAAGGCGTTTCTATAATATTATCTTTCAATGCGATAGAGCGTTCATATTCTTTTTCTAAAGTGAAATTAACCATTTCTTTCCCGTGAAGGTCAAGACAGCGATATTTTTCCACAATTTTGTATTCTCCTATAGATATGTTATTTTCCATAGCATGCATATTGATCGCATCTTGGAACAGATAATTGGCATCACAGTTTAACACTTCCATGATTTTAAAGAGGATAGGTTCTTTTGGAGAGCTTATCTCATTTTCATAATTAGATATGGCTCCGACGGTCACTCCTAATAAATCAGCTAATTTACTGCGAGAAATATTCTTATCTTCTCTAAGTTCTCTTATCCTGCTCCCTAAGCTCATGTTTCCACCGACTTTCGTTGTTTTATAACAACATTGTATTTCAAATATCTTGTTATGTCAATATAAGTAGACAAGAAAAGTATCAAAATAGGGTTGACAAAACAAGAATCTTGTTATATGATGTGAAAAAGACAAGAAAAATATCAAAAAAAGAGAATGAACAAGTTAATTGTTATGTAAAACGGAAACAGTATTGTTCCGTATAAAGCAAGGAGGAGAAAAATCATGAATAGAGCAGTCCTGACGGAATATGCGGATATGCGGGAGGAGATTAAGGATCTGAAGAGAAGGATCGAGGCCGGCCAGCGCGAGCTTAACAGGATTAACAGGCTGGCGGCGGCGGATTCCGTAACCTGGGGGAAGAAAGGCGGAAGGCCATTGCGGGTAGTAAAGATACAGGGAGCGCCAGGGACACGTATTGGGAGGAAGCAAAAGGCGTTGGAGAAGAAGGTCGCCCTGCTGGAAGAATTAGAAGTTGCTCTTGTGGAGAAACAGGCGGAAGTGGAAGAGTGCATACAGCAGATAGAGAAGAGCGAGCTCAGGACGATGTTCAGGCTGCATTATATAGATGATTTCCCATGGTATAAGGTAGCGATACAGATGAACGGAATATTCCCAAAACGACGGATAAAGTATACAGAAGACAGCTGCAGGATGCGGCATAACAGATATTTTGAAGGAGGTGATGTAAATTGATTGACGTATCTTGTGTCCGGAGATGTCTTAAGTGCAGCCGGGCACGCTAAAATGTACAGAGGCAGCTAAGGAGAAAGGGGGCAGCGACATTTGGCGCAAGCTAAGCAGATCATTGATTATATCCGGGACTTCATCCTGGCCTGCAGCTTCCTGCAGGGAGGGAAAGTGAATGTAGATGGTTTGGGAGTAGACATGTCGTACTCTGTGGATCCGCTCCCGTGCGGCCCGGTCTTGAAGAAGTACACAGACGGGGGCGCTGTGAAACAGTTCCAATTCGCACTTGTAAGCAGAGAGCCTTACAGCGCAGATGAGAGAGAATGCATTAAGAGCAGCGGATTTTACAAGCAGTTCGAGGAATGGATCAATCAGAAGGACAGAACGAAAGATCTCCCGGATATAGGGAACAAGAAGACACCGTTAAGCATCAGTATCATACAGGACAGGTATTTATATGGTACTGACAGTAGCCTTGCAAAATATGAGATACAGTGCAGGCTTGAATATGAACAGGAGGTATGAATTTATGACAACAGATACAAGCAGGATTATTACAAGAGCGCAGAGAGTAGCCTTTATGAACACAAACAAAGAAGAGGGCGCGCCCAAATTTGAACGTATGACAGGTTTTACAACAATGACGACAAGCAAAGAGCCGAAAGAGTATGCCAGACAGTATGTGGATGAGAATACGGAGCGTTCGGACGTTGTCGGCTATGCCCCGTCTACAGAGTTTGCTTACGACAGGCATACAAATACGCCGGTGCATGATATTTTGTCCGAGATCCATGACAAGGAACGTCTGGGCAATGACGCTCATGTAGAGATCATAAGCGTGGACTTATTTGCAGAAGACGAAGAGAAGAAGTGCCCGGCCATTAAAAGGACTTATGCAGTAGTCCCTGATGCGGACGGCGATGGTACAGATGCCATGGTCTATTCCGGGACATTCAGAGCCGTGTCCGGGATTGAAGAAGGATACGCGACGTCAGCCGACGGATGGAAGACAGTCGAGTACACTGCTAAGGGCAGCACAGGCCAGCAGAACGGGTAGATATCAGACGAGGAGGTATGAGCCAATGAGCCTATGGAAATGGAATGATGTGGAACTGGAGATTGATATGGAGGACTACGATTTTCTGGAAAAGTATGAAAAAGCATTTGAAGCCATGCAGGTACAGGAGGGGAAGCTGGAGAAAGCAGGCTTTCAGTCGGACATAGTCAGGGAGTATTGTGAGATGTTCTATCGTCTGTTCGACGACATTTTCGGCGTCGGTACAGGAGACAAGCTCTTTCATGGCAGGAAAAATGTGCGCCTGTGCGAAGAATGCTATGATTCCTTCATAGAAGAATGCAGAAGGTCGGTTGCAAAGGCGGGCGAAAGGAAGAATGCGATGGTGAGCAAGTACAGACCGAACAGGGCGCATCGGCAGGCAGGGAAGTGATGGTATGAACCTGTTTTATGAGGATTTCCCGGAAATAGTGAGCGTCGGTGGTGAGCCTGTCAGGATTATCACCGATTTCCGGGAGTATATCCGGCTGCTTGATATGCTCAAATGTAGGGAGCTGACAGTTACGGATAAGTATAGCCTGGTAAAAGAATATTTTCTTGAGGAAGTTTTTGTTGACAGTATGGCGATAAAGGCGTTGGAAGAGTTTATAACGATGTCTGCGGCCACGTCAGGCGAGAGGACAGGGAGCGATAAGGCAAAAAAAGATCTGTTTTCTTATTCCATAGATTATCCGTATATTCTGTCTGGATTCCTGAGGGATTATGGCATAGACCTGAACATGGTAGACTATCTGCACTGGTGGAAATTCAGGATGCTGTTTGACGGTCTGTCAGAAGATACAGAGATTAAGCAGAGGATTATGTACAGGGGGATCAGACTGTCTGATATAAAGGATAAGGAGGAGCGCAAGAGGATATCCCGTATTCAGAAAGCCATCCAGCTGCCTGCCGGAAGAGTGTCAGATTTTGATATTGGGAACGCTTTTGCATAAACGTAATGAGAAGATTGAAAAAACCTCCGATCCGGCGATATTGGTATTGCTGTCCGTACTGCGGGACCAAGCTCGCCATATATGACGATTCGGCGCGCGTGTCAGGAATATATGTAAAATGCCGTACATGCAAGGCGGAGGTAACAATAAGTATAAAAGCACTTTAAAGTGAGCCGGAGAGCCTGTGCTATTCATAGAAAGGAGTGGATAGTATGGGATCAGAAGAACATTTGGAGGCGGAAGCTGGCGAGAGCAAGCTTATGTCTGTGATCAGCAAGCTGGGAGGAGTGGCAAAAAAGGGACTGTCGGTCGCCGGGGCCGCGATAGAGAATGTGACTTTAAAATTAGGGGAAGGGGTAGAGGCAGGGTTAAAATATAATGCTTCGATCGAGTCTTACCAGACCAGTTTTGAAATAATGACTGGTTCTGCCGGGAAAGCAGCTGAAATTATGGAAAGGCTGAAAGAGGTTGGCGCACAGACGCCGCTTGAGCTGCCGGATCTTGTAGGTACGACCCAGCTGCTGATGAGCTACGGGCTTACCGCAGACGAAGCTATGGGCAAGCTGATGCTGTTGGGCGACGTCTCACAGGGGTCTGCTGACAAAATGTCCCAGATCGCCGCGGCATATGGACAGATGTCTTCAGCAGGAGAGGTCCAGTTAGAGAGCATCCAGCAGATGATAGCGGCAGGCTTCAATCCTCTGCAGGAAATATCAGAAAGTACAGGAGAATCTATGGATTCTCTGTACAACAGGGTCAGCCAGGGGGCTTTGTCTGTTGATGAGATTACAGCATCTATGGAGCGGGCTACATCTGAAGGAGGAAAATATTATCAGTCCATGGAGAAGCAGTCTGAGACTTTTAATGGGCTTGTGTCTACAATGAAGGAAAATGCACAGCAGCTGTTGGGGGAGGTAGTACAGCCTATATCGGACAGTATGGTAAGTACGCTGCTCCCGGCAGCCATTGATGCGATCGGCCAGATGTCGGCCGCCTTTCAGGAGCAGGGGGCTGAAGGGTTGATCCAGGTGGGAATGCAGATACTGGCCAACTTACTGACAGGGATAGCCCAGGGGCTTCCAGGGGTGATAACGACAGTACTGCAGATCATTCAGATGATTATTGAGAATCTGAATATGAACCTTCCACAGCTTCTGGAAGCAGGAGGCCAGATACTTATGAGCCTGATAGGAGGGATAGTGCAGTTCCTCCCAATGGTCATGAGTTTGGGGCTTAATCTTATAATGAACCTGATAGGAGGGATCATACAGGGGCTGCCGTCTCTTTTAGGACAGGTAAATGAGATGATGTCCGGATATTTGAGCGCTATACAGGAGAGCCTCCCAGCAATACTGAAATCAGGAGCAGACATGATCTGCAGCCTGTTGAGCGGCCTGCTGCATCATGCTCCGGAAATCATCTCGCAGGCGTGTCAGATATTGCAGAGCTTTATGACGGCGATCGCATTAGGATTTCCAGATCTATTGCAGAAGGGGATTGAGATTATAATGCAGCTGCTTGCCGGGATCATCCGTGAGGCTCCGAACCTTATAGCGGCTATTCCGGGAATTATAGCTAATATTGGAAGCGCTTTTCTAAGTAAGGACTGGTCCTCGATCGGCTGGGATATCATCTCAGGAATCGGAAGCGGGATCGTAAGCGCTGCAGGAAATCTTGTGAGAGCCGCTGTGGATGCCGCCAAAAATGCAGTGAACGCTGTAAAGGGCTGGCTGGGCATTAAGTCCCCATCCCGTCTGATGAGAGATGAAGTCGGGAAGCACATGGCTCTTGGCATGGGCATAGGGTTCGAGAAGAATGTGCCAACAGAAGATATGTCTAAGGAGATTGAAGCGTCTGTTCTGAAGCTCCAGAATACAGCGTCTTCTATAACCGGCGCAGGGCCGTTGACAGCCGCTCAGGCTATTAGGAGCATTGCAGGCAGCTATACAGATACGGGGGTCGATTATGGGCACCTGAAGAAAATATTCAAAGAGGCTCTTGACGAGGCCAATGAAAGGCCGATCGAGCTGGACGGGCGTCAGTTGACAAGAGGCCTGAAAGAGAAAGGATTTGTGAAGGCATGAATATAAAATATGTAAACAGTATGCATCAGGAAGTCAAGCTCAATGCAGAGCCTTACAAAATGTTGGTTTCGGATATCCTGGATCACGAGTGGGAACCGGAGGAGTTCGGGGAGCGGATCTTGGGGTTTAAGAAAAGCATATGTAAAAAGACGGTTAATGTTGACGTAATAAAAAATAGCAAAGAGTCGTCGAGAGCATTGTCCAACAAGCTGGTCGATTTTTTCGAGAGAGATGTACGCAGAGCAAGCCCAGGGAAGCTTTATATCGGGGAATATTATCTGCCTTGTTACATATATTCTGCAGCAAAAACAAGATGGGAGACGGACGTAGTCATGTCCTGTGAGCTCGGCATTGTCACAGACTACCCATTCTGGTGCCGTGAGAGGCTGTTCTCTTTCCGTGCAGATGTCGGTGTGCAGGAAGGCTTTCTGGACTACCCATATGACTATTCTTATGATTACGCTTCGCCGTCCAACATGCGGTTCTTGCATAACGACCATTATTACGAATCCGATTTTAAGTGTATAGTCTATGGCCCATGCGAGAACCCGCGGTTTATGATAAACGAGCATATCTATGAGGTGCGGACGCTTCTGTATGACAACGAGTACCTTGCATTCGACAGCAGGGACAAGTCCCTCGTAAAGACGGACTATCAGGGAAATGAGAGCGTTATATTCAATTCCCGTAATAAAGAGTACGACCTTTTTCGGAAGATACCACCGGGAAGGAACAATGTCACATGGAATCTGGGATTTGATTTCGACATTATACTCTTTCAGGAAAGGAGTGAGCCGAAATGGTGATGATCATTACAAATGCTATCGGAGAGGAACAGGCGATCCTTGAGAAGATGGATAATTTTGATCTAGATCTGGGCGGCACGAATGATTTCGTGTTTGACGTCCCGCTCTCTGCGTACGATCCAATCATACATAACAAAGGCTGCCAGATCTTTGCGCCAGGTACAGAGTATGGGGGGATTATTTCTGGACGTGAGATTATGAGAGACGGGTCGATCAGGCTGTCGGGCCACGCATGGCGCGGTAGGCTTGCAAGGAAGGTCATAGAGCCGCCGGCTGGCCAGGACTACAGGGTCGTGTCCGGGGAGGCTAATGCGGTCATACGAAGCCTTATAGGAGAGCAGTTTGGGAGATTGTTCGTCGTGGATGGGGATGATAGTGGGATTACGATCAACAGGCATCAGTTTCCTCGCTACGTGACCCTCCTGGAAGGCATCGAGGAGATGCTTAAGAAGAAAAGCGCAAGGCTTAAGATTTATTATGTACAGGGGCCAAGTAATGGCGTGGGGGCGGTGCATCTGTGCGCCGTTCCCGCGACAGACTATTCGGCTGAGATTGAGTTCAGCGAAGATTACAGGCTGCAGATCTCCGTCAAGGAAGAATGGGGAGGGATCAACCACCTCATCTGTCTTGGAAAGGGAGATCTTAAGGAGCGGCTGGTGAGGCATCTCTATGTGCAGAAGGACGGGACGATCGGGACACGAAAGGACTTCACCGGCCTGGCGGAGATGACAGCGGTCTATGACTACAAGAGCGCGGACGATGAGGAGAGCCTGATTGAAGAGGGCACGAAGCGTTTGAAGGAATTAGCTGATTACCGTCAGTGCGAGGTGAGCGCCGCCAATGGGACAGAGCTGGAGATAGGGGATGTTGTAGGCGGCAGAGAGCGGATTACAGGGACGGTGATGAAAGTACCTGTTGCCGGCAAGATACTTAGGATCCAGAAAGGGAAAGAGACTATTGAATACAAAGCGAAGGAGGCAGATTAGATGCAGATTATAGATGGATATGGGGGAAGGCCCCACATAGAGGCATTTGAGATAAGGGACTTGAACGTCTCGCTTCACGGTTCAGGGGATTATGTGCTGGAAGTAGGCGACAAGCTGGGCTGTGAAGTTATTACGAACAACAAGATACAGGTAAAGAGTGGGGCAGTTCTGGTGCAGGGCTGCCGTGGGATCAGCCCCGTCGGGAGCATCGTGGACATGATCATCGAGAACGGGAAGACGGGGGATAACCGGAACGATCTCATTGTCGTACGCTATTTGAAGGAGCCGGTGAGCGGCGAAGAGAGGATGGAGCTGGCTGTAGTAAAAGGAACGGCAGTGACAGGAGGGACGGCTGCGGATCCAGAAGTGGCGACAGGAAACTTACGAAATGGGGACACGCTCCATGAGATGCCCCTGTACCGCGTAGCAATCCAGGGGCTGAACATCGTGAAAGTGACGCCTCTGTTCCAGACGATACGCAGTACAGAGCAGCTGAGCGGGACTCTTGATGATATAAGTACGGAAGTGGGGGCGCTGTCCTCTCTGGCCACAGGGGTTAAGACAAGTATTGTGAGCGCCATCAATTGGCTGAAGACGCAGGTTGACGGGAAGCTGGGGGCTACAGGCAATGCCAGCAACGTGACGAATACTTTTACGATAGCATCATCCAGGATGCAGCTCGTTTCTGGGGAGAAGCTTTCGGTTTCTTTAGGAAAGGTAATGAAGATAATCGCAGATCTTAAGACAGGGGCATACCATACGGTCGTGAATAATCTTACGACGACAGCAGCGAACTATGTGCTAGATGCTAGACAGGGGAAGACGCTGAATGATAAGATAGCCCAATTGAGGGGTGATATCGTGGAGAACCTTAACGCGAACCAGATTACATTTGAGACATCAACGTATTATCCACCGACAATAGTGGCGCGATCCGGGCAGAGCGTATACATCAAATGCGCCGGGTATGCCAAGAAGGAGATTGGGGCAGGAGGCGCTTTCGCCATCGCGGCAGCCGGAGCGCTCCCGGAAGAGTACCGGCCTGTGGCAGATGTCCTGATAATGGCTCCCATTGCTGTGGATGGGAGGATCGTAGAAGTATCGGTCAAGACGGACGGCTCAATAAAGTTCTCTTCATCGTCCACGTTAGAGACGGGGTTCCCTATCAACCTGAATGTAAGCTATATGACACGGAAATCAAATTTCTAAAAGGAGGACAGCATTGTTAAGAAAAGAAGTAGCAGTAGAATTGATGCGGCATCTCGTGACTCATGACTGGCACGGCTACAGCCAGATCTCCCGCAAAGGGGACGGAGAGGGTGTCTGTGAGGTGATCGTAGGCGGAAGAGCCTACCATGTAGAGCAGGGCGACCGGGATTGTAGCTGGGCGGTCATAGACGCTTACCTGTCGGTCGGCATCGATTGCGGAGGGGCGTCTTATACGGGCAATATGCGCTCTTGTATGACCGCTTCCGGCAATTTCCGCTGGCATCCGATGTCTTCCGGGTACATAGCGAAGCCGGGCGACCTCTATCTGAAGGAAGGGAAGCATACGGCCATGTGCCTGACCGCTACGCCGGACATGCTGATGGAGTTCTCGATCTCTGAGACGGGAGGCATAGACGGGGCAGAAGGCGATCAGACTGGAAAGGAGAGCTTGATCCGGGCTTATTATAATTATCCATGGGACGGCATCTTAGAGTGCATCAATACGGAGCTGGCGGATGGGATCGCGGATCGGCCGATCAATGCCGATGCTGGGACGGGAAGCCTTCCGCTTCCCAGATACCGCGCTTACACCGCAGAGGACGGATGGCTTGAGTGGATGCTGGGCTTAGCATGCGAGGACGGATGCGGAGATGATTTTGCAGGGCTCCCGTGGCGTCTGATCCGCAACGTGCAGATAGAAGATATTGGCTCGAAAGGCTGGTTCAGGCTCAATATGAAGAAGCAGGGCGAGCTGGGGAAGAACATGCAGAACGCGGACATGACGGATTATGTCATCGGCGTGACGGTCTATTACGACACGCCTGATCCGGGGAAGACAGGCTATTATGCCGCGAAGTACCGGGTGTCGCCGCTTGGGAAGGATTACCTGAAATGGGAGTATGACGACCAGGACGGCGGTGCAGGAGATGATACAAATGGCATAGACAGGCTGCAGCTGACGATAGAGAGGCTATGAAGATAACATAGAAAAAACCGCCGTAGATACGATTGGGATCGCGGCGGTTTTGGATATTCCAGAGCGCAGCGGGAGGGATTTGAACCCCCGGAGCCTTGCGGCTCTTCTGCTTTCGAGGCAGATGCCATCAGCCAACTCGACCACCGCTGCATACGAATGCATTATAACACACATAATAAGCCTGATGCAATAAGGAAATTCAGGAATGGAGGGTTATAGTGTATGGAGACATTTGAAGAGCTATACCATCATGTGCTGGAAGGGAAGATTTCCACTAAAGAGCCGCTGCCAAAAGAGTATGACCCAAGACATCTTGATTGTCTGGTCCACCCAGAGAAGTATGCGTCCGTCCTTCAGGTAAAAGAATGTGAGAAGTGTGCTTATGATAAAGCATGCCAGAACAGTTGCGTTTTTGATGCGATCGCAGCAGATGAAGAAGGGAAGCTCTATATTGATCCGGAGAAATGCGTAGGATGCGAGGCATGTATCAACGCATGTGAGAGCGGCAATCTTACTGCCAGCCGTGATGTGCTCCCCGCCATGAAAGCAGTGCGGGAGTCTAAAGGACGCGCTTATGTTCTGGTAGCTCCTGCATTTTTCGGTCAGTTCAGTAAGAAAGTGACGCCGGGGAGGCTGAGGACTGCATTTAAAGCGTTAGGATTTTCCGGGATGGTAGAAGTGGCATTGTTTGCAGACATTCTGACTTTGAAAGAGGCGCTGGAGTTTAATCAGCATGTGCAGGAGATAGGGGACTATCAGCTGACCAGTTGCTGTTGTCCGGTGTGGATTGCCATGATCCGTAAGATTTACCATGAGCTGATGCCGCATGTGCCAGGGGCGGTGTCGCCTATGGTGGCCAGCGGACGTATGGTCAAGCGCATATGCCCGGATGCGGTGACGGTGTTCGTGGGGCCTTGCCTTGCTAAGAAGAAAGAAGCAAGGGAGCCGGATATAGCGGACGCAGTAGACTATGTGCTGACATTCCAGGAAGTGCAGGATATCTTTCAGGCAGCCGATATCCGGCCGGAGGAGCTTCAGGACGATGAGAAAGATCATGCATCTACAGCGGGGCGTCTGTACGCCCGGACAGGCGGGGTGAGCCAGGCTGTGTCGGAGATGGTGGAGCAGCTGTGCCCGGGAAGGGAGATCTCTGTCGTGGCAGAGCAGGCCAATGGGACAAAAGAATGTATGGCAATGATAAAACGGATCCAGGAAGGGAAGACAGACGCGAACTTCTTTGAGGGGATGGGGTGTGTCGGCGGCTGTGTCGGAGGGCCAAGAGCGATCCTTCCTACAGATGAGGGAACCAAGTATGTAGACGATTATGCGGGGAAAGCAAAGTACCGCACGCCCCTTGAGAACCCTTACGCACGGAGAGTTTTGGAGGAGCTGGGGATTACTACGGTGGAAGAGCTTCTCAAGGCAGATACATTGCTGACGAGGGAATTTCAATCTGGGACGGGGTAAAATTAATTTTACCCCGTCCCAGATTGAAATTTTTTGTTGCCATTTGTGCCATTTCTCTTTATCATTATAGTTATAGGACGACATATACAAAATAGGTAGAGTGGTATATGGAACGAATGGTAAATATAGAAAGGTGACAGGAGAAGGGCTATGTTAGAGAGATTGAGACAAGAATTTTGTGAGCTTTACGGGGCTGACGGGGATATCCGTGCGTATTTTGCGCCAGGGCGCGTCAATCTGATTGGGGAGCATACGGACTATAATGGAGGGCATGTATTTCCGTGTGCGCTTACTTTAGGTACATATGCGGTCGCAAGGCCTCGTGAGGACAGAGTGCTTCGATTCTACTCCATGAATTTTGAGTCTTTTGGAGTCATTGAGTCAAGCCTGGACGACTTAATCCCCAGCCAGGAGGCTTCCTGGACAAATTACCCAAAGGGAGTCATGTGGGCGTTTGAAAAGAAAGGTATGAAGCTGGAGCATGGCCTTGATATTGCCATCTGCGGGGATATCCCCAATGGTTCCGGGCTGTCGTCTTCCGCGTCCTTGGAGGTGCTGACGGGGGTGATCCTGAAAGACTTGTTTGGGTTCGACGTGTCTATGGTAGATATCGCGCTTATTGGCCAGTATTCGGAAAATAATTTTAATGGCTGTAACTGTGGCATTATGGATCAGTTTGCCAGCGCTATGGGAAAGAAAGATCATGCGATCTTCCTTGATACGAATACGCTGGATTATAAATATGCGCCGGTGATGCTGCACGACGCTAAGATCGTCATTACCAACAGTAAAGTGAAGCACAGTCTGGTGGACTCGGCCTACAATGACAGGAGGAATGAAAGCGAGAAGGCTCTTGAGGAGCTGAAAACGGTTGTGGATATCCAGACTTTGGGAGACTTGACGGAAGAGCAGTTCGAAGCCCATAAGGACGCCATTAAAGATGAAGTGCGGAAGAAAAGAGCAAAGCACGCGGTATATGAGAATCAGAGGACGATCCGCGCGCAGGAGGCGCTTAAAGATAACGACATCCTATTGTTTGGCCAGCTTATGAATGCTTCCCATGAGTCTTTGAAAAATGATTATGAAGTCTCCTGCGAGGAAATAGATATACTGGTAGATCTTGCATGGAAAGTGGAAGGAGTTATCGGCTCTCGCATCACAGGAGGCGGATTTGGCGGCTGTACAGTAAGCATTGTAAAAAATGAAGCAGTGGATACTTTTACAAGAACGCTGGAGACGGAATACATGAAGAAAGTCGGGCATAAGCCGGAGTTCTACATTGTAGATGTAGGCGAGGGCGCGAGGAAATTAAGCTGAGGGGGAGATTAGAAATGTTGTATGAAGATATTAAAAAATTAGTAGAATATGGCGTTAAGACAGGGATCACTCCTGAGTGCGAACGTATTTACACGATGAATCTTTTGCTGGAAGCATTTCAGGAAGACAGTTATGAAGATGTTGAGACGGACACGTCTTCTGTAGAAGAGGATTTGGAGAGCATCTTGAAAGCGCTGCTTGATGAGGCTGTGGCAAGGGGGATTATCGAAGACAGTATCGTATATCGTGATTTATTTGACACGAAGCTTATGAATTGCCTTATGCCGAGGCCGGCGCAGGTGCAGGCGGAGTTTGCAAGGCTCTATGAGAAATCCCCGGAGGCGGCTACAGAATATTACTATAAGTTCAGCCAGGACAGTGATTATATCCGGCGTTATCGCGTGAAAAAAGATATGAAATGGAAAGCGGCTTCTCCTTATGGAGAGATAGATATTACAGTCAACCTTTCCAAGCCGGAGAAAGACCCGAAAGCGATCGCGGCGGCGAAGAACGCGAAGGCGAGCGCATACCCCAAATGCCAGCTCTGTATGGAAAATGAAGGATATGCCGGACGCGTAAACCATCCTGCCCGGGAGAACCACCGTATTATCCCTGTCACGATCAATGGCAGTGCATGGGGATTCCAGTATTCTCCATATGTATATTACAACGAGCATTGTATCGTGTTTAATGGAGAACATACGCCAATGAAAATTGACAGGGCGGCATTTACGAAGCTTTTTGATTTCGTAAAGCTGTTCCCGCATTACTTCCTTGGATCGAATGCCGATCTCCCGATCGTAGGCGGCTCTATTTTAAGCCACGATCATTTCCAGGGCGGGCATTACACTTTCGCCATGGCGAAAGCGCCGATAGAACAGAGCGTGGCTATACCCGGATATGAGGACGTGGAGGCGGGGATCGTCAAATGGCCGTTGTCGGTGCTTCGCATCCGGCATAAAGATGAGAAGAGGCTGATAGATCTGGCGGAGCGTGTGCTGGATCGCTGGCGTTCTTATACAGACGAGGAAGCCTTTATTTTTGCAGAGACAGAAGGAGAGCCGCACAACACGATTACTCCGATCGCCCGCAAAGTCGGCGATACATATGAGCTTGACCTGACGCTTAGAAATAATATTACGACCGCGGAGCATCCGCTGGGAGTCTATCATCCTCATGCACAGTATCACAATATTAAGAAAGAGAATATCGGCCTGATCGAAGTTATGGGGCTTGCAGTCCTGCCTGCCAGGCTGAAAGAAGAACTGGAATTGCTGTCTGCCTATATTATAAGCGGGAAAGATGTAAAAGAAGATGAGAAGACCGCCAAACATGCTGATTGGGTCGCAGCATTCCTGCCGAAGTATGATGAGATTACAGAAAATAACGTGATGGATATATTGAAGAAAGAAGTGGGCGAAGTCTTTGTCCACGTATTAGAAGACGCAGGCGTGTACAAATGCACTCCCGAAGGCCGGGAAGCATTCATGAGATTTATAAAGACGGTCTAATTGGGGACAGGGCAAAGCAAATCTGGGACGGGGTAAATTTAATTTTGCCCCGTCCCCAATTTGCTTAAATATTTTTCGTAATTTACCCCGTCGTTTTCTGGAATTTGTTCTCTGACGGAGTCTTTGATAGCGGCTTCCAGGAAATCACCGGCTCGATGGATCGTGTCGGGGATCGTATCGCCTCTTGCGACGCCCGCCGCTACACAAGATGCAAAAAGGTCTCCTGTGCCAGAATAGCTTTTGCCTATATAGGGGACAAAGTAAAAGAAGGTTTCTTCTCCTGTTACATAGAGATTGCCGATTTGGCTTATCCCTTGCTTGTCTGTGAAATGTACCCCGGTTATGATAATGTGTCTGGGGCCGTCCTTCCCAAAGGAAAGGGCTGTCTGGCGCAGGATTTTTATAATCTCTTTTTTTGACCCGCGCCGTCTGGAGAGCTTCTGGATATGTGCGAAGTCTATGTCGGCAAGCAGGCACAGTTCAGTCACATTGGGCGTGATAATGTCGGCCTTTCTTGAAAGTATTTTCATTTGCTCCAGAAGAGTTGGAGTGAACGTGTCGTATTTTACGCCGTCATCGCCCATGATAGGATCTACAAGAAGGAAGGCACCGGGCGTGCCAAATGTCTCGATAAAGCGGAATATTTCGTGGATCTGCGCTTCGCTCGCTACGAATCCCGTATAGATCCCATCAAATGTCTGTCCCATCTTCTCCCATTCCCGGCGGAAATGTTCCATATGATCTGTACAGTCAGAAAGATAGTAGCTTGGATATTCTGTCTGTGCAGTCAATATGGCCGTAGGGAGGGGGCACGGCTGCACGCCCATCGCTGAGATTACAGAGATGGCGGCAGTGAGGGAACAACGGCCAAAGCCGGATAAATCATTAATGACAGCAATCTTTTTCGCCATGGTAAATAACCTTTCTATATATGTCATTTTTTAATCTTATCATCAGGCTGGCATTTTTAAAAATGCCACATATGACAAAATGAAACATGCCAGAGAAATAGATGATTTGATTTTTGGATATTTTCAATCTTTTATGAGCGTTTCTGTGATTTCACAGTTGACATTAATGGAAATATGAGATATAATAAATTTCGCTGTGAAAGGCATTTATATTGTGTGGGCGTAGCTCAGCTGGATAGAGCGTTTGGCTACGGACCAAAAGGTCGGGGGTTCGAATCCTCTCGCCCACGTAGAAGGGCCTCTTATGGGTAAGCTTATCCATAAGAGGCTTTTTCTTATCATATGGGAAATTTCGTTCTCTATATGATAAGAACCCTCCGGGAGGATGCGCGCTCGTGCGAGCAGAAAATGTCACTGCGTGACCGCACTCGGCGCAGCAAAGCTGTCAAGTCCCTCAGGAGTGAGGGATTTATGGGGCTGAAGCAGACTTGTCCGCTTTGATCTTATGCTATTTATATTTCTTCAGAAGTACAGATAATAAGCTCGCTTCCGATCCCGTTCAGCTCAATAATATTGTCTGCGCCGGGAAGAGAGAAGCTCTCTGTCTGTTTTCCGTTTTTTTCATAAGAAATGTTTGTTCCGATGCCTTTTTTGACGGCGGTAAAGGCTGTCCCTTTTGGAAGATGGATCTTTGAGGCTGCCGATACCTGGTTAATATTGATCTCGCCATTCAGGGAAGAGCAGACTATATTCATGTCGAGATTGCAGTCGATTTCTACTGTTGCGATGACATCTGTCAGTTTGATATTTTGTGTCTTTATATCGAGTTCAATGCTGTCGCATTCCAGAGAGGATATGTCCACTGTTGCTGCACTGGCGGCACATTCGATTTTACGTATATAAGGCGTTGGGATCTGGACAAAGATGGTAAGCGCCTCTTTTGCTTCTGCTTTTGTCGCTCCATTCTTGCGGCTCACATCTACGTCAATCCGCTTTTTCGTGTCGTCAAGCCTCACTTTGAAATCGCTTTGCAGTGTAGAAAGTGTATTGGATGCAAGGCGTACGCGGATCTTTTCGCCTTCATATCCAGATATCACAAGCAGTTTTGCGTCTCCCAGCTTCATATCATAATTCTTCTGTTCGCTAATATCGTATTCCGTGATGCTTTCGAACAGGAAATCAGACGGCCTCTTTATCCCTTTCTCGTTTGACAGCAGCTCGTCGATGGAAATGCCAAACAGAGCGGAGATTGCCATGATATTCTCAATATCGGGCATTCCTGTGCCCGTTTCCCATTTTGTAATGGCCTGCCTTGAGACGCCCAGCTTTTCTGCCAATTTTTCCTGTGACATGCCCGCCTGGCGGCGGCACATTCTTAATTTTTCTGCGAACGTCATGTCCATGACCTCCCTTATTTTTTTACAAGTATAGAAAATCGCACTTTACATTAAAAGCAAAGAGAGATTACATTTGAGATATTCTTGCTACTTTGCGTAGCATTTTTTCCTTCTGAAAATATCATTCACCTTCCAAGCATAAAAGTCAAGGCAATTCTTTCAGGCTCTTGTAAACTGATGGTAAATACTGTTACAATAAAGATAATATAGAAAACGGGAGAGGTGGGCCTATGGCAAGATATATTATGGCGCTGGATGCAGGGACAACGAGCAATCGCTGCATTCTTTTCAATGAGAAGGGAGAGATATGCAGTGTGGCGCAAAAGGAATTTACACAGTATTTCCCAAAGCCGGGATGGGTAGAGCATGACGCGGACGAGATATGGTCTACTCAGCTGGGAGTAGCGGTGGAAGCTATGAGCAAGATTGGCGCGTCGGCTGGAGACATTGCTGCGATTGGGATTACGAACCAGAGGGAGACAGCCATCGTGTGGGATAAGAAGACAGGGGAGCCGGTGTGCCGCGCCATCGTATGGCAGTGCCGCAGGACGGCAGAGTACTGCGACCGCTTAAAAGAGGACGGATATACGGAGCTCTTCCGAAAGAAGACAGGATTGATTATTGACGCATATTTTTCTGGAACGAAGGTAAAATGGATCCTGGACAATGTAGAAGGCGTCCGGGAGAAGGCAGAGAAAGGCGAGGTTCTGTTTGGAACGGTGGAGACGTGGCTGATCTGGAAGCTGACGAAAGGGAGAGTCCATGTGACAGACTACTCGAATGCTTCCCGGACTATGCTTTTTAATATCAGCACTTTACAGTGGGACAGGGAGATTCTGGATCTGATTGGGATCCCGGAAGCGATGCTGCCGAAGGTGCAGCCGTCCAGCTGCATTTACGGGGAAGCGGACGCGTCCTTTTTTGGCGGGGCGATCCCCATCGGCGGGGCTGCCGGGGATCAGCAATCGGCCTTGTTCGGGCAGACTTGCTTTAGCCCGGGGGAAGCGAAGAACACATATGGGACAGGATGTTTTCTTCTTATGAATACGGGAGAGAAGCCTGTGTTTTCTGAAAATGGCCTTCTGACTACGATCGCATGGGGGCTTGGCGGAAAAGTAGAATACGCGCTGGAAGGGTCTATCTTTGTGGCAGGGGCGGCGATCCAGTGGCTGCGCGACGAGATGCGTCTGATTGACTCAGCGGCGGACTCGGAATATATGGCACAAAAAGAAAAAGATACGAACGGATGCTATGTAGTCCCTGCCTTTACAGGGCTGGGAGCCCCGCATTGGGATCAGTACGCGAGAGGGACGATCGTAGGGATTACGCGGGGAGTGAATAAATATCACATTATCCGCGCTACGTTGGAGTCCCTTGCTTATCAGGTGAACGATGTAGTGAGGGCGATGGAAGCAGATGCAGAGCTTACATTACAGTCTTTGAAAGTGGACGGCGGCGCAAGCGCAAATAATTTCCTGATGCAGGCGCAGGCGGATTTGAGCGGCGCTCCAGTGGAGAGGCCTGCCTGCATCGAGACTACCGCCATGGGGGCGGCGTATCTTGCAGGGCTTGCAGTAGGGTACTGGAGCGGCAAGGAAGATGTAAGGGCAAACTGTAAGGCGGATCGTATCTTCCGGCCTTCCATAGAGGAAGGAGAGCGGGAAAAGAGGATAAAAGGATGGAAGAAAGCTGTGACATATGCATATGACTGGGCCAGAGAGGGAGAGGACTGATCATGGAGAAGATGGAGATAACCTGCAAAGCGTGCAAGAACGGCTGCTCGCTGGAAGTGGAATATGAAGATGGGGAGGTGCTGGATGTCACGGGGAACGGTTGTATGAAAGGGATGATATTCGCACAAGGCGAGGTTAACAAATTGGATATTTGATGAGATGAGGAGAAGTGACAAATTTTAATGGACAATTTTGTTGAAATGTAATAAAATAGTCATACTGATTATTATAAGCTTTTATAAGGAATTAAGGAGAAGAAAGGAATTAACAGTATGAAGAAGAATGTAATCGTAGGACAGTCTGGAGGGCCGACAGCGGCCATCAATTCAAGCCTTGCAGGCGTGTACCGCACCGCGAAAGACCGGGGGGCGAATAAAGTATACGGAATGCTTCATGGCGTTCAGGGGCTGCTGGAGGAGAGGTATATCGACCTTGCAGACCATATTAAGACAGAATTGGATGCAGAGCTCTTAAAGAGGACTCCTGCCGCGTTCCTTGGCTCATGCCGCTATAAGCTGCCGGAGATCCATGAGAACAAGGAAGTTTATGAAAGGATCTTTGAAGTCTTGAATAAGCTGGAGATTGAGGCGTTCATCTATATCGGCGGAAATGATTCTATGGACACGATTAAGAAATTGTCAGATTACGCTATTATTACGGGACATCCGACAAGGTTCATCGGCTGCCCGAAGACGATTGATAACGATCTTGCGCTTACAGACCACACGCCGGGATTCGGAAGCGCTGCGAAATACATTGGCACATCTATGAAGGAAGTGATCCGTGACAGCTTCTGCCTGGAGTACAGCAAAGGGCTTGTATCTATCGTAGAGATAATGGGAAGGAACGCAGGGTGGCTTACGGGAGCGGCGGCGCTTGCGGAAGGCGAGGACTGCGACGGGCCGGATCTTATCTATCTTCCGGAGCTTCCATTCGATTTGGAGAAATTTGGTGATAAGGTCAGGAAGCTTCTTGAAAAGAAGACATCTGTTGTTGTCGCAGTGTCTGAAGGGATCCAGACGCTGGACGGAAGATATGTATGCGAGCTTGGAAGCAGCGTAGACTTTGTAGATGCATTCGGGCACAAGCAGCTGTCAGGAACAGCATCTTATCTTGCAAGCTATATTGCAGGAGAGATCGGATGCAAGACGCGCTCCATTGAGTTTAGCACGTTACAGCGTTCTGCATCACACTCTTCATCACGTGTAGATATCCTTGAGGCATATCAGGTAGGCGGCGCGGCAGTAAAAGCTGCGGATGAAGGAGACTCAGGAAAGATGGTCGTACTGCAGAGGCTGTCCGACGATCCATACCAGTGCGGGACAGAAGTAAAAGACGTACACAAGATCGCCAATGATGAGAAGCTCGTTCCAAGAGAGTGGGTAAATGAAGAAGGGACTTATGTAACAAATGAATTCATCTCTTATGTGAGGCCACTGATCCAGGGAGACGTATCTCCGGTAATGGTAGACGGGATCCCGAGACATCTGTACACTCCGAAGGAACTGAGCGAGAGATAACAGAATAAAAGATAAGCTGCAGGGGACGGGGGTATTCCGAGCAGGGACACTGCGAAAGCGGTGTCCCTGCGAAGGAATAGCCCCGTCCCTGACTTTTTTCCAGGGTTCTTGCAGGAAGCGCACTGCGAAAGCGGTGTCCCTGAGAAGGAATAGCCCCGTCCCTGACTTTTTTCGGGCTTCCGTGCAACGTTTCGAGGCTTGCCTTTTTATACAGGGGACAGTATAATGTAGACACTCTATTAAATCCGGTTTTTATTCTTTGTGTTCACAAGCAATATCAAAAACCAATCGAAGCATATTTCCAAAAGAAGAAAATTTAAGATGAACCGAGGTGGTGAGGATGAATCCAGCAGAAGGCTATGATGTACTGCGCCTGATCGAGCATGGGAGGATCTGCTACATAAGTTCTGAATATGTAGAAGGGACAACCCTTATAAAATGGCTTAAATACCGTCCGAATCTTTCAAAAGAGCAGTTATTCTCCTGGATCCATAACTTAGCGAGGCAGTTGGAATGTATCCACAAATGTAGAGGAGAGCCTTGCTACCGATATGTGAACCCATATAGTGTAATTGTGACAGAAGAGAAAGAGCTATATTTTCTTGACATGAGCGCGAAGTCCAATGAACAGGCTCTTTCCAGAATGACGAGGAGGACTGTCAGAGAACATTTCCTCCCGTCAGAACAGGCCTGCTATGAGACAGAAAGCATTTCGCTTGACATTTATGGCCTGGGAAAGACGATCCAATATTTGCTGTCAGTATCAAAGCTGGAGCCGGGGCTTACAAGACGTGAGGAGGCTCGATTTCAAAAGATCATATCTACAAGCCTTAACAGGCATTCAGGAAGGGCGTACACAAATCTGCCCGAACTCCGAAAACAGATCCCAATATATAAGGAAGCAAAAAAGAGGCCCGCTTACAGGAGGCGTTTACTTCTTGCGGCGTCAGTTCTGTCTGCGGCATTAGGAATGAATACGTTTTTGCAGCCTCCAAGCTCTTTCAGCGAGCAAAAACAAGGGGCGGCGAGAAGAGAGCCGGAAATACCTGCAAAAGAAGTACAATTGGATGAAAAGAAGGAAGGCCGGGAGACGAGAGATGAAGCTGCCGGGCTGAAGGAAGAGTTGGGGATTTTGTATTTTCTGGAGCAGAAAGACTATGCAAAGAGCAGGGAGTATTTTGCAGATATAGAAGGAGATCCGTTGGCAGATAAAATGGCGGAGCTATCGGAATATATGTCCGCAGAAAACGTTTCTGGCAGGGAGCAGAGGCTTGAGAGCCTTCTGTTTGAGATTGAGGATGAAGTCCGGGAAAGCATAGGCGTAAAGGAGCAGAAGAATTATTTTCTGTGCTTATTGGAAGGCTATCGCTTTTTAGATAGCGCGGAGGCGGCAGAGGCTGTTCTTCGGCTATGCGACGCGTGTATCGGAAATATAGGAGAGGAGCCGAGGGAGGAGGCAAAGCAGATGCTGACAGGCTATATGGCTCGTGCATATGAGAGGACGGGAAAGCAGAGGGAGGCGATAGAGTCTTATGAAACGATGCTTACATGGGAGCCAGAAAGTGCGGCAAGAGAAGAACTGTATAAGAAGCTCACTTTTTTGTGGATAGATGCAGGAGAGCCAGGGCAGGCAGAAAGCGTCTGCCGTCAGGGGATTGAAGAACTTACAGATTGTACGGAGCTAAGGCTTGTGCATATCAGGATCCAGTGTGCAGACGAGGCAGTAGAACGCGAAACGTGCGCGCAGACGATCCAGCAATATATAGGGGAGACGCCGGAGATAGTAGAGGATGAAGAGTTTCAGAAATTAGCCAATGAATACGGGATTGCCGTGGAAGGAGAGCAAGTATGGGTAGGAAGGTAAGAAGCATTTTATTATTGATGACGGTACTGCTATTGATTTATTGGCAGCACTCGCCAGTCATCTACGCGGGAGAGGCTGCGAATACGGTAAAAGATACAGATGAAGGCACGAGTGAAGAAAATGCAGAAGAAGCAGGCGACGACAGTGGGGGAGACGAAGATGGGAGCAGCGGCAATGCAGAAGAGGGAGAAGAAGGAGAAGAAGGAGAAAAGGCAGGGGGAGAAGGAGAGGAAGAAGAGGAGAAAGAAGGAGAAGAAGGAAAGGGAGAAGAAGGAAAGGGAGAAGAGGGAGAAGAAGAGGTGGGGGAGAGTGATAAAGGGGGAGACAAAGGAGAGGAAGTGTCGGCCTATGAGAAGTATGAGCTGGAATATACGCGTTCTGATGGAAAAGAGGGCTATTATATCACTCCGCCTAAAATCAGGATATGCCATGTGAGCAAGAGAGGAAGCACTTGCTACACTTTGCACAGCAGAGGGGAGAAGATGGCAGAGGGGCGTTTTACGAAAGCAGGGGAAGAGATAGTTTTGGCGGAGGGACAGTTCAAGGAAGGAGCCAATATTCTGTCGATCTATATGGAGGACAGTGAGGGCAGGCGTTTGGAGGGGATGGATTATGTGAGAGAGTTCCGATTAGATACGAAGGCTCCAATATTTGAAATGAGCGCGCCAGAAGGGTTCGACGTATGGTATCGGGACGCTGTACGTATTTTGGTATCTGGCAAAGACGGAGAGAATGGAAGTGGGATCCTGTCGGTCTCCTGCCGCTGTGAGGATGAGGTGGTAGGGACAGTAAAGGGGGAGGAGGGAGAGTTTATAATCTCTCGTCCATCTTCAGGCGGGAAAGGAGCGAGCGTGACGGTAACGGTAACAGACAAGGCGGGGCACAGAAGTGAGAAGACCCGTAAAGTATACATCGACAATAGCCCTCCAGAAATGGACATAGAGGGGGCTACAGATTATATGATCACGGGCCGCCCTACACTTGTTACGTGTAAAGTGTCGGAGGAGAATGGACTGAAACAGCTAAGGGCGTCAGTAGAGCACGAGGCGCCCGACGGCATAAAGAGGGAAATGAAAGGGGGGTGGGAAGACAAGGATGGAACAAAAGAATGCATTCTCCCTCTGGAAGAAGACGGAACCTATCATCTGGACATGTCGGCTACGGATATGGCAGGGAATGTGGCCTCTAAGAAAATGCAGATGATACTGGACACCCAGGATCCTTTAATCCGGCATGTAGATAAGCTGGAGGGCCAGCATATGAGGGAGTTCTGCTGGAGTTATGAAAAGGAGGCGGTTATAGAGGATTTTACCAGCTATACATACCAGATATGGTTGGACGGCGGCCTTTATGCAGTGGGGGATAAGGTTTATGACGAAGGAAGGCATGTCCTCTGCATGGAGGCGACAGATTCGGCGGGGAATAAAGCACAGGCGAAGGCCGGATTTGTGATAGATCGCACACCGCCGAAGATCTTGTTTCTGGATGTGGAAGAGGAGGGGACATATGAAGAAGAGAAATCATTTCAAATTGTCTTGGAGAATCCGGAAGACGAAATATGTGAGATTCGAATTAATGAAGAACTGCAGACGCTGGGACAGAAAAAGGAAGCATATCAATATACAGTGCAGGGACGTGGAAATTATAAAGTGTCTGTCCATGCAAGAGATAAAGCGGGAAACGAGAGCATGGCGAGGACTGTATTCGAGGTTGTTCCAGAAGAGACGATTTTACAGAAAACTGTGAAGCCAATTAAGGAGATGTTTATGAAGGGAAAAAGGGAAATAGGAAAAGAGGACGGAGTAGACGAATCTTGCAGGGCTTTTCCGATAATCCCCGCCGCAGCGCCTGTGATGGCAACAGGAGGAGCGGCCGTGGCGTTGGCGATAAAGATTTACAGGAAGAGAAGGCTCTGTCAAAGGAGAGATTGAAAATGCCAAATATTAAACCAGTTTCCGATCTGAGGAATTATGCAGAAGTATTGAATGAGGCAAAAGAGGGATCCCCTGTATTTCTGACGAAGAACGGCAGAGGCGAGTATGTGATTTTAAATATGGAAGAGTATGATAAGATGAGAGAAATAATCGCATTCGTGTCTGAACTGGAGCAGAAAGAGAGGCTGACAAAAGGAAAGTGCCGCATATTAGGGAACGATGTGCAGGAATCTGGTAATCCTTGATATACGAAAAAGACTGGTAAAAGCGGTGTAGATTGTGCTGCGAATCCCAAAATACCAATAACGTCATTACCGTAAAGTCCCATAAAAAAGGGAGGATGCCGGGTCACCGCTTTCGCAGTGCCCGGCATGTATTATGAAAAAGTTTATTCAAATAGTATTATTGTTTTGCTCATCTGTTAATTATAGTATATAGAAAAGTTGTGAAGAAATCATGCAAAAGAAATGAAAGAGTTTTGAAAGATAAATGAACAAATTGTGAACGAATCCAAAAGGGGACACCCGATTAATCAAAAGGGGACGTACGCTTTTGCGAAAAGTGTACGTCCCCTTTTAATTATTTTCGATATGCGAATATCGGCAGCCCGTCTTTTTCCGGGATTGCTACATTTCCCTGGATCAGAGGGAGCGCGTATGCAATGAATTCTTCGCTGATGTCTGAGCCGTCCTGGGTGATCCAGTCTTGCGGGACAGGCTTCTCTTCATTACATATAAGGTTTACGTCTGCAGTGCCGTAAGATAATTCATAAGAGGAGCCAGGCTGTCTTATAAAGGTGACCATTTTACCTGTCTCACCGGAAAGAGCGGCCTGTACACCGTGGATCCCGGCATTGACAGCCTCGTCGAGATCGGCGGCTGACAGAAGGGTAGAAGAGCAGCGCTGACATACGTTCAGCTCCACAGAACGTACCTTTACGCCAAGCTTCTCTTTCACGAGGTTCTCCAGATATTTCCCGGATCCGGTCAGCATCTTGTGGCCGAAATTGTCTACACCTACGTCGCTCGCGTACTCGCAGATAAATTTGCCCTTGCCGTCGTTGATCCCCTCGGAGATGCATACTACAAGATTCGGAGTGGATTTCAGGGATTCTTTCACTTTTGCGATAAAGGCATCCTGATCGAACGCCACTTCCGGGAGATAAATGAGTACAGGATTGTCTCCTTCAAATTTACGGGCGAGAGCGCCGGCAGCGGTGAGCCAGCCTGCGTGGCGTCCCATGATCTCTATGATGGTTACAGACTGCTTGTTATCATAGACCATAGCATCTGTAGCGATCTCTCTTACGGTAGTGCCGACATATTTGGCAGCGCTTCCAAACCCTGGCGTGTGGTCCGTATGGACAAGATCATTGTCAATGGTCTTTGGGATGCCGATAAAACGAATGTCGCTATTAATCCCCGCAGCGTAACGAGACAGCTTGCTCACGGTATCCATAGAGTCATTTCCACCGATATAGAAGAAATATCCGATGTCCTTCTCTTCCAGCTTCTTGAAAAGCTCCGGGTATACCGGGTCGCTCAGGCTCTCTGGAAGCTTATAGCGGCAGGAGCCAAGATAAGAACCGGGAGTCGTCTTCACATATTCCAGCTCGTTTGTCTCGCTAAGGGCTCCAATGTCCATGCAGCGCCCTGCAAGGAATCCTTCAATGCCGTTAATCATGCCGTAGACTTGTCCGATCTTCTCTGCCTGTTTTAATCCCTCGGACACGACTCCGTACAGGCTTCCGTTAATGACTGCGGTAGGGCCGCCGGACTGTCCGACGATTGCGTTTTTCTTCATGTTCTCCTCCTTCAATTTGCCTTGATTTACATGTATGGGTATACTATAGCGGATTTTTATCCATTTTACAATCGTATAGCACAGGTTTTGTCAATTTTCCGGTTGTAAAGTCATGAGAAATCAGGTATATTTAATAGAAATGTACAGGAGGGGAGAAAGATGAAATACATTTCATTTGCTGTTCCATGTTATAATTCGGAAGAGTACATGGCCCGTGCGATTGACAGTATTCTGCCGGGTAAAGAAGATGTAGAGATTATTATCATAAATGACGGCTCTTCGGACGGGACGCTTGAAGTCGCCCGCGGCTATAAAGAGAGATATCCGGATATTATAAAAGTAGTGGATAAGGAGAATGGAGGGCATGGAGACGCGGTAAACGTCGGGCTTAGCTATGCTACAGGGAAATATTTTAAAGTTGTTGACAGCGATGATTGGGTGGACGAGGAGTCTTTACATAAGATCCTGAAGCTTTTGCGGGACATGGAGGAAGATGAGAAGGAAGTAGACATGCTTATCTCCAATTATGTGTATGAGAAAGTCGGCGCAGAGCATAAGAAATGTATTCATTACCGGAATGTGCTGCCTCAGGACGAAGTGTTCCGTTGGAATGACATAGGGCATTTCCGGCTGGACCAATACATTCTGATGCATTCTGTCATTTATCGGACGGACATGCTGAAGCTGACTCAGATTACATTGCCGAAGCACACTTTTTATGTGGACAATATTTATGTGTACTATCCACTGCCACATGTGCGGACGATTTATTATCTGGATGTGGACTTTTACCGTTATTATATTGGCCGGGAGGATCAGTCTGTTAATGAGAAAGTGATGATCTCGCGGATCGACCAGCAGATATTCGTTACAAAATCTATGATCGATATGTATCAGCTGGGCAAGATCAAGAGCAGGAAGCTCAAAGCTTACATGACAAATTATCTTGCCATCATGATGACAGTATCTTCCATTATTGCGATCCGCTCTAAGAAGCCAGAGAATCTGGAGAAAAAGGCAGAGCTGTGGAAATATTTAAAGAAGAAAGATTTTAAATCCTATGCGAAGATACGCTGGGGAATATTAGGGCAGACTATGAATATACCGGGAAGGCCGGGCAGAAAGATCTCTTCTATGGTGTATTCAGTCGCACGAAGGATTATCGGATTTAATTAAAGAAAAAGAATATATTTTACAGCCATGCCGCATACTACTAATAAAAATGATTAGGAGTGTGTGACATGGCTATTGATTTTAAAGAGAGCAGGACAAGAGAAAACCTTATGCGGGCATTTGCCGGAGAGAGCCAGGCCAGGAACCGTTATACGATTGCGGCAGCAACAGCAAAAGAACAGAAGATGTTCGCGGTGAGCCAGATCTTCTTATTTACCGCCGACCAGGAAAGAGCGCATGCGGAGGTATTTTATCATCTGCTTAAAAGCCTGTCAGGAACGACGATCCACATTGACGGCGGCTACCCTGTGGACAATTTTGAAAATGTGACGGAGCTTTTAAAAGCCGCGCGGCATAACGAGATGGGAGAGTTTGAAGATGTATATCCCGCCTTTGGGGAAGTGGCGAGGGAAGAGGGCTTCATGCAGGCTGCGGCTGCGTTCCATCAGATAGCAGAAATAGAAAAGATCCATGGGAACCGGTTCGGCAAGCTTGCGGAGCTTCTTGAGACGAACCATTATTATGAGAGCGAGACAGAGCAGGAGTGGATGTGCCTAAACTGCGGCCATATCTACCGCGGCAAACGAGTGCCGGAAGTGTGCCCGGTCTGTCGCCATGACAAGGGATATTTTATTCCGGCAAGCCTGGCGCCGTATTTTGAGAAGGAATTTGAAAAATAATTTGCAGGTGGGAAAATGACGAGTCAGAAGGTTGAGAATATTTTGAATCTGGCATTGGATGCCGACCAGGAAGAGAGAGAGAAGTCCATGCAGCTGGATGTGGGATATGACCCGGACAACCGTACATGGGAGCTGATCGTGAAATACTCAGGAAGCCTTGAGGAAGTCCGAGGCCTTGCAGAAAGCGTGACGGAGCTTGTAAATGAGTATGCGATAATCGTTATACGGGAGGCAGATATAGAGGCGCTGGCCGCACTGCCGCAGATTGAATATATTGAGAAGCCGAAGAGGCTGTTTTTCCAGGTTGCGAACGGAAAGAGGGTGTCCTGCATAAATGAGGTGCAGGGCGCCCGCTTTTCTCTATTTGGACAGGGGATCCTGGTAGCCATTATTGATTCGGGGATAGACTATACGCACCCGGAATTCAGGAACCCGGATCAGACTACAAGGATCCGTGCCATCTGGGATCAGTCGCTCCGGCCAAGGGAGGGAGAAAATCCTCCGGCTGGATATGAGACAGGGGTAGAGTATACGAAGGAGCAGATAGATAGAGCTCTTTTAGCGCAGACACAGGCAGAGAGCACAGGGATCGTGGCGACCCGGGACTCTTCCGGGCACGGGACGGCGGTAGCCGGGATCGCGGCCGGAAACAACGGAGTCGCCCCTGAGAGCGAGCTTCTTATTGTAAAGCTTGGAAATCCTGTAGGGGACGGCTTTCCAAGAACGACACAGCTTATGATGGGGCTTGACTATGTGATACGGAAAGCCTTGGAATATCGTATGCCTGTGGCAGTGAATATCAGCTTTGGGAATACATATGGCTCCCATGACGGGGCCTCGCTGTTAGAGCGGTTTATTGATGATATATCCAATATATGGAAGAATACTATCTGTATTGGGACGGGGAATGAGGCGGCAGGAGCCGGTCATACATCAGGGCGGCTAAATGACGAGGAGGATGTGATAATCCAACTGGCAGTTCAGGAAAACCAGCCGTCTCTTAACGTACAGATATGGAAGGAATATGTGGATGTAGCAGACATTTCCGTTGTGTCGCCGTCAGGGATCCGGGTCGGCCCGGTACAGGAAGTCTTAGGCCCGCAGAGATTCATAGCCGGGCAGACGGAGCTTCTGCTTTATTACGGCGAGCCAAGCCCTTACAGTGTGGCGCAGGAGATTTATATTGACATGCTCCCTCAAGGGAGCTATATCGATCCAGGAGTATGGAGGATTATTTTGACGCCTCGGAAGATCATATCGGGCGGCTATGAGCTGTGGCTCCCAAGCGAGGGAGTATTAAACCGGGGGACGGGATTTCTCTATCCTACGGATAATACAACGCTTACGATCCCCTCGACGGCTGGGCGGGCCGTCTCTGTAGGAGCATACAACGGGCTGACATTTGCGTATGCGGATTTCTCTGGAAGAGGGCCTCTGTCGGGGACTGGGATCGGAAGCCGGACAGTGAAGCCGGATATTGTGGCTCCTGGGGTTGCCGTGAGGACGGCGGCGCCGGGAGGCGGCTACGCGGAAGTGAGCGGCACATCGTTCGCCGCGCCTTTTGCCACAGGGGGAGCCGCGCTTCTGATGGAATGGGGGATCGTGGAAGGAAACGATCCATATCTGTACGGGGAGAAAGTGAAGGCTTACTTCAGGCGCGGGGCAAAAGAACTGCCTGGGTTCACGGAATATCCCAATCCGCAGGTGGGGTATGGGGCGCTGTGTGTGAGGGAGAGTATACCTATATAATTGCTGAATTTAGAAAAAATCCAGTTTAAAAAGGATAAGAGAAAAAGTTTGATAACAAGTTGTCAAAAATAGAAAAAAGTTATCAAACTTGATTTATACTTATCAAATCTATTATGATTGTTATAAAGACAATACGACATCGGAAGAAGCGATTTTAGATTATTGTTCAATATCCAGATCAAGAACTGAATTAATTGAATTTACGGGCAAATCTCGTACTTATACGATGATTAGCCTTATAGTGCCACTTGTAAATGCAGGTAAATTAAAAATGACATTACCAGTAAGCCTAAAAGTTCTAAGCAGAGGTATATAAAAGCATATACCTTATGAAGAGGGGTATGCTGATATGGATTTTGGTATGGAGACAGAATTGGTTGAATTCAAAAAATCAACAGGAGAATTAAAAGAAGGCATAATTTCGCTTACTTTGATGCTAAATAAAAATGGAAAAGGGACATTATATTTTGGCGTAAGAAATGATGGTGAAATTGTGGGACAACAGATTGGAGGCCGTACCATGCGAGATATATTTCAAAGTATTGCTGATGCAATTAAGCCACAAATTATTCCGACGATTATTATGGAGCTGTGTGATGATAAAAATATTATCAAAGTTACTGTTGAAGGTGATGAGAAACCCTATTTTGCATACGGGATATTATATGGGATTGACGGATGAAGGCATGGAAAAGATGAAAAGATTGTTTCACTGATGAAAGAAGATAGCAATATTAAAGTGAACGAGATCAGCCGACAATCTGGATTAGGAATAACTACGATTACAAAGAGAATTCGTTGTCTGAAAGAGAAAGGAATCATTGAAAGAAGAGGATCTAAGAAAAAGGATATTGGATAGTAAATCTAAAGTAATAAATTTGTCAAGGCAGATGTGCAGAGTGGCTTTTCATATGAGTGGTTTCAATGTATAATGTTATTGAAGATAATTTTAAACTTGGCTTTTGGAGGGGAATATAGTGAGAAAAGGAAAACTTAAGGACTTTTTAATTGCATCGAAAGATGAAGCATCCAGTGCCATAGTTGAAAGTGATATGTTACCTGCGGCCGTTGAAGAAATTGCAGACCTTGTAGTGTCTGAAGGTGTTGCAGAAATAATAGGTGTCTTTATAGGCGTTTTGGCGCCACGGATTAACGGAATATGCCTTAATTACAGACAAAAGCGTTTTGAAAGCAGGATTTTAGATGTTCTTGCTTTAGTAGTACAGAGTATAAATGAGATGGAAGCAAATTATGCTGCATTGGAAGAAGAGGTTCAAGAAAAATTTCGAGGGATATATGTTGAGTGGCTGCTGGATAGCTTAGAGGAAGAGAAGCAGCAGGGAAAGGTAAAGTATCATGTAAATGGTTTTATTAATTTAATGAATAACGAAATGAATGATAATCTGATGCTTATGTTCTTTGATACAATTAATCAACTTACGGAATTTGATATTGATGTTTTAACGCTATATAATAGAAACTCGTTAGAAGATATAGAGACAACAGACCTATATGACAAATATAATTTAACTGAGGAGCAAACGGCAGTAATCAAAGACAAATTGGAGCGGCTAGGGTTACTATACAGCAAAAATGACGAACAACGAGACCACAACATAGATGCTATTGCAGATTACTTAAATAAAGTCGATAAAGAACAGAAGAAAAATAAATCTAAAGAAGTAAGACTACCTAACATAAAAAGGCCCAATCGCTCTACATCCCATGCTATTACGTCCTTAGGAAGAGATTATCTAAAAGTTATTAAGGCACAGGAGATTTGAAGAATAGTGAAAGGAGGTGTGGGAATAAATGGATTTTGATGTTAGGCAGCTTGATGAGTATAGAGAGAATAATCGCCTTGAAGTTAAAAAGGCCAAAGGAGGTCTGCCGAATAGCTTATGGGAGACGTATTCCTCTATGGCAAATTGCTATGGGGGAATGATTCTACTGGGGGTAAGAGAGAAAGAAGACGGTAGCTTTGTTACTACGGGGTTAAAGGATATTGAAAAACTGAAAAAGGATTTCTGGAATACAATTAATAATATAGAAAAAGTTAGCGCTAATCTTTTGGTGGACGGAGATATACAAGAATATGAAATAAATGGCGATGTAGTTATGGCGATTCATGTACCGCAGGCCAGGCGAGAGGAAAAGCCAATCTATATCAATAATAATTTGTTTGGAGGTACATTCAGGCGTAATGGGGAAGGGGACTACCACTGTACACAGAGTGAAGTCCGTGCTATGCTTCGGGATCAGACCGAAGAAACTTCTGATATGAAAACTTTGGACGATATGGAGATTGAAGACTTGAATATAGAAACAGTTCAAGCGTATCGTAGCAGGCATCTTGCTTTGAGGCCGAACCATGTGTGGCAGAAATTAACGGATGAGGAATACTTAGAGCAGATTGGAGCAGTGCGGCGTTCTAGAAATGATAAGAGGCTTCACCCAACGGGGGCAGGGCTTTTGATGTTTGGCAAGGAATATAAGATTTTATATGAGTATCCAGAGTATTTTTTAGATTATAGAGAGATTCTTGATCCTACAATCCGTTGGACAGATCGTTTGCAATCTAGTTCGGATGATTGGTCAGGTAACCTGTTTGATTTTTTCTTTCGAGTATATAGCAAGCTTGTAAAAGACTTGAAGATTCCATTTAAATTGGAGGGAATCACACGAATTGACGATACGCCGGTCCATAAGGCGATGCGAGAGGCACTGGCGAATTGTCTTACAAATGCGGATTTCTTTGTGCCCAGAGGCGTTGTCATTCGAAAAGATGTAGATAAGATAATTATAGAGAATCCGGGATATATTCGTACCGGGAAAGATCAGATGTTAAAAGGCGGCATTTCTGATCCGAGAAACAAGGCACTAATGAAAATGTTTAATATAATTGGCGTTGGAGAGAGAGCTGGAAGTGGTGTGCCAGATATTTATAACGTATGGAGATCGCAGAACTGGGAATCCCCGATAGTCGAAGAACAGTATAATCCAGATCGAACAATTTTAACACTTTCGTTTTTGGAGGCCGATGCTAGAGGACGGCACATTGGCCGGAGTGGTAGATGTGATTATGAGGGTGAAAATGATTTGGAGCATTCAGCTATTAAATTGAATATAGGGTTAGAGGAATATGCGAAATTAATTAGTTTTTTGGATACACCAAGATCCAGGAAAGAATTACAAGAGTTTTTTGGATACAAGTCGAGAGATTATCTTAAATATAAAGTGCTTGCACCGTTGATTGCTATGGGGAAAATAGAACTGACAGTGCCAGATAAGCCAAAGAGTCCAAAACAGAAATATGTTTGGCGTAAGAAGTAGTAATGTGTGCCCATTATAACATGCACACTAGCATGCACACTAAGTATGCATGCTAGTGTGCATGTTATAATGAGGCTATTTGAAGGTTTTAAAGATCCAAAGAGGCGGACAGCATGATCCATATCTGTACGTAGAGAAGAGGGCTTGTTTGGTAAAGGGTATTGCTGTCTGAAATGGGGTAGTGTATAATTTGTATACTTACCCTCAGTTTATAAGGGGGTCGGATGTGGATGAATAGATACGGTGGGATTTAAGGAGAAGCGGGGAATGGAACTTAAGAATAAGCTAAAAATGCTGCTGAAGAAGATAAATAGGCAGGGGAGAGAGAATATTATAGCGGCGGTAAGCCTGAAGGCGCTTCTGTGCATCGGTTTCCTGGCCGTGCTCTGGTTTCTGCGGTCTTACTCTGTAGATTTCTGCCTTCGTACTTTAGAGCAGGAGACTCAGGAAGTGCAGGGAAATATCCGTTTGCAGATCGCATTTGCACGAAACCGCCTGGAGATGTTGGCTGATATAATAGAGAGAGAAGAGGATATCGATTCTGAGCGTGTACTTGAGATCCTTAAGGCTGACACAGGCGTAGATCTGGTGTCCCGGCTTGGCATTGTCTTCCCGGACGACCGTGTCCTGCAGCAAGACGGGACTCTGTCAGAGCCGATCAACGGAATTACATTTGACGCATTGGATGGAAAGGGAGCTTTTATTACGAATATTGAGCCGGATGACCTTGAGCCGGATAAGCTCGTTCTGTTCTTCAATGTTCCGATCAAGAAGGAAGGGCAGACGGAAGGAATATTGTTTGGGGTAATAGAGCCGCAGGATCTGTCTGATTATTTCAAGGTGGATATTTTTGACGGAAATGCGGATATTTTTATCATTGATGCCGAGAACATGGAATTTGTTATGGACACGCTGCACAGGCAGGAGGATCCCGGCGCGATGGAAGGGCATAAAGCCAAGAAGGGGTACAGCAGGGAGCAGACGGCGCAGGATTTTGCAGATGGCAAAGGTGGGATAACAGCTTATTTTTCCAGGAGCTTTAATGAGTATTTATATACAGCATATGAGCCGGTCGGGATCAATGACTGGTTTGTCATGTTGACAGTACCGGAAAGTATTGTTTTCAGGGAGACAGTATATATCGAGAAAGTGCTGTTCTGGCTTGGGATTTACGAAGCGGCTGTCCTGATCGTCTATTTCCTGTGGGACGTTGTCCGTACACGGAAGGAGATACGTGCGAAGGAAAGAATCGCGACTACAGATCTTCTCACGAACCTTAAGAACAGGAATGCCTATGAGCAGATGCTTGCTCAGTATGAAGCGGATCTTCCGGCTTCTTTATCTTGTGTCTATGCGGATGCCAACGGCCTTCATGAGCTGAACAACAGCCAGGGGCACTCGGCTGGAGACAAGATGTTACAGACTGTGGCGGCAGCGCTTGTTGGATCTTTTGGCCAGGAACATGTCTATCGTATCGGCGGAGATGAATTCCTGGTGTTTGTGGAGATGGATTTAGACTGTGTATCTAAGAAAGCAGCAGAGGCTAAAGAAAAGGCAGCAGAGGCGGGCTATCATGTCTCTGTGGGAGCGGCGTCAGGGGGATGCGACGCTGCGGCCGTAGTAAAGGCGGCGGAGCAGAGAATGTATGAGGACAAAAAGCGTTATTATATGAGCCAGGGAGATCGGCGTAAAATGCGGTAATGGACTTCCTGCGCTGTAGCCGGGAAGGCTATATTATAGCAAACGGCAGGGCAAAAGGATTCGTGCTTGCAACGCCGAAAGAAGTAAGGTATCATGTAAGAAAAAAATGGAAATTTATAAAAAGGAGAAGATTTATGCGTATAAGAAAAGAAGATACAAGCTGTCTGGTCATTGACTATCAGGAGCGGCTTATGCCCGTTATGGCGGATAGGGAAGAGCTTATCGCCAATTCGGCCAGGCTATTGAAGGGCCTTAAGATCCTTGAGATCCCCATGGCTATCACAGGCCAGTACACAAAAGGGCTTGGGTTGAATGTGAAGGAGATCTTCGAGGCGGCAGGCACGGAGGAATATTTTGATAAAATGACCTTTAGCTCTTATGAGCTGCCAGAAGTGCAGGACGCTGTGAAGAGCCGGGGGAAGAATGTGATCCTCTGCGGTATTGAAGCCCATGTATGTGTATTGCAGACGGCCATCGATCTGAAAGATGCAGGCTATCAGCCTATCCTTGTGACAGACTGTATCTCCTCCCGGAAGAAGAGCGACAAGGAGGTCGCGTTTATCCGGGCGCAGCAGGAGGGGATTCTGCTTACGACAAGCGAAGCGATTTTGTTTGAGCTGACGAGAGCGGCTGGGACTGATACGTTTAAACAGATATCTAAATTGGTAAAATAATGAAATATATTGTAGATAAAGATGGGAACGAGCTAAGGCGGGTATCGTTCCAGAGGGTATATGAAATAGTATCAAAGAATATCGGTATATTTTTGGCGGTGATCCCTCTAACGGGAATGGCGGCCAGCGCTGTTTTTAACTTCCTGATCTATATTTACACAAAAGGGCAGGCCAGTTATTTTAATGTACCGGATCAATATCTGATTATAAACCAGGGCGTGACGATTTACAGTATAATCCTGCATGGGAGTATCGCATTGGTGTGTGTGGCAGTGGCCAGATGGACTGTCAGGACGATATTAAGACAGAGATCCTGGGGCAGGAAGATTCTTGTGATGATCCTTACAGGCGGCATACTGCCGATGCTGTTCCTGCTAGTCGTGATTATTTTTGTACTGGACACGCCGAGCCAGGTGTTCGAATTGTCGCGTGAGGACTGGATAGAGTTCTTTATATTTGCAACGATTACGATCCTATGCTTACACGGGCCGTTCGTTTATACAGCCGGGTATCTTGCGACGTACCCGGTACAGAAGTATCTTATAAAGAGGAGATACGACGACAGCCGCAAGGAGGATTATTATCACAGCTGGAAATATAAAAACCACAGGATCCTGGGGGCGGTGGTCTGCGTCATAGCTATTATCGGGTTCGGATGGTACTATTATTATCTGGGCTTCCAGTCTGTAGAGAAGCAGAAGGATTTCCAGATTACGATGATCGATGGCCATACATACGTAGTAGTTATGATGGATGGCAATGAGGCAGTCGTCGAGAAATGTGATGCAGAGGAAGGCGGCACATTAAAAGTCAATACAGGTGAATATATGAAAGTAGAGTGCATAAACTTATTGTTACAGGAAAGGCATTTTGCAAAAGGGATTGCCAGGCAGGACGTTTACTAGGGGCTGCCCCATTAAGAGATTCATATTTTTTGTGCATCATTATCGAACATTTCTGTTAATATCTTTTTACAAGTCCTGAAGTCCTTTTCAGCGATAGCGTGATAGATCTTCCAGTGGCTGCTGACGCTGATGATCTCATCGCCGGGACTCAGATCCATTACCCGTTTATGCGCGCTGGCGGACATGTGCTGCCGGATCGCTTCTTTAGCAGTGGAATAGGCATAGATCAGCAGATCGTTGTGCGACATCTTACATAACTGTGTATGGAAAGCAATATCGTCGTTATTGAACTGCTCAAAAAGGAGGCTCCGTTTTAAGGAGTCTTTTTTTGCGTTCACATAGGAAGTGATGCGGTCTTCGAAAGTCAGGCAGCATTGCTTTAGCTCTTCAAGATCTTCGGCAGTACGGCGCCTTATGGCAAGACGAGCGCATTCGATCTCAATAATCCGGCGGAATTCAGAGACGTCTTCCAACAGTTCCGGAGTCATATAGAAATGATAAATATTCTGGAGATGTTTTTCCAGATTAAATGAACGTACATAAGTGCCGTCGCCCATATGCGTCTCTAATATGCCCAATGTGTTCAATTTCTGAAGAGCCATACGCACTGTAAAGCGGTTAACGCCAAACATCTCTGCAAGCTCTGCTTCGGACGGGACCTTCTCATCCATCTTCCATATCCCCTGGGAGATAAACTCCTCCATTTTCTCACATACCAGCTCGGGCGCTGAGTTTTTCCTGATCCTTGTATCTGCTGAAATCAAAAGGCTGTCCCTCCATGACTATTTTTGATATATATAAAACTGTTTTTCAGCCGCCGCGATAAAATCTCTGACAACAGGGCGGCAGTCATCGTGATAGTAAAATCCCAGGCCGATCGGGATGTCCCATGCGGCAGGGATCGAGATAAACTGCGAAAAGCTCTGTTCATACAGAGCATAAGATAGGAGGACCGCATCCTCCAGCTCGCACCGGTTAAATAAAGAGCCGTCGTAAGAGTCAATGTCAAGGATACTGATCTCTGGTTCGTGCAGCAGCAGGTGATCTCTTAGCACATCTTCGCTCTTGGCAATGCCGCGCCTGTACATGATGAGCTTATAGCCCCTGAGATCCTCAAACGTAATTGAATCTTTTGACGCCAGAGGATGCCCTGGCACGACAAGCAGGCAATGGGAGGTTGTTGCGATCTTCTTCGCTCTCAATCCTTTAATGTCATGAATATAGTTGAAAAAGTATTCCGCGCTGATGTCAAATTCTTTTGCCTGGAACTGCAATGCATAGTCTTTTAGAAAATATTCTTTGAACCGGATCTGGACATTTGGATGTTCCTGGCGGAATTCTTTGCATACGCCAGTTAGGAAAGGGGATTTTAGATTCGGCATCAGCCCGATCGTTATGGAATCCTGCGTACTGTGCTGCTGACGGCGGCAATGCTCGATCGTATCGTCATAATCTGCCTTCATTTTTAACAGTTCTTTCATAAGGTAAGAACCTTCCTCGGTGATACGGACTCCGGTATAGTCTTTCTCGAAGATCGTAAATCCCAGTTCTTTTTCCAACTGTTTCACCTGCTGTGTCAGCGCAGATCTGGTTATGTAAAGCTCATCGGCAGCTTTTGAGATGCTACCGTGCTTTTCTATAGAGAGGAGTCGGTCAATATCCTTAAATACCATGTAGGGACCTCCTGTCAGTCGGATAAGATCGGTTTATTTGTTCACTAGGTATATCATACACTGGATATAAGGAAAATTCAACGGAGATGTTTAAAATGTCTGTATTTCACAAAAAAGAATGAATTAAGATGTGTAAAATATACAAAAATATGTGGGGCTTACGACAGAAACGAGAAGATAAAAGAAAGAAAAAGAAGCGCCTGTAGGGAAAGTGCTCAAAAACAGTAATGGAAATTTGTGAATAAATGGGGGTGCTTTTTTTTGCTTAACAGGGGTGAAAAGAAATGCATTCTTCCCGAAAATTTTTCTGGCAGGTATGATAAAGCCATGATCGATCGCAGAAAGGAGGACGGCTTTTATGGTAAGTATTCTGGAGATGATTATGTTGATCTGTTTCGGCTTCTCATGGCCGATCAATTTTAGAAAAGCATATCAGTCAAGATCCACGAAGGGAGTATCACTGACCTTTTTCTGTCTCATAGAGGCGGGATATATCAGCGGTATCGCGTCTAAGATACTGGACGGGAATATTACCTGGGTATTGTTCTTCTATGTGCTGAATCTGGTCACTGTCGCGGCGAATATTATTTTGTATTTTGTAAACAGAAGAAGAGAAAGGAGAGGATAAGAGATATGGATCTGCTAAAACAGTTTATACAAGAAGCGGAAGAAAAAGGATTCTATATTCTGAACGCACAGATCCGGAAGGATGGAGAAGTTGCAGACGATTGGGCCCGGTTTGCAGCAAGGCCCCGGTTTGAGACTTATTCTATCAGTAAGACGTTTGCAGGGCTTGGCGTGGGGATCGCCCTGGAAGAAGGACTGATAGCTCTGGATGAGCGTATCAGCGATACATTTAAGGAAGAGTCTTATGATGTGACAAATGAAAATGCGCTGAACATCACAGTACGCGATCTGCTTACGATGACGGCAGGCTTAAGCGAGACGATGATGTGGAGGGACGGGTATGAGAGGAAGCATGAGAGAGACTGGGCGCGCTTCTTCTATACAGCCGGGAAGTTTGATAATAAGCCAGGCTCTGTATTCCTGTACAACAATGCATGTCCTTATATGCTGGGCGCTCTGATCCAGAAGAAGACAGGACAGAATCTGAGGGAATATCTCAGGTACCGGCTCTTTGAACCGATCGGCATACATAATGTGGAGTGGGGCAGCTGCCCGATGGGAAGGACGATCGCAGCCAACGGGCTGGCCATTAACGCAGACGAGCTGGGGCAGTTTGGACAGCTTCTTGCGAACGGCGGCATTTATAAGGGGAAGCGTATCGTGTCAGAAGGCTTTGTAAAAGATATGATGTCTTCTTATTCAGAGACCGGAGAGTATATTCCAGGAGAGCCGCCAGTGAAGGCAGGCTACGGATATCAGACGTGGATCGACGGAGCCAATAAAGCAGCGTACATGTGGGGGATCTTCGGCCAGTACTGCATCGTGCTCCCGGAGAAGAATGCGGTCGTGACAGTAATCTCTCTTGATAAGAACGACGGCGGATCGAATGGGAACTATGACACTTCGCCAGTCCGTAAGCTGATCTGGGATCGGCTTGTGACGCAAGTATAGGTGAAAAATTTCTTCCAGCCGAAAGCATTGCAGAGCGGTGGGAGGATTTTAATACAAATTCATAAAAGGAGGAATATTTATGAGCAGCACAACAAAAAAAGACATTCAGATTAACATCAATCCGCATTTTGACGCAGTAGCGCTTTGGATCGGATCCTGGGGCGGAGAAGATTCACCGTGTGATATCTCCAGAGGCGTCCATGGGGCGAAGCGGGGAGTGCCGCGCCTCTTAGACCTTTTTGAGAGGAACGGGATCAGCAAAGACATTACATGGGGCGTAACGGGGCACGCGATGGAAAGCTTCCCGAAAGCGGCACAGATGATCGTAGACTCAGGAGCTGAGATCGCTATGCACGGATATCTGCATGAGAACCCGCTGGCAATGACCCGCGAGCAGGAGGCAGATGTGCTGGATCACACAATTGATGTCATTGAGAAGATCTCCGGAAAGAAGCCGCGCGGATATATGGCTCCATGGTGGGAGCTGAGCAAAAATACGATCGAGCTTTTAAGAGAGCGCGGCATCGTATATGATTCTTCTCTTATGGAAGACGATTACCATCCGCACTACCTGCGTGAAGGCGACAGCTGGACGAAGATCGACTACACAGGCAAGGCAAAAGACTGGATGAAGCCATGGGTGGCGGGTAAAGAAGTAGATATGGTTGAGATCCCATGCAGCTGGCATCTGGATGACGCTCCTCCGATGCTCTTTGTAAAGGCATCTGCGAACAGCCATGGCTGGATTACAGGAAGCCAACTGGAGGAGATCTGGATGGATCAGTTCGACTGGGTATACCGCCACTTTGATTATGCAGTGCTCCCGATCACCATTCATCCGGACGCTTCCGGACATCCGCATGTGCTTGTAGCCCTGGAGAGGATGATCGATCACATGAGGAAGCATGAAGGCGTGCGCTTTGTGACGATGGAGAAAATGGCAGAGGACTTCCGCAAACGCTGTCCATTTGGTTCTGGCATCGAAGTCGGAGGACCGAGCGGTCTGTAAATCGATATCTGTATGACGAGAGTTGCCGCATCATGCGGCAACTCCTTTAAAATAAGTTGAAAATCAGGAGGGAAAGGGTATGTGTGCAGCATGTGGAGTATTAAGCGGCACGCCGGACTGGATGGATCGGGCGGGAAATCCAGAAGGGATCGGCGGCAAGGAAAATGAGACACGTAGAGGAGAGCGACAGAAGCTAGTCAAGATGGTCAATATCCTTTTGAGCCCGGGCAAGGCGAAAATCAGCGATTTTGGTGAAAAGCTGATTATCAAAGGACCGACAGGAAAAACAAAGATTGTCGACAGCTTAGGGCACGTCTGGGTAGAAGCAGATAACATAGGGCTTCGTCTGGTGGATCCACTGGATGAGGCGTTTCTGGAAATGATCGGATCTTCCCAGATATAAAACAGATAGGAGGGAATATCTAATGAGAAAAAATGATGAGCGTATACCCGTCACTGTGCTCACCGGTTTTCTGGGGAGTGGGAAGACAACGCTCCTGCAGCGTCTTCTTAGCGGTGAAGAAGGAGCGGGGGTGGCTGTCCTTATGAATGAGCTGGGCGAGGTATCGCTGGACGATCTCTATATACAAAAGATGACGGAGACGACGCTGGTCTTGAAGAATGGATGTGTGTGCTGTTCCATGCGCTCAGATCTGCAGAAAGGGCTGCGGGAGCTGATTGACGGGCGGACTGCAGGAACGGTGCCTCCTTTTACACGGATCCTGATCGAGACGACCGGACTGGCAGACCCTACCCCTATCGCTCAGACGCTGGTCGGCGATCTGATGCTCCGCAGACAGGTGAGGCTTGCCAATATCATCACGACGATTGACGCTATCTTTGGAGCAGGACAGATCGATACACATGCAGAGAGCATGAGACAGGCGGCGATCGCAGACAGGCTGGTCCTGACAAAGACAGATATTGCAGAGCCGGAGCAGATCGAACAGGCAAAGAAAAAGATACATCAGGTGAATCCGGTGGCTATGGTGCTGGACGCCAATGAAGAGGAGTCGCTCTGGCCGATGCTTTTTGATATAGATCCATTTAATCCAGACACAAAGAGCGCAGAAGTCCAGGCATGGCTGAAATGCCTTCCGAAGATCCATGTGGCAGGCGGGCACAGGATCCATGGAGAGACGGAACATGTCCATCACTATCATGAGGAGCATCACGAAGAAGGGGATATACAGACGTTTTCCATTCGGACAGAAAAGCCGCTGAACTGGACTGCATTCTGTATCTGGCTTTCCGCGCTGATCCATCGCCACGGGCCGCAGCTCTTGCGGATCAAGGGGCTTCTGAACGTGCCGGATGCTCTGGGGCCGGTAGTATTAAACACTGTACAGAGCCATATCACTCCGCCCATGCATCTGGAGGAGTGGCCAAATGAAGATCATTCTTCCCGTATCGTCTTTATCGTTCAGGGAATCTCGCCGGATCTGGTGGAGTATTCGCTGAGACGATTCCTGTCGATCCTGGAGGATTAGAGAAACAAAACATAAAAGACGGCATCCGCATCTGAATGGGCGGATGCGACACTGAACAGGGGGTTATACATTATGAAATTTGCAAAACATACACCGATCGCATTATTTGTAGGCTGCCAGGCCTGCGTGATCCAGATGATCGACAATGTCCTGCAGGGGGCGCTGCCGCCGGCCGGGAACGTTGGGTTTTCCTGGGTTTCTTTCCTGGCGTGGGCGACTTATTTCATGGCGGGCTGCACGATCCTGAATGGGGTGCGTTCCTTTTTCGGCTTCATCATGGGGATCGTTGCGTCTATAATCATTATTACTATGGGAGGCTTTTTTGGCGCTTTAGGCTTTTTTGCATTTCCGGCCGCTATTCTGATCATAGCATGGCTGTTGTTCTATCTTGAGCTGGCGCCGGAGCTTTTCAGCTTTATTCCGGCAGTATACATTGCGTCGGGCGCATTTTTTGCTTGCATGAATTATGTGCCGGGAGCATCTTTTGGAGGCATCTTTATTACGGAGATGGTGTATCTGAGCCTGGGACTGTTCTTTGGATGGATGACGATCGCATTCAGAGGCTGGTATGAAAAAAGGGAGAAAGAATAAGTAGGAGGCATGCAGATGAATTTTCCATATTTAGAGATTGAGGGCTCTCCCCGTGAGATTGGCTTTCAGCAGGGAGAGCATTTTAAGGAGCAGATCCAAAGAAGCATTGACTGTTATAAACAGATGTTCCTTGACTACTCGGATCTTGAATGGGACAGGGCAAAGGAACTGTCCAGGCGGTTCATTCCGGTGATTACGGAGTATAATAATGATTACCTGGAAGAGATGTGGGGGATAGCGGAAGGCTCTGGATTTGACTTTGAAGATATCCTTGCCCTGAACTGTAGAAGCGAGCTTGTATTTGTCGGCAAAGAATTTGACAAGATGGACGGAGGGTGCACTTCGATAGGTATCAGCTCGGATGCGGGGAAAGAAGGGAATGCGTACCTGGCGCACAATTGGGACTGGAAAACGAGCCAGAGGTCTGCTATGATTATGATGAAGATACGGCAGAGGAATGGAAAGCCCACGATTTTTATGGTGACGGAGGCGGGCATTATCGGAAAGACCGGTTTCAACAGTGCAGGGATCTGCCTGTATCTGAATGCGCTTTCTACAGATCAGGCTCCCACGGGCCTGCCTCTGCATATGGCCATGCGCGGGATCCTGGACTGCGAGACGCTGGCGGAAGCCGTGAAAGCGGCTACCAGAATGCCTCTGGGGTGCTGCGCTAATTTTATGCTGGGGCATAAGAACGGGGAATGTATCGATCTGGAGATTGAGAATGATGATTTTGACGTACTCTATCCGAAAGACGGGATCCTTGTGCATACGAATCATTTCTTAAGCCCGCGCCTTCCGAACGCTCCAAGGAAAGATACGACGAAATATAAGCTGACCGACAGCTTCGTCCGCCTTGGGCGCGCCGATAAGCTGATGCGCCGGAAAAAGACAGAGATTACGCACGAAGATATTATGGAAGTCTTGGCAGATCATGTAGAATATCCGTGCAGTATATGCAGGCATGACGACCTGAAGGTGGATCCGGGGCTTCGTATGGGGACGGTCTTCTCTATGGTGGCGGATCTGACTTCCGGGGACATCTATTTCTGCAAGGGGAATCCGTGTGAATGTGAATATGAGAAATATCACATTTAACATGGGATCTTAATGAGGAGGTAAATAAAATGGACTATGCAAAAGAGTCGTTAAGATTACACTATGAGTGGAAGGGTAAGATTGAAATGACGGCCAGAGCGGCGGTCGATAATAAAGAAGCGCTTTCTCTGGCCTATACCCCGGGGGTGGCAGAGCCTTGCCTGGAGATCCAGAAAGACGCGGACAAAAGCTATGAGCTGACCAGACGCTGGAATACGGTGGCGGTCGTAACAGATGGGACGGCTGTGCTTGGCCTTGGAGATATCGGCCCGGAAGCCGGGATGCCGGTTATGGAAGGGAAATGCGTCCTTTTTAAAGCGTTTGGCGGCGTGGATGCGATACCGCTCTGCATCCGGAGCAAAGATGTAGATACGATCGTGGACACGGTCGCTCTGCTGGCGGGCAGCTTTGGCGGCGTTAATCTGGAGGACATCAGCGCGCCCCGCTGTTTTGAGATTGAGAAGAAGCTCAAAGAGCGCTGCGACATCCCGATCTTCCACGACGACCAGCACGGCACGGCAGTGATCACTCTGGCTGGGCTTATCAATGCTCTGAGGCTGACAGGGAAGAAGATGGATGAGATAAAAGTAGTCACAAGCGGAGCAGGAGCCGCCGGGATCGCGATCATCCGGCTGCTGATCAGCATGGGAGTACAGAATGTGATCATGACAGACCGGACAGGCGCGATCTTCCAGGGGCGGGAAAATATGAACCCTATCAAAGAAGAGATGGCGAAGATTACAAACAGCAGAGGCGAAAGAGGGACGCTCAAAGAAGTGATCCGGGGAGCAGATGTGTTTATCGGCGTTTCGGGGCCGGGCACTCTGACGAAAGAGATGGTAGGGACTATGGCGAAGGACGCTATTGTGTTCGCCTGTGCGAACCCGACGCCGGAGATATTCCCGGAAGACGCCAAAGCCGCGGGCGCGGCAGTTGTCGCTACCGGGCGCAGCGATTTCCCGAATCAGATTAATAATGTGCTGGCGTTCCCGGGCATTTTCCGCGGCGCGCTGGATGTGAGAGCCTCTGACATCAATGATGAGATGAAGGCGGCCGCCGCCCATGCACTGGCAGATATGGTCGGTGAAGAAGAATTGGATGCAGACTATATCCTGCCCGCGGCGTTTGACCCCCGGGTAAAAGACGCGGTGGCGAAGGCTGTCGCGGAGGCCGCGGTAAAAAGCGGCGCGGCCAGGATATAAAGGCCGGGAGAGGGACAGGAGGGACAGATGTTTATAGAAGCGTTACAGGATGCTCTGCTTGATAGCATAAAAGTATTTCCATTCTTATTCCTGGCTTGCCTGCTTATGGAATATATAGGACATCAGACAGGAAAAAGCCATGAAAAACGGATGCAGAGGCTTGGCAAGTATGGGCCGCTGTTCGGGGGATTGTTAGGCATTCTCCCGCAATGCGGATTTTCATCCGCGGTGTCCGATCTTTATGCCAGGAGGGCCGTCACGCTGGGGACTCTGCTTTCTGTCTATTTGTCCACTTCCGATGAGATGCTTCCGATCCTGATATCCAGAGCAGTTTCTCCGGCCCTGATCTTTCAGATCTTATTTTTGAAAGCGTCTGTCGGTATCTTAAGCGGGCTGTTAGCAGATTGTATTATCAGGCGGAAAAGCGCGGGACAGAAGATTCAAAACTTTTATGAGAAGGAGAGCTGCTGTCACTGTGAGGGCGGCGGGATATGGTTCGGGGCTCTTCGCCACAGCCTTTCTATTCTGCTGTTTTTATTTGTGATCACAAGTGTGCTGAATTATGTGATCCTACACTTTGGCGAGGACAGGCTGGCCGGATTCTTGCTGAATCGTCCTGTGTGGGGCGAGGCTCTGGCCGGGCTGATCGGGCTGATTCCCAATTGTGCGGCGTCCGTACTGATGACAGAGCTGTACCTGGAAGGGGGCATGTCCTTCTCGGCCATGATGAGCGGGCTATTTGTCGGGTCCGGCGTGGGGATCCTGGTACTGTTCCGGGAGAACCGCGGGAGGTGGAAAGAAAATATCGGGATCGTGGGCCTGCTATATGGCGTCGGCGTGGCGGCTGGATGGGCCGTGCTGCTTGTGGAGCATATGTTCTGAGGGCAGGGCAAAATATTTATAGCAGCATGAAAAAATAATTTATGAATAAAAGGCGTAAAGCGGAATATCCAAAGGCTTTATGCCTTTACTTGTATTGCGGTACATTTGATTTGGGCAGTGATATCCATTGCTCAGATTACAGCGATAAGTTATAATGAAGAAAAGAAAAATCAAACGAAAAAGGAGTTTTCATTATGGGACTTATTAAAGCAGGAACGGGCGCATTTGGCGGAACGCTTGCAGATCAGTGGAAAGAGTTCTTCTACTGTGACGCGATGGAAAAGGACGTTATGGTCACGAAGGGAAGGAAGCGCACAAACTCTCGCTCTTCTAACACAAAAGGGAGCGATAACATCATATCTAATGGCAGCGTGATCGCCGTGGCGGACGGCCAGTGCATGATGATCGTAGAACAGGGGAAGGTTGTGGAGGTGTGCGCGGAACCGGGCGAATTTAAGTACGACGCCTCGACGGAGCCGAGCATCTTTGCAGGGAGCCTTGGCGACAGTATAGCAGAGACTTTTAACACTGTTGGCAGGCGTTTTACTTTTGGCGGCGATACGGGCAAAGATCAGCGGGTGTATTACTTTAATACAAAGGAGTTGGTAGACAATAAATTCGGGACGCCGAACCCGATCCCCTTTCGCGTAGTGGATTCCAGGATCGGCCTGGATGTAGACGTCTCTATCCGCTGTTCAGGACTCTATTCTTACAAGATTGCCGACCCTCTGCTTTTCTATACGAATGTGTGCGGCAATGTGGAACGGGATTATAGACGCGGCGACCTGGAGAGCCAATTGAAAACGGAATTTATAAGCGCGCTGCAGCCTGCGTTTGGAAGGCTTTCAGATCTGGAGCTGCGCCCGAATCAGATCGTTTCTCACAATACGCAGCTGGAGGAGGCGATGAACGCCGCCCTGTCGGCTAAATGGGGAGAGCTGCGCGGATTGAAAGTAGTGAGCATTGCGCTTGGATCTGTCACCTTGCCGGAAGAAGATGCTGAGATGATCAAGCAGCTGCAGAGGACGGCTGTCTTACAGAACCCCAATATGGCGGGGGCTACGCTGGCGGGCGCCCAGGCGGATGCCATGAAGGCGGCGGCGTCCAATTCTTCTGGCGCTATGGCAGGATTTATGGGCATGGGGATGGCTATGAACGCAGGTGGTACGAACCCGGAGAGCTTATTCGCTATGGGGCAGCAGCAGGCGGCGCAGCAGACAGCGCAGCAAAAGACGGCGGGCGCATGGAAATGTTCCTGTGGGGCGGCGGCAGAAGGTAAATTCTGTCCAGAATGCGGATCCCCAAGGCCTGCGGATAGCAGAGGCTGGACCTGTTCCTGCGGGGCGCTTAATAAGGGCAAGTTCTGCCAGGAATGCGGCGCAAAGAAGCCGGAAGGGGCGCCGCTCTATAAATGTGACAAGTGTGGGTGGGAGCCGGAAGATCCCGCACATCCGCCGAAGTTCTGTCCAGAGTGCGGGGATCGGTTTGATGAAAATGATAAAATATAGAAGACAGAGGTTATGGCAAGAAGGCCTGCAAATAGAAAAGGAGAGATCGGATGGCGGCAATACAAGAATATAAATGCCCGTGCTGTGGCGGCGCTATTGCCTTTGACAGCGCGGCACAGAAAATGAAATGTCCGTTCTGCGACACAGAGTTCGAGATGAAGACGCTGGAGAGCTATGACAGTGAGCTAAGGGGCGAGCAGGCGGACGATATGCGTTGGGAGACGGCTGCCGGGGAGGAATGGAAGGAGGGCGAGGAAGAAGGGCTGCGCTCTTATGTCTGTAAGTCTTGCGGCGGCGAGATCGCGTGCGATGAGAACACGGCGGCTACATCGTGCCCGTTCTGCGGGAATCCGGTCGTGATGATAGGACAGCTTTCGGGAACGCTGAAGCCGGATTATGTGATCCCGTTCAAACTGGATAAGAATGCGGCGAAGGCTGCTCTTAAGAAATATTATGAGGGGAAGCGCCTGCTGCCGAAAGTGTTTAAAGAGGAGAGCCACATTGACGAAGTGAAAGGCATGTATGTCCCGTTCTGGCTGTTCGACGCCGACGCCGATGCGGATATGGGCTATAAAGCGACAAGAGTCCGTATTTGGAGCGACAGTAGGTATGATTACACCGAGACCAGCTTCTACGCGGTAATGAGAGGCGGCGCCATTGGATTTGAAAGGGTCCCTGTCGACGGCTCTACGAAGATGCCGGACAATCTGATGGAATCGATCGAGCCGTTTGATTTTTCAGAGGCGGTAGATTTCCAGACTGCGTATCTGGCCGGATTCCTGGCGGATAAATACGATGTGGATGCGAAGCAGAGCGTGGAGCGCGCCAATGAGCGGATCAGGAAGAGCGTAGAGGACGCTTTTGGGGCGACAGTGAAGGGGTATGCGACGGTTATGAAGGAGTCGGGCAGTGTCCGGCTGCACGGCGGCAAAGTAAAATACGCGCTTTTTCCGGTCTGGCTTTTGACTACCACATGGAACGGCCAGAATTACCTTTTTGCTATGAACGGCCAGAGCGGGAAGATGGTAGGGAACCTGCCGCTGGATAAGGCGGCGTATAGAAAATGGCTGTTTGGCCTTACGGGCATTGCGAGCGCGGTATTGTTCGCCGCTTCTTACTTGCTCTGGCTGCTGTAGGGAGGTGCGTACAATGAAAAAGAGAGTATTTGGCATATTTTTTGTGATGCTTCTATCTTTGAGCTTAACGTTCCTTGTGTTTGCAGCAGATGATGTCCCCAGGCTTGTAGATGAGGCGGCTCTGCTTTCGGACAGCGATGCGGAGGCTTTGCTGGGCCTTCTGGATGAGATAAGCGAAAGGCAGCAGATGGACATCGTAGTGGTGACGGTGAATTCGCTTCAAGGAGCCTCTTCCATGGAATATGCAGATGATTTTTATGATTATAACGGCTATGGCTTTGGAGAAGAGAGAGACGGGATCCTTTTTCTCATAAGCATGGAGGAGAGAGACTGGTACATATCGACAACGGGTTATGGGATAACGGTGTTCACGGACGCAGGGCTTGAATATATATCTGAAAGATTCCTGGATGACTTGAGCGAGGGCGAATATGCAGCGGCGTTCACAACATTTGCCGAGCTGTGCGATGATTTCATAACGCAGGCGGACACAGGGGAGCCGTATGATGTCGGCAATCTTCCTAAAGAACCGTTCTGGCTTGTGGGAAGCCTTGTGATAGCGCTGGCGGCGGGCTTCATTATAGCGCTGATCGCGACGGGGGTTATGAGAAGCCAGCTAAAGACAGTATATAGCCAGCCAGTGGCGGATAATTATATCCGAAAGGGAAGTGTGAATATAACGAAAAGGAGCGATCTGTTCTTGTATCGCCATGTCAGCCGGAGGGAGAAGCCAAAAGACAATGGCTCGAAGGGCCCGGGCGGCTCCAGTACCCATCGTTCGTCTTCCGGCAGTACCCATGGAGGCAGGGGAGGGAAATTTTAAGCCGTTTCCTGTATGCCGATCACATTCCTCATATCCTCTGGCAGGGGCGCGGTAAATTCCATAGCCTCTCCTGTGATCGGATGCGGGAAGGAGACCCTATGTGAGTGGAGCGCTTGTCTTTTCATATGTTCCATGTCGGGGTTGTAAAGATAATCCCCGATAAGCGGGAATCCAATGTATTTCATATGGATCCGGATCTGATGGGTGCGGCCTGTCTCCAGAGCGAGGGAGACAAGGCTGTGCCCATTTGCCTCATGTATGACTTGGTAGTGGGTGACGGCGTACTCCCCGTGCTCTGGGTCTGCTACGCGCTCAATGACTGTCCCCTCTTTTCTTGAGAGGGGAACGTCGATCGTCCCCTTCTTTGGCGTGACAGATCCGCGGGCGATGGCCAGGTATTCCCGGCAGATCTTTCGATCGTGTGTGGCGGCGGAGAGGATATTGCCGCTCACCAGATGTTTGGCGACCACTGTGATGCCTGATGTGTCCCGGTCGAGGCGGTTACAGCAGCGGAAGATAAAAGGCTTGCCTTGTTCCTTATAGTACCATGCAAGGGCATTTGCCACAGAGTGGGTGTAATTATTCATAGACGGGTGGATGGGCATTCCGGCTGCCTTGTCGATAACGATCAGATCTTCGTCCTCGTACACAATATTAAGAGGGAGCTTTGTCGGAGGGATTTTTTCAGAGGAGGAGGTCTCTTGGATGTGTACGTGCAGGCAGTCGCCAGCGTGGAGCGTGTCCCTCATATAATAATGTACGCCTCCTACCAGGATGCTTTTTGGCATCCGTTTGATCTGTGCAAGGTTTTGGCAAGAGTAGCCCTTTCGCCGTAGGAACTGCTCCACCCTAAGCCCGTCAGAAGATCCGTCAATCCTATATTCAATCGTCCGTTCCATTGCATTTTCCCTCGGTTTCCTGTAAGATAGATTTAAAGTACTATTTAAAATATTATAGCATTTTCCCATGCAGTTGGGAACAGAAGCGTTACATCTGCCCTCAGTTTATAAAGGGAAGGAAGAATGGATATGGCAAGACTAAGCACACTGTGCTATATTGAGCAGGAAGGGAAATATCTCATGCTGCACCGCACGGTGAAGAAGAATGATGTGAACAAGGATAAATGGATCGGGGTCGGGGGACACTTCGAGAAAGATGAGAGCCCGGAAGAGTGCCTTCTTAGGGAAGTAAAGGAAGAGACGGGCTATACCCTTACTTCATACCGCTACAGAGGGCTTGTCACCTTTGTATCGGGGAACGGGGTCACGGAATACATGTCTTTATTTACGGCGGACGCTTTTGAGGGTGAGCCGATCCCGTGTGATGAAGGGCAGCTTGAGTGGGTAGATATTGACGACGTTTGGAATCTGAATATATGGGAGGGGGATAAGATATTCTTCCGCCTGCTAGATGAAGATTACCCGTTTTTTTCACTGAAGCTTGTCTATGATGGGCATGATAAGCTAAAAGAGGCGGCGCTTGACGGGAAGCCAATGGAGCTGTTCGATATTCTGGACGAGGACGGAAAACAGACAGGGCTTGTGCGGGAGCGGGGCGTAGCGCACCGGGAGGGAAGCCTCCATGGGACGGTGCATATGTGGATCGTGAGAGAAAAGAAAGAGGGGTATGACGTGCTCCTTCAGAAGAGGAGTGAAAAGAAAGATTCTTACCCCGGGCGTTATGACATTTCTGCCGCCGGGCATATAGGGGCGGGGCAGGAGCCTCTTGCCGCGGCAATCCGGGAAATGAAGGAAGAGCTGGGGCTTACGGCGGTGGAAGGAGGCTTGCGCTACATAGGCGTTCACCGGGCCCACTTCGAAGGCGTGTTCCACGGAAGGAGGTTTTGCGACAGGGAATACAGTTACGTGTACGTGTATGAGGATCCGGATATGAGCGCGTTATCTCTCCAGGAGTCCGAGGTGGAGGAAGTACTGTGGATGGATTACGAAGAATGTGTGCAGAAAGTACGAAAGAACAGCTTCCCTCACTGTATTTATGAGGATGAGCTCCGTATGCTTGGGCAATATCTGAAGGATAAATGTGATAAAATCACGGAAAAATGCTTAAAATAGGTTATAATGGAACTATCAAAACGAAAACAGCTGAAAGAAAGGAAGATAAATATGGCATTAATTCATTTGACAAAGGAAAATTTCAAACAGGAAGTATTGGAAGCAGACGTTCCGGTAATCGTAGATTTCTGGGCGACATGGTGCGGGCCGTGCCAGATGCTCACTCCTATCATTGAGGAGGCAGCGGCAGAGATCCAGGGAGCCAAGATTGGTAAGGTCGATGTCGACGAGCAGGCGGAGCTTGCAAGACAGTACAAAGTCATGTCTGTTCCTACGCTTATGGTGTTCAAGAACGGAGAAGCAGTAAAACGCCAGGTGGGCGTGATCCCGAAAGAAGCGATCCTGGAACTGGCACAGTAGCATAAGAACAGCAATTCCCTTCACCCCGATAGATTGTTAAGAAGAGGCTGGCATTCTGGCGGTAAGCCGCAGAACGCCAGCCTGTTTTCTCATTGTAGCGGAGCCTGGTTTTTATCATTCCAGTGTATTTGCATCGTATTTGACTAGAAGCAATATGGATAAGAGCTTCTTGTTCCATTCTCTCCTGAGAAGAAGTCCCACGGATCCCACTCTTCCATATATTGGGCGATTTTTTCTTCCAGTGCTTTTGGCGCGGGCTCTACGTCCCATCCTTCCTCCCAGATGACCAGTTTATCATCAGAGCTGCCATTATAATAAATTGTCTTGCAAGTGTGTGTCCGAAAGTTGGGATCAGAGCTGTCATATACAGTGCCCGGCGGCTGTCTGTCTTCCAAAGGGAAGACGAGGCTTATCGTATTCCGCTTTCCGGTCGGCTGTATATGTCCGGTTCCAATCCCATTGCCATAGGTTGCGAATGGGAAGGGGTACTGTAGATATATCTCATGGATGCCTTTGTCATAATCTTTCGTCCGGTATTCTTCTGGAACTATGATCTGTTGCATGGCTATGCTGAAAAATGGCTTTTCAGTCTGTAAAGTACAATAGATATCTCCATTTTCCAATTCATAGAGCTCTGTAACCTGGACGTCCTTTGACGGCACGATATTTATCCAGTCCTGTAGGAATCCCCATGCTATATAAGCTGCAAGGATGGACAGGGTGATGAGGCCGCCAAGGATTACACGTTTTGTCGTAAGCTTGCGCTGTAATTTTTTAAAAGCTTCAGAAAGTATCTCCATTGATTCATCAAGGGCATCCTTTACGGGAAGCTCTTTTTTTGTCTTCTCATATAATTCTTTGCATTCTTCGCACTCTGCGATATGTTCTTCTATTATCTGGCGGCTTTCTTCGCTGCATACATTGTCCTCATGTAGTACAAGCAGGTCACGGATAACATTACATGGTATTTTGTTCATTCTTTACACCTCCTTTATCAATTCTTGGATTTTTAGCTTGGCACGATGGTGGGTCACTCTCGCCCATCCCTCCTTGCGCCCGAATATCTCTCCGATCTCTTTAAAGGATAAGTCTCCAAGTGTGCGTAAGGTAAAGACTTCCTTGTAAGGCTCGTCCAGATGATGTAGGATCTTGTATATGGAGAGAGCCTCGTTCTTTTTGAGATAGATGGATTCCGCGCTTGCCTGCCCCTCTGAGGCCTCGTCCGAAGTACAGGCGTCCGGGCGCCCGGGGTAGGCTTCGATATCTTCCCGGGCAAAGCGCCGTTGTTTCTTCAAGTAAGTAAGATACGTGTTCTTCCCGATCTGACAGAGCCATGTCTTTACAGAGCAGGTACCTTCGAATGAGCCGATGTTTTTTAAAGCTTTGTAGAAAGTTTCCTGGGTGATCTCTTCTGCAATATGCGGATCGCTGCTCATGGCAAGTATGAAGAGATAAACGTCGCGGAAATATATTCGGTACATTTCTTCAAAGTCCACAGTATCTCACCTCCTTTGTTTATTAGACACGGATTTTGACGAATCGTTACAGAATATAAAAAAATTATTTATAAAAAGTATACCATACTTACCCTTAGCGTACTCCTATGAGAAATATATGGACATCATAAAAATGGATATGTTATCATAACTGCAAACACAGGAAAAAAGGGGAGAGTACAAGATGATTAAGACAGGCGTTGTCCATGGGAGATTTCAAGTTATGCATTTAAAGCATATGGAGTATATTATGGCGGCAAAGATGCGCTGCAGTAAGCTCTTTATTGGAATTACCAATCCTGACAGTATGCACACGAGAGAAAGCGCCAATGACATTTCGAGGGCAGAGCGTTCTGCCAATCCGTTGACATATTTTGAGCGATATGAGATGATCCGGGCGGCTATGGCAGATTTTAATATACCGGAGGCGCAATATGATATTATCCCTTTTCCAATCAGCTGCCCCGAATATCTTCTCCAGTATGTCCCAAAGGACGCGGTATATTACATGGGGATGTACGACGCGTGGGATGAGGAGAAGCATAAGATATTGACCGGTCTTGGGCTTAAGGTGGAGGTTCTCTGGAGGAGATCTGCAGAGGATAAGGGAGTCACCGCCTCGCAAGTACGAAGCTGTATTACGACGGGGCAGGAGTGGGCGCGCCTTGTGCCAAGGAGCGTGTACAGGTACTTGACGGAGAATGGGCTGGATCAGCGGATTAAGCGGCTAGAAACGATGAGGATAGAAGAGAAGATGGAAAGATAGGGTGTAAGATTGGGCTTAAGAGAGGATGCACATACCATTGTAAAAAAGTCGATCCAGAGAGCGCTGCCCGACGAGGCGGTAGCCTGGGCGCTGCAAGGGAAGAAATTCGGCCGGGGAAGAGTCTATGTAGTCTCGGCGGGAAAAGCCGCGTGGCAGATGGCGAAAGCGGCGTCAGATATTGTGGGCGGCGTTATAGAAGCGGGCGTTGTAGTTACAAAGTACGGGCATGTGAAGGGAGAGATCCCTTGCATGGAATGTTTTGAGGCGGGGCATCCTGTGCCGGACGAAAATTCTTTCATCGGCACACAGGCTGCTCTTGATCTGGTCGGCAGCCTGAGTGAGGACGATACAGTATTGTTCCTGCTGTCGGGCGGCGGAAGCGCTCTTTTTGAAAAGCCTCTGATCGCCGGGGCTGAACTGGCGCATATTACGGAGCAATTGCTGGCGTGCGGGGCGGACATTGTGGAGATCAATACGATACGAAAGCGCCTGTCTTGCGTAAAGGGCGGGAGATTTGCAAAGATATGTGAGCCTGCGAAGGTGTACAGCATCGTATTGAGCGATATTCTGGGCGATCCGCTGGATATGATCGCGTCCGGCCCGGCGTACCCAGATTCCTCGACGAGCCAGGACGCTTTATTTATAGCACAGAAATATAAGCTGGGTCTGAGCGCAGATGCAATAGAGCTGCTTCATAAGGAGACGCCGAAGGAATTAACGAATGTGGAGACGGTGGTTACGGGAAGCGTACGGAATCTGTGCGAGGCTGCGGCGGACGCCTGCAGGGAATTGGGGTATGAACCGATCCTGCTTACAGACCAGCTCTCGTGTGAGGCGAAAGAAGCCGGTTCGTTCCTTGCAGCGATTGCAAAAAGCCATCAAAGCAGTACAAAAAGCATCGCTTTTCTCGCTGGCGGCGAGACGATCGTACATCTGACAGGGAATGGAGAAGGAGGACGGAATCAGGAGCTGGCCCTTTCGGCGGCAGAGGGGATCGCGGGCTTAGAGGACACGGCTGTATTCAGTGTCGGGAGCGACGGGACAGACGGGCCGACAGACGCGGCAGGGGGATATGTGGACGGCGGCACGAAAGAATTGCTCCAGAGAAAAGGGGTGGACATTTATAAGACGCTGCAGGAGAACGATTCATACCATGCTTTAAAGAAGGCCGGGGGCCTTATTATGACCGGGCCGACGGGGACAAATGTCAATGATGTGGCTGCCCTGCTGATCCGGCGCGGCATGTGACGGAGATGGATTTGGAAAATATACCTCTTGCATTTTCCAGAGAAAAAGAGTAAAATTGTATTAATGATATAATACAATTCATTTTCTAAAGGAGGATGCGCTATGTTACTTGTAAATACAGATTATATCCCGGGAAAAGAGCTTGAGGTAATCGGCCTTGTGAGAGGGACGATGATCCAGTCCGTCCATGTGGGAAAAGACATCATGAACAGCTTCAAGACGCTTGTAGGAGGCGAGCTCACTTCATATACAGAGATGCTGAATGAGGCGAGGGCGACCGCGACGAAGAGAATGGCCGAGGATGCGGCGGCTATGGGTGCGGACGCAGTTGTCAATATCCGTTATTCTTCTGCCCAGGTCATGCAAAGCGCGGCTGAGATTATGGCGTACGGGACAGCGGTGAAGTTCGTATAATGTTTGAAAAGGGACACCCTGTTTTTAAGAAAGGGACACCCGATTAAAAAAAAGGGGACGTACGCTTTTGCGAAAAGTGTACGTCCCCTTTTATTACAGTACATCTTGGATCGTGTAGAACCCTGGCTTTTTATCTGCAAGATAAGCGGCGCAATCGCAGGCTCCTCTTGCGAAGCATTCCCAGTTATAGGCGTGATGGGTAATCTCGAGCCTCTCGCCTATCCCGCCGAAATACACGGTGTGGCTGCTTGGGATATTGCCGGCGCGCAGGGAGTGGTAGCCTATAGTCCCTCTTTCCCTGGGGGAATCTCCCTCTCGCCCATATACGGCGATGTCGGACAGTTCTTTCCCGAGCGCATGTGCTATGATCTCGCCCATTTCTTTTGAAGTGCCGCTTGGGGCGTCTTTCTTTTTCTGGTCGTGCATCTCCAGAATCTCAATGTCCAGTCCTTCCCCTACGGACTTCGTGACGAATTCCAGGATTTTATTCATGACATTTACCAGTTTGGAAGTGTTGGCGGCGTACAGCACGGGAATCTTCTGTGCTGCGTTTTGGAAGCGCTGCATCTCCTCCGGGGAGAAGCCTGTCGTGCCGCATACGAGAGCCTTCTGGTGGGCGATGGCGATGTCGAGCGCCTCCATGGCCATTTCTCTGGTGGAGAAATCAATGATGACATCACAGGAATCGATGACGCTTTCCAGATCATCTACAACCGGCACGCCAAGCTCCCGTCCGGCCATAGCCACAATCCCTAGGTCGTTTCCGATATAATCTCTTCCTTTTGGGGCGATGCCCGCAACCAGCTGCATGTCTGCCCGTCCGGCGGCAGCCTGTGTAATTAATCTTCCCATTTTTCCTCTTGGTCCTACGACGATTACTTTCATCTTCATTGATCCTCCTTGCTTTTAGCTCATCTTCTCAGTGTATGCGGGCACTCTCCTGCAATGCCCTGCATAAATTGATAGTGTACAGAATATAGATCGGATAGATGTATTTTATCATATTTTCCTGCGGGATAACAGTTTAAGACGGGAAAGAGAAGGAAATAATGAGAGGGAAGGGATAAGAAGGATTGAAAGAAAGTCAAAAGAACTTTTAGGAAATACTTGCAATATTCGACACAATTCGATAGAATAGTCCTATCGGGGTATGGCTCAGCTTGGTTAGAGCGCACGGCTGGGGGCCGTGAGGTCGCAGGTTCGAATCCTGTTACCCCGACTAAGTAAGAGGCGTGATTCCTAAGATTTAGGAAATCAGGCCTCTTTTTGAATTAGAATAAAGGTATTCAGGAATGAGATTATGTAAAAATTTTCAATAATGTGTAAAAATCCATAATATGCTGGAAAAAAATATATATTAGTATAGAATTAAAAAGATACAGACTTAGGAGATTTAACTTTTAATATAAGGTCAATCTGGAATTTTATAAAAATGTGAATAGAGAGGAAATGGAAATGAAGCAAAGAATAGGAACGGTGTTCCTTTGTCTATGCCTGATCTTAACAGTAATACCGCTACCAGTTTTTGCTGCTGGGGAGATTGCAGAGGATAGTGGCGTTCCCAGGGACGATACAAGAGGCTTGTGCGAGCACCATCCGGATCATACCGGATGGTGTAATTATTCTGCCGGAGAGACAGGTTCTCCCTGTACCCATGTCCACGACGAGGGATGCCAGGCAGAAGAGATCCAATGTATACATACCCATACAGCAGGATGTTTTTCAGGAGAGATGCCCGGCCCCGGTGAAGGAGCGGCTCTGAGCCCGCCTTCTGCGATCATGAATGCAGCGAGGAGAGCGGCTGCGTCACTGTTAGGCTGGAGTGTCCTCATGCAGAGGGAGCTCACGATGAGACGTGTGGCTATAAAGAAGCTGAAGACGGCGCGCCCGGCTCATGCAGCTATGTCTGCCCGATCTGTGCAGAACAGGCGCCTGATCTGGAAGAGGGAGAGTGGGCCGCTACTATCAGGGGAAGCCTTCTTCCGGGCCTGTCCGCTGAGTCGCCGGCCGATCTTTTATCCTCTCCGGCAGCGGCTGCCAAGAGCGCGGCAGGCAGCAGGAGCGATGTGTCGGATAGGATTAACCATTATATCAATGTCTATGTTAATGGGAAGCTTTTTAAAGATGGGCAGCAGATCGATGCGCTGGTGGGAGACAGTTTTTCTTATCAGTTGGTTTGGAACCCTAACGCGGCGATTGGCTCCGACGATTTTTTTGATATTGAATTGTTCCGAGTTCCGGGGCTGAATTTTCAGCCTAGGCTGAGCTCTTCTTTAATAATTGATAATGTTAAGGTGGGCGAATGGTCGCTGGCCTACGACAAAACTGCCGGATCCATGATTTACCATGTAGAATTCAATCGGTATGTCCAATTTTTCGATCCACTTTCTATCCTTGCGTCTTTCCAGGGAAACGCGACATTTCAGGGACCGCAGAACGGCACGCCGATTCAGGTAGGAGACGCTTCGGGGATCCTGAACGTTGAGGAGCGCCCTACGAAACCAGTGAATCCTTACCCTCCTGGGGGTACGGGCTGGAAGCCCCAGACTCCTCCGGTGATGAACAGCAATCTCTATCCCTTTGGCAAAGGAGTAAAGTGGACCAGCAGCAAAAATCCTAACGTCATCCCTCAAATTGACTGGCGTTCCCCTTTCCTGACGCTGCTTCAGGAGCGTCAGAGTGAATTTTTGACAGACCCGGACACAGCAGTGAGCGAGGTCAATGGCAACTGCCTGATCGAAGATAAGCTGGATCTTAACCAACGCTTTTTTGGCCCGAATGACGGGGGCCGCTTTCGCGCCGACGCCCCTTTTAATCTGGAGCTGCCGGTAATCGTGCCCGGCACGGGGAGTATCTTAAACGGAGGCGCGGGCAACGGAAGCTACGATGGAGTGGGAGAGATCGCTCCTTATGTTGCGGGGGATTCCTTTGTAAAGATTGATGGGAGCAAGGTGGCGACCGCCGCTGATATGGCGGCTTTACGGGCGAGGGTGGAAGGGACCCCGATGAGCTGGGCGGTCTATACTGATCCCCGGGACGGCCTGGAAGTCCTTTACATCAACGTAGGTACGCTGGGCGTTAAGAGAGGGGAGAACGCAAAAGGCATCAACTGGGATATGGCAAGGGGAAGCCAGGCCTGGCCCGAGCAGGGTCTGCAGAACCTTATCAATAAGTGCGACAAACAGATCGAGTCTTTGGAAAATGGTCTGGATTCTCCTCTGGCCTTGATGGACAGCCGGAGAGACGCTCTACTGAATCTGCTGAGAAGGGCAGTCAGCTTTTCTGCTAACGCAGGCAGCAAGGATGATGCTCAGGCGGCGCTGGATCAGTGGAGCGACGCTTATATCGCATGGCGCGCCACGCCGGGAATCGATCCATTGTCCCAGCTGACAGACCCGGATGGAGCTCTGATCCCCATGCCTGCATTGCCGGATCCGCTCCTGGAGGGTCTGGCCGAGCCTGGCGGAAAAGGGGGGACGGTGGCTGAGACGGCAGAGTACAAAAATTTTATCGCTTCCTATCAGAACTTGTATGCCGACCAGGCGACGTATCTGGATAATCGTGCTTCCTACAGGAATGGTTGGGAGGATATAAAACAGACGTATCAGGACACATTGGAGTTCTACAAGGATGGGCAGGTATTTGGCTTTGTGATCAAGGTGTGGACCCGTGTCAGCAACCCTTCTATGAACACATACAGTAACAATATCTCTGTATCTGTCGGAGACCGGCAGTGGACCGCTTCGGACGAATCCAGAGTTACTTTTGCCAACTCGATCAGCGGGAATTACGCTCTTGGGACTTCCGTGTTCCAGAAGGCCGACGCCCTCTATGATACTGACAGCCCGGATGAAGAAGATATCAAGAACGTCCAGAAAGAAAAAGCCGGGCTGGTCGGAGCCAAGTTCCAGGTCTATTGTGAAGACCCGGGGAATGGATTTGTAAAAGATGAAAAGCATCTGGCTCATTTTTTGGAAAAAGAGGCCAGCCAGAATCAGGACACCTATAGGTATACCCATACGGGCGTGCCGCCGTCCGGTCCGGCTCCCGGGGAAGTAAACGAGCTGGAGGTGGGAGATGATGGCCGCCTGAGCCTGGGGAATCTGTCGATTGCCCATAAGCACTATCTGGTGGAGACCGTAGCGCCGGATGGATATTATCTTGACGAAGATCCGATCGAGGTACAGGTCAAAAGAGACGACGTTATCTATTCGATGGCGCCCAACGTCTCCCGGGCAGTAAAGCTGTCCAAGGCTGATTCTTACAGCAGCCGGCCGGTGCAAGGAGCGCAGTTCTCGCTGTCCAGGGTTGAAGGTGGGATTACGACTGTGCTTTCTTTTTCAGAAAAGACGATCAACGGGCATAAGACCTATTGGCCTGACAATGGTGCAGGAGGTTCTTCGGTATTAGTAACGGACGAGGAGGGAAATCTCTGTGTCCATGGGCTCGGGGCCGGGGAATATAAGATTGAAGAGACACAGCCGGCGCCGGGATATAAGGATCCGGCGAAAGCGGTGCAGCTTTCCTTTGAGCTGGAGGATGCGCTTCCGAAAGATAAGACCGGCTACGACAGCGACTGGCATTATTTGATCACCGAGCCGGATCCTCTTACGAACGATCCTAAGACTACCGACATAAGCTTTGAAAAGCGAGACATTAACGGGACGCTGCAGGGAGCGGGCTACGCGCTCTTCCGCTTCAAAGGATCAGAAGCCGAATGGCAGAAGAAGGAGGAGAGCCATGATATTAAGATGTGGGAGCCTGTAGGGCTGACAAAGGATGCAGGGGCTTACTTTCATACGGATAACAGCCTCAAAAAGGCATCCATACCATTTCAGGATTCCGACGGCTCCGATATTGATGTACAGGTGACATTAGCACAAAGCGGTGCAGATGGCGCCATTACCATTACAGATATTCCAGTAGGACATTACACTGTCTCAGAGATAGAGGCTCCGGATCCCTATATCCGAGACTATAGCAACTACTATTTCCATGTGAATGGGGATACGATAGGAGAGCCTATCCGGCTTTACCGGACAGCGGATATAGAGGCCGCCCAGCAGGTGCAGGGCAACGCCCTTTATAATTACACAGATATGACCAAGCTGGCTCTGATAAAATATGATGCAGGGGAAACGCAGCCTACTCTTATAGACGGTGTGGAGATTACAGGCTCGCCGATAGACGGGGCTGTATGGGAATATCAGGATCCGATCGCGACGACGGGGGGTAAGCCTCTTTCGGGCGCGGTCTACAAGCTGTTCCAGAGAACATTTGGCGACAAAGATATTAATCCACACCCGAAAGAGCTGACATCGACCGAGATACAATATTCATGGGACCGGGTTTATGATTATTGCCTTGCCGTGGGGAAGACTGACAAAAATGGTGTCTTAAAACTGGATGATATGACTGATAAGGATGGTAATAAAGTCTATGAAGGTGAAGGCAAAGGCCTGCCTATGGGAAGCTACTATCTTTTAGAGGTGAAGCCTCCAGAAGGCTACCGCCTGATACAGGATCCCGTCTGGTTTACCGTCGAATCTTCTGCATTCCCTGCTGATAAGAGTACCCCCGGCCTGATACGGATGGCCTCCAATACTACATTGGATTATGGGCTGCAGATCGTCAAAAGTGATGCGGTCAGCGGCGCTGCCCTGGAGGGCGCAGAATTTTCTCTCGCCCGGGTTGGAGAGGACGTCCCAATAGCCTTTTCATATGACAGCAATGAAGAACACTACTATGTGGATGATCAAGGCTCCACCTCGCTGGCTACCCGCTCTGACGGGACCTTTACAGCCGTTGGGCTGACGCCCGGCGAATATATCCTGACCGAGGCCAGGGCTCCTCAAGGCTATAAAAAGGCTGCGCCGAAGAAGGTTAAAATAGAAAAATTTACATCATCTACGACAGACGGTTTAGTAATCCAGAAGGTTGAGGTTAAAGACGAGCGGCTTAAAGGACAGGTGAGCCTCTATAAGACAGACTGGGAGACATTACAGCCACTGCCGGGGGCAAAGTTCCAGCTTTACCGGGTCAAAATTACTAAGGTGCCGGAGACCGATCCGGGCTATGACCCGGATATAGAATATACCTACACAGAAGAGATACCGATTGGCAGGCCGATCGCGACAGATGCCGCGGGGGAGATCTTCATTGATGATCTGGAGTGGACTGACGGGCAGGACTTTTACTATCTTCAGGAGCTGGAAAGCCCGGAAGGCTATGTGACAAACAGTTCCAGGCTGCAGTTCACTATAGACGCGACCTCATTCTATGAGGACGGCACGCCTGTCCCGGTTGTATTCCGCGCCCGGAACGCCAAGGGCATCTCGGGAAAAGTAACTGTGCATAAGGTGGATAGCGATGACCCAGATAAGAAGCTCGAAGACGCGCACTTCTTCCTTACAAGGGAAGTGCAGCCAGATGTCTGGATCGCCTATGGAAAAGGGATATATGTCACCGATGCGGACGGAAAGTTCACCATCCCCCTTCCGCCCGGCAACTATGCCTTAAAGGAAATGAAGGCTCCCGATGATTATTTGGGCGATCTTGGCGAATACCACTTTTTTACAGTAGACGACAGAGGCGATAATACTGAGCCAAAGCCGATCGAGCTTCAGATTACTAATAACAGGGGGGATGCCGGCGTTTACTTGAAAAAGACGGTGGCGCATACCGATATCCCGATCCCAGGAGTGGAGTTCCAGTTTTTCCAGGGGAATCTATTCCATCATACATCACTCTATTTTGAAAAGGAGAAAGATGGATTATACCGCTGTGTGGGAACTGCCCCTGTGGATGATGCGGTGACTGGCCTTGCCACTGACAGCAAGGGGGAGCTGCGGCTGATCTTTGGCTCTGAATATCTGGTGGATCCAAACAATCCTCTGGATGCATTGAATAAGGGGATTTTCTATCAGGAGGCATCTGCGCCGGACGGTGTGAAGGTGAATGATGCAGTCACCATGATCCAGTCTTTCGATCCAATGTCCCCAGGATGTCTGCAAAAAGGATTCTGGTCGAAAAATCTTGTATCTAATGAGCTGAAGGATGACGCTGGAAGCCCTTCTATTATCCTGAGCAAAGAGGGGGAGGACGGGAAGCCGCTGGCAGGAGCGAAGTTTAAGCTGTACTTTAAGCTGAACGACATGGAAATACCAGTACTCGAGGAGACGACCGGGGAGGATGGACGGATCACGTTCCAGTCTTCGAATGCTCTGAGCATAGGAAGCACTTATTATATACAGGAGATTGAAGCCCCGGAAGGATATGTCCTGAATGATACAGTTTATAAGGTGACGCTGGGCGAAGATGCCCTTGACCCGGACTTTCACTTCCAGCCGGTCTATGTGGACAACGGGACGTCCGTTAAGAATGAAAGGACGAGGGGGACTGTGGAGCTTATCAAGGTAGATGAAGACAGCAAGCCTTTGGCTGGGGCTGAGTTTGAGCTGCTCCGCCAGACAGAGGGCGGGACGTGGGAGCGCTATGGCGATGCGCTCTATATGACCGACAGCGACGGAAGGATCGCTCTTACGCTTCCTTCCGGCAGTTATCGCTGGATTGAGCGCAAGGCGCCTGCCGGTTATCTGCTGGACACAGCAGAGCACGAGTTCACTCTTGTGGCAGACGGGCAGCATGTAACGGTGGGGCCTCTAGAAAACAAACTGGATCCTACCCCAAGAGGGGATGTGACCGTAGTCAAGAGCGAACAGGGCAGCCCAGGCGCCCGGCTTGAAGGAGCCAGGTTCCAGCTTTATTTCCTTGGTGAAGACGGCTCCTATCATCTCGACGGCACCACGGTCTATACAAGTGATATGGACGGAAGGTTTACAGTTACGGATCTTTTAGCAGGGTCTTATGCGTTCCGGGAGGTTGAGGCTCCTGAAGGATATGAGCTGAGCGATCGCTTTTGGCCGTTCAGCATTAGCAAGATGGGCGAAGTGGTCACCCTTTCTGTAACAAATAGCAAAGAAACAGAGGAGGGAGGAGGCTCAGGCCCGGGAGAAGGCTCAGGCCCGGGAGAAGGCTCAGATCCAGGAGGAGGCTCAAATCCGGGGGGAGGCTCAGGCCCAGGAGAAGGCTCAGATCCGGGAGGAGGCTCAGACCCAGGTTCGGGACGGCCTGGATTGGATAAATTCGGCGAGCTGTACATTTCTTCGAATGGCTATATCGGCGCTAATCCAAAGACAGGAGAGCTTACTGGCGCTCTCTTCTGGATCGTTCTGATGGCCGGCGGTGCGGCAGGCCTGGCTTTTGCGCTCGGCCTGTCGCATAGAAGGCGGAACTTAGGAAGGCAAGAAGAAAAGGAAGAAGATTGAGAAGCGCTTCTGACTCAACAAAAGAGGCATTTGAGAGAGTATGAAAATACCCTCCCGACAGCTTAACAGTGTCGGGAGGGTATTGTGTTTTAAGTAAAACTCTTATCTGATTCTTTCTTGACAAATATTACGGTTACTGATATATTTATTACAGTAAACGTAATAATGAAGGGAGGGCTATATGCGTGACAATGTAAGAGGAGGAGCGCTTACGGAAGTGACGTTCTACATTTTATTATCTCTTTATTCACCAAAGCATGGATATGCCGTTATGCAATTTATCGAGGAAAAGACCTATGGACGGCTTACATTAGGAGCAGGAACTCTATATGGCGCGTTGGGATCCTTAAAAGATAAAGGGTGGATTAAGCCTTGTGGCGATTATGGAGACAGGAAGAAAGAATACATCATAACGCCGTCAGGAAGAGAGATTGTAAAAAGAGAGTACATAAGGCTGCAAGAGCTCGTAAATGTCGCGGCTGGGATTATTGGAGGCAGTGTATGAAGAAATGTTATCGTTTTTTTGGAGGCCTGTTAAATGCACAGGAGAAATGACTGAATAAGATGGCGGACAAAGGCTATCGCCTTATCCGTACAAGTGAGCTGCTGTATGAATTTGAACAGTGTGGATCGAAGCGAGTGAGATATTGCATAGAATTTATTGGGCAAAAGTCAAAGAGCAGTGTAAGAGAATACCATAATTTCCTTGAAGATATGGGGTATAGAGTGTTTTACAAAAATATTAACCTTAACTATTCTGTTGGAAAGATACGCTGGCGGCCGTGGGCTGAAAAGTGTGGGCAGATAGCTGCGAATGGCACAACATTTAACCGTGAATTATTGATAGTAGAGAGGGAAGATGACGGCAAGCCCTTTTCTCTGCACACCACCTATGAGGACAAACAGAATTATTATAAAAGTGTAAGAAAGCCATATCTTTTTCTGTTTGCTTTTTCTGCAATTCTTGGCATTGTTATGCAGGCGTGGGCATGGGGGATCTTCGCCGCTGCTTTTCTTGTACCGGCCATTTTCTATCAGATTGAGGTTATGCAGTTAAAGAGACAAGCACGAACAAAGGAGTGGTGACGATGATTTAGATTGTAATTTTTATCTTTACAGTCTTGTACATTCCTGCAGCAATACAGACGATCCCGGCAATTACGATAAGGCTAAGCGGCAAATGCCTCAGGTATTCCAGCGCTTCTGTGTAAGCATGTCCGTTTTGTGCCATATCATAATATTGGATCACATAGGAAAAGCAAACAGCCAGTAGCTCTAGTGCGATCCCAATAATAATTAGAGCAGCTGGTCTTGCTCTCTGCTTTGATGCAGGCTGAGCTTGTTCTACAGAATCGTATTCATCAAACAGTAGATATTCTACAGGGACTTGGAAGAATCTGCTCAACTGGACAATATTATCTGTATCTTCTTCCCGAATTCCATAGGATCACCCTTTCTTGTTGAATCACCCTTCTGTGGACATCTTCAATGTACTGTATTTTATAAGAATCGTCAATATATACTGGTTTGCAGCCCCGCAGCTGGAGCTTACAAGAGAGCGAAAGGCATGCGCGCCCGAGTTCATGTTGTGTTTAGAAAAGAACAATGATACAATGGATTTAAGAAATGGGTAAAAAAGCAGGTTTGCATAAGAGGACAGGAGGATGCGGAGCATGAAGAAACGAGCAGTAGTAGCGTTAGGGCACCGGGCGCTTGGGACGACGATGCCGGAACAGATGGAGGCGGTGAAGAGATCGGCGGTGACGATCGCAGATTTGATCGAGGCTGGCTATCAGGTGGCTATTACCCACAGCAACGCGCCCCAGGTAGGGATGATACATACAGCGATGAATGAGTTTGCGAAAAGGCATGACGAGTACACGTCGGCTCCTATGTCTGTATGCTCGGCCATGAGCCAGGGGTACATCGGGTACGATCTGCAGGCCGGTATTCGGGAGGAGCTTTTGAATCGGGGGATCTTCCGCACGGTCAGCACGGTTCTGACGCAGGTCATCGTCGATCCTTATGATGAAGCGTTCTATACGCCGACAAAAGTACTTGGAAGATATATGAATGCAGAAGAGGCAGGGATTGAGCGCAAGAAAGGAAACTATGTGGTCGAAGAGCCAGGAAAAGGCTTTCGGAGGATCGTGTCGGCTCCGAATCCGGTGAGCATTGTGGAGATAGACGCGATCAAGGCGCTTCTTGCTGCAGATCAGGTCGTCATTGCCTGTGGAGGAGGCGGGATCCCGGTGCTTGCACAGGATCATCACCTCAAAGGCGCCAGCGCGGTCATCGAGAAGGATCTGGCCGCGGGGAAGATGGCGGAAGAGATAGACGCAGATCAGCTTATTATCCTGACGAGCGTGGAAAAGGTGAAGATCAACATGGGCCGCCCGGAGGAGAAGGAGCTGGGCGAGATTACTGTGGAGCAGGCGAAAGAATATATGGAGGAAGGGCATTTCGGCGTGTATAACATGCTTCCCAAATTCAATGCCTCTGTAAGCTTTATTGAAGCGAGGCAGGGCAGGAGCGCGCTCATTACGTCTTTCGACAAGCTTGCGGAAGCGTTAAAAGGAAAGACAGGCACGATTATCAGATAAGGGAATAAATGGCAGAAGACAGGGAATACTACCTTCAGTGCACTATAAAAATATGAAGGAGGATCCCTATGACTGCACGAGTAAATGAAGGATGCATTTCCTGCGGAACCTGCGTGGACGCATGTCCGGAAGTATTCCGCTTTAACGACGACGGTCTGGCGGAAGCGTATGAGGCTGTCGCCCCGGAGTGTGAGAGCGCCGCTAAGGAGGCCAGAGACGGCTGCCCGGTCTCAGTGATCGACATTGAAGAGTAAGCGCTACACATATTCTCAGCTTACAAGGGCACGGAAACAAAAAAGATGGGATCCGCATATACTATTATAAGTAGTATTTGCGGATTTTGTCCATTTGGGCATCAGACGGGAAGGAGCGGTATGCGTCTGTGTGAATTTCAGGATAAAGAAGTGATCAACACATGTGACTGTAAAAAACTGGGCTATGTGGCGGATCTCATTATAGATGAGTGCAAGGGGTGCATTGAGGCGATCATTATACCGAAGGCAGGGAAGTTCTGCGGGTTCTTCGGCGACGGGGCGGAATATATCATTCCTTATAAATGCATCAAGAAAATCGGGCCGGATATTATCCTAGTAGAGATGCACGGAGAAGATCAATAGAGAAGATTGACAGCAAACCCTCTTTTAAATAGCAGGTTTCTATGTTATGATTTATTTACTATCTGTGTACAAGGGCACGGGACGGCGATAGCATGGGAGGTTTTGCTGATATGGTATCATTAAATGAAGCGGCGAAAGCATATATGGAGAAGTACGGGTTCCGGCACGTTGTGCTTCTTCTGGAGGAGATTACGAGCTGATGCGCTCCTCCGTACAAGGAGATAGCGGTAAGCTTTACCGACGAAGATGAGGCGGCAATGGCCAGGAAAGGGTATGAGACAGCCAAAAGCGAGCTGGGGAACGTCTACTATCCGAAGGAAGGAGTCAGCATTGTTGGCAATGCGGCTGTGAATTATGTAGAGTACCCTTGGATTACCTGCTTTGAGGTAGAAGGGGTAGAGAAAGCAGATATAAAATAAAAGAGAAAAGGGAAGGGGACAACAATGGAGAAAGCAAAAGTTTATTACACAGATTTCCGCACAAGGCTGGGGGAAGGCCTCCCGACAAAGCTGCAAAGGCTGATGAAGAAAGCGGGGATCGCCAATATTGATATGGACGGAAAATTCGTCGCTATCAAGATGCATTTCGGCGAGCTGGGGAATATCAGCTACTTACGCCCAAACTATGCGAAGGCTGTAGTGGATGTGGTGAAGGAGCTGGGAGGCATCCCGTTCCTGACGGACTGTAATACTATGTACCCGGGGAGCAGGAAGAATGCGATCGAGCATCTGTACTGCGCGTGGGAGAATGGATTTACGCCTCTTACCGTAGGCTGCCCGGTCATCATTGGAGACGGGCTGAAGGGGACGGACGATGTGGAAGTCCCGGTAGAAGGCGGAGAGTACATAGAAAAGGCGAAGATTGGGCGTGCGGTGATGGACGCGGACATCTTTATCAGCTTAACTCATTTTAAGGGACATGAGATGACAGGGTTTGGCGGCGCCATTAAGAATATTGGCATGGGATGCGGCTCCCGCGCCGGGAAGAACGCACAGCACTCCAACGGACAGCCGGACATCGACCCTGAGCTTTGCCGGGGCTGCCGCGCATGTATGAAGGAATGCGCCAACAATGGATTAAGCTTCAATGAAGAGACGAGGAAGATGTCAGTGGATCTTAACAACTGTGTCGGCTGCGGCCGGTGCATCGGGGCCTGCAATTTTGACGCTATTTCTTTTGCAGACGGAGCGGCGATAAAAGACTTGAACTGTAGGATGGCAGAATACACAAAGGCGGTTCTGGCCGGACGTCCGAACTTCCATGTATCGATCATTGTGGATGTGTCGCCGCACTGTGACTGTCACAGCGAGAATGACGCGCCGATACTGCCGGACATCGGGATGTTTGCCTCCTTCGATCCGCTGGCGCTCGACCAGGCATGTGCGGACGCCTGCCTGAAAGCGACGCCGCTTCCGAACAGCCTTCTGGCCGATGAGATGGCGAGGAAAGATTTCTGCGATCATCACGATCATTTTGAGAACACGACGCCGAACTCAGAGTACAAGACATGTCTTGCACATGCAGAGAAGATCGGGGTCGGGACGAAAGCGTATGAGATCGTGACGGTCCAGTAGGCGCCGGAGACAGCCCATTTATAGAGATGTCCGATAAGTGAGGGACAGTATAACAATTACCTATTGGACATGCTCTCTGTTTGTTTATAAAATGAGATAAGGAGAAAAAGATAAGCGTTGCGGCAATGTGGAGCAACGCTTATTTATTCGGGAGAGGCCTCACATATGAGAAATAAGAGATTATGGCTGTTTGCGGCCATTGTTATAGCCATTTTGATATTGAACTATCGGTTCGGCTGGTCAGAGTATGTCGGGGATGCAAGGAATCTGGCATTTTTAGAAAGGATGGTCCAGGAGAACCTTCTTCTGGCTACAGCGATCTACATGGTGGTGACCATCGTCGGAAGCGTCGCTCTGGCTCTCCCGGGGATTACGTTCGCTGTATTTGCCGGGCTGCTATTCGGCCCGGCGCTGGGGACGATATGCTGTTCCGTGGCGACGACGGCAGGAGCGGTCATTGCATTTCTTGTAGGAAGGTTCTTTTTAAAGGATAGCATCAAGCCGGTCGCTATGAAGAATCCATACTTGAAGAAATGGCTTTTTGATGAATCAGGGAACAATGAGCTGTTCATTCTTATGATTACAAGGCTCGTACCCCTCTTTCCTTATAATCTGCAGAATTTCGCCTATGGAGTGACGGACATTTCTTTTTGGAAATATGCGGTGGGCTCCCTTGTGTTCATGTTGCCGGGTACGGCTATGTACACAGTGGGTACGGCAGGGCTTGCCGATGAGAAGAACCGGGCGCTGTACATCAGCATCGCCGTATTGCTGGCGGCCTCGGTGACAGGCCTCGGCCTGTATTTTAAGAAACACTATGTCCAGGAGGAGACAGATGGAGAAGAAAAGTAGGCACACAGACGTTTCCCGGTGCGTCCACTGCGGGAAATGCACGAAGAGCTGCACTTTTTTAAGTAAATATGAGATAGACATTGGAAGCGCTGAGAAGCTAAAGGAATTGTCCTACCATTGCTTTCTGTGCGGGAAATGTTCTGAAGTGTGCCCGGTAGGGATAGACGGCCGCCAGGTAATCTTAGATATACGGAGAGCACAGGTGAGGGAAAATGGCGGATCGCCTCCAGAAAAAGGGTATGGCATGCTCCTGTGGGAAAAGAAGGATTACCGTTTCCGCAATTATAAGAACGGCGGCACAGAAAGCGTACTATTCCCGGGATGCAATTTCCCGTCTTTTTATCCGGCAACGACCCGGTATTTATCTAGGCTCCTGTGGGAGGAGGCGGGGATTGGGACTGTCTATGACTGTTGCGGCAAGCCGATCGCAGAGCTTGGGCTTGAAGATGCGGAGGCGCACATTCTGGAAAAGCTGGATAAGAGTCTCAAGGATTCCGGGGTGCGGGAGATTATCGTACTTTGCCCTAATTGCTACGCGTTCTTTGAAGGGCGGCTGTCTGTGAAAGTATCAAGCATCTATGAGAAGCTTGCAGAACTTGGGCTTGGGCAGCCGGTGGAGGGCGTGGTACGGATATTCCCGCCCTGCCCGGACAGAGAGAGAGGAGCGCTGCTGTCTCACATAAAGCCGTTCCTCATGGAAGAGCCAGAAATACTGTCAGACAGCCAGTGCTGCGGCCTTGGCGGCTGTGGCGGAGTGCGCGAGCCTGCGCTGGCGGCAGGGATGGCAGGACATTATGCCGGTACGGACGGCGCGATCTGTACATATTGCGGCTCCTGCTCTGGGAATCTGGCGCGGGGAGGACATAAAGACACGGAGCATCTGCTAGTGAAGATCCTGGGGAGGGCAGAGAGGGCAGATACGAAGAGCTCCCTCGTCAATCGGATAAAGACAAAATACAGGAAGGAAAAGAGAGTATGAAAAAAGAGAACAAATGGACAAAGAAATTAATCCTGCTGGCGGTCGTGGCTGCCGCGATTGCCGCGTACTTCCTTATTCCGTCTGTGAACAGTACGATGAACGAGGTGTTCCGTATGTTTGCAAGCGGCGATTTTACAGTGGTAAAAGAGTTCGTGGCGTCTTACGGGGCATATGCGGCCGCTGTCTCATTCTTGCTGATGATCTTCCAGTCTATTGCAGCGCCGCTTCCAGCGTTCCTTTTAACTTTTGCGAATGCGAATCTGTTCGGCTGGTGGCAGGGAGCGATCCTGTCATGGACGAGCGCTATGGCGGGAGCGGCAGTTTGCTTCTATATCGCGAGGATCCTTGGGAGGGACGTGGCGGAGAAGCTGACCAGCAAGGCCGGTCTGGCGCAGATAGATACGTTTTTTGAGAAATACGGCAAGAATACGATACTGATCTGCCGTCTGCTTCCTTTTGTGTCCTTTGATATCGTAAGCTATGCCGCAGGCTTAACATCTATGTCTTTTGCGTCATTTTTTATCGCCACGGGCATCGGGCAGCTTCCTGCTACGATCGTGTATTCTTATGTGGGAGGCATGCTCACAGGCGGAGCGCAGCTATTTGTAACGGCTCTGATGATCTTATTCGCACTGTCGGCGCTCATAGTTATGATGCGTAAGATCTATATGGAGAAGCAGGCCAGGAGACAAGAGGGGAAATAGATGAGAAGGGCGATCATATTATTTACGCGCGTGCCTGTGCCGGGAAAGACAAAGACGCGGATGATGCCGTATCTGACAGAAAAACAGTGTGCAGCCTTGCACACTTGTTTTTTGCGGGACATTGAAGCGCAGTGCAGGAAATGCGAGGCGGATGTCTTCGTAAGCTATGCCCCGGAAGAGGGCGGGGAAGAGAAGCTAAAGCATATCCTTGGAGAGCAGGCCGGCTACTTCCCGCAGGAAGGGGAAGGGCTTGGAGAGCGGATGTACCACGCGCTTGCGAAAGCCTTCGGCCTTGGATATGAAGCCTGTCTTTTAATTGGGAGCGATATACCGGAAGTATGTGCGGAAGCTTTGGCTCGTGCATACCGCGTGCTGGAGAAGAAGGATGTGGTCTTTGGGCGGACGTCAGACGGAGGCTATTATCTTACAGGAATGAAGCGCCCCAGGGAGGAAGTGTTCGGCTTAAAAGAGTATGGGCATGGCGGCGTGCTCTCTGAGACGGTGCGGGAGCTTAAAAAAGCTGGGATCAGCGTAGGCTACACAGACACATTCGACGATATGGACACGCCGTCAGATTTAAACGGCTATCGGAAAAGAATGCGCGAGAGCGTCCGCCTGAAATCGAGCCATACCGGGCGCTATCTTGCCCGGAATGTGAAGATATCTGTTATCGTGCCTATTTATAATGAAGAGAAGACTATCGAGAGGCTACAAGAACAGCTCCTGCCTCTTCTGGGAAAATGTGAGATCCTTCTGGTGGACGGCGGCAGCACGGACGGGACGCTTAAGAAGATACTGCCGGGATTCATTTTGCTCCACTGCCCGAAAGGGCGGGCGCAGCAGATGAATTACGGAGCAGAGAGGAGCAGCGGAGACGTCCTATTCTTCCTCCACTGCGACAGCGAGCTTCCCGAGAAGCCACTTCAGGAGATCCGAAGGGTCATGCGGGACTTTCAGGCCGGGTGCTTCGGCGTCGCGTTCCATTCCCGGAACTTTTTCATGTTTACATGCAGAGTCATATCCAATCACAGGATTAAGGACAGGAAAGTCATGTTCGGAGATCAGGGGATCTTCCTTGAGCGGGAGCTGTTCTTTGAGGCGGGCATGTATCCCGAGATCCCCGTGATGGAAGATTACCAGCTTTCTCTTGTATTAAAAGAGAAGGGCGTGAAGCTCGGGATGTGCAGGAAGCGCATCTACACGTCGGACAGGCGTTTCCCGAAAGGGACGATCCCCAAGCTGGAGCTGATGTGGAAGATGAACCGCCTCCGCAAGATGTACCGGGACGGTGTTCCCGCCGAGAAGATCAGCAGGCTATATGAAGATGTGAGGTAAGGAAGATGGAACGTACAAAAGGATTACAAGAGTATGTAAGAAGCAGTAGATACAGACAAGGGCTGGGACTGCCGGAAGAGGCGCAGGAAGAGTATGAGCTGCTGGCGCAGGGAGAATACAACCGCAACTATCTGTTTACCCATCCTGTGACGGGAAAGAAGCTGGCGCTGCGGATCAATTTTGGAAGCCAGATGCATCTGGAGCGCCAGATCGAATACGAATATAAAGCGTTGAGGCTTCTTGGAGGGAGCGGGCGGACTCCACAGCCGCTGTATGTAGACGGGAGCAGAGAGCTCATCCCCTATGGGGTGATGGTGATGGAGTATCTTCCAGGCCATGCCCTCGACTACCGTACAGAGCTGCCTTTTGCAGCGGAATGTCTGGCGGACATCCACAGCGTCAGGATCCCGGAAGGCTGCGGCCTTCTGTCCCCGAAAGAGCCTCTTCGTGCTATTCTAGAGGAATGTGAGGAGATGGTGAAGGTTTACATGGAGTCTTCCGCCGGCGACAAAAAGAAGAAGAAAAAGATACGCTCGCTTCTTGACAAAGGCTGGGAGCGGGCAGATGAGCTGCGGCCCGCCAGATACAAGTGCTGCATTAATACAGAGCTGAATTCTACGAATTTCCTTATTAATGGAGAGGGAATGGGCAATTATCTCATTGACTGGGAGAAGCCGCTGTATGGAGAGCCGGCGCAGGATCTGGGACATTTCCTCGCTCCTACGACTACGTTCTGGAAGACGGACGTCATACTGGATCATAAGGAAGCGCAGCATTTTATCGACTTATATATAGAGAAAGTGGGAGGAAGATATGATACGTCTGATATAAAGGCCCGAACGAATGTGTACATTCCTATTACGTGCCTAAGAGGGATTACCTGGTGCGCGATGGCGTGGGTAGAATACGAGAAGCCTGGCAAAGAGATATTTAATATGTCCACATACAGGAAGCTGGAAGCATATTTAAGCGAAGCGTTCTTAGAAAATATTGAACGCAATTATTATGCCCGGCAGGGGGATCCCCTTGTATACTGAGGGTATAGATACCTTGTATAAGAGGGGCCGCTACATAAGAAAAAACAATGGGGAATCGGCTCTTCCTGGCTTGAACCAAAATAACCGGCGATTTATAATGGACAAGGATTCAGAAAAAAGGAGGAAGAAAGGTTATGAAGAGAAGAATCGTAGCATTATTTTTTGTGGCCGCTCTAGCAGCAGCAATATCTGTCGGCTGCAAAGCGACAGAGGAGGCGTCGGGAACAGCTGGGGAGGAGACGACTGAAGACGCTGGGGAAGAGAAAGAGGAGCTCTCAGAAGGAGAGTATCAGTATGTGTCTGCGGCAGATACATTAAAGGCATCGGACGTGCATATACTGGACGTGAGAGAATGGGAGAAGTATGCTGCAGGAAGAGTGGCAGGCTCCGAGTGGTCCCCGATCTTCCCATTAGAGGATGAAGCTCTCGTAGACTCTATGACCGAGTATGCAAAAGCGAACTTAAACGACGGAAAAGATATCTATCTTGTGTGCAATAGCGGTAAGAGAGGCGCGGAGAAGGCCACAGGCGTATTAAAAGACGCAGGGATCTCACCTGATTCTATCTATACGGTAGAGGGAGGAGCGGAGGCTCTTGGCAAGGAGAGCGGCGCGTTGGCTACAGACCGCTCAGAAGAAGCCATTGACTGGAAATATGTTTCTGGCAAAGAAGCAGTAGAAGCAGTTGGGAACGACGATATCCAGATCGTGGACGTGCGCGACGATGAAGCGTACGCGGAAGGACATTTAGAGGGATCTTATCAAGTGAGCTTAAAGGAGATTGAGAGCCCAGAGGCGCAGACAGCGATGTATGAGCTTGGAACGACGAAGCTTGACCCGGAGAAGCCGGTATACTTCCTCTGCTACAGCGGGAATAAATGTGCGAAGACAGGGATCTCTGTTTTGAAGGACGCAGGATTTGATCCGAACAACCTCTTTATCATTGAAGAAGGAGCAAAAGGCGCCGACGTAGCGGCAGCGTTTGTTAAGTAAATACATTTATAAGCATTCATAAAAAAAAGAGCGCACCTTGCGGGGGGCGTTCTTTCTGTTATATAATGAGAAAAAGAAACTTTAAGACAGCACAAAGGATGAGAGATGGCGGACAGTACGAAGAGCGGCAGGCAGCGGGCGGCGGGGAGAGAAGCTCCCCGGGAAAGAAGGAAGCCACAGGAAACAAAACAGCAGACAAGACGGCCGCGCCGGGAAGGGGCGGAAAGCAGCGATCAGAGCGGCAGGCAGCAGAGCAGGATAAGAGCGCAGCGTATACGGCGTGAGAGAAGGCGGCGGCAGGTAAGAAGGCAAAGGATCATAGTTGTAGAAGGCATGGTGCTTCTGTCTCTTATTTTCGTGCTTATCGGAGTCAGCATTTACCAGAAAGTAAGAGCGAGGAAGATAGATACAGTCCTGAGAGCGTCCCTTGAAGAGTGTTACGGGGAGCTCGCAGCGGAAAGAAAAGAACAGGAAGAGTTCGCAGATTGGTTTTTAAAAGAATATCCTGAGCAGATGAAGGAAAAACTCTTTGCGAAGGCAAAGGAAGGGGAGCTGACGGAAAAAGGGGTCCATGAGGCTACCGGGGAGACGCTGCATGTGCTGTCTGACCGGAAGAAAGGGTATCTGAAAGATGAGAAGACGGCAGCAGAGCATCAGATCTACATGCGAGATGGCCGATCGAAAGATGTGGCCAAGGTAACGGTCGCAGGGGATCTGTGCCTGGAGGAGGATGGATTCGTCCTGGATCATTATGATGAGGCGAAGGGGCTGTCTGGGAGCATCGCGCCTGAAATACTGGACATGACGAACAAGACCGATATTTTCTATCTGAACCATGAGTACTGTGCCAGCGACCGCGGAGAGCCGCTGGAAGGGAAGTATTACACGTTCCGCGCCAAGCCGGAGCGCATGGGGCTTCTAAAAGAAATGGGGACAGACTTGGTATCTCTTGCGAATAATCATATTTATGATTATGGGGAGGAGGCCATGCTGGACACGATAAAATATCTGGAGGCGGATGATCTTGTCTATGTGGGCGGCGGGCGCAACAAAGAAGAAGCCGTCCGTCCAGTGTACTTCCTCATTAATGGGATGAAGATCGGGTTTGTCGCCGCCACGAACGCGGAGTCTATGCGTTATACCCCAGCCGCGACGGAAAATTCGGCGGGAGTGCTGGAGGCATATGACACGGCGGAATATAACGAGGTGATCCGGGAAGCGTCGAAGAAATGTGATTATCTGATCGCCTATATGCACTGGGGGCCGGAGGACGTGACGCAGTATGATGAAGAGCAGGCGGCTCAGGGGAGAGAATTCCTTGCATCCGGCGCGGATATCGTAGTGGGAGGGCATCCTCACGTGCTTCAGGGGATCGAGTATGTGGAAGGCAAGCCCATTGTCTACAGTATGGGAGACTTCTGGTTCAACGGGGAGACGAAATATACGGGGCTTCTGAACCTGGACATTACAATTGACGGGCTTTCGGAGATGTCCTTTGTACCTTGTCTTCAGACAGAGTACACGACGCAGTACTTAAACGATGAGAACGAGCAGAGAGAGATGTATGATTTCCTGGAGGGGCTGTCTCCAAACGCTGTCATAGGAGACGACGGCGTCGTGAAGGAGGCTCCAGGAGCGAACAATCCATAGTATCATGGAGGCTGCCTTTTGGCTCCAACATCATCATAATAAAAGAAAGGAAGGGATATAGAGATGACAAAAGTAGAGATTGTCTCTGGATTTTTAGGGGCGGGGAAGACGACATTTATAAAACGGCTGATCCATGAGGTGTTTACAGGAGAGAAGCTGGTGCTGATCGAGAACGAGTTCGGTGAGATCGGCATTGACGGCAGCTTCTTAAAAGATGCCGGGATCGAGGTTACAGAGATGAATTCCGGCTGTATCTGCTGTACGCTTGTAGGGGATTTCAGTAGGGCGCTTAAGAAAGTAATTGAAGAATACTGCCCGGATCGCGTATTAATCGAGCCGTCGGGCGTCGGAAAGCTCTCGGACGTCGTAAAGGCGATCGAGGATGTGAAGAAAGAGACGGATATCGAGATCTCGGGGAAGATTACAGTTGTAGACGGCAAGAAGGCGAAGCTGTACTTGAAGAATTTCGGAGAATTTTTTAAAGATCAGGTAGGACATGCGTCTACGATCGTTATCAGCCGTACCCAGACAATGGAGGATGCACAAGTGGAGGAGTGCGTGCATCTCTTGCGCCACGAAAATGCAGGGGCGGCGATTATTTCAACGCCCTGGGACAGCCTCGGGAAAGAGGCGATCCTGCATGCGCTTGAGCAGGAGAGCGAGATCGAAGGCTTGCGGGAAGAGCATCACCACGGGCATCATGGCGGGCACGAAGGATGCTGCGGCCATGGCCATCACCATGAGCACCATCACGAGCACGAAGGATGCTGCGGCCATGGCCATGAGCACGAGCACCATCACGAGCATGAAGGATGCTGCGGCCATGGACATCATGACGGGCACCATCATGATCATGAAGGATGCTGTGAGCATGAGCATCATCATGCGGACGAGGTGTTTACAAGCTGGGGGAAGGAGACGGCTCACAAGTATACAGCGGAAGAACTGGATTTTCTTGTTAAGGCATTGTCGGCCACAGAAGGATATGGGACTGTCCTGCGTGCGAAAGGGATCGTGCAGATGGCAGACGGAACATGGAAGCAGTTCGATCTTGTCCCGGAGGAATATGAAGTGCGTGACGCTCAGGCTGACTATGCGGGCCGGGTGTGCGTGATTGGGACAGATTTAAAGGAGAATGAGCTTCTGAAGCTATTTCATATTTAGAGGAGGAGTGGAAATATGTTTGGCCAGACGCCTACGCCGGTATTCATCGTAACCGGCTTTCTGGACAGTGGGAAGACGGTGCTTGTAAAGGAGACTTTACTGGAGCAGGAATGGATAGAGCCGGGGCTTACTTTGCTCATACGCTGTGAGGACGGGGAGGAAGGATATTCTGATGAGTTCCTGAAAGAGCATGACATGGCGCTTCTGGACATAGAGGAGCCGGAGCAGCTAAGCGCAGAATTTTTTAAGAATTGTGAGAAAAGCTACCACCCTGTGCAAGTAGTAATCGAATATAACGGTATGTGGAAGCTAAAGGATCTTCTGATGAAGAAATATCCACGCAGCTGGCAGCTGCAAGGTATTTATTCTACGGTGAACGGCAGCACGCTTGACATGTACCTCCTGAATATGAGGAATACGCTGATGGAGCAGCTTACAGAATCGGAGCTGATCGTCGTGAACCGCTGCCCGGAGAGCGTAGACCGCTCCTCCTTCCGGCGTGCGATGAAAGTACAGAACCCGATGGCGCAGCTGATATTTGAAGGTATGGACGGCAATATCATCCCTCCCTCCGCAGCAGATCTTCCGTACGATGTGACAGGCGACAAGATTGTGGTCGAGGACAATGATTTCGGTATCTGGTATGTGGACGCGTGCGACCATCCAGATCTTTACCTTCATAAAGAAATCGAGTTCACGGCGAAAGCATTCCGCCCGAAAGGAATGGGGGAAGATATGTTCGTACCAGTACGTAAGTTTATGACGTGCTGTGCAGATGATATGAAATATTACGGCTATCCGTGCAAACTGGAGAAAGGAACAGAGATACCCCTTAAGAAATGGCTTAAGATATGTGCAAGATTTGAATTCGAAGCCGTGGGCCCCTATGGGAATGAACAGCCGGTACTGTACCTGATCTCCGCGTCACCAGCAGAAGCGCCGGAAGACGAGATCGTGTATCTGTAGTTGTCAATTGGGGACGGGGTAAAATTCATTTTACCCCGTCCCCAATTGGTTACAGCAGCGCTGCGGCTGCTTCGTCGGCTACGATTGTCACGTCTGGATGTAATTGGAGTACGGAAGCCGGTACTTGTGGCGTAATGGGGCCGTCCACTACTTTCTTTAAGATTTCGGCTTTATCCTGCCCGCTTACGACGACAACGATCTTCTTTGCGCGCATAATCGTTCCAATCCCCATCGTATAGGCCTGGCGTGGAACGTCCGCCTCGGATTCGAAGAATCGCTTGTTCGCCTCAATGGTGCTGGCTGTGAGATCTACGCAGTTCGTGCATGGCGTAAATGCGTCTGCAGGCTCGTTGAACCCGATGTGCCCGTTATGGCCAAGGCCGAGGAGCTGCAGGTCGATGCCGCCCACTTTCTCAACGATAGCGTCGTAATCTTTACATGCTTTTTCCGCGTCAGGCTCCAGGCCGTCCGGCACAAAGGTGCGGGATTTATCAATATTTACATGGTTAAAAAGATTTGTATTCATAAAGTAACGGTAGCTCTGGTCATTCTCAGGGCTTAATCCTTTATACTCATCCAGGTTTACAGTGGTAACGGCAGAGAAGTCTAAGTCGCCTCTTTTATTCCACTGGATCAGCTCCTCGTAAGTCCCGATCGGTGAAGAACCGGTGGCAAGCCCCAGTACGCAGTCTGGCTTCAAGATCACCTGTGCAGAGATGATGTTTGCGGCTTTGCGGCTTAGTTCTTTGTAATCTTTCGCTTTGCAAATAACCATATTGTATTCCTTCCTTCTTTTTATATTTGGGAAATGCATTCCCGCGTATAAGTATAACAGCAAATGTTAAAATTTTCTACTCTGTTTACACAATTTTCATATTCACCGCTTTGTGAGAGGAAGAAGGATTGCAGAGAGGGGAACTATATATTATAATTTATATGGAACGGGATCTTCAGTGTACAGAGGGGCGCTGAGGGTAAGAAGAGCGGATTGGACATTTATGAAGGAGAAAAGAGAATGATTATTAAAAATGTAAAAGTTTACGGGGAAGATAAAGAATTCAGAGACGGCGAGATCGTTATTAGAGACGGCGTATTTGTAGATGCGGCAGATGGAGGCTGCGAAGAGACAGAGGTAATCGACGGAGAAGGATGTTATGCGATCCCGGGGCTTATTGATATCCATTTCCATGGCTGTAAGGGGTATGATTTCTGTGACGGGACGAAGGAGGCTATTGCGGGCATCGCAGAATACGAGGCTTCTGTAGGCGTCACAGCTATTGCTCCTGCGACGATGACGCTTCCGGTGGAGGAGTTGGAACGGATCTTATCCGTGGCGGCGGAATACAAAAAGGAGCAGTCGCCGGGCGCGGATCTCATCGGCGTCAATATGGAAGGGCCGTTTATCAGTACAGTGAAGAAGGGGGCGCAGGATGAGAGGCATATCATTACTTGTAACGAAGATATATGCAAGCGGTTCCTGGACGCGTCGGAAGGGCTGGTAAAATTCGTGGGGATCGCGCCGGAGAGCAACGCGGACGCGGTGGGATTTATAAAGGCGATGAAAGACAAAGTGAATATTTCCCTTGCCCATACGAATGCAAATTACGATACAGCTAAGGCGGCGTACGACGCGGGGGCGAACCATGCGGTGCATCTTTATAATGCTATGCCTGCGTTCGGCCATCGTGATCCCGGCGTAGTAGGGGCAGTGTCGGACAGTTCCCATGTGCATGCGGAGCTGATCTGTGACGGTGTGCACATCCATCCGGCGACAGTGCGGGCCACATTCAAAATGATGGGCGAGGATCGGATGATCCTTGTCAGCGATAGTATGCGGGCTACGGGGATGGCTGACGGACGGTACACGCTGGGCGGACTGGACGTGGACGTAGCGGGGAACCGAGCTACCCTTGTGGAAGGCGGCGCTCTGGCAGGCTCTGTGACGAATCTTCTGGAATGTATGAAAGTGGCGGTGCGTAAAGTAGGCCTTCCGCTTGAGACGGCTGTGGCATGCGTGACGATGAATCCGGCGAAAGCTCTCGGAGAATACGAAAGCTACGGGTCGATCACACCAGGCAAGAAGGGGAACGTCGTGCTTCTTGATAAGAGCCTGAATCTGAAGCTGGTAGTGAAGGATGGGGCAATCTGGGCGAAATAGAGGGCTTGACAAATTTCCATAAATCGGTTAGCATATCAATCAGCGAAAAGCGTTGAAGAGAAGAAGTAGCAGTTCCCTACACCCTTACAGAAAGCAGCCGGCGGATGAGAGGCGCATGAAGGAAGGGGCTGTGAATACATCTTGGAGCTTCATACCGAAAGCGATGCGGCCGGGAAGGCGATATGGAACGGCGGCATAGGGCGAGTAGGCTGTGACGGGACGGCATACGTTATCATGCCAGAGTTGTGCATATTCAACTTGATAAGACCGGACGTGTGAACGGACGGTAAATTAAGGTGGTACCGCGAAGAGTAATCTCGCCCTTATCTGTAAAGGATAAGGGCGTTTTTTGCGTCGGTGGCAGACGGGAGCCTGCCTTTTCACGGCTCGGATATATTATGAGAAAAGGAGAAGGAAGAAATGGGGATTTATGAGGAGCTGCAGGCAAGAGGCCTGATCGCTCAAGTGACGGACGAAGAGGAGATACGGGAGCTGATCAATAACGGCAAGGCGACATTTTACATTGGATTCGATCCGACGGCAGACAGCCTTCACGTAGGGCATTTTATGGCGCTCTGTCTCATGAAGAGGCTTCAGGATGCCGGAAATAAACCGATCGCTCTGATTGGAGGCGGGACAGGCTACATCGGCGATCCGTCGGGAAGGAGCGACATGCGTTCCATGATGACGCCGGAGATCATCGAGCATAACTGCGAGTGCTTTAAGAAGCAGATGAGCAGATTCATTGATTTTTCAGAAGGAAAGGCGCTTATGGTAAATAATGCCGACTGGCTTCTGGATCTGAATTACGTGGAGATGCTCCGTGAGATTGGCCCGCATTTTTCAGTGAACCGCATGTTGGCGGCCGAATGTTATAAGCAGAGGATGGAGAAGGGGCTTAGCTTCCTTGAGTTCAACTATATGATCATGCAGAGCTATGATTTCTATATGCTGTTCCAGAAATACGGCTGTAATATGCAGTTTGGCGGGGACGACCAGTGGAGCAACATGCTGGGGGGCACAGAGCTGATCCGACGGAAGCTTGGCAAGAATGCATGCGCCATGACGATTACGCTGCTTCTTAATTCTGAAGGGAAGAAGATGGGAAAGACCCAGAGCGGCGCGGTGTGGCTCGACCCGGATAAGACGTCCCCGTTTGAATTCTATCAGTATTGGAGGAACGTAGGAGATGCGGACGTACTGAAATGCATTCGTATGCTGACCTTCCTTCCTGTCGAGGAAATTGATAAGATGGATGGGTGGGAAGGCGCGCAGCTGAATACGGCGAAAGAGATCCTTGCATATGAGCTGACAAAGCTCGTCCACGGCGAAGAGGAGGCTGAGAAGGCGCAGGAGTCCGCGAGGGCATTGTTCAGCCAGGGAGCGGCGGCCGACATGCCGACAGCAGAGCTTACAGCGGATGATCTGACAGACGGCGGGATCGACATTCTTACCCTCCTTGTAAAAAGCGGTCTTGTACCGTCTAAGGCAGAGGCGCGCCGGGCGGTCCAGCAGGGCGGCGTGGCGGCGGACGGCGAGAAGGTGACGGACATCCATCACATTTTTGAAGCAGGCACATTTGCAGGCGAGGGGATCGTACTGAAAAAGGGAAAGAAGAATTTCCGTAAGATCGTAATGTAAAATCAAGAGAATGGTATACTGCGAGTATCAGGCATAACGAAAAAAAGAGATTAGGAGAGTGGCAGAAATGGCAGATATTTACAAAGGAGCATTAGGATTGATTGGGAACACGCCCCTTGTAGAGGCAGTGAACGTTGAGGAAGAGCTGGGGCTTAAGGCAAGGCTCGTTATGAAGCTGGAGTACTTCAATCCTACCGGGAGCGTGAAGGACAGGGCGGCGAAGTTTATGATTGAAGACGCAGAGGCAAGAGGAGCCCTGAAGAAAGGATCGGTAATTATCGAGCCTACTTCCGGGAATACAGGTATCGGTCTTGCGTCCATCGCAGCAGTGAAGGGATATCGTATAATATTGACGATGCCTGAGACGATGAGCGTGGAGCGGCGGAATATCCTGAAAGCCTATGGCGCGGAGCTTGTGCTGACAGAAGGGAGCAAGGGGATGAAGGGCGCCATCGACAAGGCGGAAGAACTGGCAAAAGAGATTCCAGACAGCTTTATTCCCGGACAGTTTGAGAACCCGGCTAATCCTGCAGCCCACCGAGAGACGACAGGGCCGGAGATATGGCGGGACACAGCCGGAGCGGTGGACATTTTCGTGGCGGGAGTAGGGACAGGCGGAACGATTACCGGCGTAGGAGAATATTTGAAATCACAGAAACCGGATGTGAAGGTCGTGGCGGTAGAGCCAGCCGGATCCCCTGTACTTTCTGGAGGAGAGAAAGGCCCTCATGGGCTGCAGGGCATTGGAGCCGGGTTCGTGCCGAGAGCATTGAACACAGAAATCTATGATGAGATACTTACAATCCAGGAGGCAGAGGCGTTTGAGTACGGGAAGCTCCTTGCCCGGAAAGAGGGCATCCTTGTCGGGATTTCGTCAGGAGCGGCGATGTGCGCGGCAGTGAAGCTGGCCAAAAGAGCCGAGAATGAAGGAAAGACAATCGTAGTCCTTCTTCCAGATCATGGCGACAGATATTACTCCACGGCATTATTTGCAGAATAGGGACACCCGTTTTAATGAAAGGGGACGTACGCTTTTGCGAAAAGCGTACGTCCCCTGTTTATTTTTTAACATACTGCACGCTATAGGGCGGCAGCTCCAGTTTTCCGTCGAGGTGTATGGTATTGCCTGTCAGAAGGTCTGTCCCTTCTCCGTTCAGATCACCGTGCCATGCGGTGTACGGCTGGTCAGAGGCGTTGATGGCGACGATTACCTGCTCGTTATCAGAGCGTCTTTCGAATACAAGCTGGTGGTTCTGGATTACGATATTCCTGTAAGCGCCATTGCAAAGGGCATCGCTTTTCTGGCGGGTGCGGATGAGCAGTTTTATATATTCTGTAAGGTCGTTTGGCTTCGGCTCGTCGAAGCAAGGGCGCAGCGCATAGTCGTTATCAGGCGCTTTTACGCCTTCTTCGCCCCACTCGCTTCCGTAGTATAAGCACGGGATGCCCGGCATTCCGAAGAGAAGCCCGTAGGCGAGAGGGATGTGGCTCTTGTTGGTAAGGATGCTTGCGAGCCTTGTGACGTCATGGTTATCCGCAAAAGTCATCAGATGCTTTCCGCGATAAATGCACCACTGGTCGCTTCCAAACTGGCGGTGCAGGGAGTGGGCGATCTCAAACAGGTTCATAGAGTTGAAGCTGGAGAAAAGCCCTTTGTAGCACTCATAATTCGTGCAGCTGTGGAGCATCTGGTCATTTACGATGATGTTGTAGTCGCCGAACAAGACTTCCCCGATCAGGGCGAAGCCAGGCTTTAATTCCTGTACGAAGGAGCGGAGCCGCCGCATAAAGTCATGGTCAAGACAGTATGCTACATCAAGGCGCAGGCCGTCGATATCGAACTCATCTACCCAGAAGCGCACGCAATCCAGCAGGTAGTCTACGACCGCCGGGTTCTTAAGGTTCAGCTTCACAAGCTCGAAATGCCCTTCCCATCCTTCATACCAGAAGCCGTCGTTGTAGCCGCTGTTGCCGTCGAAGCTGATATGGAACCAGTCTTTATATGGAGAATCCCATTTCTTCTCCTGTACGTCTCTGAATGCCCAGAAACCGCGCCCTACATGGTTGAATACCCCGTCCAGCACGATCTTCACACCGTGCGCGTGCAGATCCTGGCACACTTCGCGGAAATCTGCATTTGTCCCGAGGCGGCAGTCGATAGAGCGGAAGTCCCGCGTGTCGTAGCCGTGGTTGTCAGATTCGAAAATAGGGTTTAAGAGGATAGAATCTACCCCCAGCTCCTTTAAATACTCAGACCAGTCGAGCAGCTTGCGGATCCGTGGGACGCACTCACCGTCGTTATGGACGGGCGCGCCGCAGAAGCCGATCGGATATATCTGGTAAAATACACTCTTATATGCCCACATAAGATTAACCTCATTTCTTTTCGATTTTAACGCTACCATTTTGTTTAGTAAGATGGTAGCGATGATGCTTATTATACCAGAAAATGGGCATAAATGCTACTAGGGAAATCCATGTAGAAATATCACCTTTGTGGATGAGAAGGCACACAGCCGGAAAAGAGTAGATTTTTATGTATAATTTAAAGAAGACTTTACTTGCCATAAATAAAGTTATCCTTTATTATATATTAAGATAGGTATTATCTGTAAATATTATTAAAGGATATGAGGAGGAAAGAAAATGAAAAAAATTACAGGTATTCTTGTAGCATGTATTCTCGTGCTGGGACTTTCTGCATGTAAGGCAGAGTTGAAGGAGGATGCAGGAGCGTGCACGATTGAGCAGAACGGCGTGAGCATCCGTATGTCGTTTGACGCAGAAGGCGATAAGATTGTGAAGGTTAAACAGGAGTCCGTAATTAATATGGAGGGCTATACAGATGAAGATAAGGCGATGATCCAGGAATCTGTTGAGCAGATGGCGGAATCTTACAGCGGGCTGGAAGGAGTCTCCTATAATATTGAAGAGAATGGGGAAGAGCTTACTGAAAAGATAGAGATGAACGTCGGAGATAAGGAGACGCTGAAAGCGGTCATAAAAGCAGGTCTTCTCCCGGTCGATGATGAGAATGTTGAGAAGCTGTCTCTGGAGAAGACGCTGGAGGGGTTGGGCTCATCAGGCTGGACAGTTGAATAAGACGCCTTTAGAGCATCAGAAAAGTAGAGGGTTTTTCGGATATTTTTGTGGAAAACTGTTGACACACGTGGCACCGTATAATATAATGAATCAGTATGACGAAAAGAGAAACAGCAAGGAGCCAAAGCCCCGGAGCCTTGCTGATTTCGATAGAGTTATTGAAAATGAAGAATGATTCACAGGAGGGAAACCAATGAAAACTTATATGGCTAATCCAGATAAGATTGAAAGAAAATGGTATGTAGTTGATGCTGACGGATGTACATTAGGACGTCTGTCATCTGAAGTGGCCAAGGTTTTAAGAGGAAAGAACAAACCACAATTTACGCCACATGTGGATACAGGCGATTATGTAATTATCGTGAATGCTGAGAAGATAAAAGTGACAGGCAAGAAGATGGCGCAGAAGATTTACTACAATCACTCCGAGTATGTAGGCGGAATGAAGAAGACCACGCTGGAAGTGATGATGGCCAAGAAGCCTGAGAAGGTTGTAGAGCTTGCAGTTAAAGGAATGCTTCCAAAAGGACCTTTGGGAAGAGCGATGATCAAAAAGCTTCATGTATATGCCGGGCCGAATCATGAGCAGCAGGCTCAGAAGCCGGTAGAGCTGAAATTTTAAGGAAAGGTTGAGAGGAGGACATTACAGTGGCTAAAGCAAGATTTTACGGGACAGGAAGAAGAAAAAAATCAGTGGCAAGAGTATATTTAGTGCCAGGAACAGGCGTCATTACTATAAATAAGAGAGACATTGACGATTACCTCGGGCTTGAGACATTGAAAGTTGTCGTTCGCCAGCCGTTTGCTGCGACAGAGACTGAAGGGAAGTTCGATGTGATTGTTAACGTAAAAGGCGGCGGTTACACAGGACAGGCAGGCGCGATCCGCCATGGCATCGCAAGAGCGCTCCTTCAGGCAGACGCTGATTACAGGCCGATCCTTAAAAAAGCAGGTTATTTAACACGTGATCCGCGTATGAAAGAACGTAAGAAATATGGGCTTAAGGCAGCAAGAAGAGCGCCGCAGTTCAGTAAGAGGTAGCTATCTGCGAATGGAAAAACGAGGAAGACCCACAGACAGATTTTGTTTGTGGGTTTTTTAATGGGTAGATTGTGATATACTTATATTGAAATTGGGAACAGGATTAATCCATTAGTGTAGCGGAGGTAAGCGTATGTTTCCAAAGGTGGTACAGGTCGTACCAATGCGAGACTATTCGGTATATGTATATTCTTGAAGCCCCGGAAGAAGAGGGCGTATATCTGGCAGAGATTGATATAGATATGCTGCGGAATTAACGGGATTATGAAGTGATGGGAAATAAATATCGACACCTAGACAAATATGGAATTTTGGCGACAAAGAATTGTTAAAAATGTTACATATCAAGGCCGGCGCTTGTAGATTATGTGGGGAATATGGAGGTTTATATAAATGGAGCTTCGGGTTTTGCGATACTTTCTTGTTGTTGCAAGGGAAGAAAATATTACTCGTGCCGCGGCGTTTCTTAACATTACGCAGCCGACTTTGTCAAGGCAGCTTATGCAGATGGAGGAAGAGCTCGGCGTTAAATTATTTCACCGGGGCAAGCATAATATTCTGCTGACAGAGGAGGGGCTGCTTCTTCGCCGCCGGGCGCAGGAGATTGTAGATTTAACGATGAAGACAGAAAAGGAGCTGAAACATGGTGCGGAAGTCGTCTCAGGGGAAATCGCGATCGGCTGCGGCGAAGCGCGGAATATGAAGCCATTTTCACAAATGATGGCATCTTTCCAGCAGAAATATCCTGATGTGAGCTTCCATATTTATACAGCTATTGCAGATGACGTAAAGGAAAGGCTGGAAAATGGCATCCTGGATATGGGGCTTTTACTGGAGCCTGTGGAGATTAGCCGGTATCATTATGTGCGGATGCCTGTGGAAGAAAAATGGAGGGTGCTGATACGCAAGGATTCTGCTTTGGCAGAAAAAGACAGGATTACTCCAGAGGATTTGGCAGGCCAGCCCTTGATCGTGGCTCAACGTCCGTCTGTGCGGAATGAATTGGAGAATTGGTTTGGCCAGGCAGCAGAAGATGTCCGTGTTGTCTGTACTTGCAACCTTTCACACAACAATCAGATGGATATGGTAGAAAACGGTGTTGGGGCTGCGATGACAATGGATTTTGCCTGCAACAATGATACGCTGTGCTTAAGGCCGCTTGAGCCGGAGCTGACAAGCGGATGTGTATTGGTGTGGAAAAAGAATCTGAAACTGTCACTGGTGATGACGCGGTTTGTCGCTCATGTAAAAGAATATTTGTAGTTTGTGTGCCCCTGTAAATTGAGGGTAAATGTAGCATCTAAATTGAGAAGATTTAGATGCTCTTTTTTTGCTATACCTATCCAACCATGCGTTTCAGGCATAGTTTGGAATTCAACATGGGTATTAGACATTAGATAAAAACAGATATACAATATAAGTATTCCAGAAAGGAATGAGCGTGTAGCAGAGAAGGTATCAGAACATACGAGCATTGGAGGAGTAAGGAAATGACAATGAAAGAAGCAAGCGAGAGATACCAGATTCCTGTGAAGATCCTGAAAGAGTACGAGAGCTTCGGACTGTGTGAGGCGGTAAAAAAAGTGATGGGGGAATGGCAGTATGACGAGCAGGACATAGAGAGGCTTAGCATGATCATGACGCTGCATGATATCGGTTTTGATAAAGGAGAAGTGGAAACCTATATGCACTTTATGATGGAGGGAGAAAAGACTCAACGGCAGCGGATAGCGATGCTGGATCAGAAGAGGGGCAGGACGCTGGATGAGATCCATTTTAAGGAAAAGCAGATCGAGCATATGGATTATCTGAGATATGAAATGCAGAAGAGCACTCTCGCTTAAGAGTTGATGTGAAGCAGTGGCCGGTACGTTAGAAACAAAATAAAAATAAGATGAGATGATGAAAAGGAGAAGATGTATTATGAAAATCAACAGTAAAGAAGAATTTGACAAGCAGGATGTATTTGGGTTGGGACAAGAGAATACGGCGTTTGCACAGTATTTTATCGGCAATTCCTATCTCAACCCGCTGACAGTCCCGGGGGAGACGGACGTATTCTTAGCAAATGTGACTTTTGAGCCGGGGTGCCGGAACAACTGGCATATCCACCATGCAGAGAGCGGAGGCGGACAGCTTTTGATCTGCACGGCGGGAAGCGGATGGTATCAGGAGGAAGGAAAGGAAGCGGTAAGCCTGGAACCCGGCACGGTGATCACGATCCCGGCAGAGGTGAAGCATTGGCACGGGGCAAAGGCAGACAGCTGGTTTTCCCACATAGCGGTAGAGGTCCCGGGCGAGGAGACGAGCAATGAGTGGTGCGAGCCGGTAGACGACGAAATATACGGAAAATTAGGATAAGCGAGGTGTGGCATGAAAAAATTAATTTCTGTACTTTTGTTTTGCACATTATTAGGATCGTTAGCAGCGTGCAGCAGCAGCGACACTGCCGAAGAGGCCGAAAAAGAGACGTCACAGACAGATATGTCCGGGCAGGAGGCGGAAGATGCGAAAGAGCCGGAGAGAGGATCGGAAAGCGGGGAAGGAAATAAGGCGTTGGTCGTGTATTTCTCCTGGTCAGGCAATACAGAGAAGGTTGCAGATTCTATTGCAGGCCAGACGGGGGCGGATATTTTTAAAATCGTGCCGACGGAGCCTTATATTGATGACTATAATGAGCTTCTGGATATTGCAGCGGAAGAAAAACAGGACGGAGAAAGGCCGGAGATTGCAGACAGTATTAATAACTTTGGGCAATATGACGTCATTTATGTTGGCTATCCGAACTGGTGGAGTGATATGCCTATGATCCTGTATACGTTCTTTGACAGTTACGATTTCTCTGGCAAGACCATCGCTCCTTTCTGCACCAGCGGCGGAAGCGGATTGTCGGACACGGTAAACAGTATTAAAGAGCTGGAGCCGCAGGCGGAGGTGCTGGAAGGGCTTCATATCCGCGATTCGTCGTCATCCGATCCGGACGGTGCGGTCGGAGAATGGATTGAAGGCCTGGGGCTTTAGGGGACAGGAGGCTAAGTGATGCAATATATGAAATTAGGGAATGCAGACTTGATAGTTTCCCGCATCTGCATGGGATGCATGGGATTTGGGGACGCGGCAAACGGCCAGCACTCCTGGACAGTTGGCGAGGAGCGTTCCCGCGAGATCATAAAGCAGGGGCTGGAGCTTGGGATCAATTTTTTCGATACGGCTATCGCCTATCAGAGCGGTACCAGCGAGCAGTATCTTGGCAGGGCGTTAAAAGATTATGCGGAGCGGGAGGAGGTTGTGGTGGCGACGAAGTTCCTTCCCCGGACACAGAAGGAGATAGGCGAAGGGATTTCCGGCCAGGAGCATATCCGGCGGATGTTGGATAAAAGCCTTGAGAATCTGGGGATGGATCATGTGGATCTGTATATCTATCACATGTGGGACTACCAGACGCCAATCTATGATATACTGGAGGGATTAAATCAGGCGGTAAAAGAGGGGAAGACCCGTTATATCGGAATTTCCAACTGTTTTGCCTGGCAGCTTGCTAAGGCAAATGCGCTGGCGGAAAAGGAGGGCTTTGCCAAGTTCGCTTCCGTGCAGGGGCATTACAATTTGATCTTCCGGGAGGAAGAGCGGGAGATGGCAGCCCTTTGTGCAGAGGATGATATTGCTATGACGCCTTACAGCGCGTTGGCTGGCGGGAGGCTGTCAAGGCTGCCTGGTGAGACTTCTAAACGACTGAAAGAAGATAATTATGCAAAATTTAAATATGACGCTTCTGTTGAACAGGACAGCATTATTATTTCAAGAGTAGCAAAGCTTGCCGGACAGAAAGGTGTAAGCATGACGGAAGTCTCCTTGGCATGGCTGCTTACCAAAGTGACCGCACCAGTAGTGGGGGCCACAAGCCTTTCTCAGGTGGAAGGTATAGTGAAAGCAACAGATTTGGTTTTAAGCGAGGAAGAGATCTTGTATCTGGAAGAGCCCTACGTTCCCCATGCGTTGGTGGGCGTTATGGCGCAGAATACGAAGGGCGCGGCGAAGGACGCACATGTATGGTCAACAGGGAATCAGAAGATATAGGAGGAACAGGCAATGGGTTATTATGAAACAGATCCGGAATTTATGGAGCGTATGGAATATTTTACGCTGGAAGAGGTGGCCAATGAGCCAGGGCAGGAATTGCCCGGTGATGTGCGGTATCTGGCGATCCTTTCTGTGCTCTTAGGGTGTCAGGGCCTGGAGGTTTATAAGAGCAAGCTCCCAGAGGCGTTAGAGCAGGGCGTAACGCCTGTTATGGTAAAGGAGATGGTGTATCAGGCAGTAGATTATCTAGGGCTTGGAAGAGTGATGCCATTTTTAGCGGCAACGAATGAGATCTTAACAGCCCGAGGTATCAAGCTGCCTCTTGCGGGCCAGGCGACAACGACATTGGAAGACCGATTGGAAAAAGGCGTGCAGGTGCAGGCAGAGATTTTCGGGGAACATATGAAGGAAGCGTGGAAGGCCGGACATATCAATCGGTGGCTGGCAGCGAACTGCTTTGGAGATTATTACACGAGGGAAGGCCTTGGCCTAAAGCAGCGGGAGCTGATTACCTTCTGCTTTCTGGTGGCACAAGGGGGCTGTGAGCTGCAGCTTACCGCTCACGCAAAGGGAAATATGAATCTTGGGAATGATAAGGATTTCCTGATCCGGGCCGTGTCTCAGTGCCTTCCCTATATTGGATATCCACGAAGCCTCAATGCGATAAGCTGCATTAATAAGGCGGCAGAATAACGGGGTAAAAGCAACAGAAGCGCAGGTGTGATGAATGCTGCCGGGAGGAGGCGATGAGATGAAAAGAAAGATGAGATGGATATTAGACATTTTCATGACGATGGCGCTTTTATTTCTTATGGGCTACCATTTCTGGGGAGAGATGGCGCATGAATGGGCGGGGGCAGTGATGTTCGTTCTGTTTATCGCTCATCATATCCTGAACGGGAGCTGGTATAAGAGCCTGGCTCGAGGAAAGTATACGCCGGTACGGATCCTTATGCTGACTGTAAATATGCTGACGCTTGTGGCAATGCTGATTCTGATGTATAGTGGGATTGCTATATCAAGATATATGTTTGCATTCCTCCCCGCACAGGGAGGAATGGCGGCGGCAAGGCGGCTCCATCTCTTGGGCTCCTACTGGGGATTTCTCTTGATGAGCCTGCACCTTGGGCTTCACTGGGGCATGATATGGAACAGGCTTGGTTTAAAGCCAGGGAAGCAAAACAGGTACATCTGCTTTACCGGGAGCCTTCTGATCGCAGTATATGGGGCGTGCGTGTTTATAAAAAGAGACTTTCTTGACTATATGTTTTTGAAAAATGAATTTGTTTTTCTTGACTATACTGAATCGAAGATTTTATTCTATCTGGACTACGTGGCTTTGATGGGGCTTTGCATTTTTATTACATATTATGGCTCAAAGCTGCTTAAGAAATAGAGGGGCGATCTGTCGCCCTTGTTGGCGTTCTGGCAGTCATTCCGTACACTGCATATTTTCCTGATTTGATTATTGAAAAATGTAAAGCTCTCCAGTATAATTAAAGCATAATTAAATCGAAATATTTTTTATGTGAGAGAATGGGAGTATTATGGATAAACAGAAAATTTTGATCGTGGATGATTCCGAGATGAATCGAGCCCTTTTAATAGATATTTTAGAGGATCAATATGATGTTGTAGAAGCCGATAATGGGGTAGATGCGATTGCGCTCCTCTCAAAGCACAGAGAGGAATTCTCGCTCCTTCTTTTAGACATCATGATGCCTGAAATGGATGGATTTGAAGTCTTGGCCCACATAAATAAATATCACTGGAATTATACGCTTGCTGTCATCATGATCTCGGCTGACGATTCTCCTAAAAATATAAAGCGTGCTTACGACATGGGAGCGTTCGATTATATCAGCCGCCCATTTGACTCGACGATCGTCCACCGCCGTATTTCAAATACGATGTTTTTATATGCCAGGCAGCGTCACCTGGAAAAGATTATTGTAAAACAATTTTACGAGCAGGAAAAGAACAATAAGCTGATGATCGCCATTCTTTCCCATCTGGTGGAGTTCCGTAACGGGGAGAGCCGTTTACATGTACTGCATGTGAATACCATTACAGAGCTTCTGTTAAAGAATCTGACCCAGCGGACCGACAGGTATTCTTTGTCCAAATCGGATATTGATCTAATAAGCACCGCGTCATCCTTGCACGACATTGGAAAGATCTCGATCTCAGATGACATCTTGAATAAGCCCGGGCGTCTTACTGCGGAGGAGTTTGAAGTCATGAAAGGCCACTCTGCGATTGGGGCTCAGATATTGTCAGGGCTGCCGCTTGACCAGCAGGAGTCGCCGCTTGTCAAAGTGGCGTCTGAAATATGCCGATGGCATCACGAGCGGTATGACGGGAACGGATACCCGGATGGGCTAAAGGGAGAGGAGATCCCTATTTCTGCCCAGGTAGTCGCGCTGGCCGACGTATATGACGCGTTGACAAGCGACCGATGTTATAAGAAAGCATATTCTCATACGGAAGCATTGAAAATGATCTTAGAGGGGCAATGTGGAGCGTTTAATCCTGTTCTTCTGCAGTGCCTGCAGGAAATTGCAGGTACGCTTGAACGGGAGCTGACGGAGGCGTCCGGGGAAAAGACCGTAAGCATTCAGGATATGAGAAATAAGATAGATTATGACAGATTGTTTTCCTATGAGAAGTATAGCTCTGTGTCCCGGAAGCAGCAGCATCTGCAATTATTATATATTGATTCGCTGACGGGCGTCTACAATCGGCGCTATTATGACGAGCATTTCCGAAGAGCAGAGGATACGGAAGCGATAGCTGTGATGGATGTAGATGATTTTAAGAAGATTAATGTCCATTACGGGCGCGATGCAGGCGATATCGTGCTACAGAGAGTTGTCCAGGCTGTTTTATCTTGTGTGCAGGAGACGGATTCTGTGATCCGCTATGGTGGTGATGAATTTGTGATTATATTTTACAGTATACCCGCAGATACATACGAGGAGAGATTGGAGAATATAAAGGATTGTATTAGCAGGATCGTGATAGAGGAATATCCTGACATGCAGGTGTCTGCGAGCATAGGAGGGGCTTATGGGACGGCAAAGACAAAGAAGCTATTTAAGATAGCGGATGGGATGATGTACGAAGCGAAGCTTACAAAAAATCAAGTGCTTATCCGTTTTCTGGATCGGGAGACGGACAATATGAAAGGAGGAAGATAGTTATGGATTTAAGAGAATGCTATGTATCTTTTGGCGGTGATTACGATGAGGTGCTGGGCAGATTACAGCGTGAGCAGACAGTCAGGAAATTCGTCGTTAAGTTTCTGGATGATAAAAGTTTTCGTATGCTTGAAGAGTCGATCGGCAATGAGGATTACGACGAGGCGCTCCGGGCCGTCCACACGCTTAAGGGGATCTGCCAGAACCTTTCTTTTGTCAGGCTATATGAAAGCAGCAGCCTGATGACGAAAGCATTTAAGGAAGGGGAGCATAAAAATGCGGTTGCTATGATGCCGCAGCTGTCAGATATTTATCATCAAATGATCCACACCATCCAGGAATATATCCAGTCTGAGGAGAAATAGCGTAATGGATAGCAGTAAAAAAAAGGATTCCACAACCGTTTTTTTATTATACAGCTTTATCAGTCTCCTGTTGTTTAGCATAATTGTCTTCGGTATTCTGGGGATTTATATGAACCGAAAGAGTAAAGAGACTATTTACAAAGTAGGAGAGATCTATGCGTCTGGGATGAATGAGCAGATGGCCAGGCATTTCGGGAATATTATCCAGCTACGGTTTGACCAGGTAGATGGGATTACTTCTGTGGTCTCGCCAGAAGGCTATGACAGGCAGAGCCTGTACGAAGAGCTGATTTACAGGGCGCAGATCAGAGGGTTCGACTCTTTGGCGCTCTGTTCTGACCAGGGAGAGTTTGAAACGCTCTCCAGAGTGCCGATACATCCAGTGAACCCGGTGCCTTTTGTAGAGGCATTGAACAAGGGGGAGCAGAGGGTCGCCATGGGGGTCGACGACGAGGGAAGAGATCTTGTCTTGTTCGGCGTCCGGGGGAGCTATCCTATGAAGGACGGAGAGGAGAGCATTGGCCTTATAGCGGCTGTCCCGTTAGAGTATATCGCCGATTTTCTTTCCTTAGATACGGGGAACCAGCTGACGTACTACCATATTATCCGTCCCGACGGCAGTTTTGTGATCTGTAATCCTAACACCGAGCTGGAGGATTATTTTGAAATGCTGCAGAAGGGGTATGACCCTGCAACAAATATAGAGTTTCCAGAGGGCTCTCTTGAGGAGTTCGGCGCTGCGTTAAGAGAAGATAAGGAGTATGCTACAGTACTTTCGGTAGATGGCGAAGGGCGGCAGGTGTATGGCACGCCTTTGCCTTACTCTGAGTGGCACCTGGTAGCTGTGATGCCTTACGGCATATTGGATGAGGTTATAAACAATCTGAGCAGCCAGCGGATGCTTATGACATTACTGGCCTGCGTTTCTGTATTAGCTATGCTGACGGGGATCTTCTACCGATATTTTGCGATGATGCGCCTGCAGCTGCAGGAGCTGGAGAAGGCTCGCCGGGAGGCGATCGGGGCGAATAGAGCGAAGAGTGAATTTCTGGCGAATATGAGCCACGACATCCGTACGCCGATGAATGCGATCGTAGGCATGACCGCGATCGCGACAGCTCATATGGATGACAGGAAGCAGGTACAGAACTGTCTGAGGAAGATTACATTGTCGAGTAAGCAGCTGCTGGGGCTGATTAATGATATTCTGGATATGTCCAAAATTGAGAGTGGTAAATTGACTTTGACGGCAGAGCAGATTTCTTTGAAGGAAGTCGTCGAAGGCATCGTCAACATTATGCAGCCGCAAGTCCAGGCTAAAAAGCAGATTTTTGACATACACATTGAAGATGTGCGGACAGAGAATGTATGGTGCGACGGCGTGCGTCTGAACCAGATCTTGCTGAACCTTTTGTCCAATGCGACGAAGTACACGCAAGAAGGAGGATTTATACGCCTATCTCTTTCCGAGGAGGAATCGCCAAAAGGAGAAAATTATGTTCGGATCCATATCAATGTCAAGGATAATGGGATCGGCATGTCGCCAGATTTTTTGAATAAAATATATGAATCTTACAGCCGTGAGGACGGAGCGAGAATACACAAGACAGAAGGCGTTGGCCTGGGAATGGCGATTACGAAGTATATTGTAGATACGATGGAAGGCACGATCGATGTGCAAAGCGAGCTGGGGAAAGGCACAGAGTTCCATATCGTGTTTGACTTTGAGAAAGTTGAAGTGATGGAAGAAGATATGATTCTCCCTGCCTGGAAGATGCTTGTTGTAGATGATGATGAATTATTGTGCAAAACGGCGATAGGCGCGCTAAAATCCATTGGAATACAGGCTGAATGGACATTGAGCGGCGAAAAGGCTATAGAATTAGTGAATCAGCATCGTAAAGCCAGGGACGATTATCAGATTATCCTGTTAGACTGGAAGCTGCCCGGCATGAATGGGATCCAGGTCGCGAAAGAGATCCGGCGTAATCTGGGAGACGAGATACCGATCTTGCTGATCTCTGCATACGACTGGAGCGAATTTGAGACGGAGGCCCGTGAAGCAGGTATCAGCGGATTCATTTCCAAACCGCTATTTAAGTCAACGTTGTTTTATGGTCTGCGCCAATATATGAAAGACGGAACAGAAGAAGACGAGACAGAAGGGCATGACATGGACCTAGCCGGACGCCATATCCTGCTTGCAGAGGATAATGAGCTCAACTGGGAAGTTGCGAGCGAGCTGTTGTCCGATCTGGGATTGGAGCTGGAATGGGCGGAAGACGGACAGATATGTCTGGATAAGTTCCAGAAGTCTCCGGAAGGGTATTATGATGCGATCCTTATGGATCTGAGGATGCCAAATATGACAGGATATGAAGCTACAAAAGCGATTCGGGAACTGGATCGCCCGGATGCTTCATCTATCCCGATTATCGCCATGAGCGCGGACGCTTTTTCTGACGATATACAGCATTGCTATGAATGCGGCATGAACGCCCACACAGCAAAGCCTATCAATGTAGTAGAGCTGGCTCGCTTATTAAAAAAATACTTAATATAAGTAGAAAGAGTAAAAAGGGGACGTACACTTTGTGCAAAAGCGTACGTCCCCTTTTGTGAAATCGGGTGTCCCTTTTGGGAGAACAGAGTGTCCCCATTATTTTTTAGGTACGAATAGTCCTTTCATATCTGCTTTTTCTAATTTGAGCAGCTGTATTTTTTTATCGATCCCTCCGGCGTATCCTGTGAGGCTTCCGTTTGTCCCTACCACTCTGTGGCATGGGATGATGATGGAGATGGGATTATGTGCTACAGCGTTTCCTGCTGCCTGCGCGGACATGTGGGGAAGCCCTTTTTGTTCCGCGATCTGGCTTGCGATCGCACTGTAAGTCGTGGTCTTTCCGTAAGGGATATTGAGCATGATCTCCCATACAGCCAGCCTGAAGGGCGTCGCCTCCAGGGAGAGGGGCGGGGCGGACCCGGGGGATTTCCCTTGAAAATACATGTCGAGCCAGTGTTTTGTATCATCAAAGATCGGCAAGTCTTTTTGCTCGTGCTCTTTTGGCAAGGTGGCGGCAAAATATTTCTGCCCGTCGAACCATAAGCCCGACAGCCCATTCTCATTGCCAGCCAGTGTTATGTCTCCCAGAGGGGAGGAATAATTGTTCGTATAAGTCATGCTATTTCTTCTCCTTCTTTGGCGCGTAGTCTTTCATTTCCGGTATCGCGCCGCCTGCGACTGCCCAGAGGTACAGGCTGGCGGTGCTGCAATAAGGGCTGAAGCGTCGACGGTATTTCTCGAATAGCCTGCGGTCGATACTGCGATGATGATACACCATCCGCAGCCCCCGTTGGATGGCCAGGTCGTCAAAGCTAAAGACGTTGGGGCGCTGCATGCAGAATAGCAGGATCATCTCTGCCGTCCATACGCCGATCCCTTTTAAGGACACGAGCTCTCTAATTACTTCTTCGTCTGTCCTGTCCTGGATTTTCTCTAAATCGAAAGCGCCATTTTTAACCTTTGCGGCGAAGTCTGACATGTAGCCCGCCTTTCGGTAGGAAATGCCGAAGGACTGAAGGCCGTCAGGCCCTTCCAAGAGAACTGTATCGGCGTTTACCGTTCCCATTCCATCAGTCATACGCTTCCATATGGTAGCCTGTGCTTTCGTAGAGATCTGCTGGCCGACGATATGGTGGATGACGGAGGAGAACAGATCCGTGTCGGCTGCTCGTTCAATATGCCCGACTTTATCAATGATTTCTCCAAGCTTTTTATCCTTTTGCTTCAGATAATTTATTTCTTCCTCGCCATACTTGAAAAACATCGGTATCTTTCCTTTCACTGCTCGTATTCACCTTTATTGTACAGGCATTCTTGCAGCAATGCAAGTGCGGCGGCCCTATACCCCTGCTGATCAGATTAGATAGAAATCCTCTATAGCATTTGAGGCATATCAGGAAAAACAATTGGAAAATTCGGGGAAGTTCCTTTATAATATTATGTACTTGTAGAAAAGAACAAATGCAAATCAGGAATTACTTAAGGAGGAAAATATTGTGAAGAAAAGATTGTTAAGCCTCCTGCTTGGCGGTGTGCTGTTGCTCTCCCTGGCTGCGTGCAGCAATCAGGCTGGGAGCGGGGCGCAGGAGACGGGAGCGGAAGAAAGTACCGAGAATACGGCAAAAGATGCGGATGTGTCTGCCATGAGCTTTGACGAGATGAAAGAGGCAGCGAAAGGCACGGAAGTGACTTTTTATGGATGGGGCGGCGATGAAGATCTGAACAAGTGGCTGGATGACGTATTTGCGCCGCAGATGAAAGAGAAGTACGACATCACCATGAACCGCGTGCCTATGGACATTGACCAGGTACTTAGCCAGCTGGCCGGCGAGGTCCAGGCAGAGGAAGAGGATGGAAGTATTGATATGATCTGGATTAATGGTGAGAACTTCCAGTCAGCGAAGGAGAACGGCTTCTTGTACGGGCCGTTTACAGAAGCTCTTCCGAATTTCAATGATTACGTAGACGCAGAATCTGAAGATGTTACTATGGACTTTGCATATCCTATCGAAGGCTATGAGGCTCCTTATGGGAAAGCCCAGTTCGTCCTGTTCCATGACAGCGCAGTGACGCCGGAAGCGCCGAAAAGCGCGGAGGAGCTCCTGGAGTATTGCAAGACGTATAAAGGCAAAGTTACATATCCTGCATTGCCGGATTTCACGGGAAGCGCGTTCGTGCGGAACCTCATCTATGAAATCTGCGGATATGAGCAGTTCATGGATATGGAGGCTGACAAGGAGACGGTGAAGGAGGCGATCGAGCCGGCGCTTGCATATATGAGGAGCTTGAATCCGTATTTGTGGAATGAGGGGAAGACATTTCCGGATTCCTCTACAACGCTGGATAAGATGTTTGCAGACGGCGAGGTCGTATTTAATATGAGCTATGCTCCATATGGCGTTGCTACAGGGATAGCCAACGGGACTTACACCGCGACAACGCAGAGCTTCCAGTTTGAGAAAGGAACGCTTGGGAATACGAATTTTATGGCAGTTTCCAAGAACTCTGGCAATAAGGCCGGAGCTCTGGTGGCGATCAACGAGATGATCTCCCCGGAAATGCAGGCGAGCCGTTACGAAGTGCTTCGCACGCTTCCAGTCGTAGAGTATGAGAAGCTGGACGACGCGCAGAAGGAAGCATTTGACAGTGTAGAGATCGGCGAGGGAGTGATCCCGCAGGATGAGCTCCTGTCTAAGCGCCTTCCAGAGATGCCGGCAGAGCTGGTTCCGATCATTGAGGAGATATGGCAGGAAGAAGTTGTGGGGAAATAATATGAAGAAGCTGACGCCTTATCTTTTGTCAGTTCCTCAGATTGTGTTAGGGATCATATTCCTGACAGGATTAATTACTGGAATCACCCAGAGCCTTGGGGTGATTCCGGTTTTTGGTTTGGAGGAAGTGACGTTTGATTATTATAAGGAAATATTTGCAAAGCCTGATATGCTCAGATCCGTACTCTACAGCCTCTATATCGCGTTTGTATCGGCAGGGATCTCTACGGTGGCCGGAGTCCTGATCTGTATGGCGCTTGTGGCGGCGGGAAGGACGAAGGGGAAAATGATGCGGGTCGTGCAGATCCCTATCGTCGTGCCCCATGTAGTGGTGGCCATCTTTGTTATCAATATACTGTCGCAGAATGGCCTTCTGGCGCGGTTCGCCTATATGCTGGGGATTATAGGCGAGCAACAGGATTTCCCGATGCTCCTGTACGATCCGGGAGGGGCCGGCGTCATTTTTGCGTACTTGTGGAAAGAGATTCCTTTCATTATTTACTTTGTCATCGGGCTGATGGCAAGTATTGACGGGAGGCTGGGCGAAGCGGCGGTGAACCTGGGAGCGGGGCGCCTCTCCTCGTTTTTTCGAGTGACGCTTCCTCTCTGTATGCCGTCTATATTAAGCGGATTTCTGATCATATTCGTGTTCGCCCTTGGAGCCTATGAGCTGCCGATGCTCTTGGGGGCGACTGTGCCTAAGGCGTTGCCGGTGCTGGCCTATATCCAGTATACGCACCCGGATCTGAAGCATCGCCCTTATGCTATGGCGTTGAACGGGATTGTTATCGCGATCTCACTGTTGAGCGCTGTAATCTACTATATGCTGATAAAAAAGGGTAGCATGCTATTAAAAGAAAAGGAGTGGAGCGAATGAGGGGAAAGATAGAAAGTATGAGGAAAAAGATAGCATGAAATGTATAAAATGTCGAAAATATAAGAAAAATGGAAGAAATATAGGAATCAATATTGTAATAATGGCGCTTGTCCTTCTCATTGTGCTTCCAATGTTGAACCTGTTGATCTGGACGGTGACGGAGCGGTGGGCATGGCCGGATCTTCTCCCCCAGGTATATTCTGCCCGGGCGATAGAAGAGATTTTTGGCCGTAGAGGAGAGATGTTAAAGCTTTTTGGCTCTAGTGTCGTGATCTCGGCATCGGTAAGCGTGCTGTCGGTAGGCGTCGGCATGATGACTGCCCGCGCTCTTACATGCTGCAAGTTCCGGGGAAGGGATGCGCTGTATTTCCTCTCGCTCCTGCCATTTCTTGTGCCGGCGACTGTATTTGCTATGGGGATCCAGATCACATTTTTGAAATGGGGGCTTGGGAACAGCGTCGCAGGCGTCATCCTGGTGCATCTGATCTGTTCTCTCCCTTATGCAGTGCGGCTTCTTATGGACGGAATGAGAGCGGTGGGGACGAAGCTCGAAGAGCAGGCACAAGTGCTTGGCGCGGATCCTTTCCGGGCATTTTGCACAGTGACTCTGCCCCTTCTTACTCCAGTCATCCTCTCAGCCCTTAGCATGTCTTATATCGTGTCTTTTAGCCAGTATTTTCTTACGCTTCTTATTGGCGGCGGCACGGTCAAGACATTTACGATCGTCATGGTTCCTTATTTACAAAGCGACAGCCGGAACATTGCCTGTGTGTATAGTACTGCGTTCCTGGCTGTCACCCTGCTTGTGTTCGGGGCGTTCGAATGGATGATCCGTTGCTGGAGCAAAGGAAATGTGGTAAAATATGACTTTGGATAGCAGAAGGGGAATTTTAATGAAACTGGAGATAAAAGATCTGTATGTACGATTGCAGAAAGAAAATATATTAAAAGATATCAGCTTCGGTATAGAGGACGGTTCCTTTGTGTCCCTTCTGGGAGAATCGGGCTGTGGAAAGACGACCCTTCTAAAGAGCATAGCAGGGCTGCTTGACATAGAGCGTGGGGACATCCTGCTGGATGGGGATTCTCTTCTTCCAGTGAGGCCGCAGGACAGAGGGACGGTCATTGTGTTCCAGGATCTGTGCCTGTTCCCGCACATGAGCGTGGAGAAGAATATCTGTTTCTCTATGGAGCTTAAGAAGACACCAAAAGAGGAGCAGAAGAGACGCGTCCGGGAACTGCTGGCAGACGTGCAGCTTACGGGGTTTGAGAAGAGAAAGATCCAGGAGATGTCCGGCGGGCAGATGCAGAGGGTGGCTCTTGCAAGAGCATTTGCGGCGGATCCAAAGATCCTTCTCCTGGATGAGCCGTTTTCAGGGCTGGATGAGAAATTACGAGTAGAGATGGGCGCCCTCGTAAAGCGATTGCAGCGGGAGAAGCACGTGACCACGGTTCTTGTGACTCACGATAAGAAAGAGGCGCTACAGCTGTCGGACAAGATCGCCCTTATGCATCAGGGAGAGATCATCCAGCATGCAGATGCAAGGGAGCTTCTGTGCAATCCTTGCAGCCCGGTGGTGTCAGAGTATTTCGGAAGATCCGCTTATGTGACAGGGGAAGTAAAGGACGGCGTGTTCGCAGGAGAGGGCTACCGTTTTGCCTGTGGGGAGGCAGACGGCAGATATGACGTCATGATGCTGCTCGATGCCAATGTATGCTGCTTTAAATCACGGGAGAGAGGATTGCAATATGGAAAAGAAGATCGTGTTTGACTGTGACAATACGTTTGGGATGAAAGGATGCGATGTGGACGACGGCCTGACGCTTTTATATCTTCTCGGGCATCCGCGCGCAGACCTTCTGGGCGTGACGACGACTTACGGGAACAGCAGGACAGAAGCAGTATATCCCAATACGCTTAAGATGGCGCGGGAGATAGGGAGAGAAGGGCTGATCGTAAAAAGAGGAGGAGAAAGGCCTGGAGATTTTAAGAGCGAGGCTGTAGACTTCCTTGTGGAGATGGCGGACAGGCATCAGGGAGAGCTGTCCGTGCTCGCCACGGGCTCTCTTACGAACCTTGGCGGGGCGTATGAGAAAGATCCGCATTTTTTTGAGAAGGTAAAGGAGATCGTTCTTATGGGAGGCATTACAGAGCCTCTTTTGTTTGCGAAGGGAAGGATGGATGAGCTGAATTTCACTTGCGACCAGAAGGCTACGTTTTCTGTGCTGACGAAGGGAAGGAACGTCTCGGTAATTACAGGGAACAACTGCTTAAAAGTGCTGTTTACAAGGGAGGAGTACCGAAGGGAGCTAAAAGAAGATATACCGATCCTTTCCTATATCAGAGAGCGTACGGACTATTGGTTTGACGATAATATGGACGATTATGGCATCCAGGGATTTTATAACTGGGATGTGACGGCGGGAGCGTATCTGATGGAGCCAGAGCTGTTTGAAGATATCAGGAAGCCAATGGACATCCGTATGGAGGATCTGTGTGAAGGGTTCCTGCGGGAAGCGAAAGAGGAGGAGGCGAATTGTGTCCTTAGCTTGCCTCAGATCAGAGAAGAAAGAGCCTTCAAGCAGAATATATATGAAATGTGGGGGAAGGCATGAAGAATCAGAATATGGCCGGGCATCTGGCAGCGATGCTGACAGTCTTGCTCTGGGGGACGACTTTTATATCTACAAAGATACTTCTTGCGGGCTTTTCGCCGCTGGAGATCCTGTTCTTCCGGTTTGTCCTGGGGGCTGCCGCGCTGACTGTAGTCTGCCCGCGCCCCATGAAGGGGACGACGCTCCGCCAGGAGCTCACTTTTCTGGCGGCGGGGCTTAGCGGTGTGAGCCTGTATTACTTATTTGAAAATATGGCGCTTACGTATACCCTTGCTTCTAATGTTGGGGTAGTCGTATCGGCGGCGCCTTTCTTCACCGCGATCCTGGCTAATATATTTTTAAAAGATGAGGAGCGTCTGAAAGGAAATTTCTTTGTAGGATTTGTAGTCGCTATGGCAGGAGTCAGCCTTATCAGCTTTAACGGTGCGAAGATGCAGCTGAACCCTCTCGGAGACCTGTTGGCTGCGGGGGCCGCGCTTCTGTGGGCGTGCTACTCTATATTTATACGGAAGATCAATACTTACGGCTACCCTACCGTCCAGGTGACGAGAAGGATATTTATATATGGGCTTCTTGGGATGCTCCCTATGATCCCGTTCTCAGAGTTCCGCCTGGGGCTTGAACGGTTTGAGGATCCGGTGTATGTGTTTAATCTTCTGTTCCTGGGGCTTGGAGCGTCGGCTATGTGCTTTGCCACCTGGAACTTTGCCACAAAGGCGCTGGGCGTATTAAAAAGCAGCGTGTATATTTACCTCGTCCCGGTCGTGACGATGGTCACGTCCGTGCTGGTGCTCCAAGAGAAGATAACGGCCATGGCGGCGTCCGGGGCGGCGCTTACACTGTCAGGGCTTATCATCTCTGAAATGCGATCAGGAGGGGAAAAGAAAGGCGCTCCTTAGTGTACAAGGGTATAAAGAAAGGCAAAAGAAAGCAGGGAGACGCTCGAATACAATGCGAAATCCCTGCTTTCTTTCAAGTAGAATAAGCCGGCTACGTCGTCAACGGCCAACAATCCGGGTAATAGAGGAGGATTGCTGGTGAGAAGAATGAGGGAGTTTATTTTTTTGCCCGTTAACTTGTAGCTTGTATCTATCATAACGCAAATCGACAAAAAATGCAAATAAAATACGCAATGTATTTAATAATAAACATTAACTTGACTGTCAGTCGGGGGATATACTAGAATTATGTAAAAGGCAGACAGAGGAGACAGGGATGAAAGGAGCGTTCGGGCGATATGGGAGAGAGGCTGACAGAGAGCGATGTTCAGAAGATAAAAGAAGAGATAGAATACCGCAAGCTGGTCGTGCGTAAAAAAGAGCTTGCTGCGGTGAAAGAGGCGCGGGCCCACGGCGACCTGAGCGAGAATTTTGAATATAAGGCTGCAAAGCAGGACAAGAACCGCAATGAAAGCCGTATCCGGTATTTAGAGCGTATGTTGAAGAATGCCAGCATTGTATCGGATGCGTCCGAAGCGGACGAGGTTGGCATTAATAATGCAGTGACGGTCTATTTTGAAGAGGACGATGAAACGGAAACATACCGCCTTGTGACGAGCATCCGGGGGAATTCCATGCAGGGGCTGATCAGCATCGAGTCGCCTGTGGGGAAGGCGCTCCTTGGGCGTAAGATCGGAGAACGGGTGCTTGTGAAGACAGGTGGAGAGAACGGATATTATGTAGTAATAAAGTCCATCGACAAAAGCACAGATGGCTCGCAGGATGCGATACGGAAGTTTTAAGAGGACAGGAGGAATATATGTCATTAATTGATGTGACAGACCTGACATTTTATTATGATGGGAGCTATGATGAGATTTTCTCCCATGTGTCTTTCCAGATCGATACAGACTGGAAGCTTGGGTTCATTGGCAGGAATGGGAGAGGCAAGACGACGTTCTTAAATCTTCTTCTTGGAAAATATGAATATGAGGGGGCTATATCCGCTCACGTAGAATTCGGGTATTTCCCGTACGAAGTGAAGGACGGCTCGCGTATGGCGTGTGAAGTGCTGGCGGATATAAATCCCGGGAGCGAAGAGTGGGAGCTGATGCGGGAGCTGAATCTTCTGAAGGTGGACATAGAAGCGCTGTACCGCCCCTTTTGCACTTTAAGCTGCGGAGAGCAGACAAAGATGCTGCTTGCGGCGCTGTTTTCAGGTGAGAGCCGTTTTCTTCTCATAGACGAGCCGACGAACCATCTTGATACATATTCGCGGAGGCTCGTAGCGGACTATCTGAATCGGAAGAAAGGATTTATCCTAGTCTCTCACGACCGGAATTTCCTGGACGCCTGTATTGACCATGTCCTGTCCATCAACCGAAAGGATATAGAAGTGCAGCGGGGGGATTTCAGCTCCTGGTATGCCAATAAAGAGGCGGAAGACCGGGCGGAGATAGCACAGAATGAAAGGCTGCGCGCCGAGGTGAAGCGTCTTGAGCTGGCCTCCAGACAGTCGGGGAGCTGGTCGGACAAGGTGGAAAGAACGAAGAAGGGGCAGCGCGTGGGCGGCCTTCGGCCAGACAGAGGGTTTATCGGGCACAAAGCCGCGAAGATGATGAAGCGCGCAAAAGTGCTTGAAAAACGTCAGAACAAGGCCATTGAGCAGAAGGCGGGGCTTCTCAAAAATATCGATGTAGCGGAAAACTTGAAGATCCATCCAGAGAAGTATCATGCAGACAGGCTTCTTGAGCTGAAAGACGCCAGCCTGTATTATGGAGAGAAGAAGGCGTGCGGCAATGTGAGCTTTGAAGTGAGGCGAGGCGAGCGGATCTGCCTGTCGGGGAGGAACGGCTGTGGGAAATCCAGCGTGCTGAAGCTCATCTTGGGGGAAGAGATCGCATATACAGGGTTATTTGAGAAAGGCGCAGGGCTTACAATATCTTATGTGCCTCAGGATGCGTCCTGGGTGCAGGGAAGCCTGCGAAGGCTCACAGAGGAGTACGGCCTGGACGAGAGCCTCTTTAAAGCCATCCTTCGGAAGATGGGGATGGAGCGGGAGCAGTTTGAAAAGGACATGAGCCGGTACAGCGCAGGGCAGAAGAAAAAAGTGCTGCTTGCAAAAAGCCTGTGCGAACGGGCGCATTTATATATTTGGGACGAGCCGTTAAATTATATCGACGTACTGTCCCGGATCCAGATCGAAGATCTCCTGCTGGAGTATGCGCCGACGATGATATTCGTAGAACATGACGAGGTGTTTCAGGAGAAGGTGGCCACAAAGATCGTGGAGGGATGGTAAAAGGCGTCCCTTTAGGGGCGCCTTTAGCCTTTACATTGCGTGTATCCCTTTTACGATGATCTGCTTGAAGAACCGGGACAGCCGAAGCGTAATAACATGATCCATATGAGATGGGATCCGGCTGATTAGCACTTCGCCCAGCTCGGTGGGGAAGCTTAGGAAATGGTCTTTCTTTAATTTGTCCGTATCATCCGTGTCAGCAAACCTTGCTGATATCTCTGAGATACAGCCTGCTCATGTGCGGTAGGAGCTGGAGAATATGACAATATTCTTAAGCCCCTTTTTTTCCATGTAAGATTTCAATTGTTCGTCTAAATGTATGTTCATTGTAATCCTGCCTTTCTGTCGTCTGTTTTGTTTTCTATAAAGTAAGTATACACGAAAAGAATGGTTTTTTCAGTGATAAAATCACAAGTTTTGCAAATGGAGGTATTTTATTATGGAGGAAAAGGTAGTGAGATTGTATACTCGCCAGAACGACAAGACGCTGTACCAGCTTGAGAGGGACGGGCGGATCATTAACCAGAGAGCGTATGTGGAGATGCATTTTGGGGATATTGCGCCTCTTTTTATGGAAAGCTACGACTGGTTTACGAAGGAAGCGGCAAAGCGGGTCGCAAAGCCGGATGATGTGCATGCGCCGATCTGGTGCTCTATCAGCGCCGACAACTGCTTAAAGCCTATACCGGGGACGGTAGTCTATGTGCTGGAAGCGCCGGAAGAGAATGTAATGTACTTTGACGATGTGAAGTGGGACTATGTGCTAAATAGGATCTATCTCCCGAAAGACGAGGAGGACGCCGCCGCTTACAAGCAGCACTTGAAAGACATCGGCGTGGCGAATGGATTTGAATTCTTCCAGGGCCGTTACAAAGGGAAATATCCGGAGGAGGAGCGAAAGATCCGCGAGAGCTGGCTGCGGTGCTTTGAGATCGATAACTGGACGATCTTCAATGTATGCGGCAATCTCTGGGAGATCAGGAAAGAATGGGTGAAGAAGGTCGTGCGCCCGGGAGAAGCCATTATATAAATATGGCTGGAAAAACGCGTGTGATTTCAGTATAATGTATTTGCAGCAGTTACCCTCAGTGTCCCCTTGTACACTGAGGGAATCAATCACAGAAGGAGAGGTTATTCATGGAAATGTTGGATATTAAGAAAGAATTGCGTGAGAATTCTTACCCTGGACGCGGCATCATCATCGGGAAGAGCGCCGATGGGACGAAAGCGGTGGCGGCTTACTTTATTATGGGAAGAAGCGAGAACAGCCGTAACCGTATCTTTGTCACAGAAGGCGAGGGGATCCGCACGCAGGCGTTCGACCCGTCGAAGCTGACGGATCCGAGCCTTATTATTTATGCGCCGGTCCGGGTCCTTGGCAATAAGACGATCGTGACTAATGGAGATCAGACGGACACTATTTATGAGGGCATGGATAAGCAGATGACGTTCGAGCAGTCTTTAAGGAGCAGAGAGTTCGAGCCGGACGGGCCGAATTATACGCCGCGTATTTCCGGGATCATGCATATCGAGAATGGGAAATACAATTATGCAATGTCGATCTTAAAGAGCAATAACGGCAATCCAGACAGCTGCAGCCGTTTTACGTTCGCATATGAGGATCCGGCGGCCGGAGAGGGGCATTTCATCCATACATATAAATGCGACGGGGATCCGCTCCCTAGTTTTGAGGGGGAGCCGAAATTGATAGACATTCCCGACGATATAGGCACATTTACAGATATGCTGTGGGACAGCCTGAATGAAGACAATAAAGTGTCGCTGTTCGTGCGTTATATCAATATCGAGGATGGGGCTTATGAGACAAAGATCGTAAATAAGAATCAGGCAAATAAGAACTAATGGGAGGGCTTATGAAAGAACTGGAATTAAAATATGGCTGTAACCCGAATCAGAAACCTTCGAAGATCTATATGCCGGACGGCAGCGATCTGCCGATCCAGGTACTGAACGGAAAGCCAGGGTATATTAATTTCTTAGATGCATTTAACGGCTGGCAGCTGGTGAGCGAGCTGAAAAAAGCGACGGGGCTTCCGGCTGCGGCGTCTTTCAAACATGTATCGCCGGCGGGCGCCGCGGTGGGGCTTCCTCTGACCGATACGCTGGCCCGCATATACTGGGTAGATGATCTGGGCGAGCTCTCGCCTCTGGCTTGTGCTTACGCGAGGGCGAGAGGCGCGGACCGCATGTCTTCTTTCGGAGATTTCATTTCCTTGTCAGATACTTGCGACGCGGACACGGCGCGGCTTATTAAGCGGGAGGTGTCCGACGGTGTGATCGCGCCGGGCTATACGGACGAGGCGCTTAAAATATTGAAGGAGAAGAAGAGCGGAGGCTACAATGTGATCCAGATCGACCCGGATTACAGGCCGGGGGCATTGGAGCACAAGGATGTGTTCGGGATTACATTTGAGCAGGGGAGGAATGACCTATGTATAGACGAGGCGTTCTTCTCAAACATCGTGACAGAGAACCGGGAGCTTACAGAGCAGGCAAAGATGGATCTTGCGATCTCCATGATCACGCTGAAATATACGCAGTCCAACTCTGTATGCTATGTAAAGGATGGACAGGCTATCGGCATCGGCGCAGGGCAGCAGTCCAGGATCCACTGCACGCGTCTTGCAGGGCAGAAGGCTGACAACTGGTGGCTTCGCCAGTCACCGCAAGTGATGAGCCTTCCCTTTGTGGATTCCATCAGGCGCGCGGACAGGGATAATGCAATCGACTTATATATCGGTGAGGACTATATGGACGTGCTTGCGGACGGCGCGTGGGAGAAGATATTCACGGAAAAGCCGGGAGTATTTACGAGAGAGGCCAAGAGAGAGTGGCTTGACAAAATGACAGATGTGTCTCTTGGCTCAGATGCATTCTTCCCATTTGGCGATAATATCGAGCGCGCCCACAAAAGCGGTGTGAAGTATATCGCGCAGCCGGGCGGTTCTGTGAGAGATGACAATGTGATCGATACATGCAATAAATACGGGATGGTCATGGCGTTTACAGGCCTCCGTCTGTTCCATCATTAAAATATAGTGTTGTAAATTAGGGGGCGACACTATATAATAGTACCGTTACAGAAGTGTCAACTGATTTGGAGGTGCAGACATGGGAAAGTATTTTGGAACTGACGGTTTTCGCGGAGAGGCGAATGAAGTCCTGACAGTGGAACATGCGTTTAAGGTGGGAAGATATCTTGGATGGTACTACGGGCAGGATCATAAAGCAAAGGTCGTGATTGGGAAAGATACGAGAAGAAGCAGCTATATGTTCGAGTATGCATTGGCGGCGGGCCTTACGGCTTCCGGGGCGAACGCATATCTCCTCCATGTGACGACGACGCCCAGCGTGTCTTATGTGGCCAGGACGGAAGAGTTTGACTGTGGGATCATGATCTCTGCAAGCCATAACCCGTTTTACGACAATGGGATTAAGATCATCGATGGGAAAGGGCATAAGATAGAAGCCGAAGTGGAAGAGAAGATCGAAGCGTATATTGACGGCGAGACAGAGGAGCTTCCTCTTGCAAAGAAGGAAGACATTGGACGGACCGTTGACTATGCGGCGGGAAGGAACCGCTATATCGGATATCTGATCTCCCTTGCCACACGTTCTTTCGAGGGGAAGAGGGTCGGCCTGGACTGTTCCAACGGAAGCGCATTTGCCATTGCGAAAAGTGTGTACGACGCTCTTGGAGCGAAGACTTATGTCATTAACTGTGAGCCTGACGGGACGAACATCAACACGAACTGCGGCTCCACTCATATCGAGATATTACAGCAGTTTGTAAAGGAGAAGAAGTTGGACGTGGGCTTTGCCTACGACGGCGACGCGGATCGCTGCATCGCAGTGGACGAGGAGGGGAATGTCGTTGACGGCGATCTGATCCTCTATATTTGCGGGAAGTATTTAAAAGAAAACGGGCGGCTGAACGGCGACACTATCGTTACTACGATCATGTCCAACCTGGGATTGTATAAGGCCTGCGATAAAGAAGGGATAAAGTACGAAAAGACGGCGGTAGGCGATAAGTACGTCTATGAGAATATGGTACAGAACAATTTCAGCCTGGGCGGTGAACAGTCCGGCCATATTATCTTCAGCAAACATGCGACGACCGGAGACGGGATCCTGACTTCTCTTATGCTGATGGAAGTCATGCTGGAGAAGAAGATGAGCCTCGCAAAACTAGCGGAGCCTGTGAAGATCTACCCGCAGCTGCTTAAGAATGTGCGGGTGTCTGACAAGAAGACCGCGCGGGAGAACCCGCAAGTCATAAAAGCAGTAGACGCAGTGGCGGGGGCCCTGGGGGACGACGGACGCATCCTCGTAAGAGAGAGCGGGACCGAGCCGGTGATCCGCGTCATGGTAGAGGCGGCGACCGACGAGCTGTGCAGACAGTACGTCGGGCAGGTCGTTGAAGTAATAAAAGCCGAAGGGCTTGCAGTTTAATTGAAAGGGGACGTACACTTTTCAACAAAGCGTACGTCCCCTTTTGAGAAAGTGGGTGTCCCTTTTTAATAAATGGGGTGTCCCTATTGGAAAGGAGGCGCTGCTATGTCCAAGAAAAAGGAGCGGGTATTGTCTGCCGTGCTGTTTGTTTATCTTCTTTGTTTTGTTTTCCGGTGCGTAGAATATTTTGTACTGCGTACGGATGAAACGTTTTGGAGCGAGGCCTTTATACATAAATTAATTGGTATCGTAATTCTTCTTATCGTGGGAAAGTCCTATGGCTTCAGTCTTACGGAGATAGGATTTGTGAAGAGAAGAGCCCTGCGAAGCCTGTCAGGGGGAGTGATTTTTGGCCTGTGTATATTTGTGCTTGCATATGGAGCGGAGATTATGATCATTCTAATGCAAGGGAAGCTTGAGGCGCTCGATCTGTATGTGAGCGCGTATTCTGTCAATGGCGCGGTGGGCGCGCAGACCGGAGTTCTTTTCTTTGCGATCTGTATTGCCGGAAATATAATCAATGTAGTTATGGAGGAAGGTATTTTCAGGGGATTGTTCCAAAAGATGCTGGAAAAGAAGTATTCATTTTTGAAATCTGCCGCTATTGGCTCAGTCCTGTTTGGGCTGTGGCATGTGATAGCCCCTGCCAGAAGCTATTATGACGGTGAGATGAGCCTGAATGGTTTTATAGCGAATGCGATCCTCCTGTCCGTCACATCAGGCCTTGTGGGATTCCAATTTGCGCTGATAACGAAATTAACAGGTAATCTGTATATGGCGATGGGATATCACTTTGTGAATAACACGATTGTGAATATGCTCCACGTTATATCAAGTACAGGTGCAGACGAGCTTATGACCGTGCGGATCGCGATCGCCCAGTCTGTATCTTTCGTAATCGTACTGACATGGTTCCTTCGTGCAAAGAAGATGCCTTCGCGTGGGGCGGGACAAGGTCATACAGAATGAAATCCTTTCCCAATGATCTCGCTTGTGTTTGAAATGAGCAGGAACGCATCAGGGGCGGTCGCTTTGATGAAGTTGCGGAGCTTCACAGCTTCAGAACGGTTCAAGGCAGTGAAGATGATATACTTGTCCTCGCCAGAGAAAGCGCCTTTGGCGGAGACTACGGTGGCGCCGCGGTGAAGGTTCTCTTTGATATAGGCGCAGATCGGATCTGGATCTCTGCATACGACGTTAAAGTATTTGGAGAGGTTCAGGCTCTCGATGAACCCGTCTATCATGAAAGAGCGGACGGCAAGCCCGAGGAAAGAGTAAAGCCCCGTCTCGATATCGAATACAAAACATCCGGCAAGGGTAATGATAAAATCTGTAGCCAGAAGAGCTTTGCCGATGTCCAGGCTGGAATATTTCTTCATAATCATAGCGATGACGTCTGTCCCTCCGCTGGAAGAGCCAATGTTAAAAAGCACTGCCGAGCCGAAAGAAGGGAGGGCGATGGCAAAGGTGAGCTCTAATATAGGCTGGTCGGTGAGCGGATGGGCCATAGGGGCAATCCTTTCCAGGAGAGACAGGGATATAGACAGGAGGATGCTGCAATAGGCGGTCTTGGCGGCGAACTTCTTGCCGAGCGTCACGAAGCCGACGGCGAGAAGGAGCATGTTGGTGATAAAGGTAAAGTCGCCGGCAGACACTGCGCCAGACTTGGCGACGAGGACGGCAAGCCCTGTAATGCCGCCGAACGTAAAGTTGTTTGTAAACTTGAAGAAGTAGATACCGGCAGCCATAATCAAGGTGCTGACGGTCAGAAGAACAAAATTCTTAAGCTGAGATTTCATAATGCAGGCCCTCCTATCTTATTTGCCCCAATTGTAACGTTCATGTACGGAAAAGTCAACGCTGCGGGCAGGATAATTTCAGGAAGCCGTATTGGAATGTGGGAATCGGCGCATAATATCCATCATGGAGGAGGATAAAATATGCATAAATATTTACCGATTACAGATGTTTACGCAAGAGAAATTTTAGATTCCCGCGGGAATCCTACGATAGAAGTAGAAGTATTGGCAGGGGAGAAGCACGTGGGCCGCGCCGACGTGCCGTCCGGTGCTTCTACCGGGCAGTTTGAGGCGCTTGAGCTCCGGGATAAGGAGGAGAGGTACGGAGGCCTTGGCGTAGAGCGGGCGGTAGACCATGTGAATGCGCGGATCGCTCCAGAGATACAGGGGATGAATGTGTTCGACCAGGCGGCCATCGACGAGGTGCTGATCCGCCTGGACGGTACAGAGAACAAATCCAATCTGGGAGCCAACGCCATGCTCGGCGTGTCTATGGCGGCAGCCAGGGCAGCGGCAGAAGCCCTTGGGCGTCCTCTTTATGCTTATCTTGGAGGAGTGAATGCGAACCGTATGCCTGTGCCGATGATGAATATTATGAACGGGGGGAAACATGCGGACAACACGATCGATATCCAGGAGTTTATGATCATGCCCATAGGCGCCTGCTGCTTCCGCGAGGGGCTTCGCATGTGCGCGGAGATATACCATGCGCTAAAGAAGATTCTGAAAAGGGAAGGGTTAAGCACCGCGGTAGGAGACGAAGGAGGGTTCGCGCCCAACCTGCCGGACGCAAAAGCGGCCCTTGCCTACATGTCCAATGCGATCAGAGAAGCGGGGTACAGGCCGGGAGAGGACGTCTGTTTCGCTCTCGACGTAGCGGCGACGGAACTGTATGATAAAAAGTTCCAGAAATATGTCTTCGAGGGAGAAGGGCAGATGCAGGGGAAGAACGTCATCCGCTCTGCAGAAGAGCTGATCGATTACTATGAAGAGCTGACCTGTCAGTTTCCGATCCTGTCCATCGAAGATCCGCTGGACGAGGAAGACTGGGAAGGCTGGGAATTGATCACCACAAGGCTGGGGCTTCATGTCCAGTTGGTAGGGGACGACCTTTTTGTGACGAATACAAAGCGTCTTGCAAAAGGGATTGAGAGGAACGCGGCCAATGCTATCCTTGTAAAAGTCAATCAGATCGGGACACTGACAGAAGCGTTCCACGCGATCGATATGGCAAAGACTTCCGGCTATCGGACGATCATCTCCCACCGTTCCGGCGAGACGGCAGACACGATCATCGCCGACATAGCGGTGGCATTTAACGCAGGACAGATCAAGACGGGGGCGCCATGTCGGTCGGAGAGAGTGGAGAAATATAACCAGCTTCTTCGGATTGAAGAGAAGCTTGGAGAAGTGGCTGAGTATAAAAATCCATTCGAGAGGAAATAACTTGAAAAACCTCTTGTAAACTTCCTGGCGCTGTGATAAAATAACAGTGCTTACTTGGCAGGAGGTAGAAAAATGGAGATTCTCAAAACGATATTATTGATCATATTCGCAATAGACTGTATCGCGCTTTCTGCGATCGTACTGCTTCAGGAAGGGAAGTCTGCGGGGCTTGGGACGATCAGCGGGATGGCTGACACGTACTGGGGACAGAACAAAGGGCGTTCGATGGAAGGGGCTCTTGTAAAGTCTACGAAGTTCCTTGCGATCTTGTTTATTGTACTGGCAGCAGTGTTGAATTTGAAAGTATTTGCTTAAGATTAAGATGTTTTAAGAACAGTAGGACACTCCCATAACAGGAGTGTCCTTTTACAGTATTCGAGAAAGAAGAGATTTATTTATATGGGTAGGATATCAGAAAAGAAAGATGCACACAAACATGAGGAAAAAGAAATAAACAAGGTGGGAAATATTATAGGAACGTACCGGGCGAACCAGAAAGGGTTCGGCTTCGTGACGGCGGAAGAAGGCCAGAAGGATATTTATATAGCACAAGAGCATACGAACGGCGCGTTTGACGGCGATGAGGTGGAGGTACAGATCCTCCGGGAGCTGCCGGACAAGAATCCAGAAGGGAAGATCGTGCGCGTGACCGGGCGGAAGCTTACGAAGGTCGTAGGCCTGTACAAAAAGAAGAAGCACGCAGGATTCGGCTTTGTGCTCCCGGATAACCAGCGTCTGCTCCAGGATATATTTATCCCTGTAGAAAAGGCAAGCGGCGCGGTGGACGGCCACAAAGTCGTAGCAGAGCTGACCTCTTACGGAGGCGAAGGGAAGAAGCCGGAAGGGAAGATCGTGGAGATCATAGGCCATGTGAACGATCCAGGGACGGATATCCTTTCCATTGTGAAAGGATATGACCTGCCCGTAGAGTTCCCGGAGAAAGTGCTGAAACAGGCGGGACGGGCTGCAAAGCCGGTGAGCGAGGCAGACATGGCCGGGAGGAAGGATCTGCGCCACTGGCAGATGGTGACGATAGACGGGGAAGATGCAAAAGATCTGGACGACGCCGTCTCTGTCTTTAAGGATGGGGACAATTATGTCCTGGGCGTACACATTGCTGATGTGACAAATTATGTGCAGGAGGGCAGCGCCATCGACCGGGAGGCACTTGAGCGGGGGACAAGCGTGTACCTGGCGGACCGTGTGATACCGATGCTGCCTCACGCCTTGTCCAACGGTATCTGCTCTTTGAACGCAGGGGAAGACCGCCTTGCTCTAAGCTGCATTATGACAGTGGATCCGAGAGGAATCGTCATAGATCATGAGATCGCGGAGACGGTCATCCATGTCACAGAGCGCATGTCCTATACGAGCGTAAAGAAGATACTGGAAGATGGGGACGAAGGAGAGATACGAAAGTACGAAAGCCTGACGCCGATGTTCGAGCTGATGCGGGAGCTGTCAGGGATCCTGCGAGGCAGGAGAGGCAAGAGGGGATCTATTGATTTTGACTTTCCTGAGACGAAGATGATACTGGATAAAAATGGACGTCCGATAGACATCCAGCCTTATGACAGAAATGTGGCTACACGGATCATCGAGGATTTTATGCTGCTGGCCAATGAGACGGTCGCCGAGGATTATTACTGGCAGGAGCTGCCCTTCGTGTACCGTACCCACGATACGCCGGATGAGGAGAAGATACGCGCCCTTGCTACGTTTATCAATAATTTTGGATATTCTATGCACGTAGGAGTAAATGAAATACATCCAAAAGAAATACAAAAGCTTCTTTCGAAAATAATTGGAACGCCACACGAGGCACTTATCAGCCGTCTTGCGCTGCGCTCTATGAAGAGGGCGAGATATACGCCGGACAATACAGGGCATTTCGGGCTGGCCGCCAATTATTATACGCATTTTACCTCCCCGATACGGAGATATCCAGATTTGCAGATCCACCGGATCATCAAGGATAATCTGCGGGGGAGGATGAAGGATGAAAGGATCGGGCATTACCGCAGCATCCTGCCGAAAGTGACGGAGCATGCAAGCGAGACAGAGCGGCGGGCAGAGGAAGCGGAGAGAGAGACGGTAAAGCTGAAAAAAGTAGAATACATGCAGGAGCGTATCGGAGAGGTATACAAGGGAGTCATATCGGGGCTTACGAAGTGGGGCATGTATGTGGAGCTGCCCAATACGATCGAAGGCCTTGTCCACGTGGTAAATATGACGGACGACCATTATGAGTACAAAGAAGGCTTCTATGAGATGCAGGGCGAGCGCACAGGGAAATGCTATAAGCTGGGGCAGGAAGTGTATGTCCGCGTCCTTGGGGCAGACAGGCTGTCGCGCACCATTGACTTTGGGATAGCAGGACAATGTGGGACAGGAGGGGAAGGAGAATGGAAAGATGGCGAAGACAGGCAATAGCAATAAAATGATAGCTAATAATAAGAAGGCATATCATGATTATTTTATATTGGAAAATTATGAAGCCGGCATCGCTCTCCACGGGACGGAGGTAAAGTCGCTGCGTATGGGGAAATGCAGCATTAAAGAGTCGTTTATCCGTGTGGAGAATGGGGAGATGTATATTTACGGTATGCATATCAGCCCTTACGAGAAGGGGAATATTTTCAACAAAGATCCCCTTCGGGTACGCAAGCTCCTCCTGCATAAGGCGGAGATCAACAAGATGCTTGGCAAGACGAAGGAGAAGGGGATGGCCATCGTGCCGCTGAAAGTATATTTCAAAGGCAGCCTTGTGAAAGTGGAGATTGGGCTTGCCAAGGGCAAGAAGCTGTACGATAAGCGGCAAGATATTGCGAAGAAGGATCAGAAGCGGGAAGCAGAGCGGGACTTCAAAGTCCGCAATTTCGGATAGGAGGGCGCATGGTACCGACAAAAAAAGAAGACTTGCGTAAATTGGTGAGCGAGACTACAATGGAAGTATATGAGGAACTGACGCCTCAGCTGATCCGGCTTATTGAAGAGACGAAGCGGAATGATACATTGACGGAAGGCCAGAAGCAGGACGAGATCTCCCTACATATGATAGGATATGTGAAATCCTGCACCAATGAGATCATCATTGACGTTCTGGCAGAAATACTTGGATTGGAGGGCTAGAGAGATGGCATATTGCGTAAAATGCGGTACAATGGTAGGAGACGATGTGAAATTCTGTCCCCAGTGCGGGGAGGAGATCCCGAAAACTGACAGCCAGAGGTCGGGGCAGACATATTACAGCCAGGCAGAGCCTTACAATACAGCAGGAGCCTATGATACGAGCTCATCAGGCACATACGGCTCATCGGGTACATACAGCTCAGCAGGAGCGTACAGCTCGGCGGGATCATATGATTCGTCCGGAGAATATGGTACGTCGGGATTTACTGACAAAGAAGGATATTTCAATCCCGGGGAGGTAAAGCGGAACCGTGCGATGGGCGTGCTGTCTTATTTGGGCATACTGGTACTTATCCCGCTCCTTGCGGGGGATAAGAGCTCTGAGTATGTGCGGCATCATGCAAATCAGGGGCTGGTTCTGTTCCTTGTGTCTACAGTGGTAGACTTGCTGGACGGAAGCTGGGTGTGGGGATTCCATTCCCTTATCCATATGGGCGGGGCAGGCTTCTCCTTGCTCCTGAATATTGCAGATTTCGCGTGCCTTATTATGATGATCATGGGCATCGTATCCGCCTGTAAGGGGAAACGGACGGAGCTGCCACTTATCGGGAAGATAAAATTCTGGAGATAAGAGGTTACGAAGGTCTGGTACATAGGGAGAGAGTGGAATAAGAGTTAGGAGGCGGGTTCAGGTATGAAAAAGCAAAAAATTGTCTTGCTCTTTTTGGGGATGGCTCTTATATGTATATGTATGGCTGGATGCGAGAAAAGTGAAAGGTATGAGATGGCAAAGGCATCAAAGGATGATATGTTTCCGATTTATGAGCAGGAAGATGAAGAGCTGCAAGAAGTATCTGAGCTTCAAACGCTGCAAGATGTATATAAATCAGGGTATGAATTTGAGGAATGGCAATTAAAAGATATTAAAGAACCTGGAGACATACTTGTTTTAGAGGACGCTTTTGTCATATCAGACCGACAGGCTGATTGTGTTTTTAAAATAGATCATAGTGGGAACGTAATTGCCCAAATGGGGCAGACAGGGAACGGGGCCGGCGAATTTCTGAAGCCTTCTGCGCTTGCGGCTTATAACAATGAAATTTATGTATTAGATCAAGGTAACAATAGAATACAGGTATTAGATGAGGATTTAGCTTATAACGGAGAAATAAAGCTGAAAGATACAAAAACAGAGGATCCCAATTATATCCCTCAGAATATAGCCGTGAATGGGGAAGGAGTATTTGTGACCGGGCTATCACTGGAAAATCCCGTAGTAGACCGGTACGCGGAAGGGATGGATGAAGCTGTCTCCAACTTTATTGGGAGTATAGATGTATATGAGGGACAAGTATATTGTATAAATTCTATGGTTCGGTATTATGATGAAGAAAACGACAGTTTCGGGGCTGTGACCGCGGCGCCGGGATGGCTTGTGTCTGTAAAAGAGGGAGAAGTGGAAAAATTGTGCGAGATGCCATATGGATTCAACATCACTGCTTTTCTTGTGGACAAGAAAGGCATCCTGTGTGTTTCCGGATCAGGCGGCGCGGTTTATCGATTGAATGAAGACGGCGTATACGAGGAGACGATTTTTTCTTTGCCAGAGCTTCAAGATGAAGAGACGCCGCAAATTGAAGCTGATGATAAAGAAAACATTTATATTGTAATGCCAAAAGCTAAAAAGATTTATCGATGCTACAAGTAGGAGCATAAAGAAAATATGAATAGGGTCAATTATCAGTTCCGGCAGATGCTGTTTAAAATCAGATACCGAAAAAGAGAATATTTTATGTACATTATCTCATTTTATTTAGGGCTTCTGTTACCGGCATTTTGTTTAGCGAATATCAGAGCTGCAGATCAAGTGATTTATTTTACGACATTTGAAGGGATGGAGAGCTCTGTACAGATAGACTGGTTCAGTGACGATTTCCCGGATGTTAAAATAGAAGGCGCAGAAAGCATATCTGTTAGCGGATATTATGAGGAAGATTTTGTTGAATGGGGACATCAGTATGTTTCGATCAAAGGTATAGATGAGAGCTACATGTATCCATTTCCAGAAGTAAAGGGACGCATATTTGAAGATTATGAGTTAAAAGAGGGAAGGAAAGTCTGTCTTTTAAGCCAGAAATATGCAGAAAAGCATTCTTATAAAGAGGGGGATCTGATTTCTATCCATAACGTGGATTTTGAGATTATAGGATTTATCAAAGATAACATATATACAGGGATCCTGATTCCTTATGCGGCTATGAAAGAGGTGTACCGCTCAGGAAACGGGATTCAATTTACCGCTATGATACTTGCTGAGAATAAGGGTGATAAGGAAAGCATGATTGAAAAAGCCGCCAAGGCGATTCCAGATCAGGGTAAAAATGCGGAAATCATAGGGATTACAGACGGAGAAGAATTATATAGGCTTTCACAGGAGACAAGGCTAAGATGGCGGTTTGCGCGAGGAGCGATCGCGGCTGCCTCCATCGCATTTTTTCTGCTGAACGAAGGCATTGTATTAATGGAAAAGATCAAAAAAGAGCAGCCAGTTATTGGCGTCCATATGGCAGTGGGAGCAACAAAAAGGGATGTGCGAAGAAGCCTGCTCCTTGAAATATTAATTATTACATTATTGGCGTCGGGTTTGGTTTTAATAACGATCTTACCATTAGCAAAATTATTTGGGGTAGATAGGATCATGATATTAGATATGGCTGTCATAGCAGAGTTTTTGGCAGTTGCAGTTAGCGCTTGTGAATTACTGGGTTATGTGACGGTAAGGAAGATGAGATCGGAACAGATAGCGGCGTTAATGAAAATGAGGGATGGATAATGGAGTATGCGGTAAAGCGGGTGCTATATAGATTGTGCTGGAATTGGTGGCTCTCGATCCTGATGGTTGTCGAAATCGCAATAGGAATAAGCGTTTTTACATATTCTTCAAATTTGCATTATTCATTAGTAAAAGAAGAAAATAAAATCAGACGTCAGGAAAGAGATATGGCCTTACAGATCTCTTTAAAAGAAGGGGAGGCGCCCGAAGAGGAGGAGGCCTTAACTTTGCAGGACTATGATAAGATACAGCAGCTGTCAGAAGGAGAGGCGTATCTCTATATTGCAGTTCCTGGATTTTATGCTGCAAGTGGCCAAAATTATGATTATAAGCTGCTTCTAGTGGATTTTGAAAAGTTTGACTTAGATAAAGCATTTGCTTATTGGGGCAGCAATTTACAGGAGATAATGGGGCAGGATTTATTAAGCAGCTTCGGATTACAAGACAAAGAAATGCCGGAAATGCTGGATAGAGAAGTGTGGAATACGGAAGTAGAAGAAATCGCACTGCAGGATTGCATATTAATTCCGGTCACATATATGGAAGAGATTGAAGGCGAGATCGCCTCGGGCTGGATCCATATGGAGTGGGATTCCCAGGAAATGAAAGATGCTGAAAAGACAATAGAAAAGATAGAAGAATACCTGATGACGGCTCATGGGGATTCTTTCAGCTACCGGATTTATTATCCAGAAATAGAGCTGTATAATAATTCTGAAAATGTAAAAACATCTATACAGGCAATCAATAAAGGGAGCGTATTGTTTTTGCTTATGGTCTTTATAGGGATGTCAGTTATTTTCCATCTGCTTTTCGAGCATAGGAAAGAGTCTTATGGAGTAAGCCTGGCATGTGGAGCGGACAGCAGGCAATTATTTAAGGAGATCTTCGGGGAGATTATATTTCTGAACGGCTTTGGGACGATCATAGGCAGCGGTATAGGCGTTCTGATGACATATCATTTGAACTTACAGATTATGACTGGATATATTGAAGTTGTCGGGGATCTTCGCACTATTTTATTGGACGTTATGATCTGTCTTATCATATCCCTTGCTATTTCGATGACTATTTATCAGAAATTGAAACGTGAAAAGATTGTTCAGCTATTGAATGTTTATTAGGCAGGAGCGCAGCAGATGATTTCATTAAAGCAGATAGAAAAAACATATTACGGTCAGGGTGTAGAGACAAGAGTTTTGAAAAATTTGGAACTAACGATCCAACGGGGAGAATTTGTCTGTATTTATGGAAGCTCCGGGAGCGGAAAATCTACATTATTGAATATCATAGGATTATTAGATGAAGCTACATCCGGTACATATGAATTAGACGGGGTGGATGTCAATGTTTTAGGAGAAAGGGAAAAGGCTCGTATTCGTAACCAGAAATTAGGGTTTGTATTTCAGGCCTATCATCTGATACCAGAACTGAGCGCATTAGAGAATATCGTGCTTCCTCTTGGGTATGCCGGGGTGAATGGGGCAGAGAGAAAGAGGGTCGGAAATAGGCTGTTGGAAGAGTTTGAGATGGCAGAGCTAAAGAACAAATACATTTCCCAGATGTCAGGCGGCGAGCAGCAGCGTATTGCCATCATGCGTGCAATGGCAAACCAGCCTAAGATCCTGCTTGCAGACGAACCGACCGGAAATCTGGACAGCGAGAATTCAGAAATAGTGATGGGCTTATTGAGGCGATTAAATCAGCGCGGAACAACGGTCGTGATGGTAACGCACGATACAGCGCTCGCTCAATATGGAAGCAGAGTAATCCATGTGGAAGACGGGCGGATCGCACAATAAGAGATTTTCTTTTAAGAATTTGTATTTTCCTTTTCCCCGGATTCAAATCCGACTATTCCTGTTATATGCAGGTTCCGATTGTGCAATTCGTTTTTCTCATTTAGAAGAAGATTTCGTAAGAACAGCTCAAGATATTCGGTTGTTTCGTAAATCCCTTTCTGCAGGTTCGTGTAATTGGCGCGGACAAGTGCGTTTCTGAAATACCACGCATGATGTGCAAAAATGTCGTTGGCCGCCGAAAAGCCAAGTGTCCGCAGATATTTTATAAAAAATACTGCAGTCGTTCTTGTATTCCCTTCCCCGAAAATATGGATCTGCCACAGCCCTGAGACGAATACTGCAAGATGGCGGATCGTGTCATCTATGGAAAGGCCTCTATAATGAAAGCTTTTTTCCTGAGCGAGATCATATTCAAGAGTAGCCCGGAGCTCGGAGGCGCTTCCATATATAACGGTTTCTCCCTCTAAAACCCATTCCTTTTTTGTGATATTGTAGCTTCTTATCTTTCCGGCGTGCATGTAGATCCCTCGGAATAGCTTGCGATGGATTCCAATATATTCAGTCGGGGAAAAAGAAAACGCAGTCTCGGATAATATCTCTGCTATCCGTGCAGATACCTTATCAGCTTCTTCGGTACGTGTATTGTCTGAATGAGCCTGGCTTTCCTCATAATAACTGTCAATAAGATCCTGAGCTTCTGTCAGCGTGATTTTGCCTTCAATATTTGCGATTGCAGTATCTATCAAATATTTAGACGGCTTAAGCCCGTCTACGGCCTGCAAGCCGATTGCCGTGCTCCAGGCATATCCTTTGCGGGCCTTATCAGGCTCGGATTCTTTAAAATATTCTCTGAACGGGTCTTTGTCCATAATTGATCAGTTCCTTTCCTCTTTCTAGAACAAAGATTATTGTCCTGCAACTTACCAGCAAGTTAATGCGAACCAGTATATAGTGATATTATAATCATCAATACTATATATAGCGTTTCCTTATAGTTATAAATACCATTCTGCAATTTACCGGCAAGTTAATTTACGCCCAGTATGGGATGTATTTCGTATGTCTTGGAGCTATATCTTCCAGTTTTTTTATATATTTCTTTTCACAGGCTTCTTTTATTAAGCGTGATATACTTGCAGAAGATTTTTCTTCTAGTCCAAACCTTTCGCGCAAAGAACTGTTTGTTAAAAACTCGTTTTGTATATATTTTATACAACCATGCATATAGTTTCTATACAATTAATATTATACATCGAAACCATGGCTTTTCAAAGCATAAAATAAATAAGGCCATCCCGCGGGATAGCCTCATTTTTAAATTCCAGGACTTAGAGATCGCCCTTCGCCGACAGGCTTATCAACAATTATTCAATCGTGATCAGCTTCGGCTGTTCTTCTATTTTCTGTATTTCTTTTGGAACCTGGAGGGCAAGCACGCCGTCCTTGAAAGAAGCCTTAATGTCTTCCTGCGTGACCTGGTCGCCTACATAGAAGCTTCTGTTGCAGCTGCCGGTGTAACGCTCCTTGCGGATGCAGTTGCCTTTTGCGTCTTTTTCTTCTTTTGTCTCGTTCTTTGTGGCGGAAATCGTGAGGTAGCCGTCTTTTAAGTCGGCTTTAATGTCTTCCTTCGCATATCCGGGAAGCTCCATCTCGATCACATAGTTTCCATCCTTGTCATGGACGTCCGTCCTCATGATCTGTGTAGATGTGGATGCGCTGTCGTAAGAGCGTGTGAAGAACGGGTCTTTGAACATCTCGTCGAATAAGTTGTAGTGTCTGTTTGCTAGTAACATAATGATTCCTCCTTGTTTTATGTGCCTTATCAGAATAGTATTCCAAAAAGGTATTTGAAATATAACTTGTTTTATTTGTTATATATATTATATATCATAAATTGTTAGCAATGTAAATAGATGAGTGCTAATTTATAAAATTTTTAGATTTTTAAGGATTACAAAATTTTACAAAAAACACAATATTTTTTACGTGGAAATAGAAAATCGTATATTTTAATGTATACATAATAAAGGGATAAAAGATGTTAGGAGGCCAGTTATGAAAAATCAAGCATGAATTAAACAAAAAATTTTTATTTTACTCAAGGTTAAATCCAACATCATCAGCAAGCATTTTCTAGATGATTCTGACGGGTTTACTGGCATGGTGACTAAGGGCATCATAATATGTCCGGTGCTCAGCGCTCTTAATACCATAATGAGTTTTGAAAGTAGCATTATTTTTACAACATTATGAGTTATATTCATGATATCACCGATTCCAGCAAGTACCATTCCGCCATTCATGAAGCAAATCCCGGGAATGATTATAGTTACAGAGTACATGTAGAGGATGATGTTTGTTATTTCAGATTTTGTATAGAATGACTGCGTATTAATAACTAAATTATGTATAAAGACAATCGTGGTTGGCATCCGTGTCTTTTTGAAGATGACATAGAAAAAATTTTGATGCACATCGGACTTGGAAAAGTATTGAGGTTCTGGGAATATTTGGTCAATGTGAGAAGCGGTATGTTGTTTTATAGCCTTGTGGTGGAATCTATCAAGTTCTCTGAGTTTGATGAAATCAAATACGTTGTTCTCACGTATAGACGAATTCTTGTTAGGGGCTAGAACACACATTTTTAGATAGCAGAAGATAGAAGTTATCATAGTTATTTGCAAATTTGAATAGTTCGAATCATCGTACCTTCCGTGAAAATACTCCGAGGACATCCAGTTAATAAACAATTTAGAAGTCTACAGTATCTGAATGTATTAAACCTCAGATTAAGAAAAATGAAAGGAATATGTTGTTTTTGTTTCTATAAACATCATATAAGGAAGAGATGAAAGTATTTATTGGCATGAACAATAAAGTCAGAGAAGATTATAAAAATCAGGTTTTTGAAATAATTACTAAGATAGATTTAAATAACTATGAGACCATTCCAGAGTTTATGGATGTAATAAGTCATCCTGGAAAAATGATTCGTTCAACATTTACATATATTACAAGTCTTTTAGAGAAAGAACAATTAGATTTAAATATTTCTTATTTAATAGTTCTTGTTGAATTAATCCAAGCAGCTAGTTTGATACATGATGATATTATCGATAATAGTTTGTATAGAAGGGGACGAGAGACAATAGTAAACAAGTATGGACTGCATCGTGCATTGCTTCTAGGGGATTGCTTAGTCTTTATAGTAATGAGGCTGATAGCGGAAATGGAAATGACGCAGGATAAAAGAGGCCAAATATTAAAAGCAATATCGACATGTTTAGTGAATATGTATGAAGGACAGAAGTTTGAAGAAATTTTGGTTGGGAATTATCTGGTTAGTGATAGAGACTATATTAATGTTATTAGCAATAAATCTTCTTCTTTTTTTGCTATGGCCTGTGAGTTAGGAGCGATTCTGGCAGGTGCTAGCAATAGTTGCAAGAAAGCAGTAATGCTGTATGGATATAATATCGGTCTTGCGTATCAAATGATGGATGATTTACAAAGTATAGTATGCTTAAAAAAAGAGAAGACAGAAAAATCTTACCAAACTGATATTGAAAGAAGGCTTGTAACGCTACCTGTTATTATTGCATTAAAAGAATGTAGTGATAATGAAAAAGAAATAATAAAAGATTTTTATAGTGGGAAATCAACAAATAAAAACTCTCTCACTAAGGCGATAAATAATGAAGAAGTGCTATTTAAAGTAAAAGAAAGAATTATTCATACGATAATAAAAGCAAGAGATGAACTAAAAGATTTAAGGGATAGTAAATATAAAACCGCTCTACAGGAATATTGTGATTACCTACAGGAGGAAGTCAATGAATATTGATTTTATTATTAGTGAAATTGAGAGAGAACCGTGTGTGAAAACATGTAAGAATCTTCTGAAAAATAATGCGATATTTACTACACCTATTGATGATTTCCAGCAAGCAATGAATCTTTTAGATTCTGAAGATGAATATGTAAGAATATTTGTAGTTATGTATATTTCTAAAGCATATGATAGTTTGGATCTGCAAAAAGAAATGATTCATAAACAATTAGTATTGTTATCAAATGATTGGAGTAAAAAGTTTATAAGGTATGGCCTGATACCCTCTGTGGAAGCGATATTAACAAAAGCAGGCTCTGAGTTATCTACCTATTTGACGAATAAATTAAAAGATCCTGATTATCCAGTTTTACCACGTATATATTTCGAAGCCTATAGTAGGGTTATAATGAAAAAGAATAATTATAAAGAAGTCACAGTTTTTTTGGATTTGATAGGAGATTACTTAATTTCAAACAATCTTGATACTCAGCAAGGGTTAGTTTCCGCAATAAATAATATTGGAAAGAAAAATATAACCTTACTACAAAAATATATTTTAGATTGGATAGAAATTAAAAATATTAATACTTACTATGTTATCAGGAAAGTATTCGATTTAAAGTTTGGAGAACTAGCCGGAACAGAATTCAGACAAACCTGCAAAGAAAAAATGAATAGCTATGAGGAAGAAAGAATTCGGTTGATCAGTGAAAAATTCAGTAGCGATGAAAGTAAAGTAGATGTTACTTATCAAGAGATTATAGTTTCAACCATGCTGCATTTTATAAATTCACCAATGTTACCTTTTAATTGGGGAGCCAATCCTTATAGAGGATGCTTGCATGCTTGTGAATATTGCTATGGTAGAACCAGTCATGAATTTTTAGGGCATACCAAAGATGAGTTCGAACGTATTATTTATGTAAAAATTAATGCAGATAAGGCTTTGGAGAAAGAAATCATGACTCCCAAGTGGACAAGCAGCAGAAATAAATTAATTAATTTAGGGACAGTGACAGATCCTTACCAACAGATTGAAGAGAATTATGAGATTACACGGAAAATACTTGAGACGTTGTATAAGTATAAAAATCCCGTTACGATTACTACAAAATCAGATCTCGTTATCAGAGATATTGATATTTTGAAAAAAATGGGACCATTAACAAATGTAGTATTCAGTATACCATCTTTAGACCAAATCTTTTTAGATAAAATAGAGAAGAGGGCAGCCCCTATTGCTCAGCGCCTGAAAGCAATAGAACAGTTAAAGAAAGCGGGTATTACTGTAGGGGTTCTTATGATTCCGATATTCCCTTATATTAATGATGGCGAAAGTGAGCTTAAGTATCTTATTCAAACATTAGCTGATTATAAGGTGGACTATGTGATACCAGATATTCTTAATTTACGCGGTGATAGTAAATATAAGGTAAGCCAGTTTATAGGCCAATATTATCCGGAATTAGCTGAAGCTTATAAGAAATTGTATGTGAGGGGTAATGATAGTCTATATGTTGATAAGGCTTACCAGAAAAAGATATTTGATTATCTTATGAAAGACGCTTTGAAAGAATATGGCTTGAACGATTATTCGAAAATGATTAAAGGAAAATGGTCTTAAAAATGAAAAATGCAGAATATGTTGATTGGAATTTTTTCTGGAAAAGGGTAAAAAAACATCCTTTATTTCTAAAATTTTTATATTTTGTACACCTTAAAAAATATACAAAAATTTTAAAAAAGATACACTTGATTACGCCGGCAGTACTGGAAATAGGGGCAGGAACTGGTGCAGCAGCATTGCATGTGCAAGATTTATACGGAGGTAGTGTGACACTTGTTGATAATAGTAAAATTGCTTATGAAATGCATAAAAAATTATTCCCTAATAGAATAAGTAAAATAAATTATATTCGAAAAAATTTTTTGGAAATTGACAGAAGGCCAGAGTTCGATTTAGTGATGAGTGATGGACTGCTTGAACACTTTAGTGAAAAAGAAGAAATAATCGAGATGCATAAAACTTTTGCCAAAAAGAATGGGTATATATTAATTTTTGCACTAAATAATAATTTGTTTGCTCGCTTTTTGGAATTGGGGGAGAAAAAGATGGGTTATTCAGAACCGATAAGTATGAATGAATGTATTCAGTTGTGCGATCAATTAGAATTAAAAGTAGTTGAAACAATAAAATATTTTTTTGAGTATGGAATTTTGTGCAAGAAGGTAGGTTAGGATGGATAAACAATGGGAGCTATGGTGGGAAAACATATTAATTCGTATTCAAAACCAAGATAATCTTACGCAGGAAGAAGTGAGGAAAGGGTGGGGCTATTTATGGAGTGGATGGAAAAATATAGAGAAGGGATTTGTAACTAAAAAGTTTTTACCAGAAAAACTTCAAATGCTTATGGCTTTAAAATCAATTGATCCATTTATCGTTCTGATTGCGCCTACATTTTTAACGGGTATATTTGCAAAAGGAATTACAGTAGAGGAAATGAAGGGATTTATTCAAAGTTTTAAAGACAACGACTGGTTCAATGGTTACCAAGATATTAAGCCATTTAGTAAAAGCTTAATATATACTAATGGATTCGGCGGAGATGAGATTAGAACGGTTAATGTTTCTACACCATCAATAATAATGGCAGCAGCAGCTGGAGCAGATATTCTTAAAATGGGCAGTCACTCCTATTTTGGATCTTCAGGAGCTGGTAATTTTACCGACAATATAGGTTATAAAGCCATTACAACACCGGAATCAGTTGAAGCAGCATTTAAAATTAGCCGAGCCGCTTATATTAATGGGGAATCGGCGGCAGATGGAAAAACACAAGATATTGCTGCCTTTATGTCAAAGGCACCAAATGGCATGCACATCATGAAAGCATTATTTTACCCGTTTCGATTTCATATACTTTGTTTTGACTTTTTTCAAGCTCCGTATCAGCAAAGGGGTATCAGTGTTCCTAACACAGAATTAGTAGGAAAACTTATCGAGGAGTTTTGTACATACACAAAGAGAGGTATGATTGTCTATGGTACAGATAAAGATGGTCTGTCATTGGACGAGGTATCGAATGTGGGGACAACTAAGATAACATTAATTGAAGATAATAAAGTAAAGGATACGATTTTCACAACACCAGAGGATTGGGGAGTGAGAAGTAGAACAACTGAAGAGATTGTCTTAGACAAAAGTGATAACAGATTAAAGATTATCTTGGAATCTATGATTGGTAAGCGTGAGGATGGGTATTCTGATTTGCTTATTATTAATGCTGCACAATATTTATTTTTAAATGGAGTAGCTAATACTTTTAAAAAAGGGACGGATTTGATAAAACAATCAATCGCAGATGGTAGTGTAAAGGAAGAGTTGATAAAGTTTGTGAAATCAACAGACGGTAATTTATTAAAGATAGAAAAGGAGTTAGCAAATATACAATGAAGATGGCATTACCTTGTTCCTGGGAGTATGAATTTTTTAACTACCTTGCAGAATTACAGAAAGGAAAATATGAAATATGTGAGCTATATGGCTCATTGAAGTCTAGTTATCTGGGAGCCGGCCATTCTTCCGCAGCAATCCGGGGTGATTGCTTGAAAAGAGAAGATGTTGAACAATATGTAAGAAAAGTTCATGAAAATGGCTTAAAGTTTAATTATACTATAAATTCCAGCTGCCTTGGAAATATGGAATTTGATCCACGGTATAAGACAAAAATGCTGGATGAATTAGAATGGATATGCTCTTTTAGCGATACGGTAACGGTAGCTGTGCCCTATCTCATTGAATTAGTAAAAACTATTGGCAAAAACAAAGTGAAAGTTGCATTATCAACTATCATTGGTGTTGATAGCATTGGAAAAGTAAAAAGATTTGAAGAAATAGGCGTTGACCGTGTTGTTTTTAATATCAATTTAAACCGTAAGCCTCGATTAATTAACAGCATTCGTGACCATACAAAGTTAGACTTGGAAATATTGGTGAATGATAGTTGTTTAAAAGATTGTCCTTATCGGTATTATCATTACAATTCAGGTTCGCATGCCTCAGTATATAAAAAAGTTTTTTATATGGATTACTGTATTTACAATTGCCTGGATAAACGGTTAAAAAATATGGATGAAATATTAAAAAGCCCTTGGTTACGTCCAGAAGATTGCAGTAATTATGAAGGAATTATAGATTATATAAAAATTGGCGGCAGAGAAAAAGGGCTCGATTGGATTGTTCGGGCGGCAACAGCCTATAGTAAAGGAGTGTGTCAAGGAAATGTACTTGATTTATTGACTATTATATCCCCGGATTCTCATGAATTGGGAGAATTATTATTTAATAATAGATTAAGGATTATTCCAAATAATGAAAAACTGGATGATTTTTTCAATCGCTTTTTTAAAAAGGGTTTTGAATGTACCGATTGTTCAGAATGCAATTACTGTACGAAGCATTTCCATGAGATTGTCCATTACGATGAGATAATATTAAAGGAATATAGCGCCATTTTTGATACGATTGGGAGAATGATGGACGTAACCCAAAAACAAAATATAATTCAATATGTGTTTATGAAATACGCATTTAACCAATATGTAAAAAATACTAAAAAATGGAAGTTTATGAAAAAACATTTGCCATATGTTAAAGACAAAATAATGAGGGAGAAATAGTATGAAAGTAACTTTAGTCAATCCGAACTATGATGAACCCAGAGTATTAAAATTTATGGGATTACCTAGCATACCGATTGGGCTTGCTTATGTGGCTGCAGCTTTAGAAATAGCAGGTCATGAAGTGAAAGTTGTTGATGCCTTTGGTTTTAAATATTCCGTACAGAAAACCGTGGAAGAAGCCATGAAGACAAATCCAGAGTTTATAGGAATATCTTGCGTTACCTGTAATATCGATTATGGTAAGCAGATTGCACAAAAATTAAGAACGCATTACCCCGTTGCCATTGGGGGGACGATGCCTTCCTTGGAGCCAGATACAGTAGTGGATTATGCCGATTATGTCATGTATGGAGAAGGGGAAAAAACATTTGTAGAGTTACTGAGTGGTAAAAATCCGGAAGAAATAGATGGTCTTATGTTTAAAAAGGATGGAAGAGTAATTAAAACCAATCCAAGGATGCCAGAAGAGGATCTAGATACAATTCCATTTCCTGCAAGACATCTATTTCCAATGCATAAATACAAACTATTTGGCCCGATGAGTATGGCTACGATGATGACGAGCAGAGGGTGTCCGATGGCTTGCGATTATTGTTCTATTTCTCATCTTTTTCCCAGTTGGAGAGGCAGAAGTGCTAAAAATGTTGTTGATGAAATGGAATTTCTTATCGCTCAATATAAAGTAAAAGGGATTTCGTTTGTTGATGAAGACTTCTTGGTTGACTTACCTAGAGCGCTTGAAATATGTGACGAGATTGAAAGGCGAAAATTGAGGGTCTGGTGGGGGATGCAGACTAGAGCGGATCGGGTACCTGATTTAGAAGTAATGAAGCGATTTTATCGTGCGGGGTGTGAGTGTCTACTATTTGGGCTAGAGTCAGTTCAGGAAAAAACTATGAAAAATTTAAATAGAGATATTTCGAATGACTTATTTTTCAGGGCTGTAAAATTAGGACATGATTCAGGTATGAGGGTAGCAGTGTCTTCTATTCTCGGATTTCCTGGAGAAACAATTGCAGATGCAAAAGCTACAATTAAATTTGTACTAAAGTTAGATCCTGATTATGTATTTTTTGGTGTGCCCACACCATTTCCAGGAACAAGGTTTTTTGACTCCTGTGAAAAGGAAGGATTGATTAAAGAAAAAAATTTATTGCGATATACAATTATGAGCCCAATTATTGAGACTGAGAAAATATCTTTGGAAGATAGTAAAAAAATTTTGAATTATGCATATCGAAAATTTTATTTTAGACCGATTAAGATGCTGAAACGTATTATATCAGAAGTAAAGAAGTTGGATAAAGAGACATTTAAAGGATTTTTCAAATGGACATTTGGCGGGTTTTTTGATTCAAAGAAATGGTAGGAAAAGACATGAAGAATGGTGTCATTACATCCATTAATGAGTTGCCTAATCCGATATTAGGGCTTATTGAAGTTACGGATAGATGTAATCTTAACTGTCCGATTTGTTTTAGAAGATTGAAAAATGTAGATCAAGATGAGGTATCTAATGACTTAGATTTCTCTGAAATAATTGAGCGTCTTGAAAGGCTTAAAAGGGAAAGGCCCAACATTGACCCGACAGTTGCACTGACTGGAGGGGAACCTACTTTACGTGATGATTTGCCTGATCTGATAGCTAAAATCCATACAATGGGTTTTAAGAGGACTGAAGTTATGACTAATGGGATTAGACTTGCTAAAGATGTAGGCTATGTCAAAGATCTTAGAAGAGCTGGGGTGAGCCAAATTGGCTTACAATTTGATGGGTTTAATGATAAAGCATACTTATTAATGAGGGGAAAGGAGTTAGCTGAAACTAAAAGGAGAGCATTGGATAATTTAAAATCTGCGAGACAAGCTACGATACTTGCTGCTTGTATTATGAAAGGTATCAATGATGGAGAAATCGGCTCCATTATAGATTTTGCAATACATAATAAGGATTTTGTTGAACATGTTAATTTCCAATCTTTTTTACGAAACCAGCATAATTGTTATAAATTTGACTTGGCATGTATTTTCGACAAGGAATCGATTGTAAGTAGTATTGAGTGCCAGACAAATAAGAGGATTAGGAAAGAACATTTTACATCTCCGGCAGCTATTCTTCCTGTTCCAGAGTTTATTGAGGCTGTCAGTAAAAAGCCGCAAAAGCAGTATTTTCCTTTGTTTCATGAGGACTGCAACTTAACTACTTATGTATATGTTGCAAAAAATAAAACATTAATTCCTGTACAAGAAGCACTTGATATGGAGACGTTGCTAAAGTATTTAGAGAAAGTAACACTGGATTTGAACAATCCGGGGTTGGTTGGCAAAAAAACTTTCTTAATGGCTAAATTAACGTTTAATATGTTTCAATTGATTAAAAACCGTATTTTTAGAAAAATGTTATTTTCATCTATATTAAAAAAAGAATTTGATCCTTTGGCTAATTTAAAAGAGGTCTTAATGATTAGTTGTGAAAATTATATGGGGGAGCACCAGTTTGTTTATGAACGAAATGAAAAGTGTGGACTTTTCTTCTTAGAGAATGAAGATATAATTCGGCCATTTTGTCAGCAGGAATAAAGTTAAACTACATTTATGAGGAGGAGAACGATGAAAACACTAAAAAACTTTTTTATTTTAATCAGATGGGAATATATGCCTTCTGCAATTAATGAAACGGGTATACCAGCCTTATTAGCTCTACTATTTATTCCATTTTCGCCACAGTATATGTTTGATGTAATTATCAGTTTATTAATTTGGTACGGTGCACATTTTATTGGTGCACAAATTAATAATATAAGTGATTATGATTCGGATAAAAAATTCAAGTCATATATTTCTGATTCGTTAGATTATTTTGGCGAGAAGAAAGTCAAGCAAATGATTATAGTTGAAGTGATAATTGTTTCGGCATTGGCCATCGGGATGACAATAGTTCGGCGGCAGCCTATGCTGATGATACTTTGGTTGGTAGGGCTATTTTTTGCCTATGCTTATTCCATGAAACCGTTTAATTTTAAGTCTCGAACAATAATGAATCCAATAACGCTGGCGCTTGTTTTATATTTAATTCCAATGCTATTTTCGTACTTGTTAATAGCTCGTGAATTTCATAAGATGCCGGTTATTACAATTGTTATTTTTGGCGTTCAGATGGTTCCGATGTTTTTTATGGATGAAATTAGTGATTACGAGGAAGATAAAGACGCAAATGTAAAAAATCCTTGTGTTACATTTGGGAGGAGAAAAACAATCATAATCGCAACAATCATTGCGATTATTTCTAATGCATCGATGCTATTCTATTGGTTTAACTACATATCACATACCTCATCACTAAAAATGCTGTTTTTTGTGTTTGCTCTATTGTTTTACATATTTGTCGTCTTCGATTTTGTCCGAATTTATAAAATGTCGGATCCTTTACTGTTAAAGGATCAAGCAAAGTTAATGAAGCTGAAAAAAAGTATTCATACACCAGTTTGGTTAATGGGAACTGGAGCTGCTACATTATTATTAATATTTGAGAGATGGGTAAAATAATGAGATTATTATTTATTGCACCGCCAATGGGGAAGATGGCGAGCAAGTACCTAGCTCCACCTCTTGGGATAGGTATATTGGCTGCTTTAACACCTAGTCATTATGAGATAAAGTTTATTGATGGGAATATTGAGACAGTAAAGATTTTAGACGGTTGGGATATTGTAGCTATTACGGCCTCAACTCCAGCAGCCCAAGCAGCATTTAAAATAGCAAGGCAGTATAAAAAAACTGGTGCAACAGTTGTGATGGGAGGTATGCATCCAACAGTTATGCCTGAGGAATGTCTTAATTATGCGGATGTAATCTTTATTGGGGAAAGTGAAGTGACTTGGGGTGAATTTCTAAAAGACTATGAAAGGGGGAGTTTTCAGCCTGTTTATAAACCGGAAAAGGAAATGAGTCCTTTACAAATTCCTGTTACTCCAAGAAAGATTTTCAATAAAAGAGGCTACTTAGTGACTAAAACAGTATTAGTGAGTCGTGGATGTCCCAATTCATGTGAATTCTGTTTGGTGAAGAAAATATATGGACCAACCTATAGAACAAGAGAAATTCCAAAGATCATTGAAGAGATCAAAAGTTTTCCCAAAGGTGGAATGCCGGTAATCGTATTTGTTGACGATAATATTGTTGGTGACAGGGAGTTTGCAAAGAAATTTTTTACGGCTATTATTCCGCTTAAAATAAAGTGGTTTAGCCAATGTTCTATAAGTATAGCTAATGATGATGAATTATTAGATTTGGCAAAGAAAAGTGGATGTGTAGGATTGTTTATTGGGTTTGAGTCTATAGATGAAAATAACTTGATTTCAAATCGTAAAAATATCAATAAAACAGCATCTTTTGTAGCACAGATTAAAAAGATAAGAAAAAAGAAAATAATAGTTCATGGAGCATTTATCTTTGGATTTGAAAATGACAATACGGAAGTTTTTAAAAAAACTCTTCAATTTGCAAGGGAAGCTAGACTTGATGTGGCTAATTTCGGAATACTGGTACCATACCCGGGGACTCCGCTTTATGATCAGTATAGAAAAGAAAATAGGATTTTTGACTATCGGTGGGAGAATTATGACGCAGCTCATGTAGTTTTCAGTCCTCATAAAATGCAACCTATTGAGTTGCAAAAGGGACAATACTATGCCATGAAGGAATTCTATTCATGGAAGAATATTCTGTTGCGTATTATATCGGCCCCTAATTTACTAAATATTATTTTGAATCTTTCACAAATAAATGTTGTAAAGGAGTTGGAGAAAATTGTACAAGAAAGTAATTTCATTTAGTATTATTTTTATGCTTTTAGTAGTACTTACTAATCCAGTTACTGTAGAGGCGGCTCCGATTTCGGATAATCAATTAAAAAATTCTATTGTAACAGCAGCAGATTATTTATTGTCCCTGCAAACTGATCGCGGTTTGTGGCAGGCGGATATTAGGATCAATCCAAGAGAAACAGCCTACTTCATGGTGACAGCTAAATATCTACAGATTGACGGCATAGAAGAAGATTTGAAGACTTCCGCAGCATGGCTTTTGGATCATATTAATGAAGATGGAGGCTGGGGATTTTTTGATCAGGGCGGGAATTCAGATGTTTCTATAACTGCCATAGTCAGATTGGCATTAATTATAAATGGTGTCGATGAAGAATGCGAAGAATTAAAAAGAAGTGCTGTCTTTGTTGAGAATAATGGAGGGTTAAAAAACTCAGATATCTTCTGTAAAACATTTTATTCACTTTTTGATCTTTATGGAGAACCGTGGGAAAGCCCACACTCAGAAATCTTTTTCCCAGATTTATCAATCTTGTACTTGGATAATAATGATGAGTATAGCCCATATTCTAGTATGGCATGGGGAAGAGAAGCCGGGATTGCCATGAGTGTGATCAAAGAGTACAAAAAAAGAGAAAATCTACATATTAAGGCTCAGGAACTGAGCTTGGCAGAACAATGGATGGTATCACATCAATTAGAAGACGGCTGTTGGTATACGCTTTTGGGTACTTGCCTTAATATGATTGCTTTGCATGAGATAGACAGTGTAAAGCATGCTCCTCGGATTAGTAAAGGCATGGCTTGGATCAACAGTAATAGAGATCCTGATGGATACCAGAAGAGATTTGTTTTAAGTGTTTGGGACACGGCGTTTTCTATTAGTGCTTTATTGAAATCGAATATTGAATCTTCAGCAGAATCTTTATTAAAAGCAGCTACCTGGATTATTAATGCACAGACACAAGGAGGAGGATACAATTGGTCGAGCGCTCCTTCAGGAGGTTGGTCATATAATGAATATAATATACTCTATCCTGATAGTGATGATACAGCATTAGCCATCACAGCATTAAACGATTTACGCTTTACTTCATATTCCGCTGAATATAGAAAAAAAATGGCCATAGAGAAAGGGAAAGAATGGCTCCTATATATGCAGAATGATGATGGAGGGTGGGGGACATTTGAACGGTTTGATGGAGATAAAGACTTTAAAGATCCTACGGAGTCAACGGAGGATCCAAGTGTAGCTGATATTACAGGCCATGTCCTTACAGCCTTGGCTTCATGCGGCTATACATCTAATGACCAGGTTATACAAAAGTGTATTGATTACATTAAAAAGGATCAAAACGATCAGGGAGCCTGGTATGGAAGATGGGGGCTCTGCTACCTGTACGGTACCTCTTGTGTTTTGCAAGGGTTATCAGATATTGGATATGATATGGATGATGAGTTTGTAGTAAAAGCAACGGACTGGCTCCTTAATCAGCAGAATGAAGATGGAGGCTGGGGAGAACACTTTTCCTGGTGGAGTGAGAAAAATGGCATCACTTTTACCGAAATGGGGCCAAGTACACCAGAACAGACTGCTTGGGTTATTATGGCATTGATGAAAGTAAATCCGGACAAATATATGACGCAAATAGAAGCGGGCGTTCAGTATTTACTTGATAGCCAGGAAGAATATGGAGGCTGGGAGCATCCGTACTATACAGTTCTTGGTCTGAATCCTTATAAAAACCCTTATTATGCCCATTATTTTTCTCTAGCTGCTCTTTCAGATTATGCTAAGGTAAAAGGTATTGTTATTGATACGCCTACCGAAAATGGAGAATTGAGAACGGATAAAGAGACCTATTTAATGATTGATAATTTTTCTTATGAAGATGTTTCTGAGGATGTAATGGGATTTATTAAAAAATCCGATTTGAATGTAGATTTTCAGAAAAACGGCAAAAATAAATTTTTATTAAGTTTATATAATGATGGGAAAGAAGAATTAGAAGACGTAATAGTTACCGTTTATGACAGAGATACAAATAAAATTATTGCAGCTTATGATTTTGAGGCTTTAAAAGGCGAAGAAAGAATATCTAAAACTCTTTCGTTTAGCAATGAAAAGCAAGGTGAAAAAATCCTAGATATTATTGCTGAATATACAGCAAGGGGTGAAGCAAGAAGATTAAGCAACAGCCATCAGATTTCTTTAACAAAGGAGAGTGACATAAACGTTTCTATATTTACCATCATCGTAATAACTATTGCTGTGCTGCTGTTCATCTGTTTGTATATACTGTTTAAAAATACGAATAATCAATTAATTAGATTTGCATTTAAAAATTTAGCAAGAAACAGAACTCGGACAATTTTGACATTTATTGGGATTGTAATAGGTATATCTGCAACTGCTGGAGCTATTTCGTTAGGACAAGCTTTCGATCAAAAATTGAAAAAAGATTTTGAAAGTTTTGGCGCAGGAAGAATTATCATATTGCCTGAAAAAGTGGATATTAGCGTGTCTCCACCAGCACAAACATTTGAGAAATCAGCGTCTCTGCGTCTCGATGACGATGTAGTAGATGAAATTAAGAAAATTGAAAATGTAAAGAGTGTATGTCCAGTTATTAATTATGAGACAACTGTTATTTTCAAAGGAGAAAGCACAAATTGTTTCATCCAGTTTGTAGATTTAGATACATTTCGGCTGATGACTCCATTGAATATTGATAAAGGTAGCATTTTAGAAAAAGGAGACGGACTGACAGCAAATGTTGGATACGATATAAGCACAAAGGCTTTCACTGAAACTATTGATGTAGGCGATACAATAAAAATTGGGGATCTTGAAGTTAAGACAAAAGGGGTTTTTCAAGAGACAGATGGACTATCAGGAAGAATAGAATCTATTGTTACACCTAATATTGTAATATATCTACCGTTAGAGATGGCTGATAAATTTGTGAGTAAAAGTTATTATGATGTGATAGAAGTAAAAGTAATTGATACGAATGAAACAAAGGCCACAGATGGGAAGATTAATAATATTCTAGAAGATAAATATCCAAACCGGATTTTTAGTACTGTTTATACGGAAAAACTACAAAGTACAGTTTCAGAAATATTGTATCAGTTTGATTTGATCATATCGTTTATAGGAGTCTTCTGTCTGTTAGTAAGTGGAATTGGCATTATGAATATGGTGCTAGTAAATATAACGGAAAGACGTCAAGAAATAGGAATTATGATGGCAGTAGGGGCATCATATAAAACAATTATGAAAACATTAATTTTAGAACTGGTTTTTCTTGGTATTATGGGAGGGGTTGCTGGCTTTGTTGGAGGCTTGCTGGTGGTGTTAATTACACAGTCTATTGCACAAATAATAACGATACCTGATTTTGCTTTTATATTGAGCCTTTCCTTATTCTTAGGAATTGCGATTGTTTTATTCTTCGGGGTAATACCAATTAAAAAAGCACTAAAAAAGGAGCCGATTGAGGCGCTAAGATGAGGAGGCTAAATGATAATTAAAGCAAAGAAAATATCAAAAGTCTATAACCAGAATTCGGAAGCAGAATTCTTTGGTATTAGAGAGGTGTCTTTAGAAATAAACGAAGGAGAGCTGGTTGCGATTGTCGGGCCCAGTGGAGCTGGTAAAACCACTTTGTTTAACATGTTAGGCACGCTGGATACACCTACTTTTGGCCAGTTGGAAATTAAAGATAAGAATATTCTGAGTATGGGCTATAATGAGAAGTCAAAACTTCGCAATGAAGTGATTGGGTTTATATTTCAGCAATTTCGGCTAATTTCTACTTTATCTGCATTGGATAATGCGCTGCTGCCACTTCTTGTTAGTGACGAGGGAGTTGATTCATCAAAAAAAGAAATGGTGGCTCACTTATTTGATAAGTACGGATTAAAGAATCAGTTAAATAAATATCCCAGCCAATTATCTGGTGGTGAGCAGCAAAGGGTGGCAATTATCAGGGCGCTGGTAAATGATCCGGATATTATTTTGGCTGATGAGCCAACTGGAAGTTTAGACAGCAAGATGTCGGAGTTTGTATTCAATACATTGCAGCAGATCCATAAGGAAAATGGTAAAACAGTCATTTATATTACACATGATATGAATTTAGTGAAAAAAGCGGATAGATTAATTAAAATTAAAGACGGGAGTGTAATTTCAGATGAAGCATGTGGCTATTAATGCGCCAGCGAGTTCATTCGAAGGAGCAAAGAGGGCTATTGACGCCGGGGCAGATGAAGTATATTGTGGTGTACGATTAAAGGGGATTAAGCATGTTACTTTTAATGGCAGGCCGAGTTATGGGAGTCTGGAAGATTTTGTAGAGTTAACGAAAGTTACGGAATATGCACACGCTAGAGATAAAAAGGTGAATTTTGTTTTTAATCTGCCATTTATGGCTGACATACTAGATTTTTTAGCAAAACCCCACATAAAGCAAGCAGTAAAAGCAGATGTAGACAGTTTTATCGTAGCTGATTTAGGCTTAATTTTATTGTTAGAACAAATGAAAGTAACAACACCAATACATATAGGAAGTTTTGCTACAGTAAGGAACAAGGAGGCGATTAGGTTTTACTCGCAATTCAATATTGCAAGAGTTGTGGCGCCTCCAGATACTACGCTAAAAGAATTATCTAGTTTGGCTAATAATCCATATAATATTGGAATAGAGGCATTCATTCATGGGCAGGGATGTTCTAATGTAAATGGGAATTGCTATTTATCTCATTCATACAAAAAACAAAGTGTTGAATTTCCGAATGATCCTTTATGGAAATTAGATAATGACAAGTCGTTTGTCTCAATTGGTGTTCGTAATCCCTGTATGTTTACTTTTAAAATAGAGGACTGGAAAGGCAATGAAAAAATGAGTCATAACTGCTTGAACAATTTTCCGTTCTGCTCTTTATGTTATTTGCCTGATTTATTAAGCACTAAGGTGTCTGTCTTGAAAATTGAAGGAAGGTGTCAGCCGGTAGAATATCAGGAAAGGGTTCCGAAGGAGTACTCAACATTAATTCGATTATTGGAAAATAATGATATTAAAGGCTATAAGAAGCATTTAGACAGTTTAAAAAAGAATACTCCGGAATTGCGGGAAGTCTGTCAGCTGAAGAAATGTTTCTATGAAAGAGAGGATACAAATGAATCAGTTAGTACAGTGTATTGATTGTTTTGACCTGACAGATATTAAGAGTATTAAAATTTCAAATAAAACCACCGAATTACGATTTGGTGATGAGTTTTGTTTCGAAAAGTGTTTATCTAGTGATGAGCTGGAAGAGGCAATAAATTTAGCCCAAAAATGTGGCAGGCGTTTATCCTTTATTTACCCGCGTTTGAATGATTGCGAAATGGATATAGTAAAAAATCAGTTGTGTATTATAAATGCATATAATTTACCAGTGTATATCATCGCAAATGACCTCGGTATCAGTCAGATAAAAAGATCTTTATCGCTAAACAATTTAAAGATAGTATTAGGGCGTCAGATTATTTCAGTACCTTTGAGAGCAAGACCGGCAATGCGCTCGGTAATGGGGAAGGACAATATAATTTCAAATTTTGCAGATAAGAGATTATTTCATTTATCAAATTTAAATTATAAACTGACATTGGAGTTTCTGAAAAAGAGTGGTATTTATGGGCTTGAGTTTGACTATATCCCTGAAACATTTCCATTGCTTAGGAAGCTTCAAAAGGAAGGAATGCATATTTATATCCACAAAAGTAATGTAATGGTTGCATTAACAAGAAGATGTCATACGAAAAGGCTGGTTTGTAAAGACGGTAAAGGCTGTGAATTGATTTGTAAAGATAGGAAATTCCGTTTGTATCATGAAGTGACTGATGAGTTATTTTTAGATGGAAATGCGATTTTAGCAGCAATTCCTTATGAAGAAAAGGAAATTCTAGAATTAAATAACGAGAATTTTAGTTTAATCGATAGCTATAGTTGGATAAAAGAATATATCAAGTAATTCTGGAGGAGATTTGATGAAAAAAATGCATCTATTACTATATAAGTATCGTGTATCTATGGGCATTGTTCCAGTAGTTGCAGGTATTTTGTATTTTGTTTTGGATGAAAATCGAAGATTTAGCAAGACTATGCTTGGAATCGGAGCAACAGTAATGTCTATTGGCATAGTTTTAAGAATCTGGACAGCCATGTATAATTGGGAAAATATAAATTCCGTTGAACCCATCGCTACAAATGGCATTATCACAAATGGTCCCTACAGGTATTGCAGGAATCCAATGTATTTTAGCGCCATTATACTTACTCTTGGATTTAGTTTAATCTTTGGTTCATGGCAGGTTGTTTTAATTGCTGTTTTACCGACCATAGTGGTGCATCTGCATCAAATATATGTGGAGGAGAGGTATTTAATAAATATTTGTGATGAATTTTATGATTTATATAAACAAAAAGTACCTAGGCTATTGCCTTATCATGGCAAAATACTTGATATTCCAAGCCAGGGAAAAGCTAATTGGAAACGGGGGCTGCAAAGAGATGCTGGGCCGATATTTGGAGGAATTGTATTTATTTTTCTAATTGTCATTTTAATTCCTTTTTTAAACTATGATTACATATTTCTGGGAGTAGTTGTTGTAGTTACGATTATATTGAATTTCGTTATCGTAGGAAAAATAAAATCAGATGTAGGAAAGGTCAAAGTTATACCATCAACGGCTCCCCCGCATGTATTATTGCAGCCGTTAAGATATGTATTGTTTCCTACAGCAAAGTATATTAACAGCTTGAATATAGATAAAGAAGCTCAAAACCTTGTTGTACTGGATTTGGGCTGTGGGCCGGGATATTATTCAATACCCTTGGCACAAAACATAAATGGAACCTTGATTGTCATGGATATCAGAGAAAAGATGCTGAAAATCACCCGAGACAGAGCAGAGAAAAAGAATATAAGTAATATTAATTATTTAAAAGGAGATAGTAGCCAGATCGACTTGGCAGATGATTATGTTGATCTCATCTGTATTAATTTGGTTCTTGGTGAGATTGTCAAACTGGATGAGAGTATTGATGAAATGGCGAGGATATTGAAGCCTACAGGAAGAATTTGTGTAATGGAGTCTAAATTTGATGATCATTTTATGAATATTGAAGAGGTAAGAGAGATATTTGAAAAGAAAGGTTTTGATTCGCATCTAATCGAAAAGAAAAAAACTTATTATATTCTTCAAATTCATAAAAAATAACTATTTATAAAGGAGTAATCTATGAAGCTAAAGTATGATTGTATGGAGTATTTGAAGAAGCAAGATGTGCCTTGGGTTGAGTATGGCGTCAGTAAATTTCTTGAAAAGGATGAAGACGCTGCCGAAGAGAAGAAAAAGAGGCTGCTTGAATGCGCGGAAGTAAAAGAGACGATAGAAATCGTTGAACAATGGCCAGAACCACCGTTAGTCAGGCACAATGATGTAAATCATCCGATCCATAAAGCACATCTGTTGCTGGAAATGGGGCTTGATAGTACAGACAAAGTATTGCAGGATCTGGCTAATAAAATATTTGAGCATCAAAATGAAGAGGGTGTGTTTCTATCTTTATTACGTGTGCCAGAATCCTATGGCGGTGCAAAAGAGGCTCATATGGATTGGCTAATGTGCGATCTTCCCCTCCTAATCCATTTTTTATTAGCAATAGGTTATAAAGCGGATGAGCGTGTGCAGAAAGGAATCCAATTTTTAATATCAAAAGGCGAGGATAATGGGTGGAGATGTTGTGGATCTATTCATAAGTTCCGGGGGCCAGGAAGGAAAACGGATTATTGTCCAATAGGTTCTCTGTGGTCATTGCAGGTTTTTTCGCTATTGCCAGAATATCATAATGAAAAGTTTGTGAAAAACGCGATTGATTCCATTTGTAGCCATTGGAAGAATACAAAAGAACGAAAGATATATATGTTCGCTATGGGGACTGATTTTAAAAAGTTAAAATATCCGAATCATTGGTATGATATTATTCATGTTGTCAAGGTGTTAAGTAAATTTGAGTATGCCAGGCAGCAGGAGGCATATAATGAAATGCTTGCTGTTATACTGAACAAGCAAAAAGAAGACGGCTCTTTTATTCCGGAGTCGCAATTTACCGGATATAAAGGTTGGGATTTTGGACAGAAGAAAATATCATCGCCTACATTAACGTTAACAATAGCCAAACTGGCAGCAGATATCTAAAACTCTTCTACAGCGCCTGCTTATTGTGCTATAATATGAAAGAGACATCAGCAATATTCAGGCAAAGGAGAGGATATCATGGTATACCGTAAGCTTGGGAGCACAGGGATAGAGGTAAGCGAGATCGGTATGGGCTGCGAAGGCTTTGCAGGGAAGACGGAAGAAGAGGTCGGGCAGTTTATAGACCTTATGGAACGGGAAGGGGCGAACTGTATAGACCTGTATTCCCCCGACCCGCAGATGAGGAGCGCGCTTGGAGCCGCGCTTCGCGGAAGGAGAGAGAAGTTCGTGCTGCAGGGGCATCTGTGTACGATCTGGAAGGACGGGCAGTACAAGCGCACAAGAGATATGGAGGAAGTGAAGGAAGGGTTCCGGGATCAGCTTAAGCGTCTGGGGACGGATTATGTGGATATCGGGATGATCCATTATGTGGACTCTGTGTCGGAGTGGGAGTCGGTAGCGGGCGGCCCTATTATGGAATATGCGCTGGAGCTGAAAAGAAAGGGGCTTATAAAGAGCATCGGGCTTTCCAGCCATAACCCGCAGGCGGCTCTTGCCGCCATTCGGACAGGGAAGATCGAGGTTCTTATGTTCAGCGTGAACCCGTGTTACGATCTTATGCCTGCGAGCGAGGATGTAGAAGAGCTCTGGAATGAGGATAATTATAAGGACATGCTGGTCAATATGGATCCGGAGCGGCAGCAGCTGTATGAGGAGTGCCAGAGAAGGGGCATTGGGATTACGGTCATGAAGGCGTTTGGCGGCGGCGATCTGCTGGATGGCGAGCTCTCCCCGGCAGGAAAGGCGCTGAACACATTCCAGTGCCTGAATTATGCTCTGACACGTCCGGCAGTAGCGTCTGTCATGGCGGGAGCCAGGACGATGGAAGAGTTAAAGAAGAGCATCGCTTATGAGCATGCGTCTGAGGAAGAAAAGGATTACGCCCCGGCGCTGGCGGCATTTCCGAAGATCAGCTGGAAAGGGCACTGTATGTACTGCGGCCATTGTGCCCCGTGCCCGAAGGGGATCGACATCGCTACGACGACGAAATTCCTGAATCTTGCCGTTGCCCAGGGCGGAGCGCCGGAGACTGTGCGGGAGCATTACGGGACGCTTGTACATAAGGCTTCCGAGTGCATTGCATGCGGCTCCTGTGAGAAGCGATGTCCGTTCGAAGTGAAAGTTATTGAGAATATGAAGAAAGCTGCAGATATATTTGAAAGATAGATTTCAAGGATAGAATCAGGGAAGCCCTTGACACGAGGCTTCCCTGTGCATATAATAAGGATGGAAGACACCCAGAGGGTATATGTTTTTATATTAAGGGCTTGTACTGGTTTCGACGGGGGTCTGGAAGCGAAAGAAGCCATCCGTAGCGGGACACTACGTTAAAAGTTCCAATTAAATATAAACGCAGACAATAGAGAATTAGCGTACGCTGCCTAATTAGGCGGCAGTCGGCCCCGAGCTGTCCGCGGCTTGGGCAACCGGCTTCAAATTAAGCGGAGCACTTCGTCTCCAAAGCTTTGAGGGGATGGAAGAACCTATGAAGCTACTGAAATCAGAAGCCTGTCATTAGGCGTCTGACAGAGGGAATGTCAAAATAATGACTGTGATGGGAGATGCTTTGGTGGATGGGCTTTCGGACGCGGGTTCAACTCCCGCCAGGTCCACTTATTTCTTTTTGTTGTAGCTAGACTGCATCAATACTTTACACTGTTCAATGCAAATGTGCTGTTGCTCTTCTGTCAGAGAACGGAATACCCGCAACAGCTCATTTTCTTTTTGAGAAGAAATCCTCTTTTCATAATGATCCAGCAGATAATCTGTAGATACATCAAAAAAATCTGCCAGTAATATCAAGGTGGCAAAATCAGGCTCGCGGGCATTCTGAACATAGCTTCCCAATGTAGAGGGGGCGATATTCAATTGCTTTGCCAGCTCTTTTTGTGTCATGTCTCTCTCTTCGAGCAGCTTACGCAAATTGTTACCGAAACTCATACTCTTCTTACCTCCCTCTACATACTAAATGAAGAATTCCCCCTACTATTGATATTATGCGAAAAGAGTTGAAAATACTCGTATTGCGTTTTATTCTTGTGATTAGGAAACAAGCGTGTTGTAATGTAGGATGCCCGGATAGGTATGCTTATCATGCTACTGAATATGTAAATTTTTTACATAAATAAGTCATTTTCTGGTATTATAGATATACATAAGACATGCTATATAGGAAGGCTGCATTTTACTATAATAGTAGGAGGGGATTTTATGGACAGGATAAAAATACTGGTAGTGGACGACGAGAGTAGAATGAGGAAGCTGGTGCGGGATTTCCTGGAGAGGGAAGGATATGTCGTACTGGAGGCCGGAAATGGCGAGGAAGCTATGGAGATATTCTATAAGGATAAGGACATTGCCCTTCTGATCCTGGATGTAATGATGCCGAAGATGGACGGGTGGCAGGTGTGCCGGGAGGTGCGCCAGACATCTAAAGTGCCTGTTATCATGCTGACGGCAAGAGGGGAAGAGAGGGACGAGCTGCAAGGCTTCCAGCTTGGGGTGGACGAGTACATCTCGAAGCCTTTTAGCCCGAAGATCCTTGTCGCCCGTGCAGAAGCAGTGCTAAGGCGCTCCCGCGCTCTTGACGCCGAGGAGGCGCTGCAGGCCGGAGGGATCTCCATAGACAAAGCAGCACATCAAGTGAAAGTGGACGGCAAGGAGATGGAGCTTAGCTATAAGGAATTTGAGCTTCTGGCATATTTTGTGGAGAACGAGGGGATCGCGCTCTCCAGAGAGAAGATCTTGAACAATGTATGGAATTATGACTATTTTGGGGATGCAAGGACGATTGATACGCATGTGAAGAAATTGAGGAGCAAGCTGGGAGAAAAGGGGGGCTACATTAAGACAGTCTGGGGAATGGGATATAAATTCGAGGTAGATTAAATGAAGCATTCGATTAAACGGCAGATGACGGCGGTGTTCATCGGGATGATCGTATTTTTCCTTCTGACGTTTTTTGCAATTAATTTAAATTTTCTGGAACCATATTATATTAGCAACAAAGAGACGCAGTTCATCCGTATGTACGGGGAGCTAAGGGCGGCGGTGGAGGGAGATCTGTTAGAGGACGAGACCATGTCGTCTTTTCTGTACCGTACGGCAGAGAAGAATAATATCTCTTTTCTGGTGGTAGATGATATGCGCGGACGTGTAGTGACGAACGTCCATGATATGGGGCTGCTCCGAAACCAGCTGATGGGCTATCTTCTTAATCAGACGCAAAAGGACAGCAAGATGCTCCGTGTGACGGAAGACTATCAGCTGACGCAGTCAAAGGATCCGTGGAATAAAATAGAATACATCGAGATGTGGGGGGACTTTGAGGACGGAAGCCAGTTCCTTCTCAGAAGCCCTCTGGAGAGCATTCAGGAGAGCGTCGCCATCTCTAACCGGTTCCTCTTGTACATCGGCTCTGCTGTAGTGGCCGTCTGCATCGTGCTGATCTGGTACTTCTCCAGGAGGCTGACGGATCCGATACTGGAGCTGGCAGAGCTTTCCGAGCGGATGGTGAACCTTGATTTTGACGCGAAGTACACGAGCGGAGGCTCCAATGAGATCGGGGAGCTGGGGGCGAATTTCAACCGTATGTCGGAGAAGCTCGAAAGCGTCATATCAGAGCTGAAAAGGGCGAACAACCGCCTCCAGAAAGATATTGAGCAGAAAGAGAAGATGGAGCAGATGAGGAGCGAATTTCTGGGGAATGTCTCCCATGAGCTCAAAACTCCTATCGCGCTTATCCAGGGATATGCGGAAGGGCTGAAAGAAGGGGTGAACGAGGATCCTGAGAGCAGGGATTTCTACTGTGACGTTATTATAGACGAGGCGGCGAAGATGAACCAGATGGTGCGTAACCTGATGGCCCTCAATCAGCTGGAGTTTGGCGGAGAGGATGAGGTCTATGAGCGCTTTGACCTTACGGCGGTCATAGTAGAAGTGATCAGGGGCATGGAGATCCTTGCCCAGCAGAACGAGGCGAAGGTGATCTTCCGGCAGAAGGAGCAGGTCTGTGCCTGGGGCGACGAGTTTAAGACAGAGCAGGTCATCCGCAATTATCTGAGCAATGCGTACAATCATCTGGACGGGGACAGAGTAGTGGAAGTGAAGATCGCCGTACAGGATGGGAAGGCAAGAGTCACCGTCTTCAACACAGGCGCGCCGATCCCCGAAGAGGCGCTGCCTCATATATGGGACAAGTTCTACAAGGTAGATAAGGCTCATACGAGGGAGTATGGCGGAAACGGCATTGGGCTGTCCATTGTAAAGGCGATCCTGGAATCTTTCCATCAGAAATATGGGGTCAACAATTATGATAACGGTGTGGAATTCTGGTTTGAGATCGATACGGTGTAGATTGTGGGCCGCGCCTGTGGTAGAATATGTAGAAGGAAGAGGGCAAGATTATGATCGCGATGATTGATTATGATGCGGGAAATATAAAAAGCGTGGAAAAGGCTATGCGGTTTCTCGGACAGGAAGTATGTGTCACCAGGGAAGAAGAGGCGATCCTTAAGGCGGATAAAGTAATCCTGCCGGGCGTAGGCTCGTTCGGGGACGCTATGGGGAAGATCCGTCAGTATGGCCTTGAAGATATGATCCGTCAGGTTGTAAAAGGCGGGACCCCATTTCTTGGGATATGCCTTGGGCTGCAGCTCTTGTTCGAGAGGAGCGACGAATCGCCCGGCGTAGAAGGACTGGGGATATTAAAGGGAGAGATTGTAAAGATCCCGGAAAAGGAAGGTCTTAAGATCCCCCATGTAGGCTGGAATTCTCTTACGTTCCCCAATCGGGGCAGGCTGTTTGAAGGCCTTCCTGGAGAGCCTTATGTGTATTTTGTCCATTCTTATTATCTGCGGGCGGCGGATGAGGGCATCGTGACGGCGGAGGCAGAATATGGCGTGGATATCCATGCCTCGGTGGAGAGCGGTAATGTATTTGCGTGTCAGTTCCACCCGGAGAAGAGCGGAGATACAGGGCTTCAGATATTGAAGAATTTTGTGGAGATATAGACGGAGGGAAAGACAATGCACACGAAAAGGATCATCCCCTGCCTGGATGTACATAACGGGCGGGTCGTAAAAGGCGTGAACTTCGTGGATCTAAAAGATGCGGGCGACCCGGTAGAGATCGGCGCCGCCTATGGGAAAGCGGGCGCTGACGAGCTGGTATTCCTGGATATTACGGCCTCTTCAGATGCGAGAGGGACGGTCGTGGATATGGTGCGTAAAGTGGCGGAGACAGTCTTCATCCCCTTTACTGTAGGCGGAGGGATCCGAACGGTGGAGGATTTTAAGACGCTTCTTCGGGAGGGGGCCGATAAGATCTCCATCAATTCTTCTGCCATTAACACGCCGGGGCTTATATCGGATGCGGCGGACAAATTCGGGAGCCAGTGCGTAGTCGTGGCCATTGACGCGAGGAAGCGCGCGGATGGCAGCGGATGGAATATTTATAAGAACGGCGGGCGCATCGACGTAGGGATAGATGCGGTCGAGTGGGCGGCGAGAGTAGAGAAGGCGGGCGCAGGAGAGATACTGCTGACCAGTATGGACGGCGATGGGACGAAAGCAGGATACGATCTGGAGCTTACACGGCAGATCGCGGAGGCGGTCTCAATCCCGGTCATTGCTTCCGGCGGCGCCGGGACGGTAGAGCATTTCTATGAGGCTCTGACAGAAGGGAAGGCAGATGCGGCGTTGGCGGCGTCTCTCTTCCACTATAAAGAGCTCCAGATACGGGAAGTAAAGGAATACCTGTGTGAAAGAGGAGTGCCGGTGAGGCTGTAGAGCTATGTGCGGCGTGCAGGAGATTATAAAAGGAATTATAAAGATATAAAAGAAGGAGTGGCGTATGGCAGCGATTAATAATGACTGGCTTGATGCATTGAAAGAAGAATTCAGAAAACCTTATTACAAGCAGCTGTTTGAAAAGGTGAATGAAGAATATAAGACGAGGCTCATATTCCCGCCGGCAGACGACATTTTCAATGCGTTCCACCTGACGCCCCTCCACAAAGTGAAAGTGGTGATCCTCGGGCAGGATCCGTACCATAATCACGGGCAGGCTCATGGCCTGTGCTTTTCAGTGAAGAAGGGGGTGGCGCCGCCGCCGTCCCTTGTGAACATCTATCAGGAGCTGCACGACGATCTGGGCTGTACGATACCAGATCACGGCTGCCTTACGAAATGGGCGGAGCAGGGTGTGCTGATGCTCAACACGGTACTGACTGTCCGCGCCCATGAGGCTAACTCCCACCGGGGGATCGGCTGGGAGGAATTCACGGACGCGGCCATCATGGCGCTGAACGGCCAGGATCGGCCGATCGTGTTCATCTTATGGGGAAGCCCAGCTCAGCGCAAAGCGAAGATGCTCCATAATCCGAACCATCTTATATTGAAGGCGCCCCATCCAAGCCCGCTGTCGGCATACAGGGGGTTCTTTGGGAGCAAGCCTTTCAGCCAGGCGAACGCCTTCCTTGAGGAACATGGGGAAAGCCCGGTAGACTGGCAGATCGTGTGATGAACAATTGGGGACGGGGTAAAATTCATTTTACCCCGTCCCCAATTTAAAAAAGCAGATAACGGGAGTCGAACCCGCCTCTCCGGCTTGGGAAGCCAGCGTTCTACCGATGAACCATATCTGCTTACGTATGTTACATATCTATTATACATAACAGACATAATAAAATCAACCACTAATCTTCTATTCATTACAAAAATGTTAATTTTGCCCTGTTTTGGGTCAAATAGTTGAAAATAGCTTTGTGATTTGGCATAATGAAACAAGCGAGTAACTATATTTCAGGTTGTTTAAGGGATGGGTCATGGCAAAGCAGTTGAAGAGGCGGTGCTGGATCTACAGCGCCGGGGTCTTTTTGTATCTCTGTATGACGGTTCTGTCCAGGCAGTATACAATAGAAGACCGCTATAAGTTCATAATGTTCCTTGTGTCATATCTGGTGGTCGGGTTTGATGCATTTCGGACTCTCAGCGAGAGCTTGCTTAATAAAAAGATAGCGGCAGATTATTTGATGATCGTGCTGGCGACGGTGGGCGCTTTTGGTGTGGGAAGATATATTGAGGCCGTCACCGTCATGCTTCTTTTTGAGCTTGGGATGACATTCGAGGCGATATCGACAGATAAGGCGAAGCGCTCCATTGCGGAGATGCTGGACATACGCCCGGCTTATGCCGTCCGTAAGATCAAAGGGGAAGAGATACAGGTGGATCCTTCAGAGCTGAAGCTGCGCCATATCATTATTATAAAGCCGGGGGAGAGGATCCCGGTAGACGCGGTCATCACGTCGGGATCCACGACGATCGATACGAAGGCTCTTACAGGCGAGGCGATGCCTGAGGCAGCCACAAGAGGGGACAAGATCTACAGCGGCTGCATCAACTTAAGCGGTATGATCGAGGCCCGTGTGGTGAAGACATACGAGGATTCCACTGTGTCCAGGATTATGGAGATGGTTGAGGAGGCGCAGAACAATAAGGCGGAGAGCGAAGCGTTCACGACAAAGTTCTCCAGGATCTATACGCCGCTCATGTTCATCCTTGCGGTCCTTGTGATGGCCGTGCCTCCTATGACGTTTTCCTATGGAAACTGGCACACATGGATCTACCGCGGGCTTATCTTCCTGGTAGTCGCATGCCCGTGTGGGCTTGTGATGTCTATTCCTGTGGCGTTCTTAGGAGGGATCGCTTCCGCCGCAAGACAGGGGATCGTCATTAAAGGCGGGAATTATCTGGAGGGGCTTGCAAAGGCCGATACATTTGTGTTCGATAAGACGGGCACGCTGACGGAAGGCGTGTTCCAGGTAAAAGAAGTGAAGCCTGAAGGGATGCTCACATGTGAGCTTCTGAAGATCGTAGCGCATATTGAAAGTAATTCGAACCATCCGATCGCTCAGTCCCTTTTAAATGCATATGAAGGCGAGATTGACCGATCGAGGGTCCGCTTTCTGAAGGAGATGCCTGGCTTTGGCGTTAGCGCGACCTATGAGGGGGAGAGAGTGCACATCGGGAACTGGCGCATGATGAAGGCGAAGAAGGTTTTTGTGGACGAGGTGCAGGCGGACGGGACGGTGGTCTATGTCTGCATAGGCAGGCAGTATGCAGGACATATCGTGATCACGGATTCTATAAAAGAGGATGCGAAAGACGTCCTGTCTTACCTTAAGGACAAATGTAAAGCAGTTCTTGTGATGCTCACGGGCGATACGAGGGAATCGGCCATGAAGGTGGCGGAGGAGCTGAATATGGACTACGCTTACACGAACCTGATGCCGGAGGATAAAGTAGAGCAGCTAGAAGACCTCCTCTTTGTGCAGGACGATACGGAACGGCTCGTGTGCGTCGGAGACGGTATCAACGATGCGCCGATCCTTGCCCGCGCGGACGTAGGCATCGCTATGGGGAGCCTTGGGGCGGCTGCGGCCGTGGAGGCGGCCGATGTGATCCTTATGGAAGATGAGCTTCCGAAGATCATCGACGCTATACGGATCGCAAAAGAGACGCTGCGGGTGGTGAGCCAGAATATTTCTTTTGCGCTGTTTGTAAAATTGTTGGTGCTGGTTCTGTCGGTCCTTGGATATTTTGGTATGTGGGAAGCGATCCTTGTGGAAGTAGGAGTCATGTTCGTGGCGATCTTAAATGCCGTGTGGGTCGTCAAATATGCGGCGTAGGAGGGGATTATGAAACGTGTTGTCCAGATCCTCATATTCCTGTTTCTTGGCATGATGCTGGCCGGATGTGGGAAATATGAATATAAGCAGGGGCTTAAGAAACTGGAAGAGGGAGAGTATGAGGAGGCTGCCTTGCGGTTTGAGAAGGCGGTTGAGGAAGAGGCCAATGTAGGGGACGCCTGGCGGGGGATTGGGATTGCCCGTTGGGAATTGGAAGATTATGAGGGAGCCGGCGATGCATTTTTAAAAGCACTGGAGAACGGCTCTGGCGAGACGGGCACGCTCTATAATTTTCTTGGAGCCTGTATGATGAAGCAGGACCGTCCGGCGGAGGCTGTCTCCTATTACGAGCAGGGCGTCCTGATGGAAGACTGCACGGAGGAGATGCTGCAGGAGATGCAGTTTAATATGATAGCTGCGTATGAGGCGCAGGGGGATTATGAGAGCGCGAAAGCGAAGCTTGCAGAATATGTGGCAGCCTGGCCTGACGACGCACAGGCTGTGAAGGAAGCAGAATTTTTAGAGACGAGATAAGAGCGTGGGGGAAGACAGATATTTTATGATTGATCTAAAAAAAGAGACCGAACGGGTCGTTCTGGTGGGCGTAAGCACTTCCGGCCGAGAGGATATGGAGAGCTCCCTTCAGGAGCTCCAGGAGCTTGCCGCCACCGCGGGGGCAGAGACTGTTGGGACAGTGATACAGCCAAGGGATCAGATCCACCCGGGGACGTATGTAGGAAAAGGGAAGATAGAAGAGATAAAAGACCTGTTGTGGGAGCTTGACGCAACAGGTATTATTTGTGATGACGAGCTCTCTCCGGCTCAGATGAAGAACCTTCAGGATGAGCTTGGCGTGAAAGTGATGGACAGGACGCTGGTGATCCTGGATATATTCGCGGCGCGGGCATCCACCAGCGAAGGGAAGATACAGGTAGAGCTGGCACAGCTGAGATACAGGCAGACAAGGCTTACGGGGTTCGGGGCGTCTATGTCAAGGCTTGGAGGCGGTATTGGGACGAGGGGCCCGGGCGAGAAGAAGCTGGAGATGGACCGGCGGCTTATTAAGAGCCGGATCGCGGCGCTGAACCGGGAGCTTGCGGATGTGAAGAGGCATCGTGACATAACGAGAGAGCAGAGGAGCAGGAGCCACACGCCGGTGGCGGCCATTGTAGGCTATACGAACGCAGGGAAGTCTACGCTTCTTAATACGCTGACAGGAGCAGATATACTGGCAGAAGACAAATTGTTCGCCACCCTTGACCCGACGACGAGGAATCTAAGGCTTCCAAGCGGGCAGGAGATTCTTGTCACGGACACGGTAGGGTTTATACGGAAGCTGCCGCACCATCTTATCGACGCGTTCCGAAGCACGCTCGAGGAGGCGAAATATGCGGATCTGATCCTTCACGTAGTGGACGTGTCCAATTCCCGTATGGATGAGCAAATGTACACGGTATATGAGACCCTTGCGAAGCTGGGCGTGAAAGATAAGACGATTATCACAGCGTTTAATAAACAGGATAAAGTGACAGAGGAAGAGGTCATCCGGGATTTCCGTGCAGATTATACAGTGAATATCTCTGCGAAGACGGGGGCAGGCATCCTTAAGCTTCTGGAGGTGGCGGAGAGCGCGCTCAGAGAACGGAAGATGGAGATCGAAGGGCTGTATTCTTATGCGGATATGCCAAAGATCCAGCAGATACGCAAATACGGAGAGCTGCTGGAAGAAGATTACCGGGAGGACGGGATCTTCATAAGAGCCTATGTCCCGGCCAATCTTTACGGCAAGGTGAAGTTGTGTTATGATAGATGAGAACAGGAAAGGAAATTATGCGGAGGTGTACGATGAAAGTTGTATTACAGAGGTATCACGGACTGGGGAACGATTATGTGGTGTTCGATCCGAATAAGAATGAGCTGGAGCTGAACAGCGAAAATGTGAAGATGATCTGTGACCGTAACGAAGGGCTCGGATCTGACGGCGTGCTGGAAGGGCCGATCCTTATGGAAGACGGTATGCATGTGAAGGTGTGGAATCCGGATGGGAGCGAGTCGGAGACAAGCGGGAACGGTGTCCGTATCTTCGCGAAATATTTAAAAGACGCAAGCTATATCCAGAAGAAGACATTCAAATTATATACGGGGCACGGGCCGGTAGAAGTGGCATTCTTAAATGAGGACGGCAGCCGTCTTCGCGTATCTATGGGAAAGCTCTCTTTCTGGAGCGACGATATCCCGGTGACGGGAGACCGCCGCGAGGTCATTAATGAAGATATGGTATTTGGGCGCACGCTCTATCCTGTTACCTGTGTCAATATTGGAAATCCGCACTGTGTCATCCCTATGCGGGAGATATCGAAGCATCTTGTGTGTAAGATCGGTGATTACGCGGAGTTGGCAAGATATTTTCCAAACCGGATCAACACACAGATTATGAAAGTCATAGACAAAGAGCATATTGCCATAGAGATCTATGAGAGGGGAGCAGGCTATACGCTTGCATCCGGGACAGGAGCCTGCGCGGCTGCGGGAGTTGCCTGCAAGCTGGGCATGACGAGCAGCAAAGTCGTGGTGCATATGCCGGGCGGCGATCTGCAGGTAGAGGTGGAGGACGATTGGAACGTGTACATGACAGGGGACGTTTTCTACGTGGCGAAGATTACGTTGAGCAATGAGTTTACGGAGAAGCTAAGAAGCATATAGATGTGTGGAAGAAAAAAGAGCAGCGCCTGTTTCGGAAGAAGGGCGCTGTTTTTGAGAAGTGTGGGGCTTTAAATTGTGCTAAGTAAATTGCACAAATTGTATTCTTTTTGTTCCGGGTTCTGAATCTAAGATCCAGAACAGTCACAAAGAAGAATGCAATTTGTGTAGTTTGCCAACGACAGTTTTTAAAAGGCATCTTTTGTTTCTGGTATCATGCCGTGAGGCTATTGAACCATAAAAGTATTATGTCATAAGGGTATCTTATCGAAAAGATTTTTGTGAAAAGGAGGAAAAAGGATGAGACGGAAGAACAGGGAAGTGACGGACAGGGGCAGGATTGAGGAGATTATCAGATCTTGTCATGTATGCAGGCTTGGGTTTGTGGATGATGGGCGGGCGTATATCGTCCCTATGAATTTTGGATATGTGGAGGAGGATGGGAAGTATGTCTTCTATTTCCACAGCGCGAAGGAGGGGCGGAAGATAGATCTGATCCGAAATGGAGGCGAGGCCGGTTTTGAGATGGATGCGGACTATGCCCTTAAGACGGCGGAGAGCGCCTGCGGCTACACGGCTTACTACAGCAGCGTCATCGGGCGGGGAAAGATTGAGATCGTAGAAGGGGAAGAGCAGAAGAGGCGGGGGCTTGGTGTGCTGATGCGGCACATTGCGGGAAGAGAAGGCTGGGAGTTCCCGGATAAGATGGTAAGCGCAGTGAATGTGCTGAAGCTGACGGTGGAAGAGCTGACGGCAAAACAACACAGAAGAGAGTAAGGAGCGGGGCGCATGTCTTTGCAGTTCATATTCGGGCCGTCGGGCTCAGGGAAATCGCACTATTTGTACGAGAATATTATAAAAGCGTCTATGGAACATCCAGAGCAGGAGTTCATCGTCCTTGTGCCGGAGCAGTTTACGATGCAGACGCAGAAAGACCTCGTGTCCATGCATGAGCGGGGCGGGATTATGAATATCGACGTCTTAAGCTTCGGACGTCTGGCCTACCGTGTCTTTGAAGAGACGGGAGCAGGGAGCCTGCCTGTCCTCGACGATGAAGGGAAGAACCTGATCTTGCGGAAGATCGCGGGAGACTATGAAGGCGAGCTGGGAGTGCTAAAAGGCAATATGAAGAAGCTTGGCTATATAAGCGAGGTGAAGTCTGTCATTTCGGAATTTATCCAATATGACATCGGGGAAGATGAGCTTGCGCGTGTTATAGAAGCCGCGGGCGAAGGCTCGGGGCTTTCTTATAAGCTAAAAGATATCGGGACGCTGTACCGCGGGTTTATGGACTATCTCCACAAAAAATATATTACGAAGGAGGAGATACTGGATATTTTAAGCCGCGAGATCGGGCAGTCTGCTCTTTTAAAGAATAGTACGGTAGCCTTGGACGGCTTCACGGGCTTTACGCCTGTGCAGGGCCGTCTTCTGCGGGAGCTGCTTGTCCATTGCCGTGAAGTGATACTGACTGTGTCCATGGATGGGCGGGAGGATCCGTATGTATATAAGCATCCGTACCAGCTGTTCGCCCTTGGGAAGAAGACTGTAACAAATCTGATCAGAATGGCAAAGGAGTCAGGCGTCCCAGTAAAGGACGCGGTCTCTCTCTATGACAGCCCGCCCTGGCGATTTCGGGACAATGAAGCCCTTGCCTTTCTGGAGCGGAGCTTGTTCCGCTTCGGCAGCGGCGCGTTTGAGAAGGAGCAGGACGCGGTGCGCCTCTGGGCGGCGAGAAGTCCGAGGGAGGAAGCCTTCGCCGCCGCCGGGAGGATCCGGGAGCTTGTGCGGACAAAGGGGCACAGATACAGGGAGATTGGTGTGATCGTAAGCGATATGGAAGCCTACGGGGATTATTTACAGCAGGCTTTTGACGCTTACCGCATTCCGGTATTTATGGATTACAAACGGAACATACTTCAGAATTCTTTCGTAGAGTATATCCGAAGCCTGCTTGCTATGATACAGGAGAACTTTGCATGTGAGAGCGTGTTCCGATTCCTTCGGACGGGGCTTGCGGGCATTTCCTATAAAGATACGTGCGCGCTTGAGAATTATATTATAGGAACGGGGATCAAGGGCTATAAGAAATGGCAGGAGCGCTGGGCGAGGCGTTTAAAAGGAATGGAAGAAGAGGAGCTGGAACGCTTAAACCATCTTCGGGTGGCCTTCGTAGAGCAGACAGACGGTCTTGTCTTCGTATTAAAACAGCGAAGGAAAACAGTGAAGGATATTACAATGGCTCTCTATGAGTTCATGGTCAAAGAAGAGCTCCAGCTAAAGCTGAAGCGTCAGGAGGAAGCGTTCCAGCGGGCAGGAGAGCTTGCACGGGCAAAAGAGTACGCCCAGATCTACCGGATCCTTGTAGAGCTCTTTGAAAAGTTCGTAGAGCTGCTGGGAGATGAACAAGTGTCTCTGCATGAGTATTGCAAGCTGCTGGACGCCGGGCTCTGCGAGGCCCGCGTCGGCGTGATCCCGCCGGGCATCGACCAGGTGGTGGCGGGAGACGTGCTTCGGACAAGGCTTAAGGATATAAAAGCGCTGCTCTTCCTTGGAGCGGACGACGCTCATCTGCCGGGCAGCCTCCTTCGGACGGGGCTGCTGTCTGAGCGCGACAGAGAGAAGTTTGCAAAAGAGAAGCTGTCCCTCGCGCCTGGAGGCAAGGAGCAGGCGTATGTACAGAAGCTGTATCTTTATCTGAACCTGACGAAGCCTTCCGAGAGCCTGGACATATATTACAGCAAGGTTTCTTCCGACGGCAAGAGCAAGGGGCCTTCTTATCTTATCCAGGAGATCCTGCGGCTCTATCCGCTGCTGAAAGTACAAGATGAGGAAGCGCGGGGGATGCTTCAGAGAGAATGGACAGAAGAGCTGGGGATCCAGGGCATTATAAAGGGCTTGCGTAATCCTTCCGGGATGGACGCGGCGTGGCAGGAGCTGTATGCGTGGTATGTCAGAAGCCCGGTGTGGAAGGAGAAGGTGGAAGCCCTCCTGCGGGCCGGATATTATCGCTGCCCCACAGACAGGCTTACAGTGGAAGTGGCAAAAAGGCTGTACGGGGAGGATTTCCAGGACAGCATTACCCGTATCGAGCGGTTCTCGGCTTGTGCCTTCGCGCATTTCCTTACTTATGGACTGAGCTTGCGGGAGCGGCAGGAATATGATTTTCAGGCGTTAGATATGGGAAATGTGTGCCACAGCGCGCTGGAGAAGTTCTCGCGCAAGGTAGAAGGGGCAAAGGCGCGCTGGCAGGAGCTTTCCGAGGAGACGCGCAAGGCCTATATCGAAGAGAGCGTAGAGGAGGCTGTGGTGGATTATGGAAATGCCGTGCTTTACAGCTCAGCGAGGAATTCGTACATGATCGTGCGGATGAAGCGGATGTTGGAGCGCACGGTGTGGGCGCTGACAGAGCAGCTTTCGGCGGGAGATTTTGAGCCTTCGGCCTATGAGCTCCGGTTTGAGAATGGGAAGATCGACCGCATTGACACATGCGAGGAGCAGGACGCGGTATATGTAAAAGTATTGGATTACAAAACGGGTATGAAGGCGTTCGACGTAACTGCTCTGTACAACGGGCTGCAGCTGCAGCTGATGGTGTACATGGACGCTGCTGTCCGCGCATGGCAGAAGAAGAGGCCGGACAAGGAGATCATCCCGGCGGGCGTGTTCTACTACCGTATTCAGGATCCTTTTGTGGACAAGCAGGAAGAAGATGCAAAAGAAGCGATATTAAAGGAATTAAAGCCGGACGGGATCGTGAACCTTCAAAAGGACGCTCTTTCCCATCTGGATCGGGGCCTCCAGGGAGAATCACTGGCTGTCCCGGTAAAGCTTAATAAGAATGGAAGCCTCTCCAAGGCTTCAAAAGCGGCGCCGCCAGAAGCGTTCCGGGCAATGATGCGCCATGCGGCCAGGAAAGTGGAGGAGGCGCACGGATTGATACTGCAAGGAGAATCTGCGGCCCTCCCCTATCGTAAGGGACAGGAGAGCGGCTGTGATTATTGCGGATATCGCCATGTGTGCGGGTTTGATGTGAAGATACCAGGTTACCATTATCGGGACATTGGGAAAATGACCAAAGAGGAGGCTATCGCGGCTATGGAGAGAAAGGAGAGGGAAGATGGGAGTGACGTGGACGGAGGAGCAGCAGAAAGTCATTGATCTGCGGGACCGCAACATCCTTGTGTCGGCGGCGGCAGGATCCGGGAAGACAGCGGTGCTGGTGGAGCGGATCATCACAATGCTGACAGACCAGGAGCAGCCGGTGAGCGTAGACAGGCTCCTGATCGTGACTTTTACAGAGGCGGCGGCGGCAGAGATGAAGGAAAGGATACGGGCCGCTATAGAGAAAAAAGCAGAAGAGCGCCCGGAGGACGAGCATTTAAGGCGGCAGGCTACTTTGATCCACCATGCACAGATCACGACGATCCACAGCTTCTGCTTGTCGGTCATACGGGATCATTTCCATGTAATAGATCTGGATCCCGGCTTTCGGATCGGAGAGGAGGGGGAGCTTAAGCTTCTGCGCCACGACGTTCTGGAAGAGATGCTGGAGGCGCGCTATGAGGAGGCGGGGGAGGCTTATCTGGACTTTGTGTCTGCTTACGGGGGCGCAAGGAGTGATAAAAGGATCGAAGAGCTGATCTTAAAAATATATGAATTCTCCAGAAGCTATCCCGACCCGGAAAGGTGGCTTGGAGGCATCGTGGAGGCGTATGGGGCGGAAACGGCTGAGGAGCTGGAACAGAGCGCTTATGTGGAGCGGATCCGAAGCAATGTCAGCCGTTATCTGGAAGACGCAGAAGAGCTCCTTCTTCTTGGCCTGTCGATCTGCCGGGAGGCAGACGGCCCGGGGATGTACGAGGAGGCGCTTCTTTTGGATATGCATATGGCAGAAGCGATGAAGAAAGAGGAGACATTCGAAGGCTTAAGCCGCCATATGCGGTCTATGAAATGGGCGAAGCTTGCCCCGAACCGGGATAAGAATGTGTCTGTGCAGAAAGCGGAGCAGGTCAAGGCGATCCGGGAAGAGGTAAAGACGCTCTTTAAGGATATGGCGGCGCAGTATTTTTATGAAGACATGGAAGGGATGCTGGAGGATATACGCCTGTGCAGGCCGCATATAGAGGAGCTCGCGGATCTGGTGGGCGAGTTTGCGCGCCGGTTCGAGGAGAAGAAGCGGGAGAAGGAGCTCATTGATTTCTCAGACATGGAGCAGTATGCTTTGCACATATTGACGGTGAAGGAGGGAGGAGCGTTCTCCCCTTCTGCCGTGGCCAGAGAGTATCAGGAGCAGTTCCTGGAGATTATGATCGACGAGTACCAGGACAGCAATCTGATCCAGGAGGCCATACTTACCAGTATCTCTACCGTCGGCGAGGGAAGGTACAACATTTTCATGGTTGGAGATGTGAAGCAGAGCATCTACCGGTTCCGTCTGTCAAGGCCGAAGCTCTTTATGGAGAAGTTCGACGCCTACAGCTTAGAGGGCGGGAAAGAGCAGCGGATCGACCTTCATAAGAATTTTCGGAGCAGGAAGGAAGTGCTGGACAGCGCCAATTATATCTTCCGGCAGATTATGACAAGAGGGCTTGGAGGCGTGGCCTACAACGACGAGGCGGCGCTGTACCCGGGAGCGCAGTATCCGCCCCTTCCCGAGAAGCCGTGCGGACATAAGGGAGATACAGCGTATGGAAGCTTCCCGATGGACGCTCAGACAGAAGTGCTTGTCATTGATCCGGGGGAAGAAGGGGAAGAGCGGGAGCTGGAGGCCCGCGCCATTGCAGGGCGCATCCGGGAGCTGATGCAGAGCCAGCAAGTATTGGACAAAGGGACGGGAGAGCTTAGATCTCTGCGCTATGGGGATATTGTGATCCTTGTCAGAAGCATTAGAGGATTTGCAGATATATTTACAGAAGTCCTGAACCGGGAGGGGATCCCGGCATACGCGGGGACGAAGGAAGGGTATTTTGCCGCCCAGGAGATCGGCGTGCTCTTAGATTATCTGCGGGTGCTGGATAATGAGCAGCAGGACATCCCGCTGGCTGCGGTATTATCTTCTTCTTTTGGCGGCCTTACGAAGACGGAGCTTGCCATTCTGAAGAGCAGATACAAGGAGCTCCCATTCCATCAGGCGGTTTTCCGGTTCTATGAGGAGTGGAAAGAGGGGGAGAAGGAAAAGGACAAAGAAGACAGGACGATCGGGGAGAAGCTGGATCAGTGCCTGTCGCGGCTGGAAAGGTTGCGGGAGATCGTCCCTTACACGCCTATCCACGAGCTTCTGCAGAGGATCCTGTCCGACACGGGCTACGGCGATCTTGTGGCCGCTATGCCGGGGGGAGCCCAGCGGACGGCGAATCTGGAAATGCTTGTAGAGAAGGCGCGGATGTTCGAATCTGCCGCCTACAAAGGATTGTATCACTTTGTACGCTATATCGGGCAGCTGCAGAAATATAACGTGGACTACGGGGAGGCCGCCTTGAACGATGAGCAGGCGGACACGGTCCGCATCATGACGATACACAAGAGCAAAGGGCTGGAGTTCCCGGTAGTATTCGTGGCAGGAATGGGGAAACGGTTCAACATGCAGGATGCAAGAAGCAGCGTCGCTCTCCATGTGGATCTGGGGGTGGGGCTTGACGCGATAGACCTTGAAAGGAGGACGAAAAGCCCCAGCCTTTTAAAGAAAGCCATTCAGAAGGAGGAAGCGCTGGACAGCCTCGGAGAGGAGCTGCGTGTCCTCTATGTGGCTCTTACCCGCGCCAAAGAGAAGCTGATCCTCACAGGGACGATGGCGGATCTGGAGAAAAAGATGGAAGGCTATGATCTGGTCAAGGGCCGGGAAAAGGAAGAGCTCAGCTTCGCAAGGCTCAGCCGGGCGTCTACTTATTGGGACTGGATCTTGCCGGCCCTTGCACGCCTCACGCCGGACGTGCCGATCCGCGTCCACAGGATGGGCGTGGAAGATATCGTGCGTGAAGAAGTGGGTGAGGAGGCGGCTGCAAGGCTGAAGCAGTCTGTGCTGGAGGCATGGGACACGGATAAGGTATATGATGAGGAGATGAGGAAGATGCTGGAAGAGCAGCTCTCCTTCTCCTATGCTTATGAGGGAAGCCATCTTTGCAAGATTAAGTATACTGTATCAGAGCTGAAGAAGAGGGCACATCTTATGGAGCTTGCGGGAAGCGAGGCAAAAGAGGAGGAGTTCGGCCAGGAGATTTTTGAAGAGCCTGACGTAGTCCCTCTTATACCAAGATTTTTAAGAGGAGAGGAAGAGACGCTGACAGGGGCAGGGAGAGGGACGGCCTATCACAGGCTGCTGGAGCTGTTGGATTTCCGCAAAGATTACACGGAACAGAGCCTTGGAGAAGAGATAGAGGGCCTGCGGGAAAAAGGAAAGATGACAGACGAGATGGCGGCCGGCATCTGCCTGAAGGATATCTTGCATTTCCTGGGCTCCTCCGTCGGAGCCCGCATGAAGAAGTGTGCCATGGAGGGCACATTAAGAAGAGAGCAGCCCTTCGTGCTTGGTGTGGAGGAGGAGGGTGAGACAGTTCTTGTGCAGGGCATCATCGACGTATACTTTGAGGAGCCGGACGGCCTTGTCGTGCTGGATTATAAGACGGATAAAGCCCGCGCGGCAGAGGAACTGCGGGAAAAATACCACGCGCAGCTCGACTATTACGGGGAGGCGCTTGAGAGGCTGACTGAGAAGAAGGTGAAAGAGAAGATCATTTATTCCTTTTTCCTGCAAGAGATAGTAGAAGTCTAAAAAAGCAGTGATAAGTCTATATGGACAAGAAACGATTAGCAGAAAACGGCAGAGATAAAAAGTTTAATTCAAAACAGGGACGTACACTTTTGCGTAAGGTGTACGTCCCTGTTTTATCTTAACAGAATTTTATGCGTTCTTCTTTTTCCTGTTGCGCTGTGTTACGGCATATTTGAACGCTTTAAACAATGCCGGGGACAGTTCAGGGGAATCTTCATCAAATTGGATTTCCCTCTTTGCCGCCGCCCTGACCTCTTCCAACTGCTCCTGCGTAGGAGTCTGGCCATCCTTAATTGTAAAAGTTCTGGTTCCCGTTTATCGTCTGAAATAATTCTACCACATATCTACAAATAAATCATCTTACTTTTTATGATTACCTGTAATTAGCCATGGCTTGGTCCATGTCCCTGCTGTTTTGACAAAAAATATAATAATGTATTGACAAACAATATTATATAGAATATAATATTGTTAAATCAAATAATATTAATAATCAAATAATATTATAAAATCCTACGAAAAAGGGAGTGAAAGCTATGGTATTTAACACCGGAGCAGCCCTTCTGGATGCGATCGTGCTGGCAGTCGTGTCCCATGAAGAGACAGGGACATACGGGTACAAGATCACACAGGATGTAAGAAGAGCGATCGAGGTATCGGAATCGACGCTGTACCCTGTGCTGAGGCGTCTTCAGAAGGATGAGTGCCTGGAAGCGTATGACAGGCAGTTTGACGGGCGGAACAGACGATATTATAAGGTCACCAGTAAGGGGATGGCGCAGCTGGATCTGTACCGTACAGAATGGAATAATTATTCCGAGAAGATCAATGGATTATTTAAGGGAGGTGTAACGGTATGAACCGTATTGAGTTTATGACAGAACTGGCTGCGCTTTTGCAGGACATACCGGCAATCGAGAGACAGGATGCGATGAAGTATTACAATGACTATTTCGATGATGCGGGGGAAGAGAACGAGCAGGAAGTGATCGCAGAATTCGAAAGCCCGGCCCGGCTTGCCGAGATGATAAAGACTAATCTGGGAATGGGGAGCCAGGGGGATTCGGGACATTTTGCAGAAAGCTACGGCGAATACAGAGAGACCGGGTATACAGATACCAGGTTCGAGAGGAAAGAGGCCCTGGCAGGAAGGCAGGACGCGGGAAGGCAGGACGCGGGAAGGAAGGACGCGGGAGGCGGCAGCGCGCCGAAGAAGGAGCAGGAGCCGCCGAGGACGAGCAGCCTCGTGAAAGTACTTTTAATCATTGCGATCATCTTTGTAGGGGGCCCCATCGTTATCCCACTCGCCATCGCGGTCGCTGCGGTCGTGTTTGCGATGATCATGACGATATTTGGATTGTTCATAGCGCTTGTCCTCGCGTTTGTGGCTCTGGTGGTCGTAGGGATCATACTCTTCTGTGCGGGCCTGGCGACATTGATCCCGGAAGTGGCGGTAGGGCTCGCCCTGATCGGTGTGGGGCTTCTCTTAGGCGTCATTGGCGTGATAGGTGTCGTAGGAAGCGTAAAGCTTTGTATTGTAGCGATCCCAGGCATATGCAGGGGGATAGGGAATGTGTTTAACCGGATATTAAGAAGAAAGGCGGTGGCATAGGCGATGAAGAGAGGATGGAGAGTATTCTGGGCTGCCTGCGGGATCTGTGCCGGCATCGGTCTTATATGCTGTATGGCGTCCCTTGTACTGGGCGTGACGACAGAGGCTGTCGAAGCGCGTTTCCCGGGAGGGATCAGAGTCACGAAAAATTTCGGCATCATGTGGAGAGATAATGGGAGCGGCTGGAGCTGGGGGATTGGCCCGCGCTGGGCTGTGGAAGAGGATGAGAAGGCCAGTTTTTCCGGCGTGCGTTCTATAGATGCAGATGTCGGCGCTCTGGAGATCATCGTGCAGCCGGCCGATGAGGGAGAGGATGGATTGATCCTTGGAGGCGGCGAAGTGTTCCTTGAGGCAGAAGATATACCAAAGCGGCTGGAGCTGCGCTATTATATGGAAGGAGATGAGCTGAAGATACGCTCTACGGAATCCATAAAAGGGCTTACAAACTTAGGCTTTGTCGGGACTCTCACTCTCCGGGTCCCAACAGAGAAGCCTTTGGAGAGGGCGTCCTTTAATAATGCGGCGGGGACATTATATATAGAGGATATACGGGCGAGGGAGCTTGTTGTCGACGTAGGAGCGGGAGAGGCTGACATAGATGGGTTTGTGTCTGAGAAAGTCGATCTTGCCTGCGGCGCAGGAACGATCCATGCATCTGGCGACGCCCGCGCCGGAGCCAGGATAGAGTGCGGGATCGGGGAAGTTGTCTATGAGGCTTTCGGCAGGCAAAATGACTATAATTATAACCTTGAGTGCGGGATTGGGGAGATTACATGCGGCTCGGACGAATACGCGGGGCTTAACAGTACAAGAAAGATTGACAATGGCGCTGCAAAAGATATAAATGTAGAATGCGGCATCGGAAGCGTGGAGATCAGTTTTTCAGAAGAATAGGAGGATATTGGAATGGAACCGAAAAAATTATACCGTTCAAGAAGAAACAGGATGATCTGCGGAGTGTGCGGAGGATTGGCAGAGTATTTTAATATTGACGCCACCATCGTAAGGCTGGCATGCGTGCTTTTCGGCTTTACGGGGACGGCGATCCTGGTGTACTTCATCGCGGCTGTCATCATGCCGGAAGAGCCCGACGCATATTAAAGAGCGTATACCCTTGTACACTGAGGGTAGCAGAAAAGAATTTCCTGTTGTAAATACAGGCTGTATGATGTAATATGGTGATGCCGGGGTCAAAAGCCTCTGCGTTTCATGCAAGCATGGGACGCAGAGGCTTAGGGCCCATAAAACATGAGAAAGCAGCCCGATTATGGCGGATTTCGAATGTTTTCAGGATGTGTGGACAAAGAGAAAAAACATTTTGTGGGGGACTGATATGAAGACAATATATATATTCCTGACGAAGAGTACGACAATCTGCTCAAGGCTGATCTATATGGCTACGAGAAGTGAATTCACCCATGCAGCGATTTCTCTGGACGACAGTTTTGACAAATTGTACACCTTCTCAAGAAAGCACAGATATTTGCCGCTCCCGGCCGGATTTGTGACGGAAAGCATGTATGACGGGATCATGGGAGATTCCGATAATATGAGGTGCGGCGTTTACAGGCTCAATATAACGAACAATACATATAACAAGCTGGAGACTATATTAAATGATATGGAATTCCATCGCTCCAAATACAGGTACAGTATACTGGGGCTTCTGTTCTGCTGGTTTAATAAGGCGTTTGAAAGGGAAGATCACTGCTTCTGCTCGCAGTTCGTCTACCGTACTCTGAGCGAATCAGAAGCGATCCAGCATAACAGGCTCTCTTCTCTTGTAAGGCCCATGGATCTGCCGGATCTGCCGGAGGCGATGGAGGTGTTCAAAGGGACGATCGGAGATCTTCGGCTTAACGGCCTTATGCCGATGCCTGGGGAGGCGTCGATGTTCAGGAGAAATATGTAGGAGATGAATAATTTCCAACGACATGTTAATACTTACAGGAAAAGAGAAAGGGGTATGGCATGTCAGGAAAGAAGAATAAACCAATCAAGCTTGAAGAGCTGACACAGGAAGAGAAGGTCAAATATGAGATAGCGGAGGAGCTGGGGCTTCTTGATAAAGTCCTCGCGGAAGGATGGCGCTCCCTCTCTTCTAAAGAGACCGGAAGGATAGGCGGCCTCCTGGCCGGGAGAAGGCGGGAGGACATAAAAAGTAACGAAAATATTACGAATAGTTAACAAGTATGAACATTTTCGCCGGGAGGTTGAAAAGGGTTTATCCTTTTGCTATAATCTAACAACCGAAGCGTGAGCAGAAGGTGAGATGGGTGAGATTATGGACAAGAGGATAAGTGTTTTAGATGTAGAGATAGATGGGATTACTGCAAAAGAAGCCATGAGGAGCGCCATGGAGTATATTGCGCTTGAGCAGGTGAATGTCATTGAGTTCGTAACCGCTGCAAGCCTGATGCGGATCCAGGAGGAGGAAGGGCTGCGCGAGGAAGTGTGCCGGTTCGATCTTGTGCTGGCCGGGGATCGGGCGGTGCTGGAAGCGGCGGAAGTATCGGAGCGCAAGTTCTTTTTAGAGACCGAGAACCGTGTGTTCTTAAAAATGTTCCTGCGATACCTCCATAAGAACCACATGAGGATCTACCTGTTGGCAGAATCCGAGGAAGAGGCGGAAGAGGTTTACCGCTATCTGGAATATTACTATCGGGGGATCCAGATTGTCGGGCTTGCGAAAGTGTCGGCAACGGACAGGTCGGACGATATGCTGGTGAACGCCATTAACGGAGGCGAGGTGGACTGTATTTTCTCCATGTTGTCCTCACCCCTTCAGGAAGAGCTCATCGCAGAGAATAAAGGAGTCTTGAACGCCCGGGTATTCATAGGGCTGGGGAAGGACATGCTCCCTGTGGGACAGGGAAAGATGGGCGGAGGGAGATTCACCTGTCTTGTAGCGAAATATCTCTTTAAAAAGGAGATAGAGAAGCATAAAAGGATAGAGCAGATATATGCTGTAAAATAGAAAAAAGAGGAAATCAACCAAAAAAGTGTGATTTCCTCTTTATTTTTTTGGTAATATGTATTAAGATAGAAATCAAGAGTATGCTTTTTTGCTGAAAAATGGGAGTATTTGTTGTGGAAAATGCATATTGATAGAAGCGGAGGAAATAGAATATGATATCTAATCAGATACTTCAGAACACAGTGGAGGGCTTAAAGGCGATTACGAGGATTGATTTCTGTGTTATGGACGTGGAAGGGAAGCCCTTGGCAAATACGTTCTCGGAGCAGCGCAGCTACGAGGACGATGTCCTGTCGTTCGTGAAATCTCCTGCTGACGGACAGGTCGTGCACGGGTATCAGTTCTTTAAGATCTATGACGAGCATCAGCTGGAGTACATCCTGCTGGCCAATGGGGGAAGCGACGATGTCTACATGGTGGGGAAGATCGCTGTGTTCCAGATACAGAACTTGCTGACCGCATATAAAGAACGATTTGACAAGGATAATTTCATTAAGAATCTGCTTCTTGATAATCTTCTTCTGGTGGATATTTATAACCGCGCCAAGAAATTACATATTGACACGGAGGTCAGGCGCGTTATATTTATAATTGAAACGAAGCATGAGAAGGACACGAATGCCCTTGATAATGTGCGGGGGCTTTTAGGCAGCAGGACGAAAGATTTCGTCACGGCGGTAGATGAGAAGAACATCATTGTGGTGAAGGAGCTGGAGCCTACGGACAGCCATAAGGAGCTGGAAAAGACGGCGCAGGGCTTTTACGATATCTTAAAAGAGGAAGGCGAGGAAGACATTCTGATCGCCTATGGCACCGTCGTAGGCGATATCAAGGAAGTATCCAAATCCTATAAGGAGGCGAAGCTCGCGCTTGACGTAGGGAAGATATTTTTTGGCGAGAGGAGCATCATAGCTTATAGCACGCTGGGAATTGGGCGTTTAATCTATCAGCTTCCGATCCCTCTTTGTAAGATGTTCATCCGTGAGATCTTTGAAGGGAAATCCCCGGATGATTTTGACGAGGAGACACTGGCTACCATTAACAAGTTTTTTGAGAATAACCTGAACGTGTCCGAGACGTCAAGACAATTGTACATCCACCGGAACACTCTCGTATATCGGCTGGATAAGCTCCAGAAGAGTACAGGGCTCGACCTTCGCGTGTTCGAAGACGCCATTACATTCAAGATCGCGCTTATGGTAGTCAGGTACATGAATTATATGGAGACGATGGAGTATTAGATAATCAGGAGGAAGCTATGATCGAATTAAAGGAAGTAACGAAAGAATATTCAAAAGGCGTTGCAGCGCTTAACGGCGTTAATCTGAAGATTGAGCCGGGAGAGTTCGTCTTTATCGTAGGAGACAGCGGCTCAGGGAAATCGACCCTTATCCGCCTTATTATGAAAGAGCTGGATCCTACGTCCGGCACGATTGTCGTGAACGGGCAGGATCTGAATCGGATGAAGCACAGGAAGATCCCGATGTACAGGAGAGGGATCGGCGTCGTATTCCAGGATTTCCGGCTCCTGAAAGACAGGAATATCTATGAGAACATCGCTTTTGCACAGCGGGTAACGGAGATCTCTCCCAGGATCATCAAGAAGAAGGTTCCCGCCGCTCTGTCTCTTGTAGGGCTGGCGCAGAAATACAAATCTTTTCCGAAGGAGCTGTCCGGAGGAGAGCAGCAGAGAGTGGCCATCGCAAGGGCGATCGTGAACGAGCCTGCGATCCTGCTTGCGGACGAGCCGACCGGTAACCTGGACCCGACTAATTCATGGGAGATTATGAAGCTTCTGGAGGAAGCGAACGAGAGAGGGACGACTGTACTGGTCGTTACACATAATCAGGAGATCGTAAACGAGATGAAAAAGCGGGTCATTACGATGAAGAAAGGCGTCATCGTAAGCGACGAGAAAAAAGGTGGGTATAATAATGAAAATTAGTACATTTGGATATTCAATGAGGCAGGGCGTGAAGAATATTGGCAGGAATAAGATGTTCTCCATCGCGTCTATTGCGACGATGGCTGCCTGTATCTTCTTATTTGGGCTGTTCTATTCTATTGTAATTAATTTTAATTACATTGTAGAGAAAGCGGAAGAGGGCGTGGCTATCACTGTCCTGTTCGACGAGGCGACGACGCAGTCCCAGAAGAACGAGATCGGAGATCAGCTTAAGAAGGCGGATGGAGTCCTGGAGGTAAATTATGTAAGCGCCGAGGAGGCATGGGAAAGCTTCCGCGATACATATTTTGGAGAATCTTCCGACCTTGCGGAAGGATGGAAGGAGAACCCTCTTGCCAACTCGGATAACTATGAAGTCTTCATGGCGGACGTAGAGAAGCAGCAGGACGTAGTAGCGTTTGCGGAGAGCCTTCCGGGCGTACGCCAGGTAAACCGCTCCGATGTGGTCGCGAAGACCCTGACAAGCGTGAACCGCCTGGTGGGATATGTGTCTGTGGCGATTATCGTGATACTGCTCGCAGTATCGATCTTCCTTATTAGTAATACGGTCACTATGGGCGTTACGGTGAGGCGGGAGGAGATCGCCATCATGAAATACATAGGCGCCAAAGATGGGTTCGTCCGTGCGCCGTTCGTGTTCGAAGGGCTTCTGATCGGGTTCATCGGCGCGATAGTGCCGCTTGGGATGCTGTATTTTATGTATGAGAAGGCGGTACAGTATATTATGACACGATTCAGCCTTCTGAATAATATTATTGATTTCCTTCCAGTTACAGAGGTGTATAAGACGCTGCTCCCTGTGGGGCTTGCGCTGGGAGTGGGGATCGGCTTCATCGGGAGCTCGTTCACGATCCATAAGCATTTAAGAGTGTAGATAAGCATTTTCACGTATACATTAAAAAGAGACAGGTACACATTGCGGCAAGATGAGTATAAATAGTAACAGAAGCATATTTTTTAAGGGGGATACATATGCTACATAAGAAGAGAATTATCAGCCTGCTTCTTATTTTTACGCTCAGCTTCGGGCTTACGATGCAGGCTCAGGCGACGGATATCAAAGAAGTAGAGAAAAAGGGCGATGAGCTGGAAGAGCAGAAAAATGCGGCGGAGGAGCAGAAAAAGTCACTGACGGCAGAGCTGGAGTCCATTTTGGGGGAGATGGAAGAGATCCAGGAACAGATGGCCGCCAAAGAGGCTGAGATCCAGCAGAAGGAAGAAGAGCTGGTCCAGGCCAAGATCGATGAGAATAACCAGTATGAGAGCATGAAGAAGAGGATCCAGTATATGTATGAGACCGGCAACGCCGAATTCATAGAGATACTGTTCGCGTCTGAGAGTATTGGAGAATTCCTCAATAATGCGGAGTATATCACGACCATGTCCGAATATGACAGAGAACAGCTCACAAAGTTCCGGGATATCGTGGATCTGGTCGCACAGCAGGAAGCCGAGCTCAAAAGCGAGTATGAGGAGCTGTCTGCCCTTCAGACAGCGCTGGGAGAGAAGCAGCAATCTGTGGAGCAGCTTCTGGCAGAGACAAGTACAAGGATCGAAGATCTGGAAGAGCAGATTGGAGAGAATGCGGCTCTTCTTGAGAAGCTGATGAAAGAGGCAGAAGAGGCGGCTGAAAGAGAAAGGCAGAGGGCTGCTGCGTTGGCAGCGCAGCAGGCTGCTCAGGCAGGAAGGGGCGGAGGATCCGCGTATGTGGCGGCGGGGCCTTCGGTAGTGTCCGGCAATGGACAGTTCGCCCATCCATGTCCGACCGGTTATATTACGAGTTATTTTGGGGAGTACAGAAGCCCCAGCGATCCGTCCCACAGAGGAATGGACTTTGGCACAGGAGGCCAGGCGGTACCTACCTATGCGGCGGCGGACGGGACGGTCGTCATCGCAGGGTGGAGCAACAGCGCTGGCAACTGGGTCGTTATTAACCATGGGAACGGGATTACGACCAAATACATGCATCATTCTGCCTTAAGCGTAAGCGTAGGGCAGCGCGTAACGAAAGGGCAGCAGCTTGGCCTGACGGGGACTACCGGGAATTCTTCAGGAGTACATCTGCATTTCCAGGTGGAAGTGAACGGTGTGGCGGTAGACCCAAGAAAGTATTTATAAGGAGACTTAGAATGAAATTTGTAAAAGGGGCGCTTTGCGGCGCCCTTGTGATGTTATTGGCGGTATGCTTCGTATATCTTGGGCTGGGACAGCCAAAAGCTATCAGTATAGCGACTGAAAGCAAGCTAAAGGAGATTGAAGGGCTGATCGAGGATAATTATCTCGGGGAAGCGCAGGAAGACAGGCTCCAGACCGGGATTTATGCGGGATATGTGGCGGGGCTTGGTGATCCTTACTCTGTATATTATAATGAGGAGGCGACAAAAACGCTTCGGGAGTCTACATCAGGAGAGTATGATGGGATCGGGGCGGTCATGAGCCCTGACCAGGATAGCGGTATCATCACCGTCTCTCAGGTGTATGAAGGCTCTCCGGCAGAGGAAGCAGGGCTTAAAGACGGGGATATCCTCTATAAAGTGGACGGTCGTGAAGTGACAGGAAGGGATCTGGCGGACGTAGTCGGCGATATTAAGGGGAAACGGGGGACGGAGGTAGAGCTGACTGTCTTAAGAGGCGGCGATGACAGGGAGATTACCGTGACCGCTGTGCGCGATACCGTCGAATACCTTACTGTAGAGCATAAGATGCTTGAGGAGAAGATAGGGTATATCCGGATCCTGGAGTTTGATTCCGTGACTTATGACCAGTATATGGAAGCATTTGGAGAGCTTGAGGAACAGGGGATGAAAAGGCTGATCGTGGATCTCAGGGGGAATCCGGGCGGCGGGTTCCAGACGGTCTGCGGCATTTTAGATGAGATCCTCCCAGAAGGGCTGATCGTCCAGACAGAAGATAAAAATGGAGGGCGCAGGGAGATAAAGTCTGACGAGGAGCATAAGATCGATATGCCTCTCGTAGTCCTTGTAAACGAAAGCAGCGCCAGCGCGTCTGAGATATTCGCAGGAGCGGTGCAGGACTACGGGATTGGGAAGATCGTAGGAGAGACCACTTACGGAAAAGGGGTCGTGCAGGAAATATTCGATCTGGGGGACGGTACTTGTGTGAAGCTGACTGTGTCCGAATATTTCACGCCGAAAGGGCGGAGCATCAATGAGCTGGGCATAGAACCGGACGTGAAAGTGGGATATGAGGCGGACGAGATCGCGCCTGAAGCGGATAATCAATTGGACGCGGCGATAGAGACGGTGAAGAAGGAATGAAGATGAAGACGATTTTGATAAAAAATGGTTATGTAGTGGATCCTCTTACAAGACGAGAAGGTAAATATGATGTATTGATCGAAGATGACATAATCTGCAAGGTCGAGGAACATATATCCGAGGAAGCAGATCTGTCTATAGATGCGGAAGGGCTGTATGTGCTGCCGGGCTTTATCGACCTGCATGTGCATCTGCGCGATCCGGGGCTGGAATATAAAGAGACCCTTGAGACGGGAGGAAGAGCGGCGGTGAAAGGCGGCGTGACGACTGTGTGCGCTATGCCCAACACGAAGCCGGTCATTGATACAGGAGAGAAAGTGGCGGAAGTCCATCGGCGTCAGGAGGCGGAGTCTCTGACGAATGTGATCCAGCTGGGCGCTGTCACTGTAGGACAGAAAGGGGAAGAGCTTGCCGATATTAGAGGGATGGCGGCAGAGGGCTGCCACGCCATCAGCGAGGACGGGAAGTCTGTTATGAATGCATCTCTCTACCGGAAGGCTATGAGGCTTGCGAAGGAGTGCGGGATATCAGTGTTCGCCCACTGCGAGGACATTCATATGGTGGAGGGCGGCGTTATGAATGCCGATGCCGTCGCCGAGAAGCTGGGCCTTGCGGGAATTACGAATTCTGTGGAGGACGTGATCGTGGCGCGGGATATCCTCCTTGCAAAAGAGACGGGCGTCCGGCTCCACCTGTGCCATTGCTCTACGGCAGACAGCGTCAGGATGGTGAAACTTGCAAAGGAGGCAGGGCTTTCTGTGACGGCGGAAGTGTGCCCCCATCATTTTATATTGACGACGGACGACATTACGGAGGATAACGGAAGGTTCAAGATGAATCCGCCCATTCGGGGGAAAAAGGATGTGGAAGCCTTAAGGCAGGGGCTGAAAGACGGCGTTATGGAAGTGATCGCCACGGATCATGCGCCTCATGCCCCGGAGGAAAAGGACAAGTCTATGAAGGACGCTGCGTTCGGGATCGTGGGGCTTGAGACTTTGGCGGCTCTTACGTACACGGAGCTTGTGAAGACGGGAGCGCTGACGATTATGGAGATGGCAGAGAAGATGAGCGGTAATCCGGCAAAGATACTGGGGCTGTCCGAGAAAGGCTCGGTGTCCGAGGGGAAGATCGCGGATCTTGTGCTGTTCGACCCGAAGAAGGAGTATAAGATTGACAAAAATACTTTTGAATCGAAGGGACGGAATACGCCTTTTGACGGCTATGAGGTAACAGGCGAGGTAGCGTATACGCTTGTGTCTGGCAAGGTGGCCTACACAAGAGAAGGAAGAGAGAGGATGTAAGAGATGATCGATCGTTTAATAGAAAAAATAAAAGAGACGGGAGCGCCGATCGTGGCAGGCTTAGACCCGATGCTTGACTATATCCCGGCCCATGTGCAGGAGAGGGCATTTGCGGAATATGGGGAGACGTTGGAGGGGGCTGCAGAGGCGATCTGGCAGTTTAATAAAGAGATCGTGGACAAGACGTACGACCTGATCCCGGCTGTGAAGCCGCAGATCGCAATGTACGAGCAGTTTGGCGTCCCAGGGATAGCGGCGTTTAAGAAGACGGTAGACTATTGCAGAGAGAAAGGCCTGGTCGTCATCGGCGACATCAAGCGGGGGGACATCGGCTCTACTTCCGCGGCCTATGCGGCTGGGCATATTGGAAAAGTGCAGGTGGGAAGCAAGTGTTATGCGCCTTTCCAGGAGGATTTCGTGACGGTAAATCCTTACCTTGGCTCTGACGGGGTGGATCCTTTCCTGAAAGTGTGCAAAGAAGAGAAGAGAGGGATCTTCGTTCTTGTAAAGACGTCCAATCCTTCCAGCGGAGAGTTCCAGGACAGGCTGATCGACGGGAAGCCGCTCTATGAGCTTGTGGGAGAGAAAGTGGCAGAGTGGGGAGCCGGGGCCATGGGCGATGCGTACAGCTACGTCGGAGCCGTCGTAGGCGCCACCTACCCGGAGATAGGGAAGGCTTTACGGAAGATTATGCCAAAGGCTTACATTCTCGTGCCGGGGTATGGCGCCCAGGGCGGGAAAGGGAAAGACCTGGCACATTTCTTTAACGAGGACGGGCTGGGGGCTATCGTCAATTCCTCCCGGGGGATCATCGCGGCTTATAAGCAGGAGAGATACAGGCAGTTTGGAGCGGAGAATTTCGGCGACGCGTCAAGAGCGGCGGTGGAAGATATGATCGCCGATATCAGAGGTGCGCTTGAGAGCCGTTATTAAGGAGCATTCGAGATTTACCGTGATTATGGATGAGGAGAATCGTATGGCGGAGAAAATAGAAGTAAGAAAGAAGAAGGAGCGCGTACCTATTCTCTCGCAGGAGATGTTGGCAGACGGGATCTTCAGTATGTGGATTAAGACGGACGCCGCACGGAGCGCAAGGCCGGGACAGTTTATGTCGGTGTACACGAATGACGGGAGCAAGCTGCTTCCAAGGCCCATCAGCATTTGTGAGGCGGACGAGGAAAGAAGGCGAGTTCGTATTGTATACCGGGTGACGGGAGAAGATACAGGGACAGCGCAGCTTTCCCATATGAAGGCAGGGGACAGCCTGTCTGTCATCGGGCCGTTAGGAAATGGGTTCCCTTATGAGAAGGCAAGAGGCAGAAAGGTGTTGCTGCTGGGAGGCGGCATCGGCGTGCCGCCTATACTGGAGCTGGCCAGGCGGATAGAAAGCGTAAGGAAACAGATCGTCGTGGGCTATCGGGACGGGAATACATTTCTTGAAGAGTCTTTCAGGCAGAATGGAGAAGTGTACATATCCACGGAAGACGGAAGCGCAGGCACGAAGGGAAATGTTATGGATGCGGTGCGTGAGAACGGGCTGTGTGCAGAGATGATCTTTGCGTGCGGGCCGGCGCCTATGCTGCGCGCCATCCAGCAGTATGCGAAGGAGAGAGAGATCGAGTGCTATCTGTCGCTGGAGGAGAGGATGGCCTGCGGGATCGGGGCTTGCCTTGGGTGCGTGTGCCGTTCTGTAGAGAAGGACGCGCACAGCCATGTGCATAATAAGAGGGTATGTAAAGACGGCCCGGTATTTTTGTCTTCGGAGGTGGAGCTGTAATGGTAGATATGCGTGTGGATATTGCAGGAGTGGAGTGGAAGAATCCTGTGACGGTAGCGTCAGGGACGTTTGGATCCGGCGCGGAGTTTGCAGAGTTTATAGATTTGAGCAGGCTGGGGGCGGTTACGACAAAAGGGGTGTCCGCCGTTCCTTGGGAAGGGAATCCGGCCCCGCGGGTCGCAGAGACACCCGGCGGTATGATGAACGCCATCGGCCTTCAGAATCCGGGGATAGACGTGTTCTGTGAGAGAGATATCCCGTTTTTAAGGCAGTATGACACGAACATCATCGTAAATGTGTGCGGGAAGACGGAGGAAGAGTATTGCGCGGTCGTGGAGCGTCTGGCAGAGGAAGACGTGGACATGCTGGAGATCAACATTTCCTGTCCGAATGTGAAAGAGGGCGGCATCGCGTTCGGCCAGGATCCAAAAGCGGCACAAGCCATTACGAGAGCAGTGAAGAAGTATGCGAAGCAGCCTGTCATTATGAAGCTGAGCCCGAATGTGACGAGCATACCGGATATGGCGAGAGCAGTAGAGGCTGGCGGAGCGGACGCAGTGTCGCTGATCAATACGCTGACTGGGATGAAGATCGACATCGACAGAAGAGCGTTCCTCCTCGCCAACGGGACGGGAGGCGTGTCCGGCCCCGCCATCCACCCGATCGCAGTGCGGATGGTATATGAGGCCGCTCATGCGGTGGGAATCCCGGTCATAGGAATGGGCGGCATCTCTACCGCCCGGGACGCGATCGAGATGCTCCTTGCAGGAGCCGCCGCCGTGTCGGTAGGGACCGCTAGCTTCCACGACCCGGCCGCGTCCGTCAAGATTGTAGAAGGAATCAAAGCATATATGGAGAAATACGGCTTCCAGAAAGTACAAGAAGTAAAGTTGGGGACGGGGTAAAATTAATTTTACCCCGTCCCCAATTGTCACTTTTGGCCTTTCTCGTTCGTGTATAAGGTGAAAAGGAGGATAGCCATATGGAAAGGAAGAGTATAGACATTGTGATTGAAAGGTATGGAGATCTGCTTTACCGCACGGCCTATGTTCAGGTTGGGAACCAACATGATACGCAGGACATACTTCAGGAAGTATTCATACGGTACATTGAGAAGTCTCCTGCATTTGCGGACGAGGAGCATGAAAAGGCGTGGCTTTTAAAAGTGGCACATCGGTTATGCATTGATTTTCACCGTTTTCGAAAAAGACACTGTCATCTTGACTTTTCCCAGATTGAAGATGTGGTCGCGATACCGGAGGATAAGGAGATTATACAAGAATTGTTCGCACTGCCGCCGAAACAGAAGAGTGTACTGATCTTACATTATCTGGAAGGGTATCAGATTAAAGAAATATCTGAAATCACGGGGCTATCTGAAAATGCAGTAAAAAAGCGGCTTCAAAGGGGTCGTGAATTGCTTAAGAGCAGGTTGTCAGAGTGAAGAAGGAGATTCAGGAAGGAGAAGGAAATATGAATAAAAAGCAGTTGGAATACACGTTACAGTCGTTGACAATGCCAGATGAGATGGCAGAAGAAATGGCCGGAAAGATTAAAAGCGGTACGCATAAGAGCGGAATAAGCAAAGGATTTAGGATGTCCCGATATTCAAAAACGGCGGCAGCCGCTATCGTATGTGTGATGTTGCTCACTGTAGGAACGACGGCTTATGCGGGATATCATGTGTATCAGACAAAAAACCTGCGCGTCTTTTTTGAGGAGGACATTTCCGATATGCAGATCGAACAGGTTGGAGAGGAGCTGGAACAGATAAGAGGCGTAGCTTCGTCCCGGTTCATCTCTTCTGATGAAGCATGGGCAGAATTCCAGGCGATCTATTTTGATGAAGAGATAATGGAAGAAGGGGCGTTCGATGAGAATCCGTTAATTGATTCTTATAATTATGAAGTGGCAGTGGAGCTGACAGCCAATACAGGCGAGATCAGAGAGCTTATTGAAGGGATCGAAGGCGTGAGGAAAGTATCAGACTTGACAGAACTGGAATAATCGCGATTGGGGACAGGGCATTTTCAATCTGGGACGGGGTAAATTTAAATTTACCCCGTCCCCAACTTTACTTACTCGTATCGTTCGTCGATTACTCGTCTGGATTTTTTCTCGCTTCTTGGCAGGAGGCCCAGTTCTACCACTTTTACGAGGGGCGTGAAGCCGATCCGGCTTTTGACGGTAGTGGCGATCCTTTTTGCCAGGTCAAGGAAATCGACGGTCCCGTCGGTCTCCACATAGAGGCGCATTGTGTCCCTGCCCTCCAGATGGGAGATGCGTATCTGATATTCGCTTGATACTTCCGGGAAATCTCTCAGCACTTCTTCAATCTGGCTTGGGAATACGTTGACGCCCTTAATCTTTATCATGTCGTCGGTTCTTCCCATAATGATGTCGAGCCGTGGGAATGGGCTGCCGCACGGGCATTCTCCCGGCACGATACGGGACAGATCGTGGGTGCGGTAGCGGATGAGAGGCGCGCCTTCTTTTACAAGAGTGGTGATGACGATCTCTCCAAGCTCTCCGTCCGGTACAGGCCTTAGAGTGACGGGGTCAATGATCTCAATGTAGAGATAGTCGTCCCAATAATGCATTCCTGCATCATGTTCGCAGCTGATGCCGATGCCGGGGCCGTAGATTTCCGTCAGCCCGTAGATGTCATAGAGTTCGATGCCGAGCTCATCTTTAATGCGCTTACGCATCTTCTCGCCCCACCGCTCGGAGCCGATCACGCCTTTCTTTAAGCAGACTTTATCCTGGATCCCGCGCTTCTCGATCTCTTCTGCAAGGAGGAGCGCATAAGAGGAAGTAGCGCACAGGACGGTACTTTTCATATCCATCATCATCTGGAGCTGTTTGTCAGTATTTCCAGGCCCCATCGGCAAGGCCATAGCGCCCAGCTTCTCAGCGCCGTTCTGAAAGCCGATCCCTGCAGTCCACAGGCCGTACCCCGGCGTAATGTGGATCCGGTCGCTTTTTGTGATCCCGGCGGTCTCATAGCAGCGGCGGAACATGTTCCCCCAGTCGTCCACATCTTTTGCCGTGTAGGGAATGATGACCGGAAGCCCTGTCGTTCCCGATGAAGAATGGATCCGCACGATCTCCTCTTCCGGGACGGTCATAAGGCCGAGGGGGTAGGCTTCGCGGAGATCGCTTTTTTCAGAAAAAGGAAGCTTCTCAAAATCTTCCGGGGTGGAGATGCCTGAGATCCCCGCCTCTTCTAATTTCCTGCCGTAGAAGCTCTCTGCCTTTACAAGCGCCTGTATCTGTTTATTTACCTGACTAATCTGCAAATCGGATATTTTCATAGTCGTGTCTGTCCTTTCTATCTTTAAAATGTCTGGATCTTGTCCTTATCTGCCCCTCCAGTCTAAGAGCCCGAGTGCTCTCTGACGTATGTAAGAGCCCGCAAGTTCAGCTCGTGGAACTTTTCCGGGAGGCGCGCCTTTAGAGCGCTTGCTATGTCCTCTTCGGACAATCCGAGAGCGCCGCTGTGGATTGCCGCTCCAAGGAGCAGGATATTGAGGACTTTGGAAGAGCCGATATCCGCGCAGGCTTTTTCCGTGTCTACTACGAGGAGATTGCCGACGTGGCTCTCCAGCCAGGCAATCATTTCCTCACCGTTGTAAGCCGCGCCTGCAAGGGTAGCCGTTACAGGCATGACGATCCTCCTGCTTACAATGACCTGGCCATCCTCTTTCAGGTAAGGAAGCATACGCACTGCTTCCCCTGGCTCAAATGCGATAATAATATGTGCAGTCCCTTCGGCTACCATTGGGGAATGGACTCCTTCACCTGTCCGTATATGGCTGAATACGCTGCCGCCCCGCTGGGCCATGCCGATCGTCTCCGCGCTCATGACTGGAATGTCTTTTTCCATAGCAGCAGCGGCGATTAATTTGGAAGCGAGGACGGTCCCCTGGCCGCCGACCCCGCACAGCACGATGTTCTTATTCATTGTGGCCGCCTCCTTTCTGTTTCTCCACATCTGTAAGAGTAGTATCGCTGGAATCAATAATAGCATTAGTCGGACATATTTTCGCACATAAGCCGCAGCCCGTGCACAGGGACGGATCGATACACACCTGGCCGTCCTCTATAATAAGCGCCGGGCAGCCAAGCTCCCGGATGCATTTCTTACAGTTGATGCATTTGCCCGCGTCCACCCGCATGCTTTCTTCCGTTTTCACAATTGCAATGCAAGGAGATTTGAAAATGATCGCTTTTACTCCTGGCTCTTTTGCTACCCGCTTCACACAGCCCACAGAAGCCTCATAGTCAAGCGGATCTACAGTTTCTACTACTGTGAGGCCGATGCCCCTGAGCACTGCTTCGATATCGACCCTCTGGACGGATCCGCCCATCATGGTGCGCCCTGTGCCGGGGTGAGGCTGATGGCCGGTCATGGCAGTAGTGGAATTGTCCAGTATAATAAGGGTCATCTCTGCCTGATTGTAGACGGCGTTTACGACGCCGGGGATGGCGGAGGCGAAGAATGTGGAGTCTCCCACGAATGCAAAGCAGGAGGTATCAGGCTCTATATGCCCTACGCCTTGTGCGATGCCAAGCCCTGCGCCCATGCAGAGGCAAGTGTCTACCATGTCGAGAGGCATGGCGTTCCCAAGAGTGTAGCATCCGATGTCGCCGCAGAAAATAGTCTTCCTGCCTTTCATGGCAGTTTTGACCGCGTAGAAAGACGCGCGGTGCGGGCAGCCTGCACAGAGGACAGGCGGTCGGATTGGGAGGGAGGGCTTTTCATCGGCCGGGTCGGAAAGCGTGCTGTCAGAAGATATATTATCAGAAGCCGCGTCGCCGTTTAAGAAGCTTTTGATATTTTCTTGCACACTGTCTCTTGTGTTCTCCCCGGCATTTTTTACATGCCCGGTCAGCTTCCCGTATATTTTGGCCGATAAATGATGCTTCCCACACAAGTGGATCAGCTCCCGCTCAATTACTGGATCAAGCTCTTCGATACAAAGGACTTCCTCCAACCCTTCTAAAAATTCCAATGCCAGCTTCTCAGGAAACGGATGAGGTGTGGCGACTTTTAAGAGGCGGGCCATGCCGAGATCCTCCAGCGACTCTAAGGCATAGGTAAAGCTGATCCCCCCGGCGGCGACGCCCTTTTTAGAAAAGGAGGGCTTCTTTTCCCCTTCCTGTTCTCTTGCCGTCACGATCTGATTGCGTTTGTAGGAGGAGAAATCTTCAGAGAGCGTTACGTTGCGCTCTTCGATTTTTTTATGGTTCTGGAAGGAAAGGCGGGGGAAGATGACCCAGCGGCCGGAATCTTTCACAAACCCGTCAGGTGTATGTACCGTATATTCCGCCTTATCTTTGACTGTCACGGAGGCATAGCCGTGGCATACTCTTGTGGTCGGCCTCAGGAAGACGGGCGTGGAGTATCTCTCTGAATATTCAAATGCCTCCTGTACCATCTCATAAGCTTCCTGGGCGCTTGACGGATCGAAACAGGGAACTTTGGAAAATGCGGAGAAATGTCTTGTATCTTGTTCGGTCTGAGAAGAGATAGGCCCTGGATCGTCCGCTACAAGGACGACCATGCCGCCCTTCACTCCAATATATTCCAGGCTCATCAGCGGGTCGGCTGCCACATTGAGGCCCACCTGCTTCATTGTCACCATGCTCCTGGCTCCTGCATAGGCCGCTCCCGCCGCGACTTCCAGCGCTGCTTTCTCGTTGACGGACCACTCCACGTAAGTACCGTCCCCTCTATGCTTGGAGACGGTCTCAAGTATCTCTGAAGAAGGAGTGCCGGGATAGCCGGACACGAGATTGACGCCCGCGGCGACGGCTCCCATGGCAATGGCCTCATTTCCCATTAAAAATTCTTTATGCATAAATGATACCGATCCTTTCATATATAATTGTATTTCCGCTCTGTACCAGCGTTACCCTCAGTTTACCATAAGAAGGCTTATATAGCAAAAGATATGTGTAATTGTTGAAAAGAAAAGCAAGCGGGTATATAATGTGTCTTAGATTATAAATATGGAGGGATATAGCATGCTAGATAGAAAGGTAGCACAATTATTGAGCCAACAGGTGAATAAAGAGTTTTACTCTGCCTATTTGTACTTGGATTTTTCAAATTACTATTATGGGGAGGGACTGGATGGATTTGGAAGCTGGTATAAGATCCAGGCGCAGGAAGAGAGGGATCATGCGATGCTTTTCATGCAGTATTTACAGAACAATGGCGAGAAAGTCGTGCTGGAGGCCATCGATAAGCCGTCGGCCGCCCTTGACAGCGCGAAGGCAGTCCTTGCAGAGGCTTTAGAACATGAGAGGTACGTGACTGGGCTTATCCATGAGATCTACGACGCGGCCTATGGCGTTAAAGATTTCCGTACTATGCAGTTCCTGGACTGGTTCGTGAAAGAGCAGGGCGAGGAGGAGACGAACGCGGAAGGGCTTATTAAGAAGTTCGAGCTGTTCGGGGACGATCCGAAGAGCCTGTATATGCTGGACAATGAGATGGCAGGGCGTACATATGCCGCACCGTCCCTGACGCTGTAACCAGGGAAAAGAAAAAGAAATTTATAAGGATCATGTGGAAAGCCGGAGCAGAGATGTCCCGGCTTTCCATGTCCCTGGAATTGTGATAGAATGAAGGAGCAGAGCGATAAATATGAATTTATAGGAGGCAGTTCGATGAGCAAGAGACCCATATTCAGCCCGGGTTCCTTTTTTCACGGAACAAAGGCAGATTTAAATGTAGGTGATATGCTGATTACCGGAGTAAAAAAGAATTATAGCGACGATCGAAAATCCCAATATGTTTACTTTGCCGGAACACTGGATGCGGCCATTTGGGGTGCGGAGCTGGCGGAAGGCGATGGTGCGGAGCGAATTTATGTAGTAGAACCAACCGGAGGATTTGAAGATGATCCCAACCTCACCGACAAGAAATTTCCTGGCAATCCGACCAAATCTTATCGGTCGAAACAGCCGCTGAAAATCATTGCAGAAGTAATAAAATGGCAGAGGCATGACCCGGCGGTCTTACATGCGATGGTGGAGAATTTAAAGAAGCTGGAAGCACAAGGGATTCGGGCGATTGATTAGCTGGCATATTGAGAGCATTCTAACTGCTGGGAAGATGGCTGTTGTATGGAGTGTTTTAGAATATTTGCAGAAAGGGAAAAAGTTATGTGGAAATGTCCAAAATGCGAAAGAGACTTCAAGAAAATGAATCAGCCTCATTATTGTGGAAAGAAACCGTCTTCGATAGATGAATATATAGAAATGCAGGATGTGGAGATTAGGACACACCTTATCCAAGTAAGAAATGCGATTCGCGAAGCAATACCAGAGGCACAGGAACGTATCTCATGGAGTATGCCTACTTATTGGAAAAACTGTAATTTGATTCAGTTTGCAGCAAATAAGAATCATTTGGGGCTATACCCAGGTCCGAAGGCAGTGGAATATTTTTCGGATCAGCTTGCAGAGTATAAATTCAGCAAAGGTTCTATTCAGTTGCCATATAAAAAGGGAATGCCGATTGAGCTGATAAAGAGAGTAGCTTTATGGTGTTACCCAAATAAGTAATCAACAATAAATCGAGATTTGAGGAGGCAGCGTATGGAAGAGGTAAAGCGAAAAGGCGCCAGAACGACAAAGGATATTCCGCCGGATATTCTGGAAAAGCTAAACCATGGCGAGATAGAGACCGCAAATATTGTAGAATGGTTTGCGATTGACAGACGGCAATTACTTTCCATTGTGCTGCTGCAAAACAAGAGAGAAATGTATTTGGGGCCTATTCTAGGACACATCGATCAACTGAAAAAGCAGACGTCTAACACTATAAGCGAAGCGATTGGAGAGGGGCTTTTTTTGCAGGCTGACAAGCATTGCGACGAGGAATGTTTAAAAATAATCGCAAGCCACGCTTCCGATCTGGTCCGCAGTTGGGGATGTTTTATGGTGGGAAAGAATATTTCCTTAAGCCTTAGCCAAATGTTTAAGGAAATAGAAGGTTTTGCAAAGGACAGCCATTTTAACGTCAGGGAAGAAGCATGGGTAGCAGTCCGGCCCTCGGTCATCGCTAATTTGGAGGAGAGTATCAGTATATTATCAGAGTGGGCATTGGATGAGAATGAATATATCCGGCGTTTTGCAAGCGAGATTACACGTCCCAGAGGCGTCTGGTGCAAGCACATTGAGGTATTAAAGACAGTTCCTGAACTGGCCTTATCAATTTTAGAACCTTTAAAATCAGACAAATCAAAATATGTTCGGGATAGTGTCGCAAACTGGCTGAATGATGCAAGCAAGACGCAACCAGAATTTGTTAGAAATCTCTGTGCAAGATGGCAAGAAGAAAGCAATACGCAGGAGACAAGATATATTATTAAGAAAGCTTTAAGAACGCTTCGTAAATCAGAAGAAGTATGATAGGATGGAAGGAATTCCCTGGAACAGCGCGGGTTGCTGTTGCTTTTTGGAAGTGCTTCCTGTATAATTATAATATCTGATCTTATTCGGAAACAGGGACGGTAAAAATTCATTTTACCCGGAAAAAAGGATTGACAAGTTATGATCTACCGCAATATACTTACGACAGACAGACAGACAGACAGACAGACAGACAGACAGACAGACAGACAGACAGA
>CAJTVU010000007.1 GCA_910580235.1 uncultured Dorea sp.
TCTGGCGAGGGCATGTGGGAATCGAACCCACCCGGGACGCTCTTAACGCCCCACACTGGTTTTGAAGACCAGGAGGCACACCAGTTACCCAACTACCCCCATATAATCATTTTTCATGCTTTACCACCATAGCATAATTCCGGACTTATTTCAACAGTTTTCCGTATTTTTATAATAGCAAAAAGGCGTTGACTTTTCAAGGGTTTTCGTCCATAATAATTGTATGGAGACTGAACGGTATACTAGAACGCGTTCTACACTTCGGAAAAGGCGCGTGAAAACAGGAAGCTTTCCGCGTGTTTTTATAATTCATCTATAGACAGGATCTATAGATACAACAATAATCCAGGAGGTACAATGCCATGAAATTGGAAGCAAAAGTGATGTACGATCGTTTTGAGACCGCTCTTCAGGTTGTGGATGCCCACACAGTGGGCGAGTTCTGCCGTATGGTCATCGGCGGGTTCCCAGAGCCGCAGGGCAACACAATGATCGAGAAGAAGAAATGGATGGAGGAGAACTACGACCAGGTCCGTACAGCTCTTATGTTCGAGCCCAGAGGACATCATGATATGTTCGGCGCATTCCTCTGCGAGCCGGTGAACAAAGAAGCTCAGTTCGGCGTAATGTTCATGGACACAGGCGGATACCTTAACATGTGCGGACACTGTACGATCGGCGCTGTTACCGTAGCCATCGAGGCAGGCCTCGTTGAGTCCCACGAAGGCGAGAACGAGGTAGTCCTCGAAGCTCCCGCAGGGCTTATCCGCACGACGGCCATCGTAAAAGACGGAAAAGTTGAGAGCGTAACACTTACGAACGTTCCTGCATTCGTTTACAAAGAGAACCAGAAAGTCACTATTGACGGAAAAGAGATCGAGTTCACGATCTCCTTCGGCGGAAGCTTCTTCGCCCTTGTTGACACGACAAAACTTGACATCGGCGAGATTAACCAGAAGACGGTTCCTGAGTACACAAAGCTCGGCATGAAGATGTTAGATATCATTAATAAAGAGATTCCGGTACAGCACCCACTTCTCGATATTACATCTGTCGACCTTGTTGAGTTCTACGGCCCGACACCGAACCCGGACAAAGCTACGATGAGGAACGTCGTTATCTTCGGAGACGCTATGGCCGACCGTTCACCGTGCGGGACAGGAACAAGCGCAAAGCTTGCTACGCTTCATCATTGGGGAGAGATCAAAGTCGGCGAGGAATTCATTTACGAAAGCTTCCTCGGCTCTCTGTTCAAAGGCGTAATTAAAGAGACGGCCAAAGTCGGCGACTTTGACGCAGTTATCCCTATGATTACGGGAAGCGCGTACCTGACAGGCGTCGCTACATACTTGATCGACCCGACCGACCCGTTGAAATATGGGTTCCAGGTAGGCTAATCAGTTTCATCTTTACAGATTATGATAACAGAAGCGGATTGTCCTCAATCCGCTTCTGTTTATATCAGACATGTTATCGCGAAAGGATGTGAGGCCCATGCCGCGCAAACGCCAATCTACCAAGACCCGTATTGTGAAAGCCGCGTGGAGTCTTTTTTACAAAAATGGTTACAGTAAGACGACGATTGAAGACATCATCGCAGCGTCCAAAACATCAAAGGGAAGCTTCTACCACTATTTTAAAGGAAAAGAGTCTCTCCTCAACACTCTGTCCTATCTCTTTGACGAGAAATACGAAGAGCTTACGACAGTCATAGACCCCGATCTGTCTGCTTATGACAAATTGTTGTTCTTAAACCACGAGCTGTTCTATATGATCGAGACAAGCGTGGATATCAGCCTTCTGGCATATCTCTATTCTTCACAGCTCATCACCAAAGACAAAAAGTCTCTGGCAGATAAGAAGCGGTTCTATTTCAAATGGACGACGGAGATCATAAAGGAAGGGCTTGACAGAGGAGAATTTAAAGATACCTCCACCCCGGAGGAGCTGATGGGCATCTACGCCATGTATGAGCGCGCCCTCCTGTACGACTGGGCGCTGTTTAAGGGGAAGTTCTCCCTCACTGCGTACAGCGACCGATTACTGCCACATGTACTTGATACTTTTGTCAAAGGAGTTTAATTTTTATGGATAGCAAACCTAAAAAGACAGGTATCGTCCACCGCAGACGTACCTGTCTTTCTCATTCTTCTAAAATTTAAACCATACACTCATGCATTGCTTCCTCTTCGATCCCGACCTTCTTCATCATTGCCGCGATCTCCTCCCTGACAGAGAGATCCGCACACCAGGAAAGCCCGCAGCCTGCGGATATGGCCCTCGGGACCGGTATGATCCTCCCTGGCACGTCATACTGTTTACATGCCTTTTCCATCGCCATCGCATCTGCCGTCGTATGAAAAGTTACCACAAGCTTCAGTTCCTTTTTTCTCATAATTATCCTATCACCACTTCAAAGTATCCGTCCTTCTCTGTCGATACTGGATCTTTGCCATGATCCCTGGCATATTTCTCCACATTCGTCCTCTGGTGCGCCTCGGTCACCAGTATCTTTACCGGCTCGGACGCGCCCTTTAAAGCCTGCGCCGTCATCATCAGCGGTTCCGGACAAGAAAGACCTCTTGCATCTACTTCCTTCATATTCTTTACCTTCTTTCCTAGAATACTATGTAATCTTTTATATTTCAACTATTATTTTGCTTCTTCTCTTTTGTGCGTAAACGCGATAACGAAGCAGGCTGCGATACAAATGACACAGGCGATCCTGCCAGCCGGAGACACTCCTCCTGCCACGATCTCTTTCGTCTCAGCATTTACTGCCGTCGCGCTTGCGGCAAGTCCGAAGTTGTGGCACAGCCCTGCGCCTACGAACATACCGATCACCGTCACTGCCGCGTCGGAAGAGCCTTGTCCCGCAAGGATCAGCTGGCGGAGCGGACATCCTCCTGCGAGCACTGCTGCGAACCCTACTGCATACATGCCAAGAATGTTCCACAGATGCTGAGAATGGGCAATGATCCCCGGTGTATCAAATGCAAGCACAAAGCGCCCTGTCGCAACGTTAAAGACAAGCATTACTACAAATATAGCCGCGATTACGGTGAACAGATCGAAATTCTTCATCAAGATAATATCGCGCATGCTCCCTGCAAAGCACATTCTGGATTTCTGTGCAAATATACCGAACACAAGGCCTCCAATCAGAGAAGCGATAATGGGTGCGTGCATGCTTCCTGGCCCCGCCTCGCTCGCTTTCACGAAAGACGTAAATGACAGGATCATGATCCCTGCCATCAGAAGCGGGAGCACAGTTCCGCTCGCCTTTGTCGTCACGTGCGCTCTCCCAAGGCTGAACCCCTTTTTCAGCGCAAAGACTCCTGTCCCTACGCCAAGGGTAAAGCCGACAAACGCGACCCATGCGTTTAGATCCCCTGCTGACATACGGATGATCATACGAAGCGGGCAGCCTAAAAATACAAGAGAGCCAATCATGATGATCATGCCAAGCACGAAACGTGTCGCCGTCGATGAGCCCGCAGTCGCGCGATACTCTTTCGTCGCTACAGAGATGACGAACGCCCCAATTACAAGACCGATGATCTCCGGCCTTACGTACTGGACGACCTCTGCCTGATGCATTCCAAGCGCTCCCGCCGTGTCGCGGATAAAGCACGCGATACAGAACGCCATGTTAGCCGGATTCCCCAAAAATGCCAGACATGCCGCTACAAGCCCGCATATGGCGCCAGCCAATGCCAGTTTCTTCTTTGAATCTGATAAATTCATCTTACTTCCTCCTTCATTCCTCTCATTCCGGCAGAATCTTATCCCTCGTCCTCTGCCAGCCCCCGGACGGCCTCTATGGCAGCGTCCACTTCTTCTTCAGTGTTATAATGTGAGAAGCTGAATCTCACAGCCCCTTGCTCCACCGTCCCGAGCGCTTCGTGCATAAGCGGTGCACAGTGCCCCCCTGGCCTGGTAGAAATGCTATATTCTGTAAGAAGCGCGTCGCTCACTTCTGAAGAATCATAATCACCAATATTAAGCGCTACAATGGCGCATCGATCCCATGTATTGAAGTCTCCATATATCCTCACGCCCGGTATATCCTTCACGCCCTCATAAAAGCGGCGCATATGAGCCTGTTCTCTGGCCCGGATCGTATCGATCCCTTCCCTCTCCAAATATTCAAGCGCCGCCCTAAGCCCCGCTATCCCATGGCCGTTCAATGTCCCTGCTTCAAGAGCCGTGGGCATCTGCACAGGATGTTCCCTGCTGTAAGTCATAATACCGCTCCCGCCACATTTCAGCGGGCGCACGGCAAGCCCCTCTCTCACATAAATGCCGCCTGTCCCCTGGGGCCCGAGAAGCCCTTTGTGCCCTGTAAAGCACAGTACGTCAATATGCATCTTCTGCACATCAATGGGGAACACTCCCGCCGTCTGGGACGCGTCCACTACGAACAGCGCCCCGTGCTTATGCGCTATCTCCCCGATTTTTTCTACGTCCACATAGTTCCCTGTCAGATTAGAGCCGTTCGTGCAGACGATTGCCTTCGTCTCAGGCGTAATGGCATCTTCCATCTCCTTTAAATCAAAAGTGCCTGTCTCATTACTCTTCACGATCGTAAGCTTCACGCCCCGCTTTTCCATCTCATACAGGGGGCGCAGAACAGAGTTATGCTCCAGCATAGTGGTGATCACATGATCCCCTGGCTCTAAAAGCCCTTTAATCGCTATATTCAAGCTCTCTGTAGAATTATTCGTAAATGCGATCTGCCTTGGATCCTCCGCGCCGAAAAGCCTGCACAGCCTCTCTCTTGCGTCATAGATAATCCTTGACGCGCTAAGAGACGCCTCATTCGCCCCTCGCCCTGCATTTCCCATGGAGCTCATGGCCAAGACTACCGCGTCGATCACTTCCTGCGGCTTATGCATAGTCGTAGCCGCATTATCCATATATATCATACGTTTCTCCCTCTCCAGATGCTATCCTTCATTATCTAGTATAGACTTCTGCTTTTTATCCGTCTAATTGAATTATGTGATAAAAGCAGAGCAGCCATAGGCATTCCCTATAAGCGCCCTGCTTTTTAGCATTAAAAAATCTACTTGCAGATCTTATACGTCGTAAACCTTTTTTACAACCTTAATAAATCTTTCCGCCGAACGAGACAGCTGATAATTCTTGTTATATACAAGATTGATATCTCTTCCCCCGTCCGCTCCCGGGATTGGGAACGTCAAAAGATGCCCGTCTGCCGCCTCATCCTCTGCCGCAAGTTTTGAGAGGATCGTAATCCCCATCCCCTCTCTCACCGCTTTCTTAATCGTCTCCTGATTATCTATGCTGGCGATCACGTCAAGCTCAGCCAGCTCGACCCCAGCCACGCGGAGCTGTTTCTCCGCCTCCTTGCGAGTACCGGACCCTTCTTCTCTTAAGATCAGATGCTCCTGGCGCATCCAGCTGATATCGCCTTCTATATCCCGCAGCCTCTGATACCTTGGAGTGTTAGGAGTGATGATCGCCAGCTCGTCTTTGTAGAACGGGATATATCTGCAATGCTTCTTCTCCAGGACAGTTCCTGTAAATCCAATGTCCGCCATATTATCTACGATCTGCATGACGACCCGGCTGCTGTCCGCCTCCGTAATCTTAATCTGCTCTTCTGGATATCTCTCGCTGAACTTAAGAAGCACTCTTGGCAGAAGGTACTGAGCCGGTATGGTGGATGCGGCGATCGTGATACACTGACGCGCATCCGGCCCTTTCGCTCCAAAACGCTCTTCTATTTTCTTCTCGATATCTATAATCTGCTTCGCATGCCGGTACAGATCCTTCCCATCTTCCGACAGGCTTACTTCTTTCGTATTTCTGATGAACAGCCGCGCGTTCAGCTCCTTCTCCAATGCGGATATATGCGCGCTGATAGTAGGCTGCGTCAGGTACAGCTCTTTTGCCGCCTTGGAAAAGCTCCCGCCCTCGGCCACCTGTACAAACGCTTCCAATTGTTTCAGATTCATTAGTATGCTATCCTCTCGCTCTCTGCTCCTGTTTTTTTAGTTACTTTGATACTGTCCATATATTCCAGCATCGGTTTTGCGCTTTTACGGCTCGTCGCAAATAAGTCACGAACCTGTGCAATAGTGATTACCGGATCCTCTTTTAACCTCTCTCTGATAATGCGCTCCGCCTCCTTCATGTAAGATGTAAGCGTATACATATCGTCCGTCACCTTTACAGCAAGCTTCTCTTCAAGGAGGATGTTCAGAATATCGTCTGTCACGTCCGCAGGGACTTTCCCAAAATCTATCTCTGAATATCTGACAAAATCATATTTGGCGTTTTCAAACGTGCTTAGCAATTTTCCAGACACTGTATCGTAAGTCTTGTCTTTCAAGACTTCATAATCCGTTGTGCATAAAAACTCGTCCACACGTTTAATCTGTCCCGCCTCCTCATAGCTTTCCACGACCTTATCAAATACATTGGGCTTCATCCCTTTGAAATAGGCCATCTGCACTTCCGCTTTTTTCATGCCATAGCGGTACGGGTGTTTCGCCTCATATTCTTTAAGCGCGCCCAGTATGTTTAAAAGAGCCGTCTTCTCACTGTCTATATGCCATACGAACACATCTTTCCTCATAGGAAATACGCGCGCCCGCCCGGCCTCTTCCAGCTCGCGCACGTCCTCTTCCGTCTCCTCCAGAGACATTGCCGTTATCCTGGCAAGCTCCGCCAGCGTGACCATAGTGCTGCCGCGCTCTTTTATGTGAAGCTCAACAATATCCGCTGAGGAGCCTGATTCCTTTCTCTTTAGCTCCTCGATAGCCTCCTCCTTGAACCGCCTCTTCACGCCCGGGTTCGGTTCTAAAATGACGCCTCCTCCTATGGTTTCCATAGGAGAGTAGAACCGCACAACGAATTTATCTCCCCGGCGCACCGCTATCTCTTCTTCCAGGCGCAGCTGTACATACCCGCTCTCGCCCGGCCCTATCTCCTCCTGATCAAGCAGTACGGCGCGACATAAGATCTCGCTTGTTCCTGTAAAGAAATGCAGCCTTGTGTGGTTTGTCAGTACTCTAAGAGACGTGTCCAGAACATTCAGGCGCACATCCAAAAGATCGGTATTCTTCATGCTATTAGGAGGCGCCAGCACACATCCTCTTTGTATCTCTCTCTTCTTCACATTTGATAAGTTGATCGCCACACGCTGTCCGGCATAGCATACATCCTTATCTTCGCCATGTACTTGTATGCTCCGTATCTTGCATTCCTTCCCTATGGGGTACATCTCCAGTGTATCTTCCTTGCGGATCGTACCAGATACAAGCGTCCCGGTAATGATAGTCCCAAAGCCTGACAGGCTGAACGCACGGTCGATAGGAAGCCTGGGGATCGTCTGAGTGTCCTTTTCGGCGGCCTCATCGTCAGTCATCTTCTCAATGCAGCTTATAAGCTCATCAAGGCCCTGCCCTGTGGCAGCCGACACCTTCACTACAGGAGCCCCCTCAAGGAACGTTCCCTCGAGCTCCTCTTTCACTTCTTCCTCTACAAGCTCCATCCAGTCTTCCTCTACGATATCACATTTATTCAGCACGATAATGCTCTTCTCGATGCCGAGAAGATGTAAGATATCCATATGCTCCCGGGTCTGCGGCATGATCCCTTCGTCCGCCGCGATTACGAGCAGGACCAGATCCATGCCCACCACGCCGGCGACCATGTTGTTGATGAATTTCTCATGGCCGGGGACATCTATGATCCCTGCACGGTCTCCTCTTGGAAGATCGAACCATGTAAATCCCAGATCAATGGTAATCCCTCTTCTCTGCTCTTCCTCCCAGCGATCCGTATTCCGCCCTGTGAGCGCCTTGATTAATGTGGTCTTGCCATGGTCAATATGTCCGGCAGTACCAATGATAATATTTTTCATAGCCCCATCTCCTGAAACTGTTTTACGATCGTCCCGAACAAATGGCGCTCTACGGTGCGGACGTCAAGAAGGATCTTGTCATTTACCGTTCTTGGGATGATCGGAACGGGAAGACGGCGCATGCGCTCTTCCAATTCCGCTACGCTAATATTCTCCGGGCTTATCGTTACTGCCATGCTCGGGATCCTCTCAAGAGGGAGAGAGCCTCCCCCTATCTGAGACTCGCAAGGCTCCGTTCCGACTGCCGCTGCGATATTTGTACGCCTTAATGATCTTGCAAGGGCCCTTGCCTCTTTTTCTACCTCTGCATAGGGTTTGGTGATCATCCGAAGCACCGGCAGATTCTGAACAGCCTTTTCCTCAGACAGATATTCCTGAAGCACCAGCTCCAGCGTGGCCGCCGTAAACTTATCAATACGCAGCGCCCTTGTCAGCTGGTTCTTCTTCATCCTGTCAATATATTTCTTCTTGCCGATGATGATGCCCGCCTGAGGGCCGCCGAGAAGCTTGTCGCCGCTGAAGCACACTACGTCCGCGCCTCTTCGGATAGAGTCCTGCACCGTAGGCTCATAGGTAATCCCATATTTGCTCAGGTCAATGAGGACTCCGCTCCCTAAATCCTCCACTACCGGGAGGCCGTATCTCTTCGCGAGCGGGACAAGCTCATCGATCCCCACCGTGTCTGTAAATCCTACAATACGGTAGTTGCTTGTATGCACCTTCAAGAGCGCTTTCGTCTCTTCTGTGATGGCGTTCTCATAGTCGTCATAGTGGGTCTTGTTCGTCGTCCCCACTTCCACCAGCACAGCGCCGCTCTGCTCCATCACATCAGGAATGCGGAACTTGCCTCCGATCTCCACAAGCTCTCCTCTTGATACGACCACTTCCCCTCCCTTTGCCAGAGAGCTTAAGATAAGCATTACAGCCGCGGCATTGTTATTTACTGCCATAGCCGCCTCTGCCCCTGTAATCTTGCACAACAATTTTTCAAAATGGGAGTATCGCTCTCCTCGCCTTCCTGCTTCCAGATTGTACTCCAGATTAGAATAGCCTGTAGCGATCTCTGCCACACGCTTTATATGCTCCCGTCCAATGGGGGCACGGCCGAGGTTCGTGTGCAGGATCGTTCCTGTAGCATTGATCACCGGACGCATATTCGGCGTATGCATCGCTTTAACCGCCCTCACAATATGAGGCACGAGAAGCTCTGTCTGTGCCACAGCCTCGCTTTCATCCTCGCACTGTCCGATAAATCCCCGCAGCCTGTCCGTTTCTGTATGGATGGATTCCATCACCGTATCTTTACTATATACATCTATCAGCTCTTGTACTCTCTCATCCCCCAGCAGTATATCTACTTTCGGTATACTGCGGTACAACATGTTCTTGTCCATATTCTTCCCTTCTTTAAGCTCCCCGCTCCTTCTAGAACAAGCGGATCAGCTTATCGCTCTTTTCCGCCACTTTGCCGATGACGGATACTTGCGTCTCCATATCCGCACTTGCGAAGTCCGCCAGTACTTTCGACAGATCCCCGGGAGCAACACTAATCAACAGCCCTCCTGAAGTCTGCGGGTCGTATAGCAGGTCAAGATAATGCTCCTGCACGCTTCCCGCCTCCACTTTTCCGATGGAATAGCCTCTGTTCTTATATGCTCCCGCGGGAACAAGCCCCATCTTCGCGTAAGCGATCGCGTCTTCAAAATATGCGACGTCTCTTACATTTATCTCAAATGTCACTTCACTGGCGCCTGCCATTTCCACGCAGTGCCCCAGCAGGCCGAACCCGGTAATATCCGTACATGCGGACACGTCATAAGTCTCTACCACCTGCTTGCCCTTCTTATTCAGGGACGCCATAACAACCTGTGCCTCACGGATCGCTGCTTCACTTGCCATCTCTGCTTTGATAGCAGTGTTCACGATCCCGCTTCCGATCTGCTTCGTCAACACGAGGATGTCGCCCGGCCTGCAGCCATAATTTTTAAATATCTTATCAGGATGTACAAAGCCAGACACGCACAGGCCGTATTTCGGTTCATCGTCCTGCACGGAATGTCCGCCTACCAGTACTGCTCCTGCTTCTTTCACCTTTGCCGCGCCACCCGCCAGGATGTCGCCAAGTATCGCCGGATCCAGACAATTCGGAAATCCGACGATATTAAGCGCGACTGCCGGCTCTCCTCCCATCGCCCATACATCGCTTAAGGAGTTTGCAGCCGCTATCTGCCCAAACATATAAGGGTCGTCCACAATCGGCGTAAAGAAGTCGACGGTCTGTATCATGGCAATGTCATCCGTCACTTTATAAATCGCTGCATCGTCTGACGTCTCGATTCCCACTAATAAATTATCGTCGTGGAACTGAGGCAGCTTGCTCAGGACCTGAGCAAGGGTCTCCGGACCTATCTTGGCCGCTCACCCTGCTGTTTTACTTAATGTTGTCAGTCTGACATCCGATCTCATGACTCGTCTCCTCCTTCATGCCGCTTCACATCTTTTTCACAATACAATCTTAATAGCCCGATATCTTACGGCCTAATACCTTATAATTGACGCCTTATTCTCTAAGGCCTTATGATCTTTCCAGCATTTGCCATCACCTCTACGATGCTGTACATATTCGTCACGCTTCCTACAGCAAGCTTCTCTTTCAGGCCGTAATAGTCAAGGCATGTGCCGCACGTCAGTATCTCTACGCCCTGCGCTTCCAGTGATTTTAAATCCTCCAGGGAGTCCGAGCCTTCCGCCGTCAGTGTCGCGCCTCCATTGTAGAAAAGCATCGCTTTTGGAAGCTCGTCAAGCTGCGTCACTGCAAAGATAAATCCCTTGATCAGAACCTTCCCAAGCTCATCATTTCCGCTTCCCATACGGTCTGACGCTACCACGACGACCATGTCCCTTCTTGTATCAGGCATGCAGGACGCTCCTTCCTCACTCTCTTCCGCCTTCGGCGCGCCTTCCATCTGGATCGTCACTTTGAATTCTTTCTCCCCAAGCTTTTCAGAAGAGACCTGGCCTCCTGACGCTGCAGCCATCTTAGATACGTTCTGTACTGCGATCTCGTTATCCACTAACACTTCGATCGTCTCAGGACCTGAAAGCGTCTGCATAGCTTTCTTAGTCTTGATAACTGGGATCGGGCAGTTATCTCCCATCGCGTTTACTGTAACCATGTGTAATTCCACCTTTCTTTTATATTACTCCCGCTTGCCCTCAGTGTACAAGACACTTATAGATACATTCTATCATTGATGTCTGAAAAGGTAAACGGGGTATTTACATTATTTTTATCTGTCTGACCTCCTCCGGACGCTCTGTTGACACGATCTCATATCCGCCGTCACGATAATACGCCGGCTTCATATCCCCCTTCTTAAACGCTGCAAGAAATTCCTCCATCGTGTGCACCTCCTCCGGGAAATACGTCGCGCATACGCCTACTTTTCTCGGTATATGGCAGTCGCTGGAGCCAAGCGTAAAAAGCCCCAGCTCTCTCGCGTACAGCGCCGCCGTCATGCAAGCCTCCGGCGAAGTGCTCCCGTTGAGGACCTCAAGGCCGTCCAGCCCTTTTACACGCCGCAGGTTATCCTCCAGGCCCCGTTTATTATTCCGGAACGGATGCGCCGCAAAACATACGCCGCCGCGCTCCTTCACATAGTCAATGAACTCCTGTGCCGATACCCTCTCCTTCGGATAATCGTCAATTCCAAAAGCAATAATATCCCCCTGGAGCGAGAAAAACTCAATCCCCACAAATATCGGAAAAGCCGTCCGCTTCGTATATTCCGCCGCATACTCTTTTAAGCCCATACTATCATGGTCTGTAATACAGATAGCGCCTAACCCTTTCTCCCTGGCAATCCCCACCATCTCATCAAGTTTTAAAAAACTGTCCTTCGAATATGTCATCTCATGCATATGCGTATCAATAAACATGGCATTCTCCTCCTTTTCTCATTATATAGAGCAGAAACTACCGCATCAAATAGAGATTTATAATAAATACGCCATCTTATAGATAATATCAATTATTAGATGTTAGATGGGGACGTACGCTTTTCGCAAAAGCGTACGTCCCCATCTAACAAAGTGCCTGTCCCCAATCGACAAACAGGGTGTCCCCATGTTATAATCCCTACAGGACTATCAAGAGAAGAGGACAGTTATTATGTGGATTGCGGACAATTGGAAAGATTATGAGATTATAGATTGCAGTAAGGGTGAGAAGCTTGAGCGCTGGGGACAGTATATCCTGGTGCGCCCTGACCCGCAGGTCATATGGGACACGCCCAGGATAAACGATGGCTGGCGAAGAAAGAACGGCCACTACCACCGCAGTAAAAAAGGCGGCGGAGAGTGGGAGTTTTTTAACCTTCCCGAACAGTGGCAGACCCACTATGGAGAGCTTACATTTAATCTCAAGCCTTTTAGCTTCAAGCATACGGGGCTTTTCCCTGAGCAAGCCACGAACTGGGACTGGTTCTCAGAAAAGATAAAACATGCAGGAAGGCCGATAAAAGTACTCAACCTCTTTGCGTATACGGGTGGCGCGACCTTGGCGGCAGCGGCAGCAGGCGCAAGCGTGACCCATGTAGACGCATCAAAGGGGATGGTCGCATGGGCCAGGGAGAACGCGGCCTCTTCTGGACTTTCAGATAAGCCCATACGCTGGCTTGTGGACGACTGTGTAAAATTCGTAGAACGGGAGATCCGCCGCGGCAGCAAATATGACGCCATCATTATGGATCCGCCTTCCTACGGCCGAGGCCCGAAGGGAGAGATCTGGAAGATCGAGGATGCTATCCACCCTTTTATCAAACTATGCACACAGATATTATCGGATCGTCCTCTCTTCTTCCTCGTCAACTCCTACACAACAGGGCTTGCCCCCGCAGTTCTGGCTTATATGCTGGGGACAGAGCTGGAAAAATATGACGGTCATGTAGAGGCACAGGAGATCGGCCTGCCTGTAACATGTTCAGGCCTCATACTCCCCTGCGGGGCATCCGGGCGGTGGAGCGCATAAGCCTGCCAGGACAGTGCCGAATCCGCACAATTCCGATTGATTTTTTGTATGTTTTAGTGTATGCTTGGAATGTAATATGATTTACAATATATGAACACGAAAATATGGAGGTATGAATTCATGAAAAAGTATGTATGTGAGCCTTGCGGATATGTGTACGACCCAGAAGCTGGCGATCCAGACGGCGGCATCGCTCCAGGAACTGCTTTTGAAGACATCCCGGACGACTGGGTATGCCCTATCTGCGGGATGGGAAAAGAAGTATTCGTGGAAGAGTAATCTGAAGATAACCCAAGAAAATAGCAAAAATAAAAGGGCGCAGGATCCTTATTCCGCGCCCCTTTATTTTCCTGTCTTTATACAGCAGCCTATCATCAAATCATTATCAAAACTCAATCCCTTTTCCAAGAGCATCTTTCAAATATGTCGTCACATCTTCCAATTTGCGGACGATCTCCATCTTCTCCTCCCAGTCTGCTCCTGCCATATCCTTATTAATAAGACAGTTCTTAATGTGTTTTGCTTCCTTAATTAATTGTTCTGTCATAATAACGCCTCCCTTTAGAAACCTCAAACTGCTTGTCTCTGCTTTTATTATAAACACTTTTCTATCAGTGTACAAGGGGTACGCTTACGAAAACATTTATTTACAAAACAACGTTCAAAAATACAGAGAACTTGAAAGCACTGGAGCCAGATGATATAATTGAAAGATCAAAAAATAAGGATGTGCCATTATGTTCCGTTTATGGGGAAAAGAATACAAAGATAATCGTCTCGTCCGGGACACCGTAATCTGTGATGACACGGACGACACGCGCACACATAAAGTATTCCATGCGCTGGACGCCGTCTGCTACGAATTTGACTTAAGCAAGCCTATCTGGCTGGAATCTGCCATTGAAGAATTCAGGAGGCACTCCAAAGTACGCTTTTATCAGGACAGTTTCGTGGACTCTATTGATTTTGACTATCTGGAGATCCATGTCATTGAAGAATAAAAGAACTTTTGCATATATGGCAAGGAACAAAATGAGAGCAGGCGGATTGCCTACTCTCCTCTTATTGCCGCTAAAGGGCTTAAGTTCATAGCCCGCTTCGCCGGGAAGTACCCCGCCGTTATGCCGACGAACATTGCAAATGCCATAGACACAAGAGCAAGCCACCATGGGATATAAGAAATATCTCCGTCAAACCCCATGACCGCGCCATGGCCTGTCGCCATATTTATAAGGAATGACAAAAGAAAACTTAGCAGATTCCCGATTATTCCCCCAATGAGCCCGATGGACGCAGCTTCTACCAAAAACATCTGCTTAATGTTCTTCAGGCTGCACCCCAGCACTTTAATCACGCCAATCTCTTTCGTCCTCTCATAGATGGACATCATCATCGTATTCGCGATCCCGATCGCTGCCACGAACAGTGAGATTGCTCCGATCCCGCCGAGCACTGCCTGTACCATAGCAAATTCCTTCTGCATGCTCTTTAAGAATTCCGCATTCGTATCTACCGTATATCCCATCTGACGGATCTCTTCCGCCACTGACTCCACATTGTCAATGTCATCCACCTTCACCTGCGCCGCCGAATAGAAAAAATCTCTGTACGGCTTGCCGGACTGAGTGGCAGGCTGTCCCGGAATCACTCTTCCCGAAAACTCCCTCTTCAATACCTGCTTTAAAACATTGATATCACAGTAGGCCCTATAACAGAATTCATTGTAATCATCCGGCCCGCCTTCTACCACGCCGCTTGCTTTCACGACGTGCTTTTGCGCCGTCCGGGGCGCAGATGATGTACCGCTCTCGCTTCCTGACATGTTCCCGCCATTCCCGCCTCCTGTATCCTTACTATTGTAATAAGCGTCCTGATCCAGGATCAGGAACATGGAATCCTTTTCAAAATCAATATCCGGAAGCTCCCCGGTCTCCCAATAGCCTTTTCCTGTCGCTTTTTCATAAAACGACTGAGGAAGCATGTTTCCATAGATGAACTCTAGCGGCCCGTCTCCCTTCGGCACTTCTCCTCCCGGCCTGAGAGGGATATTCTGTTCCAGAAGCGCCTCTCGGGGCATCGCTATAAGAGAGACATACCCCTCGTATTGTCCCTTTAGGAACAGCGCCGACATCTCATATTGCGGGAAAGAAGATTGTACATGCTCCAATTGTCCTAATTTTTCTATCAGCTCATCATCAATATATCTGACATCGTCGTCGTCCCCTGTCTCGCCGTAATATATCATGGATTCCCCCACGCTCTTCCCCCGCACAGTGACGGCGGTCAGACCGCCTGACTGCTCCACCTGCCGGTAGAGCGCCTGCTGCATGCCGAGCCCCAGGGAGATCATGACTACGATTGAGGTCGTACCGATAATAACGCCAAGCACTGTCAGGAACGTCCGCAGCTTCCGTCTTCGTAAGTTACTTCCGCTCATCCTCAGAAGATCCATAAAGTTCATCTAACAGAGCCTCCTCCTCGTTCTTCATCTTTGCTTTCTTCCTTTTGCCTGAGATTATCCGCACCGCGACGATTAGGATAATCACTGCCGCAACAATCAGAATCGGCACTACGGGAAGACCGCCCTTCTCTTCCTCCGGCATGCTGTCCATCATCGCCTCCTCCTGTACTTCCGGCATAACCTCCAACTGTAGCTCTTTCTTCTCCTCAGATACATTCCCGGCCTCATCTTCGTAGCTTAACGTCACAGCTACAGACGCCGAGCCTTGCGTTTCTTTCTTTCCTTCCAGCATAGCGTCGATGGACGCCTGTGCCCCCGAATCCACATTCCCTACGAACACTTCTTCCTTCTCTATACTGTCCCCTGTAAATGTGGCTTTCACATTATACAGCTTAACCCTTCCGAGGTTATACAGGCTGCACATCACATTGGCCTCTTCTCCTACTTGAATGCTCTGCGGGCTGATCTCAAAATCGCTCAGCTCAAATCTGGCATCCTGCTTCACCGGGATAGAGAGGCTGGAAGACGAATCGATCTGCGCGCTGCCATCGTCTTCATATTTCATGGAAACATCAATACTGTAAGGCTTCTGCAGAAGATCCGCCTTGGCATTTAAATCAATGGAGATATCAGCGGTCTTACCTGCCCCGATCTTCTCCAGCCAGATGGCGCTGGAACCGGAAGACGGCAGAAACGCTGGAGCCATCGTCTGCTCATCCGTACCTTCTGTGGGAGCGCTGAGATCAAAGAGCATATTTTTCACGCCAACTGCCTTAGATGTATTCTTCAAATGTATCGTCAGCGTAAAGTTGCTTCCTGCCCTTACCTCTGCCGGATTCGTCGTAAATCCTGTGACGATCACTCTAGGAACGGATCCATCACCTGAGCCCGAGCCTCCTCCGCTGTATGACGGCTCCCCGTTGCTTACGCCACCCGCAGGCGCTGACGGGATCTCTTCGCCACTGGGCTCTCCTGTCTGACCGTCCCCGGAAGGCTCTCCCTCCCCGGCGGCCCCTTCTGCTTTTGCCGTCGTGTTGACATAAAACTTCTGTGTCTGCTTATCCATACCTTCCGCATAAACCGCGAACTGGATCGTCCATCTGGATGTCTGCACATCTTCGCGTTGGACAAAATTACATGAAAAATCCTTCACCTGGTTTTTATCCATATCGCCAATCTCATACCGATAAGCCTGAAACTCTGTCTTAAACGGCCACACGTCGGCAGTGTCGCCAAGCTCCGCCTGCACGACGACATTCTTCACAGGGCTTCCTGTAAGATTCGTCACCTGGAACTTCCATTCCTTCTCCTCGCCTGCGGTATATGTAGGTACTGCATTATTCTTCGATTCGATCTTGAGAGCGCCTGCAGGCTTATTCTCCGGTTCCGCAGGCTTTATCTCCGGCTTCGTTTCCTCAGCCGCCGTCGGCTCGTCTACAAGTGTTTCCTCTTTATCCGCAGACTCCGCCCGGACTCCCCCATGCAGAGGCGTCATGATTACCATTGCAGCCGCCAGGAGGACGCACATACAGCCTTTCATCCATCTCTTTCTCTTCCTCATCTTTCCTTCACTCGCCTTTCCCTTGTTCATCTTCTCCTGTCCTCTCTCATCTTTTTTCTGTTGTCGTCAATTCTTATTATTCTGCCGTCTCTGATGTGGAACACCCGGTCTGCATATTCTGCCAGATGGTCGTCATGGGTGACCATCACAAGTGTCCTCCCCTGCTCTTTTACGACTCTCTGCATTAGTCCCATTACTTCTTCAGACGTGTGAGAGTCCAGGTTTCCTGTCGGCTCGTCTGCAAATATGATCTTCGGCTCTGTCACAAGCGCTCTGGCCACGCCGACCCGCTGCTGTTGCCCGCCGGACATCTGATTTGGAAAATGTTCCTTATGGTTCCTTAAGTTCACAAGGTTCAGTATCTCATGCGCTTTCCTTGTCCTCTCTCTGCGCGGGACGCCCCGGAAGCTTAACGGCAACGCCACATTCTCCACCGCGTTCATCGTGCTAAGAAGATGAAAAGACTGGAAGATAAATCCTACTTTCTCTCTCCGAAATCTCACTAAGTCCCCTTCACTTAGCTTCTCTATATGTGCTCCATCTATAATAATGCTCCCTTTCGTCGGCTTCTCTAACCCCGCCAGCATATTGAGCAAAGTAGATTTCCCCGAACCGGAAGTCCCGACAATGGCGCAGAACTCTCCTTCTAAAATGTGGAAATCGACTCCGTCAAGCGCCCGGACAATCTCATCGCCCACCCGGTAAAGCTTATATAAGTCCTTTACCTCTATCGCTTTTCTCATGACTCTTCCTCCTGCCTGATTTGAAGTATAGCAGAATCTTTTGTAGAAATTATAAAATAATTATTAAATATTTCTTAATATGTTAAACGCATTTAACGGGGTTTAAAGGTGGTTTTGTTGCTAACGTGTTGCTAATAAAACATATTAATATATGCAAAAATGTTAGCAAATAGCATAAGATATACTTGCATTTAGACGGAAAGCAGAAGGGCTCATCCGTTGTTGATGCGGAGATGAGATGAGGCAAAGCAAAAGAGCGGGGGCAAGTCCCGCTCTTTCTTAGTCCTCTAAATCCTGTTGTATGTCATCCAGCATTTCATCTAATTTCTTGTTTCTTTCATCCTCTGTCTTCGCTGCTTTAATGTCCTCTAAGTCTCTTTTAAACCTTCTCAGCCAGCCTTTCCACTGTTTATCTGTCATGCTTAATACCTCCATCTTCCTGCTCTCCTTTCCGTTCATCAGACTTACTTGCCTCATCTGATAATATTATAAGCTATTTTCAACGCCCTTATTAAACTTTTTTCGGTTTATTTTCTACATATTTTATTATGTTCCCCGGTTGCATATCTAATAATTCACAAAGCTGCTCCAATGTCTTTATGCCTATCATTTCCCCTTTCCTCAACTTCTGCATAGCGGATTGGCTAAGCACATTTTCCCTTAATATTCTAGTGCTATTATACCCAGACTCTTTCAGCGTTTCTATCACATCTATCTTATATGCCAGCATACACGAACCTCCTTTGCTTTATTTTAATTTGATATAGGAAAAAAGTCAAGAAAAAATAATCCAAAAAAAGTTTAAAAACCACTTGCATTTAAACCATTATTGGTTTATAATAGTATTATCAAGAGAGGAAAGGAGGAATACAGATGGACAAGAAAATAGGCAAGCTGATAAAAGTGGTACAAGCACTTACACAACTTGCCTTAGAAATCGGAACTCTCATCGCCGTAATCAAAATGATTATAGAGAGCATCCGGTAAGGAATGGGGAGGGAAACCTCCCCTACCTAAAAAATAGCACAGTCTGTCTGCAAAATCAATATGATGAAGAATATTTTGAGGCTTGTAGTGGCGATTGTTTGGTTACTCGTTGTTGTTGTCGGCCTGGTTTTACTGTTTATTTAGAATTATCAAAAAAAGGAGGGAATTTTATGAGAAGAATCAAAAGAAAGACTATATGGGCGTATTTAGATGGTGAAAAGCTGGTCGACGTAGTACAGGCCGCCCTCGACAATAATATGATGGTCGACGATCTGAAAGAGGCGCTCATCAAAGAGAATCCAGGGCATGAGGTGACTTTTAAACGCCAATAGCCCCATCCCCTGCCCAGAATACAAAAATACGCCCCTGGAGCATTGTCCTCCAGGGGCTCTGTCCTTACTGCTTCTCTAACGTCAGCTGCAATCGGTCGACGCCGTTCACATCGTCTCCCGCGCCGCCGTCCTGATCGTCATATTCCCATTTCAGGTAATCCTTCCCAAGCGTCGACACACGGTACTTGGCCACATAATAGCCTGTCTTCCCCGGCTCAGGCGTATCGTAGTAGACCGTCACGCCGATGACATAGTCCGTCATGTCCGTGTTCTGCATGTTCTTCCCCAACTCGCCCTGCTTCTTCATATTGAGCCTAAACCAGCCATTGGGGCCGAGGCCTTCCATCTGAAGGTTTCGTATCAAATGCCACGGCACTCCCGCGAAATCGTCCCCGCATCCGTCCTCACAGGCCAGCCCCAGCATCCACTCAAGCCACCCATCCTCTGCTGTATAAACGCGATATCTGGGAAGTGGGAGGCTTCCCGTCCCGGCATCGGCATCTATCGGCCTGTCCATCAGCCCATCTGCTGGATCCGCGTTGATACACTCTAAGATGCCGTCCCACGGATAGTTGTAATAAGGACGGATCAGGCTCTCCCTTCCGGTCTGGTCTCCTTCTGCCCCGTCTATGCCGCCCGTCTCAGAGATCGAGAACTCCATCAGCATGTCCGGTACTGCCGTCAGGCACATGGCCGTATGCTTCCCTTCCTTCAGATAGAGGTCGCCCGGCTTCGCTATGTACCCGGAAGACATCGGATGCCAGCGGAAATTGCCGGAAGCGGTCATACAAGAGCGCATATTGCCCGTATAAGACGCCCCTCCGCAATCGATGCCGGCCGACAGGTAAGCGTCTATGACCGCCCAGCTGCAATCCCGGTCGCCCTGCTCTACATGGTAAGCCCTTCCGCCAACGACCACCTCGCATACCCCTTCTCCGTCCCCTTTGCGGGAGACCTGGCTGTAGCCGTGCCAGTCATGGGTCACGAGATGCCGCATCAATTCTACTGCTACTTCTTTTCTTAACATAATCTTCTCCTTCCTATGCGATGGTACATACAAAAAGAGAGCCTGTCGACAGGCCCTCTAAAATCTATATTGCATTATCCTATTCTTTGCATTATAATACAGTTAGAAGGAACAACCGCCACACAAGGTGGTTGGCCTCATAACAGTCAAAGTAACTGCCCGGTTCGGTCAAAAACAGGGGCAGTTATTTTTTATGCTTGTCTATGTAGGCAAGCAGTGCGATAATGAATAATCCGAATGATATCATTGATGATATTGCTTCAAATACTGTCATCTGCACCACCTCCCCTCTTTCGTAAGAGTAGGAGGCCAACGCACCCTGTATACGGTTGTCCCATATCCATCTTACCACTCTCTAGCCCTCATGGCAAGCAGAAAGGGACGGCTGACCGCCCCTGCATATTATCTTGGCTCTGTATACGTCCTAGCCCTCTCGCTGTCCTCGACCCCCTTCGTGGTCGGGTCTGTCACGATCCCTAATACCGCCAGCACCATGAACGCCGCGTTCACGACAGCCAGCAGCCTGTCCCCCAGCGCCCCTAAGTCCAGCGTGTAGCCAAATACCGCCGCTACCGCCTGTACCAAGAGCAGCACTGCCGGTATCAGCGCCAGCCAGAACGCTCTGTTCCTTACCCTTACTCCCCAATTAATATTCTTCATTACTCTTCTACCTTCCTTTCTTCTTCTAGATCTCTGATCCTATGGTTCGCTACCTTGATCTGCTCCTCCACCACTGGCATTCGGCGGGCGAAGTTATTATGCAGCATCACCTCTTTCTCCAGCCTCTCCAGCCTGTAGTTGGTAAGCCTAGAGTTTACTGCGATGCCGGTAAACGTCCCTAATGCGCTCCCTGCGAATGCGATGAGCGCTACGATGATCTCTGTCTCCATGCTATCCCTCCTATGGTACGATCTCGAAATAATGGCCTATGAGGGCGCTTGGCAGATGCTGGAGCACGATGCCCTCGCCGTCCTCCATGCCTGCGCGGTTCATGAGGTAGATCTGACCGCCCTCGACGTAATAGCGCCCCTTGATGTACTCCATGTTGGCGGCCGCGGGGATTGGATCCTCCAGAGTCCCCGCATGTGCCTCATCGATGCATGTGTACAGGCTCTCTGTACCTTCTCCCGGGACATACTGCGGGCGGAACGTGATGTTCTCCTGTGCCGTCTTATAGAGGGCATTATCATACGTGAACTTATACCCTGCCTCTTTGGCCACGAAGCCCCTTCCCGCTAGATCCTCCCAAGAGCAGTAGATTGCCTTCGCCTCCAGCGCCGCCTCATCTGTGAAGGCCTGCGCGCTGGCCCTTGCGACCATGACCGCCGCAGAGTACGTAGCCATGTCGATCGCGCCTCCCTGCTCCGCCATCCGCTCCGCTTCCGCCTTGGCCTCTGCTGCCGCTCTCTCAGATGCTTCAGCTGCCGCTCCCGCGTCCCTGGCAGCCTGCATTGACGCTTCCGCATCCCTTGCCGCGCCCTCGGCCTTTTCAGACGCGCTCCTCAATCCTTCTGCCTGTGCTGCTTGCGCTTCCTTCAGGCTGGCCTGCGCCTCCTTGAGCGCGGCCATCTGCTCCCTGATCGGCTTCTCGTCCTGGGACAGCGCGACCTCAAAGATCCCGCCCGCTTCCTTCGTAATGGACTTAAGCCCTGTATATCCCTCATACGCCTTGTCCTCTATCCCCGGCTCTCTCACCATCATCCTCTGTGTGAGGGACGGGTCGCTAAAGATGGCCTCCAGCTCATCAAATCCCTTATACAAGAGGCGGATATGCAGCACTGCTAATTCCGTGTCCTTGTCATGATCCAAGGCTACGGCCTGGATCTGCACCTCAGTCTTATCGTTCAATATCAGCTTCATTTTATTATGTCTCCTTTCCTGCCTCCTGGCTATTGCAGATATTCTATCGTAGTCATTAACGTATATGCGCTCCCCCACGCGGAATTATTTTCAAATAGCAGGGTCACATTTTTCGTAGAGCTCCCGATGTTATATGCATATACCAGGCGGGTTCCTATATACTGCCCGTTGGGGGAATATGGTATCGGATAGCATCTCCCTCCCCCGACCGCCAGCACGTCTATCTTTAAGATGCTGGACATCTTCTCGCCTGTATCGATCTCAAACGCCTTCATCGAATCTGTGGTCGCTACCCAGTTCGCCATAGACGCCCTTATGGTCTTGCGGTATACGTTCCTTGATAAATCTGACAGGTACCCGACCGTCCTTTTGGCATCCGAGCGCATCAGCATCTGTAGCATCGACTTTACCAGTATGCTGTCGGCCAGAAGGCCGGCTTTTGTGTTCGCTACAAGGTTTGCAAGCGTATTGATTATCTTAGATGACAAGAGGACATTTCCGTTCGATACATCTCCCGGGAAATAGTATGATGGGCTTATCGTCCCATCCACGTTCCTATATAGCCGGAAATTCCCATTGTAAGCATCCATCTGCCACTTCACCCCGTTAGGGCTCTCTACCTGGATGTTGCCGCCTTCTCCATCCTCCCAGATCTTCGCTTTCCCATTTGTCCTTGCCTCTAATGTGCTCTGCGTGTTTGTCACCTGCGCCTTCAGCCAGTTAATGGCGTTCACGATGCTTGTCCTGACCCCTGTAGTCAGGGAGGATAGCGGCCCTACTTTTGCATTCACGTCGTCAAGCAGGCCGCTCAGCTGCACCGTGCTCCGTATCGTCTGGAACAGGGGCGTCACCTTCACGATGTTCAGCCCTTGGAGCGCTACGCGGTACAGGGGCATCTCGTGGAGCGTGTCCCCATCCCTTAGATTCCCTGTTACTACCTTGGGATCTGCAGCCGCCCCTCCTGTCACCGCCTTCCCTTTCACTACGGCCAGCTCCATCTTCTCCTCGCTGCTCACTGGATCCTTCGAGTAGCGGACGACGATGAGGTCGTTCCGGTTGTCCCCTGTCTTCCCGTTCTCGATGATCATGTCCACGATGCTCCCGACAGGGTTGATCCCCCGGCAGCCCTGCACCAGCACCGCGCCGCTCTTCACCTGTATCTTATTGTTCGTGACGACCTCGCACCCCATCTTGTCGCCGATGTCTGCCACGTAATCCCCTGGCCCGTGGAGGGACGCGTTCAGCTCCCTTACCTCGAACGCCTCTATATGGGGCCTCCCTCCATATCCGTCTATGATCTGCATCTAATCAGCCTCCTTCGCTCTGTATTCGATCGTCTCTCTCCCCTTCTGGATCTTCAGCACCTTCCCGGCGATAGGGGCCTTCATTACCGCCCCGGTGATCCGCTCCCTGCCGCCTACGATGTCCCCGATCTCCAGCTCCGTCCCGTCGGTGACGCTCACCTCGCATTGGCGGTAATCGGCCAATTCCCTCAAGCGCTTCGTGCCGTCTTCGATGAGGCTCTCCTCATCGTCCGCGCTCTTGTAGTCATAGATGGCTGTCATCTCCGCAAGCCCGGTGAAGTGCCTGCGCGTCCCGATGGAGCCGTCCGCCTGTACATAGAGATGCCTCACCAGCCTTTCCTTCAAGTCCCCTTTCCCGAGGCAGATGAGGTGGTTGATCCCGCCCCATTCCTCCTTGATGGAGAGCCGCAGCCTGCAATCCTCGCTGAACTCAATCTCGCCCGAGTAGTCCGTTACAGGCACGGCGCACAAATGCACTGCCCCTACCCCATTGCTGGGGCCTTGCACGTAATAGATCCTAAGCCTTGCCCCCTTCTTCGCAAGCATCCCCTCGATGCCTTCAAGGAGGGTCACATAGCGGGGGATCTGATGATTGGCGATCGTGATCTTGCTGTCATCCTCGTCGACGGCGAACAGGCTCCCGAGCTGATCTCCTACGAGGCTCCTAATGACCGTATTCGCCTCCCCGGACACTACCTTATAATCTTGCCCCGCAGGCGGCTCTATGACCTTCCTAGCGAGCCTCCCGCGCCATGTATGGCCGGACAGCCTGACAGAGCCGTCCTTCGTGACCTCACGGCCAGAGATGATCCCCCCGTACTCTGTCCCCGGCGCGAAGATCTGGCAGCCCTTGCTATGGATGGAAGGATCGTACCTTGAGAGGGGGACTTCGAACACGAAATCATTCGTGTCGCCCAGATCCAGGTCGAAGGTGTCCATCTCCTCGAGGACGGCCTGCTCCTCTCCCTTCGCGTTCGTTATGATCATCACCATCTCGGCTCGCTCCTTTCCTGGAAGAGGATGATATCGAAATCGAACCCCAGGTTCCACGTGATGCTGCTCCTCCCAGGCGGTATCTTGCAAAAGAGGTCATGCTCCTTATTCCGGGAGTTGAATATATTGCTCCTGCGCCCCTGGTAGTCCGTCTTCACAAGGGACTTGTCCCTGCTGTCGAATGTAAGGTACTCGTGATCGTACAGGAGCGCCCGCACCTCGTATACATGATCGTTTATCATGAACCGCGGATCCTCGCATGGGCCGTAGATGGTACACTTGAAGTCACAATCGTAATAATGGTCGTTGTGCAGGAACCGCATGTTGGACGGCGGGGCGTAATCGTAAGCGTGGTCATACGGATAGTCCAGGAAGCCTTCCGGGACATCTGCGCCCGCCCGGAAGGAGAATGGCCTCTCGCGGCACCAGAAGGGGTAGTCTGAGATGATCTCTATCTCATTGTCCAGCCTGTCGATATCGTACTCCCACTCCGCTTTGATGGAAGACAGTACATAGCATGGGAGATAATGATCCCCGGCCCATAGCCTGCCTGGCGACGCCTTCAGGATATCGTACTCCGTCACTTCCTGAAACCTATTCAGAGCATCTTGGTATTGGCTGGGCGTCCTGCCTATAATAGACAAGACAAGCCTTTTTGACTCTACCTCCTTCGTGAACCCATCTATCCTCTCCCGGTTCCGCCTAGTGGACACGCTGCTGTAAGCCCAAGACTTGTCAAATATATCGGCGGTCTGAAGGCAATATGGCTGTTCAAGGAGGTTCAGGCGATCCCCTTTGCTGTTCTCGTAATAAATGTCCATCATCTTCTTCCCGCCTCCCTTACCATTCGGAACAGCTCTCTGTCATTCGAGTACATACCCATCCCATCTAGCTCGTTCGCCATCGCGGCAGAGGCGGCTCTTGCAAATTCTCCCGCCAGCTTCCTTATGTCCTCATTGGATAGATGTACGTCCTCCTCTCGCTCAAGCTCTTTCCACTTTGCGTTCTCTCTTGCTTCTATACTGGAAGACATCTTAGAAGCGATCTTCTCCTTTCTGCCTTCAACAGCCATGTAGACTCTCGACATCGTCTCAGGGATGTCGATGTTCTCCATCTTATCGCGGACTTGGGACATGTCCAGCGCATCCAACGTATCTTCTGCCAGCCCTTCTGCGGCAGCGACCGCATACTTCTTGTTCTTTTCAACGCCTACGGCAAGCCCAAGGTCGAAGTTCTTTCCCGATCTCTTAGTCTTCCGGGAAGGGGAGCGTTCTTCAAGCGCGCCCCGCAGCGCATTATAGGCTCTTGTAGCAAGGCTTGCCGCCGCCCTTGCTGCATCTCCAAGCCATGCGCCTATCCCTCTTACGAAGCCTGATCCGAAGTCTGACCCAGGGTCATAGCCGTCAGCCGACGACGCCCCGCTGTTCGCCTCATTCGAAAGAGATGTCCCCTGTGCATTGGCATAGCCTGCCTGGCTCCCAACCCCTTCTGCATACTCTGCTCCCTGCTCGACTCCTGTCGCTCCAGTATCGGATGATCCCATCCCTGTATCCGCGGTATTCGAAAGCCCTACGGAAGTAGCATTGATCGCCCCGCTCTTGCTCCCAAGCCCACGATCGTATTCGCTTCCTTTCCGGCTCCCTGTCCCCCAGGTATTGGCTGAGCCAAGGTTCGCATTGGAAGAGTCTGAGATCGCTTTTGAATCAAGGTCGATAAGCCCTTTCTGGCTATTGATCCCCTGGTCATACTCCAGAGCCTTCCGGCTCCCTGTCCCTTGCGTATCAGCAGAGCCGAAGATCGTATTAGAAGAATCTGCGATCACCTTCGAGGTAGTGTCAATAGCGCCTTTCAGGCTGCCTATCCCGCTATTGTATTCCTGAGCCTTTTGGCCGCCTGTTGTCTGCGTGTCGGCTGATCCCAAATTCATGTTCAGCGAATCTGAGATCCCTTTTGCAGAGCCATCAATGCCGCCTTTCTGAGATTCTACCCCCATCCCAAAGAACGACATGATCGTGGATCCGATCCCCTTCACCCTCTCGAACAGCTCTTCGCCGCCGATGCTGGTAAGGAAGCCTTCTATGACTCCCTTCCCTTTTTCGAACAAGCCTTCCTGGCCTCCCTCAAGCCCTTCGCTCGCGCCCGGCCATACATTGTCGAAGATCTCTTTTACTGCTCGGGATGGCGAATGAACCTTCAGTTCCTCTATTAGGGTCTTCAGGAATGCAGTCACACCCTCTTTGGCTGGATCTGAAATCTGATCAAAGCCTTCTAGTTCTTCCAATGCTGCATAGATAGTCTGCGCGAACAGCATCTGCGTCTCTTCGTCCATGCCGTCGAACTCTTTAAGCATGCCCTCTACGGCCCCTTTTGCTTCTGCTGAGAGCTCTCCTTCCATATTCCCAGCTACGAGCGCGGCCACTGCCTCAGGAGGGACTTTGCTAAGCTCTTCCGCTGTTTGGGGCGCGGCCTTTGCGAACTCTTCCAGAGCTGCCGTGGTTCCTTCACGCGCCTGGTCAAGCATGGCCTGTGTGAACCCTGGAGCCCCTTCTTCCACCTCTTTCTTTATCATCGCCTCCATATTGGAGACGCTTATAACCTGCTCCTGTAGCTCTTCCTTAGTAGCATTGCTTGCGGTCTTTATACCATTCGTAACCTGCGCGATTGCCTGTTCTATCGCCTCTGCGTTCCCCGTAGCGGCTGCTTCTGCCAGAGCGGTGTATGCGTCGATATCATTGGCATACTGGGCTAAAAGCTGAGTATTCTCTTGATATGCTTCCTGAGAGCTCTTAAGAGCCTCTTCTGCCGCTTCTACATCTTCCTGCTGCTTCTTGATCTTCTCGTCCAGTACCTTCACTAACGCTTTATTCCCATCAATCACAGCCTGATCTTTCTCTAGTTCTAACTGGCTTAGCTCTGCCTTCTCCTCTGTGACTTCATTCTGCGCCTGTTTCATCGCGGTCAGGTTCTCTGAGGCCTCTGCCGCTACCAGCATCTGGTTATTCACCGCTTCCTGGTACTTCGCTTCTTGTGCAGATAGGACAGCCTCTACTCTTTTCTGCTGGATCAGGTTCTGGATCTCCGCCTGCAGCTCCTGGTAGTTGCTTATCTGCCCATCTGTCAGAGAGATTTCAAGGCCAAGAGCGCTGGACAATTGCGATGTGATGAACGCGGCTCTGTCCTCTTCCCCTTCCTTTACGCGGCCATTCGCATCAACGATGCCGCTGAGTTCATTATTCAAGGCGGCAAGCCTGTCAAGCTGCGCTACCTCTCCTGCCGCCTGTTCATTCTGAGACTGTACCAGCTCTTCATAGGACTGTTTCCTCTCCTGCGCCTTCTCAAGGTTCTCCTTTGCCGCTTCGGCAGATTCTTTTAAGGCCTTGGCATGTTCCCGCTCTTCTGCCGTCTGTCGGTTCACGACAGCAGAGACGGCTAATCCAACCCCGATGAGCGCCGTTGTCGCTGCCACTGCGACTCCTATCGGATTTGCAGCCATCGCTGTATTCCACGCTATCTGTGCTGCTTGAGCCAACGTAAGCTTATGTGTCAAGAGCCCCACTGCTGCTTGCCCGATAGTAAGCTGCACATTATGCATCCGTCCTGTGTACTCAGCTGCTTCCAGTTGGACTCTATATAGCTCGGCGGCGGCTGACGCTGCCTTGAAGGACTTCGATAAACTGCTTACAGCCGATACTGCGCTCTCTGCGACTGAATATCCTTTTAACGCTGTCACTCCTGATGCAAGAAGGGGCAGTACGATATCCATATTCTCGGCAAGGAGCTTAAAGCCTTTCGCAAGTGGAGGGAGGACGCTTTTGGCCAGATTCCCCCCAGTCTTTACTATGTTCTTGATCGGCGTCACAATCCCAGCGGCAGCGTCCCCTGTGCCTGCGATATTGTCTGCCACGTCCTCAAAGACGCCTCCCAGCTCCTTTACGACGCCGTGCAGCCCTCCTTTATTAAAGGCGTCGTGCAGACGCTGCACATAACCGATGGATTGTTCTACCGTGTCCTTGAGCGGATCCCGAAGGCTATCATAGATGCTGATCCCAAAATCCGACATGTTGTTCTTCAATATCTGGAAGCGGCTCTCGAGCGTCTGATACCGCTGTTCCGCCTCGTTCGTAAGAGCGTTGTTGTCGCTCCACGCCTGCGTAGCGATCTCCAGGGATTCTGACAGCACGTCGCCCGCCCCGGACAGCCTTAGCAGCGCGTCCCTTTGGCGTATCTCTGTGATCTCCATCCCATCAAGCGTAGCGATCGCGCTCTGGCCTCGCTCCTCCATAGTCCCAAGGCCTGTCACGAAGGCGACAATCGCCGAGGCCGCATCATCACGGAACGCCTGTTGGAACTCGGAAGCGCTCATTCCGGCTACGTCCGCGAACTTCTCCAGGGACTCCCCGCCCTGCTCTACGGCCAGCTGCATCTTCGCCATGACGGTAGATACCGCTGACCCTCCGGCATCAGCCGAGATGCCGACGCTGGAGATCGCACCGGCAAGCCCTAAGATCTGCGCTTCCGTCATGCCTACCTGGGAGCCTGCGCCAGCAAGGCGAAGCCCCATCTCTGTTATCTCGCTCTCTGTCGTCGCAAGATTATTCCCAAGAGCCACGATCGTGCTCCCAAGGTTGCTGAACTCTTTCTGTGGCATCTGCGTAATGTTCGCAAGCCTTGCAAGGGAGGTCGCCGCCTCCGTAGAGGTCATGTTCGTCGCCACCCCCAGATCGGACATGACGCGGGTGAACTCCATGATGCTCTCATTCTTGATCCCCAGCTGTCCAGCCGCTTCTGCTACCCCAGCGATCGAAGAGGCCGTCTGCGGGATATCCTTAGCCATCCCCCGTATATCGTCCCGGAACCCTTGCAGCTCTGCGTCTGTAGCATTTACTGTCTTCTTTACTCCCGCAAATGCAGACTCGAACTCCAATCCCGTCTTGACCGCAAAGAGAGAGACCCCTGCGATAGCAGACTTTACTGCGATCGTAGCGACCGCGGCCTTCTTCAGGCTCTTCTTTGTGATCGTCCCAAACTTGGACATGGCTTTCTGTGCGTCCGAGCTGTCCAGCTCTGTCTTAATCTTTATAGTCCCATCGCTTGCCACTTACATCACGCTCCTTGCATATGCCGTTTCTTGACATAGTCCCTCCAGCCTTTATCTCTCTGGGCGAGGGATTGCTTCACAGCATTCTCTTCTATCCGGTACAGCTTCTTCATCTCGTTGACGAACGCCCTCTGCGATTTAGGCATCCCGGATGTGCTCGCTTGCCGGTAGTACATGATCCTGCTCATCTTGGTGTCTTCCCCCAGGGACTCGAACAGCGCCATGAACTTCCACCAGTGCAGCTTGTCCGGCTGCGTCAGGTCTATCCCGTACTGCTCCCGGAATGCAGAATAAATATAAGGCGCGTCCTGGGAGAACGCCCATGCTGGCTCTTTCGCCCTGCGCCTTTTATACCTCTGCTTCTCCTCCTCTTCCTTGTCCTGCTCCTCCCCGCATCGATAGAACCAAAGGATGGCCTCTATTGCCTGAACGAGATCTGGAGGGATGGACGGGTAATAGATCTGTAGCATCTTTAGGTATTTCTCTTCTTCTGCGGTCTTGCTCCGAAGAAGAGCGTCCAGCTGGATCCCTGCCCGGAAATCCCAATTGATGGGATAATAAATGCCTTGGATCTTGACTGTCTCCGGGAGGCTCTTCGTCAAGATATCGCATTTCATCGCTGCAGGCCATCCCCTTTATCTCCAGCAGAGGCCCCCAGACGCTGCTCCAGCATCGCCGCCCTCTCCTTGATGATAGGGTTCACCTGCCCGGGGTAGACATTCTGCATCTCCTCCAAGACATCCATACAAGTCAGGAGATCTGTTTCCTCCCCGAATATCTTCCTTGCTGCCCCTGCTCCGAATATGCCAGCCACATAATCTACTACGGCCTCACACTGTGCCTGGATCCCTTCCGATCCTCTCTTGCACATGGCAGCCTCGTTATACTTTTTGAGGACAGCGTCAAAGCCGTCCTCAAACTTCTTCGTTATGGCCGGGTTGAGGAGGTCTGCCTCTACCTCCTGCCCGTTGATCTTTACCGTAATCATCCTCATATCAATCCCCTCCCTATTTGCTTGCCGTCGATGCAGATCTGGCTGCTTTTACGCTCGCCTGCTGCGCCTCTGCCTCTGGAGGAGCTTCCAACGGCGTTGTCGGGGCGTTGTACGTATACTCTTTCGGGTTCGCTCCGATCTTCCTGAACTCAATGTCGATCGCGGAAGACTCACCTGCATTCCCGGAACCATCAGAGTTTACGATGATAGAGCACTGCCCCTCCTCGCCCTTGCCGTTTAGGATGTTGAAGTACACATAGTTCGTTATGACCCCATTCCCTGTCCCATACTTCATCTTGTGGGACAGGCAGAAGTCCTGCGCCTCGTCGCTTGCGTACCTGTCGCCGGTCACAGCGAAGGAGCGCTGCGTGCCTGTCTTGGTCGTGCTCTGGCCGGAACGGATATACTGCTTGTCCTGCGTCACTGGGTTCAATTGTGCGTCAAGCCCTGCGATCCCCATCTCTACGACCGCATAATCGCCCTTCTCTGTCGGCGTGGCCGCGCCCGGCGCGGTATCGATCGCGAACACATAATCATCATTCGTCACCCATCCTTCATAACTTTCCTTTGGCTCATAACCTTTCATCAATTCATTCAGCTTCATGTTCTTATCTCTCCTTTTCAAAATAAAGAACCCTGCAAGGGATCTGGTACTGGGCGATCCCATTCTCCATATCCACTGTCGCAAGGTTCGGCATGTTCTGTAAATTCTCCAGCCTCTTCACCTGACAGCCATCGCCGAAATCCGGGAAGCGCCTTTTCTGGTTCTGCGCGTCTATCCAGTCCATGAGCTCCTGGGCGATCTCCATCGCCTTCAGGTTCATGTTATCCGCCTCAGTGGAATAATGCCACGTAAGCAAGATCGTGAACCCATACTCCTTGTCTGCCGCGCGCATATATCTCTTCACGACCTTCCCCGAGTAATTCGTCAGGAATGATATAGAGGCCGGCTTTTCTGGTGAGAAGTTAAAGGACAGGCCTTCGACCTTTCCCTTTACGAACTTTACCATCGCTTCATGCTTGCTCATCTACCCTTTCCTCCTGATATAATTCTGTACTGCCTGTGTATAGGCTCCGCCTTTTGCTGTCATCATCGCCTTATCCCACTCAGCCGTAGCCAGGGGATGCCTGCTCCCACTGTGGTTGAGAGGGATTCCAAGGAGGACTTTGCTCTCGCCCCTCTTAGCCCATGGGCTCCCCGTGATCCGTGACACCATAAGAAGGCCGTGATACTGATACCGGGCATACGGCGAGAGGTAATGGACTACTCCACTACCATCCTCCACATAAGTCCGCACATTCCTGTCAAGGATCATATCCCTCGCTGGCACATATGGGCTCATCAGCCTTCTTGCCTCATTCGCCATGAACAAGAGCGTCCTCCTTCCCCCGGTCGCCTCCTTCGCGATCTGCGGTATCGGCTTGTTCCATCTGAACTCTGTGACCATCTTATCCACCTACCCTGTAATGCTTCGAGCATAAATGCGTTGTGTTATCCGAGAATGCCGTCACGATGAATGCATCCGGCTTATACCGCTTCAGTACCTCTGTAGACGTATAAGGAGGAGCCCCGGTAATCTCTTCCGGGCACTCCCCCAGCACTACGATATCGTTCAGGCTGAACGTAAAGAAGCGGCTCCTCTCTTCCTGCGGCAACCTCGCCCACTCAAGGTATGGAAGGTACTTCTCTGATATCGGGATCCTTGCCGTGTAGATATTGGACATCCTTATGGATTTGTCCCCCTCCACCCTGCCGATCGCGTTCTTGTAGTAGCAATCGCGAAGGATCGTCCGATGCCATGTGTCCTTCTCCTCATCGGGGCTATCCGCTTTCCTCAGGCAGTTATAGATTGTGAGCGTATGCACGTAATTAGGGTTCATTCCCCCACCCCGCAATACAATAGCCCGGTGTGCCCAAGCCATCTCCTGATGCTCTCATCAATCCCCATCTCCGTCGCGGCCGCCGAGATCTCTTCCGTCCTGTAAGTCCCTGAATCGCCATCATTGCTGTAGCTTTGAAGTATCAGCCCATTCTCGCCTTTTGCCTGCTCTGCTGCATACAGCCTCTCCGCCACCTCGCAGCAGCACATCTTCGCCTCTTCCGGTATCTCCTCCATATTTTCGAGACGATCGAACGTGCGCCTGCGTAATCTGGAGGACGCCTGCATAGCGAAGAACGCGAACTCTTTATCTGCCATCTTAGGCTCTCGTCCTAGGAGATAAGAGCCTGAATAGTACTCATAGCCTGCATATGCCTTCATGTCATCGCTCCTATCCTGCCACCACGGCCGCCGTCATACCGGCTCCCTGGCATCTGTTGTTGCTGTCCACCTCTACGACCACGATCTTCTGCCCCGCGGCCGCTTCGATCTCTGCTGCCCCATCCCATGCCTTATAACCGGACGTACACGTGGCCCCATATTCTGGCATAGTAGGGTTCGCCGCTACCTTATACTTGTAGCTGTCGCCGCTTGCCAAAGTTGGCTCCACGGTGATCGCCGTGAAGCCGCTCGTGCTACCCGCTACCGAAGTAACATTCAAATTGGCTAAGCTGACTGTTTTTTTATGACAGCGTAATTGGCATCCCCCAAGCGATACCCAGAGCAGATCTCCACCTGCGCCAGCGTCCCGTTGAAGTTCTCAGAGTCCTTAAGCCTTGCCATGGACAGGAGGTCTACGATGTGGAACCCTCTCCAGTCATACATGATGTACTCGATCTTGGACAGATCTTCTGTCTGGAGCGTCCCCGCATAGTCGTAGTACTTCGCTGCCGTGGTCAGGTCGAGCATGTTGCACTCTACCCAGAGCATGCCCAGGTAATGCCCCATCTGCCCTGTCCTGATGATCTCATCATTCTTTACAGGGATGAACTTATCGCCTGCCACCTCCAGCATCGTGCTATATGTCTCCACAGAGGCCATGACTACATTAGCGGACGCCTTCTGCTTCCTGATGCTCTTCCTTCCGGCAATGACCTTGCTGATGATGTTCTCCTTCGTGATCGCCGCGCTGTCCCCCATGACCGTGCCTTCATGGGCAAGGCATGCAAGCCCGGACATCTGCCATCCTTCCCTGCACACCTGCACGGACTGGGACAGATGGGCGTCCGCCATGTCATAAGGGACCGCTTCTGCCTGCACGTTATAGATCTTCGTAGACTCCTGCTGTAGATTGTTCAGCAGGAGCGGGATCAGCTCATTGCCCGCGCTCCCATGGGTGAAGTCAGAAGCCGGCGCTTTCGGATCCTTCGCCGCCTTCGCCGCCAGCTTGAAGATCTTCACCGCTCCAGCCCCCTCTGCGTCCCCCTGGTACTGATCGCTGTAGGTCAGCCCCGGCTGGAAGATCGCGTCAAAATAAAAGTTCGGCGCCACGATCGGGCTGTACCTCTCATTTACGTTGTAACCACCATACTGCATAATCTTTCCTCTCCTTTTCTACTGGTTATAATATTTATTGCTGCCATACTTCTTCTCCGCATAGGCCTCCTCCTCCGATCTCGTCCTTGGCCTATACGTCCCTTGCGTGCCACGCACCCATGTCTTCTTTGCTCCTGCCCCTTCCTCCTTCTCGAACTCATCTGGATATTTCTCTTTCAAGCCTCTCATGTACTCGTCAGCGCCGACGAAAGCGCCATCCTTGAGTTCCAGTCCCTGTGAGAGGAACTCCTGAAGGATGGCTTTCCTTGAGAGCGGGGACTTGATCTTCTGAGAGTCCAGGAACCTCTCCGCGGCGAACTCCCTCTGCTGTCCTTCCAGCCTCTTCTGGAGCGCCTGCGTGTCCGTGCTGTACTTCTCTTCCCAGTCTGTAACAGACTTCCTGATCCCGTCGATATCCATGTCCTTATAGGACTGGATGGCCTCATTCGCCTCTCCCAGCTGCTTCTCCAGGCCTGCGCTCTTCGTCTCAAGCGCCTGGTACTTCTCAAGGCTCACATACCCGCCATCTGCCAGGTTGGCCAGCTTGACCGGCTTGTCCTTGTGCCCGTCAGCAGCATTATAGGCGCTGATCTCAGCCTCCACCTTCCCGTAAAGCTCGTCGCCAAGCACGCTCTTTAAAAACTCCATATGCTCTCCTTTCCTTCCTGCGTTTTTATATGAGGTGTCTCCCTCTGGAACCGGCAGTTTATATCCCTTGCCGTAGGGGTCATTTCCCCATCAGTTTAAACGCCATAAGGGTTTTTCGGGCAAAATAAAACACACAGGCGATCCCTGCGTGCTAAATGCTATCTTTCTATATACGGGCATTACAAAAACGCCCCGAAGGGCGCTTGTAATGTATATAGCCATTTACGGCAACTGTCATATTTTGATGCGTTCTATTCCTCCCTATACCTTTTCACTTCATTATACCGCTAAACAGTTTTGATACTTGGCATCTTCCTCTCTCTGGAGTTTTATAACAAAATCTATCACCTCTGCGCTCGGCATAACCTTATAAGCATGCTCCCCTAATATCTTCATGATAATACGATAATTGACTGATTCGTCTTTCTCCACATCATACACAAATATAGTCTTATATCTTCTATTGATTGAGCTAGCAGTAAGCGACCATGCTTTTGCATTCGTAATCATTCGGTTAATGTTCCTATCCTCGAATGTGAAATTCTTGAACCCATAGCCCCCTACTATATAATCAAAACGTACCGGCTCATCATAACCACCTTGTATTGGGCTTGAAGAATAATTAACCTTATTAGAGCGCATCATCATCTTGATATACTTAACTTCGCTATCACGGCTCAAACGTTCATTCTTCTCAAAGTCCAAACGCATATGAACTTTTTCCGTAGTCAAAATGAAATCATCTACATTTTCAACATCAGCTTCCTTGATCGTACAAAATCTCAATTCGTTCACATAATACTTAATGTACTCTTGCAAAGAAAATGTCTGCTCAGAGTTAAACACATTGCGTTCGCTTTCATTCTTTATTCCTTGCAAATATCTCTTCATAAAACTTATGTCCAGCTCCTCATCGAAGCTTTCAAGGCGGCTCCAATTTTTCATCATATGGAATGTTCTATCATCAGTGTCCAGATTATGAAATAAGATTCCAACATTAATGTTTTCATTTGTTACGATTGACGGAAAATAACTCAACACAGAAAACTGAACTTTACACATAATCCTTACCTCCATTCCTTATAATTTGCAATCATTTCACACATTTCATCTAAACGCGCCACTCGATATAACAAGTACTCCTGCAGTGCTTCCAGATCTCTGTCATCCACTTGCCAATCGGCCGGTATGCTCTTTATAATCCTTTTCAACAATTCTTTAGTAACAACTTCCTTAAACAACTCTGCTTCTTTCTTCAATGATTGCCTGGTAATATTCTTGCTCTGAAAAAATAACTCATACCCATTAGACTTTAAAATCTTTTTATCCAAGTAATCATTGTCCCTCATTCCTTGACTCAGACAGAATCTATCCCATATCGTCTCATTTTTAAAGACATGAGTATGGTCAATAACATAAAGGCGTCTGTCCCCTCTAAGGGCTGAGATTAGTAGATTGCCTCTATTTCCATTTTTATTATATCTATCTCTATTATACACTAAATGATCAAAGAGAATGATTTTCTCATATACACTCTTATTAGATACAAACTCCATGATCGTCTCATTCAGAATACTCGCTTTCTCAATATAGGTCGAATAAAAACAACTGCCAAAATCTTTGTCATCAATTAGCCCTGCGACATCCGTATCACTGTCAATAATCGCAACCCCACTAACTGGCATTAGCATCTCCAGCTCCACAGCAATGTTATACGCGACCCATTCATTGACCACTGACAACACACCTTGAATGTTATTCTTAGTCTTTAATACTGCGTACAACTCTTTGTTGCCAGACTTTAGCACTCCCAATAATGGTTCTGTACAACCATTCCCAATCCTTTTTTCTAATCTATCAACATGTGGTGGCTGCACATAATTCACCGCCCTTCGAGACTAAAGAGATTAAGCACGAAAATTATCTTGTCTAAAGCACTGTGATGCATTTCTTCATACCCGCTAGACCCATTATACAAAAATCTTTTACAATTATCAATTGCCAGTTCGCATAATTAGGAATCCCTATCATAACTGGCATTACAAAAGCACCGCCCATCCCTGAGCGGCGCCTGTGCGCTATGATGTTCTCTTTCTCCTGGCGCGATCCGCGCGCTTGCCATAGATATATCCTAATACGAATATGTCATCTACGGCGTCCTTAGCAAAAGAATGGGGCCGTGCCTCTGCGATCTCATCTAACCCTTTGCGAGCTTCCTTGATAACCCCAAAATAATTTTTGAAAGCCTGCATCCCCAGCATCCTCATAGTCTCATTCTTCTCATAAGGGCTTGTCGGCATTGGCCTTCCGTATGCATCATTCATGCCTACGCCACCTCGCTTCCTATAGAAATGCCGTGCTTGATCGCCATCTCCTTTATGATGGCTATGTACCCCTCTATAAGTTTTGGGTCGTTCGCAATAACGTCTAACTGGTTTAACTTATCCAATTTTGACTTGCACATGCCATTCAAGGCGTTCGTCTTCTTCATATTGGCAAGCCGGACATTCAACGCCACATGCATACGCTCTTCCAATATCTTATAGGACTCAGCCCTTACTATGTTGATATGCTCGAAGCCGCCTAATGACTGAGCGATCTTGTTGATGATGTTCCCTGACTCCTTCCTCCATGCGTTCGGCCTGAGCGCTACTACCTCCTTGATGGAGTCAACTTTGCTGTCTAACTGCTCTAGTTTCTGGTCATGCTCCTTCTGCTTCATCTCCATATTGATGAGGAGCTGCAGCTGTGGAGAGAGGCTCTGGGCTGAGAGCTCTAATGACTTATGCTTCTTCTCTACTTCGATGAAGTAACGGCGTACCTGCTTGCCCTTGTCATTACGCTCAAGCATCGCCATTTCCTTGGCTGTGTCGAGTTTGATGATATGGTCTTTTACCGGTCTACCACCTTTTGAGTTTCGCTCATTTTTGAGCAAAACCTCATAATCTTCATTTTCTGCGGCCTCAATATCATTTAATCTACGTTCTGACCAATCCTTGTATTGAGTTTTAACTCCAAGAACTTCATGAAGTTCTGAACCATACACAACCTTCTCGCCTCCACTCGTCTCATAAACTGATACTAATTCATTTTCAATTACTGTTAAATTTTGCATAACCTTCTTTTCTCCTTTACTATTGACTTTTTCTGAGAAAATAGGATATACTCTAGTTAGATTTAGAGTTATCTCTATTTCTCATTGATTGAGTAAACACGCGCTTTGGTTGGTTGGGTGTTTACTCTTTTTCTTTTTGTAAGTCTTTTTCAATGAGCTCAACAACATATTCTTTAATAGACTTACCTTTTTTGGTAGCTAATAACTTCATACGCTTATGAAATTCTTCATCCACCTTAATTGAGACTGCTTTCATCATACCACCACCTTTCGTCTTACCAAGAAACCACTTAGGTAAATTTTATTACCATTTAGGTTATTTGTCAATATTTATTTTTTTATTTCTTTATTTCTTTATTCCGAAATGGTATAGTGGTTATATAGGGAGGGATATTCTATGTCAACCTTTTCAGAAAACTTAAAATTGCAACGTCAAAAAAAGAACTTGAGCCAAGAGGAGTTGGGAAAACTCATTGGAGTAACTGGTGTAACTATAATGCGTTATGAAAAGGGAATGCGCGAACCCAAATTAGAAATCGTAAAATCTCTAGCAAACGCGTTGAAAATTCCTGTTGCAAGCTTAATTGATGTTAATTCCTCAATAATGAGCAAGGCTACAAAACGTTTTATTTCCGGAAAACATCCAGAAGAAATCGAATTGTACGGCGACACTATGGATGATATCGTTATGAACTCACCCTTGGGTGCAGTCATAAACGACTACCAAACTGCCAGGGCTGAGCTGAATTCTAAGCGCCTTGAAACTATTTGCCTTTGTTATGAATACTTAGATGATCAGGCTCGTGAGAAACTATATAAATACGCTTGTCAACTCCTCGAGGCTTCTGATGAATATAAAGAAGCTATTCAAAAATACGGAAGTGCTTTTTCCGACGAAAATGATGCCACCGAGTAATCGGTGGTTCTTATATATATACTATATTCAACTCGCCATCAAAATATTACATTTTTTTACAATTCGACAGCAAATTTCCTTATAGGCAGACGCTGGGATAGAGCGGAAAATTCCGCTGTACTAATCCTGCCCTTATAAGAGGCCTGCACAAGATCGTGCTGGTTAACCGGCTATTTGGGGAGGCCAGGAGCATACCCTGACAGGAGTTCTCCCCGATATCCAATTAATCTCATTCTGCTCCTCCTTAAAGATGGGCATAAGAAAACCACCAGTCATTACGGCTGGTGGCTTTCTTTATTTAATATTTAATGTTTTCTTTAAACTGTCCCTAGCCTCTCTGAGTTTACTTAAGTCTTCTGACTCAACATCATCACTTAAGTCATCATAGGAGATTCCCCTTAGTTGAGCTTCTAATAGATTCAATGAAGCTTGTACAGACGAGTCAATTACTTCCTCTGATGAAACCGAATCGGCACTCTTAGAAAGACTACTAAGCTTTTCCTCTGCTTCCTCTGCTGTAATATCTGCCTCTAAAAAACTATCAATAGCGTCAACAGCTTTAACCCCATAATTATAAATCTCTTGATTCATATTTTCTGGCTTTTCCCCGCTCTTCCCTCCGCATCCTGCCAGTAACCCACAGCACAGGCACACGGCCAGCAGCACGCTTAAATATCTTCTCATCCTCTTTCCCTCCTCATTGGTATTTATCCAGATTATACCATGTATTAAAAGGGCTGTCACTAGAATAAATGCTAGAAAGCCACCAATCTTAATGACTGGCGGCCGCTAATACCACGCTACTAATCTTTCTTCCGGGACTTCATCTTCATTCGCGATCTCTTTTAAGGCCGTCACTGCATGGCCGAAGTACCACGGAAAGTCTTTGTCATAGTCTGACAATTTCTTTTCAATTACTTCTCCAGTCTCGATATCAACTTTCAGGGCTCCGGTTTTTCCAGAGTTCTCTGGTTCATAGGATGCTGAGATCATTCCATTATTCCTTTCTATATTTCTTAATCTTAGCATAGAACCTCTTATTCAACAAATGAAGTCAATGGCTTCCCAATCCGAATAGCCTTCTTTATGTCCTTCACATATTCGTCATATTCATCTGCGCCATACTCCAATTCCATATGGCCATATGGAGACCCCCCGAATAACTTGCTATATTCTTCGTTAAGTTCTTTCAGTTCCAATGTATCTTTTCCATACCACATTATTTTATAATCCTTTCTAGCGTCCCCATGACCTCGCTATAAGAATCCGGGAAGACCTCCTGCATCATATGCATAGCCCGCTTGTCATTGTTATACAGGCATCTGCCAAATTGTGCAAAGATTACTCCAAATATTCTATTGTATCAATTTCAGGCTCCGTGATTCCAATTAGAGCAGACTCTCCTTTCCTAATTGTAATTTCTGCAATCTCTGGCTCATTATCTAGAGGCTGAGTAAAAAAATCACCAACCCCCTCTACGATCGTACCATCTACACATTTTACCCGAACTTTCCTATCCTGTGCGCGATACATCATAAGTTCTTTTTCTGTCATCATATAACTTTAACTCCTTTTTGGCCTTGTAGGAACTATATGTACTCCCTTTTTTGAGTAATGAATGACAAACCTATTAGTTTCTATTTCATTCCCCGTATTTAGATCTACATAAATCCCAATATTTCTGTCTACTGTGACTACCTCTTTATTTTTCCACTTATTTGAAGTAGTTCTCTGAAATTCCCCAGTACCAGCACACTTATTCACCAACTCCTGAACCTCTGATTCTGGTATCGTAAGATAACTCCGCCCAGGAATATAATTATTGTGTCCTTTAATATGCTTCCCCTGCTTTCCTTCCTCTACCTGTACTGGCTGCCTCCCTGATTGGATAGCCTTCCTAATCTGAATGTCCTGTTCATACGCTTTTAGGTTATCGGTAGAATTACCTTTATTATACATCGCATCTAAATGCTTTTCAATCTTTCGCTGTCTGTTTGCCGAAATAGACACTCTCCCCAGCCCGTCCATGTAGACCCGTTCTCTTTGCTGCGGGAGCCGCATCGCCTGTGAGAACTCCACGTAGCCATCCATAGCCGTGCGGTATCTTGCCTGCGCTGCCAGGATATCGAACTCGCTCCCCTCCCCTTCCTTCAGCAAGGCTATGTCCTGCCGGTACTTCCTCATCACGAGCTCCATGTCCCTCTGCTTCTGCAAGGCCTGGTACGTGGTATACTCTTTCCCCTGATAGGGTTTTGGCCGGTTCTCTTCTGCGATCATGCGGTCAATCTCAGCATCTGTATAATTGCGTACAGAGATCCCTTCCATGAACGGGATGTAGTAATGATAGCAGTTCGCCCCGCACAGCCCTGTCACTGTCCCAAGCCCACAGACGGATCTCAGCTCTTCGCGGCTGTATACCCTGCCCTGCCACGGCTGATGGTCTGGGCGCGCCCCGATATGATACGAGACCTCATAATCATCCGTCCCTAATTCTTCTGCGACCGTCTCATTCATGTAGCCTGTGATCTGCCCTAGCCCTGTCATAAGAGCCATCCTTGCCGCCGATTCTATCCGAAGGCTCCTCCCGGAAGCATAATCCACGGTACGAAGCCCGCTGCCCGTCATCTCCTTCACGGCCTTCTTGAGCGCGGACTGGTAGCTGAACGCCCCTGTCGCCACGCCCAGCACTGCCTCGTCAAGCGTCCGCTGATAATATTCGGCCAGAGGGGTAAATGCCCTCCTGCCGTTCTGTATCTTCGTAAAGCCAAGAGTCTGCGCGATATTGCTGAACGTCCCTCTCGACTGTTCTAGGGCAGCGCTTATGGCAGCCTGGATGGCAGCGTGATCTCCGAACGGGATCTGCTCCTTCCCTGCTGCAGAATACATTTCTGAGAGCTTAATGTACTCATTCCCTACAACATCACGATAGATGCGCTCTATCTCTTCATCAGAGGCCCTGAGGAATGTCTGTATCTGCTCCTTTATGTACGCATCGCCCTTCCCCATCTGCCTGAGGCGGTTGATCTGGTATTCTGCTGAAGACGTCATATCGCCATTGGCTCGGATCCTGCGTACGATATCCTTCATTATATCCGCTTCCAGCTTTGACGCCGCCTTCTCCATCGTGGCTGCCAGCCCCTCCATATCTCCTTGCGTCAGCATACTGCATCACCTATCTCTCGATGACCTCTCCTTCTTTAGCGACCATCCTCTTTGCCGTCCCTTCGTCTTCCCCGTACCATTTCATGCGGTACTCATATAGCGGCATGGCTCCGATAGCGACATCCTGGAGATCCTGCTTCCTCTCCGTCTCCTTATCGACTACCATAGAGTCGTCCCATGAGCAGATAGCATGTACCTCCCCCGGGGGCATAAGGCCGCCGATATCCAGCCATGCATCTATTGCCCCTGCCATGGCTGCCAGGGCATCATCCAGGCTGTTCTGTATCGATTTCACAGTGGCATATGACCTCTGCTTGCTAGTCTTCACTTCCTCAGCCGTCTTGTCCACTACTTGCGGATCTGACAGGGTCCCATAGGCAAGCCCTGAACTGAACTCCACCTTCTGTATGATGCGATTGTACCCTCTGAAGAAGCTCTCGTCCCGGATTTCTGGGGAGTATGCATTAAAGAAAGGGCTCCCATCCTTGCTCTGTATGCCCGGGCCCATCGCTCGGTATAGCCTCTCTTTGCCTTTCGGCAGGACAGGGTTCCCTTTCCTGTCCTTCTTGAAGAACTCATCTGCCGCCTGGATGGCCGTCTCTTTTGACCGGAACTCCCAGAGCGTGGCTCCGTACTGTTCATCCGCGTCCCTGATCTGGCTCACTGCCCTTGCGAATATGGAGACGCCCAGCGGGGAGCCCATGTCCTCATTGTTCGCCAAAGGGATCTTGAAGTATGAGAACAGCGTCCTGTCCGCATTATGGAATTCCACAAATGGCTCAAGAGAAGACCATTCCGGCACGTCTGACAGGCTGATCTCCTGTCCCAGGTTTATGATATCATCTGTCTTCACAACGGCCTTCCTGCTCACGAACGCCCTGTTAGTGATCCTATAGCGCCCTCCTTCCCATTCCTGGTATTCCAGCCTGGTGTAGAGCCTCTTCCCTACCTGCTTGAATTCCGGGAATACGGCCGCCGTGATATTACCGGCACCATCAAAGGCGACTGGGAAAAAGTCCCCTCCCTTTACGACATCTATCTCAATCCCTGTATCAGACAGGTACGGCTTAAAGACCGCGCCCCCTGTCGCACAAGCATATTCTACATATACCGGGAGCTTTGCAAGGAAGGGTTTCATGGATGCGGCTATACATTCTGCTCTTTCTGAGCCTGTAATATTGATGTCTGCCTCCATGGTCACAAGGCGGGCCATTTCTGATGCTATGGCTGCTGGAAGGTTCAGCCCCTTTACATCCCCTGATATCCACGAGGCCTGGTTCATGTACATCTTCGTCCACCTGTATATTGCTTCCGACATCCTCTTGGACACCGCGATCTCTACCCCCATGGCTTTCTGGATATTCTCGTACTGTATCAACTCTCATCGCCCCTTTCTGCCATCGGCAGCATATATTTTATCGAATGCCACATCCCTGAGCAGAGATAGCGGCAGCCGTCGAGACAGTGATCCCATTCCTTCACCGGGGCTTCCTTGCCCTTCTCGATGCTCTTGACATCATACTGATAAAGCCCCATCTCCTTTATCAGCATCCTCTGCCTGGAGCTGATGGCCATTTTATTAAATGTCAATAGCCTCTGGACACGGCTGATCCCCAGCTTTACATCATTCTGTGCCGATATGACGGGGATATGAGGCAATACGCGCCGCACTTCCTCAATGAGGCCTGCCGCTGATGGGTCAATGAAGATGTAGCTCGCCACCCTCTTGTATTCTCTCTCTATCTCATCGCAGAACTCCTTTAAGTCCCTCGCGTATTCTGACGGGGACTTCTGCTTCCCCGACTCCCGGCCACTGTGATAGTACTCCTTGATGCCCCTCAGCAACTGCTCTTCATAGTCTATCCCAAAGGCCTCATACACAGTTGGGTTCTGCTGTCCATAATCCACCCCAATGCCAATTTCTCCTAGCGCTTCCTTTGATTGGAGGCTTAGCTCCTCAAACGGATATACGTGCTTCTCAGCAGAGAACATGTAGTAGATCAGATCATCAACGCCTGTCGGCTCTCCCAGCCACACCCAACGGTACATCTTCAGATCGGCTGCTCTCATGGCCTCGGCAGAATCTATTAAGTCCTGTCCCAGCCATCCTTCCGGCACATCCCTGTAATCTGTATGGATATGTATACAATCCTCCCTCAGCTCCATCTTCTTGCACCACTCATTTATAGGAGCGTTCGGGTTCTTAGGAGGGTTATAGAGATAGATCATCTGGAACCCGCCGCTGTTCCCCCGGACGAACGTAGCCTCAATGTTGGCCAGCTCGTCCTCCCCTTCGCCGTCATCAAAGAACTCCGTAGCCTCGTCTATGATGACCAGCTTTATCGGCTTATCCTCGTCTATGATGCCTTTCGTATCGTCAATGCCGTCAGATCCAGAGAAATAGATCGTGGTATTATGCTTCTTGTACGTGATCTCCATCGGGGATTTCGTGATGTGGTACTTCTTCTTTGGTATCTGGAGCCGCCCTATCCCCCGCAGCATCTCCTTGTACACAGTCTTCCTGAGCTTGTTGTGGTGCTTCCTCAAGACGACCACCGAGCCATGGGCGTCCGCTACGAGCTGGAAGTTGGCCTTGATCGCCGCATAGCTGGACTTAGTCCCTGCACGCCCTGACGTCAGTATGATGTGCTTCGCCCTCGTATTATTGAATATGGGCAGATATTTCGGTATCACGATCTCAGAGATCCTTACCTGCTTCTTTCTCTGCATCATTGATGATCTCAACTCCTTCTCCGCCGTCCTCAGATCCGTTCCCTTTACGCAGGCGCTCGGCATTCGCCTTCATCTGCTCGATACGGGCCTTCTGCTCCTCACTGGCCTGCCCCCAGTTCTTATGCAGGAGCTCGTCGTACTGTTTGATCATGCTCCGTAGCTCAGACTGGGCCTTCGCCTGAGCAGCCAGGAAAGAGGCCTGCTTATCCCACGCCTGCTGTACTTCCCACTTCTCTCCGGTCACATTCCCGTCTCTCTCCTCTACCTTCTCAATCGTCTTGTCCTTTTTATCTTGGACGTACATGATCTGCTGCGCCCTGATAATGGCCGTGTACGCAAGCCTTATCTGATCCCACAGGAGGTCAAGAGGCCTTGTCCCATCAAGGGAGATAAAAATCTCCAGCGTATCTTCCGGGAGATACCTGGAGAAGAGCCCGTGCTTCCTTGCGTTCTGGTTCCCCTTAGGGGCACCGTGGCCAGCAGCGTTCCTGCTACCCTTTGGCGCGCCACGCTTTTTCTGACCTTTTTTGTTCGTAGTACTACATTCATTTTTTTGTAGTACTACATTCCATTTATCTTTACATTTCCAATTGCTGATAGTGTTCTCTTTCTCTCCAAGAAGTTCGGCGATCTTCCTGTTCGTAATCCTGCCATCATGCTCTTTGAATATCTCAAATGCCCTGTCCCTATTTTTACATCTCGCTCTTGGCATCCCACCACCTTCAATTCATCTATTTTCCCGCATCAGAAAAGCGCCCCGGGGAGGCGCTTTGATACATTACTCTTTTTTATCTTCTTTCAATATTTGAATAATTTTAGTTCCTGCATGTAGATTGAATAATTGAAAAATATTAAAAATAAAACTCTTCAACTCTAGAAGAATGTTCGCAGTAAAAACAAAATACAGCTGCAATAATACTATTGCCACCATATCATTATAAAACTTTCTATCAAATAATATGAAATCTACTGGCAAACTGTTAATAGTTAGTTTTAGCAGAATATTTACTATGATAGAAATAACGCACAAAATCATTAATTCTGCAAAGGTGTCATTCGTTTCCTGAAACTTATTCTTACCGTCTGCATCGACATCATTCACCATTCGTAATAACAATTCATTATTAATAAATGCTTGAAACAGCGCATACCCTGTAAATACAACACCAAATATAGATACTATCGTGCTATTTACAATTTCGACTCCTTCTAAAAAATCTTCTTGTGTGCTTAGAGATACCCCCATCAAAATAGCGGGAATCAGACAAACCATACTTTCACCTATTATCCGTTTCCTATACCTCTTATTAGGGATATACATTTTTAATGCACTCTTTACTAATTGTGCGGAGGTGATAGGTCGAAACATTCTTTCTAATGATTCCATATTTACTTGTTTCATTATGCACCTCCTGTAGGCTTATTCTAATTTCATAAAAGGAATGACTTTATGCTTATTCTTCTCATATATACCTTGATTATCTTCGCTTAAATAAGTAATACTAGCGTGCTTCTTTCCTTCTTCTATTATATTACCTATTTCATCCTCTAAACTTTTATCTTCTATCTCAATATCCATGCTTTCAGATATCTCTTCATCTCTAATTTTCCCAGCCCTTTTCTTTCCATTCTTTTTGTCTTTGTAAGTCACTTCGAAAATTGGTTTCACGGTACCGCCTGATTTTTCAACTATATCTATCACTCCATTAATATTTTTAGGGGATCTCAATATCAGATCTGCCCTTTTACTATCCGCAGGACGCCTAATATCTCTTGAGATTTCACCAAACAGGCCGCCATAGTCAATATCCCCATTCAATGGATAAAACCGCAAACATAGTTTGTTGATTTTTTCCACTTCTTCTAATGCCTCTTTTAATTTCCTTCGCATAGGAATACCAACTACATTCAATATTGGAATTGGCAGTTCCGCATTTGACTCTTGATTTCGCTTATTTACATATGCATTTAAAAGATATTTGATAGTTGCCTTGAAATTATCAAGTGATGGACTTCCTTTTTGATTTTGCACATACATCATGCGATGATTTTTTAAATATATAACAAACATAGAGAATGGGGCTGTTGGATATCTCTCATCTTTTTCTATTAATCTCCCGTTTTCATCTAAGTCAGATTTCACCTCTAAAACTGTTTGTTTAATTATAAGACCTTTTAGAACATATTCTCCATCTTCAGCCTGCCGAACATCAACCTCTAATAGAAAATATTTTGAATCTCCTGCTACCCTCTTTACTCCAGATGTTAATGCGGGCATTAAGACCGTGTCAAAATGTGATAGTAACGGCTCTTCATCTTTCCCATAAAACACTAAATTAAAGTTTGCAATAAATGCTCTTTTCATAACGTCTTCCCTCCTACACTCATATAAAATCCCATTCCCATAATATACCATTCTCTGACACTTTTCAACAATGCCTTACGAGAATCCAAGGATCGTGTAGGTAATATTTACTATAGAACGTTTGTTCTCATTTGTCAAGATGCATTATTCAACCAAAAAGACACCCCTGCCCGGGATGCCTTTTCTGGGATTTTATAAAAAGAGGGAGAACGAAAAGCTCATTTGTTACTTTTCTCAGTTTATACTATAGCACTTTTTTAGCGGACAGTGGCGGACATTTATGAAACTTTTTCAAGAAATCTATCGTGCAGCTTCCGGCAGCTTTCCTTCGTGAACGGGATCCTCTTCTTGGGGAAAAGGTAGTTCATCTGCATCGCTACCATCTCCCAAGTCAGCCCGTCAATGTAGTAGAACTGGAACAGTACCCGTATCTTGCTCTTCTCTATCTGCCCTATGTATTCCTCCACCTGTGCCAGCTTCTCCAGGAGGGCAGCCTCCCGCTCTTCCAGCAAAGCGACCTTCCTCTCCAGCGCCTTCTGCTTCTTCTCCAGCCTCACCGCTGGCGCGCCCTGGATCTTGACCACCCGCAGGGGCTTCCTCCCCTTCTTCCCGCACGTCACAGAGTCCGCCACGATCATCTTGTTGAGCCGGCCGATCTCGCGCTTATCGGCCTCTATCCTTCTCCTTAAGTCCTTGATCTCCTCTCTCATATCCGCATACTCTATCAGGATCGTCCTGTCCATCCTTCCATCTCTCCTATCCTTCGCGATCATGTCTATCCCGAACAATCATTGATTTTATCATACCCGCTAAATCCTGTGCCCCGCCACTTTATAATCTCCCTATAAATCTAAGGAAAGGAGGGCTCTGACATGGACAGGATCTATGATCTATTCCTGGCATTAGGGATCCATTCCACTTATCGTGGATCCATGTATCTGCATTATGCCGTCTCCCTCTGCCTGTATGACGAGGGCTACCTGCTCTGCATATGCTATCTGTACGATACCGTCGCAGCGGCCTTTGGCGTAAAGGGGCACAATGTAGAGCGCTGCATCCGCACGGTGGCCGCCCACTGCTACGATCACGGGAACCGAGGGCTCCTGGAGAAGATCGCCCGGCGGCCTCTGGATGCCAAGCCGACGAACGGCGAGCTCATCGACATCCTATGCCATTACTTAAGATCCACACAAGGGTAGCCGGCTCACGCTGGCTATCCCTCTTTATTTGTTCTGTGCCCTGCTCCTCTTAGGCGCTCCGGCATCTGCCTCTTCGTACTTATCGCACTCCTCTGGATCGCACCCTCGCTCTCTATCGGTCATGACATAGTAATCGCACCCCTTGTTCTTAGCCTTATATTTGCACGTCCTGCACAAGTGCCTGTCCACATTGTCCCCCTTAGGCCCTCCCTTCTTCTCTTTGCGTATGGCTGACATGTAGTACGCGGCTGTCCCGTATGAGATCCCGGTCTTAGCAGCGATCTCCTTCGTGCCCATCCCCTGCTCCATCAATTTCCGGATCATCTCCTTCTTCGTCGTTTCGGCTGGAGGCTCCCCATCCTCCCTGGCCTCATTTGGATCTGGGCTATCTGCCTCCGATACGTCTGCAAGGAACTCAAGATCTTCGAGTAATTCTTCAAGCAAGAACGTATCATACCCCCTCCCGTTCCTCCCCTTAGATCCCCTATCTATCACAAGGACTTCCTCCCCCTTGCTGTAATGCTCTAATGCTTGCCTATAGCCTACTCCTATGAACATCTTTCTCCCTCCTCGCCCATCTCTTTTTTCTTGATTGTTAATATCAGCATAGTTCCTTATTCCTCCACAATCCTCCCCCATTGTTCCGCCATAGCCTTTGCGATACCGGGGAATGTCTTTGCTCTGTTCTTCTGCCTATCCTTACCGCCTTTATTAAACCAATTTCCGGCTATCTTTGTGCTTTGTCTTTCATCTTCCGGCAAAATATCTGTTGGCTGCAATTTAGGAGGTCCTTTCAGCCAAAGACACGTTTTTTTTGCTGTAAGGGTGTCCAAACTCATACGGCTGTATGGTCTGTGTGTATTCTGGCAATCCGTATACTTTGCTCGGTATCGGATTTTCTACGGCTATTCTCGGACAATCAGCATTCCATAATTTCATAAAAAATTCTTTTGCTTTTAATCCTTTTTGTAACCGTTCTTCGTTCAATTCGCCTTTTGGATATAAAAATCTTGCCCCGGCATTAGAGAGATATGTACAAGGCGGATGTGCTATAATCATATCCCACTTAATTTTTAATAACTCCGTCACATCTTGCTGTAAATGCCATTCTGGGTGTCCGCCGGAACACGGTTCTATATCGCACGAATACGCTTCATGCCCTAATTTTCTAAACTCTATGCAGACACGCTGGCTTTCCTCGCAGGCTACCAGGACGCGCATATGCTGTTTTCCACTTACCCCCGCCTCTTTTGTTTCTTCTTCTGTTTCGGGAAAGTCAAACAGGTTCATTTGCCCTTGTATCAAACCTAATCCACCTCCACAAAATCCCCAATATCAGAACAGCCTTAGCTGCTCCATTGGCTCGAAGTTCATCCACAGCACTTCCCTCTTTCTTGCGTGAGCCTGTGTGAAGCATGTCGTCTCCTCCCGATGCCAGCCCCTCAAGCGGTCGTTGTATAACGGGCTATCATATCCGCTGATCAGGACAGGTCCTCTGTGATCCAGGAGTACGTCAAGCAGATCTTCGTGATCCTGATCAGACATTTCTTCTTTGTACTGCTTCATGCTCCTTGTCCCCAGGACATAGGGCGGATCGGCATAGATTAGAGCATTAGGGAAATTGCTCTGCTCTATTAATTCCAACGCCGGCCGATTCTCAATCTGCACACCCCGAAGCCTCTCCGCTGCCTCCATGATCCTCCCCGGAAGCGTTACCCAGTCTCTAGCATCATAGGCGCGCTCCCTGCCTTGCACATCTTTTTTCCAGCCAACTTTCCCTCCTTTTGTCCTATAGCCATGTCCCATATTTAAGCTGATCAAGAAATTTACCGCTTTATAAAGGCTATTTCCCTGAATGCGGTTAAACGTCTCCTCGTATACCTGCCTTGCGTAAGGAGTATAGTATACTTCTCTTGCTAGACGCTCTGGGTCCTCCTTGATCCAATTAAACAGGTTCACCACGTTCCCGTCCAGATCGTTCACGGTCTCTATATTGCTCCTTGGCTTATTAAAGAGGACGGCCCCACTGCCGAAGAACGGCTCTAGGTAGCTATGATGATCCGGGAAGAAGGAGATGATCCACTCTGCAATGCTCCACTTGCTCCCAGGGTATTTGATTATCGCTTTCATGGGCCCTCCCTTTCGCTTCTTTCATTTTGCTCCCTTTATGTTTTGCCGCTTTTTATCCATGAACATAGTGCTAAATGATAAGCTTGCTGTGTCCTCCCCTTCAAAGAAGAAGCAGGCTCCGATCATGCATGACAATTCGACATCTCTCCCCTTTGCAAAGCTGATCAACCGCTCAATATCCTGCTTGAAACCTTCATCTTTCAAAATCCCCCTTGTGACGTCCATGGTAAGCCATAGCCTGTAGCCATATTGAGGGACGTGCGGCCAGATCGTAAATTCGTCCTGAGATATAGATAGTCCATTCTTTTCGGCAAGGCTCTCAAGCCTCCTATGGATCTCGTTTATATCGCTATCCCAATATCGGCCTCCATCTTCTTGTCCTAAGCACGAAAATATATCTAGCTGCTCGTATGCTGCGCTCATCTATACATTCACCAGCCTCTCTGCTTTCTTTTGTCTTACGGATTTGGTCGACTATATTGATTAGTCAGTCTTCTCTCCAAATCGTCCATATCGTAATCACGCTCCTCAAAATTACTGAACTTGGTCTTATGTACTGCCTCTTTATGTTCCCCTGATCTTCCTTTGACTGGATAGAAGCTCTTCCAGCCGCTTGCGGCTGCTTTCCTTACGATGGCTATCTGCTCCTTTGTGTCAGCGGACATGCCTCTTAAGTCATCCCTAAGCAGCCCTATCTGTTCCTTCGTGATCGCTCCATACCTGCTCTCCCTTATGGCAAGATAGGTCTGGAAGGACTGTTCCAGCTCTGGATCGGGGAACCCTATATATATATCTTTTTTATTTTCCTTTTCTTTCTGTCGGATTTCTTCCGAAGTTTTTCTATTTTCTTCCGAAGTAATTCGCTTTCCTTCTGGATTTAATGCTTTTTCAGGCGCATTTAATAAAGGCTCCTCTATCTTCCCCGTATCGAGGAGCCAGTACTTGTCGCTATAAAGCAGTCTCTTCATGCGCTTTACGGCTATCTCATAATAGCGTCGCTGAATTCCTTCAGAGGTGATAATATTCTGCTGCAGGAGGCCCTTGCTGAGAAGTCCTAATTCCGCGCAATAATCTATCACTTGCACGACCACGCTCTGTCCTTTGATCCATTTGTTCCCTATCTTCCTGATGACCATCCTTGATAGCTTGGCTTTTGATATCTCGACGTAATAACCGTGACTGTAGACAATGGTAAGGATCACGTCATAGACGGTCACGCCTAACGGCCCATACACGTCCATAAGGTCGAATATCTTGTCATCATCATAGAAATTTAGCATTTTCGGAAAGTAAGAAAGATCAGGCTTTTTCGGGGCGCCTCGTCCCATGCTGACACCTACTTCCCTTCTATATATTCCTCTACCGTGATGTATAGCCCTTCCATCTCAGAATAGGCTTTCCTCGCTTCCGCCAGCACGATCTGCTTATCATCCTGATAGGCTATCCCATTCAGGGCATCCGCAACGACCTTCAAGATGTTGTCTGCATCCGGCTTCTTAAGAGGAAGCTCGCATCCTTCCAACATAGCCTGCCTGCGCTTCTTCGATGCGCTCTTCGGGGGCCGGAACCTTGCTGCTACACGCAGCGCTACCGGCGTACCGCTCTCCAGGCACATCTCCCCGCTGCGTTCTAAGTATCTCTCTTTGATGAAGTTCTCGTACAGAACCGTCTTCTCCGGCGTGATCGACTTGGCCATCCCAGTATGGGCGTCTTTGAATGTCCGGGCTCTTGCTTTCCCTTGTGGCTTTCCCGGCACATGGAATGTCACCGACCGCATACCGCTCTCCTCCTTTCTCCCCGTGCAAGAGCATTCCTGCACGGGGCGTCCGTGGTTGTCCTGCTACACTGTGATACAATAACCAAAAAGGAAATGCCGTCTGTTATGCGATGATCGTCAGAGTGCCGTCTGACACCTCATCTGTAAGCGCGAGATTAAAGTATTCCTTTATCTTCCTCATGGCTGCGCTCTTCCACAGCCCACCATCAGCCTCTACCAGTTTGAAGCTCGGCCCCTGCCCGTCATCCATGATACGGAACACATACTCGCTCTCTGGCTGCTCGATCTCCGCGAATGTACGGTAAGGCCTGAGCCTCACCGGGTTTGGCACTATGATATCTGTATTGTTGGCTATCCCGCTCTTGATGGTAGTCTTCTGGCTCACGCCGTCATCATCATAGTTAGCGGTAGTCCCTGATTTTATATTCCCTGCTACTGTCCTGATGGATTTCAAGTCCTCCGTCATTAAGAAGTTTGCCTGCAGCTCTATCAGGAACCTCTCTTGGTCATAATACTTGTCGAACCGGAACTCATTTATGATCGCACAAGACTCTACCAGCACCTCCCGATCCCTCCTGTCAATGAGACCAGAGAGCAGCCTTACTCTTGATGGGCTCACGATATGTATGATCGTGGATTCTCGTAGCTCTTCTCGCCTCCCCTTGATATAATCCACTATAGCGGTCAGGGTGTTCACATTAAGCGGCTCTGCCATGGGAAAATTGTGATACTTTGTAAGCTTCTTATCACAGTAGGTCTCCCCCTCTATCGTCAGCACCTTCGGATCCATGCCCTCTTCTTTTAGCCCTGTTATGTATTGCAGCGCATCTTTCAATCCTTCCATCATCTTTCTTCTCCTCCTATGATCTTCTCCTCATATCTACGATCGTGTTCTCTTTCATGCCTCCTGGCGGGGCATCTTCCTGTATCTCCCCAGTCTCAAGGTCGAACTTCTTCTCTTCATGTACCGCTACCTGTACGTCCGCTATAGTCAGCTGTCCTGGTATCTGTCCTGGGATGGCTTCGACAGCCTCCACTTCGCCTGTGCGTAGATCCCTCCCCATGCGGAGCATCGTTACCGCTCCAAGCGCTGGCACAAGCGTCGATTTCGCCTCCACGCTTACAATAGATACGTCCCTGCTCTCATTCGGCTTGATCGTAATAGATACTGTGATCTTGCGCGCTTTCTTCGCCTCCGTGTTCGGGTCCTGGATATTCCTCGTCACTGTCTCAAGCTCCCGGTTCACTTGTGCTGTCAGCTCACCGCCCGCGAACTCCTCTAAATTGATATGCCTCACTTTACTGCGCCTCCTCCCTATCATCATTTATGCTGAGGGCGTCCAGCCCCTATAGTGGACTCTTCATCACCGCCCTTCCGGATTCCCAATCATGCTTCAGCCTCTCTAGCTGCCCCGGCGTAATAGTCTCGATGCCTTGATCCTTCGCCTCTGCTACTGTCCCATCTATGAGCGCCGACATCTCCTTTGTATCGTAAGTATGGGAGCCTCTGTATATCTTGTAGAAAAGGAGCTCCTTGCCGTCCTCTTCCCTGCTCCCGATGCATCGGCAGTGCAAAGCCTCCTGTTCCAGCATCCATTCTACTGGCACGTTCGCCTTCATCACCGCCTCGCTCCCATCAGCCAAGAGCTCTGGCTGGCCATACCTCCCGATCAGGATGTTCTTGCACCGCGCCTTAGATATGGCCATCTCATCCGCTATCTTCCCTACCAGCACATGAAAATAAGCATTCGCGTCAATAGATCTCTTCCTTCTGAACTTCTTCACCGTGATCACCAGCTTCTCACAGTCCTTCAGCGCTTCGAATGTCTCCCTTGCCTCTTCGTTGATGCAGAATACGGCTTTCTGCGTGCCTGTAATGATATCTGTCAGTAGGCTGTCGAACCTTCCCGTAAACTCTGCCATCATTTGCCCCTCTGCCCTTTGCTTGGGCACTTCCTGAGCATCGCTATGGCATTGCCCAGGAAATCTTCAGCCATGTCCTCCACCTTATCCGCTCCCGCCTCTTTTAAGAAGTAAGAGCAGGATTTCCCTGTCCGCTTGATCTCTGCCTTGAACTCGATCAGGAGCTGTCCTTTATCTACTGGATCACATCCATTTTGCCCTGTCTCGCTCTGCGAAGGATGGGAATGGTATTTGGTAGTGTCCCTATCCCAGTAGACATCAGCGCCTATCCCAAGCTGCTTACAGGCAACGGATATCGCATCCGTCGTAGCCATCTTGTAGCATTCATCAGAGACATACGGCCCGCTCCTCTGCATCTCAACGAACATGCTGCCGCCTGTCCCTTGGATCGGCATCGACCACTCCTCGCCTACCCTTACATAGAGCTCTATCTTTACGAATGCCGCGACAGATCCCTCATACCGCTCCATCCATTCCTTGACGGACTTGTAATACCAGCCTATCCCGCATGGGCCGAACATCGATGTCAGCGTCTTTATCCTCCACACAGGGTTGATGTCTGTCTTGCCATTCATCCGCCCTCCTTGTATCGGCCTCTTCGCCGTCTCTGGGACAGCGCGTCCTAGATTGTAATAATAGAGGTTGTCCATCAGCGCGCCTCCCACTCGATCCCGACGCTATCCATGTAAATCTCCAGCTTCTCTTTCGCATCCGGGGAGAGATATATGCCATACTCGTAAAGCTCTACAGCAGCATCCATGTCAGGGATCATGCTGGCGATCGCTTCCTGCACTGCCTCCTCTCTTTCCTTCTCGATCGCGGCTGCTCTCTCTTCTTCTGCCCTTCGCAGCGCTTCTTGTCTCTCCTGCTCTGCTCGCTGCTCCTCTAATATCCGCTCCCGCTCTTCCCGGCGGGCGCGCTCTATCTCTGCCTGCCTCTCCCTCTCAAGCCTTCGGGCATTCTCTTCTTCCTGCCTTCTCAAGATCTCTGCCTTCTGCTTCTCGTAATCGCTCATGAGCTTCATCGCTGCGGCAAGGCTCCTATCCGCCATGTACAGGCTTAAGGCACGCCCCTCAGCCTCAGACCCCATAGAGCGGATCGCCAAGATATCCGTCCTCGTCCTCTGCACATGCCCTTCCAACTCTTGCCGGACGCTCTTTATCGTAGTGGTCGCATTCGTCCACTTATCGCTATAGATGCACTCCAGCGGGATATAGTCCTGAAGCTCTTCCGGGACGATCTCCTCATAGATCTCGCATATCGCCGCCTTGCGCTCCTTTACCCTCCTGTCCTCGATCTCCTTCACCTGGCTGTCTATGGACGTGATCGTTCCATCTATGATGGCGATCAGGCTCTTTACTTCTGCCTCGAACGCTCTATATGGCATCATATGCACATTCATCACTTCTATCTTGCGCTCATTCACCCGCTTCTTGAACCTCCGAAGATCCGCCAGGTCTTTTTTTGCTTCCTTCTTATCATCTTCCGTAAAGGCCTGCTGGCTATATTTCTGGATGTATTCGTCGGCTTTGGCGGCCAATTGCTCCTTCAGCCCTTCACAGTTAAAGGCTATCGCTCCCTGCTGTTGTTCCACTTTAAACTGCAAATCGCTCATCCCTCTCGTCCTCCACCCCTTCTATATATCCTATGATATTCCTGTAATTCCTTTTGCTTATGCCCCGCCTTATCGCCCGCTCCGCTTCGCACTCGCAATGCTCCCCCGGATCCAGGTTGGCCCCACAATATGGGCATTCGTTATAGTACATCGTTCTCCCTCCTTGCAATGCGGTAAGTGTAGCCCTTTTTATCTACCTTTACCGCTCTTATCTTTTAGACAACATCTTCGTAGCATTGTAAGCATTTCGCGCACATCGGCCCTTCAGACGTATATGTCACATCGTCTTCCCATAATGGCGTATCGCATTCGGCGCAAAAAGCGACCGGATCCGGCTCTTCTGGCTGAGCCGTCTTCCAATCATCATAGCCCGGTATTAGTTCCACTTGCCTTCTCCTCCCTTCTCTGTTATAATCTAACTGTCTGATTACCTGAGCGCCTGGAGGTTGCCGCCTCCTATGGGCGCTCATCTCTTTATCTCCCTAACCACTTCAAGGATCATCTCTGAGCCTGTGCGGCCATCTACGTCTACAGCCCTGATCACCCCGCTCGCATACATCGCATAGACCATGCCTCTGCCTGCTGAGTACTCCAGGGACACTACATCATAGAGATCGCTCGTCATACGCAGAGCCTCTACCAGCTTGTCCAGCATCTTCTGCACCTGCTGCTTGTCCTCTCCCACTTGCTCCACCTCCCTTCTTCCTGCATCGCTAATAGGTTATGCAGATGCTCTTGCATCCCCAATATCTCGCTTGCCTTACTGCTAAGGATAGCGGGCTGTCTTCGGATCCAGAGATCCATTCCCCGCAGCAGCCTAAGTGGCTCCCGTCCTTATCGTAGTACTCGATAGCCCAATCCAACCCTTTCTTAAAGATTTTCGCTGCCATATCTTCCTTCCTTTCTCCCACCCATACCATCTTCTTATACAAAAACGTTCTTCATGGCTGTCTTTTCAAAGTAAGAGCAGGATTCGTCTTCGCGTACCCGCCTTTTAATTCTTGCCCCGGCCTTGCAGTGCCCGCAGTAAAGTGGATGGTACATATTGCCTGTCCTGCTGTAATGCTGCACAAAGTTCTTGCAATCACGGCAGCGATACGGTTTATCACCGCTGTCCTCCCCTAGCTTGTCTTCTAGCAGCTTTACTCTTGCCTTTAGCGCCTCGTTCTCATGCTCCATGTCGCAGACTTCCTGGTATAGCATTGTCTTTCCTCCTTTTAGTTATTTTTTGTTACTATATTGTTATTATAGTAACACTAGATATTTTTGTCAATGTATTTTAGTATTATATCATTACTAAATTAGTGGAGGTTATTGTTATGCCGAAAGTTGCAACCCAAATCCGTTTAGATGAAGTTACCCATGCCAAACTTAAATGCATTGCCGAAAAAGAACTCCGCTCTCTTAATGCTGAAATGGAGTATCTTATTCTAAAAGGCATTGAAGCTTATGAAGAACAATATGGGCTCATCGATGCTCACTCTCTATTGGAATTGGAAAAAATTGATGAGATGCTTCCCTGACCTTCATTCCCATCCACGCCAATTCAATCAGATGTGAGTTAAACGACACTCCTAGCTCGTCCGCCTCTTTTTTAATTTTTTTATGCATTTCTTCTGACATTCTTACTTGTGTACAAAAAACTGCTTGTCTCATATTTCGTCACCCCTTTCTGTGTCATGCCCGCGTTCTGGCGGGCTTCTTTTAGGTTCCTACGCATAATATATACCTCCTAAATTTCTCTTTCTTCCCTCCTTTTATGTATGCTCGTTTTGAACGCGCTCATATTGAGCGTTTATTATATTGATATAATAGCGTACAATTTGAGCATAGTCAAGTATTTTTTATAGGAGGTTATCATGTTTGGAAAACGTTTGCGTGCTATGCGTATGAAACGCAACTTCACTCAACCACAATTAGCCGGCTTAATTGATGTAGCCCTGCGAACATATCAAGGATATGAAGGTGGTACACGCTCTCCTTCTTTCGACACTCTTGTAAGGCTTGCCGATATTTTAGATGTTTCTATCGACTATCTTTTCGGACGTGACGATTGGTTGAAATCTCACGCAATATCCGTTGATGAATACCAGTAATATCTTCCAAGGTGTCCCAAATAGTAAAGTCTCCCGTCTTGTCTCCCGCTTCTATGCTTTGATAATATCGTATACAAATCCCCAGCCTGTCGGCCATCTGCTGCTGTGTCATGCCCGCGTTCTGGCGGGCTTCTTTTAGGTTCCTACGCATGGCTTATCCCCCTCTCACATGTACTCACACACCAGCCAGCCATAGAGCATGAGGCCTCCCACGACACACACTGCCAAGAATACGGCTATGCGTATGATCCATTTCAGGGCAGCCTCCTCCAGCCTCCTCATGGCCTTCCTTGTCCTGATCTTCTTCATCTTCATCACCTGCCTCGTCGGGTTACTTTAACCCTCTATCACTTCACTCCTTCTGTTTCGAATACCCTAAGCGGCCGCTTTTCTTCTAATGCTTGAGATATCTCCTCCAGCGAGACACCAAACTGCTCAGACAACTTTTTAGGACTTATTTCGTATGTGCAATTGCCACTTTTCCTTTTTGGAGGAATAACGCTTCCGATGTTCCAATATCCTTCTCTTATCCTTTCGGCCACTCTACGTGATCCACACCCAAGAAGCATCGCCGCCTGGCTAGCATTTAAGGTCGCATACACGTTAATCACCTCCCTTCCCTACTTATCCTCCCAGACCCTGTACTCCCCTTTCTCGCTTGCCCTTAGTGCTCTAGCGATCCTCTCAGCCCATATCTTTATGCCTGCCTCCGCGACCGTGAACCATATCTCTGGCTCACAAGTGCTCCTCCTCTGGATCTCGTACCTCATGGCTCCCTCCCTGTCTTCTTACCTACGAAGATTCTTTTCCAATACCTAACGGGGCAGTAGCCTCAAGCCTTTTATCGCAGGTAAGCATGAGATTGTATCTCCCTTCATTAAATTGAAGGAGAAATTCGGTCACGTTGCTTACCTGCATCTCGTTTATCAGCATCACCCCTCCCACTACGTCAAGGAAGAAGGAGGTTAGCTCGGTCGATTCCCCGTCCCTATTCCTTACCCTGACCGGGAAACCACACTGACGGCAAAACCTATCATCCGTTCCTGTTATACTTCCACATCTTGGGCATTCCAAAACTTACATCACCTCCCTTATCCTGCTTCCGTCTTGGTTTCTGTTTCTCGCAAAAACATAAAATTTCACAATATATAGCAGAGAACATTTGTTTCTTATACTTTATTTAGTATTTTTATATTGACATACTAATATTTTAGTAGTATCATTCCATTAGAACAATTGTTTGAATCTTTAATAGAAAGGTGGTGACTTGATGGCACGTCGTATTACAATACGCTCTACAGCCAGGCCTTCCAGTAATGGTAAAAGCGTTCATGTCCGTACATCTATTAGTAATGGGCACAGTACTCGTACTACCAGTAAAACAATTCGAGTAAAATAATTAGTGAGGGGCTATTCTATTTCGCGGATAGGATAGCCTTTTTACCTCCCTTCTCTCTTCTCTACAAGACAATCGTATAGATGTCTCCAGATTCAACACTTAGTGCTTTTGCTAACTTTGGAATGTCGCAAGCCTTAATTAATTTCCTGCCGTTAAGCATATCGCTAAACTCTTGCGGACTATATCCAGCCTTCTTTGCTACATATGCTTTCTTTAGCCCTCTATCCTTTATTATCCTGGATATATTTTCAGCCGCTGGAGCATTGCATTCTGCAATCTGCATTCTCCCCCTCCCTTCGCGCTTCTGAGCCTTCTGCCACTATGTCGATTTCCTTAATCTCGTTCTCTCCTATTTTCAATTTTCCACCCCCTGATGCTGTTCTGCGAAATCCATTGGGTCTACTCCCAGAAATCCGCATACTCTTACTAACTCCTGCCCCTTTATTTCCCGATGTCTCGATTTGCTCATAAGGCTATCGTATAAAGCCGCATATGGAATATTCGTAAGGCGTGCCATTTTAGAAAGGCTTATCCCTCTGCTTTTAATAATTTCAGACAGCCATTTTTCAAGCGTCAATAAATCACCACCTTTTTACTACGCAAAAATAATTACATGATATAGAAAAACATTTTCGAAAACATACTACATATTGTGTTTTTCTTAATATTTTTATTGACTTTCTAAATACCGCATTGTAAAATACAAATGGAACTGATAACCATGCAATTTAATAGAGAGGAATCATAATATGGACAAAAATTTACACAAACCCGGTGAGGATAATCAGCCAAAAGGCGAATACCTGGAAGTTGGCCCTCGTGGCGGTGCTGTCCGCAATCCTCGCCAAGTTACCATTGATCCCGGCGACAGGCTCCCACCTACCCAAGAGGAAGGACACCGCTGGAAAAAGATTTAATTTCTAAAAGTCACTGTTACCAGCAGTGGCTTTTATATTTCAATCCTTTTCCTGCTGAAACAATAGCAGTTTTCGAAAAGGTTTAACTGCAACCATGATTCAGCATATCGCTTGCCATTTTCTGTATATTTTGTCAGATAATGTTTTACCACCTACCTCACCTCCCTTATACTGAAATCCCGCTTGGTTCTCTGGGACGTAAAAACTTATCCGTATTTACTCCCAACGCCCAACACACCATTTCATATTCCGGAAATGTGAACCTCCGATTCCCATTCAAGGCAAGATTGAGTTTCGGAAGTTCTATCCCTGTCTTTTTGCTAACGAATGTTTGAGATATTCCGTTTTCTTCCAGATATGCTTTAATCTTCAAACCAACTTCCAAATCTTATCACCTCCATTTCGATTCATTCGAATTTATATTTATAATACACCGGTATTTTCGAAATGTCAATATAAATTTTCGATAGTTTCGAATATTTTCATTTACAAAATCGAAATATTGTGTTATGATTCAAAATGAAAGGTGGTGAAATATTATGTCATTGACATTTGGCGAAAAAATAAAAGAAGCCAGAAAGCAAAAAAACTTAACTCAAAAACAACTGGCTGATTTAATAGGAGCTGCACATAATTCAATAAGTGACTGGGAGAATAACAAAAACAAACCAGACCCTGATACGATTGAACTATTGTGTGGAGTGCTAAAAATCACGCCAAATTATTTATTAGCTTCAACAGAAGATGACTTTTCCCCAAAAGAAAAGTTGCTTATAAAAAAATACCGCTTCATCTCCGCCCACTCCCCAGATGGGGCAAAAGCGGTTGATGCGGTACTGGATAGGGAATATGCCGTAGCCGAACAGCTTCAAGGAAAGGATGTCCGAATCAAAGAACTAGAAATGAAGCTTATCCCCAAGCGCATACTCGCCTATTATGGCAAAATTGCCGCCGCTGGGAAGAGCTACGGCTTTGATGATGTGATCGTCGGAACGATTGAATGTCCCTTGACAGATGAAAGCCAAAACGCTGATTATGCTATCGGGGTAAGCGGCAATTCCATGGAGCCTACATTCTATGATGGCGATATAGTTTATGTAAAGAAAGGCATTCGCCCGGGAATTGGGGATATCGGCATCTTCCAGAAAGATAATTGCATCTATATAAAAGAAGTAGGCGAAGACGAACTGACTTCCCACAATGCAAAATATAAGCCACTTGTGAATAATGGGGATATCGTGTGCCTAGGAAAAGTAATTGGAAAAGTTGAAGGAGATTAAACCGCTTCGGTCGCTCCCTTCGCGGGGAGCGTGGATTGAAATATGTGTCTATCGTATCAGGACGAACACTGGGCTGGTACTGGGAAATAATGGGAATGAATGAGAAAGAACTACGAAAGAGAAAGAGAGGAATAAACTATGGCAATTGCTACGCTATATATTGACGAGGCGGGGGATCTTGGCATCAATCGGGGATCAGACTGGTTCGTTTTAGCCGGCGTTCTAATTGATAAATCCGAAGAGCCCCATATCCAAAGCGTTCTCCGAAACATTAAATCTAAAACGAACATTAATGAAATCCATCTTCGGAAAATGCAAAGCTTTGATAAAAAAGCATATGCCGTTGCAGAACTCTCAAAATGTAAGTTTGAGTATATAACTATCATCGTAGATACTAACAAATTAAATATAGCAAAGCTGTACGAGAACTATACAGAAAAGCCAAGCATTCTTTCGTATAACCATGTATGCCGGTATTTACTGGAACGTGCTTCTTGGCTTCTTCGGGACACTGGCCGAACTGCTGACATCATGCTTTCAAGCAGAGGGACATCCCGAGACGCAGACCTTATCTCTTACATAAAAAATAAGCTCATACCTTTTGAAAGGAATGAAGTCAGTAACTGTTTTGAAAAGGTAATCGCAAAACCTGCCGCTTCTTGGGATATGCTACAGTTAGCAGATGTATGCGCTTCATCGATGTATAATATGCATCAAATAAACGCTTTGGGGCATACGACTCCTTGCTACACTTACAGATTGTATAGTCACTTATATAGATATAAAGGAACTCTCCTGAGGTATGGAATAAAGTATTATGATGATTCTATGATCCCTGGCAAAAATTATTTCATAAAAAATAGTTTTTGTCAGAGATAGGAAAAAGAAAAAACCCCCAGTGCGACTTCCACAGGTCAAGCCTGCTGGTGATTACACCCTCGCATTCTCTGGCGGCGTTTTTTCTATAATCCATTATACGAAATCTCCGTCTTTTTGTCAACAAACATTTGTTCTTATCGAGGCTAAGCTTAATTAGAAAGGACATAAAAACGCGCCCCCTGCCGCTCAGCAGCAAAGGGGACGACTTTACCATACGATGCCTAGGACAACGATATGGCTTCCCAACCAAGGCCATTATATCACATCCTTCCGGCATCTGTACAGGTGTTATTTTTATACCCATTTTAAAGGAGGATGATGAGACATGGCCAGAAGAAAGAAGCATCCACGGCTGCCAAACGGATATGGTAGCATCAAGTATTTAGGGAAGAACCGGCGCAACCCTTATGGGGTCTATCCCCCGGTAAAGGAATACGACCTCGACGGGAAGGCTATCGCACAGCCAGCCATCTGCTATGTAGACGACTGGATGAAAGGCTTTGCCGTGCTTACCGCATACCATGCCGGGACATATACTCCAGGATTGGAATGTGATCTAGGCGCTAGAGAGGAGGCCTCTCTGATAAGCCTTTCTGGCCGTATTCTGGCCGATTATAACCGAAGCAAGGGAATTACGGCTAAGAAGGGGAAGACGTTTAAAGAGGTGTATAGCGAGTTCTACCGGTGGAAATATGAAGGTCTTAAAGAATACTCAGAGGCATCTAAGAATTCATCCCGAGCCGCATTCAGGAACTGCAGCGCGCTGCACGATCGTGTATTTGACGAATTACGGTATAAGGATCTGCAAGATGTCGTCGACAACTGCTCCCTGAAGCATGCCAGCCTGGAGCTGATCGTTTCTCTTTTCAAACAAATGTACAAATATGCTGATATGCATGAATATGTGAGAAAGAATTACGCGGAACATGTTACGATCACAAAGAGCGATGATGACGAGCATGGAGTCCCATTTTCTCCAAATGAGCTTAAATTATTTTGGGAGAACAAGGAGGATCCTATAGCGGAAATGATTCTGATCATGTGCTATTCCGGCTATCGCATCTCCGCATACAAAACATTAGAAGTTAACATAAAAGAAAAATATTTCCGCGGCGGCGTTAAGACTCAGGCAGGAAAGGGCCGCATTGTTCCGATCCACTCTGCAATATTGCCATTAGTTATACGCCGGATAAGCAGGATGGGGCATATATTGCCATTTTCTACATCAAAATTTAGAAGCGAGATGCACACATTTATCAAATCTAAAGGAATGGCCAGCCACACTCCCCACGATTGCCGCCATACCTTCTCCATGCTGTGCGAAAAATATGGAGTGAACGAGAATGACCGGAAGCGGATGCTTGGACACAAATTCGGCGATATAACCAATGATGTATATGGCCACAGGGGAATGGAGGATCTTCGGAAAGAGATAGAGAAGATCAAGGCTCCTTAGATTTGTTGCTAACGTGTTGCTAATAAAACACTCTAACGCATTGCAATGCGTTAGAATATGTATTAAAATATACCACCTAAAACCGTTGTAAAATAAGGGTTTCGGCGAATATCTCAATAAAATCAATAACTTCAGGAAAATCTATTTTTTTAAATATTTCTTAATATCTGCCCCTTGTTATTTCTCTCTTTTATATAGTACAATTAAAGGCACATTATTACTATATTCTGGAGGCTTAAGACAATGGATACGATCTGGGAGCGACGCAGGAAACGGATTTTTGAGATTATAGAAGTGGGTTCGGACTTTGACTTTCAGAGCCGGGGATATGATCTTATAAACGCCGCCGCGATTATATTGAATCTTACTGTCAGCATCCTGTATACATTCGAAAACTTGCGGATGCAGTACAGTACTATCTTTTTTAGCATAGAGGCCGTCACAGTGGCCTTCTTCTGCGTGGATTACATATTGCGGATCTGGACGGCAAAGTACCTCTACCAGAACCTTTCCGAGCCGCGCGCTATCCGCAGATATGCTCTGTCTTTCACAGGAGCCGTCGACCTTCTGTCGTTCCTCCCTTACTACCTCCCAGTCTTCCTCCCAGCTGGGGCGGTCGCCTTCCGGCTCCTTCGGATCGCGCGGATCTTCCGCCTCTTCCGCATCAATGCATATTATGATTCTTTAAATGTAATTACAGAAGTCATCACAGGAAAGAAGCAGCAGCTTCTCTCTTCCGTGTTCATTATTCTTGTGCTTATGGCCGCCTCTAGCCTTTGCATGTACAGCCTGGAGCATCAGGCGCAGCCCGATGTCTTTAAAAATGCGTTCTCAGGAATCTGGTGGGCTACCTCCACCCTTCTGACCGTCGGGTATGGAGACATCTATCCTGTCACCACTCTTGGGAAGATGTTCGGGATCTTCATCACATTCCTCGGCGTCGGCATGGTCGCGATCCCTACAGGTATCATATCTGCGGGATTCGTAGACCAGTATTCCCGGATCAAAAGGATGAATGAGTACGGCCGGGAAGAAGATATCCACTTTATCCGTATCGAACTGCAGCCCGGAGATGCCTGGGTAAATAAAAGCGTCGCAGGCCTAAACCTCCCCGCGCGGGTCATCCTTTCCATCGTCCAGCGCAACGGCCGTCCTCTCATCCCCCGCGGGGACATGGTGCTCAAAGTAAGAGACACCCTGATCCTGGGCGCAGAATCTTTTCTTGACAAAGAGCAGCACATTGCTCTTAAAGAAATTATCCTGAAGAAAAATAACCCGTGGATAGGAAAAAGAATCCAGGATCTGAACATCTCTCGCCATTCTGTCGTTGTCCTTATCAAAAGGCATAAAAAATCTCTGATTCCCACGGATAATTTTATCCTGCGGGAATCAGATACAGTCATTCTATATACACAGACGCACATTGACAATGTTCTTGCCGAATTGGACTTTTAACATTTTCTCTATGCCATTACTTCTTCTGCGATATTGCGGGCGTGATCGGAAATACGCTCCAGACATACGAGGGAGTCTAAAAATACGATCCCAGCCTCCGTCGTACACTCGTTGCGAGCCAGACGTTTGATATGGCTGCTACGAAGGGCGATCTCCAATCCGTCTACTTTTGTCTCTTTCTCCACTACTTTCATAGCCTTATCATAGCTTTCTTCCTTCATCGCCTCAATCGCATATACATAACTGTCGATTGAATCGCTTATCATCTCGTCAAGCTGCTCTTTCGCCACATCTGAGAAAGATTCTTTCTTCTCTGCCAGAGTCTCTGCAAACTCGGATATATTTTCACAGTAGTCGCTGACACGTTCTATATCAGACAGGATCTGCAAAAGATGGGCTACCTTCTGATGCTCCTTCTCACTGATCCGCAGAGCGCCAAGCTTTATCGTATAATCCGTAATCCCAGCGCACAGTTTATCTACCGTGTCTTCATCCTCTCTCAAAGACGCAATAGCAGACTGGCTCTTCGTATAGAGCACATCCCTCGCCGTCTCGAGGGAGCCTTGCACGATCTCGGCCATACGGATCGTCTCATTAATGACGGACTGGAGCGCAATGCTCGGAGTCTCAAGCATACGCTCATCCAAAAGCACCTTGGCTGGATCCTGCTCATTTTCTTTCACACGGCCAATCTTCTTGGCCGCTTTAATAATCAGATTAGAGACCGGGAACAGAAGGATTGTCGTCCCAATATTAAATACGGTGTGCACCATACTGATCTCTGTCTGTGTGACAGGCCCGGTCCCTGCCGCGGGATTGATGCCTTCGAAGAACACGATTGCCACAATGCTGAATATGACCGTTCCTATAATATTAAATAATAGATGCATAAGAGCCGCTGTTTTCGCGTTTTTCTTTGCCCCCATACTGGATAAGATAGCCGTCACGCAAGTACCGATATTCTGTCCCATAATGATGTAAATAGCTGCGGAAAACGGCACAAGCCCTGCTGCCGCAAGACTCTGTAGGATCCCGACAGAAGCAGAAGAGCTCTGGATCACAGCCGTCACAAGCGTACCTGCCAGGATCCCCAGAAGCGGATTCTGCCCCAAAGTCACAAACAGGCCCGTAAACTCTTCGGACTCTTTCAGCGGCGCGACTGCCGACGACATCGTTGAGATGCCTATGAACAGAAGGCCGAAGCCGACAATGATGTTAGCGATCTCTTTGGACGAACGTCTCTTTCCTGTCAGCATTATGACCACACCTGCAATGACCGCCAGAGGCGCCAGCGTAGACGGGCTTAAGAATTTTGCCCATTCCACAGAAGATACGAGCCATCCGGTCACGGTCGTACCGACATTAGCTCCCATGATGACCCCCATAGCTTGCGTAAGATCCATAATCCCTGCATTTACAAACCCTACGACCATAACGCTCGTAGCGGAAGAGCTCTGGATCACAGCCGTAATAGCCGCACCGAGCATAACTCCCGTCAATTTATTTTTAGTCAATGCCTCCAAAAGGGATTTCATCCTGTTCCCAGCGGCGTTCTCCAGCCCCTGCGCCATAATCTGCATGCCATAGATGAACATCCCAAGCCCCCCTGCAAAGGGGATAAGAATACTTATATAATCCATTTGCTTCCTCCCATGTGCTCTTTTATCCATGTAAACAAAAATTTTCGCACTGCTCTTACAATAGCATCTACATGAAAAGAAAACAATATGAAAAATAAATTTTACACATATTTAGCATTGTACCCCCATCCGGGCATCTCATAATACATACCTACTTCTTCATCTTCGGGCTGAAAATAAGCGACGCCAGATAGCCGAAGATAAGAGCTGCCGATATCCCCACAGCGCTGGCTTTAAATCCGCCCATAAAAATACCGATAAACCCTTCCTTATCTACAGCTTCTTTTACGCCTTTCCACAAAAGGTTCCCAAACCCTGCCAGCGGCACGCTCGCCCCTGCTCCAGCAAAATCCTGGAACGGCTGGTATATCTGAAATGCTCCCAGAACTGCGCCCGTACATACGAGAAGCACCATGATACGCCCCGGCATCAGCTTCGTCCTATCCAGCAGGATCTGTACAAGTGCACAGATAATCCCGCCTACCCAAAATGCATTAATATAATCCACGAACTCCCTCCTTTCTCCGCCTTCGGCGGTTGGGACGGGGCTTTTCCTTCGCAGGACACTGCTAATGCGGTGTCCCTGCGTTGGCGGTTGGGGACGGGGCTTTTCCTTCGCAGGACACTGCTAACGCGGTGTCCCTGCTCGGAATACCCCCGTCCCCAAATAACCCCTTCCCCTTGCCTCCTAACAGTGTTCTAATACGACGGCGTGGGCGATCCCCGGCACGCTTGCTCCTTCATTGAAGCTTACCGTCGACATAAGCGCGCCTGTAGGAACGAACAGTACCCGCTTCCACTCGCCCCTCTCCAGCTTCGGCAAGATATAGGAAGACAGGGTTGTAGCCGCACAACCGCAGCCGCTTCCTCCTGCATGCGTATCCTGCTTCTCCTGATCAAATATAGTCATTCCGCAGTCCATATGATTCTTCCTTATATCGTACCCTTTGCCAAGTACAAGATCGAACAAAATGCTCTGCCCCACATAGCCAAGATCTCCCGTTACAATACGGTTATAATCTTCCGGAGCCCTCCCGAAGTCTTCCAGGTTACGGACAATGGTGTCACATGCTGCAGGTGCCATACATGCTCCCATATTCTGTGCGTCCTTTAGCCCATAATCCACGATCTTCCCTATCGTTACACCAGTAATCCGAACGTGGCTCCTCTTCGTCCCCACGAGAAACGCACCGCTGCCTGTCACTGTCCAGTGTGCAGATAGAGGCCGTTGGTTCGCATAGCTTAAAGGGAATCGAAATTCTTTCTCGGCGCTTCCAAAATGGCTGGAAGTTACTGCCAGCATATATTCCCCATACCCTGCCGCCACGCTCATAGACGCCAGAGCCAGCGCCTCCCCTGACGTGGAGCAGGCGCCGTACAGGCCGAACATAGGGATCTCCAGCTCTTCCACGCCCATAGACGTCGCAACGCCCTGCCTTAGAAGATCTCCCCCGAAAAGACAACGGACCTGGTTCTGGCTGATGTGTGCTTTTCCCATAGCCAGAAGGCACGCTTCTTTCTGCATGGTACTCTCTGCTTCCTCCCATGAATCCGCGCCAAAAAGATCGTCCTCTCCCACTATATCGAACATTTTCCCAAGCGGGCCCTGCCCCTCTTTCTTTCCTACTACAGACGCGCTGCTGATGAGATAGGGCGGTTTCTCAAATGTAATACTTTGTGTTCCTGTTATCATTATCTTTCCTCCTTATCACAAGATCCCGCTAATCTTTAAGATCCAATACCCGAGCCCCAGCGCCCAGCTCGAGAAGATCCCGTATAGGATTACAGGCCCCGCAATGGTAAATATCTTACAGCCAATTCCCATGACCTGCCCTTCTTTCTGGTATTCAATGGCAGGCGACGCTACAGAGTTAGCAAAGCCCGTGATTGGGACAAGCGCCCCTGCGCCGCCCCATTTGGCAATGCTCGGATAGATATTAAAGCCTGTAAGAAGGACACTTAAAAGTATAAGTATCATAGAGGCCCATCCGCCGCTCAAGTCCTTATCAAGACCTTGTCCTTTGCAAAAATTCAGTATAAACTGCCCGATGGTACATATGATCCCTCCTGTCACAAAGGCTTTTGCCATATTAGCAGGCAGGCTGTGCACCGGTGTCTTCTTTTTTACATAATTTTTATACGCTTCCTGCTGTTGTTGTTTGTTCATATTGTCTTCCTTTCTCCTTTTTCTCTTCGAGGTTGGGGACGGGGCTTTTCCTCCGCGGGACACTGCTAACGCGGTGTCCCTGCTCGGAATACCCCCGTCCCCTGCACTACCATCTTTTGAAGAAGAATAGCAACGCTCCGAATCCTTTCCCCAGCGCCACGCCTAATATGAGGTACGGCACGAATCTTAGTAATTTTACACGTCTTATGAATATAGGAAAGACGTTTAGGATCTCTGCCAGCGCCATGGACCAGCATCCTACGAATATCCCCCCAAGCAGTCCGAATACAGGAACGAGCCACGCCCCGTAGGGAATGCTAATATGATACACCCAGAATATATTTCCTAAAATTCCTCCCAGAGCCACGCTGTCCTCATAGAGGAGAATATGCTCTCCTGTGTGGGTGCGGTCTGCAAAATCTGATACGACTCCCAGGCCGATGATGAAAGAAAATAACCCTCCGGCCACCACCATGCCGGCGCTAAGTCCTATGACCGCCAGAAGCGCTTCCTTTATCCACATCCAGTTCTTTCCCCTTTCTGGAGATATTTTCAATCAGGGTCGTCTGAATGTCATTTTCATACAGACGCATCTCCACTTCCATCGGCGTCGGATCTACCGAGAACCGCTTCTTTCCAAAATGATTAAAAAATGTCAGGATCCCGATAACAAGGCCGGCGCTGTACGTAAGCTCCAGTATGGTGAACCCGTCGCTTTCTGTCCCTGTCACCAGTTCATAGATCTGCCCGAACATCGTCGTCACATTCACATCGTTATTAAATGCCATAATCGAAAACGCCGCTCCGATAAAGCTGATCGCCACGATCGCCGCCGCCTTTAAAGCATGTACAAACCCTCCGGCAGTCTTCTGCGCTTCATATGTTACGATGAAGTCCTGTTCTCCCATATTCTGAACGTCAATATTCTCATAGCTTTCGTGGATCAGCTCGATGACTCTTAAGACTGACACTACCGCACGATTTTGATTTTTCTTGTCCGTATGATGGAAAGCAAGCAGCTTGACGGATCTTAGCTTCGCGACAACAGCCGGATTGGAGCACTCCATCTTCAACACGTCTCCGAGAGTCACATCTGGCTTTGTGACTTCAACATTCCTGTCCGCCTTGATATATATTGTCTCATTACTTCCTGCCATCTCCTACACCTGCTCCTGCCCCTGTACCATGACAAGAGTCCCTTCACTGATATGAGTCTGTTTCTCTAATTCTTCAAAATAGTAGATGCAGCCTACGATAACCGCCGCCATCACAACAAAAAGCAGGCATATCCTAAGTTTTCTTCTGGCTTCTTCCATACTGACACCGCCTTTCTTTAGACTTTTTGTTAGTATGGAATATTCCTTCCGAAAATATGCATGGATATGCCCGCTATATTCGCTCCCTGAGCCTTTTTAAAATTTTCTTCTCAAGCCTTGACACCTGGACTTGTGAAATGCCAAGCTCTTCTCCTACCTGCGACTGGGTCCTGTCTGCAAAGTATCGTAGATAGATAAGCCTTCTTTCTTCTTTGTCAAGAGACGTAAGAAGCTCACTAAGAAGCATGTGGTTTAAGACTTTGTCTTCTTCCCTCTCTTTTTCCGGCAGCTTGTCCATCAGCCGGATCTCCTGTCCGTCTTTTTGATAAATAGGCTTGTGCAGGGACTCTACGTCCCCACCTGCCTCAAGAGCCATAATAAGCTCTTCCCGCCCCACTCCCAGCTCTTCTGCTATCTCCGAGACAGTAGGATCGCGTCCCCATTTATCGCACAATCTCTCCTGGCATAAATATGCTTTGTAGGACAATTCTTTTAGAGAACGGCTCACCTTTATAATCCCATCGTCTCTTAAGAAACGTTTGATCTCTCCCGCTATCATGGGAACTGCGTAAGTTGAGAACCTCACGTCATAAGACAGATCAAACTTGTCGATCGCCTTAATCAGCCCGATATTCCCAATCTGAAATAAATCTTCTGCCTCTGCGCCTCTGTGGTAGAACCTTTTTACAATACACCACACAAGCCCCGCGTTTTCTTCCACTAATCGTGTCCTCGCCTCTTCGTCTCCTTCGTGAGATTTCTGGATCAGAGCGATTGTGTGGTCCATAGCTTCCTTCCTTTTCCAATGATTTTCTTCATTTTTACTATTGTTCCTTCCCCTGGGCGAGATACGACTTCCAGTTCGTCCATAAAAGCCTCCATAAAGGAAAATCCCATTCCAGAGCGGTCCATATCAGGCTTTGTCGTAAAGAGCGGCTCCATCGCCGCCTGCACGTCCTCGATTCCTTTGCCCTTATCTTCAATTTCAATATATAAAGAGCCTCCTTCTATCCTGCACCGGATATGGATATTATGTACTTCTCCTTCATATCCATGTATGACCGCGTTAGTTACTGCCTCAGACACAGAAGTCTTTACATCCGACACCTCCTCCAATGTAGGATTTAAAGATGTCATAAATGCGGCTACTGCCACTCTTGCAAATGACTCATTGCTGGAACGGCTGTCAAAGATCAATTCCATTTCATTCGTGTTTTCCATTTATTTTTCCCCCTCATATATTTGCATTATTTTTGTGATACCTGACATCATGAGCATTTTCTTCATTCTCTCATTCGCATGCACTGCACACACCTCTCCTCCCAGCATATAGACCTTCTTATATCTTCCCATCATAACTCCAATACCAGAGCTGTCCATGAAATTCGTCTCCCTGAAGTCAAAGATAACGTACCGGATATGGTTGCGCTCGATCAAGTGGTCAGATTCCCTCCTGATCTCTTCTGCATTGTGATGGTCTAACTCGTTAGGGAGAAAAATAGTCAGACAGTTTTCTTGTACTTGATATTTCATATGAGCCTCCTTTCAGGATAGGGACGGGGCTCTTCCTCCGCGGGACGCTGCTGACGCGGCGTCCTTGCTCGGAATACCCCCGTCCCAATACCCCCGTCCTAAAAAAAGATATGCGTATGTTTTACGCATATCCTTCTCTTTCGTACCTTAATTTTATTTATCTCATTCTATCCGTCTGTTCCATCCTGCGCCGCTGACGCCTGCCCTGCGGCTTCCTGTGCGGCCGCCTCCTGCGCGGCCTGCTGGGCTGCCATCTCCTCTGCCGCAGAAGCGGCAGCCTGCGTATCAGGGTAGCTCTCTACTATCTTCTGGTAGAGCAGGTTCGCCTGATCCTGCTCGCCTCTCCCTGCATAGGAATGTGCCAGGAGCAGCATCGCTTCTCCGCTCGCATATCCTTCGTCAATAGACATTACCATCTCCAGATTGGTAACTGCCGCATCATAATTCGCTACTTCATAATTAGCCTGGGACTGGGAATAAAGATCTTCGCACATAGAAGGGAAGAGATCTCCCGCCATCTCGTCATACTGCCCGCGCCCCTGCTCTCCCAGTGAATCTGGATTCACCTTGAGAAGCTCCTCCACCATAGTGGCGTTGCTCATGTCTCTTGCCTGGTAATGATAGTATATATACAGGACCGCCTCATAGCTTTCCTGTGTAGAAGCCGCCGTCGCCTGCGCGTTCTCCGTCGCCTCGCTGGTAGACCGGAACCCGTCCAGCTCTGTTTTAAGAGCGTTGATCTGCGACTTCTGTGACTCTATCTGATCGCTGAAAGCGACTGTCTGCTCATTTAATCGCCTCTGTCTGGAGGCATTCATAGCTGGCATAATAAGGAACCACATGACAAGCACGCCCATCAGTACGCCAATCCCTATATTTATTATCGTATGTATCCCCGCATTCTCTTTAAAAGACGTAGATACTGGCTGGATAATCGTCTCATTTCCAAGATTGTACGTGACCGTCTGCCCATCTTTCCTATCCTCTCTTTTCACATGAACGGGACGCTCTCTTCGTATCTCGCTTAATTCATGTATATACCTAAGCGTCAGCTCATTAGTCGTATCCAGCCTGTACGCGCTCCTCAGCATCTGTCTTGCACTCGTAAGCTGTTCTGTATGAAGGTACAGAAATCCTAGCAACTGGTATGCCTTCATATAAGATGGATGAGCCGCGACGGCTTTTTTGAGCTGGATGATCGCCAGATCCTCTCCATTCTGCGCCGCATACTGGAGGCTCTGGTTATACCTTTTGACAGCCTGGTTGATCTCTTCTAGCTCCCCCGGCGTCTCCTGCATTTTACTAATGTAGTAGTCTGCAATATTATCCTGTGGCTGAAAGTTCTTGCTAATGATCCATTCCACCAATGCTTCCACCACGTCGCCGCGCCCGTAATACACAAGCCCCAGAAGGTTCATGGACGCAACGTTCGCCCGGTTGTACTGAAGGCTCTTCTTAAGAGAGGCGATGGCCCCGGACATATCCCGGATCCGCGCCTTTCCAAGCCCGTCATTGTACCAGTAGTTGGACTGGTACAGAAGTTTTGTCGTATACTCCATATATCCCTGATCCTCTATCTGGTTTTCTTTACTACTTCTCGAAGAATATCTGTCATATCCGTCAGGTCTTCCTGGTAGACGGCCTCTTCAATCTCCTCTACTTCCAGGCTGGGCTGGAATTTCTTTAGCTCTTCTTCATAATTCAGCATGAAATGCGCCTCCTGCCAATATATTTTTTATCTCTCCTGCAAGGTATAAAGAGCCGAGACAATAGATAAAGCCTCCTTCGCTCCTCTCCTCATACGCTGCCCGCAGCGCTTCTTCTGGCTTCTCTCTTACCAGCACTTTCTGCTCCGTGTACCAACGGAAGACATCTGCGATCTTCTCTGCCGGAACCTTTCTTTTATCCTGAATCTCCGTAGCAATGTAGGCTTTCACCGGAAGATCTCTACAGAGACATTCAATCATACTCTCATACTTCTTATCTGCGGCGGCCGCGAATACCACGACCGGGAGATCACTCTCTCTGAGAGCCCGTACGCTTTCTATAAATGCTTCTATCGCCCCCGGATTATGCGCGCCATCTATGACAAGATGATCCCCCGCTTCCTCCATCCGTCCCTCCCAACATACAGACGCCACCGTTTCCGGCCATCGTTCTTTCTGAATGCTCTCGCCTCTTAGAAGATATTCGGCCGCCTCAATGGCTATCTCTGCATTCATGGCCTGATAGACGCCGCATATAGGGACTTGCCACTTAATACCTTTATCATACGCATTCACCCTTGAAAATGCAATATATTTTCGATCCACTTCCTGTATTTCGAACGCATTTTTCGTGATTTCTCTACAAGGCGCACCGCACTTTGCCGCCGTCTCTTTTATCACTTCTGCAGCCTCCCTGCTAGTCCCGTCATAAAATACCGGTATCCCTCTCTTAATGATCCCTGCTTTCTCTCTTGCCACTTGTTCAATAGTCTCTCCAAGGATATCTGTATGGTCAAGGCTTATAGATGTAATAATCGTAAGCGCAGGGCTTTCAAATGCATTGGTGGCGTCAAGCCTTCCCCCAAGCCCTGTCTCCAGTATGATATATTCCACATCCGCATCGGAGAACGCCTTCATTCCCATCCCATACAGGAATTCGAAATAAGAAGGATGGGCGATCCCTTCCTCCTCCATCTGGCTTGCCACATGGAATACTTCCAAAAACACTTTATAAAACAGCTCATCTTCCAGCGGGATCCTCCCTATCTGGATCCGCTCATTAATCTTCACTAGATGAGGGGAAGTGAAAAAGCCTGTCCGCTTTCCCTCTTTCTCCAAAATTGCCTGTATATAGGCGCACACGGAGCCTTTTCCGTTCGTCCCTGCCACATGGATCACCTTTCGGCCAGAAGCAGGGTCTCCAAGCCTTCTTATGAATTGCTTTGTATGCTCCAGCTTATGCTTCTCCGTAAATTTCGGGATATCTTCTATATAGCGGACTGCTTCTTCGTAAGTATCAGGCTGTTCTCTCACTCTTGTTCTCCCGTCTGGACGGTCCATGACTTATCGGGATCCGTTCCCGTCCCCTCTATAACCTTAAGCTCTCCCTCTTGCCAGAGATACTGGTTGGACGTCCGAAATACCGTATTGCTAGATCCCATCTGGACAACTGTAATGACATCGCCATCTGAAAGCGCCGTCTCTGGAAGGACGATCCTCGTATTATTAAGGAATGTGCTTTTCTGCTTCTCCTCGTTTACGAACACTCGGCTCTGCTTGGTAAAGTTCTCCCCGTACAGGCTGTACCCCTCTTCCAGAAGCGGGAATATCCCGGTTAAAGCGACGTCTTTTACCCCCATCGCCATATGCCCCTCCGTAATAGGCGGATCCCCGTCATAAACATATTGCTCACCGTACAGTATATCATACTGGAGCAGCTCCAGATCGGCCAGATAGTTCTTTGTCTTCTCTCTTTCCTGGTGGTAGTTAAACACTGTCCCTGAGTGGATATCCAGACGTTTAAATACCTCCGCCATAATCTGATATGCCGGTATATTCTTATCCTCTTTCTTAAGGCCGATGTTATCCCAGATTACGTAGTTCGTATTGTATAAGTAACGGCTTTTTAAGTCTTCTGCCTCAAGCCCCATTGTAGGAAGGTGGTCGCCATAGAATACGATTACAGACGGCTCGCCTCTTTCTTCAATGGCTTTCACAAGATTGCCTGCGAACTGATCCATCTCATACACCTGGTTGACATAATATTCCCACTTGTTCTTCGTTGCCTCGTCCCCGATCCCTTCCACGGTAATCCTCGGATTCTCAATCAACTTTTCTTCCGGGTAATCCCCATGCCCTTGTACGCTGATCCCAAACACAAAGTCCTGCTGCTCAGTCGTGTCCATGGCATTTAATATATGCTCTATCAGAATATCATCCTTTGCCCACCCGTTCTCCGTCAGCTGCAGAATGTTCATAAACTCTTTGCTCGTATAACTGTCAAAGCCCATATTATCAAACACCCGGGCGCGGCTGTAAAAGTTGCCTCCGTTATTATGAAGGGCATGAGCGCCGTAGCCAAGCGCTGTGAGGGCCGACGCAGCGCTCTCGCATGTCTGGCTCTTGAGCACTGTCTTATAAGGATATTCCCCCGGGCCAAAATACCTGAGGTTCATTCCCGTCAGCACCTCAAATTCTGTATTCGCAGTCCCCGCCCCTATCGACGGCACTTTAAAATATCCGCTGGAATAATTCTCGTACATGGCTCTGAGATTTGGAGACGCATCCTCGGAAGTCGTAAAAAACTCTGCTTCTGCTACGTCAAAATAAGACTCCAGCTGTATGAAGATAATATTCGGCAGCTCTTCCTCTGCCCGCCCTGTCCCGCTTTTTGCCATCTCCCGATTATTGCTGATATCTACGATCGTACTTTCTTCATAACCGTTTGGCTGATTGATGCCCGTCTTGAATACACTGGCCATAAAACAATATGGCAGCCCATAGTCTTCATAAGCGAACGCAATGTTCCCAAAATACGTGGACACTACCCGTTTCTCGATGGCCAGATCTGTCAGCACGCTGTACCCTATCGCACTGGCTGCTATTCCGACCACCGCCAGTACTCTGTGCATTTTCCCTGTGTACTGTCCTCCTCGCCTCCACATGGAGACGACCCATGTGATAACGGCGCCGATCCCTACGATGACCAAGATCACTTCAAAAGAGTTGAAGTAATTGTTAATCAACGATACCGCGTCCGTAGCCACCTTCAGATCCTGCGCGTTAAAAGGCGTGACCCGCTTCAAGAGCATGTAACCGTTGGCCACCCCGAGCACAAGCCACAGAACGCTGATAATAATCCGCACAAATACCCTGCGTTTAAAAAGATACACAATAGAGAATGTCATAAATATCATGAACGCATTATAGAGGAACACGAGCGGCGTCCCCACCATATAATCCCAGGCCTCAAATACAGAATGCCTGGAAATCGCCTCAATAGCGAGATTGATCCCGCATGCGAGCAGGGCGTGAAGAAGCAGTGAGATCTGATTCATCCTTCTGTAGACCGGCTTCATCTTCCTGGAGAACGCGCTGTTCCTGCGCGCTTCAAGTATACGTTCTCTTCGCTCTTTGCGCGCGTGCCAGTATGCTTTCACATCTTCTTTTTTCAGATTTTTTAACTTCTCAATCTGAATTTTCTTCATAGACATCCCCTTACATTTTTAATTTGTAATTATTTCTCCTGAAGTCCTTTAAGCCTCTCTTCCACCTGCCTCATCATTTGTTTATACGTCTCCAGCTTCTCTCTCTCTTCCTGCACCTTTGCTTCTGGAGCTTTGCTCACAAATTTTTCATTGTTCAGCATGCCTGTAGCGCGGGCGATTTCTTTCGAAAGGCGCATCTCTTCTTTCCTCAGACGCTCAATCTCCTGTTCAAAATCAATAAGCTCTTCAAGAGGCACATATACGGCAGCATCTGGAACGACCACAGATACGGCGTCCTCTGCAATTCCTGACTTATCTTCCTTTGCAATAAAATCGTTGGCCGCCGCCATCATTTTCGCAGACTCTGCAAGAAGCATAAGCCCTTCCCGAAGTTCTGCGTCTTTGCACACAACATAGATCGTAGCCTTCCTGGAATTCGGGACGTTCATCTCAGCGCGCACATTGCGGACGCCTCGGATAACCTCCTTATAATGCTCCAGAATGGCCTCTGCTTTTTCATCCTTCAATTCTGTATCATAAGACGGCCATGGGGAGATCATCAATGACTCTTCCTCGGGAGCCACCTTACTGTATATCTCCTCAGAGACGAACGGCATATATGGATGCAGAAGCTTCAGCGCCCTTTTCAGCACCTCTCTTAACGTCCAAAGCGTAGCGTTCGCTCCCGCCGGGTTCTCCTCTGCATGATACATGCGGTATTTGGCCAGCTCGATGTACCAGTCGCAGAACTCATCCCAAATAAAATCATACACTTTGGCAAGCGCGATCCCAAGCTCGAATTTGTCCATGTTCTCCGTCATTTCTTTTATGACATGATTACACTTGGACATGATCCATCTGTCCGCAGGGCTGAAGTCTGATTCCCGCGGAAGCATGATCTCTTTACCTTCCATATTCATTAAGATAAATCTGGACGCATTCCACACTTTATTCGCAAAATTCCTGCTGGCCTCTACACGCTCATAATAGAACCTCATATCATTGCCCGGCGCGTTGCCTGTCACAAGCGTCATGCGAAGCGCGTCTGCACCGTATTGCTCGATAATCTCAAGAGGATCGATCCCGTTGCCTAAAGATTTGCTCATCTTGCGCCCTAAAGAGTCCCGTACAAGCCCGTGGATGAACACAGTGTGGAACGGCGATCTCCCTGTGTGGGCGTACCCGGAGAATACCATACGGATTACCCAGAAGAAAATAATATCATATCCTGTCACAAGCACATCTGTCGGATAGAAATAATCTAAGTCTTCCGTCTTCTCAGGCCAGCCAAGCGTAGAGAAAGGCCAGAGAGCGGAAGAAAACCATGTGTCCAGCGTATCCTCATCCTGTGTGAAATGTGTGCAGCCACATTTCGGACATACTCCCGGCATCTCTCGTGCTACGACCACTTCCTGGCACTCGTCACAGTAATATGCCGGAATCCTGTGCCCCCACCATATTTGGCGGGAGATGCACCAATCGCGGATATTCTCCAGCCAGTGCAGATAGATCTTGTCAAATCTCTCTGGCACGAATTTCAGCTCACCGGACTTAACCGCGTTAATCGCTGGCTTTGCCAGCTCTTCCATCTTCACGAACCACTGCTGTTTTACAAGAGGTTCTACCGTTGTATGGCATCTGTCATGAGTCCCTACATTATGGCTGTGAGGAACGATTTTTACAAGAAGCCCCTGTTCTTCCAGCTCCTTCACCATGATCTTCCGCGCTTCATAACGATCCATGCCCGCATACTTCCCGCCGTTCTCATTGATCGTGGCGTCATCGTTCATCACATTAATCTCTGGCAGGCCGTGACGCTTTCCAACCTCAAAGTCATTGGGGTCATGTGCCGGCGTAATCTTCACTGCGCCTGTCCCGAACTCTTTATCCACATAGGAATCGGCGACAATCGGTATCTCACGCTCCACAAGCGGAAGGATCGCCGTCTTCCCTACAATATCTTTATATCTTTCATCGTCCGGGTGCACGGCGATGGCTGTATCTCCAAGCATAGTCTCCGGACGCGTCGTCGCGATCTCAAGGTAATCGCCTGTGCCCACGATAGGGTATTTAATATGCCAGAAGCTACCGTCCTGCTCTTCATGCTCTACTTCTGCGTCTGACAGAGAAGTCTTACATACAGGGCACCAATTGATGATCCTGGAGCCTTTATATATATATCCTTCCTCATATAATTTGATAAACACTTCTTCCACAGCTCTGGAACATCCCTCGTCCATAGTGAACCTCTCTCTGTCCCAGTCGCAGGAAGTACCCAGTTTCTTCAGCTGTTCTTCGATAGCTCCTCCGTACTCTTCCTTCCACTGCCATGTACGCTCCAGGAATTTCTCTCTTCCCAGCTCCTTCTTATCGATCCCCTCATCTTTTAACTGGTTCGTAACTTTGACTTCTGTGGAGATAGCAGCATGGTCGGTCCCCGGGACCCACAGTGCATTGTACCCTTGCATCCTCTTATAACGGATCAGAATGTCCTGCAGCGTGTTGTCCAAAGCATGCCCCATGTGCAGCTTGCCCGTAACATTCGGGGGCGGCATTACAATTGTAAAAGGCTTCCTGCTCCTGTCAATGTCAGCATGGAAGTACTTATTCTCACACCACTTCTCGTATAATCTGGGCTCAATTGCTTTCGGGTCGTATGTCGTCTCAAGGTTCCGGCTCATAGTTTCTTTCCCTCTCTTTTCCTTATGCATTTCGTAGATTCATATATTCTTCTTCAACGATTTTGCTTTTCAAACTAATGAATATGATATATATTAAGGAAGGGATTTGTCAAGGATAATAAAAAATTTTAAAGAAACCTTAAGACTTTCTCATTTTTATGTTATAATGAGAAATAATTAACAAAAATGTAAAGGAGAGAATAACCATGACGATTACAAACGACATTAAATATGTTGGTGTGAATGACCATGACATCGATATGTTCGAGGGCCAGTACGCTGTCCCCAATGGCATGGCATACAACTCTTACGTGATCCTGGATGAGAAGATAGCCGTACTTGACACCGTCGAGGCTCGCTTCACCCACGAGTGGCTTGACAATCTTCAGAACACGATTTCCGGGAAAGCTCCCGACTATTTGATCATACAGCATATGGAGCCTGACCACTCTGCCAACATCGCTAACTTTATGAACCTGTATAAGAACACGAAAATTGTCGGAAACGCGAAGACTTTCGCTATGATGGAGCAATTTTTCGGCACAGATTATGAGGACAGGCAGATTGTTGTAAATGAAGGCGACACTCTTTCTCTCGGCAAGCATGAGCTCACTTTCCTCAACGCGCCTATGGTGCACTGGCCGGAAGTCATCGTTACTTACGACGCATATGATAAAACGCTTTTCTCTGCTGACGGCTTTGGAAAGTTCGGGGCGCTCGACGTGGAAGACGACTGGGCAGATGAAGCGCGCCGTTACTATATCGGGATCGTAGGAAAATACGGCAAACAAGTGCAGAGCCTTCTCAAGAAGGCTGCCGGGCTTGACATACAGAGGATCTGTCCGCTCCACGGCCCTGTACTGTCTGAAAATCTGGAGCGTTATTTAAACCTTTATCACACTTGGTCCTCCTACGGGATCGAGAGCGAAGGCATTGTAATCGCCTACACCTCCGTTTACGGAAATACGAAAAAGGCCGTAGACCTTCTCACCGAGAAGCTGCGTACAAAAGGCTGTCCAAAAGTAACTGTCTATGACCTTGCGCGCTGCGATATGTCCAAAGCGGTGGCAGATGCGTTCCGCTATAGCAAGCTGATCCTTGCGACCACCACATACAATGCAGATATCTTCCCATTCATGAAAGAATTCATTGATCATCTGACTGAGCGCAATTTCCAGAAGCGCAAGATCGCTCTCGTTGAAAATGGCTCCTGGGCTCCTCTTGCTGCCAAGATCATGAAAAAAATGTTAGAAGGCTGTACAGATCTTGCGTTTACTAATACGACCGTGTCTATTAAGTCCGCGCTGAACGAGACAAGCAGTGAACAGTTAGAATCTCTCGCCGAGGAGCTCTGCAAAGATTATTTGGCGCAGAAAGATGAGACAGCGAACAAGAACGACCTGACCGCGCTCTTCAAGATCGGATATGGATTGTATGTTGTAACCTCCAATGATGGCAGCAAAGATAACGGGCTTATTGTCAACACAGTCTCACAAGTGACAGACAGCCCTAACCGGGTTGCCGTATGCATCAATAAGGCAAATTATTCCCACCATGTCATTAAACAGTCAGGAATTATGAATGTAAACTGCCTTTCCACGGAAGCTCCTTTCAAAGTATTTGAGACATTCGGCTTCCAGAGCGGAAGGACTGTAGATAAGTTCGCAGATCTTAAGCCCCTCCGCTCTGACAACGGGCTTGCGTTCCTTCCCCGCTACATCAATGCATTCATGTCTCTGAAAGTAGAACAGTACGTAGATCTTGACACACACGGAATGTTTATCTGCACCGTAACAGAGGCGCGGGTAATGTCCAATGTGCCGACCATGACATACAACTACTACCAGAGCAACGTAAAGCCGAAACCGGACACAGAAGGCAAGAAAGGCTACGTATGCGTAGTATGCGGCTACATTTATGAAGGAGACGAGCTGCCAGACGACTTCATCTGCCCACTGTGTAAACACGGCGTAGCAGACTTCGAGCCGATCGGATAAAAAAGGGACACCCATTTTGCTAAAAGGGGACGTACACTTTGTGCGAAAGTGTACGTCCCCTTTTTATTATTTTTCTTTTTTCTGCGGAACGAGGAATATAAATATAAGCGAGCTTACAAGCAGAAGCCCTGGGTAGAAGAGATTCGGGATTATGTCAAATGCGGACACTTCGAATCCAAGCTCGCCCGCGGCTGAAATCGCTACCAGCATCTGCGCTCCATAAGGGATCACTCCCTGGAATACACAGGAAAATGTATCTAATATAGAAGCTGCCTTTCTGGAGCTGATCCCATATTCCTCTGACATCTCACGGGCGATCGGGTTCGCCATAACGATAGCCACCGTATTATTCGCCGTTGCAATGTCCATCACGCCTACGAGACAGCCCATCCCAAGCTGGCCTCCTTTCTTCCCTTTAAATACCCGGCGGATCAGTGAAAGGAGCGCCTCAAAGCCGCCATATTCGCGGATCAGAGAACACATAGCCGCGACAAGCACCGCCACCATACACGTCTCAAACATGCCAGACACGCCGGAGCCCATGTTCGCAAGCAGATCCGTCGCCGCCGTCTGGCCTGTTGCAAGCATGATCAGAGCGCCCGATAAAATACCAGCCAAAAGCACTACAAATACATTGACACCGATAATCCCTCCAATTAGCACAAGTATGTAAGGAACTATCTGGATCAGATTGTAGTCATTAACAACAGAGCCGTTCAGATCTGTATTGAGAGAAAGCACAAGGATTAAAACAAGCGTGACAACCGCAGCCGGAAACGCAATCCCAAAATTCTCGCGGAACTTATCCTTCATAGCGCATCCCTGGCCGTTACATGCCGCAATCGTGGTATCTGATATAAATGACAGATTGTCGCCAAACATGGCGCCTCCCATTACAGCGCCAATGCACAAAGGAACGCTAAAGCCAGAAGCGGACGCCACTGCCACTGCGATGGGCGTAATAAGAGTGATAGTCCCTACAGAAGTCCCCATCGCCGTAGATACAAAACACGCCACCACAAAAAGCACTGCCACTGCAAAACGAGCCGGGATTAAAGACAGCATGAAGTACGCCACGCTCTCCGCACTTGTCCTTCCTACAACTCCGACGAAGCTTCCCGCCGTCAGGAAAATGAGCAGCATCGTAATAATGTTCTTGTCTGCCAGCCCCTGCGCCATCAGCCCCAGCTTCTCGTCGAACTTTACCGCCCTGTTCTGCAGGCACGCTACAAGGATCGCCGCAAGAAAGGCAACTACGATCGGAATATTGTAAAATCCCATCGGGATCTTCATCACATATTCAAACAAAATACCAAGCCCCAGATACAGTACTAAAAACACGCCAATAGGCAAAAGCGCTATCGGATTACTCTTTTTCATCTCTTATTCCTCCTAAAATCAATTTCCTTAACTTTATCATGTAAAAGCAGAAATGGTCAAGATATAACCTTTTTTATCAAAATCTTGATTTTCCTTTCAAACCTGTTTATCATGAAATAGTATTTACAAAATCCAATACGAAGCGAGGGCTATCACATGAGACCAATCAAAGAAGGAAAAGTACGTGAGATTTATGACAACGGCGACAGTCTGATCATGGTCGCTACAGACCGCATCAGCTGCTTTGACGTAATCTTAAAGAACAATGTGGCCAAAAAGGGAGCTGTCCTGACACAGATGTCCAAATTCTGGTTTGACATGACACAGGACATCCTACCAAACCATATGATTTCCGTAGACGTGAACGACATGCCGGAATTCTTCCGCAAGCCCCAGTTCGACGGCAACAGCATGATGTGCAGGAAGCTTCAGATGCTTCCGATCGAATGCATCGTCCGCGGATATATTACGGGAAGCGGCTGGTCAAGCTACCAAAAGGACGGTACAGTATGCGGGATCCGTCTTCCGGAAGGCTTAAAAGAGTCCGACAAGCTTCCGGAGCCAATCTACACTCCTTCCACGAAGGCTGAGATCGGCGATCACGACGAAAATATTTCTTATGAACAGAGCATCGAGCACTTGGAAAAATATTTCCCAGGCAAGGGAGAAGAATATGCTGCAAAACTTCGCGACTGTACGCTTGCTCTTTATAAGAAATGTGCCGATTACGCTCTAAGCCGCGGCATCATCATTGCAGACACAAAATTTGAGTTCGGCCTGGACGAGAATGGCAATATTGTAATCGGCGACGAGATGCTCACTCCCGACAGCTCCCGTTTCTGGCCCGCCGATACGTACGAGCCGGGACATGGGCAGCCGTCGTTCGACAAGCAGTTTGCCCGCGACTGGCTAAAGGAGAACCCGGATAATGACTGGACATTGCCAGACGATATTGTAGAAAAGACTATCGGGAAATATCTTCAGGGATATGAGATGCTGACCGGGACAAAACTGGGATAATTTTCTCCTTATAAATTCTCTCTTGACTTTAGTTTGGTAAACTGCTAATATGGTAACGTGCAGGCTGCACAAATTAAAGATTTGAGGAGACTTGTATTATGAAAAAACTAATTGTATTTATGTTAACTCTGACCATGGCCCTTTCTTTAGCCGCATGCGGCAATTCAGCCGGATCTGGTGAAAAGGACGATTCCGCATCGGACACAGCCTCCGAGAGCGATATCGCTTATGTGAAAGAAAAAGGCACGCTCGTAGTGGGCATCACCGATTTTGCCCCAATGGACTATAAGGATGGGAACGACGAGTGGATCGGCTTTGACGCCGACATGGCGAAAGCATTTGCAGAGAGTATAGGCGTTGATGTCGAGTTTGTAGAGATTGATTGGGATAATAAGATCATGGAGCTGGACGGCAAGACGATCGACTGTGTATGGAACGGTATGACGCTCACAGACGAGGTGACAAGCGCTATGGAATGTTCCAACGCATACTGCAACAACGCACAGGTTGTCGTTGTCCCGTCCGACGTAGCTGACAAGTATCAGGACGTGGACAGCTTGTCTGACCTGACATTTGCCGTGGAGGCAGGAAGCGCAGGTGAAAAAGAGATCTCCGCCCTTGACCTTGAGTATACAGCCGTAAAAGCACAGGCTGACGCTCTTATGGAAGTTGCAGCAGGCACATCGGACGCCGCCGTTATCGACTCTCTTATGGCTGCCGCTATGGTAGGCGACGGCACGGGCTATGAGGATCTTACCTACACATGCGGGCTGAACAGCGAGGAGTACGGCGTTGGATTCCGCAAAGGCTCTGATTTCGCTGAAGAGCTGAACAAATTCTTCAAAGAAAGCTATGCGGACGGCAGCATGGAAGAATGCGCTGAGAAGTATGGCGTACAGGCCGCTATTATTGAACAATAGAAATTAGAAGCAGGATATTTTTATGGAACAGATTTTAGAACAGATGCCAATTGTCATTGAGGCGCTCAACGTAGGCTTTTTGCAGACATTAAAACTTTTTTTCGTGACTTTGGTCGGAGCGTTCCCTCTGGGACTCATCATAGCCTTTGGCTCTATGTCCCATTTCCGCCCTTTAAGCTACTTCTGCAAATTCCTCGTATGGATCATACGAGGGACGCCGCTGATGATCCAGCTGCTGATCATATATTATTTCCCCGGCCTGGTATTACATAACCCAATCTGGGGCGGCGGAGAGTCCGGGCGCTTCCTGGCGGCCTCCTTCTCATTTATCTTGAATTATGCATGCTACTTTTCCGAAATATACCGGGGCGGGATCCAGGGCGTCCCAATCGGTCAGGAAGAAGCGGGGCTCGTGCTTGGCATGACAAAAAGCCAGATCTTCTTTAAGGTCACTTTGCTGCAGATGATCAAGCGCATCGTACCGCCTATGTCCAACGAGATCATCACTCTCGTAAAGGACACTTCCCTCGCCCGTATCATTGCCCTCCAGGAGATCATATGGGCAGGACAGGCCTTCATGAAAGGCTCTCACGGAATTTCAGGCGCCATATGGCCACTGTTCTTTACGGCCGTTTACTACCTGATCTTCAACGGCATTCTGACGCTCCTTCTCGGACGTCTGGAAAAGAAGCTGGACTATTTCCGATAGAAGGAGGCTTGAAACGATGGCAATCTTAGAAGTAGAACACATTTGCAAATCCTTTAACCGCACGGAAGTATTAAAAGATATCAGCTTTTCTCTTGAGAAAGGCCAGGCCGTATCTATCATCGGCTCTTCTGGGAGCGGCAAGACTACCCTCCTTCGGTGCCTGAATTTTTTAGAAACGCCGGATAAGGGAATTATCCGTGTGGGAGGGGAGACATTATTTGACGCTGCCGACCCCGCCACAAAAGCAGAATCCGCAATACGCAAGAAACGGCTTCATTTCGGCTTAGTGTTCCAGTCCTTCAATCTGTTCCCGCAGTATACGGCCCTGGAAAACGTAATGCTAGCCAGAGAGCTTCTGGCAAAAGAGCAGGCAGATTACAAGACAAAGAAAAAAGAAATCCAGGAGGAGATCCAGGAGCTGGCAAAAACGCTTCTTAGCCAGATGGGGCTTGAGAACCGCATGCACAGCTATCCCCACCAGCTCTCAGGCGGGCAATGTCAGCGCGTAGCGATCGCAAGGGCTCTTGCCCTTCGGCCGGACATCCTCTGCTTTGACGAGCCGACGAGCGCCCTTGACCCGGAGCTCACCGGAGAAGTCCTGCGAGTAATCAAAGAACTGGCAGACAAAAATACGACCATGGTCATCGTCACCCACGAGATGGCATTTGCGAGAGATGTGGCAAACCATGTGATCTTCATGGACGACGGAGCGATCATAGAACAGGGCAGCCCGACGCAAGTGTTCGAAAGCCCTGCCGAAGAGCGGACACGACAGTTCCTGTCAAGGTATACGCAAGGCTGATCCTAATAATAAGAATTTAAAAGTCCCCGGCCGCAATAGCCGGAGACTTTTTTGATTTTTCATAAACTAATCTTTTATTGTTCGTCAATTAATATTTTTTTATATTTTTTTCTGATTTCCCATTGACATATCCACTTTTATGCGATATTATAATCTTAACAAAAGAAAAGGAGGACAGACCACCAAAAACATAAATCAAAAAACACAAAAAGGATAAAAAATCAAAAGAAAGAGGTATGTACCGATGGACAAAGGAATATCATAAAATCCACTGTATTGATGCAAAAGCACGATACAGTGGATTTTCGTTTGTCATGTCTTAGTCATTATACTCAAAAAGCTTTCTGGCACAATGCTTCATCACTTCCACATTGACGCTGTTCCCAAATTGTTTGTACGCTTGTTGGTCATTTTCGTCGCACAGGAAATGCATGTCATCCATCTTCCCCTCATCCCTCACCGGGCTTGGGAAGCTCTGCAGCCTTCCTGCCTCCTCCACGGTCAGACGACGCTTATATCTTCCGATAATCGGGATCTGTACCATGGCGACAAGAGCAGGAAAACACGTCGGTGTTTTAATACGGATGCCGGACGGGCGCATCTGGATCACGCCTTCCCATACAGAATCAATATTCGTGCCCGCCTGCCACTCCATTTTATGGTGGGTCGGTATAAAGCCTTTCAGCTCATCATACTTGCTAAGCCATCCATCGATAAACTCCCTGTTCTCCTGATACAGCTCTATATTTTTCCGTACAAATTCCTGCTTCCACAGAGGATATCTCTCCGGGGCTTTTTCATATCGGAAATAATCTGCCCAGACAGGGAATCCGATGATCCGCCTATTAATGCCCCGGTAAAACTCATTCCAGGCGTCCAGGACCATCGTCTCGTACTCTGTGATGTAATATTTGTCTTCCACCTTGCCTTCCGCCAAGACCGAATAAATACTGTTATCGTCTTTGCTATATTCGGCTTCGATCTGGATATTTAAAGGCTTCTCTACGTTCTTCGGATCGTATTTCCCAAGAATAAGAACCCTTTCCCGAAGCTGGGGGATCCCGAACTGATGCGGGCTTACTATAAGAGGCTCCCTTGTAAGGCGATACCCGCACTGCATCAGCTTCTTACGTATAGTCTTCCACGTATTGCCATGGTCATGGGAGACAAGATTCCGTACATTCTCAAGAATAATATACTTCGTATGCTTCGCTTTCAATATCCGCACAATATCAAAGAATAATGTCCCTCTCGTCTCATCTTCCATCCCTGCCTGCTTGCCGGCCTTGCTGAAAGCCTGGCATGGAAATCCCGCGCAGAGTACCTCATGATCGGGAACATCCGTATTCTCATCCAAATCCCTGACATTGACGTCGGAATGCATTCCATAATTCTTCAAATACGTCTTGTTGCAAGACTCATCTATCTCTGAAGCCAGCACGCACTCGCCGCCAAGCTGCCCCATCGCCTGATGGAAGCCGCCGATGCCTGAGAACAGATCCACGAATCGGAACTTGCTCCCTTCTATGTTCCCCATGCCCGGCTCCATCTTAGCGATCACAAACTTGCTCAGGTTATCACGGTCGATCATAATCTTCGGCTTCCGCAGCTTCCCGTTGCTGTTCACTCCCTGCCGGAATATAGACAGATACTTTTGATTGCCGGGATGGATATCCAGTATGTAGAGTTTCTTTAACTGCACGCTGTTCTTCATCCTCTTATGATAGCTCATAAGGTCTTCCTTCCCCTGCGCGCTGTTCCAGAATTCCGTTACCTCATATCCTCTCTCACTGTCCTTCACCGTGCTATGTTCGCACACGATATAAAAGATGTGGTTCTTCCCTTCTTCCCTGCCAAGCACGTCATGAACCATATCCCAGTCATTCCCCTGGATTGCCGAAGAGTTCTCGCTGTGAGCCTTTAAGTCCCCATAACAGCCGATGCCTGGGAAATATAGATCCAGGTCGATCCCGCTCTTCGTCTTATCCTGCTCATACCGTACAAGCCCTGTCAGAGAATGCTCGTTAATATAAGACTCAAATTCATACTCTAAGAAGAATCCCGCCCACTCCGCCTGGAATTTATTTCTATAATCTGCCTCGATCATTTTACGATAGCAGTCAATCCCATGCCACTCTCTTAACCTTGACGCAAAGAAATCCCGGAAGACATTCAGGATCTCTTCCGACATCCCGGGTCCCCCCTGGGCTCCAGGCCTCTTCTCTGACAGCCCTTGGAATGCCGCGAGCCCTACAGGCCTTTCAAAAGCTTCCGGCTCTCTTCTTTCTTCCCTGCGAGGCTTCTGCACCTCTTGCGCCGCCTCTTCCCTTTCCAAGAGAAGGTCGTCCAGGAACGCCGCCACCATATCTGTCCTGAATACGGTAATCCGGTTTCCAAAATAGTCCGTCTTCTGAAAGATCCCTTCCGCAGCCGCCATCGACAGATCGCTTGTATATACATGAGCAGATGAATTATTTGCCTTCTTCTCGATGAAATCTTCTATATTAAATTCACAGAAAAGCTCATTGTCCTCATGGGTATATACCCCCAGAAGAACAGGCGTAAGCCCTTCTGCCACAGCGTCCCGGTAGAATGCCTGCAGATCCCCCGGTATCTGTATCCTCTTCTTGAAAGCCGGGTGCGGATTCCCAAGATACGTAATATTCTTCGCACGTATGGCGTACCTCCTGCCTCTATACTGCCCGCGCACTATATGTATATTCCCAATCGTACTTGTGTACGCATCAGGAAAATAATTCTCAATCGCCTTAAGGATCCCGCTCCAGGAGCGGCTTGTATCTTTGCCAATGACAATATTGCCGTCTCTTTCAACTTGTTCGACTAATGTATTCCCCTGCATTGAAAATTCCCTTTTCTAGTAAAATGCCTGCTTGCTCAACAGATTTATTTTAACACAATTTACTTTACTTAGCCAATACTAACATCGCTCACAGGTTTTCCATGCTCTTTTCCAGAGCCTTGTAGAACTGCCCTATATGCGCTCCATCGACCAGAGCATGGTGGCATAAGACAGCCACGGGCATGAGCGTCCTGCCTTCCTGTACAAAATGTCTGCCCCATGTGATCCTCGGATTGCTGTCCGCAGGCATGGGGACCGGCTGTACAAGAGAAGTGAACGTAATCCACGGCACAGTAGAGATAAAGATCATATCCTGTACATCCTCGCTTTCTTCCTCGATCGAACTCTGCGCTCTCGCCTTTTCCTGCTCCTTCACTGCATAAGGTATATAGTCTGGAAACGGCATCTTCCCATCCAGAGTACAGTAGCAATATGTGCCGTCTTCCAGCGCCACCGTATGGGAAGTGCGGCAGCGAGCAAATTCAATAATCCCATCGTCAGAAATCCTCTGCCGGAGCTCAGGAACGCTGCCCGCCGCCTCCTGGACGCAATAGCAAAAGGAGAGGAAAAAAGGAAAGCCCTCCTTTTTGACCTTCTCCAAAAATCCCGTGATATCTACGTTAACGGTCGTCCCAACATATGGGTATGCCATGCTCTTAAAATATTCAAAATGGCTCTTTCTCTTGTATGTAGACATGTCCAAACGAATGTAATCCATTGTTCTCCTCCTTTATCGTCCCTCTCTTTTTATAATGGCTCTATTATATCATAAATGGCTATAAAACATCTATGGGACAGGGAAAATCTTCCCCTAATATCCTAGTTCAGGGCTTGTGCCCCTTCGTGCGCTGGGCGTATGATATACAATGAAAAAGTTAAAAACCAGAAATCCGGAGGACTATCGTGAGGAAAATAACTTTATATATTGCAATGAGCCTGGACGGGTACATTGCTGATAGTAACGGAAACGTAGATTGGCTGAGTGGGCAGTGCGATGATATCGAAAATGCCGATACCTATTCTGCTTTTATAAGAGATATTGACACAGTCGTTATGGGATGGAATACTTATTATCAAGTTGTAACAGAACTGTCCCCAGACGAATGGGCTTATTCTCAATTAACAAGCTATATAATTACTCACAGAATATTGCCGTCCACAGATAAACTGAAATTTGTGCAAGAAAACCCTTGCGATCTTGTCCAGCGTCTAAAGCGGCAGCCTGGACAGGGCATATGGATCTGTGGCGGAGCAGAGATCATCCATCCTCTGATACAGGCCGACCTGATCGATGAGTACTACATTTCAATCATCCCAATACTTTTAGGTTCTGGGATCCGGCTTTGGAAAGAAACCGGCAATAAAGTAAAACTTAAGCTGATACGTACACAATCTTATAACGGAATCACAGAACTTGTTTACACGCAAAGATAGGCTAATTTCATTAAATGAATAATTTACAGAAGAAATATTTAGAAGCATCCAAAATGATTACAGAATGGAACCATACTGATTAAGTAATATTCCTTTTAGACGATATAATTAATAAGAGAACCTCGTCGTGTCTGAAATGGAGGATTATTATGGATAAATGCAACTGCTATCATTCTACCACTGTCTACCAGCAGAAGATCCAGCCGTGGGCGGAAAAGATCTCTGCCGCACAGATGGAAAATATAAAGAAAAATTTCGCTTCTACAAAGCCGATGAATGATGAACCGTTCGCGCTGAAGGAAGATGCGTCTTCTGGCGCCGCCCCTTCCGCTCCCGTAAAGCGCGAGCCAGTCATCATGGCTCTAAATAATGTAACCCCCTACTACACCGGCTACGCACGGATTGACAATGCGATTACGGATGCTTTGTATGGGAAAAGCCAGGAATTGAAAGATAACGTATACAATATTATGTGGAATGACCTTCTCCCTAACAACGTCCATGGCCTCGATGAGGCCGGCCGGACAGCGCTGATCTCTCTTGGCGTCCAGAAGGCGGAATATCTTGCAGAACAGTTTATGGATGATAAAGAAAAAGACTCCTTTATGGAGGCAATACGCTCTGTCGCCCGGATCGGCATGGAGGGAAAGCGTGTCGGCACATGCGATATGGAATACGCTGTGAAACATGTAATCGGCCTGGACGGTAACAATCATGTACAGGAAGAGAACATGGGCGCATATCTTTTTGCAATGGAGCGAGAAGCTCCTGAGACATATAAGGAGTACGAGAGTTTACGTAAATCTTCGAAGAACGGAGAAGTTGACGCAGCATTCTTCGCCCTTAGGTGGGCTATGAAGAATCTGAATCTGATTGCTGCGAACAGGCCAGAATATGATAAGCTAAAAGACGAGCAGTACGAAAAGCTTCAGAAAGTAAAGCTGGATGACACCTTTTCTAAGGCAGATACTTCCAGCAAGGAGCGTTTTCTTGCGTCTCTTACAGAGATCTTAAAGCAGAACCATGCGCTGCAGACCGGATTCTTCTTCGGCCGGATATCACAAATGTCGAACACTTTAGGAGATTATCTGATCGGACGGCAGATAGTCCTGTCTGGAAGAGCATAAATAAGAAAACGCTATGGCATTGATATGTATAGGCAGGAGTACCGCTCCTGCCTTTGCTTGTCTTTAAATCCAGAGATATTCCGTGTTTAATCCATAGCTTTCCACCGCTTGAGCGTGGGGAAAAACTTTTTCATCATGTTGCGGGCTTCATTTTCTGTCATATCAGAATGAGCCTTAACCATATGAGGAATACAAAACTCAATCATTTCGTCCATTGTACAATCGCTTGTAAAAGCGCCATTCTCAAAACAATACTTGCAGTAATCCTCATTTTTGCTCCCATCCTTATTTCTCCCATACATTTCATCTGTATCGCCCATTGGCATACCACAGCATTGACAATATTTTTCAGTCATTTCCAGTCCTCCTAAATGTAAAATCTGTTTGGTTACAAAAATAGTGTAGCACGCAAACACTGACACCCTGTGTCATGTTTTATATTTTTCATAAATTTTCTTTGCCTGTTCTGCCACAATGTCTCCCAGATACGCAGGCTCTATAATATCTACTTGCGACCCGAATGATAACAAATACCCTATCAGCCATTCATCTTCTGGCATTTCAGCAGACACGATTAAATCTCCGTTTTCTTTCTGGGTTACCCTCGTTTTATCAAACTCATCATAAACACGGTAGGACATAGATTTCGGGAAACGTAATACAATTGTATTATATGCCTGGCCTGGTGTCTCATCGAATTCTGGAAATGGGCTTTTACAGAAACCGTCCGCAAGAACTTCTAAATCTATAATGCGAGTCAGCTTAAAGATACGATAATCCTGCTTTTCCGTACAATATGCTTTCAAATACCACGACATAGACTTATATGACATTTTTAGCGGTTGGACAATTCTTTCATCAATTGTCCCACAGGAGTTTGCATAGGTTATTTTTACGCATTTTTGATAAATTACCGCTGATTTTAATAGTTCAAATTTCTCATTATCAGTCCCATTGTCTCCCCATCTGGAAAAGTCCACTTCAAGCCAATTCTCCGAACTAATATTAAATATTGCAGAAAGTTTTTGTAATGTTTGACTGTTACTAATATTCTTCGTAAAATTTATGCTTTGCAGGGCTGTCAGAATCTCCTGCTTTTCTTCTTCTGACAATACTGCTCTATCTAAAACAAAATCATTCATTAAATGAATGCCGCCGTTTCGCCCCACTTCCGCGTAAACAGGAATACCCGCACTGCTTAGGGCATCAATATCTCTGTAGATCGTCCTCACAGATACTTCGAATTCTTCTGCTAATTCTGGAGCGGTAGCCTGTCCTTTATCAAGTAAATGATATATAATCTTAAATAATCTGCTCTCTTGCATTGCCCGCCCCTTCTTTGATAATAGAGTTTTTAGACTACTGGAATCTATCGTCTTATTTTGATACAATAGAAGAAATTATACACTGAGGGTACCTTATCAGGAGGAACATACTATGGCATACTCACAGGAACTTGTTACACACAATTTCACACCTATATTCGATGCGAACTCCCGCGTCCTCATGCTTGGGACTATGCCCTCGCCGAAGTCCCGTGAGGTCGGTTTTTATTACGGCCATCCGAGGAACCGTTTCTGGAAAGTAGTTTCAGACGTATGCGGCGAATCGCTTCCCGAGACGAAGGAAGATAAGATCGCGTTCGCCCTACGCAACCGCATCGCGGTGTGGGACGTTCTGGCAGGGTGCGAGATCCGGGGCGCGGACGACAGCAGCATCCGCAATCCCGTCCCTAACGACATGAATGTGATCCTTGCCAAAGCAGATATCCGCGCTATATTTGCTACAGGCACAAAAGCCGCACAGCTGTACCGTAAATACTGTTATCCGCAGACAGGCATTGAAGCGATCTGCCTGCCATCCACCAGTCCGGCCAACTGCACGGTATCTTATGAAAAATTATATGAAGCATATCATGCGATTACAGAATACCTGCATGATACAGCAGAGAAATAAATACACCCTTTACATAATCTCATCCAGTATCGCTAAAATATCCGATACCAGCTGTGGGCAGAATGTGGTCATAAGATTTTTCTCCCGAATCTTCTCCGCCCCTTCTTTTGTGGAAAAATCTGCCTCCAGAAGTTCCCGGCACATTGTAGACCGGTATTTCTCTAAAAACCTCTCTCGGAATTCTTCATTTTTAAGGATTGATGTAACCTTCTGTCTCTCCCCTTCCGGGATTTCTTCAGAAACCCCGTATTTTAATCCCATCGCCATATACGCGCCGATGACCGCGCCGCATGTCTCCCCCTGCAGCATCCCTGCACCGAACCCGGTAGAGATCTTGTACGCCGTCTCCCCGTCCAGTCCGATCTTCTCGCCCCAGTAATGAAACACTACCTGGGCACAGTCATAGCCCTTCTCAAACTCCTGCAATACTTCTTCTTTCGTCATTCCCATCTTCGTATACCTCTCTTTATGATCTTAGTATACACATTCACAAATAAGCCTGTCAACACAGCCTCTGCGCTCCTTTTAATCTCTTCCCGGCCTTTTTTCGATTCTTCTTGTCTCCTCCGCCCCCATCTGCTATAATACAGTCAGCACGTACTGATCCTTAAGGGTAATACCTGAGGGAAAAGGCGCACGAGATTCACAATAAGACTGTGTATACCCTATGAATCCTGACGCCTGTAGTGTCAGGATTTTTATTGTAACAAACCATAAAAAGGTAGAGGAGGCAATATCAACGATGTCGGCACATTTGACAGGGCTCATCGACAAACTGCATACGGACCGGTCGCTTGACAAAGCTGAATGGGCCGCGCTGATTGCCGGGCGCACACCGGAGCTGGCCGAATATCTTTTTGCGCTTTCAAGAAAAGAACGGCAACGCTATTACGGACGCGATGTCTACATTAGAGGCCTGATCGAATTTACCAACTACTGCAAAAATGACTGTTTCTACTGTGGCATTCGCAAAAGCAACTGGAACGTCCATCGCTACCGGCTGACTGAAGAAGAGATCCTCTCCTGCTGCCAGGCCGGATATGCGCTGGGCTTCCGCACTTTCGTCCTGCAAGGCGGTGAGGACGGCTATTTCACTGATGCCCGCATGGTACATATTATCCGAGCGATAAAAGAGCTTTGCCCTAACTGCGCCCTCACCCTTTCTATCGGCGAGAAGCCCTACGACAGTTACAAAGCCTATTTTGACGCGGGGGCGGACCGTTATCTTCTAAGGCATGAGACTTACGATCCATGCCATTATAAGGCCCTCCACCCTCCGTCTCTAAGCGCCTCTGTAAGGCAGCAATGTCTGTGGGATTTAAAGGATATCGGCTATCAGGTGGGAACGGGCTTTATGGTCGGCTCTCCCGGCCAGACGCCGGAACATCTGGCGGGCGACATGATCTTTATCCGGCAGCTGGATCCCCAGATGGTAGGGATTGGGCCGTTTATCCCGCATCATGACACCCCCTTCGCAAGAGAAAAGGCGGGCGCTTTAGATCTTACCCTTTTCATGCTGGGGCTTCTGCGCCTGATGCTCCCACGCATCCTCCTCCCCGCAACGACAGCCCTCGGAACGATCGTGGACGGCGGGCGGGAGCTTGGCATCCTTGCAGGGGCAAATGTCGTAATGCCCAACCTCTCTCCGAGCGATGTGCGGAAAGACTACAACCTATACGACAACAAGCTTTACACCGGAATCGAATCTGCCGAGCGTAGAAAAGGCCTGGAAGACCGCATGGCCGCCATCGGATATAAAGTAGTGACCGCACGGGGAGATTCTCTGAATACAAGTAATGAATGAAATGAAATATAAGGAGGAGACTTACTATGTACGACGTAAACTCACGACATGCGACCGAATTCATCGACCATGAAGAGATTCTGGAGACGCTCGCCTACGCGGATGAGAACAAAAATAATACTGCTCTTATTGAATCTCTCATTGAGAAAGCCTCTTTAAAGAAAGGGCTCTCCCATCGGGAGGCTTCCGTTCTCCTGGCCTGCGAAGACGCCGGCTTGAACGAGAAGATCTTCAAGCTTGCAGAACAGATTAAAAAGGATTTCTATGGAAATCGTATCGTGCTTTTCGCACCTCTCTATCTGTCCAACTACTGCATCAACGGATGTACTTACTGCCCGTACCATTTAAAAAACAAGCATATCCCCCGCAAGAAGCTCTCCCAGGAAGACATCCGGCGCGAGGTCATAGCGCTTCAGGATATGGGGCATAAACGTCTGGCGCTGGAAGCCGGTGAAGATCCCGTCCACAACACAATGGAGTATTACCTTGACTCAATCAACACGATTTACAGCATCAAGCATAAAAACGGCGCGATCCGCCGTGTGAATATCAATATCGCCGCTACGACCGTGGATAATTACCGTCTTTTGAAAGAAGCCGAAGTCGGGACTTACATCCTGTTCCAGGAGACATACCATAAGGAAAGCTATCTGGAGCTTCATCCAACAGGGCCAAAGCACGATTACGATTACCACACAGAAGCGATGGACCGCGCTATGGAAGGCGGCATAGATGATGTAGGTATCGGCGTCCTCTTTGGCCTTGACAAGTACCGCTATGAATTTGCCGGCCTTCTTATGCACGCAGAACATCTCGAAGCGGCTTTCGGCGTAGGCCCGCACACGATCAGTGTGCCAAGGCTTCGCAATGCCGACGATATTGACGCGAGCGCTTTCACAAATGGGATCGACGATGATACGTTCGCCAAGATCGTAGCATGCATCCGTATCTCTGTACCATACACAGGCATGATCATTTCCACAAGAGAGAGCAGGAAGGTGCGCGAGCGGGTGCTCCACCTCGGCGTCTCCCAGATCAGCGGAGGCTCCAGGACAAGTGTTGGCGGCTACAGCGAACCGGAGCCGGAAGATGAATGTTCCGAACAATTTGACGTCATCGACAACCGCACATTAGATGAAGTCGTCCGGTGGCTGATGGAGATGGACTACATTCCAAGCTTCTGTACCGCGTGCTATCGGGAAGGCAGGACCGGCGACCGCTTTATGTCCCTGTGCAAGAGCGGACAGATCCAGAACTGCTGTCACCCCAACGCCCTTATGACGCTCCAGGAATACTTGATGGACTATGCGTCTCCCGCAACAAAAGCAATCGGAGATAAGATCATTGATAAAGAAGCCTTAAATGTGCCAAACGAAAAGGCACGCGCAGTCGTCCTTGAGAATCTGAAGCTGATACGGGAAAACAACCGGAGGGACTTCCGGTTTTAATCTCGGTTGGGGACGGGGTAAAATGAATTTTACCCCGTCCCCAACCGAAGGGAGGTCTATATATGAGCATGAACAATACTCCTCTTGCCGAGAGGATCCACATTGGCATCTTCGGCAGGCGCAACGCTGGGAAATCCAGTATTATCAATGCACTGACCGGGCAGGATCTCGCCATTGTGTCCGACATAAAAGGAACAACGACAGATCCTGTCCTAAAGGCGATGGAGCTTCTCCCGCTGGGCCCTGTCGTGATGATCGACACGCCGGGTCTCGATGACGAGGGGGAGCTTGGCCTGCTCCGGATCCAAAAAGCGTATCAAATGCTGAACAAAACGGATATCGCTATCCTTGTAGTGGACGGTACTGTTGGGATGACAGACGCCGACACGGCTATCTTCACTCGGATCCAGGAAAAGCAGATCCCCTGTCTCGTCGTGCTGAATAAAGCAGATCTTGCCGCCTGTACCGGCACAGAAGGATCTGCTCTCCATGCTCTTCCTAAAGAGCAGATCATCCGGGCCAGCGCACAAGATGGGACGAACATTGAAGGGCTAAAGGAGCGTCTCGCCCATCTTATCCCGGCCGAAGATACTGCTCGCAGGATTGTGGGAGACTTGATAAATCCCGGCGATCTCGTCGTACTCGTCGTCCCCATCGACAAATCCGCGCCAAAAGGACGGCTGATCCTTCCCCAGCAGCAGACGATACGGGACATCCTGGAAAGAGGAGCCGTCTCTGTCGTTACAAGAGACACGGAATTGGACGATACGCTAAAAAGCCTGGGCAGAGCGCCTGCGCTTGTCATTACCGACAGCCAGGCCTTCGGGCAAGTCGCAAAAATCGTGCCAGAAAACGTACCTCTGACCTCTTTCTCTATCTTATTTGCGAGATACAAGGGGAGCCTCCATACTGTTGTAGAAGGCGCAAAGGCATTAGAATCTCTGGCAGACGGCGACACAGTCCTTATCTCCGAAGGGTGCACCCACCACAGACAATGCGAGGATATAGGGACAGTAAAACTTCCCGGCTGGATTCGGAACCATACCGGGAAGTCTATAAAATTTGCATTTACGAGCGGGACAGAGTTTCCGTCCGACCTAAGTAAATATAGCCTCGTCATCCACTGCGGCGGCTGCACTTTGAACGAGCGGGAGATGAAATACCGCCTGTGCTGTGCCAAAGATGCAGGAATCCCGATCACGAACTATGGGACGGCCATCGCATATATGAAAGGGATCCTTAAGCGCAGCGTAGAGGTGTTCCCCTCGCTGCATCCGGGCTGTGTCAGGACAGATAGATCTTTATAGCCCCTGCCCGGGCACATGGATCCTTCCAAGCACTTCGCCGATCGGCGCCGCCACGGTAAGCTCTGCACCGACTTCCCGCGCCGGCGCCTCCTTATTAATTACTACAAGATGCCTCCCCCGGAAATAATCTATAAATCCCGCGGCCGGATATACGACAAGGGACGTCCCTCCAATGATCAGAGTATCTGCTCTTCCGATCGCGCGGACGGTGTCCTGGATGACTGTAGCGTCAAGCCCTTCTTCATACAGCACCACATCCGGCTTGACGACGCCCCCGCAGCTGCATTTTGGGATCCCTGCTGCCTCTTTCACATAACTGGCGTCATAAAATGCGCCGCATTCCTGACAGTAATTCCTGTGGATGCTCCCATGCAGCTCATACACTGTCCTGCTCCCTGCCGCCTGGTGAAGCCCGTCGATATTCTGCGTTATGACCGCCGAGAGCTTTCCCGCCCTTTCAAGCTCCGCCAGCTTCTGATGGGCTGCATTGGGCTTCGCCTCAAGGAACATCATTTTATTCTTATAAAATTCATAGAACTCCTCCGTATTCCGCACAAAGAAAGTATGGCTTACGATCTGCTCCGGGGAATATCTGTACTGCTGCCGATATAGCCCGTCCGCGCTTCGGAAATCAGGGATATTGCTCTCCGTAGACACCCCCGCTCCTCCGAAGAACACAATGTCCGAACTCTCGTCTATGATCTCCTGCAGCTTCGCTATCTCCTTCTCATACATGACCGTCCCTCCTTTTTCATTTAAAATGAACGGCAGACATGTTAACCGAACAGCCGCTTCACGACTTCCTGTCCGACAGGGCTTCCGGCCACTCCGCCCACTCCTGTCTCTTTCAGGCTTACATCCATCCGATCCCCGACTTCCTTCATCGCGTCGATGACCTGATCCACCGGGATCTGGCTGACGATCCCCGCAAGCGCCATGTCAGCGGCCGCAAGAGCATTCACCGCTCCGCCTACGTTCCTCTTCACACATGGGACCTCCACAAGGCCGCCGACCGGGTCGCACACAAGCCCCATCAGATTCTTAAGCGCCATGGCACAGGCGTGCCCCAGCTGCTCGTGACTGCCTCCTTTGACATGGCAGATGGCCGCCGCCGCCATGCCGGATCCCGAGCCGATCTCAGCCTGGCATCCGCCGGATGCTCCCGCCAGATAAGCGCGGTTCGCAATAATCTGCCCTACCCCGGCCGCCACATACATGGCCTCGATCATCTTCTCTTCCGGTATGCCATACTCGTAATAATATGTAACAAGCACTGCCGGGAGCACCCCGCACGCCCCGGCTGTAGGAGCCGCCACAATTCGCTTCATACAGGCGTTATTGCATCCCATCTTAAGAGCATTTACTATGACTTTCGCCACAAATTTCCCGCACAGGGCGTCTCCTTTCTCCAGATAATCCTCCATGATCCCCCCATCTTTTCCTACAAGGCCGCTTGCGGACATGAGATCTCTGTCATAGCTTTCGATGCTGTCGATCATGGCCTGCCACGTCTTCTTCATCTGGTTCCATGAATTCTCTTCCGTCACGTCACGCTCTTCAGCATCTTCCAGCTGGATCGCTTTCCAGAATTCGATCCCCTTTTCTTCACATCTTTTATAAATTTCTTCCATCGACTGATATGACATATCTCTACTCCTTCTCGCTCACATTCAAAAACGTTACTTTTAAGATCCCATCCTTCTTTTCCAGCATCTCCAGGGCGCTCTGCGGGACCACCTGATCCACCTCCACTACCTGGACCGCGACCCCGCCCCTCTTAGAGCGGAACACCTGCATGGTGGCAATATTGATCTGACAGAGGCTAAGTACAGTAGAAATATGCGTAATACATCCAGGCCGGTCTTCGTTGCGGATGATCAGCGTATTCGTCTCCCCGCTGAAGCTTACGTCCAGACCGTCCAATTTGCTTACGCGGATCCTGCCCCCGCCAATAGAATATGCCTGGATCTCAAGCGTCTTCCCACCTTTCGCTTCCATGATGATCTTCGCGGTATTGGGATGAGCGCCTTTAAGATCCCTGTTCTCAATTACAAAGTCCATTCCTTCTTCTTTCGCGACTTCGAAGCTGTGCGGGATCCTGAGATCATCCGGCTGCATTCCCAGAAGCCCTGCGATCAGGGCTCTGTCCGTCCCATGGCCTCTTCCTGTCGCTGCGAACGAGCCGTGAAAGTATACAGTCGCCTTCACAGGCTGCGCCCCCAGAAGCTGCCTCCCTACCAGCCCGATGCGTACCGCTCCCGCTGTGTGGGAGCTGGAAGGGCCTACCATAACAGGGCCTAAAATATCAAATATGCTTGCCATTTCGTCACCTCTCTTTATTTTTTCTGATATATTTACTTTTATTATACTTGTATTCAGGCACTTTTACAATACTTTTCACCTGCTCTGCCTTCTCTGCATAAAATATAGCAATGCTATCTTTTCTAAGAGGATTTTATACCATGAATCTCTGGATATTTATAATTATTCTTATCCTGATCTTACCGCCTCTTTTCCTTTATATACGCAAGATCTACGCTGTCCGCAAAGTAAAGAAGATGTCTGTCCCTGAACGCCTTGAACGTCTGGATCAGATCGCCTCGCCTTTCGGATTTAAATACAAGCTAAGGCAAGATCTATTCACCTCAAGGTTCGACGCATGGCAGCGTGATTACGGATATTGCAGCGTCTATGATAAATATGCTCCTCTCTTCCACATGATCTTCGACTGTGAGCCCATATACTTCGATTATGAAGGATCCACATGGCTGCTTGAGCTGTGGAAAGGTCAATATGGGATTACTGCGGGCTGTGAGATTGGAATCTACAAAGCCGATCATATCGTCCCAAGGGAAGAGCGGGCGGATACAATATTCCACAGCGCGCCTAAAGAGCAGCTACCCGTATTTTCATTTTCACTGATGCAAGGGCTCCTTCCCATATGCCGCCTCTGCCGAAAACATTGGTGGCTGACAGGCTTCTGCATCGGCCGTTATGCCGACCCAGAGCTCCTGACTATGAAGGTCTCTATCACATTCCCCTGTGAGGAAATGTGCCACGCTTTCCTTGAAGGGATGCTGGAGGCGGGATACCGGTATGAGGATGTGTACGTCTCAGAACAGGCGCTCTTCTTCACATTTGATACGCCGCATTCTGCCCAGCCACGCCTTAGCAGGGGGCTGCACAGAGCCTGGATCCAATTCCAGAACCGTGTTCTTATCCGTCTGTTCCTGCACGTTACAAAGCCATTCTGCTTCTCTTTAGACCGGCTTCTCCTTTTATATGAATATCTTCCATTCCTGTTCCGCTATATGCTGAAGCTAAGGCGGATCGGAAAGAGACGGAGGGGACGTCCATGAGCGCTGACTCCCGTTTTGCCAAAGCCTTTATGCAGGCGCCCACGCTGCCTCTTGACGGGCATTCCCGGTACGTCCTCTTTAGCGATTGCCACCGGGGGACCGGGACTTCCGGGGACAATTTCCTAAAGAACCAACACCTGTACTTTGCCGCTCTTCAGCACTATTTGAAAGAAGGCTATACTTATCTGGAGCTGGGGGACGGGGATGAGCTGTGGGAGAACCGTTCTTTTTCCCAGATAAAGTCCATACACAATGACTCCTTCTGGCTTCTCTCACAGTTCTATTGCCGGGGAAGGCTTCACATGTTGTATGGCAATCACGATATGGTTAAGAAATACCCTCGCTTCGCCAAGTGCAATTGCTCAACTTACCCTTGCAGCACCTGTGAGGAAGAAGAGCTGTTTCCAGGCATGCGGTTCCACGAGGGTCTCATCTTAGAGAACTGTGGAGCCGGGCCGGACATCTACCTGACCCACGGCCACCAGGCAAGCTTCTTAAACAGCACTTTGTGGAGGCTGTCCCGCTTTCTCGTCCGCTACGTGTGGAAGCCTCTGGAACTGATAGGGGTCCTCGATCCCACCAGCGCCGCGAAGAATAATACAACGAAAAAGCGCGCGGAACGCTATGCCTCCTCCTGGGCTAAAAAAAGAGATATTATCCTGATTACCGGGCATACCCACCGCCCTATGGCCGGAACTTCCGACTCTCCTCTCTTCAACACCGGCAGCTGCGTACACCCACGATGCATTACCTGCATAGAGATAAGCGGGCTCTCTCTTACCTTAGTTAAATGGACGCTTCTCGCCCGCCCCGACCGGACTCTTTTCGTGGCTCGGGAAGAACTGACACAAAAGATATGTGCAGACGCTTCTTTCCGTAAATACACGTCGCAGCCTGTATTGTAAACGAGATGCAAATGTGCTAAGATTGGTTACAGTTTAAAATAAGGAAGTGTACGGTATGAATAAGAAAGACGTGTTAGAAATAAGAAAACAATTTACTCCTGAGAACTGTGCCATCACCCGCATCTGCGGCTGTTATGTAAACCACGAGAAGGAGAAGAAGGCTGAGCTTAAAAAGGCCTTTCTTTCCCTGCCGGAAGAGGAAGCCTTTAAATATTTCGACATCTTCCGCCACACCCTCTCCGGCACAGTGGGAAAGAACCTCCTGACTATGGGATTCCCATTGGAACAGGAGCTTCCAGGCGGCACGCAGGAGTTCCTCCTGAAGCTTCGGGACAGCAGATTAGAAGATGATATGCTTATAGAGGAATTCTATGACAAAGTAATTGAGAATTACGACTATCCTGAAAACTATTATATTATCCTGATCCACAGCGTTTACGACATTCCGGGGAAAGCTTACGACGGCATGGAGATGTTCGACACCTCTGATACAGTGTATGAGCATATCCTGTGCAGCATCTGCCCTGTCAACCTGACAAAAGCGGGGCTGGCCTACAACGCGGCGACGAACAACATTGAAGACCGTGTGCGCGACTGGTTCGTAGAGCTTCCGGTAAGAGGCTTCCTGTTCCCCTCTTTCGAAGACAGAGGCGCCGACCTTCACTATGTCCTCTATTATTCTAAAAAGCCGGAAGAGCTACAGCCTGGTTTTGTAGAAAATGTGCTGGGGAGCCAGACACCGCTCACTGCCAAAGACCAGAAGACGACTTTCCAGTCCATCATAAGCGCTACATTAGGCGAAGCCTGTGATTATGAAACGGTAAGGAATATCCACGACAACCTCAATGAAATGTTAGAAGAATCGAAAGAGTCCCCCGATCCCCTGGAGCTTTCCAGACCGGACGTAAAGCGTCTGCTGGAACGGAGCGGAGCGCCAAAAGAACGGATGGAGCGCTTTGACCGGGATTTCACAGAGACGGTCGGCGAGCAGAAGACACTTTTGGCCTCTAACATTGCCAGCGGGAAGACGTTCCAGATAGAGACTCCTGATGTGACCGTTAAAGTCAATCCCGAGCGTTCCGACCTCGTGGAGACCAGGATGATCGACGGGAGGCGCTGCCTTGTCATTGCAATTGACGATCATCTGGAAGTGAACGGTATTGAGATTTCAAAAAAATGAGGAAATTCGTAAAAAGCATTTGCCAAAAGCACATATTTGTGATAAAATAGCATTTGCGAGCGGAGATGGCGGAATGGCAGACGCGCTAGATTCAGGTTCTAGTGGGAGTTATCCTGTGAGGGTTCAAGTCCCTTTCTCCGCATTAAAAGATGCGGAAAAAGCCCGGCGAGTAATTTATTTTACCGTCTGGGCTTTTTTGCGCTCTGAGGGCTTGTGAAGGCTCCCAGAGAGAGGGCTTCGCGCTGTTTTTTCATGAAGCCGCCGGAGTTTTAGAGCGTCAGCGAAGGGGAGGACGGTAGATGTTACCGCCTGCTCTATCATGTTCACGACCATGTCTATGTACTTGTTCAGTTCTTTGCGCCGGTTCCCGTCCCATGCTATCCTTACAATCGCACTTTTCACCGGGATCGAGATTGCAGCCGCAGTTTGGGCATATTCTGTACGGTTTGCTCATGTAATCACCCCCTTTGTCCCTCTCTTTGCCTGTGCCATGTAGCCATTGCCTGTTTGCGGCCATTGTGCGCTACTTTTTTACTCCTTAAAGTCCGGTGTGATCGGCTCGCTGCTGAATAAATATGCAAGCGTGTATGTCGGGAAAAAGATCTCCTGTATCTTGAAGGCTTTCCCGATCGGAAAATCTCCTTTTCCTTTTAGCCAGTTGTTGACAGTATCAGGAGAGCGCCCGATCTCCCCTGCTATGTCTTTTGTCGTAATGCTACGGCGCGTCATTTCTGCGACCAGATTTGGGTATGCCATATTGTAATACTTTTTCTCCTCCTTAATTTTCCGGCAAACCGGAAATTTGTTTTTATTATAACGGTTTGTCGGAAAATGTCAAGCCTTTTATTAAATGTTTTCCGGTAAATCGGAAAACATTATTTACACGATTGTCTTTTCCTGATATACTTAACAAGCGAAAGGGGGTGAACGCGTGATGAGGGAGAAGCTCAATGAACTCCTGAAAGATCGCGGCATGAGGCCGGCTCAGCTGGCGCAGGCCACTGGACTGGGCACATCTACTGTGGACGACATTCTAAAGGGCAAAACAAACGAATTGAACATAGGCGTAGATAAAATGCTCAAAATTGCCAGCGTGCTTGACGTTTCTGTCGAATCATTATACGGTAGGAAAGACCCCAGAATCCCATACACTCCACCGGATCCAAAAGAGCAGCAGCTTGTTGAATGTTTCCGTTCTTTAAACGACAAGGGAAAAGAGAAGGCTCTTGGCTACCTCGACGATCTCGTCGATACCGGAAAATATTAAAATGGCCGCCGATGCCAGAACGCATCGGCGGCCATTGCTTATGCTCTGATTCTGAATGTCTTTGGCGCTAACCGATAGACTAGGATGCTTGCCACGATACAATAAAGTACGCAGAACACGATAGCCGCAGCTCCAAAGAGCAGTATCGGCATACGCCGCTGCATGAGGAAGAAGCAAGCCATATAGGTCCCGATCATCACAAGGCGGTAAGTCCCGCTTTTAAGCTCTGTGCCTGCATTGTACGGCTGGAGCAGATAGTATATAGTCAGATAGTGTACAGAGAAGAACAGGCTCATACAGAGTATAGAAGCAATCAATATGATATAGTTGAACGGATTGTCAGTGCCGCCGCTTGTATAGAGAGCCAGCGCCAGACCGCCGCCGATCACCAGAGCAGGGGCCACGTTGATCTTCATGATCTCACGGAGCCGTATCTGGAACAGTCGGAGGATAAAGTCCGGTCGTTTGAAAAATGAATATGTCAGCAGGCTGTGGTCGCAGTTCATAAAGAGAGCCTGCGTGAAGCTCGTACCACGATTGATGGCGTACATAATAAACGCGAAATAAGGGAGCCAGGTCATCACTACTTTGTTAATAAAAAGCTTTGTCTCGGGCTTCAGATACATGAGCGCCTGTGCCCCGACCGCCAGGAAAGCACAGATATAGGAGATCTTCCTGGCCGAGCTCCAGAGGATCTTCTTATGGCGTTTTATAAACAGCTCGTTAAGATATTCGAATCCATTACGGTGGCTTGTGATAGTAGTATCTGCTGAAATACGCTTTTCGTTCGCTTTCTTTATAATCTGCACGGATGTGTCCATCTGGCTTGTCAGGCCGGAGAGGAGCTCTTTGTTAATCGCACGGTAATCTTTAAAGGAAAGGACTTTCCAGAGTCCGACAGAGCCCAGCGGGATGCAGGCAAGGAACAGAATCATCAGCACAGGCGCAGGCAGTACAAAGCCAAGCGCAGGCAAGCCGTATGCAGCTCCCAGCAGTAAGGCGATGCCGCCCCACAGATATTTGGACAGCTTATTCTCATTATATCCGAACCCTCTTCTCTCATAGTCCCACAGAGAGACGGCGGCGACAAACAGCTTCATGCCGGCAATGCAGAACGGAAGGAGCATGCAGAGCCACAGAGGCGCTCCTGTGCCTTTCCCAAACAGGATTGTAAAAGGAAGAAAACCAACGACGACTTTAAGCAAATGATAAATATAATTGGCCAGCGTGTATTCTCTGGCATCCATCCGCATCAGGAACATTGCATAATATTTATCTTTGGTCGGGTTGAAAAGCTTCGTGTTCATAAAACTGCCGATTATCGTAAGGAACAGCAGAATATGCAGGAACACTTGTCCGTCAGGCAGGCTTTCATACAGAAGCGCCGCGCCCCATACCATCGTCAGCAAATAGAGAAGCTTCCCCAGAAATACAGAAAAGATCTCCCACAGCACAGACAGTACATTGGCGAATATCTTAAGCTCCGTTACTTTATAGAGCATTTCTGGCAATAACCTCTTTAATAGCGGGATCTGTTTCAGTGAGAACAATATGCTGTTAACCCGATATGTATTTTTTAGTGAAAAAGAGAGCTTGAGCGTCTTATTCATTTCCTTCCTCCCGCAGCGCCGTAATAATCTTGTCTTTAAACTCCTTGCTGTCTAAATCCGTCTTCTCTACGACCTCCAGCTCGCCGTGGCTGAGCAGCACGATCTCATCACAAAGGTCGAGCGCTAAATCCATAATGTGTGTCGAGAAGATCGTGATGCGGTTCTGCTTAAGGGAGCGCAGCAGCTGTTTCATTTCTTCCGCCACTACCACATCCAGGGATGTCAGCGGCTCATCCAGCAGCAGGATATTCGGCTGTGCAATGATATTGATGAGCATCTGCATCTTGTTCTTCATACCGTGAGAATAATCCTTTAAGAGCTTATCACGGTCTTCTTCTATGATGCCCATATATGTAAAATACTCGTCGATAGCCCTCGGATTTTTAATAGACTTTTCATTGATATCCATAAAGAACTTCAAGAATTCTCTTGCAGTAAGGAACTCCGGCACAGTAGGAGTAGAGAGCACGTAACCGATATCTTCTGCTACGACCTCACGGCGGGAACCGTTCTCATCAAGATAAAAGCTGCCGCCGTCTGTCTTCATATCACGGTTAAGGCAGTTGAACAACGTTGTCTTACCGGCGCCGTTCCTGCCAAGGAGACCGTAGATCTTCCCTTCCTCAAAAGTAAAATCAATATCCCTGAGGACTTCTTTCTTCTCAAAGCTCTTAGATAAGTGTTCAATCACAAACTTCATAATGTACCTCCGTCACGAATAAAAAGCTGTACTGTCCATTTCAGTCACATTGTTGATTTCCTCATTAATTATATAATACCGCCATCGAAAACACAATCCTTACACTGTACCAGACGAGATGCCCGGATCGGCGCGGTTCTTAAGATCTGATTATAAAATATTTTATAGGGGAGTTGACACGTGGCAAAAAATAATATATGATGTATAAAATATATATATCTTCAGGGCAGGGTGCGATTCCCTACCGGTGGTACAGCCCACGAGCCGCAAGGCATGATTCGGTGAGACTCCGAAGCCGACAGTATAGTCTGGATGAAAGAAGATTGTGGAATACGGAAAGCCATATACTTTACGTGTGTATAATTGCTCTGGATTGTTTTTACATTCCAGAGCTTTATTTTTACAGATATCCATCTGTATTTTCCCTTCGTGCCTCGAACGATATGTTTAAGGCATTTTTTATTTTAGGAGGTGGTTTTTTGAATGACTGCGATTATATGAAGCTTGCGCTACAGCTTGCAGAAAAAGGCCGCGGACGAGTTGCGCCAAACCCTATGGTCGGCGCCATAATTGTAAAAGATGGGGAAATCATAGGCCGGGGCTGGCACGAAGAATACGGTCAGCCTCACGCGGAACGCAACGCTCTGGATTCCTGTACGAAATCTCCAAAAGGCGCGGCTATGTATGTTACGCTGGAGCCGTGCTGCCATTACGGGAAACAGCCTCCCTGCACAGAAGCCATTATAAACGCTGGCATAGGAAAGGTTATCGTTGGCTCTATAGACCCCAATCCTCTTATGAGCGGAAAAGGAATCCAAATTTTGCGGGAGTGCGGCATAGAGGTAAAAGAAAATGTTCTAAAAGAGGATTGCGACCGGTTAAACGAGGTGTTTTTCCATTACATCAAAACAAAGCGCCCATTTGTCATTATGAAGTACGCAATGACAATGGACGGCAAAATCGCTTCTTATACAGGCGCATCCAAGTGGATCACAGGCGAGGCTGCCCGCAGCCATGCCCATAAGCAGCGGGGCTGCTGCCGAGCGATTATGGCGGGCGTAGGGACGGTGCTGGCGGACGATCCTCTGCTCTCCTGCCGGATAAGCGGCGGCAGAAATCCAATCCGTATCATTTGCGACACGAACCTACGCACGCCAATTACAGCGCAAGTAATCCAAACCGCTAGAGAGATCCCGACGATTCTCGCCGTTTGCCACGCCGACAAAGAAAAATGGCTTGCATACGAAAAAGAGGGCTGCCGCATACTGCACTTGCGCGAGAAAGACGGCCATGTAGATTTGCAGCAGCTTATGGTCGAGCTGGGGCAAGACGGGATCGACAGCATTTTGCTGGAAGGCGGCGGGACACTGAATTGGTCGGCGCTTAAGAGTGGGATCGTCCAAAAAGTGCAGGCGTATATCGCCCCTAAATTGTTTGGCGGTCAGGCGGCCATAACGCCGATTGAAGGATTAGGCGTCTCTTCTCCGGCGGATGCTTTTCGATTGAAAGACAGCAGGATTACAAAACTGGGACAGGATTTTCTCATAGAAAGCGAGGTGGCCGGTGATGTTCACAGGGATTGTTGAAGAAATCGGAACAGTGGCACGGATTACGCAGGGAAACCATTCTGCTGTGCTAAAGATCCAGGCGGAAAGGGTATTGGAAAATACTAAAATTGGCGACAGCATAGCCGTAAACGGCGTCTGTCTCACAGTAACAGAAATCAGCGCGGCCCTCTTTTCGGCAGACGTTATGCATGAGACGCTCAACCGCTCATCTCTGGCAAGCCTCAGCCGTGGAAGTCATGTTAACTTAGAGCGCGCGATGCAGGCGGACGGCCGCTTTGGCGGACATTTCGTCACTGGCCATATAGACGGTATGGGAGAGATACTTCGCATAAGCCGCGACGGCACGGCGGTCTGGTACACGATACGAGTAGATCCGAAGCTTACTCCTTATATCGTGGAAAAAGGCTCTGTCGCTATAGACGGCATCAGCCTGACTGTGGCGAAAACCGCGCAGGCCGAATTCTCCATTTCAGCAATCCCGCACACCGTCGGCCAGACAGCCTTGAATGAGAAGAGGGCGGGCGATTTTGTCAACGTCGAGACAGACGTCATCGGTAAATATATCGAAAAGTTAACGAAAGCTGCCTGCGAACAGAAAAAAGAAAGCAAAATTACAATGGATTTTTTATCCAACCAAGGTTTTTAGGGAGGTTACAGTATGACGCAATTTAACACAATCGAGGAAGCCCTTGAAGAACTGAGGCAAGGCAGGATCATTTTGGTAACAGACGACCCTGAGCGCGAAAACGAAGGGGATTTTATATGCGCGGCAGAGTTTGCGACCACTGAAAATATTAATTTTATGGCAACATACGGAAAAGGCCTGATCTGTATGCCGATGTCAGAAGAATATGTGCAAAAGCTGGAAATCCCACAGATGGTCCGGCAAAATACAGATAATCATGAAACAGCCTTTACCGTGTCTATCGATCACATCGCCACTTCCACCGGGATTTCTGCCGCCGAGCGCTCTGTAACAGCCATGGGCTGCGTGGCGGACGGCGCAAAGCCGGAAGATTTCCGCAGGCCAGGGCATATGTTCCCGCTTTTAGCAAAGCAAAACGGGGTTTTGGAGCGTGCAGGCCACACCGAGGCAACCGTTGACCTGTGCCGTTTAGCAGGGTTAAAAAAATGCGGATTGTGCTGTGAGATCATGAGGGAGGACGGAACAATGATGCAGACTCCCGAGCTTGCAGAGCTGGCTGCGCGTTTCAATATCAAATTTATTACAATTCAGGATCTGCAAAACTACCGCAAGTGCCACGATAATCTGGTCGAGAAAGCGGCAGTTGTAAAAATGCCGACAAAGTATGGAAACTTTATGGCGCACGGTTTTGTAAACCGCCTGAATGGAGAACATCATATCGCTTTGGTCAAAGGAGATATCGGAGACGGCGAAAATGTCCTGTGCCGCGTTCATTCTGAATGCCTGACGGGCGATACCTTTGGCTCTCTGCGCTGCGACTGCGGGCAACAGCTTGACGCCGCCTTGCTGCAGATTGAAAAAGAGGGACGGGGCATTTTGCTTTATATGCGCCAGGAGGGGCGCGGGATCGGGCTTATTAACAAACTTAAAGCCTATGAATTGCAGGAGCAGGGCATGGACACTTTGGATGCAAATCTTGCGTTGGGATTCGCAGGCGACGAACGGGAATATTATATCGGAGCGCAGATTTTACGGGAATTGGGCGTAAAAAGCATGCATCTTTTAACAAACAATCCCGATAAAGTCTATCAGCTTGCGGAATTTGGAATTGAGATTACCCGGCGTGTGCCGATCCAGACCGAAGCCACCGCTCACGACTTGTTCTATCTGAAAACGAAGCAACGCCGAATGGGACATCTTTTAAAATACTGATAAAATGCTGATAAAGGAAAGGAAGATCGTTATGAAGACATTTAATGGAAAACTTGTCGCAAAGGATATAAAAATTGGGATTATAGCAGCACGCTTCAATGAGTTTATCACATCAAAGCTATTAAGCGGAGCTATGGACGCTCTGCTGCGCCATGATGTACAGGAAGGTGATATTCACGTGGCCTGGGTGCCAGGAGCCTTTGAGATCCCGCTGATCGCATCCAAAATGGCCAACAGTGGAAAATATGACGCAATCATCTGTCTGGGCGCGGTAATACGAGGCTCTACAAGCCACTACGATTACGTCTGTAATGAGGTGTCAAAGGGGATCGCTTCTGTATCCCTTGAAAGCGGCGTACCCGTTATGTTCGGCGTACTTACGACCGAAAATCTTGAACAAGCCATTGAAAGAGCGGGTACAAAGGCGGGGAATAAAGGCTACGATTGCGCCGTCGGCGCCATTGAGATGGTAAATCTAATCCAAAGCATAGGAGAATAACATTATTATAAGAAAAAGGCCAGGGGAGGCGGCTCCCTTTACGGAGCGTCCCCTGGCCAGGCTTCTAAGCCTTTCTGCAAGATACCGCGGCGATTATATTCCTGAAAACCGTCATGAGCGCCGCCACCGCTAGCATCGGCATGATAAAATAATAAGCCCCCGTTACAGATGTGGACGCGAAAATGGTGAAACCTACATAGACGGCTGAAAGGATCGCCATCACGCCAACCATTACACAATCTGTCCCACCCATATATGCCCGTCTTCTCCAACACAGAAAAAGAACAAAAACCGCCAATGCCGCTACTACGGCTACTGCCACATATTTCAAAATATCTACAGGCATCTGGCTTTCAATTTTCATGTTCTGAAAATTTATCCAACGTACCATCCCCAGCTTACGCTCTAAAAAGTATTGGATCATATAGCCGCCCGCCAGGAAGCCTATTGCAAGCATATCCAATAATACATATAAGACCTTCTTCATGCTTGTCCTGCCCCATGCTATTTTGCCGCTTTCCCTGTCGGAAGCTCGCCTACCGTCGTATACTCGCAGTCATCACTCGCAGGATCGCCTACCTGTACAGGATAATCCTCATGCATCAGCCATTCATACCATCCGCCGTCAAATACGGAGATATCGTCATAGCCATTCTCATACAGCACAAGGAACGGGACCGTAGCTCTCCAGCCAGTGCCACAGTAGAAGGAAAGATGATTATCAAGTGTGAAATCGCATCCCTCCCACACTTTCTCGAATCCTGCAAGATCTTTTACCGTACCATCTTCATTCACGAACATTGCCACGTCAAATGCGGTCTCGGCTCCCTTGCCCCATACAGCGCCTTTTGGCTCGCCTGCTTTATCCATGTAGTTATAGCCGCTCGTCTTTCCAAGCCATTCGTCCTCGCTTCTGATGCTGACAAGCTTGAAGTTCTCATCGTTTTCCAGCCTGTCCTTTGCATCCTCAATAGATACCCAGAATTCAGGATGCGCCGGAGCCGCCACGCCAAAATCATCCGCTGCCGTCCCCTTATTTACATCTGTCTCTGTATCATACCCTGCTCCTGTCCATACATCGATACCGCCGTTCAGGATCTTGACATCCTCAACCCCTGCCCACAGGTACGCATACGCCTGACGCCCCACGCCTGCAGGATCGGCGCCATACAGAACGATCTTCGTATCTTTTGTAATGCCGTGCTTCAGCATATTCTCTACTACTACGTCTGCCTTCAGAAGGTTGTATGCGCCTTCCTCGCTTCCTGTCGCATCCTCTACTTCACAGTTGTCCACATAAAGCGCGCCCGGAACATGTCCTGCATTGTAGGGCTCACAGTCCTTCACGTCGCCATAGCCGACCTCTGCGACGATCACATCCTCATAGCCGTCCTGCTCGCCGTTCATAGCGCTATTCAGCCATTGAGGGCTGACATAGACCGTCCGCTGTTCAACCGTCTCAACTTCTGCTGGCACATTGCCTGCGTCATCCGTTGTCTCTTTTGTTGCCCCAGCTGGCTCTTCAGAATCCGAGGCCGCCCCGCAGCCGATTAACATAGCCGCTACCACCGCCGCACATAAAAATGCCGCCAACGCTCTCTTCTTCATAGATAGAATCCTCCTTTTGATAATATAATCCTTTCCTATTATATAAAAACAAAGGACAATATTCCAATTGAATTGTTCTATATATTTTCGGGCGTTTATAGACATATTCTATGCACATTATAATTACTGTTCCATATCTGCCGGATCAATCTGCTTTGCCTGGAAAATATTCTCGTCTGCTTCAGATGCTGTCATATCTGCCGTAATCTTTACGTCCATGCCAACATAATCGCCGTCTAGATTGTCCACGGCATCCTCTTTTAAAAACGTCATAACTGCACCGTCTTCCGTTTGGATCGTAAGCGTATTCATAGTGGCGTCGACGACCATTCCAACGTACTGAGCGTCTTTTGCGGCCTCATTCGGATCAGAATCCTGTACCTTGATAACAATAAGATTCTCCAAGTCATCCAGGCTGCCCACATAAATAACCTTAACCGTGTTGCCCGTCTGGACTCCATTGGCATACTCATGCTCCGCATCTGCAACGTTAAATGTGTATTCCTGCCCGTCTGCCGTAACTGTTAGAGTGTTCATGCTCGCTGCGAGCACAGTCCCCATGAGCGTCTGCTCCTGTGGCGTCTGCTCTTCCGGCTGTTGTTCTGTTGGCTGTTGTTCTGTTGGCTGCTGCGTGGCCGGCTGCTTTGTAACTTGCTGCGGCTCCCGTCCCACCTGCACGGTGGCTGGCGGCTTTCCGTTCGTCTTAGCTGCTGGGGCATCCTCTTTCGGCTTTTCTGTTGTCAGATATTCCCCATAAATATATGCATCTTTGGATGCATACTGTACACGCGACCATCCGTTATCACACACGCCTGTACGAGTAATGGCTTCACCCTTTGCAAGAGAGCCCAGGACATTGGAGTCTGTTGTATAAGATGCCCGTATATGCACTCCTGCAGTTGCATACACTGTCTCATTAACAGCCTTAATATTCATTTTCTTCTGTTCTTCCTTGACAGTGTTCGGATCATTATCTGTAATTTTAATCACTGTCACATTTTTCGTATCTGTCCCATTAATATTTCCTATATAAGTTACGACAATCCAATTCCCTTCACGAATCCCGTTCTTAAATTCATGTTGGCAGTTATTAGAATTAAACAGCAGCTCTACGCCGTCGTTCTGCCGGATGGTAATCGTATTTTCTGTCAGATCCACGAGCGTGCCGACTGCCTGCTTCTCTGTCTGATGCTCGTTCTCTCCAAGATCTTCTACTCTTGTCACCTTTACTTTCGATGTGTCCTGCCCTTCAAGCTTTCCCTCAAAATAAACGACGATGTCATCGCCTGCCCGCATATTCTTTGTGTTGATCGATGCATTAGATACGTCGAATGTATACTCTTTATCCGCCGCCTCAATTACTAACGTCTTTCCTTCAAAGCTGACAAGGACGCCTTCCATCTGTCCCTCGCTTTTTGTGACTACTTTTGTCTCCTGTTTTTCTTCTTTTTTACACCCTGCCAGTGATAAAGAAAAAATCAAAACTACGCTGCACAATATTACGACAAGCGCTCTGATGCTTTTCCTCATATGTGTGCTTCCTCCTTTTTACATCCTTTGTGTTATCCCTCAGCGTACAGAGGGCTTCCTAAAATAAATTATCACATTTCTATACAAACAAAATAAGTTTTACAGATACTTTACAATTATTACTATTCCCGGATCTCTCTGCTTTTTGAAATTCCTCTGGAAATGCAAGAATAGCAAAAAAACAAAAGCAGCGGTATCATTCACGATACTGCCGCTTTTGCTTTAACGCTATCCGATGCGGGCAACAGGACTTGAACCTGCACGGTCTCCCACTAGATCCTAAGTCTAGCGCGTCTGCCAATTCCGCCATGCCCGCAATTCCGCCTTACGGGAGATAAGGCACAAATAAGACATCTTGATTTTATCCTATCTTCTTCTACCTGTCAATATTTAAATTGTCAGAACGAGGCTTCGGGGAATCCTTCTCAAGCGGCGATACGCGGTACTTTGCGACATGATAGCCTGTCTTCCCCGGATCAGGCTCTCCCTTTCGATCTCTAGCCTTCGTACTATTTATCTTCCAATATTTAATTTAGCCATTAGCGCCTCCTGTAATACGCTCGAGAAATTCACGCCTCTGGCTACGGCCTCTTCATTTAGCCATTCTGGAATGCTAAGCGTCTTTTTTACTGCACGCGCGTTATGCTTCTTTTTATATTCCAGCATGTCAAATCCCACAATCACAATTGTTCCATCCTCATTCCTAATCTCCCCAATCTCAGAAGGGATTGGAATCTCTTCCCCTTCTTCTTTCCTGCCTATCAGTGCAAGCCCTAACGCCTCAACAGCCATCTCATATGCTTGCTGCATATCGTCGCCTTCTGTTAAGCATTCTGGTATATCAGGAAAAGATATCCAAAAGCCCCCTTCTTCTGCTTTATGGAAGATTGCGGGATAAAATAATTTATTCATACGTGGCACCTCCATTTATTTTCCAAGCATCGAGCCTATTTAAGCCCCGCCTGTTTAAGTATTGCCTGCTCCAATCCCTTTTTCATGGCTCTGGAGTGATAAGGAACAATAACTGTTATTCCCGTCTCCTGATTTCTCATTTTTATATGAGAACCATTTTGACTGATTTCCTCAAACCCGTTCTTCCTGAGATGTCTTATCATCTCTCGGCGTCATTGGCATCTTTTGTATCTCCTTTCCTTGTACACTGAGGGTATCATGTTTATATGGTATCACGTATTTCTACGTATGTCAATTCTTTTTACTTATTTTTACGTACTATCTTTATGATTATATTTACTCCTCTCCCACCCGCCTACCCTTTTAATTTTCAATAATGCTCTCCTTTCCTTTCTGTATATCTGAGGCGGCATCAGTAGTAAAGGAATATAGCGTGCCTCTGCGATCTCTTCTGGATCGTTCTCTGAGAAGCCTTCATTCCCTTTGTTACAACCATCCGTGAAAAAGGAAAGACACCCTCGCGGATGTCTTATACTTGCCTGTTCTTCGGCTCGACCGCCTCAGATCGGATGTTATGCATCTGGTTCTGGTTCTCCGGTTTTGCCTTCTGCGTTACGCTATTGAACTTATCCAGGCTCTTCTGCCTGTTCTGCTGCTCTTGCTGCCTTTTATCCATGCTATCACCTCATGGATAGTATGTGAAGGAAAGAGCATTTTATGCATCAGAAAAGCGCCCCGGGGAGCGCTTTAGTTCGTTGATTATAAATTTAATAATCCCGTATTGCTTTGCAATATACTTATACATTCCTCTCATGTTTTCTCATGTGATAAATACTTTTCAATCATAATTGAAAGGCTCTTTAAATCATTAATTAACTCAATTGATTGATTATTCGATTTATTATACCAAAAATATTTGCTGGATAAATCTACTATATTTATTTCAAATTCGTCCAAAGATCTTGCATTATGCAACCTATTAACTACTACAGCATCTCCTCCTAAGTCCGCTTAATTCCCGTTATACGTAAGTACCTGTATCATATTCTACCTCGTATTATAAAGGTAGTAGTGTTTATAGTCCCTCTCCAAGGACTGTATGCTATACTGTTGGAGATACTGTGGATTGTTTTTATCACCTACCACTCAGATGGTTTAAGTGAGGCTACAACCACAGTCTCTTTGTATATTTGTTAATTAGTTAGATACCGCATGACGGTTTATTTAGAACGAGGTTACGATCGCAGAGAGTACCTGTGGCTCTAAACAGTATCAAATACTTTGCAAAGGAGATTTTGTATGATCTACGTTGGAATTGATGTTGCCAAGGATAAGCATGACTGCTTTATCACTAACTCAGATGGTGAGGTTTTATTTAAATCATTTACCATCTCTAATAACCGCGAAGGTTTTGAGACCTTGTTTCAAAGAATTGAATCTGTTTCAGAAGATCTGTCCAAAGTAAAAGTAGGGCTTGAAGCCACAGGACACTACAGTTACAATCTTCTGGGCTTTCTTCTTGATAAAGGTTTGCCGACCTACGTTATCAATCCGTTACACACCAATCTTTACAGAAAAAGCCTCAGCCTTAGAAAGACCAAAACGGATAAAGTAGATCCCCATACGATCGCTTCCATGATCATGTCTGACGTGAACTTAAAGCCCTACTTAGACACATCTTATCACAACGAAGAACTGTTCCACGGTCACTATGGATTACAGCGCCTTCCAGGGCTGGATAAGCAGTCAGGGCGTTTTCCAGTGTATGGATGCACAGATCTGCCCTCATGTTTGTTTCCATTGCCAGACCGAGAACGCTAAGGTCAAAGCAGTCAAAAATCGCAGATACATACAATTTCCCATTGGATGCAGGAATCTCTGTGATATCTGTAATACATTTTTCCAATGGGACATCTGAGTGGAAATCCCGTTTCAACAGATCATCCGATTTCATGGCTTCCCGGTCTGCCTTCGTAATTCCCTTCGGCTTTCTCTTTAACCGATGGCTCAGACCAATCTGTTCCATGATCCGGTATACGGTCCGCTCACTGGGGATATGTACTCCTGCCGGCTGTTTCAGCAACAGCGCTTGGTACATCCGAATCCGTCCATAAGTATCGTTGCATTCGTCCTCACTGACAATTTCTTTCATAGCGTCTGCCAGATCCTGGTACTTCCATGGACGGTCTTTATTAGCGAGGTATTTATAGAAGCCCTGCCGGCTGATACCAAGCATCCGGCAATAAAATGCGATTTTTCCGGTAATTCTGCCGTCCTCTGTTTCCAAAGCCAGAAAAATCATTCTCTGGTTTTTGCTGACTTCCAACGGCTGGCGGCAAAAAAAGCACTGGCTTCCTCCAGAAATTCGTTTTCTTCTTTCAGGCGGCGGATTTCCTTATCTTGCTCCTTAACACGTTTACGCAGCATGGTAATTTCTTCTGACAGGCTCATTGCGCCAGAAGGGGTATGGGAGCCTTCACCGATATCGAGCTTACCGGCTCTTACAGCTTTCAGCCATGTATGGATGGTTCCTTCAGGGATCCCTAATTCTTTAGCAGCCTTAGCACCGCCAATTTCTTTAGCTAGTTTTACTGCCTGTACTTTGTATTCATGGTCATATTTACGTGCCACTTTGAATACCTCCTTATTCTCTTGGTTTTATTATGAAATCCTTGAGAATAAACTGTCAACTTTTTTATACCACATCAGACCGCCCTCAACGGGGAGGCGGTACATTATCCTTTACCCCCACAAAAGCCGCTTTAACTGCGTAACAGAAGCCACAGAACAGACCAAAGGAGGAACGAATGGCAGACAACCGCAAATATTACTACCTAAAGCTGAAAGAGAGCTATTTTGACGAGGACGCTATCGTGCTGCTGGAAAGTATGCAGGACGGTATGCTCTACTCAAACATTCTCTTGAAGCTGTACCTAAAATCACTGAAAAACGGGGGAAAGCTCCAGCTTGCCGAGAATATCCCCTACACCGCACAGATGATAGCCACAATTACCCGCCAGCAAGTCGGCACAGTGGAGAGGGCTTTGCAGGAGCAAAAGGCATTGCCGGAAGCCGTGGCGGACAAACGTCCACCAGAGATAGATATAGAGTTAGAGATAAAGAGAGAGGGAGAGATAAAGACAGGACAGACAGCCCCCGCCCCTTTTGGCAGATATGAAAATGTATTCCTGTCAG
>CAJTVU010000008.1 GCA_910580235.1 uncultured Dorea sp.
CACTCGGCTGTTAACCGAGTTGTCGTTGGTTCAAGTCCAACAGGGGGAGCTTAAGAGAGAAGGCCCCGCAAGCAATGCTTGCGGGGCCTTTTTTTGTTATAAGGCGGACGGGAGATATTAGGAAATTCTTAATATTTTTTTATAAAAAAAGCAATAAAATAAAGTCTTGATTTGCTATAATTGAAGCTACACCAAACCCTCACCTTACAAGAGGACACATGGTAAGAAAGGGATGATATTCTATGTCTGATAAAATACTTATTGTTGACGACGAGGCTGAGATCGCAGATTTAATCGAGGTCTATTTAAGCAATGAAAATTTTACGATCTTTAAGTTTTATTCTGCAAAAGAAGCGCTTGAGTGCATCCATACAACAGTCTTTGATCTTGCGATCTTAGATATTATGCTGCCCGAAATAGATGGATTTACATTGTGCAAAAAGATCCGCTCAAAATATACCTATCCAATTATTATGCTGACAGCAAAAGATCAGGAGATAGATAAGATCACGGGGCTGACGCTCGGGGCGGACGATTATATTACAAAGCCTTTCCGCCCGCTTGAGCTGGTGGCAAGAGTAAAATCTCAGCTGCGCCGATATAAGAAATACAATCCTGCACATGCCGGGGAGGAAGAGCAAGATGTTCTTATCCACTCGGGCTTAGTAATGAAGCTGGATACCCATGAATGCCTTCTGGATGAAAGGCAGCTTATATTAACGCCTACAGAATTTTCTATTTTACGGATCCTGCTGGAGAACAGAGGGCGGGTAATCAGTGCAGAAGAATTGTTCCATAAGATATGGAAGGACGAGTATTACAGCAAGTCAAATAATACGATCACTGTCCATATACGCCATCTGCGCGAGAAGATGAATGATACTTTAAGCAAGCCGAAATATATAAAGACTATATGGGGAGTTGGATATAAAATTGAAGAATAATAAAAGAGGTGAATACTCAGAATTCCAGACGAAAATCATGCAGCGCTTTTGCGTGTATGCCGCTCTTTCAATTGCAGCCGTAATAATCGTGTATCTGTTTTTGTGGAAACAGCGGGGAGGCGACTGGACTGTCCGGTTTTTAGAACATTTTATGAGGATCAGCCATGAGCAGGCGTTCTTTATATATCACACTTTCTTTAGAAGCTATAAAGAAATATTTTTTGCCGCAGCCATCATACTGATTTTTACTTTGTTGCTTTGGCGCCTGTTCCAATGGATGACCGGCTATTTTAAAGAAGTTAACCAGGGGATTGACGCTCTGCTTGCAGAAGATGTAGCAAAGATCCATTTATCGCCAGAGATGAAGCCTTTTGAAAATAAGCTGAACGCAGTGAAACAGACGTTAAAGAAGCAGAAGCAGGAGACAGCGTTGGCAGAGCAGAGGAAAGATGAATTAGTGATGTACCTGGCTCACGACATCCGTACTCCCCTTACATCCGTGATCGGCTATCTGAACCTTCTGGAAGAAGAGCCGGATATGCCCGTAGAGCAACGTGCAAAAAGTATTCATATAACATTAGATAAAGCGTATCGGCTGGAAGAAATGATAAACGAGCTTTTTGAGATCACACGTTATAATTCAAGCCAGATCAGGCTGTCAAAAAAGACGGTAGATCTCTATTATATGTTAGTACAGCTTTCAGACGAGCTTTCCCCTGTCTTTTCAGTTCACGGCAATTCGATCGTACTGGACGCTGACGAAGATCTGACGGTCTATGCAGACCCTGATAAGTTGGTGAGGGTATTTAGCAATATCTTGAGAAATGCGGCAGCCTACAGCTATCCTGGGACAGAGATCATCATTTCAGCCAAAGAGATGGAAGAGCAGTTTGTCATATCTTTTCAGAATAAAGGGAATACCATCCAAAAAGAAAAATTATCTTCTATTTTTGATAAATTTTACCGTTTAGACAAAGCTCGTATTTCTTATACAGGAGGAACAGGGCTTGGGCTGGCCATCGCAAAAGAGATTATCCTTTTGCATGGCGGCTCCATTCGCGCCGTCAGTGAGGATAATACAGTTACGATTGTAATCTGCCTGCCTGGAAAGGACTGCTGAGAAATATCCTGCTATTAGGATTTTCTTAGGAATTAAACAATTTTATATTAAAGTTCGAAGTGCCTTTATTCAGTACAATAGATACTGAGTAAAGGCATTATTTTATTATACGCCTCTTTTGAGCGCTTCAAAGGGGCATGGCAGAAAGGAGAATTTATTATGAGCAGAAAATATAATAAACATAAGTGCAGAAGAGACGTATATCGTAGACGCAGGCGTAAGAGGGCTGGAAAGAAGATAGCGGGAGCTATTGCTGTAATCCTGCTTTCTTTCATTATAATTTTCAGGACAAGCTCTCAGGATATACAGAGCGGCTTTTCACAAGATCCTGGAGACCCACAGACTTTGGGCACGGGCACGCCATGGAACTTGACGCTTGTAAACAGACAGAACCCTGTTCCAGAAGGCTACAGGCCAAATCTGACAAAAATACAGGGGGGCGAGCAGGTGGACGAGCGCATTTATGATCCATTGATGGAAATGTTAGAGGCTGCAAAAGAAGCGAACGGAAATCAGCTGCCGCATGTAGTGTCGGGCTATCGGACAGAAGGCGAACAGCAGCGCCTTTATGATAATAAAATCTCGCAATATGAGAAGGAAGGATATTCTGAGACAGAGGCAAAAGAGCTGGCAGAGCAATGGGTCGCAGTACCAGGCTATAGCGAACATCAGCTTGGCGTTGCGGTAGACATTAACGGAGAAATTTATGATGTGTATTTATGGTTGCAGGAGAACAGTTACAAATATGGGTTTATTTTCCGGTACCCTGGGGATAAAACGCAAATCACAAATGTTGCAGAAGAAGTCTGGCACTATCGTTATGTGGGGGTAGAGGCAGCAACAGAGATATACGAACAAGGGCTTTGCCTGGAAGAATATTTAAATTTATGAAGAGAGCTCTTGACTGTATACCTGCTATATACCTTACAATAAGCATGTAATCCAGATTACTTTGCTACAAAGGAGGTGTATGTTTGAATACGAAGCAGGTGGAAGAATTGACAGGGATCACCAGACAGAACATCCGTTATTATGAACGTCAGAACTTACTGGAGCCTGTACGGGACAGCGGCAACGCGTACCGGGATTATTCAGAAGAGGATGTCCGCAGGCTGAAGCTGATAAAAATGCTCCGTATGCTGGACATGCCAATAAAGGAGATCGAGCAGGTGCTAAATAAGCAAGCCTCCCTGAAAGAAGCAGTCGCAAAGCAGCAGGAGAGCCTGACGGCGCAGCAGAGGCAGCTGCGGGCGGCCATAGAGATTTGTGCGGGCATAAGAAAAGAAAAGTCAGAAATTACTTCTGCGGATGTGTGGCTGGAAAAAATGGAGAGCATGGCAAAAGGCGGAGACAGTTTTGCAAAGATCGTGGACGATTATAAGCAGGCAGTCGAGGAAGCGCGCTCCAGCAAATTTTCCTTCTATTTAGATCAGACAGTGAATACGGCAGGAGAGCTTGAAAAGGCGATACAGCAATATGCAGAGGGGCAGCATAGGAAATTTGAAATGGTTAGAGCAGGGATGTACCCCGAATTTCTGTTGGATGGGGATTTATATACGGCGGCGCGTACGATTGAAAGAGACTCGGAAACAAAAGAATTGAAGACTCAGATCGTCTGTAGCAGGAAAGGGAACGGCATAATAAAAAAGGAAGGAGCCAAAAACAGAAAAAGAAAAATGCTCTTTCAGGGAATCTATTCTGTGGCGGCCAATATTTGCAGACATCGTTTTAAAAGTATCTTGAATGTAGCAATCAGTATGACGACCGTAATCGTGCTAATCTTTTATCTGGGGAGCCTGGCAAGCGCCAGACAGCAGTTTGCACAGCTTCCCGAGGCGCTCCCCGTAAGGGCGGTCATTATGAACGCGACAGGGGAGCTGAACAGCAGCCTGTTGATCCGTCAGCAAGTCCTAGATTTTGTCTATGGTTCTCCCTATATATGGAAAGTGCAGGAGACGGCGGAGCTGGTGGGGCATATACAGACAGGGGAGAACATGCCGGAAGGAGATCCGTACCCTGATGAATTTCAGATCTTAGGCATTAATTGCCCGGAAGTCGTCTATGATCGTGCTCAGAAGGAGATTGACTGGTCGGAGGGCTGGACTTGGGATCGGTTTTTAAATGAGAAGAAAGCCTGTATCGTGGGGAAGACGTTCCTTGAAGAGAACAATGTAGAAATTGGAGACAGCATTTCGTTCTCGCTTGAGCATTATCAATTTGAGGATTTGGGGAACAGACTGAAAAGGGCGGCGCTTAAGCCGGAAGAATTAGAGGTCGTAGGGACTGTAGACGACAGTGAGGCGGTCTTGCCGGCGGTCATAGTCCCTGTAAATGCTGTGAAGCAGATTTACAAAGAGAACGATAAAGCTTATTTTGCATCTTCTCTTTCCTTTACGGTGAAAGAGCCGATGAAGCTAAACGAGCTAAAGCAAGAGCTAAGAGAGGTCGGTTTAAGCTCTGTTGTCCCAGAGCTGACCGTCAGCAATGCAGGATCTGCCCTCAGGATGGAGGACGACGTATTCATCCAGGCGGCGGTAGAATTGGAAAAAAATATATTGCTTTTAGGCACGTTCTTTCCATTTATACTTCTCATTGTACTTCTGGCGGGGTATCTTGTGCCGCATCTTCTGCTTCAGAGCAGAAGGAGCGAATATGCGATCATGCGGGCGCTTGGGATGAGCAGAAAGCATTGTACGATCCTCCTGTTTGCAGAGCATATTTTTCTGGCGATGACGGGCGGAGGGATCGGAGCGATCATGGGAGCTGTGTGCAGTACAGTGGATGTAACGACAACGGCGGCCGTGTGGCTCTTATATCTTTGCTGTCATATGCTGGGGGCGGCTGTCGCTATGTGGATGTTCGGGAAAATGAGTGTTACGGCTGTGCTATCACACCGGGATTGAGAGGGATGTGCATGAGAAGAATCGAAGTAAAAGAGGTAAGCTATTCATATCAGAATAAATACCAGAAAATTGAGGCAGTGAAAAAAGTAAGCTGCGCTTTTGAGACTCAGAAGATGTATGCTGTCACAGGAGAATCCGGGAGCGGGAAATCTACGTTCCTTTCCCTTCTTGCGGGCCTGGACTGCCCGGAAACAGGCGCTGTCCTGATAGACGGAAAGGATCTGTCCAGGATGGACAGAGACATGTACCGGAGAGAACAGGTATCCATGATATATCAGGCATTTCATTTATTCCCACTTCTGACGGCGCTTGAAAATGTGATGTACCCGCTGGAGGCGCAAGGCATGCCTCGAAAAGAAGCCAGAGAAAAGGCGGCGTCATGCCTGGGAGAAGTAGGGCTGGAGGAGAAGATCTTCAGCCAATATCCGAAGATGATGAGCGGCGGGGAGCAGCAGCGAGTGGCTATTGCCAGGGCGATGGCCGCAAAAGGGCAGATACTGCTGGCAGACGAGCCGACCGGCAATCTGGATTCGGAAAATGAAGAGCGCATTGTGGAGTTTTTAAAGAAGCTGGCTCATGAGAAAGGCTATATTGTAATTGTAGTGACCCATAATCCAGATATCGCGCAGCAGGCAGACGTGCGTATGATAATGAGGGACGGGAGAATGATATCTGTCATAGAACAGGACTGAAATCGAGGTGTATGGAATGACGTTATATTATAGTATGAAGCAGATGTTCCGAAGTCCGCTCAAAAGCATCCTATTCTTCCTATTGGCAGGAGTCTCTGCATTTCTGCTCGCATTGGGAGGGGGCCTTTGGAAGATGAATCGGGAAATGCTGAAAGAATTTGAAAATATATTTACCACAGTCGGAACCGTGGAACAGAAGAGAGAGAAGGCAGAGACAGTCAAAAGATGGGACGCCGGAAAAGGAGAATATGAGTATTATACCTATAAGAAGTATGGGGAATGGATTCATAATGACGTGCTGGACTTCGCAGGTGCAGGGTATATCCTGGAGGCAGAACAAAGGCCTTATTTCGGCGCGCTGACAGATGAGAAGGTCAGGGGGAAGGCAGATATGGAGCTGCTGGTCGCGGAGGTAGCGCCGCTGGAAACTGGCGTGGCAGATTCCTCGTTCCCGGTACGTGTTGAAAAAGTGCTGGCCGGGGAGATAAAGGAAGGGGATATCATCTACATCTGTGATCATTTTGGCGATGAGACAGGAAATTATGAGCCATCCAGGTTCGAAGAAGGGAAAAGGTATGTTATGGGCCTGCACTCTATCTCTAGCGTACATGGGCCAAGAGTAGAGCACATTGCTCCTGAAGAGCACGTGCCAGAATATCAGCCCTCGAATTCCGTGGCCTCCAGACAGTACACGCTGGACGGAGAAAAGGTCTATGACGCGGTGGAGGAAGCGGAGGAATATGGGGAGTTCGATGTAGTGACGGAGGGCTTCTATGAGACAGAACGAGGGAAGCGCTGGCTGGAGGAGGCAAAATCACAGGAGTATCAGTTCCACACAGTTCCTGTGGAGCCGGTTGGAGGGACAAAGCTTCTGCTGCCTTTTTATAGGAAGGAGGCGCAGATATCGAAAGGAAGGGACATTACGGAGGAGGAATATAAGGAAGGGAGGCCGGTCTGCCTGATCCCGGAGAATCTGGCGCTGCTTTTTAGAAAGGAAGTAGGGGATTCTGTGACGCTCCCGCTCTATTACGCAGATTATCTTCCGAGGAGCTCGTATGACGGAGGCTATCAGACGTCTCTTTTAAATGCAGAGGGAAAGATCTATCCGGTGTTCCATGAGCAGGATTATGAGATCGTAGGGATCTATAAGACGACCGCCGCTTTAGGGAACGGCGACCATGCTCTTGCGATCAACGAAGTGGTCATCCCGTGGAACGCCCTGCCGGAAAATGTGTGGAAGGATAATATTGTAGGGGCTTATCCGATGCTTGGCAGTACGACATCTTTCCAGATCCCCAATGGAGATATTGAAAGGTTTATGTCCGCATGGGAGAAAGAGGGGGTAAAGGGACTGGAGATCAGGTTCTATGATAATGGATATACGCAGCTAAAGGCAGGGATTGAAAGCCGGAAATTAATGGCATGGATATTTTTAACCAGCGGCTGTGTACTGACGGTAATGATCTTAATATTTTTTTCCAACCTCTTTATTACTGGGCAGCAGGAGCGCATCGCTGTAGAGCGGATCCTGGGGCGCACGAAGAGGCAGTGCGTGCTGTCCATCCTTTTCGGGCTGGTGCTGTTGGCAGCGGCAGGAGCCTTAGCGGGGAGCGCGGCCGGCTTTCTGGCAACTGATAGAGCAGTGCAGGCGACAGAGGGGACGACTGAGTTTGACAGGACATTCAGTAATACGATCATCGACCCGGGAAAGGAAGAAGAGGAGGATCTCAAGGCGGCAGGGCAGTATTCCGGCTGGGAGATGGCCTTCGTAGCCGGATGTACGGTGCTGTTGGCAGCAGCAGTGATCTCTGGAGTGTTCATGAGGCAGGTGTTAAGAAAGGAGCCATTGCAGATATTAGGAAGGCTGGAGGAATAGCCTGTTTGTAAGAATAGATTGAAAGGGAGCCGTAAGCAATGATGCTTACGGCTTTTTTTGTTGCTTTCAACCAATAAATGGGTGTAAAGTACGACATTTTTATACATTTTTCTTGACAGGCTATAATTTTGTGATTATAATAATATTAGAATTCAGAGTGTATACACTAAGAATACTAAAAATATTCTGAATTGAAACAGACAGGGGGCATTTATTTTGGGAAAGAAAAAAGTGGCTGTCATCACAGGAGCTACAAGAGGAATAGGGAATGCCATCGCGAATAAAATGGCGGACGAAGGGTTTGCTATTGTGGCCTGCGGAACAATGTCTCCAGAACGTGCTGACGAGCATCTGAAGGAGGTAAAGGCGAAGACGGAATTTCTGTATGTGAGGGCTGATATGTCCAGGCAGGAGGACAGAGAGAAGCTCATATCCGCTGCAGTAGAACATTTTGGAAGGATCGACGCCCTGATTAACAACGCCGGGGTAGGCTCTGCAAAGCAGGAGAATATTCTTGATGTCTCCGAGGAGAGCCTTGACAGAGTGATGGACATTAACCTGAAAGGCTATCTCTTTACGGCCCAGCTGGCGGCAAAACAGATGATCAAGCAGGTGCAGGAAGATCCGCAAGGGGAGCGCCCAGTCATCGTCAATATGTCATCCATATCGTCATACACGCTTTCTCTTATGCGGGGCGAGTACTGCATGTCCAAAGCGGCCATAACTATGCTGACCAAGCTTCTGGCATTTGCGTTGGCGGACTATGAGATTAACGTATACGAAGTCCGGCCGGGAAATATCTTAAGCGATATGACGATGCCGGTAAAAGAGAAATTTGACAGATACATCGCTGAGGGGCTCCATCCGCTTCGCCGTTGGGGAACGGGCGAGGATGTGGCGAAGGCGGTCGCAGCCATCTGCCTTGGGTATCTGCCTTATACGACCGGATCGGCCATTGACGTTGACGGCGGGTTCCACATGAAGTGGATTGATTAAGAAGGTTTTTATATCCGAAAGGGATATTAAAAAAACAATATACAATAAAAGGAGGAAACGAACAATGAAAAAGAACAGATTGTTGGCAATGTTGCTGGCGCTTATGATGGTGGCATCGTTAATTGCCGGATGCTCTAAGGGCTCTGACAATTCCGAACCATCCGGATCATCTGAACCGGCAGAGTCCACCGAAGAGGGTGGAGACGCAGAGAAGAAAGTGGACGGAGACTTCACAGTCATCTCTTCAACAAAAGGCATGGATAATGAATATTATGCCGAATTGAACAGAGGCGGCCAGGAATTTGCGGATCAGATGGGATTTGAGTATGTAACGCTCTCTTCTGAAGACAATGAGCAGAAGCAGATCGCCGATCTGGAGACAGGCCTTGTTACGTATGATCCAGATTTTGTAATTATTATGCCGACCAGCTCCAGTGTCGTACCGGCTCTGGCAGATCTGTGCGAGAACGCGCAAGTACCGTTTGTAACTCTTTGGGATTATCCAGAAGGATTTGACTTTACGACATATGAGTATCATCTGGCGCATATCCTGACAGACATGCGTAAAGAAGGATACACAATGGCAAAATACTTATTTGACGCTATGGGCGGCAAGGGAAGCATCGTAGCGATCGACGGCCTCTTAGGAAGTACGACGGCAGTACAGCGTCATGAAGGGCTGGAGGATGCGCTGAAAGAGTACCCAGATATCAAGCTTCTTGAATCACAGCCAGGTGATTGGAACCGTTTTGCAGCAGCCCCTGTATTTGAAGATATGTTCATCAAGTACGGCGATGAGATCCAGGGCGTATGGTGTGGAAATGACGATATGGCGCTTGGAGTATATGAGATCCTTGACGGCGCTGGGAAGAGCGGCGGCGCAGTGAAGCTTGTCGGGCTGGACTGCTTAAGCAATGTTCTAGAGCTTATCCGCGACGGAGAATATGTTATGTCCATGTCTGGCGATGCTCCTGGAATGCAGGCGCTGGCAATGTGCATCGGTTATGACTACGTAAAAGGCGACATTCGTCCTGAGACGGATGAAAAGAACTTTATTATGTATGAGCCTCCAATCATCACACAGGAGAACGCCGAAGAATATCTTGAGCTGTGGTATGGCGAGTCCGCAAAAGACCGTGACTGGACAGTCGACAGTGAGCTTCTTAGCAAATAAATAAGATTATCATTTAGAAGAGAGTCGCGGGGAGCTGTCAGTATATGAGCCGCCGCGGCTCTCTCATAGCAAGGGAGAGTGAAACAATGCAGGAAACTGTCCACAGACAAAGCAGTATAACAATGAGCGGCATTAAAAAGCAGTTTGCCGGCGTGCAGGCGTTAAAAGGTGTCTCTCTTGAGCTTTTCCCGGGAGAGATCCTCGCCCTGATCGGGGAGAATGGAGCCGGAAAAAGCACAATGATGCGAGTTTTAATGGGAATTGAGAAAAAGGATGCAGGCACGATCCATTTAAACGGTGAAGAGATCAACCCGTCAACGCCGATAGAAGCTGAGAAATACGGTATTGGAATGGTTTTCCAGGAGCAGGCTCTTTTCCCGAACCTAAGTGTTGCAGAGAATATCTTTCTGGGTAGAGAAGGGGAGATGATTACCGGGAATTTCCTCCATTGGAAGGAGATGTACAGGGAATCTGAGATGATACTGGAGAAAGTACACCTTGGGCACATCAACCCAAAGACAAGGGTGGAGAAGCTGAGCTTTTCTGAGAGGCAGATGGTAGAGCTTGCCCGGGTCCTCTATCCGGCAGTATGTAATAAACGAAAAGGCATTATTATCCTCGACGAGCCTACCGCCGTGCTGTCTCCGGGCGAGGTACGGCAGCTCTTTGAGGTAGTGCGCTCCCTGAGGGAATATGCATCCTTTGTATTCATTACGCATCATTTAGACGAAGTGATCGAGTACACAGACCGGGTAGAAGTCATGAAGGACGGGAATAATGTGGGCGGCCTTATGACGAAAGACGCAACCATTGAGAAATTGCAGGAGATGATGGTAGGCCGTGAATTCTCTGAAGACTTCTATCTTTCCGAAGATCTGAGGACTCCTGAGGACACGACGGTCCTTGAGCTGGAAGGAATATGTTCCGAAGCGCTTACCGATGTATCTTTTAAGCTGAAGAAGGGAGAGATCCTGGGAGTGGCCGGCCTTATGGGGTGCGGGAAAGAAAACCTCGCAAAGGTGATCTTCGGCGACGAGGCCGCCACAAAGGGAACGATCACTGCAGGATCTAAAGTAATCCGGGGCAGCGTGCGGAAGGCAGTAGACGCAGGGATCGGATATATGCCAAGCGACCGCCGGAGCGAGGGGATCCTGGACACTATGTCGGTGGGACAGAATATAACCGCGGCGAACCTGGATCATTTCGTAACAAATGGATTTCTGAATAGGGCGAAAGAAAAGGAATGTGTCGAAGAGTATATCGATCGGCTCAAGATTAAGACATATTCCGGGAATACCCTTATCGTTAACCTGTCAGGCGGGAATCAGCAGAAAGCGATACTGGCAAGATGGCTGTCCAGAAAACCCGACATTATTATTATGGAGCAGCCTACGAGGGGGATTGATGTAGGCGCGAAGCAGGAAATATACAAAATCATGCGAGACTTGGCAAATGAGGGTGTTTCTATTCTTGTCATTTCTGATGAGATGCCTGAGCTGATTGGTCTGTCCAACCGTATACTTGCGATGCGTAAGGGCATGATCACGAAAGAAATTGATTGTGAGAAGGAGGATAAACCTGATGAAAAATTCATCATCCAATATATCACCTGATGAAGAGCGTACAAAAAAAGCGAAAAAAGACATAGACTATTCATTATTTGTAGCTCCAGTATTACTTATCGTCTGTGTCGTATTTTTTACCATCATTAATCCACGGTTCATTTCTCTGCCGAACCTTATGAACATCCTGCGCCAGGGCGGTCCGCTGTTCATCGTTTCTTTTGGGCTTAGCGCGGTCATATTGACAGGAAGTATTGACATTTCTTCTGATGGAATGATGAGCCTGTGCGGGATCTGTTCTGTTATGCTGGCGAATGTCATAACGGGCGGAGGCGGATGGCTAAGCCTGCTTCTGGGCGTGGCTATAGGGCTTGTCTTCGGTTCGGTAATCGGCTATCTTGTGTCTTATGTAAGACTGCCGTCGTTCCTTGTAACATATGGGACATCCACTATATGTCGAGGGATCGCGCTTATTATATCAGGCGGTGTTGCCCAGAATACGATGTTTGCTGCATTTAAGAAGATGGGAAATGGATCCGTATTTGGATTTTTCCCTACTATGGCTGTATTTGCCATTGTAATCTTTATCTGTATGCACATTCTGACGAAGAAGACGAAGTATGGGCGCTCTCTCTATGCGATTGGCGCGAATGAGCGCGTCGCCACTCTGTGTGGGCTGCCTACGAACAAATATAAGATGCTCTCCTTCATGATCGCGGGAGCATGTACAGGTCTTGCCGGAGTGCTTATGAGCGCTCGTCTCGGCGCAGGCACGCATGCACAGGGCGAGGGAATGTCTCTGGATGCGATCGCAGCGGTCGTGATGGGAGGCACTACGCTTTCCGGCGGGAGAGGAAGCGTTGCACGTTGTATTACAGGCGTGTTCGTTATCCTGATGCTGAACAACGGCCTGAACCTTATGGGCGTATCGCCGCATGTGCAGGTACTTGTGAAAGGTATCGTAGTTATTCTGGCAGTGGCGGCGTCCAAAGACTGGAAGAGCAAAGAAATTGTGAAATAAGAGGAGTTTTCGCGTATGAAAGACACGATGAAAGCAGTAGTATTTAAAGAGCGGGGACAAGTCGTCTTAGAAGAGCGCCCCGTTCCGTCCATTCGGAATCCGAAAGACGCGATCGTGCGGGTGACACTTGCAGCGATCTGCTCAAGCGATATACATATTAAGCACGGTATGATAGAAAGAGCCAGGGAAGGCACGATTTTAGGACATGAGATCGTAGGAGAAGTAGTAGAGGTCGGATCAGACGTCCGCAAGATAAAAGAGGGCGACCGCGTGACTGTTAATAATGAAAGCTTCTGTGGCGAGTGCTTCTTCTGTAAGAGAGGGTATGTGAATAACTGTGAGAACGGAGGCTGGATGTTGGGCTGCGTGGAAGACGGCGGCCAGGCGGAATATGTACGAGTGGCGTATGCAGATAATTGCTGCGACGTTATCCCCGAGGGAGTCTCCTATGAGCAGGCGATGCTTGTGGGAGATGTCCTGGCAACCGGATTCTGGGCTGCAGAGATAGGAGAGATCCGGCCGGGAGATACCGCGGTCGTCATAGGCGCAGGCCCTACAGGGCTCTGTACATCTATGAGCGCAAGGCTGTATGGCCCGTCGAGATTGATCTCCATCGATATTTCCGATGAAAGGCTGGCGTTTGCCAAGGAGCATGGGCTTGCGGATATAACGATCAATGCGAAGAAGGAAGATCCATTGGAGATTGTGCGAAGCCTTACAGGTGGAAGGGGAGCAGACAGGCTGTTCGAGTGTGCAGGTGGAAGGAATACGTTTGAGATGGCGTGGCAGATTACCCGTCCAAGCGGTATCGTATGCCTTGTAGCACATTATGAGGACGATCCGCAGAAGCTTCCTCTTCGCAGGATGTATGGCAAGAACCTTACATTTAAGACAGGCGGGGTACATGCAAATGCCTGTGCAAAGACGCTGGATCTTATTAAAGAAGGCAAGCTTGATACAGCGCCGCTTATCACACATCGCTTTGCCCTTGAAGACGCGCTTGAAGGCTACAGGCTGTTCGAGAGCCAGAAGGACGGCGTTATCAAGGTAGTGCTTGAGCCATAAAAGAGTACATTGAAAATTAAAATTCAGAAAGGATGATTCGTTTGTCAAAAGAGCCAAATATCAGAAAACTAGACATTTTTTGCGAGACTATACATAGTGAGGGCGGCGTATCGCTTGAGAAGCCTTTGAAAAAATGTGCCGCTGTGGCCGTGATTAAAAATCCATATGCCGGATTGTATACGGAAGATTTAACAGAGATTATGGAGTATGGCGAATACCTGGGGGATTATCTGACCCGCAAGGCAGTGGAGGCGATGGGAATACCCGTATCAGAAGTCCACAGCTTCGGAAAAGCGTGTATCGTAGGCCTGGATGGAGAGCATGAGCATGCGGCGGCTATCATGCATCCAAGGCTTGGGGCGCCGATGCGTTCTTTCTTAGAGTCAGGATCAGCTGTCATTCCTTCTGCAAAAAAAATCGCGGCGGCGGGCGCCACTTTAGACGTGCCGCTTCTCTACAAAGATGGGATGCTTGTCCGTTCCCACTATGACAGTATTACGATCCGAGTGCCGGATGCTCCCCATCCTGACGAGATACTGTGCGCTGTCGCATTTACTGACGGCGGGCGCCCAAGAGCGCGGATCGGGGGCCTGAGCGTAGAAGAGTGTGTGGGAAAAAACGGGCTTGATTAGCGGAAAGGTTGTGGTACAATGAGAGATTTTATCAGGAAAGAAACCGTCATCATTGACGAGACCAGAAGTGAGATAGGAAGAAAGTTAGAGACGCCGCTAAAAAAATGCGCCAGCATTGCGGTCGTAAAAAATATCTATGCAGGGAAAGATGTGCAGGAAATGCCGGAATATGCTGAATATGGAAAAGAGCTTGGAAAACGTCTTATCAATCAGGCGCTTGCTGCCCTTCATATAACAGCAGATGACGTCAACAGCTATGGCAAGGCAGCCGTGACGGGGCTTGGCGGGGAGCAAGAGCACGGTTCTGCGCTTCTGCATACAGGTTTCGATGAAGGTGTGCGCTCTGTGCTTACAACATCGAAAGCAATTATACCATCCAGTGAGAAATCGGCGCCTGCAGGATGTTCTGTAGACGTGCCGCTCCACAATAAGCTGGCCCTCAAAGTGCGTACACATTTCGATGCTATGGAGGTCAGCATAGCGGACAGCCCAAGGGAGGATGAGATCCTGATCGCACTGTGCGTGACAACGGGAGGAAGGCCGTTCCCAAGAGTCGGAGGCCTGCTTCTTCCAGACATCAAAGGCGAAGATGGGGTGGTGTAGCAGATGAAAGAATTGATTCTTACAAATATAGGGACGATCGTGACGGGAAAGTTGGAAGATCCCATTACAGATCTTGACACTATAGCGATCCGAGACGGCGTAATCAAAGAGATCGGAAGCGCCGAGCTGCTGGAGAAATATAAAGGCGCCGATGTGGTCGATGTAAACGGAGTGACAGTCGCGCCGGGATTCATTGACAGCCACAGCCATCCATGCGTAGGCGATTACACATTCAGACAGAAGACGGACGCTCTCATTGAGAGCGAAGTGCACGGCGGCGTGACTACGGTCATCTCTGCGGGAGAGCCTCATTTCCCTGGAAGGCCGAAAGATGCGGCGGGCGTGAAAGCGCAGGCCATCTTCCTCTCCAAATGCTTCCGTAACCAATCGGCTCTTGGAGCAAAAGTGCACGGCGGCGCAGTCATTCTGGAGCAGGGGCTTAAGGAGTCCGATTTTGAGGAGATGGCAAGAGAAGGTGTCTGGCTCGTAGGAGAAGTCGGGCTTGGCACAGTAAAATCTCCAGAAGACGCAGCTCCCCTTGTGGCTATGGCAAAGAAGCATGGGTTCAAAGTCCACATGCACACCGGTGGGACTTCCATTCCAGGCAGCTCCCCGGTCAGCGCAGACGATGTGATCAAGACAGATCCCACAGTGGCGTCCCATTGCAACGGCGGCCCGACGGCTGTCTCGCTTGCAGAGGTAGAGCGCATTATCCGGGAGAGCGAGATTGCCATCGAGATCGTCCAGTGCGGCAACTATCGCATGACGAACGGCATCCTGAAGATTATACAGGAGCTGGGGCTGGAGCATAGGGTCATCTTTGGAAATGACGCGCCGTCGGGCACAGGGGTGATACCGCTGGGCATTATCCGCAATATATGCTATGCGTCAAGCGTATGCAAAGTAGCTCCACATAAAGCCATTGCTATGGCGACAGGAAATACGGCGGCCGTATTCGGATTGAATACGGGAGTGATAGAGCCGGGAAGAGAGGCAGACCTTGTGTGCCTGGATGCTCCGATCGGCTCCGTAGGAGATACGGCGCTGGCAGCCATTGAAGCTGGAGACATCCCCGGGATTACCTGCATCATTATAAACGGCAAGGTCGCTGTGAAGAAGAGCCGAAATACCCCTCCGGGGAACAGAGAGCCGAAATACTGTCCATCCATATAAGAACAGCAAGAAGAGAATAACAGGAGGAGACCATGGGAAAAGGATTTGACGAATATTATACTTGCCGGAACAAAGAGCTTGACCTGAAGAAATCCGCGATACTTATCGTAGATATGTTAAATGACTTCTGTAAGCCGGGCGGGCGCATGGTGCTGGAAGACGGATATCTGGTGGTAGAGCCTATACAGAAGCTGGTAGCCGCGGGAAGAAAGCACGGCATACCAATTATATGGATCTGTCAGAAATACCGCATGGACAAATATGACAAGGTGACGGAGAAACGTGTCGGCACTTGTTATGAGGGTACATGGGGATGTGAGCAGATTGAGGAGCTTCCTATCCTTCCAGAAGATTATGTAGTACATAAGAGACGGTACAGCGGGTTCTTCCAGACAGATCTGGATCTTACACTGCGGGATATGGGAGCGGAGAAGGTAATCGTAGGCGGCTGTGTCACCAATATCTGTGTGCGGGGCACAGTAGCAGACGCGTTCCAGCTGGATTATGAAGTGTTCGTGCCAAAGGACTGCGTGCGTGCGACAAGTGAGCGGGAGCAGGAGTCCCAGCTCTGGGATTTTGAGACGCATTTTGGAACGGTCACTACGTCAGACGAGCTGATCGCCGCAATGGACAAGCTGGCGCCGGAGGATGCATGCCGCATCCGATAGACAGCTGCAAAGATAAAATAAGGAACTATATAAAAAATATTAAAATATAAAAGAAGCGTGCGCTTAAGCGCGCCGTGAAAGGAGAAAAAATGGGCGTACTTACGAAAGAACTCAGGGAAAGGCTGGATAAGCTTTCCACCACAAATGTTTCAGATGCGTTAGATGCGTTAGGGATTAAAGGCTCCACCATCGGCGTAAAGAAAATGTATGAGGGCTGTGACAAGATTATCGGCGAGGCCGTGACGATGAAGGTAGTGGCTGCAGGGCTGACCAAATCTACGACCCACATGGGCGTGAACGCCATAGAAGCCGCCAAAGAGGGGGACGTCATCGTCATTGATAACGGAGGCCGCGAGGATGTTAACTGCTGGGGCGGAGTATTAAGCACGGGGGCGAAGTTCAAAGGTGTATCGGGCGTTGTCATCGACGGCTGCTGCCGCGATCTTGACGAGTGCGTCGAGCTAGGATTCCCGGTATATGCCCGCTCTACCATCTGCGCTACGGCACGTGGACGTGTCATGGAAGAAGCGACGAATGTGATGGTTTCTTTCAGCGGAGTACAGGTGCGCCCGGGGGACGTCGTAGTGGCGGACATCACAGGCGTAGTATTTATCCCGCAGGAGCGCCTTACAGAAGTCATCGAGAAGGGGGAGATGCTTCTTAAGAAAGAGACAGATATGTGTAACGACATCAAAGCGGGAATGTCCATGTTAGAAGTGGATAAGAAATACAATTACGAGAATATGTTAAAATGATGCAAAGAAGGTGAGAGTAAAATGAGCATTCCAAAAATTGACAAAGCAATTATTGAAGAGTACAAGAAGCTGGATTCTACAAGCATTTCTGACGCCATGGATAGGATAGGCATCCCGGCCGGGCTGTATGGGATCAAGCCGGTCACCCCAGGGACCTCTATGTGCGGACAGGCATTTACTGTAAGGTATGTGCCCTGTGGAGAAGTGAAGGGGACAGTGGGAGACTTCTTAGATGATGTTGAACCGGGACAGGTGTGCGTGCTGGACAACGGAGGCAGGGATTACTGTACTGTATGGGGAGACATCATGGCAATGACGGCGTCTCTTAAGGGGATCGCAGGAACGTTGATCTACGGCGTATGCCGCGACATCAAGGATGTCCGTAATATAAAGTATCCGATCTTTTCCAACGGCTATTATATGGTGACAGGAAAAGACAGGGTAGAGGTTGCCGCTATCAATGAGCCTGTTACTGTCGCCGGTATCAAAGTATGCCCGGGAGATCTTGTTTTTGGAGACGATACTGGAGCGCTTGTCATCCCTTTTGATAAGGTGGAGACAGTTTTAAATATTGCGAAAGAGATTGAGAGAAAAGAAGAGATTATCCGTGAGAATGTGAAAAGCGGCCTGTCCCTTCGGGAAGCAAGAGCGAAGACGGGCTATCACAACTTGCAGACAAAGGAGGCGAAATAAGCATGAGCGTTACAGCGCTTTATCTGGATACGTTAAATGAACACATGGAGAAGATGATACTGGATATGTGTCCGGAAGAGGTGGATTTACGTTTTTTAAATCCGACGATTGGGCAAAAAGGAGAATTAAAAGACGCAGATGTGCTGATCGTTACAACTTACTATGCTACGAAGGACGTCATCGCCGCAGCTCCCAATGTGAAGCTTATACAGCGCACGGGGGTAGGCTTGGATATGGTAGACGTGGCCTATGCCAAAGAGAGGAATATACCAATCTCTATCTGCAAAGGATTTAATTCTACTTCTGTGGCAGAGCTGGCGATCCTTGATATGCTGGCGCTGTACCGCCACATTATCGACCTTGATAACAAAGGGAAGAAGAAAGAGTGGCACACCCTTACATACCGCCACGACAGCTATGAGATCGTTGGCAAAACAGTCGGCGTAGTGGGCGGGGGCACGATAGGGAAAGAAGTCATCCGCCGCCTCAAAGCGTTCGGAGCAGAGATCATATACTATGACGTATACCCGATGGCCGAAGAAGATGAGAAACAGCTCGGATGCAGGCGGGCATCTCTTGATGAGCTGCTGGAGAGCTCGGATATTATCACCCTTCATGCGCCGCTTCTTGACAGTACCCGGGGCATGATCGGAAAAGAGCAGATTGCGAAGATGAAGAGAAGCGCCATACTTGTAAATACAGCACGTGGAGCATTGGTAGATCCAGATGCGCTCATTGAGGCGCTGAAGGAAAAGAGGATCTGGGGCGCAGCCTTTGACGTGTTTGAGCCGACAGAGCCGCTCTTCGGGGTCGATCTTCCGAATCTTATCGTAACGCCTCATGTAGGCGCGGCAACGTATGATAATTATTATCGCGGCTATGAGCTGTGTATGGAGAATGCACTGCGGATAGGGCGGGGAGAAGAGCCGCTTTATACGATATAGAAAATTCCAAAACTCCTTAATAAGAAGATCGCGGTCCAAATAGTTTGGACCGCGATCTTCTTATTAAGGAGTTATAAAGTAAACGATGAACGGCGTCAAAATAAGTTGCCTTCACTGTCGAAGGCCAGAGGCTTAAGCTCTCCAAGCACGGTTACTCCAGGTGTCTTAAGCGCGTCTTCCAGCATGGATTCGGAGATCCATATCTTGCTTAGAGAGAGCGTGTCGGCGATGCGTACAAGACGGATAGTTTCCTTGTTGAATCCTGCCGCTGTCTTTATGCCAGTCTGTATGGCTAGCTTCTGATTGTCCATGGCCATAGGGATACGGACGGCGGCAGTCAGCGTGGCAGTCAGTGCGTTAGGATAGGTCGCCTCCGAGTCAAATTTCTCCACGAGGCGGCGGGTCGTTACATCCGCCACTCCAATGCCATTGGCGTTCCCGTGGGTCTCGTCAGTTAAATCCAGCACGACCAGCTTATCCGGTCTTTTGGGGCCGCTGGCGTAAGGGCTCGCGAAGCATCCTGTAATATGAGGATCCATGCCAAGGCCGCTTATGTTCTTTCCCATTTTGTCTACGACGAGAACATCAATGTCTGAGAACATAATACGGGGCATAAGCGATTTGGATCGCTTCAGAAGCTCTGTCTCTGTCTTCTCAAAATGTGCCGGGCTGACAGCATGCAGCTCGCAAGTGTCGTCAAAAGCGTTCTCAATGATCGCCAGTCCGAACAGGATATTGGCATGTTCTAAGATAGCGTTCCCGTATTTGCGTATATTGTCCGCAATCCTGGCATACCCTTCCTGGTGGCATACTTCTGCGCCTGCCTGTTTTGCCAGCCCGATCGCCATCATTTTCATAAGGCCGCTCTCTACCGGCCCTGTAAATGAGGTGTGTGCTTTCACACGGTTGACGATAACGATGCCGTCGGCAGAGGCCGCGAAAGCGTCGATCTGCACGGGGCGTCCGTCGGGGGTCGTCCCAATCTGCTTTACTTCCATGGAGGAGCGTATAGGGCAGCCAAGGTACTCTTCTGTAATACCGAGAGCCGTCAGGATCTCCAGCTGGCCGGAAGCAGTGGCGCCGCCGTGGCTTCCCATAGCAGGGACGACAAAGGGCTTTGCGCCCTTTTCTTTCAGTATGTTTACGACTGCTTTCAGTATAGCGGCAATATTGGATATCCCCCTGCTGCCTGCCGTTATGGCTACAGACATGCCTGGGCGCACTGCATCTGATATGCCTTCCTTTGCCAGGGCATCCCGGACGCCCCCGCCGATATCTGTGATAGCGGTCCTGTCAAAATATTGTTCTACCTGTATCATGCGGGGAAGAGGCATCCTCCCCGCAAGTGCATTTACAACACCCATATGTCTTGCTCCTGTTATTCGTCTATAATGACGATGTTAAGCTCTTTGGCAATCTCCCGAGCCCTCTCAACGCTTGGGTACGCGTCTTTTAAGATAAGGCGTGCTCCTCCGCTGTTGACAGACTCTACCATAGAATTGCCTTCCGTTGCCTCTATAGTGACGCGCTGGATGGAGTGTTCCGGGATCTCCAGGATCTCCACTTCGACGCCCTTCTGGCGAGCCACATCCAGGCTGTCCCTGTAAGCTTCGGCATTGCTTGTGCCGTGCCCGTCCACGGCAGCCATAAGGATGCCAGGTACGTTGATGGCGCGGCGGGCGAACATTTCAGCATACAGCTCTATCTTGACTTTTTTGACTTCTCCTTTTGCAAGGAAGTGAGCGATACGCGCACAGTTGGTCGGAGATCCCACGCCTAAGCTGCTTCCTCCCACGACTGCCTCGCCGAATGGCGCGGTGATAGGGTTCGACTTATTCGCAAGCTGGCGGCTCTCTTCGGTCGCTTTTCGTATAAGAGCCTGCTGGCGCGCCTGTTCTTCCGCTTTGATCTCATCGGAGATATAGGCGTCTACCTTCTCGTTATGTTTAAAAAATGGCTCCATATAGTCTATCGTGATTGGTACGATATGTTTGGCGGACGCAAGATGGCACTGCGCCGCCATAGCGATCATAACGTCTATCGGGACATTTGTAGGCACGGTCGTGTACATCGCAAGCTGGCTTGCCAGGCGTGCGATGAGGATGCCGCCACCGATGTGTGTGGCGCAAAGCCCGGGAACTAATACGCGAGGCGTGCAAGGAACGCTGATCGTAGGGGAGAGAGCCAGGACCATGGCCGTCTCCATCTGGGAAGGCTCTCCCCCAGCCAGCTCTACGAATGCTGCGGCAGTCGCAGCCGCGCCGGCGCCGAAGCCTTCCATATTGCAGCCGGTCGTTGCTTTGCCAATGCGGAACTCACCGCCTATTTTCAAGATGACTGCCATAATGCGCGCAATTAGATCTGCATCGTCATAGTCTTCTTTTAAAGCCTTTACAAAACCGGTGTACGGGCAGGAGTCGCCTGTGCCCGCGCAGGGCCGAAGGCCGATGGAATGGTTTCCTACCTGAGCGGCCAATGTGTATGCTACGATTTTATTTACGAATGCATCTTCTACGATCATTGGAGCATTCTCGCGGGTGAGATCCTGTCCTACAGAGCCGAGCAGGAAGCTGGAACCGTCTTCTACACCGATCTTAGCCGCGCAGAGGTTGTGGCCGAACGCTTCTTCCATGCTTGCGGCGATCTCTTCTTTGCTTTTGCCAGTAACGTCGCAGGCCTCCGTGAGAATAGCTTCTCCGACGGTCATCCCTGATTCGGCGGCGACAGCGATACATTCTCCAATAGTCATGTGACCGTAGTTATATTCATTTTTTGCAGCAATTTCTGCGATTGTCATAGTCCGATCCTCCCTTTTACTTTACCTCAATATCCATCAGCTCTTCCCATATTTTAAGAAGAGCAGTAATATCCTGACGTCCGTAGCCTTTTGCCCTGGCCGTCTCGAACATCTGGATGGCGGTGCTGCCCATAGGCGTAGGCATCTTAAGCTGTTTTGCAGTGTCCGCAGCAAGGCCTAAGTCTTTGTGCTCCAGATCTACGGCAAAACCGCCTTCGAAATTCCGTTTTTTGATAAAGTTGGGTATCTTGTTCTCTATTATGAAGCTTCGTCCAGAGCTGGAGCCGATGATCTCATACATCGTATCAAGATCAAGCCCGATTTTTGCGCCCAGTACCAAAGCTTCCGCGACAGCCGCCATATTGCAGCCAAGAAGATAATTGTTGACCATTTTTATGCCCGATCCTGTCCCGACCGAGCCTACATGATAGATTTTCTTTCCGATTGCCTCAAGGACAGGCAGGACTTTTGCGAATCCTTCGTCGCTTCCCCCTGCCATCACAGTAAGAGTGCCTGTAGCTGCGCCGCCTACGCCGCCGCTTACAGGACAGTCCATATATTCAACGCCGCGCTCCGCGGTCATCTTTGCGTGGTTTCTTGCGGAGTCTGGAGAAATGCTGCTAAGGTCGATAAAATACTTAAGGCTGAGGTCTTCTGTTGCCAGCACTTCTCTTAATACTCCAGACACGATCGCTGCGTTTGGCAGCGAACATAACACGATATCTACATCTGATGCAGCTAAAGCAGCGCTTGTACATATTTCGGCTCCGCTTTCGCGAGCCTCCTGTACTGCTTTTTCTACAAGATCAAATGCTCTTACTTCATAATTGTTAGCAAGAAGCCTGCGGCAAATAGGCAGACCCATTGCTCCAAGCCCGATCATTCCCAGTTTCATGGAATAGCCCTCCTCTACATGAATAATAACGGTAATAATAAACATATCTACCGACTGCGGGTGGGCTGAATGTTCCCGGCGGATTTGTCAAAAATATGCAAAAATATGTAAGAATAAGTTGTACCCGTCCGGGCATCCCGTAATATATGCCCCTTGTGGGCCGGGCGGACGAATGTCCGGTAAGGTGTAAGATCGAGAATAAATAAAGATTTGCTATCTTCTCAGAGACTGTGCTCTCATCTTAGCGGGCAGCGGCTTGCCGTATTCGAGCAGAGTCTGCTCCTTAACCTGATTCAGATGTACTTCGAGAAGCTCCCGCGCACGTTCTACATCCTTTTCTTTCATAGCCTTAATAATATTGAGATGCATAGCCCTGGATGTGTCAAAATGCTCAGGGTCGCGTGCAGAAATCCGATTTACGATGGCGAACTGGGCCAGAAGCATGTTGTAAAATTTCTCAAGGCGCAGATTGCCCCCGTAAGATATGATTGAGGAATGTAAACGGCGGTTGGCATCGAAGTATTCCTGTTCGCTTGAATTCTCATTCAGATTCTCAAATGCATTCTGCAGCTCGGAAAGCGTACCATCGTCCATGTACTCACATGCCGATGCCAGAGAGTGGAGCTCGAACATGATACGCAATTCGAAAATCTCTTCGAGATCTTTCACAGTGATATCTGTTACAAAAGTGCCTCTTCCCAGATAATGGGAGACAAGACCTTCGCCCTCCATACGCTTAAGAGCTTCGCGGACAGGGGATCGGGAAAGCCCGAGCGCCCTGCCCAGCTCCAGCTCTGCGATGGGCGAGCCTAACGGGATATCACCGGAAAGGATTCCATTGTACAGGTAATTATAAACTTTATTGACTGACGCCGATGTCTTTTTATCCAAGTAATCGCCTCCAAACTTGCAAGTAAACAAATTACATTGCTTTTTTTCCATTATAACAAGAGAATGCAAATGTTTGCAATTGCAAAATGTCATAATACCTCGACTGAAAGCGTCGGCGTTGTCGATTTTGCTATTTTTCTTCCGTACAGTTAAGAGAGTCAAGGACTTTCTGATATCCGTAAATGTCAAACAAAGATTCTCCTGCGCGGAGCCTTTTCATGACCGCAGCCTCTTTCTCCGTTCTTGCGTTAGCCGCCTGAAGGACGGAAGGAGCCTCGTCTAAAGGTACTGCCACTACGCCGTCTGCGTCCGCAACGATGATGTCTCCAGGGCTCACGATCACGCCTCCGCAGCTGATTGGATGATTAATCGTGCCAAGAGTCGCTTTGGCCGTGCCGCTTATACAGATCTGTGCAGAGAATACGGGGAGGCCAAGCTCAATAATCTCCCGGCTGTCGCGTACCGCACAGTTGAATATCAGCCCTGCGAGACCTTTCGTCACGCACTCAACTGCCAGTACTTCTCCAAAAGGACCGTTTGCTACGGCATTGCCCATGTCGGCAACAATAACATCGCCTTTCTGAGCCATGCTTATGGCTTTGATCAGCATGAGGTTGTCGCCTGTGTGGCATTTTACCGTAAACGCGCGTCCCGCGAGGCGCATAGACCTGTCAAGGGGCTTGATCGCCGGGTCTAACGCGCCCCGGCGCCCCATCGCCTCGTGAACAGTAGCGGAAGCCTGTCCCTGATACTGTTCAAGCAGCTCGTCGCTACATCTTGGGATTGTTTTAATAATGTCTGCCATAATCCATTCCTCACATTCATAATAATCTGTGACTTCAATATGTATATTTATTGTCGACCGTTATAATAATTATAAGACGTAGCGGTCTGCTTGTCAATATATTATAAAGAAAAAGGGGGAAATAAAAAAATATTGCAAGGCATAAAAAAGACGTGTATAATTGCAAATAACAAGAATTATTACTGATATTTGTATGAGAAGGAGGCAGAATATGTTAAAAGGAAAAATTGCAGTGATAACAGGAGGAACAAGAGGGATCGGCTATGCGATCGTAAAGAAATATCTTGAAAACGGAGCAAAAGTAGTCCTGTTCGGTTCCAGACAGGAGACGGTCGACAAGGCGCTGGCTTCCCTGAAGGCAGAGAACGCAGGCTGGGAGGTATCAGGGGACTGCCCGAATCTGGGAGACTCACAGGCAGTGCGTGAGGCGATCGGGAAAGTGAAAGAGAAATACGGAAGGATCGATATCCTTGTAAACAATGCAGGCGTATCGGACAGCACTCCGATCGACGCATATGAAGACGGACAGTTTGAGAAAGTTATGAATTTAAATGTAAACGCGATTATTAACGCAGTCCGCCCGACAGTGGCGATTATGAAAGAGCAGGGAGGCGGATGCATCTTAAATACAAGCTCCATGGTGAGCATTTCGGGGCAGCCAAGCGGCGTTGCGTACCCGACAAGTAAGTTTGCCGTAAACGGCCTTACACTTTCTCTTGCGAGAGAGCTTGGGCCAAGCAACATCCGCGTTAACGCAGTGGCTCCAGGCATCACGAACACCGATATGGTCGCCGCTCTTCCCGAGCAGATGATCCAGCCGCTCATTAATGCGATTCCGCTTAGAAGAGTAGGAGAGCCGGAAGACGTAGCGAACGGCTTCCTGTTCCTCGCAAGCGACCTCGCAGCATATGTGACAGGAGAGATCCTGTCCGTAGACGGCGCAATGAGAGCATAATTTATCTAATCTGGGACGGGGTAAAATTCATTTTACCCCGTCCCAGATTGAATTTGCCCTGTCCCAGATTAACAGATTAAATCATCCAAATCGGCACAATATAATTATCTCGATTAATTGCGCCAAGTTCTGGCTTCATGCAGATAACAGCGCCTTTTGAACGAGGTGTTGATGATTTATCTAACAAGTCAAATATTTTTATTAGTTCTGTTCCGGGGTTGGAAGTCTTTTTAATCTCAATTGGGTTCAAAACTCCGTCATGTTCAAGTACGATGTCAATTTCCTTAGCATCCTTATTGCGATAATAGTATAAGTAAGGCTCTTTGCCAGAGTTCAAATAAGTCTTCATAATCTCAGCAACTACATAATTTTCTAAGATTGCCCCATTCATTGCGCCGCTTTCTAATGTTTCTGCATTGCTCCACTTTGTCAGATAACAAACTAATCCTGTATCATAAAAATAAAGCTTAGGGGTTTTTACAAGGCGCTTCAACAAATTATTGGAATAAGGATGAAGGTAGAAAATGATTCCCAATGTCTCCAGGATCCCTAACCAGTTCTTTGTCTGTGTCTGATTAATATCCGCATCCCTTGCGATATCCGCAACATTCAACATTTGACCGCACCTTGCCGCTACAGCAGTAATAAATCTAAGAAATTTAAATGAATCAATGGCGTCTGACAGCTCTCTCACATCACGCTCAATATAGGTAGTCAGATAACTGCTATAGAAAATCTGGCTATTACTGTTAGCTCCGCTTACAATTGCAGGCATGGATCCCCTATAGATCCGTTCAAAAATACCTCTTGCATCTGCCTGTTTCCTATTTGCCTTTCTGGCAGATAATGCTTCTATGTCAAGTGTAAAAGGCTCCATCCCTCCGCCCGAAATTTCTGCCTGAGACAAAGAAGTAAGAGAAAGCGCGGCCACTCTTCCGGCTAAAGATTCCCGTACGCCTTGCATCAGCTTAAACACTTGCGAACCTGTAAGCCAGAACGCCCCCGGCTCGTGATTTCTGTCTACATGAATCTTGATATAAGTAAATAATTCCGGTGCATACTGAACCTCATCAATTAAGACAGGCGGCTTATGCAGCTGCAGAAATAGTTCAGGGTCTGTCTTTGCAATACTTCTTTCATTCAGGTCATCTAGAGTAACATACCCTCTATCCGTTCCTTCCATTAGCTTCTTAAGCATGGTAGTCTTACCCACCTGTCTTGGCCCAGTAACTAAGACTACAGGGTATTCTTTTGTAACCTGGATTACTACACCCTCCAAATTTCTTATTATATAATTCATGTGCGCGTCCTTCTTTCGGCCAAATTATAATCTAATTATATTTTAGCCGAAACAAAGCAAGAAAACAAGCGCATTCCGGCTAATCTATATCTTATTTATATTTTAGCCGGAATGTGCTTGCTCTAGTCAATTTGAGATGGGGGAAAATCCACCGAAAGCGCACAAAGTGAATTTTACTCTATTCCAGATTGAAGGTGTTTGAGAAGAGCGTTGCAGCCCTCGACGACATCTTCATACGTCCGGTCGAAATTCCCGGTGTACCAGGGATCGGCGATCTCCCTCGGCTCTTCTGTGAAGTCCAGAAGGCTGTGGATCTTGCGATCCGGGTCTGCGCCCGCAATGCGGAGCATGTTGCGGATGTTCCACTGATCCATGCCGATGAGGTAATCATATTTTTGATAGTCTTTTTTCGTCATCTGTACGGCCCGGTGGGAGAGTACGGGGACGCCTACCTCCTGCAGCTTGCGTATTGTGCCGTAATGGGGCGGATTTCCAATCTCTTCCCGGCTTGTGGCTGCAGAATCAATGTAGAAACGATCTGAAAGCCCCTTCTTATTAATCATGTCTTGAAAGACAAACTGTGCCATAGTCGAGCGGCAGATATTGCCGTGGCAGATGAATAGTATTTTAATCATATTGCCAGAACCTTTGAAAATGCTGTATTTTCGGTGTTTCTACACATTTTCCTGTCCTTTCTGTTTCTTTATTTTCCTCATATCTTATCATAAATTATCATAATTTTGTGTGAATTTGAGGTAAAAAGTGAGGTAAATTCAAAATTTGTACCTCAAAGATAATTTTAATATGGTAAATTATACGCCTTTGTGATTTTTGCCTTTCCTGTTGGCTCTGGAGAGGATTTATGCTAAACCAACAACTAATATTGACAATATCATTTTGTCATGATGATTACTTTATCACATACTTAGTACCCCTTCCTCTGCCTTCAATTTTCACAACACCTTTTTTACCCATCTCTTTCAGTAATTGTGTTGTCTTTGATTTACCAAACGGGGCGTAAGGGGCAATTTCGCTAATTGATTTCAGCATTGTCTTGCTTAAAATTTTATATATTTTTCTTTCGTCTTCCGTTAAATTCAGGTTTTTCTCAAAAACCGGAAGTACAATCTTAATTGTATTTTCCGACACTTCAAAATCCGGCTGCTTCAATCCTTCTTCATAGAGCTGCTTTATCCGTGTAATTCCTGTACCGAATATTTCGACAAACCCCAGCCTGTAAAATACATTTGCAAGATTTCTATTTCTTAAGACTGAAAGTTTCCCCGATAAATACTCATCTTCCGTTATTCCAGAAGGCAGTCCTCCCGGAGAAATAATTTCTATTCTGTCGTCAAACATCGAAACTTTTATCTGTGATTCCACATCCCACACCCTATGAATCAGCGCGTTTGCGATTGCTTCTCTAAACGCGGCCTCCGGTATTTTTTCTACCTTTTTCCGCTCGGTGCCTTGTACTTCCTCGTATTGATAATAATCTTTAAATACTTCTGATACTTTTTCGTAGACTGTCAAAATGGATATATTATCAAATGTTGCTCTCTTATGAATCACACTGATGCTCTCACCGAACCTCACCATATCAATTCCCGGAAAATGATTTTTATCCGCCAAAATGCCAGACGCATTATTATATCCAGCGGTGCTGTTATATAAGTTCAGCGTTTTCAATGTGTCCTGATTAAAAGTTTCAATCTGAATACATTCTTTTAATTTTTGACATAGCGTATCAAATGTTAACTCTTGCTCTTCACACGGCAATTCTTCAAATTTGATATTTTTTCCTTCTAAAATCAATCTTGACAGCTCTAGTGTGTCAGCCTCTATTGTTGCAGTATCATTTCGCTTGTATGCTTTCGATTTATATAAATATGGCTTTTGAAGCCCGCTTTTTACAGTCAGTTTTATCGTTCTGTCATTATTCTGCAATTCCAGTGTATAATCAGGCTGCGGAGTAATGCTGTCATTAATTTTATTTTCGATATCCAGACACGCTTGTTTTACATCCGACAGTCCTTTGATATTACCATTGTCATCAATGCCAAAAAATATTTCTCCACCATCGTAATTCGAAAAGGCACTTACTGTTTTTAAAAATGTATTTGTAATCGTTTCTTTGAACTCTGTTGTTCTTGCTTCACGCATACACTGCTCTCCCTTTCCAATTTTACTGTTTATATTATATGCAGAAATACGCAAAAAATCAATCGTATTTTTTTGCGATCGATTTTCTGAACGTTTTGGGTCATTAAGTTTTAAATTTCTGTCACATCAAGGCTCTTGCAGAAAATGGTGTAGTAGTGGTGTAGTAAATGTCTTTTCTCGCCTCAAAAGCTCTCTGGAACAAGCGCTAGTTTGTTAATCGACTCGTGAGCCCTGACAAGGGAGTCATAGACGGCCAGAACATCTTCGGAATCCCAGGTACGAAGGGACTTTTCATCAATAACGCCAGTGCTTTCACGTATGATCTTTGCGAGCTGTTCTTCGTCGGCGACAGCAACAACGGCCTGAACCGCAGCGTTGCTCTGTGCCTTTTTAAGGTTCAGGATAAGGCTATCTATAGAGCCCTTCGATTGTACCTCAAACACGTAGATCGCCTTACCCATATTACCGATCTTGGCTTCCCAAACGGCATCTACAACTGCGCCGGTGGTAATTTTAACTTCAGAACGACTGTTAAAGCCGAGAAGCTCGCCGATAGCAACCAATTTTTCCTTAATTTCATCGTGGAGGGATTTTGAATCATTTATGGTAACGGGGCTCTTAGATTCGGGAGCTGCAGGCGGTTCAGGCGATTTCTTTTCAGTGAGAGGTAAGATCTCGTCCCACATAAAGTAATCTACTGCTAAAAGGTCATAATCTTCGGCACCGGCCTTTTTGAGCGCTGCGGCAATCTCTTTTGCAATTGTGCAAACCTCTGTATATTTCTTTCCTGTGTATTGGTAGTCATACTTTGGCATGCCGGGGATATCGAGATAACTGTAGCACAGGATCGTTGTCTTGTTAAAGATTACATACTCCTGTGGGTTGGCGTATGTAAGCAGCTCGCTCATTGTTGCAGGCCCCATACCTTTGATAGATTTCAAGAATACATCCCAACGCTTTTCAACAGGGCTTGTGCCGTAAAGCAATTCGGCCAATTGCTTTTTTAGTGCAGCAAAACCATTGTCGGCTATCAATTTATCGGCAACATACTTTTTATTGCCCCAAATAAGCATAGACCAAAGTTTGCTTATATACTCTAAGAATTCATCTTCGGTCATATCAATAAGCTTGTCCTTCGTAAATGACTGATAGTATTCCTTGCGCTCTTTGCGCTCAGCCCAATTTTCTTCATAATAAGCGGCGTTTGTTTTTCTTTTCTTTGAAAATGCATTAATGGAATTCAATAATTTTGTATTGTTCATGCAGAAACCTCCTGAAAAAACTTTAATATTTTATCCTTTCCAATACCCAAGCTCTTCTAACAATCCCACGGCTTCCGGCTTATATTCTGCCCGGGCAGAGACATAGATCACTGTATCGGTGATACGGACTTTTGCCACATATAGCGTTTCGTTCTCTATGGAATACAATTCGTGAACCATTCCGCTGTATTCTTTAGTTTCTCCGTCCGATACAGGAAGAGTCATGCCGTTAAACAAGACACGGGCGCTGTCCGCTGTGTCCATAACAACAAAATCCATTCGGATATTGCCGTCATTAAATGAGACGGCTTCCTCAAGCATTGAACCGACTTTCCAGTTCTGGCTCAATTCTTTCGTCGTATCGGAAGTTGTGTGCCCCGCATCCTCGACAACTTCTACAAAGTGATCTATTCCGATAGGGCGAATGCCTGGAAACAATTTCGTTGCTAAAGACATGCCGCCCAGGACAACCGAAACAGCTGCGATTCTAAAAACAATAGCTAATATAGGCTTCGGATTTGTCTTCTTCATTTCTTCAGGGCTCACATATTCTTCCGGTGGGAGGATCTCTTCCTCTTCCGGCTCCCCTCTTCTGCGTATCTTGTGGATCAAAGCCCAGGTTCCCGAAAGAAAGAATCCGATTGTGATAAATATTGCCCCAAAGCTAAGAAACACCATCAGATTATAAAGGCTGGGCGACAATATATCTGTGCAATTCTCTGGAGACTTTGGATCATACTTTATTTTGACCTGATCTCCAAGTCCCATTGGAGGGCTTCTGTTGTAAAGCTTGCCGGAATATTCATTTCCGTCTACTTCATACTGATAGGTGATTTTATATCTGACGCTTCTATTGTGCCGGGAACGTGAGTATTCGCTGGATATATCAATACCCTCAGCGTACAAGGGGACATACGCCCTGAACCATGATATTTGAGCTGTTTCTATCTTTCTTTCGTGTCCTCGTTGTTTTCCAGTTCTTTGGCAATACATATGCACAGGTTCGTATAACGCTCTATGGAATGCATTCCTTCTTCGATATGCTCCCATGATTTTTTGTAATCGCCGTTCACTGAAAAATCTGACTCGCACAGGAATTTGATAAACCCTTCCAGATTATTTCTATACTTTCTGGCAAATGCATAAGAATTTTCCTCTTTGGCATCATCTGTGCTATTACGATTGTTATGTAGTACATGATCTAAGTTGCAGGACATGTAATACACTCTATATGGTATGCTCCAAACTTGTCCATTGCTTTTCAGCCGATATAGGTTGTCCGTTTTTCGTTTGTTGCGCTCGATAATGCCTTGCGGATCGGACGTATGGATCCCATCAGATTCGTAAGAGATCCTGTCACATGTTAGATCATTGATAACATTTTCATCTGGAATGTATACACCGTCTGTATCGACAATGTGAATGATCTGCTTAAAATCTTTTGCTGTATAATGCTGTGATTTTGTAAATATACGCACTTCATTTCCAATCTTTGAAACGATATTTTGCGGGTTCACGCCATTTCTGGCTGTAATATCGCCGTGCATAATATGGACATGCACCGAATCTTTATCATATATCTGATCCAACATGACGCCTAATGCCGTCTCATCGGAAGACCCTTCTACAATGACAAGCACGATCTTCTTACGAGCCAAATGCCTCACCCGCCTCTCTGAACGCTAAAGCGATCTCAAAGTTATTCGTAGGATTATATACCTGTTCATTCTGCTCACCTAAAACAATATCGCGATAGTAGAAATCTCTTAAGTTATTATTCCCTTTTACATTCGTCAGCCGGATGTACCTGTTTGCCGGATTCGTTGTTGTGAACGCAATGAATCCTTTGTCAATCGTTTCAAGTGGCCTAAGATTGTGTGATGTAAATATCAGTTGCCCTTTCCCTTTTTCGGAAATAATATTCAGGACTTCTCCAAGCAGATATTCAAAGATCCCCGAATCCAGCTCGTCAATTGCTACAGTGATAGATGGAGTGTTATATACTATAATGAGCAGCTGCAAGACAGATACGATTTTCTTGATACCTTCAGACTCATATCGAAACGGGATTGTTTTTCTGTTCTTTAGCGACACAAGCTGGATCGATCTTCCGGGATGCCCTTCTTTAGATACTACAGGCCCTAAATCTACAATACCGATTGTTAATCCAGGAACGAGCTGCTGCAGAACGATGTTCATGTTATTAATGATTTTTTCAATAAGCGGCATAGCTTCTTCTGGGATTGGCGCGGGGATATTCAGCGGGAGCATTAGGTTTCCGACCGCTTCTTTATTGTTGTTTGTACATTTAAAGGATAAAGGCAATGCATTCATACTGATTAAGCCGGCATTTTCCGTATTAATAATAAAGAGCTCGCGATTACCGAATGCATATAATCCTTTTATGATATCCAGATATTTTCGGACCGTACAGTTTTCCTGGAAACGTTGGATCATTTCTCTGGAGAAAATAAAGGATCTTGATTGTTCCTGGGCCAGACGTTTTGTTACAAGTAATTCTGTAACATCATCTTTTGCTTTTCCCAGCAGTGCGTTATATTTTGACTTTGGGATAAATATGTCTGATGTCCTTGTATCTATAAGCGAGTTTTTCCGGATTTTTTCTTCTTTTGATGTATACCCAAAACTTAGCGCTTCATCAAAAATCTGCGCCTTGTACTTTAATTCAGAATCGGAAAGCCTATATTCATTGGAGTCTGGATCATCAATCACTTTCTTCAAAGAGAACTGGTACCAGATATCGTAGACAGCCTCATTTAATTGCATTTTGAACTGGAATTTAAGCAGGGAGCAGCTTTCTGCAATGCTAATATAGTCTGCATATTTTTCTGGAACAGCTTTGCCACATAAAACAAACTTGAGCAGTTGTAGCGCGTCGATTAGAGCAGTTTTCCCCGAGCCATTCTGCCCGTATAGGCCAACGATGCTTGCGCGATAATTCTTTCTTCGATTTTCAAGATCAAGCGTTCCCTTTTGCACATTTTTAAAATTCTCAATGGAAATGTTCTCTATCCTAATAAAACGCTTGCTCATAATAACCTCCATAATTTCAATAAATAATCCAATATGTATGTTCTTGTTAATATTATACCATTATATTGCTTAATATTTCAATATAAAAATATGATTTTGGAACTTTTTGTTCCGATTAACTGATTTGGTATAAATTATTTGTAATAGTTTGTATTTTGCTCATTTTTTCAAAAAGTATACCTACCCTCAGTGTACAAGGGGTCCCTCATTTTCTGAAAGGTTAATAAGTTAACAGGAGAATTGCTTGTTTTTCGTGGCAATATCTGATATTATGTTCTCAGATTACTTTACGGAAAGGAAGTGCTTAACATGGGATTTTTAACAGGAAAGACAGCGATCATCACAGGCGGAGGAAGGGCTACGCTAAGTGACGGAAGCTGTGGCTCTATTGGATATGGCATTGCGACTGCATATGCGAAGGAAGGGGCGAATCTGGTCCTTACGGGACGGAATGTAAAGAAGCTAGAAGACGCCAAGGAAGAGCTGGAGAGGCTTTATGGGATCAAAGTGCTTGCAGTCCAGGCCGACGTAAGCGCAGGAGCGGATAATAAAGCAGTAGTAGAGAATGTAGTGAAACAGACGATGGACACATTCGGAAGGATCGACGTGCTGATCAACAACGCCCAGGCGTCCGCATCAGGAGTGACGCTTGCAGACCATACAACGGAGCAGTTTGATCTGGCGGTCTATTCTGGGCTGTATGCGACATATTATTATATGCAGGCGTGCTATCCGCACCTGGTGGAGACGAAGGGGAGCGTTATCAACTTCGCGTCAGGCGCAGGGCTGTTCGGCAACTTCGGACAATGTTCCTACGCAGCAGCCAAAGAGGGGATCCGCGGTCTTACGAGGGTTGCTGCTACAGAGTGGGGCAAAGACGGTATTAATGTTAATATCGTGTGCCCGCTTGCATGGACGGCACAGCTTGAGAATTTTGAGAAGGCATATCCAGATGCGTTTAAAGCAAATGTGAAGATGCCGCCGGCCGGACATTATGGCGATGTAGAGAAGGAGATCGGACGCGCCTGTGTACAGCTTGCTTCTCCTGATTTCAAATTTATGAGCGGCGAGACGGTTACGCTGGAGGGCGGTATGGGCCTTAGACCTTAGGACGATCAAGGATCCTGCTTGCGTTTTTGACGAACGGCAAAGCAAGCATACAGGGAAACGGGTGTTTACGCATTATGAATAATTATTTCCAGAAAGACGGGAAAAAGAAAATAACCGGCTGCATTTTATTGGCGGCCGGTTTTGTGCTTCTTTTTGCTTCCAGGATATTCCATGGCTTTGCTGATTGGTACAGCGGGCATATTTACGTGCTGCTCGTGGGAAGCCTTGGAAGGCTTATGGGCATTGTTCCCTTTTCCGTGGCGGAGATGCTTCTGTATGTGCTGATCATTAGCATTGTAATCGGTGCGGCAATGAGGCGTAGGAAATGGCTGTGGAGCTTCTTTCTGGTCGCATGCCTTCTGTTTTTCCTCTACGCGGCTAATTGCGGAGTCAATTATAATCGGGAATCATTTTCTGACACATCGGGCATAGCTCTGGAGGAGTATTCTGTAGAAGAATTGGAGACGGTCTGTCTGTGGCTTACAGAGGAAGTGAATGAATTAGGCGCTCAAGTAGCAAGAGATGAAGACGGCGTAGCCAGGCTTGACGGCAAGAAGAGGGGCGGCAGGGAAAGACTGAGAGGAAAAACGGAGGAACGTACGGGAGAGCTGGCGGCGCAGGCGATGCGTGATCTTGGCGATACATATGAGGGGCTTGCAGGAAGCTATCCGCGCCCCAAAGGGTTAAAAGTACCGTGGATCCTGTCGGTGCAGCAGCTGTCGGGTGTTTATTCGCCATTTACAATAGAGGCGAACTATAATACAGCTATGGTGGATTATTATATTCCTTTCACCATGTGCCATGAGTTGTCTCACCTTCGTGGGTTTATGCAGGAGCAGGAAGCGAACTTTATCGCGTTTCTGGCCTGCCACGGCTCGGAGGAAGAAGAATTCCGTTATAGCGGCGCGCTGGTCGGCTGGACGTACTGCATGAATGTGCTATATCGAGTCGATTATGAGAGATGGGAGCTTGTAAGGGAGCGGCTGTCGCCTTTGGCAGAGGCCGATCTTGCGGCAAACAGACAGTTCTGGTCGTCCTATGACGGGGCAGTGGCAGAAGTGTCCAACAAAGTGAACGATACATACCTTAAAGCCAATGGCCAGTCAGACGGGGTAAAGAGCTATAACCGCATGGTAGATCTGATGGTGGCATATTACACTGGAGAAGAATAGAAGGAATCAATAAGCCCATATCGAAAATCAATTGGTATTCGGGGCAGATGCTTGCTATACTGAAAGAAACGTATACCCATGTATGGGCATAGAATCCAGGAGGTAATGTGTATGTCTATTACAGCAGAAACTGCGAAAGCGCATGAAAATGACCCTGCCGTACTGTGTTGCAGAGCTGAGGCGGGAATTACGATTGAACCTGCCAATTTAGAGGATCCGGCTATTTTTGACGAATTGGTAGATTCAGGGCTTCTGAATCTGGACGGCTGCCTGACGATTGGGCAGGTGCTGGGAGCAAAGCTTACGAAGACAAGCGATTCCCTCTGTCCGCTTACAGCAGATAATGTCGACGGGATCCGGGAGGTGGCCGCAGAAGAGACAGAGGTGGAAGAAGCAGCGGTCCCGGCAGTTGAAGGAAGCGTGGAAGGTGTTGTGATGGCTGCGAAAGGCGGTAAGGTAGTAATATCTATTAAGGAAGGAAAAGATATTTATCTGGAGCTTCCAATTTAATAATCTGAAAGCAAGGCCCCTCTTAGAGAGCGTTCTCTGAGAGGGGTTTTAGATGTTATGCTCTGTACACTGAGGAGAGGCTGGCGCAAGGGGATATCGTTGCGATAGATTATGATTGTAATGTTGTATTCCTTGTGTTACTATAATACATACCCAATGGGCATACCGTAATACATGCCCCTTTTCGGGGCGGGCGGAGGAACGAACGTCCGACAAGGTATACCTGGAGGGCATGGATAGTAAAAGAGAAGAGAGAAGAGGATGCGGTTATGGATTATATCCTTTTGATGATTGGATTTGTGCTTCTGATTAAAGGGGCGGATTTTTTTGTGGACGGCAGCTCCAGTGTGGCTAAGATACTGAAAGTGCCGACGATTATTATCGGCCTTACGGTAGTGGCTTTTGGGACGAGTATGCCGGAATTTTCCGTCAGCGTCACCGCGGCGATGAAGGGGAGCAACGATCTGGCTGTGAGCAACGTGCTCGGATCTAACATATTCAATCTTCTTGTCGTGCTGGGCTGCTGCGCTCTGCTAAATCCGGTACAGGCACAGTCCTCTCTGCTTAAAAGGGAATTTCCGTTTTCTATTTTTGTGACAGTCATTTTACTGTTTCTCAATGCAGACTTTTCTGTTGATAAAGTCCGAAGGGGCAATGAGCAGTTCGTGCTAGGAAGAATGGGAGGGATCCTGTTCCTCATCCTGTTTGGGATATTTTTATATGCTACTGTTAAGACGGCCCTGAAGGCAAGGGCGGAAGATGAAGGAAGCGCGGAGCGAGAAGAATATGCGCTTCTGCCGCCAGCAAAGAGCGCGGCCTATATTGTAATAGGGCTTGCAGGGATCGTGTTTGGCGGGGATCTGGTCGTAGACAGCGCCTGTCAGATCGCAGAGACGTTCGGTCTTAGCCAGACGTTCATTGGGCTTACCATTGTCGCTCTGGGCACATCTTTGCCGGAGCTGGTAACTTCTATGGTGGCGGCAGGCAAGGGGGAGAACGATCTGGCCGTGGGCAATGTCGTAGGCTCTAATATCTTCAATATCCTGCTGATCCTTGGAGCATCTGCGACAATTACGCCAATCGCCCTGGAAGTGACGGCAGTGTATGATACGCTCATACTGATCGGAGCCAGCCTGGCAGTGTATGTGTCTGCGATCGGAGGGCACAAGATTGACAGAAGAGAAGGCGCTATGTTCCTGCTGGCATATCTGGCGTTTTTTGTATATGTACTGATACGTTAATGCGGAGATATTCTGGCAGTCTTTTAGCCGTCGTAATCTCTAGCAAAAGACTGCGGATAAACTGAGCAGTATTTATAGCCCCACCTTTTTAATTTTAGCATATTTTCAAATGCTATTTATATCATAAAGCGTATCATGGTTCTGGATGGGAAGACGACATGAAAAAAATAATGGAAAAGAGGAGGATTGTATGATAATATGATAATATATAGAAACAGAGGCGACACACAGCTTGGACGTTCATTCTTCATTCATCATCAGTACATTTGTTTCTATCATTCATGAAGGAGAAGGAACTGTATGGGCAGCAGGTTTACAGAAGGGTTTAAGGAAGAGAGTTGGTATAAGGAATTGTGTGAAGAGGGTCAGTATATCTGTGACCTTATCCATAAATATCATAAATATTTTAGTAGACAAGATAAGAAATACCGTCATATTGTCAGGGTGTTTCATATACTTGTCTTATTATTTTCCATGATAAATACAATCGTGTTGGGAATGAAGACGATTATATCAGCGGATATCCAGATTGTGGCAGGGCTTATCTTGAGCGCGCTGGTAACGTTTGTTTCAGCTATCATGTCATATTTTAATTTTGAAGAATACTGGATGCGAAATATTACGACGCATATTGATCTCAATATTCTCAGAGACCGGTTCATTTTTGATGCAAAGTCTGGGAGATTTGACGATAGAAAGAAAATTCAGCAATATAAAGATGCCTTGGAAGAATTGCAGAAGAAAAATATAAAGTATTGGAAAAAATCGCTGAAGAAAATCGGATAAAGGAGTATAGTCATGGAAAAGGGAATTATTGAAAGTACAAGGGAGAATTCTCAGAACATACTGAGCAAGATACGAGAACAATTAAGAGAAAGGTTTCCTTTAGAAAATGAGAAGTATAAGAATATTTGTGTTTATGCCTGCGGCTCTCTGGGAAGATTAGAAATGTCAGAGAATTCAGATTTAGATTTGTTTTTTGTCTCTTTGCATAATTGTGGAGAGGATCCTATGTGCCAGAACCTGAATAAATACAAGTTTTTTTCAAAACTATATGATATAAATTGTGCGATGGAATTTCCTGAACCCAGTAAATGTGGAGAGTACTGGGAATTCATTAATAAAGACGATTTTCTTGACATAGGAAGCAGGAAGGAAGACTTTAATAATAGTTTTACGGCTCGGCTTCTGTTCCTTTTGGAAAGTAAGCCAATTTATAATGAAGAAGCATTCGATTGGCTTTTGAAGGAGACGGTCTCAAAATATTTTACCGACTATGCAGACCACCGGGATGAATTTTACCCGTTATTTTTGATAAATGACATTCTGCGCTATTGGTATACATTGACATTGAATTATGAATATAGAAGAGATGATGCGGATGATGTCCACAAGAAGAACTGGAAACGCCTGAAACTGAAATACGCCCGGTTACTTACATGTTTTTCTATGATTGCATGTCTGTATCGTAGGAATATTACGAGCGAGTACGTGGTGGAATGCATAAAAATGACGCCTCTTGAACGTTTGGATAAAGTGGCCTCGAAAAATACTGAGCTTAGAGGTATTGTGGAGAGCATTAAGAAAGAATATGAGTGGTTTCTTAATTTAAGGCAGACCAGAGACAATGGATTTGATGAGAAGGAGAAGCGGGAAGAGGCCTTCCGGCATGCGGATAAATTTCATGAGCTTGTCTTGCATCAGTTGCTCAATCAAGTGTCGCAGGCAAATCCGCAGTTAAGGAAGAGGATGGATTTATTCTAATCTGAAATGGGGACTGACTATGAAGTATTTTGCGCTATTTTTAAATGAAAATAGTTTTATTGAAAAATGTATCTCGCTGATGAGGTTTATAAGCAATCCGTCTACAAAATCCAGGCCGCATATTACAGTGCGCCTTTTTAAGGAGTCAGATCCTAGAATGGAAGAATCTAGGAAGATGGAGGAATCCAGAAGGAGAGAGTTTACGTATCTTAATATTGTCTGTCCGGGAACTTTTAACTTTGAGAAAAAAAAACCGCCTTATGTAGTCTTTCTGCAGTGTGAGTCGGAAGAACTTGAAGATATAGAATATAAGCCTGATTTTCCTTATAGCAGACTTCATATTACGATTTACGAGGGGGACGATTACTCATATGCAGAAAAGTTGTATCAGTTGCTATGCTCTTTTTCATGGCATTTCAAACTGCTTTTTGAAAGCCCGAGAAAACTGTTGGAGCAAAAGGTAGGGAGTAAAAGTTATGAGAGGCCGGATTTTCAGGCTATATTTGAGGAGATCATAGGAGAAGGCTATCAGGAATTCTTAAAGGATTATGACAAAGATATAGAAGTTCGGCTTAAGTTGATGAGAAGGCTGCTTCAAGAACTTAAGATTCATCTGGAAGAGGTTAAACCAGAAAAGATTCAGTCGGTTTATGAGAGTAGTTCCAGACTAAAAAGCGGTGGTCAAAAAAAAACTTATAGACAGATGAAAGATGGAGTCACCTTGCCCTTTTTGGATGAAGAACCTGTTACATTTCATAAACCTGTAACAGATGCCATTTATATTACACCTCCGGAATATGCAAGAGACATGGTGAAATGTGGTCTGGAGGCCATGGAAGAGAACCACGGGGAAATTGATTTCGGTGATTCTGCTATAGGGACAGGAACTCTATTTCTGGCACTTCGGCTTTGGATTGATGAAATAAACAGAACACATGGGAGTGGACATAACTATAGAATACGCTCTGCTATAGGAATTGATATTGACAGACAAATGGCGGATGAAGCTTCTATCCGTTGCCACAAAAGGGGCTTGAAAGTGATTTACGGTGATGCTCTTCTGCCTCATATGGATTTGGGGGAAAAACGCAATTTTATGGTAGTGAACCCACCGTTTAACCGTCATGGAGATATACCAAAAGAATATAGGGAGCTCTTGCATGACAGTGCAAAAGAGCAGACTGGAATAAGTATTGCAGGAAATGCAGGGCTATATGTGTACCATCTATTGATTATGGATAAATGGTTATGCGACGGTGGAGTGGCGGTATGGCTTCTCCCAGCTGTCTTCATGCAGGTAAGGTATGGGGAGGCGGTCAGGCGTTATCTGCTGGATTGTGTGCAACTGATAAAAATCCATATTTACAACGAAGAGGTAGAGCAGTTTGACAGTACAAATGTATCTACTGCTATCGTGGTTTTCAGGAAGGGAAAGACTGAGAGGGAAGACAAAGTGCAGGTTTCTTACGGGGCTTCTGTGGAACATCCGATAGATAGTAAGCGCATACTAAGAGAAGAACTTGTAAAAAACATGGACAACTGGAGAGTAGTATTAAAAGAAGAGGCGTCTTTTGGAGAGCATGGCAGTAAGATTACATTCGATGACTTGTTCGAAATAAAACGTGGCGTGGCTACAGGTGCGAATGATTTCTTTGTCATGACAAGAGAAAAAGCCAGAGAGTTCCATATTCCTGATATTGCTTTAAAGCCGCTGATCCCCAAGGCACGTTATTTGAAGTCTCTAGTGATAGAAGAAAGAGAAGATGGTTATCCCGATGTAGAACCACAGTTGGTAATGATTGACTGTGCTTTAGACGAAGAGCGTATTCAAGAGATGTATCCGGGTTTCCATCGTTATCTGCAGTTGGCAAAAGTAAAAGAAGAGAATGGCGTCGCCGTTGTCGACAGATTTCTGGTGAGAAATAGGCATCCTTGGTACAGGCAGGAAAGAAGGGAACCGCCAGTTTTTCTTCTGACTTATATGGGTAGGAATAAGAAGAATCTGCCTCCTCTCTATTTTATATGGAACAAATCCCAGGCGGTTGCGTTGAACACGTATTTACTGCTATATCCCAGAAAAGGGCTGAAAGCTAGGCTGCGTGAGAATCCGGCTCTGCACGAGATAATATTGGATGCGCTCAATAAGTCTGCACAGGAAATGATGTCTTTCCGGGCAAGAGTCTATTCGGGCGGACTTAAGAAAGTTGAGCCAAATGAACTGCGTAGAATGCCGATTATAGGGCTAAATGAATTTTTGCAGTAAAGATATGGAGATTTTCTAACATTAATTTTCTCTTTGGCATGACTGTATAAATCATTTGAGCCGTCAAAAAGTGAATAGACTGAGAAACGAGAGTATTGCAAAATTAGTCAGAGGAGACTGAGCGATACTCTCGCCTTATGTTAGATACAGTAGAAACCCCGGCAACAGAGGTTGCAAATAAGATTTGCAAGGCACAGGTTTGTGCAGAGGCTGCCTCCGCCGGTGAAGGTGGTCTCATAAGGGCGCTGTTGCTGCTGATACCATGTCCCGCCGTTTTGAAGGCGGCTTACAAGTATTTGGTATTGCAGGTTGCCAGGGTCGAGGCGCAGCGCTTCTCGGGCGTGCTGGAGCGCGAGGACATTGCTCCCAATGCCGGAACAGGCAAGCGCGCTGTAATAATACCACTGTGCGTTCCGATTCTGAATGCCGTTTAAGAGGTTCAATGCTTCCTGATAATGCCTGCTTTGTATGAAATTAGCGGCCGCCCTCATATGTAAGTCTTCCTCATTGTCAGTTGCGCCCGTATTTGTCTGTTGGCGGTACTCTGCGCCGAATCCCCGGAACGGGCCTCCAAATCCGCCGAAATCCCTAAAATCTCCGAAGCTTCCAAAACCTCCAGAACCTTCCTGGGAAGAGCCTGCGCCAGAAGGGCCATATTCTTTCTCGTGCATAATCTGGCCGTATGCCTGCTGCACTTCTTTGAATTTTGCCTCGGCCTGCGCTTTGTCTGGATTATTAATATTGGCGTCAGGGTGGTATTTCCGGCTTAAGTTTCGATATGCCTTTTTAATGTCGTCGTCTGAGGCAGTTCTTGGGATGCCTAAGACACTGTAAGGGTCTGTCATAACATATGTTCTCCTGTTTGTGCGGGATGCGTGTTCTCGGGATGAAGCCTTCTCTGCGTGACAGCCGTATAGCGGCGCCATACGCCTGAATATAAAATGTTTCGCAGAATATCTGCGTGGAGCAGGATCGGAAGCTTCTCGAATTCTCTGGAACACTCGGACATCATAAGGGTCAGGATAGCACGGAAATCTTCAGCGAACTTTTCGTCTGCCCGGAATGTTTCTTTGAGGGGGTTATAGCTTCCGTTCTTTTTGTCTTTCTCGATATCCTCATAGGCGTCCATAAGATAAATGAATTTTCCGAGAAAGAATCCAATCTTCCGCAAGGAGGATTCCCATTCATCCTCGCGGAATACAAATATCTCTGCCATAATATTCCCAAAAAGACCGGCCATCCTGTCCAGATCTGTCTCCTGTAGTCTCTCATAATAAGAGAGTTTTTGCAAGTCCGAAGAAATCCTCGCCGCTTTTTTAGGATACCGGGCTACTGCGGCATTTACTTTGGGGCGCAGGGATCGGAAAGCAAGAAGGCCTTTTTTGCTGCGCTCGTCTTTCCAGTCGTCTTTACATTTATAGTAAGAAAGAATCAGATTCATAGAGGCCGCATAGTCTGTATAGTCGTTTGTCCGCGCAGTGTGCTTCGCAAAAGGATGTGCGGCACAGTTTAATACGGACGTATTATCTTCGGGCTCATACAGCCCGGTTAGCAGGACTATAAGAAATGTCATATCATAAGACAGGGTCATTTGTCCGCGTCTGCCATAAATTTCTTTCAGGCGTCTGCAAAGCCCGCAGTAATAGGAATGATATAGATCGTAATCTTTAAATTTCATTTCAGCCTTGTTGATTGCAATGTAGCCGAACATGCGCTTCCTCCTTAGCTGTTTTTAATAAATGTAGCGCCGCATTTTGGACAGCGGATCTCAATGCGCCCCTTGCCGCGGGGGATGCGGATCTTCTGGCTACAGGACGGGCACTTGTAGATATGATGCGTCCTGCGCTGGGACAGCATGTTTTTCTGACGTGTGAAGAAACAGCGCAGCTTGTAAGTCTTTTCCTGATATATGCGGTTTTCTGCGGCACGTTTATATATATTTTTAGAAAACATGCGAAAATAAGTATAAATAATACAGGCCCATGACAGAATCGGGAATATAGAAGAGTCTGTGAACCATGTGATTACGGCAAAGGCGAGGCCGATGCCCAGGGTGGCTTTGCCCATGGAGTCTACGCCATACCTTCCGTACATGAGGCGCATAATTTTTTCCTTCATAATAATCACCTTCCTAATATTTACCATCATACGCTGTCAGGAGATAAAGTCAATAAACGGATAATTAAAAAAGTATAAAATAATTGAGTAAGAGGGGAGTGAATGCTATAATGAGTGACAAGAGTAAGAAAAGAAGGTTGGATAGCATGAATGCTTTGACAAAATTGATCGCAGGCGATATGAAGCCTGCGCTTGGCGTGACAGAGCCGGGAGCCATCGCCTATGCGGTGGCAGAAGCGAGGAGGCATGTGGCCGGGGAAGTGAAGAAGGTCGTAGTATCTTTGAATTCTGGTATGTATAAGAATGCCTTTACTTGCGGGATCCCCAATTCAGAGAGATACGGGAACCTGTATGCGGCGGCGCTGGGGGCGGCTGCTGCCAAGGCAGAGCTGGGGCTTGAATCGTTAAGAGAGATAACGAAGGAAGATGATGAGAGGGCAGCCCGGATGGTGGCGGATGGAAAAGTAGAGGTGAAGCTTGACCATATAGGATCCGAGATCGCCATTGACGCGGAGGTAGAAGGCGAAGAAGACAGCTGTGCCGTGCATATCCGGGGCGGCCATACACATATCGTGTCCATTGAGAAGAACGGAGCGTGCATTTATCAGGCTGAGGAGAGAGGTGAAGGCCGGGATGAGGAGGGCGAGAAAGACGTTCCGGGCATTCATGCGTACACGCTCCATGATATACTGGAATATGTAAACACTGTCCCAGTGGAGGAGATCAGCTTTATCCGGGAGGCATTTTCTATGAATATGGATCTTCTGGAAGAGGGGATCCATTCCGGGCGGGCAGTAATCGCCATGCAGCTTTTAAAGGAGAATGGCGGGCAGATTATATCAGAAGACGCGAGGAAGACGGCGCAGCTTCTATGTAATGGCGCTATCGAGGCAAGGGTCCTGGGGCTTAGCCGCCCTGCCATGAGCATAACAGGAAGCGGAGCTCATGGGATTATCGCGACAATGCCGCTGTTCGCATATTATCAGGTGAATTATGAGGTGGTGGACGATGATATACTGCTTCGGGCTGCTGCGCTTAGCCACCTGATCACAATGTATATTAAAGAATATTCGGGAAAGCTGTCGGCGTTCTGTGGCTGCGGGATCGCGGCGGGGACCGGAATGGCCTGTGCTCTTGCATATATGCGGGGCGCAAATGAGGAGCAGATCGACATGGTCCTTTGCAATATGGCCAGCGGGCTTACGGGCATGATATGTGACGGAGGGAACCACGGCTGCGCCATGAAAGGGATCATTGCTGTAGACGCGGCGTTCCGCTCGGTGGATCTGGCCATGACCGATGTGTGCATTGAGAGCATCCACGGCATCAACGGGAAGACGCCGGAAGACACTATGCGGAATATGGGGCGCATTGCTTCGCCGGGCATGGTGGAGACAGAGAAGACGATCGTAGAGATTATGGAAGAGAAATAGGGGGAAGCGTCAGATGGCAGAGAAAGGGAACAGAAGAAAGCCGCACAGAGGAAGACGGAAAAAGAAGAAGGGGAACGTGCTGTACCAGGTGATCCTCGTGGCCGCGATCGCTGTGTTTTGTATATCCGGGTTTATGCTTTTGAAATATACCAGAGAGTACATGGCTGGAAGAAGCGAGTATAATGATGTGCGGAAATTAGCGATCAATGAAGGAGAAGAGGGGAGCGGCTTCCGGGTAAACTTCAATGAGCTGATTGAAGTTAATCCTGAAACTGTGGGATGGCTTCGGTTTTATCCAGAGCCTTCAACGATTAATTACCCTATAGCGCAAGCGGCAGATAATGATAAATACCTTCATACGACGTTCTCCTTGGAGGCCAATGCTGCGGGGGCGATCTTCCTGGCAGCAGAGAATGAGAATACGTTTCTTGACAGGAATTCTATCCTGTATGGACATCGTATGAACGACCGCTCCATGTTCTGGCATTTGGAGGACTATAAAGACAAGGCTTTCTGTGAGGAGAATCCATATTTCTATATCTATACTCCTGATGGGCATGAGCTGGCCTATCGTGTCTATTCCACAGGCGTCGTGGAGGACACATCGGAGACGTACAAGACTGAGTTTGCGTCGGATGAAGAATGGCAGGCATTTTTAAATATGACGAAAGAGATTGCTGAGTATGATACCGGAGTAGAGGTGGGTATAGATAATACGATCGTAACATTGTCGACTTGTACGAGCGCAAATGATCATCACCGCTATGTGGTGCGGGGAGTGCTGGAGAAAGATGTTCCGTTGCAGGAGGGCTAAATAATGAGATACATATATGAAGTGGGAGATGTCGTAACGCTTAAGAAGCCTCACCCGTGCGGCAGCAGAGAGTGGGAGATACTGAGGGTCGGAGCGGACTTCCGCTTGAAATGTGTGGGGTGCGGACATCAGATTATGATAGCGAGGAGACTGGTGGAGAAAAATACGAAGGGCTTAGAGAAAAAGTCTTGAAACTGTTTCCGGATTATGGTATCATATTAACTTGTGATACAATGTTTTCCGAAGGGATATCTTTTAAGGTATATTTCGGACATCCTTGCTCCCGGGAGAGTACGGGGGCCAAAAGACCAGAAGGAGGTGCAGGAGACGACATGAACAAGTATGAGTTAGCTGTTGTTGTCAGTGCAAAAATCGAAGACGACGAGAGAGCACAGGTCATCGAGAAAGTGAAAGCGTTAGTGGAACGTTTCGGTGGCAAGATCTCTGATGTCGATGAATGGGGTAAGAAGAGACTGGCTTACGAAATTCAGAAGATGAAAGAAGGATATTATTATTTCATCCACTTCGAGTCTGATGCCGATGCTCCAGGCGAGATCGAGAAGAGAATTCGCATCATGGAAGGCGTCATCAGATATTTATGCGTTAGACAGGAAGCATAAGCAGGAAGTAGAGGTAATTATATGAATAAAGTAATTTTGATGGGACGCTTAACGAGAGACCCGGAGGTGAGGTATTCGCAGGGCGACAGTTCTATGGCGATCGCCAGATACACGTTGGCTGTGGATCGTAGGTTCAGAAGGAATAATGACGGAGATCAGACGGCGGACTTCATTGGGTGCGTGGCATTTGGAAAAAGCGCTGAGTTTGCAGAGAGATATCTCAGGCAGGGGCTTAAGATCGTCGTTACCGGGCGGATCCAGACGGGAAGCTACACGAACAAGGACGGACAGAAAGTGTATACGACCGACGTAGTGGTAGAGGATCAGGAGTTTGCAGAGAGCAAAGCGGCGAGCGATTCCAATGCAGGGCGTTATCAGGCGGCATCGCCAGCGCCGGTATCTGCGCCGGCATCTGACCCTGGGGACGGATTTATGAACATCCCGGATGGGATCGACGAGGAGCTGCCGTTCAACTAAAGCGCCCATTGAAAGGAAAAGGAGGTAAAGCAAGATGGCTTTTGATAAAGGCAATCGCCCGGAGGGCGGCTTCAAAAAGAGAGGCGGCGGACGCAGGAGAAAAAAAGTATGCGTGTTCTGCGGTAAAGAAAATAATGAGATTGACTACAAAGATGTAGCAAAATTAAGAAAGTATATCTCTGAGAGAGGCAAGATCCTTCCAAGAAGAGTGACAGGAAACTGTGCAAAGCATCAGAGAGCGCTTACAGTGGCAATTAAGAGGGCGCGTCATATTGCTCTTATGCCATACGTCCAGGAATAGAAGTTTATTGTGAGGATCGCCATCCTGTAGTGATGGCGGTCTTTTTTTGTACAATTTACCTATCAAAACAAAAATATATTGTCAAAACATGTAATTATTGACGAATTGGACGTCTCGTGTTATACTTTCTAATAGATAGTTCCGCAAAACAGCGGAAAACAATTAAAAGGAGGATTTGGATTATGAAAAAGTTTGTGGCATTGTTTCTGACACTGGCTCTGATGTGTGGACTGGTTGCATGCGGAAGCGGCAGCGGCGGCTCTTCAGACGGTGGGTCAGATTCTAAGGATGAGGGAGGCTCTGACGGAAAGGTATCGCTCAATGTAATCGCGGCTCAGTACGGACAGAACACGACTTCATGGTGGGAAGGGTTCGTAAAGGACTTCACAGCAGAGTACCCGGATATCGACCTGAAAGTAGAGGTTGAATCATGGAATGATATTTCTACTGTAGTGAATACTCGTATTTCCAACAATGACGCACCGGATATCCTGAATATCGACGTATTTGCCAGCTATCAGGCAGACGGTCTTCTGCTTCCGGCAAAAGACTATGTTTCAGATGAAGTTTACAATAAGCTGTATCCTGCGTTTTTAGAGCAGTCTGATGTGGACGGCACGGTCTGGGCTATCCCTGATCTCGCTTCTGCCCGCGCTCTGTACTATAATGCAGACATTTTAGAGGCAGCTAACGCAAAAGTCCCTACTACATGGGATGAGCTGATCGAAGCCTGTGAAGCAATTAAAGCTTATGACTCCAGCATCTACCCATGGGGGATTGATATGACGACAGATGAAGGCCAGGCTGCATTCGCTTACTATACATGGAACAATGGCGGCGGTTTTGTAGACAAAGACGGCAACTGGACGCTGAACAGTGATGAGAACGTAGAGGCAATTGAATTTGCGATCAAGATGGTAAATGACGGCTACACCAACACAGATCCTGCAAATAATACCCGTTATGACCTTCAGGATATGTTCGGCGCAGGAAAGATAGCTATGATGATCGGCCCGAACAGCATTCCACAGTATGTTGCTGACGGCGGCTATTCTGTAAACTACGAAGTGGCTCCGATTCCTACGAACGGCGGTAACCCATCTGTTTCTGCAGGCGTTATGGATCGTTTCATGTGCTTTGACAACGACTACTCTGACGCTGAGATGGAAGCGATCAAAACATTCTTCGATTTCTTCTATGAGGACGCTCGTTATTCCGAATGGGTTCTGATGGAAGGCTTCCTGCCAGCTACCACTACTGGAGGAGAGATTATTGCGAAGGAAGACGAAAGCATGGCAAGCTGGGTTGATATCGTGGGAAGCTGTAACTTCTATCCTACCGCTAAAACGGAATGGGATGATGTAAAGCAGGGCGTTATCAATGTAGAGCAGCAGGCGCTTCTTGGCGGCAATGTAAAAGAGCTGTTAGATGGATTACAGGCTGAGATCGCTGAATAAGCTTTACATATAGCTACATTTTTGAATTTCACAAAGTGGGCCGGGCTGTAGTGGCTCGGCTCACTTTTGTTCTCTAGTTCTATTTGAAATTACAAGGGAGGTATCCTCGTGAAAAACAAAACCTTTCGTAAGGTAGAGCCTTATATCTGGATTTTGCCCAGTATTATCCTGATGGCAGTGTTCATCCTGATCCCTATTATATTCGTTTTCAGGATGGCGCTCAGTGAGGTCAGTAGAGCCGGTATCATCAGAGGCTTCGCCGGTTTTGAGAATTTTACAAAAGTAATGAGCAATCCTGCTTTTAAGATGGTCCTTAGAAACACGATCGTCTGGACGATCGCAGTAGTAGTCCTCTCTACGCTGCTCGGTTTTATATTGGCTCTTATATTGAATAATGAGTTCCGAGGCCGGAAGATCGCCCGGGCTATCATGGTCTTCCCGTGGGCGACTACGCTTGTTATCCAGGCCAGTGCATGGAAATTTATCATTGATACGGATTATGGTACTCTGAACACTTTGCTCCTGCGTCTGGGCATTATTGACCACGCCGTAAACTGGACTCCCACGGCCGGAGCTTATTTCGCGTGGGAGATCGCCTGTGGTATCTTTGTAACCATTCCGTTTGTTACATTCTGCGTTCTGTCTGGGCTTCAAAGTATTGATACTACTTATTACGAAGCGGCTACAGTGGACGGCGCAAGCTACTGGCAGCAGCTTTTCCAGATTACGCTGCCTCTGGTGCGCTCCTCTCTGACGGTAAGTACAGTGTTGAATATCATTTATGTCTTCAACTCTTTCCCGATCATCTGGACGATTACGAAGGGCGATCCTGCCAACCATACGGATACACTGGTTACATATCTTTACAAACTGGCCTTCTATAATGGGAAACAAGGACAGGCGGCCGCGGTTTCTGTAATCGGCTTTATGATCCTGCTTATATGCGCTAGCGTATACATGGTCTACACCTTACGGAAAGGAGATGAATAATATGGCAAAGGAACGATCACCAAAGAGAATAATCCTGCGCGTCCTGCTCTATGTTGTGGTAATTATCGTATGCATCGTCACGCTGTATCCTTATTTTGCCATGTTCTGCACTGCTTTAAAGAGCAGGGCTGAGATTTTCTCCATTAATGGGACGATACTTCCGATCAAAGCAGTTTGGTCCAACTTTATTGATATATGGAAGAGAGCGCCTATGGCCAATTATATGCTTAACTCGATCATGATTGCCGGCGGCTCTACTATCATTGCTATGCTGTGCGGTATTCCTGCGGCGTATGCGCTGGCGCGGATGAAATTCAAAGGACAGACAGTCTTTTTAGGTTTTGTCATTGTTTCTCAGATGTTCGCTCCAGTAGTCCTGTTGGTCGGTATTTACAAGGTTATGTCCATCCTGAGCCTGACGAATAGCATTCTGGGACTTGTGTTCATTAACGCGGCTTTTAACCAGGCTTTTACGATATGGCTTTTGCGGGGGACATTTATGGGCATTTCTCCGGAGATGGAGCAAGCCGCCACAATAGATGGGTGCAACAGGATCCAGGGTATGACGAAAGTCCTGCTCCCTGTAGCGGCTCCCGGGATCGTAACGACTTTGATCTTTATCTTTATTAATGCATGGAACGAGTACACAGTCGCATTGTGCCTGATTTCTGCCAGCGAGCGCGAGCCTCTGACGGTCGGGATCAATGTATTCAACGGGTACAATATGATTGAGTGGCAGTATCTGTTTGCCGCCTCGCTCTTCGCCATTGTTCCTGTTGTAATCCTCTTTATGGGCATTGAGAAGAATCTGGTCAGTGGTCTTGCTTCTGGAGGAGTAAAAGGCTAGGCGGATATAATACAAAGGTGATACATAGTAAGTATAGAGGATGCTTTTGGCGCCTGTGCGCGGAAAGCGTCCTTTTTATAATATGTTTATATCTGTCCTTATTGTTTTTTGGCATCTTTATCAAAATAACGTATTACTTTGCAAGGATTCCCTACTGCAACACAATTTGCAGGAATAGGACGGGTTACTACGCTTCCGGCTCCAATCACGCTGTTCTCCCCTATAGTCACTCCCGGAAGGAGGATGCAGCCGCCCCCAATCCAGGCGTTGTCCTTTATTTCCACCGGGCGGGCATAGGTCTTGAAAAATGTCGTCCCACGCTCTTTCCAGTCTGGTACAAGCCGCTCCTCTGGAAGAACAGGGTGGGAGGCCGTATAGATCTGTACATTCGACGCGATCATCACTTTATCGCCGATCCGGATAGGATTGTTGTCTACAAAAGTACAATTCATGCCGATGACCACATCATTTCCTATAAAGATATTCTTCCCATGATCGCAATGGAAGGGGGTGTCGATCCCCACATTTTCTCCGATGCCTCCTAACAGTTCCTGAAGAATAGCAGACCGCTTTTCTTTATCGCTATAGTCGGATGAATAATATTCCCGTGTTAATTGCCTTGTGCGGGCGATTAATTCTAGTGTGCTGCTGTCCGCGGTCTCTAAAAAATCACTTTCTTCATAATACATGTCTGGCCTCCTGTCTGAATCTTTTTTTCTATACCTATCCGGGCATCCCGCAATACATGCCCCTGCCGGGGCGGGCGGACTTCGTCCGGTAAGGCGTGATTCTTGAGAGCCCTTTGAAAAAGGCTTGCTATTATTATAGTGCAGTTAGTAGAATGAAGATATCTTATTTCTGACTTTATATATCACGATCCTGCCATCTTTCTCGATATTCTGAAGGCGTACAGTGTGCATATTCTCGAAAGACTTTCCCGAAATAACTGCTGCTCCCAAGGCCGCATGCGTGGCTAACAGCTGTAATAGGCTCTTTTCCTCTTGCCAGCATCTGGCACGCAATCTGCAAGCGATAGTTTTTTATATATTCTGCAGGCGTCATATGGAGGCAATTATGGAACACTCTGAAGCACTCGCGCTCGCTTAAGTATGCCGCCGCCGCAAGTTCCGGGATGGAGATTTTTTCAGAATAATGCTCGTGAATATAGATCAGCATTAATTTTATTTTGTCGTTGCTCTTATTATAGGCTCCGCCCTTAGCCAGCATAGGAGCCGCTTGCTCAAAAAGCAGCAGCCATATTTCCGACAGGGATTCACGCAGCTTTATTTCATATCCGAATTCTTTGCCTGAAAAGCGGAAGGCTTCCCGGATGAGCTTCAGGATCTCCTTCTGGGCTGCATTTTCAGGAAAAAGAGGAAGGATCTCAATTTGTGGGGCTGTCACAATAGGAGCAAAGTATTTTTGCTCTATCTTGCCTCCTTGCTCTCCGGCAAGCAAGGAGGCGTCAAAAATGTGGAGGATCGGGATGTTCTTCTCGGACTGAGATATTGCTTTTGTTGCGTGGAGCACATTTGAGTTTACAAGGCCGCCGCTTCCGGCAGGGAAGCATACCTTCCCTCCGGGCGTGTAATACTCAAGAGCGCCGCTTTCCATGTAAAAGAGCTCCATTGCCTTGTGCCAGTGCCATGGCACAGAACGGCTTATGTACTTGTCAAGATACGCCCTTGAAGCAATATAGGGAAACTCATTTTCAAAATCGGGAAGCAATTCTTCCTTGCTTCCAGTATGAAATTCTATATTTTGTATATTTTTCATGCCAGTCCACCTCCTATGCCTATGATACTGTACGAAAGTTTGTACCTGCTTAAGCATGAGCTTAATATACGGCATGAGAGATGGCTTGTCAATGATGCCTTTGGCAGAGTGGGTTCGGGAAATTGTGAAAACAGTTGTGAAATCTTGTGTTTTATATGAGTGTTTGGTATATTTAGAAGTAAGAGAGACAGGAGGGGCAGCATATGAAAGTCAAAATTATTCAGAACGAAGCGCAGTTGGAGTCGCTAGAGCCGTTTTACGTAGATAAGCTTCTGTGGGGAACGAAGAGCGTGCCGAAGACTTATGGCTATATCGGGTTTGTGCCTGGAGACGGATTCTGCCTTAAGATGGTGTGCGAAGAGAAAGAGCCTCTTCGACAATATTCCAAGGACATGGATCCTGTATACAGGGATAGTGCGATGGAGGCGTTCTTCTTATTTGAGCCAAGACGGGAGAACCTTGAATCTTTGCCGTATATTAATTTAGAAGCAAATGCGAACGGCGCATTGCTGGCTGCATACGGACAGGAGCGCCTGTACAGGTCGTATTTCTCGCGGAAAGAATATAAGCAGTTCAAGTGCAGAGCTAAGATCAGAGAGAATGACTGGACGCTTTCTATAAAGCTTCCGATCCGCGTGCTGGAGCGGGTTTACGGGCCGTTGCATCTTGGAGAGGGCAGCTCGTTTACTTGTAACTTCTACAAAATATCGGAGACGAAAGAGATTGAGCATTATGCGTCTTACTCGCGGATTGAATCCAAAGTGCCCAGCTTCCATCTCCCAGAGTTTTTTGAAAAAGCAGTTATTATGAAATAAATTGGGGACGGGGTATTTTTATCCCGTCCCAGATTAAGAGGAGAATTTGTTATGAACAGAGAACAGGCGCACGAAATATTGATGAAATATATGAAGGGTGAAGAGTACATTGCTCATTCTTATGCGGCGGAAGCGATTATGAGAGGGCTCGCGAAGCGCCTTGCGCCGGACGAGGTGGAATACTGGGGGATCGTGGGGCTTCTCCATGACCTTGACGAAGAGCAGTGTGACTGGAGGAATGATATGAAGGTACACGGGCCGACTTCTGTGGAGATATTGAAGAAAGAGGGCATAGAAGATCCGATCCTATTCGATGCGATCCGCGCCCATAATCCAAAATGCGGCATGAAGGCGAGGACGAAGCTTCAATATTCTATATTGGCGGCGGATCCTATGAGCGGATTTGTGAAAGCGGTCGCACAGGTCTATCCAGATAAAAAGGTGGCGAGCGTAAAGCATAAGTCCGTTATGAAGCGGTTTAATGAGAGCCGATTTGCGGCCGGGGCCAACAGGGACTATATGGAATGCATCGAATTTACGGGCCTGAGCCTTGACGATCTGATAGATGTAGCCCTGGAGGAGATGACGGCTATTGCAGATAAGCTGGGGCTATAGAAGGTAAGCCGGATCACCAGGAAAGCTATTTTCAGGCGAAACCTTATGAAACCCCTTGACAATGGCGGAATTTCGTAATACACTATTCTGGCGTGCAGAAAAATGCATACCTTACCGGAGGAAGCCCCTTTGTCGCAAATATGCGGTGTGGGATGACCGGAAGGGTATGATTTTTGTGTACCTATCATTCAGATACGAATGCAACTTATTATCATTATAGGAGGTGAAAAGAATGCCAACATTTAACCAGTTAGTTAAGAAGGGACGTCAGACATCTGTAAAGAAGTCTACCGCTCCGGCACTCCAGAAAGGGTACAACTCTCTTAGAAAGAAAGCGACGAATGAGTCCGCTCCTCAGAAGAGAGGCGTATGTACGGCAGTTAAGACAGCCACGCCTAAGAAGCCGAATTCAGCTCTTAGGAAGATTGCCAGGGTCCGTCTTTCTAACGGTATCGAAGTGACAAGCTACATTCCAGGCGAAGGGCACAACCTTCAGGAGCACAGCGTTGTCCTGATCCGTGGAGGAAGAGTAAAAGACCTTCCAGGTACAAGATACCACATTATCCGTGGAACGCTTGACACAGCAGGCGTTGCAAAGAGAAGGCAGGCGCGTTCTAAATATGGCGCTAAGAGGCCGAAAGACGCGAAGTAGATCCGAAAGCGCTCTGTAAGAGCGAACTGTAAGAAGGACTACCTTTTATTATTAAAGAATATTCACAAACAGAACTATGATGGAGTAAGTTGCGAGACATAGATGATCTATACTTATGTCCTTGCACTGCACAGTATCATTAGAACGACACATGTGAGTACCTGTGAATTAAATGAATGTTTAAGGAGGGAAGGAACGTGCCACGTAAAGGACATACTCAGAAAAGAGACGTATTAGCGGATCCGTTGTACAATAATAAAGTGGTAACAAAGCTTATCAATAACATTATGTTAGACGGTAAGAAGGGTGTTGCACAGAAGATTGTATACGGAGCATTTGAAAGAGTTGCGGCAAAATCCGATAAGCCGGCGATCGAAGTATTTGAGGAGGCTATGAATAATATCATGCCTGTTCTCGAGGTTAAGGCAAGACGTATCGGTGGCGCGACATACCAGGTGCCGATCGAAGTAAGGGCAGAGAGAAGACAGGCTCTTGCACTTCGCTGGCTTACAATGTTCTCCCGCAAGAGAGGCGAGAAGACGATGGAAGAGAGATTGGCGAACGAGATTTTGGATGCGTCTAATAACACAGGCGCAGCTGTAAAGCGTAAAGAAGACATGCATAAGATGGCAGAAGCGAATAAGGCATTTGCACATTACAGATTCTAGGAGGCAACAATGGCTGGAAGAGAATATCCATTGGATAGAACAAGAAATATCGGTATTATGGCGCATATTGATGCGGGTAAGACGACGACAACAGAGCGTATTCTCTACTATACCGGTGTTAACCACAAGATTGGCGATACTCACGAAGGAACTGCTACCATGGACTGGATGGAGCAGGAACAGGAGAGAGGCATCACAATTACTTCTGCTGCTACGACATGTCACTGGACACTGCAGGAAAACTGCAAGCCGAAAGAAGGCGCACAGGAGCATCGTATTAATATTATTGATACCCCGGGACACGTTGACTTCACAGTAGAAGTAGAGAGGTCGCTTCGTGTGCTTGACGGTGCGGTAGGCGTATTCTGCGCGAAGGGCGGAGTCGAGCCCCAGTCAGAGAACGTATGGCGTCAGGCGGACACATACAACGTGCCGAGAATGGCCTTCATTAATAAGATGGACATTCTGGGAGCAGATTTCTACGGGGCAGTAGAACAGATTAAGACGAGGCTGGGGAAGAATGCAGTCTGCATCCAGCTCCCGATCGGAAAAGAGGATGATTTCAAGGGAGTCGTTGACTTGTTTGAAATGAAAGCCTATATTTACAATGACAACAAGGGCGAGGATATTTCCATTGAGGACATTCCAGACGATATGAAAGATGACGCAGAGCTCTACCGCACAGAGCTGGTGGAGAAGATCTGTGAGATGGACGACGATCTTATGATGGAATATCTGGAGGGCGAGGAGCCTTCCATGGAGACGCTGAAAGCAACGCTGAGAAAAGCCACATGCGAGTGTACGGCGGTTCCGGTCTGCTGTGGGACGGCTTACAGGAATAAGGGCGTGCAGAAGCTGCTGGACGCAGTTATCGAGTTCATGCCGTCGCCGTTAGACATCCCGCCGATCCAGGGCGTTGATGAGGATGGGAATGATGTTGTGAGACATTCTTCCGATGAGGAGCCGTTCTCAGCCCTTGCATTTAAGATCATGACAGACCCATTTGTCGGTAAGCTGGCATATTTCCGCGTGTATTCCGGCACAATGAATTCTGGTTCTTACGTGCTGAATGCATCGAAAGGAAAGAAAGAGCGTGTAGGGCGTATCTTGCAGATGCACGCAAATAAAAGAGCGGAGCTTGACAAAGTATATTCTGGAGATATAGCTGCTGCGATCGGATTTAAGTTCACATCGACAGGCGATACACTCTGCGACGAGCGGAATCCGGTAATTCTGGAGTCTATGGAGTTCCCGGAGCCGGTTATTGAGCTGGCTATCGAGCCGAAGACAAAGGCTTCCCAGGGCAAGCTTGGCGAGTCTCTTGCGAAGCTTGCAGAAGAGGATCCGACGTTCCGCGCGCACACAGATCAGGAGACGGGACAGACGATCATCGCTGGAATGGGCGAGCTCCATCTGGAGATCATCGTAGACAGGCTTCTGCGTGAATTCAAGGTTGAGGCGAATGTCGGCGCGCCGCAGGTTGCTTATAAGGAAGCATTTACGAAAGCGGTCGAGGTTGACAGCAAGTATGCGAAACAGTCAGGCGGGCGTGGACAGTACGGACATTGTAAAGTTAAGTTCGAGCCTATGGATATCAATGGCGAGGAGACGTTCCAGTTCGAGTCCACTGTAGTCGGAGGAGCGATCCCGAAGGAATATATCCCGAAGATAGGGGAAGGTATCGAGGAGGCTATGCAGTCTGGCATTCTTGGAGGATTCCCGGTCGTGGGCGTGAAAGCGAACGTATACGACGGATCTTATCACGAGGTAGACTCAAGCGAGATGGCGTTCCACATCGCAGGCTCTCTGGCATTTAAAGATGCTATGAAGAAGGCTGATCCGATCCTCTGCGAGCCGATCATGAAGGTTGAAGTAACGATGCCGGAAGAGTATATGGGCGATGTGATCGGTGATATCAACTCACGCCGCGGACGTATCGAAGGCATGGACGACCTGGGCGGAGGAAAGATCGTGCGTGGATTCGTTCCGCTGTCCGAGATGTTCGGATATTCTACAGATCTTCGTTCCAGGACACAGGGACGCGGGAACTATTCAATGTTCTTTGAGAAGTATGAGCAAGTTCCGAAATCTGTGCAGGAGAAAGTACTGTCAAACAAGAATGCGTAAGCAGGCGCAATTAAAATTAAATAGTAAAAAGTCTTGAAAAACTGGCTCATTTGAAATATAATCAGAGTTAGTGAGCAAACGTAAAATATTAAAATTGCCGTTTAGGCGCTATAATAAGGAGGATATTCAAAATGGCAAAGGCTAAATTTGAAAGAAACAAACCGCATTGTAATATCGGTACTATCGGTCACGTTGACCATGGTAAGACAACTCTTACAGCTGCTATCACAAAAGTACTGGCAGAGAGAGTTGAAGGTAACGCAGTAGTAGATTTCGAGAACATTGACAAGGCTCCGGAAGAGAGAGAGCGTGGTATCACGATTTCTACAGCGCACGTTGAGTATGAGACAGAGAACCGCCACTATGCACATGTTGACTGTCCGGGACATGCTGACTACGTTAAGAACATGATCACGGGAGCAGCGCAGATGGATGGCGCTATCCTCGTAGTTGCTGCGACTGACGGCGTTATGGCTCAGACAAAAGAGCACATCCTGCTCTCTCGTCAGGTAGGCGTTCCTTATATCGTTGTATTCCTTAACAAGTGCGATATGGTTGATGATGAAGAGCTTATCGAGCTTGTAGAGATGGAAGTAACAGAGCAGTTAGAGGAATATGAGTTCACAGACTGCCCGATCGTTAAAGGTTCCGCGCTTAAGGCTCTTGAGGATCCGTCAGGCGAGTGGGGCGATAAGATCATGGAGCTTATGGCTACAGTTGACGAGTATATCCCGGATCCAAAGCGTGCTACAGATCAGCCGTTCCTTATGCCTGTAGAGGACGTATTCTCTATTACAGGACGTGGAACAGTTGCTACAGGTAGAGTAGAGCGTGGCGTCCTTCATGTATCTGACGAAGTAGAGATCGTTGGTATCCATGAGGAAGTTAAGAAGACAGTCGTAACAGGTGTTGAGATGTTCCGTAAGCTTCTTGACGAGGCTCAGGCTGGCGACAACATCGGCGCTCTTCTCCGTGGCGTTCAGAGAACAGAGATTGAAAGAGGCCAGGTTCTTATCAAACCAGGCACAGTTAAATGCCATAAGAAATTTACGGCTCAGGTATACGTTTTGACAAAGGACGAGGGTGGACGTCATACTCCGTTCTTCAACAACTACCGTCCACAGTTCTACTTCAGGACAACAGACGTTACAGGCGTATGTAACCTTCCAGACGGTATCGAGATGTGCATGCCTGGCGATAACGTAGAGATGACAGTTGAGCTGATCCATCCAGTAGCTATGGAGCAGGGTCTTACATTCGCTATCCGTGAGGGTGGTCGTACAGTAGGTTCTGGAAGGGTTGCTACAATCATTGAGTAATCTCACGAAAGCTTTGAGCTAAGCGCATAAAAGGCGATAATAATAGGGACTCCAAGTTTAACTTGGACGTCCCTATTTTATTGCCTCTGCGGGCATTTAGAGAATGCCCGTGACCGAGGAAATGTGAAACATTTTCGAGGTGCGCTTGGTGGTAATATGGGGCTTTCTTAAAGATGAGGAAGCCCTTTCTTAAATTTTGCAACAGTGAAAAAGTGGAAAGCGGTGCCAAAACGGTGCCATAAAGTAGAAATTTTATGAAGTTTGATTATGTATCAGAGAAAATACTTTGACATATTCATAGTATAGTGTTAATATGATTATAGAAAGGGCGCTACCGATAGACGGTTAGCCCGGTATATAAGTGAAACAAAAATTGCCGCTTAGTTTACCAGACAGGGCGGCTATTTTTGTGATTTATTGCTTCCGATGGTATATCCAAGTCCGAAAGAGGTCAAGCATAAGCTGATTACTGCAATCAGACTTTCAATAGTCAACATTGGCATCCCCTCCTTTAGCAAGATTTCCGACAGATAAACTGTGGATTTCTATGTAAACAGAGGGGCACAGTCCCTCTGCTGAAGGACTAACCGCCTACCGTTTTTTGGTAGCACCCATGAAAAGATTATAACAATTTAAGGTTATATAATTAATCCCTAAATCTTATTATTAAAATACCAGTGAAACTTTATTGTTCACTGACATTTTTTTGCAAACCTTGAGTTGGAAGATAGCAGAACTTTTTGAGGAATTTGTTACCATACTATTTGTTGACTGTATTAATAATTATGCATCTATGGAGTATATACGTAGGGGATATCTTGAGGATTTCATTAGGGAGAGCAACAGTTCATTGATAGAAGAACTTAATGTACGCTCTTTGGAGGATTTATTGGTATCCGAGGAAGTGGCGGAGGAAAAGGATGACGGAATAGCAATCAAAAATATTGGACTGCTTATGTTTGGAGAAAGACTAGACAAATTGATTGCAGGAAGCAAGATTGAGTTGGTGCGTTTTCATGATATGGAAGCGGAGGCGTCTGATTTTACAGAGAAGACATTTTACGGTCCGATATGGAAGCAGGTAAGAGACGCGCCAGACCACATTAAGACAACTGTGGTTGAGGAAAAGGTGGTAAAGGTTGATGGAAGGGCAGAAGCAGACCGTTTTTTCAACTATCCGTATAATGCGCTGGAGGAAGCGCTTGTAAATGCGGTTTTGCACAAGAATTATAAAGAGGATGTGCCGGTAGAGATTCGGATTTATTTGGATCAGATTCAGATTATCAATTTTCTGGAATTTTTCAAGGAAATTGATTTGTCTGAGAAGAAATCGACGGGCATATCGAAAATTTTGCGCGAACTAAAAAGAAATGGTTCGCCCATGCCAGAGTTTGAAACGGATGTGGACAGAACTTATACGATTGCTACAATAAGGATTCACGGAAGGTTTGAAACTGAGAGTACAAACTTCGCTCAAAAAGATGAGCGAAGTTTTGGCGCAAAAAGATTATAATAAAGTAAGTATAATTGTTAGTTTTATGGAAGAACATGGAGAAATCACTCCTAGAGAAGCCGAAGCGGTTACGGGAAAGTCTGCTGCGACAGTTCGGAGATATTTTAAAATGCTTACAGGTACAGGATATATAGTGGCAGAGGGGAGTACTAACAATATAGTTTATCGTATTACTATTAATTTGTCAGAAGATGATTAAAATGGTGGGCCTATGGAGAAAAGAACCTGTTGACAAATTAAAGAAGCACGGCCTTCTGTATGGTATAATTATTATATCAATTATAGGAGGTCGTTTTTTTATGATTAACCTGTCTCTGGAGACGGGTCTCTGGAATCATGGAATCTATATCAATGTAATTAAAATAGCAGTAGGGTTATTGATGATTGTGAATGTTCTAATAGGCTACATACCTCAGCCGGAGTATTTAGTTGAGCTGACTTGTGTATCAAATATGCTTGGCGGGCTGCTTTTGCTGACAGACGGAATACTTAATATCAGAAAAAAGAAGAATCTTCCTAACTCTTTTTATTTGAATGTTGCAGTAAGCATACTTACAGTATTCATTGTCTGTATGGGAAGCTTTATTGGTGCATATAAATTTAATTTTAAAGGAGCATTTTTCTTTATGCATGTCATAAGTCCTATTGTTTTTATGATTTGCTATATGCTTTTTGTGAATGAGCAAAGTCGTAAAATCAGGTTTGTGTTAACCGCACCGATAATGGTTATGCTGTACTTTCTATTTGACTACATACGTTCTCGGCTTGTAGGCGAATTTGTTTACGGTTTTGTTGAGCCTGGAGAGCTTTCGTTTTTTTATGTAATAATTACAGGGCTTGTAATGTACATTTTTATGTATTTGCTCGGTTTGAGCTTATTTGCCTTGAATCGGATTGTACATAAAAAGGCAATGGATAACGTATAATTGGCAGATTTTTTTAAGAGGAACATAAGATATGGTACCAGTTTAGCCCTAAAATTTTCCAGAGCAATAAAGAAAACTGTTTTTCGTGATAAAGATATGATAAAATAAAATGAGTATAAAACCGAAAGGGAGAGAGCGGAGATGGGATTTGGCGATTTTATAAAAAATCAATTTTTAGATGTCATTGAATTTGTTGATGATTCTTCTGTCAAGATACTTGTAAGCAAATTTACAAGGCAAGGGGATGAGATTAAGCAAGGCGCTCAGCTTATTGTGAGAAATGGGCAAGCGGCTGTGTTTGTCCATAGAGGGCAGATTGCGGATGTATTCGGCCCTGGCAATTACAAACTAAATACCGAGAATCTACCATTGTTATCGGCATTGGCTGCATTCCCATATCTGCTTAATTCGCCAATAAAGTCAGATTTGTATTTTATTAACACCACACAGTTTATAAATAATCGTTGGGGGACAAAAAATCCAATACTTAAGAGAGATATGGAAATAGGAATAGTTAGGATTACTGCTTTTGGAAGCTTCGCTTTCCGTATTGCAGATCCTAAATGTTTTATGACAGAGGTATTTGGAGCAAGAAATTTAAATATGACACGCGACATTATTCAGTATTTAGTATCTTTTGTCGGAGAGGCGATAGCACAGTGCCTGGGAGAAAGTAATAAATCTGTGTTAGACCTGGCCACCAATTACCGACAGCTGTCATCGATGATCTTACCATACATAAACGAGAAGTCTCGACCGCTTGGAATCGATATCGTACAGGCCTCAATAGAAAATATTGGGCTGCCAAAAGAAGTTGAGAAGCTGATTGACGAACAATCGGGTATTGGATTGGCAGCCAGAGATATGGATACGTTTATACAATATCAATCTGCGCGTGCTATACGAGATGCTGCACAACAGGAAGGTGGATTGGCAGGGCTGGGCGCTGGAGCCGTAGTCGGGGCAACTGTAGCTAAGAGTATGAATGAGAGCCTGGATAAGCCTTTAAGAGGGGAAGCAGACTTCAGTCAGGATGATAATAAAGAAATCTTGCGGGCAGGCGATATTGCAGATAAAATTGCAAAATATAAGGAATTGTTAGATAATGGGGTTTTAACCCAGGAAGAGTACGATGAAGTTAAAACATTATTACTAAAGGAGATTTCATAATGGATACGGTTCAGGAATTAGAGAAGTGCAAACGTTTATTAGATGATGGCGCCATTAGCGATGAAGAATTCCGAGTGATGAAACAGAAGATACTCGGGTTGAAGACAGATGCTGAAAAGGAACTTGAAAGACAAGAAGAACGGAGAAAGGCGCTTGCTGAAATCGAAAGAATGAGGGAAAAAGAAGAGCGCGCTCTTCAAGCAGAGAGAGAAAGAGAAGAAGCCAAACGGGCGCAGGAAGAAGCAGAGAGATCTCGTCTGCTTCAAGAGGAGAAGCGACGGAAAGAGGCCGAACAGCTGGCACAAATAGAGAAAGACCGGCAGATTAAATATCAGCAGGCTTTTGATGTAGAAAAAGCAAAGGAGTCGGCAAGGCTGGAGGCGGCACGCGAGTCGGAAAATAAAATACGTCAGGAAAAGTCAGAAAAGGTCCAGAATACTGCAAAGAAAGTATTTGTTGTTGTAAAAACAATTATTTTATGGATTGTGACAGTCCTCCTCCTTCTTATAAGCATTGCTTCCTTTGAATCATCCATGACTTCCGGGCTTCCATATGTATTAGCAGGGATAAATATGTTCTTGTTAGCTGTTATGGCTTGCCCATTGATTACAAAGAAAACAAAAGAGCTGCCTCAATTACAGCAATATTATAAGTATAAGAAGATTATTGTGATAGCGGTCGTTGTCTTGTTTCTTGCAATTGCAGCGTATGCAGGCAGTAAAATGTGAAAGGAGATGCGTGCAGCTCACAAAGTAAGTTCTTCGGAGCCTGTTTTCCTTTTTTTGTAAAAGTTTGGCGCATTTTCAAAAAATAAAATTTAATGATAAAACTAGTTGATAAATTTTGTCGGATTTGATATAATTTCTATGATAGTTATTTTACTCATCATAATTTATCATATCAGGGAGGGCAGGTTCTTCGGAACCTGTTTTCCCGTTTTTTACGTAAAGAAGACGAGAAATTAGATGCAGATAGTAGTTTGTATTGCCGGATAATTGAATAATCTGCGCTATTTTGGTAGAATAAAATATACTCCGGGGCATCCGGTAATAATTGCAGGTGAATGTCTAATGTCAGTAAAGAGCCCACGATTTCATGGAGAAGTAACGGAAAGAAGCCATAAGAATATGAGCAGGATACGGGGGAAGGACACGAGTATAGAGGTCACGCTCCGTAAGGCATTATGGCGCAAAGGATATCGGTATAGGAAGAACTACAAGAAATTGCCGGGAAGGCCGGACATTGTGCTGACAAAGTACCGGATCGCTATTTTCTGCGACAGCGAGTTTTTTCATGGCAAAGACTGGGATATACGGAAACCTAAGCTGGAAAAGGGAAGGAACCCCGACTATTGGGTCAAGAAAATAGAGTGCAATATGCAGAGAGATGAAGAAAAGGACAAAGAGCTGAACTTTATGGGATGGACGGTCATACATTTCTGGGGAAAAGACATCTTGAAGAATACAGAGGAGTGCATCCGTGTTATAGAAGAGACAATATTTGATCTGGAACTGGGAGAGATAGACTGTGATGAGGAAGTTCAGGAGGGAATATAGATGGAAGATACAATAGTAGTGATAGTCCTTTTAATCTTATCAATAATCGCATTTATAATAAGCGTCCGTTCTTTCCGGGAAAAAGGCTTTCTGTTTAACAACGCGTACCTCCTGGCGTCGGAACAAGAGCGTGAGAGATTGAATAAAAAGCCGTATTATCGACAGACGGGCATTGTATTCCTTCTGATAGGCATTTTGTTCGTATTAAATGCAGTTGAAGTATTTTTAAATACCGGATGGATATATTACATTATAGCAGTTGTTGTAATCGGTACAATTATTTATGCGATCGTTTCTGGTATAAAAATTGAAAGCCAAGACTAAGTTCTTTCTCTCTTGTAATTTAGTGCAATAAAGTATATAATAATTTGGTATGTTTAAATATATGCCCTTTTCTGGGGCGGGCGGACTTAGTCCGATAAGGTATGCCTATGTGGGTATACGAATTTATAAAAAGAAGGAAGGAAAGTAAAAATGAACGATAATAATGAGTTCAAACCTTATGTTCCGGCGGAAAAGATTACGCCGGAGATTACCGTTGCATCTATTGTGATGGGCGTCATTCTGGCTGTTGTCTTCGGCGCGGCGAACGCTTACCTGGGGCTTCGCGTCGGCATGACTGTCTCTGCCTCTATTCCGGCGGCAGTTCTTGCCATGGGGGTTATCCGCGTGATTATGCAGAAGAATTCCATTTTAGAGAGCAATATTGTCCAGACGATCGGCTCTGCTGGAGAATCTCTGGCAGCAGGCGCTATTTTCACGATGCCGGCTTTGTTTCTGTGGGCAGAGGAAGGCTTAACGGAGATGCCGAGCATCATAGAGATTACGCTTATCTCGCTCTGCGGCGGTATTCTTGGCATCTTATTCATGGTACCGCTTCGCAACGCGTTGATCGTGAAAGAGCATGCCACATTGCTCTATCCAGAAGGCACTGCATGTGCAGATGTCCTTTTGGCGGGAGAAGAGGGAGGAGCTAATGCATCTACAGTATTTTCCGGTATGGGGCTTGCGGCGATATATAAGTTCATCGTTGACGGGCTGAAGGTGATACCGGCGGATATTTCTCTCGCATTCAAGTCTTTCAAAGGGGAGCTGGGAGTGGAAGTCTATCCGGCCCTTCTTGGCGTAGGCTATATCGTGGGGCCTAAGATCGCCTCTTACATGTTTGCCGGTTCTGTCCTTGGGTGGATGGTGATCATTCCGCTTATCTGCCTGTTTGGCCAGAATATCTCTCTGTACCCGGCAGAGACAGGAGTGACTATTGCCCAGTTGTATGCAGAAGGCGGCGCGTCCGCTATCTGGGGAAGCTATGTGAGATACATAGGGGCTGGGGCGATTGCCACAGGCGGTGTGATCTCTCTCATCAAATCGCTTCCTCTGATTGTTACGACTTTCCGGGATTCCATGAAGGGAATGAAGGGAGGAAGGAGTACAAGTACAGAGCGTACAGCGTTGGATCTGCCTATGAACCTTATCCTTGCCGGTATCGCGGCCATGATCGTCATTATCTGGCTTGTCCCGGCAGTCCCGGTAAACTTGCTCGGTGCAGTTATGATCGTCGTATTTGGGTTTTTCTTCGCGACCGTATCTTCCCGTATGGTAGGGCTTATCGGAAGCTCCAATAACCCGGTTTCCGGTATGGCGATCGCAACGCTCCTTGTTGCTACATTTGCTATTAAGGCATCTGGGAATACAGGGATTTCAGGAATGGTCGCGGCCATTGCGGTAGGGTCTGTTATCTGTATCATTGCGGCCATCGCGGGAGATACGTCTCAGGATTTGAAAACGGGGTATCTTCTGGGGGCTACGCCGAGGAAGCAGCAGATTGGCGAGATTATCGGAGTCGTTGCAGCAGCTCTTGCGATCGGCGGGGTGCTCTACCTTCTGAACACAGCATGGGGATATGGAGGAGCGGAAGTCCCTGCGCCCCAGGCTACGCTTATGAAGATGATCGTAGAAGGGATCATGGGAGGGAACCTGCCATGGAACCTTGTATTTATCGGAGTATGTATAGGGATCGCTCTTGAGATCTTAAGAATCCCGGTCATGCCGTTCGCGCTTGGATTATATCTTCCGATCTATTTAAATGCAGCTATTATGTGTGGCGGCGTTGTCCGCATGCTTATGGACGGACGCAAAAAAGTAGATGAGAAGACGAAAGAGAGGCAGGCGACAGACGGAACGCTGTTCTGCGCGGGCATGATCGCCGGAGAGGGGATCGTAGGGATCGCGCTTGCGATCCTGACAGTATTTGGAATTAATATGAGCATTGCGGATAAGCTAAGCCTGGGCAATATCGGAGGGCTTGTCCTTCTGGCGGTTATGATCCTATCCTTGCTCAAATTCTCTCTGTGGAAGAAGAGTAAAAATTAATGAGAAGGAAAAAGAAAGAACAACATAATTATCTCGAATTCATACCTGAGAGATCGCCAATGCTTAAGTGGCATACGGATGGAGAAGAGCTGGTCGTGCTGGAGATCGAGAACAGAGGGGCATTTAATGCCATCGCGCAGAAGCTCTTTAAGAAACCGCGATTTACGCAGATACATCTGGACGAACAGGGAAGCTTCCTGTGGCCGCTTATTAATGGAAAGCAGACGGTTATGGAGCTGGCGGCTCTACAGAAAGAGCGGTTTGGCGAGAGAGCAGAGCCTCTGTACCCGAGGATTGTGAAATATTTTCAGATTATGGAGAGCTACCGCTTTATCAGGTTTACGAATAAGCCAGAGAAATAGGAATAAGCTTTCCCGGCGTCAGAACCGGGAAGGCTTTTGGAGATTTATATGCAATGGAGGATTATACGATGAGATATGATGTAATTATTATCGGCGCGGGGCCTGGAGGGATTTTTTCTGCATATCAGCTTACGAAAAAGAGGCCGGAGCTTAAAATAGCTGTCTTTGAGGCGGGACATTCTCTGGACAGGCGTAAGTGCCCGATCGACGGCGACAAGGTGAAGACTTGTATTAACTGTAAGACGTGCGCCATCATGAGCGGATTTGGCGGCGCAGGAGCATTTTCCGACGGAAAGTACAATATTACGAATGATTTCGGAGGAACGTTGTACGAGTACATCGGTAAGAAGAAAGCAACCGAGCTTATGCAGTATGTAGACGAGATTAACGTCTCTCATGGAGGAGCGGGTACGAAGATGTACTCAACGGCGGGGACTGCTTTTAAGAAAGCATGTATGCAGAATAAGCTGAATCTTCTGGAAGCATCTGTGCGCCACCTTGGAACGGATATTAATTATGTTGTTCTGGAGCAGCTGTATGATGAGCTTAAGAGCAAGGTGGACTTCTATTTTGACACTGTTGTAAGCAAGATTGAAGTGATGGATGGAGGGTATAAGATCCATTTTGCAGATGGGGCGGAGGAGTGCAGGAACTGCATCGTTTCCGTAGGGCGCAGCGGCAGCAAATGGATGGAGACGGTGTGCAAAGATCTTGCTATTCCGACCAAGTCTAATCGTGTGGACATTGGCGTGCGCGTGGAGCTTCCGGCGGTGATTTTCGCACATCTCACAGATGAGCTATATGAGAGCAAGATTGTATATCGCACGGAGAAGTTTGAGGATAGTGTGAGGACGTTCTGCATGAATCCGTGCGGGATTGTCGTGAATGAGAACACGAACGGCATTATTACAGTGAACGGGCATAGTTTTGAAGGGGAAGAAAAGAAAACGGAGAATACGAATTTCGCTCTTTTAGTAGCGAAGCATTTCTCTGAGCCTTTTAAGGATAGCAACGGCTACGGCGAAGGAATCGCGCGTTTGTCTAACATGCTTGGTGGCGGCGTTATCGTGCAGCGGTTCGGCGATCTGGAGAGGGGGAGAAGGAGCACCCAGAAGAGGATAGAGGAAGGGACGGTGAGGCCTACCCTTGCGGCTACGCCGGGGGACTTAAGCCTGGTCCTTCCGAAACGGATACTGGATGGAATTATTGAGATGATCCATGCTCTTGATAAGATCGCGCCAGGGACGGCCAATGACGATACATTGCTGTATGGGGTAGAAGTGAAGTTCTACAATATGGAAGTGGAGCTTAATGAAAATCTTGAGACAAAATATGAGGGGCTGTATGTAATCGGGGACGGGAGCGGAGTCACACATTCGTTGTCCCACGCATCGGCAAGCGGAGTCTTTGTGGCGGACAGGATCGTAAACGTTCTGTAGCCTATAAAAGCTCCGGTGGGGATATCCACCGGAGCTTTTATTCCTGATTTCTTCTCCCGTGTCTGATGATCCATTCCTGCGCTTTGCTCTGCCCGGTCTTTCTCCACTGTGCGATGATAAAGTCTGCTTTGCCCGGGTCTTCTTTATACAAGTCGTTGAGGTTATTCCCCACGCTTTTCTGAACAAATTTTTCCGGGTCGTCTTTCAAATTTGTAAGGATGGACACGTATTTTTCGAATTCATCCAATGCGACAAATAGCTTTTGCGACCAGGGCAGCCGTATTCTGACGCCTTCGCTTGCAAGCCGCCTGACATGGACATTTTCGTCGGCTGTCCATTTTATCAGCTCATCCATTACTTCTTTCGGGTGTTCTTGCAGCAATGGGCGGATGGCGTATTCTCCAGTAAACCGTTTTGTCAATTCTTTCAAAAAGGAAAGCGACAGACTCCAGTCTTTATTTCCATATCGTTCCACATATCTTCCGATCGGCCACAGCCACCATCCAAAGGTAAACATTCCTTCGGGCTTCTCTAATTCCGGCCCGAGCATATGAGAGAGCGCCATAATATTTTTGGAGTAATCGCCTGTCATGCTTTTTTGCATAGCATCTACTATACAATCGAACCGGGCGAATAATTCTTTATCGTCTAACTTTCCTGTCAGGGCATTGCAAAAACCGCTTTCATCGAACTCTGGCATTACAGAAAGGAATTTCCTGGAAATATCCAGAACGTAATCGTCATTATAGTAATCTTTGTGCTTCATATATGTGCGCTCCTTGTAAAATGATATGGTTATTATAGCATATGAACAGTTGTTTTAGAATATAAAGTCTTGACTCTTGTCGAAAGTGCTGTTATTATAGTACCAATATTATTTTAAGAAAATCTTAAGAAATGCTTTGATATATTAACGTGATACAAAGAGGTGGATGATGACGAGCGATGCTCTGCTGGAAAAATTGCTGCGCGCCTATGAGGCCAGTTATGATATTGAGAAGAATTGTGAGATTGGTGGGGATATTTATGATGCATATGCGAGTTTTAATGTAAGCAATGCGAAATATGTCCTTATTAAGAAAGCAGAGCTTTGGAGGGCCAACTGTTTTGAACACGTTCTATTCCGCACAGAGGAGACGGTGACGAAAGACACGCTGGATGCTTTTAAGAAAAAGATTGAAGACTATATCGAGCCGGAGATCGTACGCGGTGGGAAGAGATGGCCCGAGAAAGACCACATGTACACATACATAACGGCAGTGTATATATGTAAAGACGGTGTGGATAGGGAGACAGAGAAAGCAATCCGCAAGTTCAGATATGTGAGGAATTACAAGCTTACCATCCGCGGGTACAGCGAGGCCAGGATCCTTGTATATGATATGAAAGAAGGCCGGGCTTTTGGGAACAGAGCGGCCAGGGATCTTATAAAGGGCTACAAGAAGGCCGGGCTTATCTGACCTTTTTTGAGCATATATTCTACTATAAAGAAGAAGGAGGAATGAAGTATGAATGGTGTATTAGTATTACTTGCCGGTATTGCGATCCTTGTTATCGCGTACGTTACATATGGTAAGTGGCTTGCAGACCAGTGGGGAGTTGATCCGGCTAAGGAGACGCCTTCCCACACAGAGGAGGACGGGGTGGACTATGTTCCGGCGAAGACGCCTGTGCTTTTAGGACATCACTTCTCATCTATTGCAGGAGCGGGGCCGATCAACGGGCCGATCCAGGCAGCCGTATTTGGTTGGGTTCCGGTGCTTCTGTGGATTCTGATAGGAGGTATATTCTTCGGAGCAGTCCATGACTTTGGCGCGCTGTTCGCGTCTGTCCGTCATAAAGGGGCGTCTCTTGGCGAAGTTATCTCCAATGCAATGGGGAAAAAGGCGAAGAAGCTCTTCCTTGTTTTTGCTTATCTTACTTTGATTCTCGTAGTGGCTGCATTTGCTTCTATTGTGGCAAATACGTTTACGGCTACTTATACGGAGTCTGGAGCAGTTGATATTGCAGCCAGCTCGGCTAATGCGACGACCGCGATGATCTCTATTCTGTTCATTGTAGTAGCGATCGCGTTTGGATTCCTTGTATATCGTAGAAATGCAGGGATCGGTGTCTCTACGATCGTAGGGGTTGTTGCTATCATCCTCTGCATGGTAATCGGTCTTAACTGGCATCCGATCTACTTAAACGGCACGACGTGGATGGTAATTATTGGTATCTATATTCTTGTGGCGTCTGTAGCTCCTGTATGGATCCTGCTTCAGCCTCGTGATTACCTGAGCTCTTTCCTGCTTTATTTCATGATGATAGTAGCGATCGTAGGTATTGTAGGCTGCGGGCTGGCAGGCGGCGGCGTAATGGATATCCCGGCGTTCACAGGATTCGTAGATACGGTAGCGCCGACAGGAGCGTCTCTCGGATATATGTTCCCTGCGCTCTTTGTAACGATTGCCTGCGGAGCTATCTCCGGCTTCCACTCACTGGTTGGCTCCGGTACGACGTCTAAGCAGCTCGACAATGAGAAAGATGCGCGTCCAATCGCGTACGGCGGTATGTTGATCGAGTGTGCGCTCGCGATCATCTCTCTGTGTGCAGTAGGCTATATCTGGTCCAGCTACTCTGCGGGCGAGACTGTAACGCCGACGATCGTATTCGCCACAGGTATTTCTAAGATGCTTGGATCCATCCCTGGATTCGCAGCGACAGAGAAGGTTGCGTACACATTGCTCGTTCTGACTGTGTCTGTATTCTGTCTGACATCACTGGATACAGCGACACGTCTCTCACGTTATATGTTCCAGGAGTTCTGGCTGGATGAGGGAGAGACTTACAAAGACGTTACAGGATATAAGAAGGTCCTTTCTAATCCATACGTAGCGACTATTGTTTCGGTTGTGTTAGGTATCGGGCTTGGAGTTACAGGATATGCCAATATCTGGCCTCTGTTCGGCGCGGCGAACCAGCTGCTTGCGGCTCTTGGCCTTCTGACAGTAGCTGCATGGCTTGGGAAGATTGGAAGAAATAACAAGATGTTCTTATTCCCAATGGCGTTTATGCTTGTTGTGACGATCACATCGCTTATCTTCACTCTTAAGAACAACTTTGAAGCAATTTCGGCAGGCGGCGAAGGAGTTGCATGGTCTTACGTACGTGCGATCATCTGCGCTCTGCTAATCGTACTGGCGGTCATTCTTGCAGTTGACGGTGTGAAGACGCTGATGGCACAGCAGAAAGAAAAACAGACGGCTTAATAAACATAAGATTTTTCAGGCGATACCGGGAGCGCTGCTTTTATGCAGCGATGCCCGGTATTGTTTTTTTGCGTATTGAACTTTCGGGTTTAAGACATTATAATCATAATGATAGATAAGTCGCAGAGGAGGAGCGGTATTATGAGAATTGGAATCGGAAACGATCATTCGGCGGTGGACATGAAGGACGAGGTTACAGAGCATCTGAAAAGTAAAGGGATTGAAGTGATAAATTATGGTACGGACGAAAGGTCGAGCTGTAATTATCCTGAGTATGGCGAGGCTGTAGGGCGGGCGGTCGTATCGGGAGAGATAGATCTGGGGATCCTTATATGTGGAACGGGAGTCGGGATCTCTCTGGCGGCGAATAAGGTCAAAGGCGTGCGCGCCGTCGTATGCTCGGAGCCGTATTCTGCAAGATTGTCCAGACAGCATAATAATACGAACATCCTGGCTTTCGGAGCCAGAGTCGTAGGGGTAGAGCTGGCTAAGATGATTATTGACGAGTGGCTTGCCGCAGAGTTTATGGGAGGCAGACATAAGACGAGGGTCGATATGATTATGGAGATAGAGCAGAAATAATTTTTGTATACAATATCTTGAAAAAGGTCGCTTATAGTGATACTATATATTGTATCATGTAAAAAGGAGAGAAAAAGGAATGACGGCAGAGGAGTGGCTGGGGCAAGACAATCAGCTCGGCATTGATATTTGGACAAAGAAATACCGCAACGAAGAGGAGGATTTTGACGGATGGCTCCATCGTATCAGCGGAGGTAATGAGAGGATCGAGAAGTATATCCGGGAGAAGAAATTCCTGTTTGGAGGAAGGATCCTGTCAAACAGAGGATTGAATAAAGAGGGACGGAAAGTTACTTACTCTAACTGCTATGTGGTAGAACCACCGGAGGATAATATCGAAAGTATCTTTGAATGTGCGAAGAAGCTGGCTCGCACGTACAGCTATGGAGGGGGATGTGGCATTGATATCTCCAAGCTAAGCCCGAGGGGGGCAAGGATTAATAACGCTGCAAAGGAGACGAGCGGCTCGGTTTCCTTTATGGAGCTGTACTCGCTTGTAACTGCGCTTATAGGGCAGAACGGGCGAAGAGGCGCCCTGATGATCTCTATTGACAGCTCGCATCCTGATGTGGAGGAATTCATTGATTTAAAGACGGATCTTGACAAAGTTACGAAAGCGAATATATCCATCCGCATTCATAAAGACTTTATGGAGGCGGTAAAGAGAAATGAGCAATATACGCTCCACTATACACGGGAGGCGACTGGCGAGGTGGTAGAATCCCAGGTAAAGGCAAGGGAGCTGTTCCGAAGGATAGCAGAGACGAACTGGGATTATGCGGAGCCGGGCGCACTGTTCTGGGATCGGATCACGAGCTGGAACCTCTTAAGCAACACAGAGGAATTTTCTTACGCAGGGGTAAACCCCTGTGCGGAAGAGCCCCTTCCGGCAGGAGGGAGCTGCCTTCTGGGAAGCATCAATCTAGCTGAATTCGTGCAGGAAGAGTTTACGTCGTCGGCAGTGTTTGACTTCGATGGGTTCCGGCAGTGTGTGTATGCTTCGGTAGATGCTCTGAATGAAGTGCTGGAAGAAGGGATCCCGCTCCATCCGCTGAGAGAGCAGCAGGAGAGCGTGTCGGACTGGCGGCAGATCGGCCTTGGCATTATGGGGCTGGCGGACTGCCTCCTGAAGCTGGGGCTTACCTACGGGGAAGAAGAGGCTGTAGAGATGTGCGACAAGATTGGATTTGTCATGGCGGACGCTGCGTTGGGGGCTTCATCCAGGCTTGCCAAAGACAAAGGGGCTTTCCCGAAATGTAATGTGGAAGAGATTATTACGACGCCATATTTTATGGCGAATACGACAGAGAAGACAAAGGAGCAGGTCCGTAAGTGGGGGCTTCGCAATTCACAGCTCCTCACGATCGCTCCTACGGGGACGCTTTCTACGATGCTTGGGATCTCAGGCGGCATAGAGCCTGTATATGCGAATTATTATGAGCGGAAGACAGAGTCCCTGCATGGCGAGGACGTATATTATAAAGTGTATACGAAGATAGTTGAAAACTATATGAAGAGGTATGAGCTAAAAGAGGACAAGCAGCTGCCGGATTATTTTGTGACGGCTATGACGCTGGATTACCGTCAGAGGATTGATATGCAGTCTGTCTGGCAGAAGCATATAGACGCCTCCATCAGCTCTACGGTCAATGTCCCGAACGGATTTACTGTAGAAGAGACGGAAGGGCTATATATGTACGCTTATGACAAGGGGCTTAAGGGCATCACGATCTTCCGAGACGGGTGCAAGCGGCTAGGCATCCTGAACATAGACGCTCAGAAAGAGGCGAAGAAAGTCCAGGCGGGCGAAGGCCTGGCCAGAGGAGAGATACTTCTTGTGACAGACGATATCGTAGGCAAGAAAAGGAAGCTCATCACCGGCTGCGGGAGCCTCCATTGTATCGCGCTGTTCGACCCGCACACAGGAGCTTTGCTTGAGACGTATCTAAGCAAGGGATCCACGGGCGGATGTAATAACTTTATGGTTGGCCTGTCGCGTATGATCTCCATTAGCGCGAGGGGCGGTATTGACATTGAAACGATTGTGGATCAGCTTAATTCCAGTGGCTCCTGTCCTTCCTATACGGCGCGCAGGGCGACTCGCAAAGATACGAGCAAAGGCGCATGTTGCCCGATGGCGGTAGGTAATGCCCTGATGGATATGTACAATGAGATGCAGGCGGAGCTGGCTGCGAAGAAAGAAGCTATGCCAGAGAAAGAGAGGAAGATCCCGAAGCCGAAAGCAGTGTCCGTCCGTCCGACCGCCGACAAGTCTTACTGCCCGGAATGCGGCGAGGCGCTCGTATTCGAGGAAGGCTGCAATATATGTAAAGGCTGCGGCTGGAGCAAGTGTCAGTAGATAATTTGAAAATTTAAGATTGTACTCCTCTTGTCATGCTACTATAATCGTGCTATCATAAGATTTATAAAATAATGACGAGAGGAGCTTTCTTATGAAGAAAAGGATTACAATCCTGGCATCAGTGCTGGTGCTGACTGTAGCGTCTGGAACGGTAGCGTATGCGGCTCCGGCGTGTCCTGCAAGAAGCAGCTGCGGTTACAGATATGTGGATAAGAACGACAATGGGATCTGTGACTTCAGGGAGCTGTGGGAGGACTGCAGAGACGCATGGGAAGAAGAGCAGAATAATGCATCGCAGGGGAGCGTAGAACAGGCCGGGCCACAGGAGAATGCAGGGCAGGCTGCGGCGCCTTCTGGAAATGAGATACAAGGAGCAGGCCAGGGAACAGGGCAAGGCGTAGGCCAGGGAGCCGGTCAGGGAACAGGGCAAGGAGCGGGCCAGGGAACAGGGCAAGGCGTAGGCCAGGGAGCCGGGCAAGGCGCGGGCCAGGGAACAGGGCAAGGCGTAGGCCAGGGAGCCGGGCAAGGCGCGGGCCAGGGAGCCGGTCAGGGAACAGGCCAGGGTGCAGGTTATGGTTCCGGCGGACATCATTCCGCAGCACATCATGGCGGCGGACATGGACGCCACAGATAGACAGGAAAAGTACTGTATCTAAGATTCAGTGTCAAATCTGCCTTTGACGGCATAGTCTGGTATAAGAGAATCTGAAAGTAAGAGGTACTGTGACTATGCCTTATTCAATTATGCTGGATGCCGGGCACGGCGGGCGCGACCCGGGAGCTGTGTATAAGGGGCGGCAGGAAAAGGACGATACGCTCCGTCTCACCCTTGCTGTGGGAGAGATATTGCAGAATAACGGGATGGATGTAGAGTATACGAGGACAACGGATGTATATGAGACGCCCTACCAGAAGGCTATGGAGGCAAACGAGGCAGGAGTGGATTTCTTTGTGTCCATTCACCGGAATTCCTTCCCAACTGACAATGAGGTCATGGGGGTAGAGAGCCTTGTATATGACTTGTCGGGGATTAAATACGAGATGGCGCAGAATATTAACGCCCAATTGGAGACGGTCGGTTTTGTGAATCTGGGCGTAAAGGCAAGGCCCAACCTTGTAGTCCTTAGAAGGACGAAGATGCCTGCTGTGCTTGTAGAAGCCGGATTCATTAATTCAGATACGGATAACCGCCTGTTTGACGATAATTTTGATGATATTGCAAGAGCGATCGCAGACGGGATATTACAAACGCTGGATATAGGCGGATCCGCCGGGGAGCAGCACGGGGACTATCGGGTGCAGGTAGGCCTGTTCCGTAATTGGAACAATGCCTCCCGTCTTGAACGAGAATTAAAGGAGCAAGGCTTTCCAGCGTTCACAGACGATTCCGGGCAGTACATTAGCGTACAGGTAGGGAACTTTACAGACTTGAGCGATGCGGTAGCCATGGAAAAGAGGCTGCGGCAGGAAGGGTATGATACGCTGATCGTCAGCTGATAAGAAGAAACGGACCACCTTCATGGTGGTCCGAAAGTTTTTCATCCCATAGGAGACTTTGTCTCCTATGGGATGAACCCCTCTGGGAGATGCGCGCTCGCACGAGAGGGAAATATTACTTCGCAATCGTGCTCGGCGCGAAAAAAGTGTGCTTCACAGAAAGAATGCATAGCCATGAGAGTGTGTGAAGCACACTTTTTTATTCTATTTTATCTTCTTCCGTCTCTTTCTCAGGGAGATAGACATGGACGCTTTCGATCCGGTTCTTGTCGAGCGTCTCTACCACGAGCCGGATATCGTCTTCTGTAGTAATGGAGTCGCCCACTTCAGGGAGCCGGTCAAGATGCTCGATAATGAAGCCGCCGAGAGAATCATAGTCTTCTGATTCCAGAGAAAGATACAAGCGGTCGTTAAAGTCATCCAGATTCACAGAGCCTTCAACGATATATTCACGTTCTCCGATCTCTTTAATGAAATCTTCCTCATTCTCATCGTACTCGTCGTGTATCTCGCCGACGATCTCTTCCAATATGTCTTCCAGAGTGATGAGCCCTGCAGTCTCACCATACTCATCCAGAACGATGGCAATATTGAAAGACGCCTGGCGCATTTCCACAAGAAGCTCGGAAATACTCTTGTATTCGTAAGTGAAATATGCTTCCCGCATAATATCGCGGATATGGAACTCCTTCATGCCGTCGAAAAGCAACAGGTCTTTCATGTTGATCGTACCAATGACATTATCAGTCGTCTCTTCGAAAACCGGAAGGCGTGTGAACTTATCTTCGCGAAAAAGCTCGATCAGCTCTTTATAGGAACAGTTCACATCGGCAAATGTCACATGTACCCGGGGGACCATTACATCCTTCGCTTTGGCATCGCCTAAGTCGAACACATTATATATCATCTCTTTTTCTTCCGATTCGATGACTCCGTCTTCATGGCTTACATTTACGATTGTACGAAGCTCGGTCTCAGTCATAGTACGGTTCCTGTCATTGGGATCGACCCGGAGAAGGAACAGCACTGCCATGGACAGCCCGTTAATAACGAAAATGACAGGGGTCATAACCCTCATAAACAGATGGATGACAGGCGCATACAGAAGAGCCATCTTCTCTGCGTGGATGGTAGCCATAGTCTTTGGCGTAATCTCTCCGAACAGGAGGATCATAAGAGTTAGAGCTCCACTGGCGATTGCGACCATAGAGCTGCCGAAATTGTATGCAAGACTGGTAGTGAGAGACGCGGCCGACAGGTTCACGATGTTGTTGCCGATTAGGATGGCGCTTAACATCTTGCCAGAATCATCGGTAATCTTCAATACAGTTTTAGCGCTTTTTTTGCCCTCTTCTGCGAGGCTGCGGATTCGAATTTTGTTTACTGTCGTCAATGCCGTCTCGGCCGATGAAAAGAAGGCAGATAGCATTAACAGCACGATCAGGATAATAATTTGCGTGACGTCACTCGAGTCCAATGATAAATCAACTCCTTTTTAATAAAAAAATATATATACGAATCTAATATACCTTATTTTGGTGGATTTTGCAAGAGCGCGTTGAATTTGAAAGCAAATTATTGTATACTGAAATACACGATAAAATGTATTGGAGAAGCGTATGAATAAGGAATTTTACAGATTACTTGCAGAAATAGCGCCACAGGACAGGATTATGCGAGACGAGCCTATGTATCGGCACACTACGTTCCGTGTAGGAGGCCCGGCGGATTTTTTTGTGATGCCGCAGACGAAGGAAGAAGTGAGGGATATTCTCTCTGTGTGTAAGGGAAATGGGATTCCTTGCTCTGTTATAGGAAATGGGAGCAATCTCCTTGTGTCTGACAAAGGGTACAGGGGCGTGATTGTCCAGCTGTATAAGAACATGAGCGGGATAAGCGTAAAAGGCGAACAGATCACGGCGCAGGCAGGGGCCCTTCTCTCCCGGATCGCCGCGAGAGCGCTGGAGGAGCGCCTGACCGGATTCGAGTTTGCCGCAGGCATTCCGGGCACGCTGGGAGGAGCATGCATGATGAACGCAGGGGCTTACGGAGGGGAGATGAAGGATATATTAAAAGAAGTCCTCGCTCTTACCCCAGAGGGTGGCTTTTGTACTTTGTACGACCATGAGCTTGACATGGGCTACAGGAGCAGCGTTATTTCAAAAAGGGGCTACATCGTCCTGGAAGCAGTAATAGAGCTTCAGGAAGGTGAAGAGCAGGCGATCAGAGAGCGTATGGAAGAATTGAAGCAAAAGCGTGTGTCGAAACAGCCGTTAGAATATCCAAGCGCGGGCAGCACGTTCAAAAGACCGGAGGGGTATTTTGCCGGGAAGCTGATCGAAGATACAGGGCTTCGCGGGTTTTCCGTGGGAGGCGCGCAGGTGTCTGAGAAGCACTGTGGCTTTGTGATTAATAAAGGCGACGCTACAGCCGCCGATATTGCAAAGCTGATGTGCGAAGTGTCGGCGCGGGTCGAAGAGAAGTTCGGCGTCGTTCTTGAGCCGGAAGTCAGGAGATTAGGAGAATTCTAAGATGAGAGTCGTTATTGTTACAGGGATGTCGGGGGCAGGCAAGAGCACTGCGCTTAAAATGCTGGAAGACATGGGGTATTTCTGCGTAGATAATCTTCCAGTGCCTCTCATTCCAAAGTTTGCGGAATTGATCGCAGTTCCGGGAGCGGAGATAAATAAAGTGGCGCTTGGAGTGGACATAAGGAGCGGGCACAGCTTTGAAGAGCTGGAAGGGGTTCTTGCGGAGCTTGACAGTAATGCGATGAAGTATGAGATCTTGTTTTTAGAGTCCAGTGATGATGTGCTGATCAAGCGTTATAAGGAGACAAGAAGGTTCCATCCGCTGTCAGGCAGCAGCGAGAGAGTAGATATTGGGATTAAAAAAGAGAGAGAACGGCTGGGCTTCCTGAAGAAGAGAGCAGACTGCCTTATAGATACGAGCCATATGCTTACAAGGGAATTGAAGCGGGAGCTGAATAAAATCTATGTGCAGAACAAAGAATATAAGAACTTGTATATTACAGTGCTGTCTTTCGGCTTTAAATACGGGATCCCGAGCGATGCGGATCTTGTGTTTGACGTGCGGTTCCTGCCGAACCCTTATTATATAGAAGAGCTACGTTCAAAAAGCGGCAACGATCAGGAAGTCAGGGATTATGTCATGAGCAATGAAAAGGCGGGGATCTTCCTTGAAAAATTTACGGATATAGTAGAATTCCTGATTCCTAATTATATTGCAGAAGGTAAGACGCAGCTGGTAATAGGGGTCGGGTGTACTGGCGGGAAGCACCGTTCGGTGACGCTCGCCAACGAGCTGTACGAGGCGCTGGAGCGCGCAGACCATTATGGCGTACGCATTGAGCATAGGGATATAGGCAAAGATGCCATTACAAAGGCAAAGTAGGAGTCGCGGATGTCATTTTCAGGGACGATTAAGGAAGAATTGTCAAAGCATTATAAAGATGCACGGCATTGCCAGCTGGCTGAGCTGTCGGCCATTATGCAGATGTGTGGAGAGTTTTCCAGAGATGAAGAGGGAAGGCACACTCTTAAGTTTCATTCGGAAAATTTGCAGGTTGCAAGAAAATGCTTTACATTGATGCAAAAAACATTTAATATAAGAACGGATATCGTGATTCGCAGGAATATGGCAAAGGACAGCGTAAGTTATTTCCTCTGCTGGAAGGGGGATGAGCTTCTTGCAGTGAAGAATGCCTCGCGTCAGGCTGTATGTTGCAAGAGAGCATATATAAGAGGTGCGTTCATCGCATCGGGCTCTATGAGCGACCCAAGCAAATCATATCATTTTGAGATTGTCTGCACAGAAGAAGGACAGGCGGAATATCTGAAAGATATGATGAATAGTTTTGGGGTAGAGGCGAAGACCGTGCCGCGCAAGAAGACCTATGTCGTCTATCTGAAGGAGGGCTCTCAGATCGTAGATATCTTAAACGTCATGGAGGCGCATGTTGCTCTGATGGAGCTGGAGAATGTCCGGATCCTGAAGGAGATGCGTAATTCCGTGAACCGGAAGGTTAATTGTGAGACGGCCAATATCAATAAGACGGTGTCCGCTGCGGTAAGGCAGGTAGAAGATATTGTGTACATCCAGGACACGGTCGGTCTGGACACGCTTCCGGAAGGACTGCGGGACGTTGCCCTTACGCGTCTTGCGAACCCAGAGGCTACTCTTAAGGAGCTGGGAAGCCTTATGGCCGAGCCGGTAGGTAAATCGGGAGTGAACCACCGCCTCAGGAAATTAAGTGAATTGGCAGATAAGCTAAGGGGTAATTAAGGAGGAAATAGTATGATTAGGAGAGCTGTTACGATTCAGTCAGAAATGGACATGGAGTCACGCCCAATAGCGCATCTTGTTCAAAGGGCGATTCAGTATACGAGCCAGGTGTATATTGAAATGGATAACAAACATATCAATGCGAAAAGCATTATGGGAATGTTGAGCCTCAGCCTTACAAAAGGGACTACATTCACGGTGGTTGCCGACGGGGATGACGAGAAGGACGCTGCTGATGGTGTTGAAGCATTTTTTGCAGCGCACTGATCGCAGTACATAGATAGGAAGGAATAGGGAAAGGGCATGTTCTGACTGCCCTTTTTTTGATAAAGGAGGGTATGTATGAAAAGATTGTTGTTTATTTACAACCCGCATGCAGGGAAGGAGCTGTTGAAGCCAAAAGTCTCTGATATTGTAGATATTTTTGTAAAGGCGGGCTACGAGGTGGTTATTTATCCGACGCAGACTTACAGGGACGCTTATAAGAAGGTCAAGGAGTATGACGCAGATAATATAGACCTGGTAGTGTGCAGCGGAGGAGACGGCACGATTGACGAGGTCGTGACTGGAATGATGGAGAGGGAGAAAAGAGATCCGGTAGGCTATATCCCTACGGGAACGACGAACGACTTTGCCAACAGCCTTCATATCCCTAAAGGGCTTTTAAGTGCGGCAGATAACGCGGTGAACGGAAAAGCGTTTTCCTGTGACGTGGGCAGATTCAATAAAGGCACGTTCGTATATATTGCGGCGTTCGGCCTTTTTACGGACGTGTCATATGAGACGGATCAGGGCATGAAGAACCTCCTGGGACATATAGCATATCTTCTGGAAGGGGCTAAACGGATATTTAATGTGCGCTCTTATCGGATAAAGGTCTCCCATGATGGAGATGCCATCCAGGATGAGTTCATATATGGGATGGTTACGAACTCCCGCTCTGTGGGAGGGTTCCGCAATATGGTAGGAAAGCAGGTCGTATTTGACGACGGGCTCTTTGAAGTGACCCTCATTAAGAAGCCGAAGAACCCGATCGAGCTGCAGGAGATCATCGCCGCGCTCCTCATTGAACAGATAGATACGAAATATATGTATACGTTCAAGACAGGGTATATCACATTTGAGTCTCTGGAGGAGATCCCATGGACGCTGGACGGAGAGTACGGAGGAGAGCATGACTATGTAGAGATTGAGAATCGTAAGCAGCAGCTTCAGATTATGGTCCCGGAGGAGCATATAGAATCTCTGATGGAGCAGGGAGAAAATAAAGAAGAGAATTAAAGAATTCTTAAGAATATCCGTCGCCTGTCTTAAAAACTGTAGGCTATGATTTTAAGAACAGTATTTAAGGGAGGCGCCGAGTATGGAAGAATTGTATGCTTTGTCATGTTTTGCCGTGCCGAATATGGTATGGCAATGGATGAGCCGAAGAAGGCTGGAAGGTAAGAAATATATATTCCTGCATATGATATGGACATATATTTTTATGTTCTATTGTTATCTGGCAGTGCAGGCTGCCGCGGGAATGGGGACGTTTTGGGATCTGCTCCAAAATGGGCTGCACGAGGGGGAGATAAACCTCATACCTTTCTCATCAGAGGGAGCCATGACATATATACTGAACGTTATCATGTTCATGCCTCTGGGGTTCTTGCTGCCGCTTATATGGCCTCATTTTAGAGAGTGGAAGAAAGTAGCCGTTACAGGCATCGCATTCTCCCTGTGCATTGAATGCTGCCAGCTGTTCTGCTTTCGAACGACGGATATTGATGATCTGTTAATGAATACGGCGGGAACGCTGGCCGGTTATCTGATATGGATCGTATTTCACGCTTTAGCACATAAAGTTGATGGGGACGGTAAAAAAAGGGCGTTTGCTATGTGCGGCGCAGAGCCGATCGTATATATGTTCCTGGGAGTGGCCGGGATTTTCTTTCTATATAATTGGAGGCTCTTGTATTAAGAGCCTCCCTTTTTGTCCGATATATACAGTAAAGATGTTGTATTGGTAAATAAAGGGAGGTGCTATAGATGAACTTTTTTTCCGTTCAAAATATGAATACATTTACGAAAAGTATGGAAATGCAGATGAAATGGCAGAAAAAGAAAGCGACAGGGGACTTTACGGCAGACGGCAGCACGAAAATGAACGATCCTATAAGGCAGCAGGCAGAAGAGATCAGGAAGGCTAATGCCGACGGTTCCTCAAAACTTTCCGCCCAGATCGACTTGAAGCTGAACAGCGGGCAGAAGCTGACGGCAGAAGAGATGGAGTATCTGAGGCAGACAAATCCGGAGAAGTACCAAAAGATAAAAGCAATAGAAGCAGAGAAGGAGAACTATGAGCGTGAGCTTAAGAGGTGCAGGACGAAAGAGGAAGTCCAGCGTGTCAGGATGGCTCACACCGCCGCTTCTTTAGGTGCGGTAAACGAGATTAAGAATAACCCGAATATCCCTGAGGAGAAGAAATTCGAGCTTATTATGCACGAGCATCATAAGAATATGGCCTTAGAGGAGTCTACAAAAGAGTTCGTAGAGAGCGGGAAATATGCGAAGCTTCCGACGGAGGCAGAGAAGGCGAAAGCAGAAGAGGATCTGAAAGAGGCAAAGGACGCAGAAATGGGCGTCGAGGATCCGGCAGAAGAGACGGAGAAGACGGAAGAAGACAAGACGGAGCCAGAAGAGGCAGGGGATGTAGCCAAAGAAACGGAAGCGGCAGAAGACGGGCTGCATGACAAGGCGGCTATGGAACGTGTAAAGAGAGAGATGAGGAATGAGCATGAGATGACTCGTATGGAGGCAGAGAGCACTCCAGAAGCCATGAAGGTGAAGCGGGCCAGAGCAGAGGCAGCATATGCAGAGAACAAGCCGGAGATCATTTCTCTGAGGCAGAAGATCGATGTAAAGGCAGAGTAGGGCATCCGTCAAAATATTTCCACAAAATATTTCAAAAAAGTACTTGCCTATTGTGTACATGTTTGCTATAATAGGCAAGTACGATATATATGACAGTATGGCTCCATGGTCAAGCGGTTAAGACGCTAGCCTCTCACGCTGGAATCAGGGGTTCGATTCCCCTTGGAGTCATTTGGAAAGCCCTATGTATAGGGCTTTTTTGCTATATAAGATTCAAGGAGGAAGAGAAAATGATCTTATTCGTAGAATATCCAAAATGCACTACGTGCCAGAAAGCGAAGAAGTGGCTGGACAGTCACGGTATCGAGTACACGGACAGGCATATTAAGGAGGAGAATCCGACGGCGGCAGAACTGGAAGGATGGCATAAGAAGAGCGGCCTTCCTCTCAAGAAGTTCTTTAACACGAGCGGGGTACTGTACAAGAACATGGAATTGAAGAATAAATTGCCGGATATGACGGAAGAAGAACAGTACAAGCTTCTTGGAACGGACGGAATGCTGGTAAAGCGTCCGATCATCGTAGGAGAGGATTTTGTGCTGACGGGGTTCAGAGAGAAAGAATGGGACGCCGCTCTGCTGAAATAGCGACGGCTCATGTAGGAAAAGAGGAGGGAGGCCTTAACATGACACATGCAGAGAAAGCGGTCGCTTTGTTTAAGGAAGGGTGCAACTGCGCGCAGTCAGTATTCGTGGCGTTTGAGGATATGCACGGTCTGGACCGTGAGACGGCGCTGCGCCTAAGCTCGGGCTTTGGCGCGGGAATGGGGAAGATGCGAGAGACATGCGGCGCGCTCACGGGAGCGTTTATGGCGGCAGGGGCGATGCATGGGTATGACGATTTGTCTGATAAGCAGGCAAAGATTGATACATATGCTATGATACGCCATATTGCAGAGGAATTTGAGAGGCAGAAGGGGACGGTCGTCTGCCGGGAGCTCTTAGGCATTGAGAAAGGCGAGGATCTTCCGGAACCGGCGGTGAGGACGGAAGAATATTACCGGACAAGGCCGTGCGCGGGGCTGTGCGAGCTGGCGGCGAACATTTTGGACGAATATTCTTTGTCCTTGTCTTTTTCTAAACAATGATATATAATAAAAAAAGTGAGATTATTAAGCCCGGAAGATATGTATACCGGCAAAAGGACAGGAGGAGTTATATATGTTAGTATCAGCAAAAGAGATGCTTGAAAAGGCAGTGGCAGGGCACTATGCGGTAGGTCAGTTCAATATTAACAATCTTGAATGGACGAAGGCTATCCTGACAGCGGCACAGGAGACGAAGTCACCGGTTATCTTAGGTGTGTCTGAAGGTGCGGCAAAATACATGACAGGGTTTAAGACTGTACAGGACATGGTAGCGGCGATGGTAGAAGAGATGGGGATTACGGTTCCGGTCGCTACGCATCTTGACCACGGCTCATACGATGGATGTATGAAATGTATCAAGGCAGGATTTACTTCCATCATGTTCGACGGGTCTAAATATCCGATCGAAGAGAATGTTGCTAAGACGAAAGAGCTGATCGCTATCTGCAGAGAGAAGGGAATGTCTCTTGAGGCAGAAGTGGGAGCGATCGGTGGAGAAGAAGACGGCGTTATCGGCCAGGGCGAGTGTGCGGATCCGAACGAGTGCAAGATGATCGCAGATCTTGGCGTAGATATGCTGGCAGCAGGTATCGGGAACATTCATGGAAAATACCCGGAGAACTGGGCGGGGCTCAGCTTCGAGACTCTGGACGCGATCCAGAAGCTTACCGGAAGCCTTCCGTTAGTCCTCCACGGCGGCACGGGAATCCCGGACGACATGGTTAAGAAAGCAATTGATCTGGGCGTTGCAAAGATTAATGTTAATACAGAGTGCCAGCTTGTATTTGCAGATGCTACACGCGGGTACATCGAGGCCGGAAAAGATCAGGAAGGAAAGGGATTTGATCCGCGTAAGCTCCTGAAGCCGGGCTATGAGGCAATTATTGAGAAAGTAAAAGAAAAAATGGAATTATTCGGTTCCGTTGGAAAAGCTGAATAGTAAAGAGAGCATGAGGCATTCCGACATTAAGTTGGGATGCCTTTTATAATTTTAATCTATACCCTCAGTGTACAAAGGGACGCTGAGGGTATGTATGGTATTTGCACAGTACAGGAAGAAAGGAAGCGCAGGAGCCATGAACGAGCCAATTAAAGTGACAGAGATTTTTGGAGAGGATGTATTTAATGATACGGTGATGCAGGAACGCCTTCCGAAGAAAGTCTACAGAGACCTGAAAAGAATGATCGAAGAAGGCCAGGAGCTGGATCTTGTGACGGCCGACGTCATCGCCCACGAGATGAAGGAATGGGCCATTGAGAAAGGCGCCACCCATTATACGCATTGGTTCCAGCCGCTTACTGGGGTCACTGCAGAGAAGCACGATGCATTTATCTCGGCTCCCCTTCCAAGTGGGAAGGTCCTGATGAGCTTTTCCGGGAAGGAGCTTATCAAGGGAGAGCCGGACGCGTCGTCTTTCCCATCGGGAGGGCTTCGGGCTACTTTCGAGGCGAGAGGGTATACGATGTGGGATTGTACGTCCCCGGCGTTCATAAGACACGATGCGGCCGGAGCCACGCTGTGCATTCCTACGGCATTCTGCTCCTATACAGGGGAGGCGCTTGATCAGAAGACGCCGCTCCTTCGCTCCATGCAGGCGATTAATGAACAGTCCCTCCGGTTGATCCGGTTGTTTGGGAATGATACGTCTATGAAGGTAGTTCCGTCTGTGGGGGCTGAACAGGAATACTTTCTTGTAGATGCCGGGAAATTCAAAGAGAGAAAAGACCTGATTTATGCAGGGCGCACACTATTTGGCGCAATGCCGCCCAAAGGACAGGAGTTGGACGACCATTACTTTGGGACGATCCGCCAGAGGATCGCGGCATTTATGAAGGAAGTAAACGAGGAGCTGTGGAGAGTGGGCGTTACTTCCAAGACACAGCATAATGAGGTGGCTCCTGCACAGCATGAGCTGGCTCCGATCTATGCGCCGGCTAATGTGGCGGTCGACCATAATCATATTGTGATGCAGACTTTGAAAAGGGTAGCGTGCCGACATGGAATGAAGTGCCTGTTCCATGAGAAGCCTTTTGCGGGTGTCAATGGTTCCGGCAAGCACAACAATTGGTCTCTCATTACGGACGATGGGAAGAATCTGCTTGACCCGGGCAAAACGCCTCATGAGAACATACAGTTTCTTCTTGTGCTTACTTGTATCTTAAAAGCTGTGGACGAGCATGCGGCTCTCCTTCGTGAGTCTGCGGCAGATCCGGGGAACGATCATCGGCTGGGCGCGAGCGAGGCTCCGCCGGCGATTATCTCCGTCTTCCTGGGAGAGCAGCTTGACGCAGTATTTCGCCAGCTGATCCATACAGGAGCGGCGACGCACAGCCCGGACAGAGAGAAATTGCGGACGGGTGTGAAGACGATCCCGTTATTATCTAAGGATGCGACAGACAGGAACCGGACGTCTCCTTTTGCTTTCACGGGGAATAAGTTCGAGTTCCGCATGGTGGGCTCTCGCGATTCTATCGCGAGCCCTAACGTAGTGCTGAATACAATTGTGTCAGAGGCATTTGCAGAAGCGTGCGATGCTCTGGAACAGAAATTAAAAGCAGGAGAAGACTTCAATGATGCGGTGCATGACCTGATTAAGACGTATGCGTCTGAGCATTCCCGTATCGTATTCAATGGGAACGGCTATTCTGCCGAATGGGTGGAGAAATCGAAAGAACTGGGGCTGCCGAACTTGAAGTCTATGGTGGAAGCGATCCCGGCCCTTACGACGGAGAAGACGATCGAGCTGTTTGAGCGATTCAAAGTTATGACGAGAGACGAGCTCAGATCCCGGGCAGAAATAAAATATGAGAATTATGCAAAGGCTATTAATATTGAAGCCCGCACGATGATCGACATGGCGAGCAAGCAGTTTATGCCGGCGGTAGTAAAGTACACAAAAGTGCTTGCAGATACGGTGAATGCCGTGAGAGAGACGGGCGCAGATGCAGAGGTACAGACGGAAATGCTTGCGGAGGTGTCTGTTCTTCTAAGAGAGATGAAGAACGCTCTGGAAGAGCTGAAGAATAAGGAAGACGCGGCTATCCATCTGCCGGAGGGGAAGGAGCAGGCGAACTTCTATTATCAGCAGGTCGTCCCGGCGATGGACAAGCTTCGCGATCCTGTAGATAAGCTGGAGATGATCGTAGATAAAGAGGCGTGGCCGATGCCTTCCTATGGCGATCTGATTTTTGAAGTATAGTCTGGGAAGCGCGGGAGTGGTGGAGAGCATACATGACAAAGAATGAATTTTTAGAAAAGCTAAGAGCCGCTTTGGGAAATGACTTAAGCGGCGCGGTCATACAAGATAATGTAAAGTATTATAAGAGCTATATTGAAGAAGAAGTGAGCCGGGGCCGTTCAGAAGAAGAAGTCTTAGAAGAGCTGGGTGATCCGTGGGTCTTGGCTCAGACTGTCATTGATTCTGTGGCTGCCCGCAGCTATGCTGGCGAGGGACAGGCTGAAGGGTACGGTTATGAGCCGGATAAAGGCTTTTATGGAAGCTATGGTGAAGATGGAGCGTGCCCGTCCTCCGCTGGTGATAAGTGGAGACGGCTGCTTCTCATTCTTGTGATTATAAGTATCGTTATGGTATTGTTTGCGGCGCTTGGAGGCATCATGGTGTTTGCAGGGCGATTCCTTATCCCTCTCCTTATCGTGGTGGTACTTATGCGTACATTCGGCAATAAAAGAGAATGATTTTTGTGAGCGACGAACCACCCGGCTGCGAAGCAGACAGCTGGGGGATGACGCGACAATTAGAAAGCCCCGCTGCTTCTGCAGCGGGGCTTTCAGTCTCAGAACGGTAAGAGACCGATGGGGGAGCCATCGGTCTCTTGAGGGGAGTATAAATAATTAATAAGGGGTTGTAGAAATATGTTTTCTACATGTTTTAGTATAATATAGGTAAAAGGAAAAAGCAAGAAGAAAATTAAAAAATCTTAAGGTTTTATTATCTTGTCCCATGAGTTTTTAAAATATTCATACATTACTCATACATAATTCTTTTGTTCCGGGACATACTATCCGTGTAGCAAAAAAGATTAGGAGGAATTAACATGAGTAAGAATAGCAATGCATCAAATCAGAACGCTTCTAACAGAAACGCGTCCAATCAGAACGCTTCTAACCAGAACGCATCCAATAAGAATGCATCTAACAAGAATGCGTCCAACCAGAATGCATCTAACAAGAACGCAAGCAACGAAAGCAACAACTACTAATCATGCTGACGGTAAAGGAGGACATGTGGCTGCCACATGTCCTCCTTTACTATGTGCCGCCTTATTTGGGAATTGACAAACTATGCAGATAACAAGTAAGATAGTAAAGATAGAAAGACTAAACAGGAAACATACGAAGCACATCGGGAACGGAGAATGACATGGATTGTCTGGAATTGATCGCCCCCTGCCATTTCGGGCTGGAGGCAGTCTTGAAACGAGAAATTATAGAATTAGGATATGACGTTGTGGAAGTGGAGGACGGCCGTGTCACCTTTTGCGGAGACGCGGAGGCCGTCTGCCGGGCCAATATATTTTTGCGGACTGCGGAGAGGGTGCTTCTAAAAGTCGGAAGCTTCCATGCGGCCACTTTTGAAGAATTGTTTGAGAAGACAAGAGAGCTGCCATGGGAGGATTACATACCGAAGGACGGCAAGTTCTGGGTGGCAAAGGCCGCGTCGGTAAAGAGCAGGCTTTACAGCCCCTCTGATATCCAGTCTATTATGAAGAAGGCCATGGTGGGGCGGCTTTCCCAATGTTATCATATAGAGTGGTTTTCGGAAGAAGGAGCATCCTATCCGGTACGTGTTTTTCTGAAAAAGGATGTTGTAACAGTGGGTATCGACACTTCGGGCGTATCTCTTCATAAGAGAGGGTATCGGGAAATGTCGGGAAAAGCGCCGATTACGGAGACCCTTGCCAGCGCGCTCATTATGCTCACTCCATGGAAACGGGACAGGATCCTTGTGGATCCCTTCTGCGGAAGCGGGACATTTCCTATAGAGGCGGCCATGATGGCGGCGAATATCGCGCCGGGCATGAACCGTTCTTTTACCGCAGAGACGTGGGTGAACCTTATTCCAAAGAAGCTGTGGTATGACATTGTGGACGAAGCGCACGACCTGTTGGAGGAAAATGTAAGCGTAGATATCCAGGGCTATGACATCGACGGCTCTGTTGTCAGAGTCGCAAGGCGAAACGCAGAGGAAGCAGGCGTAGCACATCTGATCCATTTTCAGGAGAGAGATGTAAAGGAGCTAAGCCATCCTAAAAAGTATGGGTTCATCGTCACGAATCCGCCCTACGGAGAACGTCTAGGGGAGAAAGAGGCTCTTCCTGAATTGTACAGGAGCTTCGGAGAGGGATTCAGAAGGCTGGAATCCTGGTCTGCATACATGATTACGTCCTACGAAGATGCAGAGCGCTATTTTGGGCGCAAAGCGGATAAGAACAGGAAAATATATAACGGGATGATGAAGACATATTTTTATCAGTTTCAGGGGCCGAAGCCACCGGGAAGAAGAAAGGAACAGTAAGAAAGTCTATGAGGAAGATTATATTTGCTACGGGGAATAAGGACAAGATGGCAGAGATCCGTATGATCCTTGCGGATCTTGGGGCGGAGGTATTGTCTCAGAAGGAGGCCGGGATTACGGTGGACGTGGTGGAAGACGGCGCGACGTTCGAGGAGAATGCTCTTATTAAAGCAACGGAGATTGCGAAAATTGTAAGAAACATGCCGGAGCATAAAGGGGCGGTCGTCCTTGCAGATGATTCTGGACTGGAGATCGATTATCTTGGCGGGGAGCCAGGAATTTATTCTGCCAGATATATGGGAGAAGGGACGTCCTACGATATTAAGAACAGGGAGCTTTTGTCAAGGCTTGACGGCGTCTCCGACGAGGAGCGCACCGCAAGGTTTGTCTGCGCTATTGCAGCTGCATTCCCGGATGGGGCGACAGAAGTCGTGAGAGGGACGATGGAGGGCATTATTGGCCATGAGATAGCAGGAGAGAACGGGTTTGGCTACGATCCGATCTTTTATCTGCCGGAATACGGCTGCACCAGCGCGGCGCTGCCTCCTGAAAAGAAGAATGAATTAAGCCACAGAGGGGAAGGGCTGAAAAAGATCAGAAAAATCCTGGAGGAGAGAGCAGAGATAATATGAAGATTTTCATTGTAAGCGATACACATCAGTCGCACAGGAGCCTGGAAAAAGCGCTGGAGCAGGAGGGCGCGATTGACATGTTGATACATCTTGGGGACGTAGAGGGCGGTGAAGACTACATCTCCGCCCTTGTGGACTGTCCAATACACATAATAGGCGGGAACAACGATTTCTTCTCGGATCTTCCAAGGGAAAAGGACTTCTTTATTGAAGGAAGGCATATATTTATTACGCATGGGCATCCGTATCTTATGGGGCTTAATGAAAATGGGATTTGGAAGGAGGCGTTAAGGCGGGGAGCGGATATTGTGATGTACGGGCACACTCACAGGCCGTCGCTCTCTGAAAAGGAGGGGATTACTATACTGAATCCGGGGAGCATCTCATGGCCGAGGCAGCCAGGCAGACGTAAGAGCTATATGATGATGGAAACAGACGGGCAGGGGAATGTCAAGTTCGAATTAAAATATGTGTAAAAAGTTATTGACAAGGCTGTAACCTTCGTATATAATATGTTTTGTGTCACGGAATTGACACAAGAAGAATATCGCGGGGTGTGGCTCAGCTTGGCTAGAGCGCCTGGTTTGGGACCAGGAGGTCGCAGGTTCGAATCCTGTCACCCCGATAACGCGCGGGTGTAGTTCAATGGTAGAACACTAGCCTTCCAAGCTAGATACGTGGGTTCGATTCCCATCACCCGCTTTCTTAAAGCCATAAGGTCAAAGCCTTTCGGTTTTGGGATAGATTGTTCTAGGGAGTTAGTCTTATGAGTCTGTAGCTCAGCTGGATAGAGCAACGGCCTTCTAAGCCGTAGGTCGAGGGTTCGAATCCCCCCAGGCTCGTTGGAACCACAGACAATTGAATAAGGTGATACTTAGTTGGACATCAATAGTTCGATAAGTAATATATATGGTGGGTATGGTGCAGTTGGTTAGCGCGCCAGATTGTGGTTCTGGATATCATGGGTTCGAGTCCCATTACCCACCTTTCTTTTTTTAATGGGCTATCGCCAAGCGGTAAGGCACAGGACTTTGACTCCTGCATTCGTTGGTTCGAATCCAACTAGCCCAGTTCAGATTCATCTATGGGCGTGTAGCTCAGTCGGTAGAGCACTTGACTTTTAATCAAGTTGTCCGGGGTTCGAATCCCCGCACGCTCACTAAGAGAAAACAGCGCAAATCCTTTATTTATAAAGGGTTGTGCTGTTTTTTGCGTAAAACGAAAGTAACCGATTCTGGCTGAAGTAACCGATTGTAAATGTCTTATTTCTGTCTTAATGTCTTATTTTTGTCTCATGTTTGGGGGATGAAAGAAACAGGGGGTAGGGTTATCCTGCCTCCTGTTCTTCAATATCCTCCTTACGGTTCCCTCTAAAAATTTGTTTCCTTCTCTCAATGCCCGTTGTCCTGGGCATCGTATGGTAAAGTCGTCCCCTTTGCTGGTGAGCGGCAGGGGGCGCGTTTTTTTGTTAAGAGAGCTTCTATAAAAGAATTATTTTGTTTGGATTTTTTGTAATAACGCTTCCTGCAGCACCTGTGAGAAGTTAAGCCCCATAGCAGAAGCGGACTCATTCAGCCACTCTGGTATCGTAAGGGTCTTCTTCACTGCTCTATTGTTATACATCTTCCGGTACTCCATCGTATCGCATGCGATATAGTTCACAAACTCATTCCCAGAGAGAGGGAATGAGGATGGGGAAGAGGGGGATGGAATTTCCCGATCGTTTGTCTCATATCCGTAGAGGACAAGAGCGAGAGCATCTTCAGCCATCTCAATACCATCTTCCAGGGAATCCCCGCATGTATGGCAGCCTTCCAGATCTGGGAAATCGATGGAAAAGCCTCCGCCGTCTTCTGGCGTGAAAATTGCAGGATAAGCATATTTTGCCATGGTAAATCTCCTTTCAAATATTTAAAGATTGAAGGGTTGGGGCTATTTGAGCCCCGCATCTTTCAGTATGTTGTTCAGTGTCCCTGTTGGAATCTCTGCTTTATGTCTTGGGACTGCGAACTGCTTTCCAGTTGTATCGCTATACCAGATGTCGTGTCGGCTACCATTCCTGATAAGCTCGCATCTGTTCTTCTTTAGAAGTTTTAATAATTCCTGTGTCTTCATTGTTCCTTCTTTCTATAATATTATTATAGCACGTACAAGCACGTGCGTCAATAAAAATATGTGTAAATACGTGTTGCTTTATTTTCTCCTCTCTTTCTCCTTCGCATTTTTATTGTATAATCACCTTAGCGATCATACCATTGATTTAGCCCGCCTCAGTAGACCTAAAGCATGGTGTCGGTGGTGAGGCAAGTGTGGATGTTATTCTTCTTCATCTTCTTCAGAGTATACATAGGAATTTGTATAAGAGTCAATATGCTACACGAGGGATATGTAAGGAGAGTGAGCGATGAAAAGACAACAGCCTGAAGAAAGAGCTACGGGAATCGGATGGGAAGATATGCTGCTTATGCGATCAGCTGATAACAGGGCTTGATTATGATCTCGTCTTTACAAGGCGAGGGACGAGGCTATATCTCCATAAAGGCATGCGCTGTAGGAAGCAGATCGAGAGACGGGGGAAGTGACATGAAGGCAATGATCATATACCCCGGGAGTGAAAGGGAAGGGGATATGGCAGAGACTGTCTGCAAAGCAAAGAAAAATGGAAGCAAAGGGGCTCGAACCCTTGGCCTCCCGCTAGTCAGGCGAGCGCTCATCCCAGCTGAGCTATGCTTCCACATTATTTATTATAACAGGATGGCGTTTAATTGCAAGAGATTTTGCTCATGTGATATAAAGAAGTAAAAGAAGTGTAAAAAATTTTGCCGTTCCCTGTCCGGCTGACTGCCGGACGGGTCGGGCTTTAGTCGGGCAATTCTACCTTGCCGACAAAAGAGTAATAGATTTCGATTTCCTGTCTGCGGAGCTTCCCCCGGCGTTTCCCGTCAAGGGCTTCCGATTCGTGGATTACGATTTTCTCCACAAACTCCCGTAACAGGGTAGGGGTGAGTTCCTCAAAGCTGGTGTACTTGCGGACTACTTTCATAAACTTCTCAGCGTTTGCCGTGGCTTCCAGCGTCCTTGAAAGCTCGCCCTGCAGAACGGCGGCACGTTCTTTCAGTTCCTTTTGCTCGGCTTCGTAGTCTGCCGAAAGTTCCGTGAAACGCTCGTCCGATATGCGCCCGGTCACGCTGTCCTCATACAGCCGCTTGAAGATAGCGGAGAGTTCCGCAATCCTTTTTTCTGCCGCTTCCAGTTCTTTCTTTTTTGCGGCGTTCCGGCGTTTGCTCCCGTCCTCGGTCTGCTCGGTCAACAGCTTCATAAACCGGGCTTCGTGCTTTGCGGCGTAGCTGGTGACTTTCCGTAGGTTCTCGGTCACTCCGGCGGTTAAAAGGTCGGTGCGGATAAAGTGCGCCGTACAGTCTGCCGTGCGCTTCTTGTAGCTGCCGCAGATATAGCAGTCCTGCCGCCGCTTGTCCGTCTGATACCTCTGCTGGTACATGACGCTGCCGCAATCCGCACAAAAGAGTATGCCGGAGAACAAGCCCACTTCATCATAGCGGTTGGGGCGTTTGCGCTGCTTGCGTAGCTCCTGCACACGCTCCCATGTGTCCTTGTCGATTATCTGCTCGTGGTGGTTCTCAAAGATTGCCTGTTTGTCCTCGCTGTTGTAGATAATCTTGCTGCACTTGTAGGATTGGGTGGTGGTCTTGAAGTTCACAAGGCAGCCCGTGTATTCCCGGTTTTCAAGGATATGCACCACGGTGTTCGCCGCCCACTTGCACTCATAGCCGGGGTGGTAGCGGCGGGTTCTCCCTGTCCGGCGGTATTCCAGCGTTCCCGGCGTGGGGATTTCCTGCTCCGTAAGCATACGGGCTATCTTGGTCGGTCCGTTCCCGGCAAGGCAAAGGCTGTAAATCTGCTTCACCACGGGGGCGGCTTCTTCGTCAATGATGAAATTTTCGTCCTCGTCCATGAGGTAGCCGTACACGGGCTTGCTTGTGACAGGCTTCCCGCTCATGCCTTTTGACCTCTTGACTGCTCTGATTTTCTTGCTCGTATCCCTCACCAGCCATTCGTTAAAAATGTTACGCAAAGGCGCAAAATCGTTGTCGCCCTGTGCGCTGTCAACGCCGTCATTGATAGCAATGAAACGGACGTTTTTCTGTGGGAAAATCCGTCGTCCGTGTACCATTTCAGATTCGTAAACCCGTTCTGTTTGGCGTAGGATTCAAGGCTTCTTTTCTGGTTGCTTATGGAATTGGATTCCCCGGAAAGCTCGTCCTCATGGGATAACCTCGGATAAAGGGCGGTGATAAGTTGCTGGGTGGTCTGTCTTAACATAGATTCCTCCGTTTCCGACAGCCAGCCCCACTATTCCGTAGGGTTATTATACCATAGGGCGGGCTGTACAGTCCTTTTTGCTACTTTATGTCGAAAAATATCACGGTTTTTTATTAAGGCTTGTCGCATTATAAAACAGTTGAATAATTCATTACTCCATGCTATAATGCCTAAAGCGTTACCAGCGGCGATAACGTGGGATTTTGTCTGCAATTCATTGAAGGAGGTACAGGCATGAAGTTTGAAAAAATTGATTGCGGCAACGGGATAGTTGCTGTTGTTTCAAGCGATAACAAAGTGATTACTGATGTTGACTCTGCGCTTGATTTACTTATGTCTGCCAAATATGAAGCAGGCACAAAGTATATCGCCGTGGATAAAAAGTTAGTCATTGAAGATTTCTTTGTTTTAAGCAGTGGTTTGGCAGGAGAAATTCTTCAAAAATATATCAATTATGGTGGGAAAATTGCCATATACGGCGATTATTCACACTATACAAGCAAACCGCTAAAGGACTTCATCTATGAAAGCAACAAGGGGAAAGATGTATTCTTTGTTGCCACAAAAGAAGAAGCCATACAGAAAATAGCCAATATTATTTAGCAAACAAAATCCCCGTATCGGATAGTTGAGTATTAACCCAACGCTTGGGCGGTCATGCTTATTATGGCATGACCGCTTTCCCATATCACGGCTTAGGCAGTAAAAGGCGGCTTGTGTCTGGCTGCGCTTTCTGCTTCCAGCACTTTCATCATTTTGTCGGCGGCGGTGGCGGTAGTGTCCTGTTTGAAGTAGCCGGAAACCACAAGGACGGTGTTCCCCCGGCGTACCT
>CAJTVU010000009.1 GCA_910580235.1 uncultured Dorea sp.
TAACCTTGGTATTTTTTAATATCATCCTTCGCTTCATCATATACTTCTTGCAATCTATTAAGTAATTCGATTATACATTTTTTCTTGTTTTCGTTTTTATAGATAACAAGACCTCTGTAAATCATAATTCCATTTTCTAATTTTTCACCAATATTTACTTCTGACCTATTACTGCCCTCAAACATATTCCATGAATGATCGAATGTTATATTAACCCCTTCCGCAGATTGTGCATAATAATTCCACATACTAAGTGCATTAATATCTGTAGAAAAAGAGCATGTGTATGTCCTGTATATTTTTGACTCGTATTGATGAGTAATGTTTGAAACACCAATATAAGATTGACGATATTCTTTTAATTCTTTCATTTCATCACTCTCAAGAATCAATCTTTGGAAATCAGCATTGAATGAATTATTCATAATCAAGTTTTCTATCCAATGCAAAATCTCTACAAATTCTGTTGAATCATTCAAAAATCGAACATCACTAAACCTTAAACACTCCTTATCTAAAATAACTTTAAGCGTATCTATCGTACAATAGTGACATATTCCCGTCGCTTTGTTCGCAAAACCATCTGGAGCGTACATTTCTATGGTCGTCTGTTCTTTATATGGAGTATTTAAAAAATGTGACATAGATATAGCCATACATTTTGCAATAATATTCTTTGCCATGTAATACCTCCTATCCAACTATCCTAATTATATCATTCTATAATGCTCCAACGCTTCCCTTATAGCCACTTCTTTCTCCGGTGGACAAGTCGGCACTTTTGAGTCCTCCTTTTTCGATACGTTATAGTTTTTTCTCTCAATAATCCCACATTTCTCCTTTACCTGTGCGATATACAAGTTGCTGACTTTCAATCCACTTTGCTTCAGAACATAATCCTTGATTTCCTCATAAGTTGCTTTGCTCTCTGCCGCCGTCAGATCAAGTTCATCCATCTCTAATTCCACATTGATATGCTTCAACTTATTTGATTTAAGTTTGGAAAGCAACACGATACTTTCCACATGCACCGTCCCGGGGAACAGATCTACGCACGCCATCCGCTCCACTTTATACCCTCTTCCCTGCAGCATTTCCAAATCCCGCGCAAGGCTTGTCGGCTTGCAGGAAATATATACCATGCGCTCCACGCCAAAGCTTATTATCCGCTCAAGGGCTTTCGGGCTCACGCCATCTCTTGGCGGGTCAAGCACGATCAAGTCCGGTGTTTCCCCAAGGTCATCAATGACTTTCAGCACGTCTCCCGCCCAGAATCTACAATTGGAAAGCCCGTTTAGCCTGGCATTCTCCCTGGCTGCCTCCACTGCCTCTTCCACAATCTCTACGCCGACTACCTTCTTTGCCACAGGGGCAAGGATCTGAGCGATGGTCCCGGTCCCGCTGTACAGATCGAAGATTACTTTGTCTTTTGTATCTCCGATATACTCCCTCACCGTCTCGTAAAGAACTTCCGCCCCAAGAGAGTTTGTCTGGAAAAATGAGAACGGCGTAATCTTGAACCTCAGCCCCAGAAGCTCCTCATAGAAATAAGGCTGTCCGTACAAAATATCCGTCCCCTCATCCTTCACCACATCTGCTACGCTATTGTTAATCGTATGGAGGATTCCTGAAATCTCTCCATCAAGCTGGAGATTAAGAAGACTTTTTGTCCATTTTTGCAGGATTCCCTGCACTTTTTGTCCATTTTTGACGGAACAGACCTGCTGTACCTCTGTTTCTGAATCTATTTTTCTCTCTGACAGCCTCTGCACAGTGGAGATGTCCTGGCTTGTAGTCACCAGATCTATCAGGATCTCCCCTGTCTTAACCGCTTTTCTCACAAGCAGATGACGGAAATACCCTGTATGGCGCATACGATGATAATAGGAAAGCCCTGTCTCCTGCGCCCATTTTAAAGTGCAGGAAAGGATTTTCCGATAATCTTCGTCCACAATCTGACAGCCCGTTACATTTACAATATCATGAAAGCTGCCTCTCTTATGCATGCCGAGGGCAAGGGGGCCGTCTTTATATTCGTCCCCGAACGAGAATTCCATCTTGTTGCGATATGCGCTCTCCATCGGGCTTGGCTTTATCCCGTCCCACATATGCTCGCCGTCTACTGCCCCGTCCATCATATCTTTTATTTGAGCCTCTTTCATTTTTATCTGCTCGCCGTAGGGAAGATTCTGATAAGAGCAGCCTCCGCACTGGCCAAAATGTGGGCACGGCGGTTCTGTTTCAAAGGGCGACGGTTCTATGACATCCAGAACCCGCCCCTCCGCTTTCCCGCTTCGCACTTTATTTATCGAAAACCGTACTTTCTGGCCAGGAAGGCCATTCTTCACGATTACAGTCTTCCCCTCTTCCTCCAGGAAGACCTTTCCTTTTCCCGGAAACTCCACCGAAGATATGATCCCTTCATATATCTGCCCTTTTTTCATACTCTCTCCATGCCTTTCTCTTAAAATTGTAACGGACAAACAAAAAGCAGGCAAAACGCCTGCTTTTCTGTCTTAAATTCCCGCAGTTTCCTCTATACTTGATCTTCCTCATTGAAGAAATCAGCATCAAAATCATCTTCGAAATCCTCTTCGAAGTCTTCCAGATAATCTGGTGTGAAGAAACAATATACAGCGTACGCGATCGCTGCGATTGCCGCAACAGCGCCCACGATTGCAAGCCCCCAGAGGATCGTCTTGCTCGTCTTGTCCTCTTCCTTCTTATTTACGATTTCATTCAGTTTTGTTGCTGCGATAAGGTCGTCTAATCTACTCATGCTCCCGCTCCTTTCTAAATTTGTATGTCTCGAACGCTTTCCAGCTGCTTCTGAGCGCAACCTCGTGAGCTTCGCTCTCTCGGTGTTCGTTGCACTCTCATAGGCCCTCAAAAAGGCCCTTGTCTGCACGCAGACAGACCCTTTCTTTCGGTCCTGCACTCGTCGCTATGCGTTCATTATACCATTATGGAATGAAGATTACTACTTATTTATTCCAAATTATTGAATTTTTATGTGTTGTTTTTTCTTGGGGATGTCTGTGTTATTCTATTTTCTGCAGCTTTGCGAATGCGGCGAACATCTTTTTTGTCCCTACGCTGTCGAAGTCTACGGTTACTTCGTAATCTCTTCCTCCCGACACGATGGCGGTCACTGTCCCGCTTCCAAATTTTACATGCCGCACACGGTCTCCTTCCCCATAGCCCGGGCCGTCTCCCTGTGGGCTTCCAAATTGCTGCAGCGGCTTTGTAGGCGCGAATGCCTTCGCCTTAAATGTCTGCTTTGCCTGCCAGTGAGTGCTGATCTTTAATGGCTCCTTCTCTTTTTCGAACACTGCGCCTGTAGACAGGAGCTCTATAGGGATCTCTTTTAAGAACCGGGACATCTTATTATATTGGGTCTCCCCCCTGATCATGCGCCTTTTAGCACATGTGAGGGTCAGCTCTTCTTCCGCCCGCGTGATCCCCACATAGCAGAGCCGCCTTTCTTCCTCCACTTCTTCCGGGTCGTCCGACGTTATAGTCATATAGCTGGGGAAGATGCCGTCCTCGAGCCCTGCCAGATATACCCGGGGGAACTCCAGCCCCTTGGCGCTGTGGAGCGTCATAAGCACTACATATTCCTTATTCTCATCCAGGCTGTCAATATCCGCCACAAGCGCTACTTCTTCCAGGAATCCGCTTAATGTCGCCGGCTCGTCCTGCTCCTCGCACGCCTCTTCATAGGCTGCGATCTTGCTCATCAGCTCTTCAATATTCTCAACCCGGGATTCGATCTCCTCTTTGCTTTCTGCGTCCAGGCTCTCAATATAGCCTGTCTCCTCAATGATCTCCCGCATCAGATCGGAAATGCTCATGTCCCCGGCGTCTGCTTTGAAATGCTCGATCAACGCTACAAAGGACTCCAGTTTCGACGCTCCCCGCCCTATATCCGGTATTATATCCGCTGCCCGCAGCGCTTCATAAAATCCTATATCATGTCTGGCAGCGTACTCCTGGACCCGATTAATGCTCGTAAGCCCAATGCCCCGTTTAGGCACGTTCACAATTCTTCTTACGGCCAGATCATCGCGGCCGTTGTCTACCGTCTTCAAATAAGAAAGCAGATCTTTGATCTCACGTCTGGCATAGAAATTAATGCCCCCCACGATCTTATACGGGATATTGGCCGTCACGAATTTCTCTTCAAACATACGGGACTGGGCGTTCGTGCGGTAAAGGATAGCGTTGTCGTTGTATGTACATCTGCCGTTGTCTACGCTCTCCCGTATGTCTCCTACAATGTACTCAGCCTCGTCATACGCGGTATCGAACTCACGGAAATTCAGCCTGTCCCCGCTGCCTTTCTCTGTCCAGAGCGCCTTCTCTTTCCTTCCCTTATTATGGCTTATGACCGCGTTGGCTGCATTTAAGATATTTCCTGTGGAGCGGTAATTCTGCTCCAGCTTAATGACTGCCGCGTCTGGGAAGAACTCTTCAAAATTCAGGATATTTTTGATGTTCGCGCCGCGGAATTTATAGATAGACTGGTCGTCGTCGCCCACAACGCACAGATTCCGGTATTTGGAGGCCAGAAGCCTCACAAGTTCGAACTGTACCGTGTTCGTGTCCTGATACTCATCCACCATAATATACCGAAAACGGTTCTGGTAATAGTCCAGCACGTCCGCCTGCGTCTGGAACAATTGCACCGTCTTTACGAGCAGATCGTCAAAATCCAGTGCATTATTGGCCCGAAGCTGCTTCTCATACTCTTCATATACTTCTGCGACTTTCTGACGTCCATAATCCCCGCCCGCCTCAAGGCGAGCCTCTTCAGGAGTAACCAGCTCATTCTTCGCACGGGAGACGGCCCCCAGAAGCATGCGCTCTTTATAGATCTTCGTATCGACCTGAAGCAGCTTACACACATCCTTCATCAGCGTCTTCTGATCGTCGCTGTCATAAATAGTAAAATTCGTATCATAACCGAGAAGGCCGATATGCCTTCTTAAGATCCGCACGCACATAGAATGGAACGTGCTCACCCAGATGCTCTCAGAGCCGAATCCTACAAGATTGTCGATCCGCTCCCGCATCTCTCCCGCCGCTTTATTCGTAAAGGTAATAGCGAGGATATTCCACGGGTTCACTCCCTTTTCCTCAATCAAATATGCTGCCCTGTGGGTCAGTACTCTCGTCTTCCCGCTCCCCGCCCCTGCCAGTATAAGAAGAGGCCCTTCTGTATGGAAGACCGCTTCTTGCTGTTTATCGTTCAGTGTATTATAAATACTCAAGTTTTCTGTTTCCTCTCTTTTTAATTTCATTATAACTTACGTTTTCGCGTACTTCAATATTTTCATAAACCTTATCCTTAATTCATTGAAAATCCCTTGCTATCTGGTTTTCATTACTATATAATGGCTGTATTGAGGTGATAGGCTATGAATATGAACACAGAGAATATATTAAAAGACATCCTTGCACGGATCGCACAGATCGACTATGTAAAGCCGGGCGATATCCCTGATATCGATCTCTATATGGATCAGGTGACGACATTTATGGACGGGCAGCTCGCTTCCTCCAAACGGCATGAAGAAGATAAGATCCTGACAAAGACTATGATCAACAACTACGCCAAGAACAATCTGCTGCCTCCTCCTGTCAAGAAGAAATACTCCAAAGAGCATGTGCTTGTCATGATATTCATATATTATTTTAAAAATATCCTTTCAATCAAGGATATCGAGACTCTGCTCGCTCCTCTCACGGAAAAATATTTCGACAATGGCAAGGACTTTAACATCACTTCCATTTATGAAGAAGTATGCGCCCTCGGGCTGTCTCATGTCGGCGCTCTGCAGGAAGATGTAACAAAAATATATATGCAGGCAATGGAAAGCTTCGATACGACAGAAGGGGAAGAACGGGATTATCTGCAATTCTTCTCTTTTATCTGCTCCTTAAGCTTTGACGTATATGTAAAGAAGCTCCTGATCGAGCAGCTGATCGACAAGCTTCCCGAGCCTGAGCATGGTAAAAAGAAAAAAGAGAAATAGCGTAAAGGGCCGGCGTCATTAATCGTCGGCTCTCTTTCCCTGCGCCAAGCTACATCTGTCGATCCGCCCGTCCATCCGTTTCCCGGCAAAGCTTATCCTTCCGGTAAGCCTGCGGCGGCATCCCGAATCTCTCCTTAAAAATACGGTAAAAATAAGTTCGGTTGGAATACCCGAATTCCTGCATAATGGCGCCGACGCTCTTCTTGCTGTTCTCGAGCAGATCTGCCGCCTCCTCCAGACAGATGTTACGTCCGAATTCTGTCAGAGTAAGGCCCAGGCGGCGCTTGACGACCCTGTTCAGATAATCCCTCGTATAGTGCATCATCTTCTCCAGCTCCTCATAGTCTACCCGTCCATGATTCTGTTTAAGGAATATACTAATCTGATTAAAGATAAAATCTTCATTCGAATTCCTTAAATCGACCTGGCTGATACGGTAGGCTTCTTTCGAAGCCAGAAGGGAGATAAGGCGGGCAAAGCAAGCAGACACCATAGGAAAATATCCGGCAGCCTGGCTCCTGGTCTCCTCTATCATGCGGGCAAAGAGCGCCTCCGCCTCCTCCCGCAGCGCCGCGGCAGAGCCAATGGGGATAAAATCCAGCATTTCTTTCTTGAATCTCGATCTGTCCTGCAAAAGACGCTGCAGCTGCTGATAGACGCTGTTCATATTCGGCTGCCAGCTGGAGCCGCTTGAGAAATAAATATCCCCTTCCATAACTGTATGCAGGAAGGAATCAGACAATAAAATGAATACGGCTTCAAAATCCGAAGAAAGGGATTCTACATGACGGATATTCTTGTTGAGGATGCAGCATTCACCTTCCGTATAAGTACGGCAATAATCCTCGATAAACTGGGTAAGCTCTCCACGGATTACATAGATCAGCTCCAGGGAGCTGTGCCGATGGAGGGGCCTTATATCTGGCCGGTACACTTCGGTCAGGATCCCGGTACGCTCAGTAAAGAAGCCCGGGGCGATCATAGCGTGGCGGATCGTCTGGCTTTCCGCATGAAATTCCTGTACCGTGAACAGATAAGCTCCGTTCAGGTTAAAATATTCTCCGTATTTGTTCCCTGGCTGCTGAATGACCAGGGGCTCTCTGGAAGCGCTCATAAATCAATCCTTCTTGCAGACATGCACAAGATTGTCAGATTAATCCCGTTTAGGATATAAAAATAAAGACAATGCCGATGCGCGTTATTGCTCTTTCTTTAGGGGATTTCTATAATCCTATTATAAAATGAAACGTGGAATCCTGCAATCATTTTATGTCCTAAACAGGAAAGGAGAAGGAAAAATATGGAAGAGAAAAGGTACTTGAAGCTCTGGCAGAAAATAGCTTACGGCGCCGGAGATTTTGGCTCCAACTTTATGTTCACGTTCGTTTCCTCGTTCGTGGTCATTTATCTGACAGATACGGTGGGGCTGGACGCAGCGGTCATTGGTATGCTGATGTTCGCAAGCAAATGTCTGGATGGTGTGACAGACGTGTTCTTCGGAAGGCTGATGGATCGTACGAAGAGCAAGATGGGAAAAGCCCGGCCATGGATGTTCTGGTCAGTATTCCCCCTTGCAGTGTGCGAGATCTTGCTGTTCTCCACGCCGGGCATGGATCAGAAGATACAGTATGTTTACTTCTTTGTAGTATACACGCTGCTGAACTCCATCTTTTACACTGCAAACAATATTTCTTATGCGACTCTTACGGCATTGATGACAAAGAATCCCAATGAGAGAGTGCAGGCTGGGACTTTCCGGTTTATCTTCGTTATGTTAGCAGGCATTATCATCCCTTCGGTAACTATGAAGCTGGTCGGCGCCTTTGGCGGCGGCGCGGCAGGATGGAGGGGCGTGGCTATCTTGTATACTCTCATTATGGTAGCCTTTAATATGCTGGTCGTATTCTCTATAAAAGAGGTCACGACAGACGAAGAGAAAGCAGAAGACACTGCAGGGATCACATTTCTCCAGAGTATCCGCCTGCTGATCGGGAACCGTTACTACCTGCTGATCTTAGCATTTTATCTGCTTCAGTATGGGCTGCAAGGGATTACCAACGGTGTCGGCATCTACTATTGTACTTACATATTAGAAAACCCGGACGCGCTGGGACTGTTCTCTTTCGCAGGCATGATACCTATGATCGTAGGGCTTGCCTTTACCCCGTCCCTCGTAAAACGATTCGGGATCTATCAGGTAAACCGTATCGGTATGCTTTTCAGCTCTGTGTTCGGGCTCGTATTTATTGTCGTAGGCTATATGGGGAACTTCCCGCTTATGCTGGTCGTGATGGCGCTGAGAGGGCTGGGCATGAGCCCCATGCTTGGGACTTTAAATGCGGTAATCGCAGACGCCTCCACGTATACCTACAAAAAAGACAAGGTACATCTGGATGGCTCCATGTTCAGCTGCTCCTCCATGGGCATCAAACTGGGCGGCGGCCTTGGAACAGCTATATTCGGCCTGCTGCTGAGCCTGGGCGGCTATAAGAACGGCGCGGCGGTACAGAGCGCGTCTGCCCTTGGCATGATCCAGTTTATGTATATCGTGATCCCTGCTATTATCTGCATCCTGATGCTTATAGTCATGTGGGGGCTGAATGTGGAGAAGGGGATCGAGAAGCTGGAGCAATAGCAAGTGCAAGACAGGCGAAAGGGGAAGATAGAATGATACCATCCTTCTTGTTAAAAAAAATACGCCGAGACAAATGGAAAGAAAATGAAGAGCATTTCAAGCAAAAGAATTTAATCTATGACGTGGATGAAAAAAAGGATCTGAATTATATGGACGATGGAAGCGATCTCCATAATCTGGACTTATACGGGCCAAAAGGCAGCACGGAAACGCTGCCAGTGGTAGTCCTGATCCATGGCGGCGGCTATATTTCCTGTGATAAGTTTATTGATGAAGCCCAGGGGAAATATTTTGCGACGCAGGGCTTCCGGGTCGTAAATATCAACTATTCCCTGCAGCCGGAAAAGGATTTTATCGGAGTCATGCAGGAGATATTCTGCGCGCTACGCTGGGTAGAGAAGAATGCACAAAAATATCTTCTGGATGACACTCAGATCTTCGTGTATGGCGAGAGCGCGGGCGGGCACTACGCTATGCTGGCAGGGGCGATCCAGAACAACCGCGAGCTTGGCGCCTATTACGGGATCAGCCCTCTAGAAAAAGGGATCCGCGGCGTTGCGGTAAGCTGCCCCATGTATGAGATACACAGCATCCGCGAAAAAAAGGATTTTGCCAGCCGGTTCTTACGAAGCATCCTGCTACCGGGCGGCAAAAGGAAAGATGAAGCCTATGTGGAGCATGTCTCTATTCCGACGGTCGCCTGCAAAGGCGGGTTCCCGGAGATCTTCCTGCTGACTACTCCGACAGACAGCCTGCTATACCGGGAGGTCCGCCAACTCCATGAGATTCTGGAAGCGGAAAAAATCTCTCACCGATACAAGGAATACACCTCAGAAGAACGGCAGCTGGGCCATGTCTTTCATGCTACGGATCCAGAATTCCCTGAATCGAAGGCGGCAAGCAAAGATATCTTGAATTTCTTCCGTGAAAAGGGACACCCGATTCCGTAATAGGGGACACCCGATTCCGTAATAGGGGACGTACGCTTTTGCACAAAGTGTACGTCCCCTTTTTTACTTTTTTACTTCTTATTAATTCTCGCAAATACCATATCGTACCCATCGTTCCCATAATTAAGGGAACGGTTTACGCGGCTTATGGTTGCTGTGGATGCGCCTGTCTTCTCTGCAATCTCCAGATAGGTCTTCTGTTCCCTTAACATCTTGGCCACTTCGAACCTCTGCGATAAGGACAAGAGCTCGTTAATCGTACAGATATCCTCGAAAAATGTATAGCATTCTTCCTTATTCTTCAAGCTCAGCACCGCATCAAACAGATAATCTACTGCGTCTGTCCGGATTGTCTTACTCATAGCATGATACTCCTTTGTACCAACGATTTTTACTTTTACATTTTAACACAGTGAATTTATAAAGTCCACTCCTTTTTATGCCACAGCTTCCCCCACAGTTTACGCCCTTTATTGGGGCTGACGCGCTTTGTCCGGTAAAGTGTGATATTTAAGTAATGATTTTAGCTTCTCCAGAGATGTGTTGGCAATCAGCTCTTCGGGGAAATCCGTCTCTTTCAATATTTCTTCTGTATAGGTATAGTCACCGATATCAGCGTCTACATGGGAATCTGTCCCCAGAACGATCATCACATTATTTTCCTTACATAATTCCATAAGCTTCTTAATATTCTTTCTTGCCCCTACACGAAATGCAGTAGGCCGCAGAGAAGAATTGTTCACCTCCAGAAGCGTCCCCGTCCTCTTGGCGGCCAGGACCAGCTCTTCTAAATCCACCGGGACCCTGTCGTCATCGGGATGGCCGATGATGTCCACATAAGGGTTCTCCATAGCGTTCACATACGCCCTGGTAATCTTCTCTTTCTCTTTTTCACCTTCGTAGCAGGAGTCATGGAGGCTTGCAATGCGAATATCCATTTCTTTCAACGTCGCCTCTTTCATATCGATCTCTCCGCTCTCATTCCGAATATTCAGCTCCACCCCGAGCAAAAGCTCTATGCCGTATTTCTTCCTCGGGATTACCCTCAGGTTCTGGAAGTAATAGGCGTGAGGGCCGCCCGGCATGGCAGGGGCATGGTCTGTGATCGCGAGCCCCTTAAACCCTCTCTCTGCCGCCTCCTTTGCCATCTCCCATATAGTATTGTAGGCATGGCCGCTGGCCAGCGTATGGGTATGCGTATCTATTTCTATCTTCATTCTATCTGCCTTCTTTCTGATTGATTTTCGTTTTTATGATTTATTTTCACAGGAAATATTATACAGTATACTGTTTTTGTTTTCCACAAAAACTAAAAAGAAGTTTATCCTTTGTACACCGAGGGTAAGTAAGAAAAAAATTTCACATTTTATATTTCCAGGAAAGGACAGATTATTTATGGATAAAGACAAAAACAGAAAAAAAATCCCGAAGACTAATAATGAGATCATCGACTCTTATGACTATCTCTCCAACGCCGCGTCTATGCAGGACATGACCGGGCTTATCCCTTCAGCGCCCACGTCGCCGGAGGAGCTTGAATCTTATGGAGAAGTGTATGGCTTTCTCCCCCCTACGATCCTCTCAGACGATGACAAGAACGGTTCACATGACCGATAGCCGCTGCATATATTAATCAAAAACCGGAGTTTTCGATTATGCCAGCAACTTTAACCCCTGTTACCGGAATCATACAGAATGTATCTCGCTTCGGCGATAACTGCTGTGAGCAGCAGGTGACTATTCGGAACGGCAGCAACGTCACTAACTTTATCGTCAGTGCAGACACTTATGTCCCCGGACAGACACGGCTCCGCCCGGGCATGCCTGTGACCGCATTCTACGACGCGTCTCTTCCTGTACCGCTGATCTTCCCGCCCAGATATCAGGCCGTCGTCATCTCCCGCAGAAATCCAGGCGAAACCATCTTCGCCGGATTCTTCGACGAGAACCTGACTGCCGAAGACGATGCTTTAAGGCTCAATCTCTCACGTTCCACAGAAATCATCACATCGAATGGGCAGGTATTTAACTGCCGTCCCGAGAACCAGATGCTGATCGTATACTACTCAGAGACGACAAGAAGCATACCGCCTCAGACAACACCGCGCCGGATCATCGTGATGTGCTGATTGGGGACAGGGCAAATCTAATTTGGGACGGGGTAAAATTAATTTTACCCCGTCCCAAATTCTCTTTCATGTCTCTTAAAGAACTCATAATATTCCCGCACATTCGCGAGCTCATACCATTTCTTTACATCCACTGTCTCTTCGTCCAGGTCATAAATCTTGGCGCCTTTCATGGAGAGCAGGAACGGCGAATGGGTAGCGATGATGAACTGGCATCCGAAAAACCGGGCCGAATCTTCCAAGAAGCGCAGCAGTTCCTGCTGTTTCCCCGGCGACAGGCTGTTCTCTGGCTCGTCCAGCAGATACAGCCCATTCTCCTCTATCTTCTCTGCAAAATAAAGGAACGCGCTCTCGCCGTTGGAATGTTCCCGCACATTATCCATCAGGTTCTTTCGAACGTACTTCGACTGTGTGCTTCTCTTCGCCAGATTCCTTTTCTTTAACTGCTCATAATCCGCAAGGGAGCGCATCTTGAAATCCGCATATTTCGTCTCCATGTAATCCTGGAACAACTCTTCCCGCCTCTGGTTAATTCCGTCATTAATGCTTCTTAAATCCAGCATAAAGTCAAACACATCGTCGCTCGTAATGATCCTGCTTTTTTCCGGCTTCACGCCTGCCATACGAAAGCTGCACAACGCCGTATAATCCGCGAAAAACTCCGATCGGTTATAAAGCGTGTCCCTCTCAAGCCCCAGCTTCTCTGCAATTACATTCAGAGCCGTCGTCTTCCCGGATCCGTTCCCGCCATAGAGGATCGTCACCGGCTCAAAATCCAGCATCCGAAGCCAATGTTTTGACAAGATCTGGAACGGGTAGTACGTATCGTAGCACGTTCTTCTCTGCCTGAATACAAAATCATATTCTGCTTCCCTGTCTGGAAACTCAAAATGTGTCAGATAGATCATGGCGTCTCCCAGACCTTTTTATCAAGCGGCATATTACATCCCCACGATGCGGCCGCTTTCTGAAACATCTTTTTCGCAAAGGTTTTGAATACGAACTGCATCATCAGACGCATCGGCAGCGAAAGATATTCCGGGCCCGTAAACCTTTTCGCTTCCTCACGGAAGAACCCGTCCCCTTCCGCAAACAGCTCGCCCATCGCCTGATATGGTCTTGTGGCCTGCTCCTGTTTCTCTCCGTCCAGCATCCTAATCCCGAAATTATCCCCTTTGACCAAACAGCCGCCATAACAAACACCCAGATATCCCGGCAGCTTCGCCAGAAATTCTTCGCCACAGCGAAGCTGGCATCCCTCCATGAAACCACTCTGCAAAAGAAACGAAAGTCTTGTATGTTCATCCTTTTTCGGCAGAGCTTCCAGAAATTCCAGAAGAAGCCCAGGCACACATTCCACATATAACGGAAGGGCAATCAGGATCTCCCCGTTCTTTATATAAGCTTCCCGAATCATCTCCCATGATCTGCGATTAGAAATTGCATATGTTTCAAAAGAAGCTCCTTTTTCTGACAGCCCTTTTACAAAGGAAGCAATGATCTTCTCGGTATTGCTGTATTTCTGCACTCGCGGGCTCCCATTGATGATCACAACATGCATGAAACCGCCTCCTTTCTGTGTCCTGCTGGAAAAACTCCCAGAGAACGGCGCCCGAGATTAAGCGCTGTGCGCTGGCACCACCGCTCCAGATAAGCCTGATCGCCGTCACCGGTATAGATGATCCCAATATCCGGCTGATGGTCATAGCGCATTATATGACGCATCTGCCCATCCTTGATTTTCAGATACATAGTGACAAGGGGCATTACCCTGTCTACAATGTTTTTTGTCTGATAAGAAACAAACCCAAAGTGCGTATCCGAGATCAGCCAGACTTGATCGGCTTTACTCATCTTTTTCAATATCGGCTCATAATCGTCCTTGATGGCACATATCCCTGGCGTTTTCAACCAGCAATAGTTACAGCCGACGCAGTGAGAAATGTGCATCCCAGTGGTGTCGACCAGCTCCAATCCATCCGGATTCCTGCCCCGGTGAAGCAGTTCCTCCTCAATTTGCCTTCCTATATGTTTTTCCGTTGTATCAATCAGCAATACCATTTTATATTTCCCTCCGTGCCTTTCGTAAGCTACGATCTATGCACTTGATTATATAATAATTACCTGCTATACGCAAGCAATTGGGGACGGGGTAAAATTAATTTTACTCCGTCCCCAATTGATTTTACCCCGTCCCCAATTGTCCGCGCAGGAATCCAAGGAAGCTCTCTACCCCTCCTCCTACGACTTTCGCCCAGTCCGGGCGCGACGTGCTTTTTATATCCGATACGTCGAAGAAGTCTCCTTCCTCTGTGATCTTCGTATGCATAAAGCTGTCGCTTCCGAAGATCCCATCTTCTATCCCGACGTATTCGTCGCCCCAATATGCACACTCGCCCGGCTTTATGCCGCCTTCTTCCTGCATCCTTCCAAAAATGGCGTCTACATTATCGCTCTTGCTGGAGATCCCTACTTCCAGATATTTTGCATCGCATGTGGGGACGACAGCGACCTGGTACTTTTTCCCTACGGCGCCCGCCAGCTCCATAAGCTGCTTTAATCCTCCACTTATGCCATGCTCCGCCATATCTTTTTTCAGCATATCCAGCTCGCTTTCCTGCAGGAACAGGTTATCCCCTCTCCCGTTTGCCACCATCAGGTCGATCTTGCAGTAATTGGGCCTGCTGAACACGATATCTGTGTCAAATCCATATCTTTCTTTTAATTCTACATGAATGTCAAAGCAGATCCTGTGTATATTTAACAACGTCTTTTTGTCCGGTATCATGTCCTGGAAGCACCAGGGCTTCCCATTTTTGAACGCATAATTATAAGCCCCCCGCCCCAGCCCAAGATATAGGTTCTCAAGCTGTCTTGCTGTAAAATATTTTTCTATTTCCCCGCCTGCTATATTCTCGATTGTAGTCCCGCTGATGACCGCCAGCTTTACTCCTTCATCCAACAGCGGGGCCATCGCTTTTACAGCCTCTTCTACAGGCGCTTTCCTGGACATTACCGCCGTTCCGTCCCAGTCAAAGAAAACTGCCTTATATTTTTTCAACATGCGTCCCCCCTCTTCCTTCAAGAGCAATCTCTTTCTCTCCAATGTAAAATGTTATCTTCTCTCCCTCTTCCAGCACAAACTCTGCCTCGCCTCTGGACACGGTTGCTTTTAAAAGCGCTCCCTGGTATCGGATCTTAAACGTGTAGCTCTCCCAATCTGCCGGAAGGGACGGACAGAACCGCAGCCTGGAATGCTGGCAGCGCACCCCTGCGAAGCCGTTTACAATGGCCTGCCATGTGCCCGCCATATTCGCTGCATGGATCCCGGCGTAAAAATTATTGTGGTAATCGTCCAGATCCATCCTCGCAGACTGTGAGAAATATGTGTAAGCTTCATCATAATACCCAATGTCGCACGCCACAATGCCAAAAATGCACGTAGACAAAGAAGAATGGTGCAGCGTTACTTCCTGATAAAAATCATAATTCCGCTTCAGCTCTTCCTGCGTGAAGAGATGGCTGTGCAGATACATCCCTAAGATAGCGTCAGCCTGCTTGGACATGCGATGCCTCATTATGAACAGCGGGTGATAGTTCTCGTACAGCCAGGCTCTTTTTTCTTCCGGTATTCTCGACTCATCCCACGGCTTACGCATCATGAACCCGTCGTCAAGGGGGTATACTTGCCTGGACTCGTCATAGGGGAAATACATATTGTCGATAATCTTCTGCCAGAGCCGCATTTCGTCCTCAGAGAAATCCAGCTCCCTTTTCAGCCTGTCCAGACACTCGGGATCATGGCTGGCAAGATATCCTACTGCCCCTTTCGCGTCTCGAAGGTTCTCCCTGGCCATCAGATTTGTATAAAAATTGTTGTCCACAAGCACATTGTACTCATCCGGCCCGGTCACGCTGCAGATGCAGTATCTTCCTCCCTTACAGTCTGCAAAGCTGCCCACATCGGCCCAGACTCTGGCCGTCTCTATAAGGATCTCCGCTCCCTTTTCCTTCAAATACCCAACGTCGCCTGTCACCTGTAAATATAACGACAGTGCATATGCTATATCCGCATTAATATGATACTGCGCCGTCCCCAGTGGGTAATACGTGGACGCTTCCTCCCCATTAATCGTGCGCCACGGGAACAAAGCCCCTTTCTCATGCCCTAGTATGCGCGCTCTCTGCCTTGCCTGTTCAAGCGTAGCATACCGGTAGTCCAACAGCTTCTTCGCAGTATCTGGCTCTGTATACACGAACACCGGAAGCACATACATCTCTGTGTCCCAGAAATAGTGGCCTTCATAGCCTTCCCCGGACAGTCCCTTCGCTCCCATCCCGGTCTTCCCGTCTCTTCCCGCAGACTGCAAGATGTGGAATAAGTTAAAACGGATCCCCTGCTGCAGCGCCTCGCTGTCCTTTCCTCTGATCTGGATATCCGCCGTTTCCCAGAACCGCCCCAGATATTCTTTCTGGCTTTTTTCAAGCTGTGCATAGCCCTTTCTCTCTGCCAGGTTTAAAGTCTCCTCTGTAAAAATATCCAGCTGTTCCGGCCCCATATCCAAATCTGTCGCATAACAGATTATTTTCTCTAATGTGACGGCCTCTCCCTGCCTTCCATCCACTGTGAGGCTCATCTGTGCGTCCAGCTCATCGGCCTCCTGGCTGATTCTTACAGCGCCGTCCCCACCGGTCGTTTTATGGCTGCACCCACAGGCTAAGATCAGCCCGCTGCCCTTTGCGATCCCCCTGTAGTACAGACGGTTCTTTTCTGCGACGATCCGAAGCGGCTCAAGCCTCCTGCCAAACGGCCCATAGTCAACGATGGGGTTCGTCTTCCTCGTATGGTTCTCCACATCGGCCTGAAGCCTTGATGTAAATGTTATCTCCCCGGAAAAATTAAGAGGCGTCACCTCATAGCAGATGGCCATAATATTCTTCATCTCAAAAGATACAAGCCTTTTTATAACAATCTGAACCTTTTTCCCAGAAGGGGAAGTCCAGATCAGCTTCCGCTCCAGGACGCCGTCCTTTAAATAAAGCTTTCTGGAATAGCCTTCCGTCTCCCCTTCCTCCATAGTAAAGAGCTCCCCTGCGACATAGACTCTTGTCTCCTTCATATTCGGAAGGTTCAATAATGACTGGCTGTGTAACGGAGAGCCGAAATTGGCCTCTCCATACCGGATCTCTTCGCTTTCATAGAACCCATTTACAAAATTCCCTTCCAGCCCTGTGTCAATATCAAACGGATACGCTTCCTCGTAAGTCCCTCGCGTCCCTATATATCCGTTAGAAAGCGCGAACGTCGTCTCATTCCTGTAATTATCTTCTTTGTTAAAAGAAAGCTCTGTAATAGCCCAAGGTTCCACCGGATAAATCGGCGGTTTATTTATATTCAAGCAAATCGCCTCCATTCTGTCTGTCTCTCCAACGCCTCTGCTGCCTCACCTTCCAAAAGATCTCCTCGTCTTTGACAAATGCCATAAGGAATTCGTACGCATTTGGCTCCAACGCTGTCTCATGCTGTAAGAGCGCCCTGTATTTCACATTCTCCGTCCCGGCGCCTCTCGTAAGGGCGTCCGGCAGACGCAGGACAAAACGGTCCTCCCACACATAGCCTGTATCTTCTTCAAGCCCCTGCGGGCAATCAAACTCTTCTGTACCCGGAGCCGGCCATCTGTCGTCGCCCGCCCCGGAATGTACCAGGCCGCAATATACATTGGGCGTATCTTCGCCCCCCTCTTCCATCTCGTCCAACACTTCATACACGAACCTGCACAGTCCCGAATGATCCCCGTGGCTGTCGAATTCCGAAGTCGTAAAGATATTACAGGGGCGGTACTTTTCAATCACCTGCCGCAGATCACTTTTGAACATCTCTCTTGCATAAGGCGCATGGCTCCCCTGCATCTCCATATGGAATTCCGGCTTCTCTTCCAGGCTGTAAGTGACGGCAGAGCAAGAAGAAGGATATACCTTCGAACAGTCTTTTTCTTCAAACAAATGTGTGACAAAGCTGTCCTCCCGGGGCATGCCCGTATCTGCATACCCAAGGAAGACAAGCTGTTCTTCTTTAATCCCAAGAAGTTTGCAGCCAGAAATCGTCTCTCTCAGGCGCGTCCTTCCCTTCGACCAGTCCTCGCAGCCACAATCTCCATTGGTCGCCATAACGACTGTGGCCGGCAGCCCTGCCTCTGCGGCTTTATATAATACGCCCGCCGCCATCAATATCTCATCGTCCTGATGGGGAACAAGGACCATAATGCTGCCAAAGCCCTCATCTATCTTCAGATCCTTCATCGAGGCACACCTACCCTTTCACGGCGCCTGCCGCCACGCCCGCGATAATATATTTCTGCATAAAGATATAGAAGATCATAAGCGGCGCCACTCCAAGCATGAGCATCGGGAACAAGGCCGTCCAGTCTGTCGCGAACTGCCCGATGTTCCTTGTCACTTCCTGAAGGATCACCCCGTTCTGTCTGCTCTGGAGGAACAGCAATGGCGTCATAAACTCATTCCACACATTGAGGGCGACAATAATGACCACCGTAGAGATGACCGGTTTTAACAGAGGAAGGACGATCACGAAAAACCGTTTTACGACCGAACATCCGTCGATGGCCGCCGCTTCCTCCAGCTCCTTTGGTATCGTAGACTCTATAAATTCCTTGAATAAGAAGATCGCCTGGGGCGTATTGATCGCCACATCTACTAAAATAACAGCCAGCAGCGTATTCATCAGCCCGAAGCTTTTTACGATCTTATAAAGGCTTACGATATTCATCTGGAATGGCACGATCAGGCCTGCAAGGAACAGAAGGAACATCGCGTTCCCAATCTTTGATTTCGTCCTGGCCAGCGCATAGCCCGCCATAGATCCAAATACGACGATCAGGAGCACTGCGGACGCCGTAATGATGAACGTATTGCCAAACGCGCGGGGGTACTCCATATTCACCCACGCCTCCGCATAGTTCTCAAACTTTAGCACTTTCGGAAGCGCCAGCGGCCCCTCCGTCGCTTCCTGCGGGCTCTTAAGCGTCGTAACGATCAGGTAATAGATCGGGATGAACCAGACAACCGCAATTAAAATCATCGTAATCTCTGTCAGTCTTAAATCTCTCTTCGTCTTTCTCATTGTATCGCTTCACTCCATTTCCCCATCAGCTTCGTGACGACCGCGCTTATCAATAGTACGATAATAAAGAAACATACGCCGAACGCCGAGCCCGTACTATAGAACCCGTCTGAGATACCTTTTTTCATCATGACCATCATAACCGTCTGCGTGGCGTCCCCCGGCCCGCCCGACGTCATGGAATAAATAATATCGAACACCTTCATGCCCCCGATCAGCCCGGTCACTACAATGATCTTGACCGAAGGGCACATAAGCGGCAGCGTGACCCGGAAGAATTTCTGTATGCCGGTGGCTCCGTCTATATCCGCCGCCTCGTACAAATCCGGCGATATGCTCTGCAAGTTCGCCAGATAGATGACCATCGCCCAGCCGGTCCACTGCCACACTTGCGTAAGTATGACAGAGTATAGCGCATTCTTCGACGTAAAGAAATTCACCGTCCCAAATCCCAGCTGGTGCAGAAGATTATTGATAAGCCCAAAATCCGAAGAAGACATAATAAAGCTCCACAGATATCCGATGATCAGCGAGCTGAACACCGCCGGGAAGAAGAATGACGCCCGAAGCAGGTTCCTTGTCTTTAGCTTCTTATTGAGTATTACCGCTAACGGCAGCCCGAACATCGTCTGGAAGCCGGTCAGCAAGATCGCATAGATTACCGAATTCTTGATAGCCGTAAGCATTAAGGGCGTCTGGAATACTTTTATGTAATTCTTCATGCCGACAAAATGCAAGTTGACAGGATTCATATCCGTATAATCTGTAAAGCTGTAGAAAATCGTGTACAGGAACGGCGCGATGCTGAACACTAAATATATGATCAGCGCCGGAAGGATAAAGATAATAAAATAATTCCCCAGCTCCCCCGGCCTTAGCTTTCTTTTCCTTGTCATGTGATCCCTCCTATTTAAAAAGTACCCTCATGCCATTGCCGACATGAAGGGTACTTTTAAATCTTCCTATTTCTCAAGCAATTCTTTTACTTCAGTATCAACATCTTTCAATGTCTGGCTTATATCCTGTTCTCCGAGAAGGTAGGACTGCATTTCCACTCCATATGTCTCGTGGGCTCCTGCCGCCTCGCCCCACTCGTTCCATGGGCAGTATACATTTCCTGCTGCCAGCGTCTTTGTCACGCTCGTATATGCCTCAGGAAGATCGAACTCGGCTCCGTCAAGATAAGAAGAACCGCCCTGGTTATCCTGCCAGAATGCCTCCTGCCCTTCTACGGTAGAGATCGCTTCCAGCACCTTCATCGCTGCTTCTTTATTCTTTGACGACTCATTTACTGCGAATCCGCATCCAGGCCCGCCGATCAGCCATCCGTCGCTTGCCTTTGTGCCGTTGAACGGCATCATGTCGATCTGAAGATCCGGGTTCTTGCTTGTGATCGTATCAAGATCCCATGGCCCGGAGCAGAACATCGCCGCCTTGCCCGTAGCGAACTCTTCCAGCGCCTGATCGTGATCTATGCCCGTCATATCTGTCGTATAGATCCCCTCGCTGATCATAGAAGACCACTTCTCTATGTATTCATTCCAAGTGCCGTCTAACGTAGTCTTGCCGTTCCTGTAATCTTCGCCAAAAGATTTCCCTGCGTCTGTAGAGAGGTAATCTGCCGTCACAAACGCCATGGAGTTCTTAAGCATCGGCTCCCATGACTTTAGCCCTGCTGCAAGCGGCTTGATCCCGAGGTCCTGGAACTGCTTACATACAGCGATATACTCGTCAAATGTCGTCGGAAGCTCGATATTGTTGTCTGCGAACAGCTGCTTATTATAGTAGATCCCTTCGAACCAGCTGATCCCTGGCAGTGCATAGACATTGCCGTCATAGCTGTATACGCTCGTCCCTGCGTCCGAATATTTTGCTCCCAGGTCGTTCACCTCTGCAAGATATCCTAATCTGGCATGTTTCAACGCGGAGCCTGGAGACTCGCATATAATGTCCGGCCCTTCCTCGGCAGACAGCTGCGTATCGACTACCGTATCATAATTGGAATTGTCGATGAACTGGAACTCGATCTCTACATCCGGGACCTCTTCCTTCAGATATTCCAGCAGAGTCTTTACCGTATCCTCACTGTTCCAGTAAGTCATACGGATCTTTGCCTTGCCGTCGTCCGTCGTCTCCGGCTCTGCCTCTGAAGAGCCGTTCCCACAGCCTGCGGCCATTCCCGCCACTATGGAGGCGCACAGCAATACGCTAACCAATTTCTTTTTCATAACATTTCTCCTTCCTTTATCTTGTTCTGGCTTACCTTTATTATAATTTCAAAAAAGAAGGAAAAAAATTGCACATTTTTTAGATTTATAATAGTTTTTTTATATGAGCTTAAAAGTGGGATGGTAATCCCACGATATGCGAATAGCGGGCAGGAGTGCGGGAGTGCGTAGCACGCAGCAATCCGCAGGTATCATAGACAGGGGCTTTTGACCCTGGCATCTTTATATATCCCCAATCTGCTCTTTCAGCCTTACCGAAAAGCACACGAGCCCTTCCTCTGTCACGCTGCCCGTTATCCCGCATTCTTCATCATAGTACATGCGTATCCTCTCCTGGATATTGTAGATGCCATACCCCTTCCCGGGCGTCGTCAGTATACGGTTTACCGCTTCTTCTTCCAGCAAGGCGCCGTTATTGTAGACCCGGAATATCAAAAACCCATCTTTCTTTTCATATGCGACCTTTATAAAGCCTCTCACGCCCTCCTCGCAGTGCTCTACCCCGTGGCAGATCGCATTCTCTACGATGGGCTGCAGAAGGAAGTTTGGCATCTCAAGCTCCAGGCCCTCCTCTTCTAAATCATATTCGACGTCAAAACAATCCTCGTGGGCCCTGCTCTGCAGCTCAAGGTAAGCCCTTATGTTCTCCAGCTCATTTTTCACGAAAGTAATCTGCTTCCCATGATTGAGAGCCGTCCGGTAAAATTTCGCCAAAAGCCCTGTAATGTCGCTGATCTCTTCCTGCTCTGCCCGGATCGCCTTCCACTTAATACTGGAAAGGCAGTTATACAGAAAATGCGGGTTGATCATAGCCTGCAACGCTTTAAGCTCTTCCGCGCGCTTCTCAAGGCCCAGCTGGTACATCTCCTCCATCATCTCATTAATCTTGCTGCACATGTCGCGGAAGCTTTTTGCAACGACGCCTATCTCATCTGTAGAATGTGTGCTTATCACTATATCGAAATTCCCCTTGCTCACCTCTTCCGCACACCCTTTTAGCCTCAATATACGAGAGCTTAAGATGTGCGAGATGATCCCGATCAGCACCGTGATAACGCCAAGGCACACGAGCATGAGCAAGACTGTGCCTGCCAGTATCTCGTCCAGCTTATCTGAGATCTCCTGCTTGTCCACATAATAATATATCTTCCATTCATTCACGAGGCTTTCAGATGCCAGGAGCATATAGCGGCTTGTCTCCACAAATCCGCTGGCCTCTCCCTCCTCTGCAAGCTTCTGTACCTCTTCTTCTATATAGGGATCCGAAACCGGCCTGCCAGTATAGATCTCCCCCTCTGCGCCCGCAAGGATGACGCCGTTGTTTAAATACTCCGCCTGATAGATCGGGCTTATGAAATCTTCTTCAAACACTTCTAATTTCATAACTCCGATCGCTCTCGACGACGTATTGGCATCCAACAGCGTCCTTGCCGCATAGATACTCTCTTCCCCATAGCTCCAGCGGGTCTTATATGTCTTCTCCTGCTCTTTATAGAACTGCTCTTCCCCGCTTTCGCCTACTGGCTTAAGGAAACTTCCGATAGCATGCTCTACATATGGAGAGTAGATCTCGATTGCTTTTATATTGTCGTCGCTCGTTATAAAATACCAGAACGTCGGCTCTACAGAGCTGTTCAGCTCCTGTGCCAGCGCACTGGCATTTCCTGCGCCCGTCTCCAGCTTTTCACGGAAGCTTACATTATAAGACAGATATTTGATATTATCATTCTCTCTCTGGATGTTACGTTCCATGCTATGTACAATGGAAGACATATTCCCTTCCATCGTGCTTCTCGTCTGCTCCAGAAGGCTCCTTTTGGAAATATAATAAGAGTACACCCCCAGTATCAATATAGGCAGCAGGACTAAGATCAGATAGCTGATGACTAATTTCTTCCTTATCGTGGCAGTTCCATAATACCAATCCCAAATCTTCCTCATACGTTTTCCCTGTACTGTTTCGGTGTTACACCGTAATAATTTTTAAACAATCTGTTGAAGTAAGACTGGTTCTCATAACCACAGGCGCGCCCTATCTGGACAATCTTTAGATTCCCCTCCTCCAACAGCTGCTTTGCCTTCTGCATCTTTATGTCTGTAATGTATTTTACCAGAGTCTGATCCGTCTCTTTCTTAAATATGTAGCTGACGTATGCCGGAGCAAGATTCACCTTGTCCGCAACATAATTCAGGCTGATGTCTTTCATGTATTCCTTTTCCACCAAGTTCTTAATACTCTGTACGATCCTTGGCTCATCCACTTTCTCCTGTTCCAGAGAATCCAGCATAAAGTCCAGGATCCTGTCATATTCCTGCAGCATCGTCCTTAGATCGTTCTCCTGGAAGAGCGCTTCCGCTGAAATAAGCACCTTCTCAAACGACGTACCCACGGTGATATCATAAACTGCCTTAACAACAGAATACAAAAGATTCTGAATATACAGCCTGCTCACTTTCTCAAGGGAACAGATACAGCCTACAAACTGTTCGTTCTGCGCCCGGATCAGCTCCACATTCTTTGACTCGATCGCCGCCGTCAGCTGCCGTCGGATTCTTTCTACATCTGTAGCATAATATTCCGTCTTATTATAATAATCCGCCACTGCTATAATCTCATCGCCATATCCAAGCACTTCTGAGTGTATATCGTTCATCCGCCTTAGCTGCTCGATCAGCCCCTCTATTGTGCTGATCTGCGAAGAAAGCAAGATCAGGCACTCATCTCCGTCCTGGAGCTTTATATCCCGCAGCAGCTTCTTAAGCTGGCTTTCCAACGACTTGCCACTTCTATAGGGCATCATGAGGAACGCCTTATTCGGGTATATCCCAATGTATTCTGTCTCGCTTCCAAGATACATTTTCACAAAATGCAGGAAGTCGTTCTCCCGCCTTTCAAAATAATTCCCCATAAACTCTATATCTAAAAACCCATATGCCGTGTTCGCCGCCGGGAAAAGGATCTCACATAAGCGCTCTTCCTCTTTTTCATCAGCTCTGGCGCTCGTAAACAACTTATAGAGCAGGTTCTTCCTGTTCTGCCTGTCGTCCTGCTGCCTCTTCTCATGCAGCTCTTTTGTCTTATTGACGGAATCGATCACGTCGTCCATGAGCCTGCGGAATTCGTCGATCTCAATCGGCTTTAGCAAGTAGCTGACCGCATTTGCCTCAAGCGCCTGCTTCGCATACTCAAACTCTCCATATGCGCTGAAGATAATGATCTTAATATGGGGCTGCAGCTCATTTACTTCTTTTGCCAAATCCAGCCCATTCATTACAGGCATCTTTACATCTGTAAATAATATGTCTATCTCATGGCTGCGTATATATTTGGACGCCTCAGCCCCATTGGACGCCTGCACGGCCTCTACGGGATATCCATATTTTTCAAGTAAATAGGCTATCCCTTCCCTCTCTTCTCGCTCGTCGTCAACTATCAATACCTTAATCATCTGTACTCTCCATAAATTTATCTGGCATATCCATATTTTGTCATACTGGAATTTTATTTTCTGTTCTTCACTTTCTTTACAGTTGAAAATGCCAAAACAGGAAGTAAAAGCAAATCAATCCCCCATAATAATCATGAAAAACAATTCATCTCTCTAAACATTATAACACCTGCTTCTTTTAAAATCACTTACAACATTGTTTGAATAAATCTCCTCCAATCGGAAGATGCTATCACAAGAATAAAGAATAATAAGAAGGAGGGGGAGCCCATGCAGGCTAGCCTGATATCCTATATACTTTCTATAAAAGACGCCCGGCTCCGTCTACAGCTCCGCCTTGCACTCCAGTGCGCTCCTCTTCTCAAAGGCTTGAAAGCCTCCTCCCTTCTTCCTATTAATGCATCTGAAAAAGAAGAGCTGGAATCTGTCCTTGCTGGAACGGACATTAGCTATCTCATCTTAAATGGCGGTCAAAAAAGGATGCTGCTGTTCCTCTACACGCCAGAGGGACTGGGCTCCCTGCTTCAAAAAAAGGAAGCCCGCGGCTTCCTGGATAAGAACGGTTATAGAGGGAAAGACCTGGGCTCGTCCCTCCGGCAGCTTTCCTTTAAAATGCGCCGGTATGTCGAAGGCTGCTGTCAGTTCCCCCACGAGATCGGCGTCTTCCTCGGCTACCCTGTAAGAGACGTGGAAGCCTTTATTGTGCAGAAAGGCAAGAACTGCCTGCTAAACGGCTACTGGAAAGTATATCACAGCCCGGCGCAGGCACAGCTCACCTTCCATGCCTATGATCGGGCAAAGGTGAGCGCGGTAAATGAGCTTCTGGCTGGAAGGACATTAGAAGAGATTATCCAGAACGTGTAAACTGCTTTTCTAACAATTTCAAAAACCTCTTGTCATTCATCTGCTCGTTTGTAATATAACTGCCATCTAAAAATAATGCATAAGTTGTAATCGGTGTCGGAGCATTTTGTGCGTCTTCTTTGTTCTGTAGATGAATTGCTCTAAATTTTATAGATCTCTCCTTTGCAATGCTTTCAATGACAGGAACATATTTTGCATTAAACGGACACTGGCTGGTATAATACAAGACATATCCCATCTCGTCAATATGAGGATGTTTTGCACATTCTTTGAATTTTGGCAATAAAGCATCCTCAGTAAAAGGTAAATGCCATAGCTGGATGCCATTATCCGCCTCATCACTAACGGTGAAGCCTTTGTACTTCAGGAATTTCGGATCGGCCAGAAATGGCTTCTTCTTTGCCGCACATAATATGCATAGCCCTTTTCTTCCTTTGTTCTTGCTGTCTTCAATGCAAGTATCCAGCAGCTCTGTCGAATAGCCATGCCCTTTGAGAGAGCCGGCCACCCATAAGCAGTCAATATACATATAATCATCTGCGACAATGGGATTCCATGCATTTTCAGCAGGTATATATTCAATAAAGCACTTTCCTCGCTGCTCACTTTTTAAGAAAACTAAGCCATCAGCAAAACGTTCTTTTAGCCAGGCTTTCTTTGACGACACCTGAATATCATTATTGTTTGAAATCGCGCAACATATGTGCTCTTTTTCTATATTCTCGTTTGTCACTCTAATATATTTCATAAAGATACCTCCGTTATTATTTCTATCATACCAGAAAATCCAAATCATTTCATTACAAATCCAGAGCATTTGATGCTCATATTGTCGGCTCCACCTGTATTTGATATTATAATAAGATGCAGAATAAGAATATGGTGGTGAAAATGATTAAATTTGCGATTTGTGATGATGAATCTTTTGTGGTAGAAGAGCTTTCCCAATATATTTCGAAATATATGGAGAATGTGCAGGCTCCTGCTTATGAGGTGAAATGTTATTCCAGCGGACGATCGCTTTTGGAAAGCGGCCGCGGCTTTGACGTCATATTCCTTGACATCCAGATGGAACAGCCTGACGGTATGGAGACGGCAAGGATATTACGCCAGCAGGATAACCACAGCCTGCTGATCTTCATAACGGCTCTAAAAGAATATGTATTTGACTCGTTCGAAGTCCAGGCATATGACTATCTGCTGAAGCCGATCGGCTATGCGCGCCTCAAGCGCACGTTAGACCGGGCTATCACGACGCTTAAGGCACAGACATCACAGCGCATTGTCGTCCAGCGGGGAGCTGCTTATGAAGTGATCCCGCTCTCTGAGATCTTGTACTGCGAAGTGCAGGGACGGAAGATTTATATTCACAAAAAGGACGGAAAAGTTACAGATTATTATGACAAGCTAAATAACTTTGAGCAGCACGTAGACAGCCGCTTTTTCAAATGCCACAGAAGCTATCTTGTAAATCTTGATTATGTTCGGGGCATACGTGAAGGCCAGGCCATCCTGCCTGGAGATAATGCGATCCCCGTCTCCAGATTGCGGGAAAGAGAGCTGTCAGAGGCTCTTTTACGATATATGAAAGAAAAAGGATATTAATATGGATTATTTCAGTATATTTTTTAATAGCTTCATCTTGATCGTCCAAAGCTTTATGCACCTTATTTTTATAGGCCGGATGTTTGGAAGGAAATACGGGATAAGATATTTTATCCTGTACCCTCTTTCCCTCTTCGCTTTGGAATTTGCCGCGGTAAAAAATAATAGCGTCGGCGCTGTAGCGATCGCAATACAGCTGATTATCCTATGCCTGTTAAGCCGTATAGCGTTAAGAGCCCGGTACTGTGTGTCTTTTCTTGCCGCCACTCTTGCAATTTATATATCGCAGCTTTCATTTGGAATGGTCAGCTCCATAGAGGCGGTCATATTCCCACATTTTGTCGGGAAGCCTCTGCTGTATGTATTGCTCATTGCCGCAACAATAGCGGCTTTTGGGATCTGCGGCTGTTGCTATGCCTTTGTATTAAAAAACCTGTCGTTCAAAGGAAATGCCCAGACGCCCTATATTGGCCTCTTACTTCTGCCGGGGCTGTTCTTCTTTGTTGCAGAATTATATATCCTCCATATGTCCTATAGCCGTCTGCCTGTGACGCTTTCTCTGGCTGAGACAGGAAAGCACGCCGGTCTCTTGCTCATACAGGGGCTGGGATTGATGGCTCTGCTCTGCACTTTGTACGCATACCGGCGTATCTGCTCAGGATTTGAGGCTCAGTCGGCGTTAGCCGCTCTTACTCAGGCGGCCGAAGCGCAAAGGACATATATTTCCGAGGCGCAGACGCGCTATGAACAGACAAAAGCGTTCCGACATGATATTAAAAACCATCTCTCGGTATTAGATGGGCTGTTGGACAGAGGGCAGATAGAAGAGAGCCGCTCTTATCTGGGTAAATTAAAAGCCGCGTCCGCCTCTTTATCTTTTCCCTGTCAGACTGGAAATCCAGTGGTGGATATCCTGCTTGGCGAAAAAATGGGGATCGCACAGGCGGGCGGGATTCATGTAGAAGCATCCGTGATCCTGCCAGGAGCCTGCGGTATTGACGATTTTGACCTTTGTGTTGTTTTTGCAAACGCGTTAGACAACGCGATAAACGCATGCCAGTCTTTTGAGGGAGAAAGGTCGATCTGTATCAGCGGACAGCGACAGGGAGATTTCTATATGCTGGAATTTCGCAACAGCTGCCCAGCAGAAGCTTCGGCCAAGATAGGGACCGGACTTTCTAACATTAAGGCCGTGGCTGAGAAATACCAGGGCGCGATGCTACTGGAAAAAGATGCATCCAGCTTTTGCCTGAACGTACTTCTTAACATTTCATGATGTTGGAGCCAAAACAGGCTTTTTTAATAATGCCTGACAAATGGCACAAATTGTATTCTTCTTTGTTCCCGGTTACGAGCCCAAGAGCCTCTAAATATTCTGTCAAAAGACTATGAATGTGGACGTAACCGCCCTCTATGCGCCGTCCATGGCTCAGATCGGGCTTCCGTCGGCGTCCATGCCGCCGGATTACTGAAGATCAGACAGAACATTAAGATGCTCTAAGGTTCTCCACAGTCACAAACCAAAATACAATTTGTGCGATTTACCGATGCCCGTATTGAAAAGTCTGTTCTGACTCCAACATCATTTCATTACAGTCAGACGACAGTTCAGCGCAAACCCATTGATTATTGGAAGGAACACATTTATCCTTAAGAGCAGGAGGTGATCTTATGAATATTTCTTCTGTCAGCCAGAATTATTCTCCAGGCCAGCCGACGTCCGGACAGAATGCTGGCGCCGACGCAAAGATCCGGTCGTTGGAGCAAGAGCTGCAAAAGCTGGAATCTGAAAAGCAGAAAGCCGTCCGAAATAAGGACGATGAAAAAAAAGAAAAACTGGAAAAGCAGATCCAGGAGATCCGAAAGCAGATCCAGCAGCTGAAACGGCAAGAAAATAAAAAATCACAAAAAGCTGAGCCAGATGCCCCGCCGCAGGAAGGTGAAAAACTGTCCGATGCCGGACAGCATATAGACGCCCTTGTATAACAGAGCCGTGTGCAAGAGGGCTTGCAAAGGCCGTACAGCCTGCAAGCCCTCTTGCTATATCAGGAAGCTGTTTATCCCACATTATTAATCTCTTTTTGAAGATTCGCCAGAAATCTGCCCGCATGAGCGCCATCCATCTGTGTATGATGGAATTGGAAAGAAATCGTTAAATAATACCTGAACCATTTCTTTTTGTACCTTCCCCAAATGATGAACGGGTTATTAAAAATGCCACTGTTCATACCTACAGCGCCGTCAATTTCTGTATCTACGATCGCCGATGTGCCGATTACCATACTGTCGTCTGATAAATCTCTATCCTGACAGCTTTTCGCGACCTGAGAAGTATATTTTAAATATTGTTTATTGTATACATCCAGATCTTCCACATATAAAATGTCACAAGAGCTGACTTCCCCATTTTTATTCTTCACGATCGTATTAACTGCGATCGTATCATATTGTATAAGCTTCTCGCCAACAGGAAGTATGTAGAACTCTCTTACGCTCACGGCTGCCTTTCCAATACAATAATCCAGGAGCATATTGAACTTCATATGCCTTCTTTTGCTGATTTTAATCAGATTTGTTACATCCAGAGCCTTAAAAAAAGTCACCATCGGATTAGGGGCTCCCATCCAAAGCTCATATGCCGCGGCTCTTGTCGTGTCTTCCGGTCGGATCTCTTTTCCCATTATATCCCTCCATCATTTTCAGGCTAGCCAATTTCAAAATTTATCTATTTACGATCGGAGAAATAACCAGCTTTCCATCCCTGTCTAACAGCGGTGTCATTCCTCCAGCATGTCCGCTTGCATGAAACACATAATTCACACCCGTTTCCTTATCCACCCAGATTTCCATAGTATTCACTACTCCCTGTGAATAAATGTTCTCAAATCTTTCATCCTTAGCCATTTTTCTTACCTCCATAAACCTTGATTTTTCTATTTTTCCAATTACGGGGGGAAAGCAAAATTCTCCAAAGAGGGTTTTATGACTGGATATCGAACATGGACATCAGTTTTCTGAAAGTATCTTGTCCATCCAGACAGGTGTCTGTCAGATAGCCTTTCTCCCATTCCCACTCAGAGAGCCCCCGGTAATAATACATTTTTTTTTCATCCTCAATGATAAACGGAATAAGCCCGAAACGCAGGCACTCTTTTAATGCGATCAGCCTGCCGACTCTGCCGTTGCCATCCTGGAATGGATGAATGCGTTCAAACGCGTAATGGAAGCGAATAATGTCGTGAATCGTGACAACAGTTTTGGCTTCATATTCGGAAAGCAGAGCTTTCATGCGTGGAGCAACCTCTTTCGGCTTTGCAGTTTCATGGCCGCCGACCACATTGGCTCTTTTCTTGTAATCCCCAACGGCAAACCATGCAAGCGAGGAATCCTTTGTACTTTGCTTCAAAATGTGGTGGAGCTCTTTGATAATATCCTCGGTAAGCGGTTCTTCCGCCATATCGATACAAAAATCAACGGCCCGAAAATGGTTGACAGTTTCGATAATGTCATCAACAGGGATGCCTTCTCCGATATCTATTGTGTTTGTTTCAAAAATCAGCCTGGTCTGATCCTCACTGAGCCTGCTGCCCTCTATGCGATTGGAATTATAGGTCATCCGTACTTGAAGCTCATGGTACAGGCCTCCCGGCATACGGATGTCTTTTTCATCTCTGAGCATTTGAAGCAAGCTGTTGTCCGAAATGGCCTGGCATAGCTCATCTGCAGAACAACCGAAAAAAACAGCCATTTTTTCAAGAACATGATTAGCGATCTTCTCTCCCCGCCCGATCTTTGCTACTGTACGTGAGGAAATACCAAGCTCCTTAGCCAGTGCAGTTTTTGTCAGACCTTTTTCATTCAGTTTTTGCAGCAGATTGGAATATGAAATCATGGTGTCCACCTTCTTCCTTTACTTATTATACCCTGGAAATCCAAAAAGTAAAGGTTCCTTTGTAAAAAAGTAAAGAGAAAGACAGTCAAACACTCTGAAAATCCTTTAATCCCTGAATCTATATACAGGGTAAATCATAACAATTTTATACCACACCAATCCTCTTTTTGTCAAAAAAAAGAACAGATAAAAATCCGTTAAGCATCGTCAGGAAAAACGTAATGCCTACAGCCCCAAAACATTGATTACTGTGAAGCGCTCCTATCAACAGCTCATTGGATCTTAATATACATGTGGGTACATACTCCTGGAAAGCAGGCAGGAAGCCTAACAAGTATGAGACAGCAAACGCTGCTCCCACAGAAAGCATAACTCCCGATGATGATTTAAGAACAACAGACGCAAGCAAGACAACGGAAATGAGCCACAATCCCACTAAATAATATCCGAACACAGCAAACAATAAATTCAAGGCAATATCATTATCCCAGAAATATGCATTATAACCGTAAGTTATTCCGAAATCCATCAGGTAGCCGACCGTCCAGAAAACAAACATTATCAACAGCTTGGAAACCAGTATCTTCCAGCGTTTCATTCCCTTGGTAATCACATTGACAAGCGTCCCTTTCTGATATTCTTCTGTCAAAATACTGCTGGACATGACTATAAACACAATCAGCAAAATGGGCATATTTTTAAAAAACTGTGTCCATGAATCCAAAGCATCCACTTTTACTTCTGTAATATACATTCCACTTTCCGCAAGCTGTTCCGACATCATTTCAAGCAGCCATGGCAACAGTTTGGCAATAGCAGGATTCATAATTCCAAACAGACAGCACACAGCTCCAAGTATTATAGCCTTGCCGCTTCGTAATTGCTCTAAAAGCTCTTTTTTTATAAAAGCTGTCAATTGCTTCATTTTCCAATCACCTCCAAAAACAAGTCCTCAAGCGTTGGCTCTAGCCTCTCCAAACGCACAATAGGGATTTGATTTTGTAACAGGCATTCCATAATTCCTAATATATCACGTTCTGTCTTTTTAGGAAAAAGCAATTTTGCCCTGCCAGTTTTTTCACCGCCTGCATATAGCTCCAAAAATCGCTCCGCATCCTGCTCTGCCAAAAATTCAAGTTCAATACTCTCTCCATTTCTGATATTCTTGACTTCTTCCAGTGTTCCGCTGACGGCAATCTCCCCCTCGTGAAGAAATGCGATCCGGTCGCAGATACGTTCCACATCAGACAAAATATGAGTGGAGAATATAACCGTTGTATGCTCTTTTACAGAAGAAAGTATATCCAACACCTCTTTCCTTCCCACAGGATCAAGCGCCGACGTCGGCTCATCACAAATCAACAGCTTCGGACTATTTAAAAGCGCCTGGGCGATGCCAAGCCTTTGTTTCATCCCACGGGAAAATCCTTTGATCCGCTTATTCTCCGCATCAAGCCCAACAAGCCTTAATAGCTCTGTTGTCTTTTCAGCTATCCCGTCTTTACACATTCCTGTAATCTGGCCGCACATTGTCAAGTATTCCTTTGGCGTCATAAAATCATAAAATTCCGGAACATCAGGAAGATAGCCGATATACTTATTTGTACCGTTCTGCCCAAAAGCTACTTTCTCGCCATTTACAAAAATCTCACCCTGATCACTTTCCAGCAGGCCAAGTACGATTTTCATCGTTGTAGTCTTTCCCGCGCCATTTTGTCCGATAAACCCAAACACAGAATGCTCAGGTACGGAAAAGCTCAAATCATTTAAGACTTTCTTTGCCCCGAAAGTCTTTGTTACATGAGATATCTTTAAAATATCCATTATGCATCCTCTTTCCCTAAAATAAAATACAAGATCGGACCGACAAAGTTCATTCCGACAATAGCAATAATGAGCCACAATGTCCGGCTTCCACGTTTGTAATCTGGGTGTGTAAGAATATGCCACAGCGTATATCCAAGAAGTACAAATTCCACAATTATAAGTGGGATTAGAAAAGGTAACATTTCAGTAATCGTATTCATCAGTTCAGCTCCTTTAATTTACTTTTTATTTTTTCAAATTCAGGGATTCCCTCTAATACAGTAAATGGCGGTACATCCAATGTTTTTTTTGCATCCTCCAAAACAACTTTTCTATTGCGTGGAGGATTGGTTCCGTTATCAAGCTCATTATCAAGCCAATCCTCAATTTTGTTGAAATAAGCATCCCCGTGCAGCTGCAGATCTGTTGTTGAAAACAGACAGGACAGGCATACAACATACTTATCAATATGTTCCAGCGCTTTTTTCTTTTCGCCATGCGCCAGATAACAGATTGATGCCTGATATTCAAAGGATAACAGGCTATTCGGGTTGAGCTTGGAAATCTTATATACTTGTGCCACATGCTCAATACGGTCAATCGTCTCTTCACATACAGACAGATCTTCAGTGTGTATCATAAGATAACACGTTGCGCCCGCCAGCAGGTTCATTATCGTTTCATACATGCTCATTTGGGAACAGCCATCTGCTTTTTCTTTATTGCCAAGCATTGCGTAAGCTTGTGCAAGAAGAATCACACTTTGATTACCAAATTTGTTCGAGGCAGAAAACTCCTCCAATTCATCTACAATTTCCTGTATACGTCCAATTTGAAAATGGACAAGTGATTGTATCATAACCACATTTCCATAAATCTTCATATTTTTACAATTTTCTTTTATATGCTGACAAAGCTTTTCAATACGCAGACAAATGTCTTTTTGCTTTTCTTCAGTCTCTGCCATGCTATAATGATTCAACCACAAAATGCATATCTGCAACAGGAACGGGTAGCAAGCATAATAGCGTTTTACATACATTTGTGTTTCATCCATCACTTCTTCAAAAGGACGCTCAGCAAAATCTCTTCCGAATCTTTGGTAAAAATTTTGAATCTGCTCTTTTGAAAGCTGAGGCGTATATCCTATCAGCTCGTCTATTGTCACATCAAAAAACGAAGCGAGCTGTGGTAGAATGGTTATGTCAGGGTTGCTTTGATTGTTCTCCCATTTTGAAACGGAAGCTTTTGTAACACCTATAAATTCTGCCAACTGTTCCTGCGTTATTTTTTTATCGTGCCTTAACCGAGCGATATTATTTGCAATATTTAATATATTCAAGCTCATTTCCTCCTTCCCCTTATATTTTAATCGTGACAGGACACAAAATCAATGAAGTGATACGATACTTTAAGAAACAAAATCAACCATTAGGAAATCATACGTGTTTCAAGTATTCATTGAATATGTTTATCGCTATTAAAAAAAGTGACAGAGATACTCTCCCTGCCACTTCTATTTTGAATTGTTCGGTCACGCCCTCACGCTCTGCCATCTGTTCTGCAAGCCGAGACAACAATCGTTCGTAAAAAGCCTTCAACCTCTTTGTTGAATGCAACATACCTCTTATTCGCAATAAAATGATCCCCCTTAATAATCGACAATCTTGCATTAGGTATATTTTCCGCAATCTCTTTTGTATGGGATTCCTTGATCATATCGCTCTTTCCACAGATTACAAGCGTAGGAGCCGTTATTTTTGACAATTCATTTAATTCAATATTCGGCTCATTTACCATTAAGCCAAGCATTTCAGCATTCTTCTTTGCACTGGGCGATCTTGACGCAAACCGTCTTGCTATTTTATATCCTATTTCGATCGGGATCTGTGTCGTTCTTTTTACTCCTTTCGGATTCAGATTCCCTCCATAGTAAAAGGTTCCTTTTTTTCATAGTCTCATTTTACTGTTTCCAAAGGTATACCCCATTCGTTATATAATCTTTGCTGCAGCTTCCAAGTTGTCAAACTGATATGTAATCTATCCCCTCAGATTATTTAGAGCGTCGGGATTATTTGAGATGATCATTCCAACCGTCTGACATATTTCCATATCTGGGCAGTCGCCACATGTCGCCACACCCTTCTTCAATGCACATTGGCGAATACCGCAAAGACTATCGCAGTGTATAGTTTTAATCCCATCAACACGGCAGCCTTCACAATTGATATGTTCGGGCAGAATAGGGGCATTATTTAACTCGGCCCATAGTTTTGCAGTTTTCTCACGTAACGCCTGGTCATCATTGATTGTTGCGAGATATGCGTCGCATTTCTCACAATCCAGCCCACAGTATGCAATCATATTTCTCATGGTTATGTACCTCCTAAAGTCCTGATTTTTGTAATACAAAAGATTATAACAGTAAACTATACTATAACTTTTCTATCTGACAGTGATTGTGTTCCTCCCATTCGGATTTCCTTATTTCATTTTTTTCTGGCACTCGCTACATTCTCTGTCGTGAATAGAAATCATTCAAAACAATAAGGCAATTCTTTGATCTTGACACAATCTTTTATTTTACACTTACGGCAATGTTCTGGTTTTCCCTTATCACTATTTAAGCAGCCTGTGCATGTTTTTTTGTGGTAGCAATGTTTATAGCAAACAAGACAATTCATTCCACATGGAGCAAACACACTTGTATCAATATTTTCTTTAGGCATTTTCATGAGTTCTTGTCCTCCTAAAAACTGGAAGTTAGCTATTGTCTTTTCTTTTCTATTGTGTAGGATTACAAACCCTTCTGACAGCCATTCTTTTCATAAAATCCCTCTACTCCCGGTTATGAACCAAAGTATAAAATTGTTCCAAAATAATAACCATCTGAAAGAATACGCAAACACCCTACCAGCACTTTGTCATCATAGGCAGTTATATTCAGTGTTTTAGATAATGCCTCCTTTGTTCTTTCGATGTCATAATCGCCTTGCCATACTTGATTAACAAAGGAGAGAAAAGTTGAAGCATTAAGTTCTTTATCATCCACTTTGTATTCCATTATTATACCTCCACAACTTCCTGTTTGTTTATTCATCTATCATATATTAACTATTCAGAAGTTTCGTCAAATCCTCAATTCTTTCGGCAGATTCACAAGCCAGTCAAAATCCTGCTGCAATGCCAAGCCACAGGTAAAGGCGATGTTCTTACCATAATCCTGAAACACCTCCAATCCAAACAAATCCTCATAAAATTTTCTTGCGGCGTTAATATCAGCCACCGATATAAGCACACAAATGTGTTTCATGCAAATATTCCTTTCAAAATGAGTATATCTACTAACCTTTTTCTCTCAATATTGGGTAAATCAGACTCAGAAATATCTGAAAAAGATTGATCTGAAGGTATTTTCTTTATTACAGCTGGCCAATATTTTGTCAGGAAAGAACGATTCTGTATTTCCCGGAACCCTTCTTCTATATCCGGCGCTTCATAATGTTCCAATAGCAGTTTTAACCTTTGAAGGTCGCAATAGCATTCTTCAATTAGATGCTCCTATTTTCGGCTATTCCTAATTCCTTTCCAATATCCGTCCATATACATAGCTTTCCCTCCGTCTAATATACTGACTTTTATCTTATTTATAGATTTTCTCTTTCTTAATTTCCACCATCGTATATTTAAATAAGCAGTCTTCATGTGGTTTATAACTCCGCCATTCAATATCATATGTACCACAAACTGTCAGTTCTTTCTCTCGACTTTTTATCGTCCCTTTGCTCGCCCCTGGTTTCCAGTTCATCTTCCCATGTATTTTCGTCCCAGCATGAATCCGAAAATCATGATCCAATGTATCTGATCCATTTGACGGCTCCCAATACAGAGGATCATTAGTTAAGAAAATAGCGTATGCCTCTTCGATTGGATATATTCCACTTTGGGTAATACTTTCGAGTCTGGTAATATCACGGATAAAATCATATCTTGCAGAATCTTGAGCACTTTGGTTTTTCAAATAAATCTTTTCATTTCCTAATGTTCCAGAATATTGTCTTGTTTTATATTTCAATTCAATTGGTATCATCTTGTTATTGATAAAAATCGCAATATCCATTCGAATTTTTATGTCATATGTCAAATCACATGCATACAATCTGGCCTTTTCAAAATATTTTGGAATCCTCTCATACCCCACACGAGTGCTGATATAGGCGCCAATGCTACCCCCCCCCCCATTTTTTCTTATCACCCATAACCACTACATCCTTTTCTAATCCAACTCAATTTATTATGTCAAACACTCTGTAGGCATTCTTTTCTGGAGATTCTTCTTTTTTTAATAAAAAAAGCGATCAAAGCCACATTGACGATTAAAACAATAATGCTTCCTTCAATCTTGCAAGCTCCCCCAGATAAAAGCTCGTTTCCAGTAAAAGTCATAATAAGCAGGCTTGGATAGTCATCAGCAAGCGACACGCCACCTAAAACCAATGCACCAATTCCATTCCATAAAAAGTGCATGATAATCGGCGCTATAATAGAGCCACTATATTCAAGGACTACCGTCATAAGCAAGCTCATAGTAAGGACATTTAATACAGGAATCGCCCCTGCTTCAAACGCTCCGCCATGCAATGCTGTAAAAAGCACTGTTGTAACAATCGTAGCCGCAGCTGTATTATATTCTTGCCTGATCATTTGATACAGATATCCTCGAACAAGAAGCTCTTGCATAATTACATTTAGGAATGCCGCTAACATCCAGACAGAAAACAATTTAATGGCGCTCATCCCACCAAAATGAATGCTCTTTGTCATATACATGATCAGAACAGGAATCGCAAGCCATACAAGTCCTGTGGACGTTCCCAATATGATTCCCTGGACTGGGCTATCGATTAAATGCAATTTCACATTTTTCTTTTCAATCAACCAGAAAACGAGGGTAAAAGCTATGATCGCCAATAACGGCATAATCTCTGCCCACAATCTCCAAACAGCAGGCTCCCTTGAAGATGGTAACGGCAATACAGAAGACAATATTGCCCATCCCAGAAAAAAGCCTATGCATTTTATAATTGTAATCCCTGTCTTTTTCATAATAAGCTCCCTCCTAATCAATAACATTATCTCACTGTATATCCTGTTACAGCCTCAAAACGATATTGGACAATTCCAAGATCGATTTTTGTGTAAAATCCGTTCAAAGCTTTAGCGCTTGCCTGCCCGTTCTTAAGCTCAAACAAAAATTTTTGCTGGTTGACGGCTGTCGTGCCTAATGCGTCATAGCTACCCAGCACGTATTTAACCCCAGCTCCTGACATTTCAGTACCAGTCTTTCTCCATCTCAGTTCTTTTCTCCTGCTCAATCGATTGCTTTCTATATAGCTTTCAATCTCATAAAAACCAAATTTCTTATAGATATGTATTGCACTTTGCAAGAATGGAAGCGTATCTAACAGCATATAAGAATATCCTGTTTTCTTCGCATCTTCTATAATCTTTTCTACCAAGATATTGCCTAATTTTTTACCCCTGAACTCCGGCCTTGTATACAAACGTTTCATTTCACAATTCTCATTATCAATCTTTCTAAGCCCTATACAGCCTGCCAGCCTCTCATCACAATAAACCAAATATAATCTGCCATACGGCATGCCATATTTCATTTCTAAATGTTCAATCTTACTTTTCTCCGTCAATTCTCATTTATCTATCAAACACTCTGAAAATCCCCCTAATCCTTGAACCTATGATTTCCATGGTCTGTCTCTGCCAAGCCAGCCCTGCTCTGCCCAATACTTCCCATCAAGATATTCAGGGTCATTTTTATGTAGTGTTCGCTGCATCAAACGGCAGACAAAAAACCTAGCCTTTACAGTCAAATTTGTGTATGCGGGTTTTGTATAGTCTATCCGTGCGAACTTTTGAGATAGCTTTTTCACTTTTCTTGTCAGTTCTTGCCGCTTCTTTTCGGAAAGCCTTTCCCAGACAATATCGCTCATCAATGCACCAGTGAATATTCCGATTTTAGAAATCCCCCACCAAGATAAGCTGTGCTTTATATCCTTTGCCGCAGATTTTGCTCCCGCGCCTAAACACTGTGTAATAATCACTGCCCGTTTTCCAAACATTCCGGGGGCAGGACGGTGGGGCATCCAGCGATAAGCAAAATGGTCGAGAAATGCTTTCATCGCTCCCGTAGTGTGAAACACATATGCGGGAGAAGTCATTACAATTAAATCTGCTTCCAGGAGCGATCTGTCAATTTTTCCGATGTATTCTGCGTCTTTGCAGGTGTTTTCGCCTTTTATCATACAGTTTGTACAGCCATTGCAGAAATTGGGACAATCTTTTGGAAGATAATATTCCGTAATGTTTGCACTATCCCTAAAACCGGTTAAAAACATTTCTTTTAAACGATAGGTTACACCGTGCTTTTCTGTTCCGTTTATAACCGTTATGTTCATTATTATACCTCCAAAATATCGTGTAAAGTGAGTAGGGAAATATCCCTACCCACCGTATTTTTAAGGCTGTGCTTGCCCACTAATTGTTTGTAAAAAACCTTCAACCTCTTTGTTGAATGCAGCATACCTCTTATTCGCAATAAAATGATTCCCTTTTATAATTGATAATCTTGCATTAGGTATATTTTCCGCAATCTCTTTTGTATGGGATTCCTTAATCATATCTCTCTTTCCACAGATTACAAGCGTAGGAGCCGTTATTTTGGACAATTCATTTAATTTAATATTTGGCTCATTTACCATTAAGCCAAGCATTTCCACATTCTTTTTTGCACTGGCCGATCTCGGCGCAAACCGTCTTGCTATTTTATATCCTATTTCGATCGGGATCTGTATCGTTCTTTTTACTCCTTTCGGATTCAGATTCCCTCCATTTAATATCAATGCCTTTACTTTGCCTGGATATTTCATTGCAAATCTCATTGCTATATTTGCTCCGTCCGAAAATCCCAAAATAACCGCGCTCGAAATCTCAAGACCTGTCATAAAATCGTATAAATCCTGGGAAAACTGCTCAATAGTAAAAAGCGCTGTACCTCTTGGCGATCTACCGTGGCCTCGTGTGTCCAAAGCGATCACTCTGTACATGCCGCAAAAATAGTCTATCTGATTCTTGAAATATGAGCCGTCCTCTCCGTTCCCATGTAAAAGGATAAATGGCTCTTTATCTCCTTTTTCCTGATGATATAAAACTATATCCATTTATGCTTCCTCGCAAAATCCCGCTCTTTCTTAACTTTACTTTCTATTCGGCCTTCTTTTGATCCTCAAAAGCTTAATGAAATCATTAAACAAAGAATCATCCACTGGCTCAAACATTATCCATTTCCCATCATAATAAGTTTGCGCTTCATCATAGATCCTTTGGACTTCTTTTGAATAATTATCTCTATCCGTCTCAAATTTTAACCTTTCGTTTTTTCCTAAGATAATCATAAATCCTACACAGTTTTCTCGTGCATATAATGCACACAGCGTTTTACCGCCCCGACGATATTTATATTCATATTTCCATGCTTTACCGCCTTTATCCCACAAACGATCCATATCATAATTTTCATCAATCAAAGCACATAGCTTATTCCATACATCATATAAAGATTTTCCAACTAAAGCTGTCATTACTTCTTCGTTAGGTATCGTATCAAGCATATTAGCCCCCCATATAACATTCGATTTTTCTTTGTATGCTACGTTCAGATAAATCTGTCTTTCCATATACACTATAACATTCCTTTGACAAACTCTGCAATATCTTTCAAATATTGCTTATTAAAAGAAAAGCAGACAGTCGCATCAAAAACTGTCTGCTACAAACCGGAATTTGTATATTTTAAGGTAAAAATGAAAAGAGCGCTCTTATCTGTGGAGCCAACAGGCCAATTAAAGGATACGCCACTCCTACTCCACATAAAAGCAATGCCCAGCGTTTATCATGTTTTTGCATAATAGGAACATAAAATAAATTAGGATTTTCAGGGGCATAATATAAATCTATCTGTTGTCCTGTTTTTACATAGCTGCGCCCATATCCAGTCGGAGATTTGACACGATATTGCTTTTCCCCAGCTTGAAACTCATATTGAGGAAAATAGCTTCGTTTGTTTCCTTCGCCTGTCCACAATTCTCTATCTACAGTAACAACAACGGCTTTAGCTAAAACAGTGGCATGTAAACGTTCTTTCAATAGCCGCCAACGCATACGCATGCCTATAGCAAAGAAGATCAGTGGAATCATTGTGAACCCTACATCGGCAATCCGTTCATCCGTTCCTCGGCCAGGCTGAGAAATGATAATTCCTGCAAAAATGAAGCATGCCAATGGCCAAAAAATAGCAAAGAAATACCATCGTTTTAGTGTAGCACTTTTTGAATCTGTTTTTACATCCATGTTCAAACCACCTCCAAATCCCGATTGTGATTTGGTGATTTTTAAGGGAATTATCAGCTGTTATAACTTATTACCAAAATCCTCTCTAACCCTTGAAAACACTAAGTTTATCGCAGGTGAGCCCTCCCTTATTGTTTCCCTTGTATTATATCTTCCCATAGGGCATTACGAACCCTGATAAGGGAAAAAATAAGGGAAACAAAATCACATAAAACATTGTAACACAAAATATACGGTAATTGGTAAACTGATTGAAATGCTTTCAAAAAAATGAATACGATCTATACAACATACAATATCCACCATAACAGCATTGACGTGTACACTTATGCAGGCAACTTTTTGCGGATAGGCTGCAATAAAGCAGAAGCTGGGAAGTTTGGTAGGAAAATTTGAAATAATTGCTTCTTTAAACAAACTATGACATAATGGTGTCGTAGTTTGTTTGTTATACTGGTATAAAAAGGAGAAAAGATGAAGATTGACCGGCTTATAAGCATTGTCGTTTATTTATTAAATCATGGTCGGACATCAGCACAGAAATTAGCAGAAGAATTTGAAGTTTCTTCCAGAACGATTATGCGAGATTTGGAATCGCTGGATCAGGCAGGTATTCCGATTCAATCTTTTTATGGCGTAGAAGGCGGCTATCAGATTATGGACAGCTTTGTCTTAGAAAAACAGGTTGCAACAAGTCACGAATATGATTGGATCATCACTGCTCTGGAAGGAATGGCAAGCGCATATGCAAGCAAAAGTCTAAAACAGGCACTGGAAAAAGTGCAGAGTATAAGCCATACAAGGGACACTGCTGTTTGCATAGACTTGGGTGTCGCAAGTGAAGACGACAAAACAAATGAACAATTAATGTTGTTAGAAGATGCAATCAAGGGAAAATGCGTTGTTCGGTTTTCTTATACAAATAGTCATGATGAAGTAAAAGATATTCAGGTAGAACCGGTTTGTCTGCAATACAAGTGGTATAACTGGTATCTGACTGGATATTATGAAAAATATCAGGATTATTGTATGTTTAAATTAGTCCGTATGGAAAATTTGCAAGCCACACAGATAAAATTCACAAAATCTCATAATCTTTCAGATATTAAAATGAAAGATAGTAATCATGATATTATACATGTCAAATTATACGGAAAGGCAGTCATAAAAGCAAAATGCAGGGAATATCTAAATGGACAGATTACGCAGGAATTTGAAAATGGGGATTTTGAGTTTTCTTTTTCTGTACCGGGACATGAGACATTTTGGTATGGGGTGATCCTTTCCTTTGGAAATAAGGCTAAGATAATCGAACCGCAAGAAATAAAAGAACGCATTATAAAAATCTGCAAAGAAATACAAATGGAATATGGGGAATAAAGATGAAATTATATCCGAAAGATGAGGCAAGACCGTAACCGGACAGGCGCACTGAACATATTGGACGATGTCAGAGATTTTGTGGAAAAGCATGGAAAGACAGGCACAAAAGACATTTCAATCGGAGAAGCGAGGGAAAGCCGATGGGGATATAAAAAATTATCAAGCGACGCTTTGGATTATCTATTTAACACCGGAGCTCTTACCATAGCCGACAAACGTGGAGCACAGAAGTATTTTGATTTGACAGAACGTGTGATTGACAGTAAAAACTTTTCCTGTAACCCCAATATGGCTATAGAAGAATTTCTTCAGATTGATAATTCACCAAAAAATACTATAAAGTTAGGAGTATAGAAAAATGAAAGAAATCAGACGATATGACATTAATGAGGACTGGGCACATTCAGGAATTATTCAAGCGGGAGACTATTGCTTTATAAATTACTGTGCCCGTAATATAGGCGGTACGATTGAAGAACAAATTGACGGTGCCTTTGATGAAATGGAAGAACGGTTGGCATTAGTGGGATTGACGCTGGAAAATGTCGTACAGATGAATTGCTTGTTTAAAAATATTTGGGATATTCCGGTAATGGAAAAGGTAATTAAGAGAAGGTTTCATGGCAAATATCCTGTACGCAAGTCATTTCAGACTGAATTTGCTGATCCAGGTAATTTGTGCTTCCAAGTGGATGGTATAGCTTATTCAGCAGTAAATTCCTAGATAAATAAGCTTCTGCATACTCAGTGACGGGCGGCGCCATACCGTTTCTTCCTCTCCCACGTAAGCCGTGCTCCAACCTCGCGAACAAGTTCGCTCAGTTGGCGGGCGACGCCCTGGTATTACGGCAGTGACACAACCTCGCGAAGCAAGTTCGCTCGCTTGACGGGCATATGCCCCAGTATGTCTTCTCCTGCCTCATAAGCCGTGCTACAACCTCGCGAACGAGTTCGCTCAGTTGACGGGCGACGCCCTATCATTTAACGGCAGTGCCACAACCTCGCGAAACAAGTTCGCTCAGTTGACGGGCATATGCCCTATGAATAAAAGAAGCGGCAGCGCCCCTTGTATGCAAGCATACGGGGTTCTGCCGCTTCTTTTATTCGCACTGCCTATTTTTGCACAATATTTATTATCTTTTTTGGTACGTATATTTCTTTTATGATTGTTCCGGTCAGTTTTTCGGCGACTGCTTTTTTTCCGGCTGCGATCGCATCTTCTTTTGAGATATCTGTTGCCACGGAGATAATCGCTCTTGTCTTGCCGTTTATCTGTACTGGCACTTCTATCTCGTCGTCTTTCATGGCTTCTTCGTCGTAATCCGGCCATCCGGCTGCGAATACGCTTCCTTCATGGCCCAGCTGTTCCCAGATCTCTTCTGCGATGTGGGGCGCGAATGGTGAGAGGAGCACCGCCATGGCGGACAAAGTATCTGTGTCAACGCCTCCTGCCTCTTTGGCAAGCTCAATGAGCTTGTTGTTATGCTCCATGAAGCCGGAGATCGCCGTGTTCAGGCTGAAGCTCTCCAGGCGGGTCGTAATGTCTTTGATCAGCCTGTGGCGCTCTTTAATCATTGCTTTCGTCGCTGTCACGCCCGCTTCTTTGCTGTCCATGACCAGATTCCACAGTCTCTTAAGGAAGCGGTTCACGCCGTCTATCCCACGGTCGTCCCACTCTGCGTCCAGCTCCGGCGGCCCTACGAAGAGCTCGTACATCCGCAGAGAATCGCACCCATAATCGCGCACAAGGTCGTCCGGCGATACGACGTTGCCCTTGGACTTGCTCATCTTAATCCCGTTCTTGCCTGTGATCATCCCCTGGTTGAACAGCTTGCGGAACGGCTCGTCGAAGTCAACGACGCCGATATCGCATAGGAACTTTGTATAGAACCTCGCATACAAGAGGTGGAGCACCGCATGTTCTACACCGCCGATATACATGTCTACCGGGAGCATGGCGTCCGCTTTTTCCCTGGAGACAAGCTCGTTGTCGTTATGGTTGTCCACATAGCGCAGGAAATACCAGGAAGACCCTGCCCACTGCGGCATCGTGTTCGTCTCTCGCTTCGCAGGCTTCCCACACACCGGACAGGTACAGTTCACCCACGCGTCGATTGCCGCCAGCGGAGATTCCCCCGTCCCCGTCGGCTCATAGGACTCTACGTCTGGAAGCTCTAATGGAAGCTCCTCTTCCGGCACAGGTACATTCCCACAGTCCGGGCAGTGGATGATCGGAATCGGCTCGCCCCAGTACCGCTGGCGGGAGAATACCCAGTCGCGCAGCTTGTAGTTCACTGTGGCGCGTCCTATGCCTTTCTTCTCGATGATATGAGGCCCCTCTTTTTTCAGCAGGGCAGATTCCATCCCGTTCCACTCGCCGGAATTGATCATCAGTCCGTTCGCCTCCGTATAGGCCTCCGTCATATTCTCAATTTCTTTCCCGTCCTTCGCAATGACCTGGACGATCGGGATCCCGAACTTCGTGGCAAACTCGAAGTCGCGGTCGTCATGGGCGGGCACGCACATGATCGCCCCCGTACCATAGTCTGCCAGTACATAGTCAGACAGCCAGATCGGCGTCTTCTCTCCATTTAACGGATTGATCGCATAGCTTCCCGTGAACACGCCCGTCTTGTCTTTGTCCTGCATACGGTCTACATTAGACTTCATAGAGGCATCGTAAATGTACTTCTCCACCGCTTCTCTCGTCTCGTCCGTAGCAAGGCTCGCGGCAAGCTCATGTTCCGGGGCAAGCACCATGAATGTAGCTCCATACAGCGTGTCCGGCCTCGTCGTGTAAACTGTAATCTTCTCTTCTCTTCCGTCAACCGGGAAATCTACTTCTGCGCCGTAAGATTTGCCGATCCAGTCCGTCTGCATCTTCTTTACCTTCTCCGGCCAGTCCAGCTTGTCAAGATCTTTGAGAAGACGCTCTGCATAAGCCGTGATCTTCAGCATCCACTGGCGGAGGTTCTTCTTCGTCACCTCCGCGCCGCAGCGCTCACATTTCCCGTTCACGACCTCCTCATTTGCAAGCCCCGTCTTACAGGAAGGGCACCAGTTAATAGGGAACTCCTTCTCGTAGGCAAGCCCTTCCTTGAACATTTTCACAAAGATCCACTGCGTCCATTTATAGTAGTTAGGGTCGGTCGTATTCACTTCTCTGTCCCAGTCATAGAGCGCGGCGATCTCCTGGATCTGGCGCTTGATGTTCTTTACATTTTCTGCCGTGGAGACAGCCGGATGGACGCCCATCTTAATAGCGTAATTCTCCGCCGGAAGGCCGAACGCGTCCCAGCCCATCGGATGGATGATATAATAGCCCTGCTGCAGCTTGTACCTGCTCCATACGTCGGAGATCACGTACCCTCTCCAATGCCCTACATGCAGCCCGTTCCCCGACGGATAAGGGAACATATCGAGACAATAATATTTCTCCCTCTTGCTTCCGTCCGCATTCTCTGTCACATTCACCGGACTCTTCTCCCAGCGCTCGCGCCATTTCTTCTCAATCGCCTTATGATTGTAAGGTATTTTTGACATATCTTAGCTCCTTTCTTTGTATCGCAAAAAACCTCCCCATCTGCAAGAGACGAGAAGGCTTACATTACGCAGTATCGATTCCCGCGATTTATCTTAATTATTATGCTGTTGGGGCCAAAAGGTATTTTGCCCCTAATGTCATTATTATAAAAACAATGGCCACATAAGTCAAGTGCGGGAAGGTATTTTTAGAAAAAACCGCTTCCGCCATAGTCAAATACCCCGCAGCAAGCGCGGCTGCTTGGCTCATTGCTCGCGGGAATAAAAAGAATTGCTTTTTACGGTTGTTCCATCTCCCTCTTTCGTGTATAATGAGAATAAGTAAATGTACTGAGCAATTTTCAGTATAATATGATACATAAAGGAGAGTTCGCCAATGGTAAATTTATTGACAGGCCCGAAGGGAAGCGGCAAAACACAGCAAATGATCGATCTTGCTAACAAAAAAGTAAAAGACTGTAACGGAAATGTAGTATTTATCAAGAAGACTCACAGAGACACGACAAGCGTTGCATTTGACATCCGCATCATCTGCATGGATGACTATCCGTCGATTACGAACATCGACGGCTATATTGGATTCTTATATGGTATGTCCAGCTCCAATCACGACATTGAATGCGTATTCATCGACGGCATCTTAAAGCATGCCGACATCTCCCTGGAGAACATACCGGAATTTGTTGAAAGGCTTAAGAAAGCGTCCACGGACTGCGACATTGAGTTCTATGTGAGCATCAGCGGCGAAAAAGAAGACTTAAAAGACGTTGACCTGGAAGGGTGTACATTACTGTAGATAAACTGGGGACGGGGTAAAATGAATTTTACCCCGTCCCCATTTGAATCTTTATTCAAACGCCAGCGACATAACTGTATTCGTATCTCCGTTCTCTTTGTACTCTATCGTAACCTTCTGCCCTACTTCGCATCTTACTACCTCAATGAAGTCTACGACCGATATATCGAAGATCCCCTCTGATCCCTCCAGCATCAAGTAGTAGTGGGACGTCCCGTCGATGACCGCCTGGGCGACCTTCGTAATCTCTCCTTTTATAGTGTAGACCTCTCTTGTATCTTCTCCTACTTCCTTTACGCCGCTGCTGAACAGAAGCTCCAGGTAATTGTCCTCGCACTGGCTCACATTGTCGCCTATGGCTACGATCTGATATTTCTGCACATTTACCATTGCATACTTCTTTACAAGCCCCGCGTCATCTTTAAGCGCGATGAAGTAAGTCGGCTCACCGGAAATGTTAAGGAGAAGCGGGAATGTGGCCGTGTACTTTAAGTTCTGTACCTGCCCTTCGGCCGACGACATCGCAGAAGATTCCGTAGCGCCTTCCACCGTATAATACTTTGTCTCCATCGTCCGCTGGTTAGAAAGGACAAATCCTACGTTAGACTGATCTCCGTTTACAGAAGTCACTCCCGTGTACATCCACACATCGTCCTCCAACGCCAGATAATTATATCCGTCCGTTGTCTTCAGACAGTCTTTCTGGCTTAATATACTGTTGAAGAAGCCGTGCTTTAAGGTTCCGTAATAGTCGAACAGCTGTACAAGAAGATCGGCAGAATATGCCCGGTCGATCCACTCTGGAGCATCCTCCACATTATAGGTCTCCATCTCGCCTGTCACAGCGTTACAGATGACTACCTTGCCGACCGTCTCGCCTCCGAATAAGCCGATATTGAACTTCTTCACAGGCGCGATCCAGTATGGGATCCCTTCCTCATCAATCTCAAAGCTTAATTCCCCGTAGATATATGTCGGGTGGGCAAACCTTAAATGTCGGTAGATATTGCGGTTAAAATGCTCGCTGGTCATATATTTCATACCCTCTTCCAGCTTCACGATCTCCGTATTCTGGGTCGCCATATTAATCCGTATATAAGCCGGTATGCCCTCAGAGCGGTTCGTAAGCCATTTGATAATGCTGGCGTACCGAAGAGGCGATACCCGGTAAGGATTATCATTATAGTTAATCTGAGAATAGATAGAATCCGCCTCAAACTGGGAGACCATGTCCACCATGCTCCCCATTTTCCGATCCCCTAAAAGCTCTGCCGTCCCTCTGTCCAGGATCGGGATCTTGTCAAAGGAAAGCTCCTCCACATCGTCTGCAAAGTTCCCTTCCTCCACTTTCATAAGCTGCTGATACTTCTTCGCATTGACGATCGGCGAAGAAAGCAAAGAGCCGACGAGATAGACAGCTCCAAGCGCTAATATAACAAATCCAAAGGCTTTCATCCCTCTGTCTTTCGTGAACTCACGTCTGTCAATCCTTTTTCTCACAGCATAGACGACCGCAAGGACTACGATAACGAACATAAGCATGAACCATGTGTCCGAAGAGTGGATATTAATAGCCGGAAGAGCCATATAATAATAAGCTCCCAGAGCGATCAGCACGATGAGGCCAATGAACAGCTTCCTTTTTGTATTCATAAATCTTACCCTCCTTTAGAAATTCTTCCTCCATGAAAATGCAGTAAGCAGCATCAGGAACGGGAAGATCTCCAGACGCCCGGCCAACATGTCAAAACAAAATACCAGCTTAGACAGGGGCGAGAAATCAGCAAAGCTCCCCGTGGGGCCTACCTCTCCGATGCCCGGCCCTATGTTGTTAAGCGTTGCCATAACCGAGCCGAACGTCGTGGCAAAGTCCTGATTATCTATAGAGACAATGAGGACCGATACTATGGTAATTCCCGCATATGCAAGAAGATATACATAGACCGTCTTCAGTATCTCATTGCTCATCTTCTTGCCATTTATACGGATAAGGTTCACCGACTGCGGATGCACAAGGCGCTTGATCTCCTGCTTTACCGTCTTAAAGACGATCAGTACTCTGGAGACTTTGATCCCTCCTCCTGTCGAAGAGGCGCACGCGCCTACGACCATAAGAAGCATCAGCACGCACTGCGAGAACATGGGCCACAGGACATAATCCGTAGTGGCATAGCCTGTCGTTGTAATGATCGTCCCCACCTGGAACACCGCGTAGCGGAATGCCGACAGCACGCTGTCATACTGCCCGCTGATGTTCAGCGTAATCACGGCCGTAGCCGCGGCAATGATCCCCAAATAAGCCCGAAGCTCCTCATTCTTCCAGATTGGCTTCACGCTGCCCATAATAAGAAAGAAATACAAGTTAAAGTTAACCCCGAACAATATCATGAACACCGTAATGACGCCGTCGATATACGCACTGTCAAAGTGGCCCACACTGGCCGCGTAATTGGAGAAGCCTCCGGTCCCCGCCGTACCAAAAGAATGGATCAGGCTGTCAAAAATGCTCATTCCGCCTATTACGAGAAGGATCACCTCGATCACCGTCAGGCCAAAATACATTCCATAGAGTATGCGCGCCGTGGACATCGTTTTCGGGACCAGCTTATCTTTCTCCGGCCCAGGCACTTCCGCCCGCATAAGATACATAGAATTCTTCTTATCAAGCGTAGTAAGCACCATAACGAATACAAGCACTCCCATCCCCCCCACCCAGTGGGTGAAGCTGCGCCAGAATGCCATGCTCTGCGGCAGAGCCTCCACATCTCTTAAAATGGAGGATCCGGTCGTTGTAAAGCCGGACACGGTCTCGAAAAATGCATCGAGATAATATGGGATGCTCCCGGATATAGTAAAGGGAAGCGCCCCGAACATAGACCAGAGGATCCACGCGCTGGCCACCACGACCATGCCGTCTTTTCCATAAATCTGGGACTTTTCCGGCTTCTTAAGCCCGAAAAGGACATAGATAAGCGCTACTATGACCGCCACTCCGGCAAATGACAGGGCTTCTTCCACCTCTCCGTAGAGAAGACCCACAAACGCCGGGACAAGCAGAAGAAGCGCCTCCACCCCGAGCATCTTGGCTAAAATATAACGTATCATCTTCACATTCATGACTTTGTCTCTGGCTCCTATGCAAGTATATCTCTCAAATCTTTAATCGCATGTTCTTTCGTAACCACGATCACGCTGTCTCCCACCTCGAAGTGATCGTCTCCGTTCGGGATGATCACCTGCCTCTTTCTTCCGATGCATGCAATAAGATTGTTCGGCTTCGTCGGCAGATCTTTCAGCGGGATGCCTACAAACTCGCACTCTTTCTTAATAATGTACTCCTGCGCCTCTATCCTGCCGTTCACAAGACGGTACATCGTCTCGATATTGGCGCTGCTATAAGAATTCATCCTTGCTTTTACATAGCTTGAGATAGCGTCCGCCGCGGCGCTCTTCGCAGAGACAGTAATGTCAATGCCAAGAGCCTCTACCATCTGGGCGCGGCTGTCTTCATTTACTTTAGCGATGACCTTATCCACATTTTGCGTCTTGGCGAACAGAGACATAATAATATTTTCTTCGTCCATTCCTGTGATAGCGACAAATGCGTCTGCCTCGCGGATCCCCTCCTCCAGAAGCAGCTCCTGGTCTGTCGCGTCTCCATGGATGACCGTAACCTTCGGAAGCAATTCACAGAGCGTCTCACAGCGCTCCTTGTTCTTCTCTATGATCTTCACCTGCATACCTGCCTGAAGGAGCTGGCTCGTAAGATAAAAGGCTAAATATCCGCCGCCGCATATCATTACGTTCTTAATCCGGGTACTTCTGCGCCCCAATGATTTAAAAAATGACTTCAAGTCCTGGTGAGCCGCTGCGATATGCAGCTTATCCCCCGCCATCAGTACAAAATCTCCATCCGGGATGTGGACTTCATTCCCCCTCTTTACAGCGCACACAAGGATCTTAATCTGGAATTTCCGATAGATCTCTGCCAGAGACAGATTCGCGATAGACGTCCCTGCCTCGACGGGGAACTCTACCAGCTCCACCCTCCCTTTCATAAACGTCTCTACCTTATTGGCTTCTGGAAACAACAGGATCTTGGCCACTTCATTGGCCGCCGCCGACTCTGGGTTCACTGCCATGCTAAAATGCAGCTCCTCTCTTAAAAGATCGATCTGCCTGTAATAGAGAGGGCTTCGGAGCCTGACAATGGTGTGCTTCGCTCCCAGCTTCCGCGCGATAAGACAGCTTAGCATGTTCATCTCATCTGTGGACGTACACGCGATCACAAGGTCTGAATTCGGCACATCCGCCTGCCTCTGCACTTCTACATCAGCGCCGTTCCCCGTAATGCAGAAAATATCCAGCTGGTTCAGGGCTGACTGCATCTTCCCCTCATTCTGGTCGATCAGTACGACGTCATAGTCCTCTTCTGACAAACGGGTCGTCAGCTTATGGCCCACCTTACCGTCTCCTATAATTACAATCTTCATCTCTCATACCTCATCATGTCAACGTACCGCCGCCTGACAAGAGCACATATGGCCGGAAAAGGCCGTGCGCGTCTTTACGAAGCAACGCTATCATCTAGTATAATACATAATAAAGGAATTATAGCACCTTTGCCACAAGAAAAAAAGCCCTAAACGGGCTTTTCTTCCATCTCTCTCCATTCCTTACTGTTCCTTATTATTCCTCAGCAGCCTTCTTTGCGATCTCTGCTTCCTGTACGTCAGACGGCGCCTGCTCATAGCGGGCGAACTCGTATTCGTAAGTCCCTCTTCCTCCTGTCATAGAACGCAGCGTCGTGCAATATCCAAACATCCCTGTCATTGGGACATCCGCCTCAATGACCTGATTGCCTCCTGATGTCGGGTTCATGCCAAGTACCCGGCCGCGGCGTTTATTCAGATCTCCCATAACGTCTCCTGTATAATCGTCCGGAACTGTCACCTTCACGGAAGCGATCGGCTCAAGAAGGATCGGGCCTGCCTCCATAAATCCTTTCTTAAAGGCCTGTATCGTCGCAGTTTTGAACGCCATCTCAGAAGAGTCTACCGGATGATAAGAACCGTCGTAGAGGACAGCCTTTACGCCCACTACAGGATATCCGGCCAAAGGCCCTTTCAGGACAGAATCCTGCAATCCTTTCTCGACCGCCGGGAAGTAGTTCTTCGGAACCGCTCCTCCCACTACTTCTTCTTCGAACACATACGGCGTCTCCATATCGCCGGACGGCTCAAAGCGCATCTTAACATGGCCGTACTGCCCGTGGCCTCCGGACTGTTTCTTGTACTTCGTATCTACATCCGATTTCTTCTTGATCGTCTCCCTGAATGCAACGCGAGGAGTCTCTAAGAGGACATCGCATTTATATCTCTCCAAAAGCTTGCTTACGATAATCTCCAGATGCTGATCTCCCATACCGTAGATGAGCGTCTGACGGTTCTCGCTGTCATTTACAGACTTGATCGTCACATCTTCTGCCATCATCCTCTGGAGCGCCTGGGATATCTTGTCCTCATCTCCCTTATTCTTTGCTGAATATTTCATATATGTATATGGCTTGGAGTATTCTGTCCTCCCGAACATGATCGGCGTTGCCTTTGTGGACAGCGTATCGCCCGTCTTCGTGCCAGTAAGCTTCGCGATCGCCCCGATGTCTCCTGCGAACAGCTCGCTCACTTCAATTGGCTTATTCCCGACCATCGTGTAGATCTTGCCAAGCTTCTCGTCTGCTTCGGTATCAGGATTGTAAAGCACGTCCTCTCCCTTCAGCACGCCGGAGCATACCTTTACAAACGAATATTTACCGATGAACGGATCTACCATCGTCTTGAATACGTAGGCAGATTTTGCCTTCGCAAAATCATAGTTCGCTTCATAAATCTCGTTCGTCTTGCGGTTGAAGCCCGCGCATTCTCTCCAGTCCGGGCTTGGGAAGAATCTTACGATATCGGACAAGAGGTTGGCGACTCCCTGCGCCTGTATATTGGAGCCCATAGCCACTGGGACGATGCTCCCTGCCATAACTTCTGTACGCATGGCTGCCCGGATCTCTTCTACAGAGAATTCATCTCCTTCAAAGTACCGATCCATGAACTCCTCGCTCGTCTCAGCGACCGCTTCCAACAGCTTCTCTCGGTACATCTCAAGATTCTCCTTACAGTATTCCGGAATCTCGCACTCCTCTCTCTTCCCGATCTCCGTGTAGCGCCTTCCGGCATTTTTAATAATATTGACATATCCTACCAGCTTCTCATTCTCGCGGATCGGCTGGAAATGCGGCGCGATCACTTTCCCGTATTTTTCAGTCAATGTCTCCACGACCTGGCGGAAGCTGGCGTCGTCTACGTCCATCTCTGTCACATACACCATTCTCGGCAGATTGTACTTGTCGCACAGCTCCCACGCCTTCTCCGTCCCAACTTCCACTCCCGCTTTCCCGGATACGACAATAACTGCCGCGTCCGCCGCGCTGACCGCCTCTTCCACTTCTCCTACAAAGTCGAAATACCCCGGCGTGTCAAGAATGTTGATCTTCGCCTTCTCCCACTCGATCGGGATCAGCGCCGTGCTAATTGAAAATCCTCGTTTCTGCTCCTCTTTATCAAAATCGCTGATCGTATTCTTGTCGGCCACTTTGCCCATACGATTGGTTGCTCCTGATACGTAAGACATAGCCTCTGCAAGACTTGTCTTACCACATCCACCATGTCCTAAAAGAACGACGTTCCTGATCTCATCCGTTCTGTAAACCTTCATAATTCGCTGCCTCCTTGCATTAGTAAAATCTCATGTGTACATTGTACTAAAAAAACAAGCTTATTACAACTCCTTTGTGCATTTTTTATATTTGCATTTATCCTCTCTTTAAGGTAAAATTAATTGGGGACGGGGTAAAATTAATTTTACCCCGTCCCCAATTAAGGAGATTTTCATTATGACAAAACATAAGATCGGCTTTATCGGCCTGGGGCTTATAGGCGGCTCTATCGCGAAGGCGGTCCGCCGTTACTACCCCGATTATGAAATTATTGCCTACGATAAGAACAGAGAGGCTCTGGCTCTGGCCACGAAAGAAGAAGTGGCTGACGTGGCTGTGACGGCCATTGACGCGAATTTCCACGGCTGCGATTACATTTTCCTGTGCGCGCCTGTGTCTTACAATACTGCATATTTGAGCCAGATAAAGGAATTCCTCCACGACGGCTGCATCCTGACTGACGTAGGAAGCGTGAAGACAAATATACATCTGGAAGCAGAGAACCTTGGAATAGAAGAGTTCTTCATCGGAGGGCACCCGATGGCCGGCGCGGAAAAGAGCGGCTACCGGAATTCCAAGGCTATGCTTCTGGAAAATGCTTACTATATCCTCACTCCTTCCTCCAAAGTACCGGCGGCAAAGATAGAGGAATACCAAAAGTTCATCGAAAGCCTCAAAGCGCTTCCGATGCTGCTTAGCTATCGGGAACATGACTATGTGACGGGAGCCATCAGCCATCTGCCCCACATCATTGCCTCTACTCTCGTGAATTTTGTCCGGGACGCAGATACGCCGGAAGAGCTGATGAAGCATCTGGCTGCGGGAGGCTTTAAAGATATCACCCGGATCGCCTCCTCATCCCCGGTCATGTGGGAGCATATATGTCTTCAGAACAGAGAGAATATATCCGATATCCTGGAGGCGTACATTGACATGCTGACAAAGATGAAGGGATTCATTGATGGCTCCAGGGAGCAGGAGCTGTACCGCTGGTTCGATTCCGGGCGGAATTACCGCAATTCTATCCCCGACGCCTCGGCAGGGCCCATCAAGAAAGCGTACGTCATCTACTGCGACATTATCGACGAAGCGGGCGGGATCGCCGCCATTGCTACGATTCTGGCATCGAATGGCATCAACTTAAAGAATATTGGCATCATCCATAACAGAGAATTTGAAGAAGGGGTTCTGCGTATCGAGTTCTACGACGAGGCTTCCTCGCGGAAAGCCGCGGGATTATTGCAGAAGTTCAGGTATATTGTCTATGAGCGCTAGATCTATTACAAAGAAAAACAGCTTGCGAGGTGAGATTACCGTACCGGGAGACAAATCTATCTCCCATCGGTCTGTCATGTTTGGCGCTATCGCCCGGGGCACGACGGAGATTACCAATTTCCTTGAGGGCGCGGACTGTCTCTCCACCATCAGCTGTTTCCGCAATATGGGCGTCGCCATTGAGAAAAAAGGCGACCGTTTCCTCGTCAGAGGAAACGGCATGCAGGGGCTGGCCGCGCCTTCCGGGACTTTAGACGTGGGGAACAGTGGTACGACTACAAGACTGATGGCCGGGATCTTGGCCGGGCAGGGCTTTACATCCGTCCTCTCCGGCGACAGCTCCCTGAACTCCCGCCCTATGGGACGCATCATCACACCGCTATCCTCCATGGGCGCCAATATCACAAGCATAAATGAAAATGGCTGCGCGCCTTTACGCATCTGCCCGGGCACGCTTCACGGGATTTCTTATGAATCCCCGGTAGCTTCTGCACAAGTGAAGTCCGCCATCTTGCTGGCTGGGCTTTATGCAGACGGAAATACTTCCGTGACCGAGCCTTCCCTTTCCCGAGACCACACGGAGCGGATGTTACAAAGCTTCGGCGCAAGCCTTTCCACCACTTTCCATTCTGACGGCCGCGCCACCACTGAGATCTCCCCTTGCGAAGAACTCTATGGGCAGCAGATACTTGTGCCGGGAGATATCTCTTCCGCCGCCTATTTTATTGCCGCAGGCGCACTTGTACCTGGATCTGAGCTTCTCATCCGAAATGTGGGCGTCAATGCGACCCGGGCCGGATTTCTAACTATATGTGAAAATATGGGAGCCGACGTCACCCTCCTCAACAGATCTGCAGAAGGGGGCGAGCCTCGTGCAGACATCCTCGTCCGCGCGTCTGGATTAAAAGGAACAGTTATTGAGGGCGATATTATCCCGACCCTTATAGACGAAATCCCGATCCTGGCCGTTATGGCTGCCTGTGCGGAAGGCACGACCGTCATAAAAGACGCCGCCGAGCTGAAAGTCAAAGAGACGGACCGCATCGATACCATAACCGAAGGGCTGCGCGCCATGGGCGCGTCTGTCACGCCTACCGAAGACGGTATGATTATCAAGGGCGCCGGAAATCCAGACAAAAACTATGCGCCTCTCCACGGGGCACATATCAACAGCCACTCAGACCACCGCATCGCTATGGCATTCGCAGTGGCCGGCCTCGTAGCCGACGGCGAGACCGTCATTCAAGATAGCCAATGCGTAGAAATATCCTATCCCGCATTCTTCGAAACGTTATAAATGGGGACGTACGCTTTTCGCAAAAGCGTACGTCCCCATTTAAGTTTTCGGGTGTCCCTTTCTGGCTTTGGGGGTGTCCCCACTTTGTTAGTAATCGAATTTCCCGTCGTTGCGCTCCTCAATAGCCCGGATCGCATGGTATGTATATTCACAGAATGGCACTGGGATCCCGGCTTCTTTTCCCATCCGTACCATCTCTCCTGCGAACATCTCAATCTCTGTATGGCGCCCGGCATCGATATCCTGAAGGGTGGAATACCTGGCCTTCTTTTCTACTCCTTTGAACGGAAGGAACTCCGGTGCGATGGAAACGCCTCTTGCTTTTGCCACCGCAGCGACCTCTCTCCACAGGGCAGCCGCTATGAAAAGTGCATGCTCGCTGTCCTGATATGCTCCACATCCTACCCCCAGGATCGCCTGGGGAAGGTTTTGAGAAATATTGCTGGCGTATTTATTCCACATATCTGAGATAATATTCTCTACAAACACATAGCGGATCTGTCCCGCGGCAAAGAGCTCCTCTACAGCCTTCACGCGTTCGGTCGGCTCTTTTTTATCTTTCTCGCCCAAAAATACACCTGCCGTCCTCTCAGGCGAGAACTCGATCCCCGACTCGCTCCTTACGGAAGCGATCCGCATGACTGCGTACAGAAGATGAGGCTCCCCCACCGCCTGTGCGATCCTCTTCTCACTGTCCACTCCATTGAGCAGGCTTAAGATTACGGTATTCTTTCCTGTCATTTTCTTTATGTCTTCAATAGCAGCGTCGAGGCCGTCGTATTTCGTACATACCAGTATAAGATCTTGCACGCCTGCTTCTTCCGCCCGAGCCACATGCATGCGGTACTGCCTGCCGTTTATCGTCAGCCCCTCCCGCTCCAATCGTTCCTTTCGCTCTCCGTCTGCGATCACGCTGAAATTGTCTCCCAGCTTCTCCGACAGCCCCCATACAAAATATGCTCCTACCGCGCCTGCGCCGATCAGCGCCACCTTCTCAATCTTCATCTGCCGTTCCTCCTCATGTCTTTGATCTTATCAGCTGTCGCCCTTCTTTCACACCGGTTGGCTCCGAATGCTCCAACTCTATCTTTCGTCTTCCTCCCATGCTGTGATTTCCCCACAGGCGATCTTGCTTCCAGAATCCCCTGAAGGCTGCGTATGGAAATCATCTGGATGATCATGGATGACGATCGTCTTTCCAATTACTTCCTCCGGAAAAAATCGGTTCGTGTACACCGCTCCCCACGCTACGCCGTTATTGGACAGAAGCGGCGGCAGATCGCCGGCATGGCACGGGTGCTCCGCCCCTGTCGGGTTGTAGTGTGCTCCTGTGTCTGCCAGTGGATCCTCCGCATTTCCGGTACAGCCGCCTCCCTCATGGATATGGAAGCCATAAAAGCCGCCGCAGCCATCTTCCACATTCTTTGGCATTCCATACACTTCGGCAACGAGTATGGAACCGCCATATGTATCATAGATATCCATTTTCCCCCGAATGCCCTCGTACCCTTCGCGCCCTTTTATCTCTGCTGTAGCAGTCGGCTTTTCTTTCAATTCTATCAGCATATCATCACACTCCTCTTCTGTCAATCTATGCACAGAGCACAGGATATGTGAATCATTTTAGAATCTTTTGGACAGCATGATCTCTTATTTTAATTTTAAGAAACGCCAGATCGTATTACTCCAGATCCGCAATGTGAAAGCTCTCCGTTTTCAGGTTGCAGTAATGCCTGCCCTTAATAGCTGTAAATTTCAATATGCAATAATCCGGGTCAGTTACTCCCTGTTTATAATACATAGTATCTCCTGCACGCCAGATCTCCTGTTTTATATCATCGTCCTGCAAAACTTCCATCGTACCTGTCAGCATAATCCCCTCATACTTAAAACGTCCTCTGCTGTAAAAATAGACGCTCGCCTTTGGATCCTTCATAAACTGCTGCGAGCGCATGGAAGACGTATTGGTCGTAAAATAAAAGCAATCCCCCTCTATCTTGCGCGGTGCGAACATCGCTTTTATATTTGGAAATCCCTCCTCGTCTACAGAACCGACAAAAACCGTTTTTTGCTTTTGGATAAATTCAAACACATATTCTCTTGTTTTCATTGAATCCCCTCCTTATTTTTAAGAGTATTTATCTGCACGCAGATTTTCTGTTAAAGTTTCCAATATCCGCGCAAGATACTGTTCGAACCGCTCCCGCTCCTCTTCTGAAAATCCTCGGTAGAATAACGTATTCATCTGCTGAGATACAGCTTCATACCTTACTTGTAGAGACTTTGCATATTCCGTAAGCGATACAATGGCCTCGCGGCGATTCCTGGGATTGGTATTCCTTTCTACGATCCCCTTATTCACCATGCCGTTTATTACAACAGACACCGTATTTTTAGCAAGAGACGTCCTCTTGCTTATCTCACTGATCGTAAGATGATCCGTCTGCCACAAAATAAATAAAATCCTTCCTTGCCCGCCGCTTATCTCAATATCATTCTCAAGCAACAGCCTTTCAAAAATCCTGTCCTGAAGCTGTTTTATCTGCGTAATGTAAAATCCGCCCTTTGTTTCCAATCCATCACCTCGATTCTAATTAGAACATTTCTAAATAAAATAATTATAAGCCTATCACATTATGATATAAAAAGCAACATAAAATATTATGGAGCTTCTGGAAAAAACAGAAGCTCCATAACCCTACCATACAAGCATCGCATCCCCGAAGGAGAAGAAGCGATATCTTTCTCTCACCGCCTCCTCATAAGCGGCCAGCACCTGCTCTCTCCCTGCCAGCGCCGACACAAGCATGATGAGCGTTGACTCCGGCAGGTGGAAATTCGTAAGAAGGCAGTCTAATATTTTAAACTGATAGCCCGGATAGATAAAGATATCCGTCCAGCCGCTGCCGGCCGAAAGCCTCCCGCTATCGTCAGCCGCCGACTCTATCGTGCGGCAGCTTGTAGTCCCCACACATATGACGCGATGTCCGTTCTCTTTCGCCCGGTTTATCTTCTCCGCCGCATCTTGCTCTATCCTGTAGAATTCCGAATGCATATGATGATCGGTAATCTCGTCCGCCTTTACAGGACGGAACGTTCCAAGCCCGACATGAAGGGTCACTCTTGCAATATCCACGCCCTTCTCTTTAATCTCCTTCAGAAGCTCCGACGTAAAATGCAGCCCTGCCGTCGGCGCGGCGGCTGAACCGCTGTGCTTTGCATAGACAGTCTGGTATCGGTTCTTATCCTCCAGCTGATGGGTGATATAGGGCGGCAGCGGCATCTGCCCCAGCCTGTCCAGCACTTCCTCAAATATGCCTTCGTAGGCAAACTGGATTAGGCGGTTCCCTTCTTCTACAATGTCCACGACCTCCCCCATGAGGAGGCCTTCGCCAAACTGGATCTTTGTGCCGATCCTCGCCTTCTTTCCCGGGCGTACAAGAGCCTCCCATATATCATTCTCCCGCCTCTTTAACAGAAGCGCCTCTATCTTCGCGCCTGTTCCTTCCTTTGCGCCGATGAGCCTTGCAGGGATCACCTTCGTGTCATTGATCACAAGGCAGTCTCCCGGCTCCAGATAATCCGTTATCTCCCTGAACACATGGTGAGAGACAGCCCCCGATCTCCTGTCAAGCACAAGAAGACGGGATCCAGAACGATCTTCCAGCGGATCCTGGGCGATCAGCTCTTCCGGCAGCTCATAATAAAAATCCTGACGTCTCATAGGCTAGGAATCCCTTTCCCCCGGTCTTTTATTCTCAGGCTTTTCATTGTCAGCCCTCTCATTCTGTACGGGCATTTGCTGTGGAGGAACCATGTGGTACTGCCCGCCCTGTGGAGGCTGGGGCGGCTGCTGCTCCTTCGTCACCTGTCTTGAGACCGGTGGCACAGGCGGATGGTACACTGGCGGCGTCTGCCCGCCGTACGGCGGTACAGGCGGAGCCGCCTGCGCCTGATACACCGGATATACCTTTATTTTCTTTCCATAGATGACACGCGTGTCACTTAACATATCATGAATGCCGCGCTTCTGCTTATCAATTCCGGCCACAATATACCCGATCCCCAGGAAGAGCCCGCACAGGAACCGCCCGATCACCTCTCTGTACAGCACGTCGAGGAAAGTAAGCTCCCCCCCGTCCGCGCTGCACACACGGAGGCTCAGAAGCCGTTTTCCAGGCGTCGTCCCGGTACAGTAAGTAAACAGGACAAAATAGACGATCTGCGCCGCATACAATACAATGTCCTTCAATGTATACTGAAATAATATATTCCCTTCAAATACAGTCCCTTCTACCAGGCCGGACGCCCCTAACAGGAACAGCCTTACGGCCAGCAGCGCAAAGAACACGATAATGCTGTCGACCATATAGGCAAAGAAGCGCACCCAGAAGCCTGCATAAGCTGTATCTCTACTGCAATTGTTCTGCATAATACATCGGCACCCCGCTTTCTAAGTCTGCTGCGGCTTCGATCAGGATCTGCGCCTCGGATTTCGGTACCAGCTCCTTTAGCCCAAAGAACCAGGAACGGAATATGTCCTCCGCCGCCGGCAGCTCATAGAAGGTATTTGTCCCAAGCTCGCCGCTCATAGCAGACGTCATATCCTCATATAAGGAAATCTCATCAATAAGCCCATTCTCCAGCGCCTGGCTGGCAGTGTAAGTACGTCCGTCCGCCAGCGTCCTGACGTCTTCCGGAGCCATGTCCCGTCCTTCTGACACGATTTCTACGAACTTCTCATAAAACTCATCCACCTGCTCCTGGTAGATCGCCATCTGCTCGTCCGTCATCTGGCTGCTGTCCTTATAATCCCCACTTGTAATGCTAAAATAACGGATCCCCAGCTTCTCATACAGCCCTGTTATATCAAGCCCGGACATAATAACGCCGATGGAGCCTGTCGTCGTATTCGGATTTGCATAGATCTTGTCACAGGCCATGGATATAAGATACCCGCCGGAAGCCGCATAATGAGCCATATACCCCCAAATAGGGCGTCCGGTCTCTTCCTTGTACTCGAGAAGCTTCAGATACAGCTCTTCTGATTCGTACACTGTCCCTCCCGGAGAATCCACATAGAGGAGGATCCCGGTATTATTTGAGTCTGCCATCACATGGTCGATGTACTCAAGCGTAGTCACATGCTGGTATCCTTCCGACACATCGAATATACCTGTGCTCTCAGTCTGCTCCTGAATAGTACCTGCCACCTCTACTACCGCAATATAATGATTGACGGGGGGAAGGAATTCAAAATCCCCCGTAAGCCGCGTCTTCATGTCCGCAGCGCTCATACTGCGGGCAAAAGTATTCGTCAGCACGCTTGCGATCCCTGTTACGATAAACAGGGCTACCGCTATTACCAATCCGATTATCTGTTTTTTCTTCATAGTTCTCCTCACCTTCCTATTTACGGAGCTCGGCTCCCATATCCTCTAATGCTTTCAGGATCTTCTCCATTGCAAAGGAGACGTCCGCCTCCTCCAGTGTTCTGTCTTTCGCACGGAATACGATGGAATACGCCATTGACTTACAGCCTTCTTTTATCTGCACGCCCTCGTACAGGTCGAACAGCGCATAGCTCTCTAAGTACGCTCCGCCCTTTGCCTCAATGACCTCCTCTATCTGGCCCGCCAGTATCTCTTTTGGCATCACCATGCTGATATCACGGGTAACTGCCGGATATCTGGCAATCCCTTTGTACTTGCGATCAAATGTCGCTCTCTTTGTAATCTCCGGCATGTCGATCACCGCGACATAAGCCCGCTCTCCAATGCCGTAAGTGTCCGCCACATCCGGGTGGATCTCTCCAAGATAGCCCACAGCCACGCCATCGTAGATGATATCCGCCTGCCGCCCTGGATGGAGATAAGGCCTGCCGGCATCCGGGTCATAAACCTCTTTCCCGTGAAGCCCGACTTTCTCAAAAAACTCTTCCACCACGCCTTTCATGCTGAAGAAATCACCGTCCCCGTACATACCAAGCGTAAGCTGCATCCGCTCCTCAGGAAGCTCTGTAAGCGGCAATGCTTTCGGAAGATAAACGTTGCCCAGCTCATAAAGCCTTACGTTCTTATTCCTTCTGTTATAATTTGTCGCCAGAGAAGCCAGCATCCCATTGAGAGATATGGTACGCATGATGCTGTAATCCTCCCCCAGCGGGTTCATGATCTCCACTGCCTGCCTGAGAGGGGAATCTTCCGGAATCCTTAATCTGTCAAATACTTTCGGGCTCTCGAAAGAGTACGTCATGCCCTGGCTAAAGCCGCAGAATTCCGCAATATCTCTTGCCACTTCCTCGATCCGCAGCTTGAAAGATAGTTTCCCTGCCGTCGCCTCGCCCTTCGGAAGCGTGGTCGGGATATTGTCATACCCGTAAAATCTGGCTACTTCCTCCGCCAGATCCGCCATGCAGGACAGATCCTGACGGAACGTCGGCACGATTATCTCTCCGGCCGCCTCATCATATCCAAGATCCAGCATCTTAAAATAGGAGAGCATCTCCTCTTTTGAAATGTCAGTTCCAAGAAGCCCATTGATCGCTCCTGCATCAAACGCGACCCTCACAGGCTCCTTTTTCTTGCCGTATACGTCTACAATGCCGCCCACTACCTCTCCTATCCCCAGCTCTTCTACAAGCTGGCAGGCCCGGTCCATGGCTGCTCCTGCATTATTCGGGTCAAGCCCTTTCTCGAATTTTCCGGAGGCATCCGTACGAAGCCCCACTTTCTTGCTTGACTTACGGATAGCCGTACCATCGAAGCACGCCGCCTCAAAAAGCACCGTATGCACATCGTCCGTAATCATAGAATTCTCGCCCCCCATGATCCCGGCAATGCCGATAGACTTCTCACCGTCGCAGATCATCAGCTCACTTTCACTCATAAGGCGCTCCTGCCCGTCAAGAGTCACAAATCTCTCTCCCTTTTCTGCCCTGCGGACAATAATCTCTCCTCCTGCGATCGTATCAAGGTCATAGGCGTGCATAGGCTGCCCGTACTCTTCCATCACATAATTTGTAATATCCACAAGGTTATTGATCGGGCGGATCCCCACAGACGCAAGCCTTCTCTGCATCCATTCCGGCGACGGGCCGATCTTAACATTCTTCACAAGCCTTGCCGTGTACCTTGGGCACAGATCTTCGTCCTTTACCGTAACCTTGATATAGTCATTCACATCCTCCCCGTTTCCCGTACCGGCCACTGACGGCGGCGTAAACTCTTTGCGGAAAGTAGCCGCCGCCTCTCTTGCAATGCCGACGACGCTGAAACAGTCCACACGGTTTGATGTGACTTCATACTCAAACACTACATCATCAAGGCCTAACGCTGAAATAGCGCTCGCCCCCACTTCTGCATCCTCTTTGAAAATATAGATGCCGCTCTCCGGGGCTTCCGGGTACATATCGCGGGTAGAGCCCAGCTCCTCGATGGAGCACATCATGCCGCAGCTCTCCACGCCGCGCAGCTTCCCTTTCTTAATCTTCACGCCTCCGACGACCTTCTGTCCCGGCTCATGTCCTCCGGCCACACGCCCTCCGGCCAGGACGACCGGAACCTTATCGCCCTCTTTCACGTTAGGCGCCCCCGTCACGATCTGCACTGTGCCAGTCCCCACATTTACCTGGCACACGATTAATTTATCTGCGTCAGGATGCTTCTCAATCTTCTCAATCTGGCCAATAACGATCTTGTCCAGATCCGCATCCAGTTTTTCATATCCTTCCACCTTCGTCCCTGAAAGGGTCATCGCATCCGCGTATTCCTGCGCGTCTACATCAAGCCCCGGAACATATGCTTTTATCCATGATAATGATGTCTTCATTACTAATCTCCTTCCTGATACTCGCTTCGCTCCTGCTTCCTTCTCATTGCCACTCCAGAATCCGACGTCTTTCGACGTCTTCCGCTTCGCTCTCGCGATGCTCCTCATTCTGTCGTGTCGCTCGCACACCGCAAGTAAATACTCGCTTCGCTCCTGCTTCCTTCTCATTACCACTCCAGAATCCGACGTCTTTCGACGTCTTCCGCATCTCTCTCGCGATGCTCCTCATTCTGTCGTATCGCTCGCACACCGCAAGTAAATATTCGCTTCGCTCCTGCTTCCTTGCGGTGTGCTCGCTAGAATTGTCGTAGGAATCGGATGTCGTTCTCGTACAGTAGCCGCATGTCGTCTATCTCGTATTTGAGGAGGGCGATGCGTTCCAATCCCATGCCGAAAGCGAATCCTGTATATTCTTCTGAGTCGATGCCGCACATCTCCAGGACATGTGGGTGGACTGCGCCGCACCCCAATATCTCTATCCAGCCGGATCCTTTACAGAAGCGGCATCCCTTGCCTCCGCATTTGAAGCAGGATACGTCTACTTCTGCGCTCGGCTCTGTAAACGGGAAGTGATGTGGACGGAACTTTGTCTTCGTGTCCGGCCCGAACAGCTCCTTGGCAAATACTTCCAACGTCCCCTTCAGGTCTGCAAATGAAATGTTCTTATCTACAACAAGCCCTTCTACCTGATGGAATGAAGGGGAGTGCGTCGCATCCACTTCGTCAGAGCGGAAGACGCGTCCTGGCGCGATCATGCGGATCGGGAGCTTTCCCTGCTCCATTACGCGAGCCTGCACTGGCGATGTCTGGGTGCGGAGCACGATATCTTTATTAATATAAAATGTATCCTGCTCATCCTTAGCCGGATGGTCTGCAGGGATATTGAGCTTCTCGAAATTATAAAGGTCGTATTCTACGTCCGGGCCTTCCACCACTTCATAGCCCATGCCGATGAATATCCTTTCCACTTCCTCCAGGGCGATCGTATTAGGATGCCGATGCCCTACCATATTTTTCTTAGACGGCAAGGTCACGTCAATAACCTCCTTCTTCATCCGCTCCCTTCGAAGCGCGCGTGCCATCTTCTCCTTCGTCTCTTCCATTGCTTTCTCAATGATCTCTCTCGTCTCATTGACCATCTGGCCCACCTTCGGCCTGTCTTCTGGAGCCACATCTTTCATACTTTTCAATACTGCGGTGAGCCCTCCCTTCTTTCCAAGGTACTTCACACGCACGTCATTCAAGCTTTCCGGGGCGTCCGCCGCGGCTATAGCCCGGAGCGCTTCCTCCCGGATGCTCTGCAGTTTCTCTTTCATCATCTTCTCTCCTTCCTATTATTAACAAAGTGGGCAAACACATTACGGGATGTCCAGATGGGTATAGAATAAAAAAACCCGTCCCCACAAAGGGACGAGCATAACCCGTGATACCACCCTGATTCCTGCACGGCCGATATCCGGCCTGCACAGGCACTCATTGCTGCGTAACGTGCATATACGGCATTTCCTACTGTACCCTACCGGATATTTGTGCGCCCGCCCCGATAAGGGGGCATGTATTACGGTATGCCCGGATGGGTGTTATTTTTCAGAAATGCAGCTCGCGTGAGAAATTCGATCGCCATCTGAACCTAAAAGGAACTTTCAGCCGGGGATTCCTTCTCTCTGATGGAAAATAGCTCTCTACTTGGCACGGTCATCGCTTTTTATTTATAAGATATTATAGTATTATATACTTAATTATTGTAACACAACAGAGCAGATTGTCAACCCCGTAAAGTCGCAACAAGCCGTTTCGGATAGATAAGCAGATCAAGAGCATCCTCTATGCTCCCTGTAATCACATCGACCTCCCCAATGATCCTGGAGCTCATCCCCTCTCTCCCGAGCACAGCCACAGACAGCGCGCTGTCCCTGCACATCAGCTTGTCGTTCCTTCCGTTTCCGATGGATACGCACAGATCTGCTCCCAGCTCTTCCACTACCTTCTGCTTTTCTTTTAATGCTCCGTCGTCAGGAAATGTCTGTATGTTGATAGGGAGCCCTTCGCACTTTTTCACTGCCGTTCCGTGGGTATCGGCAGTGAGTACATGGATCTCAAGGCTCTGTGACAGGGCTCTCAACTGCTCCTTCACTTTCTCGCTTATCTCCCCGTCCACTGCGATCGTTCCGTTGTAATCCAGGACAAGATGCTCCAGCTCCAACGTTTTATAATCCGGTATCTCGATTGATAGCATAATTATGCCTCCTTATGTTCATTGTCTTTTCCTGTAAACAGCTTATCATACATCGCCACGTTAATCTCTCCGCCCAGAAGGATGCTGTACATGCAAGAATAAAGCCAGAGCATGATCAGCACTATCGTCGTAAGGCTTCCGTACATGCTGGAAAATCCCTCAAATATATCCACATACACGGAAAATACCCACGACACCACCATACACCCCACCGCGGCGAACATAGCGCCCGGAAGCTGCTTGATATATCTGTCCCTGCGGTTCGGCAGGAATTTGTATGTCAGAAGGGCAAAGACCACAAGGATACTGGGCGTAATTACGATCCTCGCTTCAATCAGCCAGTCTGCCGCTCTGCGTAGGATGGGCACATATTGGCCCACAAAGATGTTCAGGCTGTTGCCAAAGACTGACAGTACAAGCAGCAGGATGATCACAAGAATGAACATCAGCGTATACACCGTTGCCCGGATCCTCAGAAGAATGTAATTACGCGTCTCATGGCACTTATATACGCAGTTTAAGCCCGCACTCATGGCAAGCACCCCTTTCCCCGCAGACCAGAGCGCCACGACCACTGTAAGAGGGATAATGCCCGTTGACTGATTGTATACTTGATTTACGATGGACGTTATCATAGAATCTACAGAGGCAGGGAACACCTGTATGACCGCTGTCATTACATCTGCTTTCGTCACTGGCGTGTACTGGATCAGCGTCAGCAAAAGCAGGAGGATCGGTATCATACAGAGCATGAAGAAATAAGCCGACTGTGCGGCATATGCGCTCACATGGTGGCTTGCGATCTCTGCAGATATGACTGTTGTATTCCGATAGAATTCTTTCACCTTTTTCATAATGTTATATTGTACCCGATTTTCCTGTTTTTGTCTACAAAATCAATTTCTTATCACTCTACCGTCACGCCCTGATAAAATAAAGTCAGTATCTCTTTATAATCTTTCCCTTCCTTCGCCATCTCATTCGCGCCGTTCTGGCTCATGCCGATCCCATGGCCAAAACCGCCTCCTTTTATAAGGAAAGCGTCTCCCGTATTCTCAATAGTGAAGAACGCGCTCGGAAGAAGAGCGCCGCTGTCAGCCACGCTGCCATCCTGTTTCTGTATCTTGTACCCAGAGCCTCCAAGCGCCCTTCGTATCTTATTTTCCGTTTCTACCACAACGCTCCCTCTGTCGCCCACTGCCTCTATTTTGACCGCGACCCCGCCAGGCCCTGTCTCCAGGATTGTGATGCTGCTTAAAGTCCCTACGTCAGTCCCTGTATTCAGCCCTACCAGATCAGACAAGACCGCCACAGGGACCGATGCTTCCCATCTGTACCACGGAAGGTCTTTTTCGTAATCTCCGTCTTCTCCTTCCACTTCCACAGACTGGAGATAGGCGTTATCCTCACTGGCGGCAGTCCCCCATGCCTCCAGGCTGGTCGTGCTTCCACAAGAGGTAGAATAATAGTACGTCGTCACAATCTGCCCTCCATACCTCACTACCTCCCCGGCGGTCTCCGCCACCGCAGATCTCGTGCTGTCGGCCGCCTCCGAATTGCCGTACACCTGATAGTCTGTACTATCATTGACATGCGCCTCGTACTCCGGGTAGCCATACTCTTCCATCTGCCTGTACGCAAAGCTCCTGGCGCACACTGCCTGCGCTTTCAGAGCCTCCTGCTCATAGGAAGAAGGCATCTCGCTGGGGATGACGCCGCACAGATAATCCTCCACGGGCAGCTCGTTGATCATCGCGATCCCTTCCGCCGTCGTCCGAAGCTCGATCACTCCGTCATAGGACGGCGTCCCATAGCCCCGGCTTAAACTACTTACCGTAACTTTGCCTTCCTTCGCCTGTACACGGATATTCCCTTTCTGGAACCTGGCGTCGTCAGGGGCGATCGCCAGCTCGCTCCCCGCCGCCCAGTCCTCGCTCTCATCCCCGGCAGTGACCGTAAGCCCGGCGTCGCTTATAAGAGATACGCCCGGATGCACTGTATGCCGATAGCCGTCGGTCATAAGAAGCACACGGATCACCGGGTTCTGGGCAGGCTCTTTTGGAGAGTCGCTCTGCGCCTCCTCTTTCTTAATCCGCCTCTCCTCTTCCTTCCCTTCCTCCTGCTCTGCCCCCGCTCCTTTAAGAGCGGCGGTAAGCCCCACCACCACAAAAAGAGCCGCCAGCACTGCCAGGCCATAATACAGCTGCCCCTCCAACCGCCTTCTATCCAACCGTCCTCTTCTCATATATGTACCAATAACCTTTCTTATAGTGATTCTATAGCCAGCAGGGATCTTTTTAATTGCGCTTGGCAATTTACAAATTGTATTCTTCTTTGTGACCGTGAAGAATATTAGAGCATCTTAATGTTCTGGCAATCCCAGCAATTCGTCGGCACGGACGCCGACGAAAGCCCGGCCTGCGCCATGGACGGCGCATAGAGGGCGATTGCGTCCGTATCTATCCCCTTCGGCAGAACATTTAGAGACTTTTGTACAGTTTTCCAGACACAATTTTAAAAACTGCTTTCCTTCGCCAGAATCATATATCACGAAAAAGACAGCCGCTGTACGACTGTCTTTTATCTTTTGTACTATACCCAAAATGCCGGTTCCTGTATTTTGACTCCTAGCCGCAGCCAGGTGGGTATCCGCATCCGCTTTTCTGTCTTCCTCTGCGTAATGAAGGCTTGACATATTACGGAGATGTAGGAATCCCGTTTAAAGTTTTGTAGGTTCAAAATTACAGGAGTTGTCGAGCATCTCAGGCTTTTCTCTGAACTTATTATAACCTATTGGAACGCATTTTACAACTGCTTCCCTTGGAAATTATTACTGTCCAGATATGCGCCAAATCGTATTAAAGCTGCGGGCCTGCCGGAACAAGAGCCTTTCCAGCCTCGTTGCCCTCATATTTCGCAAAATTCTTGATAAATCTTCCCGCGAGGTCTTTTGCTTTTTCCTCCCACTCGGAAGCGTTCGCATAAGTGTCGCGCGGATCGAGGATGCCGGAATCTACCCCTGGGAGCTCTGTCGGGACTTCAAGGTTGAAGTATGGGATCTTCTTCGTCGGCGCATTCTTAATATCGCCGTTTAAGATCGCATCAATGATCCCGCGTGTATCTTTGATAGAGATACGCTTTCCTGAACCGTTCCAGCCTGTGTTTACCAGGTATGCTTTCGCACCGCTCTTCTCCATTCTCTTAACAAGCTCTTCTGCATATTTCGTAGGATGGAGCTCTAAGAACGCCTGGCCGAAGCAGGCAGAGAAAGTCGGCGTAGGCTCTGTGATCCCGCGCTCTGTACCTGCAAGCTTCGCAGTAAACCCTGAAAGGAAGTAGTACTGCGTCTGCTCCGGTGTAAGGACAGATACAGGAGGAAGGACGCCGAACGCGTCTGCGGACAGGAAGATGACTTCTTTAGCCGCCGGCGCTGCAGATACCGGGCGCACGATCTTCTCAATATGATCGATCGGATAAGATACACGTGTATTCTCTGTCACGCTCTTATCGTTAAAGTCAATCTTGCCGTTCTCGTCTAACGTTACGTTCTCAAGAAGAGCATTCCTCTTAATCGCATTGTAAATATCCGGCTCGGACTCTTTGTCAAGGTTGATGACCTTCGCATAGCATCCGCCTTCGAAGTTGAAGACTCCATTGTCATCCCATCCATGCTCGTCGTCGCCGATCAGGAGACGCTTCGGATCTGTGGAGAGCGTTGTCTTGCCTGTTCCTGAGAGGCCGAAGAAGATCGCCGTATTCTCGCCGTTCATGTCCGTATTGGCAGAACAGTGCATGGAAGCGATCCCTTTCAGCGGCAGATAGTAGTTCATCATAGAGAACATACCTTTCTTCATCTCTCCGCCGTACCACGTATTGATAATGACCTGCTCGCGGCTTGTAATGTTGAACATGGACGTAGTCTCTGAATTCAGCCCCAGCTCTTTATAATTCTCAATCTTGGCCTTGGAAGCATTATATACGATAAAGTCTGGCTCAAAGCTCTCCAGCTCCGCCTCTGTAGGAGCGATGAACATATTCTTTACAAAATGCGCCTGCCATGCGACTTCCATAATGAAGCGGATAGCCATGCGCGTATCTGCGTTCGTACCGCAGAACGCGTCCACTACGAACAGCCTCTTGCCAGACAGCTCTTTGAGAGCAATGTCCTTACAAGCGTCCCATGCTTCCTGGGAAGCAGGATGATTATCGTTCTTATATTCATCCGTCGTCCACCATACGGTATCTTTGGAGTTCTCATCCATAACAATGAATTTATCTTTTGGTGAACGCCCTGTATAAATACCTGTCATTACATTGACAGCGCCAAGCTCACTTACCTGTCCTTTTTCGAACCCTTCCAGCTCCGGCCTCGTCTCCTCTTCAAACAAGACTTCAAAAGAAGGATTGTGTACGATCTCTGTAGTTCCTGTAATTCCATACTTGCTTAAATCAACTCTTCCCATCTTCCTTCAACCTCTTTTCTTATAATAGTAATAAAACAATTTACCCAAATTATATTATACATCATCGCCTGACAAAATCAATACCTTATCGGACAAAAGTCCGCACGCCCGGATGGGTATGCCTATTATATCCCGAAATATTCTCTGTTCATCTTTTTGACTCTCGCTGCGAACCAGACCAATATAATGACAAAAATAATAAACAGGGCAAAATATACGCTGTCAATGCCTCCGACAGACGTATTGTACATATCCGCGGCTCCCTGGGCCAACGCCACGATCCCGAGGATAAGAAGAGGCCCCTGCACTCCTTTACAGTACCCTTCCAGATCTTTACACTTCTTAACATCTATCCCTTTTGGGAGAAAGACCCCTCTTGGAAGCTCCCTTTTTACTTTCACCAGATAGAAGCCATACAGACAATAAATCCCACAGATTACTACAATAATTCCAAATATATTCTCCATTTTCTGTCCCCTTCTACGCTATATGCCAAGTATGGCCCGCACAGCCTCATCCATTTTATCCGTATCGCACTCTGTCCTGTGGAGGATCTTTGCTTCCAGGATCTCCTTTACCGCCTGGGGCATTTCCACGCCGGACGCTTCCTGAAGCTTAGGGAGCAGGGATAGCTCGTCTTCCTGTTCCCCCTGAAGCCCAAGCGCCGTCATAACGCTCTGTACGAATTTGTACGGGCTTGCTGTAGACGCAATGATGCATTCCTTCTGATCGCCGCTTTCTTTTCTGTACGCGCCGCACACATGGGACGCCACTGCCGTATGCGTGTCCATCACATACCCGGCGCTGTCGTAGGCTTTCTTAATGCTCGCCGCCGTCTGGCCCTCATCAGCATATCCCGCCGCGAAGTCCGAGAGCCTCTCCTTCATCTCCTCCGTAATGCTGTAGCGTCCGTCCTCTTTTAGCTCTTCCATAAGCGCCGCCGTCCGCTGTGGATCTTCCCCCGCCGCCATGTAGATCAGGCGCTCCAGATTACTGGAGACAAGGATATCCATAGACGGGGAAGTTGTAAGCACGAACTCACGGTTCCTGTCATATATACCTGTCTGGAAGAAATCAAACAATACTTTATTGTCATTGGAAGCACAGATAAGCTTGTCAATAGGAGCTCCCATCTTCTTCGCATAATATGCCGCGAGGATATTCCCAAAGTTCCCAGTAGGGACGATTACATTTACCTGCTCGCCGGACTTTATCTCTCCCTGTTTTAAAAGCTTCGCATAGGCGTATACATAATAGGCCACCTGTGGGATAAGACGGCCGATATTAATGGAATTCGCTGAAGAGAAGCGATACCCCTTCTCTTCCAGCTCCTTCCCAAACGCTCTGTCCTCAAACATCTTCTTCACGCCGCTCTGAGCGTCGTCAAAATTGCCGTGTACCGCCACCACGTCCACATTGCTCCCTTTCTGGGTCGTCATCTGGAGCTCCTGCACCTTGCTCACCCCGTTCTTTGGGTAGAATACGATGATACGCGTGCCTTTCACATCAGCGAACCCTGCAAGAGCGGCTTTCCCCGTATCTCCTGATGTCGCGGCCAGAATGACGATCTCCTTATCCTCCCTGTTCTTCCGAGCCGCAGTTGTTAAAAGGTGAGGCAAGATAGAAAGCGCCATATCCTTAAAAGCGATGGTCGCCCCATGGAAAAGCTCCAGGTGATGCACATCCCCCACTTTTACAAGAGGAGCTATCTCTTCCGTATCAAATTTCTCATCATACGCTTTATCAATACAGCCTCTTAGCTCCTCTTCCGTGAAATCCGTAAGGAATTCCCGCATGACCGTATAGGCCGTCTCCTTGTAGCTCATCATTTTCAGCTCGTCCATGGACGCCTTAAGAGAAGGTATCTGCTCTGGCACGAACAGCCCTCCGTCCGGGGCGAGCCCTGCAAGTATCGCCTCGGACGCGGTCATTTTCACTCCCGCGCCCCTTGTACTTGTATAATACAGATCCATCCTAATCACCTTTCTTCGCGTTGGTATATTTTACCAGACCGCCCGCCGCGATCAGCTTCTGCATGAATTCCGGAAACGGCTGCCCCTGGAACTCTGTGCCTTTTGTCCGATTATATATCTTCCCGCTGTCAAAGTCGATCTCCACCTCGTCCCCTGCCTCGATCCCTTTCGCCGCCTCCGGGCACTCGATGATAGGCAGGCCGATGTTGATGGCGTTCCGATAGAAGATCCTCGCAAATGTCTCCGCGATAACGCAGCTGACTCCGGCCGTCTTTAAGCACAGCGGCGCATGCTCTCTTGAAGAGCCGCAGCCAAAGTTCTTATTGGCGACGATAATATCCCCTGGCTGTACTTTGTCTACGAACTCCGGGTCAATGTCCGCCATGGCATGGCTGGCCAGCTCCTGTGCATCGAAAGAATTCAAATATCTTGCCGGAATGATCACATCTGTATCTACGTTGTCTCCATATTTAAAAACATGTCCCAGCGCCCTCATTATCTGTCACCTACTTTCTCTGGATTCGCAATGCATCCCGCGATCGCGCTTGCCGCCGCCACTTCAGGAGAGGCGAGGTAGATCAGGGATTCTACATGTCCCATCCTCCCCACGAAATTGCGGTTCGTGGTGGACACACATCTCTCTCCCGCCGCCATAACGCCCATGTGGCCGCCCATGCAAGGCCCGCAGCTTGGCGTGTTCACCGCGCATCCCGCGTCTACAAATATGTCAAGAAGACCTTCGGCAATGCACTGTTTGTATATCTTCTGTGTCGCCGGGATGACCATAACGCGCACATCTTCATGTACTTTATGCCCTTTCAGTATCGCCGCCGCTTTCCGCATATCTTCCATGCGCCCGTTCGTACAGGATCCAATAACGACCTGATTGATGGCGATCGGATCCATCGCCTCTATCTCGTCAATCGTCTTTGCATTCCCCGGAAGATGTGGGAATGCGACTGTCGGGCGTACCTTTGACAGATCGATCTCAATCACTTCCTCATACACAGCGTCCGCATCTGCTTCATACACTTTGTATGCCTTTGCAGAATGCTCCTCCATATAGGCTGCAGCTTTCTCGTCCACCGGGAAGATCCCGTTCTTGGCTCCCGCCTCGATCGCCATGTTCGCCATGGTGAACCGATCGTCCATAGACAGCTCCTTCACACCTTCTCCTACAAATTCCATAGATCTATACAAGGCTCCGTCCACACCAATCTTTCCAATGATATGGATGATAATATCTTTTCCGCTCACGTATGGCCCCGGCTTCCCTGTCAGCACGAATTTCATGGCTCCCGGCACTTTAAACCACAGCTCCCCGGTAGCCATCCCCGTGGCGATGTCCGTCGTCCCTACTCCTGTGGAGAACGCCCCTAATGCCCCGTAAGTACAAGTATGCGAGTCTGCTCCGATAATGCACTCTCCCGCCACTACCACGCCAGCCTCCGGCAAGATCGCATGCTCCACGCCGGACTTGCCCTGCTCGAAATACCACGTAAGCCCCTGCTCCCTTGCAAAATCGCGGATAGACTTAGAGTTCTCTGCAGATTTAATGTCCTTATTCGGCGTAAAATGATCCGGCACCAGGACGACCTTGTCCTTATCATACACCTTGTCTGCCATCTCTTTGAATATCGGCAGAGCCATAGGGCCTGTAATGTCATTTGCCATCACGATGTCCAGCTTAGCCTCTATCAATTGTCCGGCCTCCACAGAATCCAGTCCTGCATGCGCCGCCAATATCTTCTGCGTCATTGTCATTCCCATTGCGACAACCTCCTGTTCTTCTGTTTTGTCTTTCGAATCATTGTACCACAGAGGCCATCGCTGTGCAAGGAACTATACCAGCCTCTTTTACCTGCCCGTCCCCCTCTTCCTCATGTGCAAGGCAAAGGCCCCGACGGCTGTGCTTATGCAGATGCCGGCAAACGCCATATAAAAAATCACGCTCCCCCCGTCGCCGGTCCGGGCGGCCCCAGGAGGCGCCTCCTCCGTCCTATCCTCCGGCGTATCTTGTTCTGGCGGTACTTTTCCGTTCTTTATAATTATCTCCCCTTCTTTATATGATGGAGCATCCTCCTCCATCCGGAACATGCCGTCTTCGCCAATGACAAACCTTCGGATCGTGCCGTCGCTTATATAGCCGGGCAGCGGATCATTCTCCTGTATGCAGTAAGCGCCCGGCGCCAGATAGGCGAGCGAGATCTCTCCTCTTGCGTCTGTGCGAAGGATCTGTCTGTCAGATCCTTTTGGCTCTGCATCCTCTTCCCCTGATTCTTTCCATATGCAAAATCCTACTCCCTCCAATGGCTCTTCCGTCTCCTGATCTATCTTTACAAGCCGCACTTTCACAGGCGTCTCCTTTACTTCTACCCGCTCTTTTACGATGGCGGTCTCCTGATCTTTATAAGCCAGTACTGCCTCATGCTTCTCCTCGTCCAGCACATAGCCCGGCGCAGGCTTTATTTCTTTCATATAATAACGCCCAAGATGGAGCTCTTTAAATACGATCTTCCCGTCCGCTCCAGTATCTCCTTGTGCCACAAGGCTTTCCTTCTCTGCCCGGAGCGTTCCGTCCGCCGTAACAATATCTTCCGCTGCATACAGCCCGTAGACGGCTCCTTCCACCGCCTCTCCCGTCTCTTCGTCCGTCTTCCTTAACGTAATCTGCCCCATGACATTTTCATTGAAGCTTTCAACGATTAAAGACTCCTCCCATGAACTGTCAGAATCCACCTCAAACCGGATAAGCTCCCCCTTTAGCATCCCTTTTGGGGCTTTCACTTCCTCCAGGTAATAAGTTCCCGCCGCAAGCCTCTCAGGGAAGACAAAGCTGCCTTTCTCATCGGTCAGGAACGTCTCATGCTTCTTGTTGCGCGGATAGCGGGATGTCATGGAGACCGGCTTCTTATCTTTGCCAAGCAGCCGGAACTTGGTCCCTGCCATCGGGACGATCTTTCCTGTCTCTTTCGCTCTCTTCGCCACGGACACTGCCGACGTAATATTCCGATTCTCCAGTATATATCCAAGGGTCACTCCCTGTTCTTCTACCTTTACCTGGAAAGGCTTTACTGGCGTAAGGCCTTTGGGAGCGTTTTCTTCAGAGATCACGTACGTATCATAGGGGAGCCTCCCCTGGGGGTATGCATCTTCCGCCGTCGTCGCGAACCCGCTTTTATCTGTAGCTATAGTACATACGACCTCTCCTGTCGTCACGCTTTTTACAGAAAAGCGGATTCCCTCAAGGGGCCTCTTCCTGTCTCTCTCATCCTCTCCGTCCAGATCCGACGCAAATTTCGCAAGCTGGATATCTCCCCGCTTCACCTGCTCTCTGGAAGCTACGTCCTCCACAAAGACACGCTCCTTAGAGTTCTTTGCAGAGAGCGTCACTTCGTGGATCTTCTCTTCCTTCAGATACCCTCTGGAAGCCTCCCTCTCGATCACATAATAAACATCAAACGGCAATTCCGCACTGACAGCTTTCCCTTCTTTGTCCGTCGTCATCGTTCCCACGAAAGAGCTCGCCTTTCTTGTGTCTCCTGCCCTGTAATCACGTTTTCGGAAAATATCATACACCGCGTTTTCCAGGGAGGCCGCCCCCTGGGGCTTTCCCTTTCCGGTCTGCGCGTCTACTTTTTGGAGCGCTATCTTCCCTTTCTGGGGCGTCTCCGGCACAGTGGGCATATTGTAAGTATGGACTGTCTCCTCTGTCCCTTCTGACGTAATCTTCCTTACAAATACTTGCGGGTTCAGAAGATACCCTGCGGGCGCTTTCGTCTCCTGTATGGTGACCGTCCCCAGAGGGAGGGCTTCAAGTCCGGCAGAATTACGATAAAATCCATCGCCAGACACTTTATGTGCGTCGTCGAGCCGTACCTCTCCTTTCTCGTCTGTCCGCATGACCCAGGCGCGGGCAGGCTTCGCCCCTTCCCGCGCAGGATCTGCGGTGTAATAGCCGGCATAATACCGGACAGAGAACGTTGCATCTGCCAGAGACGCGTTCCTCTGCGGGACATTCTTCTTCGTCTCGGCGTCTGTCTTCCTAAGCAGCAGATCCACCAGGCCGCTCTGAGGATAATCTTTCACTTCCGTCTCTGTCGTCTGCTCGGCGATTACCGTGACGTTATACGCCTTTATATCAATAGCGAACCCTCGGGGCGGCGTAATCTCACGGAGCGTATAGCTGCCCGGTGGCACTTCTGTAAACTTCGCGGTCCCGTCCGCGGCGGTCGCCGCCTCCTGTACAAGATCGTTTCCCTGATACAGGCCGTACACTGCATTCTCAAGAGAATAGCAGCCGTTGCCGTCCGTCATAGCCGGGATCGCTGATGCTTTCCTCACCACGACTTTCCCATTTGGCACATACAGCCACGCGCTCATGACCTGGCTTCCCCCTCCCGTATTCACTATATATGCCTGAAAGCCTGCGGGGACCGGGGGAAGCTCATTTAAAATATGTTCCAGCTTCCATTCAAAATCTGCTTCCAGCTGTGCATACCACGCCTGCCGCGCCAACGCCGTCCCATAAAAAGCCACCTGAAAATCATATTGCGAATACACCCATGCCTGGAACATGTGGCAGTACGCATACCTGTCCTCCCAGGGCATCACACCGGCAACATACGAATCCGGCATCTGCCAGAAGCCCGCATTCCCCCAATGTTCGTTCAGACAAGCTTCTCCCGGCGAGCCGTAAGAATAGTACATGACTTTTGCAAGGGCTGAATCCGCCGGCAGCTCTACAGCTTCGTAGCTCCCGTTGGCAGGCGTGGGCTGTGACGGCTCAAGGCAGTACGCTATATTCCCCTGAATGATAAAATGATTCGTCGAATAGCCTTCGTAAAAAATCTCTCCTGCCTCTTCCAGATTCATAGCTTTTGCCGACATCAGCCCAGACCGGGCCATTTTCCTCATTTTCCTCCCCTGAAAATAAGAATCTCTAATTTCCTGTCTTTTCTTTCTGATCTCCTCTTCAAAGTCTGCATCTCTCCTTTCTTCTTCCTGCACCTCCTGCCCGTCGGAAGCTCCTTCTGCCTCTTCCTGCGCCTTATGTATTCTTACGTCTGCCAGGTCGGCTCCCTCCATAGCAGAGTCTCCCTGATCGGCATCCTCAATGGCAGTATCTGCTTCTTCCGTATACATGCCTGTCTCCTCCCCTGCCTCTTCCATATCTGACATTGCAGTCGATCCATCCGCCGCATATGCAGCCACGGACGCTGCAGACAGGAAAAACACAAACAGAAGAGCCGTCAGCCTCCCTCTTTGCTTTCTTACAATCATAAAATCCTCCTTATCCTTCTTTCGCTATTTTTGAAAACTGCTGCTCCTATCCTCCTTCCTGCAATGATATCTCGTTTGGAAAATCCGGGAAGACGTGTTCCCTGCGCGGGGGATATCCCCATGAATGTTAGTTCTCGAAAATTAGAATTTCTTAGACGAGTGCTATTATCATAAATAGCTTCCTCCCTTTTGTCAACCTGTTTGCCATCGAAATATTGCACAAAAAATGAAAGAAATTGACAACGAAAAAAAAGAATGTTATAGTTAGGACAAATAAGTTAATGAAAATCAATTTCAAAAACGGAGGGCTCCTATGACTCTAAAGCAAGGAAAAAATAACACAACTTATCGGGTCCTGTCCATTGGCACAGGCTTAAAGCTGGAACGCCGCCTGGAAGCCCTCGGCCTCACAGAGGGTACAAAGATCACTGTCCTCAATAATGACAAGAATGGCGCACTTACTGCCAAATTCCGAGGCACTCGCTTCGCCCTCGGGCGGAATATAGCAGACCACATCGAAGTAAAGGAGGCGGACGGGGCATGTCAGAAATAATAAATGTAGCTTTTATCGGCAACCCGAACTGCGGCAAGACGACTCTTTTCAACGCCTTTACCGGGGCAAACCTGAAAGTCGCCAACTGGCCCGGCGTCACTGTAGAGAAGAAGGAAGGCCGCGCCAGCTATGAGGGGCAGGAGTTTAAGCTGATCGACCTCCCCGGCATTTACAGCCTCTCTTCCTACACGATGGAAGAGACTGTATCAAGAGAATGTATTATGAGCGATGAAGTGGACATTATCGTCGATGTCATTGACGCTTCCTGTCTGGAGAGGAACCTCTATCTGGCGCTGCAGCTTCTGGAACTTGGAAAGCCTGTCGTCCTGGCGCTTAATATGATGGACATCATAGAGGAGAGAGGCATGGAGATCGACCTTCACCGTCTCCCTGAAATGCTTGGGATCCCTGTTATCCCCGTGTCTGCCAGAAAGAAGACAGGACTTAGCATCCTTCTGCACGCCGTAGCGCATCACAGGGACTCGCAAGCTCAGAGCCCCCTCATCCATCATCATGACGGCCGGGCTTCCTCGCACAGGCACAACCACCACGAAGAGTACGCCATGGTATATGAGGACTATATAGAAGATAAAATTGACATTATTATAGACGCTCTGACGAAAAAATATCCAAATATAATACATAAGCGCTGGCACGCCATTAAGATCCTGGAAAAAGATAAGAGCGTGACAGAGAGCCATCCTTTAAATCTTGAAGGGATTGTCGACAGAAGCTACGAGAAAGATATTATCAATCAGAAATATGACTTTATCGAAGAGATCATTTCCGAAGTGGTGGTAGGCAAGGCGAAGAAACAGGCCTCCACAGAAAAGATAGACCGCTTCCTGACCGGAAAATGGCTGGGGCTTCCGATCTTCCTCGCCATTATGGGCCTTGTCTTCTTCTTTACATTTACGATCGGCGATTGGCTGAAAGGATATTTTGAGATCGGGCTGGAGCTGCTCTCGGGAGCCGTCTCCTCTGGACTGGCTTCCATGCACACAGACGCAATGCTCTCTTCCCTCGTCGTTGACGGGATCATATCCGGGGTGGGCGGGATCCTGACGTTCCTTCCGAACATCTTCATCCTCTTCCTGGCTCTGGCTATTCTGGAAGACAGCGGTTACATGTCCCGTGTGGCCTTTGTTATGGACGACATTATGAGCCGGCTGGGGCTTTCCGGAAGAGCGTTCCTGCCCCTTCTTCTCGGATTCGGCTGTACCGTGCCGGCGGTCATGGCCTCCCGGGCGCTGGAACATAGGAAAGACCGTTTCAAGACAATCCTTGTGACGCCTTTTATGTCCTGCAGCGCAAGGCTTCCCATTTATGTGCTGTTCTCTTCTATGTTTTTCGGGAAGTATGCTATGCTTGTATGCTACTCTATGTACATCCTGGGTATCGTCATAGCCATCACGACCGCATATATCCTGTCCAGGCTGGACGGAAGCAAAGCGGAGCGCTCTCTCCTTATTGAGCTGCCCGAATACAAATCTCCCAACGCTCACACCATCGCGATCTATGTGTGGCAGAAAATAAAAGACTATCTAACAAAAGCCGGGACCGTCATCTTCATCGCCTCGGTCATTATGTGGGGCATATTGAACTTTGGCCCTCACGGTTATGTAACGGACATCAGCGAGAGCTTCGGCTCTCTGATCGGGAAAACGATTGTTCCGATATTTACGCCGATCGGGCTGGGCTACTGGCAGATTATCGTAGCGCTTATCGCGGGGATCGCGGCAAAGGAAGTAGTCGTATCGAGCTGCAGCGTGCTGTTTGGCATACAGAACATTACCACTGCTCACGGCATGGACGCAATGGTCACGGCTCTTGGCGCAATAGGCTTCGGCGCGGCCAACGCCTATGCGCTCATGGTCTTCTGCCTCCTGTATGTGCCCTGCACCGCCACCATCGCCACCATGCACCGGGAGCTGAAGAGCTGGAGATCGACTTTCGGCATCATCCTCTTCCAGCTTGGCGTCGCATGGATCACAAGCTTCCTCGTATACCATATTGGGACGGTCATTTAAAAACATATACCCTCAAATGTACAAGGCACAGCCATATAAAACGGCTGTGCCTTATTTTCAGGAACCTTTATAATCTTACCCCTGCCGCCTGAGGTAGGGGATCTCTATAGGATCGATGGGATCTACGGGATTCTCAATCTCTCCTTTTTTACGTCTCTTGCGCCTCTTTAGCAGCTCTCCTCCTTTGTTGTAGAACCAGAAAGAATATGTCAGGATCTTATCCGCCTTGCCCATTTTGTCTTTCGTAGTCTTATTATACAGCGCCCCTCCAACCTCAATCGCCACTTTGCGGCGTATAAGCGAGATCAGCTCGGTCTCGCACGTCACCGGCTCAGGAAGGATCGTGTAGCCCATGCCTATGCAATCCGGCCTGTGCGCGTCGCTGCCTCCGATCCCCGGCTTCTTGTATTTGGCCGCCAGCCTTGCCGCGCCTGCATTCGAATCTTCCGGCTCACAGGCGTTGAACACCTCGATAAAATCAAATCTTTTGATCAGCTCTGGAGATTTGTAGAACCGTTTCGTATTGGCATAGCTTAAATATTTGCCCCCGCAAGGATGCGCCGGCCCCAGAATGCCTCCATGGCGGTGGACAAAATCGATCAGCACCGCCGCGGGAAGGCCTCGAAGCTCCAGAAGGCGCATCTTCACGCCCTCCGGCATAATGCAGATGATGTGTCCAGCATCGCAGGTGTCATACTCGATTCCTTTAAGCACAACAAAATCTTCATGCATTTTCCCCTTCATCTCGTTCTTCCAGTGCCGATATCCCTTGTAAGTGTCGTGATCTGTGATCAGCATCCCGTCAAATCCTTGTTCTTTCAAGGAAGTAATGTACTCGTCTAAGCTTACTTTACTGTCTATGGAGCCTTCCTTCACATGGCAGTGCATATCCAGCTTCATATAGAAGCCCCCTTTCTACTGTATATCATCCTCTATATCGTCTTGTATATCATCTAAATCCACAATCTCAACTTCATCGTGCTCCTTAGCGCCTGTTCCGCCGTAATCGTCTTCGTCCTCCTCTTCATCTTCTTCTCCAAGGACCGTCCTCGCCTTCTCTACCTCCGACTCCATGGAAGCTTCCTCTTTGATCCTGTCTGCCTGGATCTTCTCCCTCTTTCCGACCTTCCTTGCATGCAGCGCGAACTGTACGGCCATGCCGAGAAGCGAAAGAGCCGCCCCTATAATATAGCCGACCCACGAAAAACGATCCATCCCTGCGATCTGCGGGATCAGGATCCCTGCCGACATCCCGCCTGCGACTGCGGTAATCACAACAATGATCGGCTCGATAAATACAGCCGCCAATATCCCAAGAATAAGAGATACTACCAGTATGATCACAACGACTGGGACAGAAGACGGGCTAACGATCATCCCCAGCACTCCCACGCTGCCAAAAAACGCGGTAAAGAACGCGCCCACTCTGTACACGAAAAATGAGAGAGCGGCCAGCACGGTCCCGCAGGCAAGCACGACAATGGCGAACGTAATCTTTTCCGCCCCGATCGCCGCGGCAGCCCCAGCGCCTATCCCTGTCCCTACAAGAAATCCGATGACTGCCGTAATGACCTTGGCCACCTTCAGGCCCGCAAAGCAGATCAAAAGCCCGATGATAGCCGAGACGATGAGGATCCCCATATTCACCCTCCCGGCAATAAATATGGAAGTAGGGCCGTCCGCGCCTCCTATGATATCTTTCCCGAAGGATATTGCTTCATTCATATTCTTCTCCTTTTGTCCTCCCTGAAATTCCTCTGCTTTTTATCTGTTTCTTATATTATAGCAATTTGAGACGGAACAGTAAAGGAAAAGAACACCCTGCCCGGCAGGATGTTCTTTCCTCTTCTTCCATAATCAGAATGCCACCGCACCTGATTCTGTTCCGTTGATCACATAGTAAACGGCTGCTTCTTCGGGTTTTATGTAAAGTTCCATGGTCTTGATGTCGCCAACCTTTTTGCCTGATTTTGTCCATGCTTTTTTTACATTTGCAATCATGTCTTTCTCTTCAACCTGTTTGCCATAGTACTCGACAACCGCTCTAACCTTGATTTCCTTTTTCGCTGTAGTCTTCGTAGTCTTTTTTGCCGCCGGTTTTACTGCGGCCGGTTTAGCTGCGGCCGGTTTTATCACTGCCGGCTTTACTGCAGTTGCCTTTTCAACTTTTTTCTCTGTCGTGGAAGATGTTACTTTTACTCCTCTTTTTGCCATAATGCCTCCTCCTTGTATAACTTATGACAATCAACAGTGTCTATTATATCACACCGCCTTTAAAATTCAATTTGCATTTTGTCACAAATTTATTAATATTAGTAATATAATTTGAAATATCCTACAAAAACTGCTATGATAAATCCATACTCATCCGGGCATCCCGTAGCACACGCTTCCTGTGTACAGGATCGATCCCGTGGCATATGTTTACGATCTGCGCTTATGGCGCTGAATGATAAAGCAATAAGGGGGAACAAAAGATGGCAAGAAAAAATACGAGAACTGCAAAGAAACCAGTCATAGAAGAAAGCAGCACGGTAAAAACGGCCGCCGAAGAGGCCAGCACGCAGGAAGCCGGCTCTTTGGACGATGCCGGCACGCAAAGCTCCGGCTCTTTGGACGATGCCGGCACACAAGGCCCCGGCTCTTTGGACGATGCCGGCAAGACAGAAGATGCCGACGCTGAAGAGATTTCCGAACGTAGCCATGCTTACGACGAGATACGCGCAGAGATCCTGGAATACTTCCGCTCCTTCTCGCCTGCCGAACAAATGATGAGCCAGATTACAGAGGAGCATATCACAGAATATATCGAAGGATTGAACGAAGAGCGGATCCAGAAGTACCGGGAGCGCAGAGAGAAGCGCCTCCTGCTCTTCCTTGAGATAATCGCGGTCCTCACCGCTATCGTCTTAGTAGTTAAGTTCTTAGGGAACAATCCAGCTCTTCTTACGACCGTCATCTATACCATCGGAGGGCTCCTTGCGCTTTACATCTGGAAAAGGCCGCGCAGGAATGACGACGATCCAGACAAACAGTCCGGCAGATAACGGAGCCAACGACAGACAATACCCTCAGTGTACAGGGCATAGCCCCTTGTCCACTGAGGGTATCTTTATTTCATCTTATAGACCGCTTCCAGAATATCCACTGTCCCCTCTATCCCGAGACGGCTTGCATTTAAGAGCATCTGATGGGAATCGATATCTCCCCAGTAAAGCCCGGTGCGGGACTCATAATAATACCTTCTCTCCCGGTCGATCTTCTTAATCTTATCCGCCGCTTTCTTCTCCGACATGTCATATCTCTTGGCGATCCTTTTGACACGGTCGTCTATATCGGCACAAATGAACACATTGAGACAGTCCGCAACATCCTTCAGCACAAAATCCGCGCACCTGCCTACTACGACACAGGAGCCCCTGCCCGCCAGCTTGCGTATGATCTCAGACTGGAGCTCATATACCTGCTCGCTCAAAGGCTTCGTGTACTCTTCGTTATTCATTGCTTTGGAATATTCGATGGGCGAGAGCACGAACCCGGTCAGGAAGCTGTTGAGCGTCGTCTCGTCCACCGCCTGCGCCGTCTCCTCTCTTATGTCCAGCCTGTCGGCCACCATCCGCACAAGATTGTTGTCATAAAGCGGAATGTCAAGGCGCGTTGCAAGCAGATTGCCTATCTCATGTCCGCCGCTTCCAAATTCCCGTCCAATCGTAACAACTTTGTTCTTTGTCATATAAGCCCCTCCTTCTCTCAGCTATATGTGGCAGCCATCCTGTTATCTGCCCCCATCCGGGCATTCCGTAATACATGCCCCTTTCAGGGGCGGACGAACGTCTTATACCTATAGATATATTTTACCTCATAAGAAATACCTTTGCAAGTCTTGCCTGCTGTTTCATTTTATGCTACCCTCAGTTTACAAGGGGACAATTTTTTATGAAAGACTATTATAAGATCAGCGAAATATCAAAACTATATGGCATCGGCCCCGACTCTCTGCGCTACTATGAGAGGCTGGGCATGCTAAAGCCCCGCAGGGACGCCAACAGCTATCGCCTCTACAGCCTGAAGGATCTGTATAAGCTCAATATCCTCCGCGATCTGCGCGCCTTAGGCTTCTCTATGGAACAGGTGAAAGATTACCTGGACGGCCAGAGCATTGACAATACGCTGGCGCTTCTGCACAGAGAAGATCTGCTGCTGCGCCGCCGCATAGAAGAGCTGGAAAAGCGGGAAAAGATCATTAAAAACAGGATCTCTTCTCTGAGCTCCCTGCGCGATGCTCCGGAAGGCACGGTCTTTACAGAGCCCTGTCCCGTACGCTATTGCGTACAGGTGACTGAGCATATTACCCGGGACGAGGAGATGGATTTTCTGATTAAAAAACTGCACAAGAAACATGAGAACATCGTCCAAGACCTGGGGACTCTGACGATCGGCGCCTTTATCTCCGTCCCGGAGCTGGAAAGTGGTATCTCTAACGTCTATACGTCCGTATTTTTCGTGCTGGAAGGCCAGCCCGCGGAATATGATTTCACGCTTCCCGCAGGGGACTACCTCTCTTACCGCTACCGCGGCAGCTATGACGATAATGCCAGGGAAGTGCGGAAAGTACTGGATCATGCCAGGAAGAACGGCCTTGCTACGTCCGGGCGCCCTTTTGAGATCTATGAGATCGACAACCGGGACACTATAAAACCAGAAGAATTCCTTACAAAAATACAGATTAAATTGGGGACGGGGTAAAATGAATTTTACCCCGTCCCCAATTTACATACGTCTATCCATCCCAGGGATCTGGAAGCCTGCTCCAGCTCTGGAATGGTCAGCCCTACCGCGCTGCTGCCGCTTCCTGCCGCCGGATAGACGGTTTCGAACCGTTTCAGGGACACGTCAAGGTAGACTTCCACTCCTTCTTTTATCCCGAAAGGGCACACCCCTCCCGGGGCATGTCCGATATATCCTTCCACCATTTCCCCGGAGATCATCTTCGCTTTCTTTCCAAACTTCTCTTTATACTTCTTATTATCCACTCTTGCATCTCCCGCCGTCACGATCAGGACCGCCTTCTCTCCCTGCAGAAAAGACATGGTCTTCGCGATACGTGCTGGCTCGCATCCTACTGCTTCTGCCGCCAGCTCCACAGTCGCGCTGGACTTCTCGAAGGTTAGTATTTTTTCTTTCAATCCGCATTTTTCCAGATATGCGGCTGCTTTTTCAAATGACATGGCTCTTTCCTCACTTGTAATTCATTTTCATACATAGTATATTGGATATAGTAAGAAACGTCAAGCAGGAGGCAGGAGGGATTCATATGACCGGACGTTTGTTAAAATTACCAGGATTCTTGTATAAATTTGACAATGCCTACTATTATCTCGGCAAATGGATATGCAAGAAATGTACAGATACCGATGCAGCAGATTGCTTTGTAATGTACGAGATCTGCCGGGAAGGAAGAGAAGAGCCGGACACGGATATGTATTTCCAGAAGATCCGCGCTTTTGCCGATTTTGCTCTGGAAGTGCCATATAACGCTGCAAAAATACAAGAAGATATTACAACTCTGATCCATAGCCTGCCCGGACAAGAGCAGGAGAAACTGGAAATGCAGATAAGCCGTTTCGAAGAGGATTTACAGAAATACTGCGGGAATGCTTGACAATAGCGTCCTGACTGTGGTATAAATATCTAGTGTGAAAAATCACAGCACAGGGGATTGGTCAAGTGGTATGATAGGGGTCTCCAAAACCTTTGGCGGGGGTT
>CAJTVU010000010.1 GCA_910580235.1 uncultured Dorea sp.
AGACAGACAGACAGACAGACAGACAGACAGACAGACAGACAGACAGACAGACAGGCAGAGCTGAACGCAATTAAGCTTGTTCAGTATGTGTTTGGGTTTGCTTCTCTGACACTAGACAAGATTTCTGAAAATTGTGACCGCCAGAGAAAGCCTGTCACGAAAGAAAAAAGAGAAACAGGAAAGTATCCGTATTATGGCGCTTCTGGAATCGTAGATTATGTGTCCGATTATATTTTCGATGGAGATTACTTGCTTGTATCAGAAGATGGAGCTAATCTTCTTGCAAGAAGCACTCCTATTGCTTTTTCGATTTCAGGAAAGAATTGGGTTAATAATCATGCACATGTTTTGAAATTTGAAACCTATGAACTAAGACGTTATGTGGAGATCTACTTGAATTCTATAGATTTAAACAAGTATATTTCTGGCGGAGCGCAGCCAAAGTTGAATCAAGAGAATTTGAATAAAATAACTATTCCGATTCCAGGTGATAAGCGGGTAAAATATGTTGTCAATATTCTTGACCATTTTGATACTCTCTGCAATGACCTGTCCGCAGGGCTTCCGGCAGAGATTGAAGCACGCCAGAAACAGTACGAATATTACAGGGATAAGTTATTATCCTTCAAAGAATTACAAAAGTAAGGGGGCGAGGATATGCCGTACTTTAATATCGTAGCGGAGACATCGGAGAATACCGTTGTCACAGAATATGAGCCAGTCAAGAAGCGTTCTGACAGTTATCAGAGCGAATCTGCACTGGAACAGGAATTTATCCGCCTGCTCTGTGAACAGGGATACGGGTATTTACCTATTCACACGGAAAAAGATCTGATTGCCAATCTTCGCAGAAAACTGGAGGAACTGAATAATTATCAGTTCTCCGATACAGAGTGGGATAGCTTTTTCAAAAATACTGTTGCCAATCCAAATGAGCACATTGTGGAAAAGACACGCACCATTCAGGAGGACAATGTTAAAGTATTAAAGCGTGATACTGGGGAAACCAAGAATATTACATTGATTGACAAAAGCAATATCCATAATAACAGACTGCAGGTCATCAATCAGTATGCGATTGGTACGGCGGACGGAGCAAAGCACGATAATCGTTATGATGTTACAGTACTGGTCAATGGCCTGCCTCTCATACATATTGAGCTGAAACGCAGAGGTGTGGCTATCCGTGAGGCATTCAGCCAGATCGACCGCTATCAGAGGGATTCGTTCTGGGCAGGATGTGGATTGTATGAGTATATTCAGATTTTTGTTATTTCCAATGGTACGAATACGAAATATTACTCCAATAGCACCAGGCGGAATGCGGAAAAAGAGTATGAGAAACGAGGAGCAAGTAAGACAAAGACCAGTAACAGTTTTGAGTTTACCTGCTTCTGGGCAGATGCCAATAATCGTGTGATTCCAGACCTCATTGATTTTACTAAGACTTTTTTTGCGAAGCATACGATTTTAAATATCTTGACAAAATATTGTATTTTTACATCCGAGGATATGTTAATGGTCATGCGCCCATATCAGATTACTGCAACGGAGCGTATTTTAAATCGTATTGAGATTGCCAATAACTATAAAAAGTACGGAAGTGTGGAAGGCGGCGGATATATCTGGCATACGACGGGTTCCGGTAAAACGCTGACTTCATTTAAGACCGCAAGGCTTGCATCGAAGCTGCCATATATTGATAAAGTGCTGTTCGTGGTTGATCGAAAGGATCTGGATTATCAGACCATGAAAGAATATGACCGCTTTGAAAATGGAGCAGCCAACAGCAATACTTCTACTGCCATACTGAAACGCCAGTTGGAAGATTCGGATGCACATATCATTATTACCACAATACAGAAACTGGCTACTTTTATAAAAAAGAATCCGGGGCATGGAGTGTATATGAAGCACATCATTATTATTTTTGACGAGTGCCACCGCAGCCAGTTCGGGGACATGCACGCGGCTATTGTAAAGAATTTTAAGAAGTATCATCTGTTCGGATTCACGGGAACTCCGATTTTCTCCGGAAATTCCGGTAGAGTAAAAAATCCAGAGTTCTTTACTACGGGACAAACTTTTGGCGACCAGCTTCACAGTTATACAATTGTGGATGCGATTAACGATAAAAACGTTCTTCCATTCCGGGTGGATTATATTAAGACGATGGATACGGATGAGGAGATCACAGACGAGATGGTCTGGGATATTAACAGGGAGAAGGTTATGATGGCTCCTGAGCGTATCCGAATCGTGACGCAGTATATATTGGAACATTTCGACCAGAAGACCTATCGTGGAGACAAAACATACATATATAATACGCTGACCAATATTGCAGAGGTAGTTTCTGCCAAACGTGACGAGGTGGAGCAAATTAAGCAGAAACAGCGTATCAGCGGGTTTAATTCTATCTTTGCGGTATCGAGCGTACCGATGGCAAAACTGTATTATCAGGAGTTCAAGAAGCAGATGGCTGCAGATCCGACCAGGAAATTGCGTATTGCAGCTATATTTAGTTATGGTGCAAATGAAGAAGAATCGGATGGTATTTTAGATGAGGAAAATCCTGAGGACACCTCTGCCCTTGATCAGCCGTCCAGAGATTTTTTGGAAGGGGCTATCAGGGACTATAATGAAATGTTCCATACGAATTACGATACCTCCAGTGAAAAATTCCAGAATTACTATAAAGATGTGTCGCTTCGTATGAAGAATAAGGAACTGGATATTCTGATCGTAGTAAATATGTTCCTTACAGGTTTTGATGCCACGACCATGAATACGCTGTGGGTGGATAAGAACCTGAAGATGCACGGCCTGATACAGGCATTTTCCCGTACCAACCGTATTTTGAATTCCATTAAGACCTTTGGAAATATTGTTTGCTTCCGTAATCTGCAAAAGCGTGTAGACAGTGCCATTTCTCTGTTTGGGGATAAGAATGCCGGAGGCATTGTTCTGCTACAGAGTTTTAAAGACTATTATTATGGCTATGAGTCTGTCGATGGAAAGCAGATGCCGGGATATGTGGATTTGATGGAGGATTTGAATCATAAGTTTCCGCTGTCAGAACCACAAATTGTCGGGGAACAGAACCAGAAAGACTTTATTGCATTATTTGGTGCAATTCTCCGCATGAGAAATCTCTTGCTTTCTTTTGATGAATTTAAGGTCAATGAGTTGATTTCTGAGCGCGACTTACAGGATTACCTTGGCCGCTATCAAGATTTACGTGATGAGTGGAAACGCAAGCGTCAGGAAAGTGCGGATATTACAGATGATGTGATCTTCGAGATTGAGTTGATTCGGCAGATAGAAATCAATATTGATTATATTCTTATGCTCGTAAAGAAGTACCATGGTACCCACTGTGAAGATAAGGAAGTACTGATAACCATCAATAAAGCAATTGATGCAAGCCCGGAGCTGCGTAGTAAGAAAAAGCTCATTGAAACTTTTATTGCAGGAATCAATGACGTGGATGATGTTATGAACGGATGGCACAGCTATGTGGCGGAACAGCGTGCCCATGACCTTGATGCGATTATTGCGGAAGAAAAACTGAAATCAGAAGAAACCCGGAAATTCATGGAGAATGCATTCCGGGATGGAGAAATCAAAACAGCCGGGACTGACATAGACAAGCTCATGCCTCCAATCTCTCGCTTTGGCGGTGGAGGCAGAGTTAAGAAGAAACAGGGGGTTATTGATAAGCTGAAGACATTTTTTGAAAAATATTTTGGTATTGGCGGTTCAGCATCGTTTACCGAACCGAGATATAAGGCGATTACTTATGATTTTGACAGACAGGAAACGCTATCGATGGTAGCAGAGCCAAAAACGCCATACGGAGAAGCAGGTAAAATTAAAAAATAAACATGACATACTGTTGTCTTGTTGGATTTGATATTATATGTATGGAGCGTGAGGAATATGAAGATTGGCCGGTTAATCGGAATATTGTCTGTCCTGTTGCAGAAGGATCAGGTAACAGCGCCGGAGCTTGCAGAGCAGTTTGAAGTTTCGCGCAGGACGATAAACAGAGATATCGACGACCTGTGCAAAGCAGGGATTCCGATCCTTACCACGCAAGGGGCGGGCGGTGGCATCAGTATTATGGAAGGGTATCGCATGGACAGAACGCTGCTGACATCAAAAGATATGCAGATGATCCTTGCAGGCCTCCGAAGCCTTGACAGCGTAAGCGGAAGTAACTACTACAGCCAGCTGATGGAGAAGATCCAAGCCGGGTCTTCAGAATCCGTAGGCAGAAGGGATCTGATTCTGATTGATTTGTCTTCATGGTACAAAGGGACGCTGTCTCCCCGAATCGAGGTGATACAAAGCGCTATAGAAAATCGGAATCTGCTTTGCTTCAGCTATTATGCCCCATCAGGCTGCAGTGAGCGATCGATCGAACCATATTATCTTGTGTTCCAGTGGTCGAGCTGGTATGTCTGGGGCTGGTGCCAGGAGCGGAAGGATTTCCGGCTCTTCAAGCTGAACCGAATGGATCAGGTAAAAGAGTCTGAAAAGCCATTTGCATTTAGAGACGTACCATTGCCGGATCTGTCAAATGAGAAGATCTTTCCGGGAGGAATTAAGGTTAAGGTATTATTCGATCCTGATGTGGAGTGGCGGTTGGTCGAGGAATTCGGGCCAAAGTGCTTTACAAAGACGGATGAGGGAAGGCTGCTCTTTACAGCCGACTATACGGATATGGAAAACTTCATTACATGGATATTGGCTTTCGGAGCAAAGGCGGAAGTGCTGGAACCTACAGACATTAGAGAGAAAATACGCTGTATAGCAGAGAATACAGCTGAAATTTACAAGGAGAAGACAAATGAAAGAAAATATTAGCTGTTGTGGGACTGATTGTAGTTCTTGTAATTTGTATGGGAATATGTGCATTGGATGCAATGAGGCGCGTGGTAAGGTCTTCCATGCACCGGAAGGAAAAGAATGTCCTATCTATTACTGTTCACGGGTCAAGAATGGGCTTAATTCATGTGGCGAGTGTGATAAGCTCCCCTGTGAGACTATTTTAGGGACAAGAGATCCGAGCCTGACGGAGGAAGAATTTCTTAAAACGGTCGAAGACCGCGTGAACAGGCTGAAAGAAGGAATACATAACGTTTAAGTGGAGCGTACCCTCAGTGTACAAGGGGACACACGGTCAGTACAGCAGAACAGATTATTGGCTATATGAAGGGGCGGACATGGACAGAAAAGATTCCCGCAGGTGTCCCTGCGGGAACGGTCACAGTTAATTAAGATGGGTGAGCTAGACACGGTGGAAGGGTTCATTTCCTTTCAGGACATTGACGACTTCTTCCGCAGCTTTCCGCTGCAGAGCGTGTATTGCTGTCTCGCTGTACCAGGCGCTGTGCGGGGTGGCGATGACATTGTCCATCTGTAGGAGGGGGTGATCCGGGCGGACAGGCTCTTCCTCAAATACATCGACGCCCGCTCCTGCGATCCTCTTTTCTAGTAATGCCTTTATCATGGCCTGTTCCTTTATGATGCCTCCCCTTGCTGTGTTTATCAGGAAGGCGGAGGCTTTCATCTTTTCTATCTCCTCTTCACCGATGAGGTGGAACGTGTCTTTGGTAAGCGGGCAGTGGACAGAGAGGAAGTCGCTTGTCCGCAGCAGGCTGTCGAGAGAGACAAGTGATACAGACTGTTCTCTCGCTGTTTCTGGCCTGGCGAAAGGATCATATGCGGATACCGTCATTCCGAAGGCCTGCATCTTCCTGGCTACCATCTGGGGGATCCGTCCGAAGCCTACCAGGCCAAGCGTACATTCCGAGAGCCTCCGAAGGGGAATGGCGCCTCCATAGCCCCAGTTTCCGGATTTCAGCGATTCTGCAAGTACTGGGAGCTTCCTGCCGAGCGACAGTATCATGGCGCAGGCATGATCCGATACTTCCGCCACTCCGTAATCGGGCACGTTGCATACGTAGATGCCCTTTGCGGCCGCAGCCTCGCAGTCGATATTATTTACCCCGATGCCGTATTTGATTATCATCTTGCAGTGCTCCATGCTTTTGATGACAGCGGATGTGACGGACGAATACTGGGTGATGATAGCATCAGCGTCCTTTACGATTGGCATGAGCTCTTCCGGCTTTTTGGCCTGATAGTCGTACAGCTCAAATCCTGCGCCTTCTATCAGTTCTCTTTCTGTGTCTATATTTTCATATTCATAATCTGTGATGACTACTTTCATGTTGTTCTCCTCCTTATAACAGCTGCATCTTTTCTGCTACGAGATATGCCCCAAGCGCTGACGTGGAAAAGCCCCGGTCAGGTTCATAGATGGTGGCATGCTCATATATATGTTCCGCATGGAGGATATCCCTCAATGCCAGATTCAGGGGAGCCTTGCCACTGATCACTACGTGCGTATCTTTGGTGAGGCTCAGCGCCTGGGAATTCATTATGGCAGTAATATCGCCCTGCAGTACGGCTCCCAGAATGTAGTTCGCTATCTTGGAAGGGTTCTTTTCCCTGAATAAGCTCAGGATACGTCCGGAGAAGCAGGCTCTTCCAAGACCGACCCTTTTCGCGTTCTCGTAGCCGAGCAGCATCCAGTCCCTGTCATAGTCGCAGCTCGTTACGAAGCTCCGTCCGACCGACTTGGCGATGATCGTGTCATTCGTGACAGATGCCAGCAGCTCGCCGGAGATAGAGGTGAGGCATCCGGTAATCCGTCCACCTTGATCCACGGACACGAACTTATTGTGGGAGCCCGGAAGGATCAGGAGCATCGGCTGGCCTTTGTGATATTTGTGGATGATGGCGAGGCTTTCCACTTCCTCCCCTCTCATAATATCCATGGATTCGTAGTCGTCAAAGGTTATATTGCCTTCTGTATTCTTGATTCCCGGTATAAAGTGGATTGGTATCGGGCAGACATCGGGGAGAAGGAGCTCTTTCGTGGCTGCCGCAATCTCATCGAGCCCCGCCGGTGCGGTCAGGTGAGGAACTTCCACGATGCCTACGTCAGAAGTTATCATACCGCTTGCTATGATATGGCGGATATCGCGGTATGTAAGGGAGCTGCCGTCCAGAAGCTGTTCCAGGCATTCCTTTACTGCTTGCTTAAGTTTTTGGCTGCTGCCGTCTATGGCTGTGTTTCGGACGCCGATCTCTCTTCTGGCCTCGTCGATACGGAGCCTGTGGTCATCCCACAGGATGCACCGGGTATTGGTCGTGCCGCCGTCAATGGTAATAGTATATGTGCTCATATTATTCCTTTCCTTTCACAGAGAAATTTAATATAAACATCTGTTTTTTCATTCAATCAAAGCGTTTGTCATAGTTTGTATTTCTTAAAGGTGTTCCTCGTATCCTGCAGCCGTGGGAGCATTTCATTCGCGTTCGCGATACTTATCATAGAGAATAGTGCGTCGACCAGACAGAACTGGGCTACTCTCGAGTTGAGCGCGTCGGTCAGGATGTTCCGCTCCTCGCTGACGGTACTTAATATGACCTGTGACAGGGCCGCGATGGAAGAGCCGGGCGTTCCGGTGATGAGGATGGTCGGTATCCTGCGCTGGTATGCCATCTCGATCTGCTTGTACAGGTCGGCGGTCTCGCCGGACTGCGAGACGCACAGGATGACGTCGCCCGGCCGCGGATGGGTCAGGATGGCAGCGTTCATATGCGCGTCGGGGTTACAAACGCAGTTCAGCCCGAGCTCGGTAAGCCTGAAGAAAGCGTACTGACAGATGGAAGCGGAAGCGCCGTGGCCGAGGATAATGATCCGGTTCGCGGCTGAGAGCAGCTTCTGGGCGTCCATGCATTCGTTGCCGGCAATATCCGCATTTTTGCTGAGAGACGACATTGCCCCTAGAAATACTTTTTTCTTGATTTCCTTCGGCTCGTCATCCAGCGTGATATCACTTTCGGAGTGGTAAAAGGTTCTGCCTACGAGCTCCTGCGCCAGCTTGATCTTAAAAGACTTGAATCCGTCAAAGCCGAGAAGCCGGTAGAACTTTACGACGGAGGCCTCGCTTTTCAGGCTCGTATGGCTTATGAGGTCGGTGATGGATTTATCTACCACTTCCGACGGATTCTTAAGAATGTAATCGGCCAGCTGCTTCTGCCCCTTGGTTAGCTGTGGGTACAATTCGCTGATCTTGGCGAGCGTGGGATAATGGTCATTGTCTATATGCATATGTAACCTCCCTTTTTATTATTGAGCAGTCTCGGAAGTTCTTTAAAGCCCGAGCTTTCGTTCTTACTACAAATATAACACAATGATATTTAAAATTCAAACTAAAAATAATAAAATTTTTTTATTAATATAAGCGTAATGCATATAAATATCTATACTAAATAATGGAAAATAAACAAATTAACGAAAATATGTTGACAATAAAATAAAAAAATTATATTTTATAATCATAAAGCATTTGTCGTATCATTCAATCAAAACAAAAAAATCAAGGAGGAAGACATTATGAGAAACTGGAAGATGCAAATGAAAAAGGCAACATCGCTGCTCCTCGCAGGCGTGATGGTATTATCACTGGCGGCTTGCAGCAGCAAAGGTTCAGATGGCAAATCGGACAAGGAAGATGAGAAGTCAGACAAAAAGACGGAGCAGGAAGGGCAGGATTTTACAAAAGACGTATTGAAAGACCTTGCATTGAAAGATGACGGAACGCCGATCAAAGCAGCGATTACCGTCGCGGAGCTGGACAGCGAATATATCATCGCGGTACAGAAGTATATGCAGTATATACTGGAAGAGGCCGGAGCGGATGTGACAGTGAGCAGTGCGGACGGAGATGCAGAGAACCAGTGCAACCAGATATACGACTTTATTGAGAAGGGCGTAGAAGTAGTCCTCATCCAGGCAGCCGACAGCAACGCCGTGGCTCCTGCGATCAAGGCATGCAATGATGCAGGCGTAAAAGTCATCGCGGTAAACAGGACTATCTACGGAGACTGCAAAGTCGACTATAGCGTATTGATAGACGATGCGGCGATGGGTGAGATGTGTGCCAAATATATTGCAGATAATGCCGCCGGAAAAGGCGCGAAAGTGACGACAATGCAGGGGACGCTCGGAACCGCAACGGCAGATGACCGCGCGGAAGGGTTCAATGCAGGCGTGCAGGCAAACGGGCTTGATAATATCAGGGACAATCCGTGCGATTGGTCGTCAGAGACAGCCATGGCAGCCATGAACGATGTGCTGACGACGGATTCTGATGTAGGAGCAGTATTCTTGCACAGCGACTGTATGCTGGCAGGTGTCATGTCTGGCCTGACCCAGTCCGATAAGCTGAAGAATGTAGGAGAAGACGGACATATTATGATCGTATCGATTGACGGAGCGGCTTCTGCCCTCGACTATATCCGCCAGGATATGTTGGACATGACGGTAGATAATTCCCCGCTTGCAATGGCTACGATTGCAGCTAAGGCGGTACTGACGAAGGTAGTCAAAGGCGAAGACCTGGGCGGCAATGTGATTACGGTAGATGCCATGATCATCACGAAAGACAATGTTGATGACGCGGCATTCTGGGGCAACTTCAATGTGGATGACGGATACTGGAGCGAGACGGCGAGCGTTTGGGATCAGTACACGATCGAATAGACTTCTGATAACAAAGAGAGTGTTGAGATATACACCCTCTGACAATTCTATAATCGGAAAGGGAGTTAAATATGGAAAAACAGGGCCTGATCATGACAAGCATTGGAAAGCAGTTCAACGGTGTCACGGTGCTGGAAGATGTCGACTTTGAAGTCCGTCCCGGAGAGATACATGGCCTGCTCGGCGAAAACGGGGCCGGCAAGTCTACTCTGATGAAGATTGTAAACGGCGTGTTGGAGCCGACCGCAGGGGAAATCCATATCGACGGAGAAAAGGCAGCTTTCGATTCGCCCCATGCCGCATCCAGAGCCGGGATCCGTATGGTTTACCAGGAACTTGACCTGTTTGCACATCTTACGGTGGCAGAAAATATCTGCCAGGGAAATATGCCGAAGAACGGCCTGGGGCTCATCAGCTGGCCGCGGATGCGGGAGATATCCCGTGAGCTGCTCCGGACGATTGACGTGGATATCGACGTGGACGAGCGGCTGGATCGGCTGAGCATCGCGCAGCAGCAGATCGTGGCGATCGCAAGAGCGCTGAATGGAAACTGTAAGATTATCCTGCTGGATGAGCCGACTTCGGCTCTTCCAAAGAAGGATGTAGAACATCTGTTTAAAATCGTAAGACAGCTGAAGGGAAAAAATATTTCCGTCGTATTCATATCACACAAGCTGGATGAGATGATGGAGATTACGGACCGTATCACTATTTTGAACAATGGCAGGAAGGTTGCCACGGTCGATACGGCGGATATCAATGAAGATATCCTGGCTGAGATGGTCGTCGGCAGGACGATCAAGAACAAATATCCTAAGGTACACTATAAGACAGGAGAGACATTGCTCAAGATGGAGCATGTATCCCTCAAAGATCGGCTTTATGACGTGTCATTTGAGTTGAAAAAGGGAGAGGTCCTTGGGATCGTAGGGCTTCTCGGCGCCGGGAAGACGGAGATAGCAAAAGCGCTGTTCGGCGTATATGGTAAAGGAAGCAAACGGCTGACAGGCAGCATATATATGAACGGCAAGGATGCAAGATTTGCCGCTCCTGCCCAGGCGGTAAAGGCCGGCATCGGGTATATCTCAGAAGACAGAGGCTCAGAGGGGCTGCAGGTGGATCAGGCCATAGACTTCAACATATCGCTGGCGGCGCTGCGGAAGATGAGCAGGATGGGCCTTCTGAACCTGAAGAAGGAAAGAGAGACGAATACCCGTCTCATCGACAAGCTTCAGATAAAATGCGAGACTCCGAGGCAGAAGGTAAGCAGCTTAAGCGGGGGCAACCAGCAGAAGGTCGTCATTGCCAAGTGGTTTGCCACCCAGGCCAGGATCGTTGTCCTGGACGAGCCGACGAGGGGGATCGATATTGGCGCCAAAGTAGAAGTCTACAACCTGATCAACGAGATGGTAGAAGCCGGGATCGGAGTGCTTCTGCTGTCCTCGGAAGTGCCGGAGGTGTTCGGCATGGCGGATCGTATACTCGTCCTGAAAGACGGAAGGATAACGGGCGAGATGGATAACGGCAGCATCACAGAAGCTGAGCTTCAAAGACAAGTAATGTAAATGACACGAAGGAGAAGAGATATGGATAAAAAAGTTAAACTCTTTATGAAATCACAGGGGTCGGTGTTTCTCATACTGGCGCTGATGTGTCTGGTGGCGTCTCTTTTTACAGATAAGTTTTTCTCGCCTTCCAACTTAAGCAATGTGCTGGCTCAGTCTGTGACATGCGGCATATCAGCCCTTGGGATGACCTTTGTCATACTGACAGGGGGGATAGACCTGTCGGTGGGCGGATGTATCGTGTTTACGGCTACGATAGGTATGAAATTCCTGGCGGAAGGAACGGTCGGAATCGGGACGGCTATATTTATGATGTTAGGGCTCGGAATGCTGGTCGGCGTGTTCAACGGTTTTCTGATTACCGTTCTGAAGATGCCGTCCTTCATAGCGACGCTGGCATCTTCGAGCGTGACCGCGGGGCTTGCGCTCTACATATCTATGGGCAAGACGATCATAGGCCTGCCGATTGAATACAGCGTCATAGGCCTGAAGAAGGTGATGGGCCTGCCCGTCTGTGTATGGATGATGTTCGCGCTTTACATCCTGTCCTACATCATTTTGAGGTATACAGGGTATGGACGTAAAGTATATGCCACCGGCAGCAACAGGAAATCGGCGTGGCTGAGTGGGATCAATGTGAGGATCGTAGAGTTCTCCGTGTATGTCATCAACGGCCTTATGTCCGCTCTCGTAGGTATCGTCCTGACCTCCAAGCTCTTATCGTCCACGAGTACGATTGGGAATGGCATGGAGGTAAATGCCATCGCGGCTGTCGTCATCGGGGGAGCGAGCATGACAGGGGGAGAAGGCGGTGTCGCAGGGACGATAGTCGGAGCGCTCATACTGACGATCATCAGCAATGCGATGAACCTTATGAGCGTCAATGCATATCTGCAGGAAGTCGTGATGGGGCTGATCATTATCATTGCACTGCTGTTTGACATGCTGCGTAAAGGATATATTTTCAGGAAGCCAGACGAGGAGTAAAGGAAAGTGGTGAATCATATGTTGGTTGAATTAAGCTATATCATAGAGGAAAATGTACCGAAATGGCCGACGAACCCGGAAGAAAAGTACGACTACAATCAGGCGTTCCGGTTCGGGGACGCATGTAATGCTTCGTCCGTGTACCATCATCTGCATACCGGGACGCATGTGGACGCGCCGTTCCATTTCGATGCGGCGGGAAAGACGATCGATCAGATTCCGGTGGAGGATTTCTATTATACGGCTCCGTTTGTACTGGAGCTTAAGAAGTCCCGAGGAGAACGGATAGAGCTTAAGGAGCTTAAGGAGCATGAGAAGGAGATTGAAGAGTGCGACATACTTTTTGTCTACACCGGATATTCCGACTTGAGAGAGAGCAGCCCGGAGGAGTTCGTGTCTGATTTCCCATCTGTAGCTCCTGACGCGGCGCGTTACCTGAGAAAGCATTTCCCCAGGCTTAAAGCGGTGGCTCTGGATTCTATCAGTTTTGACAGCGCCGCGACCGGGGCGATGGAAGGATTCCCGTCCCACCATGCCCTGCTGGAGACGAACGAGGAGCAGAGGGAGCGCACCCTCATTCTGTATGAGGATGTCAACATTAAGAAACTGGTAGAGCTGGATGACAAGGTACGGGCGGTCTGTGCATTTCCTGTTAGATTTGCGGGGCTGGAAGCCGGGCCTGTGAATATGGTAGCAATAGTATAAAGAAAAGGAGCAGAAGTCATGAAAAAATTAAAAGGTGTGGTACCTCCCATGATAACCCCATTCGACGAGGAAGGACGTCTGGATGAATATAACCTTCAGAAGCTGGTGGAATACCTGTCGCCAAAGGTAGACGGGCTGTTCATCTGTGGATCCTACGGCTGCGGGCCGCTAATGACGCTGGAGGAACGCAAGCGGGTTGCGGAAATCGTGAAGAAGTATTCCGCCCCAGATAAGAAGATCGTCGTACATACAGGAGCGCTTACGACGAAGGACACGACAGAGCTTACGCTCCATGCGGCTTCAATAGGCTGTGACGCTGCGGCTGCGGTCGGTCCATACTATTTCCACTACGGGGACGAGGAATTGATCCGGTATTATTCTGACGTGATCGAGGCAGCAGGAGAGGAGATACCGTTCTATGCATATCACAACCCGAAGTTCCAGGGTTATGAGACAAGCCTGAATGTGATGAAGCAGCTAAAAGATGCAGGGCTGGCAGGTATCAAGGACGCTACGTTCGACTTGATGAACTATGCAGTCTATGAGCGTGAGCTTGTAGATGACAGCTTTGACCTTGCGCTCGGGACGGAGGCGCTCTGGATATCCGCACACGCGCTCGGGTGCCGTGCATATATCCCGGGCATCGGAAACGTATTTCCGGAACTGTGCAAAGAGATGTTTGATGCGTCCATGGACGGTGAGGAGGCGAAGGCGAGGGAGCTTCAGTTTATGATTAACAAGCTGCGGGATGTCATGTATATTGCGGGTTCCACACAGCTTGCCATCTATGCCATCGCAGAGATCAGGGGCATCATGGCGGCCTATCCGAGGCGGCCCTTCCTGCCGCCGTCTCCGGGCGAGAAGGAGGATATCAGGAATGCGCTGAAGGGACTGGGGGTAATCTGATGTATTACATTATCATCGACTGTGGCACGACCAATTCAAGGGTATATGTGGTGAGCCAGGACGGGAGCATAGCAGGACAGGCGTCGCAGAAGGTGGGGGTACGGGATACGTCTATCACAGGGTCGAAGAACGTGCTGGCAACAGGGCTGAAAGATACGGTTGCAAAGGCAGTACAGGCTGTCGGCATTGAAGAAAAGGATATCTGCGCGATCTTTTCTTCCGGCATGATCACATCGGAGATCGGGCTCTGTGAGCTGCCCCATCTGACCGCGCCGTGCGGAGTAGAAGACCTGGCCGCGCATATGGAGTTGGTAGAGGGGCTTGACCTGTACGCAGGCAAGCCGGTCTATTTCGTGCGGGGCATCAAAAACAAGATGACGGAAGAGATGGAGAGCCCATTCGCGGCTGCGGGCTGTCTGGACTTTATGAGGGGAGAGGAGACGCAAATGATGGGGATCCTCCAGGACAAGGAGCTTACCCTGCCTGCGACAGTAGTGGTCCTCTCCTCACATACCAAGTTCATATCGGTGGACAGCGGCGGGAAGATCCTTGGCAGCCTTACGACGATGAGCGGGCAGACGTTTGAGGCAGTCAAGAACAATACGTTTCTCACAAAGTCGCTGGAGGATGACGGAAGCGGCGCGCCGGAAGATTATTTTGACGAGGCGGTCGTGGAGAATGCAGCTGCATGGATCCGCAGGGCGGGGCTTGTGCGATCCTTTATGTTCCCTCGTTTTCTGGATGTGCTTCTCGACACGAAATGGTATGAGAGACGTCTCTTCTTCGAGGCGCTCATAGCGGCGGATGACATGCTTTCGCTTGGGCAGATGGATATGTTCGGCTTAGGGAGGCCGCAGCGGTTCGTGCTTGTCGGCCTGAGAGAACGGTGCAGGCTCTATGCGTATATTCTGCGGAAGGAGTACGGGGACATAGAGGTGTCTGTCATCTCGGATAAAGAGCAGATTGACCAGCTGAGCATCAAGGGCATGCTCAGTATCGCGAAGAAGGCAGGGATTATAAGATGATGAAGATAGTGATAACGGATTATTATTATCCGGATCTGAAAGAAGAATTCAAGGTGTTTGAGCGGCTCGCAGAGGTAGAGATCGTGGATCTGGCTAAGATAGCAGAGGGCGGCATAAAAGAGCCGGATGCGCTCATTCCCTATGTGAAAGACGCGGATGCGCTTATCGTCCAGTTTGCGGTGATAGACAAGTCTGTCATCGACAGCATGGAGCGGTGCAAGGTAATCGCCAGGTATGCGATCGGTGTGGATACGATAGATGTAGAGGCGGCGGCAGCCAAAGGCATCTATGTGGCCAACGTGCCGGATTACTGTATCGGCGAAGTTGCGGATACGGCCATCGCCCACATAATGAATGCACAGAGGAAGATAACGCTTGCGAACCGGCTCCTTCTGGAGAAGGAATTTGAGATGGACAAGATACGGCCGGTAAGAAGGATGGAGAATGAAGTGCTCTGCCTGATCGGGTTCGGCCATATCGCCCGGAATGTTGCGGCAAAGATGAAGGCATTCTTCCAGGAGATCGTAATATATGATCCATATTTTAAAGACTGCGCATCCTATCCGGAATTCCGGTTTCTTGGCTTTGAGGAGGCAGTGAGCGAGGCTGACGTCATCTCTCTTCATGTCCCACTGAACAGCTCCACGATGCATATGCTGTCGGAAGATGCTTTCCGGATGATGAAAGATGGAGTGGTCATCGTGAATACGGCTCGTGGCGGGCTGATTGATGAGGCGGCTCTTATAAAAGCGCTGGACAGCGGAAAAGTGGGGTACTGTGGCCTGGATGTCGTATCGACGGAAGACTTCGAGCATTCCCCTCTGCTGTCTAAGGAACATGTGCTTCTGACGCCTCATATGGGCTGGTGCTCCGAAGAGGCGATCGTGGAGCTTCAGCGCAAGACGGCTGAAAATGTGGTGGAGACGCTGCTGCACGGCAAGCCCGTATATTGTGCCAATAAGGTATAACTTACGGCCAGCAACGCAGCAGGGATAAAAATTGGTTCTTTTCCGGCCGTGTGTCCCCTTGTACACTGAGGGTAGGATTTACTGAAACATTTTCGAGCGATTGGTATATCAGCCTCGTGCACCCCGACGGAGGCGAGCTGGCTTTGATCGACGCAGCCCACGAGACGATACCTGCTCCAAACCGTTCGGCTGTAAGCGGCGTGATAATAAATATTGAGGTGGCAGATGCCGCGCAAATGTATGATGACCTCAAAAAGCAGGATGCCAGTATCATCGTAATGCCTTTGAAGGATGAGGACTATGGACAGCGGCACTTTATAGTACAAGACCCTAACAATATCCTTATTGATATTATTGAATCAATCCCTCCAAGCGCGGAATTCCAAAATAATTATACGGGAGAGATGTAGCATGAAGAATAAGGAGGCCAGCTATAAGACCACCACGAATTTATTGGCTATTGCACAAAAGCATTTCACCGAATATGGCTATTTTGATGTGACATTAGAAAAGATCGCAGAGGAAGCAAATGTAACGCGAGGGGCGATCTATCATCATTTCAAAAATAAGCAAGGGCTTTTTATAGCCGTGTTGGATAGCGTGCAAAAAGACGTTGCCGCCCGGATCGAGAAAGCGGCGCTAAAAAGCGACGATCCATGGCAGCAGCTGATACTCGGATGCGCTGGGTTTGTAAACGGAGCCAATGCAGAAGAAAACAGGCGTATATTGTTAGTAGACGCTCCGTCAGCGCTTGGCTGGGATACCTGGAGAAAAATCGACCAGGAAAATTCAATGCGTACATTACAAGAGCATATTGATGATTTAAAGGCAGGAGGATATCTTTGCGACGACGTTGATACAAGCCTGATGACTTGTTCTATTTCCGGCGCATTAAATGAGCTGGCATTGAATTGCTCAGAGGATGACGTAGTGCTGGCGGACAGTAAGCTCCTCAGTACGATATCGCAATTAGTCAGTGGGTTTAGGAGAAAGGAAAGCTAGCCTGAAAGAGAGAGTGCATAGCACAGTGGTGTTATCGCTCTCTCTTTAAATTTGTGGAGCAGTACAAGTAAAGTTATAAAAACGAAAAAGTGTCCAATTTGGGGTTGAAATTTTCCTTAAAATAATTTTTTGTTGCTTGTAAAACATACAAGTTTTGTTTATAATGTAAATCAAGATAGAATATTGATAAAATTATGATAAGGAGGAGAGCCGTGATACAGATAAAACCAGTTTCGGATCTTAGAAATAAATTCCCGGATATAGAAAGAATTGTAAATTCCGGCGAACCAGTGTATTTAACTAAAAATGGATATGGTGCTATGGTTGTGCTAAGTCTTGAAGAATATTCTAAACTAACGGATGGGGCGGAAAATGCCATGGATGAAGCGGATTTGGCAGCAGAAAGTGACAGCAGGCGTTATACGCATAATGAAGTTTTTGATGGCCTTAGAAGGAGAGTAAATGGCTGATACAAAGTATATTTTGCGGTATTTGCCATTATTCTATGAGGACTTAGAAGAAAAAGTGGCTTATATTGCAGAAACATTAAAAAATCCGCAGGCTGCAAATAATCTTTTGGATTTAGTGGAGTCGGCTATTTTAGAGCGTTTGCCAAGTGCAGAGTCTTTTGAGCCATATCGTTCATTGAAAGATCGGAGATATCCATATTATCGTATCTATGTAAAGAACTTTGTGATTTATTATGTCATGGTTGATGATGAAGGCTCGAAGAAAATTATGGAAGTTAGGCGCTTTTTGTGTAACCGACAGAACCGTGATGCCAATATATAGCGTGATGGAATATGTATGATTATAGAAAATAAGGGAAATTTTTCACCTGTGCGGCTGAAATGGCAATTTATGATACCCACTCCCTGTTTTTTCATATAAAAGTGGAGTTAACTCGAAGAAGACTCGGGTTGGCTTCTCTTTTAAGTTATAGAAATTGATCATAATTAGAATTAAGAGCTTTTAAGCGGCAAAAGTATTAATGTGCCAACCTTGCGGGGAGGGCATTTACGTCATATCTGGATGATATACCGGCTAAGATGCTGTGGGCTGATGGGAGAACAGCGGAAATCTATAAAGAGGATAAGTTGTTCCTGCATTCCATCTTTCAGGAAAGACTAACATAGAGTGGAACAGTGTTGGAAGATGTGGCAATATCAGAGTACATAGAGATAAAAGGACTTAAATATAAGCTGGTGGCTTGAAGGGGAGCAGCCTCTTGACGGAATAAGTGTATACGATGGAGGGAGCTATGCGGACAAGGCAGGAGGCAATAAAATATTGCCACTCATTTAATAATGTATATGAAGATTATCCTTTTCGCGATGATAATTGGTGTGTCATGCGCCATAAGGGAAACAAGAAGACATTTGCCCTTATCTATGACAGGGATGGATATATATGGATAAATGTGAAGTGTGACCCGCAGTGGAGGGACTTCTGGAGAAATGCTTTTGCAGCTGTCGTGCCTGCATACCATATGAACAAGACACATTGGAATTCTATTATATTGGACGGATCTGTCCCGGTTAAGGATATTCAGAGGATGATCGCGGAAAGCTATGATTTGACGGAAGGAAAGAAATAATAAGGGCATAATATAAGGTATAAGATCAAATTAAGAAGATGAGGACAGTGTATGCAGAAAGCAGGAAAGCTTAGGCATCGGCATATAACGTCGTTCCAAGTGATTATTTTAGGGTTTTTATCTGTTATCCTTCTGGGAAGCGTGCTTTTGATGCTTCCGATCGCCAGCCGCACCGGCGACGGCACGCCTTTTTTAGAAGCGTTGTTTACTGCGACGTCTGCAGTCTGTGTGACGGGGCTGGTCGTTCACGATACGGCGACATATTGGTCGTTGTTTGGGCAAGGGGTTATCTTGCTGTTGATACAGATCGGCGGTATGGGGATCGTCACCGTTGCAGTCTCAGTTGTCGCTATTTCCGGGCGAAGGATTGGGCTGATGCAGCGAGGCACGATGCAGGAGGCGATTGCAGCCCCCAGTGTGGGCGGTATCGTGCGGAGGACAAAATTTATTGTTAGAACGGCGATTCTTATTGAGGTTATCGGCGCGGCTGTTCTGGCTCCAGTCTTTTGTAAAGATTTCGGATTGCTAAAAGGAGTGTGGTATGCATTGTTCCATTCTGTCTCTGCTTTCTGTAATGCAGGATTTGACTTGATGGGCATAAGAGAGCCGTTTTCTTCATTGACGTCTTATCCAGCGCAGCCGATCGTGAATGTTACGATTATGGCGCTGATTATTATAGGTGGTATTGGCTTTCTCACCTGGGAGGACATAAAGACGAATAAATGGCATTGGAAGAAATATCGGATGCAGAGCAAAGCGATTTTTGTAGTGACAGGAGCTTTGATCGTGCTTCCGGCGATATATTTTTTCATTTTTGAGCTCTCACAGATGCCCTTTGCCGAGAGAGCGTGGGCTTCGCTGTTCCAGTCTGTCACGCCGAGAACGGCCGGCTTTAACACCGCAGACTTAACATTGCTCAGCGAGGCCGGACAAATGCTTATAATCGTGCTAATGATGATAGGCGGGTCTCCGGGCTCTACTGCAGGGGGGATGAAGACGACTACAGTTGCCGTCCTCGTCTCATTGGCATTGTCCGTATTCCGAAAAAGAGAGCACGCGCACTTTTTGAAGAGGCGGATCCCGGATGCTGCGATAAAAAATGCAGCCACTATTTTTCTGATGTACATTACTTTATTCGTTGTCGGAAGCATGGTCATCAGCAGCATAGAGGATATCCCCATGATAACAGTCTTGTTCGAGACGGCGTCGGCGATCGGCACGGTAGGCCTGTCTCTTGGGATAACGCCTGAACTTGGGAGCGTCTCGCATATAATTTTAATCTGTTTGATGTTCCTGGGGAGAGTCGGCGGCCTGACGTTGATATTTGCCGCGCTGTCTGAAAGAAAGCCGAACGGCTCAGAATATCCGCAGGAGAAGATAATCGTCGGTTAAGGAGGGAAAATATGAAATCTATTTTGGTTATCGGCCTTGGAAGATTCGGACGGCATGTTGCTATGAAGCTAGAAGAGATGCACCATCAGGTGATGGCGGTAGATAAAGAAGAGCGCCGTGTTGACACGGTGATGCCTTTTGTGACGAACGCACAGATTGGTGATGCGGCTAATGAGGATTTTTTACGTTCGCTCGGAGTCAGGAATTTTGATGTGTGCATCGTAGCGATCGGCGACGATTTTCAAAATTCACTGGAAGCGACTTCGCTGCTCAAAGAGCTTGGGGCCAAGATGGTAGTGTCCCGCGCTGCCAGAGACGTGCAGGCAAAATTTTTATTGCGTAACGGTGCGGACGAGGTCGTCTACCCCGAAAAGCAGCTTGCCAATTGGACGGCGATCCGCTACAGTGCGGATCACATTCTTGATTATATAGAGCTGGATGAAGAACATGCGATTTTTGAAATGTCGATACCGAAGGGATGGACAGAAAAAACAATCGGCCAGCTGGATATACGGAATAAATACAATATCAATATTATGGCGCTTAAAACGAACGGTGTAATGAATCTGAAGATAAGCGCAGACACGTGTCTGCCGGAAGACAGTACGATGCTCGTGCTTGGGGATATAAAGCATATCCAAAAATGTTTCCATACGAAATAAGGATCTCATTCGGAATAATGTCTGAACGAGCGGGAGACAATGGATATTAGATGTATTTTATATAGGGAGGATCTTACATGTACGACATAATTATTATCGGCGCGGGGCCGGCCGGTATTAGCGCGGCCATTTATGGGAAGAGCAGGGGCAAGAATGTGTTAGTGCTGGAAAAGAAGCAAGTGGGCGGCCTGATCGGGACCGTATCTACAGTTACGCACTATACAGCGATCGTGCAAGGGGAATCTGGCAGTACGTTCGCTGAACGGATGAAAGAGCAGGCTCTTGGCGCCGGTGTGGAGATCCGCTATGAGAATGTGGCTGAGACAAGACTTACAGGGGAGGTCAAGAAAGTGGCCACAGATAAAGGAAGCTATGAATCTAAAGCTTTAATTCTGGCGAACGGCGGTTCTGGGCGTATGCTGGGCATTCCAGGGGAAAATTTAAGAGGCGTCAGGCTAAATGCGCCGAAAGACGGCCCGGATTATAAAGGGAAGAGCGTCTATGTGATCGGCGGAGCGGACGGTGCGGTAAAGGAGGCTCTTTATCTGACTGAGATAGCGAGAGAGGTGACGATCGTATGTGTGGAAGATGAGCTTGCATGTATACAGGAATTCAGAGATAAGGCCGCTGCCTGTCATAATATTAAGATTATTCCCCATGCAAGCCTTACTGCAGTATATGGAAGCGAAGCGGTGGAAGAGCTTGAGATTACAGATAACAGGACAGGGAAGAAGCAGATCATAAAGGACACAGGGTGCGGGATATTTGTGTATGCAGGCATCGTTCCGAACACGCAGATGTACACAGAATTGAAGCTGGATGGCGGCTATATTCCGGTCGACAGCTCTATGCAGACAGAAATACCGGGAGTATTTGCGGCAGGAGATATCTGTGCGAAAAAAGTAAGACAGGTGGCGACGGCGGTAGCCGACGGCGCGATCGCGGGCATCCAGGCGGCGGCAATGTGTTAGGATTATAATAGTGGCCGTTTTGCTATTCGGACTTGTTTTTCTTCTCAGTTGTAGATATAATGGAAATATATTACTATACGCTTTATTTGCAGATCAGGAAGAGCAATTGGACATAGAGAGAATAGTTTTAGGAGGAGCAGGGGTATGAAACAAAAGAAGAAAGAAAAAGATGTCCGGTCTGACGCGGCGAAGCGTGGATGGGGCATAACAGGGAAGCTGGCGTCGGCTATCGTCGTAAGCGTAGTGATTGCGGTAGCCATTATGTTTGCCGTGGTCTACTTTCGGATGTCCAGCGCGCTGCTGGACAAGAGCGAGCATCTTCTGCAGACGACTACGGAACGGACGCTGCAAGAGACAAGAGCCTGGATGAACAGCACTCTGACCATGCTGGAGGCGCAGAGAGATACTGTCCAGTACGAAGACATGGATGTTCCCGCTATGATGGATTATATCAAGCACACGGTGGGGCAGAGCGACGCCTATCCTGCCGGTATGTATGTAGCGCTGACAGATGGATCGCTGTATCATGCTTCTTTCGTGCCGGGGCCGGACTACGATGCGACTTCCAAGAGCTGGTATCAGGACGGCCTGAAGTCGGACGCTCTCATATTAGGAGATGTGTATTTTGATGAAGACAGCCAGTCCTATGTAGTGGGCGCCTCCGGGGCGCTCAAGACGGGGGATGGCGCAGTGCGGGGCGTAGTTGCGGCAGACGTCTATCTGGATTCCATCTCTAAGATCGTCAGCGAAGTCCAGATTGAGGACACCGGCGGCATCTTTTTGGTGGACGTCCGTACAGGGACGATCATCGGCCACAAGGACGAGTCCATTACCGGAAAGAGCTTAAGCGAGCTTTCTGAAGGTATGTATGCTTACGCGAACCAGCAGATCAGCAGCGGGAGCACAGGGCTTTCTCTCCATGAAGATACATATATCCAGGTAGAGCCCGTCCCGGGCAGCGATTGGGTGGCGGTAGCGTATGTCTCCCAGGCAGAGGTGCTGCAGGAGCTGCGCCAGCTCACTATCAATATGCTGGTCGTAGCAGTTCTGGCCGTACTGATACTTATCCTGCTGGTAGTAGTCCAGGTTCGAAGGGTCATCGGGCGCCCGGTCAAAGAGCTGAGCCTTGTGGCTACCCGGATTGCCGAGGGAGAGCTGGATCAGTCTATCCAGTACCATTCCAGAGACGAGCTGGGCGTATTGGCTCACAACTTCAATGAAGTGACCCTCCGGCTCAGGGAATACGTGACCTATATCAACGAGATTTCGGAAGTGCTGCTGGAGATTGCAAAAGGGAATCTGACGTTCAAGCTGCAAAATGAGTATACGGGTGAATTTGAGAAGATTAAGACGGCTTTGGATGAGATCTCGTACTCCTTGAACAATACTATGGGACAGCTGCGCGCTGCGTCCAGAGATGTAGCTGCCGGCGCGGAGCAGGTTTCTGACGGAGCGACTACGCTCTCACAGGGATCCACAGAGCAGGCGGCCAAAGTGGAAGCGCTTGCCGGGCACATTACTGCCGTGTCTGACAGCGTACATAAGGTTGCCCAGGGAGCCCAGGAGGCCAGCCGTATCTCGCAGCAGGTCAAGGGCGGTCTTTTGGCCAGCAATGATAAGATGAAGAATATGACGGTGGTGATCCAGCGGATAAGCGACAGATCCACAGAGATACATAAGATCGTCAAGACGATAGAGGACATTGCGTTCCAGACAAATATCCTCGCTTTGAACGCTGCTGTGGAGGCCGCCCGTGCAGGTACTGCGGGCAAGGGATTCGCGGTCGTTGCAGATGAGGTACGCGCGCTGGCAGGAAAATCTTCCGAGGCAGCGCAGGAGACTACGGTCCTTCTGCGTCAGACGGTGGATTCTATGGGCGAAGGCGTGCAGTCGGCGCAGGATACTGCAGACTCTATGCTGGCCGTAGTGGCTCAGGCAGATGAGATGAGCAAGCTGATCGACGAGATTGCGGAATATACGAAGCAGCAGGATGGGGATGCGGATGAGATCAATGTAGGGATTGAGCAGATTTCTACAGTTGTCCAGACGAATGTCGCCACAGCAGAGGAGAGCGCGGCCACCAGCGAGGAGCTGTCCGGCCAGGCCGCTATGCTGCGGGAGCTGGTGTCCGGGTTCCGGCTGCGGGATTAATAAAGCGGCTCTATGCACAGCTGCAGCTATATTTTTATTATCCGTCTCTTTATACACTGAGGGTACAGAAACAGATCGGAGCAAGCGATGCGACGCTTGCTCCGATTTTTTAAATCCATCATCATTCAGTTATATAGTAGTGTCCAGGCCTTGTGGATAGCTGTCCAAAATACTGGTGTCGAAAGGCTTTCCCCAGTCCCAGCCAGGGTCGTGGCTGTGGACGAATTCACCCAAGCGGGCGGCTTCTTTGTGGAATATATCGTTTAACGTCCATGATGCGCTCAATCGTTTTTCCGGCGCAAGGGACATCGTGTAATTTCGGATGAACGTGCTGATATCTTCTCCATCGCTTACTCCATAGCCGTTCTTCATGTGGTCGAAAGCGATCTGCCGTACCTGTTTTGTCACATCTTCGTCCACGGGAACGATCTTCCGGTAATCGCCCGCGTTATTCAGGCTCATACCAGGCGTGCCATAAGGATTGACATGGGGCCCTGCCTGCGCCTTCTGGCCGGATCGGCTTACGATCCGCTGCTGCTGTTGGCTCTGCACCATCTGCTGGATTGTCATGTGGCGGCCTCCTTTCTTTATACTGAAAATAAAAGAACCTATACTACTTTATTTCTATATCGGTAAATCGTGGGAAAAGTTAAGAGCAGCCTTATTTTTTCCAACAGAAAGGTTATCTGAACAGTCTTGATTTTGGCATTGTCCTGTTTTAAAATAAACCTATATTGCAAAATATCTAAGAGCGAGACAGGGAGGCAGTTGTATGCAAAAACGTATTTTAGTAGTGGATGATGACTCGATGAATCTAGTAAGGACAAAGATGATTCTGGGGAAGTATTACGATGTGCTTTTTGCAGAATCAGGAGAGGAAGCGCTTGACAAGCTTAAGAAAGAGAAGATAGATCTGGTACTTCTTGATATTGCTATGCCGAAGATGAGCGGTATCGAGACGCTTGAGCGTATGAGGAAGGACTCTGTTGAGACTCCTGTGATCTTCCTGACGGCGTCGGGAGATGAGGAGGATGTATTGGATGCGATCAGGCTGAAAGCAGTCAATTACTTAAAGAAGCCGTTCCGCCCAGAGGAGCTGATGAAACGAGTCGCACAGGAGCTTCAGAAACAATGAGAGCGGAAGAGAAGACAAGCAGGCATCTATTGCTGGCTGTCATCGTTACAGTGTTCAGCACAATGCTGATTTTAGTCACGGTGCTGATATCATGGGAGCTTTGGGTGATCCCTCTGATTATGGTCGGCAGCATCAGCGTGTGGCTTTTGCATATTACGAGAGCCGGGTCGGACATATTTTATGAAAATCTGTGCGCCGCGCTGCTGTTAGCCGAATTCTTTTTCTTTGGCGTACATAAAGACAGTCTTTTTGAAATGCCGGCTGTGGCATGTATCATGACCCTTACTTTATTCATGTTGAACAGAAAGTGGATGCTGCATACGATCGTAGCGCTGTATATGCTGGAGCTGCTTTATCATATCCTGATCCTCCGTACCATCACTTATAACATGGAGGTGTGGGACACGTTCCGCCTGGCGTTCGGGCTTATAATAATCCTGGGGGGAGCGGCGCTTGGGAGGTACTGGATCAACAGGCGCAAGACACAGAGGGCATGGTATGAGAATATGTTCGCAGAGCTGGAGAAGATGGGAAAGCAAAATGCCGTCTTCCTCTCAAATGTATCACATGAGCTTCGGACGCCTATCAATATGGTGATCGGGATTAGCGAAGTCATGCTCGGCAAGGACATTTCCCCAGAGATGAGGGCAGATATGCTGTCTATAAAGACAGCAGGAAAACGCTTGTCCAACCAGATCAATAATATGCTTGACTACACAGAGATCGTTGAAGGTACGCTGACCTCGATAAAGGAAGAATATATGATCACTTCGGTACTGAATGATGTGCTTACTATGGCGACGATGCAGAGCAACAGGCATCATCTGGAGCTGGTATTCGACATCGATCCGAAAGTGCCGGCGATCCTTATCGGAGATGCTGAGAAGATCTCCCATGTACTTAAAATACTCGTAGAGAATTCGCTCAAGTTTACGGAAGAAGGCGGTATTAATGTCCGCATTGGATATCGGCGGGAGAGCTATGGAGTGAATCTGATTATAGATATACGTGATACCGGTATTGGCATGACGGATTCTCAGCTTATGCAGGTGTATGATGACTTCTACCAGGCAGATTCCGGAAGCAGCCGTTTTGCGGGAGGCCTTGGGCTTGGGCTTCCGATCGCTCGGGGGCTTTTAGACGCTATGGGCGGGTTTATCCACTTTGACAGCAATGAGCAGAAGGGCTTGCACGCCCATATCGTAATCCCGCAGGGCCTGGTGGATGAGAGGCCATGTATCGTGCTTCCTAATGCGGACCAGCTTTGCGTTGCGTGCTATTTCAGGCCTGAGAAGTACAGCTGTGATGAAGTGCGGGCGTATTATGACGGGCTGATACTGAATTTAGTAGAAGGCCTTGGCATTGAGGGCTACCAGGCTCATAATTTTGAAGGGCTGCTCAAATTGCAGCGCAATCATAAGCTGACGCATGTGTTTATCACACAGGCTGAATATGGAGAGAATCAAGAATATTATGAAAAAATGGCGGATCAGCTCCACGTTGTTATTATTGCGGAACAGGATTATGACCCGGACGACAGGGCAGGAAGGCTGCTTATGATCCGTAAGCCGTTTTCTGCTCTTTCTGTTGCGAACTTGTTGAGCAGAGAGACGGGGGAGAACGGGCTGGAAGAAGCACAGGACGCAGGGCGCAGGCCGTTTACCTGTGTGGGAGCCCGGGCGTTGGCTGTGGATGATGAAGAGATGAACCTTGTAGTCGCGAAAGGAGTCCTGGGGAGCTACGGGATGCAGGTAGATACCTGCTTAAGCGGAAGAGAAGCGGTGGAGCGATGTAACAGCGCTTCCTATGATATTATCTTCCTGGATCATATGATGCCGGGAGTTGACGGTGTGGAGACACTGAGGCGGATCCGTGAGCTTAATAATGAAATATATCGGGATCTTCCGGTGGTCGCTCTGACTGCCAACACTGTCAGCGGTGCAAGAGAGATGTTCCGGAACGAGGGATTCACAGAGTTCGTACCGAAGCCGATTGAACGTGCCGTTCTGGAACGAGTACTGCGAAAGGTGCTGCCTAAGCATTTTATCCAATATGGCGCAGAGCCGGCAGAGCAGGAGAGGGCTGTAGAAGACGAGGGACAGAAGCCTGCGGAGCAAGAGCCCTCTTCCTGTTATGGCCGGCTTGTGCAGGCTGGCATTAACGTGGAGACAGGGCTTGATTATTGTAGCGGGGAAGAAGAGTTTTATATGGAGATGTTGCGTATGTTCCGTGATCAGGGAACAGAGAAAAGGAATGAGATCATTTCCCTGTATGAGAGCGCCAGCTGGGCGGACTATGCGGTGAAAGTACATGCGCTCAAGAGCACGGCGCTGACGATCGGCGCAGAAGAGCTTTCCGCACATGCAAAAGAGCTGGAGCTGGCGGGGAAGAGAGGAGACGTGGGATATATCCGGGAGAACCATCCCATCCTGCTGCGTATGCATGAAGAGGTCTGCGATAGTATTGCCGGAGTATAGGGACTGTCGGCGTCTTTTGTGAGAACGGCCATGTTGCCTTCAGCTTACAAGCGTATGCGCCCTTGTAGGCCGAGGGTAGGAGAGGAGGAGGCAATCGCGTGTTAAGAAAATGGCTTGAAATTATCTTTGACCACAGGATCAGCCTGCGTGAGCGTATGTTCCGTATTGTCACGGGCATCTGTATGGTAGCGCTGATATTTATACTTCCTATGGGCAAGAGCGTTCTGAATATATTAATATTGGCTGCAAGCCTTGTTGCTATGTCAGGCATCGTGAAGATCAGCATTCGGAGGCAGTGTATACAAAGGGGAGCCACCGCTATAATGATATTGCTCCTTCTGGTGTTCCCGATAAGCTTCTTTACAGCGGGCGGGTTTTACAGCGGAATGCCTGAGTGGTTCGTATTCTGTTTTATTTATGCCTGCATTACTTTAGAAGGAAAACGGATGGCGGTGTTCTTTGCGCTCTGTACAGTGGAGACAGTGCTTTGCTATGGGATCGATTTTTATTTCCCGGAATTGGTCGTATGGAATATACAGGAGAGCTCTTTTATTGATTCTGCCTTTTCTGTGGTCATGGTAGGGCTGCTGACAAGTGTGCTGCTCATGTTTTTGAACAGGATGTATGAAGAAGAGAATGAGCTTTCCAGACAGCAAAAGAAAGAGATCGAGGAGCTTAACAGGGCGGAGAACCACTTCTTCTCCAGTATGAGCCATGAGATCCGGACGCCGATCAATACGATTATTGGGCTGAATGAGATCATCCTGCGGGGAGATATCCCGGAGGATGTGGCGGAGAACGCAAGAAATATACAGGGAGCCAGCAAGCTGCTGCTCACACTGATCAATGATATCCTGGACATATCCAAAATCAAATCCGGGAAAATGGAGATCGTAGACGTTTCTTATGAGACAGGAGCGCTTTTTTCCGAGATTGTCAATATGATATGGATAAAAGCCAGGGAGAAAGGCCTGGAATTCAGGCTTCACGTGGACGCGTCGATCCCCAGTATGCTCTGCGGCGATGAAGTACGCATTAAGCAGATCCTGATCAATCTGTTGAATAATGCAGTGAAATATACGAGCGAGGGATCTGTTACGCTCTCTGTCCGGTGCGAGCGCCTGACGGTCAACAGAGTGCGCGTCTGGTATTCTGTAGAAGATACCGGGCAGGGGGTGAAGAAAGAGAATATCCCCTATATATTTAATGCCTTCAGAAGGGTAGACGAAGAAAAGAACCGTCATATTGAAGGCACTGGGCTGGGGCTGAGCATTGTACAGCAGCTGGTAGAGCTTATGGGAGGCGAGATCAGTGTAAACAGCGTCTATACGAAAGGCTCCACGTTCATCGTCATGCTGGAGCAGGATATTATTGATGAGAGGGAGCTTGGGACGTTCACTCTGGCTTCCCGCGTGAAGGCTCATGATGGAGAGCAGTACAGGCAGAGCTTTGAGGCTCCGGATGCACATATACTTGTAGTAGATGACAACGAGATGAATCTAGTAGTCGTAAGCAAGCTGCTCTCGGCGACAAGGATCCAGATCGACACGGCATTAAGCGGGGCTGAATGCCTGCAGCTGACGCAGAACCATCATTATGATTGTATCTTGATGGATCATATGATGCCGGACATGGATGGGATAGAATGTTTCCATGCGCTGCGCGTGCAGCCGGGAGGCCTTTGCCAGGATGTGCCTGTAATCGCCCTGACCGCCAATGCGGGCAGCGACAATCAGCTTCTTTACCAGAAGGAGGGGTTCAGCGGCTATCTGGCAAAGCCGGTCAGCGGAGCGTTGCTTGAAGCAGCCGTATTAGGTATTCTTCCCAGGCAGCTGGTGCGGCGAAGCGAAGAGGCTATACAGTCGGAGATCGGGAAGGACGTCCTGATCTTCGAACATGCAAAGAGGCTCTCTATTATAGTGACAACGGACAGTGTGTGCGACCTCCCGGAATCTCTTAAGAAGGAGCTTGGCATTTCTGTATGCCCGTATTATGTCTGTACGGATGAAGGCCGTTTTCTGGATGAGAAGGAGATTAAGGCAGATGAGCTGCTGCTCTATATGGCGGAGGGGCGGAAAGGGCATTCCCAGCCTCCAGATGTAGAGGACTATGAGAGGTTTTTTGCAGAGAGGCTGACAGAAGCCCAGAATGTAGTACATATTACTATGGCAAAGCACGCCAGCGAAGGGTACAACAATGCTCTTGAAGCGGCGAAATCCTTCGAGAATGTCACAGTGCTTGATTCCGGCCATCTCTCCAGCAGTATGGGTCTGGCGGTGCTGTGCGCTGCCTGGATGGCAGAAAACCATGCGGCAAAGGAGGATATCGTGAAAGCAGTAAAGAAGCTCAGGCGATTTATCTCTTCTGCATTTATTATAGACAGTACGCATATGATGTGTCAGTCGGGGAGGATATCGAAAAGGATACAGATCCTTTGCGACGCTCTGCTGCTGCATCCGGTCATCGTGCTGAGAAAGAGCAAGATGGTAGTTGGCAGCATGGAGATGGGCGCTTTTGCACATGTCACGAAAAGATATATTAAGAAGACGCTTCGAGATACAAGAAGTATTGACCGGCGCATCCTGTTCATCACCTATGCAGGAATGGATGAGAAAAGGCTCCAGTACATCCAGGAGCTGGTGCGGCAGCATTGTCCTTTCGAACGTGTCTACCTGCAGAAAGCCTCTCCTGCAATTGCAAGTAATTGCGGCCCGGGATCGTTTGGCCTGCTGTTTATGAGAAAAAATGAGGCCGTAATCGCTGGCTCCCCAAAATAAAGGCCGGACAGGGGAGATTGAAAATTTTGCTGTTGGCAAAAGAGGAAGAATTTATTATAATATAATAAGGCTGATATAGTCGAATATGCGAGGATCGTCACGGGTATTTCGTAGAAAGGGAAGAAGGATGGAAGACAATATTTTTTTGAAAAATAGAAAAGAGCTTTCGCTTACAGAATACATGGAGGCACAGGAAAACGGCAGAGAGAATTTGGGAGCAGAGCTTCCGGTCGCCGTGTACAGGCTTCTGGAATATTCATTGCGTGAGGAGCTGTCTTCAAGGTTTGGGAAAGAAGAGCAGATTGATATTTTCCGGAGCGCGGGCTATCGGGCGGGGACTTACTTTGCAGAGAAATATCTGAGCCCGTCGCTCGAATTGTCTGAGTTTACGGCGCAGCTCCAGAAGCGTCTGGAAGAATTTAAGATAGGAGTCCTTCGGATTGAGAAGTTTGATGAGGAGACGGGCAAGATGGTCCTTACGGTCTCTGAGGATGCGGACTGTTCCGGCCTGCCGCTTCTTGGAGAGACGGTATGTAATTATGACGAAGGCTTTTTGGCCGGAATCCTTACTTCGTATACGGGCAAGCCATATAATGCGGTTGAAGTGAACTGCTGGGCGACAGGAGACAGAGTATGCCGGTTCCGGGCAGACATAGATGAATAAGGAGGACGAAATCTTGGGAGCAGATGCGAATAAGGATTGCGAGCTTTTATTTGAATACTTGAGGGGGATCCTTTACGATTCGTGGATAGAGCATTTTGAAGTCAGCGAGCTTAGCGAGCCCTACAGAGATTTGGGGCGGGGGCTTCAGTACTTGCAAAATGCTGTAAATGAGATGGTCACGTATTCGGCGGAGCTTTCGAAGGGGAATCTGTCGGTGGAGTTCCCGAAGGAGTACAACTTCCTGTGTGAGAACATGAAGAATCTCCACGCGAATCTGAACCATCTCACATGGCAGGCGCAGCAGGTAAAAAAGGGGGACTATTCTCAGCATGTAGCCTTTCTGGGGGAATTTTCCGACGCATTTAACGAAATGACAAAACAGCTCAAAGAGAGAGAAGAACAGCTAAGAGAAGTGGCTGAGAAGGCAGAGCGCCGGGCTGAGATGATCGAGGGCTACAACGAGCTGCTGATAGAAATACTGAGCAGGCGGAAGGAATGGCTTCTTGTTGTAGATAAGGACAGCCGGGAGATTATGTACTGTAATAAACAGAAACAGTCGAAGATGGTGGACAGCTCCTTCTGCGAGAGCTGCAAGCGGCGCCTTTCTTTCCGGACAGAGCTTTTAGGCTTTGAGAGCGATGAACAGTATAAGGTGTGGGAGCTGAAGGCAGAGGCAGATACATATTATCGCATCACTTCTTTCCAGATGGAATGGAAAGAACGTCTGTCCTATGTGCATGTCGTAGTCGATATCACGGATGAGAAGCGCAATGCACGTAATCTGACCAGCAAGGCGCACCACGATCCGCTTACAGGAGTGAAGAACCGTCTGTTTTTCGAGGAATATATGAGCATTGTCCTGCGCGACGAGCTGGAGGCGACGCTCTGCTATCTGGAGCTGGATGGGCTGGAGTATGTGAATGAGACGTTCGGACATGATGAAGGGGACAAATATATCCAGAATTTCGTGGAGATCGTCAAGAAGAATTTCCGGGGCGGCGATACGTTCGCGCGGATTGACGGGGACAAATTCTGCGTCGTTCTTTCCGGGAATATGGCAGAGCTGATTAACAGGAAGCTTGACGAGATCATGAAGGAATTCCAGGAAGAGGTGTACAGAAAATATCAGTGCAGCTTCAGTTATGGCGTTCTGGAGATCGAAGGGAAGGAAAATAAGCTTACCCTGGAAGAGATCATTGAGAAGGCGGACGATGTGGTGTATGAGTGCAGGCTTAGGAATATTGCGAAGTACCCGGTAATATTCTCGACCCTGGCAGAGTAGGAAGGGCTGTCGCTGATGTGGCCATCGGCGGCAGTTTCTTAAGTCTTGAAGAGAAATATTTAAAGAGGTAAAAGGAGGACATATATGGCAAGAGAGAAAGAACTTGCAGATTACATTATGGAGCAGCTGTCTGATCTGGAAGGTATACGCAATATCCCGATGATGGGCGGATATGTATTCTATTATAAAGAAAGGATATTTGGCGGCATCTACGAGAGCGGGTTTATGGTAAAGGCAACGGCGGCAAGTGAGAGGTATATGCCGGACAGTGTGCCGGAGCCCCCGTATAAAGGGGCCAAGCCTATGCTGCCTGTAACGATCCTGGAAGACAGAGAGATGTTGCAGGCAATGGTGGAAGAGATGTACCCGCAATTGCCAGAGAGAAAGGCAAAAAAGAAGAAATAGGACAGCTGTGCATATATTTTTTAAGGTGGTGGACATTTGAATCTTAAGCTAAAAGAGAAGACAAGGGAATCTCTCTCGGCGGTGCTGCCGATCGTGGGCATCGTTCTGGCGATCAGCATTTTTTTAGCGCCGGTAGAGCTGGGGGCTATAGTCATGTTCCTGACGGGCGCGGTCATGCTGATCTTCGGGATGGGGTTCTTCCAGCTGGGGGCGGAGATCTCGATGACGCCGTTAGGTGAAGGGATTGGCTCCAAAGTGTCTAAGAAACAGCGCATTAATGTGATATTGGCGATTATCTTCATAATGGGCGTGATCATTACGATTTCGGAGCCGGATCTGCAGGTGATGGCACAGCAGGTCCCTTCCGTCCCCAATAGCGTCCTGATCATAGTTGTGGCGGCAGGAGTTGGGATCTTCCTCGTGCTGGCAGTGCTTCGTATCTTTCTGCAGATCAGCTTGTCGACGATGTTAATGATCCTGTATATGGGGCTTATTATCTTTTCATTCTTTGTGCCGAAAGATTTTATAGCGGTGGCGTTCGATTCCGGCGGTGTTACGACGGGGCCGATGACAGTCCCATTCATTATGGCCATGGGGATCGGCCTTGCCTCTGCAAGAGGAGATAAGAATGCGGTGGACGACAGCTTTGGACTGGTCTCTCTCTCAGGGATCGGCCCGGTGCTGGCAGTACTCATCCTTGGCTGTTTTTACAGGCCGACGGGCGCGGAATATTCCATTGGCAGTGTTGCGGAAGTCATTACGACGCGGGATGTGGCGCGCGTCTTTTTTGCCAGCCTGCCGGTCTATCTGAAAGAAGTCCTGATCTCGCTTCTTCCAATAGCGGCGGTATTTATAATCTTTCAGGCAGGCTCCCGCTATTTTAAATGGCGTCATGTAAAAAGGATCATTGTAGGCTTTTTATATACATATATCGGACTGGTCCTCTTCCTCTGGGGAGCGAATATCGGGTTTACGCCGACAGGCGCGCTTCTGGGGAGCGAGCTTGCCTCCCTGGACACAGAGTGGATGTTAGTCCCGATTGGGATGCTGATCGGCTACTTCATCGTAAAAGCCGAGCCGGCGATCCAAGTGCTGAACCGTCAGGTGGCGTCTGTCACGAATGGGACGATCTCTATCAATGCTATGGACCGCTGCCTGTCCACAGGCGTCTCTGTCAGCGTGGGGCTGGCGCTCTTAAGAGTGCTGACGGGCATTCCGATCCAATGGATCATTATACCCGGTTATATAGCGGCGCTGATCCTTTCGAAGATGGTCCCTAAGATGTTCGTAGGTATCGCGTTCGACTCGGGAGGCGTTGCCAGCGGCCCTATGACGACTACATTCCTGCTGCCTCTTAGCATCGGCGTCTGCGAGGCGGTGGGAGGAAATATACTTACAGACGCTTTTGGCGTCGTGGCGCTGGTGGCGCTGACCCCTCTCGTCGCAGTGCAGATTATGGGCGTTATATATCGGATAAAGATGAGAAGGATGGAGAGAGATGTAAAACAGGAGCAGCTCTCAGATGCTGAGATCAATGATATTTATGAATTCGAGGAGGAGCAAGATGACGAGTGAGAACAAGCAGCCCGCGTTCAGCTTTCTGTGCCTGGTGGCGGCCCCCAGGCTGGTAGAGAGGGCGATTAAGCTGTTGGAAGAAGCCCATGTCCCGATACAGTACCAGTCCCATGCACAGGGGACGGCCTCCAGCGAGATGATGGATATGCTGGGGCTGGGCAGTGTGGATAAGATGGTATTGATCAGTATGATGCCGAAGGGTTTTGCAGGGAAGATGCTCATGAAGCTAAAGAGGGAGCTGCATCTAGGCAGGACGAACAGCGGGATAGCGTTCACGATCTCCCTGACAGGCAGCAACGCCGCTATTGTGAAGCTGATTGAAAGGCTACAGCCTGAAGGCTCGGACAGCCTTATGGAAAGGAAGAGGGATAGCATGAAAGAGAACGAGTACAGCATGATCATGGCATTTGTAGATCAGGGGTGCAGCGAAGAGCTGATGTCTGCTGCAAGATCTGCCGGAGCGACAGGAGGGACGGTATTCCACAGCAGAAGGGTCGGGCATGAGGACACTTTGAGATTCTGGGGAGTGACGATCCAGGCGGAGAGGGAGATCGTTATCATACTTGCTCCTAAAGAGGATAAAGTCCCGATCATGAAAGCCATCAATGAGACATGCGGGGTCAGGAGCGAGGCCCATGGGGTCGTTGTGTCGCTGCCTGTTGACAGCGTAGCGGGGCTAAATGACTATGAATAGAGGCAGGCTTTTCTGGTAGGCTTTTCATAGAAACATCTGGAAAACGTGCGTGGGCCTGTGCTATAATCCTACTATACAGGCGCTTCTATACTGAGCATAAGAGGCCTGCAAAGTATAAGGACGGTGATAAAAAGATTTATGGATTATAAGATTATAAATGGGAAATTGCTCATGTCAGAGCCCGACGGGCTGAAGGCAGAGGAGAAGGAATTCTGGGTAAAAGACGGACAGATCGCGTTCCAGGAACCGGAAGGCAGCGAAAGCTGTAAAGTGATCGACGCAGCAAGAAAGCTGGTCATGCCGGGGCTTGTGAATATGCATACCCACGCGTACATGTCTGTCATGCGGAACTACGCGGATGATGTGGAATTCGGAGAATGGCTGTTCAAGCGGGTGATGCCTGTGGAGGACAGATTCCCGAGAGAAGGCGCGTACTGGACGAATCTTCTTAGCTGTATGGAGATGATCCAGACGGGCACGACCAGCTTTGTAGATATGCATATGTACTGCGGACAGTCTCCTCGCGCTGCGAGAGATGCAGGGATGCGCGCTTTTATCGGGAGATCGGTAGTGGGAGAGGATCTGTACGGGGACGGGCTTGGAAGGTTCAAGGAAGAGATTGAGGAGCAGGAGGAGTATGAGAGCGACAGGATCCGCTTCATCATGTCTCCCCATGCGATCTACACATGCTCTGTGCGCCTTCTGGAGCAGGCCATGGAGGAAGCAAAGAAGCGGGGGATGCTAAAGCACATCCACCTGTCGGAAAGTGAGACGGAAGTAAAAGATTGCTTTGATAAATACGGGAAGTCTCCGGTAGAGCTCCTGGCAGATATAGGGTTCCTGGACGATCGCACCCTTCTTGCCCACTGTGTGCAGCTAAGCGATGAGGATATAGATATCCTGCGCTCATCGGGGGCGCATGTCATTACGAACCCGGCCAGCAACGCGAAGCTGGGGAATGGGTTTGCCCCTGTACTGGCCATGAAGGAGAGAGGGATCAACCTCTGTATCGGCACAGACGGGCCTGCCAGCAACAATACGCTCAACATGTTCAGGGAGATGGGGCTGCTGTCTCTTATCCACAAAGGGATATCCCGAAGCCCGGTCGCGCTGCCGGCGGATTTTGTCATCCGGGCGGCTACAGAGAACGCGGCCAGAGCCCTTCATGAGGAGGGGCGCCTTGGTGTGATCAAAGAGGGAGCCCGCGCAGATCTTGCATTTATAGATCTGGACGCAGTATCATTGTTCCCCAATAATAACATCGTCTCTTCACTGTGCTATTCGGCCAACGGCTCCGAAGTATGCGACGTGATGATCGACGGTAAGTTCGTGATGCAGGGGCGGCAGCTGCTGACAATTGACAAAGAGCGGGTGTATTATGAAGTGAATAAGCTTGTAAAAGAGCATTTATAAAAAAGGAGGAAATTATGAGTCATATTAAAGATGCATCTCTTGCTCCATCTGGGAGAAAGAAGATTGAATGGGTGCGTAGGTTCATGCCTGCTCTGACAGAGATAGAGAACAGGTTCGAGAAGGAACAGCCTTTTAAAGGGCTTCGTATAGCGGTCTCCGTGCATCTGGAGGCGAAGACTGCAAACCTGGGGCTTGTGCTTGCCAAAGGAGGCGCAGAAGTGTACCTGACGGGGTGTAATCCGCTGTCTACCCAGGATGATGTCGCTGCGGCGGTGGCCGAGATGGGGATCGAGACATTCGGGATCCACGGAGTCAGCGCGAAAGAGTATGAAGACCTTCTTGTGGAGACGCTTGCATGTCATCCCCATCTGATCGTAGACGACGGGGGGGATCTTATCAACCTGCTCAATGGAAGATGTAAAGAATATGCGGACTGTCTGATCGGAGGGTGTGAAGAGACGACGACAGGCATCCACAGGCTGAAAGCAAGAGAGCGGGACGGCGCTCTCCCATGCCCGATGATGGCCGTAAACGACGCCAAAGCGAAGCACTATTATGATAATAAATACGGGACAGGGCAATCTGTATGGACGGCTATTATGGATACGACGAATCTCATGGTGGCGGGGAAGACGGTAGTCGTGGCAGGATACGGCTGGTGCGGCCAGGGGACGGCTATGCGCGCCAAAGGCATGGGCGCGGACGTGGTCGTGACGGAGATCGATCCGTTTAAGGCGCTGGCCGCCACTATGGAGGGGTTCCGTGTCATGACTATGGACGAGGCGGCAAAAGTGGGAGATATCTTCGTGACCGTCACAGGCTGTAAGGACGTAATCGTGCCACGGCATTTCGAGGTGATGAAAGATAATGCGATCCTTTGCAATGCAGGACATTTTGACTGTGAGATAGACATTGCTTCTCTGAGGAAGGTCGCCATAAGCAGCAAGGAATGCCGTAATAACATCGTGGGATATGAGATGAGCGACGGTCGGGTGCTGAACGTCCTGGGCGACGGGAGGCTTGTCAACCTGGCCTGCGGTATGGGGCATCCGGCCGAGATCATGGATATGTCTTTCGCAGTGCAGGCTCTGAGCCTTAATTGGCTTGCAGAGCATAAGGATGAGCTCACGACGAAAGTATATAAAGTGCCGGACTCCATTGATGATGAGATCGGACATTATAAATTAGGGGCTATGGGGCTTTCCATTGATAAGCTTACTCCAGAACAGGAGGAGTACCTCTCCGGATGGAGCGTAGATTAATTTCAGAAAGCCTGAGGCGCCCTCCCTGCGGGACTTAAGATCCGCAGGGAGGGCGCCGTCTCTTTTTCACTGTTCTTTCCAAGAATCAGGATTATACGAGATAATTCATCATCATGCCGAGAGCAGCATAATTATTCATGTTGTAAGCTCCGCTTCTCGAATACATACTGAACGCCTGATACGGGTTGCTTGTCATAGCGTCCACCTGTGCATTGTCGATATCCTTGTTGATCAGTGAGCTGGAGCTTACGTTCAAGCCGGCCTGTGCCTTGCTGAACGCCCGGTTCGCGATTCCGGAAGGGCCAGAAATAAGTTCTTTCGCAAGGAAAGGATCTTCTTTCATAGTCTTCTTTAAGACGTCCTCGTCGAACTTCAGGGTAGCGTCTTTGTTCACAGTAATGCCCAGCTTTTCCAGAGACTTCTCAGAGCCAAGCCCGTTGACAAGGTTGCGAAGCTGCCTGTCTACGCCGGTGCCTCTGCCATAGTTGTCGTTCAACAGCTTGATAGATGAATTGTATGCATCTACCAGATCGCCGACAGCTTTAACAGTCTTTTCCGGGTCGATATTAACGCTCGCCCCTATCTTAGTCTCACCGGTGCTCTTAAGAGTCGCGCTGATCCTGTAAGAATCAAGAGCGATATCGTTGCTGTAGGATTCGTAATCGGTAGTCACGCCGTCTACGGTTACAGAATACTTGGAATCTGCAGCCTCGGTCTGGACTTTGTCGAGCCCTTCAGCAGCGCCCGTCTCGCCGGTTACGTTAAATCCGTTGTAAGCTCCGGTATATTTGCCAGTAAGCTCCAGAGAGACGTTGCCGTCCTTCTCCTTAACAGTCGCGCGCACGTTCGCGTTGCCGCTGTTGATCTGGTCTGCAGCTTCCTGCAGCATCTGCTTGTTCGTCTTAGCAGCGCCGTCCTTATTGGTGGCGCTTACGTTGACGCTCACAGACCTTGTACCGTTCCCTACTGTGAAATTCATGGCCTTAGTAGCTTTGTCTGATGACTTTACGCCAGTGCTTGTGTTCGTCTGAGCCTGTGCCAGCTGGCTTACTTTCAGGGTCATCTCCTTCGAACTGCGGACAGGCATCCGCTCTGTAGCAGTCGCTACAGACTCGTTGGAGCTGCCGACCTTTAAGTTTCCGTTAGTTCCGGAAGTGCCGCCGGTACGGAGCGTGTTGGCTGTATTCATCAGTTCGGACATATTAGAGCTGTATTTCTTGATGAAATTCATGCTGGACTGAAGAGAGCCGCCCACTGCGGACACAGGGGACACAGGAGATTTGGCGAACCTTGGGTTCTTTGAAAGAGCCTGCGCCAGACGGATATTATTGACTGAGGACTGGTAGTTATAATATCCCATGCCGTAAGAGCCATAAGAGCTTAATCCGTTAATTGCCATAGTGTTTCCTCCTTTCTTAAAATGATATTATAAATCCTCATATAGTATTTCGGCACTTCAGACTGAAATGCTAACATATTTTTACATTACTCTTGTTATGCGGAACAGTCGATCGCAGCTATAGAAGAGATGCTTATCTGGATCTCCGGCGTCTCAGCGGCTGAGGCGGCAGGCGAGACGTCCGATACAGCTGCTACGCCCCCGAAAGCCCCGGCATATCCGCTTATTGCCTGTGCATATTGTTCGGCGATCTGTTCATATCGACAGTCGTTCACAGCCGTGTCCGCATTAAAGAAGATGTCGTCGAAGGACGCGGTCTGGCAATGCTCCTGAGCCTTTCGTGCGGTGCGCTTCTTCCGCAGCTCTTCGGCAAGCTGCTGTTCCAGCTTGCGCCGCATCTTTTTTGCAGCGGCTTTTTTCTGCTTCTGGAGCGCCTCCTCTTTGTGGAGCCTTGCGATCTTGATCTGGCCGCTTCGGATGACTCCTTTGATCTTGCGGATAGTCGCTGCCGCCTCAGTGGGATCGGAGACTTTCCTTCGCACTTCCCCGATCTCATTCTGCTTTGACGCGATCAGGCTTCTGACAGACGGGACGCTTTTGGCGGCGGCAAGCCTCATCATATTAGTGCTCTGGGAATACTTGTACGGTATAGTATAAGACTTCTTCTTTTTATTCGTATGTTTCGTATTCTCATAAGTCTTTTTTGTGGCAAGAGGATCTTCTTTCTCTTTCTTCGGAATGTCTTCGGTCTTCACCCACTTGGACACTTCGCCGTCAGCCCCAAGCACAAGGCCCATGCCGGTGAGTTTCCTGCCCGACAGGTTGGCGCTTACCCCAGACATGAACCGGTGGCTGTCGAGCATAGCAAGGACGTTCTCTACGCGGGCGCGCACAGTCTCATCATTGGCCATCTTCTCCAGAAGCTCGGGAGAGATGGCGACATTATTAAGCCCGGTCTTGCCTGCGGCATAGCTCTTCAGCTGCTCTGAGTCCTGGAAAGACACAAAATCGAAATTGATGTTTTTATAGGTATTTTTTAATTCGTCCATTAACTTTTTTGTATCTGGCTCGGACGCCTGCTCCGCCGATCTTACAGAGGATGTGGGCGGCGCGGCGGAAAATGTACGAAGATACGGCTTCTGGTCGGTGACGCGCATAGAGATACCCCTTTCCGATGCTATGGCACTTTTACAACTGCTTCTTCTATATATTGTATATCGGCCGAAAGTTGGCGCTACAAAAGGGATGGAGGCAGATTGTGTGACAAAATCACAGAAAAGGGATAAAGATTGCTATAAAATAGACATACATAGTATGAGCGGTCTTAATGGAGGTACAGATGAAGAGGAAGCTGGGCGTGAAAGAGGTATTTGCGATACTGCTGGGGGCGATTATCGGGTGGGGCTCTTTTATGCTCCCAGGCACGAAATTCCTTCCGAATTCGGGAGTAGTGAACACATCCATCGGGCTGTTCATTGGAACGATGACGATTATTATTATCGAGAGAAGCTATCGGTATATGCTCCAGCAGAATATCGATGAGGGCGGAGAATTTTCTTATATCCTGCTTTTTATGGGGCGGAAGAATGCGTTTATTGTCGGCTGGTTCCTATTTTTGGCATATTTAAGCCTTGTACCGCTGAACGCTACGGCGTTCCCTCTGGTCATTGACAAGCTCTTTCCAGGGGCGCTGAGCTTTGGATATCTGTATACGGTGGCAGGGGACGCCGTCTATGTAGGAGAAGTCCTTGTGTCCACGCTCATCGTGCTCTTCTTTATGGCGCTGAACTTAAAAGGCATCAAGCAGTCGGGAAAAGTCCAGTATATCATTGTCGCCGCATTGATCCTGTGCGTGCTGGCGGTCTTTGGGGCCATGCTTTTTAAAGCGGATAAGGCGCAGTTTTATGAGAATTATGTGGACGGCAACCGCTTTGAGATAAGCCAGATCTTGCAGGTCGTGGCGATCACGCCGTTTTTATTTATCGGGTTCGACGCGATCCCGCAGCTTGTGAAAGATATGGACATTGGCCATAAAAAGGCGTCTTTGATGGCGGTGGCGGCTCTCTTGATCGGAATGGGATGCTATATCCTGCTTAATTTTGCCACAGGCCTTGCCTACGGCCCTGAGGAGGCGGCGGGGCTTGACTGGGCGCTTGGGGAGGGCGTGCTTAAGAACCTTGGGACGGCCGGGTTCCTGCTCCTTGTGATCGCGCTGGGGAGCGCGGTGTCCGGGGGGATCAACGGGTTTATGATCTGCGCGACGAAGCTGATGAGCTCTATGGGGAGCCAGAATATCCTTCTGCCGGCGTTCGGCAGGAAGACGGAAGACGGCATTCTGAGGAATGCGATCATCATCGTCTCTGTGATAGGGATCGGAGCATGCTTCCTCGGGCGAGAGGTCGTTATATGGGTCGTAGATATGTGCTCTTTCGGAGCGGCCGTCGTCTACTTCTATGTCTGCCTGAATACGTGGCGGATCGGCAAGGAGCGGCTTGTCCGGGCAGAGGCTGCTGCCGGCATGCTCTTTGGCCTTCTGTTCATGATCCTTCTTATTGTCCCGTCAAGCCCTGCGGCGCTAAGCGGGCCTGCAAGGATATTCCTGATACTGTGGATTATTATAGGCGCAGTATTTTTTATACGCCTGGCGGTCGTGGACCGCGCCAGGGAAAGCTCATGAGAAGATAATATAAGGACCATTTTTATAAATGGGAATTATCTTAAATTTTATATATTAAGGAGGAAAGCTATGAAATTCGTAATCGTAGGAGGAGTTGCAGGCGGAGCCAGTGCGGCGGCGCGCTTAAGGCGTCTTGATGAGAGCGCCGAGATCATCATGTTTGAAAAGGGGCCTCACGTGTCTTTTTCCAATTGTTGCCTGCCATATCGGCTGAGTGAGAAGATCGACGCACATGACAAGCTGGTGCTTATGGATCCTGCACAATTCGCAAATCAGTACAATATCCAGGCACGTACATCCAGCGAAGTAGTTAAGATCGACAGGGACAGGAAATGTGTCAAAGTCAGGAACGCAGAGACACAGGAAGAGTACGAGGAGAGCTATGATAAGCTGATCCTTTCTCCGGGAGCCAAGGCGTTCGTACCGCCGATCAAAGGGATTGAGACAGCAGACATCTTTACTGTGCGGAACGTAGTAGACATTGCGGCTCTCTATGATTTTATTAAGGAGAAGGACGTCCAGAAAGTGACCGTCGTAGGCGGCGGGTTTATTGGAGTTGAAGTGGCGGAGAACCTGGTGGAAGCCGGGTATCAGGTGTCTCTTGTGGAAGCGCTGCCTCAGATTTTAAATGTGTATGATTATGATATGGTGCAGATCCTCCAGAAAGAGATGCTGGATAAAGGGGTCAACCTGATCGTTGGCGACAGCGCCGATGAGTTCACAGGATCCGATCTGATCTTAAAATCAGGGAAGAAGGTAGAAGGAGACGCGGTAGTTATGGCCGTCGGCGTAAGAGCGGACAGCTCTCTTGCCGCGGATGCCGGGCTGGATCTGAACCCAAGGGGCGCCATCAAAGTCGACCTGAATTACTGTACGAGCGACCCGGATATCTACGCAGTGGGAGATGTGATCGAAGTGTTCAATCCGCTGACGCGCAAGGCGAGCGTGCTCCCATTGGCGGGCCCTGCCCAGAAGCAGGCGAGGGCGGCGGCAGACCATATTTATGGCCACGCAGTAAGGAATACCGGCTACATTGGCTCCAGCTGCATTAAAGTGTTTGATTATAATGCGGCAAGCACAGGGATGACCGCTGCCCGCTGCGAGCAGGAAGGGCTTCAGTATGACGTCGTGTATGTGATCCCGCAGGACAGAGTGGGGATCATGCCGGGCAGCTGTCCGCTGCACTTTAAGCTTATCTACGAAGTGCCTACCGGTAAGGTGCTTGGCGCGCAGGCCATCTCCAAGGGGGACGCGGCGAAACGGGTTGATATCGTCGCGACATTGATTAAATTCGGCGGGACTGTAGATGACTTAAGAGATCTGGAGCTGTGCTATGCGCCTCCGTTCTCAACGGCGAAAGATGCCGGGAACCATGCGGCGCTTGTGGCCGGGAACTTGATGAAGAAAGCCTTCCGCCAGGTGCGCGTAGATGAAGTAAGAGGCCTTGTAGAGTCGGGCGCCTGCATCGTTGACGTGCGGGAAGAGCATGAATATGCGAACGGCCATATTAAAGGAGCGCTGAATATCCCGTTAAGCCAGATCAGGAAACGTATGGACGAGATCCCGAAAGACCGTCCGGTCTACCTGCACTGCAGGAGCGCACAGAGAAGCTATAATGCGCTTCTGGCTCTCCAGGGGAATGGATTTACAAATGTTTATAATATTTCCGGCAGCTTCCTCGGGATATGTTTCTACGAGTATTTCAATGATAAGACACAGAACAGAGAGCCTATCGTGACGGAATATAATTTTAATTAGTAGGACAAAGAAAGGGAATGGGATATGAGGTCAATAAACAAAAGAGAATTTACTGCTGGGGTGATCGTCCTTCTCGCAGCCCTGATCGGCGGCGGCGCTCTCCTTGGCGAGAGCGCTCTGATCTACAGGATGCTGGTAGGGATGGGGCTTGGATATACGCTGACGCGCGCTTTGTTCGGCTTTGCAGGGAGCGCCAACAGAGCCTATAACGGCGGTTCTACGAAGCTTCTCAGAGCGCTGATGCTGATGTTTTTCCTGACTTCTCTTATGACAGGGGTGATCCTGTTTGCCGGAGGAGCGGAGAACTATGGACTGTGGATCAATCAGATCAATCTGGGGCTGGTGATCGGAGGCCTCCTGTTCGGTATTGGCATGGCGTTCTGTATGTGCTGTGCTTCCGGTGTCCTTACCGACATACCAATAAGCCCTGCAAGGGGGCTTATTACGATATTCTTCTTCGGCGTCGGCGTCTTTATCGGATTCCCTCTGCAGGCGACGCAGGGGTGGATTACGAATACTCTCGTACACAGCTCTTCTTACGAGAGCGGAGTCTTCCTGCCGGATCTCTTCAAGTCCGGTGGGATGAACGGATATGTTGGAGCGATCATCCTGACGGGAGCCCTCTGCCTGCTCGTCTCAGGCTTGGGGAAAGCGTATGAGAATTATCGCCGGAAGAACGGTACATATACAGGGATCGACAGTGAGACGGCGCAGGAGAAGGAAGAGATAGAGATCCTCCAGGACAGTGCGGAGATACCGCCTTTGTCAGAGACAAGCGTGTACCGCCTCTTTGCAAAGCCATGGACTCTGAAGACAGGCGCGTTTGTGATAGCTATCCTCTTTACGACTTTAATGGTCGTGACAAAAGGCGGCTGGGGAGCTTCCACTCCTTACGGCCACTGGTTCGGAAGGCTGCTGCTTTTATTCGGAGCGTCTCCTGAGAGCATCACTGCCTTCACACATCAGGGCCCAGATCCTTTTACAGTCCCATTTTTCTCAAACCCGATGAACGTACAGAACACGAGCATTATTCTCGGCGCTCTGATCGCATCGCTTATGATGGGCGTCTTTGTAAAACAATTCAAAGAAGGGTGGAAGATTACGCCGAAGGAGATAGCGCTCTATGTTGCCGGCGGGCTTTTCATGGGGCTTGGGACACGTCTTTCCGGCGGATGTAACGTAGGAGCTTTATACACTCCGATCGCACAGTTCTCGCTGTCAGGATGGATCTACCTGATCTTCCTCTTTAGCGGCGGGATGCTGGGCAATGCGATAAAGAAACGGTTTCTGGCAAAATAAGCCTTTTTGCAGGCATATTTATCGGGCTGGTGGACATACTATCTATAAAAGGAAACTTTTGAGAGGAGTATGGCCATGAACGAGATAAAGATGGATCTGTTCCCGGAAAAACTGCGGGGAAGCAAGAAGCGGGACAAAAAAGACATTGCAAAAAACGTCGTAATCCCGACAGAGCCGCTGCCGGAGTCCTCGCGCCCGAGAAAAGACGGGCCCGGCGGGGAATAAAAGAACAAAAGGGGACAGGGGATATGCAAAAAGGGGACGTACGCTTTTACGAAAAGTGTACGTCCCCTTTTTAAAATTGCTTTACGCGCGCACATCAATGATGTTTTCTGTCGGAACCATCTGATCTACGGCATCGATCATCTTTGTGATCGCTTCCGCATTGAGCTCCGCAGAATCCATGACTTTCTTTGCCACAGAAGTGCCTACTTCCAACTGAAGCTTAAAACTTGCTAAGCTCATGCTTGTCGCTGCTATATCCATGATAATCCCCGCTTTCTGCGTATTTTAGTAGACTAAGCCTCATTTCTTTGAAATGTGCTTGTCAATAGATATATCGGACGTTTTCCGGAAAACATAAGTTTTCCGTCCGAAAATATTGACAGTAGCTTTCAGATGCCATATCTTTAAAGGAGGATATCGCTGTCTGGCAAAGAAGGAGCGGTAGGAGGAGAATATGGATATAGAGAGGCTGAAGAAGCAATTTGGCTTTATTTTGGAAATTGATAAGGAAAAACAGATTGGCAGGCAGACGTACCTGTCTGACGGGGCGCGGAAGGAAAATGACGCCGAGCATGCATGGCATATGGCGGTGATGGCTATCCTTCTAAGCGAATATGCCAATGAGAAGGTTGATATGCTTAAGACGGTGGCAATGCTTTTGACCCACGATCTGGTTGAGATCGATGCGGGAGATACTTATGCTTATGACGAGGAAGGGCACAAGACGAAAGAGGCAAGGGAAGCCAGGGCGGCAGACAGGATATACGGGCTTCTTCCGGAAGATCAGGGGCAGAAGCTAAGGAAGCTGTGGGATGAGTTTGAGGCGAACGAGACGCCGGAGGCGAAGTTTGCCCACGCGATGGACTGTGTCCAGCCTATGATGCTAAACGCCGCTTCTGATTGGAAAAGCTGGGAAGAGCACGGAGTGCGCTGCGAGCAGGTAATGAAGAGGAATGAGCGCACCGGCGAAGGATCGAAGGAACTGTGGGAATATGCATATGAGAATTTCCTCTTGCCCGGCATGGAGAAGGGGAAGCTTAAGAAAGAAGATTGAAGAAAGAGGATAAAAAGGGAACCGGAAGCATGGCGCACAGATATGAATGGATCCGTTCAGCAAGGAGGACGGTGCTGATCCAGATAAAGGAAAATGGAAGCGTTATCGTACGCACTCCTTATAAGACTTCCAGGAAACAGGTAGAAGACTTCCTGAAAGAAAAGCGGGAATGGATAAGCAGGCAGCAGGAGAGGATTAAGGAGGAGGCGAAGAGACGCGTAACGATTACCGATGAGATGAGAAAAGCGGGAAAGAAAGAGGCGAAGAAGCAGATACGAGAGAGGATCGCTTATTATGCGGAGCTTATGGGAGTCTCTTATGGACGGATCGCCGTGCGCGAGCAGAAGACAAGGTGGGGCAGCTGCAGCGCGGCGGGGAACCTGAATTTTAACTGGAAGCTGATCCTGATGCCGCCGGAGATACTGGATTACGTGGTCGTCCATGAGCTTGCCCACAGGAAAGAACTGAACCACAGCAAGGCATTCTGGAGCGTAGTAGAGCAGATATTGCCAGACTACAAAGAACGCAGAAGATGGCTCAAGACAGAAGGAGCGTTGTTCATATGATGCTGGGAGATTTTATGGAATATTATCTGGCGCCGATGGAAGGGATTACTACATATGTCTACCGAAGGGCGTATCACGCCTGTTTTGCGCCGATGGACAAATATTTCACCCCCTTTCTCGTACCGCATACAAAAAAAGGGCTTACGGCAAAAGAGATCAATGAGATCCTTCCAGAGCATAATGCGGGCATGTATCTTGTGCCACAGATACTGACGAACGATGCGGAAGGGTTTGTGCAGACAGTGGAGAAATTGAAGAATTACGGCTACAGGGAAGTGAACCTGAATCTGGGCTGTCCGTCCAGGACCGTGGCGTCTAAGTTCCGTGGCTCGGGGTTCTTAGCGAAGCCTGAAGAGCTGGATCGTTTTCTCGGAGAGATATTTGACAGGGCGGATATTGACATATCTATTAAGACGAGGATTGGGCGGGATGAGCCGGAAGAGTTCGAAAGGCTGCTGGAGATCTATAACCAATATCCGCTCAAAGAGCTGATCATACATCCGCGGGTGCAGCAGGATTATTACAATAACTGTCCGAACCTTGCCGTATTCGGCGCAGGGTTGTCGGAAAGCCGATGTCCGGTCTGCTATAACGGGGATATTTTTACGGTAGAGGACTTCCGGCGGCTTGTTGGAAGATTCCCGGATATCCAAACTGTGATGCTGGGACGGGGGATCATCGGGGACCCGTTCCTTATGGAGCAGGCAAAAAAGGACGGGGAGCGAGAGGAAGAGATATGTGCGAAGCCCGGAGAACGGCTTAAGGCGTTTCATGACAAGGTTCTGGCGGATTATATGGAAATCAATTTCGGAGATAAGAACGTCCTCTTTAAAATGAAGGAGATCTGGTGTTATCTTGGAAAACAGTTCGAAGGCAGCGAGAAGCTTCTCAAAAAGATAAGAAAAGCGCAGAGAGTGAGAGATTACGAAGAGGCGGCCAATGAACTTTTCGCTTTACTTTCCTGATATGCTGAAATATAATGATGCTAGGGTCAAAAGGCCTTTTGGCCCCAATATCATATAATGGAACAAATAGCAGGAAGATTGCGGAAGAGAGAGGGAAGAAGAAAGAGAGGAGAGATAGAAGATGGAAGATCAGAAGAAACGGGTGTATGATGCTCTTGATAATCTGAAGATAAAATACGAGGCTGTGGAGCACGAGCCAGTCCATACAATGGAGGACATGGACAAGCTGGGGCTGCCTGCCAAAGGGACGCTGTGCAAGAACCTGTTCCTGCGCGACTCCAAAGGCAAGCGTCATTTCCTTGTCACCTGCGATGAGAATAAGCAGGTAGACTTAAAGGCGCTGGGAAGACAGCTGGGAGCCGGCAATGTAAGCTTTGCGTCGGAAGAGAGGCTGGAGAGATATCTTGGGCTTAAGCAGGGGAGCGTGTCCCCGTTCGGCCTTATGAACGATACAGAACATGCAGTAGAATTTTTCATTGACAAAGACTTGAGCAGATGCAAGAGCCTTGGGATCCATCCCCTGGACAATACCGCGACCGTGTTCCTGTCTTTCAAAGATCTGGATAAGTTCCTGTGGGATCTGGATGTAGACGTAGTGAAGGTGAAGCTGTAAGAGGATCGGGATCATTCCGGGACTTAATCTATAATCCCCGCCGAAGCATCATTATATGACGCTCCGACGGGGATTTTTTTGTCTACTTTGTCTGGGCTTTTACTGAGGCAAGCGCTTTCGACACAGGCGGTATGGACAGGATGATCAGAGTGACGATCCCTTCCGCGCCTAAGTATGTCCCCTGATAGAGAGAAGAATATACCCATGGATTCATGCCTTCGGGGGCATAAGAGGCAAAGAAGATGACGCCCGACAGTGTGGAGAAGATGAACCTTCCCAGCACGCCCGCGACATAGCCTGTCTGAAGGCCGTATTTCTTATCGCTGAAGAAGCCGGACAGCCCGAGCGCGCCAAAAGCCAGCGGGTAATCAAAGAGCACCTGCGGCAATGAGACCATATACGGATCAACGACAAATTGCAGGATGCCGTATGCGATTCCTGTGATGAGGCCGTATCTCGGGCCGAACCAATATCCGATTAAGCAGATGAATAACATGGATAATAAAGTGACAGAGCCGCCCATTGGCATTTCCCACACTTTTATGTAGGAAGTGACCATAGCAAGGGCGATACCCATAGCAGAAAATACGAGTTTCCTTGTGTTTGACATTATGAAATTCTCCTTTCCTTACGCCGGCATTACCCGGATCAAGTTCAAAGGGACCGTATGCCTTTGCATACATCTCAGCCGTTTTCAGCGCCCCGTGTACATACAGGATGTACATTTTTAGAATAATCTTTGTGGCGGAAAATGTCAAGAATTTATATTTTTTTCATTGCATATCCGGCGGATGCGAAGTAAAATAAGTAAGAATGCATTGAGAAAGCGGGGATTTTCATGGGAAATGGTCAGAGTTACGGGAAGCGTATGTGGAACATATGGGGCCCCTTAGTGATAAAATTCGGAATCTCTATGATCCTGTATATTATGGGAGCCGGCATCCTTGCCGGACAGTACTTCATGCAGCAGGCCAGGGAGAACGGCCCGGACGCCATGATGGAAGTGATGAATGATGCACAGAAGTACGAGGCTATGATGGTGGAGGTGACGGAACGTCTTATAAATTTTGCCGTGCCGCTGGAGGGCGCGGCGGCAATTGTGACGATACCCTGTCTTCTGTTCTGGATGCTCCGGGACAGGAGGAAGGAAAAACTGGCCGGCGAAGGAGCCGGCGCCGTCAAAGCCGCCTGGTGGAAATACCCGGCTATCGCCGTGATCTCCGCTGCATTGTGCGTGGCTTTGAACAATGTCATGCTGCTTGTGAGCCTCCCGTCCGCCAGCCAGGCTTATGGAGAGACGATGGAAGTGCTGTATAGGCCGTCCTTCGCCATGCAGCTGGCCTGCCTGGGGATCCTGATCCCGATCTGCGAGGAGATGGTGTTTCGAGGGCTTATATATCGGCATTTGAGAAAGGACAATAGATTTATGGGAGCCGCGCTGTACTCGTCTTTGATATTCGCCATTACCCACGGCAATCTTGTACAGGGGCTTTATGGCTTTATTATGGGGATGCTGTTCGCGTATGTGTATGAAAAATACGGTTCCGTCTCAGCGCCGGTACTTGGCCATATAGCGGCGAACGTGACCGCTGTTGTAGGCACGCAGTACAACTGGTTCGGGTGGATGATGGAGGATGTGATGAGAGTAGGGATCGTGACGGCCTTCTGCGCTTTTGCGGCGTCGACGCTTTACGTGCAGATGCAGAAGATGGAATCAGCGATGCAGCAAGGGCTGTCGGAAAAACAATAAAAAATGTTACAAAAATGTTAAAAAATATTGCAAATTCATTTTCAATCATATATAATAGACGATATGTTGGGTGTATAAGGGACAATTATGTCATAATATAGTTTTCACATAAGGGAGAATACCTAAAAAGGAAGTTGAAAGTACATGAATAAATTTGGCAGGGTGGTATTATCAGCAGTTTTGACGAGTGTGATGATCGTGGCCCCGGTTATGGCTGCCCCGACGATTGATGAGCTGGAGCAGGAAAAGAAAGCTGCAGAAAATGAAGTGAGCTCTTTGCAGGAACAGTTGACAGAGATCGTAGGGAAGATAAGCCAGCTGGAAGATGACATCAGCGTAAAAGGCGAGGAGATCCTCCAGGCGGAGGAAGATCTTGCCGAGGCTGAAGAATTGGAGAGGACGCAGTATGGAGATATGAAGCTCCGCATCCAGTTTATGTATGAGCAGGGCGACGGTAGCGTGATCGAGACGATTATGAGCGCCGAGAGCTTTACGGATCTAGTCAACAAGGCAGAATATGTGTCCAGCGTGCATTCTTATGATCGCAAGAAGCTGGATGAGTATATCGCGACAAAGCAGCAGATCGAGGAGCTTAAAGCCGCGCTTGAGGAGGAGCATGCCTCCATGCAGGCGATGCAGGCCGATTTCGAGGCGGAAAAGGAGCTTCTGAACGCCACGATCGAATCAAAGCAGTCTGAGATCGCCGACTTAGGAGAGCAGCTGCAGGCGGCTTTGATAGCGGCGACGAAAAAGAAGCAGGAAGAGGAAGCGGCGGCCGCTGCGGCAGCACAACAGAGCGTCGGCACGGCCAGCACGGAGAGCGCAGGCGGCGGTGCGAGCGCAGGAGGGAACAGCTCAGGGGGGAGCGGCTCAGGGAAGCCGGCTCCAAGCTATAACGGAGCAGCAGGAGGCTCATCTGTGTCACGTGCATATGGGGCGCTTGGCGCTTCTTATGTGAGCGGCGCGACGGGGCCGAACGCGTTTGACTGTTCTGGATTTGTAAGCTATTGTCTGACGGGGTCGTACGGACGCATCGGCACCTCGGGCTCTTTTGGAAGCCTTCCGAGAGTAGACGACCCGCAGCCGGGGGATATCGTATGCTACGCAGGGCATGTCGGCATTTATGTAGGCGGAGGACAGATGATCCACGCGTCGACAGAAGGGACGGGAGTCATCCAGTCCTCTATAGAGTCCAGCGTGTCGTCTAACGGGCCATATTGGTTTACCCGGTATTAGGCGCGGGGAATAACCGACAGGGTACAAGAAATATCTGGTATATAAGAAAAAACTATTGAAAAACATCGAAAGATGTAGTATGGTAGTCATAGGGTGAGAGTAGAGCCGTATTATTTTAGGGGAAATATATACGGCTCGTAAAATAATAATTAATTAAGGACGGGTGAGAATATGAAGAGACGGTTTATGCGTGCGCTCATCACATCTGTTGTGGTGAGCTCTTTAATTATAACGCCGCTTATGGCGGCGCCTGCTGTAGATGAGCTGGAGCAGGAGAAACAGGCCGCGCAGAACGAAGTGAATTCGCTCCAGAGCCAGCTGACAGAGCTTATGAGCAAGATGAACCAGCTGGAAGAAGACCTTATAGCCAAGGGCACGGAGATCGCAGAGGCGGAAGAGGATCTGTCGGAAGCGGAAGAATTAGAGCAGCAGCAGTACGAAGAGATGAAGCTTCGTATCAAGTTCATGTACGAGGCCGGCGATACGGTCGGCATGGTAGGGGCTCTGGTAGAGTCGGAGAACTTTACTGAGCTGGTCAACAAGGCGGAATATGTCCAGAGCGTACATAATTATGACAGAGAGCAGCTTGAGAAGTATGCTCAGACAAGGCAGGAGATTGCCGATCTGAAAGAAAAGCTGGAAGAAGAGCAGAAGAACATGCAGTCTCTTCAGACAGAGTACGAGGCGCAGGAAGATGAGCTTGGCGCTATGATCACTTCCAAGCAGGCCGAAGTAGCGAATTTAGACGAGCAGATCAAGGAGGCCGCGGAAGCGGCGGCACGTGAAGCGGAAGCGAGGCGTCAGGCGGAGGAAGAAGCAAGGCGTCAGGCAGAAGAAGCGGCCGCAGCCGCCGCCGCAGCTAATAACAGTACAGTTGGCGGAAATGCAGGCGCAGAAAGTAGCAGTTCCGGCGGGAACAGTAATTCTGGTGGGAGCAGTAATTCCGGCGGGAGCAGCAGCTCCAGTGGGAGCGGCGGGTCCTATGGGAGCGCCGGGTATAACCCGAATACCGGGAATATAATCGTAGATGCAGCGTATACGCAGCTTGGCGTCCCTTATGTATGGGGAGGCACGAGCCCGGGCGTAGGGCTTGACTGTTCCGGGCTTACACAGTATTGCTACAGAAAAGCGGGGATCTCCATCCCGCGGACGTCAGGAGCCCAGCTTGCGAGCGGGACGATCGTATCTGATCCACAGCCGGGGGATATCTGCTGGACGCCGGGCCACGTGGCGATCTATATCGGCGGCGGCAAGATGATAGAGGCGCAGCAGACAGGAGTTCCGGTATGCATCAGCAATGTGCGGGCGACGCACTATGTAAGATATTAATTTAAGAAGCTCAATATGGCACATTTGTGCCTGATATTCATCAAAACCCTTGCAATTGCAGGGGTTTTGTGTTATTATCATAAGGTCGCTAAAAAGCACGCGCAGATTTGTCGGAGACGGTGCTGCCCTTTTTTATGGCAGTCTCAACGGCTTATACCTGTGCGGAAGAAAAAACCAAATGGAGGAAAGAAGCATGAGTGTTATTTCAATGAAGCAGCTCTTAGAAGCGGGTGTTCATTTTGGGCACCAGACGAGAAGATGGAACCCTAAAATGGCTCCATACATCTACACAGAGAGGAACGGCATCTATATCATTGACTTGCAGAAGTCTGTAGGCAAGGTTGACGAAGCTTATAATGCCGTATCTGACATCGCGGGCGAGGGCGGCACGATCCTTTTCGTAGGGACGAAGAAACAGGCGCAGGACGCTATTAAGGTAGAGGCGGAGCGCTGCGGCATGTTCTATGTAAATGAGAGATGGCTCGGCGGTATGCTCACGAATTTCAAGACGATCAAGAGCAGGATCGCGCGCCTGAAAGAGATTGAGAGAATGGCGGAGGATGGGACATTTGACGTTCTTCCGAAGAAAGAAGTTATCCAGATTAAGAAAGAGTGGGAGAAGCTTGAGAGGAACCTTGGCGGGATCAAAGAGATGAGAAAGGTTCCGGACGCTATCTTCGTTGTCGATCCAAAGAAGGAGAGGATCTGTGTGCAGGAAGCACATACGCTTGGGATCCCGCTTATAGGGATCGCTGATACGAACTGCGACCCAGAGGAGCTTGATTATGTAATCCCGGGCAATGACGATGCGATCCGCGCAGTGAAGCTGATTGTTTCTAAGATGGCGGACGCCGTTATTGAGGCAAATCAGGGGATGACAGGTGAAGATGAAGCGTATTATGGAGAAGAGGCTGCAGAGGAAGCAGTAGAAGAGACGGCAGCTAGGGAGGAATAGAAGATGGCAATCACAGCTAGTATGGTAAAAGAGCTAAGAGAAGCAACAGGCGCAGGCATGATGGATTGTAAGAAGGCTCTTAACGAGACAAATGGAGATATGGACGCAGCTGTAGAGTACCTTAGAAAGAACGGACAGGCAAAGGCTGAGAAGAAAGCCAGCCGTATCGCGGCGGAAGGTATCGTAATGGCTGAGGTGAAAGACGACAAGACGGCGGCGATCGTAGAGGTTAACTCTGAGACGGACTTCGTTGCGAAGAATGAGGAGTTCCGTGGATTTGTAAGCGCGGTCGTAGACCAGGCGCTCGCTACAGAGTCTGCCGATATGGAAGCCTTTATGGCAGAGAAGTGGAATGTAGACGGATCCAAGACGGTGCAGGATGCTCTTACAGAGAAGATCGCGGTAATCGGAGAGAAGCTGAGCATCAGAAGATTTGAGAAGATCGTATCTGACGGCTGCATCGCAGCATATATCCATGGCGGCGGGCGCATCGGCGTTCTTGTGGAAGCCGACACCGACGTTGTAAACGATGAGATCCGTACATGCTTAAAGAACGTTGCTATGCAGGTGGCCGCGATGTACCCGAAGTATGTATGCCGCGAGGAAGTGTCTGAAGAGTATATGGCTCATGAGAAAGAGATCCTTCTTGCACAGGCAAAGAAAGAGAACGAGGAGAGCGCGAAGCCGAAGCCGGACAATATCATTGAGAAGATGATCGTCGGCCGTCTGAACAAAGAGATGAAAGAGATCTGCCTGTTAGATCAGATATATGTACAGGACGGCGATCTTACGGTCGCTCAGTACGTAGAGAAGGTCGGCAAGGACAACGGCGCGAAGCTGGCGATCAAGAAGTTCATCCGCTTCGAGACAGGCGAAGGCCTTGAGAAGAAGAACGAAGACTTCGCGGCAGAAGTAGCGGCGCAGATAGGCGGGAACTAGGCGAATCAAGCCCGTCAGGACACAGGTGAGGTTAGCAACAGTCGCATGAATGCATAAGGCAAAATTTGTCTGGTTATTTTGAATGAAGAGACCCTTGTAGATGGTGTGTGAATGCCATTTGCAGGGGTTTTTAATATTATACGTTGGATTTTCATTTCTTGACACTGTCACGATATACCGTTATAATCAATAGAAAAAGAATCCATGAAATGGAGAATAGAGAAATGGAATTGATGAGTTTGTTAAAGGAAAGGCAACTTTCTGTTTATCAGTGTGCGAAGGAAAGCCATGTACCATATACTACATTGTCAGATATTGTGAAAGGAAAAACCAGGATTGAGAAATGTACGGCAGAAACAATATATAAATTAGCGAGGACGCTCCATGTGACAATGGAAGAACTTTTGACAGAATGTTTTAGAGAAGATGAAAATGCTCCCAATTTAAGGGATTTTGAAATATATAAAAGTAATGTCTGCCATTTAGTGAAAGATAAGGGGGATATGGACTTTATCATTGATATTTTAAAAGAAAATCAAATAAGGACTTATTGGAAACGGCAATGGTATCGGGAAAGCTTTTACCTTCTGGCTATGGTAGATTACTTAAGCAGGGAGAATGGACTTCCATTGTGCAATGATTATGAAGATATAAGGAACTGTAAGCTGTCGGAGCCGTTATATCCGAGGGATATCCTTCTTGCTGCAAAGCTGGACGGTTCTTTTGATATGAGAGAACAGTGCCGGAAAGAAGCGATTCCTGAATTTTTGAGGTTTAATATTATAGAAAGCGAGATAAGGAATGTCTGTTGAAAAAGGTTTTACTAAAGAAAATCTGGACTATTATTTGAAGGAACTGGCAAAAGAGTTTCGGAAGAGAAATGGAAAAAATACGCCTGCTGAGATTGTGTTAGTTGGAGGTGCGGCAATCCTTGCCAATTATGGGTTCCGTGAAATGACCTATGACATAGATGCAGTCATAATAGCATCATCAGCCATGAAGGATGCAGTTAATGCAGTAGGAGACCGTCTCGGTCTGCCAAATGGCTGGCTGAATGCAGACTTTAAGAATACGAGTTCTTATAGTCCTAAATTATCGCAATACTCTAAGTATTATCGAACCTATTCTAATGTGCTGAATATCAGAACAATTAGCGCGGAATATCTTGTTGCTATGAAATTAATGTCCGGGAGACGTTACAAGAAGGATTTGTCTGATATTATTGGTATCCTGAGTGAACAAGAAAGAATGGGAGAGCCTTTAAGCTATCAGCAGATTGATTGTGCAGTGAGGAATCTATATGGCGGATGGGATAATATTTCCGAATATGCAGTACAGGTTTTGGAGGCTGCCTTAGATTCAGAAAACTTAAAAGAATTGTTTATGGAACAGGAACAAGAAGAAGCATTGTCAAAACAGGCAGTGCTTCAAGTTCAGAAATATGAAGGAGGAAAAGTAAAGGAAAGTAATGTGGATGAGATTATTCAAAAAGCTTTAAGGAAGAAAAGGGATGATAGGGATGCGAGATAGATTAAGAAAAACAGATTTTTACTAATTTTATCTGTTAGATAGAGATGAAAATTTTAACTTTATAGTTTGATATAGTGTGAGCTTTACGAATAATGAAAGTCAAGAGGTAGAAATGTGAGCAGGGGAAATGATGCAGTTCCTACATGGAGTGGATTTAATTATCAAGGCAAAATAATGCTGTTTTATATTTTGAAACTGATGAACCAAATAAATAAAGAGAAAGATGGGAGGGTATATTCTGTAAACTTAGAGGAGATAGAGGATTTTTGCATTTTGTGTGATTCTGAATATATTTCTTTTCATCAAGTGAAAGCATGGTTGTCGGTAACAAAATGGAGTAGCTATAGTACGGCAATGGACAAGCTGTTAAAACATAGAAATGGCTCATCGAATCCAATGGCAAAATGTTATCTTATGGTAGCGAGGGATGTGGCTGATTGGGATGAAGATTCTAATACATATAATGCAAGCATAGAACTTTATAAGCATGATTCAAAAATTGTAGGAGTGTGCGATGTAAAGGATTTGATTATCGAAGAAATAAAGAAGTTTCTAGCGGAAAAAGGATATCATGAAAACCAATTTGAAATTGTATATGGAGAATTGTGCTTATTCTTAGACGATAGGATTGCCATGATGCATAAACAGAGTACGAAGAAAAGGGGTTATAACATACCGTTCTCCAGTTTTTTAAATGTTATCAATCAATCGGTAAAGAAAGAACATGTGCGGAATGAGTTTTATTTGAAAGAGAAGATTTATGATTATATTATGGAAAATGCAGAGAAGGCATTAGATGGCTTATGCCAGGATATTTGTGAGGATTCTTTGGAAGACTGCAGAAGGGTATGTGCCGCAAAAGCGGCTTATGAGAAGATAATGGAAATTTCGGATTATACAAAATTCTGCAAAGTATTAAATCCAGATAAAATAGACGGATGGGACAATTCTCTAGCAATGGCTGAGAGTTGTCCGATAAAGGGATTGCAGAATGAAATCTATTATTTATTATACCAAAGTAAAAGTCCTGAAAAAATATTAGGGGATGAGAATGGCATATATTTACAGTCGAAATATTCAAATGCGCCAAACGGTAAAATAATTCCTACACTATTGGATTTAACCAGTGGGTGCAGAGGGAAAAGAAAGGCTTTGCAAAGGATATTCCAGAATATGATCCAAAATACAGACATCATGGATATTTTAGAGGGAAACAGTATAACCGTCATTCCAGGAAGCTATAACGGTTTTTTGTCTCAGGCTCAGATAACATCCGGGTGGAAGGAAAGCAATCCAGAAAAAATAGGCCATTACTGTAGAGAAATAGAGCTGATTTCCTCAAAAGAACTGCAGGACAAATTTGATGAAAATGGAGGCAATCATGATTGATGTTATAATTGATATCATCCGCTCACTTAATGCGGGAGATGTTCTTCCCTTTCAGAAAGACGCGGAAACAAAGATAGATTTATATAATAAGGATGTAGAATTGTATATTGATCACTCAGGCAATGAGAAAAAGTATTATTATTTTGCTGAACTTAAAATGGATGATGAAAAAGACGACAATTTACCGCAGATTGAAGATATCCTGCGGAATAACGAGGCATTTGTAGCAATTGGAGAACCTAATCCAAGCGATTCCTATATGATCTTATTATGGCAGATAGAAAATATAGATGAAAGCATTTACCCATATGTTATAAAGATTGAAGAAAATGAATTCTTTTATAAAAAATATGTGTTTTACTACACCAGAAAAGAATTAAAATCCTTCATGGACTGGTATCATATACAGTCAGAAAAAGGCTCTTCTGCCCTTGCAGAAATATTAGAGGCCCTACAATTTCTAGATGAGGGGGCAGTCCAAGTGGATTTTTTAACACGGCTGTTAGCAAAAGTCCCTTTTTTTAACCCAGTGTTCCCAAAAACTGTAATGAATGATTTTGATAAAATGGTTCAGAAAAGAATTGATGGGATTCGGCAGACGAAAAAGGAAAAAGCAGATGGAGCAAGAAAGACACTAAAAGAAACCATAGGAATCATAAATAATATTTTTAACGAAGCGATAGAAAGTGGAAACGCCGATATAGAGAAAATATCCGATACGATATACCAGGAGCTGATGGAGGAATAGTTAGATGGGTTATACATTTAGAAATATTTGTATTAGAAATTTTAAATATATTACGGATGAAAAGCCATTGGTATTTGAGTTTGGTAATCGTAATATTGTCATTTTGGATGGGCAGAACGGATATGGGAAAACAACGCTGTTCGATGCGATAGAGATTCTGCTTACGGGTCGAATGAAACATTTTAATCCAAATTTACAGAACAGGAAGACAGAAACAATAGGAATGTTGGCAAACGATGGCAAGAAAGATATTGTCATAACTGCAGTTTTATCATCTGATACGGAAGGGGAACTGCGGATTGAAAGAAAACTGCTATGTAAAGAAGGGTTCGAGAGCATACTTTTGCTGAATAATCAGCAGATAGAACAAGAGAGTTTGTATGATAAATTAGGATTCAGTCTAAATATGTTTGATATTGGAATGTATATTTCACAAAGTGAATCTTTAAATTTCCTTCAGAATAAATACAAAGACAGGAAAGAGTATGTTTCATCCCTTTCGGATAATACGGAAATGCAAGAGAAAATAAGAACATTAAAATCAATCCAGGAATCTTTGGAGGGAAGGATTAAGCAGGAAACAGAAGAAAAGGAAGAGATGATAAAATCTGCGAGAGAAAAGGTGGCTTCTTTAGAGAAACAAATAGAAAGTGTTTCAGACCATGCAGAATTACCAGGGGAAGATGTAAGGCTATTTCAAGAGGAAGAATATCCATTTGATGTTATAGTGATAGATGAAAATGTTTCATATGATTCTATCATCCTGCCGCTTCGTCAAATAAGCAAATTCGTAGAAAATTATGAAGAATATATCAAATATATAGATAATGCTGTTGTAAAGGAATTAAAGGGCGTATCTAAGCAGATATATATGGCATTGTTTTACAGTGAAGAGATTTCACTGCTTGATAAAAATGAAAGCCTTTTACAAAACTTGGGCAAAGACATAGGATTATTGAAGGATTTTTCGGAAAGTAAATGGTCGGTCGATGAGGAGCATTTTAAAGAAGTCGATATAGATAAAAAAGTGGTTGAGCGATTAAAAGAACTATTATTAAGCCAGCAGAGGGAACGGAATCAGCTGGCCGATGCGGATAAAGTTTTGGCGCAGATGACAAAGGCCAGAAGGGCATTCATTGACCAATATAATCATGCGGTAGAGGCGGGCAAATTTAATCCAAATAAGTGTCCATTGTGTGGGACAGATTTTACAGATATTAACCAGGCTATTACAGAAACGGAAAGTTTCATTAAAGACATCCACACAGATGGTGTAAAGGTAATAGAAGATTTAGAATTAGAAATATCAGGAATATTCCAGCAAAGTATAATTCCAATTTTACAAAAGCGTCTTGAAGAAAACAAACTTTTACTCCAAATGAAAGATTCACTGTCAGGCTGCAGGGCGCTTTCCACAGAAAAATTGCGTAATCAGTTGGTGAAATTGGGAATATCGGACTTTTCCTCCAATCCAAATGAAGTATTCAATGTAGAGGAATTTTCAGGGAAATATGAGAAACTGATGGAAATAATCCAGAGTAAAGAAGTTCCTAATAAAATTGTTTTGAAGGACGAAGAAATAGAATTATACAAATCAATTCATAATAAATATTATCATAACATGAAACCAGGACATACAGTTGAACAACTGCGTAACAAGGAACAATATATAACAAAGTTATTTAATGACAAATTCTCTTTACAGCTATCAACTGAAAAAGAGAAATTAAAAAAGTTAGAAGAGGATTATGAAAAATATGGGATAAAAAGAGATTCTATGTCAGAAGCGTTAAAAACTTTGGTAAGTAAATATGAAGCAGCAAGCAAAGATTATCAAACGCAGCTTACCAATGCGATAAAGATTCCTTTGCTGGTGTATAGTGGGAGAATTATACAAAACTATCCATTGGGATTGGGGATCCGGGCGGTTGTTCGGACAAATCAGTTGGTTTTTGAGGCAGCTACGAAAAATGGAAATGATGTTTATAATATCTTAAGCACGGGACAGCTCAATGGTCTTTCCATAGCATTTTTATTGTCTGTAAAAAATGTATATGGGCAAACAGATGGATTGGATATTTTATTAATAGATGATCCATTGCAG
>CAJTVU010000011.1 GCA_910580235.1 uncultured Dorea sp.
CTTCTCTCTCAAGAATCTTCAGGGCTGTTGTCTATTGTTCAGTTATCAAGGTGCTTATCTCATTATCGCGTCTCACGCGACAACTTCTATATGATAACACAAGCATTTTTCTTTGTCAACACTTTTTGTTATCTTTTTTGTTTTTTTTAACTCCGCTCTATTTCATATCTATTTCTCACTTTGCGGGTTAAAAATCCACCACGTTCCCGCGGTGGAATTTTATAATATCAGTTTTTATCGACAGTGTCAAGGGGGTTCTCATAATTTTTCTATAATTTTCTTCTTGATTCGCTATAATTTGATCGCAAGCCCCATGACTGGATTATAATCATAGATCATTTTCAGAAATCCATTCCCCTGGATCGCCTCATATATTTCTTTTCCAGGAGGAGTCACATAGAGAAGTGTTACGATCACACAGATTACCCAAAGCACCATAAGGGCGCATGCGACCCCGACCCCGCCTCCTATCAGGCGGTTGGCGATCCCAAGCACCGGAAGCTCTGCCACGATGTTCAAAGCAAATATAATTGCCCGCAATATAAGCACTACTAGTATGAAAGTACATAGGAACGCTACAATATGAATAATCAGTTCGGACAGGAACCCTCCAACATATTGGCCGAATGTCTCCGCGCCCAGCTCCTCATATATCGCACTATTATTATTCGTAGAAAGCAGATCTTTAAACACTTCTGGAAGATCTGCCGACTCGATAGCAGCCACTTGCATATCCCGGGGGATCTCTGCGTTCTCCACCACATCTTCTGCCACGCCTCGGGCTTTCAGGCCGTCCAGGATATTGCTGGAGATGCCATATTGCGCCAATTGATCCCCAGTTACTCTCTCATTTACAATATCTTCAATACTAATGCCAAATTCGCCCAACGCCTCTTCACTTACGCCCGCAGCGTCTAAAACCTGACGGACGCTTTCTTCCGTGAGCCCAATATTCCCTTCTTCCGCCCGAGATGTAGCCGCCGTCACCATAGCGGCCGTCACCTGCTCTTGTATCATATCGTCAAGCGGCGTCATGCGCGTGATCAGCCCTGATACATGAGGCGTTGCAAGCGTCACCAGAACCAAAGTCACCATCGTCGTCAACAAGGATATGGCAATCTTTACAGCCCCCCTGTATAGTCCGATGGCAAATCCGATTAAAAGAATACCTGCTGCCGTTAACAATACCCAATCCATATCTTCTCCTTATTTTACAAGCCGGACATGCTCCATGCCGTTTGCATTCATCACAATGTACTTGTTGATGCCTGCCACAGGGAATATCTCTAAGATGTGGTGCGGCATCTCTCCTTTAAACTTCTGTATTCCATTTCTCATGAATATGCTGCACTGCTTTCCGTCATACATGACGACCTGGCTTCCATACAGCTCCACATTGCTGTAATCTCCTGTGAAGTCTTCAGACATTACCTGCTTCCCCGCACGGTTATAGAGCCGGAGCTCATACCCGCCTTTCCCCTTGTTCTGCAGCACCATCCCAATATATCTGTCATTGTGGAAAACGCTCTTTATTACTTTATCTATTTCAATGGAGACCTCTTCTTCCGGCGCTTCCTCTCCTTTATAAATAACAAGCATGTTGTCGCCAACTGCCGCAGACACATTCTGCGACATGAAGAATCCTTCCGCCACCACAATATCTCCATACTCTTTCTCCGCCACCTGGCGATCTGTCGCCCCTTCCCCTTCTTTCCCAAAGTTATAATAGGCAACTTTCGAGATAATCTTCCCGTCCTGTGTGTTCAGATAGACGACCTGCATCACCTCCCCATCGGGAGAAATAGACGCATCCATCGGGTAGCCTGTCCCACTCGAAGAAGTTTTATGCTCCACAAGGATATTCCCCGCCGTGTCATAACAGACGATCTGTGGCGTGGACTCATTCTTCAGGACGGCGCACACGATGCCCTGCTCCGACACCGATATCCTCTGGATCGGGAGGGTCGTATGTATCTCTCCTTTCACCCCGTCTTTCTGGAACACAAAAATATCATTGCCGCCCTTGTCGGCTACCGCCGCGGAAGTGTCATTCCCTTCCACGAACGGATTCTTAATCTGATACGGCTGGTTCCATTGCTCCTCCCCTTTCTGGTTCAGATACGATATCCCGTCTCTGCTATATTTCAGCACGCCTCCGGCAAACTGCTCATAACTGCCGTTCTGCGCTCCTATATTGGGGTAAGTGTCAGATATAGACACTGCAGTATATGTCTGTAGATGGATCAGCAGATACCAGGCGGCTGCAAGAGCAAAAATAGAAGACATCCCAGCCAGGGCTCTTTTCCTTCTCTTCCTCTTGTTGTTCGCAAACTGTAGCTCTTCCTCCCTCCAATCATTCTCTCCAAACGCTCTCGTAGCCCTCTTTATCCTCTTATCCGTACGTTCTTTCGACCCCTTCACGACGTGAAAGTTCTTGTTCTTTCGGTGTGACATGTAGATTCCTTTCGCGTTTCATTTCAATTCATGCCCCTGACGGGGCGGGCGGACTAACGTCCGTCAATGTATAGTAAGTATATCACATTTTTACGTTACGGTAACAACAATTTTTGTCCTATGAAGATGAGGTTCCCATCTGAGAGCCCGTTCATCTTACAGATCGCCTCCACTTCACCTCTGTCTCCGTATATTTTAATACTGATGCTGTCAAGTGTATCTCCCTTCTTTACTACATAGAAATCATTCTCGCTTAACTGCCCCATTGTGTCGGCGGCATTAGGCATATTTGCCATGGCCTCAGCAGCCTCCTCCTCCCCCGAGGCCTCTTCCTTGCTTTCCCTCACCTCCTCTGAAACCGGGGCGTCTGACATGCTCTCTTGTGCCTGTGCCTCCTGCACCTGCACTTCGTTTGCCTGCGCCTCCTGCACCTGCACTTCGTTTGCCTGCGCCTCGCTTACCTGCGCTTCCTCTCCCGCAGCTTCCCTGTCTTCCTCTACGGGTTCTGCATCATCCTCTTTTGCGGCATCGTCCTCGGCCGCTTCAGTTCCGTCTCTCGGCCTGTTAACGGACTGAGACAAAATCTCCAGCGTATTCTGGACAGATTCCATTTTATCATAATTATTCATGGTTGAGACACCAATCGCAAGTACTACGATTACAAGGAGAATGCTCGTCACATACAAAAGCCTGGAGCTCTGTCTCTGCTCTCTGTATGCATTCTTCTCTCTTATTGTACTACGAAAATCCTTTGCAGCTCGATCCTCAACCACTTCACTGGGTGTAACGCCATTCTGTCTGCGTGTATTAATCATATAATTCTGCATATCGGGATTCTTTTCATAATATATGTAATGTCCTCCCATCTGCATTAGCTCTCCGTATTTATACGCGAAGAACATCTCGTCGCTTTCCAGAGAGTCTTTCCATATAAATACGGTATTTTCTTTTGCGTACATTTTCCCATGTATTTTATTCACACCGCGGTTTAAGCTCATGGGATGCCCGTTTTCCACGAGGCACCAGCCTACGATGTCCTGCGATGGGAAATATTCTTTCTGTTTCTCTTCCAGCTCCTTTTTTGTGTCTTCATTTATTACGATATCTGTTCCTTTAATCTCTATCTCTTTCATCTGTATAGCGCCTGATATATAGACCACGGCTTGTCCATCTTTCTCTGTAATGTCTCCTACCAGCGCCGCCGCCTGCGGGCTGTCGATCGCTTTCATGCGTATCTGGCTTAAGTATGTGTCCACGTAATCTTCTACATATATTTTGGGCTCGTCACATACATTCCCTATCTGCCTTACATTTTTCGGTAGCTGTCTTTCCATATCCTCACCTCGGCTTGCATATTTTTGTTTATGATAGCATAGCGTATGTGCATATTTTAGCGATTGGTGATGCTCGTCCTTCAAAATTTCCGCCATCTTCCAATGGCTTTCGACTGTACCCTGCACCCTTACAAGAGCAGAGCATAAGAAAAAGTTGTTTTTATGTATAAAAAAGAATATAATAAGGGATAAACTAATATGAGGAGATTTTTCTATGTGTGGATTTACCGGATTTATCGGACAGCTTGACGACCGCGAAGGCGCTCTGACCGCCATGATGGACACGATCATTCACAGAGGGCCGGACAGCGAGGGGAAATATATCGACAACGATGCGGCGCTCGGATTCCGCCGTCTGAGCATTATCGACCTTTCCTCCATCGGCGACCAGCCTTTGTACAATGAAGATAAAAGCAAAGTTCTGGTGTTCAATGGGGAGATCTACAACTATCAGGAATTAAGACAAGAACTGATCGAGAAGGGGCATACATTTATCTCTAACACAGATTCCGAGGCTTTGATCCATGGCTTTGAAGAGTGGGGCGAAAAGCTAGTGGAACGTCTTCGTGGGATGTTCGCATTTGTCATCTGGGATATTGGCAAGAAAAAGCTTTTTGCGGCGAGGGACATGTTCGGGATCAAGCCTCTTTATTATGCACAGATGAATGACACTCTGTTCTTCGGCTCCGAGATCAAGTCTTTCTTAGTGCATCCAAAGTTTGAGAAAGTGTTTAATGAGGAAGCCTTAGGAAGCTATCTTTCTTTCCAGTTCGTTCCCACGGACGAGACCTTTTTTAAAGGTGTGTTCTGCCTGCCGCCAGGGCACTATTTTACTTATGAAGGCGGGAGCTTAAAGATTACTCGTTACTTTGAGCCGAACTTCACAGGAGATTATGGGAAATCTTTTGCAGAAGCTGTGGAAGATGTGGAAGCCGTCATGAAAGATTCTGTGGACATGCATAAGATTAGTGATGTGGAAGTGGCCTCTTATCTTTCGAGCGGCGTGGATTCCAGTTATCTGACTTATCTGGGCCAGGTAGACCGCACATTTACTGTCGGATTTGATGAAGGAAAATACAGCGAGATACAAGATGCGAAAGAATTTGCTGCAAGCATCCACATGAAAAATGACGCGAAAGTCATCACATCGGAAGAGTATTGGGATAGTCTGTCGGACATTCAGTACTACATGGACGAGCCGGTGGCCGATCCTGCCGCTATCGCTCTCTTCTTCTTAAGCCGGGAGGCTGCAAAGCATGTAAAGGTCGTACTGTCTGGCGAGGGATCCGACGAACTGTTCGGCGGCTACAATATCTACTGTGAGCCTATGGAGCATACGGGGTTTGACAGAATCCCCATGCCGGTGCGCCGGATCCTTGGCAGGCTCGCAGAATACTGCCTGCCCCGCGGCACGAAGGGGCGCGGGTTCCTGATGCGCCACGGCAAGACTCTGGAAGAGCGGTATTTTGCTAACGCGACCAACATTTTCACAGAGCGGGAGGCCGCTAAGATCCTGAAGAAAGGCTGCAAGCCGTCTATACAGAAAATAACGAAGCCGCTCTATGATCGTGTGAAGGGCAAAGACCCCGTAACGAAAATGCAGTATGTGGACATGCACTTGTGGCTTGTACATGATATATTAATGAAGGGGGACAAGATGGGCATGGCAAATTCCCTTGAAGTGCGCGTCCCCTTCCTGGACAAGAAAGTCATGGAATTTGCACAAACACTTCCTGTAAAGTACAAAGTCCAGGCTCCGAGGACAAAAGTCGCTCTTCGAGGCGCCGCCGAGAAAGCCATCCGCAGAAAGACCGCCCAGAAGAAAAAGCTCGGATTCCCGATACCAATCCGCGTATGGCTGAAAGAAGACAAATATTATACGCGTGTGAAGGAGGCTTTTACCTCCGAATCTGCCGAAAAATTCTTTAATACGAACGTATTGGCCAAGCTGCTTGACGATCATAAGACCGGTAGAAATGCTAATGAGAAGACTGACAACAGCAGAAAGATCTGGACTGTATATATCTTCCTCGTATGGTACGAAAGGTTTTTTGGAACAGTGGGGACGGGGTAATTTTAATTTTACCCCGTCCCCAATTTTACAATTCTGTCCGGCCGTCAAGAGCGCGAAGCAGAGTTACTTCATCAATATACTCTAAATCCCCGCCTACCGGGACCCCGCTGGCTATCCTGCTCACTTTGATCCCTGTCGGCTTAATGAGCTTGCTAATGTACATAGCTGTCGTCTCTCCCTCCAGGCTGGAGTTCGTTGCAACGATCACTTCGTCCACATCTTCCCGCAGCCTTTCCATCAGCTCTTTCAGCTTAATGTCTCCCGGGCCGATGCCAAGCATCGGGGAGATCGCGCCGTGGAGCACATGGTAGACTCCGTCATACTTCCCGGTCTTCTCATATGCGGCCAGATCCCTCGTGTTCTCCACCACCATGATCGTCTTGTGATCTCTCCCCGGACTGCTACAGATGGGGCAGACTTCTTTGTCGGTAAGCGTACAGCACTCTTTGCAGTACCTCACATTCTCTCTGGCCTCTACCATTGTGTCGGCCAGCCTTCTTACATCCTTTTCCGGCATATGTATCAAGTGAAAAGCCAGCCTTGCCGCTGACTTTGTACCTATACCTGGAAGGCAGGACAGTTCTTCAATTAATTTGCTGATTTGGTTGCTATAGTAATCCATATCCTACCCCTTTATCAAAATGTCAGAATAGCCCCGGGATCCCGCCGCCCATGCCGCCGGTCAGCTTTGACATAGAAGAGGCCGACTCTGCGTCTGCTTTTTCCAGCGCCTCATTCATGGCCGCCACGATTAAGTCCTCCAGCATCTCTACATCATCCGGATCCACTACTTCTTCATCAATGCTTACTTTCAGCACTTTCTTCGCGCCGGTGACCGTCACCTCCACCGCGCCTCCTCCAGCCGTGGCTACAAACTCTTTTGTCTCCATTTCCTTTGCCTGTTCTTCCATCTGACGCTGCATCCTCTGTGCCTGCTTCATCAGGTTCGCCATATTCCCCGGCATTCCTCCCCCCGGGAACCCTCCTCTTTTTGCCATAATAATCTCCTCCTGTTCTTCCGGCGGCCTTTATTCATCCTCCACCGTAATTTCCATATGGATAAGCTGCTCTATATCTACAAAGCTCTCTTCGAACTTTCGCCCTTCCTCTACCTGGCGTACTTCCAACTGGATTTCTTTTCCTATTTTCTCTTCAATTAGTTCCTGTATCTCTCCTCTATGCTCTTCCGTTCCTACTACTCCGGCGCTCACTGCATCCGGCAGCACAAGCAGCAGACAGTTCCCCTCCCCGGCGCTTAGGCGCGCTTTCCTAAGATATGTCCGAAGCATGGGAGACGCATCATTGATAAGGCGGCGGAAATCTTTCACTACCGCTTTCACATCCGCATTCAGCGCTTTTGGCATAGGGGCTTTTCGTCCCTCTGGCACATCCGCCTCATCATCTTCATATACAGTCTTTTCCTTTACAGGGCGGGCGACAGCGCCCTCTTCTATCTGCTTCTCTATGGCGCGTATGCGCTCCAGTAGAGTGTCCTGCTCTGTCTCCATCTGGGGCCTGCACAATTTAATAAGTGTAATCTCAAGCAACACCCGCTTCTGGCTTGCATATTTTAATTGGTTCGTAAGATCTGAGAAAATACGGATATACCGCATCAGCGTGTTATTATCCGTCATCTGCGCCTCTTCCTTCAGCCTTACAAGGTTCTCCGACGACACGTCCAGCACGTCTTCCATCTCCTCGGAGCTCTTCACGAGAAGAAGATTACGCAGATACCATGTGAAGTCTGACGCCAGCTGAGACAGCTCTCTTCCTTGCATGACCAGCTCATCTACCGTCTGGATGACCGCCTGCACGTCAAATGCCAGAAGCTCCCGCAAAAGCCTGCTGAATACTTCTGTATCTACTGCTCCCAGCACCTCCAGCACATGATCGTATCTTAGCTCCTGCCCGATATAGAAAGCCGCGCACTGATCTAAAAGGCTTAATGCATCCCGCATAGATCCGTCGGCCGCCCGGGCGATGTAGCGGATCGCCTTCTCCTCGACTTTCCAGCCTTCTTTATCAATCAGCTCCTGAAGCCTTGCGGAAATGGTCTCTAAAGATATCCTTTTGAAATCATACCGCTGGCAGCGGCTTAAGATTGTCACCGGAATCTTGTGCGCCTCTGTCGTCGCCAAAATGAAGATTACATATTCCGGCGGTTCTTCCAGCGTTTTAAGAAGGGCGTTAAAAGCCCCGATGGAAAGCATGTGCACCTCGTCTATAATATAGACTTTATACTTGCCCTCCGTCGGCCTGTATGAGACCTCCTCTCGGATCTCGCGGATATTATCCACGCCGTTGTTGGACGCCGCGTCAATCTCGATTACATTCATGGAGACGCCTGCGGAAATTGCCCGGCACATGTCGCATTTCCCACAAGGGCTCCCGTCTTCCGGGCTCTCGCAGTTTACGGCTTTAGCGAATATTTTGGCCACCGTTGTCTTTCCCGTGCCGCGTGTGCCGCAGAAGAGGTATGCATGTCCGATCCGTCCTGCCTTTATCTGATTCTTAAGGGTCGATACGACGGCGTCCTGCCCTTTCACATCTTCAAACTCGCCCGGCCGGAACTTCCGGTATAATGCCATATACGACATCGTCTACACTCCATTTCTATATCTACTCATCCCCAAAGCTGATTCCAGAAAGCTTTGCTTCTTTGATGATATCTGACTTCGGATCTACATATTTCAGTTTGCCTGCGACTTCTGAAAGGGGCATAAGGATAACCTTGTCATTCTTAATTGCAACCATATTTCCGAAATCACCGTCAAGTATCGCTTCTGCCGCCGCTGCTCCAAGCCTGGTGGACAGCACGCGGTCATATGGGCACGGCGAGCCGCCCCGCTGCGTATGGCCAGGAACTGCGATACGTACTTCCTGGTCGCTTCTTTTCTGCACCTTTTCCGCCAGCTCAAACGCAACAGAAGGATATTTTTTCTTTCCCTGCTTCTCTTTGAGCTCTTTCTTGGAAAGCTTCGCATCCTTTTTGGAGATGGCGCCTTCTGCGACGGCGATGATCGTGAACCGCTTTCCCGCCTCCGACCGCTTGTTAATGGCATCTACGATTACGTCAATATCATACGGTATCTCTGGGAGCAGTACAATGTCTGCGCCTCCTGCGATCGCCGCGTGAAGGGCTACCCAACCTACCCTGTGCCCCATAATCTCGATAATGAACACGCGGTTATGGGACGTCGCCGTCGTGTGGATCTTGTCAATCGTATCTGTGGCGATATCTACGGCGCTCTGGAAGCCGAACGTCATATCCGTCCCCCACAGGTCGTTGTCGATGGTCTTCGGAAGAGTGATGATATTCAGGCCCTCCTCTCTTAGAAGGTTGGCCGTCTTATGCGTTCCATTCCCGCCAAGGATAACAAGGCAGTTCAAGTTCAGCTTATGGTACGTATGCTTCATAGCCTCTACTTTATCAAGCCCATCCTTATCCGGGACCCGCATTAGTTTAAACGGCTGCCTTGAAGTCCCAAGGATCGTTCCGCCCACTGTCAGGATCCCGGAGAAGTCTCTGGAAGTAAGCATCTCAAAATTCGAGTAGATCAGCCCTTTATATCCTTCCTTGAACCCGTAGATCTCCACATCCTTATCTTTGCATCTGGAATAAATCCCTTTTACAACTCCGCGCATAGCCGCATTCAGCGCCTGACAGTCTCCTCCGCTGGTCAGCATACCGATTCTCAGCATATCTTTTCCCTCCTCGTACTCTTCATTGTTAACCCGTACATTGTTTTATTCATATATTATAATATATTAGTATACCCTATTTTGCATTTTGAGACAATGGGGATATTCTGAACATTGTGCTATAATGCAGATTAGGATATACTGTAATTGACAGGATATGATAAACAGGAAAGAGGATCTTATCGTGAGCAAATTAGATTTGCGCCTTTGGGCGCTACAGGCTGCGGGGCATATCGTGCCTGACAAGTCTCTTCTGAAAACTCCTAAACAAATTGCCGCCATCAAAAAAAGCGCGGCTCTTAACACTGCTGTCCTGGATCATGTGGCCGCCCATATCCGTCAAGGGATGTGCACAGCAGAGATAGACCAGCTTGTATATAATTTCACCACAAAGCACGGGGGCATCCCGGCTCCCCTGAACTATGACGGGTTTCCCAAAAGCGTATGCACTTCCATTAACAATGTCATCTGCCATGGGATACCAAGCGAAGAGGACATTCTGAAAGAGGGCGACATTATTAATGTTGACGTTTCCACCATATTGCATGGCTACTTCTCCGACGCTTCCCGCATGTTTACGATTGGGGAGATCTCCCCTCGCGCTGAAAAACTTGTGCGGGTCACAGCCGAGTGCGTAGAACGAGGGCTGCGCGCCGCCAAGCCCTGGGGACATTTAGGAGACATCGCCCATGCCATCAATACCCATGCCCGCCGGAACGGTTATCATGTCGTGGAAGAAATAGGCGGACATGGAATCGGGCTCGAATTCCACGAAGAGCCTTTCGTAAGCTATGTGACCCCCAAAGGCAGCGAGATGGTGCTCGTCCCTGGCATGATGTTCACAATTGAACCGATGATTAATGAAGGCGGGCCGGAATACTTTATCGACGACGAGAACGGCTGGACAGTATATACGATGGACGGCGGCCTCTCCGCCCAGATCGAGTACATGGTGCTTGTTACGGACAAAGGCGTAAAAGTACTAAGTAAATAGTTAAGTTGGGGACGTACGCTTTTGCAAAAAGCGTACGTCCCCAACTGGCAAATAGGGTGTCCCCAACTAGCGAAAGGGGTGTCCCCAGCTTAACTGAATGTTGCCTGCGAATGATAGTTTATTGCTATATAACTCTTACCACGGTTGATTTTTATCTTCTCTCCGCTCTCATCGTAGAAAGTAAGGCGAGAGCTTTCTGTGCCGCCTTCTTTAGCCCAGTGGATCTTCTGCACTTTCCCATTAGAAATGTAATAGCCTGTAGAATCCGGCCCTCCAGCCCAGTCTACGTTCTTATGGCCAATGTCGTCTCGTATAGAGATGTCTGTCTCCAACACGAATACATTTGTAAACGCCAGCTGTTCCTGTGTAACCCCGTCAATCTGCGGCTCACTGTTTAACTGTTTTAAATACATGTTCTTCTCTGTATCGTATGTAAACTGCGAGGTCTGAGCGCCAAAGTTAATATCTACTGCTGTACAGTCATCGCCTTTCGGCTGAACCTGCTCTGTCAGGCCATTAAAGGAAAATGCAGCGTCTTTTTTATCTTCCGCAAGATCGCTTCGAATCCCTTGGGAGTCTACCACTGAGGCAAAGGACGGCCCTTCAAAATAGGCCGTATGCTCTAGCGCATACCCTGCATTGAGCCGCTCCTGGTCTCTGGCAAACAGCCCATTTCCATCATACATACCGTCAAACTGGTCAAGATTCAGTTCCGCCAGATAGTCGCCAATCGTATCATCAATCCCCCAGTTTACATAAAACGCGTCAAACCCCTGGGACATTGCCGGAAAATAATAGCGGCAACTTCGAACTGCACACACCCTTGGCACTGTTGTGTAATCCGCATACAGAGCCATGAATCTCGTAGCGTCCCCTTCCACCGGGATCTCAAAAATAATATCTGCCTGCCCCACACCGTACTGCGGCATCGCTTTCGGAACATTATTGACCATGATCGCCACAGGGCGTTTCCCAATAGCTGCGTCCGAAAGGTCTGCAACACCTGTCAGTAGATTCTGGTTCGCTGGCATCTCCTCTTTCACTTCTTCGACGACTTCCGGTTCCTCCGTCTTCTTAGGCTCCTCCTTTGGCTTCTCTTCCTCCTTCTTACATCCGGCAAGGCTGAAAATCAGCACAAACACCAGAAGCAAGGCTGTTAGCTTCTTCATTTCCATCTCCTCCTTCAGTATTGTTATATTTTTAACGGGGGACGTACACTTTTGCAAAAGGCGTACGTCCCCAAACGTGAAAGCGGGTGTCCCCAATTGTGTTTATAGCTTCTCTACTGCGTTCAGCGCGGCTTCTATCACCTTGTCCATATCGTAATATTTATAGTCGCCCAAGCGCCCGCCGAATATGACGTTTTCCTCTTTAGCCGCCAGTTCTTTGTACCGCTCGAACAATTGATTGTTCTGCTCATTATTCACCGGATAATATGGTTCCATACCCACCGTCCACTCGGATGAATATTCCCGGGAAATGACCGTCTTCTCCTGCTGTCCGAACTCAAAATGTTTATGCTCAATGATCCGGGTGTACGGCACTTCGCGCTCTGTATAGTTGACAACCGCGTTGCCCTGATAATTGTCACAGTCCAACACTTCCGTCTCGAACCTCACGGAACGGTACTCCAGCGCTCCTAATTTATAATCAAAATACTCGTCTATCATTCCAGTAAAAATAATCTTCTCCGCAATAGCAGGATTTTTCTTCCTGAATTCAAAGAAATCTGCATTCAGCAGTACTTCTGTTCCTTCCAGCATCTTCTCTACCACTTTCGTGTAGCCCCCGACAGGGATCCCCTGATACCTGTCATTGAAATAATTATTATCGTAAGTGAAGCGCACTGGAAGCCTCTTAATGATAAATGCAGGGAGGTCTTTGCAATCTCTGCCCCACTGCTTCTCCGTATAGCCTTTCACCAGCTTCTCGAACACATCTCTGCCGACGAGGGACAGACCCTGCTCTTCCAGATTCTTCGGCTCTGTGATGCCTGTCTCTGCCACCTGACGGGCAATCTCCTCCCTGGCCTCTTTGGGCGTCTTAATCCCCCACATCTTGCTGAACGTATTCATATTAAAAGGCAGGTTATACAGCTCCTCCTTATATATCGCCACCGGAGAGTTAATATAATTGTTAAATTCCGCAAACTGGTTTACATATTCCCACACCTTCTTATTCGACGTATGGAAAATATGGGCGCCATATTTATGGACATTGATGCCCTCCACATTCTCACAGTAGACATTTCCCCCAATGTGCCCTCGCCTGTCAATGACAAGGCACCTCTTCCCCTTCTTCCCCAGCTCATGCGCCATCACTGCGCCGTACAAGCCGGCTCCTACGATCAGATAATCATATTTCTCCATCATGATTCCTTCCCACTGTCCCCTTTCATTATTTTCTCTTGCTGTCTTCTATCCTGAAATATAAAAAACTTACTAAAAAGATAGTTTAACACTGTCACGATGACTTGATTCATCAGCTTCACGATATTATCGTCTATCTTGCATATCTGAACAAAAAAGTACATGCTTATAATCTCTACTGCCAGTGACGCGATACGAAAAGACACAAAGCTCCCCATCTCCAGAAGCGTTCTTTTTACCCCGTCGTATTTTGACCGGAATACAACTGTCTTATTCGTAATATAGGCAAATGTGACCGCCAGTGCCCAGCTTAGCACATTAGCCGCCTGGTAGTGCATCCCCATCACATTTGCAAATACAAAATAGGAAGCAAGGGAGACGACCGTCGTACAGCCGCCGATAAAAAGATACTTAAGGATCTCTTCGTATTTCTTCAGAAGCTTAAACATCTTACTCCCCCTTACCTTCATCCTTTTTCTTCGCGATCTCTGAGATAATATACCTGGGCCTCTGCTTAATCTCATCGTATATTTTCGAGAGATAATAGCCAATAATCCCAAGGCTTATCATAATGACGCTCCCAATGAACAGAATGAGGAGTATCACCGTCGAGAAGCCTTCTATCGCGCTGCCGCTGAAATACTTCACCAGCGTCTGGCCCCCAAGCACGACCGTTACCGTCAGCACTGCAAGACCCCCAAAAGCAACAATCTGCAATGGGAACGAAGTAAAGCCCGCGATATTGCTCATAGCATATTTAATAAGGGCTTTGGCAGACCATTTGGAGACACCCTCCTCCCTCTCTCTGACCTCAAATTTCACGATTACCGTCTTATAACCTACCCAAGAAGAAAGCGCACGGAAAAATGTATTGCGCTCCGGCAGTGTCAGAAGCGCGTCCACTACCTTCCTGTCCATCATCTTAAAGTCCGACGCATTCTGCATGTCCATTCCTGTTACTTTCGACATGATTTTATAGAACAGCCCGGCACTGCACTTGTGGGCAAGGCTCTCTCTCCCTCGGCTTGCCTTAACGCCTTCTACGATCTCGTACCCCTGCTCCCACAGGCGGTACATCTCCACCAGCGTCTCCGGCGGATGCTGGAGATCGCAATCCATCACCGCCACTACGGCTCCGTCCGCATGGGCGAGCCCTGCAAATATAGCCGCTTCTTTTCCAAAATTCCTGGAAAAATGAATGCCTACAGACTCAGCGCCCTCCTCACAGGCCCTGCAGACCACCTCCCACGTACCGTCTGTCGAGCCGTCGTCCACAAAGACAATCTCATGGGGTATGCCCGCCTCCCCCAACACTTTATTCAAAGCCTCTTGAGCCTTCCGGATCATTTTTTCCTCATTATAAGCCGGAAGGATCACTGATAATTTTGCTCCCATTGTCTCTCCTGTTCCTTCCCTTCGAAATACTTTTTATATACTTCTTTGGATTTGTCTGTCTGCCATATCTCAAAGCCCTGATGGCAGGCATCCAGGATAAGTTATGGAAACAGATATTTTATCCCTGGGATCCTCTTTGCCACAAGCACGATACAGATACAGATCAAATACACCCCCAACGCCCCGAACAACATCCACCACCTGGAATCACCGTTGAGCGGCCCGTCCAGCACAAATGCATTCACAATCATAATGTGTATCAGGTAAACGCCAAAGCTTGCGCCAGATAATTGTGCCAGCGCTTTCTGTACCTTCTCATTGTACAAAGCCTTCCATTTACAATGTTTCAGGAACAGGAAGAGCGCGCACGCCATAAAGAGCGTCGGATACATCATATATCCCCATAGTAGGTCGTTCAGAGCTCCTCCATCCCTTAACGACAGCCAGATCGTCCCAAAAAACATGCTGGCCGCCCCAAATACCCCGGCTCCATAGATAATCTTCCGAACGCGCAGGCTGAAATCCTCATTTTTCAATATCCATCCAAGAAGGACATATGTCACATATCCGCCTACGATCGGTGGATTCAGCTCGCTGGAATACTGTATTCCCAGAATCCCTGGCAGCAGTGGCATAAATGCATATGCTATGATCCCAAGCCCGGCCATATAGTACAGCTGCTTCTTATACCGCTCCTCCACTAAAACCGATAAGACCGGCATACAGACATACACTGCGAACAACGGATAAAAGAACCAGAATATCCCCTCCATACCGTTGCTCAGATAAGCGGTAGCAAGATCCCTGACACCGGTATAAGAAAGCCAGCCAAGAGCACATTTCCATACAAAATAAAAGGTGCTCCAAAACAAGAACGGAAGAAAGAGCCGTGTCATACGTCTTTTAAAATAAGCCGATGTAGAATATTTCTCTCTGTAGCCCATCAGGTTCGCTCCCGTGAGCATAAAGAAGACAGGGACAGCCCAATGCGCCGCCACCTGGATGGCAAGGCTCATAAGCCAGTACTTATCCAGGCGGAATGTAAACGCATCTCCGCTGCAATGGAGCCATACGACCCCATAGCACGCCATAATATTCAGCACATCAAAATAAACAACTCTTTTCCCTGTCATTTCTTTCTCTTTTCGTACATTTTTCTAAAATATTCCCAAATATAGAATATCACAACTGACGCTGCTGACACAAGCATCCCGGAAGACCGTCCCGGCACCTCATATACCATCTCGATCGTGCTGTCCCCCGCCGGGACGTCAATGCCGATAAACATACCCTCCATCCTTGAATACTCTGCATCTTCCCCGTTCACCTTCACTTTCCAGCCATCTTCATAAGGGATGGAAAGAAGAAGAGATGCTTCCTCCTCCCCCGCATAGGAGGCTTTGAACACTCCTCTCTCCATCTCAAGCACATGGAGGGCGTCCTTTTGGATCTCCTCCGTCGCACGCTGGAGCTCTTCCATATCTAAAGTAGCGGCGCACAGTCCATAGTCGTCCGGTATCCCCTCCCCCGGCTTTATCTGTATCTTTACGGTGTCCCCGGCTTCATATATGCCCAGATACAACTGACATTTATCATACCATTCCATCCATTTTATCTGTTTCCCATTGGCCAGTACAGTCATATAAGGCCGATTGTTGGTAAAGTAGCAGTAAAGCGGCCCACTTTTTTCTGCCTTAACCTCATATGTGGCATTTCCAGCACTGTCCTTGGCCGTGGAAAGGATCTCGGCATCTGTATAGAGGACTACTCTCCTCCCAAGTATTCTGGAAAAGAGCTGTTCCTGATTCGTCATCACGTTAGCGCCATAACTACTTTCTTCTGCGGCCTCCCTCGCGCGATAGCCGATTGGCAGCGCGCAGGGATTCCGGTAGAGACTCACGCCTTCCATAATATCCTCCTCGATCAGCTCGCACCCCGGAACTGGCGACTTCGAATAGATATATTTCACGCCGAGAAGGGAATCGCCTGGCAGGATCGGCTGGTAAGGGATTACCGTCAAGTCTGCCGTATACCCTAAATTCCAAAGCCCTTCCGCCGCCGCCAGATTATTTGTAGAGCTGTATTGCGCGGGAGAGCTGTAGCCAAACGCCATAGACTCATTACTGCCGCACCATGCTGTCCGCGTAAACGTCTTATCCATCCGCCATCCACCTGGATCTTCTTCTTTCATTTTATCCACCGCGTCCTGCATGGTCTGATTATACTCTACATAGGCAGATACGCTCTGCTCATGATCCTCGAATTCTGTCTGCATTTTTTCATAAAATTCACAAAACAGGCACAAAGCGATCATCATGTTCGCTGCCACGATTATTTCTCTTCTATTTTTGCCTGCCAGCCATAAACATATCCCTATGACCGTCAGAGCCAGAAAGCTTAAGTATACTTTCTCTTTTACCGCATAGGGCTGTACATAGTCAAAGAAAAGGCCTGCGAGGATGATCGCCGCCACCCCGCCTCGTATCTCCTTTCCATCCGGCTCTCCAATATCCTTTAAGAACATGGCTGAAAAAGCAATCATAAAAAAAGAAAACAAGAATGTATATCGGTAAAAATGGGACGCCGGAACCTGCAATGCTGTAAATACATACCCAAGGGGCTTATACTGCAGTGTGAACATCAGCCCCAGCAGAAACGCGGCCGCCATATATTTCTTCTTTGTCTCTACTTTTTTCGACAAGAACAGACAGACCGTCAATAGCAGCACAAAGCTCCCAATGTATACGGGAGGAGCCTCCGCCGAGACTGTGAGCTTGTCCGGCTCAAGAAAGAAATCCCTAAACCCAGCTAAAAAGGAGAACCACCAGGCAGGTTTAAAAATCGTCCAGTCAAAATCTCTGCCTTCCTTCATCATGTGGAGCGCCTGCGGTATAAAAAGGATCCCCGTCGCGCCCACAGACAAGACAGAAGCACATGCAAAGCCAAAAAGCTTCTTCACCATTTCTTTCCATGATTCTTTCTTCTCCCACCAGCAGAGCACAGATTCGAATATATAGTAAAGCACTGCGAACAGGCAAAGCATATATCCTATATACCAGTTGGAGATAATCCCGTAAAAGAGCGTCCAGAAATAAAGGGCTCTTCTCTTCTCCCATACAAGGCCATATATGCCAAGCGCGATCAACGGCAGGACGATCACTCCGTCCAGCCACATAATATTGCTGCATTGCAGGACATTATACCCCATGAAGCAATAGCTGACTGCAAAAAGAATCCCATAAAAGGGCTTAACATCAAACCTCTTCCTCACATATATATAAGACGGCCCCCCGCACAGAGCCAGCTTCAACGCGATCAGGATCGTCAGGAACTGCGCTATATCTTCCTGTTTTACAAAATAAAGCAAAAGGTTAAAAGGCGAGGCAAGATAATATGCAAAAAACGCAATCGTGTTGCCTCCAAGCCCATAAGTAAAGGAATAGCCAAGCGACTCTTCCCCATGCAGCGCCTTGTGGAGCCACATAAAAAAGTCTACATACTGATACTGCATATCATGGTATACTAAAGAACGATCCCCAAAAGGAAATATCCCGCCTCTGTAGAGCACGATCCCCAGTATTGCCGCTGGCACGGCCAGCGCCGCCAAAAAATATAATTTCTTTCTCCAGTCTGTCTTCTCCGCCATCCTCAGCTCCCACTTTTTCCATTGCTCATCTCGTTCAGGTAATCATAACATTTATTGACATAAAATTCAATTACTACTCGCACGGATTACTAGATCCTCCATCTTTTCCGCATCTTCAGTATATTCTTCCCCTCCTTATAGCTGTATTCCATCTCATCGGTCAGCATCCTTGCAAGATAGATGCCAAGCCCCCCTATCTCGCGCTCGTCCACAGGCAGAGCGAGATCCGGCATCTCTTTCTCCAGCGGATTGTAAGGCTTCCCTTCATCTGTAAGGCAGATTTGCGCCATACCGTCCCCTGTCCTGCATGAGATCGTTATGATCCCTGTCTCCTCATAAGCATACTCCGCCACATTCGCGAACATCTCTTCCGCCGCCAGCAAAAGCCCTTCCTTCTCTTCTTCAGGGCACTGGGCTTTCATTAAGATCCTCTCCAGGAATTCGCGCATACTGTCCAGCTCATTCATATCTGCCAGAAGGGTAATCTTCTTAGGGAGGCTCTTGAGGCAAAACGCCAGTATTGTAATGTCATCGGCCTGATCTGCCCCCTGGCAGAACTGTTCCACATCCTCATTCAGCGCGCGCACGCTCTCCTCTGCACTCTTTATCCTTCCTAAGCCTTCCAGGCACATCGAAAGCCGCTCCTCTCCGTACAGTTCCTGGGACGGGCTCATGGCCTCCGTCACCCCGTCTGTGTAGGCAAAGAACATATCTCCTTGTGCAAGCCTTGCCTTCCCCTCCTCGTACCGCATGCCCCCCATTCCGGCAATGACAAAGCCGGAGGGAGAGGCAAGCCACGTAAGACCACCGTCGGCAGTGCGGATAGCAGGAGGATTGTGCCCTGCATTTACATAAGCGATCTCCCCTGTCTCCAGATGGATCTGCGCCGCGAATACTGTGACGAACATCCCTTCTGTATTGTTCTCGCATAACTGATCGTTCACTCTTTCGAACACTTCAGAAAGAGGCCTTCCAGCCAGTATATTATCTTTTATAAGGGTCTTTGCGATGACCATGAACATCGCCGCTGGCACGCCCTTTCCCGAGACGTCCGCCATAATCAGCGCGATCGTCTTGTCCCCCGTCATAAAGAAATCATAGAAGTCTCCGCCTACTTCCCTGGCTGGCCTCATAAGGGCGTAGATGTCCACCTCTTCCCTCTCCGGAAAAGGCGGGAAGATACAAGGAAGCATGGAAGCCTGGATCGCGGACGCCACATCGAGCTCCGCCGCGATGCGCTCCCGATCCGCTGTAAGCGCAGAAATATCCTGGACGTATCGCTCCAAAGATCTTGCCGTCCTCTCAAAAGCCTCGCTCAGCTCCTCAATCTCATCGCCAGTCTGAATGTCCTGGACATAGGAGAAATCCCCTCTGCCGATCCCCCCTACTTTCCTGCTCAGACGCACGATAGGCTCTGAAATCTGCCTGGCCGCCGTCTTTAGAAGCAAGAAGAAGACCATGACGACTATGGCGATGACCGCGCCCCACAGGACACACACTGCCAGCATTTGCCGAAGCATCTTCTCCTGGGACTCTTCCGCCGTTTGCGTAAGCCCCAGAAGCCTGTTTGCCGCCGCCTCTTTAATGGAGTCCTTATCCAATACCGCAAGCGCCCGAAGCCCGCTGCTGCCCGCCTCTGCATAACAGATATATTTTTCTTTTCCTCTTATCCTTGTCTCCTTAATGCCGCTCGCTCCACCTTCCATATCCCCCGACAGAGCCTCGCTCCCTTCTCCCAGAGACAGGCCGCCGTCTTCTGACAGGAGCATGGCATAGCCGTCAAACTCCAGCCTGGCCTCTTCAACCATACTTTCAATATCCCGGATCTCAAGGTCGATCGCCAGCACTCCAAGAAAAGTCCCGTCTTCCAAATAGCAGGCACGGCTGAAGGTAATGACAGGAATCCCCAGAAAGCTGTCCTTGTATACTTCCGACATCACCGCCCCCTCTTCTTCCTGTGCTTCTCTGTACCAATCCGATTCCCGTCCGTCGAATGTGGACGGCTTCTCTTTATAATCCGCATCATATCCGATGTTAATCCCCGACTGAGATGTAAAATAAATGCGGAGCACACGCTCATTCTGCTTCGAAAACTGGGAGAACAGCGCCCTCATATTGCCGAGCATGTACAATTCATCTTCTATCTCTCCCGCAAGCGCCTCTCCTTCTGGCAGAAGCCAATGCATCTGCTTTCCCTCTCCCTCGATCTCTTGTGCATGCCCAAAGTAAGATCCGCCATAATTCCCCGAATCCTCATACAATTGTTCAATCTCTGCCCCCGTCAGATCCATCATGTTTATGGATTGCAGCAGGCGGTTCTCAATGGAATCTTGAAACGCTTCCGTATATTTCAATGTCTGTTCCTGCATGGCTGCTGTCAGCGCCTTCTCGCACTGCGCCGCCGCCTGCCTGGCCATCTCCTCCCCGGTATGCGCGCTTGTATTCTTAAGGATCAAAAGCGCAGCCGCCGACACAGCCACAACCGCCAGGAGCCCTGCCAGCAAAAATCGGACGCCCAGCCTGAATAATTTCTTCTCAATCTTTCCCATGATCATTTCCTCCTTTGCATCCGGCGGATGATCTCCTCATGCCAGCACAGCACTCTTCGCGGGCGCACCCACACCCGCAGCCCCTCCAGCAGGATCTCTCTCTCCGTGCCCGTCTCAATCTCTATTCCTCCGATCTCCATAAGGACATGGTAGCTGGGGCCGTTTAAAAGGCAAGCTGATATCCGCTCGCAGCTCTCGCCGCCGCAGGCTCTCTGGAACCCGGTCACCTCATACACTTCGCATACACCGCACTTATACCCCAGCTTTTCCAGCGCGCAGAAAGACGTATAATATAGAAAGCTTCCCAGAGAATTCCCGCTCCACGCTTCAGACACGAGTATTTCCATAGGGGAGACGACCCCTTCCCTTCCTCTGTCAAGAAACCAGAAGCACCCGATCACCACGCCTCTCTCGTCCTCCATAACTGCCCAGAAAGAATGCGGATCCTCAATCTCTGCCCGGATCGACGCCTCCGTCATAATAATGAACATCCCGCCTTTCTTTCTGAAGGAATCCTCCCCATCTTTACAAAGCCTTTCCTGGTAGTTGTCTTTATGAATCTTTGCTTTTTCGTACATACGGGCGATCTGGGGCGCATCCTGGGCTGTTCCCTTTCGATAATAGACGTTCCCTTTTTTCGTAGTAAGTTTTCCATTATATTGTATCTTCTCTATTTTCTGCATCTTCTGTCCCTCCTCATCCATCCTCAAAATCTGCGTCTGTCAATATCCTTCCATATTTGAAATAGCATTGCCGTACCGCTTCCTTTAAATGACGTCGGCCGATCTTCTCCCCTTCATCCGCTGCGAGGAACGCAGCCTGGATCGCCGCCTCCTTAATCTCGCTTCCTGACAGCTCGAATTTTTCCGCATACCAGTCAAGAGGAAGGCTTTCTACAGGGGCTCTCGCAGGGAACGCCCTCCCCCACAGCTCCCGTCTTGCTTTCGCGCCCGGCATCTGAAAATGTACCATCATCCCAATGCGGCGTTTAAATGCCTCGTCTATATTATCGTTTAAATTCGTAGCGAGTATCGTCACTCCATTATAATCTTCCAGCTGCTGCAAAAGATGGGCAGACTCGTGGTTCGCATGGCGGTCGTGGGAATCCTTCACTTCCGTCCGCCTGGCGAACAGAGCGTCCGCCTCGTCAAAGAACAAGACGACGTCCCGGCCCCTGGCCAGCTCAAAGAGGCGGCTGATATTCTTCTGCGTCTCTCCAATGTATTTGCTCGTCACCTGCGAGACATCCACTCGGTACAGCTCCATAGAGAGCTCTCTTGCCACCGCCTGGGCCGCCATCGTCTTCCCCGTGCCGGACGGCCCATAGAAAAGCGCGCACACGCCTTTGCCGTAAGGACGCTTTTCATAGAATCCCCATGTGTCCCCCACAAGCTCCTCATATCTGATCCTTCCACATATTCTTCGAAGGCTCTCGCGCACGCTTTCTTCCACCACCAGATCCTCCCAGGAGAACACGCACGGGATCCGGCAGGCATATTCTTCAAGGAGCCCTTCTCCCAGAAGAAGCTCTCCCGCATACATCCACGCAAAAAAAGCCTCCTTTTCAAGAAGCAATCCGTCACGGTACCAGAGCGGGATCTCCGGCTGCGGGACGATCCGTCTGAAGTATGACCGATAAAATCCATCCTGGAGCATCATCTTCCCCCGCTCTTCCTCTGTCACTTCCTCTCCCATACTGTAAAGATACAAAAGCAGTTCCTTTGTAGGATATGTCTGGGACGGATCCATAAGAAGCGCGGCAAACGCCTGCCCGTACCTGGGCTCCAGATGCGGCGCGCCCGCCATAAGGATGCAGAACCTCTCAAACCTTGTGAACCTCCCATGCTCCCAGAGAGTCTTCTGGCGAAGGCTGGAGCGCGGCATCCCGCTTTCGAGCTTCTCCCATAAAAGAAAAGCCCGTTCCCCAATCTGCCTCTCCCCTTCCTGTGCAAGCGCAGCCTGGAAGTAGCTGTCAAGAAGCAGGTACAGATCGAAGACATAGGCTTCGGCGCTCTCATATATCTCTTCTGTCCGCATCTCTCACGCCCCCTCTCTTCGTCCCACATTTGCCTTAAAAGCACGTACCCTGTCGACTGAGCGCGCCCGCGCGGAATCGATCCTTACAGGCGATACTTTGTAAAACAGCGATGTGCGGTACGGCTGGCTCCCAAAGCTCCACAATTTCACCTTATCTTCCGTGGAGGCTCGAAGCAGCTGGATCTGCAGGCGGTCTTCTCCCGGAAATAACGGATAATCATGGAAATACTGTATAATCCGTCCAAGCGCCCGCTGCTCCTGTTCTGACCGGAACTTCACATTCCCCGCAAAATACGGCGTGATCATATAGTAGAGAGACAGGTGGATTGGAGGGAATGCCTGCTTCGATGGGGTTAGATCTACCATCCTGTGCATCTGCATCTCCCCATGTTCCTGTATGTCGTAGAGGAACACTCCAAGTACGATATCTTCCTTCTCCTGAGGGCTGCACATACCGATCCCCTCCGGCGTCTGTATCATGTCAGGGACAAGTATTTCTTTCAATATCTTCACAATCTTTCCACCAACATCCGCGATGGCCGTATAGCCTCCCATATCTTCCCTCCTACTGCCGTATGTCGAGGAACTGATGGAATCCTGACATCTGTATCACTCCCTTTACCCGATCCTGCACATGCAGCAGCACGAACCCCGCCTGTTTCGCCTTTGCCGTCTTCGCCCCGATCAGAAGGACACGAAGCCCCGCGCTGGAAATATAATCCGTCCCTCCAAGATCAAGGACGATCTCTCCCGCCTTCTGAAACGCAAGGAGAAGCCTCTCTTGCAGCTGTCTGCTCGTATTCGTATCAATCCGCCCCTCCACCTTGAGCGTCAGTTCTTCCCCTTGCCTGCTTTCTGTAATCTCCATCTGCCTTCCCTCCTTTTCTTTACCTGGCGCGCTTACTCCAGCGCCGCCTGTATATCCATCCTACGTTCATCCGGGGTTACAAGGATGCTGTTCACCTCTGTGAAGACAATCCCGCCCATGCCGCCTCCATCGGCGCCGTCCAGGACGAGAAGGCGTACCCCTGCGGGAATAAACTGCTCCAAAAGGAACAAGATCTTCTCTTTTTCCTTTCTGCCCTTCCTTCCCTCCATAACGATCGCTACCTCTCCGTCTTCCTTCTCACACAGGAACGCCTCTTCCTTATAGAAATCCTTTAGGATCTCCTGCACGACTGTTTTCGTCCCCTTCTTCCGATTCCAGCCGCTTAAGCTTCCCACGATACGCCTAAGCTCATCGTCATCAAAAACAGATCCGCCACAGTCAAAGCCGAACCATGCGGCATACTGTATAAGCCTCTCTCTGTCTGCTTTCTCAATATCCAGGATCTCTGCCCTCTTCTCGACGGCCTCCTGCACCTCGTCATAGACGGACGATAATACTTTCAGATATCTCGCAAAGAACCCTCCCTGCTCCCGGTACACTTCCGGGAACGATCCCAGGAAATCTTCCTGCATTCTCTCATCTCTTCTCATCTCTCCTCCAGCTTCTCGATCCGGATCCTCATCCCAAGCATCCGTACCGGCTCCACATAGTCCAGGATCTTCTGTCTCATCCATGGAGATATGTCCGTCTTATTCTCCTCCCCCTCTGTTAAGATCCTGATCTTCACCTCTCGCTTCTCCTGCGATATCTCCGCCTTTACTTCCTCTATAATAAAGCCCGGCATCTTTTTTAGGAATCTTTCATAATCCTGCGCTGTCACGGCGCTCTCCCGGATCCTCACTTCTTTTCGGAACCGCTTTTTCAGTTCCTCTATTTTTTCCGAAAAACGCCCTCCAGCTCCCCCGGAAGGAGTGAAGAAAAAACTGTCTCCCCCTTCACTTCCAACTCCTCCTATAGCGGTCAGCCGGCTGCCCGCTCGTATATTCCCCCGGCTCCCATGATAGACAGACGCCCCTGACAGTCTTATCTTCGCCCCCCGGAACCTTCCCGGATCCAGTATGGCAATGCTGCGCCTCTCCTCCTCATAAGTAAAGGAGAACGCAGCGTCCCCCTGACGGAAAAAATAATGCTCCTTCCCCTCTCCTCTCTCCAGCTCCAGCATAAGCTCCACGGACTTTTCAAAAAGTGTCGGGAGAACGGACAGATCGATCTCCTGGCTTGCGCCTTCTACGATCCCAAGTTCCAGATAAGGCAGCATACTCTTCGCACAGCAGACAGCCCGTATATTCCCTCTTTCTTGCTCATAGAAAGAGCAGTGCATCTCCTCGCCAAAGACATTCGGGATCGCCTCTTCCTTCTTGCCGTTTCTCAGAACATACGAGAAGATCTTTGTATCTGTCTCATATACAGGGAGAAGAGGCCCCCATATACGGCGCAGCCTTGGCGCGCGGTCATAGTGATGGCTTCCAAGGCGGACGCGGATAATATATCCCGTCTCCCCGCCAACAGCTCCCCGTACTGGCTTTGCCCCTCCAAGATCCAACTGGATCTCTCCGCTTACGAGGAACGGCCCTGTCTTATCCTCGCACCAGATCTCCTCATACCCCTTCTCTGTCAGACAGCTCCAACAGATTTGAGCGAATCTCAGTTCTTTGTCTTGTGGAAAAGGGTTCCTTCGCCTGTCCTCCTCTACTTCGGCAAAAAGGCTGAACCTTCCCGGAAGCGGGCTTCCTCCTTCCATATCAATAAGCACGTACACGCAGTCCTCCTCCTTCGGGCGCTCGCCAAAGAGCCAGAAATGCTCCCCCTCCCTCGCCCGGGACAGCTCTGTGTCCTGCTCTGTGTACACTGCTTTTATGTACCCCCGGAAATTCTGCGTTTCCTCAGGCAGCTCAAAGCAGATGTCTCCCACCTGGAATTTCTGGCGGGCTGGATAGCCGTATGCACAGGCCTTTCGGCTTATCGCCTCTTTCTCTGCCCCCACAAGGACGCGGGAAGGCTTCCCCCGCCCGGGCGTAAATCCTGCCAGCCGAAGAAGAGCCCTTTCTTCCTCTTCCATTACGTCCTCCAACCTTTGTGCCAGACGGGCGGCGTGCATCGTCACATTTTCAAGAATCGTAATCCCCGGATCCGACGGGGCTGCGCTCGTCCACTCGTCTGTATAAAATGGGATCCGCGCGATGGACTCCCTTAGCATCTCTTCATAAGAAATCCTCATATGCCCTCCTGCTTCCTTTTATATGAATGACTGGCGTTACCTCTTTGCACACGCAGAAGCCTGCACTCCCTCCTGCGTCCTTATAACTGCTCTTCGCAATCCCTGGAATTGAAAGGCTCCCGTACAGGATCTTCGTCGTCTCTCCCTTTCCCATCTGAGACAATCTGGACGCGAGCTCTGCCCGAAGCTCTCTCCACCGGGGCAGCTTCCCAATGCCACGGATCCTCTTTGCGTAGCTTAAGACCGCTTCCTTTAGCATTTCCTGCACATCCACCGCGTCCTCTGCATCAGGCGCGGCAATCCATACATCTGCCTGTACTTTCACGAAATCCGGCTCTCTGATCTGAAGCATCCTTATATGCCCTCCGATGCTCTTCGCAAGATGATGTTCCAGTTCTTCCTTCACCCTGATGAAAGACTCCGCTCCTTCCTGAAAGTCCTTCATCAGCACTACAAGAAGGATCTCCCTGCCCCTGCACATACACGCTGCATCCACAATCTCTTCAGAAAAAGAAAGCGCCGCCTGCCGATAGTCCCGGATTGTAACGGGGATCTCTCTGTGAGACAGGATGCTCTCTCCACGGCGCATCCTCTCTTCCCTCCCTCCTGTGCCACGGCCGCCCGCTGCCGGAAGAAGGTTCTCAACCTGCGCTACGCGGACACGGTTTGACGCAGCTTCTCTTATCCTGCCCCGCTCCACATTCCCGCAAGCCCCGTCACAGCAGAAGAGCCTGGCTCTCACTGCCGCCTGCGTCGTGTTCATAGGCGCTTTCCCGCGCCGCCCGTCTCCGAAGCATATCTGCCTCTTCTCCCGATCCAGTACATAGTGACGGTCAGAAGAGCCGGACTCATCAAAGCTTTCCTTTTCCTCCCAACGGACAAAGATGCTCTCCGCCTCTCCTCTCGTATTTTGCTCTATTTTTATAATTTCTGGAATCTCTTTCTGCATCTTTTCCAGCTCCTGGCCGCTTATGCGGCCCGTCTCGTTGACCCACACTTCTGCTCCTACAATATGTTCGGCGCGCAGGGGGATCTTATAATTTTGTGTGATCTCATCTATGTAATATTCCTCTTCTGCCGATCTCCACACATTTCTTACAGTAGCCGCGTTCGCCCGGATCTCCCGGATCTTTGGGCAGCAGGACGGTTCTTCCTCTGCGCTCTTTATACAGATCCAGCAGGCCGTCAATCCTTCTATCTCGGCTTCTTCCATATCTTTTGGCGGATAGAAAAGAAGCATCCCCGAATGGGCGAATCCGTCCGTATGATCTGTCACTGCAAGAGGCAGAAAGCCCTGTCTGGAAGAGTAAGAAAAAGAGAACGGGCGCGCCTCTGCCCTCCTCGGTCTTTTCCCTTCCTCCATGTCAAGCAGGAAGAAAAGGCTTACCGGCCCCGCCTTCCATTTCCCCGGGAATCCCACCAGGATGCTCTCTCCTTTATAAGGAAAGGACGGGAAGACGGCGGGGCTTGTACACGCCGCCGTCATCTTCGGATAAGACGCCCGCAGCCGGAAGCCCGTTGCCCTCGGATAATGGAAGCAGGCAGGGCGCGCATAACAGCCTTCTGCCTTTCTCACCTGCAGGCGGACCGCATACGCTTCCTCCCCGTCAATCTCAAAAGGAGCGATATCGTCTGGACAGGAGAATGCAATAGCGCATTCCCCGCTCCTCTCTTCTCTTCCGAACATCTCTTGTACGCTCCGATCTGTCTCGATCTCCCGGAAGCCTCGTCCATTATAATAAGAAAGCCGTACCTCATCTACATAGACGTCTACAATCTTTACAATCTTTCCCCCACGCTTTATAAGAGGCGGCTTCCCTTTTTCCTCGCCGCATCTGCCGTGTGCTTCGTCGGTTCGCTTCCTGCCAAAAGAAAGGGAAAAGCAGATCTGTATCTTTGCCCCCGCCGCACGGAATATCTCGTCCGACACAATGTAGCACTCCTGCCACAGCCCCGGCTCTTCCCCGAATATCTCGCCCTGTCCAGGCGAGATCTGGTGCGTCCCATCATAGAGGCAGGAAGGCGCTTCCTCCCTTTCCCGGGGCTTTAGGAAAAGACCGGAAATCTTTGCCTCTGTCTTCTGCGGGCGCTGTCTGCGGATCACGAGGGCAGACCAGCTCCCCACGGGGATCTCTTCCTCAAAGGCCAGCCATTCTCCCTCCCTCTTTGCTCTTAAAGGAATGTCCGTAAAGGCTCCCTTCTCTTCCTTCCGCGCAAAGAAGCAGTATTCCCCCTCTCCTCCTGAAATCTCAGCCTGCATGCCTGTAAGCGGCGTGCAGGCCGCAAAGGGATTTTGAAATACCAGCTCTTCCTTGTACAACCCTTCCCCTTCCACCTGGAACATTGTCTGTGGAAGCCCGTCTGCACGCGTCACTTCACATCGTCCTTCCGAAATCCCAAGAATTTCTGTCGGCTTTTCATGTGAGACATACAAAGAATGAGCCGTTTCAAAGAAAAGAGGCTCCTCTCTTTCTTCCACATCTGCAAAAAATCTTGTGCCTTTTTGCAGAAATACCCCTTCTCCCGCCCCGTCGTCCGCATTCATCACAATGACGGACTCTGCCGCTCTCGGAGGGCTTACTGCTGCGCCTGTAAGAGAACAGAGCGCTTCCTCGTAGCTGCTCTGCCGTCTTTTGCACTCCTCCATAATCTCCGCCATCTGTCTGGCAAAGAGAAGAGCAATGACGGAGCCGACATCTGGATCCTCTGTCGTAAGCTTCCATTCAGGTGTATAGAGCGCCGCCTTTTCTCTTAATTTTTCCTCCAGGCCTTCTCTTGTCCACTGTCTGTCGTCCATTCTCTCCCTCTCCCGTGGCAGATAGCCACCTGGTCTCTTCTTCCGCCCTCTCTCACTGTGTACTCTGCGCGTACGATAAGCTCCCCCTTCTCATCCGACAGAGACGCTTCTATATTCAAGTCCCGGATCCCCGGCTCCTGTGAGAGTACCGTCTCTGCCAGCCGCCTCTCCAATATATGGAGCTTCGTCTTAGAGGGCTCCATAAATACATAAGACATCGTGTCGCTTCCAAATTCCGGCCTCTGAAGCCTCTCTGTCTTCTGGGTCGCAAGGATTAAGTAGACGGATTCTTTTATGTGTTCTGCTCCTTCCGACACCATGAACCTTCCTGTGACTGTATCTATCTGCGGCGGGAATCTCATACCGCAGTCCTTCTTTTCCTTTTCTGCCATCCATCTTCCTCTATTCTGATCTTGTCCGTGGAGCCGCTCTGCCTTTATCCCAGCTTGACCGGGCTGCCCGACACCGTGACCATACCGCTCCCTGACAGCTTCAGCATGGAGGAGGCTTCCAGCATCGTCTGCTGTCCTGACAGCTTTGCAGATCCATTGGCTTTTAAAGCCAGGCTGTTGTCCGCCTGTACCGTCACTTTCGAAGCCTTCACCTGTACTTCCCCGCTGTCGCCATTCATAGACACTTGTATAGCGTCTCCTACTTTAATAGTCAGCTTCCTGGCGGCCGTCACTTTTACATCTCCCTCTTTTGTCCCCAGCTCTACAACACAGTTCGCATCCTTATCTTTGATGACGATGCGCTGCTTCGCATTGTCAAGCTCTATCTTATGACGCTCTCCGGCCGTCTGCACGGTGATGCTGTCTTTCTCGCCCCCGCCTTCTTTATCATCCCAGAAGAGGATCTCACTGCCGTTCCTGCCTACGATCCTCTTTTTCTGATTGTCCGCGTCTGCGCTCTGCCTGCGGATCGCGTCCTTCTCCCGTGACAGAGCCCCCAGAATGTAGGCTTTCTCAATGCTGCCGTTCTCAAAGGCAAGGATGACCTGATCGTCCTTTTCCGGCTGGAAGAAGAAGCCCCAGCCTTTCCCCGCATAGGGCGCCGCCGCCTTCACCCATCGAAGCTCTCCCTCCTCCTCATCCCGAAGAGGAAGGCGCACCTTGATATACCCCGGTCTGTCCTTGTTGTAATTCTCCACGACGATCCCAACTGCCACGCCCCACATACGTGCTTCTCCAAATCTGCCGCCAGCTGTATTCCTCGCTGAGACTTCTTCCAGCATATCCATAAGCGCCATGTCGTCACCCCTTTAACTGTGCCGCCTCTCCCGTAATCCTCGTCCGAAACCCTTCTTCTTCGGAAATTACATGAGCCACAGACGTCACATAGAACTCATTATCTGCACCTTTGCCCAGCCCGCTAAGAGCCACGTACGTGCCGGGCTTTATCTCAGGAAGCCCGATAGTGCTGCACTCCAGACGGCCATAGCGATAGGAAATATCCTTAAGGACGGCCTCTGCCCGCATACCCGCTTCCTCCTTTGTCCTGATCGCGTCATCTACGACGATCTTCTCTGTCCCAGACAGGAAGCGATCCGCTTTATTCCCAAAAGAGACTTTGTTCTTCTGCTTCTTTCGGGCGGCGATCCGCTCCCCTCGCTCATCGTCCACGCCTCTTGCTTCCACCTCTCTCACCAGCCCTCGCAGGTCATACTCGATCTGATAATCCAAAAGCCCTTTCCCGTTCCCGATCTCTATAAGAGGAGGAGCGCTTTTCCTCGCCTCTCGAAAATACAGCTTTCCCACGTCCGTAAAAAACTCATAGTGGAATTTTTTTGCTGCTTTTACTACGAACTCATAATCACTCTCCGACACCATATCGATGCGCGCGCCCTCTCCATACTCCGGCGTTGCTCCAATCTGTGCCGACTCTAAGATCCCCCCTGACTCCATGGCCTGATAGACAGGGAAGCTTAAGATCTCCTTGACCGCCTCTCCGTATTTCTTCGCCCGCAGCTGCTTCACATGAGCATTGGCCATCATCATTCCCTTTATGTCCATCGCCTCGGCCTCCACGCAAGGAATCCCTTCCTCATCACATACAAAAGCCGTCCGTACAAGAAGCCCGCGGAACACTTCTGTCAGATTCCCCTCATATCCAATGCTCACCGAGCATTTTGATCCGAGGCTTACAAAAGTCTTCAGCACATCCGTCTTATAGCTGCCTTCTTCCTCCACGCACCCGTAAATGCGGAATACGCTCGTGGAAGCCTCCGTCCCGCTGGTGAGCTCCACCTTCATGCTCCCGACGATCAGCCCCGCACGATTCGTGCCAATGGCCTTTCCCTCTACGGCGACGCTGACAGCCGGGTACTGGAATGCATTGTATTTTTCTTTTAGCTGTCCGAAATCGTACTTCATTTCCTTTCATCCTTACTGCGACAAAAACCTCTCAAAAGCGTCCTCCCAGTACCCGTCCCCCTGCGCGCCGTCTCCTGCCTGTAAGATTACGAGGCTCGCTTTTGCGCTTACAGGGTCGCCTTCCTCCGAGAACATATCGTAACATACAGACATACGTTCAATCTCTCCCTGGAAGCTTATCCTTCCCCAGCAGAAATCTACCTGCCTCGCCGCTCTGTCCTTAAGCAGCGACAACAGCTCTTCCACCCGTGCTTTCGTCTCTTCCCCTGCAAAGATCAGCTCAAAAGAAAGGCTTGTCCCCTCGGCCGATACAGCCTGCCATATATCCCCCTCTTCCTGCGCCGCAAGCAGTCCCGACATGACAGTCCCCCTGCTTTCTGCACGGATCTTCAGTGACAGAGGATTATACTGTACTTCGATCGTCTTTCCTTTTCCGCCGCCTGCTCCTCCTGCCTCGATCACTGCTTTCTCTAAAGCCACGATCCTTTCCCCCCTGTCAGGCATGTCCCTTCTATTGTAATGTCTATATTTCCCCGCACCGGGGCTCCGCTTGCTTCGAACATCGTATATTCTGCCTCCACCGCGGTCAGCAGCCCCTTTATATAGAGCCGGTTCCAGCAGAAGCACACATTCCGCCTAAGTGGGCTTTTCACAGCCGCAAGGAACCCTTCTGCCTCCGTCTGTACATCCCGGTTCATTGTCCCTTCCTCTGCCGTACTGTCGACGATCAGACGGGCAGTAAGCCTTACTTGCGCCGTATTGTCTCCATAGGAGTAAGCTCTTCCCGAAACCGTCCCGTCCTCTACCTGGTAATTCTTCTTTTTCTTTGCTTCGCTTTTATCATTGATCTCCAGGGACAGCTCCTGGGGGTTGAACTGCACTTCATGCATCTTCCCCTCTTTGCCTCCAGGCTCCTGGAACTCGATATATGCCTTCTCCATAATGCCTCTTTGTCCGCCGTTAAGACGTCTTCGTTAAAAGCCCCTCCGCTTTTTCTCGTCTCTTAGCCTCTTCTCCAGCTTTTCATATGCGCGGTCTGCCATAAGCCTCACTTGTGCTTTCGCATGAACGGATATAAGCTGATCCAGCTCCCTGACGTCCTGCTTTGACAGTAGGGCTACCCGCTCGTCCTGCTTTTTCTGCACAGTGGTCTCCCGCGTCGATTTCTTTGTCCTTCTGCCCTCCTTCGTAACCATCTTCACCCGGGAAGGAACAGGATCCGCCGGGGCATAATGCAAAGGAGCCTCCACTCTGTACCTGTAGAGCAGGCCTATCTTCTTCATCGGATCCCGCATGGGCCAAAACTGCTGATAGTGATCCGGGATCCCGGCGCGTCGAAGCGCCGCGGACACGTACACCAGATCCTGGTAAGTGAAGTCCGGCGTGCCAAGGAAGATCAGCCGGTTCTTAATCTGGCTTATACTTGTGACATGCATCTGCTGCTCCATGCGATTGTGCTGATTCACAACCGTCACCGCCGAAGATATGTCTCCTGTGGCCGCCGCTCTCCCCGGCATGGCATGGCGAAGCCCACGTCTTCTCACATCAGGCCGCATCAATTCATAATTCCCGAAGACACGGCGGCAGAATCTTTCATTCTTCTCTGTAAAGGGAAGCTTACGCGTTCTTATAATCGCTTCTCTCTCCCTCATCGCTTCATCTCCATATACTGGCATAAAAGGGTCACGGTCTCCGTCAGAAGGCTCGCTTCCTCCGCATTTAAGCCACTGTAGCTCTTCTTCGCGACGACACATCCATAAAAGTGATATTCCAAAAAAGGCGCGTCCTGCGGGCTGCGCCTCCCGTCTCTTTTTACGATGACCGCCACCGGATCTGCGAACACTGCTCCGCAGGGCATCGGATCTTCATCCTCCCCATCCATGACGTACCGCTCAATGACCAGCGCGACAGGCCTTAAGACAGGCTTCCTTCTTATATGTACATAATTGTTCAGGCCCCCCTCCTGTATATACTCATACTCTGTCTCCTCCTCCAGGCCTTGTATGCTTTTGCAGCCTATCTCCGCCCCCGTCTTCCCGAGGCGCAGGATAAAATCGGTGTTTGTGTTTGCCTGGCTCATATGCTCTATATGCTCCTCCAGTCTAATATACTTTTCTCCTGTCCGCTGGAGAGATCCTGCTTTTCATGGATAGCCGAAATCTGCTCGCACCACCTGCGCCTGCTCCTGTGATCAAGAGCCTCCACTTCCCTGGCGCTCCAATGGTAATAGTAGGAAATAAAGGACATCTCCTCATAAAGCATCTCTTCTGGATAAAGCATTATCCCTCCCGTATAAAATTTACAGGGGTCTCAAATCTGTGCCCGCACTCCGGGCAGACGCACTGCATAGCCGGGATCTCCACGTCATTGATCCGCTGGTACATATCCTGCAGATAGGTAAGATCTGCTGTGTAGAGCTGCTCCAGAAGCGGCGTGGAGATAATCTCCACCCCGGCGATCTCCACGATGACTTTGGACAGCACCACGATGGCTAAGTAGGCTGGATTGCTTAAGACCCTCGGATCCCGGGCGGCGCTTATCTCGTCTCCCGCCGTAGCAAGGCGCATCTTCCCACGCTTATGGATCGTTCCATTGGCGTCTACATACCCTTTTGGCAATTCAAATTCATATATCGTCGTCATGTCTTATGCACCTGCCCCGCCTTCGGCTTCTCCAGGCATCTGCAAGGACTCATATACGAGCTGGACGGATTCGATCGCCACAGCGTCTCCTCCTGTAGAGCTAAGCTCCGGCGCAGTGTACTGCTGTACCCACGCATTCTTCAGCACCCAGACCGCTCCGCCCTGCCCTACAGACTCACTGACCTGAGTCACGCCTGTCTCCGAAATATCTACCAGCTGGATCTTTACGTCCGCCATAGGGACCGCTCCCCTGGTAGCTGAGATACAGTCCCTGATCCACTGCGAGAAACCACTGTTTAATGTGTACCCCATCTTAAGCGTCACATTCCCGTATTTTACAAGCCCTGGTATTTTAATAGGCGCAAGGCTGTTGGAATTTCCCTGACGAAACTCGATCATATCTACGGTCGCCTCGATCCCGCTCACCTCCGTAAAGGCCGCGGCCGCGTTCTTTCCTGTTACTTCCACGATGAAATTCATCCTGGTAAGCGGCCGCAGCAATGTGCTTCCACTTCCTTCTGGCATAATCTTCTCTCCTCCTTATCCTGCTTAAAAGTTATTCCGCCCCCGCCGTGTGCTGTGTCACGCGAAAAATGACGAATTCTGCCGGGCGCGACGGGGCGATCCCGATGTTACAGATAAGCCTTCCCGCCCGGATGTCGTCCTGCGTCATCGTAGACGGGCCAATATCCACGAAGTAGCTCTCCTGGGGGCTTGCTCCCGCCAGCATTCCCGCGCGCCATACGTCGTTTAAGAATCCCGATATCGTAAGCCGCACCCTGCTCCAAAGAGACGCGTCGTTCGGCTCGAACACGACCCAGCTCGTATTCACCCTTATGCTCTCCTCTATATAGATGAAGAGCCTTCTTACGTTCACATAGCGGAACGCTGCGTTGCTGCTGGCCGTCCTGGCCCCCCAGATGCGGATCCCATTCCCCGGGATATTACGGATCAGGTTCACGCCCGCCGGGTTTAAAACGTCCTGTTCCGCCCTTGTGTAGCTTACGGACAGCCCGGTGCAGGAAAGCGTCTCATTCGCCGGAGCCTTGTGCACCCCCTTCGCCACGTCCGTCCTTGCATAGACGCCCATGACCGCGCCTGACGGCGGGAAATAAGCGGGCTTCTTTATGCTCCTGTCGAACTGCTGCACCCACGGATGGTACATGGCCGCATAAGTACTGTCGAACATTTCCCGGTATTCTAAGAGCTCTTTTATATTAGACATATCTCCTGGCATATCCAGCACCGCGAAGCGGCTTGCAGTATTCTCGCAGTGGGCGATCAGAGACGCAGCCACCTCCGGCATAGTGATGCCTGGGACCGCCATAATGCTGATGCTGTGGTTTTCAAGGAATGACTGGATCCCGGTACGCTTCCCAGGCCCTCCGTCTTCTCCTATGAACGTCCCTGCTCCTACCCGCTCTATACTGCCGTCCGTGCCGCCGGAAAGAGCGATGATCCCTTCTGCGCCCCCCGTAATCTGTTCTGCCGGGCTGGCAATGCCCAAGGCCGGCGACACAGAGATCTTTACAAGCTCGCTTCCCTGCATCCTCGTCGCTACATAGTCTTTTGAAGACGGGTCAAGGCTCAGGCCATCGTATATCTCCATCTCATCGCCGCACCGTACCGTAATGTCAAGCTCTACAATGAACAGCACTTTCTCCGGCACTAAGGAGGCGTCCGTCATATCCTCTTCAAATTCCTCTTCAAAGGTCGCTTCGCTCTCAAACACAGACGCGATCCGGTTGTAATGATCGCCTGCCCTCACAATATTCCCCGCCTCAAATCCATTGGCCGCTTTTACAACATATGTCTTTTCCCCTTTCTTCTCCAGGAGCTGTAATTTCCTCCTCAGCGCAGTTCTTACTTCCAGCCTGATCTTATTGCCCCAGCCGCCTTCATTGGCCGCTTCCACTTGCAGCGCCCCAGCCGCCCCGGACGCCTTCTTTGCATCGTCGGGAATGACGCGGGACACATAGCACCTTGTGCCTCCATTCTGAAAGAACTGTTCTACAGCATAAGGGAGATAGCGGTACTCGCCATGGGTAAATCCACTTAAGCTCCCTCCATATTTCCTCCCGAACTCGGCCACGTTCGTCACAAGGCACGGAGCTCCTGTGACCGCCCCTTTCTGTGCAAGCCCGACAAATCCTGCGGCGCTTGTCCCTACTCCTTCCATTGCCCTTGGAGAATTGTCGTATTCTTCGACATAGACTCCGGGTGATAAATACTCTGCCATTCCTTTTCTCCTTTCCTCTATCCAATCACTGTCATCTGCCCCGGCGAAGCGATCTGTACGATCCCCGCGCCGACGCCGCACAAGATCTTTGCGTCGTTCCCAAGGCAGGGAATGCCTCCCGCCGTCACTTTCGCGTTCCCGGGCGTCCATGTGCCTGCCGGGGCGAACATGCAAGGCTGGGGCGTCAGCACTCCAAGAGCCGCCGCAGTAGCCGACGCCACCTGTGGGTTCGCAAGGGACTTACACATTCCAAAGGAAGAGATGTTCGCGTTCGGCGCTATATCCTGTATCGTCGCCACAGGCTTCCCTTCTGCCAGGCATTTGGCCTGGGACGTCACATGAAGCGTTCCAGAAAGCGTCCCAAAAGGGCATATAAGCCCCGCTCCAGCCACTACGAATATCCCCATCTTAACCGTCCTCCTTGGCATCCCCGGACACAAGCATACAATATCCTGTCCCCGGTATCTCCACAATGTCGCATCCAAACTGTTCTTTCATATAATCTGCAGAGACGTATGCCGCGGAATGAAACATTACGACTTCCTCCAGCTCGTAATATCCCTCTCTTGATGCCAAGATCGCCTGTTTCCTGTTATCGTTCCATATATAGCGAAGGCCCGTATATCTCGCCGCTGCGTCCACAGGGACATATCCCGCTCCGGCTCCGCTCCCGGCTTCCCGGAACACGTTCCCCTCTCTGCTCTCCGCCAGCTCTTCCGCCTTTGCCCTCAGCAAGCTCAAAGTGTCCGGCGAGGCTCCCGCTCCGGCGTCAATAGCCGCCTCAAGGAGCGCCTGCGCCGCCTCTTCCCCCTCTTTTCCGCCCAGAAGCGCGCCCAGCTCCTCTGCTTCGGTGGCCTGGCCGGACAGGGGGATATGATTTGCGAGGATATCCTCTGTCTGCTCCATAAGCGCCGTATAGTGGGAATCATCTTCCAGATACGAAGCCAACGCCATCGCTTCATAGATTTCTTTCAGTGCGTCGCCGCAAAGCTTCGGATTGCCCTCGCACAGCGCTTCAAGGCTGCTTAAAAAGCTGCCGATATCCTCCCCTCCGGCCGCGATCTCTGCGAGAGCCTCAGACCGCGCTTCCTGTATAGCCTTTACTTGGCTCCCCTCAGAAAGCCTGGCGCCAAGAGCCTGTATCTCTATCTCCAGGCGAGCCTTCTCTGTCTGTGCCTCATCGCTCTCATCCCCTGCGAGAGCCGCCTTTCTTTCTTCTAACATGCTTATCTCATTGGCGGCCGCCTGCTCGGCGTCCTGTATCGCGCTGTCCGTATCGCTTAATCTTAAATTGATCTCGCCCACTTTCTCAAGCTGCTCCTGATCCAAAGCCTTCTTCTTCTCCTGGAGGAGCAGCTCTTTCTCTCCATACAGCTCTTTTATCTTTGAGCTCTTATTCCCCGCAAGAGCCGCCGCCTGTTCTGTCACCCATTTTAAAAGGCTCTCATCTAACGGCTCCCCTGCAAGCTCATCTAAAAAACCCTCTGCCTCCTCCAGCGCAAGCCTTTTTAGCTTTTCTGCCAGAAGGAGCTTGTACTCTCCCAGCGCACTCTGCTTTCCAGTCTCCTGGAAGGCCGCCTTCCCTTCCGGGATCAGCGTCTCATTTAAGAGAGAGAGCTCATCCGGGATCAGCCTGGCTTTCCCTTCCGCGATATTCCGGACAGAGCGGTAACGCAGGATCCCCGCCCTTCCTCCTTCCTTATCTTTACTTTCCAAAGCCTCCGAAAGCATGGTGACGATCTCATATTCTGCTTTGGCGAGTATCGTCTCGCCTTCACTTAGCATACGTGCCTCACATGCATTTCTTGCGGCTTCCACTTCCGCCTTACTGCTTCCCGCAGCCTCCTGGAGCTCCGTCTGCCCCGGCGCTTCCTCCCCAAGATCTTCTAAAAGCGTCTCAAGCCTTCCTGCCAGGCTTTCATACACAATATACCTGCGCCTTGCGTCCAGACTGTCCGCCACTGCGATGATGGCGTCCGTCTCTTCTTTTTCGGCTCCTTCTCTCCTCCGTTCTACATAATACTCGTACACGGCGTCCAGCTGCCTGTCCAGACGCTCTGTCTCCCCTGTCTTTAGATCCAGCCCGAAGAATCCTTCCAGAAGTCTTCCGGCGTCTCCTCCTCCATTAAGCGTATAGCGGTCCCGAAGCTCCGAAAGCTCTTGTATATCCAGAAGGACATAGGGAGACGTAATCTCAAAGATATTGACCGGCTCATTGTCCTTTAATCTGTATGTAATCCCATCTGCACGGGTATGGTGGGTCAGGAACAGCGCTTCTATCTCTCCGCCTGGGACCGGCGTCCCCTCTTCTGTAATATCCGACAGGCTCCCGGCTCCGCTTATCTCAAACCAGCTTCCATCTCCCAGCTCCGATTTATAGTAGACGTTTCCCTGTCCCGAATCTGCCGCCGACTGGCAGGCAGCCTGATACAGGGGCTCTGTCATGCTGTCAAGCCAGATAAGATGGGTCCCAATCAGCAAAGTCGTGTCGGGTATCTCGGCTGCGCCTATATGTACCGCCTCATCTTCATTGAACATCGCATTGGCCGTATAAGCCTGCGCCGCCGATACGATGATGGACAGCAACACGGCGGCGGCCAGGATCCTATATCTTAACTTCCATCGTATCTTCCCTAAGCTCCCCTTCATATAACAGCCCTCCTCCCGCATCGAAGAATCGCACCCGCAGCCCGTCCACAGAGGAAGAAAGAAAATCCAGGTACACGAACGGCTCCTCTATTCTTTTCCTCTCTTTGCCCAGCATCTCATGCCCGTTCTTATCGATCATCTGGTAGTAGGCGATCGGCTCGCCTGTAATCTTTTCAAATGTGACGGATATACGGACGTCCTCCGTCTCTTCTATCTGGAAATACGCCACCGTGCGCTCTCCCGCCGCTGGTGCAGCCTCCTCGCCTCTGCCCAGCTTCAAGGTCCCTTCCGGCTCCATGGGATCGACCTCACACTCGGCCAGCAGGGCGTCCCCGTTATAGAGGCGCACTGCCGCTCGCTCTACATTATCTTTCGCGAAGGTAAGATGACGGATCTCCTCACCTGCTCCCTTCCGGCCTCCAATCTGCGTCCCGTCGATCCACAGCTCATAGTGGGAGGCAGAGAGAGCATAGCCCTCCGGTATCTGTACGCCGAATACGAACATCTGCTCCTCAATCTCAGAGCGGATGTAGTACGTCGGCTCTGTCCTCTCTCCCAGGACCCTATAGCCCTCCCCTCCTTCTGCCGCCTTGAGGCTAATGCTCCCTTCCTCCATATATCTCTTCATTCCGCCGCAAGTCAAACGGTTGAAGGAATTGAGCTGCGTACTGTACGCCCCCAGCGCTTCCAGAAGATCAAGGCTCGCCTCTTCGTAGGACTCCTGTATTATCTTCAGCTCCTCAAAGGGGAGCTCCCCCGCTTCGTTCTGCCGGACGTACTTTTCTATTTCTTTCTCCTGCGCCTCTACCGAAGCCTTTAAAGAGCCATACGCGTTCTGCGCCGTGATCAGCGCCTCGAACTGCTCGCCTACGGACGCTTCCAGCTCATGTCTCAGGCTTGCCTGCTCTGCTCTTTTGTCCTGGTATTCAAGCGCCGCGCTGTAGAGCGCATACGGCTCGTCCTCGATATAGCGCACACCGTCCAGGCTGCCCTTAAACCATTCTTTTGGGATCCGGATAAAAAGGATCTTTATAGCTCCCGTCCACGGGTCTTCTATCTTCTTAAGAAATGCGTCGTAGCTTGCCTTGAATGAGTCCCCGTCAATCTCCTCCCCCGCTTTCGCCTGGCGGACATAAGGCTCGATCCCCGCCATCTTCCCTCCGTACTTTGATTTCATAAAAGATGTGCTTAAGTCCAGAGATACAAGAGCCGCGCCTGTATCGAGCCCCGCCTCATAATACCCCTGATCATGTTCCAGTGTATAAGCCGTCAGGCTCTCCAGCATATCCCTCTCCAATCTCCCGGTCACAAAAGGATCCGCAAAGCGATGCCCGGTAGTAATATCCACTCCTGTCAGCTCCGAGATCTCCTCCTTCGCCGTCTCCAGCCCTCTAAGCACAAGGCTCTGGTCGCTTTCCAGCCTGGCAAGGGACTGCTCCACAGAAGCAATATCCGCTTCGTTTGCTTCGCCTGTCTTTTGCTTCACCTGGCTTCTCGCAAGAAATATCCTTGCCCTCTCTATCCTCTCTTCGTTAAAATCTGCCTTCTCCTGTAGCACATAGGCTTCCGTGTACAGATTACGGATCTCTTCTTCTGCCGCATACTGCGTGTCTGTCAGCTGATGGCGCAGCGCGTCCGTTTCCGTCTGGATCTGGAACGGCTTATACTGCCACTCATGCTCCTGCGCCATATCCGGCCTCTCCGGGAATTTGAAGCTAAGAAGCGGCGTCCACCTGAATGTCGCCATATTTTTCTTCTTAAGCCTTACGGCCTCTACGGCTTCCGTATATTTCACTTCATTCAGCGCGATCTTATTCTTTATCTTCTTGTACTCTGCATTCGATGCAAGAGCCAGGCTTACCGCCTCCTCAATATGGAGCGTCCTCTCTGCCGCTCTTACCTCTCCTCCCGGGATCGGCAGGGGGGAGACGGCTACGCTCAGAGCCAGCGCGAAAGCCGCCGTCCTCCTACGAGATATAGTAAAAATAGAACCTTCCTTCCGGCTCTTCGTAGAAGAACGTATACTGCATCCCGCTTTTCTCATAAGTGCGGATATAGATTTCATAATCTTCCTCATAATCAGTAATCTCAAATACATCTTCAAGCCTTTCTACAAGCTCTGCTTCCTGCATGTCCTGGAATATCTCTTCTCCCGTACTCTGCCTAAGGCAGAATATGGACGCCGCCTCCCCTGCTGCCAGATATGTGCTTCCTTCGTAGCACAGATTGTCAAAATGCTCTTCCAGCTGTTCCGGCGCCTCCAGCCTCTCCTCCCCTGACGGGAGATCGGACCGAAGCACATAAACGCCTGTGCTCACCCAGCCTCCATTGAGCGTCTCGCTCCCGTCCTCTGCATGATAGGCGGCTCCAATGTCTTCCATAAAGACGAACATCTCTCCCGGCTGCTCATAGACCGTCCGATCCCCCTGGTACATCTGCGAGAGCTCCTCCGTCTTCTTCCCGACCAGCTCCTCATACAGAGGCGCATCGAATTGGAAGCGCCCTGCAAAGACCTCGCTTCCTCTCTCGTTGTAGAGGATCCCTTCTCCACTTCGCATCCCGTTCTCAAAAGCGCCCTCATACTGCCTGCTTCCATTTTGCCAATATTGCGTCCCCTGTCCTTCGTAGCGGTTGTTGTCAAACTCTCCCTGGTATACTTTCCTTCCCTCTCTGTTATAGAGAGACCCGGCTCCTTTTGCGATGCCTTTCTCCACATCGCCTACATAAGCCGTGTAGCCAGATCTCGCCCTTATCTCTGCCTTGCCCTTATAGAATCTCAGCCCGGCTGAATCGTACCGATAGACAGGATAGCCCTTCATCCTTCCCCGTAATCCTGCCGGGAGCGTCAGGAGCAGATAAACTGCGCTCAGCCCGAAGAGGAGAAGAAATATCCTATGTACCAGCGGCCTGCTTATCCTCCATCTTAAGAAATGGCAGTAGTCATCCTCATCTCTCGGGCGCAGGGAGGCCAGCTTCTTTATAGCGCTCATCCTCTCTCCCTCCTCTGTCTTTCTCTTCCGAAGCGCCCACATCTATTGGCTCATAAGCTCCGTTCCAATCTGTTGTAGCGAGCCCCAGGACAGAAAAGAAAAGGGCATCTCCCCTGTCATGGCCTGGCTGATGAACAAAACTGCCGCTGCCGCGATTACGACAACCGCCAGCAGTATCGCTGCAAGGAACAGCTTCCGCCTTTGCTCCTCCCGGAATGGAACGATAGCTTTCGCCTTTGCAGCCCATATTGTATAAAATGCAGGCTCTGGCTCATACATATTGACGTCGTGGTAAAGCTGTGTAAAGCCCGTATACATTCCTCTTTTCTTTTTCTTCCTGATCAGCAGGGCGATCGACGGCTCCTTCTCCCGATTCTTCCTCATCAGAGCCAGAAGAGCTTCCGCGCACAGGCTCACGCATTCTTTTTCTGACGCGTCTTGGGGAAGATCTGCAAGGTCTACGTCATAGGAGAAATAAATCTCTCCTTCCCGGCTGATCTGAAGCTTTCTTTCTTTTAACAAAAGGCAGAGAAGCTCACAAGGCAGCCCCCCTGTCATGCATATAGACACAGTCTGAAGCCACAACGCTTTCGATCCAAGATACTTCTCTTCTGGATGCTTCCTGCACAGATACTTTTTGCCCGGACGCTGCTTTCTTAGAGCTGCGAACCGCTCTAGCGGCCGCTTTGGCCCGTACGGAAGCTCAAAGCACATAGATCCTCCCAGTGGGAATACCCGCTCCCACGGTTCATTTCCGTTAAGCTCCAAAAGCCTTCGCACAAGCCTTCTGTCTTTTACGACCCAGAGCAATGTCTTCCTCTGATCCGCTCTCGTCCAGATGACTGTGTCATGAAGGTCTCCTTCCCTTACACGGCTTATCGTCCTCATCTTCTAAGGCTCCTTCTTCCCTCTCCTGCGTACGACCACGTAAGCATAGGTGCAGATCTTCGGATTCTCTTCACAGGAGATGCTGATCTCGTACACTCCGCTCTTCCTCGGCGCAGTATATGCCCCGTCGTCTTCTATCGTCCCCCCGTCGGCTTCCATCACCCTGTACTTCAGCTTACATGGTTTCATATTATAGAAGCGCACGCCGATATAGCAGCTCTCTTTCGGCTCCAGATAAACGCTTCCTGGCTCTGGAGCAATGCTCCCGTTCTCTGCGTCCGTTTCCGCGCTTTTCGCCCGTTCTTCTGATCTTTCATCCTGTATCTTAAAAGCATACCACTGCATCGCCAGCACGACCGCCTTCAACTCTCCCTTTAGCCGCACAGCAGCCTTAAAGCTGCCCCGCTTTGGAAAGACCTTCACAGCCGTCAAAAGCCACGTCGCTTCGGGATCTTCTCTTGCGAACAGGGAAGTATCGCCCATGATCACGTTGTCCTCCTCTGTCTTTGCCCCCACTGTGACACACACATTGCCAGATCCGAGCCCGTGGACGATCTCCTCTGAAAAACAGACTTTGCCTTTCTTCATATAGGCGTCCATCGGGATCTCCAGAATGCCGGAAGCCGTCTGTATCTCCCTCGTGGAAGACGGCTCCTCCTTCGTCGCTTCCGAGCCTTTCCCTTTTGCCTGAGCTTCTTCCTCCTGTGCCTGCCACGTCCCCCTCTCCCTATACCCGCTCACTGCCTCCGCAAAACAGGAACGGTACTGTTCTTTCTTCTGTTCCTGTACAGGGAGAGGGATGAACGTCCTGGCATCCTCATCGTACACTTTCCCAATCACATAGCCCCGGGGAGTCTTAATAAGGCTTAGATCGGCCAGACGTATCAGATCTGTCTTCTCCCCAAAGCCCTGCAATTCTAGATTCAGCTTGCCAAGCGTTCTCTGGATCAGCTCTTCGGGCTTCGTGTCTGTCAGCATGATCTTCAGGCTGAAGCCCCTCGCCACCAGGCTCGTCTCCTTCAGATCCGTATCTTTTGCCAGTACCCAGTAATGCTGCCTGGCCGTCTGCCCTTTTTCAAGCTTCAGCTCTCTCTGCTCGACTTTCAGTTCCTGCGTCCCGTCCTCGTTTAGAAAAAGGGGCATCTGAAGCTCCCTGGAAAAATTTATAGCCTCTTTCTTGTCTGTCTTCTTCCTCACTTCCACCGTAATCCGGAACAGCTTCTTTCTCGTCACTGTTGCCGGCGCTCTTACGATCACTTGATAATCCTCTGTATCAAGGAGCTCTCCTTCTACAAAGAACTCCTCGTCCAGACACGGCTGGCCCGCCAGAGCGGAGCGGCCTACAATGCAAAGCTCATATCCCTCCACTGTGTGGTTCCACTCATATTCCGGCTGCCCTTCCCTTCGGTTCATCACATAGACTTGTTTTACATCCTCTTCCTTGTAGCGGACGCACAGGCTTGCCTCTTCTCCCGAGAGCTCTTCATAGCCCCGGATCCCTGACAGCTTCTGTACGACCGACTCTTCGATGACGATCTCCCTCCCGTATGCATCAATGGCTGCCCCGCTTTCCACGAGGACAGACAGATCATCAAGATTTGATACCCCCATTCCACATAAGATCCCGCTCCCTAATACCATATGGTTCATGAACTGCCTCTTCCTGTTCATGTAGGACTGTTCCGCTAGAAAATCCTCAGAGCTTAGCATCTTCCCCCAGTAATACCGGTTCCTTTCAAACGGAAGCCACTGCGTCCTGCTCATCCTCGTCCCCTCCCTCATACAGCATACTTTTTACGTTCTCCCTGAAATATGTAAGCGGCAGGCGCTCTTTGAGCTCCTTGCTGACCCTGGCCGCATAAGAACAGTGGATATTCTTCTCAAAATACAAAATCCGGTATTTTGTGTCCACTCCCCACACGAGCTTTATGTTGGCCAGTGTGGATGATTTTGTCTTGAAGAAATATCCGCCCGTCTTTCTGTCCAGGGGCTTAATGTCTGCATGGATCCGTCCCTCTCCGTTCCGATGCACCACTTTACAATAATGGGTTGATTTGATCGTCTCAATGTAATAAATGTCCTCCAGCGCTATCTTGATGAAGAAGCTATCCTCATCCTGCACATATAAATGTTCCATATTCTCCTTTACCTCCTCGCAGCTTACCCCGTATACATTGAGATTTAATACTAGTTTATCTAATTGACGGCATAAATTGTGCAATAATTCATATTTTGTCGAAATATGTCACACTTTGCCACACACTGCGCCCTCTTTTTTTTACTTTTTTATAAAATATGACATGTACGGACAAGTTATGAAACAATTCGTTGCGCCCTGTAAATTTCGTATATACTGAAAATACCCTCGCTTACAAAGATACACGTCTTGTACGCTAAGGGTAGAAAACAACTATATTCAAATGGCTACATGCATATAAGAAAGGAGGCGTCTCTATGTACGTCGCAAAAGAAAAACAAGAATACAGGCCTGCCCGCCGGAGCCATTCCAATCTGCCGCCATCCTTGCAGCGTTACGCAGAGATGCGCTCTGGGCTCTCTCTCGACGACGTACATGTCCACTATAATTCACCCAGTCCTGCAAATCTAATGGCAAGGGCGTACACGAAAGGGCCGGACATCTATCTCGCGCCCGGGGAAACGGCCTGCTTAAGACATGAGCTGGCTCACGTCATACAGCAAAAGCAGGGGCGGGTACGGGCGAACGGACGCATCGGCACAATGCCGCTCAACGATGATATAAGGCTGGAAAAAGAAGCAGATCGATTTTAAAATGGAAGTAAGGAGGAAAGAAAGATGTATCAATATGAAACAAAGAAAACACGAGAACCTGTAGTACAAAGATATGAGATTATTGATAAAAGGAAAATATCAGACGACTATTCTTTACAGATGATAGACAGTCACTTTTTTTACGCAAAGCAAGGACTATTCAAGAGCGGCGATCTCGCCGGGCGGCCTTTCCATCTGCAGAAGAAAGAGACTATAGACGGTTATGACAAAATCACCGGAGAATACGGCGAGCACTCGGGCGATGATCTCACTGCGCCTTCAGACTGTGGCCTCTTCGCCGGGCTTGTTTTAAACAATGCGCGTCCAAAAGCAGCCTTCCTCTTTAACGACGTCCTTCAGCAGACAGATGCACAGACAGATCCGTCTTCTTACAGGCCTTATATTATCCGGCATCTGCTGGCGTATGTACACACCGTTCCAGATGATGTTATGGCCGGCGCGCTGGACGAAAGCTCCTTGCTCCGATCCCTGTGCGCGCAGATCCCAAACGCGCCCGACACTGCGATTCCTTCAATCATAACTGCAATCCAGGACATGAACACCGACAATATTGTGAAGATCTCCCGTGAGAGCCCTCTCCTCCTGGACAAATCCATTACCGCCATATGGGGTCAGATCTTTTCATATTCTCCTCCGTCCTCGGCCTCTTTTCTTAAGACCCCGGAATTCAGACAGTTTAAGTATTCTTCGTCGCGAGCTGATTTTAAAACATTTGCACAAAAGTATCAAAAAGGCTGGGCCTATTACGCCAACCCTTACGGCCAACACTTGCGGCAAGTTCTTGCAGACAGCCTCAAGAACAATATGGATGATTTTATGCGTATTTATTTTCAAAGCGCGGCGCTGAGATCTCATGTCAAGCTTCCTCATTCTCAGCGAAAGACAATCAGCCATGTCCTATTGAAAGATATCTTCTATTCTCTTTGTCCCGAGGATTTGGAGCAGGTGCTCTTCCAGAGCCCCAGCCTGTCTCGTTTCCTGGGCATAAACCAATATGCGGATCCAGGGATCGGCGAAGCATTTACTATGTTAAGCAGCGAACGCTCACAACATCCCGAAAGGGATTGGACTTTCCACTGGGCCGCGGTCGTTATGGAAAGCACTGACAAAAAAGATAAGATCATAGCCGAAAACTACCGGAATCTGGATTCCCCGGACAATAACGAGTGGCAATTCGACATGGTCGGAACCAAGTCCTATAAACAGACCTTCCACGGCATTCACCATTCCACGGGACAGCACGGGGCTACGCCAATGACGCTGCGGGTCGTACCGTAAGGGGCAGAAATAAGATACTCTACCTATGGGCTCCCGTCGCAAGATCGATAAGGTATCTCCCATAGTCTGTCTTGCTGATGGGATATGCCAATCTCAACAGCTGGTCTCTGTCAATAAATTTTTTATTGTAGGCGATCTCCTCTATGCAGGCGATATAAAGCCCCTGCCTCTTCTGGATCGCCTCTACAAAGCTGCCTGCTTCCGACAGCGCGTCAGGATTGCCTGTGTCAAGCCACGAAAATCCCCTGCCCAACAATTGCACCCGCAATTCCCCTCTTCGGAGATATTCATTGTTCACGCTTGTAATCTCCAACTCTTCTCTGGCGGAAGGCTCTATGTTCTTTGCAATCTGCACCACCCTATTGTCATAGAAATACAATCCTGGGACCACATAATTAGATTTTGGATATTCTGGCTTCTCCTCTATGGAAAGAGCTCTGTAGTCATCGGAAAATTCAACAACTCCATATTCTGAAGGATTCTTTACATAATAGCCGAATATGGTAGCCCCCTTCTTATGCTTGACCGCCTGTGCCAGAATATCCGAAAATGACTGTCCATAAAATATATTGTCTCCCAACACAAGAGCCACATTATCATTGCCAATAAATGTCTCGCCAATAATAAACGCCTCCGCAAGGCCCCTGGGCTCCTCCTGTACCGCATAGCTAAGCCTGATCCCAAGCTGCGAGCCGTCTCCCAGCAATTCCTGAAAGGCTCCCTGATCCCTCTGGGGAGTAATAATCAAAATATCCTTAATGTCCGCCAGCAAAAGCACAGATAATGGATAATAAATCATTGGCTTATCATATACTGGAAGCAGCTGCTTAGATACTGCTATTGTAAGTGGATATAATCTCGTCCCTGCTCCTCCGGCCAGAATAATCCCTTTCATCTCGTGTCATTCTCCCCCATTGAGCGCTTCACATTCTGAAGCCATCCCTCATTTTCAAGATACCATCTTACGGTCAGGCGGATCCCTTCTTCAAACGTAATCTTAGGCTCCCACCCAAGCTCTTTCTTTATCTTCCCCGATGCGATCGCATACCGCCTGTCATGCCCTTTTCTGTCCTCCACATACAAGATCAGGCCTTCACTAATATTATCTCTTCGCATGTCTCTTTCTGGAAGGAGCTCTCGGATCGTCTCCAGGATGATATGGATCATATCAATATTTTTCCTCTCATTATGCCCGCCTATATTATAAGTCTCAAACAGGCGCCCTTGCTCCTGCACCATATCAATGGCTCTCACATGATCCGTGACATAGAGCCAGTCACGCACATGATTTCCATCTCCATATAGAGGAATGCTCTTTCCCGCTAATGCATTGCTTATTATTAACGGTATGAATTTCTCCGGGAACTGGTACGGCCCATAATTATTACTGCAATTCGTAATATTCGCTGGAAATTTATACGTAGACATATAAGATCTCACAAGCATATCTGAGGATGCTTTACTGGCCGCATAAGGACTGTGCGGGTCATAAGCCGTCGTTTCGTAAAAGCAGCCTTCCCCCTCCGGCAAAGAGCCGTACACTTCATCTGTAGAAACATGTAAGAACTTCTTTCCTTCTTTAAAAGCCCCATCCTCAAGCTGCCATGCATCTTTGGCCGCATTTAACAAAATAAGCGTTCCAAGGACATTTGTCTTCACAAAAGCCTCCGGATCCCGAATGCTCCTGTCCACATGGCTCTCCGCCGCAAAATGGACGATACGGTCAATCTCATGCTCCTTAAAAATCTTACGTACGGCAGATGCGTCGCAAATATCCGCTTTGATGAAAAGGTAATTATCCTTTTGTGAGACATTTTTAAGATTGTCAAGATTCCCGGCATAAGTCAGCTTATCTACATTAATGATAAAGATATCGCAGCCGTATCTCCCAAACATATACCGAATATAGTTAGAGCCAATAAAACCGGCTCCTCCAGTAACTAAATATGTCCTCATCTCTCTCCCTTCTGTAAGCCTGAATACAGGCCGGGCCAAAACATTAAGGAGCCGGCTCCTTCACGAAATGCTGGAAGAAGAAGCTGTCGTCTACACTTCCTGAAAAATTGCCTCCACTTAGGAGCTTAATCGGATCACTGTCCTCCTCATACACAATCTCCCCTTCCTTTATCCGCCTGAAAGTCTCGCCAAATGTCCTCCTAAATTCAAGCGCCGGAGTGGCGCTTCCCAGCACCAGTACAAGAATAAGCCCTGCAAACACCCGATAGTCCCTTTTCTCCCATGATTCTGCCAGTGTCTTTATGACCAGGACCGTCAAAAGGAGTAGCGCAGGTATAGACGCCCTCATACAAAAATCTGTGGAATAGCCCACTTTCACCGGCGGGATTATAGAAAGACATAATACAATAAAATAAAACATCTTATTCTCTTTATTATATTTATAGATCAAGGCTACATACACCCCTATTTCCACTATAAGAAACAGGATCAGCTTCGCAAGGCTGTTATCAAACTCGGGGCCCTTTATATTCTCTCCCATAATATAGGCGCCTGAGTAATTACAGGTCAGGTACAAGAATGACGTAATCCCAATAAGCCCGCCGCCCGCAACATTCTGGAGCGTGCATGTATCTTTTATAATGCACGATATATATACTCGGATCTTTTCTCTTGTCCCAGCCGTTCTCACCGCTTCCATCTCATCATACTTCCTGCTCAGGCAGAAGAACAGGGCAAGCAGCAGAAGCCCGACAAATGGGAATGTGCTGCATAACATGCTACATGCCAGTATAAATACAATATTCCTGTTATTCTTCTGCATATATGCCATCATCGTGCATACCCATGCGGGAATAGACTGGTTAAAGACCCAGAAGAGCTGCGTCGTCATACTGGAATACTGGTACGGCGTCCCCCACCATTCCAAATGCCATTTACACTCAAATGTTGCCGGATCCTGAGCAGTCAGGAATATCCCTAATATATCTAAGCCGCTGAAAAACACAAATATGAACAGAGGCCACACAGCCACCCTCTTCAGAAGCACACAGATCAGATAATAGACCAGGACGATCCCAAGCACCGCCCAGACTGCCTGTGCATAATACCCTGCTCTAAGCCCAAGTACTTTCCCGACAAGAGCAGAGGGAAGCCAAAAGCCAATATAATAAACTAATCCAGCGGCGCTGGCTCCCTGCTTCCCCAGTGGAGACCCCTGCAGTATCTCGTGATTTATCACTGGCCACCGGCTCTCCACCATAATATTAAAGATACTATTCCTTACCGAATGATCTGGAACTTGGAACACAAACTTCCCAATTCCAGAATAATAGACCCAGACTGCAATGATCCCGACTGCAAAGAGCATCTTTATGACATTGTCCCTGTTCCATTCAGGCCTCCATAACCTCGGCGATTCGCTGCATGCCTTATAAAAACAGATACCTGACACTGCCACCGTTGGCAATGAGATATACCACTTCATCCAGCCCACGGCAAAAATCAAAAATGGCAGCAAAATATAGCCATATGCTATAATCCAGAAAATATCAGCCTTCTTTTTCATTCGTTTTTCCTTTCCTTATAACGCCGTCAATAAACATTCCCATAAAAACGGCGCACAGAGCTGCCATCAACAATAGATACAGCATAGCCGCGCCCATAATCGAATACCGCTCCACCGCTTTTTCTGACAGGACGTATGCCAAGACCGCTACGATCACATACCCTGCCATCAGCCTTTTCTGACATCTGATAATCGTAATCATCGTAGTCAGAAGGCCTGATAGCGCCAGAAACCCTCCGCCCAGCAGCAGGATCAGCAGCTCCGCCTTATACTGTGCCAAATCTGTATTGTATAAGAAGGACAGCACCGGAACGCCCAGGAAATATGCGCCCACGATACAGGTGGCCGTTATCCCTGCCACGATCAGTACCTGCACAGACAGCTTCTTAACAAACTGCTTTCTCTTCCCCTCATTCCACATAACTGACATCTTGTAGATCATAGGGTTAAAAATAAAACTATTCAGAAGCCCTATAACAAAGACCGGCATGGCAATAAATCCATAGCATGCCTGCAATTCGTCATTCAGGATACTGTCTATGGCATATTTGGGAGCATTTCCTATATAAAAAGCCAAAAAACTCCCCAAAAATAGCGGAAAGCATATCTGCAGGAGATGTCTTACACTTATGAAAGGCTTCCGTTCCTCTCTCACCTGAACAAATTCTCCATAGCTCCATTTAATGAACAGCGCAAAGAGGATAGCCGTAGCTACAGTGGAGATTACTAATGACAGTAGCAGATCTTTCAGAACGAACAGGCCCGCCCCAAAAATAATCAGAGTCAGCCCTAACCGTACCGTCAGTAATTTCCCTGCCACGTCCAGGCGCCCGCTTCTCTGATAAAGTCCATGATATACATCCTCAAAGGCATCGACGGCTTTAAAAATGCACATCCATATAATAATCAGGCTTTTTTCCAGCGTATATTGATTCTTATCTCCCACATATATGACATATATCACCGCCACAAGAAGCATTACAATTGTTGTAACCGCTCTGGACAGACGATATTCATGAAAAGAGAACTGCCCTGTTACGTCCGATACCTGGAAATTACGCATTCCATATTTTCCAATCGTCAGGAAAAGATTCGCATTCGCATATGCGATCGTAAACAGCCCCGCCTCATACAAGCCCAATATCCTTGTTAAGATCATAAGCATAATCACAGACTGGAACGCCATAATCATGCTGCCTGTCATGTTCCACACAAAACTGTCCCGGTCAATATTATCTGTATGCAGAAAAAATTTTTTTATCCTCATCGTACTTCGCACCTCATTCGTCTTATCTCATAATAGCATCTATTTCTATAAAACTCAATGGCTACTATTTTCCTGCCTGCCGCCTCTATATCCGCTCCACACAGTCTTTCTTCTGCGCCCATTGCGGATGGACATATAAGTTTAGAGTCATACTAACAGAAGCATGGCCCAAAAGACAGCTGACCGTCTTACAGTCCGCTCCTCTCTCGATACATCTGGTAGCAAATGTATGGCGCAGGCTGTGGAACCTTATTGGCTCCAACCCGTTCCTCTTTAAGAACTTCTCAAAATGCTTCCTGTATAAACGCGGCTCGATCGCCTCTGTCGTACCGCTTAACAAATAGCACTCCTCCCTGCCTACTCTTTGAAGGAGCAATTCCTCCAACGCGCAGGATATTGGGATATCCCTTACTGCCGCTCTCGACTTCGGTGACCCAATGATTACTTTTGTCTTTCCCTTCTCCCCTTCTTTGAAATATACTCTCTGCAATGTTTTTGTCACAGATATAAGCCCTCGTTCCATATCGATATCCCCCCATTTTAAAGCGCAGACTTCCCCTATACGCATTCCCGTATAAAGGCTTATGGCATAGCCTAACGCCTCAAAATCCATCTCCCTTTTTATCGAGATCATCATTTTCTCATACATATCTGCACTAAGCACCTGCATCTTGCTTATTTTATCGTTGGCAGGATATTGCAATGCATTCTTTCGATATATCCTGCTGTCATCTATGCCATAATCCCGCAGGCAGTTTTTCAATATGGTGACGATATCCCTTACAGATTTGTCGGACAGCCCCCCCTGCCTGTCTACTCTCCCTCTTCTCCTTAGCTTTATAATCATTTTCTGAATCATATCTTTCTCTATATCCTCTACATAGTATCTCCCCAATTCAGGAATCAGATGATTCTGGAGCATTATCATATACGTGGCGTACGTAGATTCTTTTACATAATTCCTCTTGTCTCTGCCCCATATAATCGCCCAGTCCTGAAATTTTGTCTTTGCCATGTCCTTATCTCTCCTTCTTTTTTATGAGCATTCTACCATAATTCCTTTAGTCGCCTACTTAAGGGCTTTGGAAAGACTGCGGGAGCGCGCCAAAGCAGCAAAAATTATATCTATCTAGTCTAGGAGGAAAAGCATGAGCATTAAGAATGAAGACGTACGTTATATTTTTGATCACCTCTCGAATGCCGAAAAAGAAAAATTCGACAAGAGCACAGTCCTGATTACGGGCTGCGGCGGATTTCTTGGTTATTACTTTATGAACTTCTTCAAGGCGTTTGGAAGGGAGCTGAGCATCCGCAAGGTGATCGCCCTTGACAATTTTATGCTGGGAACCCCCCATTGGATCGAAGAGATGCGGGAAGACCCTCTGTTCGATATCCGGGAGTTTGATATCATCTCCGGGCATGTTTCGAACATTCCCGGAAGCGAGAATGCTGACTATATCATCCATATGGCTTCCATTGCGTCACCAACATTCTATCGGAAGTACCCGATGGAGACATTGGATGCTAACGTCTGGGGGCTGCGCTCCCTTCTGGACTACTATAAGGATAAGGATGTCCGGGGGGTTCTGTTCTTCTCCAGTTCTGAGCTGTATGGAGATCCGTCGCCTGAAAACATACCGACAAATGAGGAATACCGCGGGAATGTATCTGCCACAGGGCCTCGCGCCTGCTACGACGAATCCAAGCGATTCGGCGAGACTATGTGCAGTCTGTTCGCGTCCAAGCATGGGATGCCCATAGGCGTGGCGAGGCCGTTCAATAATTACGGGCCTGGCATGAGGATTAATGATAAACGCGTGCCGGCGGATTTCGCAAAAGCCGTCTATGAAGGGGCAGATATTACCATTCTCTCATCCGGCTCGCCGACAAGAACGTTCTGCTATATTACCGATGCCATAACAGGATATCTGAAAGTGCTGCTGCATGGGAGATATGATTACTTCAACATCGGCATGGACAAGCCGGAAATCTCTGTCAGAAGGCTGGCCGAGATCTATGCCGCAGCAGGGAAGGATATCTTTGGCTATCAGGGGAGCGTGACATATAACACCTCCGAGGATACAGAATACCTGACCCATAACCCGGAACGTAGGTGCCCGGACATTGGGAAGGCAAGAGATATCCTGGGCTACGAGCCATCTATAGAGGTCGAGGAAGGGGTCAGGCGCTTCCTTACATTCATCAAGGAAAATGTTGAGGAGGAATTCATATGGTAGTGACAGTGTTCGGGCTTGGATTTGTCGGCTTGACAACAGCAGTAGGCTTTGCCGAAAAGGGCATCCGGGTCTATGGAATAGATGTGGACAACGAGAGGGCAGAGGTCATCCGAAGCGGCCGTCTCCCATTCTATGAGCCAGGGCTGGACGATGCCCTCGTTCGGAACCTTGGCCGGACGTTCTTCGTCACGGACGGCGTAGAAGAGGCAATCAGGGAAAGCGATTGCATCTATTATTGCGTAGGGACTCCGTACGGAGAAGGCGGGCAGGCCGACCTGGCATATCTGTATTCTGCTATTGAATCCACATTGGGACAGATAAAGGACGATCGATTCCGCGTGCTTGTCACAAAATCCACCGTCCCACCCTCCACGTCGCTTACGAAAGTAGTCCCTTTCGTTGAAGGAAAGGGCTTCCGCGTGGGGGAGAGTTTGGGAGTCGCAAACAACCCCGAATTCCTCCGGGAAGGGCATTGCTGGGACGACTTCATGAATGCGGACAGGATCGTGCTAGGGGTCAGCGACAAGAAATCTGAAGGAATTCTACGTGAATTGTACAGTGACTTTGATATCCCGGTCTTTGCTGTTTCCCTGAATACCGGAGAGTTCATCAAATATTTATCGAACACACTGCTAGCTGTGCTTATTAGTTATTCCAATGAGATGTCCATTATGGCAGACGTAATCGGGGGCATCGATGTAGCGGAAGCGTTCCGCATCCTGCATATGGACAAGCGCTGGGGAGGATGCGATATGACTACATACGCATATCCAGGGTGTGGGTATGGAGGATACTGCCTTCCAAAGGACACAAATGCAATATACTCTCTGGTAAAAGGGTTGGGGTTCGACGCGGGCATACTCCGTAACGTTATCGCTACGAATGACCGTATGCCTGAGTTCATTACGTCCCGCATCGCGAAAGCATGCCCGAAGGACAAGACGCTAGGGATCCTTGGCCTGTCCTTTAAGCCGGGCTCTGATGATGTGCGGGACACGCCTGCCGCTAAAGTCATATATAAACTAAAGGAAAAAGGGTATAGCCGCATTTGCGCCTATGACCCAATCGCTATGGAAGAGTTCGAAGAGCAATATTCCCTGAACCTCGCATACGGACAGGAGATGGAGGAGGTAATTGAAGAGGCGGATGTTCTGGTCATCCTGACAGCATGGGAGGAGTTTGCAAAGATTCCAGGGCTGACAGAGAAGCCAATCATAGACTGCAGATATATGCTATAGGAGGAAAGAAAGATGTTTGAACAGATGAATGAATCACAGGCGAAGGAAAAGATTTTTGCCATGGTGAAAGAATACTATGAGACATATCAGAAAGAAGAAAAAAGGTTTGCTCCAGGGGACTCCATCCGCTATGCGGGGAGGATCTATGACGAGAGAGAATTGATCAACGGCGTAGACAGCGTACTGGAATTTTGGCTTACTGCGGGGCGGTACACGCTGGAGTTGGAGAAGGCGCTCAAAGAATATCTAGAGGTGAAGCATGTGGCGCTGGTCAATTCCGGCTCATCTGCAAACCTGATCGCGTTCATGGCGCTGACTTCTCATCTGGTCGAAGAGAGCCGCAGGGTGCGCCCGGGAGATGAAATTATCACAGTAGCAGCGGCATTCCCAACGACAGTAGCCCCCATCATTCAATACGGAGCAGTCCCTGTATTCGTAGATATAAAGATACCTACCTACAATGTCGATGTGAGCCTATTGGAATCGGCACTGTCGGATAAAACAAAAGCCGTGTTCTTAGCGCACACTTTAGGCAACCCGTTCGGTCTGAAAATTGTCAAAGAATTTTGCGATAAACATAATCTGTGGCTAATCGAAGACAATTGCGATGCTTTAGGAGCAGAATACACTATTGACGGCATTACAAAGAAGACAGGTACTATTGGGGATATAGGGACGTCCAGCTTCTATCCCGCGCATCATATGACAATGGGGGAAGGAGGAGCTGTGTACACAGACAATCCTATCCTTTACAGAGCCATGCTGTCTTTTCGTGATTGGGGGCGTGACTGCCACTGTTTGGGAGGGCATGACAACATGTGCGGGCATCGCTATGATGGACAATATGGGGAGCTCCCGAAGGGCTACGACCACAAATATGTGTATTCTCATTTCGGATATAACTTGAAAGTGACGGATATCCAAGCAGCGATCGGATGCGCGCAGATGAAGAAGCTTCCAGGGTTCGTAAAGCGTAGGCAGGAGAACTTCGCGTATCTTAAGAAAGCGCTGTCAGATTTGTCAGATAAGCTGTACCTCCCAGAAGTGACGGAAGGGGCGAGCGCAAGTTGGTTCGGCTTCCCGATAACAGTAAAGGAAGGCGTAGACCGGGATGCCATCGTACAGGCGCTGGAGAAAGACAAGATCCAGACAAGGATGCTGTTCTCTGGGAATCTAATCAAGCATCCATGTTTTGACAGCCTCCGCACGTCAGGTAAAGGCTATCGCGTAGTAGGCAAGCTGACAGATACAGACAGGACACTGTCAGAAACGTTCTGGGTAGGGGTATACCCAGGGATGACGACGGAGATGCTGGACCATATGGCGAAGGTGATCAGGGAGGCAATCGCCTCCTGATAATGATAAAGGCAGGTAGACAGATGAAGAAGGTTTTAGTTACAGGAGCGGATGGGTTC
>CAJTVU010000012.1 GCA_910580235.1 uncultured Dorea sp.
AGGGCATGACCAATAGGGCAAGGGTAATAGGGTTTCCTGTATGCAGTTTTGAGGGCGCATGGCCCTTAAGGGGAAGGGCCGGCATGAGATGCGGGTCTTTGCCTTATTGAGAGGGAAGAGAGATGGTCCTCCTTAGCTCAGTCGGTAGAGCACTCGGCTGTTAACCGAGTTGTCGTTGGTTCAAGTCCAACAGGGGGAGCTTAAGGCGAAGGCCCGTAGGCAGGAATGCTTGCAGGGTCTTTTTTCCTATATAGGAATTTCGGCTGTTTAGAAACATTTGTTTATGTATCTTGAGCGTTATGCTATACTTCAATAAATGCTATTTTTTGCATATGAAGGATGAAAAGGTTAGTTTGCCTTACCTAAGGATATGACGGCACAGATGGAAGGAGTTAATGGTGAAGGTTAGTTAAAATATTGAATATAAGGAGTCGAGGAGAGATTGGTATTTAAAAATGCCAAAACGCCTAATGTTTGACTGGATGACAGGATTATTATATGGCTATCGTCTGGTAAGACAATTATGGTCGCAGGAATATCAGATATTAAAAAAATTTAAGAGAACAGTTGACCGTGGAAAAAGGGCTTTGCAAGGGCGGAAAAGATTATATTTAAACGAGGCAGATGATATAGACAGTGGGAGATTATGTAATAATAAATAAGAGGATATTATAAAAGTTGCAAGAAATTATTATATATGATTGGGAGTATGGAAAGAATGAAAAAACAAATGAATAAAAGTTTTGATATTAAAAGCGGAAGGGTACAACAAAGTGTTAATAAATTAGATGGTTTTTTGAGAGCAGAGTATAATTCTGAAAAAAATTACTTGGAATATTATGCAGGATTAGAGGTTTTAGATAAGGTAATTAGTATTAAAGATCAAGTGATTTATGGGAGACGCGGAACTGGAAAAACCCACTTATTAAAAGCGTTGCAAGAAAAATTAGGAACCAACGATGAGAAAAAGTATTTACCGGTATACATTGATTTGCGTGCTTTCAAGCCAACACTGGAAAGTGATAATGATTTGTATTATGCATTAATTCTTTTTCAAGAAATTATTGTAGAGATTTTGAAGTGTGTATATGTTAATTTAGAGTATTTATATAAAGAGTATAGTGTTGATCAGCAGAAAACTATTATTGAACCTCGGAGAACGAAAGTATCTGCCTTGTTGGAAAAGTTTAATAGACATTTTGATGGTAAAAATTTTACTAAAATGGGAGAGACTGGTTTTAAGGTAAATGAAGTAAAAAAATTAGCGACAAATTTGAAAATAGCGAAAATCCCTGAAATTTTTGGCTCAAAAGAAGTTAATAAAAGAATTGAGTCTGAGGATGAAAAGATAAAATATATTTCATTTTCAGATATGTCGGGTGCTATTTTAGAGCTGTTTGAAATTGTTGATATTGATAGAATTTTTTGTTTGCTTGATGAATGGTCTGAAATTCCTGAAACATGCCAATATATTTTGGCTGAGTTCTTAAAACGTACATTTATGCCTTTGAAGATTACAATAAAAATCGCTGCCATATCGAATAGAACGCGACTCATTTCTGAAAATAGAATAGGGTTAGAAGATGGGGGGGATATATTTGGCTATCTTTTAGATAATAGATATATCTATGAATTAGATCCTGAAATTACTAAAGCCTTTTTTAATGAGTTGCTTTTTAAGCAATTATATCTTATGGATCCTAAATTGTACGAAAAGTTTTATGATAATAAGAGCAAACGTCCCGTACATAATTTTATAAATATTTTTTTGGCTAATCAGGCACTACGGGAAATACTTATTGCATCTGCAGGGATTCCCAGAGATTTTCTGAATATATTTATTTCTGCGTATAACTTGTTTTTTGCTAAAACTAATAATAAGCATCTGGTTTTAGCAGATGTTCGGAATGCGACAGTTGAATGGTATGGAGTAGATAAGAAAAAGACAGTGGATGCTAATGGTAATGCCAAGTTACTGTTGGACAGAATTATTAATGAAATATTGATAACAAAGAAAAGATGTCATTTTTTGATACCGGAAAAGTATGAGAAAGTAAAAGAGCTAAATGACTTGATAGATTTAAGGATAATCCATTTAAGAAAAAGAGGGATATCTCACAAAGGAATTAAGGGCGTTGCATATAATGTATACTATTTGGACTATGCTTGCTATACAAGTACAAATTTATATCATAACAGGATAAATACTTCTCTTTTAAATGAGATAGAAACTACAGAAGATTTCAGAGATATTCGGAGAGTTTCATTGGAAGATAAATTTTTTGAGAATTTTAATATGGACATAGGGAATAGTTTTAAATGTCCGAAGTGTGGAGGGATGGTCGATATGAGCCATCCTGCATATGTACAGCACGGAATTTGTACACACTGTTGGAACAAAATAGAGGATTAGCAAAGAAGATTGTAAGTGGATATGAGCAAACAAACAGGGCAGAAAACACTATGCCCTGTTTTATGCTATTTGGAGAATAAAGGCTCTTCTGGATGTAAATGCTATAGGAACAGAGGATTCCATGTCCCTGATCCTGTAGAATGGAGGAGCTTATGTTAAAAGAAAATATTTTGATATCGTTTTTGAAAAAATTGGATCAGTACCCTTTCTGTGTCAGGATAAATGGGAAGGAGCATCGGATTGGGAAAGGGGAGCCGGAATTTACAGTGGATTTTAAAAAGCCGGTCTCTCTATCTTCTCTTATGACAAGTACTTCGCTTGCTCTGGGAGAGGCTTATATGGATGGGGATCTGGAGATCGAGGGCGATCTGTATTACGCTCTGGATCACTTTTTAGGGCAGATGGACAAGTTCTCTACAAATAAATCGGCTCTGAAAAAACTGATATTCACATCCACGGAGAAGAAGAACCAGAAGAGAGAAGTGCAGAGCCATTATGACATCGGGAATGACTTTTATAAGCTCTGGCTGGACGAGACTATGAGCTATTCTTGCGGCTATTTTCTGGATGAGAAGGATTCGCTTTATCAGGCTCAGGAAAACAAAGTAGATTATATTTTGAAAAAACTGTATTTGAAGGAAGGGATGTCCCTGCTCGATATAGGGTGCGGATGGGGCTTTTTGCTGATTAAGGCAGCAAAAGAGTATGGCGTACATGGTATGGGGATTACGTTGAGCGTAGAGCAGTATGAAGAATCCAAGCGCCGGATCGCAGAGGAGCATCTGGAACATCTTCTTACAGTGAAGCTGATGGATTATCGTGATCTCCCTAAATGCGGACAGGCATTTGACCGTATTGTGAGCGTAGGCATGGTAGAGCACGTTGGGCGTGATAATTACCAGCTTTTCATGGATTGTGCGAAAAAATCAATGAATCCGGGAGGGCTTTTCCTTCTCCATTTTATCAGTGCATTAAAAGAGCATCCCGGCGACCCATGGATAAAGAAATATATCTTTCCGGGAGGCGTCGTCCCAAGCCTTCGGGAAATGCTCTCCTGTGCGGCCGAGGGTGGGTTCCATACGATGGATATAGAGAATCTGCGTCTCCATTATAACCGCACTTTGTTATGCTGGGAAAGAAATTATAAAAAGAATATTGGGGAGGTTCGCAAGATGTTTGACGAGAGGTTTGTCCGTATGTGGGATTTATACTTGTCGTCCTGCGCTGCAACGTTCCATAATGGGATCATCGACCTCCATCAGATCTTATTTTCAAAAGGGATCAATAACAGGCTGCCTGTTGTAAGGTGGTATTAAAGCAAATAGATTGCCGAAAATCTTTATTCCCTTATATTCGCCTTTTTGCTATAATACAAGATAAGAGCCGGCTTATTTGTAAGAGCATAGGACGGAATGGCCGAATGGAGGGAAAGCGGTGGGAGAGACAAAGGTAATCTGTTTTGCGAATAATAAGGGAGGGAGCGGGAAATCTACTACCTGCGCGAACGTGGGGTACGGGCTTGCGCAACATGGTAAAAAAGTGCTTCTGATCGACGGGGATATGCAGCTGAACCTTTCGCTGTCTTATTTCCCCGAGGAACAGGTGCTGGAACATGCCAGAGGAGAACGAAACCTTTACTATGCTATTAAAAATCAAAAGGATCTGCAAGGCTATATCGTACCGACATCCTATGAGAATATTGACATGATCCCGTCTTCAACGTTGATGAGCTCTATAGAATATGAATTGTTCACAAAATGGCAGAGAGAATTCATCTTAAAAAGAGCGCTTGAGAAAGTGAAAGAGTCAGGCGCCTATGATTGCATCCTGATCGACGCCCCGCCTACTTTGGGAGGATGGGTAATGAACGTCCTGTGCGCTTCCGATGATCTGATCATCCCTGTAGAGGCAACACCGTGGGGGCTTTTCGGGCTGGGCAATATGTTTGAGTTCCTGGAGGAAGTGAAGCCGATCGCTCCATACCTTCGTGTGATGGGGATCGTGATTACAAAGGTAGATACAAGAAAGAATTATTTCAGGCAGACGCTGGACACATTAAAAGAGCTACAGGATGTGCATATATTTGATTCCTATATCCGTGTGGACAGCAATGTAGAGTGGTCTCAGGACAATAATGTGCCGCTTATGGCATATAAGAAGAGCAGCCGGAGCGCCGGAGAATATGAGGCGCTTGCAAAAGAGATCGCAGATCGTCTATAACAAAAAAAGGGGACGTACACTTTTAGCAAAATCGTACGTCCCCTTTTTCAAAATTGGGTGTCCCTTTTTCAAAAATCGGGTGTCCCTTTTTATTTCATTTTCAGAAATGCTTGAAAAGCGGCCAGAGAGTAATTTAATACCAGTTCTTTTGGAAAGCCCGTTTCTTCTATTAAAGAAAGTGCATATTGGAAGTCGCCGATATGTCCTGTGCCGTGGCTGTCGCTGGAGAGTATGACAGGGTGTCTGTGGCGGCGGCAGCAATCCAGGATGCAGACGGCGTTTGCTTTTGTATCGCCGCGATACCCATCCGGGCTTAAAGAGCTGTTATTAATCTCCAGGAGTACGTGATATTCTTTAGCGGCTTTTGCGAGGGCTTCGTAATCTACAGGATATTTTGTGTCGTCACAGTGTCCGATTATCTTTACATAAGGGTTTTTCATTGTATTTATGTATGCGTCTGTGTTATATTGCGCCGTACCTGGCTTAAAGTTTTGCGGGTGCATGCTTGCAATGGCGTAATCCAGGTTTCTTAGGATGTCTATAGCAAGATCGGTGGATCCGTCCGGTCCTAATATATTCAATTCCACCCCGTATGAGATGTTTATGCCGGACCGTCTCTTAGGCGCAAATGCAAGGCTGCGAAAATAAGACGGCCTTCCTGCGCAGAAGGTCGCCGGGCCGTGGTCGGTAATCCCAAGCATTTTTAAATGGACAGAAGCAGCCTTTTTTGCCATATCAGTAATCGTGCTTGAAGATGCATGGCCGCTTGCGATGGAATGGGTGTGTGGATCAAATTCGAACATGAGCGCTATCCTTTCTGAAGATTGCTATATTGGACGAAGCCCGCCAGCCTAAAGGCGCGTCCATCTGTTTTTAGTTTGCATCATTATTTTGCAATAGTCAAGAAAAACAACAAAAAAACAAACAAAAAAATCAAAAGCAACAAAAAAACATGGGATATAATGTTGAATTTATTGCGTTTATAGTTTATAATCAGAACAAAGAAAACTAGGCAAAATAGAATTATTAGTGACTAGAAAAGAAAGGAGAGTTATGGGACTTTATACTTATAATAGTGAAAGTATTCCGAAAACAGGCAGGATCGGCAGGCTTGTTGACCATTTGTTCGAGAAGATGCCAGAGATAGAGTCGGCAAGGGCTGTGTTGCTTACCGAATCGTACAGGCAGACAGAGAATGAGCCGATGATTATAAGACGTGCAAAAGCATTTGAGCATATCTTAAAGCATATACCGATCATTATCCGGGATGAGGAGCTGATCGTGGGCAGCACTACGATCGCGCCGCGGGGCTGCCAGACATATCCGGAATTCTCTTATGAGTGGCTGGAGGCTGAGTTTGAAACTGTTGAGACGAGGAGCGCAGATCCGTTCTATATATCGGAGAAGACGAAACAGGATTTAAGAGAAGTCCATAAATACTGGAAGGGCAGGACGACGAGCGAGCTTGCGACTTCTTACATGGCGCCGGAGGCGATTCGGGCCATCGACCATAATATATTTACGCCGGGGAATTATTTCTATAATGGCGTAGGCCATGTGACCGTACAGTATGAAAAGGTACTGGCGATCGGCTATGAAGGCATTATAGCGGAGGCTGAGGAAGAGCTGAGGAAATGTAACGTTAGCGACGGTGATTACGCAAAGCGCTCTCATTTCCTTGAGGCAGTAATTATCAGCTGCAGAGCAGCCATTACATACGCTAAGAGATATGCCAGCCTTGCCCGCGAAGAGGCAGAGAAGTGCGACAACGCGCAGAGAAAAGCAGAGCTTTTGGCGATTGCAGAGAACTGTGCGCGTGTGCCTGAAAAAGGAGCGTCAGGCTTTTACGAGGCGTGTCAGTCATTCTGGTTCGTGCAGCAGCTCCTTCAGATCGAATCAAGCGGACATTCTATTTCCCCAGGAAGGTTCGATCAGTACATGTACCCTTACTACAAAAAGGATATGGACAGCAAAAAGCTGACGAGGGAGTTCGCCCAGGAGCTGATGGACTGTATATGGGTGAAGCTGAATGATCTGAATAAATGCCGCGACGCGGCGTCGGCGGAAGGATTTGCAGGCTACAGCCTGTTCCAGAACCTGATCGCAGGCGGACAGAATAAAGAAGGCATAGATGTTACGAATGATCTGTCCTTTATGTGCATTCAGTCATCCATGCATGTAATGCTGCCGCAGCCGTCGTTTTCCGTGCGCGTATGGAACGGCTCTCCTCATGAGTTCCTCATGAAAGCAGCAGAGCTTACCCGCACAGGCATAGGCCTTCCGGCTTACTATAATGACGAGGTCATCATCCCCTCTCTCGTAAGCAGGGGGCTGACTCTGGCAGAAGCCCGTGAGTATAATATCATCGGCTGCGTGGAGCCGCAGAAGGCAGGGAAGACGGAAGGCTGGCATGATGCGGCGTTCTTCAATATGTGCAGGCCGTTAGAGCTGGTATTCTCCAACGGTGTGGACAGAGGGGAGCAGATCAGCATCCAGACTGGCAATGTAGAAGAGATGAGCACCTTCGAAGAGTTTTATGATGCGTACAAAGCGCAGATGAATTACAATATCGGCCTGCTGGTAAATGCGGATAACGCGATTGATGTGGCACATGCGGAGAGATGCCCGCTTCCATATCTGTCCTGTATGGTGGATGATTGCCTAAAGCGCGGGAAATCTGTGCAGGAAGGCGGAGCGGTCTATAACTTTACAGGGCCCCAGGGATTCGGCGTAGCGAATATGGCCGACTCACTGTACGCGATTAAAAAGCTCGTCTATGATGAGCGGAAAGTCTCTATGGCAGATTATAAGGAAGCGCTTCTTATGAATTACGGGAAAGGGCTTGACCAGACGACGATGTCTGAGATGACGGTCCAGATAGCAGAAGGGCTTAAAAAATCAGGAAAGCCGGTAGGAGAGAAGGAGATCGCAGTCATCCTCAAGGCTATAAAAGCAGCGTCGGAGACGCCTGAGATAAAGGCGAAAGGAGAGAAGCTGCTGGAGCTGATTGACGAGGTCCCGAAATTTGGAAACGATCTGCCAGAGATAGACGCTTTCGCACGGGACGTTGCGTATACATATACAAAGCCTCTTGAGACATTTAAGAATCCGAGAGGCGGGATCTATCAGGCGGGGCTCTATCCGGTCTCTGCAAATGTCCCGCTGGGCGCGCAGACTGGCGCGACGCCGGACGGGAGGCTGGCGCGGACGCCGGTGGCAGACGGGGTATCGCCATCGGCAGGCAAAGATGTACATGGGCCTACGGCGGCGGCAAATTCTGTTTCCAGGCTGGATCATTATATTGCTTCTAACGGGACTTTGTTTAACCAGAAGTTCCATCCGTCAGCCTTAAGCGGCAGAACAGGGCTTGAGAACTTTGTTGCGCTGATCCGTTCCTATTTCGATCAGAAGGGAAGCCATATGCAGTTCAATGTGGTAAGCAGAGAGACGCTTTTAGATGCACAGAAACATCCGGAACAGTACAAGCACTTGGTTGTGCGTGTGGCGGGATACAGCGCTCTGTTCACAACGTTATCCAGATCCCTTCAGGACGATATTATCAACCGTACGGAGCAGGGGCTTTAGGCTAAAAGAAAGGTGTAAATATCATGGATTACATGGAAACCAAGGGGCGCATCTTTGATATACAGCGGTTCTCCATACATGACGGAAAGGGAATAAGAACGATCGTATTCTTAAAGGGGTGTGTGCTCAGATGCCGGTGGTGCTGCAATCCTGAGTCCCAGGAGCTCAAGATCCAGACGATGATGGTACAGGGCAAGCCCAAGATCATCGGAGAGGATGTCACTGTAGGGAAAGTGATGGAAACAGTGGAAAAAGACAGGCCGTATTATCGGCGCTCCAGCGGGGGGCTGACATTGTCCGGCGGTGAGAGCCTGTGCCAGCCTGATTTTGCAAGAGACCTTTTAAGGGCTGCAAAGGAGCGGGGGATCAATACGGCTATGGAGAGCATGGGATGCGCGCCTTATGAGGTGATTGAAAGCATCCTTCCATATCTGGATCAGTACCTTATGGACATTAAGCACATGGATCCGCAGAAGCATAAGGAGTATACAGGGCGTTCGAATGAGCTGATGCTTGAAAATGCGAAAAAGATCGCAGATTCAGGCATGACGGATCTGGTAATCCGTGTCCCGGTCATTCCGGGCTTTAATGACAGAGTGGACGAGATTGAGGCGATTGCCACATATGCCGGCAGCCTCCCAGGGGTGGCGAAGATACATCTGCTTCCTTATCACAGGCTGGGGAGGGACAAGTACGACGGGCTCGGAAGAGAATATCCGATGGGGGATGTCCTCCCGCCGTCTATGGAGCATATGAGGAGGCTTGAGGAAGCCGTCGTCCGTGCGTCGAGCCTGGATTGCCAGATAGGAGGGTAGCATATGGAAGAGAAGGTTAGGATCATACAGGAGCTGGTTCCAGGAAAACAGATCACCATCGCCCACCTGATCGCCAATCCGGACGAAGAGCTGTATGAGAAGCTTGGGCTTGACCCTAATATGGATTATTCGAAATCTGCGATCGGGATCATTACGATCAGCCCGGCAGAGACGGCCGTTATCGCAGCGGATATCGCAGTAAAGTCAGCCGGCGTGGAGCTGGGGTTTGTAGACCGCTTCAGCGGAACTTTGATCGTGACCGGAACTATATCGGAGACAGAGTCTGCCCTGAAAGCGATATTGGATTATGTAGAAGGCAAAATGGGCTTTACAGTCTGCGGCATTACAAGGACATAATCATGAAGAAGATCGTATTAATGGGAAGAAGCGGATGCGGAAAGACTACGTTGACGCAGGCGCTGCGAGGAGAGAAGATAGAGTATCGCAAGACACAATATGTAAATAATCTTGATGTGGTAATCGATACGCCTGGAGAATATGCGCAGACGAAGCAGCTTGGCTACGCGTTGGCTTTATACTCATATGAAGCAGATATCGTAGGCCTTCTGTTGTCTGCGACAGAGCCGTATTCTCTATATCCGCCGAACGTAACGCCGATGGCCAACAGGGAAGTTATTGGGATCGTGACGAAAGCGGCTGTAGAGGACGGAAAGCCAGAGCGAGCCAGGCGGTGGCTTGCGCTTGCCGGGTGCAAAAAGATATTTTTTGTGGATTCAAAGACAAGCAAGGGCATTCCGGAACTGCTGGAGTATCTTCGGGAAGACGGCGACTCCATGCCCTGGGAGTAAAAGCCAATAGAAACAACACTGGACAACGTTGACGTGTGTGGTTTCGTGTGTTAATATGGAGACAGAAACAACGGAAACGGTCAGATTATCAATGATTTATAGAAAACAAGGAGGGAACAAAAAGATGCAGAATGAGTTTGAACTGAAGAAATTGATGTGCGAGATCGGAAAGAGAGTTTACAATAGAGGGATGGTTGCTGCGAACGACGGTAATTTCTCTGTCAAGCTAAATGATAACGAATTTTTATGTACGCCTACAGGAGTGAGCAAAGGCTTCATGACGCCGGAATACATCTGTAAAGTAGACGCAAAAGGAAATGTGCTCCAGGCGAACGGGAGCTTCAGGCCGTCGTCTGAGATTAAGATGCATATGCGTGTATATGAGAAGAGGCCGGATGTAAATGCAGTCGTACATGCACATCCAAGCTATGCGACATCTTTTGCGATCGCAGGGATCCCTTTGACGGCTCCGATCATGCCGGAAGCTGTCATTGCTCTGGGATGCGTTCCAATCGCAAAATACGGTACGCCGTCTACGATGGAGATCCCGGACGCAGTGGAAGAGTATCTGCCGTATTTTGACCAGGTTCTGCTGGAGAACCATGGAGCATTGTCCTGGGGGCCGGATCTTTTAAATGCTTACCATAAGATGGAATCTATTGAGTTCTATGCAGAATTATTGTACAAGTCAAAGATGCTTGGCGGGCCGAGAGAGTTTGACAAAGAGCAGATCGCAAAGCTGTATGAGATCAGAAGGCAGATGGGGCTTCCAGGAAAGCACCCTGCAAACCTTTGCCCCAATGCGAAGAGCGGTAAGGAGAGCTGCCATAATTGCGGCGGCAGCTGCGGCGGTACGAAAGAGATGCCGGATAATGAGCTGATCGCTTCTATTACAAAGAAGGTTATGGAACAGATGGGAATGTAGTTATGGATGAGCAGATGATTTCAAAGGCAGTGGAAGCTGTCATGAAACAGATGGCTGCAGAACATGATAGGAAACCTCATACATGTAAGTGTAAAAGCCGTAAGATGACGTTGCGCCTGGCGAAATCTCTCATAGAGAAGGTCGAGACAAAAGCGGAGGCGATGGGTCTTGCAGCAGTGATCGCAGTATCGGATGCGGCAGGGCGGCTGACCGCGGTGCATTGCATGGACGGCGCATACATTGCCAGCTATGATATCGCGGTGAACAAGACATTTACGTCGGCAGGCCTTAAGATGTCCACGGCCAGGCTTGCTGGCTTAAGCCAGCCTGGGCAGCCATTATATGGGATCCAGCATACCAATGGCGGGAGGATCGTGATATTGGGCGGCGGGGAGCCGCTTGAATCAGAGGGAGAGATCATAGGGGCTCTCGGCGTGAGCGGAGGAAGCGCAGAAGAGGATACGGCGCTTGCGGCGTACGGAAGAGAGATCTTAAAGGAGGTGATTTCGTGTCAATAAATGAAGCGATGGTCCAGGATGTCGTCAAGGAGGTAATGGCAAAGCTCCAATTGGCGTCCGGAGCGTCTGAGGGGCTGGGAGCCTTTGCCGATATGACGGATGCGATAGCCGCGGCAAAGAAGGCACAGGGCTATATACACAGAATGTCCATGGATCAGAGGGAGCAGATTATTTCTGTTATCCGCAGGAAGACAAAAGAAAATGCAGAGATCCTGGCTCGCATGGGCGTAGAAGAGACAGGAATGGGGAATGTCCCGCATAAGATATTAAAGCATCAGCTTGTGGCTGAGAAGACGCCGGGGACAGAAGACATTACGACAACAGCATGGTCCGGGGACAAGGGGCTGACTCTGGTCGAGATGGGGCCATTCGGTGTGATCGGCGCGATCACGCCATGTACGAACCCCAGCGAGACGATCATCTGTAATACGATCGGAATGCTGGCAGGAGGGAACACAGCCGTATTCAATCCCCATCCGGCGGCGATCCGGACATCACTGTATGCGATCAATATGCTGAACGAAGCCTCACTGGAGGCAGGAGGGCCGGAGAATATCGCATGTGCGGTGCGAAAGCCTACATTGGACAGCAGCAATATTATGATGAAGCATCCGGATATCCAGCTGATCGCAGCGACAGGAGGGCCGGGAGTAGTAACGGCGGTACTGTCGTCAGGCAGAAGGGGGATCGGCGCAGGAGCAGGGAATCCGCCGGCTCTTGTAGACGAGACGGCGGATATAAGAAAAGCAGCAGAGGATATTGTAAATGGATGTACCTTTGACAATAATCTTCCGTGTATCGCCGAAAAGGAGATCGTTGCAGTAGACTGTGTCGTATCTGAGCTGCTGCACTATATGGTGAGCGAGCAGGGATGCTATCTTGCATCAAAAGAGGAGCAGGATAGGCTTACGAGTACAGTTCTGACTCCGAAGGGGCTGAACAGGAAGTGCGTCGGACGTGATGCGAAGACATTGCTGGGAATGATCGGTGTGAGCGTGCCGGATAATATACGCTGTATCATATTTGAAGGCGAGAAGGAGCATCCATTGATCGCAGAGGAATTGATGATGCCGATCCTGGGCGTGGTGCGGGCGAAAGATTTTGACGACGCGGTGGAGAAAGCCGTATGGCTTGAGCATGGAAACAGGCATTCCGCTCATATCCATTCAAAGCATATCGACAATATTACACGCTATGCAAAGGCGGTCGATACTGCGATCTTAGTGAAAAACGCCCCCTCTTACGCGGCGCTTGGATTTGGAGGGGAAGGCTTCTGTACCTTTACGATCGCCAGCAGGACAGGAGAGGGCCTTACGAGCGCAAGCACATTTACGAAAAGAAGACGCTGCGTAATGTCAGAGAGCTTATGCATCCGTTAAGTTGGAGGAGAGAAGAGTATGGACATAAATTCAGTTAATGTAGAGGCCATTGTAAAACAGGTGCTGGAGGGGATGATGGAGAAACCGTCCGCAGCGCCTGCGGTAAGGGGGGCTATCCCCGCCGCATCGAGAGTGGCAATGCTCACGGCGTTGGAGCATTATGATATTCAGGAATATCCGATTCCGGAGCTTGGAGATGATGATATTCTTGTAAAGGTAGAAGGCTGCGGTGTCTGCGGGACAGACGCTCACGAGTTCAAGAGAGATCCCTTCGGGCTGATCCCGCTTGTCCTTGGGCATGAGGGGACTGGAGAGATCGTAAAGATGGGGAAGAATGTAAAGAAGGACAGCGCTGGAAAGCCGCTGAACGTAGGTGACAAAGTCGTTACGTGTATGATCTTTAAAGACAATCCGGATATTACGATGTTCGACCTGAATAAGCAGAACGTAGGCGGCGCAGACGTATATGGCCTTCTTCCCGATGACGATATACATCTGAACGGATGGTTTGCAGATTATATCGTAATCCGCGGCGGCTCCACCGTATTTAATGTAAGCGACCTGGATCTGGATTCCAGGATACTGATCGAACCGTGCGCTGTGCTGATCCACGCAGTAGAGAGGGCGAAAACAACGGGGATCTTAAGGTTCAACAGCAGGGTCGTCGTTCAGGGCTGCGGTCCGATCGGGCTGATCTGTATTGCGATCTTACGGACGATGGGCATCGAAAATATCGTAGCTGTTGACGGAGAGCAGAAGAGGCTGGAGTTCGCAAAGGAAATGGGCGCGACAAAGTCTGTGAACTTCAAGGACCACCAGGGGATGGAAGCGCTGACAGGAGCGGTAGAAGCCTGCTTTGACGGGCATCTGGCGGATTTTGCTTTCCAGTGTACCGGATCGCCGATCGCACATGCGAATATCTACAAGTTCATCAGGAACGGCGGAGGGCTTTGTGAGCTGGGATTCTTCATCAATGGCGGGGACGCCACGATCAATCCGCATTTTGATATATGCTCAAAGGAGATTACGATTGTCGGCTCCTGGGTATACACACTGAGAGATTACGCGACGACGTTTGATTTCCTGAAGCGTGCGAAAGGGATCGGATTACCGATAAGCAAGCTGATCACGCACAGGTTCCCGCTTGAGCAGATTAACGAGGCTCATGTGACAAATCTGAAGATGGAAGGCTTAAAGATCGCGATTATCAACAGATAAGTAAGGAATGGGAGACATACATATGGGAGAGGCAGTCGGAATTGTAGAGTTATTTGGCCTGGTCGCGGCTTTCGCGGCGGCAGACGCCGGGTGTAAGGCAGCGGACGTCAGCTTGGAACCGTTTGATAAAAATAAACCGGCAAATGCAGATTCTTTGCCAGTGCCTTTGATCGTAGCGATCAAATTCAGAGGAAGCGTCACGGCGGTGGAGGCCGCGGTGGAGGCTGCGGTAAAAAGAGCGAACGAGATAACGGGCGTGATTACGACCTATGTGATCCCAAGGCCGGAAGAAGATACAGAAAAGATGTTGAAAATAAGCGGGATGGATAAGACAAGATAAGATAATTAAAAATAATTCAAATATCAGGAGGATGAAAAAATGGCACAGCAGGCATTAGGGATGGTTGAAACAAGAGGGCTTACAGCAGCGATCGAGGCGGCGGATGCGATGACGAAATCTGCGGAGGTGACTTTAGTAGGGACAGAGAAGATCGGTTCCGGGCTTGTAACAGTTATGGTGCGCGGAGATGTAGGGGCGGTGAAGGCAGCAGTAGAGGCCGGAGCAGAGAGCGCGGGAAGGCTTGGAGAGCTGGTGGCTACACACGTAATCCCAAGGCCCCACAGCGATGTAGAGAAGATCCTTCCGACGATCTAAACAGCGAGACGGAGAGCGAGGAGCAGATCTCATGGGAAAATCATATGGATTCATTGAAATTCCTAGTACATCGGCGGCAATTACTGCGATCGATATCATGTTAAAGACGGCGGATGTGGAATTTGTGACATGGGAAAAGAAGCTTGGCGGAAGGCTTGTGACAGTAGTGGTACAAGGGACCGTGTCAGCCGTAACAGAGGCAGTGGAGGCAGCAGCGGCAAAGTCGATCAAGGAAGTGGCGGCAAAGGCTATTATCGCGAATCCACATGAAGAGATCGTGAAGATGGTCCGGCTAAGCAGCAGCCGATTGTAAGCAGGAGGCGGAGAATATGGCAGAAAATGTAGCGGGAGAAAAGAAGGCAAAGGCAAAAGCAACAACGGCGAAAGCGCCGGGAAAGACCGTACAGAGAGTAAATCAGAAACAACAGCCAAAGGAGGAAAAAAGGATGGCAAATCAGGAAGCGTTAGGAATGGTTGAGACAAGAGGGTTAGTAGCGGCGATCGAGGCGGCAGATACGATGCTTAAGGCAGCAAACGTAGTGTTAGTAGGGACAGAGAAGATCGGCTCTGGCCTGGTAAGCGTTATGGTACGGGGAGACGTAGGAGCAGTAAAGTCAGCGGTCGAGTCCGGAGCTGAGAGCGCAGGAAGGCTTGGCGAGCTGGTGGCTACACATGTAATCCCAAGGCCTCATGACGATGTAGAGAAGATCCTTCCTGTATTGAAATAATGAATACGAAGCGATGAAGGATGGGACTTTATATGGATAATCAAAATATAGAATTAATTGCCAGAATGGTAATGGAAGCGCTTGAGACGAGAGAGAAGTCCAGTAATGGCTTTGTAGTGCCGGTCGGGGTGTCTGCAAGGCATGTCCATCTGACGCAGGAGCATGTGGAAGCATTATTCGGAGAGGGATATCATCTTACGAAGAAAAAAGAGCTCATGGGGGGCCAGTATGCCTCCAATGAGCAAGTGACGATCGTAGGGCTGAAATTGAGAGCGATCGAGAACGTCAGGATCTTAGGGCCGGTAAGGAGCGGATCTCAAGTCGAGGTGTCTGCTACGGATGCAGTCAGGCTGGGGGTGAAGGCGCCGATCAGGGAGTCGGGGAATGTGAAAGGCTCCGCGCCGATCGCAGTCGTCGGGCCTAAAGGGGTCGTTTACCTGGAAGAAGGCTGTATTATTGCCAAGAGGCATATCCATATGGCTCCGAAAGACGCTATGGCAGCGGGCGTTGCAGACGGCGATATCGTTTCTGTAAAGTCTGATAATGAGAGAGGCACTGTATTTAACCATGTACAGATCCGGGTAGATGAAAGCTTTACGCTGGAGATGCATATTGATACAGACGAGGCGAACGCGGCCAAGATAACGACAGGACAGACGGTGACGATCCTGAAATAGTACCCGCAATGTACACAGATCGCAGAATAATTGGAGGTAGATCATGCTCGCAGGTAAAATTGTCGGAAGTATTGTTTCCACAAGAAAGCACGACAAGCTGGTCGGCAACAAATTTATGATCGTAGAGGTCGTAGAGCATATGAAAGAAGGAGCAGGCCGCTTAGTGGCGATTGACAATATCGGGGCAGGGATCGGAGATTATGTCCTTGTCGCACAGGGAAGCGCCGCCAGAAAAGGGTGCATGATGTCTGATGCGCCGGTTGACGCGGCAATTATCGGCATTATTGATGATGGGACAGGACTGGAGTAGTGAACGTTTATGGGAATAAAAGAATTAAGCAGTATATTGCAGCAGAGCGGAATCGTCGGGGCAGGCGGAGCGGGCTTCCCCACCTATGCGAAATTAGACGAGCGCGCGGAAACGATTATCTTAAACTGTGCGGAGTGCGAACCGTTATTAAAGCTACATAGGCAATTGCTGGAAAAGCATGCTCGTGAGATTGTAGAGGCGTTTCATAGGATCGGCCAGACAGTCGGAGCGAAAGATATCATCATCGGGATCAAGAGAGCTTACAAGAAGACGATCGAGGCGCTGAACGATTGTATCGGAGATTATCCGGGAGTAAGATTGGGCCTTCTGGACGAGGTCTATCCGGCGGGCGATGAAGTCGTCCTGATCTATGAGGTGACGGGAAAGGTCGTAAGGCCGGGCGGACTTCCGATTGAGAGCGGAGTCGCAGTGTTCAATGTGGAGACAGTCTATAATGTATATCGCGCGGTAAAAACGCAGGCGCCTGTTGTAGATAAGCTTATTTCCGTAGTAGCAGAGGTCAATAGCCCTGTGACCGTGAGGGTACCGATTGGCACTTCTATCGGGGAAGCCGTCTCAATGGCGGGCGGCGTGACGACGAAGGATCCGGTATATTTTATTGGAGGCCCTATGATGGGGTATATCGGCGCAGCCTCGCAGCCGGTGACAAAGACGACGAATGCGGTCCTGGTGCTTCCAGAGGATCATCTTATTATCCAGAAGAAGAACGGGAAGGCGTCTATTGATCTGAAGCGGGCGGCCGCGTCATGCTGCCAGTGTACGATGTGTACGGATCTTTGCCCAAGGGATCTTCTGGGCCATCCGGTCAATCCTCATAAATTTATGATGGCTGCGACATGTAAAGATATGCAGAAGCCGGATATCTTTGTAAATACGATGTTCTGCTCTTCCTGTGGATTATGTGAGATGTATTCCTGTATGCAGAGCCTGTCGCCCAGAGCTCTGATGGCAGAGTATAAGCAGGGGCTTAGGGCTCATGGCCTGAAGCCGCCGCAGGGCGTGTCCCCAGGATCGGTCAGCCCGGCCAGGGAGTACAGGAAGGTTCCGATGGAGCGCTTGATGGCAAGATTAGATCTGACGCAGTATGACAGGGAAGCCCCATTACAGGATGGCACAAAGGATGTAAGAAAAGTCAGGATTATGCTCAGCCAGCATATAGGAGCTCCAGCGGAGGCGATCGTACAGCCGGGCGACATGGTAGAGACGGGACAGATGATCGCAAGGCCGGGGAAGGGATTGAGCGTCGGCATCCACGCGTCTATCAGCGGCAAGGTGACGGAAGTGTCTGAGAAGTTCATTGTAATCGAGAGATAGAAAGGACGTACATGTAAAATGAGCAAAGCAATCGGAATGGTAGAATATAAGACTGTTTCTGCAGGCGTCGTGGCAGCAGATGCAATGGTAAAGACTTCCAATGTTAAGATCGTTGAGGCACAGACGGTATGTCCTGGAAAATATATTGTAATTATTACAGGGGATCTGAGTGCGGTAGATGCAGCCGTTAAGAATGCAAAAGTACAGCATGGAAGCCAGCTTATAGGCAGCTTCGTCCTGGGAAACCCGCATGAGGCGATCTTCCCGGCGATCTACGGGGCGACGGAGATCAAAGAGGTGGCGGCGCTTGGGATCATTGAGACTTATGACGCGGCATCGATCATTGTCGCGGCGGATGAGGCGGCAAAGACAGCGATCGTGGATTTGATAGAGCTTCGCCTTGCAAGAGGCATGTGCGGGAAATCTTACCTGTTCTTAACTGGAGAGGTGGCGGCGGTGGAGGCTGCGATCGAGCGTGCGAGAGGGGCAGCTGCAGCTGAGGGGATGTATCTGGATTCTTCCGTTATCCCGAGCCCTGACGAGCAGATCCGCCAGGCTATTCTATAGGACAGAGTCTGTAGGCCGGATGGAGGTAGAGGATGCTTGCGATTGAAAGACGGAATGCCATACTGGAGAAATTACAGGCGGAAAAGCGGGTTGTCGTCAGCGAGCTGAGCCACATTTACGACGTATCCGAGGAAACGATCAGAAGAGATTTAGAGAAGCTTGAGAACGACGGCTTTGCTATAAAAAGCTATGGCGGAGCCGTCATAAATGAAAATTCCAATCTGGACTTCCCGTTGAATGTCCGGAAGAATTGGAACGTGGCAGAAAAGCAGAGGGTTGCGGATGTTGTCAGCGGGATCGTAGAGGACGGGGAGCGGATTATCTTAGATGCCAGCTCCACTGCGGTAGCGATTGTAAAGCAGCTGAAAGAAAAGAAGAATCTTACATTGATTACGAATTCTGTTGAGATTATAGTCGAGACAGTCGATATGCTGTCTGACTGGACAGTCTTGTCTACAGGAGGCATCTTAAAGGGAAGCGGCCTTGCGCTGGTCGGCCCGCAGACGGAAAGGATGCTGCAATCATACCGTGTGGACAAAGCCATCATCTCTGCAAAGGCGGTCTGGAAAGACGGGGGATTTTTTGATTCTGACGAGCTTCATGCAACGAACAAGCGGACAATGCTCCATGCGGCAAAGGAGAGGATCCTGGCAGTGGACAGCTCGAAGCTGGGAAAGACGGCGTTTGCGAAGATTGGGAGCTTTTCTGACATTGACACGGTGGTAACAGATAAGAAGCCGGACGATGATTGGGAGGAGTTCTTTAAAAAACAGGGAATTACGTGCAGATATCCAAGATAAAGGAGCTCTCTGTGCACAGAGGGCGAAGATGTATGAAATAAAGAATGCGAGCAAGGCGAAAACGAGTTTGTCTGAGACTATGAAAGGAGGATCAGCAAAGTCGTTTTTTATTGACATTTAAAAAGATCTATATTATGATGAATAAAACCGAAACGTTTCGGATTCTGGACAAGGAGGAGAAGGATATGCCATTGGTAACATCGGAAAAAATGCTTTTAGACGCGCAGAAGGGCGGGTATGCAGTAGGCGCGTTTAATGTGGAGAACATGGAAATGGTGAAAGCGGTCATCGCAGCGGCGGAGGAATTACGAGCCCCGGTCATGCTTCAGACGACGCCGTCTACAATTAAGTACGGCACATTGGAGACTTACGCGGCGATCGTAGCGGCAGAGGCGAAAAGGGCTTCAGTTCCAGTATGCCTGCATTTAGATCACGGCAGCAGCAGTGAATTGGCTGCAGAGGCCATAGCCGCAGGCTATACTTCCGTTATGATGGACGGGTCGGGAGAGGATTTCGAACAGAATATCGCAGTGAGCAAAAGAGTCGTGGAAAAGGCAGAGCCGCTTGGCATCCCGGTGGAGGCGGAGCTTGGGAAGGTCGGCGGCAAGGAAGATGATCTGGAAGCAGATGCAGATACGAATACAGATCCCAAGGAGGCGCAGGAATTTGTAGAGAGGACGGGAGTCTCTTCTCTTGCGATCGCGATCGGGACGGCGCATGGGTTCTATGTGGGGACGCCGATGCTTGACAAAGAGAGGGTATCGGAGATTAAAAAGGCCGTGTCTGTGCCGCTTGTGCTTCACGGGGCGTCGGGGCTTACAGATGAGGATGTTAGGGAATGTGTGCAGAGAGGGATCTGTAAAGTGAATTTTGCCACAGAGCTTCGGGCTGCTTATACAGGGGCAGTGAAAAAGCTCCTGGAGGAGAAGCCGGAGACTTTCGATCCTAAAAAGCTGGGCGCGGCAGGGATGGCGAGCGTGAAGGAGCTGGTCATGGAACGGATGAAGGTATGCGGGTGCGACGGGCAGGCAGAATAGACGGGGAGATAGACGGTGGCAGTTACGATAAAGGATATTGCGAAAAAGACGGGATTGGGACTGGCGACGATTTCTTCTTATCTGAACGGTGGGAATGTACGGGAAAAAAATAAAGTAAAGATCGAGGCGGCGATCGAGGAGCTTCATTTTGAAGTAAATGAGGTGGCGCGGGGGCTGAAGACGAACAGGACGAAAACGATCGGAATCATAATCCCGGAGCTGAATAATATTTTCTGTGCAGAGATCATTACGGAAGTAGAGGATGTATTAAGAAGCCGCGGATATGCTACCATGCTCTGCGATTGCAGAACGGATGAGAAGAGAGAAGAAGAGGCAGTGGAGTTCCTGAATAAAAGAAGAGTGGACGGCCTGATCCTGATGCCGTCAGGAAATCTGGGAAGGCACCTTCGCCCATTTTTGAGAAAGAACAAGCCAGTCGTGCTGATCGACCGGAACTTAAAGGATATCGAGTGCGACAGCGTGCTGGTGGATAATCGCGGCGCAGTAAAAGATGGGGTTCTAAGGCTGGCGCATGCGGGGCATGAGAAGATCGGCATGATCGCGGGACCGGAAGGCGTATTTACGGCAGAGGAGCGTTTAGAAGGATACAGGGAGGCGCTCCAGGAGGCGGGGATCCCACAGTGTGAGGAGCTGATCGTCCGCGGGGATTATACGATCGCGGGGGGAGCAGCAAGCTTTCGAGCTCTTCTTGAACGGAATCCAAAGATGACCGCAGTGCTGGTCTCTAATTATGAGATGACGATGGGAGCGGTCATTGAGGCAAATGAGATGGATGTTTTGATCCCAGACCGCATATCTTTTATTGGGTTTGACAATCTTGAATTTGCCAGAGCCTGTATCCCCAGGCTTAGTATCGTGACACAGCCGACGAGGGAGATTGGGCGCAGGGCGGCGGATCTGATGCTCCAGAAGCTTGAGGGAGAGATGCCGTTAGAAGAAAGAGTGCGCGTAAAGCTTAAAACGGACTTTGTAGAGGGAAGGACAATAAAGAAGAGGTAGAGATGAAGCCATATTTATTAGGGATCGACATTGGTACGAGCGCTTGCAAGGTCGCTGTATTTGATGAGCATGGCCAGGCTATGTCGACCGCAAGCAGCGGTTACGAAGTATATTATCCAAGAGAAGGATGGGCAGAGCAGGATCCGGAGGAGTGGTGGGAGGCGGTCTGCCATGCAGTGAAAGAGTCTCTGAAAAGAGGAGGTATAAAGCCGGAAGACATTGCGGGAATCGGGATCGACGGACAGAGCTGGTCCGCGGTGGCGGTGGACAGATCGGGAAGGGCGCTTACAAACACGCCGATCTGGATGGATACAAGGGCGGCGGATATTTGCGATGAAATGAACGACAAGATCGGAGCAGAGAATATTTTCAAGGTATGTGGGAATTCTCTCCAGCCGTCCTATACCACTGCAAAGATCATCTGGTATAAAAGGAATAAGCCGGAGGTATATGGGCAGACGGACAAGATCCTCCAATCCAACAGCTACATTGCTTATAAGCTGACCGGAAAGCTGACCCAGGATGTGTCTCAGGGATATGGGCTCCATTGTTTTGATATGCGTACAGGAGCGTGGGACAAGGAGATGTGTGAGGCTTTTGGCATTCCGATGTCCATGCTTCCGGATATCTGCCCGTGCCATGAGATCATAGGGGGCGTTACAAAAAAGGCGGCGGCAGAGTGCGGCCTGCCGGAAGGCACGCCTGTTGCAGCAGGCGGCCTGGATGCGGCATGCGGGACGCTGGGCGCAGGTGTGATCCGTCCGGGCGAATGTCAGGAGCAGGGCGGGCAGGCAGGCGGCATGAGCATCTGTATGGATGAGTATAAGGCGGACGAAAGGCTGATCCTGGGCTTCCATGTCGTCCCGGGGCGGTGGCTTTTGCAGGGAGGCACAACGGGAGGCGGAGGAGTCATGCGGTGGCTGGAAAGAGAGTTTGCTGCTTATGAAAGGGAAAAAGGAAAGCAGATTGGAAAGAGCTCTCTAGAGCTGTTTAATGAAGAAGCGGCAAAGGTGGCTGCCGGATGTGATGGCGTTGTATTTCTTCCCTATATGGCAGGGGAGCGTTCTCCGATTTGGAATCCGAGCGCCAAGGGCGTGTATTACGGGCTGGACTTTAGCAAGACGAAAGGGCATTTTATAAGAGCGGCTATGGAAGGGGTAGCATTCTCGCTGAAGCATAATTTGGAGACGGCTCGGGAAGCGGGGGCAGACGTGGAGATGCTGCGGGCAGTAGGCGGCTCTGCAAATTCACATTTGTGGACGCAGATAAAATCTGATGTTACAGGGAAGCCGATCGCAGTACCGTCCTCTGATACAGCGACGACATTGGGTGCTGCGATACTGGCGGGAGTGGGCGTTGGAATGTACCAGGATTTTGAAGAGGCGGTGAGCCTGACTGTCCGGGATAAGCGGTTCCATGAGCCGGGGGAGGCCGATCGAGCGATGTACGAGCGATCCTACAAGAGCTATCTTACGCTTTATGACAGCCTGAAAGAAATGATGAAGTAAAAAGGAGGAAATGTTACATGAAAGCAGCAGTTGTATGTGCCAATGAAGATGTGCAGTACATGGAGCAGGAAGAGCCCCAAGTAAGCGCCGGTATGGTAAAGGTCAAAGTGAAGGCTTCCGGCATCTGCGGATCGGATGTGCCGAGGGTATTGGACAATGGAGTACACTTTTACCCAATCGTACTGGGGCATGAGTTTTCTGGAGACGTGATAGAGGTTGGAGAGGGAGTTACGAAAGTGAAGCCTGGAGACAGGGTCTCGGGCGCGCCGTTAATTCCCTGTATGAAGTGCGGCGACTGTCAGAACGGGAACTTTTCGCTTTGTAAGCGCTATAGCTTCATCGGCTCCAGGCAGCAGGGGAGCAATGCGGATTATGTAGTGATCCCGGAGCAAAATGCGGTCCCTTTTGACAAAAGCATTTCCTATGAGCAAGGGGCGATGTTCGAGCCGTCTACCGTTGCGCTCCACGGGCTGCTGCAGAATGACTATAAAGGCGGGGAATATGTGGCGATCTTAGGCGGCGGCACGATCGGGATATTTACGATGCAGTGGGCGAAGATCTTCGGCGCTAAGAAGGTCGTTGTATTTGATATTAGTGAGGAAAGGCTTGCATTGGCCAAAAGATTGGGCGCAGACGAGGTGATCAATACAACGAAGGAAAGCTATATGGATGAAGCGAAAGAGATCGCCCAGGATAAAGGATATGGGTATGTGTTTGAAACGGCGGGGCAGGTGCCGACGATGCATATGGCGTTCGAGCTTGCAGGGAATAAGGCGCATGTATGTTTTGTAGGAACGCCCCATGGAGAGCTTGCATTTAGCCCGAAGCTGTGGGAGAATATGAACCGTAAAGAATTTAAGCTTACCGGCTCCTGGATGTCCTACAGCGCGCCTTTCCCGGGGATGGAGTGGGAGCTTACCGCCCACTATTTTGCTACGGGGCAATTAAAGTTCGACCCGGGCTTCATCTTCAAAAAAATGCCTATGAGCCGGGCACAGGAGGCATTTCAGATGTTTAAAGAGCCAGGGGCTGTCAAGGGGAAGATACTGCTGATGAATGAGGAACATGTGGATCCGGAGGCTGTGCCAAAGAAAAAGCTGTATACGGGAGCAGAGATGCCTTGCATCGGGATGGGGACTTTTGGCTCGGACCGGGTAAGCGCTTCGGAGGTGTCGGAGGCAGTGGAAGGCGCGATCCGCTGCGGCTACCGTTTGTTTGACTGCGCTGCATGCTATGGAAATGAGGACAGGATCGGAGAGGTATTTGAGAAGGCTTTTTCAGAAGGAGCTGTGGAGAGGAAAGACCTGTTCATTATGTCCAAGGTATGGAATGATATGCACAGGGACGTAGAAAAGGCATGTAGGAAGAGTATTGCCGATTTGAAGTGTGAATATCTGGATATGTATTTTATCCATTGGCCGTTTCCCAACTATCATGCTCCGGGCTGTGATGTGGATTCCAGAAATCCAGATTCCAGGCCGTTCAATGTGGAAGAGTTTATGGATACTTACCGCCAGTGTGAGGAGTTAGTGGAGAAGGGGCTTATCCGACATATCGGTATATCCAATATGACGATTGCGAAAATGGATGCAGTCCTTCCAATGATGAAGATCATGCCGGCAGCGGCGGAGATTGAGATGCACCCGGCATTCCAGCAAAAGGACATCCAGAAATATCTGGAAGAGAGGGACATCCTTCCGATCGGCTATATGCCCATTGGCTCTCCACGCAGGCCGGAGAGGGATATCATGGAAGAAGATATCGTAGATCTTGAGCTCCTGGAGATACAGGCGATCGCAGAAGACCACGGAGTACATCCTGCGATCATAGCATTAAAATGGGCGCATCAGAACGGACAGATCCCAATTCCGTTCTCAATACATAATTATTATGCAAACCTAAAATGCGTAACAGAAGACCCGCTAACAGAAGAAGAGATGGCTTCCATCGCAGCTTTGGAGCGTGGGAACAGATTAGTAAAAGGGCATGTATTTTTGTGGGAAGGAGCAAAGGACTGGCATGATCTCTGGGATGAAGACTAATCTGGGACGGGGCATTTTTAAAAATGCCCCGTCCCAGATTGGAAGGATATTGATATTATTTATTGGTCTTACGATTGCCCATTTGGGAGTCACATTGTTTCTATTGACAGATTTGGGAGCAGACCCCTTCAATGTATTTGTACAGGGGCTCTTTCGGACGCTACATACATTCATAGGGGCGCTGACTCACGGGTATACGCATATTACGGTCTCTATCGTCATTATGTTGGCTCTTCTTTTTATTGATAGAAGCTATATTAAGATTGGCACGGTATTGTGCATGTTATTTGGCGGGCCGATCATTGATTTTTTTTCCGGGCTTCTTGGAGGTACGATTCATTCCGGGAATCCCCTTGCAGCCCGGATCCTGACCCTTGCCGCAGGCTGTGTCATCCTGGCTTTTGGCATGACTATTGTAATTAAGTCTGATGCCGGTACTGGCCCCAATGATCTTGTCGCGGTCGTAATCAGTGATAAGCTGTCTAAACCTTTTGGACGGACCCGGATCATTGTTGATTTCTGCTTTGTCGCTATTGGCTTTGCCCTGGGAGGGGCGGTCGGGATCGGCACGATCATCAGTGCGTTTCTCGTGGGGCCGGTTGCAGGAGCCTTTTTGCCATATAGTGAGAAATTGGTGAACCGGCTGCTCAAATCTGGGACGGGGTAAAATTAATTTTACCCCGTCCCAGATTATGGTTTTTCTTCAGAAACGTCAGGATGTAGAAAGGTATATTGGAGTATCTGGATTTCTTCTGTAGCGACGGTATTGATCAGCACATTGCCTTCTTTCAGATACCAGACGTCGCCGGGAGAGGCTAAGTCGGAAAATTTATCAGAATGGAACTGAAAGCCGCTTTCTCCCAGCATGTCCTCTGCCTCGCTGTGGAGCTTATCATAAGCTTCTTCCAGATCTTTTGAATCTTTTGCCGTATACATCCACGACAGAGCCACTAGCTTTTCTTCGGCGTTAAAAGAATATTTGACAGATCCTTCCAGCCCGTCGTATGTTTTCGGAAAAACATAGGTCGTGCCGTCGTATAAGGAATCGTAGGCCTCGGTGTAGCCGCCTTCAAGGGCGGTAATGTCTTCCAGGGAATCTCCCCAAGTGATTGTAGTGAAAGGGCATTTTACTTTTTTTTGCTGGCATCCAGCTGTAATGGTAAGGAGCGCGAAAAGAAGGAAGAAAGAAATGTATCGAAGTAGCTGTTTCATAGGAACCTCCAAAAATAAATATTATAATTCGGCGTCAGGGATGTCTGACTCCTGAATCCCATTATACAACAGATATGGATAGAAAAATAATGAATTTTTCGTGTTCGCTATATATTTTTTGAAGATATATAGTTTTGTATTGACTTAACAGAGAAATGTGTGATTTACTAAAAATAGTATAAGGACAAAACGTTTCGCGCAATGAAAAGAAGGTGGCAATTATGGCGGCGACAATGCATGATGTGAAAGATAAGACAGGCTTATCTCTGGCGACGATCTCCAAGTATCTGAATGGAGGGAATGTGCTTCCGGAGAATAAGATATTGATTGAGAAAGCGATCAAAGAATTGAATTATGAGGTAAATGAGATCGCAAGAGGGCTTGTAAAGAACAAGACAAAGATGGTGGGGGTGATGGTGCATGATATTGAATGCTATTTTTCGGGAAAGCTTCTGCATTATATCGGCCAGGAGCTTCGGAAATTCGGATATGGGATGATGATCTGTGATTCCTGCAATGATGAAGAGATAGAAGCTCAGAATGTAAAATTCCTTGTCAGCCGTAAAGTAGACGGGATTATTGTAGTGCCGGTAAATATAAAGGGCGGATTTTTAAAGCCTGCCAAGAAGAGCGGTATTCCGGTAGTTCTTGTGGATCGCTTCTGTGAGGACGAAGAGTTTGATTATGTGGGGATCGATAATAAGACAGCGGCTTTCCGGGCGGTAGACGTTCTGCTGAAAAATAATCACAGGGATATTGCCATCATCGCTTCAGATGTGGAATATACCGGAATCGAACGTATCAAAGGGTATGAAGAAGCGATGCGGCAGGCGGGCCTTGAGATCCGGGAGGAGTATATAAAGAAAGGGAGGCACTCTACGGAGGTCGGCTATGAGAAGATGAAAAAGCTGCTGGTTATGGAGAGGCGCCCCACTGCTGTTTTAATGGGAAATTATGATACGATGCTGGGCGGCGTCCTGGCAGTAAACGAGTCGGAGATCTCGTGCCCGGAAGATATTTCTCTGATTGGCTTTGATGCGCTGCTTATTACTGGCGTTGTCCGCCCAAGCTGGTATATGGTCGTCCAGCCCATGGAGGGGATCTGCGAGAAGGCGGTGGAGCTGCTGATGGGGCGGATCCAAAAGGGAGATGATGGAGCCCCGGTGAAGATATATTGCGGTACGAAAATGCAGGAGGGGGAATCTGTCCGAGCCATTGACTGAAACGTTTCGTGAGGATGATTCTTGTATTCATATAGAATTTAGAAAAATAATCTAGAAATTTGTTGACGTCCAAGAAAACAAATAGTATAATATGCACTATAGAAATAATAATTTTTCTTAAGATATGTAAAGAATATCTAAAAGGACAGAAATGATTTTCTCTATAAGGGAGAGCGAAACGTTACGCGATTAGCGAAGAAATGTTTGTGGCGTGCGGAAATTCGAAAGTGTTTTAAAGGAGGAATGAAAGTGGGGAAAATTAAAGAAAATGCATTTGTAAAAAAGGTGGGATTCAACAGGATCGTCCTGGTTTTTGTCTTGCTTATGATGTATCTGGCATTCGGGGTCTTGACAGGAGGGAAGTTCTTTGGGACTTCACGTATTATAAATACACTGAACTATGTGTACTTCTTAGGCTTTCTTTCTTTGGGAGTAACGTTTGTGATCGCTACGGGCGGGATTGATTTCTCTATAGGGCCGGTAATGTTCTGCTGTGCTCTTGTTTCTGGCTATTCTCTGACTACATATGGCGTCCCGATGGCGGCGAGTCTTGTCATGAGCATTCTGATCGGATTCGTTTTTGGCATTTTTAACGGGTATCTGGTGGCGTACTGGAAAGTGCCGCCGTTCATCGTATCAATGGCAAGCATGAACATCGCAAAAGGAATCGCGGCCGTATTTACAAAGACACAGTCTGTGAGCTGGCCGCAGGCGGCGGCAGAGGGCGGCTGGTACAGGAACCTTATCAGCCTGAACAGGATCCCGATCGGCCTGATCATCTTCCTGGGCGTTGCGATCGTCTGTGCCATCGTGCTGAACAAGACGAAATGGGGGCGCTACATACTCTGTCTCGGAAGCAATGAGGAGGCAGTAAGGCTTTCCGGGGTCAATGTTAAGAGATGGAAGATGCTGGCATATATTATATGTGGGACACTGGTCGGGGTAGCGTCTATCTTCTTTGTGGCGGCTTATACGACCGTACAGCCAGGGTATGGAGACCAGTACAACAATGAGGCGATCGCCGGATGCGTAATGGGCGGCACGTCCATGGTCGGCGGGCTTGCGTCTATCGGAGGTACTGTAATCGGCGTATTTATCATTTCTCTTTTGCAGCAGGGTATTCTTGCCTTAGGATTTACAAAAGAGTACCAATATATCATTACTGGCCTGATCGTTATTGCGGCGGTCTACTCAGACGTTTCCGCAAGGCGCAGGAAGAATTAGTGATAGCAGAGAAAGGAGAGGTGAGAAGATGGGCGATATTATTTTGACAATGAAAGGTATTGATAAATCATTCCCTGGCGTTCATGCGCTGGATCATGTGGACCTGGAGGTAAGAAAGGGCGAAGTCCTTGCGCTGATGGGAGAGAACGGCGCAGGCAAATCAACTTTGATGAAGGTGCTGACGGGCATTTATAAAAAAGACTCCGGTACGATTACATATGAAGGGAAGGAAGTAGAGTTTAAGAATACGAGGGAAGCTCAGGATGTGGGCATCGTGATCGTGCATCAGGAGCTGAATATGCTGGGGCATTTGACCGTTGCTCAGAACCTGTTCATCGGCAGAGAGTTCAAAAAAGGCATCCGGATCGATGATAAGAAGATGAATGAAGAAGCGAAGAAGCTTTTTGACAGGCTGAACGTTGATATTGATCCGACAGAAATGATGGCAAATCTGACAGTAGGAAAGCAGCAGATGTGTGAAATCGCCAAGGCGGTCTCTTTTGACGCCAAAGTCATTATTTTTGACGAGCCGTCCGCGGCGCTTACGGAAGCTGAGATCGAAGAAATGTTCAAGATCATCCGTGATCTGAAGGAGAAAGATATTGCCATGGTCTATATCTCCCACCGTATGGACGAGATCAAAGTGATTACGGACCGCGTAACAGTAATGCGGGATGGAACGTACGTAGGGACGTTGATTACGGAAGAATGTACGAAAGAAGACATCATCAATATGATGGTTGGCCGTGTTATTTATGAAGAGCCGAAGACAGAGAGCCAAGTCCCGGAAGATGCGCCGGTCGTTCTTAAGGTGGAGCATCTGAATGCAGGCAGAATGGTGCAGGACGTAAGCTTTGAGCTGCGCAAAGGCGAGATTCTTGGCTTTTCAGGGCTGATGGGAGCCGGCCGTACAGAGACGGCGAGAGCATTATTCGGGGCGGATCCGAAAGAAAGCGGCGATATTTATGTGAACGGCAAGAAGGTGACGATCAATAGCCCGCAGGACGCAGTTGAATGCGGCATCGGCTATCTTTCAGAGGATAGGAAGAGGTACGGTATCGTAGTCCAGAAGACGGTAGCGGAAAATACGACGATGGCTTCTATGCGGAATTTTATGAAAGGTATTTTCATTAATAAGAAAAAAGAAGCAGAGGTTGCCGATAAATATGTAGAAGCGCTTGCGACAAAGACGCCGGGCATAGATCAGCAGGTCGTGAATCTGTCTGGCGGTAATCAGCAGAAGGTCGTTATTGCAAAGTGGCTGACGCGTAACAGCGATATCCTTATTTTCGACGAGCCTACAAGGGGTATTGACGTAGGCGCTAAGAATGAGATTTATAAATTAATGAACAAACTGGTGCAGGAAGGCAAGTCGATTATTATGATCTCTTCAGAAATGACAGAAATCTTGCGAATGAGCGATCGTATCATCGTTATGTGCGAAGGCAAGAAGACAGGGGAGATTGATATCTCCGAGGCGAAACAGGAGACGATTATGAATCTTGCGACGAGAGAGTGCGAATAAAGGAGGGGTAAGGAGATGACGAACAAAAAAACTTTTGGCAGGCTAAAAGGGCGAGAGGTCATGGTGATGGGGATCATTGTTGCGATGATCATCCTGTTTAGCATTCTCAGCCCTACTTTTAGAACGTACACGACGTTTTTAAGTGTCCTGGACAGTTCTTATTATATTATACTGATGGCGTTAGGCGTAACATTCCCGCTGATTACAGGCGGCGTAGACCTTTCTATCGGCACTGGCCTCGTCTCTTATGGATTGATCGGAGGCTATCTGATCGTAACGATGAAGATGCCGGTAGGAGTCGGCATAGCCGCATGTATCCTCATGGGCATATTGATCGGCCTGTTCAACGGCGCTCTTGTTGCGCTGATGGATCTGCCGCCGTTCCTTGCAACGCTGTGTACCTGTATGATCACGCGTGGGCTGGGCCCTGCCCTGAGCGAAAGCTTTGGCGTGTCATGGCCTTCCGCCATATCAGAGAGCGGCGCGTTCAGGAAGATTTTTAAATTTACGACCGCTGAGGGGACAGTCATTCCGATCGGTATCGTGTTTATGATCATCTTAGTAATTATTATGTCCTTTGTATTAGAGCATACAAGAGTGGGGCGTTATACGATCGCCATCGGGAGCAACAAGGAAGCCACAAGGCTTGCCGGCGTCAATATCAAGTTCTACCATGTCCTGGCATATGTGATATCTGGATTCTTCGCAGGGCTTGCCGGCGTCGCATATGCGGCTACATATGCGACGATCTATCCGGGCTCAGGAGCAGGATTCGAGCTGGATGCCATCGGAGGGGCGATCGTAGGGGGCGTTTCTGCCACCGGCGGCGTGGGCACGATCTTCGGCTCATTCCTGGGAGTGATCGTTATCTGCCTTATGAAAGTGGGTCTGCCGTTTATCGGCCTGCAGGCGAATTGGCAGCAGATTTTTATAGGCATTATATTGATAGCGGCGGTATTGGTTGATGTAATCAAGAAGAAAAAATAACAGAATATGTTGTTCCAAGAAGGACTTCATATAAAAAATTATTTTAAGGAGGAACGTAAAAAATGAAAAAGAAAGTTTTAGCTGTTTTGCTTAGCGCAGCGATGGTACTGTCATTAGCAGCCTGTAGCTCTGGCGGTTCTAATGATGGAGGAGACGACGCGACGACAGGAGACGGCGCCGCAACAGAGGAAAAAGCTGAGGGCGGAAGTAAAGACTACTCATTCCAGATGATCGTTAAGAGCTTCCAGTCTACATACTGGCAGGCAGCTATCCAGGGAGTTGAGCAGGCAAAATCAGAGCTTGGCGTATCAGTTGAGGCTAACGGGCCGGCAAATGAGTCTGACATCGCTGATCAGGTGCAGATGCTCAATGATGCAATTGAGAAGAAGCCAGATGGGATCGCTTTGGCAGCATGTGATACAAACTCAGTTATTGATTCTCTTACAAAGGCTTTAGAGGCTGGTATTCCGGTAGTATGTTTCGACACAGGCGTTGACAACGCTCCGGAAGGCTCTGTAATCGCTACGATCGCTACAGATAACGTGGCAGCCGGCTCAGTTGCAGCAGAGAAGATGTTCCCGGTCATCGAAGAGAAAGTAAAAGCAGCTACAGCTGACGCCAAAGTCAGGATCGGCGAAGTGAACCAGGATGCTACAGCATTAAATATCCAGCAGCGTGGACAGGGCTTTATCGACAAGATGTTAGAGCTTTGCACAGGCGCAGGAAAGAAAGTCGCAGTAGTTGGCAACGAGTTCTATGTAAATGGTACAAAGGGCGCAGTTGCTGAGGCAGAAGCTGAAGTTATCATCGAAGTCGGCGTTCCGGCACAGACAACAGTAGACCTTGCTTCTACAGAGGCTCAGAAGATCATGTCCAAGGACGACACGATCGCGATCTTCGGCTCCAATCAGGTAACGGCTGAAGGCGTTATTACAGCGAACCAGACACTGAACAAGCTGTCAACAGATCCTGAAAAAGGAATCATCGCTGCAGGATTTGACGCTGGTACACCGCAGAAAGAAGCGATCACGAACGGACAGTTCATCGGTTCTGTAACACAGTCTCCGCTGATGATGGGCTATGAGGCTATTGTTGCATTGACAAAGATCGCTGACGGCGAATCAGTATCCGACATGCCGATGGATGGCTACTGGTATGACAAGGACACGATGGGAGATGATAATATCGCTCCTAACCTTTACGACTAATATTTATTTTGGTTAGTAAATGCGTTGATGCAGGCAAAAGGAATCGGATTTACTCCGATTCCTTTTGCTAATAGGGCGGATGGCAGGAGGAGGCATATGCTTGAGAATGTAGAAACAATGTTCGACAACATGAGAGACATGCTGAAGAAACTAAAAAAGAAGTCATATGAGGACAATATGGAGCAGTTTCTTAAAAAAAATGACCATTATTTCCAGGAAATGACGGAATATATGGATGCGACGGATGAGAAAGAAAAAGCTGCCGGAGAGATTGCGGCGATTCTTGGCCAATGTGTAGAGGATACATTCGGCAAAGGCGCGAAAAAAAAGATTCCTTCTTCTACGCAGGCGGATATCAATTTTTTTATGATCTATTATGTCTTCCCAGCTATTCTGAAAACGGGGCACGGAGATTGCAGATTGCTTGCAGACGGCATATGCACAGAGTGGAAAGAGCGTTTTAAGAACAGTGCGATCAGTTATACAGATTATGATTCACTGTATGGCGCATTTAAAGAAAAGGTATTTGGGATCTTTTAATTTTCTGAAAATGAAAGGAGGAGATGCTGTGGGACAGGAGAAGAAGCGGGTGCTTGCGTTTGATTTCGGCGCCTCCAGCGGAAGGGCGATCCTGGCAGGGCGGGAAGGCGACAGGATCGTTATGGAAGAGGTACACCGGTTTTCCAATGATCCGGTTGTGATTGGAAAGACGATGTACTGGGATACGTTAAGACAGTTTTTCGAGATTAAACAGGGGATTCTAAAGGCAAAACAAAAAGGCGGTTTTGACAGTGTCGGGATCGATACGTGGGGCGTGGACTTCGGGCTTTTAGACGAGCATGGCGCATTGCTTGAAAGCGCGGTACACTACCGGGATGACAGGACGTTGGGAATGCAGGACGAGGTGTTTAAAGCAATCCCCAAGGAAGAGCTCTATAACTTGACGGGAAATCAGTTTGAGAACTTCAACACGGTCTTTCAGCTGTATTCTTTAGTGAAAAAGAGGCCCTGGCTTTTGGATAAAGCGAGGACGCTGCTGCTTACTCCAGATCTTTTCAACTATTTCCTCACTGGAGAGAAGAGAGCGGAGTACACGATGGCGACAACGACCCAGCTGATGGATGCAAAGAACCAGGCTTGGTCTGATCGGATATTGGATGCATTGTCCATACCAAAGGAGATCTTCCCAGAAATCGTTTCAAGCGGGACAACGGTAGGAAATATCTCGAAAGAGATCTGCGATGAGCTTGGGATCAAGCCTGCGAAAGTCATTGCGGTCGCAAGCCACGATACGCAGAGCGCTGTTGTGGCAGTTCCGACAGAGGAAGAAGATTTTCTCTTTATCAGCTGTGGGACATGGAGCTTATTTGGAACGGAGCTTAAACGGCCTGTAATTGGAAAAGAGTCCTTTGAATTTAATGTAAGCAATGAGGGCGGATATGGGGATACGTTCACATTTCTTAAGAATATTATCGGGCTTTGGCTGGCGCAGGAAAGCAGAAGGCAATGGATACGGGAAGGCCAGGAGTACAGCTTCGGCGAGCTGGAGCAGATGGCGCAGAAGGCAGAGCCGTTCTTAAGCTTTATCGACCCGGACTCCCCGGAATTCAATACGGCGGGAGATATTCCGGCACGGATCCGTGCTTTCTGTGAGCGGACGGGCCAGAAGATCCCCGAAACAACCGGCGATATTATGTGCTGTATCAATCAGAGCTTGGCCTTAAAATACCGCTATACAATGGAACAGATCGAAGCATGTACAGGCAAGCATTTCTCCATGATCAACATGATCGGCGGAGGCATCCAGAGCAAGCTCCTCTGCCAGATGACGGCAAGCGCCGGCGGGCGCAAGGTGCTGGCGGGGCCGGTGGAGGCTACGGCGCTTGGGAATATAGCAGTCCAGCTTATCGCGCTGGGAGAGATAAAGGATGTAAGAGAGGCGCGCCGTATCGTTGCAAATTCAGAAGAAACATATGAATATATCCCAAGAGAGCAGGAAAAGTGGGATAATGCATATGAAAAGTTTAAAACTATTATTCAAAAATAAAAGGAGGACAATGAAATGGCAGAAAACAGATTAATCGGAGGGCAGCCAGTAATCGGCATCCGCCCGACAATCGACGGAAGAAGGGGAGCGTTAAAGGTCCGTGAATCTCTGGAAGATCAGACAATGGGCATGGCGCAGGCTGCAAAGAAATTGTTTGAAGAGAATATCAAATATTCTAATGGAGAGCCGGTGAAAGTTGTCATTTCCGATACGACCATCGGCCGTGTGGCAGAGACGGCCGCATGTGCTGAGAAGTTCAGAAGAGAGGGCGTAGACATCACTCTTACGGTTACCCCGTGCTGGTGCTACGGATCGGAGACGATGGATATGGATCCGAATACGATTAAAGGTGTTTGGGGACTGAACGCGACAGAGAGGCCGGGCGCTGTTTATCTGGCTTCAGTGCTTGCGACCCATGCACAGAAAGGGCTTCCTGCGTTTGGGATCTATGGACATGACGTCCAGGATGCGGATGATGCAAATATCCCGGCAGATGTAAAAGAGAAATTATTAAGATTCGGCCGTGCGGCAGTGGCAGCGGCTTCTATGAGAGGGACGTCCTATCTGCAGATCGGATCCATCTGTATGGGCATCGGCGGTTCCATCATTGATTCAGATTTCATGGAGTCTTATCTTGGAATGAGGGTAGAGTCTGTAGATGAAGTAGAGATCATCCGCCGTATGACAGAGGGCATTTATGACGAAGCAGAGTTCCAGAAAGCGCTTGCATGGGCAAAAGAAAAATGCAATATCGGCTTTGACAAGAATCCAGAGCATTTGCAGAAATCTGCCGCAGAAAAAGAAGAACAGTTTGAGTTCGTTGTAAAGATGGCGGTTATCATTAAAGATCTGATGGGAGGAAATAAGAACCTTCCAGTGGGATGCGAGGAAGAGATGGTAGGCCACAATGCGATTGCCGCTGGATTCCAGGGGCAGAGGCAGTGGACAGACTTCTATCCTAACGGAGACTTTGCAGAGGCGATCTTAAACAGTTCATTTGACTGGAACGGAGCAAGAGAGCCCTATGTCCTTGCAACGGAGAATGATGTATTGAACGGCCTTGGAATGTTGTTTATGAAGCTTCTGACGAACCGCGCGCAGATCTTCGCAGACGTACGTACATACTGGAGCGGCGATGCAGTTAAGAGAGTAACAGGATATGACATCGAAGGAAAAGCAAAAGAAGCCGACGGATTCATCCATCTGATCAACTCTGGAGCAGCTTGTCTTGACGCCAGCGGAGAAGCGAAGGATGCGAATGGGAACGGCGTGATGAAAGAGTGGTATAATGTAACGGAAGAGGATCAGGACGCGATCATGAAGGCTACCACATGGAATGCCGCAGATAATGGCTATTTCCGCGGCGGCGGGTACTCATCCCGATTCTTAACACAGGCAGAGATGCCTTGTACGATGATCCGCCTGAATCTTGTAAAGGGCCTTGGGCCAGTCCTTCAGATTGCAGAAGGCTGGACGATAAATCTTCCATTTGAGGTATCAGATGCATTGTGGAAGAGGACGGACTACACATGGCCATGTACATGGTTCGCGCCAAGATGTACCGGCGAGGGCGCTTTTAAGACGGCTTACGATGTAATGAACAATTGGGGAGCGAACCATGGAGCGATTTCCTATGGACATGTCGGCGCAGATCTTATCACTATGGCGTCCATCCTCAGGATCCCTGTGTGCATGCACAATGTACCGGAAGAAGATATCTTCAGGCCGGCAGCATGGAATGCGTTCGGAGCGGATAAAGAAGGACAGGATTACAGAGCATGCGCGGCATACGGCCCAATGTATAAATAAGGAGATAGGCTATGTTAAAAGGAATTCCGAAGATTTTATCACCAGAGCTGTTAAAAGTGCTGTGCGAGATGGGACACAGCGACAGGCTGGTCATTTCCGACGGCAATTTCCCGGCAGAATCCATGGGAAAGAACGCTATTGTCATCCGCTGCGACGGGCATGGAGTGCCGGAGATACTGGAAGCCATCCTGAAAGTATTTCCATTAGATACATATGTGGAAAAGCCGCTGAATCTTATGCAGGTCATGCCGGGCGATAAGGTGGAGACTCCTATTTGGGACACATATAAGGAGATCGTCGCCAAATATGACGAGCGCGGCGCAGATGCAGTCGGTAATATTGAACGCTTCGCATTTTATGAGGAGGCAAAGACGGCATATGCCATCATCGCCACAAGCGAAAGCGCGTTATACGCAAATGTAATGATACAAAAAGGTGTTGTTGTTGAATAGCTAAATTGAGGACGGGGCAGATCTCACCGAAGCACGCAAGGTGGGATCTGCCCCGTCCCATCGTCAGAACGATGGATATAACAGGAAAAATACATAAGATATTGTTGGATATATACAATAAAAATCTTAAAAATTTTAATGAAAAGCAAAAAATATTCTATATTTAGGTGAGGCTTCTATAAAATATAATGTTGATATATACAAAAGGCACGGTTAAGATGTGCTAATAAAAGGAGGTAAATGTATATGAAAAGAAGATTGGCCTTATTAACAATGGCAGCAGTTCTCGTACTCTCTCTCAGCGCTTGTGGCGGCGGCGGAGATGCCGGAACAAGTGATGGCGGCGGAGATGCTGCTGCAACAGACGATGCCGGCGGAGATGTGGCAAACGCGGACAAGCCTTTAGTATGGTTCAACCGTCAGCCATCGAACAGCTCCACGGGAGAGCTTGACATGACAGCCCTGAATTTCAATGATAATACATATTATGTTGGATTTGATGCGAACCAGGGCGCTGAGCTTCAGGGAACGATGGTAAAAGATTACATTGCTGCGAACATTGACAAGATTGACCGCAATGGCGACGGAGTCATCGGTTATGTACTTGCCATCGGCGATATCGGGCACAATGACTCTATCGCTCGTACAAGAGGCGTTCGTAAAGCTCTTGGCACAGGCGTAGAGAAAGACGGAGCTATCAACAGCGATCCGGTAGGAACGAATACAGACGGCTCTTCAAGCGTTGTACAGGATGGAAAGGTTGAGGGCCTTGTAGTTCGCGAGCTTGCTTCTCAGGAGATGAAGAACTCTGCAGGAGCTACATGGGATGCAGCTACGGCAGGTAATGCGATCGGCACTTGGACATCTTCCTTTGGCGATGAGATCGATGTTGTTATCTCTAACAATGACGGAATGGGAATGTCTATGTTCAATGCGTGGTCCAAAGACAATGAAGTCCCGACATTCGGATACGATGCTAACAGCGACGCTGTAGCAGCTATCGCAGAGGGATACGGCGGAACGATCAGCCAGCATGCAGACGTACAGGCATACTTAACGCTTCGTGTTCTTCGTAACGCTCTTGACGGAGTAGATATCGACACAGGTATCGGTACAGCGGATGATGCAGGAAACGTTCTGACGGATGATGTATATGTATACAGAGAGGAAGAGCGTTCCTACTATGCACTGAATGTTGCAGTTACAGCTGACAATTATCAGGATTTCACAGACTCTACAAAGGTTTATGAGCCTGTATCCAACCAGCTTGACGAGGGCGCGCACGCGACTAAGAAAGTATGGCTTAACATCTACAATGCAGCTGATAACTTCTTAAGTGCGACATATCAGCCGCTTCTTCAGAACTATGATGATCTTCTTAACCTTGAGGTAGAGTACATCGGTGGCGATGGCCAGACAGAGTCCAACATCACCAACCGTCTTGGAAATCCAGGCGAGTATGATGCATTCGCGATCAACATGGTTAAGACGGATAATGCCGCTTCTTATACAGCATTATTAAACTAATTAATTATCACGGAAATGTGGGGAGGCTATCAGGGGGAAGGAATTCTCCTGATAGCCTTTTGAAATAAGATGTGCATATATATGCAATATAGGGATAGGAGTAAAAATGATGGCAGACAAGAAAGATGATATCGTCTTATCAATACGCAGCATGAGTAAATCCTTCGGCCGTAACAGAGTGCTGGATCACATCAACATGGATGTGAAACGGGGGACAGTTATGGGCCTTATGGGTGAGAACGGCGCTGGTAAGTCGACAATGATGAAGTGCCTCTTCGGTACCTATCAAAAAGATGAGGGGAATATCTTCCTCGAAGGAAAAGAAGTAAGCTTCTCGGGGCCTAAAGACGCGCTTGAAAATGGTATCGCAATGGTCCATCAGGAACTGAACCAGTGTTTAGAGAGAAATGTAGTGGATAATCTGTTCCTCGGACGCTATCCGGTCAATTCTATGGGCGTGATCGACGAAGGGAGAATGAAGAAAGAGGCTTCGGAATTGTTCAGGAAGCTGGGCATGACAGTCGACCTTTCCCAGCCTATGAGAAATATGTCTGTGTCCCAAAGACAGATGTGTGAGATTGCAAAGGCGATCTCTTATAATTCTAAAGTGATCGTTTTGGACGAGCCGACTTCCTCCCTGACAGTACAGGAGGTAGAAAAGCTCTTTGAGATGATGCGGATGCTGAAAGAGCAGGGGATCGCTCTGGTCTACATTTCGCATAAAATGGACGAGATATTTGAGATATGTGATGAGATTTCGGTACTTCGTGATGGAAACCTTGTTATGACAAAGAGCTCAAAAGAGACGGATATGAATGAGCTGATCGCGGCTATGGTAGGACGTTCCCTTGAGAACCGCTTCCCGCCGGTCGACAATACGCCAAAGGATGTAATATTGTCCGTTCAGCACTTGTCTACGAAATATGAGCCTCACTTACAGGACATCTCCTTTGATGTGAAAGAAGGCGAGATTTTCGGATTATACGGTCTGGTCGGCGCAGGGCGCTCGGAGCTTCTGGAGACCATCTTCGGTGTCCGGACGAGAGCGGCAGGGCGTGTTTACTTTAACAATCGTCTTATGAACTTCAACAGCGCCAGAGAGGCTATGGATCATGGATTTGCCATGATCACAGAGGAACGGAAGGCGAACGGCCTCTTCTTAAAAGGCGATCTTACGTTCAATACGACGATTGCGAATTTGGATCAATACAAATCGGGACTGGCGCTTTCAGACCAGAAGATGGTCAAAGCGACTGCAAACGAGATCAAGACTATGCATACGAAATGTATGGGGCCGGAAGACATGATCTCAAGTCTTTCAGGAGGGAACCAGCAGAAAGTCATTTTCGGAAAATGGCTGGAGCGAGAACCTCAAGTATTCATGATGGACGAGCCTACAAGGGGAATTGACGTAGGCGCGAAATATGAAATATACGAGCTGATCATTAAAATGGCGAAACAAGGCAAGACAATTATCGTTGTCTCCTCTGAGATGCCTGAGATCCTCGGAATTACAAACCGCATCGGAGTAATGTCCAACGGGCATCTTTCCGGGATCGTGAATACGAAAGAGACAAATCAGGAAGAACTTCTAAGACTTAGCGCACAATACTTATAGTGAGGGAGATGGATGGATATGGCGAATGGAAATAATAAAATTCTTACGGCTGAGCAGGAGATGCAGCTTCGTCAGCCAATCGATGAGTATGTCGGCAAGATTCAGGAAAAGATCGACGTCCTCAGAGTAGACGGTACAGATAAGGTCGTCTCTTATCAGAATCAGATCGACGGTGTGAAGAGAGATAAGAGCCGTTCTCAGGAAGAAAAGAACACCAAGATCGCAGAGCTCCAGAAGGCTCTTGGAGAGGCCAAAGCAGTTGAGGCAAAGAACAAAGGCGAGATTGATAAATTGATTGCCGACGCAGAAGGCTATATTAAGGCGAACTATAACAAATATTATCAGGCAGTGCAAGAAAGCTGCGCGCAGGAAAAGATAGCTGCGAGAGAGAATTATCAGAAGAAAATTGCGGAGCTTGAGAAAGAGCATCGAGAGACTGTTTCTAAGCTTTCTGATCAGCAGGAGATCAAAGATGAGAATTATGTCCACAAGAACAGGCTTTTTGACGCGAAGCTTGGGCTGGAGCAGGAATTCCAGGAGATCAAGAATAGAAGGCATGCTGCTTATACGCATAAATATCATCTGATAGATATGCTGCGTCTCTCAAAGTTTACATTTATGGAGACGAGAGAGCAGAAATGGGAGAATTACAAATATACATTTAACCGCAGGACGTTCCTCTTGCAGAACGGTCTGTATATTGCTATTCTTCTGATCTTCATCGCACTGTGTATTATTACGCCGATTGTGAAGAACACTCCGCTTCTTACCTATAATAATGTGCTGAATATCCTTCAGCAGGCATCGCCGCGGATCTTCCTTGCGCTTGGAGTTGCAGGCCTTATTCTCCTTACCGGAACAGATTTGTCTATCGGGCGTATGATCGGTATGGGCATGACGACGGCGACGATCATCATGCACCAAGGCGTTAATACAGGCGGAGTTTTTGGGCATATCTTCGATTTCACTGGAATGTCCAACGGTGTGAAAGTTGTCCTGGCGTTGGTTATGTGTATAGTTTTATGTACGTTCTTTACATCAATTGCAGGATTCTTCACAGCGAAATTCAAGATGCATCCGTTCATTTCGACGATGGCCAACATGCTTGTCATTTTCGGTCTTGTTACGTATGCTACGAAGGGAGTGTCTTTCGGAGCGATCGAGCCGACGATCCCGAGCATGGTCATCCCGAAGATCAACGGATTCCCGACGATTATTATCTGGGCAGTCGTTGCGATCATTGTTGTATGGTTCATCTGGAACAAGACGACGTTCGGCAAGAACCTGTACGCTGTCGGAGGGAACCCGGAAGCAGCTGCAGTTTCAGGTATTTCTGTATTTGCAGTTATGATGGGAGCGTTTATCCTTGCGGGCATCCTGTATGGATTCGGCGCATGGCTTGAGTGTGTGCGAATGGTCGGATCCGGTTCCGCGGCCTATGGCCAGGGCTGGGAAATGGATGCGATCGCAGCCTGTGTAGTAGGCGGCGTATCTTTCACCGGTGGTATCGGTAAGATCTCAGGTGTAGTAGTCGGTGTATTTATTTTCACGGCGCTTACCTATTCTCTTACGATCCTTGGTATTGATACGAACCTTCAGTTCGTATTCTCAGGTATTATCATTCTTGTGGCAGTAGCCCTTGACTGTCTGAAATACGTTCAGAAAAAATAGAGGAAAAATATTTTCAAGAGAACCGGATGAAAATCCGGCTCTCTTTTTTTGTCCTGCCCGCGAGGGAATTTAAGGGACACCCGATTTTCAAAAAAGGGACACCCGATTTTTAAAAAGGGGACGTACGCTTTCGCACAAAGCGTACGTCCCCTTGCAATTTATATCTGTGCTTGCTACAATGTTATAAAGGAGCGAGAGATCCGCACGTAAAGGGAGACGGACATGAATAAGTATACAGTGCTTTTGGTGGACGACGAAGAAGAAGTGATACAGGTTATGAGAAGGAAGATCAATTGGGAGGGGTTGGGATTCCTGGTGATCGGATATGCTGATAATGGCGTGAAAGCCCTTGAGATGGTGGAAGAGTTCCAGCCCGATGTAGTCATGACGGACATTAAGATGCCTTACATGGACGGCATGGAGCTGGCCAAGACGATAAAGAAAGAGTACCCGGCGACAAAAGTCCTGATCTTCACAGGATTTGACGAGTTTGAGTATGCGAAGGAAGCGATCCATCTGGAAATTGAGGAATATCTTTTAAAGCCGGTAAATTCTATAGAAGTAATGAATGTGTTTACGCAGCTTAAGATAAAGCTGGATCAGGAGATAAGCGAGAAGCGTAACGTGCAGGTGTTGCAAAAATATTATATGGAATCTCTGCCTCTTCTGCAGGTTAATTTTTATTCAATGCTCATTGAGGGAAAGGTGCATGAAGAAGAGATCTCGAAATACCTTTCTGACTATCAGATCTCTCTTGAAGGCCCCTTTTTCTGCTGCCTTGTGGTGCATACTTCGTCCGGGCAGGCGACAAAAGATATGAATCCGGTGCTCCTCTCCACGTCTGTACAGAAGCAGGCAGGGGAACGGCTGGGAGAGAGATGGAAGGCGAAAAGCTTCTCATATCTTGGGAATACCGTCTTAATCGCACAACTGGGGAGAGAGAATGAGATTTCTGAGCTGACAGATGAATGTGACAGATTCTGTAAATATGCAGGGCGTATTATCGGCGCAGTGGTCACTGTGGGGGTAGGGCAGGTGTGCGAAGGGCTTCTTGAGCTGTCCAAATCCTATAGCAGTGCAAGGGAGGCGGTCTCCTACCGGGCGATATACGGGGCTTCCAGGGCGATTAATATTAAGGAGATCGCGCCCCGGCAGACGAATGAATCGGATTTTACTACAGATGTGGAACTGTCCAATTTATTTAAGATGATCCGCCTTGGCTCCAAGGAGGATATTACCGAGGCGGTAGATAAATATATGGAGCATATATTCTTTACAGCAAAATCACTGCAGCATCACCATATTGCCGTTATGGAGCTGGTGAGCGCATTGTACAGGCTGTCGGCCAACAATGACGTGACGATGGAGGAATTTTCGGGAGATATGCGGAATTTATATGGGCAGCTTATGGATCTAGAGCCTGAGGCGCTTCAGAGATGGCTTGTAGATATCAGCTTTTCTTTCCGGGAACAGCTAATCAGCGCAAGAAGCATCTCGACAAAATCATTCGTACTTAAAGCAAAGGAGTATGTATGCAACAATTATGCGGATGAAGAGCTGTCATTAGACGATATATGTGGAGTCCTGGGAGTGTCTAACTCTTATTTCTCCACGGTCTTCAAGAAGGAAACAGGGAAGACGTTCATTGGATGGCTGACGGATTATCGGATGGATCAGGCGTCCAGGCTTCTGATCGAGACCAATGAGAAAAGCTACATTATAGCAAAGAGCGTCGGTTATACAGATCCAAATTATTTCAGCTATGTATTTAAGAGGCGTTTTGGCGTCTCGCCTTCTAAATACAGGACGGAGCATACGGAAAGTGGAAAATAGGCATTTTAGGCGTTTGAGGAGATTAAGGCTGCGCGGGATCCAGCCTACTATTATGATCGCGTTCTCTGTTATATCTATCTCGACTATGTTTATGGTAGGAGCCATGCTGTATATCCGGTTCGCCACCCTGACAAGAGAGAAGACGATCGAGAGTACAGAGAGGATGATGGAGCAGGCCGGCGAGGACCTGGAAGATTATCTGGGGAGCATGCGCCGGATTTCAGATACAGCGTATTACAATATTATAAAAGAGAGAGATTTTGCTGTTCCAGGCGAGGATATACAAAGAGAGATGAATATCCTGTATGAAGCCAACCGGGACAGCTTACGGAGCATTGCCGTATACAATGACCGCGGAAGCCTTATAGCGGCAGAGCCGGTAGCGTCCCAGAAGGAAGGCTCAAATGTGACCGCCCAGGACTGGTATAAGCAGGCTGTAGGCGAGATGGAGAATATGCATTTCTCCACGCCCCATATACAGAACTTGTTCGATGACGCCACGTTCCGTTATTATTGGGTGATCTCTTTAAGCCGCACTGTGGAGCTTACGGAGAGCGGAAATCCACGGCTTGGGGTTCTGCTGGTAGATATGGATTACGCCTCCGTCTCCCGGATGATGCAGCAGATCAATACTGCTGGGAACGGACAGTATTATTACTTGTGCGACGGTGAGGGGGAGATTATCTATCATCCGAGGCAGGCGCAGATGAATGACGGAATTGGAAGTGAGAACAGCATAGAAACAGCGGGCTACGGAGAGGGCGTTTATGATGAGGATTTTGGCGGAGAGAGGCGGAAAGTGATCGTCAATACGATCAGCTATACTGGCTGGAAGCTGGTGGGAGTGATCCCGTACTCTACATTTACGAGGGGAATGATCGATCTGCGCTATTTTATCGTCATGCTGATGCTCCTGATGGCGATGATGCTGGTAATCGTGAACCGTGTTATTTCTGCCAGGATCTCCAGCCCTATTTTGAAGCTGAATGATTCTGTTATGGAATATGAGGCGGGCAAGAAGCCGGATATCTATGTTGGCGGCTCGCCGGAGATCAGCCGCCTGGGGCTTTCCATACAGAGCTCTTATGAACAGATCGACATGCTTATGAGGAAGATTGTCCTGGAGCAGAATGAGCGGAGGAAAAGCGAGCTGGATGCGCTGCAGGGGCAGATTAATCCTCATTTCCTTTACAACGCGCTTGAATCTATTATGTGGATGGTGGAAGGAGAGCGGAATGACGACGCTGCGTTCATGCTCTCGCAGCTGGCAAAGTTTTTCCGGATAAGCCTCTCGAAAGGGCATACGGTAATCAGTGTAGGAGATGAGCTGCAGCACGCCAAAAGCTATATGAGCATACAGAAAGTACGATATAAGGATGCATTCTCTGTTGTGTTTGACATCGAGGACTCTTTGTCCTCCTACAGCACTGTAAAGCTGGTCCTCCAGCCTATCCTTGAGAATGCCGTTAATTATGGGATCAGGGGTATGGATGACGACGGGGAGATAAAGGTGAAAGGCCGGCTAAAAGAAGGCAATGTTATCCTGTCTGTGGAAGACAATGGGCTGGGAATGTCAGAAGAGGAGGTGAGCCTTGTCCTGACAGACAGCAACAGGATCCGCAAACGCGGTTCGGGAGTAGGGCTTGTGAATGTGAACAACCGTATTCAGCTTGTTTTTGGGAGGGAGTATGGATTGATCGTAGAAAGTGAGCCGGATGTAGGGACTACAGTCTCTATCCGCATGCCGGCAGTGCCCTATACCGAGGAGAACAGAAAGACGCTTGAGAAGGGGCATGTATTTGGAAAAGAAGAGATAAGAGATGGGAAAGAGTAAGAGAAATAAGAAGACATTTGTGCTGATAGAGGCAGTTCTTGCAAGCTTAGTAGGCGTAGTAGCGCTTCTGATGATCCTGGAGAGCAGGGACGATGAATTTAAGGTCTCGGTCATTATCCGTGATTCCGATGATAACAGGTGGTCTGCGTTCAAATATGGGCTTCGGATGGCTGCGGAAGACGAGGGTGCGGAGATCTTCGTCGTTGGCACGGATGAAGTACTGACTGCTGAGGAGGAAAAGAGCCTTCTGGAGGAGGAGATTAATAATGGAGCGGATGCGGTCATTATGCAGCCGGTTCCGGGCGAAGATCCTAAAGAGATCGTAGAGGAGTTTGGGAGCAGGCTTCCGATTATGTTTGTAGAGTATGCACCAGACGGGGATGGGAAGACTTCTGGGGTTCCCGCCGTGGGTGCGGATGATTATGCTATGGGAGCCACTTTGGCAGAGGAGCTGTTGAGAGATTATGGAGGGAGCTTGGAGGGGAAGCGTCTCGGGATCCTCTCACAGACGACAGACTTGACGGCAGTATATGAGCGAGGTAGAGGGCTCGGAGATGCCCTGGAGGGCAAAGGAGCTAAAAATGTATGGATCGTCTCTGGATCTTTTATTGGAACAGACATAAACTTTCTGGCAAAGCAGCCGGAGGTGGATATTGTGATCGCTTTCGACGATGACAGCCTGACGATGGCCGGAGAGTGTGCGGCGGCGAATAACTTACATGGGGCAGAGATATATGGGATCGGGAATTCTACAGAGGCGGTTTATTACCTGGATACAGGCATCGTGGAATGCCTTTTGGTTCCTGATGAATTTAGTGTCGGATATCGGAGCATGATGGAGGTCGCAGGAAGGCTGAAACGTAGCTATTGGGAAATCATGGATGAGAGAGTCCCGCATACAGTCGTCCGAAGAGAGACACTATTTTCAGAAGAAAATGAAGGCCTGTTTTTTGCGATAAGCCAGAAATAGGCAGGAGGTATAGTATGAGGAAGAGGATAGTGCAGGCGATTGGAATGGTTTTTTGTATGTGCATTCTTCTGTGCGCCTGTCAGAGCCAGGAGCGGACGGCTTCAGACAAGATCTATATCGGGGTGACATACTATGACCAGAGCGATACATTCCTTAATGAGCTGCTGGACTGCTTTAAAAAATATTTTGCAGAGTCTGAAAATGAGGAAATGAAAGTTACAGTTACAGTCCGGGATGCGGCTGGTTCGCAGCGGACGCAGAATGAACAGGTGAAAGAGCTTATTGATGCAGGCTGCAATGTACTCTGCGTTAATCTGGTAGACCGGACGGCGCCTTCGGAGATCATTGATCTTGCAAGAGGAGAGGATGTACCAGTTATTTTCTTTAACAGGGAGCCGGTCGCGGAGGACTTAATGCAGTGGGACAAGTGCTATTACGTGGGAGCCAAAGCAGAGGAGTCCGGCGTGATGCAGGGAGAGCTGGCAGCTGACGCTATATTGGGAAATGAACAGGCTGACCGCAACGGGGATGGCAAGATACAGTATGTTGTATTGGAGGGTGAGCCGGGGCATCAGGACGCTATTATCCGTACAGAAAATGCGGTCGCCACGTTGGAAAGCAAGGGGATTACGCTTGAGAAGCTCAGCTATGGCATTGCCAATTGGAACCGGGCGCAGGCACAGAACCGAATGACGCAGATGCTGGGAGAACATAAAGATCAGATCGAGCTTGTTTTGGCCAACAATGATGATATGGTGCTGGGAGCGATAGATGCTTACGATGCGCTAAAATATATGGATTCTGAGCGTCCTCTTCTTTTTGGCATTGACGGGACAGATATGGGATTGAAAGCGATGGAAGATCTGAAGCTGTCAGGCACAGTATATAATGATAAGGAGGGGCAGGCAGCAGCGATGGCAGAGTTGGCAGTTGCTATCGTCTCGGAGAGCGGTATGGAGGAGATTGAGTTTGAGAACGATAAATATATTTATCTGCCATATTCCAAAGTATCTTTAGAGAATATCGACGATTTCCAGGGAAGATAGATAAAAAATAAATTAAAAAAACGTCAAAAGGGCTTGAAAAAAGGTACTCTATATGGTAATATAGATTCCGGTCACTTTAAAAGTGATCGGACATATACGGCTCCATGGTCAAGCGGTTAAGACATCGCCCTTTCACGGCGGTAACACGGGTTCGATTCCCGTTGGAGTCATTTAGTAAGGAAGTTCGATTCACTAGGCTCGGAAATACCTCGCCAAGTTCCTTCGAACAACCTTCGTACTAAATTCGCGCAGGCGCTCATTAAGTACTCTAGGTTTGCCGATGTGGCGCAATTTAATGAGATTGGCTAAGCCAATCGAAGGCAGAGCGGTGATTACAAATCAGCTGCTTTGCAGAGTTTGCCGATGTGGCTCAATTGGCAGAGCAGCTGATTTGTAATCAGCAGGTTATCGGTTCGAGTCCGATCATCGGCTTAGTCCTATAAGGGACTTAATGATTTTGGACCTTTAGCTCAGTTGGTTAGAGCAATCGGCTCATAACCGATCGGTCCTGGGTTCGAGTCCCCGAAGGTCCATTTATTCTCGCCTGGTAAGCTCGAGGGAGACCTCGCTAACGGCGGCGAGATGTATCGCACGTAAGCGTCTAAAAGACAGACGCTAAGTGCTCATAACGAGGCCCAGTGGCTCAGTTGGTTAGAGCGCCGCCCTGTCACGGCGGAGGTCGAGAG
>CAJTVU010000013.1 GCA_910580235.1 uncultured Dorea sp.
ACAGGGGATTGGTCAAGTGGTATGATAGGGGTCTCCAAAACCTTTGGCGGGGGTTCGATTCCCTCATCCCCTGTTGGCAAAAAGCGTCAGAATGCTAAAAGCAGTGTTCCGGCGTTTTTTATTTGTACAATATAACAAAATATCTGCTATAATTAGATTCAGATTACACGCAGGAGAAAACATCCATGAAATGCAAAATACCCTTTCTGCATTTTCCTGGCATTGCAGCCGGCATCCTGTTGCTTGGGTGCATCGCAAGCCCGCTGACGGCAAACGCGCACCTTGCATCTGACAATGCGTTCGAGGGCGCCGTCTGGGAGAAGATACTGGAAGAAGATGTGGAAAGCCCACAGGGCATCGTACAGTCTGTCTGTGCGACTGAACACTATATCATCACTTTGGAGAATTATGCCGACGGCTCAAGCGAGCCGGATATTGTGAAAGCATATTACCGGAATGATGTAGATGAGAATGGGGATCCAGTCGAGCCCTACACCCTTGCCAAACGTGTGGCGGCTACAGACTATGAACATGCCAACGGGATGGCGTACAATCCCAATACTGGAGAGATCGCAGTCGCCCTCTATTCCAACAGCATACCTGAGAACAGAGGCTGCATCTTCATCATGGATGCGCTGACGCTGGAGTATAAAGAAAGAGTCCAGATCTCCGACGCTTACAATATATTAGGAATCGGTTATGACGAAGAAAATGACCGTTATATCATACAGACAGACTGGGAGGGCGGGTACAGCTTTAAGATACTGGACAACAGCTTCCAGATCATCGAAGATCTGGGAGAATACGCGCACACTGCAAAGGGAGATAATTTTCAGGATCTGTGCGTCAGCGGTGATTATATCATTAATTTCCCTCTGACTTTATACCTGGGGATCGGCGACTTTATCCATGTATACTCCATCTCCCAAAGAGAGCTGGTGTCCGATGCCAGGGTAGACTTCCAGTTCCAAAATGTGTCCTACGACGAGCCAGAATCTATCTGCGAGCTGGAGCCCGGCGTCTTCGTTGCGACAGTGTGCGTCGTTTATGAAGACGGCAGAAAGACGAATTGTCTGTACAAAACTACCGTACCTACGACAGACACCGCGGCCTCCCCTGACTCTCCTTCCTCGGCCTCCGGCGCTTCCGACACCGCCAGCGCCGCCAGCGCAGAAAAGGAGGGGTTCCTGAAAGCAGCTGTGAAAAAGGTACACAACATACCCGTCATCAAAGCATTGGCCGCACTGCTCGTCATACTGGTCATCCTGCTTCTCCTTCGTATAAGATATGTCGTCGTCCAGAGGGAACGAAGACGCAAGCTAAGACGAACAAAACAGGCACGAAAAAGAGCGGGGATATGATCCCGCTCTTTTCTCATCTAGGAAACTCCGTTCCCTAGATGAGAAAAGCCCTCCGGGAAGATGCGCGCTCGTGCGAGCAGAAAATGTCACTGCGTGACCGCACTCGGCGCAGCAAAGCGGACTTGTCCGCTTTGTTCTATCGTCCTGGCTACAGGCTCTGTCTTTTACTCTCCTCATATTCTTTCAAGGCTCCCAGCGCCTGCCCCGCAAGTGGATAGAGGAAGGCGATATTGAACACAGTCATAAGCCCTACCCCGACGTCGCCCAGATCCCACACAAACGTGTACGTAGCGATCCCGCCGATAAAAAGCATTACAAGGGCAAGTATCTTATATCCAGTCTGGGACGCCCAGCTGTCTCCAAACAGATATGCCACATTTCCGCGGGCATAGAACAAGATCCCAATAAACGTTGAAAAGCTGAACAGCCACAAGATCAGGGCGATAAATACTACGCCTGCGCTCCCCATATAATGGCTCATGGCCGTCTGCAGCAGATCCATGCCCACCAGCCCTTCTGTTACGCTCTCGGGGACGAGCAGCATGATCATAGCCGTACAGCTACATATGACGATCGTGTCGACGAACACTCCGAGAGCCTGTACAAGCCCGATCTTCGCCGGGTGGTCTGTCTCTGCCGCCGCTGCCGCGCAGGGTGCGGAGCCGGAGCCCGCCTCATTGGAGAACAGCCCTCTCTTCACCCCATTCATCAGCACTCCTGCAAATCCGCCTGCCGCCGCCTGCTTAAGGCCGAACGCCTCCGCAAATATACGCTCGAACACGCCCGGTATTTTATCGAGGTTCATTAAGATCAGGATGACCGTCATCAGGAAATAGCACCCTGCCATAATAGGTACGAGCACATCCAGCACTTTTACCGTCGTGTCCTTCCTAAGCACGATGAACGCCGCCAGTATTACGACGAATGATATCGTGTAAAGAGGCGGGATGCGGAAAGCATTCTCAAACGCAGACGTGACCGAATTGCCGATGACCTGGCTGATGCCGCACCAACATATAAGCCCGGAAGCTGCGAACAGCACTGCCGGGATCGTGTAACGCCTCTTAGCATCTCCCACCTTCGTCGTCATAAAACTGTGGATATAGTACGCAGGGCCTCCCCTGTAACCACCATACAGCGGATCGCTCTCTTTGTAGATCTGTGCCAGCGTCGCCTCAATGAACGCAGTAGAAGAACCGATAAGCGCCGTCACCCACATCCAGAATACGCTTCCTGCTCCTCCAACAGAAATAGCAGCCACCACGCCTACCAGATTCCCCATCCCTACGCGGGTCGCGGTAGACACGATCAACGTCTGCAGAGAGGACAGCGCGCCCCCCTTTCTGCCGCTCCTCTTCTCCACCGTCGAGCGCACCATGTCGGGAAACAGGCGGATCGGAAGGAACCTTGTTCGGACTGTAAAATAAATCCCCGTCGGGATCAACAGCAGCACAAGAAGGGACAGCCCTAAATTCCCGCCGCCTGGCAGCGGTATCAGAATCAGATCTCCCCACAAGAAGGAATACACTTTTCCAATCAATTCTATCATATTAGATTACCTCTTCTTTTCTTTTTTCTTTTCACATTATAGCATAAAGATACAGCCTGTACTTTATTTTTTTTCACTGTTGTGTTAAAATGTCATTGCGACACAGTTATATATCATTTCAAGCGGGCATACTTTTGTTAAAAATGTATGCCTGGTCTTTCATACCTGCTTTGGAATGAACTGTGTCGCAACAGGGCCCGGCTACGTTTTTAAGTGCGTGGCTGATGGCCGCGCACTTTTTTCATTTTGTATTCCACAACAAAAAGGAGGCTCTTATGAAACTTGAATTACGCAACATAAGCAAGAGTTTTGGAGAGAAAGAAGTACTCAAGTATATCTCTTTTTCTGCCGAAAGCGGCAAGGCTTTCGGCCTTCTCGGAAGAAACGGCGCCGGTAAGACGACCACGATCCGCATCCTGATGCATGTGTTCCCGGCGGACAATGGCGCTATCTTCTTAGACGGAAAGCCGATGGATCGTCAAGAGGTGCAGATTGGCTATCTCCCGGAAGAACGGGGATTATATCCGAAAAAGAAGATCATCGACCAGCTGGTCTATTTCTCCCAGCTCAAAGGCCTGTCCCGCGCGGACGCAATAAGATCCATAGATTACTGGCTTGACAGGCTTAAAATGACCGAATATAGGAATAAGAGGCTTGACACCCTCTCCAAAGGGAACCAGCAGAAGATCCAGCTCATTACTGCCATTGCCCACGATCCGCAGATCGTCATACTGGACGAGCCGTTCTCCGGCCTGGATCCTGTAAATGCCATGCTGTTAAAAGACGTGGTCAAAGAAGAGATCGCGAAAGGGAAGATCGTGCTTTTCTCCAGCCATCAGATGAGTTATATTGAGGAATTCTGCGATTCCATCGCCATCTTAAATGGAGGGCAGGTAGTGCTCCGCGGGGATCTGCACGATATTAAGAGAAATTATGTGCGGGATCGTCTGATCGTCCGTTCCGAACATATGGAAAAAATCTTGTCCGACTTAGGCGACTGCTGCGATCGCCGGGAGGAAGGAGATCTGATCATCCGGCTTGCATCTACAGAAGACAAGCAGGCGATGATGCGGACTCTGACCGAAAAATACGATATTGATGAGATCAAAGTCTTTGAGCCTTCGCTGAACGACATCTTTGTTGAATATGCAGAACAGCAGAATTAGGAGGAAAGCAATTATGAAGCAATTTAAAACGATACTGGCATTTGAATTAAAATACTACTTTAAAAATAAAATATTCGTGGGCATCACGCTTTTCCTCGTAGCCCTCATCGCCGTCCTCATGTTCTTCCCACGGGCCAAAGAGCTTCTGGGAAAGGACACAGAAGACGCAAAGTCCGAGGAAGCGGCTGTAATGCTTATCGCCGCCGGCTCTTCCGAAGACGCGGACAGTGTAAAGACGGCCTTCACTTCTGCATTTCCAGATTATGAAGTCCGTGTCGCCGACGGGGATCTTAATTCCATTAAAGAACAGATCACTTCCGGCGATGCAGAATGCGCGTTTGTCATGGAGAGCCCGGCTTCCTATGTTTATTACGTCAACAACCTTTCCATGTACGATGGGAACACCGCTATCGCAGATGAGGTGCTAAGAAATCTCTGCCAGGCAAACGCCATGGTAGAAAAAGGGATCTCTCCAGACGAGGCCGGATCGATCCTTTCCGTACAAATCGAGCATGAGACAGCGAGCCTTGGCAAAGATCAGATGCAGAACTTCTTCTACACTTACATCATGATCTTCGCCCTGTATATGGTAATCCTGCTCTATGGCCAGATGGTGGCGACCAACGTGGCTACGGAAAAAAGCTCCCGAGCTATGGAGGTTCTCATTACGAGCGCCGATCCTACGAGCATGATGTTCGGAAAAGTCCTCGCATCCTGCCTGGCAGGGCTGATACAGCTGATCGTCGTATTCGGTTCCGGCTTCCTGCTCTTCAATCTGAATAAATCTTATTGGGCAGACAACATGGTAATAAATTCCATCTTCGACATGCCTTTAAGCCTGCTTATTTACATGTTAGTATTTTTTATACTTGGCTTTTTCATCTATGCATTTATGTTCGGAGCGATCGGATCGACGGCCTCTAAGCTGGAAGACATCAATACTTCCACTATGCCGGTCATGCTCCTGTTCATCATCGGTTTTATGGTAGTCGTCTACTCCATGTCAGGAGGCGGAGTCGACAGCACGCTTATGAAGATCTGTTCCTTCGTGCCGTTCACTTCTCCAATGGCTATGTTTACCCGCATCGCCATGAGCACCGTGCCGTTTTATGAAATAGCCCTTTCTATCGCCATCCTGATACTGTCCACCGCCGGCATTGGCATCCTGTCCGCAAAGATCTACCGTGTCGGCGTCCTTCTCTACGGAACGACGCCAAAGATCAGCTCTGTTCTGAAATCTGTCCTGCGGGCATAGGACATCGCGGCCTTTCTTTCTTGTTACTGGGCATCCATTCTCTTAAATACATTGAGAAGCACTTTCCCGAGCGCCAGTACAAGAAGGGAGGCCGCGATGGCTTCCGGGACTCCCGACGCTGTAATCGTGCCCATGATCAGCCCCCATACCGCTGTGATCCCCACCTCTCTCGCGTCAGCATACTGCTGCGCGAACAGAAGGTAGATGCTTCCCATGACTGTCACAGTATTTACCATGGAGCCTACAAATCCTACGATGGGAAGCGCGATCAGCTGGTTCAGCTTTATCTTGCAGAGCAGCTGCCACAGCCAGCCAGCTGCAACGCCGATCAATATCCTGCATCCGACCGATATCCAGATCGCCTTCAGAGCTCCGGGGATCCCCGTTGTGCTCATGAACGGAGAAAATGCAAAGGACAACAGAGTAGGCGCCATCGTGTTGCTGATCAGAGAGCAGACTCCAAAAACCGCTCCTAATATCCCTCCCGCCATAGGACCGAGAAGTATCGCGCCGATAATGACTGGGATATGCACGGTCGTAGCTTTAATGACCGGCAGCTGGATCATGCCAAGAGGCGTATTCGCAAGCACGATAATAATCGCTGCCATCAGAGCCACACTGACCATCCATCTTGTATCTCGTTTTCTTTTTTCCATCTTTTCCATTGTCCGTCCTCCTATGAAATAGAGGAGACCACGCTGCTTATCTCTGTGCTTGCGTCCTGCAGGCCTCCTCCAATATTCTCTACTGCGTACACGTATATGCTTCCATTGCCAAGCGTCATAAATATCCTGCGGCCTTCCGCCATCGTCCCAGACGCATCATAGGAATAATCTACATAAGATACTTGATATTCCCCTTCAGCCACTGTCTGGATCTCTCCTATGTTAGAATCTCCGGTACTGTTGGCGCTGACCATGTACTGGATCTCCTGAAGGAGCGCGTCTGCCGCGTCTGCTTCGCTCCCGCTTAAAAGGCGCATCGTAATTACGGAGCCAAATGTCCCTTCTGTCTTCTCGAAGCTCAAATTCACGTCCGAGGAATATTCCATTAAATCATACCCTTCCGGACCCCGGACCTTCACACTTGCGCCTCCATCTTCCGTTGTGAGGATATGCGTTTTGCCCTCCTCTCCTCCTGCCCCTTCTGCATCGCCAGAAGAAGCCTCTCCTGTGGCAGAAGCCTCGTCTGCCTGTTCTTCTGTCTTCTCGATATTTAGATCATCTTCTCCTTTTTCCCCTTCTTTGCCACAGCCAGGCACAGCCAGGCACAGAACGAGTATGAATAATATCGCAATTATATTTCTCTTATTTCTCATAGAAAAGCCTCCATATCTTTCCGTATTTTTTTAATTATAACATCTTTTCTCGCCATCTTGCAACTTCTATGAAAACACGTTATAGTGGTACATAGAATCTGACAGACAGAAAGAAAATAAATGAAACAGGCAAAATGGGAAAAGAGGGCTGACTATGATGTTAAAAGGAAAAACCGTACTTCTCGGAGTATGCGGCGGGATCGCCGCATATAAAACTGCTTCCCTTACCAGCATGCTCGTAAAGGCAGGGGCTGACGTCCATGTTATTATGACAGAGCACGCAAAGAATTTTATCAATCCGATCACCTTCGAGACATTGACCGGGCATAAATGTATTTCTGACACATTCGACCGTAATTTTGAATTCAACGTAGAGCACGTGGCTCTGGCGCAGAAGGCTGACGTAATCCTGATCGCCCCCGCAACAGCCAATACTATCGCCAAACTGGCCCACGGCATTGCGGACGATATGCTGACGACTACCGTCCTTGCAAGCAGAGCGCCGAAAATCGTCGCCCCTGCTATGAACACTGCGATGTACGAGAACGCCGTCACGCAGGACAATCTTAAATTGCTCGCCTCTTATGGGATGCGTGTAGTCGAGCCGGACAGCGGGAGGCTGGCCTGCGGCGATGTGGGCGCGGGGAAGATGCCGGAGCCGGAGCTGCTGCTCGATCATATCCTCCTGGCTGCCGCATTTGAAAAAGATATGAAAGGAATGAAGGTCTTAGTGACCGCAGGCCCTACCCAGGAGGCTATAGATCCGGTGCGTTACATTACGAACCACTCTTCAGGGAAAATGGGCTACAGCATCGCTAAGATGTGTATGCTGCGAGGGGCGGATGTGATGCTTGTAAGCGGCAGCACTGCCCTTGCCCCCCCTCCCTTCGTGGCCGTCGCGCCAGTCATTTCCGCAAAAGATATGTATGACGCAGTCATGGCACGAAGCGATGAGATGGATATTATTATCAAAGCTGCCGCAGTGGCAGACTACCGTCCATGCAAAACGGCCGATGAGAAAATGAAGAAGTCCGGCGACAGCCTTTCTATCGCTTGCGAGCAGACAGACGACATCCTGAAGGCTCTGGGCGAAAATAAGAAGCCAGGGCAATTCCTATGCGGCTTTTCCATGGAGACAGAGAACATGCTGGAGAACTCCAAGAAAAAGCTTGTGAAGAAGCATCTGGACATGATCGTCGCCAACAATCTCAAAATGCAGGGCGCAGGCTTTGCCACGGACACGAATATCGTCACGATCATCACCCCAGATTCCATAAAAGAACTGGAGATTATGAGCAAAGACGAAGTAGCGCTCAAGATTATTGATGAAATATTATCGCTCCGGCGGCCCGGCCGGTAGGGACACCCTATTCCCCAAAAAGGGACACCCCCTTTTTTACTTTTACCAATCCATTGCTTCAATCGCCGACTTCTCGATGGAAAGCCCTGCTTTGTAACGTTCCGTAAAAATACGGAACCCTTCTACATCTTCCGCGCGCGGCGCTACCGTCTCCCCGGACAGTTCTTTGAAGATCCTTGTTTCAAGGTAATCTTCCAGCCTCTCGCCAGGGCTCCTGTCCAGCATATATGCCGCCAGCAGCGCGATTCCCCACGCGCCGCCCTCGCTTGCCATATCCATCACAGTCACTGGCACATTTACCGCCGCAGCCAGATATCTCTGGCCAATTCCTTTCGTCTTGAAAAAACCGCCATGTCCCGTAATACGGCTTACTTTCACCTTTTCCTCGTCCAGCAGGATATCCATGCCTAGTTTTACGGCTCCTAACGACGTATACAGATGAGCTTTCATAAAATTCGCAAGGTTGAACCTGCTCTTTGGCGTCCGTAGAAATGCGGGACGTCCTTCATTGAGCATGGTGATATTCTCCCCAGAATAATATCCATATGCCAGGAGCCCTCCGCAGTCGGGATCGCCTTTCAAGGAGCTCGTGTAAAGCTTGTCAAATAATTCCTCAGCCCCTGCCTGCATCCCCATTAATTCTGAAAATTCCTTAAAAATTCCAATCCACGCATTCAGATCCGACGTGCCATTATTCGCATGGGACATCGCGCACGGAAAGCCTGACGGGGTTGCCACCATATCAATCTCACGATATATACGGCCAAGCTGCTCCTTTAATACGATCATGGCAAATGTGCTCGTCCCGGCCGACACATTCCCTGTTCCCGGCGCAACTGAATTGGTCGCCGTCATGCCCGTACCAGCGTCCCCCTCCGGAGGGCAGAATGGTATGCCTGCTCTGAGGCTCCCTGTCTCGTCCAGAAATGCCGCGCCTTCTTCTGTCAGTTCCCCGGCATTTTCCCCAGCGACAAGAACTTCCGGGAAGATATCCTCCATTTTCCAGGAATATCCATATGGCTCTGTCAACGCGTTAAACTTGCTGGCCATGCCCGCCTCATAATTACAGGTATGTGGATCAATCGGGAACATCCCCGCGGCATCGCCGATACCGATCACCTTCCTGCCGGTCAGCTTCCAATGAATGTACGCGCTCAGTGTACAGACATAATCCAACTGCCCGACATGTGCCTTTCTGTCAAGAATACGCTGGTACAAATGTGCAACACTCCAGCGCAGCGGGATGTTAAATCCGAACAGCTCTGTAAGCTCGTCCGCCGCTTTCTGCGTATTGGTATTCCTCCATGTCTGGAATGGAGCAAGCTGCCTCCCGTTCCTGTCCAACGCCATGTACCCATGCATCATAGCGCTGATGCCAATCGCACCAACATTGCACAGCGTAACCCCATATTTATCTTCCACTTCTTCCCTTAATACGCTATAACATTTTTGCAGCCCTGTATGGATTTCTGCAAGACTGTAAGTCCAGATATTATCAATTAAAGAATTCTCCCAGTCATAAATCCCTACTGCAAGAACCTCCCCTTTCAGATTGATCAGAGCCCCCTTGATCCTGGTAGATCCAAGCTCGATCCCCAGTGCAGTTCTTCCGTCTACGATTGCTTTTTTTATATCCATAATCTCCTCTTTCTGGCTCAGGCTCCCAAAGTGCTCTTTTATAATAAATTCATAGCATGATTCACTGTTTTAATTCCTATGATCTCAATCCCTTCCGCATTCCCAACCGATTTTACGCTTACCTCCGGCATAATGCATGTCTTAAATCCGAGCTTCTTTGCCTCTGCCACACGCTGCTCCGGCATAGCCACCGCCCGCACTTCCCCGGACAGCCCTACTTCTCCGAACACGATAGTGTCCCCTGATACCGGCTTATTCTTATAGCTGGATGCGATCGCTATAATAATCCCCAGATCTGACGCAGGCTCGCTCATGCGGATGCCGCCCGCAATATTTACATACGCGTCATAATTTGAGAGCGGCAGCCCCAACCGTTTCTCCAGCACCGCCATCAAAAGGTTCACCCGGTTATAATCAACTCCGGCCGCCGTCCTCCGCGGCATCCCGAAGCTTGTCTTACAGACCAGAGCCTGGATTTCCATCAGCATTGGCCTCGTCCCCTCTATAGCGCACACTACTACAGAGCCCGGCGCATCCTCCGGCCTTCCAGCCAACATAAACTCCGACGGGTTCTTCACTTCCTCCAGCCCTTGCTGCCTCATCTCGAACACGCCGATTTCATTCGTGGAGCCAAAACGGTTCTTTACCGCCCTCAGAATGCGGTAAGAGGCATGTCTGTCACCTTCAAAATACAGTACTGTGTCTACCATGTGCTCCAGCACTCTCGGCCCTGCTACCGTGCCTTCTTTTGTCACGTGGCCAACAATAAAGATAGAGATGCCAAGCCCTTTAGCCAGCTGCATGAATACGTTCGTGGATTCTCTGACCTGCGAAACGCTTCCGGGCGCAGAAACCACCGTCTCATCGTACATTGTCTGTATAGAATCTATGACTACCATATCCGGCTTCTGTCTTTCTATGATCCCCCGGATAATATCCAGATTTGTCTCACACAGAAGATAGATGTTCTCCGCAAACTCTCCCATCCGGTTGGCGCGCATCTTAATCTGCTTTAAAGACTCTTCTCCAGATATGTACAGAACTTTCTTCTCCATCGCAGCCAGCTCCCGGCAGACTTGCAGGAGCAGAGTAGATTTCCCGATGCCCGGGTCGCCGCCCACCAGCACGAGAGACCCCGGCACGATGCCCCCTCCAAGCACACGGTCAAGCTCCCCGATTCCGGTCAGTGTCCGCTCATCCTCCTCCGTCCTTACACTAGACAAAGCTATCACGTCCGCTTTCCTGCCAGGATCCGCGCCTGCACTTCTTGCTTTCGCCGGCATTACCTTCTCCTCTACAAATGTGTTCCACTCTCTGCACATCGGGCACTGCCCCAGCCACTTGCTCTCCTCATGCCCGCAGTTTTGGCAGAAAAACACGCTTCTCTTTGCTTTTGCCATTCCTTCTTGTCTCCTTTATCGCCGTCTTACGCTCTCCTGGAAATCGCTGTCCATATATTATACCATACCCGCATGGAATGTTGCTATAAATAAAAGGGGGACACCCTCTTTTCCAAAAAGGGACACCCATTTAACTAAAAGGGGACGTACGCTTTGCGCGAAAGTGTACGTCCCCTTTTTATTATTTTTTTACGATTTTAACTTCTACGCTCCTGTCCGACGCAAGCTCTGCGCTGACGCTCAATTTCCCGCTTAAGTTGGTCTTCATGTCCCCGGCGTCCGCACCGTCCATATAGACTTCATATTCGCTGTCTGCCTCCAGCTCCAGCGTGATTTGTGCATCCTGCGCCCCCGACACGATGAATGTAATCTCTTTTTCTGACACAGCAAAATTATTTACTGCCGTTCCCGGTACGGATTCATACACGAACATGCCGTTCTTCTCCAGTTTTGTAATCTCTGCAAAACATTTCACCTTGTAGAGATCCCCCTGGAACTCGAACCCATCCAGCTTTGTCTTGTTCGTTAAGGTATAATCACCAAAACTAAGTGTCCCATCTGTCTCAGCTCTTAATAATTCTTTTACCGCTGCCACTTTTATTTCCTCCTACGGTTTTTTGTACCGTTGCCTGATAAGGACGCTCACGATCTTGCCAGGCAATAGTATTTTCATTATATACTAAGTCTGTATTAATTTACAGTCTTCGAAGAAAATTTTATCTCTTTTTTCGACATTCCTGCAACGACTTCTGTACCTCGCTCTATTTCTCCTGAAAGTACTGCTTCCGCCAGCTTATCCTCCAGCTGGTTCTGTACGGCGCGCCTTAAGGGCCTCGCCCCGTACTTGTTATCTGTCCCGGTCTCCACGATGTGCTTCTTCACAGAATCCCGGATCGTCAGACGGATATCTAACTGCTCTTTCGCGCGCCCGACAAGCTCCTTGCACATCAGCCCTACGATCCTCTTCATCTCTTCCGCTCCCAGCGGATGGAATACAATGATCTCGTCGATCCGGTTCAGGAATTCCGGGCGGAAGATCAGCTTAATCTCATTTAGCACATTCGCCTTCATACGCTTGTAATCGCCGGCCTTATCCTCCCTGGCGTTAAATCCCAGCTTCTTCGGATCAATGATCGCCTGCGCTCCCGCATTGGAAGTCATAATAATAACTGTGTTCCTGAAATCCACTTTACGTCCCTGAGAGTCCGTAATATGCCCGTCGTCCAGCACCTGGAGAAGGATATTGAACACATCGGGATGAGCCTTTTCTATCTCGTCGAACAAAATAACGGAATAAGGGTGGCGCCTGACTTTCTCGCTCAGCTGCCCTCCGTCATCATGCCCTACATAGCCCGGCGGGGAGCCGATCATTTTGGAAACGCTATGTTTCTCCATATATTCTGACATATCCACCCGTATCATAGATCCTTCGTCCCCGAACAGCGTCTCGGAGAGAGCCTTGGAAAGCTCTGTCTTGCCTACCCCTGTAGGGCCGAGGAACAGAAACGACCCGATAGGGCGGCTCGGGTCTTTCAGGCCTACGCGTCCCCGCCTGACCGCCCTTGATACCGCTGTAACTGCCTCTTCCTGCCCAATGACACGCTTGTGCAGCGTCTTCTCCAGGTTCTGAAGCCTCATACCTTCCGTTTCCTGAAGCCTCCTGACCGGGATCTTCGTCCATTCCGACACCACATCCGCAATATCGTCCTCCGTCACACGCCCCGGATTCCCGCTGCTCCTTGCCTGAAACCGTTTCTTTGACCGCCCCAGCTTCTGTTCCATCTCTTCTCTCTTATGCCGGATGGAAGACGCCTCCTCCATGTTTCCCTGTACGATGGCCTCCTCCATATCACGCCCAAGAGACAGGATCGTATTTTCCAGCTCAAATACACGCTCTGGCACTGTAAAGCCCTTTAATGCCACTTTCGAACATGCCTCGTCTACTACGTCGATCGCTTTATCTGGAAGGAAACGGTCGCTTATATATCGTCCAGACAGCCAGACCGCGGCTTCCAGCGCGTCCTGCTCTATCTTCACCTGGTGGTGCTCCTCATACCGCGATCTCAATCCCTCCAAAATGTTCAGGCAATGCTCTGAGGACGGCTCCTCCACTGTAACTGGCTGGAACCTCCGTTCAAGAGCCGCATCCTTCTCAATGTATTTTCGGTATTCCGTAATCGTCGTCGCTCCGATCAGCTGCAATTCCCCTCTTGCCAGAGAAGGCTTTAATATATTCGAGGCGTCCATGGCGCCTTCTGCGCCCCCTGCGCCAATAATCGTGTGGACCTCGTCTAAAAATAAGATCACATTCCCCGAAGCCTTCACCTCCTGAATAAGCCGCTTCATGCGCTCCTCAAATTCTCCCCGGTACTTAGAGCCCGCGATCATGGCCGCCAGATCCATAGTAAAGATCCGCTTGCTCCGCATGCTGTCCGGCACTGCCCCAGATGCTATCTGCGCCGCAAGGCCTTCCACGACCGCCGTCTTCCCTACGCCCGGCTCGCCCACAAGACAGGGATTATTTTTCGTCCGCCTGCTTAAGACCTGCATCAGCCTGTGGATCTCCGCCTCGCGTCCGATAACGGGATCGAGCTTTCCCTCTTCTGCCTGTAAGGTAAGATCTGTCCCGTACTGCGGCAGGACTCCTTCCCTGCCTCTTGCTCCCTCCTGCGACAGCTCCTCCTGATATTCTTTCGGGCTTACTCCAATTACTTGCAACAATTCCTGCAGCATATGCTGCACATTTAAGTTCAATGTGAGAAGGATCCGCGTGCCTACACAGTCCGATTCCCGCAGCATGGCGAGCAGCATATGCTCTGTGCCGATCTCCTTCGCCCGGAACCGGAGAGCCTCAATCCTGCTCTCTTCCAAAATAAACCGTAATCGGGGGCTGAATTCCGGCTTTTCCGCAAACGTAATATTCCCCACAGGAGAGATCAGCTCATCTACTACTTTATAAATGCTCTCTTCCTCCAGCCCTCCCGCTGCCAGAACCTGCCCGGCAACGGACGTATACACTTTACGAAGGCCAAGGAGAAGATGCTCCGTCCCCACATAAGGATGATGCAGCTCCTTTGCTGCCGCCTCCGCAACCTGTAATACATGGTTCGCTTGTTCTGTATAATTCATGTTCCCAATTCCTTTCTGTCTTAAAAGCCTTCAGATGTGCCTCCCGCGCTTTATCCAGACGTATACTCATCAAACAGCTCATCTACGATCCGATGTGCCTCTTCTCTGGTAACATTTTTACAGCATCCTTTCGCAAGAGCGATCCTCATATCCTGCTTCATCTCCTCACAGGCTTTCAATTTATCAATGTCAAGCGAGATCACTGCGCCTCTTCTTCGGTCGAGCTGGATAAATCCCTGCTGCCTGAGCAGAGAGTACGCCTTATTCACAGTATGCATGTTCACGCCTACCATGCCGGCAAGCCTCCTCACTGACGGAAGGGATTCTCCTTCTTGAAGGACTTGTGTTGCGATCCCTATAATAATCTGATGCTGCAGCTGTACATAGAGCGCTTCATCACTGTTAAAATCAATCTCTATCAACACTTTTATCACCTCGTATCTTGTTATATCCAGATTAGCACAGGAAAACAGGTTTTGCAAGGGGGTATCTCCCCGCCGCCTGCATCAGCATCTTTCCGGCAATAGAAAAAGACGGCCATAAGAGCCGCCTCTTTCTATTTGCAACTTTGAAGGAATTAAGTTTGGAATTTTCTTCTTAAAAGAGACCTTTAATATCCGTGTACTCGTAGCAGTCAAAACTGTCTGCCACATTCTTGCACGTCAGCTTTCCGTCGTATGTATTAATCGCGGAGTACATAACGTCATTTTCTTTACATGCCTGCTCTAAGCCCTTGTTCGCAATCTGAAGGCCATAGCTTAATGTAGCGTTCGTAAGAGCGATCGTAGATGTTCTCGGAACAGCTCCCGGCATGTTGCCTACACAGTAGTGTACAACTCCGTCCACAACATAGATCGGGTCGTCGTGATATGTAACTTTCGTCGTCTCGCCACATCCGCCCTGATCAACTGCAACGTCTACGAATACAGCTCCTGGCTTCATATCTTTCAGATACTCTTTCTTGAAGAGCTTAGGAGCAGCTTTTCCCGGAATCAGTACAGAACCGATCACAAGGTCGGCTTCCTTTACAGCCTTCTCGATATTCGCATCTGTGGAGACCAGTGTCTGGATCCTTGCCCCGAAAATGTCGTCCAGATATGCCAGCCTTGGGATGCTGATATCCAAAATCGTTACATTAGCGCCCATGCCTACGGCGATCTTACATGCATTCGTCCCTACGTTGCCGCCGCCGAGGATTACGATATTCGCCTTCGGGGTTCCCGGAACGCCTGCAAGGAGGACTCCCTCTCCGCCAAATGTCTTCTCAAGATACTTCGCGCCTTCCTGGACAGAGAGACGTCCTGCGATCTGGCTCATCGGTGCGAGGAGCGGCAGTCCGCCCTGTCTTGGGTCAAATAATGTCTCGTAAGCAACGCCTTTTACTTTTGCGTTCAAAAGTGCGTCTGTCTGCGGCTTATCTGCTGCAAGGTGAAGATATGTATAGAGGATAAGCCCTTCGTGGAATAACGGATACTCTTCCGGAAGAGGCTCTTTTACTTTAATCATCATCTCTGCCGTATCCCATACTTCTTTCGCACTGTCGATCATCTTAGCGCCCGCTGCCTCGTACTCTGCATCCATAAACCCAGAGCCTACGCCTGCGCTCTTCTCAATATAGACTTCATGGCCGGCATTTACATAGCTCTTTACATTATCCGGAGTCATACCTACACGGAATTCATTGTTCTTAATCTCTTTTACACATCCTACTCTCAATTTACTTTACCTCCTGTTTATATAATTTCGTTGCATAATGAATGAAAAATATTTTTCATACTCTTTCAAATATGGATAATATTTTTCATTTGTCCTTAAAATTATACTAGCACACTCACTTATAATATTCAACAAAAGTTATTTTTTTCACGATTTCTTTTAATTTTGTTAAAACATCTTGAATTGTATCTACAATTGCCCTTGCATATTTTCCGATTTCATGCTTAAATAAATTCATGCCCGGATGGGCGCACCCTATCGGACGGAGGATATTTTCATGAAAAAGCTAAGAGAACTGATCCATAATGCGAACTTGACAAAAACACAGAAAACAATAGCAAAATTCATTTTAGACAACTCTGCAGACGCATGCTTCATGACCTCGACAGACATCGCTTCAGCCCTGGGAGTAAGCGAATCCTCCGTTATCCGCTTTAGCCGTTCGCTCGGCTTTGGGGGGTTCATGGATTTTCAAAAAGCCTTGCGGAAAGATTACCAGGACAAGGTACTTAGCATCTCAAACACGATCACGATCCCCTCGCAGCGCATCGTTAAACGGGCAAAGCTGGACTCCCACGCTGAATATATTAACCGGCATTTTAAGAACGCCGCCCATAATCTGGAAACAGTGTTCTCCAAAAATCCGCTGTCTGCTTTTGAAGAAGCTGCAGACGCCATTATTGCGGGCAAACGGAAATATGTCCTCGCCACCAGGGGAAACTCCTGCCTTGGAGACTATTTCCTTCTGTACCTGAAGCATATGGTCCCGAATGTAGAGGCCGCCAATTCCGCATCTATCAGCCCTTTCGACCATATTTGCAACATTTCCAAAGACGATTGTCTGATCATATTCAGCTTCCCCCGCTATTCGTCTGTAGACCGGCTTGCGGCGCAGATGGCAAAAGAGGCGGGCGCGTCTATCATCGTAATCACAGATAAGCCAAGCGCTCTTCTTGCACAGTACGCCACTACGCTCTTCCTGGCATCCGTGGACAGCAACACGTTCTTCAATTCCATGGTAGGCCCGCAATTCGTGACCGAAGCCCTTCTGGACACGATAAGCCATAAAGTAAAGGGCATCGAGAAGAGGCTTAAGAAGATCGACCGCTATCTCGATGAGCTTGGGATCTACTAGCGGTTAGGGACGGGGCCAGGCCTCGTCGATCGCTTTTCCGATGTCGCGGCGCATATATTTGTTGTCGAACTGTACCCACTCTGCGGCGGCGTAGGCATTGGCTCTTGCTTCTTTTAAGTCTTTGCCTTTCGCTGTCACGCCAAGGACGCGTCCGCCGTTCGTAACGATCTGGCCGCCGTCAAGCTTTGTCCCTGCATGGAAGCAGTAGCAGCCTTCGTGCTTTTCGAATTCTTCAAGCCCTGTGACAGGGAAGCCTTTCTCATAGCTGACCGGATAGCCGTCGCTCGCCAGCACTACGCACACCGCGGCGTTATCCTCGAACTGCAGGTCTATCTTGTCCAGTGTTCCGTCAATGCACGCCTCCATCACTTCAATGATATCGTTCTTCATCCTCGGCAGCACTACCTGCGCCTCTGGATCGCCGAACCTAGCGTTGTACTCCAGCACCTTCGGCCCTTCCTCCGTCAGCATCAGCCCGAAAAAGATCACGCCCTTAAAGGGGCGTCCTTCCGCCTTCATAGCATCTACCGTCGCCTGATAAATGTACTTGTTGCAGAACTCCTCCACCTCTTTCGTATAGAACGGGCTCGGGGAGAACGTGCCCATACCGCCGGTATTGAGGCCTGTATCGCCATCTTTCGCCCGCTTGTGGTCCTGGGCGGAAGTCATCGTCCTGATCGTATCGCCGTCCACGAAGGAAAGCACGGACACTTCTCTCCCCGCCATGAACTCCTCAATGACCATCTTCTGCCCCGCATCGCCAAACTTCTTGTCCTGCATAATGGCTTTCACGCCTTCTCTTGCTTCTTCGAGATCGCTGCAGATCAGCACCCCTTTCCCAAGCGCCAGCCCGTCCGCCTTCAGCACGATAGGAAATTTAGCCGTCTCGAGATAGGCAAGGGCTTTGTCTGCATCTGTAAAATTCTCATAAGACGCCGTCGGGATCTTATATTTCTTCATCAAGTCTTTCGAGAATGCCTTCGATCCCTCCAGGATCGCCGCCTCTTTCCTCGGCCCGAAGGCGCGGATGCCCGCCGCCTCCAGCTCGTCTACAAGCCCTCCCACGAGAGGATCGTCCATGCCGACGATTACGAGGCCTATTTCCTTTTCTCTGGCAAAAGCTACGATCTTATCAAATTCCATCGCCCCGATAGGCGCGCACTCTGCATACTGTGCTATCCCCGCATTCCCCGGCGTACAGTATATCTTATCCGCCTTTTCGCTCTTTGCCACGCAATAGGCGATGGCATGCTCTCTCCCGCCGCTTCCTACAATCAATACGTTCATATCCTGGCCCTCCTGTACATGTCACTTCCGTATCTCTGTCCGACCGTCCGTTACGGACACCTTCCCGTTGGCGATCAGATCGATCGCACGGGGAAGGATCTTCCACTCCGCCTGTTCCATTACGCGCCTCTGCAGCGCTTCCGGCGTGTCGCCGTCCTCAACATCGACTGCCTTCTGCAAAATAATAGGCCCTGTGTCCGTCCCATCATCTACAAAATGCACCGTCGCCCCCGCCACCTTGACGCCCCGCGAAAGAGCCGCCTCATGGACCTTCAGCCCATAGTAGCCTTTCCCACAGAAAGCAGGAATCAAAGACGGATGGATATTGATGATCCGGTTCTGATATTTCGCTGTCATAATAGGTGGGATCACTACGAGGAAACCGGCCAGCACAATAAGATCCGGCTCCATCTCGCCCACCGCCTCTGTCAGCTTCTCGTTAAATTCCTCTCTGGATGCGAACATCTTCGGGGAAACGCACTTGCTCGCAATGCCGTGCTTTCTCGCGCGCTCCAGTGCATATGCGCCGGCATTGTTGCTTATTACCCCTGCGATCCTTGTATTCGTGACAGCCCCTGACTCTACCCCGTCAATCACCGCCTGAAGATTCGTTCCGCCTCCCGATACAAGCACGACGACATTTAACATAGATCCACTCCTTTTTCTCCCGCTTCAATGTGCCCCACTACATAGGGGACGTCTCCTGCCGAGCGTATAGCCTCCATAGCCTTATCCACGTCGGCCTTATGTACCGCCACGATCATTCCCAGCCCCATATTGTACGTATTATACATAGCATGCTCTTCAATATTCCCTTCTTTTGCAAGCTTTGTAAATATCTTTGGAACAGGATAGCTGTCCTTCTCTATGACCGCTCTTACTCCGTCTCTCAGCATACGCGGTATATTCTCATAAAACCCGCCGCCTGTAATATGGCTGCACGCTTTCACGGTGACCCCTGCATTTCTTATGCTCTTTAACGCTTTCACATAGATCCTCGTAGGCGCAAGAAGCGTCTCCCCAAGCGTCGCTCCCAGATCCTCGTGATATGTATCTAAAGATTCCCTCGTCATCTCAAACACTTTACGCACAAGAGAGAACCCGTTGCTGTGCAGGCCGGAAGACGCCATCCCAATCAACACGTCCCCCTCCTTTAGATCTTCTCCCGTAATCATGTCTTTCCTGTCGCATACCCCCACAGCAAAGCCCGCCAGGTCATAGTCGTCCTCCGGCATCAGCCCCGGGTGCTCCGCCGTCTCTCCGCCGATCAGAGCAGCCTCCGCCTGCAGGCATCCATCTGCCACTCCTTTCACGATCGTCGCGATCTTCTCCGGGTAATTCTTCCCGCACGCGATATAGTCAAGAAAGAATAATGGCTCGCCGCCCGCGCATGCAATATCGTTCACGCACATGGCCACCGCGTCGATGCCGATGGTGTCATGCTTGTCCAGGATCATCGCCAGCTTCACTTTCGTCCCGCACCCGTCTGTGCCGGACAGAAGCACCGGCTCTTCCATATCCTTGATCTTCGCCAGCGAGAACGCGCCGGAAAATCCGCCCAGGCCGCCCAATACTTCCTCTCTCATCGTCTTCTTCACATGCTCTTTCATAAGCTCCACCGAGCGGTAGCCCGCCTCAATGTCAACGCCTGATTTCTTATAATCCATAACCGGCCTCCTCGCGATTTTATTTTGATTGCAGATATGCCTCATATCCTATCAGATCCAGCTTTGCCGCCTTTGCCTGCACGGTCTCCTTCATATCCTGTGTATACGCTTTGAGCTTCCTAAGCAGATGCTCGTCCGAGACCGCAAGGATCTTCGCCGCGAGAATGGCCGCGTTCAGCCCTCCGTCAATGGCGACCGTCGCGACCGGGACGCCCGGCGGCATCTGTACGATAGAGAACAGCGCGTCCTCTCCCGCCAGATTCTTTCCCGACATCGGCACTCCCACCACCGGCATAGGGAACAATGCCGCGCACATCCCTGGAAGATGCGCCGCCATGCCCGCTCCGGCAATAATGACTTTAATCCCTTTCCCCTCTGCCGCCTTCGCCCACTCAAAGAACACATCCGGTTCCCGGTGGGCGGAAATAATCGTCATCTCGTAGCTGATCTCCAGCTTGTCCAGCATCGCTGCCGCTTTGCTCATAACTTTAAGGTCTGAGTCGCTTCCCATCACAATTCCTACTTTTGGCATCGTTATCTTCCTTTCACTCTTTTGTCATACCCATCCGGGCATCCCGTATTACATGCCCCTCTCGGGGCGGGCGGACATTCGTCCGCTAAGGTATGTCCATTATACACCAGCCCCGTCTTTAAAGTCAGCTGACAAATAAAACGACAGATGAGCCGTCTTAAGACATCTCACCTGTCAGTTTTTCTAATGGCTCGTTCAAGATCTCCGTCCCCGGGAGCACGAACTTCCCATCTCTTAAAATGTCTGTCTCCTTTCCATCCTCTGCCACTACTGTAATGCTTTTCAGCTCCTCGTAGGGGATCGTGATGTCCGTATGGCACTGATAATAGGCTTTTGACACATCCTCTTTTCTTCTTATAGATACAGAATTATCCCGCGCCACGATCTCCTTGCCATTTGGATTGTACACTTTTACATCCTCGCTCCAGCTGTAGCATGTATCTCCCACGGCAAAATGAGGCCCCATCTTTTCAGCGATCAGTATCGGCAGCTTCTCCTCGATACCATATTTCCTCGCCGCCGCATAGGCGGTCGTATTCGTTCCAATAGCGAACTCTCCAAGAGGGAGCGTCTCATGCTTATGAAGGATATTATCCCGGATGTATTCTTTATTCTCTGAATCCCTCTCGAAATTCTGGCATATATAATCCGCGATCATCCCATTTGCAAATGTAATCTCCAAATCCTTGTACTGCAGCTCATTCAGATACACCCGGCTTACATGGAGCACGCCCGCCGTCCCTTCCAGTACCGGGGATGTAAACACTTCCCCTACCGGGATATTGACGTCTGCCACGCAATTCTCGAAAATCGTCTGCCTGTCTGGATCCTCTAATCTGTACAGCTGCACTTTCAAATCCGTCTTATTTCCATTCCCTCCGAGAATATGCACATACTCGCCGTCATCCAGCACATCAATGATCGTCTGCTGCACTTTCTCATACACGCCTGCATCCAGCGTATTAATACGGATCACCTCGGCAAATATCTCCTCATATCTTTCCCCGATCTCCGGCAAAGGCCAGGCAATGATCGTATAGCTCCTCTCATCCCCGGGGATATACGTATTCGTAATCTGCCCTGCTCTGCCGTCATAAGAAAGAGACAGCTCCTGCTGCTTGTCGCTTAAACGTACAGCCTCCTTCTTCTGCTCCGGTGAAAATGGCTTCTCCCCGAAAGTCTCCATACACGCAGGACCCGCAAATCCCGCAGCGAGCGTCTTATATTTCTCATAAGTCGTCTTCAGCACTTCCAGCTTGCGCTCCAGAAGCTGCCTGTCCATAAAAAGCCCCAGATCGTCCTTATGGTCGTAATCATATTGCTTGTTGGCTTCCGCGCCTGTATACCCGAGCTTCAGATGCCTCCGCTTTGTCAGCACACTGACGCCAGAGCGATACAATGTAGGCGCAAGCCCCATTTTTCGGAAATTCCCTACAGCCGCCCTGACTACCCTCTCAAATCCCAGTGCATAACGGATGTTGACTGTTGATTTCTTAGACAGATCTCTCCCTGTATTTATAAACCCTACGCGATAGCCCTCTGTGTACACGTCCGCCATCTTCTGGATCGTCTCCGGCGGCAGCTCTGACAGATGCTTAGCCGTCTTCCTTTCATTGTCGCTCACAAACTCGCCAAAGAAATAGAGGTAACGGATATCTTCCAGATCGCTGCCCTCAATAATCTCCATAGCGAAATTATCTGTCGGATCGATCTGCTCCCGTATATGCTCTGTTGCGAACACATCGCAATAATCGCAGGCATACCAGTAAAGGATATCCCGGATCCCCCAGACATCCGGCTCCTGCTCCTCCTCAAACCGATTGTACACTTCTATCAGAAGCTCGAACAGAATATCCAGATATTCCGTCTTCTGCTCGAAGGCATAGACGATCGCGCCCCGAAGCTCCGTATACAGGAAGCTGAGCATCTGTCCATACTCTCCGAGCTCCTTTACCGCATAAGAAGGGTTGGCGTAACTGTCCTCATAGCGCTCGGGAAGGATGTCCTCATACAGCCTTTTGTTCCACTCCTCAAGCTCTGCAAGGGAGAGGCGCCTGTACTCTCCACTGTCAATACAGCCTTTTAGCTCATCTATCATCATGACAAATGCAGACATCTGGCGGAAATATCCTCGATATCTCTCCGCCGCCGTCTGCTCCTCTTCCATTTCCTTTATACGCCCTACCGCCAACTCATACCTCTCTTTAACCATCTCTAAATAAGCCCCCTGATAAACATTGCCACAAGCCCGATCAGCGCCGCCCCGTTGGAGATCGCGCCCACCTTGCATGTTATGTAATTCTTTTCCCGCTCTTTAAAGCCTTTGATCCCAGTCTTCAGTCCGATCGCCGCCAATACGACAGAAAAGAGGCCTCCGAACCCTATCCATACGCTGACCTCTCCCTTTTCTGAAAAAGACCTCATAATCATCAAGATCAGAATAAGCGCCACAAGAACCGCCAACATACAGGACTGTATTCCTTTCTTCGCATGCTTCAGAGGCTTCTGCCCGTATTTTGTACGAAGCGTCTTCTTTCTACGGCTTTCCCTCTCTTTTTCTATAGCCCGCCTTCTTGCTTCTTCTTTCCGCTCCTTTTTACTCTTGATCAGCATGTCGTCTCCTCACTGCTTCCGCATCGTTCTTGCTCTGCGGCTCCGATACCGCCTGAGCGCCGCCATAACTGCAAATACAATATAGCCCGCCATGCCTCCGATCGTGTTGAGAAGCAAATCGTCCACATCAAAGCACCCCACCTTCGTGACAAGCTGGAAAGTCTCCACGCACAGGCTTAATCCGAAGCTCCAGAACGTTGTAGACAAGAAGCTTCTGTATTTGCTGGCCATAGGCATGAAAAACCCGAAGGGCATAAAAATCAGTACATTCCCGAAAAGATTCGTGAACATAGCAAAAAATCCCACGTGGTCGCGGTACTCCCAGAATCTTTTGATCTCTTTGAACAAGACGAGATTATAACGGTAGTCCTCCATTCCCGTCGTCGTCCTGCCGTACCAGTCGGAAAATATAAGAAAATATATGATAAATCCGATATACAGCACGAAGCATACCTTCCCCAGCATACGGATCCGTCTTCTCTTTTTAGAATTCAAAAATACAGCCTTCCTTTCGAACCAGAACTAAAAAGTCAGGCCCTTTTTGTCCTTTAACAGCTTCACTCCGCCCACAATGGCGATAATCCCTGTAGCAAGCCCTGCGACTACCATGACGATCCCTACCGCCACATTGGCCGCTCCTGCAAAGCTCATAGTCTTATATGCTTTCTCGTTCATCCCTACTCCTCCTGCGCTATTTTACACCATATGTTTCATAGTATGCATCAATCGCTTCTTTTAATGTGTCGTCGATCACAACTTTTCCCCGACATTCTTTGTTATAAAGGTGCCTTACGACTTCTTCCATCGTGACGATAGCCCCTGCGCCAAACCCGTACAGGCCTCGTATCTCATCCAGGGCAGGCTTCCTGCCTCCCTTCCCTACTTCCATGCGGTCTAAGGACACCATAAGCCCTACGATCTCCACGTCCGCTGCGCCCCGCACCTTCGGAACGGTCTCCTCCATGGATTTGCCCGATGTAGTCACATCCTCGACCATCACGACCCGGTCGCCATCCTTCAGGCTGCTCCCAAGGAAGCTCCCCTTGTCCGCGCCGTGATCCTTCTCTTCTTTCCGGTCAGAACAATAACGGACTTCCTTTCCATACAGCTCACTGTACGCCATGGCCGTCACGACCGCAAGAGGGATCCCCTTGTAGGCCGGTCCGAAAAGGACGTCAAAATCATCTCCATATGTATTGTGGATCGCTTTCGCATAGTACTCTCCCAGCCTTTTCAACATGGAGCCTGTCACATACGCCCCTGCATTCATGAAGAATGGCGATCTCCTCCCGCTCTTTAACGTAAACTCGCCGAATTTCAGCACGTCGCTCTCTACCATGAACTCGATGAACTCCTGCTTATATTGTTCCATATTTCTAAAATCCTCCACATTTATGGGCTTTTTCAAATCTTTCCCGGTAAAGTTGGGAAAAGAACCAGTTTTTATCCCTTCCCATTAATCATATTATACACAGGAAAGCTATGTATTTCAATAAGAGACTCCTAAAAAGAGCAGCGCCTGTGATCCATCAGGACGCTGCCCTTATAAGTGTTATTAACCCATCTTTCTCTTTTTACGATACAGTCCGTATAGGAGGATGCCGCCGGAACCGATCAGCAGTACTTCCCAAAGAAGAAGTCCTGTCCTGTCTCCGGTCTGTACGCTGCCTTTATTGCTGTCCGGTTTATTTATGTCTGGCTTATCTGTTCCCGGCCTCTCTGGATCTGTTAATCCTGTAGCCGGGATTTCTACGCTTGGCTTCTTGTAACCGCAAATGGTACATTCCTCATGTTTAGAGCCTTTTTCTGTTTCTGTCGCTTCCTGGTCGACTACCCATTGGAATGTGTGATCTCCTACAGTGAAGCGGATCCCAGCCGTCTTGGTAACACCGAAGCCGTCCGTAATCTGTACCTCCGCCTCATAAGTTCCTGCCGCAAGGCCGGTATTCGGCTTTACGGTAAATACTGTCGCCCCGCCGGGGGAGAGCGTCGTCTGCATTCCTGCTGTGTCTAATGCAAATGCGCTGGCATCCGCTCCTGTTAAGGCTACATTGAGATTCGTAACCTCTACACTGCCTGTATTCTTGATAGTGAAGCTATTTGCAGGTACATCTTCATACCCGATATGCCGATCGCCAAAGATGAAATCGCCCGGCGCTTCCCACGCGTAACCCTTCGGGAGCACGGTGACGGTCGCTGCTGCGCTCTTACCCTCGATCGTATCTTCCACAACGACTTTATATGTTGTCGTGACAGTTGGAGCGGCGGTCACTTCATTCCCTTGAAGCGCCGGGTCTTCCACATCATTCGCATACCATGTATAAGAGTAGCTCCCGCTCCCGCCCTGCACGGCTGCGGTAAGCGTTACAGACTCTCCTTGTGTTATTGTCTTCGCGCTTGTGCTAAGAGATACGCTCAATGCGCCATTTACTTTGAAAGTAACATCTACGCTCGCTGATGTCCCCTTCGTCGTCTTAATCTCAAGAGTTTCGTTATATGTACCGGCAATCAGGCCTGCTTTCGGCACGATCGCTAAAGCCGCTGTACCGCCTGGATCAATTTCAGTACCTGATAACGTAATATTATAATTTAAGCTTGTCGGATTTTCTAATGTAGCCTTGCTGCTCCCTGTATTTGTGATCGTTACCGATTGGGCAGAAGGGTTGCTTTTATATCCCTCATTCAGCGCGCCAAAATCCAACGAAGCAGGGCTGGCTGCAATCGTGTAAGCTGCGGCTGTTGCTGGCGGAAGCGTAAGGGCCACATCGCCTGTCGGCGTCCCTGAGATTGTAAGGCCATTGCCTGTCCTTGTCACTGTCAGGCCATTGAGTCCTGTAATCTTGTTGATATAATCATCAGGAAGATAATAATCCTCAGCCACTTCTACTGCAATAGCATCAATCACTGTATTTGGCGCTACTTCTTGCATAGCATTACCTGAAGCGATCTTTAATCCTGTATTCTCTGTGATTGTTACTGAATAACCTTGTGCTTCTGTTGCAAGCGCCGCATATGTGATCCTATTTGTTGTATCTGTTGTTTCCAGCCATACTTTACAGTTCTCAAAAGAAGTAAGGGTGGGGTCTACTTGCTGTGGAGTAATAACACTACCGCCTCTGACCGATTTTGCGTATGCTCCGGCGCTATTCTGTACGATTAGATATGTGCCTGCGGGAACGTCTGTTAATGTAGCTTTGCGCTTATCATAAGAAACTAGAGCAGAGCCTAAATTGTTTGCATTGTACCGTAATGTAAACGCTCCGTTCCCATCAACATCTTGCAATGCCAGCGCTCCCTCAGATGATGCCGCTGGCGCAGCAGATGCAAAAATGACAGATGACAGATCCAATTCAAAAGCGGGCGCCACCGCGACACGATTATTGTTAACATTGCTGTAGTTCACATTAGCGTGGGTGACCGGACTCGCAATCAGCGCATAGTTACTATTAAGCTCGCTCGGCGCACGGAGCCAAAAAAAGCCGCTATTCCCCCAATAGCTTATATCCACGCGAAGAGCATTATTCAGACTATCCGGGCTATTCGCCCCTACTGTAATATACACCTCTTGCCCTTCTCCATAAGCAAGATACAGCCTCTCTTTTGTTGCGTATACACTGCCATTTTTCCTGTCGTTTGTGTAAACGATCGTGTCATTTATTAAGCTTTGTTCAACACCTGAAAACCATGAAGCTTCCAAATTCTTTAATGTAGCTCTAAGAGGGCTTGCTCCATAATGGTGTGGAAAAACATCAGTTGGATCCGAACCGCCTGTGCTTGTATAATCACAGCCCCAAGCTTCGCTATATGCTTTATCATTCGTGTCATCTGGTTCAAACATCTGCCCTGTTGCCAGTGGGCTTGCCGCAAGCAATGTTAGATTTCCCTTCTGGCTTCCTGCGATCCACCATTGGTGCTCGCTTCCTGTATTGGGATCATTGCCAAAGTAGACTTTCGCCGCCGGATTTGTGCCATTCGTATCGTCTGTATCAAAAGCCTTCAAATCATCTACTGCCGCAAACTGCGTACTGTCCGGCAGATCCGCCGCATAGGCTTCCATACTGAATGCCGGAAATGACGTCCCAAGCATTGCTGCCGCCAGCAACAGCGAGCCCGCTTTCTTCTTTAAGCTTCCTTGTCTCAACTTCCTCTTCCTCCCATCTCTATATACCATAGGAAATCCGAAGGACTCTCCTACGGTATAAAAAAGACACCATCCTATCTGAATTTAGATAAAATAGTGCCTATACATAGGTTTCTCCATATTTGATTGTACGCCAAAAAGGGCAGACTCTGTCTGTCTGTCTGTCTGTCTGTCTGTCTGTCTGTCTGTCTGTCTGTCTGTCT